>CH672415.1:0-4335 GCA_000153145.1 marine actinobacterium PHSC20C1
ACTGAGCTGTCGCAATCAGCACAAGGCCGAGCCAGCGCTTGGCGCGCGACAGAGGCGGATGGGTTGACATTTGAATCCTCCTAAGAAATAACGAGTGATACCCGGTAAGGGTATTAGTTATACCCCCGGGGGGTAACCGTGTCAAGCAACTTCTCGTGGGGAAAATTCCCATCCGTTCTAATTAATTTAGGCCATTCCAATTTCGCCAATTTCCAGATTGCGGAATACCCCTATGGGGTATACCGTTACTCCTACAGATACCCAGTAGGGGTATCAATTTACGAGAAAGGGATGCGAGATGGCCACCATCGATTACCAAGTGACGGGCATGACCTGCGGCCACTGCGAAATGTCGATCCGTGAAGAGGTCGGCCAAATCGCGGGGGTCGAAGACATCCAAGTAAGCGCGCACACAGGAAAGCTCGCAGTTACCAGCTCCGCAGGTCTCGATGACGCCGAGGTCCTAGCCGCGGTAGAAGAGGCGGGGTATACGGCGGTGCGAGTCGCATGAATACAGGAACTCGCCTTGCCATTTACGGGCTCGGATTAGTAGTGGCATTCGGAGGCGCATTCGGTATCGCCGGAGCAGTCGTTCCCGACAGCGTCATAGCGAGATGGAACGAGGAAAGCGAAATGAATGGTCATGAAATGGGTGAAGGTGCCGAACACGATTCTTCGGCAGACACCAAAGTGGACTCAGTGAAAGGACAAACACTTGGTCTCGACGGGTATGTGCTCTCGACGATTGAGGCACCCGAAGCGGCCGGTGAGCCAGGCGAACTGAGCTTCCAAATCAAGGATGACGGGGGCGCCCCGCTGACGGAGTACGCGCGCACCCACGATCGAGACTTGCATCTGATCATCGTGCGTTCTGACGGTA
Organism: marine actinobacterium PHSC20C1; assembly: GCA_000153145.1. Taxonomy (GTDB): domain Bacteria; phylum Actinomycetota; class Actinomycetes; order Actinomycetales; family Microbacteriaceae; genus Rhodoglobus. The sequence goes on from CH672415.1 coordinate 881, forward strand.
GCCAGTTCCGGCATGTTCACCCGACGCTAGATGACTCTACGGGCGCATGGTCGATCCCTTGGGAATGGGCTGAAGCCGGGAGCTACCGTGTATATGCAGACTTCACTCCGGCAGGTGACGATGCTTCAGGGCTAACGCTTACGCGCACAGTCCACGTAGAGGGAGAGTTCACTCCTCGAGAGACTCAGCAGTCGCGGGTCGACCACGTCGACGGATTCACCATTTCTCTTGACGGAGAGATGGAGGCTGGCACGACAAGTGACCTCACAATCACTGTCATGCGTGATGGCGAACCGGTCACCACCCTAGAGCCGTACTTGGGAGCTTTCGGTCACCTAGTTGCGCTGCGCGAGGGTGATCTCGCCTACCTGCACGTCCATGCCGGCGGTGCGGATCCCAAGATCGGAGACACCTCCGGACCAGAGATTGCGTTCGCCGCAAAGACTCCTACAAGCGGCCGGTACCTGCTGTATCTCGACTTCCAAGTCGACGGCCAGGTCCATACCGCTGAGTTCGTGCTTGACGCTGCACGCGGCGACGGTGTCAAGGGTGCCGAGAGCGGATCTCACTCAGACGACGGGCATTGACCTCCCGGTCTCGCCCAGCCCCAGAGCAACTAGGAAGGAACAGAACATGAGTACATCAGCACCCCCCAGTCTGAGCACCGGGGTCGAATTAGAAATCGGCGGGATGACATGTGCTTCCTGCGCGATGCGGATCGAGAAGAAGCTGAACAAGCTCGACGGAGTCACCGCAACAGTGAACTATGCAACAGAGAAAGCAAAGATCACGGTGCCCGACGGGTATGACCCTGCACTACTGATCGCCGAAGTCGAGAAGACTGGGTACGCCGCCGCATTGCCCGCTCCCCGAGGGAAGCAAAAGGACAGCGCAGACACTGGTGCAGCCGATGACGCGGACCCAGAGCTACGTTCGCTTCGCAATCGGCTGATCGGTGCGATAACACTGACTTTGCCAGTGATCGCCATGGCGATGATTCCCGCGCTGCAGTTCAACTACTGGCAGTGGGCATCGCTCGCGCTGGCTGCGCCAGTGATCCTGTGGGCGGCCTGGCCGTTCCACAAAGCAGCGTGGACGAACCTCAAACACGGTGCAGCAACCATGGACACCCTCATCTCGATGGGAACTTCTGCAGCATTCCTTTGGTCGTTGTATGCGCTCTTCCTCGGGACCGCAGGCACCCCAGGAATGACACACCCGTTCGAATTCGCTCTAGCCCCGTCTGACGGTGCCGCGAATATCTACCTTGAGGTGGGCGCGGGCGTGACAATGTTCATTCTGGCCGGTCGCTACTTCGAAAAACGCTCCAAGAAGCAAGCAGGCGCAGCTCTTCGTGCCCTGCTCGAGCTCGGAGCGAAAGATGTCTCGATATTGCGCGATGGCATCGAATCGAAGATTCCAGTCGAGGATCTCCAAGTTGGAGACGAGTTCATCGTTCGACCGGGAGAGAAGATTGCCACCGACGGAATCGTGGTCTCCGGGTCATCCGCGGTCGATGCATCCATGCTTACTGGTGAAGCGGTTCCCGTCGAAGTCGCGGAGGGCGATGCCGTTACGGGCGCCACCACGAATGTGGGCGGTCGACTCGTCGTGCGTGCAAGTCGGATCGGAGCAGACACGCAACTGGCGCAAATGGCCAAGCTTGTCGAGGATGCCCAAACCGGGAAGGCTGAAGTTCAGCGTTTAGCCGATCGAATCTCCGGCGTGTTCGTACCGATCGTGATTGTGATCGCGTTCGTTGCTCTTGGCGGTTGGTTGGGTGCGGGGTTCCCCGTGGCGGCGGCATTCACTGCTGCAGTTGCCGTACTCGTCATCGCGTGCCCCTGCGCATTGGGATTGGCGACGCCGACAGCGCTCTTGGTCGGAACCGGCCGTGGCGCACAAATGGGTGTGCTCATAAAGGGACCAGAAGTTCTGGAATCCACGCGAAAGATTGACACGGTTGTCCTCGATAAGACCGGGACTGTCACCACGGGCAAGATGACTCTTGTCGACGTTGTCGTTGAATTCGGAACGGATCGTGCTGAACTCCTGCGGCTCGCAGGCGCGTTGGAGGATGCCTCCGAGCACCCGATCGCGCAAGCCATCGCTAAAGGTGCGACGCAAGAAGTTGGTGTCTTGCCGACGACTGAGGGGTTCGCGAACATCGAGGGCAAGGGTGTGCAAGGCGTTGTCGAAGGCCACGCCGTGCTTGTAGGGCGGGAGTCACTGCTTGAGGAGTGGTCGCTGCAATTGAGTAGCGATCTCGCGACCGCAAAAGCGTTCGCGGAGGGCGAAGGCAAGACGGTAGTTGCTGTTGGCTGGGACGGGCAAGCACGAGGCATTCTTGTCGTGGCTGACAGCGTCAAGCCGACCAGTGCCGACGCGATCGCCCAACTGAAGGCAATCGGCCTGACGCCGGTGCTCCTCACCGGAGACAACGAGGTCGTCGCGCGACGGATCGCCGCTGAAGTCGGCATTGATGAAGTCATCGCGGAGGTTCTCCCGAAAGACAAGGTTGATGTCGTCACTCGGCTGCAGCAGGAGGGCAAGGTCGTTGCGATGATCGGCGATGGCGTGAATGATGCCCCTGCGCTCGCTCAAGCCGATCTCGGTATTGCAATGGGCACCGGCGCTGACGTCGCGATCGAAGCTTCCGACATCACTCTCGTGCGCGGGGATCTGCGCAGCGCGGTGGATGCAATTCGTCTGTCTCGAAAGACACTCGGAACGATCAAGACAAACCTGTTCTGGGCCTTTGCGTACAACGTCGCGGCGATTCCTGTCGCAGCGCTCGGAATGCTCAACCCCATGCTTGCCGGGGCAGCGATGGCACTATCTAGCGTCTTTGTCGTCGGCAACAGCCTGCGGCTTCGCGGGTTCAAAAGCGTCGCCAGCAAGTAATGCGACCGACCAACACCATCAAATAAAAACGCACGAAAGGAATCATCCACGATGACGAACGAAAATCAGTCAACCTCTAGCTGTTGCAGCACGAGCGCAACCAACCCTGCTGCGGCAGAACATGGGCGAGAGAACCTGATGGCCACCGGCGCGAGTGACGACATGACCACTTGCCCGGTAATGGTTGGTAGCCCCGTGAGCAAGGCTGCTGCCGAGGCTGTAGGCCTGTATCGAGACTTTGAGGGCGAACGTTATTACTTCTGCTGTGCCGGATGCGGCCCTGCGTTCGACTCAGACCCGGCCAGGTACGCCGCCAACATGGCCTAGCCACACGGATGCGGGGTTCCCAAACTTATCTAGCCACGCCTCAAACAAATCCCGTCAGTACGGGCACTTCTCGCCGCAACGGAATCGCAGCCGGGAGTCTTCCGCTTCGAGGGCCGCATGGGCGACGGGCCCATCCTGCGGCAAGCGGAGTGCGTGGTTGCACGGGCGGGGTTGCGCGTGGGCTACAGGTTTAGCCACGCAAATCTCTCCGTCAATTTTGAGGG
>CH672415.1:4435-7734 GCA_000153145.1 marine actinobacterium PHSC20C1
GCACGCCGCACACGTGGATGTTGTTGCTAGTTCAGTGAGCCAAGCGTGACGTCAACTGTGTTCGCTTTTCCTGCGCGAACGTAGGTGAGGGTGGTTTTCTCACCAGCCGAGTGTGCACGCACTTGCGCTGTGAGGTCGGTCTTGTTCGTGATGGGCAGTCCGTTGAACCCCGTAACTATGTCACCAATCTTCAGGCCAGCTGCGGCAGCAGCACCGCCCTTGGAAACATCAACAATGCTTGCACCGACGACGTGTGCGTCGCTTTGCGCCGGATCGTCGGTAACGTCGGCAACGGCTGCTCCGAGGAGGCCGTGTGTTGCCGTGCCACTCTCGAGAATCTCGTTTGCAACGCGGCTCGCGAGGTTGGCAGGAATTGCGAATCCAACACCGATGTTGCCGGCGGTCCCTCCAGACGACGCGATAGCGACGTTGATCCCGATGAGTTCGCCATCGGAGTTCAAGAGCGCGCCACCCGAGTTACCCGGGTTAATCGCGGCATCCGTCTGAATCACGGAGAGAGCTACCGATGCTTGATTGCTGGTGCTTTGGCCGCTGTCTTCACCGAAAAGGTCGAAGTTCCAGAGATCTGGCGATTCGGGGTCCTTGGGAGCGGAGTCGGCTTCAGGGTCGGCTGGTAACGCTGACGATGCAATGGTAATGCTTCGGTTGAGGGCGCTGACGATTCCGCTGGTAACCGTTCCGGAGAGGCCGAGCGGTGCACCAATTGCGACGGTGCCGTCGCCAACATTCAGTGCACTGGAGTCTGCGATCTCGACAAACGGCATGCCCTTAGCGTCGTCGATATGAATGACGGCGATGTCGGAGATGGGATCGAAGCCGACAACGGTGGCGGAGAGCAAGCGGCCGTCGCTGGTAGTTACGGTGACTTTGGGGTCGGCGACCTTACCGTCGAGAGTGACAACGTGGGCATTGGTGATGACGTTTCCGTCTTCGCTAATGATGACGCCGGAGCCGCTGCCGCCTGTGCCTTGACCGCTGACGTTGATGGTCACGATTGCGGGCGCTGCTTTAGCGACGACGGAGGTGATGAGTGTTGCATTACCGGGGTCATTTACCGTAATGGATGCAGGGCTGGTGCTTCCGCTTACTGCTGAGGTGGCTTGGTTGCCAACAGCCCAGAGTGCAACGCCCGCTCCAGAGGCGCCGCCGAGGAGCGCGACGACGGCAAAGCCCGCGACGAGCCCGAGCGTAATGCGGGGCTTCTTGGATTGTGTGTTTGGGTCTGTTGCGTCTGTGCCGTCAGTCGCTGCGGCGCCAAAGCTTGCGCCTGGGGCGGCAGTCGTGCTGGTCACGTCGAGAGCTGTCTGGCTTGCTGGTGCGTCTGCCGCAACGGTTGGTTCTGTTGCTGGCACTGTTTCTGGTGCTGTTGGGGGCACGGTTTCGCTGGTTGGCGCTGTCGGGGTGGTGTTTTCTTCGCCGGGTGTTATTGCGGGGGTCGGTTCTTCGGGGACCTCAGTCATGTTGTGCTCCTTTCGGCGGTGCAAGCTTCTATCGCCAACCTGAGCATTCTATTTAGACGGGCTGTACGCGCGCTGCGTGGTGGCCGCGAGTAGGCCCGGGCTTGGGTAGTGAAGTTGCTTTCGGGATGCTGTTGAGCCCGCTGCGACTAGCCTTGCGCTGGAATTGTCAGGATCGAACGAGGCGAGCTATCGCGTCGCTCGCTTCCTTAATTTTCGCGTTCGCATCGGGGCCGCCTAGTCGCGCGGCGTCAACAACGCAGTTTGTGAGGTGGTCGTTAAGCAAACCGAGCGCGACGACTTCTAGCGCATTGGTGAGGGCGCTGATCTGCGTCAGAATATCGATGCAGTACTTCTCGTCATCAATCATCTTGGTGATGCCACGCGCTTGCCCCTCAATGCGCCCCATGCGCTTGAGATAGTCATCCTTTTCAGTGATGTATCCATGGTTTTGGGCTGACGAGTCAAGTGAGGGTGACATCGTAGGTTCCTAACGTTCCAATACGGCGAGGTGAAGAGTTGAGCTCGGTGGCGAAGAACACTCCGACGATTGATACATTACCGGCCGTCGTGTTCTGAATCTCTCGGTCCCGTGCTCGGCGATGCGAAACCGCGCGCTTTAGAAATACACCTCGTGAAGGTGCTGACCCCACTGATAAACAGCGCCAACCGCATCAATGCCGCTGGCGCCGACGAGTGCGTCCCCGTACTCGTGCAGAACGATGAATTCGTCGGCACCGTCGATTCCCGTATCCGGCAATCCGGTGAAACCAACTCCGGAGATCATCCGTCCGTAAATCATTGCCATGTAGGCGCTGCGTGGCCGATACGCGCCAGGGTCTTCACCGAGACGAACACTATGGAGCACCATTTGGGCGGCGTGCGTTCCTTGGGCGGCCGCGTCATCCCAATGATCAATGCGCCAGGTTCCGAGGTAGTCGTCGTGGTGCACCGCTATGCCTCCCGCCGCGTACGCGTTATCGAAGCCGAGCATGCGAAGCCGATCGTCGACAACTACCTCTTCGTCCCACGGTGCGGGGGCGAGCGGTGTCGTGCCCAGCGCGATGATGACGAAATCGACCGTGAGGTTCGTAGCGTCATCGAGGGTCACGACAGTCGCATCTGGTTCAGAGTGAATACTGCTGATGGTTCGGCCGAAGAACGTGCTTACTCGGGCCCGATGGTCACTCGCGATGCGTTCAGCGACGGATCTGCCGAAGGTCGCAACCCCGGGTATCTTGCTCCGAGCGATGAGACTAATTTGATGGCCGTCTGCTTGCAACGCCGATGCAGTCTCAGACGCGGTCAATCCTGCGCCGTAGATCGCAATACGGGCGGGCTTGGCGCACGCGAGGATCGCATCCCTGATTCGAACGGCATCGTCGAGCGAGTGCAAGGCAATGAGTTTTCCCGCACGGGAGGCCTGGCCCGCGCCCGCGACAGTCACGTCAAGCGAACGCGCACGGCTTCCCGTCGCGACAATAAGGGAGTCGTAGGTGATCGTTGCGCCCGAGGCAAGGTGAACTTCTCGAGCTTCAATATCGACACGCTCAGCGGAGTCGGCGACGAAGTCTGTATGCGGCATGGGGAGCCGGATGAGCTCTGGAGCAGTCAATCCGAAAGCGACGCCTTTGATGAGCATGCGCGTGTAGGGAGTCTCGTCGGTCCGGCCGATGATGGTCGTCGCAATGCCGTCGCTACCGACGAGGGTGCGAGCCGCGGCTGTCCCGGCCGCGCCTGCGCCAAGGATCACGACATGGTGTGTGGTCATGTTGTGCTTTCTCCATTTCCGAATGAGTGGGATTAGCCGCTGTGCGGGGT
>CH672415.1:7834-127826 GCA_000153145.1 marine actinobacterium PHSC20C1
TAGGCCCCGAAATCGCACACCAACGCGATAAGCTCGACCGACAACCCGGTCCGACGTATTGGAACACATGGCAAAGAAGGCTCAAGCCCTCACGGGTGTGTCATATGTTATGCCCGTGCTCAACGAAGTTGAGCACATCGAGGCAGCCATAGACAGCCTCACAGCGCAAGACTACGAAGGCCCCTTCGAAATTATTCTTGCGCTCGGCCCCAGCGTCGACGGAACTAATGACGTCATCGACGAAATGGCGCGCCACGATCCGCGCATCCGTCACATCAGCAACGAACTTGGTTCGACCCCCGGCGGGCTCAACGCTGCAATTCGTGCCTCGACCCACCCCATCGTGGTGCGCGTTGACGCGCACTCGGTGCTCCCCACCGACTACACCCGAATCGCCGTCGAAACCCTCGAACGAACCGGTGCAGACAACGTCGGCGGAATCATGAAAGCCGAAGGTCGCACACCATTCGAACGTGCCGTCGCGCACGCGTACGGATCACCGGAAGGCCTCGGCGGCACCCAACACCACACAGGCGGCAAAGAAGGCCCGGCAGATACCGCCTACCTCGGAGTCTTTCAGCGCGACCGCCTCACTGACGTCGGCCTGTTTGACGAAGACATCAAGCGAGGCCAAGACTGGGAACTTAACCGCCGCCTGCGCGCGAGCGGTGGCACCGTCTGGTTCACTCCCGCACTCGAAGTCGTCTACCGACCACGCTCTAGCCTGCGCAAACTCATCCGCCAGTTTGTGGCAACAGGAATATGGCGTGGAGAGCTTGCGAGACGCTTCGGCACAGCAAACTCGCTGCGTTACTTCGTGCCGCCACTGGCGGTACTCGGCACGGTAATCGGCCTCATCCTTGGCATCATCGGCAGCACAACGAGTGCCGGATGGTTGAGCATCGCCTATATCGCCCCTGCCATCTACGGTCTTTTCGTTGTCGCAGCCTCAGGCATAGCGGCAGCCAAAGAGGGACTACGATCAGGTTTCTGGTATCTGATCGTGCTGCCGTGCATCCACTTCGGTTGGGGCACTGGCTTTATTCTCGGGTTCCTCAAACTCACTAAAAACATCACTGCGCACACGGGAAGGTAACAGCGTGTCCAACCACACACCACCACAGCCCGCAAAACGCCCGCAAAGCATTGTGCAGCTACGAGAAATAACCCAGCCACCAGAGGTGCGGATGCGCGCCAATGCCGAACACTGGACGGCGTCCCTGTACCTGCGTGACATCTCGCCCTATCTCACGTGGATGTTGCTCAAGACCTCCATTAGCGCTAACGGTGTCACCGGCCTCATGATCCTCACCGGCTGGCTCACCGCGGCAGCGCTCCTCATCCCCGGATTCACCGGTGCCGCACTTGCGCTTGTGCTCGGCCAAATGCAGATGCTCGTTGACTGCAGCGACGGCGAAGTGGCGCGCTGGCGCAACACTCGTTCACCGGCAGGTGTGTTTCTCGACAAGGTCGGGCACTACAGCACAGAAGCACTAATCCCGATTGCGCTTGGCATTCGCGCCGCAGGCTGGCCTCTTGATTTCCCGGCAGACTTTGCCTGGACCACTGCAGGATTTGCTCTCGCGTTGCTCATTGTGTTGAACAAAGCACTCAACGACATGGTTCATGTAGCTCGCGCGAACGCGGGCCTTGAGAAGCTGAGCGACCGCAAGGGCGAAGCTGAGCCGAGTCACAGTCTCGTTGCCAAGCTGCGTCGGTTTGCTCGATTCGTTCCGTTCCACCGCCTGTATCACTCAGTTGAACTCACCATGATCGCGTTCGCAACTGCGATCGTGGCGCTGTTTGTTCCCGCGCTTGCTGCCGAACGCACGGTGCTTCTTATTCTGCTCCCGCTTGCGGCACTCGCACTTGCCGGTCACTTCGTGGCCATCATGGCGTCAAAACGCGTTCGCTCATGACCATCAGCATCGGTGTCGTTTCGCTCACTCAGGGAAAGCGTCCGGATGACCTAAATCGCGGTTTGGCCTCGCTGCAGGCGCAGCACGATGTTGACCTCGATATCGTCGTTGTCGGAAACGGCTGGGAGCCAACCGGGTTGCCGGATGGCGTACGAGGCCTCCATCTGAGTGAGAACCTGGGCATTCCAGCAGGCCGCAATCGCGGCGTTGAGCACGTGCAGGGTGACTGGATCTTTTTCCTCGACGACGATGCCAGTATCCCGTCACCGACCTTCCTTCGCGACGCGGTCGCCAAGATGGTTGCAGACCCAACGATCGGGCTCGTGCAGCCGCGCGTTGAGGACGCAGAGGGTAAAGAGAACCCCCGTCGGTGGATTCCACGCATCCGCAAGGGTGATCCCCGGCACCCGAGTGAAGTGTTCTCGGTCTGGGAAGGCGCGGTATTGATGCCGCGCTCACTCTTTGACGAGATTGGCGGCTGGGGCGATCCCTATTTCTATGCCCACGAAGGTATAGAGCTCGCGTGGCGAGTGTGGGGCGCGGGAAAACGTGCCTGGTATGCCGGTGACCTAGTCGCGAATCACCCCGCAATCGACCCCGCGCGGCACAGCTACTATTACCGACTCAACGCCCGCAATCGCATCTGGTTAGCCAAACGCAATCTGCCGGTGCTGCTTGTGCCTGTTTACGTCGCCAGCTGGACCGCAATTCAAATCTTGAGGTCAGCCCGCAATCCCGTCGGCATGCGTGCCTGGTGGGGCGGCTGGGTGGCTGGATGGCGTGAGAACCCTGGCGGTCGCCGCAGCATGAGCTGGGCGGCAGTCGGTCGGATGACGCGTGCCGGGCGCCCTCCTGTCATTTAGATTCACCACGCACACATAGTGGCTTAACTGACTCAACGGCAGCCTCCACATTTCTGCGGTGAGGCTGCCGTTGAGGCGTGAACTAGCTAGTAGCGTGGCTTGCGCGTCGGGCGGTCTTCGTAGCGGCTGCCGCTGTCACGCGGTGCGTCGTCACGAGGGGCTGAATCGCGCTTGTTGTATCCCCGTGACTCTTCACGTTCGCGGTTGGCGCGGGCGCCACCTTCGAATGATCGATCGCGGCTCGGGTATTTGCCGTCGGCGCCACGTGCTCCGCCGCCATTTGCTTTGCGGTCAGGGCTAATTTCGATGAGCTTGCCGCTGATGCGAGTGTCGCGCAGTCGCTCCAGCACGTCTTTTGACATGTCGGCAGGCAACTCGACGAGCGAAAAATCTGGACGAATCTGGATGTGACCAAAGTCATCACGGCTGAGTCCACCCTCGTTTGCGAGAGCTCCCACAATTTGGCGAGGCTCGACGCGTTGCCGCTTGCCAACCTCGATGCGGTACGCCGTCATGGGCTTGGTGGAGCGGGGGCGACGCTCGGGGCGATCTCCACCACGGTCTCCACCACGGTCTCCGCCACGCTCGGGACGATCGGTGCGCGAGTTGCGCTCTTCACGTTCGCTGAAGCGCTGGGCGCGTTCTTCCTCGGCCGACAGAAGCAGGGGAGTATCACCCTGAGCGACAACCGCCAGTGCAGCGGCGACATCAGTCTCGGGAATATCGTGGTGCTCAACGTAGTGAGCAATGATGTCGCGGAATGCCGAAATGCGTGGCTGCTGGTTAAGAGCTTCGGTGATGGCGTCATCGAAGCGAGTCAATCGCGTCGAGTTGACGTCTTCAACCGACGGAAGCTGCATCTGGGTGAGCGGCTGGCGCGTAGCCTTCTCGATAGCGGTGAGCAGTCGACGCTCGCGAGGAGTGACAAAGCTGATTGCTGAACCGCTGCGACCGGCACGACCGGTGCGACCGATGCGGTGCACGTACGACTCGGTGTCTACCGGGATGTCGAAGTTGACGACGTGGCTGATGCGGTCGACGTCGAGACCTCGAGCAGCAACGTCAGTTGCTACGAGGATGTCTAGCTTGCCCGATTTGAGCTGGTTTACCGTGCGCTCACGCTGGGCTTGAGCAACGTCGCCGCTGATTGCAGCAGCTGAGTAGCCGCGCGCGCGCAGCTTCTCAGCAAGATTTTCAGTCTCGCTCTTCGTACGAACGAAGACGATCATTCCTTCGAAGTTCTCGACTTCGAGGATGCGGGTGAGCGCATCAACCTTCTGAGGGTACGAAACGACCAGGTAACGCTGGCTGGTGTTAGCCGAGGTTGTGGTCTGCGACTTGACGGTGATTTCTTCAGCATCACGCAAGTACTTCTTGGAGATGCGACGAATCTGGGCAGGCATCGTGGCCGAGAAGAGAGCAACCTGCTTGTCTTCGGGAGTGTCCGCGAGAATCGTCTCAACGTCTTCGGCGAAGCCCATCTTGAGCATCTCGTCTGCCTCGTCAAGAACGAGGTACTTGAGTTCGGAGAGGTCGAGGGTGCCTTTGGCGAGGTGGTCCATGATGCGGCCGGGGGTACCGACAACAACGTGAACGCCACGGCGAAGTGCCGACAGCTGAACGCCGTAAGCCTGTCCGCCATAAACGGGCAAGACGTGAACGCCGCGCATGTGGGTAGCGTACTTTTCGAACGCCTCGCACACCTGCAACGCGAGTTCGCGTGTAGGGGAGAGAACGAGCGCTTGCGGCTTGCTCTGGGAAACATCGAGGCGCGAGAGAATCGGCAGCGCGAACGCTGCAGTCTTTCCCGTGCCGGTCTGCGCGAGGCCGACAACGTCGCGCCCCTCGAGAAGAGTAGGAATTGTAGCGGCTTGAATCGCAGAAGGCGTCTCATAGCCGATTTCACGAACCGCTTTCAGTACCGCATCGCTGAGCGCGAGGTCGGAGAAAGTGATCGCGGTCTCGGTGGTGTCAGACGTTGCGGTTGAATCAGAATCGGTCATTCTATCAATCGTACCTCCCAATTGCGCAAAAACCTGCGGATCTTGCTAGTCTGCCCCCGCGGACGACCCTAAAGAGCGGGGCGAGTACTATCGAAAGTGCGGCCCAATCTCATACCACCGCAGCAGCATCGTCTCGATAACAGAGTGGTGGGTATCGCGTTTCACCGGCCCTCCACTGATTTGATTGAGAACATGGCGCTACTGAAAGACTTCACGACAGCTCGCAAAGTGGTGCGCTCAATGCTGCGTTCCCGCCGCAATAGGCGTCAGGTCGCAAAACAGGTGGGCGGGCATCCACTGCCTACTCCCGGCTCAGTAAGCATCGCCGTCTATTTTGCCGACACGAAAGTAAATCTCTATCAAATGCGCCAGTGGTATGCGCCTCTCGCGGAGCTGTCGAAGCGTTTTCCCGTTGCGATTATTGCTCGTTCGCCGAGCACAGTTCTTTCGCTGTGGGAGGAGTCGCCGGTTCCGACGGTGTACTTGCGGCGGGTTTCAGAACTCGAGCAGTTTGTGTCAGAGCAGCCGCTCAAGATTGTGTTCTACGTCAATCAGAATGCTAGAAATTTTCAGATGTTCCGGTACGGGCGCATGTGGCACGTTTTCATCAACCATGGTGAGAGCGACAAGATGTACATGACCACAAACCAGTTCAAAGCGTACGATTTCAGCTTTGTTGCAGGTGAGGCCGCGATCGATCGGCTGCGGCACAAGTTGTGGGATTTTGATCTTGAGAAGCGCGCAATTCCGATCGGTCGTCCGCAGGCAGATCACTTTGCGGGCGGACTCCCATATACGCCCGACGATCGAACCGTTGTTTTGTATGCGCCCACTTGGGAAGGTGACCGCGAGGCGGCGGAGTACGGTTCAATAGCCACCCATGGCGTCGCCTTGGCCCGTGCCGTCCTCGCGAGCGAGAAGCACCGGCTAATTTACCGGCCGCATCCCCGCAGTGGAGTCGTCGATCCAGAATATAAGCGCGCCAACATCGCCATCATTGCCGCAATTGCAGAGGCGAACGAAACTGATCCTTCGGTCCAGCACATCTACGACGATGGCAAAGAGCTCGGCTGGCAACTTGTGGCAGCAGATGTCGCGATCACTGACGTTTCGGCGATGGTTTATGACCGACTCGCAACGGGTAAGCCGCTGATCGTTGCACGCCCGGTTTCACCCGAGGCAGACATCGATGAGGCAGGCTACCTAGGATCGTGTGAATGGTTGCGCGCTGACCAGGCGGACGACATCCTTGCGATTGTTGATCGTGTTCAGTACGACATTGAGGCGAAAGAGCGTCTGGGGTACTGGGCCGAGCGCCACTTCGGAGACACTACGCAGGGGGCTGCGACTGCTCGTTTTCATGACGCGGTCGAATCGCTTATTGCGCGGTGGCACCGACACGCTCAAATTCATATTGGCGATCGGCAGGGAATCGAAGTTGACCCTTTTGAGGATGACGAAGACGAATCGCCTGGCGCCGACTAGGTGAGCTAGGGCCGTTCGTCGCTTTCGCCCGTGAGCTCGAGATCAGCGGTACTATTGTCCGTTGTTATGGCATCGATGTCGACGTGGTTGTCTAGTTCCGCGAAACTCTCGAGCTCGACCCAGCCGTGACGTTTGCGCAGCTTCGGTAAGTTCGGCAGTCGAGGCAATCGCTTTCGAGTGCCTAGCTCATTGCGGTCACCACGCGGCTTCCGTGTTTTTGGTGCTTTGAGAGCCTTGACCACAATTACAGGTTCGAGCCACGCGGGAAGTGTTGCGGGCGCAGGGCCGAAGCCTTGGCGGGCGGTGCGAATTATCTGGCGCCCCAGGATGTGGTTGCCGCCGCCGCCGATTACGGCACCGATTCCGAATGGCACGAGTCGGCCGACGATGTTGGTTCCTTGAGCCGCCGCGAATTTTTTCAAGAACGTGTGCTTGATGCGGTCAGCGATGGGGCCGATGAGCGCCGAGGGAACGCCTTTGGCAAGAGTCTCTCCCCAATAGGCCGAACGAGCAGGGCCGGAGCCAGTGGCTTGAGCGGCGAGCTGTTTTACGAGGTCGCTGCCGGCAGTGCCGAGCACCATGGTCATCACGAGCGCCCGCGCGCGATCGGGGTCGTCGACGACAATGCCGTGAACTTCGGTTACCGATTGAGCAAAGAGTGCACTGGCTTCGAGAAAGCCCGCTGTTTCAACACCGGACAGCGCAAGCGATGCACCGGTACCGACGGCAGGGATTGCGGCGCTTGCGCCCACGAGCGCGCCTCCCGTGGTTACGGCAGAGAGATAGCGCCGTTCCAGAACTGCAATGATCTCGTCTGGAGTGGCCTGCGGCTTGCTGCGACGGATGCTGCGAATGTGGGCCAGCACAACGGGCCGCTGCACGGTGAGCACACGGTCTATCCCGCGCACCACCATCGGGTGCGACGTGCTTGCTTCGCTTGAGGCCATGGTTTTAAGCGTACCGGAGGTCTCTGACGCTAGCCCGGGAGTATGGCAGTCGTTCAGGAACCGTAATCGTCGTTGTAGCGAGCAAGGACATCATTGATCGGGCCGTCGAGCACAAGTTCGCCTTTGTCGAGGTAGAGCCCTCGTGAGCAGAATCGGCGCAGATCCCGTTCGTTGTGCGACACGAAGAACAGGGTGCGTCCGCCCTGGAGTAGTTCTTCTATGCGGCGGTAGCACTTCTCACGAAAGGCCTTGTCTCCGACCGCAAGTACTTCATCCACAAGGATGATGGGTTCTTCAAGCCGTGAGATCACGGCGAACGCAATACGTACTTTCATGCCGCTGGAAAGGTGCTTGTACGGAGTATCAATGAATCGCTCGATTTCGGCGAAGCTGATGATCTCGTCGAATCGTTCGCTGATCTCGCGCTTTGTCATTCCGTGCAGTCCAGCAGTGAGGTAGACGTTGTCGCGCACGCTGAGATCTTCGACGAAGCCGCCCGTAATTTCGATGAGGGGAGCAACGCCGAGCGCAACGTGGACGTCGCCTTCGTCGGCCAGCATTACTTCGGCAACTAGTTTGAGAAGCGTTGATTTTCCTTGGCCGTTGCGGCCAACAACGCCGATCGCTTCGCCAGCGGTCACGTCGAAGTTCACGTTCCGCAGCGCCCAGAATTCGTCTGATCGGGCGCGTCGTTTTCGCCCGGCGAAGAGGTCTTTAAAACTGCGACGTGATCGCCGGTTGAGCCGAAAGCGGATTCCCGCATCCCGCACTTGAATTACGAAATTGTTGTCCACTAGATCTCTTTCAGCACGGCACGTTCAGTGCGCACGAAGACGAGGATGCCGATCGCGACGAGGATGCAGCTCATCAGCGCCCCGATAAGCACCGCATACCAGTCGAGCTGGTCAGGAAAGAATGCGGCGCGGTAGAGCGAGAAGATTCCGGCGAGCGGGTTGAACGCGGCCCAGCCGTCGAGTTCCAACTCCGCAAGGTCGGGGATGCCATAAATGATGGGGGAGGCGTAGAAAAGAAAGCGGAGGGCGAGCTTCGTTGCCCGCTCAAGGTCGCGGAAAAAGACCACGAGGGGAGCAACGATGAGGCCGACACCCACGGTCAGGATCGCTTGAATTACCACTCCGAGCACAAAGTACACCGCTTCCCAGTGCAGCACAGCGCCGGTGGCGATGGCGAAGAAGGCGAGCACCGGAAGGCTCGCGATGAATTCGATTCCCTTGGAGAGCACGAGTCGCGCCACCCAGATGGTGCGAGGGATCTTGGTAGACCGGATGAGCTTGGCCTCACGCAAATAGGCGCGGGTCGCATCCGACACAGCGCCGTTGAACCACATCCAGGGCAATAGGGCCGTGAGGAGAAACACGATGTATGGCTGTTCGCCAACGGTGCGATCGAAAATCTGGGTGAACACGAACCAGTAAATGCCGGCCATGACCAGAGGGTCGAGGATGCTCCACACATAGCCGAGGGCTGAGGTGGAGTAGCGCACACGCAGGTCGCGAACAGTGAGCAACCAGAGAGTGCGGCGGTATCGGGTTACGGGTGACCATGCGGGTCTGCCCAGTGCTGTGTTCGCCACGCCCCTATAGTAGGCGGGCAAATGATGAAACGTCGGCACTACGCGGATGCGCGGTGCCGACGTTTCATGTCTGTGGGCGTTCGCGCCCAGACAAAATTTGTTTAGACGAAGAGGTTTGCGCGCTCGAGGTCCTCGGCAAAGTCAACCTCAATCGCGTAGAGGTCTGAAATGTCGATGGGCTCGATGAGCAGGCGGTCTTCCTCGATAGCGAGTTCAATTCCGCGTTCGAAGTAGTCCTGGTCGCCGACCTTCTTGAGGTGACGAACGAGGGTCGCCTTGGCGTCGCGCGAGATGTAGTTGATGCCGACAGCCTCGCCGAGGCCGCCCTTGACGGTCTTGGAGAGTTCCTTGATGAAACCCTCTGCGTCGGTTGTGTACTTGACTTCCTCGTCAGAGACCTTTGCGGTGTTTACGCTCACGAATGACTGGTCGCGCGCAACCATGGCTGCAGCGCGCTCAAGTGCGGTCGGGTCAAACACAACGTCGCCATTCATCCACAGCACTCCGCCGGGAGCGGATGCCTGCAGTGCCCGCATCAGGCTCTTGGAGGTGTTGGTCTGGTCATACTGCTCGTTGTAAACGAACGACGCTTCGGGGAAGGCCTCGATGATGTGCTCAAGCTTGTAGCCGACAACGATCGTGACCTTGACGTTCTTGCCAAAAGCGTGGTGGATGTTGTCAAACTGCTGCTGCATGATGGTGCGTCCGTCGCTGAGCTCAGTGAGCGGCTTCGGAAGCGAACGGCCCAAACGGCTGCCCATTCCGGCAGCTAAAATTACGACTTGCGTAGTCATGGTGGTCTCCTCAGTGGTTCTGGGATCCGGGGACGAGGCTGTGTGGTTCACCTACTGTTCACCCGAGATTGGGAAAATCGACACACCTTTGTGCGATAGTCAGGCTAACTGTGCCCGCCGAGAACTCCATAGATTTTGCGGGGTTGTTGTGTATTTGTGATACTCGCTCATGCTCGCGGCATCTGATTGGTAGGTTTGGACAGTGGAAAACGCCCAAACACCCGACGAGGGCAAGAAGTCTGTTAAACCGCCGGTAGTTAAGCCCGCAACGAGCACCCGAAAGCCTGCTGCGGCACGGGTGTCTCAAGCGAAATCGACTACAGCGAAGCCAACTTCTTCTGCTTCTCGGAAACCTGCCGCACCGAAGCCCGCAACCAAGAAACCGGCCTCGACGACGAGTGCCACAGCTAAGCCGACGGCACCCAAGCGAACTGCAGCCTCACCGTCTGTTGCGAAAGCAGCGACAACGAGGCCTCCTGCGACGAGGGCAACTCCGGCCAAAACGACTACGCCGAAGACTGCTACGCCGAAGCCGAATGCGCCAAAGACTGCCGCAAGCCGGGCCGCTGGGCCGAAGCCGGGTGCGCCCAAGGCGCCTGTACCCAAGGCGCCTGTACCCAAGCAGCCTGAACCCACGTCGAGCGCGCCTGGGCCAATTGCGTCCGAGGCTGCTGAACTACCGCTGGACGTGCCTGACGCGGAGTCGTCTAAGCCTGTCTCAAAGCCGGATGCCGTACTGGCGGGCCTTGCCAGACTGCGAGCACTCGCAGCACAATTTGCGACCCAAGCTCCCTCTGTCGAACTCGCAGAGTCCGCAGTCGAACTCGAGCCTCAAACAGAGCCAGCGCCAGCGGCCGAACCGCTAGTAGAGCCCGAGCCCGAGCCCAAGCCCAGCCCAAAGTCTGAGTCCGCGAGCGATGCCGTTGTTGCCGTGCGACCGACACTTTCGCACGATCTTGAAGCGGCATCCGGCGACATTGTTCTTGAGGTGAGAGGCCTTTCGAAGGGCTTCGGCGACACGGTCGCTGTCAACGACATCCATCTGAATGTTCGCGCCGGAGTCTTTTACGGCATTGTCGGCCCCAATGGTGCAGGTAAAACAACCACGCTCTCGATGATCACCGGTCTTTTGCGGCCAGATTCTGGCACCGCGAGCGTCAACGGCGTCAACGTCTGGGATTCCCCCGAGGTTGCCAAGCGGTCGATCGGTGTACTTCCCGATAGATTGCGTATCTTTGACCGTCTCACCGGTTCACAATTGCTCTACTACTCGGGAGTGCTGCGCGGCCTCGACGCACCTGAAGTGCGGAAGCGGTCTGCAGACCTCGCGACAGCGTTCGGGCTTGACGATGTGATGGGGCGTCTCGTGAGCGACTACTCCTCAGGCATGCTCAAGAAGGTGGCGCTCGCCGCGGCCATGATCCACTCACCGCGATTGCTCGTCCTTGACGAACCGTTCGAATCCGTTGACCCCGTTTCAGCGGCCACGGTGACGCGCATCCTCAAGCAGTACGTAGACGCTGGCGGAACGGTCTTGCTGTCCAGCCACCGAATGGAACTCGTTCAGCGCGTCTGCAGTCACGTCGCCGTGATTGTCGAAGGAACTCTTCTGGCTGACGGCACAATCGATGAAGTTCGAAACGGCATGTCGCTCGAAGACCGCTTTGTGCAGCTGACCGGAAAGAATTCCAGCGGGGGAGGGCTCGAGTGGTTGAGCAGTTTCTCCGACTGAAACTGACCCTCCTCGCGAACACATTCCGTCGAGGGCCTCTCATCGCATCGAGCATGGCCTTGGTGATGCTTTACAGCGCTGTGCTGTTCATTATCGCCATCGTTGCCGTCGCAAGCTTGCGCGAAACTACGCCGGAGATCGCAGGCGTCACGCTCGTCGTCTTCGGCTCCATAGTGCTCTTCGGGTTCCTCATCATGCCGCTGGGCTGGAATGCGGATGACCCACTAGACCCTCGGCGGTTCTCCTACCTCCCGGTGTCTAGGCTTCATCTTGCGCTTCTCCTTCTGCTCGGTGGCGCTGTGAGCATCCCGACGATAATGCTGATCGGCCTCGGAGTCGCGCAAGTCGTTGCGTGGTCGGGTGGGGCAGCATCCGCCCTGATCGCGGTTCTGTCTGCGCTGATCGTGATCCTGACAGCAGTGGTGGGCGCTCGATTGTCTAGCCTGATTGCAGCCCGGTATCTCAGCACGCGTCGACTTCGTGAAGCTTTCGGCATCATCGCCGTCACGGTGGTCATCGCTTCACTTCCTCTCGTTGTATTTCTTGCGCTCTCCGACTACCAGTCACAGGTACTTCCCGCATTGCGTCGCGCCGCTGCCGTACTTGAGTGGACCCCACTCGGTGCAGCATTCAGCGCGCCGGCGGCCAGCGCGGCAGGCGATTCCGGCGAAGTGCTTGCCAAACTTTCCATTTCGCTCGGGTTCCTTGCCGTGCTCGCAGCGGGTTGGTATTTGTTGATCGGTTACGTTCTCTCGCGTCCGGAACGTAGCGCCGTAGAAACCTATCGCTCCGGTTTGGGTTGGTTCCGCCTCATGCCGGCGACGCCTCTGGGCGCGATCGCTGCGCGTAGCCTCAGCTATTGGGCTCGTGATGCGCGCTACTTTGTTGCGCTCGCCGCCATCCCCATAATTCCGATCGGAATGGTCGCAGCGCTTCTCGTTGGTGGCATCGGCGCTGACGTAATCGCGTGGATACCCGTCCCCGTCATGTGCCTGTTCTTGGGCTGGAGCGCTCACAACGACGTTGCCCATGACAACACCGCGCTCTGGACGCACGTCTCGGCTCACACCCACGGTGCCGACGACCGCTGGGGTCGAATCGTTCCAGGACTGCTGGTGGGAATTCCGCTTGCAATTGTCGGAAGCATCATCACGGTGACCGTCGTCGGTAATGTCGTGGCGCTACCGGGACTCATCGGCTTGAGCCTGTGTGTGCTCTTTGCCGGGTTGGGCGTATCAAGCGTCAGCTCCGCAGCTTTCCCCTATGCGGCACCATTGCCGGGTCACGGTGCGTTTATCCAACCCCAGGCCCTTGTCTCTAACGCGGCAACCGTGCAGTCGTTTACCTTTGCGTTGAGCGCTCTCTTTGCTGTTCCTGTTTTGGGCGTTGTTTTCTTTAACCCGTTCACCGAACTCCAGCCGAACTGGGCCGCGTTCCTCGTCGGAGTGCCGCTCGGGCTGATTGTTTTGGTTATTGGCGTTTACTGGGGCGGCCGCATCATGGTGCGCCGCGGACCAGAATTGCTCGCCCTATCTTCACAGAACTAAATCGGCTTTCACGGAAGTAGAATTGACCCATGGCTGACACCGATCACACTGGCGGCGGAACCGACACGCTCGACCGCGAACTTGAAGAACTGCTCAATCAAGAGCAGGTTGAAGAGGGCGACCACGAACGCTTCTCTCACTACGCGCCCAAGAACAAAATCATGGAATCAGCGCTCTCAGGCAAACCCATCCGCGCACTCTGTGGAAAGCTGTGGACGCCGGGGCGCGACCCTGAGAAGTTTCCCGTCTGCCCCACGTGCAAAGAAGTGTACGAGAAGCTCAAGGGCTAGCCCCTAGCCCCTAGCCCTAGCGCCGTGCGGCTAGCGGTAGAGGGTCGGCAAGACAGGTTCTCCGCGCGACAGCCGGAACGCGTTCTGGGGTAGCTCAGCGAGGGCATCTTCGCGGTGGTCGCGCGCGGTCAGCGTTCCCGAGTCACCGAGCCATCGAGCATCCGCAGTTCCCCCGGTCATGAGCGGAACGATCAAATCACGCCCCGTGGCGGTGGGCGTCTTTTCCTCGGTTTGGTAGAGCAATTCTGTCGTCGCAACACCGTTGTCGAGGGTTCTAATTGCGCCCTTGTGTCCGCCGACGGTCACTTTGCCTGTGGACTTCTTGGCAACCGACACCCACGCACCGCTGTCGTCTTGGTGGGCCACCAATTTGTAAACCATGCCAGCGGCGGGATGACCTGAACCGGTTACCACCGAGGTTCCGACGCCAAATGAATTGACAGGCGAAGCACTGAGCGCTGCAATCGCGTGCTCGTCAAGATCATTGGTGACCGTAATGCGGGTGCTTGTGGCACCTAAGGCATCCAATTGTGCTCGTACCGCGGCAACCTGCACCGTCAGGTCGCCAGAGTCGATGCGTACAGCGCCAAGTTTGGTTCCGGCGACCTTCACCGCTATCGCGACGCCGCGCTCAATGTCGTACGTGTCAACGAGCAGTGTTGTTGACGGGCCGAGCGCGTCTACCTGAGCTTGGAATGCTTCTTCTTCCGAGTCGTGCAACAGCGTGAAGGAGTGGGCGGCCGTTCCCATGGTTGGTACGCCCCAACTGCGGCCAGCTTCCAGATTGCTAGTCGCACTGAAGCCGGCAATGTAGGCGGCGCGGGCGGATGCCACGGCTGAGCGTTCGCCAGTGCGTCGTGACCCCATCTCAGCGATGGGTCGCGAGTCGGCCGCCGACACCATTCGCGCAGCAGCGGAGGCGACGGCGGAGTCGTAATTCAGCACGCTCAGCGCCAAAGTTTCGAGGATTACTGCCTCGGCAAATGAGCCTTCAACAATGAGAACGGGGGAGCCAGGAAAGTAGGCGTCGCCTTCTTGATACCCGGTGATGTTTCCCGAGAAGCGGTAGTTCGCGAGCCAGTCGATGGTCTCAGGGCGAACGATCGCGTTACGCGAAAGAAAGGAGAGTTCCTCGTCGCCGAAACGAAACTGCTCAACCAGCTCGAGCAATCGCCCGGTACCGGCGACAACACCGTAGCGGCGGCCATCAGGAAGCCTGCGGGCGAAGACTTCAAATACGCAGGCCCGTTCGTGGCGGCCACTGCCGATTGCGGCATCGAGCATCGTGAGCTCGTATTGGTCAGTTAGGAGAGCGGTACTCACCCGACCAGCGTACGCGACAGACCCTCAACGCTGTCAGGGAGTGTGCGCGCATCCACCACTACGATTGGTGACGTGACTGATGCACCCATTGGCGTTTTCGATTCCGGAGTCGGCGGCCTTACCGTCGCCCGAGCCATCATCGACCAGTTGCCCCACGAATCAATCGTTTATGTCGGTGACACTCTGCACTCGCCGTATGGTCCCAAACCGATAGCGGATGTTCGGCGCTACGCCCTCGAAGTGATGGACCGTCTTGTCGACGACGGCGTGAAGCTGCTCGTCATCGCCTGCAACACCGCGTCTGCTGCAATGCTGCGGGATGCCCGTGAGCGGTACACCGAGGCGTATGGCATCGAGGTTGTCGAAGTGATCCAGCCCGCCACGAGGGCGGCAGTGCGTCAGACCCGCAATCGTCGCGTCGGAGTGATTGGCACCGAGGGCACGATCAAGTCGCGTGCTTATGAGGATGCTTTTGCTGCAGCATCCGATATTGAATTGTTCACGCAGGCTTGCCCGCGGTTCGTTGAGTTTGTGGAAGCGGGAGTCACTACTGGCCCTGAAGTGCTTGCAGTGGCCGAAGAGTATTTGGCTCCGCTCAAGAAGGCCGAGATTGACACTCTGGTGCTCGGCTGCACTCACTACCCGCACATTTCGGCAGCAATTCAGTACGTGATGGGTCGCGAAGTTACCCTCGTCTCGAGTGCTGAAGAGACCGCGTACGACGTGTACAGCACGCTCGTGGCCCACGACCTGCTGCGCGATCCCTCGCAACCTGCAAATCACACCTTCGAGGCCACGGGGCCGGACAAACACGGCTTCACCCGGTTGGCGAGCCGCTTCATGGGCCCCAACGTTGTTCGCGTCGAAACTTTTGATACTGGCGTGATTAATCTCCCGCCGCTGCCCTGAGCAGCACCCCCCCCTAGCCAGAAATACCGATAGAGAGAAGAACATGACACGTCACGACGGCCGCGAAAACAACGAACTGCGCAAAGTAACAATTGAGCGCGGTTGGAGCGACCAGGCGGAAGGTTCTGCACTGATCTCATTCGGCAAAACCAAAGTGCTGTGCACCGCATCCTTCACCAATGGCGTTCCGCGGTGGATGGCGGGCAAGGGTAAGGGCTGGGTCACCGCCGAGTACTCGATGCTTCCCCGCAGCACAAATAGCCGCATGGACCGCGAAGCCGTGAAGGGCAAGGTCGGCGGCCGCACCCACGAGATTTCGCGTCTCATCGGTCGCAGCCTGCGTGCCGTTGTCGACATGAAAGCCCTTGGCGAGAACACAATCGTGATTGACTGCGACGTTCTACAGGCCGACGGCGGAACCCGCACGGCAGCAATCACGGGTGCCTACGTTGCGCTCGCTGACGCGATCGAGTGGGGCCGCGAGAAGAAGTTCATCGGCAAGAACTCGAAGGCTCTCTTCGACTCGCTCGCTGCCGTGAGCGTCGGAATCATTGATGGTGAGCCCATGCTCGACCTCGCCTACGTCGAAGACGTTCGCGCCGAGACCGACATGAACGTTGTCGTCACCGGCCGCGGTCTCTTCGTCGAAGTTCAAGGCACAGCCGAAGGTGCACCCTTCGACCGTCGCGAACTCGACTCCCTGCTCGACCTTGCGCTCGCCGGAGCCGTCGACCTCACCGCAATGCAGGTCGCATCGCTGGCTGAAGGCGCTGAAGGCGCTGACGGCGCTGCCGGAGCTGTCGCGAACTAATGCAGGTAGTCCTCGCCACCCACAACGCCCACAAAGTCGCAGAACTGCGCCGCATCCTCGGCCCAGCGCTCGACGGCCTCGAACTCGTCGCCTACGACGGACCAGAGCCGGTGGAGGATGGCGACACGTTTCAGGCGAACGCGCTGATCAAGGCGCGGGCAGCATCCGCCCACACGGGGTTGCCGGCGCTCGCCGACGACTCCGGGATTTGTGTCGATGCGCTTGGTGGGGCTCCCGGCATCCATTCGGCTCGGTATGCAGGCACGCGCAATGACACCGACAACCTCGAACTGTTGCTGAAAAACATGGCGGGCGTGGATGATCGTGCAGCGCAATTTGCGTGTGCCGCGGCTTTTGTGGTTCCGGCCGACGTCGCCGGTGCTGTGCCTCGTGAGTTCGTTGAACTCGCGCTCTGGCCTGGGACGATCGCAACCGAACGCAGTGGTGCTGAGGGTTTCGGCTATGACCCCATTTTTTGCCCGGATGGGCAATCAGGTACGTCCGCCGAACTGACGGCAGGGCAGAAGGATTCACTCAGCCACCGCGCTCAAGCGTTTGGCGCAATCATGCCCACTGTTCGCGCTCAACTGCTGGGCAAAAACTAGGGAACGGGCTTCGGTCCGCACCCTCAGCGCAACAACGTAGTCTTGAGGCGTGTCTGTACATGATGATCCCCACGCAGTAGATCTAAAACTCCCCATCGCAGCCCGCATTGCGGCAGCTAGCGAGCGGCATGGCGAAGCTGTCATTGTCGAGCGCGCAGTGTCGTTGATCGAGGGCAATAACGAAGGCAAAGAGTTTCTGCTGATCGTCGGTGGTGAGCACGCTCAGGGCATCCTCGACGGAGCTCCTGTGCTGTACTGGCCCGAGTTGTGGGGAACGCGCGCGCTATTGCACGCCTGGAACGATAGTGCTGCGGATGCCGTGCGCTCCGCGCTCAGCAACCAAGCGTGGCGTGTGCGCGAGATGGCGACCCGTGTCGTGGCCACTCGTCGTATTGACGCGCGCGAGCAACTTGTGAAGCTTCTCGAGGATGAGACTCCTCGTGTCCGTGCTGGCGCGGCGCGTGCCTTGGGTACCGTCGGAATTATCGAGGACATCGAGTTGATCGCGCCGCTCGTAAAGGACGCTGAACTTGAAGTTCGTCGCGGAGCCCAACTGGGCATGGACGCAATTCGTAAACGTACGACTAGCTAGTAGGGCTACCCGTTGCGGGCAGCCCCTTCACCAATGAACGCCACTCGAGCGCTCGTGACTAGTCGTCGAGGTTCTGGTCGAAGTCTTTCGGCTTGAGGGCAAGCTTCTCGGCTTCCTCGTCATTGAGCTCTGCTGCCCGGCCGGCTTCGCGCGACTTCTTCGCCTTATAGGACGAGCGGAAGTAGTGGTACGCCGTTGGCAGTACAGAGACGGTGACTGCTCCGAGCAGGATCAGGTCGATGTATTCGACGATGAAATCGCGAAGCGGCGGAATATAGCCAAGCAGGTATCCGGCGTACGTGAGCCCAGAACCCCAGATGACGGCGCCGATGGCGTTGTACAGGGAGTACTTGCGGTAGTCCATGTGCCCAACGCCGGCAGCCACCGGAGCGAAGGTGCGCACTACGGGTACGAAGCGCGCAAGAATAACGGCTAGTCCGCCGAAGCGGGAGAAGAAGGCGTTGGTGCGCTTAACGTTTTCGACGCTAAACAACCCGGTCTCTTTGCGCTCGAATATCCGTGGCCCCACTTTGTGCCCAATCAGGTATCCGACTTCTCCTCCGAGGAAAGCGGCGATGCTGATTGCGAGACATACCCACCAGATGTCGAATCCGATAACTCCGGTGAACGTAAGGATGCCCGCAATGACGAGCAGTGTGTCCCCGGGAAGCAAGAAGCCCACGAGCAGGCCGGTCTCCGCAAACACGATGAACGCGACACCGAGCAGCGCAAACGCTCCAAAACCCTCGATGAGGTTATTGGGGTCTAGCCAAGGGATAAGGGCGGTGCCTACCAATAGGTTCTCCAGAATCGTCGGCTAGGTGCGCGTAGTCGGCGACGTTAGCAATGAACTAGAGAAGAGTATCGCGTGTTGACGGGTCGCCGCTGTGGGGATTACCCCCGAAATGTCGTCAGGCTACAGTTCGTCGTCATTCAGAGAGTCGTAATCGAGATGTCCACCCATGTATTTGAGGCATCTGCCGAGCGATCACGGCAACGTTGTCGCTGCACCCTGTCCCCGTCGTGACCGCAAACGGCGCAGCCGCGAACTAAATGGCGGGAGCCGGGATGGCACGCAGGGCAGTGCACTGCGTGCCATCCGCCCGCTTGCTACATTTTGTGGATTGACGAACGATCCAGGTGGGTCGGAGCGAAGAGCTCGAGTCTGGTCTCGACGAGCACGACATGGGGGCCTCCGGCTGCGAGCCCGGCGGCGACAGCGGCCGGTGCATCCTCGATCGATACCTTTTGTGCTGAGATTCCGAATGACTGTGCGAGCGCGACATAGTCGGGTCGAGCAAGCTCGGTCGCCGTTGCGGCACCAAACTCGGCGACCATGTATTCCCGAAGGATGCCATAGCCGCCGTCGTCAATGATCAACCAGGTGACGTCTAGATTGTGTTGGGCGAGCGTGGCGAGCTCCGCGATCCCGTACAGCGAACCACCATCGCCGCTGACGGCGAGCTTGGAGGTGCCACCGTCGGTGTGCGCTACAAGCGCCGCCCCAATGGCTGCCGGAAGCCCGTAGCCGAGCCCTCCAGCTCCCTGTCCTGAAGCTGAAATTCCCTTCTGGGGATTCCACGCCGACCACGCCCAGTACGCGAGTATGGTCATGTCCCAGAACGTGTCCGTGTGCGCTGGCACCGCTGCGCGCAGGTCGGCCATGAGCTTCATTTCTTTTTCGAGCGGCTGAGCGTCAAGACGTGCGGCGATCTTGTCTCGCAGCTCTGCAGCACGTGCGGCGTTTGCAGCGAGCTCCGACTCGCTAGCTTTTCCGTCTGGCAATGTTGTGAGAATTGCCTTCAGCGCATCGCGGGCGTCGGCGTGGATTCCTAAGCCTCGGTGGTTGGCGGTGAGCTGACCGAGGTCAGCATCTATGTGGATGACCGTTCCGCGCGGAGCGAGCGTGAAGTAGTTGCTCGACAGCTCACCGAGACCGGTTCCCACGACCAAGAGAACGTCGGCGTCCTCCAAGAATTCAGTTGTGTGCATGTCTTCTGCCCACGATTGCAAGCTCAACGGGTGCTCCCACGGGAACACTTCTTTGCCACCGAACGTGGTCGCTACTGGTGCGGCGAGTCGTTCGGAGAGCTGGAGCAGTTCGGCAGTGGCGGCGGAGGCACGAACGCCTCCACCGGCGTAGATGACGGGGCGCTTAGCTGCGGCGAGCAACTCGGCAGCGCGTTCGATAAGGGGCTGGGAGAGGTGCGGGATCCGCCCCTGAACCGACAGCACGGATGGCGCGGGGTAGAGGTCGTCGCTGATGCGTTCGAGCAGTACATCCTGCGGTAGTTCGAGCAGCACTGGCCCGGCGGGGGCATCGAGGGCGTGCTGCCAGGCTTCAATCACGGCGGGCACGATCTGTGACACGTGTCGAACCGTGAAGGTGTTTTTGACCACTCCGGTGAATGATGCTGCCTGGTCGGGCAATTCGTGCAGATAGCCGTGGCGACCACCGCCAAGTCCGTGCACCGGTATTTGGGCTGCGACGGCGAGAACGGGAATCGATGACGCTGCCGCTTCCTGAAGCGCAGCGAGTGACGTTAGTGCGCCTGGGCCGGCGGAGAGGAAGAGGGGCGCGACGGTGCGAGTTGCTCGTGCAAGGCCATCGGCCATGAATCCGGCATTGTTCTCGATGCGCGAGCTGAGGTAATGCAGGTCGCTGCGCCGGATCGCGTCAAAGAGCCCGAGCGCGTGCTGGCCAGGTAGCCCGACGACGTGTCGCCCACCAAGCGCTTGGATTGTTTCCAGCACAAGGTCGCCGCCGATTCGCTCGCTCGTGCTCTCAGCGGCGGGAGGAGTGCTTTCGGATGAGTTTGTGGAATTCATGGTTATCTCAATTTTCGATAATTGCGTCCCAGCGTGACGCTGAGGAAAGTTGTTAGTGGGAAGATGTCGCTGTTGTGGGGCTGCCGACCACACACGCTGTGGGCGCGCCCGTCACAAACCAGTCGACGATGTAGCTCGCCGGGTCGGTTTCGTAGTGTCGCAATGCCGCATCGGAGAGGAACGCCGTGTGTGGCGTTACTACTGCGCGAGCATGATTGCGCAGCGCATGGTTCGCAGTCGGTGGTTCGCCGTCAAGCACGTCGAAGCCGACGGCTGACAGCTCTCCGCTATCGAGTGCCTTCGTGCAGGCTTCAAGATCGACAAGCTCACCGCGAGAGACATTGAGGAGCACGGCGCCGCGGCGCATGCTGGACAGCTCACGTGCGCCGATGAGTCCGCGTGTGTCTGGCGTCAGGGGGAGATGGAGCGACACAACATCCGACTCCGCGAGCACGACGTCAAGGGAGGCGGGCTCAGCTATGTCATCAGTAGAGGAGCGGAAGGGATCGAACGCGATGATGCGGCCGAACAGGGGAGCCGCCATGCGGGCAAATTCTGCACCAATCCGACCATACCCAACGACGCCGAGGGTGAGCGTGCTGAGGCGACGCGGCACAACGGTGAGGTCGTCTGTCCAGCCACCTTCTTTGACTGTCTGAGCCATTGCCGGGTACTCACGTAGGGCGACAAGCGCGAGCATCAAGGCGTGTGCTGCCACCTCTTCTGTCGCTGCGTGACCGACGTTTGTGACCCAGATTCCTTGGGATGTCGCAAAGGCCACATCGATCATGTCGGTGCCGTTGCTAGTCGCCGCGATGATTCCGAGCTGCGGCAATTGACGAAGGAGGGCAGCGTCGACGTTTGAGTAGCCAGCGATGAGGCCGATTGCGTGAGTTTGAGAATCGTCGATAGCGCCGTGGGCGTCAAGTCGCATGAGCTCGGTAGCAATACCGTGCTGCTTGAGTAACTGTGTCGCGGGTTCGGGGTCGAGATCGGTGTACTCCGAAAAGAGCACTAGGGGAGTGGTGGCAGACATGGCTGTCCTCTCGTTGGGGCCGTCGCGCGGCCAAAATTTGGGAGAAGCATCGCTAGCAGGATGCTCGTTTACAGCACCTTGGAGAGGAAGGACTGTGTGCGCTCATGCTGTGGATTGCCGATCACGTCGACCGGTTTTCCCTGCTCAACGACTTGGCCGTCGTGCAGGAACGCAACTTGATCGCAGACCTCCCGCGCAAATCCGATCTCGTGCGTGACCACGATCATCGTCATTCCGCTGTCGGCAAGGCCGCGCATGACGTCGAGCACTTCGCCCACGAGTTCAGGGTCTAGTGCGCTTGTCGGTTCGTCGAAAAGCATGATCTCAGGGTCCATGGCAAGAGCCCGAGCAATAGCGACCCGCTGTTGCTGTCCGCCGGAGAGCTGCATGGGGTAGTGACCGTGGTGCGACGCGAGCCCAACTCGCTCTAGTAGTTCACGCGCACGCGTAATTGCTTCTTTACGAGTTCGGCCGAGCACGTTGATGGGCGCTTCGATGATGTTCTCGAGCACTGTCATATGGGCAAATAGGTTGAACTGCTGAAAAACCATGCCAGTGCGAATGCGCTGCTTAGTGATTTCAGCTTCAGTCATGTCGTGAAGCTTGCCGTTCTTCTCTTTGTAGCCGACAAGCTCGCCGTCGATCCAAATGCGACCGCCGTCGATCTTTTCTAAGCTGTTGATGCAGCGAAGGAAAGTCGATTTGCCGCTACCGCTTGCACCGAGCAGAGACACGACGCTGCCGCGCGGTACCTCCATGTCGATGCCCTTGAGTACCTCGTTGTGTCCGAATGACTTGTGAACGTTCTTCGCGACGACCATGGGGAGTTCGTTGGCGTACTGAGGTGAAAGTTCGTTAGTCATTCTTTGCTCTTTTCCTGCACGACTTGCAATAACTCGGTGTTGGTAACGCGGCCGGGGCGCAGGTTTTTTGCTAGTCGCTTTCCTACCCTGGGGCTGGTGGTGCTGAAACCTCGGTCGAAGCGCTTCTCGAGCTGCATCTGAATGATTGTGAAAATCGTGGTCATTAGCAGGTACCAGACTGTTGCCACGATCAGCATTTCGAACACGTAGAAATTCTTAGCGCTGATTGCTTGAGCCCGGTTGAGCAGGTCGGGCACGGCGATGACGCTGACAAGTGATGTCATCTTCAACATGGTGATGAGGTTGTTTCCGATTGGCGGAATGATGACTCGCATGGCTTGCGGAAGAACGATTCGCCAGGTCACATGACGCTGTCTCATGCCGAGCGCCGCCGCTGCCTCGATCTGGCCACGATTGACAGATTGGATGCCACCGCGCACGATCTCGGCCATGTACGCGCCCTCATTGAGCCCAAGCCCGAGAATCGCTGCACCAAACGCGGTGATGATGACGTTGGTGTCGACCGAGAGCTCACCGAAGCCGAGCCGCGGAAAGAACAGAGCCAGATTGAACCAGAGCAAGAGTTGAACGAGCAGCGGTGTACCGCGGAACAGCCAGATGTAACCCGAGGAAACTGTTTGCATTACGCGGTTTTTCGAGAGCCGCGCAATGGCAAGCAGCACACCAAGAGTGAGGCCGATCAGCATTGCGATTGCGGTCAGCAGCAGCGTTGTGCCAAGCCCGCGAAGGATCGTCGCACCGGTGAGGTTCTCGAATACGATTTCCCACCGGATGTTGTCGTTGGTGATGACGGACCAGATTAGCGCGCCAAGAGCCACAACGATTAGCGCTCCGGCGACTGCTTGACCCGGATGCCGCACGGGCACCGAATGGATGTCTCCGGTGCCGTGCGCCGCTTTCTCTAGGTCGTCGATGCGAGGGTTGGGAGTGCTCATCGCGGGTTACGGGATCTCGTTGATTTCGGACTGCGTGATTGCTCCGACGGAGAGGCCGTGTGCGTCGAGAACTTCTTCATATACTCCGGATTCGATGAGGTCGTTGATTGCTGCCTGGACCGCGTCGCGCAACTGTGAGTCGTCTTTGCGGAACACTTCGCCGAGCAAAGAAGGCCCGAACGAGGCGTCGCTGATGGCGGTAAAGATCTTGCCGTTGCCGAAGTTCGCGGCGCTAAACGCTGCAACAGGGTATTGAGAGATGCTGGCATCCGCACGCCCTGATTGCAGTTGCTGGAGTGCATCTGCATCAGAGGTGAAGGCAGTGATGGTCATCTCGTTGTCTGCGCAGAGGTCAGCGTTCATGGCTTCGAGCAGCGACAGTTGGTGTGATGCGTCGAGTACTGCAACGTTGAGTCCGCAGAGGTCGTCGCGCGTCTTGACGCCCTTGGGGTTGTCAGCGGGAACGGTAATTCCCTGAGGAGTGTTGAAGTACGTGACGAAGTCGTATTTCTCGACGCGGTCGGCATTGATCGTCAATGCAGCGCTGACGATGTCGAGTCGCTTTGCGTCCAGGGCGGGAAGTAGGCCGTCAAATGCCATGTTCTCGAGCTTGATCTCTACTCCAAGAACGTCACCGATTGCGTGGAGGAGGTCGGGGTCTAAGCCGATGATTGTGGAGTCGTCGTCGGCGAATGATTCGTAGGGCGGGTAGTACGCCTCGGTGCCTACCGTGATGACACCTGACTCCTGGATGCGATCGGGCAGCATTGCTTGGACGTCGGTGTTGAGGCTGGCAGTGGGGCGTTCCTTGCCGGGTACTTCTTGGCTGACCTCATCGGTGGCCGAGCATCCGGCGAGAAATAGTGCGGCGGCGGCAAGTGCGGCAGCGGCGGTGAGCGCCGGGTGGCGTGGCTGGGGGGACATGGGATTCTCCTCGTCATTGAGTGAAATGCATCAAGTGTGGGCTGTGGCCTGCCCACGACAGTACAGCATTGGTGACCAAAAAACTTCGACATGGCACGAATAGGCCAACAACGACGGGGAAATTGCGCGCAATATGGCACAATTCCGAACCAAGGCACCCCAGATACCGCTCGCGATGCGGTGATTCGTGGACGCGTGCTGCGACTAGTGAGCGTCGAGACCAGCCAGTAAGTTCTGCTCGTGACGGTCAACATGGTCGGTAATCAACCGTTGTGCTTCCCAACCGTCTCGATGCACGAGAGCGTCGCGGATGGCACGGTGCTCGGCGACAATCGTCGTAACGTCGCGCTGAAGAGCAACGTCGGTATCCTGGGCGAGAGTAATGACCCGAACAACCTGCTGCGCGATAGATGCATAGAACTCGCTAAAGCGGGGGCTCTCAAGCAGTGCGATAACAGAGCCGTGGAATGCGGCATCAGCTTTCGCCAATTCAACCGAGGTGAAACCCTGTTGCGCCGCTAGCTCTAACGCATCGCAGGCTTCATCAATCCGATCGAGTAGGTCGGAGCTCACCGTCGGAGCGCATCGGGCCGCCTCAGACTCCAACAAACGGCGCACCCGGTACAAGTCTCGAACATCCTGACGTTCATACTTTCGCACCGAAGCACCCTGATTGTGCTTGTGGGTCACCAGGCCGTCAGCGGTGAGAGCCAAAAGGGCCTCACGAATCGTGCGCCGCGAGACGCTAAATCGCGCGGCGAGACTCACTTCGCGCAGTGGCGAACCCTGCCTGAAGGAGTCGTTGAGGATCTCGTCACGAATTGCGTCAGCAATGACAGAGGCCGAACGATTTGAGTTAGCTTCGTTCGACATGCGACCCCTCGTGCTCGTGAGCGACGATTCGCGCCCGTGCTTTAACGTACTCGATGAGTGACGGCATGCGATGTTGTGCGGAAGGCGGGACTTGAACCCGCACGCTCGAAAGCACAGGAACCTAAATCCTGCGTGTATACCAATTTCACCACTCCCGCTGGCGAAATAATCTTATCGCGAGATGCGGCCGATGGGATTCACCTCTCCGATTGCTTTATCTTTGCTGTGCACGGCCCCGTTTGTCCCTAGTTCCCCTTACTTTTGGGGCCAAAGGGTGTAATTTGAGATATGTCTTCCCTATGGAGACGATGTCCGCGATCGCGCCTTCCAAGAGCCATTTGAGCAACAGCTTGCGCGTCGCACGAAGCAAGGAGAGCGACATTACCGTTCACGAGCTCCAATCGAGCCTTTTCACCCTCGACTCGGCTAGCGCCGAAGCGATTCATACTGCTGCAGAGCGAATTACCGCTCACCCTAATGAGAACCCTGACGACTTTGGTCGCCAGGCTCTCGCTGCAGCCTTCAGCTTGCCTGAAGAGGTCCGTGCAGCTGTTCTGAATTTTGCTGAGGTCGGCTCTGAATCCGGCATCATGGTTGTGCGTGGTCTGTATGTCGATGAAGACTTGGCAGACACCCCGCTCGACAATAAGAGTGGACTTGGTGCTCGCACCGTTTTCGCGAAAGAGATGGCAATGCTTGCCCACCTCCTCGGAAGCATGGTTGCTTACGAGGCAGAGGGTAACGGCCACCTCATTCAAGACATGGTGCCCAACCCCAAGCTTGCTGTAACCCAGCAGTCGCAAGGCTCGAAGGTTGAGCTTGAAGCTCACACCGAGCAGTGCTTCTCTGACTTCAAGCCTGATTACGTCATCCTTGGTGCCCTCCGCGGCGACGAGAACGCCAATACTTATGCGTTCTCGGGTCGCAAGCTGGTGCAGCACATGTCCGCTGAAGAAGTCGCCAAGCTGCGCCAGCCGCTGTGGGCGACGACGATCGACGAGTCATTCCAGCCGTACATTCCGAACCCGGATGACGTCCGCGGTCCGTTCCCGATCCTTACCGGACCGGAAGACGACCCGTACATTCGTGTTGACCAGGAGCTCATGCACGGCATCACGGCTGACGCTCAACGACTGCTCCGAAAGGTCGTTGACACGTACATCGAGCACCGTGACGCACACGTGCTGCAGCCGGGTGACCTGCTTATGCTCGACAATCTGCGCGCCATGCACGGCCGCTCAATGTTCGCGCCTCGCTTTGACGGCAAAGACCGCTTCATTGCCCGTGGTTTCGTTGTGCGTGACCGCCGCAAGCTCTGGCCCCAACTGCTCGAAGACCGCCGCACGCTCGGGGCAGTCCACAGCTAGAAGCTAATAAGTTCGATATGACGCGGGTCGTCTGCTTTGGCAGGCGGCCCGCGTTTGTGCGTCGCGGGATGACTGTGAGGTCACGGGGTATTCAGCCGAGCGGATGAGCCAGGTAACATCCCACCCGCTCGGCTGAAAACTGTTACCGGCTGTGGCGGCCGCGCAAGCGGGCGAAGAGGCCACGGGGCGCGGCGGCCGGTGTCGGTGCGCCGATCTCGTCGCCACTGGCACCAGGAAGTACTCGCAGGATGTTCATGAGGCTGAGGGCCGCCACGAGCGCGTGAGCGCAGCGCGTCTCGGTGCCTGCGATCGCAGCGAGTTCCTTAGCCGAAAGTGGTGCGTGGCTCAGAATCGAGGTCATCCTCAACTGGTCTGCATCGTGCGGCAGGCTTGTGATGTTTGGCCAGCGACGCAAACGGTAGCGCGCGCCATCGGTGAGCCACGGTGCAGGAGCGTGAGCGTAGGCGTTGAGGCCGACCATCCACAGCAGCGCGCTGAGGTCGTAGCCCGCACCCGTCGGCATGATCACGTCGTCGCGTACGTGGCTGCGGATGCTGATACTGAGCGGGTTCTTGGGGAAGTCCGTAATTTCGGCCTTCCACCAGTACGACCGTTCGAACACGTCAATGACAAGCATTGGAAAACTTGATGATGTGATTGCCAGCACGGTCGGCTGCTTATTGGTTGAGGCAATCTTGATTGCCTCGGCGACTTGAGCCCACTCGGAGGTGACGACGGTGAAGTCCGAATCATCGTCAGAGGGATCGCGGTAACCAGCTGTGGGATCGCCGGCACCTGCTGAGTCGACGGCGTCCTCGGGGAGAGGAGCTTCAAGTTCGCGAAGAGTGTTTGTGACGGTCGGCTCTGGAGTGGTGCCGCCATCAACATCGGCTGCTTCAGGCTCAGCGGTCGCGTACACGGTCTCACGGTGTGACGATTCGATTGGGTCTGCAAAGTCGACAAGCTGGTGCACGAGCGGTGCGCGTGCCCCAGAAATCTGATCTGTCCACGTGTGGTTGTCCCACCAGCGCAGCTGGGGGAGTCCAAGCGGGTCGGGGTACCAGCCGGCGGGGATGTGGGTTGTGTAAGTAGTCATGTTCACGCCTCCTGCGTGAAATGGTGTGCGGTGCCGAGGGTGCACCGCGGTGATCCTTGCGGGTAAAAGTCCTCGATTCAGCGTGCGATCTTCGGGTTAGTCTGGCGATCGTCCGCTGTTCGTTTTTCCTGGTCCTGCTTCGGGTTGTTCGGGTTGTTCGGGTGAAGCGTTTTTCTTGGGTAGTGCTGGTTATTCGGGTAAATCGATGGGGCCGGTGTAGGCCGAGAGGAAGACGTTGAGCCTTCGCGCGGTTCGTCGCGCGGCAGCAAGTGATTTGCCGATGGTCTCTTTGTCGGTGAATAGGGCGGCGAGTATCAGCGGGTGGCCTTCGACTCTGACCTGCACTACGTGGCCCTGTTCGGCCGCGACTATTACAAACTCGTTGTCGCCGAGTTTGAGTTCCCGTGCGACAGCATCGGCGAGAGCCTGCGTTGAGCTGGCCATGCTCGCGAATCGATTGCTGTCGAGTGCAGCGCCCGCAATGCTGACAACGCTGAAACCATCCTCAGTGAGGAAAGTTGCGAAGCTCAGTGACGGGGCAAGATCCTTGAGACCACTCAGGGCGAGTTCGCCGCGAGAGATGTATTTGGGGTCGAGGTGGGTTGCGATTGTCATCGTGCCCTCCCAGAACTGAGTGCACGGCTAGCCATGACAGCTTGCTTGAGTTCAACATTCGCCACCAGCGTCATGAGCAAAACGGTCATGTCAGCGTTTGATCGGGCATCCGCTGTAAAAACTGGGATGAGCACGTCGGGCATTTCGTCGGCGAGGGCGTTCGCGTATTCCTCGATGAGCGACTCGGGCACGAGGTCGGCGCGAGTGAGTCCGATGACGATTCCGCCACGCTCGTAGAGGGCGTAGAACTCTTTCACGTATTCGATTGCGGTCTCGACGGGATTCTCGGCATCCGCATTGACGAGCAGTAGTGCGCCCTCGGCGCGTTCCGCCAAAATCGACCACATGAAGTCAAAGCGCTTTTGGCCCGGCACTCCGTAGAGGCGCACCTTTTCTGCTGCGTTGACGTTGATCTCGCCGTAGTCGAGGGCAACGGTCGTGGTGGGCTTGTCTGAGGCGTCGCGGTCGCTGTTTGCGGCTTCGGTGCTCACGACTTCGATCTCACTGAGGGCTCGGATAGCAGTCGTCTTGCCTGCGCCCATTGGGCCGACAAAAAGTATTACGTGTTCTGACATCTGATGCCTCCCCCCAGGAGTAATTCTTTGGTTATCGCTTACTGAAGCATGCAAGTCCCCCTTGCGAGGTCATAGCCCCCCGTCTGGGGGTCGGTAAAAAGTGCCCGCCTAAACACTGAGCAGAACGTTCTGTCTGTCCCCCCAAAACGTGGTGCGCTGTTAGGCCACTTGGGCGGTTTGTGACCTTGTGTGAACAGTTCGCGAAGGCATTTGCCCCCCAACGATCGCCGCGAGTGCGAGCACAAATCCGATGAGTTGCAGCGGGCTGAAGAGCTCGCCGAGCAAGAGCGCGCCGAGCGCTGCGGCGGTCAGTGGGGAGAGCAATCCGAGGACGGCAATTGATGTGATGGGGATGCTGCGAATGCCTGAGAACCAGAGCGTGTAGGCCACGAGTCCGCCGACGATTCCGAGCCATGCGTAACCGGCGACGGCGGGGGCGTCGATGCTCGACGGAAAACCCTCAGCGAGCACGGTGATAGGGAGCAAGAACAGCCCGCCAGCAGTGAGGAGCCAGCCGGCGTATCCGACAGCTGAGACCTCTGGTGGCTTGCCCCAGTGTTTGGCAAGCGTCACTCCGAGGGCCATTGATGCGGTGCCCGCGAGCCCGGCGATGAGTCCGATGGTGTCGAGCAGCGCGCTCGCGCGGAGCACGATGAGGCCGACGCCGAGCACCCCGACGACTCCCCAGGCGACGAGCCGCCAGGGTGCGGCCTGCCGCAGTATGAGCACGGCCAGCGCGGCGATGATGAGTGGTTGTGCGGCGCCGAGGGTTGCGGCTACGCCTCCGGGTAGGCGGTAGGCGGCAATGAAGAGGAGGGGAAAGAAGGCCCCGATGTTGAGGACGCCGAGCACGAGTGCTTTCCACCACCACGCGCCAGTGGGGAGTTGGCGCGCGAGCGCGATGGCGATGAGTCCGGCAGGAAGGGCGCGCGCCAGTGACGCGAAGAGCGGATGTCCGGGCGGCAGTAGCTCGGTCGTCACGATGTAGGTTGTTCCCCACGCGATCGGGGCAACTGCAGTCAGCAGGGTGGCGCGCACGTTCATTTCGGCTCCTCAATGCTAAATAGTTGAACGTTGAACAATTTAGCGGGTTATGATGCTACTGTCAAACAATTCAACGTTGAAAGATCGGAGATCACCATGACCGATAGCGTCGACCGCATCCTTGCTCAATGGGCCACTGTGCGCCCAGCACTCGACGTCTCCGCGATGGGCATTCTCGGTCGGCTTTCACGACTCAGCCGACTGGTTGAGCGAGCGCAGCTCGAAGTGTTCGAACCTCATGGGCTGCAATCGGGGGAGTTCGACATTCTCGCAACGCTCCTTCGATCGGATGCCGGCAGCCGCGGCCTCACCGCCGGGGCGCTAACCGCCAGTGCCATGGTCACGTCGGGCGCGATAACCAACAGGCTTGACCGACTAGTTGCCAAGCAACTGATATCTCGCGAGGTTGACCCCGAGAATCGTCGAACCATTCGAGTCGCGCTGACAGCTCGCGGAGCTGAAGTTGTCGAGGCCGCGTTGCACGATCACATCGAGAACGAGGAACGGTTACTACAATCGCTCAGTGCCACCCAACGTCGCGAACTGGAGTCGCTGCTGCGCGGGTTACTCACAATTCACGAAGCGGGCGACCCCGCTGCAGAGTAGCGCGCATACTGGTCACGAATCACCGGACGATAGTCGGATGCTGGCTCCGCCACCAAGGTGAGTGTCCACTCGGGTCGCGCCCCGGTCAGCACCCACGCGGCCTGCACCGCAGCACCGAGTGCGACGTACTCGCCAGGTTCTGGCACCACTATGGGCACCGCAAAAACTTGAGCGGCAATGCTCGAGACGGCAGGGTTTTGCGCTGCACCACCAATGAGGAGGATGCGTTGGGCATTGACTCCCTGCTGCACGAGGGCGTCGAGACCATCAGCGAGGCCACATAGCAATCCCTCGATGGCAGCGCGTGCCAGCGACGGGCGGGTCGTCGAGGCGAGAGTCATGCCGAAGAGGGTTGCGGTGGCCTCCGGAAGGTTAGGGGTTCGTTCGCCTTCGAAGTAGGGCTGCAAGACCAAACCGTCTGCTCCAGGCTCAGCTTCGAGCGCGAGCACGCCGAGTTCGTCGTGGTTCACGCCCAGGAGGGCCGCGGTGCTGTCGAGTACACGAGCAGCATTCATGGTGGCGACAAGCGGGAGGAAGTTTCCGCTGGCATCAGCAAAGCCGGCCACGGTGCCCGTAGCGTCAGGAAGTTGTGTGGTTGCAACGGCAAAGACAGTGCCGCTCGTTCCGATTGACACGACAACGTCGCCGGAACGTGCGCCCAGACCGAGAGCGGCCGCAGCATTGTCGCCGGCGCCACACGCCATCACGACAACGGAGGAGGCAACTATTCCAGCTCGGTCGCCGGGGGCAACGATTCGGGGGAGCGTGAGCGCCGACGCGTCACGGCCCAGCGCCGCACCCAGAACCTCGAGATCGTACGCATTGGTCACCGAGTTGAAGTAGCCAGTGCCGCTCGCATCCGAGCGGTCCGTAACCAACTCAGTCAGTTCAGGGTTCTCCGGGCCGAAGCCACGTAACCGCCACGTTAGCCAATCGTGCGGCAGGCACACGGCAGCAACGAGCTGAGCATTCTCGGGCTCGGCATCGCGCAACCAGCGGAGCTTCGTTGACGTGAACGAGGCAACCGGCCTCGAACCGGTGCGCTCGGCCAGATCGGGAAACTCTGCGTTGAGGGCGTCAGCGGCGGCGGCAGAGCGGGTGTCATTCCATAGCAGGGCTGGGCGGATGACCCGGCCGGCGGCATCCAACACAACCATGCCGTGTTGTTGGCCGCCCACCGAAATCGCGGAGACGTCATCCAGCCCGCCAGCCTCGGTGATGGCCTCGTTGAGAGCCACCCACCAGGCGTTCGGATCAACCTCGGTGCCTGCGGGATGAGAAGCGCGGCCAGTGCGGACTAGCGCACCGGTCGCGGCATCCACGATCACGATCTTGCAGGACTGGGTAGAGGAATCGATCCCCGCGACGAGGGTCATTTAGCGGGCGCCCATGAGGTGCTCGGTTGCGAGCTGCTGCAGGCGAACAAAGCCGAAGCCCTTGCCGTTGAAATAGGCCCCGTGGTCGAAGTCTTCGTACGAGGCGCGGTCTGCCAACAGGTCGTCATAGCTTTCATTCTCGCCGAGGGTGTTCTCGGCCAGTTCGAAGACGCGCGCAGCTTGCAGGGCTTCTTGCACATCGGGGTCGGCGCGGAAGGCTGCTGCACGCTCCTTGAGTAGCAGGTAGGTGCGCATGTTGGCGGCAGCGGAATCCCAGACGCCGGTCTCGTCTTCGGTGCGGCTGGGCTTGTAATCGAAGTGACGAGGACCGGTGTAGCTCTGGCCGCCGTTGGGGCCACCATTTTCGAGCAGATCGACGAGCGAGAACGCGTTGTGGAGGTCGCCGTGCCCGAAAACGAGGTCTTGGTCGTACTTGATTCCACGCTGACCGTTGAGGTCGATGTGGAAGAGCTTGTCTTGGTAGAGAGCTTGGGCGATGCCCGATGTAAAGTTCAGGCCAGCCATCTGCTCGTGACCGACTTCGGGGTTCACGCCGAACAGTTCGGGGCGTTCGAGGGTCTCAATGAATGCAATGGCGTGACCGACGGTGGGTAGCAGGATGTCGCCGCGGGGCTCGTTGGGCTTGGGCTCAATAGCGAAGCGGATGTCGTAGTCCTTTTCAGTGACGTAGTCACCAAACAGGTTGAGGGCTTCGCGGTAGCGTTCGAGGGCGGAGCGCACGTCTTTAGCGGAGTCGTACTCTGCGCCCTCGCGGCCGCCCCACATGACGAACGTCTTGGCGCCGAGCTCTACACCGAGTTCCAGTTGACGCATTGCTTTGCGCATAGCGAAACGACGAACGCCGCGGTCGTTGGAAGTGAAGCCGCCGTCTTTGAAAACGGGAGCGCTGAAGAGGTTAGTGGTGACCATTGGCACGATGAGACCGGTGTCGCTGAGTACTTGCTTGAGGCGGTCGATTTGCTTCTGGCGTTCGGCATCCGTAGATCCAAAGGCGAAGAGATCATCGTCGTGGAAGGTGAGGCCGTAGGCACCGAGCTCGGCGAGCTTTTCAACGCCGTGAACGACATCGAGAGGGGCGCGGGTTGGGCCTCCGAAGGGGTCGGCTCCGTTGTAGCCGATGGTCCAGAGCCCGAAGGAGAACTTGTCGGCGGGTGTGGGTTGTGTAGGCATTGAGGCTCTCCGTTGACAGCGTTTGTAATAAGTAATTGGAAACAACATACGTCGATAACGCCGCGACGTCAATCCCAACCCCCGCATTGAAACCGTTGTATTTACTGGCATATTCAACCAATTCGGCGAAAGTTTGAGAAAGTTGTTGCATTCAACGTATAAAGCAATATAAGTTCGCACTATCAACAAAACGGGGCGCTTGTCGCTGCCCCTCGCGATACAACGAAGTAGCGCTCCACGGCGCTGGCAAACCGGCCCGTGCACTTCGTCTCGCTCGTGAGGACCGCCGAGAGGCCCCGGCCGGTCATACCCCCGTGTGGCCTGCTTGATGCCCGGCAATCACATTTGAAAGGGACAACACGATGTCAATGAAGAAGATAATTGCGGCCGCAGCAGCGACCGTGATGACCCTGGGGCTCGCCGCCTGCAGCAGTGGAGCAGCCGGCGGAGGAGACAGTCTCGGCAGTGTCGGAATCTCGATGCCTACCCGCAGCCTCGAACGCTGGATCAACGACGGCGAAGGCCTCAAAGCTCAGCTCGAAGACGCCGGCTACTCGGCAGACCTGCAGTACGCGGATGACAAAGCCGACACTCAGATCAGCCAGATTCAGAACCAGATTGCTTCGGGCGTTGACGTCATCGTCATCGCGGCAATTGATGGAGAGCTTCTCGCTCCCGTTCTTGCCGACGCGAAAGCACAAGACATCACCGTCATTGCTTACGACCGTCTGATCAACGGCACCCCGGACGTCGACTACTACGCAACATTCGATAACTACAAGGTTGGCCAACTCCAGGGCGAGTTCATTGAAGAGCAGCTCGGACTCGCTGATGGTGCAGGCCCGTTCAACCTTGAGCCGTTCGCCGGCAGCCCCGACGACAACAACGCCAAGTTCTTCTTCTCCGGCGCCTGGGATGTTTTGCTTCCTTACGTAGAAAACGGCCAGCTTGTTGTTCCGTCGGGCAAGGCACCCGCGAGCAACGACGACTGGGCCAGCATCGGAATCCTCGGCTGGAAGTCTGACTCCGCTCAGTCAGAGCTCGATAACCGTCTGGGTTCGTTCTACACCGGTGGAGAGAAGATCGACGTGGTCCTGTCTCCCAACGACAGCCTCGCTCAGGGCATTGCCGCATCGCTTCGCAGCGCTGGTTACACCGCAGGCACGGACTGGCCTCTCTTGACCGGTCAGGATGCCGACAAGGCTAGCGTCGTCAACATCCTCGCTGGCGAGCAGTCGATGACCGTCTGGAAGGACACCCGCGAGCTGGGCAACGTCGTCTTCGGCTTCATCGAGGCGGTCATGAACGGCGACGAGCCAGAGATCAACGACACCGAAACGTATGACAACGGTGAAAAGGTTGTTCCCGCGTTCCTCATCGCACCCGAGGTCGTCGTGAAGGATGACGTGCAGTCGAAACTCATCGACTCCGAATTCCTGAAGGCCTCAGACGTAGGACTCTAGCCCCGGCTAGATCCCAGTAATACGATTCGACGATCGGGGGACGGCACAGTAGCCGTCCCCCGAAAGTCACTGCGAGCGGAGCACAATCATGACTGCCATCCTCAGCATGAACCAGATCACCAAAGACTTCAGTGGCGGCGTGCGCGCCCTCGACGGCGTAAGCCTCGAGGTCGAGCGCGGCCACGTTCACGCCATTTGCGGCGAAAACGGCGCCGGCAAATCAACCCTCATGAAGGTGCTGAGCGGGGTGTATCCCGTCGGCAGCTATGGCGGCAGCATCACCTTTGAGAATCACGAGACCGCGTACCGGTCGATCAATGATTCCGAGGCCGACGGCATCGTCATCATCCATCAGGAGCTCGCGCTGAGCCCTTACCTCTCTATTGCAGAGAACATCTTTCTCGGCAACGAGATTGCCACGCGCGGTGTTGTCGACTGGCCCAAGACCAACCGCGAAGCAACCATGTTGCTCGCGCGCGTCGGCCTCGATGAACTGCCCAGCACGCCCGTGCTCGAACTCGGTGTGGGCAAGCAACAGCTTGTTGAGATCGCTAAGGCCCTCTCCAAGCAAGTGAAGCTGCTGATTCTGGATGAGCCAACGGCGGCTCTCAACGATGAAGACTCGGCACACTTGCTTGACCTCATCAATAGTCTTCGCGGCCAGGGTATTACGTGCATCATCATTTCGCACAAGCTCAAAGAGATTCGTCGTATTGCGGATACCGTCACGATCATCCGCGATGGCCAGACCATCGAAACCTTCGAGATGAAGGAAGCGGATGCCACGGAAGCGCGCATCATTCGCGCGATGGTCGGCCGTGACCTCGACAGCATGTTCCCGCCGCACACTCCAGAGATTGGCGATGAGCTGTTCCGGGTGGAGAGCTGGACGGTGCATCATCCGGTCGACACCACGCGCAAGGTTGTCGATGACGCCTCGTTCTCGGTGCGGGCGGGCGAGATCGTCGGCTTCGCTGGGCTGATGGGCGCGGGGCGCACTGAGCTCGCGATGAGCATCTTCGGTCGCTCGTATGGCAGCCACATCAGCGGCACCGCCTTCAAAGAGGGCAAAGAGATCTCCGTCAAAACCGTCAGCGAGGCGATCGGCCACGGCATCGCCTACGCCACCGAAGACCGTAAACACTTCGGCCTCAACCTGATTGGCAGCATCGCGGTCAATATCTCAGCGGCAGCGCTCTCGAAGCTCTCACGCTTCGGCATCGTTGACCGCTTCGCTGAAAACAAGGTCGCGGAGGACTACCGCGGCCAAATGAACATCAAGACTCCGAACGTGTCTGTGCTCGCCGGCAACCTCTCGGGAGGCAACCAACAGAAGGTTGTCTTGAGTAAATGGATGTTCTCCGGCCCCGACATCCTGATTCTTGACGAACCAACACGCGGCATCGACGTCGGCGCCAAGTACGAAATCTACGGAATCATCAACGACCTCGCCCGCCAGGGCAAAGCGGTCGTGGTGATCTCCTCTGAACTACCGGAGCTTCTCGGACTCTGCGACCGCATCTATGCGATCTCCGAAGGCACCATCACCGGCGAGATTGACCGCGCCGACGCTACCCAAGAACGACTCATGCACTTGATGACCGCGGGAAAGGACTAACCCGATGAGCACAACAACCCCCACTCGTAAACGGCCCAAGATGCGGGTCGACCTGCGTCAGTACGGCATCCTCGCCGCGCTCGCGGTCATCGTCATCCTGTTCCAAGTGTTGACGGATGGCCGGCTCCTGCTGCCCGGAAACCTCAACAACCTCATCCAGCAGAACGCCTATGTGCTTATTCTCGCCGTGGGCATGGTCATCGTAATTATTGCGGGACACATCGACCTCTCGGTGGGCTCCGTCGTCGCGATGGTCGGTGCTGTTGCCGCGATCTCGATGAGCCAGTGGGGGATGCCATGGTGGGCGGCCGTCATCATCTCGCTACTGCTCGGTGCAGCGGTCGGAGCGTGGCAGGGGTTCTGGGTAGCCTTCGTCGGCATTCCCGCCTTCATCGTGACGCT
Source organism: marine actinobacterium PHSC20C1 (assembly GCA_000153145.1). Classification (GTDB taxonomy): domain Bacteria; phylum Actinomycetota; class Actinomycetes; order Actinomycetales; family Microbacteriaceae; genus Rhodoglobus. The sequence goes on from CH672415.1 coordinate 44,083, forward strand.
CGCGGGCATGCTGTTGTTCCGCGGTCTCACTCTCGTGTTCCTCACGGGGGGAACGATCAACGCGCTTCCCGGCGAGTTCAACGCGATCGGCGGCGGTTGGCTGCCCGAGCTCTTCGGCACGATCGGTGAGGGTCGCGGCAGCCGTGACATCCTCACGATCGTCTTGGGCGTTCTGGCCGTAGCGATGCTGATCACTCAGCAGGTGCGAAGTCGCGCCAAGCAGCGCAAGCTCGATCTTCCCGTTGAGCGCAGTGTCTCGTTCTGGATCAAGAACGGCGTCGCTGCGGTCGTAATCTTGGCGCTCACTTTCCAGCTTTCTGCTTACCGCGGAACCCCGATCATCCTGATCATCCTGGCCGTGCTGATTCTGCTGTTCACGTTCGTGCTCAACCAGACGGTTTTCGGGCGCCACGTGTACGCCATTGGCGGCAACTTCTTCGCCGCGCAAATGAGTGGTGTGAAGACCTCGTGGATAAACTTCTTCGTCTTCGTCAACATGGGCGTACTCGCGGGACTCGCTGGTGTCGTCACGACGGCGCGCGCTGGTGGTGCTGTGGCATCCGCCGGTCAGAGCTTTGAGCTGGATGCCATCGCCGCCGTCTTCATTGGAGGCGCGGCCGTAACAGGTGGTGTCGGTACTGTCATCGGTGCCGTGATCGGTGCGCTCATTATGGGTGTGCTCAACATGGGCCTGTCGATCCTGTCGGTGGATGCCGCGTGGCAGCAAACCATCAAGGGACTCGTGCTGCTTCTTGCCGTGGCGTTCGACGTCATGAGCAAGCGTCGCGCCGGACGTCGCTAGTCTTAGCATCAACGTTTTATTGCCGATCGAGTGGAACCGCCCGTGAACCAGAACACCCCGTCATCGTCGTCGCTGCCGTCGTCGACCGGCACGGGTGGGCGCGGCGATCGCACTCGGCGGCACAACCTGTCGCGCGTGCTAACTCTGCTTCATCGTGGGGCTCAGCGCCGCTCGCAGTTGACCTCGCAAACAGGGCTCAATCGCTCCACCATTGCGGCGCTGGTAGCCGAGCTCAGTGAGCTGGGGTTGGCTTACGAGAGTGAACCAGATCCCACACGGCAGGTAGGTCGTCCGTCGCCGATGGTGAACGCGGATGCTCGCACGGTCGCCATTGCGGTCAACCCCGAGGTCGACGCCATCACAGTCGGAGTCGTCGGACTCGACGGTTCACTGTTGAAGCGCATCCGTTACGAGACAGAAGAACCGCCCACCGTTTCCCAATTCGTGAAGATCTCCAGTGTGATCATCGAGAGCCTTCGAGGAGAGTACGAGACGACCGGCCGTATTGTCGGTATTGGCGTTGCAGCGCCTGGGCTCGTGCGCGTCGAAGACGGCCTAGTGCGGTGGGCTCCTCACCTTCACTGGCGAGACGAACCCGTGAGCGAACTGCTTACCGAGGCAACCGGTTACCCGGTCTGGACCGCTAACGATGCGAGCGTTGGCGCGCTGGCAGAACACATTTACGGTGCTGGCCGCGACATTGACGACCTGATCTACCTCAACGGTGGTGCCAGTGGAATCGGTGGTGGCATCATCAGCGATGGGCGGCCCCTGACGGGCCGTGCCGGTTATGCCGGAGAGTTCGGACACGTGCGGGTCGACAATGGCATCGCCGACAAGGGCACTCGCGAAGAGGGCAGCCTCGAGACCGAAGTGAACCGAGCTGACCTGCTGCACGCGCTCGGGCTCACCAATGTTGATGCTGAAACTTTGGATGCTGCACTGCGCGAATCCACCGACACCGCAGTGAGTGCGCTCGTGCACCGGCAACTGCTCGCGCTCGGCACATCGCTGCGTAACGCGGTCAACGTGTTGAATCCTGAAGTTATCGTCTTGGGCGGTTTCTTGGCATCCATTTTCGCGTTCGATCCAGAGTTTTTGGTCGAACGTGTACGCAGCCAGTCCCTCGAAGCATCGTTTGAAGGCGTGCAAATTGTGCCAGCCCAGCTCGGCGCTGACCTGCTCATGATCGGTGCTGCTGAGCTGGCGTTTGCTGCGCTCTTGGAAGACCCCGCTGCGCTCTAGCCGCACGTCGCCGTAACCTCGGAACTGTTTCGGCCAAATCGAAGCTCGCCGACTTAGGGTTGCAAGATGAACTCCGATTACCGCGATTCTGGTCTCGTATTTCCCCTTGAATTTATCGTCGGTTCGGCGACGGCCGCCTATCAAATTGAGGGCGCTGCGCGTGATGGCGGACGCACCGAATCCATCTGGGACACCTTCAGCCACACCCCTGGCAAAACCTGGAACGGTGACACGGGCGATGTTGCCGACGATCACTATTACCGTTTCGAGGCCGACCTCGACCTCATGGTCGAAATCGGGCTCGATGCCTACCGCTTCTCCATCTCCTGGCCGCGCCTTCAGCCCGGGGGCTCCGGTGCGATAAACCCCGAGGGAGTGTCGTTCTACTCGAGACTCGTTGACGGGTTGTTGAGCCGCGGCATCCGCCCTATTGCCACCCTGTATCACTGGGATCTTCCGCAAGAGCTTGAAGACGAGGGTGGTTGGCCCGAGCGCGACGCTGCACTGCGCTTTGCCGACTATGCGGAACTTGCCGCAACCGCACTCGGTGACCGAGTTCACACCTGGACGACTCTGAACGAGCCGTGGTGCTCGGCGTATCTCGGCTACGGTTCTGGCGCTCATGCTCCCGGTCGCATGGATGGTGCTGATGCGCTCGCCGCCGTTCACCACCTCAATCTGGCTCACGGTTTGGCAGTTCCGCGATTGCGTTCTGCGTCGACAAACGAGCCTGAGGTTTCGGCGACACTCAACTTTCATGTGATTCGGGGTGAGGATTCTGAGGCTAAGCGCCGCATTGATGCGCTCGCCAATCGTGCCTTCACCAGCCCGATGCTCTTGGGCCGCTACGACGACGACCTCATTGCGGATACGAGTGAGGTCAGCGATTGGTCGTTTGTCCGTGAGGGCGATTTGGCGAGCATCCACCAGCCGCTCGATTTTTTGGGCGTCAACTATTACTCCACTGTCACGGTGAAGATGTGGGATGGCGTGAGTGAGCGGATCAATAATGATGGCCACAAAGATATGGGCGGTTCACCGTGGCCCGGCAGTCGGGCTGTTGAGTTTGTGGAGCAGCCTGGCCCGTATACCGCGATGGGGTGGAACATTGCGCCCGATGGGCTCGAAGAGTTGCTGGTTGATCTGGGCGAACGCTTTCCCGATTTGCCGCTCATGATCACCGAGAACGGTGCCGCGTTCGATGATGAAGTGACGGATGGTCGGGTGCACGATCCCGAGCGGGTTGACTATCTCAACCGGCACTTCACGGCAGCCCACCGAGCTATCGAGCGAGGGGTGAACCTGCAGGGCTATCTCGTCTGGTCACTGCTCGACAACTTTGAGTGGGGCTACGGGTATTCCAAGCGCTTCGGAATTGTGCGCGTCGACTATGACACCCAGGAGCGCACGGTGAAAGATAGCGGACTGTGGGTTGCTGAGGTCGCGAAGACGAAGGTGACGCCGGAGCTGAGCTAGCGCGCCAGCGTCGCGCGCCGAATGTGTGAGCGCGCGTGTTCGATCGCGGGAGTGAGTTCTTCGAATAGGTGATTCGGATGACGCAGCGAACGGATCACGCCTAGCCGCTGCAGCACATCCCGATGTTCGGCCCGGATGCCCTTGATGATCACGGTCACTCCGCGTTTTTCGAGGGCGGTGATGAGTTCGGTGAGGGTGTGGGCTCCGGTGGCGTCGATGAGGTGCAGTTGTGACAGGCGCACGATGACGACTTCGAGACCTTCGTGTTCGTTGATGCGGTCGATGAGGCGTTCTGCGGCACCAAAGAATAGGGAGCCGTCGATGCGAAAGAGGGCGATGCGTTCGTCGCCGGGTTCGGGGGAGCCGGGCAGTTCTTCGCGGTGAACGCCACTGGCTTTGCTCATCGCTCGGAGGGCGAAGAAGGCGGCGGCGGCAATGCCGATTCCGACAGCAACGATGAGGTCGAAGCTCACGGTGATGACGCCTGTGATGACAAAGATGGCGGCTTCAGCTTTACCGGTTCGCAGCATGGTCTTGATCAGGGTCGGAGAGACCATGCGGGCGGCGGTCGCCATGAGAACACCTGAAAGTGCGGCTAAGGGGATGACGGCGACGACCTGAGCAGCGAGATACACGACCACGAGAAGTGCGAGGGCGTGCACAACGGCTGACAGGCGAGTGCGACCGCCAGATCGCACGTTCACAGCGGTGCGGGCAATAGCGCCGGTGGCAGGCATCCCGCCGAAAAAGCTGGAGGCGATGGATGCGAGGCCTTGACCAACGAGTTCGCGGTCGGCGTTGTACGGCCCCGTGTCAGACATGCTCGAGGCGACTCGCGCGGAGAGTAGTGATTCGATTGCGGCGAGAGCGGCGACGGCGAACGCGGGCCCGATGAGGGTGGTGAGATCGAAATTGAATGAGGGCACGGCGGGTGCGGGCAGCGAGGCGGGCAGTTCGCCAATGGTCGCGAGCGGAAGGTTGAGTGCCTGGGCAACGATCGTGACGGCGGCGATCGCGATGAACGATGCGGGTAGGCGTCCGCTGAAGCGTGAGAGCAGCAACATGATCGCGATGACGGTGGCAACGACGGCGAGGGGTATGAGGGCGGCGGGCCAGTGGGCGGCGCCGATGAAGGCCGCGGCGGCGAGGATGACGTTCGTGGGGTGGTCTGTGCCTTCGGTGCCGAGAGCGGATGGTAGCTGTTGCAGAAAGATGATGATGCCGATGCCAACCGTAAAGCCTTCAATCACGGGCCACGGAATGTAGCTGACGGTGCGGCCGAGTCGCAGTACGCCGGCGATCGCGACGATGATCCCTGCGAGCAGGGTGACGATTGCGACGGCTTCAACGCCTTGGCTCACGACGATGGGGGCGAGCACGACGACCATCGCGCCGGTGGGGCCGGAGACTTGGATGTTCGAGCCGCCGAACACGGCCGCGACGAGGCCTGCGACGATGGCAGTGATGAGCCCGGCTTCAGCGCCGACTCCGGAGCTGACCCCGAAGGCGAGTGCAAGGGGGAGGGCGACAATCCCGACAGTGACACCGGCGAGGAGGTCTCCGCGCCAGCTCGTGCGCAGCTCGCGGTAGTCGTTAAGGCTGGGCAGGAGGGTGCGCCAGGAGCGCTTCATCGGGCATCCGGAATCGCGGGAAGACTCTCGACGAGCGCGCGCTGGCTGTCGGCATCGGTGAGGATCTCACCGAGCAGCACGCGGGCGACGCGCAGCAGTTCGGCGATCTGGGGGAGTGCGAGGCGATAGTAGACGACGCTGGCTCGGCGTTCAGAAACGACGAGCCCGTAGCGCCGCAGTACCGAAAGATGTTGCGAGAGGTGGGATGCTTCGAGCCCCGTATCGGCGAGCATTTCGGTGACCGACGCTTCGTCGTTGGCTGACAGAATCTCGAGCACCCGGATGCGGTACGGATGCGCGAGCCCCTTGAAGAGGTTCGCCTTGATTTCGTAGAGCGGCCTGCGCTCGTCGAGAAGATCCATTGCTGTGCTCCAGCTCGGTGCGTGCCATGTGGTTGCGACAGCAAGCGATCGCTCACTTGCTGAATTGATGGAATCATCATATCAGCCCCCGCTCGAAGCGCGTTCTGCTGCTAGTCGTCGAGTTCCGCCCGTACGGCGGGGTTGAGGGTGATTAGGTGTTGCTTCACGTCATTCAGTTCGTTGCGCCAAGGTGGTGCCATGAAAATTTCGCTGTAGGCGAATAGCGCACGATAGAGGTAGCAAGTAGCGAATTCTAGCCAGTCGTAATCGGCCCGCGACGTAACCAGAGTTTCCTTTGTCTCGGGATCCCAATACTGAACCGCCGACTGGTAAGTGGCGTGGCTCTCCATGACTAGCGCGTGGTACGAGGTCAAGTCTTCTTCTCGACCGTACAGGCGCGCCCGGTGTGCAAAAGCGTGAAAGTGATCGCGCCCATGGTCGTCGTGTTCGGTGCTCGCTAAAATCTTGGCGAACTGTTCCTCGTCGAATTGGCCACTCGCTGTCTTCCGAAGTGCTTCGAGGAACTTAATGGTTTCGTGGCCGTGCACGCTGCGCAACGGAGCCGATATTTCATCGCCCACGGCAACTAGCCATCGCAAGGCGACGACGTGCTCCAACAAACAACGTGCAAGTGGGGGGACTTCACCATCGAACCCTGCGTCGTGGAGCACCACAATTGCGTCTGCTGTGCGAGAACAGCGCGTTAGCCACCCATAAGCGATGTGTGCGACGGGCTGGTACTTCTGGCGGAAATGCCCCTCGTGGAGTTGGTCTGGCATCCGCTGCATTCGCTCTACGAGCGCCCTGAAGTCATCCATAAGAGGGAAGCTTGGCAGAAATTGAGGATTGTCTCTTTCAGTCTCGATGCGGGGCGGGTAACGAAGTCAGCATTTCTATAGAGTCGATATGTCTGGAGCTGCCTGCGTGAATCATTCCACAAGCAATGCTGAAGATTCGCGAACCTTGGGTTGCCTCCACCCGTGGGCGGAGCCGGACGCCCGACCGCGACAAACTCGTAGCCCCAAAGGGAACGCGGCGGTGGGCGAACGGAGGGGCTAGGGCTGGGGCCCGGCCCGTCCTCGCAAAGAAGAATTCCGGCAGGTCTCCTTCCCTCGCCGGATACACGGGCGCTGCTGGCGCGCGGCTGGGAGTGGCGGATTCCCTAACGCATGCGCGTTGGTGCTGAGGCCACTGACAGAGGAGGATGGGCTACATGAGTTCCGATCCGCTGTCGACCCCGCTGGCCATCGCTTCGCTCGTCGTGAGCCTTGCCACATTCGTCTTGGGTGCGCTCGTATCCGTAGTTCTCTACAAGCTCGGACGACGAGTCGACTTCCGTTCGCGGATGCGTCGATGGGACGAACTCAGAGACCAGACCAACAAGCTTCACTTCCTTGGCAGTGACCAACTGCGGGAACTGATCTTGATGAATGCGCGCCGCTACGAGGATGACTACAACGGCGGGAATGACGCCAACCGACACGGGTTCGTGATGGGCAAGTACGAACTCGTGGACGCCCGCCATAATGGTATCGAGGTCATCACTCGTGTCGCTGAAACATGGACCTCGTTAGACGGAACACGGTCACTACGACCGCGCTCACGAAAGAACCCGGAACTTGGGCGCAGTGAGAATGTGTTCGAGGTGGGCTTCGTGCCTTTCGATTTCGTCGAGCACATCAACCCTTCCGGTGACGAGTACCGCGGTGAGCCAATCTTCTTCGTCAAGCACAAAGGGCCAGGGAAGTCGCCCATCACGACGTACAGCTACGCCGAGACAAGGGGCTACCGACTCCGTGAGGAAGGTCGATTGTACTTTCACCGCGTTCCACAGTTGGGCGAGGTGCGACCTAACCGCCTGAAGGCGTTGCTCCGCTACCAGAACACTCGTTGGACCCACTGGCGAATGGACCGCGCGAGCCGCCGCCATAGAAAAGAACTCGGGTACTGATTCACACATCGATAACGATGTAGCCTCGGCATACTCAACGGCGAGGAGGCCATCTCGGACTATGACGCGATCTTGAGATACGTGTTGGACACTCAAGGAGTGACGGTCGTGGAAGTGCTCGCCCGACTAGAGCACCAGGGTGTCAACGTGGACGGCGACCTAGCGGCCTTCTACCCTTACGACCCAGTAGTGATGTGGATGGGGCTGTCGCGTGAAGCATTTGATGTGCTGGCAAGGCTCGTCGCTGAACCCGAGGTCGAAGTTCACCCGACTCCTCCCATGACCTACCTCATTGATGGGCGCATGCTCACACTCCCCGATGCCAAGGTCGACAGCGTGAACAAGCGCTACCCCTACAAAAAGGAACGATGGCTTCCGATCGTGTTCAATAAGCCTTCTAGGTGACAAAGGCTTCTCGAAAACGGAGCTCAGATGCGACCAGGAGAATGGTCCCCCGGCTTGCCCAGTGCCCCGAGATAGTGCCTCATTCGTGTTCTAGCGCCGCGCGATCTGCAGCACGGATTACGCCGAACGCGCTTGCTCGAGGGTGGTGGCCACGGGAGACACGAAATCCCGCTGCACGACCTCGATGACCGCAGCGGGGAAGGCGGCGACGTGCACGGCACCGACGAGCGCTGTTGCAATCAGCGGCAGCGTCGGTATCGCCCATCCGGCGAGCGGGCTTTCCTCGACAGCAGGCAGCGGGAACGGCGGCAATCCGAACGTCGGTAGCAGCGCGGCACCCACTAACCACAGCGCGCCAGCCAGGCCAGCAACGATCGCGACCCATTGCACGATGCCGACCAGTACCCACCGCCACGAACGCTTCGCGGGCAACGGCGTGCGGGCGATTGCGAGATCGAGAGTGGCCGGTACGGTTTCGAGCGGAAGTTCTGTTCACACAGCGAATCAAAAATACCTAGCCGTAGGGCGCTGCTTTCGAGTCTCTTCTTCGCGGTGCGCATGCACAAGGAGGGGCTCCTGTGGACAAGAATCGAAGCGCTGGGCGCCCACTCGACACAATATGAGCATGTCCAACGCTCTGGCGACGATCGCCGACCAGGTTCGCCAACGTGTTCGTCGTGACGGGGTCGACCTGTCGCGCGACAGCGAACTGGCATCACGCTATGTGCGCGACGAGGTGCGCCGCTATAGCGAGCGCGCTCTGGGCGGCTCAGTGCCGCTCCTCGCCGATGAGGGCCAGACTGCTCGCGAAGTTGTGGCGGCGTTGACCGGGTACGGCCCGCTCCAACCGTATTTCGATGACGACAGCGTTGAGGAACTGTGGATCAACGGACCCGAGCAGATATTTGTGGCACGCAACGGAGTACCTGAGTTCACGGGCATCCGTCTCACTGACTCTCAAGTGCGTGACCTAGTGGAGCGGATGCTGCAAACCTCGGGTCGCCGCGTCGACTTGAGTTCTCCCTTTGTTGACGCCTCGCTGCCGGACGGTTCACGATTACACGTCGTGATTCCCGATGTCACACGTCGCCACTGGGCGGTTAACGTGCGCAAGTTTAGCCAGAGCATCCGCGATCTCGATCGGCTCGTTGAACTGGGTAGCCTTCCACAGCACGCGGCCGACTACCTGCGACTGTGCGTGCTGTCGGGCCAGAACATTGTGGTGTCCGGGGCAACGCAGAGCGGAAAGACCACGATGCTCAACGCACTGCTTGCCGCGGGCAGGCCGACCGAACGCGTCGTCACTGTCGAAGAGACCTTTGAACTCAGCGTCGTCAGCCGAGACAGCGTCGGCATGCAGTGCCGCCAACCGAGCCTTGAGGGCACTGGCGAGATCAGCTTGCGACGACTCATCAAAGAGGCATTGCGGATGCGCCCCGACCGCCTCGTGGTTGGCGAAGTGCGCGACGCCGAGTCCCTCGACCTTCTCATCGCCCTCAACTCCGGCTTGCCGGGTATGTCGAGCATCCACGCCAACAGCGCGCGCGAAGCGCTCGTCAAGCTGTGCACCCTGCCACTGCTCGCCGGTCGCAACATCGACTCAAGTTTTGTGGTGCCCACTGTCGCCAGTTCAGTGGATGTGGTCGTGCACTGCGAGCTGACCGCTCGCGGAACGAGGCGCGTGGTCGAGATCCTGTCGCTCACCGGTGCGGTCAGTGACGGGGTTATCGACAGCAGTGTTCTCTTCCGGCTGTCGGAGGGTGCGCTCCTCCACACCGGCGCGGTACCAGCACGCCTCGCCAAGTTCCATGCGGCCGGTATCGACCCCGTCGCGCATCTGCTCACGGCTGTCGCATGAGCCTGATTTTGGGCATCATTCTTGCGGTAGGTGTCACCCTCGTGGCCGCACCTTTCCTCTGGCCGGCGCAGGGCGAACGTCGGGTGCGGGGCCGTTCAGCGTGGTCGCTTCGTCTGCGCGAGCGGCTGGTCCAAGCGGGCCTCCCCACTACGAGCCCCTCGATCGTGCTGATCGTCTCGGTCGTCTTCAGCGTCGCGGTCGCCGCAGTGACGTTTGTGCTTACCTCGGTGATTGTCGTCGTCCTGTGTTCTGCCGCGCTGGCTCTCGTGCTGCCGACCCTCGCGATCAGTTGGCGGGCGCGCGCTCGTCGCACAGCAACGCAGATCGTGTGGCCAGATGTGGTTGATCAACTGGTGTCTGCGGTGCGTTCAGGCCTGGCCCTTCCCGACAGCCTGATGACGCTCTCGCAAACGGGCCCGCTTGTAACGCGGAGTGCCTTTGCGGCCTTCGCTGCCCGCTATCGCGCGACAGGAAACTTCTCCATAGCGGTAGATGAGTTGAAGGTGGCGCTCGCCGACCCGGTCGCTGACCGCATCCTCGAAACGTTGCGCATGTCGCGCGAAGTCGGCGGCAGCGAACTGACGAACGTGTTGCGCAGCCTCAGCGTCTACTTGCGCCAAGAGGCAGCGATCCGTTCTGAGATCGAAGCTCGGCAATCGTGGGTAATGAACGCCGCCCGTCTCGGGTTAGCGGCCCCGTGGGTTGTGCTGTTTCTGTTGACGACTCGCCCCGAAGCGGCGGCTGCGTACAACTCAGCGAGTGGCGTGGCACTCATCGTCGCTGGGCTTATTCTCTCGCTTGTCGCGTACCGGATCATGGCAGGCATCGGCCGGCTTCCTCAACAGCCGAGGTGGTTCGCGTGAGTGACGCACTCGCCTGGGCGATTGTCGCTGGCATTGCTGGGGGTCTAGGGCTCTGGTCAATTGTGAGCCTCATCCCGCGGTTCAGTCACCCGACCCTAGCTACCCGTGTTGCTCCCTACGTGATTGATGTATCGTCCGGCGCCCGTGAGCATCTCGCTCCGCGCTCGGTTGGACCTCTTCCCGTGTTTGGTGTGCTGCTCGTACCTACTCTGCGGTGGTTACGCGAGACGCTCGCAACAGTGGTCGGCGGCGGCGAGCTAATCGCACGGCGGCTTCGGCAAGCGGGCTCCGAGCTCAGCACCGAGGCGTACCGCTCGCAACAATTGCTGGCAGTCTTGGCCGGCGCGATGCTCGGTGTCGTCTTCGATATCGCTGTCGCCAATCAACAACAGGTGCCACTAGTTGCACAGACAGTTCTCGTCGTCGTGGGCGGTGTCGTCGGCATTACCGCCCGCGACTACCTTTTGCAGCGAGCGGCACGGGCACGCATCCGTCGCCTCACTGCTGAGCTCCCCGTTGTGTTGGAGTTCTTGGCGCTCAGCCTCTCAGCGGGCGAAGGAATCTTGGATGCGGTGCGCCGAGTCTCGCAGGTCAGCGGCGGTGAGCTCTCCAACGAACTCGCGCGCGTCGTCGCCTCGGTCAACACAGGCCTCCCGTTCGGCGAGACGCTGGGCGCGCTCGCGCGGGAGCTGGAATTGCCGCCATTCAATCGCTGCGTCGACCAAATCTTAGGTGCCCTCGACCGAGGAACTCCGCTCTCCGAGGTTCTGCAAGCCCAAGCGCAGGATGCTCGCGAAGAATCCAAGCGTGAACTGCTCGAGCTTGCCGGCAAAAAAGAGGTCGCGATGCTCTTCCCGCTCGTGTCGGGACTAAAACTCGATTTCCACCCTTCCGCCAGCTAAGCGTCTAGTCGACAAGATGTATGTCGTCGTGTTTCAATTCCCGGCAGCAGCCTCGTCTTCGATGGAGTTTGCGCCTCTGAACTGGCATACCAGAGGTCTGGTTCGTCAACGTTCGTCGGATCTCTAATGCTAAGAGAAGCAGCCGGTAGTTAGGATATTGAGCATGTCAGCCACTAGAGATGTTGTCGAAAATAAGGTTGGCCGGTGGCTATCCAAGCACAACGTCCCAAATTGGATGTTTCGGTCGGCAACGTTGGCTGGGATCGCCGGGGCGGTCGTGGCGCAAATGGTAGTTGGTTTTGCGGAGGTTGAACATCGCTTGCTGTTTGTCGCCATCGCAGTGGTCTCGACGCTGTTTTCAGTCGGTGCGGAGCAACTACTGAGAAAGCGTGATCTGGGGAAAGCCGCAATTAAGGATGATTACGAAGAGGGTCGCCTCACACAGTTCCGATCAGCGATGCGCGGAGCTTTAGCACCAATCGCGATCTTCTCTGCCGATGTAGCTACCGCTAAGAGCAGCGGCCTTGATAGCAAAGACGTAATTCTTGGACGAATGTCTCAAGCGATCGTGGATGCAATAGTTCGAATCGTCGGTAATCAGAGTGAAGCTACGCTGCGAAGCGCCTACTATGCTTTCGGTCACGATTCGAACGGAGACTACCTAGAACGAAAGACGTTCAGTGGCAGATCGGGCTCGGATCCACGCCAGTTTTTCCGAGCCGGGACTCGCGATGGAAATCACCTGATAAAGCTAACTCGCGAAGACAAAATTGTTTTTGTTCCCGACGTCAGCGAATCCCACGTCACACCGACAAACCCAGGGGAATATGCCGCAGTGATCGCGTGCTCAATTACCGCGGGCGAACGGCCATTCGGTATTTTGACCGTAGACAGCCCCGACGCAGGCGAGCTGACTGAAGATGACAAGCAACTCATTCTAGTAATTGCCCGACTCTTCGCCGCCGCACTTGCGCAATCACCAACTTTGCCGGCTCTGTCGGGGTATAGCGCTATTCTTGAGGCAAATGAACGAGGTGAACAGGATCATGGCTGAGGAAGAAGAAGAAGGTACCGCCAACGATCTCGATATTAGGTGGGTGCGTGGGAATATCTCCGCCGATGAGTACTTTGCGCACATCCGACGTCTTAGCGAGGAACAAAGCAAGCGAGAATACCGCAAAGCTATGGATCACCCCTCTGGGTCTGTGGCTGCTCGCCATTAGTTTGACGTGTTCAACTAAACGAGCCGAAGGGCCCGTGCCGCTGGCGAGTTGACCATATCGCCATATATTTGCCGCCTTCTTGGGTTCGTTAAGTATCTTGCCCGACCGACTGTAGGGACCGTCCATAAACATCGGCCGCTCGGTCGGTGCGGACAATCATCGGACGGGAAACTGCCTGGAGGAGGTAGGCTCGCCGCATGTTTTACGCAGCACAAGACGCAGTCGTGGCCACAGGGGGCGACATCCCCACCTTATTGCTGACGGCGCTCGGTGGCGCTATTGTTGCGGCGCTGGCAGGCATTGTCGGTGCTTCTATTCAGGGGCGGCGGGAGCATTCCAAATGGGTGCGGGAGCAACGCTTCACGGCATACACCGCATTCGCTGCGGCATTTGCCCATGTGCGCAGTTCAACTGCTGAGAATCCGCAGGTGCCGGACGCCGCGGTGATCCACGCAGCGATACAGGCGCTGGCGATTCTGGGCCCCAAATCCATGAAGGACGCCGCAATTCGGGTGGTGGACTCGGAGCGGGACGGCCCCGGCTACCCGGACGCGCTGAATGCCTACTACCTCAAAGCGAACAAGGTACTGCGAATCGGTCTGTAAACCCATTCAGCCCACAGTGCGTAAAAACTGGCGCGTTCCAAAGGAGGTCAGGCCGACCTGGCAAGCTGCGAAATGCTTTGCGTGCTCCACGAACGACTCAAAGGGGAACAGGTAGAAGAAACAGGTAGGGCCACCGCACGATACGGGAGTTCTTTCCCGCCCGGCAGGTCACGCGGCCGTCGACCTTAGCGGCGGCTGGGTTGCGAATATTGAAGTCAGAGTTCCAATTTGATTGACGTCCAGGGGTGGAGCCTCGGCAATGAGTTTGGTGATGTAGAGGTTGAGTTTGGTTTCAGTCATACCGTCTCTATGCGGGCCGACATCAACCGGTGGGGATTAACTGAACTCGCCCGTCCCGAGCGTTCGTGTATCTGCACGGTCAGCTCGCTCGTTCCTCGCTCGCCGCCCCCGGAACGCTGCCGTCATGCCCTCCTCCTTCCTCACAGTTGACGCACCTTCTTTTGTGTCCCCAGGTGTCATGGGTGGCGAATTGCTGGCGCGTTGTTTTCTCTGCGCCGCGGTGACTCCGTTTCGGGGCCAGTGCGGTCGTTGGGCGGCGCTGTGCGTGGCGAGTCTGGCCTTTCAGGCGGTGTGGCTGATCTGGGGTTTGTGGGTGGTTAGGGCCGCGCACAGGGAGTGAATGCGCCAAGCCCCTACTCTCATAGCCGTACTCGGACCTGCTGTCCGCCAGGCCGACGGGGTCTACGCGGGAATCCCAGCGGTGGTCAAAGCGATCGCCCCAAATGTTGTCCCTCTTACTGCCGAACTAAACGACCTTGCGAAGCTAAATCGAAGCGCAGCATTGTGCGAAGCGGTTCGTGATCTGACACGTGGCGATCGGCGGTTGCTCGGTGAGCTTTCGACCGCAGCGCGCAAGAGCGATGGTGATTTTCTGGCGGAGCTTGTTAGGGTCAAGCTTCTGAGCCTGTTGGTTTTACAGAGAGCGGGGAGGGGTTGATGCGGCGAGCCCCACTAGTTCTGTGGAGCCCGTGGACCGCGGGCTTCTCTCCCAGAAGCTGAGGCAGACGTGGCGCAGGCTGAGGGGGTCGGGCTAGGGGACTCAGGATCTCGTGGTCGTCGACGAAGCATGTGGCCGTTTCGCGAACGGCGACGCAATCCAGCTCGCAGTCTCCCCGCATGCCGGCGCCGAAGTCGCTGCTTATCGTGCATGACGGTGGATCGGCTATCGCGGCACGGGTGAATGCCGCGAACGGACGGCGCCGAGCCGTTCGCGTTCTGGGAGCCTACCGGCTGAGCAGTTGAAGCGCCCTTGCCGCGGAAAAGAGAGTTGGCTCTAGGCCGCGGTAGACGACTCGGCCTATCGCGATCATTGTCCACTTCGTGTGCTCAGGGACAAAGGCTTGAGCGTCACGGAAACGAATCCGGAGTTCGGGACGATAGAACATCTCCACATGCACGCCGCCTTCGTCGTTCGCTAGCCATTTAATGAAATCGCGCGTTGAAACACAATCCAGCTCGTCGTTGCCATGACGCAGTACTTCGGATTTCAACAACTCGTCATGATTGCCCCACACCATGCTTGGGCCCAACGCTCCGACCGAGTAGCCGACCGACAGTGAGTCGAGCGCAGGGTCGAAGTGGTGACCGGAGATAATAAATTCCCAATCGTCGCCGGTGTACATGTCCCGCGACCATGAGAACTGAGGCGTCACCTGAGTGATCTTCCCTGCGGCAACAGCCAGTGGTTTCCCGTCGATGAGGAGCCGCCGCACGATCCCAGCGGCTTGGGCCGTGTCATACGTCGTCGCGGTGAGGCGACAACGGTCACGAAGGTCCTCCATCGCGTCTACGAAGTGCTGGAGCACTCGGCCCTTGGGGCTTCGGATGAAAAGGTTATCTTCGACTCGCTTAGTCATGGGTGAACGCTAGCGCTCGGATACCGTGTCTCGCAGGTCTGACCTGTCCTCGTGGGTGGTTTCAAAGCCTGACTCCCGCTCGTCGTAAGTGATTCACACTGGGTCTTGTTCCTAGTGTCTTCCGAGGACAGCGGTTGCCATCTCGCGTGATGCGGGCCCGACTTGTTCGCCATGTCGTGCTGCAAGTGGTAGCTCGCCTTGGGGCAATCAGCAAGCTACTACCCTCCTAAATTCTCACCCATTCAATTTGAGGTTGTGATGCCAGAACAGCCTGGAATATGACCGGGGACACTATCGCGGGACCGGGGAGGCGAGCATCGCAGAGGCCTCCCGCTAGTAGTGCGTCTCGATGTACTGGTAAGCACTTTCGAACGGCTCACCGGTCAGCGGAAGGCCGAACCCCTTGAATGCCTTCAACAGACTCCGACGCACAAGTTTCCGACCATCGTCCTTGGTGTTCCACCCGGTGTAGGAGACTGTGCGGGCGATCCGATCGATCTCTGTCACGATGTCGGCGATCATCACCGGAGTTCCCTCAGGGGCGAACTCTTCGAAGATCTGAGTCAGTGCTCCGACCTTGGGGTCCGGCAACAGGTCGAGACCCGCGGCACCGCTTTGGTCTTCGGCATGCTCGGCGCTCTTCACATCTTTTGCAAGGGTAAATAGCTCGCGTAGGAACTCAACAGAGACTTTGGCGCGGGACAGCTCACTTTCGCGGAGTCTGTCTAGACGGTCGGCCAATGACTGGTAAATCGCATGATTCTGGTTCGGGCCGGCAAGGCGTCGTTTGAGGCGACCGGCAATCGAGTCGATGATCTCATCCGCCGTCTTCTGCTTTGACTCCGTGTCGTCGTCATCGAGAAGACCCTCGTCGATGAGTTTCTGGACAGTGGTTGAGTCGGCAATCTGGACGGTCAGTTGTGGGTTGCGGACCCTAATCTCGCTGATATTCGCGAACACCAGCTCGCGCGTTTTCGCACCAAACCGTTCCCACAACAGAGACGACAGATCTGTTGGCGTTACCGCCTCATAGATCTTCGCCACCCACCGGTAGTCGGACCGTCGTGCTTCGAGCTCCGGATGGGGTGCGACGGTCTCCCACAGAGACTGGGCCATCATGAACTGCTGACCGAACCGCGCCCTGCTGTCGCCCGGCGGGACCCGATCAATCGCCGACATCAGGGTGTCTGCGGAGGAGTCGGTCCTGTCAATGCCGACAAACCTATCCAGCATCGAGTCAAGCTCACCTGAGAACGCATCGATCAGCGACTCGACGTCCAACTCCCGCTGTTTCGCTTCCGGGTTGTTCGGTGTCATCGCTCGGGCGAAACCGTCACCGAGACCGATGTAGTCGACGATGAGTCCGAACTTCTTCTTCTGGCCTGTCTCTGAGTTTGTCCAGGGCCGGTTCGTTCGGGTGATCGTCTGGAACAGGGTATGCAACTTCATCGGCTTGTCCAGATACAGGACGCCCTCGATCGGGGCGTTGAATCCCGTGCCGAGTTTTGCTGTCACGAGAACGAACTTCAGCTTGTCCGTCGGCGATCGGAAACGGTCGAGAATCTGTTCCTCCTCGCTTTCCGAAAGACGGTACGTCTCCCACTCGGTAGGGTCATCCTTCCCGGCAAGGCTCATCACGACAGCGGCTTCATCATCGCCACGTTCGGTCAGCAGCCTGCTGAGCGTCTCGTAATAAGCCACGCAGAGCGCACGGTTATAGAGGACTATCTGTGCCTTCATACCCAGCGGATCGATCGTCGAGTAGAAGTGCTCCAAGATGTCCCGGCAGACCGCTTCGATTCGTTGCGGGTTTGCCAAGAGGGTAGCGACAGTGGAGAGGTTCGCCGCGACTTTAGCCTGCTCCGCATCAGTCAAGCCCTCGGCCTTCGCCAAGGCATCGAACTCCTCATCAAGGTTGTCCTTGTCGATCTGAAACTCGACCATCCTCGACGACACCCTCATCGGTACCGTGGTTCCATCGGCGATTGACCGGTCTGAGTTGTAGGTGTTCAGGGCAAAATCTGGGTCAGACTCGTCACCGAACAACTTGAACGTGTTCCGCTCTAGATCGGCAATTGGGGTACCAGTGAAACCGAACAGAAACGCGTTCGGAAGCGATGCCCGCATCTGCTGGCCGAGGGAGCCTTCCTGCGTTCGATGGGCCTCATCGACCAACACGATGATGTTCTCCCGCTCAGACAGCAGCCCTGCGTCCTTGAACTTGTGGATGGTTGTGACAACGACGCCGCGCTGGTTTGCCCTCAAAAGTTGATGAAGCTCCCGTGAGGAGCTGGCCTCCTGGAGTCTCCCGACCGAACCTGCCGCATCAAACTGCGCGAATGTTTGTCGTACAAGCTGGGACCGGTCAGCGATCACGACGATAGTTGGATTCTTGAGACTTGGTTCGTGTATCAGACGGGTGGCCGCCCACGACATCGCCAACGTCTTACCGGAACCTTGCGTGTGATAGATCAGGCCGCGGCGAGGTGCACCAGCAACAACCCGGCTGACGATCGCCTCGACCGTCTCATGCTGGAAATAGCGGGGGACAATCTTCGTCATCGACGGCACGCCGTTGCGTTGGCCACGCTCGAAAAGGGCGTAGTCCTCCAGCACCGACAGAAGCACCGCGGGGTTCAGTAATTCATCGACAGCCAGACGAACGCGTGGCCAGCCGGACATGTTCGCATCAACCTGTGTGCTGCCCCATTGCTCCCAGCGGTCAATCTGGGTTCGGATTGCGGCGTACCTGAATTCACGCCCCTCAGTCGCGAACGACAACAGGTTGGGAACGAAGAAATGCGGTCGCTCAACCTCGTAGGTGCCGTAGACATCCTTGGCGCCGTGCATCCACGAAATCTTGTGGTCTACCGGGGTCTTCGTCTCACCGACAACCAACGGGATGCCGTTCACCCAGACGACGACGTCGAACCGCGCAGCGTTGCCAGGCGTCCCGTATGTGACCTCATCCGAGACGATGAGGATATTGTTCTCAGGATGATCGAAGTCGATCAGACGAACATTTTCGTCCAACCCTGAGTCTTCAACCGAAACGGTGCCTCTGCCGCGCAGCCACGTAGTGAATTTCTCGTTCGCCACAAGCAAGCCATCATCTGAGGAGTTCACCATGAGAAGCCGCAGCATCGTGATGACCTGGTCGACACGGGTGTCGTCACCAGCCCATTGTGGATTCAGCCTGCGGATGGCCTCAGCCAGATCCGACTCAATCAGCACTGCTTCGTTCGAGCGGTTGAGCTTGCTTCCCGGGATGTGTGTCCAGCCGGCCGCGACCAAGCGAGCGATGACGTCTTTTTGAATTGTGGACGTTTCAGAGAACACCATTAAGCATGAACCTCCAGTAAGTCGTCGTACGTGGCTGGGATCTCGTGCTCGCCGGAAAGGAGGGCGGTGAGTAGGTTGGTGCGGAGGCAGCGGAGGGCGGAGGCGTAGGAGCCGGCGTCCGAGCACAACAGCAGAAAAGCATCGAGGTAATCTGCTATTGACGCTTGATCGTCGCGGGGTGGAACGGCAATCGCTTCCGATAGGACGATGCTTTTGCTTAGGTTCGGCTGCGCAGCTCCAATTGCACGCGCCCGGAGGCTTCCGGTGCGAGAGCGAATTGCGTGCATCAGCAATCTTGGCTCGATGAGGGTTGTTTCGGGAACTAGGGCAATTACTGCTTGGTTCATGCTCATTGGGGCTCTCAGGAAACCCGCTGTTCCTTTTGTGTCACCCTGGCCATACATCGCTACAACCGTGGATCCGGCGGGCGCAATCCATGCCGACGAGCCCGAAAGCCCGAATTCGCTAAGAGACTCGTCCGCTGTGTGAATATTGTCGTTGTTCACTTCGCCAGATTTCAACCACGGTATTGCTCCGCCGAAGTTGTCAAGATTGAGCCGCGATGGTGTTCCCCCCGCCTTTGCTTTTTTGAGGACCTCCGAGATCTCCCTGCGCGGGTGTCTGGGCCCGTCGAAATCTTGAAGCGCGGCGATGTACGCAAACGATGCTGCTTCGTGGGATTCATCTGCGACCGCAATCGCCTCATCCAATGCACCCATCAGATCGACGATGCGACACTGCTCGGGGAGGGAGGGGAGCCATGTCTCGATCGAGAGAAAATCCTTCTCCTTGAGGCGTCTTCTTTCCGTAGTTCCTGAAGCCCGCAGTGCGGCCTCTGCCTGGAAGTCTTTGGTTTGGAGGATCAGCCCGATGAAATCCACTAGGGCCAAGTCCGTATTCGTCTCGAAAGTGGGGAAGTCGTTGGTGACTAGGCAGCCATCGACGTCTGCGCGAGCGATTCCGAAACTCGCTCTCGTTGCCCACATCCGGTTATATATGACATCGCCTTCTCTTATGCGCGCCAATTGTTTGGCCTTCACACCTTCGGGGTCGGCGACTTCACGCAAGTACACGCCACCCGCGTACCACCGGACACCTGCGTACGGCACCGATTCGACATCGGCCACCACCACGGATCGATTCACTTGCGCGAGCACGTCGCCAAGCACTCGCCAGCCCTCACTCATGGAATCCAGCCGCCTTGAGCTTTTCGTCTAAGGTCGTTTGCGCCGTCGACAGACGGCCCTGCGCCTCCCGCATGAGGGCCAGAGCTTCGTCGACGTTCGCCTCAGCAGCGGCCATACCTTTGAGGTAACGGCCTATGTTCAAATCGAAGCTGTTGGTCTCGATCTCTGAAAGGTCAACCATTCGCACCGACAAGCCGCCGTCGCCGTCAATATCCCGACCGGTTTTATAAGCACTGTCGATTGCCTCGATATTTGCGACTGACATCGTGTTCTGGTTCGTGCCTGGCACCGAGAGCGATTTCGCGTCAATAAACATCACCTTGTTGACGCGTTCAGCTAATTTGTTCTTCCGGAAAATCAGGATGCATACCTGTATGGAGGTTGAGTAGAAAAGGTTTGTCGGTAAGCCGATGACTGCCTCTAGCAGGCCAGTGCGGACGAAATGTTCGCGGATGGCAGCCTCTTTCCCGCCCCGGAACAACGCTCCATGGGGCATGATTATCCCGGCCCGTCCGGTGTCATCTTTGATCGTTGAGACCATGTGCTGGATCCAAGCCCAGTCGCCGTTAGCTGGAGGGGGAACCTCACCGCCAATCGCTCGCTTGTAGGGGTCGCGGGCCCACATGTCCGCGCCCCAGTTCCGCAATGAGAACGGCGGGTTAGCAATCACGACATCAAACTTTCGGAGCTGTCCGGCTTCGTCTAGGAGCTTCGGCTCTCGAAAAGTGTCGCCGCGCATGATCTGGAAGGATTCTTGCCCGTGCAAGTACAAGTTCATTCGTGCCATTGCAGCTGTGGTCAGATTGAACTCCTGGCCGTACAGGGTGAGGGTCCGGGAGTCGCCCCCGCTGGCATCTACTGCATTGACCGTCTCGACTAACATTCCGGCAGAGCCACAAGCAGGATCGCATACTGAGTCTCCTGACTGCGGCTGCAACAGCTTCACCAGCAGATGCACCACATGTCGCGGTGTGAAGAACTCACCCGCTTTCTTTCCGCTGGCCTCAGCGAACTCCCGCAGCAAGTATTCGTACCCGGCGCCGAGCATGTCTCCGCTGGCATTGTTCGGGTCAAGAGTCAGCTTGTCAAACGCGTCAAGGAGCTTAGTTAGTGCACTCTCCGGTAGCCGGTCAGTATTCGACCAGTTAACGTCGCCAAAAACGCCGTCGAGCTTGCCGGGGTTTGCCTCCTGGATACGCAGCAGTGTTTTGCCGAGCTTCGAGCCGGTGTTCACCGTGACGTCGTACACGTCGTTCCAGTGGCATTCGTCTGGGATGAGGAACGGATGGTAGTCCGCTTCGATCTCTGGTGTTAGCGCATCACCGAAGTCCGAGACAGCCTGCCTATGTTGAAAATCCCACGAGTCACTGATCCATTTGAAGAACATGACTGGGAAGACGAAGGACTTGAAGTCGCCGGCGTCTACGGGGCCACGCAACGCATTTGCTGCGGACCAGAGAGCTGACTCCAACTGACGCTGGGTGAGGTGGCTCGGGTCGGGGGAGGCAAGCGTCATCGATAATTCCTTATTTTGGGGTGCGTGGCGAGCCTATCGCGCCTCTTTGATTGACCAAACACTCAGGCGCAGAATGGAAACGTGATGGGAGCGGTCTGCGACGGAGCGGCGCACTCTAGGCCTGAATTACACTGCGACAAATACCAACCTCGGACACATCGGCAAGTTTCACGAAGGTATTCCGGAGTTTTTACAAGGGAAGCCTAACAAGAGCAGGCTTATTGCTGAGTTAGCTCGGCGAAAGGGTCCAAGTTGATCCTAAAGATGAACCGTCACACTCCAACTAGGGGGCTCACCGCAACCCCGTCTGGCGGCGAGCGTCCTCTAAACGCCGTCGATGAGCTCCGCGTCAAGCCCCTCTCGGCGCCGCAGCCACTCCGCGTCGCCCGCTGGTTACATGCTGTCTGAGTTCTGCGGCTGATACCGCTGCCCCCTATTGGCTAGGGAACGACATGAATCAACAGCTTGCCGGAGACCCTGTCCCAGGCAAGCTGAACGACCGCGTTCGCACCGGCAGGGACTTCAAGGTCAGCTGATCGTATCGAGGACTTGAACTTCAGCGTTCCGCCCCCCTGACGTTCACATTCGAATCTACCTTCGCGACCAACTTCACCGATGACGATTCCCTTCCAAAAGATCTTTACACTCGGGTTTATCGCGAAGCGCTCTCGATATCCGAGAACGGTGACTTTAGTTGTGCCCTCGGGATGGACATCGTTCTGGTCAGATTTAGTGTTCGAACGAGCTTCGACGACGGGAGCCGGGCTTTTCGTCGAAGGTCCACCGTTCCCGGTACTCACGAATTGAGTTCTAGGTGACGAGACTGTCGTATTCGAAGGTTTGGGGCGTTTGTAAAACGACATCGCAATCATGCCGACGCCAGCCCCAAAGAGCAACACGGTGTCGAGGAATCCCGCGCCGGCGTCAACTGCCCCGAGAGTTCCACCTGGGCCAGCGGGCTCGTTGCCGGAACCGAACAAGCCAAAGGTCAGTAAGACGAGTAGCGCGGTGCCAAGGATGCGAAGGAATACTCTCATGCTGGCACGGTAGCAGTGAGGGGGCCCGTCTTCTAGCTCGAAGTGCAACATCTCACGACCCGGCCAGGCTACATAAAAGTAGACATTGCGGCAGCAGCGAGCCCGAGTGGCCTAGGGCCGCGGCACTCGTCGGATGGTTCGCGCCGAGCATCGAAGCACCTCAGCGATCTCACCTGTGGTGCGTCCAGCTTCGCGCATCCGGTTGACCTCAAGCTTCTGGGAAGTGCTGAGCGACGGTGGGCGCCCGCCAACACGACCTCTGGTGCGGGCCGCAGCCAAACCATCGCGGGTGCGTTCGATCAATTGCGCCCGCTCCATTTCGGCGATCGCGGCGATGACGCTCAGAACGAGCATCCCCGCCGCGGTGCCGGTGTCAACTCCGAGGTTCAGAATCAGAAGCGCGATCTGGCGTTCGCGTAAATCTTCCACGAGCTCAAGGAGGTTTTTGGTCGAGCGGCCCAGCCTGTCCAGGGATTGGATAACGACCGTGTCGCCAGGTCTTGCGAAGGCCAGCATCTCGTCGAGGGCCGGCCGGGATTTGTGCGACCCGGAGACTCCGTCGTCGGTGAAGATGCGCGTGCAGCCGGCATGTAGTAGCGCATCGTTCTGTCTATCGAGGTTTTGGTCAGCCTTGCTGATTCGGGCGTAACCAAGTAGATGGCCAGAAACGGACGTTGTGGCGCTTGGAGTATCGCCTAGGTTATTGTCCATTTCACCACCCACAGATTTGTTGGGTTTCAATGATGGACTGACAGGGTGGTCTAAATCGGTCGTTTGTGTCATAGCTCAGTAGTGCGCGGATGCCTCTAGGGCGGGGATGTTGTTAGACATTCACTGACAACTTCGGTGAGGCTACTGGCGGCACGGGCGACGCTAGCCAGTCTGCGCATGTTGCCGCCCAAATGGTCAAACTCCGTCGGCGATAGCCGACGGTTCGCCTCGCGGCGGTAGCCGGATGCCGGGCAGGACATTGGCTGTGCGGGTGTCGGCCCCATATTAAGAGCTCGGCGCCGGGGCGCCTCGCGTGACTTCGTCATGCTTCTCGTTCTGCATCGTCATGTTGCTGCTTGCTGTGCAAGTGTTCCGGGGAGCAGCCCGACGGGCAACGAGACGCCGCCATGGACCGCTGAGGTCAATGGTGGTGTCGTGGTTGTTCGGTGGGACGCGACTTGCAGTGGCTCTCTGCGTTCGCCCGGGGCTTCGCCCCGTGTGTCGTCATGTTGGTCTGTTTGCTTCGTGTTGTCTGCTTTGGGCTCTCTTCGTTCGCCGGGCTTCGCCCGCGCAACGTCTTGTCGGGTCGGTCCGCTTCGTTATGTTCGCTGTCCCCTCCACTCCACCGGTCTGTGTTCATTTAGATGGACGGTGGTCTATTTCAATGGACTCCCGCTGTCCCGTGAAGCATCGGTGAGCATCCTCAACGTGTTCGTCACGTGAGCCCATGAAGGGGTTTCCCTGCCGGGGCAGCCTTCGGCGACGGTTGGTCAGGCGCATAGGAGCGTCACGTTGACTGGGCGTTACCGATACGGGGTCGGAGTGAAGTGGGGGTTTGGCTGCGCCTGCATGTGGGGTTGCCAGACGGTGACGTTCCGCTTCGCGAGCGCCCAGCCGACGGCGATCGGAAGGGGTGTTCAGGTCGGAGCGGATGCGGAAACCTCAAACAGGCTTGGAGTGTAGCCCCGAAGGCCAGACGACGGGTGAGCGCAGCGAACACGGAGAGCCGCCGGGGCGACGGAGCGAAGCGACGTCTTGGTGAGGTTCGGGAACGCAACGGTATGTGGCCCGGAGTCAGATCGCTGGGCGGAGCACAGATTACGGAGGGAGGCTCGGCCGTCGGCGGCCTATGGCTTGGGCGATTCACGGGACAAAAATGTTGCAGCGACTGGCGGTTTTGGGGACGGTTTCTCGCTGTCAATGCGTAGTCAACTGATGGGGCAAACAGGAACCGACTCGTCGGTCGAACACTTCAGTGGTGGCACCTTCTTCGAACCCTCACAGACAGGTAACCCTGTGGTGCATCGATCGGCATTTGTTTTCCCGCTTTTTGCCAGAGCAGCGCATCCTGCGGGATCTCGATGTCTCGATGTGCGCCACCCCTTAGTCTTGAGGTATGCCCACATATTACGGTCGCAACACTGTTTCAGTTGTACTGCTCTCTATAGCTCTCGCCGGCTGCACGGCGCCCCCTCCCGTAGCGCTCGTTGGTTCGGTATCGAAAGAGGCTGCCTACGCGACGTATACCAGTATCGGCGGAGCGATGGAGCGGGAAACATTCGGGGCAGCTGAAACCAATTTAGGTCGCTACTGCGAAGAGGTCGTAGACGGATTCAGCCTAGGCGGCCTCGATGTCAAGATCATTGATGCCAGCGGTCAGACCGTCGCACTCGCGCCTTTGACCTTCGACGCGGGGGCAACCGAGCACAACGGCGGATATCTTAACTGTGTCTGGTCTTATACCGTCCCCGATTTCGAGTCGGACTCTGAGTTCTTCACCGTCGAGATCGAGTCGGTTCCTGATAAGCAGGAATTCGCAAGAGAAGCGATGCTGGCCGGCCCGAACCTGTCCGTTATCGACCTGGGGCGACGATAGCCGCCATTTGAGAATTGCGCGGTACTGCGAAGGCAACTTAGATATCTCAGTGGAACGCCGGAATCTGGTCGTTTCTGTTGGAGGGCGCCAGTAGTTCGCTGCCCACTGCCCGCAGTTCGCTGAGCTGCCGGAAGAGGCCCGATACAGCCTCCCAACCGAAAGGTGTTACCCCCACGAGCCGAAAGGCCACCAACCGCTCGTGGGAGCAACAAGCCGCAGATAGCGGCCGCGCCGGGTGCGAACCGGCGAGTATGAAGGGGGCTTACGTCTTGCGCCAGCTCCGCCCAATAACAACAGCAGTGCCGGTAACCGGAACACCACGGAACACCGTGTTCATCTCACGTTCCAGCACAATCCGCGCCCATTCGCTCCTATTAGCAGGCACCGAAACCACAAGCTCATCATGGACCCCAAGGAAAAGGCTTTTCGGGCCGAGCACGGCCGCCACACGAGCGACCGCCGCCCAGAAAATATCTGCCGACTCAGCCTGAACCCGGTTATTGAGAGCAGCATGCAGCCCGCGCTTCGGTAGCGGTACTGGCCGGCCATCCTGGGTGAATGCGGGCCGACCTGCGCGCACCTCCGATTGAAGCCACAAGTCGTATGCCTGTAGGCCAGGAAACGCAGCCCACACGCTGTCCAGAAGGACTTTCGCATCCTTCGGTTCAATACCAAGCGCGCGGCCGAGAGCATTTTTGCCTTCACCATAGAAAATTCCGAGCATTAGCGTCTTTGCCCGGTCGCGCAGAAGCGGGTTCGGCTTCCCATCCGCATCATCAGCCTCCGCACCCCAAATCCGGCGGCTGAGCTCAGCATAGAGGTCTCCGGATTCAAGAGCGGCGAGCAGGTCAGGGTCTTGCGACAGACCTGCGCTGACACGCGGCTCCATCTGTGAAAAGTCCAGGCTGACCAACACCTCACCGACAGGAGCCATAAGCAGCGGCCGCAGGCCCCGGTGAATGTTCTGAAGCGCCGGACCAGTGACAGCCCCACGACCAGTGCGTGCACGCCGGACATAGAGTGTCGAATGGGTGCGGCCATTATTCAAAGCCCGTTGAATCTCTCGCAGCTTGCCGACGCGAGACGCGACGCTCCGAACCTCTCTGAATTTCTTCCACCGTGACTGCGCTTCGTCGGTTTCGGGAATTGAAACCCGGTCATAGAGGTCCCTTGACAGGCTCGGGGCACCCTTGGCATCAACGAGAAAGACACCCACAGGGGCGAGCCATGCATGGATTGCCTTCGAACCACGGGCCGTCGCACTATCTGTGAGGTCGATGCCGAGCTCAGCAATCGCAGCGACACGGTGCGCATCCGCCATCGCCAGCTCCCTATTCAGAAGCTCAACATCAATCGGATGCCCTTCGAGCTGGCGCGACCGCCAAAGCTGTTCCTGAGCGCATGAAGACCAGACAGCAGCGCGAGTCGCCGCCGAAGCGTCATCAGGAAGCGCCACGACGAAACGAGCCGTCGCGACAGCATCCCTGGCAGCGCCTTTCGAATTCGACTCGCGCCAGATTCCGGGATACACCACATGCCCTGCTGTGGTCGCATCAAACAGCCACGACAGCGCATCAACATCAAGTCGGAGAAGTCTGGCAAGACGCAACGATGTCTTCGCCGCTTCTTCAGCCCAGACTTTGCGCCCTGAGTTCGACAATGCAGTAACGAATTCTCCGAGGAGCTCGTCGCTTGCGACTTCGAACACCCAGCTTTCGCCTGTGGCGTCACCAATAGCGACCTGGGTGTCCGTCAGCGCAAAGCCCAAAGGGCGCTTGTCCTGGAGCCAGACGATGAGCGCCGGCAGTTCTGGCGCCGTCAGCCGGCGACTCATGAGAACTCCGGGTCGATAACTGGCGCCGGGTGACGTTCTCGTCCCGCGAGGATGAGAGTGTCACCTGTGTAGCAGGTCAGCTCATACTGGGCGGTGTTATCACGCTTCTTTTCCGCTCGCATTAGCGTGAACGTTGACCCATCAAACGGGATTGGGGTCCGGTTGATTGATTTGAATTCCTTGGCCCATTTTGAGCCAGCGTTTGCCGCATACTGCGTCCCCACCAGGTTGGTTGGGAGTTCCGGTACTTTTTCGCCTTTGAGATGTGTTTTCGC
This sequence comes from marine actinobacterium PHSC20C1, assembly GCA_000153145.1. Taxonomy (GTDB): domain Bacteria; phylum Actinomycetota; class Actinomycetes; order Actinomycetales; family Microbacteriaceae; genus Rhodoglobus. The sequence goes on from CH672415.1 coordinate 71,061, forward strand.
GAGCTGGACGAGCTCGGCCGCAGTTTTTAGCTCTCCCTTTGCTTTGAGCCACAGGTGGGCCAGCAGCTCTCCCCAGGCAATGGAGTTTGCGTCTCCAGTCTCCACTTCGTCGAGCCAGTCGCTGATGGCCACCTGTGCCAGAGTCTGACCCGATGCGGTGCTGATGTGGGACATTGCGCCGAGGATGCGTTCGGCCCAGTTGTGGTTCATCGCCATTGAGTTGATTTCGTGGGCGGGTTCATTCTGGAGCGAGTGCAGGAGGACGGTGTGGAGGGCGGCTAATAGGGCGGGCCGGCTCTGGTTGATGTAGCCGATGATGTTCTTGTGCCGGAACCCCGAACGTCCGACGACGCGTACCCCGGGTGGGACGACGATGGTGATGCCGAGGATTCGGCGGTTGAAGTCAGTGCCATACTCAACGTTCGAGCCGCAACCGGTGATTATCATGTTTGACCGCTTCACCACGTCATTACCGCCGAGGATGCGGACTTTGTCATCACCATCAATGCCGGTGATAGCTGCGGTAATGATTTTGGATTCGAGCGTTGACCCGAAAGCCACTTCATCCGCGTGGAAGTGTCGGCCGCCTTCGACCAGCAGCGAACACATTCCCTTTTGCGTTTCCTGGTCCTGACTCAGGCCAAAATAGAATCCGACAGAGTTGGGGCTGCCCTGTCCGAGAAGTCTGCCGAGCAGTGCCATCAATGACTTACCGGAGCCACGGGCTGGTGCGTTGAAGAAGAACCCGATAGAGCCATTGGTGAGCCCCCGGCCGACACAGGTCAGGAGATAGGCCATCGCCCGAGCGCGGTCCTTGGGCCCCTCAAAGGGGAAGTCAGAGAGAAGCTCTCTGTCAACGAACTCGAACGCGGTTTGTACTTGCTCCAGTGTGGGGTTAGCTGGAACGTGGTAGTCCCGCTTCCAGCGTCCGCGGTCCCGGAACGGCAGAGAGATATACGCCTGCGCGTCCAGGTCATACCCGTGGGCGCTTACGACCTGCCCCCGTGGCGTCACGATAGGTTCGGTCGCCAAATGCTCAACCTCATTGAGAGCGCCGGGCGACAGCAGGGCGCTCATTACTGCACGGGTGATTGCAGGCGGGATTGTGTGCTTGTACGCCGATACGACCTCTTCGCCGTCTTTGTCCTTCTTGAGGTCCGCATACTGGGCGGCCGCGATGAGGAGACTCTCAGCGCTTGCCGCGCCCCAACGAGTTACCTCGCCCGTGCTGCCGATAGAGATAACGGCATCTGGCTCGTGATTGACGGTGCGATTGAAAGCGAGCGGCGTTGCGGCATCCATGTGGGACCGCGCGCCGACAATGTGTTTGAGGTAGGCCATCTGCACATCAGTCGTTTTCTGCTGACTGTTGACCAGAGGCGGCTCGCCTCGGGCCTTGAAGACTTGGAGGTCGACTGCGACAAGCCGTTGGTCAACCAACCACTGTGCTGCTCGCTCGGGTGTGGTCAGAGTGAGCTTCCGACCGTTCGCGCCGCCAGAGTGCTTCGTAGTCCCGACCTGGAGGTCGAAAGGTGAATACGCCTGAGCTGAGTGCTCCAGCGTGGCGGTGCCATCGCTCTCGTTGATGAACGCGAGGTTGGCTCTGATGAGGCGCCCGACCTCGTCGCCCTTTGCGAATGCAGTGGCGAAAGCGTTGCTCTCGCCGACTGTCCATCCGGAGTCTTCGAGAAGCTTCCTGACGTCCGTGTAGGTCTGTCGGCGGTTCCAGCGGTCGCGGACGAGGGTCGTGTGGGCATCGTGTTCGCGTAGGTCATACCACCCGCGTGCCAAGCGGTCCCGGCTGTCGGAGATTTCGTCGACCACGACGGCTAGACCGTGCAACTCGGACGCCGTCACCACTGTGGGGCTGCCACCTTCACCCGTCGCTGGTCGAAACTCGGAGTCGCCCGTTTTGGTGGGGGCTACGACTAGACGCTGCCCAAATATTATGCGGGCGAGGACCTCTCCATCAATTGTGGCGACGCGTGACGGCAGCGACCGCATGATGAGCTGGAAGTCATCATCGCTGTCTGCGTGCAGCCCGATGAAGCGGCGCAGGTGGTTGTCTGCGGTCATCTCAGTCCACCCGCTGTCGATACGTCCGAGTAGAGCTACGGCGGATGCGCGCTCCGCGGCGCTCGTGACAGGATCGTAGGCGTCCGAGTCGGGAGCTGGGGTCTCAAACGCGAGCAGGTAGGTGCGGCGGCCCGCTGATTCGAACGTGCCGCCTACCCCGAGCTTGACGGAGAGCTCGGTGACTTCACGGAAGTCCTGCTGCGGGATTTCTGGTGTTTGGTCTGCGAAGACGCTGAGGCCCCCATTCCGTAGCTTCTGCGCCTGGGCTGCAATTTGGAGGTAATGCGTATCCGCTTCACTGGTGAAATCTGTCATGAGTGGCCTTCCATTGGCATCCGTACCTAGGGGTGGCACCCCGAGGTTGTACTGCGGAGGCATCGCCGGGCGGGATTGCCGGGCTACGTCCTCACAGATATAGATGCGGCGAAAGTGCGCGTCCTCAGAGGCAATCTGAAGATTGGTGCCAGATTGGCGATGTTTTTTCTCGGAGGATGTCCGTCAGTGATTAGCCCGGGGTCGGTGGGCCCGTCCGACTTCGCAGGTGGCTGGGCATCACGGAACCTCAAAAAGGGTGTCTGGACGAGTGAACGGGCGTGACGGGGGCATTTTCGATCCGTCACAGTTCAGACCTAGAAATATTTTCTGAAATCCTCTTAGGGAGTAAAACGCCCCCTATACCCCCGTGCTTTGTTCAAAAAGCCCGGAAACAAAGGGAAGTTTGGCGGGGGAACTTTCTGACCCGGAGTCGGAAGAGCGGCCCAAAGGACCAAACAGGGCTTGACCGGCAGTCACGAGCCAAGAGAACCCCCGGACATGCCCCCCGTATGCGAGCGCGGCGTCAGCCTCCTCGTAGCGTGAGCCGGGCAGCTACGTATTGCTTGTGAACCCCGCACGCACGGTAACAGCACTCTTGTCGCCGCGGGCAATGGCCTCTCCGCAGCTTCAGTAACGTTTTTAGTGCGTCTCCGCTCAGCTCAACCTTGTTTGGCTGCTGCCGGGCCCCACTGCGGGCATTGTCTCCACCCCAGAGCCCGCCGACAGCTAGGTGCTGGACATACCCGCGTCATAGTCACCTACGAGAACAACCGGCTCAACCGTAGCGGTCGGCATCGCCTTCAAAAACCTGTGTACAGCCGCTGAGGACCGAAATGGCAACAGCCGCTCCCAGAATGGGAAGCAGGAATCGGGCCCGCTTTTTCAGCACCGGACCTACCGCGGGGCTGCGACTTGCCCGCTGTCAGAAAGTCCCCACCACTAGCGGGTTGCAACCCTGACTTTCAGGTCCGTTGCCGTTCATAGTCTCTCTCCTGGGGTCTGCATCGGACCGCACGGGAATGTGCGGGTGATGATGCTGCCCATCAGGCGCGCGGATGGGGGTGTCCGCGCACACCCAGAAGATGAATATTCAACGAAATCCTAATGACCGCCCGCCGCAATCGAAACGCCGACCAGAATCAGGGGAATCCGCCCAGGCACCTGTCGACGTCGAGGATCAGCCTCTAAGGGTTCGATGGCTGATTGTCAGTGACGCAGATGTGGCAGCTCACGTGTTTGGTCCGAGCGATGTCACAACCATCGTCCTCAGTCCATCTAATCTGGCAGCTCTTACCGTTCACACTCTTGCGATCAAAATTGGGGATGGTCGTGTGGTTGCGCTGACGGTGGGATCCAATGACTGAGGGCATCTATTTTGTGCAGGCATGGTTGATTGCGGCGGTGGTCACTTATGGTCTGCTGTCGTTCACCCCGTGGCGCCGAAATACTCGTCTTGTCCTGGCAGTCCTCGTGCCGGCGGCCCTGATCATGTTGATCGCATGGTTCTTTCTGCGCGGTTTTGGGGGAGGAGCGGGTCGTGAAGATTGACCTGAACGAAATCCGTTCTCGAAGACGAACTAAGTCGCAGAGTTTTCGGTTCGCCATTCGATTGCAACCGACTGGGGGTCGAAAGCAAGCCCGCCGCCGGTCGGCAAAATTGTGATGACCATAAGGGTGTTCACGATGTCTCGTTGAGAGCTGATCTGGAGCGCATCCCACCCGGTAGCCACATCCCCAACAACTAGATCGGTCAGTGCGGAGCGGGGGCGCGCCGTTTCCAGATCACGTTCGGCGGCACTCCGCACTGCGCGCAGATCAGCGGTCACTCGCCGCAACTGGCCTGCGTCGATCTCATCGTTCGCGAACATGCTGGCGGCTTCCGCTGCTTTTGCATTGGCCGTCTCGATGCGGCTGTGTGCGGCGGCGGCTGCGGCAGAATCACCCACAGCAAATATCTGCCGTGCGTCTGGTTGGCTTAGCCTCGCAACTACGGCAGAGGTGACTACCTGGTCAACATGATCTTGAATCCTTCGGACTTTGAAACACGCACTGCATCCGTAAGATGAAGGCTGATTTTTTGTCCGCCCGGTTCGTTTGCTCGTGACAATTCTGCCAATCTGCCGCCGCATTGCCCCGCCGCATAGCCCACACAGAGCTATCCCACTCAGCAGATATTGGGGTGCTGAACCAGCGGAATTTGAACGCCGGGTGGGATCTCTAAGCAACGCGACCAAGCGAGCGTGGATGTCTTCGTCATATAAGGGTTCGGATGTCGAAGGCCCGATGACTTTACCCTGATATGACCTCAGCCCCGCATTGGTTGATCTGAGCAGAATCTGCCGCAGGATCGTAGAATTCCACTTCCCTGCCTTGGGACCTGGAATACCTCGGGTGTTGAAATCTGCGGTGATGGAACGCAGCGATTCGAGAGCCAGGACTCGGCGGGCTGCCTCTCGAACAATGACTGCATGTTCAGGATGAGCCAGGTCACGTCGGGCAGCCCCCGTCGGGACCCCTTTTTCGTCTACGGGGTCAATGCGCATGAACCCGTACGGTGCATACCCATGAGGCTCACCCCGTTGGGCTTTCTCCAAGAATTTTCTGGTCAGCCGTTTCGATAGCTGTTCAACCTCATAGCGCGCAAACGTGCCCATCGTCCGGGCCATGAGGCGACCATCGGGGGTGCTGAGATTGACGGACCCTGAGACGTTTGCCAGACCCACATTGTGGCGCTCGGCCAGAATGATTATGTCTTCGAGCTCGCGCGGGGTGCGGGTCAGCCGGGATATGTCATAGACGACGATGGCATCAATTGCACCCGACGCAGCGTCTTTGAGCATTCGTTGATATTCGGGGCGGCGAACCCCCGAACTTGCAGATATGTCGTTGTCGACGTAGTAGCCTGCGATCGTCCAGCCTTGCCGTTCTGTCTCTGCTGAACAGTCGGCCTTCTGGCGTTCAACGCCCAGCTCGTCACCGGCAGAATCTAGGCTAATCCTGCAATATATGCCGGCTCTCATAATGAGATTATAGTCCCCGTACCTTCCCGTTGGTATTCCTCATCCTGCCGATTACGATCGCTTTCGCGATTTTCCCCGGCATCTTCGTGCTGCAAGTGGGGTTCTAGACTGATCGAGGCCTGCGGCAAGCAGGTGGCGCGACAACGACAAGGATGAAATTGTTCCCCACCACGTTCCCAGCCCCAATCATCCCCACAGCAGACTCTGCGCCCGCGCTTCGCTGGGGCATCATCGCACCCGGTGGAATCGCCGCGACTTTCGCAGAAGCCGTGCACACCCACACCGCCCAAAAATTCGTGGCCGTCGCATCCCGAAGCCTCGAACGAGCCCAAGAATTTGCCAACACGTGGGGCATCGCTAACGCCTACGGCAGCTACGACGAATTGCTGGCCAACCCCGACGTTGATGTCGTCTACATTGCCGCCCAACAGCACGTGCACCGCGACCTCGCGCTGCAGGCAATCGCCGCGGGCAAGCACATTCTTGTTGAGAAGCCCTTCGCCATGAACGGCACGGAAGCCCGCGAAATCGTGGCCGCCGCGCGCGCAGCAGGAGTCTTCGCGATGGAAGCCATGTGGACCCGCTACCTGCCCCAAACCTCCGTCATCACCCAGCTGATTGCCGACGGCGCGCTCGGAGAAATCCAACTCGTCACCGCCGACCACGGCCAAAACATGCCTGAGGGTCACCGCGTGCGCTCGCTCGAAAGTGGGGGAGGGGCACTGCTCGACCTCGGCATCTACCCCATCGCCTTCGCCTCCCAGATTCTTGGCGCTCCCACCGCAATTCATAATGTCGGCTCGCTCATCGAGACCGGCGTGGATGCTCAATCTCTCCTCACTCTCAGCTATGCGGGCGCGGCACAGGCCCAACTCAACACAACGCTGCTCGCGCGCACCCCTATCACGGCATCCGTTGCCGGAACCGATGCGCTCCTACAGATCGGTGGACCCTTCTTCACGCCAAGCAGACTCACCCTGTCGAAGCCGGGATTTAGCGGAGAGTCCATCCATTGGGCAGACGAATCCGGTATCAGCGGTCACATGGGGCTCAGCTATCAAGCCACCGCGCTTGCCGGTTTCGTGGCGGAGGGTCGCACCGAGTCGCCCGTTCACTCACTCGACGAAACGATTGCGATTCTGGACACCATCGACAGCGCTCGTTGGCAGTTGGGTTACCGCTTCCAGCCGGAACAGTAGCGATCGGCGCAGCCGAATAGTTGTCTGAAATGCAAGCAACGTTCTGTAGCCTTGGGGAGTGACTTTAGAGCGATCGGACGCATCATGACCGCAGAACCAACTCTTCCGACCAAGCCAAGCGCTCCGTCGAAGCCTGTAGCAACGAAGCTTCTTGCGCCGTGGGTTTTTTGGCCTGCCGCCGGCATCATCATTGTCATCACGGCGTTCTCCATGATCGCGCCCACGATTGCCAAAACTGTCTTCGATACTTTGCAGTCGAGCGTCATCAACTCATTCAGCTGGTACTACGTGCTGATTGCGGCATTCTTTGTCGCCTTCGCGCTGTGGCTAGGCTTCAGCCGGTTTGGCGACATCAAACTGGGCAAGGATGACGACAAACCCGAGTTCTCGATGATCTCCTGGATCTCATTCCTCTTCGCAGCAGGCATGGGCATCGGGCTGGTGTTTTATGGCGTTGCTGAACCACTGAGTCATTTCGCAAATCCGCGCCCCGGCGTCTCCGGCACTGAGATCGAGCTCGCGCAGAAGGCCATGAGCCAGACGTTCCTTCACTGGGGCGTACACGCATGGGCGATCTATGTCGTTGTTGGTCTCGCTCTCGCGTACGCGATTCACCGTCGCGGCCGCCCCATCTCCATCCGTTGGACGCTCGAACCACTACTCGGCAAGCGTGTTCATGGCGGTTGGGGCAACCTCATTGACGTTATCGCCCTAGTCGGAACCGTCTTCGGTGTTGCCACCTCTCTTGGCCTCGGCGTCTTGCAAATCTCTGCCGGGCTCGAAAAGACGGGGATCGCCGAGTCGAACCTGACCACCCAAATCATGGTCATTATCGTGATCGTCGCCTTCACGATCCTCTCGCTCATCTCCGGCATCGGCAAGGGCATGAAGTGGCTATCGACGACGAACCTTCTTCTGGCCGCCGTGCTACTCGTGTTCTTGCTGATCGTCGGACCGACCGCATTCCTTTTCCGCGAATTCGTGCAGTCCATGGGTAATTACCTGCAGGGCTTCATCGGGCTTGCGTTCAACGTCAGTGCCTACGCTGGCGATGCTGGTGAACAGTGGCAGGCCGGCTGGACAACGTTCTACTGGGGCTGGTGGATGTCGTGGGCACCGTTCGTCGGAGTCTTCATCGCCCGAGTTTCCAAGGGCCGCACCGTGCGCGAGTTCGTCGGTGGTGTGATGCTGGTTCCCACCGTGCTCACGTTCCTATGGTTCAGCGTGCTCGGCGGCAACGCTATCTATCGCGAGCTCTACGGTCAGGGCGGCCTTGTTGCCGCCGATGGTTCGGTGGATGCCGACTCGGCCCTCTTCGACCTGCTCGCCGGGTTGCCTGCGGGCACCGCTCTCACGTTCGGTGCCATCTTGCTGATTGGAATCTTCTTTATTACCTCGGCAGATTCGGGCGCGCTCGTGATGTCGATGATTGCTACTGGCGGTTCCGCAGAACCGCCCAAGCGCATCCGAATCTTCTTTGCGCTTTTGGCCTCGTTCTTGGCGATAGCGCTGCTCATCACCGGGGGATTGCAAACACTGCAGACGGCCGCGATTCTCTCAGCACTGCCCTTCAGCGTGGTGATGCTGTTGATGTGTGCTGCCACAGTGACCGCGTTTAGTCGGGAGCGCCGTGCTTACGACCGTGCTCAGCGCGCTCAATTCGTCGACCACATTGGCGACTTCTATGGGCTCGAGGTCGAGGAGCCACTGCTCCGCGAGCCCGTGCATCCCCTTCGTGCTGCTCTCGATCGCCTGCGTAAGAAGGCGGCGCAAACCGGTGGCGGCATTTCGCAGGGCACAGAAGACGCAATCCTTGCGGATACTGGATTGCCGTCGCCAGACAATATTGCGCAAGCTGATGCGATCGTCGAAGACGAAGTTCAACGTTTGCAAGCTGAAGAGAATGGCGAAGCCAAGTCGGACTAGCTGTGGAAAGTCCTCACGCACAATTGTGTTTCACTCAATGATTGCAGAGTGAAATCACCTCAATTGTTTCTGACGAGCGGGCTTACCCGAGGCAACCGAGCGCTCACTTCAGAGCGAGGCGATGTGCCGGGCTGGGTGCTGATTACGTTGATGACGGCAGGCCTCGTGATCATCATTTGGGGTCTCGCGGGACCAGCACTCAGCACGGTGTTCGAACAGGCTATTGATCGCGTCACCGGTTTCTAGTGCGTGCGCGGTGGCGCCATTGTGGTGGTCGGCTGTGCGCTGAGCAGTCCGGCTCAGCGGTCGTGGAGTTCGCGCTCGTCTCAGCACTGTTAACGGTACTCACGCTCAGCGTGATCCAGTTGGGTTTGGCACTCCACATCCGCAATACGGTTCTGGATGCCGCGGCAGAAGGTGCACGCTTTGCGTCGCTCGCCGACACCTCGCTTAGCGACGGGGTCACGCGCACTCGCGATCTCATCTCGACCGCGCTCTCGCCGGGTTACGCCGCCGACGTAACGGCGAGTACTACAGATTATCTGGGGCACCCCGCGGTCATTGTTACGGTACGTACTCCGTTGCCCCTCGTGGGGTTGATCGGTATTGACGATGGGCTGGAGGTGTCGGCTCATGCCCCGATTGAGCAGGTCAGATAGGGTCCGTCGTCGAATCCAGCGGTGTGTGGTGCGGCTGCGCGACGAGCAAGGATCCTCAACACTCGAGTTCATCACTGTTGGTATGGTCATGCTGATTCCGTTGGTCTATCTCGTGCTCACGATGTCGGCCATTCAGGCCGGAGCGTTGGCGGCTGAAGGTGCCGCGCGCCAGGCGGCGCGAGTCTTCGTGCAGGCCGAAACCGTGGCCGAAGCGGAGGTTTCGGCTCAACGGGCCATCGAATTTGCCCTCGATAACCATGGAGTCAGTTCTGCACACGCCTCCGTAGAAATTTTGTGCACTCCCAATCCAGCGGACTGCCTCACCCGCCGCGGATTTGTCACCGTAAATGTTGCGGTCACGGTCGATCTGCCCCTTGCCCCACCAGTGCTTGCGGGGAATTTTCCGGTGCAAATCCCTCTCGATGCGACCGCTACCCAACAGGTGTCCCAGTTCAGGGGTTCTCGCTGATGCCTAAGAATCGGAGCGAACACCGCAGGCGCCCTGACGCCGCCGACGAGCAGGGTTCTGCCCTAGTGCTCACCATCTTCTATGCGTTTCTCTCGCTCGTCCTCATATTTTTGGTCGTCGCTGCGACCTCGCTCTACCTTGAACGAAAGCGACTATTCACTCTGGCAGACGGTGCGGCCCTAGTCGGGGCAGAGTCCTACGACCTCAACGATGTCGAGCTGACATCACACGGCTTTCGTCCACAGCTGATGCCCAAGAAGGTGGCGACTGCGGTTGGTGACTATGTCATCGCCAGCCAAGGTGACGGGTTTACCGATCTTCGGATCGAAGAGGCGACCACGAATGACTCAGCGAGTGCCACCGTTTCGCTCTCTGCTTACTGGAAGCCTCCGCTTGTTTCCTTGCTGGTTCCCGAGGGCATCAGGATTGATGTCACAGCGACAGCACGCTCCGTCTTCTCTTAGCGCGCGAGCCGATCACTCGCATCCAGCCGCCGCCCCGGAGACATCCAGCGAACATCCGTGCAGCAAACAGGGAGCTTAGCTTCGTACCGTGGGGTGCGCACTTCACGACAGTGCGCAACCCATGCAAAAGGAGATAGCCATGAAACGAATCGTTATCGTCGGAGGCCACGGCAAGATTGCTTTAAGCCTCGCAGAGCTTCTCACCGGCCGAGGTCATCACGTGCACTCGATCGTTCGCAATGCCGACCACGAGGCCGACGTTAGCGCGACCGGCGCGATGCCCGTAATTGCTGACATCGAGGCCCTCAGTGCGCAAGAGCTGTCCGAGATATTCGCCGGGCACGATGCAGTAGTGTTCTCCGCCGGTGCTGGTGGCGGCAGCCCTGAGCGCACCTACTCAGTAGATCGCGACGCAGCCATCCGAACAATGGATGCTGCAGCACACGCCGGTGTCAACCGCTACATCATGGTTTCCTACCGTGGCGCCAGCCTCGATCACGGAGTGCCAGAAGACAACTCATTCTTTGCCTACGCCGAGTCGAAGGCCGCCGCAGACGATCACCTGCGCGCGGGGCCACTCCAGTACACAATTGTGGGTCCAGGATCGCTGTCGAGTGATCCGGCATCCGGCAAGATTGATATTGGTGACTCCGCAACAGCGGAGCACGCCAGCCGCGACAACGTCGCCCGAGTTCTTGCCGAAGTCATCGACAGCGACAACACGATCGGCCACACCATCGAGTTCATGGATGGCTCGACGCCGATTTCGGACGCGATTGCGGCTATTGCTTAGCGTGCGGGATAAACAACGAACCGACGCCTAGCGCGATCAGGGCTACACCGCCGGTTGCAGACAGTTTCGTGATGCGGTGGGGTGAGCGTGCGAACCAATCGCGAGCGAACCCTGCCGCTACAGCCCACGTGGTGTCGGAGATCACAGCAATACCCATAAAGAGCAGCCCAAGTGCGAGCAGTTGCAACTGCACGCTTCCCGAACTGAAGCTCACAAACTGGGGGAGTACTGCAACGAAAAACACGGTCGCTTTGGGGTTCGTGATGCCGACGACGAAGCCTTGGCCGAAGATGCGCCACCGTGAACGAGTTCGCGGGGCGGCGGCATCCGCTGTTGTATGGGCACTGCGATGTCGGATCGCCTGCACCCCGAGATAGATCAGGTAGGCGGCGCCCAAATATTTCACGACGGTGAAGGCGATCACTGATTGCGCGATGATCGTGCCGACTCCGAAGGCCACCGCGAATACGAGTACTACACCGCCGGTGGCGTTGCCGAGTGAGCTGACGATCCCACCCATTTTGCCCAGTGACAGCGAGCGGCCGATCAAAAACAGCACGCTCGGTCCCGGAATCAGAATGATCGGCAGTGCGACAAGCACGAACGCAATCAGGTTGGTCGACGGGATCACTTCTGCGGTTTCTGGATGTAGCGCGGCACGTAGCGAAGCATAACTCCAGCACCGACTAGCCCCAGTAAGCCTACGGCTCCTGCTGCGAACGAAATCGACGCAATGGCGGTGATTCCCGCGATCATGAGTGGCGAAGCCGCCTGACCGACACCTCCAGTGAAGCGCCACGCGCCGAGGAAGGGTGCCGGGTTTGTTTTGGGGGCGAGATCGGCACCGAGTGTCATCTGAATGCCGCTGCCAAGGCCGTTCGCGAGCGCGAGGAACATCGCGGCGAAAACAAACCATGCAGTATTAGCACTGGCGTCGTGGGTGACCGAAAGAATGATGTGCCCGATGCCGAGTCCGACGAGCGAGGGCACTGCGGTCCAGAGTCGTCCGAAGCGGTCCATGATTTGTCCGCCCGTATAGAAGAGGGCAAAGTCGACGGCGCCGGCGATTCCGATGATGATGGCGGTATTCGCGTCCGCGATCCCAATGCTTACTGCCCACAACGGCAGGATTACTTGCCTGCTTGCGCGCATAGCGCCAATGATCGCGACGCCGAGCCCGAGTCGTGAGAGCACGGCGCGATTGCGGCGGATAGTTGCAAAGAGGCCGTGTGACTGTTGCTCAGCGAGCGCTTCGCCGTCGCGCAGATTTCGGTCGTTTACTCGTGAGGTGTGCACGACACCGAAGCTGGTTGCGGGGTCGGGCAGAAGCAAAAGAACCAGGGCCGCAGCAACGCAGGCGACGACGTGAATCCAGAACGCCATGATCGCTGCGCCGGTGAGGTGGATAACGATGGCCGAGAAGAACGGTCCGACGAATGTGCCGAGGCGAAAAGCTCCGCCCAGCGTCGATAGGGCTCGTGCGCGGTAGGCAACCGGAACGAAGCTCGTGAGAAAAGCGTGGCGGGCCAACGCGAATACGGCGGTTGCGAGTCCGATTAGAAGTACGCCAAATCCGAGCGCCACGGGGTTGGGCGCCAGAATGCAGATAATAACTCCAAGAATGGAGAGTGCGCTGGCGCCGATCATGGCCGGGCGTTCGCCTATGCGCGAGACGAGCCATCCGCTCGGAATATTGCCGAAGAGCTCACCGATGCTCAGGATTGCAGCAACAAATCCCGCGATTGCGAGGGTTGCGCCGAGGTTATCTGCCGCAATTGGGATCAGCGGAATAATTGCGCCTTCACCAATGGAGAACAGCAGAGTTGGCAAAAGTACGGGCAGCCCTATTGAGCGCCAGCTAAAGGATTGTTCTGTTGTGCTCATCGCCGTCAATCGTATGTCGTGACTGCCACTGCTGGCGGTAGGGTTTGCTCGCTAATGTCGCGGCCCCATCAGGTGGTGCGTGAGCTTCGCGGGTAGTCTGGTGGGTGATATGGATGAACTGGACTTTTCTGACGACATCGCGGCTTTGCGCTCCACCTTTGCAGACATTCGCCAGGTGGTCGACACCGACCGACTCACGTCGGAGATCGCACGATTGAGCGAGGCTGCTGGTGCTCCCGATCTGTGGGACGACACTGACAAGGCTCAGAAGGTCACGAGTGATCTCAGCCACCGTCAGGCAGAGCTCGCGAAGATCAATTCCATCTCGAACCGGCTCGATGATCTCGAGATCATGGTGCAGCTGGCCAACGAAGAAAGTGATGCTCAGGCGGGGGCGGATGCTCGCGCGGAACTCACTGGCATCAAGAAGACTTTGGGTGACCTCGAGGTTCAAACTCTGCTCAACGGTGAGTTTGATCAACGGCCAGCGGTTATCACCATTCGCGCTGGAGCCGGAGGCGTTGACGCCGCTGACTTCGCCGAAATGCTCCTCCGTATGTACTTGAGGTACGCGGAGCAGCACTCCTACCCGACTCGCGTGCTCGACACGAGCTATGCAGAGGAGGCCGGCATCAAGTCGGCCACCTTCGAAGTGGATGCACCGTTTGCGTTCGGAACCCTCAGCGTTGAGGCCGGCACTCACCGTCTCGTGCGAATGAGTCCCTTTAACTCTGCTGGCAAACGTCAGACCAGTTTCGCTGCAGTCGAAGTTGTACCTCTAATTGAGACGACGGATGTTGTCGAAGTTCCCGAGAACGACATCCGTGTTGATGTCTTCCGCTCTTCCGGCCCCGGCGGGCAGTCGGTGAACACGACTGACTCTGCGGTTCGGATAACTCATTTGCCGACGGGGATTGTTGTGAGTTGTCAGAACGAGAAGAGTCAGATTCAGAACCGTGCGGCGGCGATGCGCGTGCTTCAATCGCGACTGTTGTTGTTGCAGCGTGAGCAAGAGGCTGCCACTAAGAAGGAAATCGCGGGTGTGATTACCGCGAGTTGGGGCGACCAAATGCGCAGCTACGTTCTTGCCCCGTATCAAATGGTGAAAGACCTCCGCACTGAGTTCGAAGTAAACAACCCTTCGAACGTTTTCGATGGTGACCTTGACGGATTTATCTCGGCGGGGATCAAGTGGCGCAAGCGCGTCATCGAGTAACCCCGAACTAACGCTCGATCGTTGCCGATAGTGCTGAGGTGTGCCCTGAACTGGGCCACCCTGTGAGTCTTGGCACGCGGTGCGTCGCTGCCGCTTTCTGTGCTGCGGCTCCTTAGGCTGACTTCAAATGATTCGTTTTGATACTGTTTCGAAGTCGTATCCGGGCACGACACGACCGGCGCTGAACTCTGTTGACCTTGAGATCCTCAAGGGCGAGTTTGTGTTTCTTGTTGGTGCTTCCGGTTCGGGTAAGTCGAGCTTCTTGAGGCTGATCCTCAAGGAGGAGAACCCGACTAAGGGTTCAATTCACGTGCTTGGACAGCACTTGAACACGCTCTCGAGCCGCAAGGTGCCCTATTTCCGCCGCAACCTCGGGGTGGTCTTTCAGGACTTCCGGTTGCTTCCGAACAAGACTGTCTTCGACAACGTCGCGTTTTCGTTGCAGGTAATCGGTAAGAGCCGGGGTTATATCCAGGAGGCTGTTCCTGACGCGCTGAAGATGGTGGGACTTGCAGGCAAGTCGAGTCGTTTCCCTCATGAACTTTCTGGTGGCGAGCAGCAGCGTGTGGCAATCGCCCGCGCCGTGGTCAACAAGCCAGCAATCATGCTCGCCGATGAGCCGACCGGAAACCTCGACCCAGCTACATCCGCGGGAATCATGACCCTTCTTGAGCGAATCAATTTGGGTGGCACGACCGTTCTGATGGCTACGCACGACGCTGGCATTGTCGACCAGATGAAGCGTCGGGTGATCGAACTTATTGGTGGACAGATTGTGCGCGATGAGCGTCAGGGCGGTTATCAGACGCAGACTGTTCCGACTCAGGAACGGATTCCGCATCCGGCAGCACGTCAGCCTGCGAATTCTGCGCCCACCTCGGTTGCGCAGCCGGCCCCGACGCACGGTGGGGGGCTCGACGCATGAGGCTCGGTCTGATCTTAGGAGAGGTTGGCAGCGGACTGCGCCGCAACCTCTCAATGGTGGTCTCTGTAGTTTTGGTGACTTTCATCTCTCTTACCTTTGTGGGGGCGTCGATTCTGCTGCAGATGCAAATCGGGCAAATGAAGGGCTACTGGAATGACCGGGCACAGGTAATTGTGTACTTGTGTACGGACATCGATACCACCGGTAATTGCACGCTGACGGAGGCGACTGACGATCAAATTGATGCGGTGAAGCAGCAATTGGATTCGGCAACACTCGCGCCGTATATCAACGCGGTTCAGTTCGAGAACCACGAAGAGGCGTACGCAAACTTCCAGGAACAGTTTGCTGACACGGCTTTTGACGGAATTATCAAACCGGAGTCGTTGCCAGAAAACTTCCGTGTGAACTTGGTTGATCCCGAGCAGGCAGACGTATTGATTGAGAGCCTGTCTGGACTCGCGGGAGTCGAGAGCGTCGAAGACCAGCGCGCGTATCTGAATCCAATCTTTGCGATTTTGAACGCGGCGAGCTTCACTGCGATCGGTGTCGCCGCTCTCATGTTGGTGGCTGCCGTATTGCTCATTGCCACCACTATTAGGCTTAGCGCGTTCTCTCGACGGCGTGAACTCGGAATCATGCGACTTGTCGGGGCGTCAAACAGGTTTATCCAGACGCCGTTCATTCTTGAGGGAGTGTTCTCGGCACTGATTGGTTCTGTGTTGGCTGCAGGGACGATTGTCGCGATCGTTCATTTCTTCGTTCGCGGATATCTCGGGTCCACTCTTCCGCTTGGCACTAGTCTGCTGGGAATGCAGGAGGCGCTCCTCGTTGTCCCTGTCTTGATCGGTGTGGGGGCGGGGCTCGCAGCTCTATCTGCTGGCGTTGCCATCAGTAGATACTTGAAGGTGTAGTCAGTTCGCCGCTCTCGCGCTAAACTGGTCTGCTGCGCTGTCGGCATTCGCCGTAGCATTGCAGCGTCAACGTATTCGAGAGAGAAGTGAACCATGCCTAAGGAAGGCGACCGGAAGGTTGTTGCAAGCAACCGTAAGGCGCGCCATGACTACAGCATTGAGGACACCTTTGAGGCTGGTCTTGTGTTGTCGGGCACCGAGGTTAAATCTCTGCGGTTGGGGCGCGCTAGCTTGATCGATGGCTACGGCTACATCGATGACCATGCCGAGGCCTGGTTGGATGCCGTACACATTCCTGAGTTCTTCCAAGGGTCGTGGAATAACCATCCACCGCGTCGCAAGCGCAAAATGTTGCTGCACAAAGAGCAGATCCTGAAGATCCATAACAAGATTAAGCAGGGCGGTTATACGCTCGTGCCGTTGTCGATCTATTTCTTGGATGGTCGCGCCAAGGTCGAGCTCGCGGTTGCCAAAGGTAAGCGGGAGTACGACAAGCGTCAGACGCTGCGCGAGCGTCAAGACAAGCGCGAGTCAGATCGTGCAATTTCAGCGCGCAAGAACATGGGCGAGTAATCGACCCCTGCGGCTCTTTTCAGGCTTCGCTCGCAAGCTGACTTGTGTTCTAGCTAGCGTTGAACCGTGCATCGATGCGCGAGGCCACCGAAATCTTCTCTGGTTTCAACGAGAGAGATGACCCGCCCTTTCCCGTCGAGCTCATTCGCATGCTTGCGCTCCCCATGATGGTCGACGAGTCGTCCGCTGCTGCGCTGACGCCGAGCATCCCAGAGTCGGCAATCGCGGTCGCCGTTACTGTACCGAGCCCGAGGCTTGCAGCGTACTCACGCGCTTTCGTTTGCGCGTCGATGACGGCACGCCCGCGTGCCTCAGTCTTCGCTCGGGTTGTGGTGTCATCGGTGAGTTCCCATTCGACGTAATTGACGGCGATGTGATCGATTTCACCGACCAACTCGATAAAGTTCGTGAGCGCATCGAACTCGCGGAATCGCACACTGAAGTCGATCGACGCCGCAAACACCAAGGGGAGCTGTTCCCCCTCGTTGTTCCACGGACGCTGTGACGTCACTCGCACTGAGTCGGAAGTCCAGCGGGAGATGGGGCCGTTTGTTGCCGCGAGCGGAACAATGAGTTCCCGCACAGCATCGGATGAGTGCAACGCTCGACTAAAGACGCGTTCGCGGTGAGGGCCATCGAGCGCCACGGCGAGGTGCACAATGCCTCGTTCGGCAGAGTGCCAAGATTCGCTCTCGCCGTGAACTGTGATGACCACTGACATGGCTAGATCACGCCGAGTTCTTCAAGTTTTGCTTTGAGATCGCGGTCACTTGGCTCGACCTGGAACGTTCCATCGGGGAAGTGAACTACAGGGATGTTGAGGCGCCCGCTGATGGCGTGGGCACGATCGGCGGCGCTGGGGTCTTTCTCGACGTCTACTTTTGTCCACTCGATGTCGAGCGAGTTGAGAAGTGTCTCGGAACGAACGCAGTCGCGGCACCAGTCTGCGCCGAACATGGTGACCTTGGTGGGCAGTGCTTCAGTGGTTTCGCTCATCCCTCGAATCTACTGTGACGTTTCTGAGTGAGAGCTCAAGTTCGCTCGCAGCGTTCGCTACCGTCGTGGCTTTGTTGAGCGTGCCGATCCCGTTGAGCGGGAAGTCCCGCTCAACGGGGAGCGAATGAGGGCTAGACGCCGGAGCCTGCGAGCCAGAGATCCGGTCCGAAGATCTCGTAATGGATGCGGTTCGCGGGTACGCCCGACGCGAGCGCCTGTGATCGAAGGCTGCGCATGAACGGCAGCGGACCACAAAGGTAGACGGAGGCATTCTCGGGAATGGTGACACCGTCAAGCGACATGAAACCTTCGTGGGCACCTTCGCTGGGAATCTCGAGCCACAGTTCCAGCTCGGCCGTCTCCAAGAGCGCCACATCGTCGCTCATTTGCTCGCGGAGGGCCCATCCTCCGAGGTTGTTTTCCGCGTGCAGCACTGTCACTTCACGCTTTGATTTGCCCAACACAAGCGATCGCAGAATCGAAGCACTTGGTGTGCAGCCGATTCCCGCGGAGGCAAGAATCAACGGGGTGTCGCCCTCGGCGAGCGTGACGTCGCCGCACGGATTCGAGAGCAAGAGGGTGTCGCCGAGTTGTACATCGCGGTGCAGGGCGGGGGAAACCTCCCCACCGGCATCCAATTTCGTCGTGAAGACGCGGGTCGTGGCTGTGCCAGCCGACAGCGAGTACTGACGAACCTGGCGGATACCATCCGGCATAGTGACGGTGACGCTAACGTACTGACCAGGGAGAGCAACAGCAGGCGTCGTGTCGTCGGCAGGGGCGAGAGTGAAGGTCAGCGCGTCGCTTCCCGCTGCATCCTTGCCGATGACGATCCACGGTGCTAGTGGCGTGTTGTTCCCCGCGCCGGCGTAGAGACCCTTTTCGATCTTGATCAGGGCGTGGGCCATAAGCCAGTAAACCTCGGTCCAGGCTTCGGCAATCTCTGCGGTGATGACGTCGCTGAGTTCGTCGGCGATCGCCTCGAAAAGGTACTTGTAGACGACGTCGTATTGCTCGGGCTGGATGTCGAGCGACACGTGCTTGTGGGCGATGCGGGAGAGCATGGACTCTGGGGTGGTGTCCGGGTTCCTCACGAGGTGTGTGGCGAAGACGGCGATACTTCCAGCCAAGGCTTGCTGCTGCGAGCCGTTCTTCTGGTTGGACCGACTGAAGAGTCCATCGAAGAGTTCGGGGTGGGCGGTGAACATCCTGCTGTAGAAGTTCATCGCGATCTTGGGCATGCGCTCACTGACCAGAGGAAGGGTGGCTTCAATGAGGGGGAGGGACTGATTCGAGAGCACGATTTCTCCTTTTTGAGGGTGTCCTCTCAAAGTAGCATTTCAAATGCATGTTTACTGGCAGGGACCTGTGTGCCACCTCGTTGGGGGCGAGAAAGGGAGCTGCCTAGTCGGGCGGTCGCACGCCAAGCAGCACGGAAACAGGCTCATCTGACCTAGGCTGCCGGAGCGATGAAATTACGACGTCGTCGAGTGCGGCGTAAAACGCTTCCCGGGCGAGTCGCAGTGCACCTCGCAGTCCGCAGCCATCGATGAGGGGGCAGAGACCATCGGGAGTCTCGCAATCTGCAAGGTCAGTGCGGGTGTCGAGCTGACGCAGCACCCAACCAACAGTGGCTTGGCGTCCGGCGTCGCTGATCCTGACTCCGCCAGAGCGTCCGCGTACGGCTTCGATCATGCCGAGCTCTCGAAGCCTGACAATGGCCTTGCTGACGTGGTTATACGGGGTATCGATCTTCTGAGCGATGACCTTGGTCTTCTCCAGCTCGAAAACGGGCATGGCGGAGAGGAGCATGATGATGCGCAAGCACACATCCGAAAAAGCATTGATCCTCATACGTCAAGAGTAGGGGGCCGTCCGACAGCGGTCGCGTAGAGGAGCGGTTCCCCGTGGACAAATGGCCGGGCTAGATAGTGAGTCGGTTCTGAACTACAATGGAGGGCTGCCGGTTATTCGGCAGTGTTGATAACTCCACAGCGCGACAATGACCTTCACAGGGGGATGATCGGTTTCGACATTGCCTGCAAAACTGTGAGAAGCGGGTCGAGAATGCAGCCTTATCTCGTTAACGATGACTGCAAACTATAAGTGCCAATTCAAAGCGCACTGACTTCGCCCTCGCTGCCTAAGCGAGCGCACTAAAGAAGTCCGTCAGACCGGGAATGCTCTCTACCCGGATCCTGGCGCAATTTAGAGAGATTGCTGCGTAGTTACGCCTGAGGGCTACGCGGGACTTGCACTCTGGCTGGGCTTGTTGATCTAGGTGCTTGTGGCAAAGATCAGAGCCGAGTAGAACGTCTGCACAAGCTACACCCGTAGAAGGCACAGAATTACAGCAGTGGACGGGGGTTCAATTCCCCCCATCTCCACCATTGGTCGTTGTCGCGTTGTGAGAGTTGCTCTCCTCGCCGCTAAGGCGCTCTTAGCCGTTGATCTTCGTGCTGTTTCGTTCGGCACCCTGAGACGGAGTGACCGTGAAGGTCACGGGTTCGGTGAAGCCGTGCCCGGCGAAAGCAACTTTCACGGCTGACTCGACTTCGGCGACGCGTGCGTGTGGCACTAGCGCGATTGCGGCACCGCCGAATCCACCGCCCGTCATGCGTGCCCCGATTGCGCCGTGAGCCCGCGCTGTCTCGACAGCAAGATCGAGTTCGGGAACGGAGATCTCAAAGTCGTCGCGCATCGAAACGTGTGATGCATCAAGTAACGCCCCGATTGCGTTTGGCCCTTTTTCACTGAGGATCCGCACGGTGTCGAGTACTCGCTGGTTCTCAGTAACGACGTGACGGACGCGTCGGAAGGTGACGTCATCAAGGATTTCGAGGGCACGGTCAAGATCCGAGGCGCTCACGTCGCGTAGGGATGACCTTCCCAGCGCGGCTGCTCCGGCCTCGCATGATGCACGGCGCTCTGCATAGCCGCCCGTTGCGTGGGAGTGCGCAACGCGGGTATCGATAACAAGAATGGTGAGCCCGGCCAGAGTAAGACCGAGCGGAACTACCGTGGCGTCGAGTGTGCGGCAATCCAAGAACACGGCAGAGTCGGTCTCTCCAAGCAGCGATGCAGACTGATCCATAATTCCTGTGGGTGCGCCGACTACCGCATTTTCGGCGAGTTGGCCGACCTGAGCGAGCACCGGTCGCGATAGGCCAAGGTTCCACAGCTCGTTGAGCGCCAAAGCCACCGAACTTTCGATGGCGGCAGACGATGACAATCCTGCGCCAACGGGGACGGTGGAGTCGATCATGATGTCGACGCCTGGCAAGGTGGCTAGGGCCGCGCCGCGTTCGCCAAGCGCCCAAGCAACACCGAGCGGATATGCACTCCACCCAACAATTTCTCCTGCGTTTTGCGCAGCATCGAGTTCACGCAGCGGCCAGTCGACCGAGGTTCCGTCAAGCGTGCTGGTAACACGGATTACCCCGTCATCGCGGAGTCCAACAGCAGCGCGCGTGCGCCGATCGATGGCGAACGGCAGCACAAAGCCCTCGTTGTAGTCAGTGTGTTCGCCGATGAGATTGACTCGTCCCGGCGCTGACCACACTCCATCCGGCGCATGCCCGGTAGTGCTCGTGAAGAGTTCGTGTAGTTCCTGCACTGCGTCACTCATGCTCGCTCTATGGCCTTTCGGATGTTCGCAGCGGCCGCTTCGGGAGTCACGTCACCGATCCAGGCCCCCATCGCCGACTCTGAGCCGGCGAGGTACTTCAGTTTGTCTGCCGCGCGACGAGGCGAAGTGAGTTGGAGGTGGAGGCGGTATGTCTCGCGAGCGCGGTGCACTGGTGCCTGGTGCCACGCCGCGATGTAGGGCGTTGGCGAATCGTAAATTGCGTCGACCCCGCGAAGCAGCTTCAAGTAGAGGGTCGCAAGTTCGTCGCGTTCGGCATCCGTCGTCGCAGCAAAGTCAGGAATCTGGCGGTGCGGCATCATGTGGATTTCGATTGGCCAGCGGGCCGCGAAGGGAACGAATCCAGTCCAGTGTTCGCCGCTCAGCACGACTCTTTCTCCTGCACGTTCGAAGTCGAGAATTTCCTGGAACATCGTTGGCGAGGTGCGCTCAATGGACTCGAGGGTGCGTTGAGTTTTGGGCGTGATGTACGGATAGGAGTAAATCTGTCCGTGCGGGTGATGCAGGGTGACGCCGATAGCCTCGCCACGGTTCTCAAACGGGAATACTTGCTGCACGCCGTCCAGGGCTGAGAGCGCTTTAGTGCGATCCGCCCATGCTTCGATCACGGTGCGTGCTCGGCTGGGCGTCTGCGTTCCGAACGATCCTTCGTGATCCGGGCTAAAGCAGACGACCTCGCACCGGCCGATGGAACTGCGAACGCGACCGACTCCGCGCTCGTCGAGATCATCGAGCCCGAGTGGGCTGTTTTCGCTTCCGGCAAGGTCGGGGCCAAATGACGGCGAACGGTTCTCGAAGACCGCGACGTCATAGAGCGCAGGAACTTCAGATGGATTCTCGGGGGTTTGGGGCGCGAGCGGGTCTTGATCGGCGGGCGGGAGGAACACGCGGTTTTGACGTGCGGAGGCAATCGACACCCATTCGCCGGTCAGGATGTCTTGCCGCATGCTCGCTGTAACCGGGCGTGGGTCGAGAATCCGGCTGTCGACAGCTCGTGTTTCGCCAAGCGTGGTGTCGGCGTCGTCGAAATAGATGAGTTCGCGGCCATCCGCGAGGGTCGTCACGCGCTTCGTGATGGGAGGAGTCATTCTGCACTTCCGTTGTCGTGGCGATTATTTTCTGCACGAAGGCGGGCTTCCCATGCGCTCCGAACCATTTCTTCAGCTGTGTGCCGCATCTTCCAATCAAGATCGCGAGCAGCAAGATCCCCATTGGCAACGATGCGGGGTGGGTCTCCGACCCGGCGTTCCGCGATCTGGGGGGAGAAGGGGATGCCGGTGACTTTCGCGACAGCCCTCATGATCTCGGAAACGGATAGTCCGTCTCCGCTGCCGAGGTTATAGGCAGGTTCGATCGTGTTCTTCGACTCGAGCCTCTTAGCGGCAGCGACGTGGGCGGCAGCGATGTCAGCAACGTGAACGTAGTCGCGCACGTTCGTGCCATCCGGCGTGGGGTAGTCATTACCGTTTATCGTCGGCACCACGCCAGCGACGAGGGCTTCGAATACGCGCGGAAAGAGGTTGTGTGGGCTCGTGTCGTAGATGGTGGGATCGCCACAGCCGACAACGTTGAAATAACGCAGCGAGGTGTGCCGCAGTCCGACCGCGTGGGCCTGATCGCGAAGTAGCCATTCGCCAATGAGCTTGGACTCTCCATACGGTGACAGTGGTTCTTTTGCGGTGGTCTCGGTGACCTGATCGACGTGCGGCGTTCCGAAGACTGCGGCACTTGACGAAAATACGATCTGGTCGATGCCGCAGTCGTGCATTGCCTCGAGCAGTGAAACGGTGCCGGTGACGTTTTGCGTGTAGGTATGTAGTGGTCGCTGTACGGAGACTCCGGCATATTTGAACCCGGCGACATGGATGACGCCGGTGATGCCGTGCGCCGTCATCGCCTGAACGAGTGCGTCCTTGTCGAGGATGTCTGCCTGAACGAATGGCACTCCATCGGGAACAAATCGCTTCAGTCCGCTAGAGAGATCGTCAACGATTACCGCAGCCATGTCGGCGTTGATGAGTGCACGGACTACGTGAGCCCCGATATACCCTGCGCCGCCGGTTACCATCCACGTCATTACAGTTCCTCGTATCCGGGCAGCGGCTCGACCACGACTGCGGCCCCACTCTGCGATCAGTAAATAATATGATTATTGGGTCGCCGAGTCCAGTCAGTGACAGTTGTTCCTCTGCTCCACTACCGTCGAACGAGGCGAAGTTCGCGGATGTTCGGATTGAAGTCCATTTCGCGCACGGTGCCGTCATACATGAAACGGTTCTTTGCATAGAAGGCACGCGCTCGTGGGTTCTGCTTGAGCACCCAGACTGTTGCGGCAGCTCCGCCGAGTACGGCGTCGATGAGGGCCTGCCCGGCGCCAGTGCCATGAGCGCTGCTGAGTACGTAGATCATCTTGAGCTCTTCGGCGGGAAGTGACGGCTCTTCGCGGCTGTGTTCTGCGTGTGCGAATCCGATGATGTGTGATTCGATCTCGGCCACGACGGTAGTGGTGTCGTTGTCGGTGAGCAGCTCATTCCACATCGCTTCACGGCGTAGTCGCGATTCCTCGCTCCAGGCCTGTTCGGGAAACAGCCCGGTGTAGGTCTCTTGCCATGATTTCGTATGCACGGCGGCAAGCTCTTCGGCGTCATCGAGGCGAGCGGCGCGTGTGGTGAAACTGGGCATAGAAGTATCTTCTCGCAGAGCGGGTGGTTCGCGCTCGGTTCACGAAGGCCGGCTTCCTTCTAGTGGATGCTGCCTCTGCGGTTCACTTCCCTGTGTTTTGTTGGGTGTTGGGTGGCGACACGCCCGGGATGGGGGAGGGTTTGGTGGGTGGGGGATTGTGCACGTAAAGTTCTTTCTTGTCACCCCAAAGGTGCGGAAGTCCCGGGCAGTTCTGCTGCTAGGTTTCCGGCCTCAAGTGGGGGCCAGCATCCTCTAAATCTGTTATAGTTTTAGTCCGGTCGGGTAGCGGAATTCCTCTTGTGGGTTTCGGTGTCTGGTCTGGGGATGTCTTCCTGCTTCATGCGTGTGTTGGTTGGTTGTTGTGTGCCGTTTTGGTTCGCTTCGGTTGATTTGACAAGCTCGGTGAAGCTGGTAAGTTAGACAGGTTGCCTTTCGCTTTCGGCGGAGGTTGCCAACACAGGTTTTGTAGCCCTGGGGTGAAGCCGTTTTGCGGTGGAGGTCAGGAGCGTCCGATCCTTGAGAACTCAACAGCGTGCACAATGTCAAATGCCAAAAACCCGACTGTGCTTAGTGAGATCGTCCCATTTCGGGTCGTGATTGCTGGTGCAGCGGATTCCTTTGGAAAAGATATAAACAACAAAGCAAGTCAGTATTGATTTGTTCTGTCAGTTTCAAACTTGTTGCCTCGACACCCTATTCCGGGTGCGGGTGACACAAGATGTGCATTGGGTGACTTCGGTTGTCTGGTGCAATCAAACATTTATGGAGAGTTTGATCCTGGCTCAGGATGAACGCTGGCGGCGTGCTTAACACATGCAAGTCGAACGATGAAGCCGGAGCTTGCTCTGGTGGATTAGTGGCGAACGGGTGAGTAACACGTGAGTAACCTGCCCTTGACTCTGGAATAAGCGTTGGAAACGACGTCTAATACTGGATACGAGCTTCAGCCGCATGGCTAGGAGCTGGAAAGAATTTCGGTCAAGGATGGACTCGCGGCCTATCAGGTAGTTGGTGAGGTAATGGCTCACCAAGCCTACGACGGGTAGCCGGCCTGAGAGGGTGACCGGCCACACTGGAACTGAGACACGGTCCAGACTCCTACGGGAGGCAGCAGTGGGGAATATTGCACAATGGGCGAAAGCCTGATGCAGCAACGCCGCGTGAGGGACGACGGCCTTCGGGTTGTAAACCTCTTTTAGTAGGGAAGAAGCGAAAGTGACGGTACCTGCAGAAAAAGCACCGGCTAACTACGTGCCAGCAGCCGCGGTAATACGTAGGGTGCAAGCGTTATCCGGAATTATTGGGCGTAAAGAGCTCGTAGGCGGTTTGTCGCGTCTGCTGTGAAAACTGGAGGCTCAACCTCCAGCCTGCAGTGGGTACGGGCAGACTAGAGTGCGGTAGGGGAGATTGGAATTCCTGGTGTAGCGGTGGAATGCGCAGATATCAGGAGGAACACCAATGGCGAAGGCAGATCTCTGGGCCGTAACTGACGCTGAGGAGCGAAAGCATGGGGAGCGAACAGGATTAGATACCCTGGTAGTCCATGCCGTAAACGTTGGGAACTAGATGTAGGGACCATTCCACGGTTTCTGTGTCGCAGCTAACGCATTAAGTTCCCCGCCTGGGGAGTACGGCCGCAAGGCTAAAACTCAAAGGAATTGACGGGGGCCCGCACAAGCGGCGGAGCATGCGGATTAATTCGATGCAACGCGAAGAACCTTACCAAGACTTGACATATACGAGAACGGGCTAGAAATAGTCAACTCTTTGGACACTCGTAAACAGGTGGTGCATGGTTGTCGTCAGCTCGTGTCGTGAGATGTTGGGTTAAGTCCCGCAACGAGCGCAACCCTCGTTCTTTGTTGCCAGCACGTAATGGTGGGAACTCAAAGGAGACTGCCGGGGTCAACTCGGAGGAAGGTGGGGATGACGTCAAATCATCATGCCCCTTATGTCTTGGGCTTCACGCATGCTACAATGGCCGATACAAAGGGCTGCAATACCGCAAGGTGGAGCGAATCCCAAAAAGTCGGTCTCAGTTCGGATTGAGGTCTGCAACTCGACCTCATGAAGTCGGAGTCGCTAGTAATCGCAGATCAGCAACGCTGCGGTGAATACGTTCCCGGGCCTTGTACACACCGCCCGTCAAGTCATGAAAGTCGGTAACACCCGAAGCCAGTGGCCTAACCCGCAAGGGGAGGAGCTGTCGAAGGTGGGATTGGTGATTAGGACTAAGTCGTAACAAGGTAGCCGTACCGGAAGGTGCGGCTGGATCACCTCCTTTCTAAGGAGCATGTGCAAGTCCGTCTGTATACAGCGGATCAACTTGCCAAGTCGTACCAACCTGTTCGGGTTGGACGGCGCTCATGGGTGGAACATTGACATTGTGATCAGAGGATCTGTTTTCTCTTCAGTACATCAACCTTTTGGGGTTGGTAGGAACGAGGGTTGCGGGGGTGCTGGTCTTTGCACGTTGTTGGGTCCTGAGGGACCGGGCCCGGGTCGTAAGATTCGTGTTCGTACCTTAGGACCTGGGGCATCGAAAGGTGTCTCTGGGTCTAACGGATCCTGGTCTTGTTTCCTGCAGGTTGGGGGATGAGGGAGGATACCGCCCGTATTTTGAGAACTACACAGTGGACGCGAGCATCTTAGATTCGACCGAAAGGTCGGATCACATAAATAACGATGACTCTTCAACAGCCTTCGGGGTGTTGAGGAAATTCATTGGTCAATCTCAACACTTTGGTGTTGCGATCGATTCTTTATACTCATGTGATAATCAATTTTCTAAGAGCAAACGGTGGATGCCTTGGCATCTGGAGCCGAAGAAGGACGTATAAATCTGCGATAAGCCTCGGGGAGCTGATAATAGAGCTTTGATCCGAGGATTTCCGAATGGGGAAACCCCGCTGGGCGTTGCAAGACGACTCAGTGACTCCCGCCTGAATATATAGGGCGGGTAGAGGGAACGTGGGGAAGTGAAACATCTCAGTACCCACAGGAAGAGAAAACAACCGTGATTCCGTTAGTAGTGGCGAGCGAAACCGGAAGAGGCCAAACCGATCATGTGTGATAGCCGGCAGGCGTTGCATGGTCGGGGTAGTGGGACTTTTCAGCTGTTACTGCCGTACAGCAAGAATTACAAAGTGATATAGACGAAGTGGATTGAAAGCCACGCCATAGAGGGTGCCAGCCCCTTAGTCGAAATGTTGCAATGGTTCGAAGAGTATCCCAAGTAGCACGGGGCCCGAGAAATCCCGTGTGAATCTGTCAGGACCACCTGATAAGCCTAAATACTTCCAGATGACCGATAGCGGACAAGTACCGTGAGGGAAAGGTGAAAAGTACCCCGGGAGGGGAGTGAAATAGTACCTGAAACCGTTTGCTTACAAACCGTTGGAGCAGCCTTAGTAGCTGTGACAGCGTGCCTTTTGAAGAATGAGCCTGCGAGTTAGTGATCAGTGGCGAGGTTAACCCGTGTGGGGCAGCCGTAGCGAAAGCGAGTCTTAATAGGGCGATACAGTCGCTGGTTCTAGACCCGAAGCGAAGTGATCTATCCATGGCCAGGTTGAAGCGTGTGTAAGAGCACGTGGAGGACCGAACCCACTTAGGTTGAAAACTGAGGGGATGAGCTGTGGATAGGGGTGAAAGGCCAATCAAACTTCGTGATAGCTGGTTCTCTCCGAAATGCATTTAGGTGCAGCGTTGCGTGTTTCTTGCCGGAGGTAGAGCTACTGGATAGCTGATGGGCCCTAAAAGGTTACTGACGTTAGCCAAACTCCGAATGCCGGTAAGTGAGAGCGCAGCAGTGAGACGGTGGGGGATAAGCTTCATCGTCGAGAGGGTAACAGCCCAGACTACCAACTAAGGTCCCCAAGCGTGTGCTAAGTGGGAAAGGATGTGGAGTTGCACAGACAACCAGGAGGTTGGCTTAGAAGCAGCCACCCTTGAAAGAGTGCGTAATAGCTCACTGGTCAAGTGATTCCGCGCCGACAATGTAACGGGGCTCAAGCACACCACCGAAGTTGTAGATTTCGTATTATAGGTAAGCCTTCGTGGTTCAGCCGTACGGAGTGGTAGGAGAGCGTCGTGTGGCGAGTGAAGCGGCGGTGTAAACCAGCCGTGGACGCTACACGAGTGAGAATGCAGGCATGAGTAGCGAAAGACGGGCGAGAAACCCGTCCTCCGAATGATCAAGGGTTCCAGGGCCAGGCTAATCCGCCCTGGGTAAGTCGGGACCTAAGGCGAGGCCGACAGGCGTAGTCGATGGACAACGGGTTGATATTCCCGTACTGACGAAGAACCGCCCAAACTAATCCAGTAATGCTAAGTATCTGAATCCCCTAGACCAATCCCTTCGGGGTGAGGCGTGGGGCCTAGCGTACGACCCTATTCTGGTGCGGTTAGCGTATTAACAGGTGTGACGCAGGAAGGTAGCTGAGCCGGGCGATGGTTGTCCCGGTCTAAGAATGTAGGCCGAGAGATAGGCAAATCCGTCTCTCATCAAGGCTGAGACTCGATGGGTAGTCCTCACGGACGAAATCAGTGATCCTATGCTGCCAAGAAAAGCATCGACGCGAGGTTCAAGTTACCCGTACCCCAAACCGACTCAGGTGATCAGGTAGAGAATACTAAGGAGATCGAGAGAATCGTGGTTAAGGAACTCGGCAAAATGCCCCCGTAACTTCGGGATAAGGGGGGCCTAAGGCGTGAACGGACTTGCTCCGGGAGCGCTGCAGGGCCGCAGAGACCAGTGGGAAGCGACTGTTTACTAAAAACACAGGTCCGTGCTAAGTCGCAAGACGATGTATACGGACTGACGCCTGCCCGGTGCTGGAAGGTTAAGAGGAACGGTTAGCCGTAAGGCGAAGCTGTGAATTTAAGCCCCAGTAAACGGCGGTGGTAACTATAACCATCCTAAGGTAGCGAAATTCCTTGTCGGGTAAGTTCCGACCTGCACGAATGGCGTAACGACTTCCCAGCTGTCTCAACCGCGAACTCGGCGAAATTGCACTACGAGTAAAGATGCTCGTTACGCGCAGAAGGACGGAAAGACCCCGTGACCTTTACTATAGCTTTGTATTGGTGTTCGGTGTGGCTTGTGTAGGATAGGTGGGAGACTGTGAAGCTTGGACGCTAGTTCAGGTGGAGTCATTGTTGAAATACCACTCTGGTCACTCTGGATATCTAACTTCGAACCGTAATCCGGTTCAGGGACAGTGCATGGTGGGTAGTTTAACTGGGGCGGTTGCCTCCCAAAAAGTAACGGAGGCGCCCAAAGGTTCCCTCAACCTGGTTGGTAATCAGGTGTCGAGTGTAAGTGCACAAGGGTAGCTTGACTGTGAGACTGACAAGTCGAGCAGGGACGTAAAGTCGGGACTAGTGATCCGGCAGTGGCTTGTGGAAGCGCTGTCGCTCAACGGATAAAAGGTACCTCGGGGATAACAGGCTGATCTTGCCCAAGAGTCCATATCGACGGCATGGTTTGGCACCTCGATGTCGGCTCGTCGCATCCTGGGGCTGGAGTAGGTCCCAAGGGTTGGGCTGTTCGCCCATTAAAGCGGTACGCGAGCTGGGTTTAGAACGTCGTGAGACAGTTCGGTCCCTATCCTCTGCGCGCGCAGGAAATTTGAGAAGATCTATCCCTAGTACGAGAGGACCGGGATGGACGAACCTCTGGTGTGTCAGTTGTTCCGCCAGGAGCACCGCTGATTAGCTACGTTCGGAATGGATAACCGCTGAAAGCATCTAAGCGGGAAGCCAGCTTCAAGATGAGATTTCCATGGCTTAGGCCGAGAGACTCGCAGCTAGACTACTGCGTTGATAGGCTGGATGTGGAAGCAGGGACTAAAGACCTGTGGAGCTGACCAGTACTAATAAGTCGATAAATTGATAACCACCCCACCTCACTGGGCAACCCTCGGGTTGTCGAATGGTGAATGAGAAGAATTCTCGCGTCCACTTTGTGGTTCCCGATTTACGGTCGGGAACTGCGCCCAGCACACACTGCTTGGGAACTCCATCACGGAGAACTCTCAAGTGTTGTGAACTGGCCCAGACTGATACATAAATCAATAGTGTTTCGGCGGCCATAGCGAGAGGGAAACGCCCGGTTACATTCCGAACCCGGAAGCTAAGACTCTCTGCGCCGATGGTACTGCAAGGGGGACCTTGTGGGAGAGTAGGACACCGCCGGACTTCAATTGTAAAATAGCCACACCTTCGGGTGTGGCTATTTTGCTTTAACCAGTGAGCTGAATGGCACACAACCGCGGTAAATTCAGACACGAACACAGTTCCTGAACATCGCTAGCCAAGCTCTACGTCGGCCCACTGCGAACCAGCATGCACGAGCATCCCCGCCCCAGACGTAATGCCCGCCACCCGTTCATGGAGCGATTGTTCCTGGCCCAAGGCAGTTGCGAGCGATACGACAGCGGAAGCCCCATACACGGTTCCCAGCACCGCCACATCGGCATACTGCCGTAACTCAGACTCAACGCGACCTGCATCAGAGTGAGCCAAAGACAGAGTGTAAAGCTCACGGCGTTCCCGAGCCACAAGTTGATTCGCGAGCGTAGCGGCGGCGATCGCGGCCGCAACCGCATCCGAATAGGCGCGAAAAAGCCCCCCAGTGCCCAGCAGGGTCCCGCCGAAGTGTCGACTGACCACTGCAACACAATCGACTAAGTTATTGCCCGTGAGCACGTCGAGCATGGGGCGGCCGGCTGTTCCTGAGGGCTCACCATCATCGTGAGCGCGACGAACCTGATCGGGCAGCGTCGACGACCCGATAACAAATGCCGAACAGTGATGGCGTGCCTCCCAGTGCTGCTTCCGCGCCGCCTCGATAGCGTCTCGAGCGCGAGCTTCGCTATCCACCCGGAGCAGAGTGCAGAAAAAGCGCGAGCGTTTCACCTCAAGCTCAGCGTCGATAGCTGTGCCAGCCCCACCCCGCAGCGTGAACTCGGCCATCCCACCATTGTCCCGCAGCCTGAGTCACTAGTGGGGCGTAGGCTAAATGAATCATGGAGCTGTTTGCCGCAATTATTCTTTTCCTCAGTGCCGTCTTCAACGTCATCGCTTGGCCGCGTTTCTTTGCCCGGGTCAACGCCGACTCGCGCGCGCGCGACGCACAAGGGAACACGACCGCGTTCTACCGAGTGCACGCGGTGTTGTTGGCGATTGCTTTGGTTCTTGCTGCCGCATCTGTCGTTGCAGGAGTCGCGCTACTCCTCGCATAGGCTGCGAAGTTTCGATGCGCCTGTCAGCGTTGTCGCCCAGTATAGGGAGTATGAGTTTCGCGCTGCCGCCGTTAGTGAACCCTCACCGTCAGATCGGTGCCCGCACGTTCGACTTTTCACGCCGGGTTGCCGTGATGGCGATCGTCAATCGCACCCCAGACTCGTTCTACGATGCTGGCGCAAACTTTGCACTAGAGGATGCTGTGGCGGCCGGACTTCAGGCCGTAGAGCAAGGCGCGGACTGGGTAGATATCGGAGGCGTTCCATTCGCTCCGGGCACACCGCTCGACCCGCGCATAGAGGCTGCACGTGTTGTACCCGTGATCCGTGCACTCCGAGAATCAACCGATGTCGTTATCTCTGTCGATACCTTCCATGCAGAGGTAGCTCGCCACAGCATTGATGCAGGAGCGAATGTCATCAACGACACCACGGGACTCAGCGACCCCGATCTCGCGGCGACAGTGGCCGACAGCGAAGCCTCTCTTGTTCTGGTGCACTCACGAGCCAAACCCCGAACGCAGTTTGCGCGACCCCACTATGACGATGTTGCGGTTGAGGTACGTGACTTTCTTGCCGCCCGAATTGACCGTGCACGGGCTGCAGGAGTTCCCGACGAACGACTATTCGTCGATCCGGGGCACGATCTCAACAAGAACACTCTGCACAGTCTCGAACTGATCCGACGGCTCGATGTAATTACTGAGCTCGGGTTTCCGACGTTGGTTGCGCTGTCAAATAAGGACTTCATCGGCGAGGTGCTCGACCGGCCAAAAGTGTCCCGTCTCGAGGGATCCCTTGCATCCGCGGTCGCGTGCGTGCTCAACGGTGCGCGAGTGGTGCGTGTTCACGAAGTCGCCGAAAGTGTGGCGACGATTCGCATGGCCGAAGCCATCCTTGGATTGCGGGAACCCGCGCTGCTGAAACACAACATGTCCGACGTAAACGAAAGGTAGATGCTCGTGGCAGCCTCATCCGAAATTCACGTCTTACAGTCGGGAAACGTGCTCACCGACGAGCAGTTGCTTGCGAGCTATGCGGTTGCTGATCGCACGATGCCCTGGTTGCGCGCCAATTTTGTATCCAGTATCGACGGTGCGGCAACGCACGAAGGAACATCGGGCGGCCTAGGTACCGAGGCCGATGGGCGCGTGTTCGCTCTGCTGCGGCGCCTTGCCGATGTGATCGTCGTCGGTGCCGGAACTGTGCGGCAGGAAGGATATCGCAACCTCGCTCTCGACGATGATGCGGTCGCGTGGCGTACGTCGAACGGGCTTTCAGCACAGCCACCGTTCGCCCTCGTGAGCGCCTCTCTTCGAATCGAGCCAGACGACTTGGCTACTTACGCGACCCGACCATTCGTTATAACTACACAGAGCGCACCGGCTGAGGCGAGAGCACGACTCGAAGCCGTGGCCGAGGTAATCGTTGCCGGAGACGAGCAGGTCGATACTGTGGAGCTGAAACGTACTCTCGCCGAACGTGGCTACCCCCAACAACATGGTGAGGGTGGTCCAACACTATTCGCGACGATGATCGGTCAAGGCGTAGTCGACGAGCTGTGTTTGACCGTGAGCCCCCGACTAGAAGGCGGCTCGGCTCGACGAATTGTGGATGCCGCCGAAGCCACCCCTCAAGCCATGTCGCTCGCACACGTGCTGAGCGCCGCTGACGGCACATTACTGCTCCGCTACGTGCGCGCCTCGCAGAACAGCGAACACTAGATTCGCGAACGCTAGAGCTCGACCGCTAGCATTCGACGACGTTGACGGCGAGCCCGCCCATAGACGTTTCTTTGTAGCGGGAACTCATATCCTTGCCGGTTTCAGCCATCGTGATAATGACTTCATCGAGCGAAACGCGGTGAGTTCCATCGCCCCACAGCGCCATCTTCGCAGCATTGATTGCCTTCGCCGCTGCAATCGCGTTGCGTTCAATACACGGAATTTGTACGAGTCCACCGATCGGGTCGCACGTTAGTCCGAGGTTGTGTTCCATTGCGATCTCGGCG
Organism: marine actinobacterium PHSC20C1; assembly: GCA_000153145.1. Taxonomy (GTDB): domain Bacteria; phylum Actinomycetota; class Actinomycetes; order Actinomycetales; family Microbacteriaceae; genus Rhodoglobus. The sequence continues at coordinate 104,073 of CH672415.1, forward strand.
GCGTTCTCAACCTGCTCGGGTGTTCCGCCGAGAATTTCGGCCAGCCCCGCTGCCGCCATAGACGATGCCGAACCGACTTCACCCTGGCATCCAACTTCAGCACCCGAGATCGATGCCATGCGCTTGTAGAGCACACCGACGGCCGCGCTGGCGAGCAGGAACCGCACTGTCGCGTCATCCTTCTTCGCTTGGTCCGCATCCTTCATGCCGGGAGCGTAATGCACCGCATAAAACAACACTGCGGGGATGATGCCGGCGGCACCGTTGGTCGGCGCAGTAACAACACGGCCGCCTGAAGCGTTCTCTTCGTTTACGGCGAGAGCAACAAGGTTGACCCATTCCTGCCAAAACGCAGGATCACGGTTGGGATCTTCTTCGCGAAGTCGGCGGTGCCAGTCGGGTGCGCGCCGACGTACGTTGAGGGTTCCAGGAAGGTTGCCGGTGCGCTCAAGACTGTTGTTCTTGCATTCGTCCATGACGTCGCGGATGTGCAGGAGCCCCGAGTTGACCTCCGCTTGGGTGCGTCGCGCGAGTTCGTTCCGCAACATAACGCCGCTGAAGCTGAGACCTTCGTTGCGACAGTGAGCGAGGAGCTGGGCGGCGGTGCGGAACGGAAGGGGATCGGCGATGGGGGCATCTGCCGTGGCCGAGCTACCATCACGATTATCTCCCTCACGGTAGATGAATCCGCCGCCAATCGAGAAATAGGTCGCTTCGAGCACGGGTTCACCGTCAGCGGCAATGGCCGCAAACTTCATTCCATTCGGATGCCCGTCGAGCACCGTGAGCGGGTGAAGCGCAATGTCTGCCTCACGAAAGGCGAGCTCGTGGATGCCCGCGAGTTTGAGTGTGCCCGAGGACTCAATGCGGGCGAGAATTGTCTCCATCTCAGCAGGGAGCACCTGATCGGGAAGTCGACCTTCGAGCCCAATGAGTACAGCGCTCATGGTGCCGTGACCCGCACCGGTGGCGGCGAGGGATCCATAGAGTCGCACGGTCAGTGAAGCTACGGTGTCGAGCATCCCGTGTTCGGCAAGGTCGGCAGCAAAGGACGCTGCAGCACGCATAGGGCCAACAGTGTGGGAGCTTGAGGGCCCAATGCCGACTGTGAACAGGTCAAAGCTGCTGAGTGGAACCTCTTCGAGGGAGGGGCTCGGTACTTCGGTTGTGGGCGTCAGATTGCGAATTGGCACGGTGACTCCATTTCTTCACCACACGTCATCGTGCGGGCGTCGTTGAGTCCTCTCCGCTCTGTATCGGGCCTGAGAGTTTCCGCACGCTTGTGGCGTCGCGTTGCCCCGTCGGCGAGTCGGACAGGGCCGACTACTTTTCAGAGTTGCCTAGCCACTGCGGTACTGGTGCCTGAGAGATTCCCGGAGAGGGTTTGCTCCTACGGCGCCAACCAACGATCGGAAGGGCTCTCCCGCAACGGTATGACGGCTGTTCACTTGTGCCATCAGCATACACTTCGGGCTCCGTGAGTTGCCTGCAATCGGGCGGATGGTGAGGGCACAGTCTGGTTTCGCTCAGCGTGCCCCCTGCAAGTTTGACCTGCCTGACGACTCTTAGTCTTCGGGATCGCTGGGATCAATCGGCTCATGGTGGTCAGCGTTGATAATTCCGCGACGCCAGTAGCCGTCGGCTGCCACTTGCTTCTTGGAGAGTCCGAGTTCGCGTCGTAGGTACCGCCGCAAGGGAACTAGCATCCCTGCCTCACCAGCCAGAAACACAAAAGTAGATTCACCGATGGAGCCGAGCGAACGCAACGCGGGGTCGATTTGGCCGAGCCCGTCGGTGCGGTAGAACCATTCAGCAGAGATTCGAGCGTGTTGCTCTGGAGTGAAATAGTCTTCGCCGCCTACTTCGGCAACTTCGAAGAGGCCCGTTAACGTGACCGAGGTCGGCAGCATGTCGATCCAGCGCGACGATGCGGGAAGCGCGGTTTCGTCAGCTACGAGAATGACGTGAGTTGCCCCGTGGGGGAGTAGCTTTGATCCGCGAGGGCCGGCAATTGCCAGGAGGTCACCGCGCTTGGCGCGACTAGCCCACGCTGAGGCCGGGCCGTCATCGCCGTGAACAACGAAGTCAATGTCGAGTTCATGGTGACCGTCATGGCTGCGGAAGCCGAGCGGCGTGTAATCGCGGGAGATGATGACTCCGGTGTCAGGGCGAACAATCCCCGTTTCGGTCATAGTCGGGGCGGTGAGTTCTCCGGTGGCGGGGTCGGGAAAGAAGACTTTGAGGTGATCCGTCGGGCCGCTGCTGACGAAACCAGCGAGTTCGTCGCCGCTCAGTGTGATTCGTCTGAGGTTCGCCGTAATCTGAGCTACAGCGCTGACCGTCACGCGGCGCACAACGAGGGGATGTTTGACGGAGTCGCGTTCAATGCTCATAGGCGGCAGGCACGGGTGCCAGCTCATTTCGTTCGAAGAAGTTAGGCTTACCTAACAAGAGTAGCGTGCGGATGTTGTGAAGGCTAGATGTTGGCCGGAACCGCGCTCGTAGAGATCGAAATTTCGCCCTCAAGCGAGCGGTGCACGGGGCACTTATCCGCAATCACGAGCAAGGATGCTCGCTGGTCAGCAGTGAGCTTGCCCTCGAACGTCAGTTCGCGTGTAATGTGCTCGACCATTCCTTCGGTAGAGGAGCAATGATCGCAATCTGCAGCGTCGATGCGCTCTCGAGTCAACCGCACGCTCACACCATCGAGCGGCATCTTCTTGCGATCGGCATACATCCGGATCGTGATGGACGTGCAGCTACCGAGTCCGGCCAAGACGAGGTCGTAAGGTCCTGGACCATGATTTTCGCTCAGGGGAGCAGGCTCATCTGAAATCAACTCGTGCCCAGATGCAAACACTCGCTGTTCGTAGCGTGCTGGACCGGTCTCGGTCACGATGACCGATTTTCCGTCTCGCGTGACGGTCGCGCTTGGACTAGTTGACGGAGGAGAGTCGGAACCGACTGCAGGAGGAGCGGCCGCTGGTGATTCTGGGCTGCCGCCGGAGAAGGCGCTTGCTGCGGAGTCGGCGTTTGCAAGCTCGAAGCCATAGCGCGCGGCCCAAGCAGCGATCATGCTGGCGGCAAAAGCTGCATCGTCTCGATTGCTGAGTAGGTGGTCGGCTCCGTCGAGAGCGACAAATGATTTGGGATGCTTCGCCGCATCAAAGATTTCACGAGCGTTTTCGATGCCGACGATCTGATCGATGGGCGAGTGGACGACAAGGAGGGCGGCATCCAGATTTCGGAGTCGAGTGAACTGAGGTTGCGCCGCAATGTCGTCGAGCAACTGTTTTCGGATGCGAAACTCTCGACCGCCAAGCTGTACCGTCGCTTCGCCGTCGGCGGCAATTTCGGCACTAGCATCGGCGAACAAATTGCTGATGTGTGCGGGATCGCTTGGACTGCCGATAGTCACTAGTGCGCGAGCCGACGGGACGCGATGAGCTGCGGCGAGCACTGCGGCCCCACCGAGGGAATGACCGATGAGTAGCGTTGGAGCACGATAGTTGTCGCGGAGAAATTCGGTTGCTGCGACAACATCGTCAATGTTTGACGAGAAGTTAGTGTTCGAGAAGTCTCCATCGGAGCCGCCCAACCCCGTGAAGTCGAAACGCAACACCGCAATTCCGTAGTCGACGAGCGCGCGGGAAATACGCGATGCGGCGAACGAGTCCTTTGAGCAAGTAAAACAGTGGGCGAACAGAGCGAACGCAGACGGACTGCCTTCGGGTAGCTCTAACTGCGCGGCCAACATGTTGCCGTCTGAACCGGGAAACTCGATTTTCATAGCCTGTTACCGCCTTGTGTTTGAAGCATTTCCAAAGTTTCTCATCTGGCTAGTGAATGCAACAGCTGTGAGGGTGCGCCTTGTTCCCGCCGACACGCATTACGAAATGGTCTTACTTCGCTACGCCCGCTAGTGAGCCGGTGATCTGTTCCAATTGTCCGTCGTAAACGAGGCAGAGGATCTCGCGATCGCCATCAGACCAACTGCCTTCAGTGGGGAAGTACCACGTGATGTCATAAATCGAATCTTCCCACTCGGCGCCGATAAATGGACCGAATGCTGCTAGGCAGTCTTTTTCAGCTTGAGCGTCAATGGCGGCACTTTCGGGGTAGTCGCCTTCGGGAAGATAGGAAACCGAATAGATTTCGGAGTCGTGCGGTTCCGTGCAATCAACCGTCTTCGTGGTCGAGACTTCCCCGCCGTTGTGATCGCCGACTTCGCAGTCGCCCACTTCGAGGTCGAAAATATTCTGTGTCGTACCGTCCCCAGGGTCTACGACATCGGAAATCTCATTGGTCACGCGTTCAACAATGCTGCATCCGCTGAGGGCTACTGCGGCGACAACGACCGTGCTGATCGCGAGGGCTCGGCGCCAAAAAAGCTCTGTCGTCATGGAAGTTAGTCTCTTCTCGGGTGAAGGTAAAAGCGCTTCGTACCGCTCAAGCCTAGTGAGCGCGCAGGAACGAAAGCACTTCGTCGTGCAGGATCCCGTTAGTGGCGAGCGCGCTGCCGTGCCACGGACCCGGCTCTCCGGCGACCGAAGTGAACTCGCCACCAGCTTCACGAACAATAGGGATTAGGGCAGCCATGTCATACGGCTTAAGGTCAAATTCACTCACGACATCAAGCGCGCCCTCGGCGAGCAACATGTACGCCCACATGTCTCCGATGGCACGCGATCGCCACGTGGCTCTCGTCAACGCGACAGCGGCGTCGAGTCGGCCGGCCTCATCCCACCCAGAAAGGCTGTTGTAACTAATGGATGCCGCGTCCAGAGACGTGACCTTGCTTACGCCAATCCGTTGCGGTTCTTCGCCGTGCGCCTGAGCGAATGCGCCGTGGCCGGTAGCTGCCCACCAGCGCTTGCCGAGGGCGGGCGAGCTGACGACACCAACCTGCGGAACGCCGTCGACGGCGAGTGAAATCAGAGTGCCCCAGATGGGGACACCGCGCAAAAAGTTGGAGGTGCCATCGATGGGGTCGATAATCCACTGACGGCTCGAATCGCCAGCCTCCCCGTATTCTTCGCCCAAAATCGAGTCGCCAGGGCGTGCAGCAGCAATGCCGGCACGGATGCTGCGCTCGACAGCCTTGTCGGCATCCGTCACCGGCGTGCGGTCAGGCTTGGTTGTCACCTCAAGGTCGAGCGCCGTGAAGCGGTCAAGCGAAATGAGGTCTGCGTCACCCGCGAGAGCGAGAGCGAGAGAAAGATCGTCAGCGAGAGTGTATTCGGTCACACCTACACGCTAGTGGAACCCAGTGTTGTGATGAGGCGCTGGAATGAATCCAACCGCAGTTTTCCGACCTCGCCGAGTGCTCCAGCGGCGACCGCTTCGGCAATTGCACAGTCTGGCGCATCCGGAAGGTGTGTGCAGCCTCGAGGGCACTCTTCAGCCAGCAAAGCCAAGTCGGTGAACGATGACAGAATCTTGCTCGGATCGATATGGCCAAGGCCGAATGACCGAACACCAGGAGTATCAACAACCCAGCCGTTGCCTACCCGATATGAGATCGTCGAAGAAGAGGTGTGGCGCCCTCGACCGGTAACCGCGTTGACGTGGCCAACGGCCCTATTCGCATCGGGCACAAGAGCGTTTACCAGAGTCGACTTGCCGACGCCAGAGTGGCCGACAGCGACCGTCGTGTGGCCTGCCAGAGCCGCGCGAAGCTCCTCGAGCGGAACCTCATCCGATCGGCTCGCAATCACCGTGAACTCGAGCCCAGCGAAATTCTTGAGAAAGGGTCCCGGATCAGCCAGGTCAGTTTTGGTGATGCACAGGATGGGCGTGATTCCGGCATCGTAGGCCGCCACTAAATAGCGGTCGACGAGTCTGGGCCGCGGCTCAGGATCTGCGGCAGCAACAACAATAAGCATTTGGTCAGCGTTGGCGACAATGATGCGCTCGACAGCATCCGTATCGTCGGCACTTCGTCTGAGGAGCGTGGTGCGCTCGCGAATACGAACAATTCTCGCGAGGGTTCCCTCTGTGCCGCTCGTGTCGCCAACGAGGTCGACCCAATCGCCAGTGACAACAGAAACTTTGCCCTGCTGGTTGCGGCCAAGTTCACGTGCGCGTGCGGCAATTATCTGGCGCTCAGTGTCCGTACCCTCGTCGAGCCAGACGCCGTAGCGGCCGCGGTCAACGCTGAAGACGCGACCTTCAACGGCGTCGGCATGCTCTGGACGAATCTTGCTTCGCGGCTTGTTGGCCTTGGGATTGGGGCGTACGCGGATGGAACTTTCGTCGTACTCGCTGTACTTGCGGTCGTCGTCGTCATCGTCTCCGCTGAGCCAACTCATAGCTACAGCAACCCGAGAGTGTTAGTGGTCAATGGTGCGTCTCCAACGAGGGTTGCCCACAGCGCAGGGAACTGGGGCAAAGTCTTGGCTGTAGCGTCGATTCCTTCAACCTCGATCCCAGCGATGGCTAGGCCGATGATTGCTCCAGCCGTGGACATCCGGTGGTCTTCGTAGCTGTGCCACACGCCGCCATGGAGTTCTCGTGGCTCGATGTGGAGACCATCGTCGAGCTCGGTCACCGCACCGCCAAGGGCGTTGATCTCCGCGCAGAGCGCAGCAAGCCGATCGGTTTCGTGACCGCGGAGGTGACCGATCCCGGTGATCGTACTGGGGGAGGATGCTAACGCCGCGAGAGCGACGATTGCCGGAGCGAGTTCGCCTCCCGTACTGAGATCAAGCTCGACCCCGGCATAGCTGTTGCCACCGATGATGCCAGCGCCGCCGTCAATCGTCAGCGCGCCATCACTGCGCGACGCGGTTGCCCCGAAGAGTGGCAACAGCTGTTCGAGGTCTGCTCCGACCTGGGTAGTGGACTCGGGCCAACCCTCGATCGTGACAGTTCCACCCGCGACAATTGCGGCGGCAAGGAACGGCGCCGCATTCGAGAGATCGGGCTCTAGTTCAACGTCAATCGCACTAATTGGACCAGCAGGGACAACCCACACGCCCGGCTCAGGGCACTCCACAACAACTCCGCGCGCCGCGAGGCACTCAATTGTCATCTCGATGTGCGGCAGGCTCGGCAACGTATCGCCGGTGTGGCGCAGAGTGAGTCCGTGATCGAAGCGCGCGGCCGCTAACAGCAATCCAGAAACAAACTGGCTGGATGCCGAAGCGTCAATGCTGATCTCGCCGCCGGCAACCGAACCCATGCCGTAGAGGTTAAAGGGGAGCGTTCCTCGGCCATCGTCAGAGACATCCACCCCCAGCGCACGCAAGGAGTCAATGGTGGTGCGCATCGGTCGACGGAGCGCAGCCTCGTCACCGTCGAAGGAAACGGGCCCCAAAGCGAGCGCAGCTACCGGTGGCAAGAAACGCATCACCGTGCCGGCTAGTCCGCAATCGATCGAACTGCCGCCCTGAAGTTCGCTCGGAGTGACTGCGAGGTCGGGCCCAAAGACGTTGCCGGTCGCGATTTCTTCGATTTCAACACCGAGCGCCCGCAGCGCCTGAATCATGAGAGCGCTATCACGCGAATGGAGCGGCGAATGCAGCCGAGAAGGGCCGTCGGCCAGAGCGGCGAGCACCAACTCGCGGTTCGTCAGGCTTTTACTGCCGGGAAGGTTTACCGTCGCAGACAGGGCATGCGAAACCGTCGGTGCAGGCCAGTTGCCAGGCACCGTGGTCTCAGGCACAGTCTCGTCGTCGTACGGGCTGAACTCTGGGTTGGAATACTTCGATACGAACATTAGTTACTAAGAGTATCGGCGATTTACACAGCACGGAGGAGGCACCAGCATGACTGCATTACTGAGCACTCAGCCGGATGCCGTGATCGGCGAACTAGAATTGTCGCTGATGACTACCGACAGAGTTGAGCACAGCGCCACCGACACCGCCGCAGACGACAAGCGACGGCAGTTCGAAGAGCAAGCGCTGCCCTTTATGGACCAACTTTTTGGTGCCGCAATGCGCATGACCCGAAACCCCAGCGATGCTGCCGACCTCGTTCAGGAGACGTTCGTCAAAGCATTTCAGGCATTCGGGCAATTTCAGCAGGGTACAAACCTGAAGGCTTGGCTGTATCGCATCCAGACCAACACGTTTATCAATATTTATCGCAAGAACCAGCGGAACCCTTACCAAGGAACAATCGACGAACTCGAAGACTGGCAACTGGGCGGCGCCGAGTCGGTAACCCAGTCAGTCTCAACGCGTTCGGCTGAGGCTGAAGCCATCGATCACCTGCCGGATAGCGCAGTGAAAGATGCACTCCAGTCAATTCCCGAAGATTTTAGACTTGCGGTTTATTTTGCCGACGTCGAAGGCTTCTCGTATCAGGAGATCGCCGACATCATGAAAACCCCAGTAGGAACCGTAATGAGCCGACTGCACCGTGGCCGTCGCATGTTGCGCGAACTGTTGGCCGACTATGCGCGTGACCGCACCCCCGGCACGCCCGCATCATCAAGGAGCAAGAAATGACCGATTGCGGTTGCGAAAAAGCGAAAGCAGAACTCGAGGAGTACCTCGATCGTGAATTGAATGAAGCAGACTTCCAAGATGTTTCTGATCACCTCGACAACTGCGAATCGTGCTCGAGCGAACACCTTGTCGCGCTCGCGCTCAAACTTAAGGTGAAGCAGGCCTGCCGGGAAACTGCCCCTGAGGATCTGCGAAACGCGATCTTGTCGAAGCTGGCAGACGCCTAACAAGTTTTGGGCGCTCGCCGCCACCCTTTTTGCGATGCATCTAGCGCTTAAGCGAAAGCGGGCATCCTCTTCGGAGGATGCCCGCTTTCGTCGTTAACGCAGTATCTCGGCCCTAGGGCTGCGTGATTGCGTGGTCGATCAGTTCTGCCTGCTCTAGCGCGCTGCGCTTCGACGAGCCTGTCGCAGGCGAAGCGGATGCCGGACGCGCGGCAACCTTAATCTCGCGAGCATCCACGTAGCGCTGCAGTTCCAGACTGATGAATGGCCAAGCACCCTGATTCTCGGGCTCGTCTTGAGTCCACACAATGTCGGCATTCGGGTACTTCGCGAGTACCTCATTCATGTCGGTGACCGGCAGCGGGTAGAACTGCTCCATGCGAACGACAGCGATGTTGGTGATCTCGCGCTTGTCGAGCTCAGCGACGATGTCGTAGTAAGTCTTACCCGAAGTGACGATTACGCGGGTAACACCGGACTTGTCGCTGAGTCGTACGTCGTCGAGCACCGGCTCGAAACGACCACTCGTGAAGTCGGCGACGTCACTAGTGGCACCGCGGAGACGAAGCATCGCCTTGGGGGTGAACACGATGAGCGGACGACGCGGACGCGAGTATGCCTGGCGCCGCAAAAGGTGGAAGTACGACGCCGGAGTTGACGGTCGCGCAACAATCATGTTGTTCTCGGCGCACATCTGCAGGTAGCGCTCGATGCGGGCAGATGAGTGGTCGGGGCCTTGTCCCTCGTAGCCGTGCGGCAACAGCATGACAACACTTGAACGCTGAGCCCACTTCTGCTCGGCGCTCGAGATGAACTCGTCAATGACGATCTGGGCGCCGTTGGCGAAGTCACCGAACTGGGCCTCCCACATGACGAGAGCGTCAGCACGCTCAACCGAGTACCCGTACTCGAAGCCGAGAGCCGCGTACTCGCTCAAGAGGGAGTCATAGATCCAGAAGCGTGATTGGTTCTCAGAGAGGTTTTGCAGCGGCAACCATTCTTGACCGTTTTCACGATCATGCAGTACGGCATGTCGTTGAACGAAAGTTCCTCGACGAGCATCCTGACCGGCCATACGAACCGGGGTGCCTTCGAGTAGAACCGAACCGATGGCGAGCAATTCAGCAAATGCCCAATCGATCGCGCCCTTGCGGCTCATGTCTACACGCTTGCGTAGCAGCGCCTGCAACTTGTTGTGCACCGTGAAGTTAGCCGGCGGGTTTCCATGCGCGTCGCCAATGAGGTGGACAATGCTCTCGTCGATTCCTGTCGTGATGGGTTCACCGACAGCATCGTCGCGCTGCGAGCCTGGACGCTCAAGATCGGAAACTCCGTTGCCGTCCTTGGTGAGGATGGGCATCGAACCGGTTTGGGCAGCGTGCGTTTCAGCAAATGCGCGCTCGAGACGGTCTTGGAAGTCCTGATGGCTGGCTTCGTACTCTTCCTGAGTAATATCGCCACGACCAACGAGGCCCTCGGTGTAGAGGGTACGAACGGAGCGCTTTGCTTCGATCAGGTTGTACATCAGAGGCTGCGTCATCGAGGGGTCGTCACCCTCGTTGTGCCCGCGGCGGCGGTAACAAATCAGGTCGATGACAACATCGCGGTGGAACTTCTGACGGTACGCGAACGCGAGCTCAGAAACGCGAACTACCGCCTCGGGATCATCACCATTGACGTGGAAGATCGGAGCCTGAACCGTCTTGGCAACATCGCTCGAGTACTGCGACGTGCGAGCCTCGCCGGGAGGAGTCGTAAACCCAACCTGGTTGTTGATGTTGACGTGGATGGTTCCACCCGTGCGGTATGCCCGCAATTGAGACATCTGCAGGATCTCAACAACGATGCCTTGGCCGGCCATAGCGGCGTCACCGTGAACCATCACAGGAAGAACCGCGTAGGAACCAATCGGGCGTCGATCTTGCTTGGCGCGAACAATGCCCTCAAGTACGCCATCGACGGCTTCAAGGTGGGAGGGGTTAGCAGCGAGGTAAACAGGAATCTGTCGACCATCGGCAGCGGTGAAAGTGCCCTCGGTGCCGAGGTGGTACTTCACATCGCCCGAACCTTGAACGGTTCGCGGGTCTTGAGTTCCCTCGAACTCGCGGAAGATCTGACCGTAGGTCTTGCCTGCGATGTTGGTCAGAACGCTGAGACGACCGCGGTGCGCCATGCCGATTGCAACCTCTTCGAGGTTGGCTTCTGCCGCTTTCTGGATGACAGCATCCAGAAGAGCAATCGTCGACTCTCCACCCTCGAGGCTGAAGCGCTTCTGGCCGACGTACTTGGTCTGAAGGAAGGTTTCGAAAGCTTCTGCCTCGTTGAGCTTGCCGAGGATGCGCATCTGCTCGTCGTGGGTCGGCTTCGTGTATGGCTTCTCAACGTGATCCTGAATCCAGCGACGCTGTTCAGGGTCTTGAATGTGCATGTACTCGATACCGACAGTGCGGCAATAAGCGTCGCGCAGCATCCCGAGAATTTCACGCAACAGCGCCTGGCGCTTGCCGCCGAACCCGCCAGTAACGAATTCACGGTCGAGGTCCCAGAAAGTGAGACCATGACTCGAAATATCGAGGTCGGGGTGCGACCGTTGGCGGTACTCAAGAGGGTCGGTGTCAGCCATCAGGTGGCCGCGAACTCGGAACGAGTTGATGAGCTCTTGAACACGCGAGGTCTTGTTGACATTGTCAGCAAGGTCGACGCTGATGTCGTTTGCCCAGTGAATCGGGTCGTAAGGAATCCGCAGCGCGGCGAAAATATCTTCGTAGAAGTGGTTTTCGCCGATCAGGCGTTCGTGAATCTTCTTGAGGAACTCGCCAGAACCAGCACCCTGAATTACCCGGTGGTCGTAGGTGCTCGTCAGGGTAATAGTTTTGCCGATACCCAGCTCAGAAAGCGTGCGCAGGCTTGCTCCCTGGAACTCTGCGGGGTACTCAAGTGCGCCGGCTCCGACGATCGTGCCCGATCCGCGCATGAGGCGAGGAACAGAGTGTTCGGTGCCGATTCCGCCGGGGTTGGTCAACGAAATGGTGTTGCCCTGGTAGTCAGCGCCGGTGAGTTTGTTGGCGCGAGCACGGGAAACGATGTCTTCGTAGGCTGCGAGGAACTCACCAAAGCCCATCGTCTCGGCCTGCTTGATGCCGGGAACGACGAGAGATCGTGTGCCATCTGGCTTCGGCATGTCAATCGCGATGCCCAAGTTGATGTGGGCGGGGGTTACGACTGAAGGCTTGCCTTCTGGCTCGTCATAGAAGACGTTCTGGCTGGGGAATTCTTTAAGGGTCTGGATGATCGCCCACGCGATCAGGTGGGTAAACGACACCTTTCCGCCGCGAGCACGCTTGAGGTGATTGTTGATCACAATGCGATTGTCGATCATGAGCTTGGCAGGAATGGTGCGAACGCTTGTCGCGGTCGGAACCGTGAGGCTCGAGTCCATGTTCGCTGCGAGACTCTTGGCTGCACCACGAAGTGGAGCAACGGCATTTTCCGCTTTGGGCTTGGCGTCGGCTGCGGCCTGAGTCGTATCGACAGGAGTCGTGGCGGGTGCCTGAGCCGGGATCGGCTGGGGCTTGGGTTCAACGGACGTTGTGCGGGCTACAGGCTGGCTACCAGTGTTGGGGCTTGGCTCATCTACGAACGGCTTCTCTGCCGCGGCAGGCTTGTCGGTTGCTGCGGCAGGTGTTTCCGTTTGCGCTGCAGGCTTCTCCGTTGGCGCTGCAGGCGTCGTTGCTGGCTGCGCATCGGGAGCAGTGTCAGGAGTCGCGGGAGTCGTATCCGCCGGTGAGGGTTCTACCGCCGGGTGGTAGTTCTCAAGGAAAGGCCACCACGATTCGGCGACTAGATTCTTGTCTTCGAGGTACTTTTCGTACATCTCGTCGACCAACCATTCGTTGGCCCCGAACTCGCCCGAGGAGTCACCTTCCGGTGCGATTCCGGTTACTTGGCCTGACACGTCAAACCGCCTACTTTCAGTTCTGGTGTGTGAAAAGTGACGCACATACTGCGCGCCGGACATCGTCAACAATCTTAATCGCTTTGCTGTGCGTCTGCTGGCCGCGAGACGCACATTCGGGCTAATTGGGTAAGTTTTCTGCAGATTGTTTGCATTCGATCACCTTTAAGCTGGTGAGTATGGATTTCTACGAGACTTCTCCGCGCCACGACTTGACGTACTCAGACGTGTTCTTGGTTCCCAGCCACTCCTCGGTTGGTAGTCGGATGGCAGTATCGCTCGCGCCCGGAGACGGAACGACCGCGACTATTCCCCTTGTGGCATCCAACATGAACTCTGTCACGGGCCCACGGCTCGCCGCGAGTCTCGCACGCCGAGGTGGCCTTGGCGTGTTGCCTCAAGACCTCAGTGCCACCGACATGGATGCCGCAATCACCTGGGTGCGCTCGCAGCCAATTGATCTTGATTCGGCGGTCATCCTCAGCACTAGTGATTCGGTTGAAAAAGCCCTTTTGCAAGTGCCACCACTTGCGGGTCACGGAGTCGTGGTGTTTGCTGACGGCGCACTCGTCGGTGTTGTTGACGCTGAGCGATTAGGGGAGGCGATGCCAGGGGCAAACCTTGGCGATCTTCTTCGTCACGACACTCACGCGATTGACCGATCAGAGTTCGGTACTGCCCGTGAGCTTTTTGATCTCCTGATCAAGCGAGGAGTCGACTTCGCACCTGTGGTCGATGGCGACATCGTTGTCGGGACGACGAGCGTGAAGAGCGCACTTCGATCCACTCTTTACAGTCCGGCAGTAGACGGTGAGGGAAAACTCGTTGTCGCAGCCGCGCTGGGGATAAATGGGGATGTTGCGGCTCGAGCCCGCGCACTCGTTGAATCAGGGGCGAGCATCCTCGTGCTCGATACCGCCCACGGACACCAAGACGGCATGGTCACTGCGGTAGAAAAAGTTGCAGCCCTCAACCTCGGAGTGCCGATTGCTGCCGGAAACGTGGTGACGTCTGCCGCCGTTCGTGACCTGGTTGCGGCAGGCGCAACAATCATTAAAGTCGGTGTTGGGCCAGGAGCCATGTGTACTACTCGCATGATGACTGCGGTAGGGCGTCCACAGTTTTCGGCTGTACTTGAGACGGCGGCGACCGCGCGTGAGCTCGGCGCCCACGTCTGGGCAGATGGTGGAGTGCGCTATCCGCGCGACGTTGCACTCGCACTCGCTGCAGGGGCGGCATCCGTCATGGTCGGCTCGTGGTTTGCGGGGACAATCGAGGCTCCGGGAGAGTTGCGTCACGACGATGCCGGCGCGCTCTACAAGACAAGTTGGGGTATGGCATCGACTAAGGCCGTCCGCGCTCGGTTCGGCGGTCTCGACCCGTATGAACTGGCGCGCAAAGAACTGTTCGCCGAGGGGATTTCGGGTTCAAAGATTTATCTGGATCCGGCCCGACCATCACTAGACGATCTGGTCGACATGATCACTTCAGGTGTCCGCAGCTCCTTCACATACGCCGGTGCGGCAAACCTTGACGAGTTCCACGAGCGTGCGCTCGTCGGAATCCAGTCTGCGGCAGGCTACGAAGAGGGCAAAGCATTGCCCGTGAGTTGGTAGCTCAGCAGTTATTCTGCAGGAATTTGTCCTATACTCGACCCCATAATGGACGACCCTCCCTCTAGTTGTCGCCGGGGCCGAACCTCGCGCGATCACCACCTGTCTCTCGCCCTTTCTCTCACACCCACCGCCGGGCGCTCGTGCTCCGCCGCAAGGGGTGACGCCTCATGAACGAGTGGTTTTTACTAGCCATTGGCCTCGTTCTTACTGTTGGCACCGGTTTTTTTGTTGCCTCCGAGTTTGCGCTTGTTAATCTCGACCGCTCCGAGCTCGAAGCTCGTCAAGAGCGTGGAGAGAAGCGACTCGGCACCGTCATTTCGGCGCTCAAGCACACCTCAACTCATCTTTCGAGCGCCCAACTGGGCATTACATTAACGACTTTGCTTGCTGGTTACACGCTCGAGCCAGCATTCAGTTCCTGGCTATCGATTCCGCTTGCCGCCGTCATCCCTGAGGCCGCGGTGACGGTGGTCGCGTCGATTCTGGCGATTACGTTCGCCACTTTGCTGTCGATGATCATCGGCGAACTTGTTCCAAAGAATTTTGCTCTAGCACTGCCCAAGGTCACCGCGAAATTCGTGGTGCCATTCCAAGTCGTCTTTACGGCAGTCTTTCGACCGGCAGTCACGCTCCTCAACAACACGGCAAATGCCATCCTCCGCAGCATGGGGATTGAGCCAAAAGAGGAGCTGTCTGGTGCTCGCACCGCCGAGGAACTTACGTCGCTTGTGCGTCGTTCGGCTAGTCAGGGAAGCCTCGACAACGACACCGCGACGCTGCTAGCGCGTACGCTCGCGTTTGCCGATCACACTGCGCAGGACGTGATGACCCCGCGTCCCCGTGTAGACAGCATTGATCGCACAGACAGTGCTCAAGATGTCATCAATCTCGCGAAGCGCACCGGTTTCTCGCGCTTTCCCGTGATTGACGACAGCATCGACGACGTTGTGGGACTTGTACACGTCAAGCAGGCCGTCGCCGTGCCGCACAAGAAGCGTGCCGATGTGCCCGTTTCTGCGCTTCAGACTGAGGCGCTTCAAGTTCCAGAGACGATGCGGTTGGATGCACTGCTTGCCGAATTGCGCGGCCGGGGCTACCAAATGGCCGTTGTCGTCGACGAATACGGCGGGACCGCGGGTGTTGCCACTCTCGAGGATCTCGTCGAAGAGTTGGTTGGCGAAGTCTCGGACGAACACGATCGCTCTAAAGCAGATGTTGTTCGCTCCCGCGACTGGTTCACGTTTCCGGCGATCCTGCGTCCAGACGAGCTCTTGGAGCGCACTGGTGTTGAGGTTCCAGAAGAGGGCCCCTACGAAACTGTTGCAGGCTGGCTCATGAGCGAGCTTGGGCGTGTTCCTCGTACCGGAGACATCATCACCGCAGCCGGTGGTGTATTTCGAATTGAACGACTGGAAGGCCGACGAATCGACCGCGTGAGGTTTACGCCTGATCCCGTTACGAGCGACAGCGATGCCGAGGTGGTTGGCTAATGGACGTATGGGGAATCGTTTGGCTTGGCGTGCTGCTGATCGTCAACGCATTTTTTGTCGCCGCAGAGTTCGCTGTGATCTCTGCACGGCGTTCACAGATCGAACCTCGTGCTCTCGCTGGTTCACGCTCGGCCAAAACCGCGCTGTGGGCGATGGAACACGCAACTCTGATGTTGGCGGCCTGCCAGTTGGGAATCACGATTGCTTCACTGCTGATCTTGAACGTCTCAGAACCCGCAATCCACCACCTGTTAGAGATTCCGCTCGCGCTGACGGGGCTGAGCGAAGAACTCATCGGCACTATTGCGTTCATTCTCGCGCTCATTATCGTGTCGTTCCTGCACGTGGTGCTTGGCGAAATGGTGCCGAAGAACCTCTCGTTCTCCGTTCCCGACCGTGCGGTGTTAATTCTTGCGCCGCCGCTCGTGTTCATCGCAACAGTGTTCCGCCCGATCATTGTCACGCTCAATGCGGCAGCCAACGGCATCCTTCGACTATTTGGTGTCACGCCGAAGAACGAGGCGAATAGTGTGTTCACTCTCGACGAGGTGGCGACGATTGTTGCGCAGTCCACTCGCGAAGGCGTACTCACGGATGCTGGGGGAACGCTCAATGGCGCCTTCGAGTTCACGTCTAAGAAAGTGAAAGATGTCGCTATCCCGATGTCGGGGCTGGTCACTTTGCCAGAGGACGCAGCACCCGCAGATCTTGAGAAGGCGGTCGCGCAACGGGGGTTCTCGCGCTACATCCTGCTGAACGAGGCCGGCGAGCCAACGGGTTACTTGCATTTGAAAGACGTCATCGACCTCGAGGAGAGCGAGTTTCTGGAGCCGGTTCCACCGAAACGGATTCGTCAGCTCATCTCGATGTATGACGAGACCGATATCGAGGATGCGCTCGCAACGATGCGGCGCTCTGGAGTTCACGTCGCTCACAGTTTTGATGCGAATGGTGAAACCACGGGTGTCCTGTTCCTTGAGGACATCATCGAGGTACTTGTCGGTGAGGTGCAAGACGCGACTCGGCGTCGCTAGCACCACGGTCAACTATCGTTGATGACTATGGGAGCGGACGAGAGCTGGAGTGCTGCAGATGCAGCACGTCACATCGCGGTTCCACGACCTAACGACGATAAGTACAGCCGTGGTGTCCTCGGGGTCATTACGGGGTCTGTCCAGTATCCTGGCGCCGCTGTCCTCGGTGTGGAAGCGGCGCTCCGCGCGGGAGTTGGGATGGTGCGCTACCTGGGGTCGCAGCGCGCTCAAGACCTGATCTTGCAGCGCAGACCTGAAGCAGTGATGTCTGCTGGGCGAGTGCAAGCGTGGCTCATTGGCTCCGGCATGGATTACGCAGATCGTGAAGATGCTGCGGAAACCCTCATCACTAACGCTCTCTCTCAGGCTGTGCCCATCGTGCTGGATGGGGGAGCGATTGACGTGGCAACGCGCGCGACAGGCCCGGTCGTTGTGACCCCGCACTTTCGCGAGCTTGCTCGGCTCCTCGATGAGCCTGTCGAGAGCATCGCGGCTGACCCTGAGCGGTGGGCTCGCGAGGCAGCATTGCGGCTTGGCGTTACCGTTCTCCTGAAGGGGCACATCACCTACGTAACCGACGGCGCCACGACAGTTTCTGTCTCGGCGGCACCCCCATGGTTAGCCACTGCCGGAGCCGGAGATGCCCTTGGTGGCATATTGGGCTCGCTCGTGGCAACCCATAGCGACGAAGTGCTTGCTGATCCGCGCCTGCTCGTGGGGCTTGCGGCGACAGCATCCTTCATTCACGGTGCAGCCGCGCAGCGAGCAAGCGCCGGCGGCCCGCTCACGATCCTCGATCTCTGCGCGCATGTGCCGGCGGCGATTGCCGACATCCTTCAGAGCGACGGACCAGTCGCTAACCCAGTGTGGTGAACAAACACGTCAGCAGCCCGCTTTCGCTGTGGCTGACATTCATCGCAGTTCATCTCGTGCTCGGCCTGCTGAATCTTTCTGCGCCTGGGCTTCCGCTTGGCGACGTGACAATCGTTTATGCGCGCTGGGCAGAACAGGCATACGCCTCCGGTGTTGTCGTTGGTGTCGATATGCCGTGGGTATATCCGTTGCTGGCACTCGTGCCGATCCTGGCGTCAGTGACCTTCGGTCTCGAACATATCGCGGCAGCCTGGCTAGTAATGGTGATGTTGGTCAACGTGCTTGCGCTGGGATTCCTCACTCGATGGGGTCGATCGCGCAGAGGCGTCGTCGCTGGTTGGTGGTGGGCAGCCTTTCTGCTCGTACTCGGTCCCATTGCGCTCGCGAGGATCGACGCAGTGACTGTTGCGCTCGCGATCATCGGTGTTCGGCTGCTTCGGACGAACCCCCAGACGGCTGGAATCGTGTTGGCCTGCGCAACCTGGGTCAAAGTGTGGCCTGCAGCACTTGTGCTTGCGGCTCTTATTGCTGTGCGCTCACGCTGGAAGGTAGCAGTTGCTGCGGCCGCGACAAGTGCGACGATTGTCGTGTTCGCACTGCTCGCAGGAGCCGAGGCGAATGTATTTAGTTTCATCACCGAGCAGACGGGGCGAGGCATCCAGATCGAGTCCCCCCTCGCCGGCTTCTGGCTGTGGAAGATTGTTGCGGGCGTGCCAGAGACGTTCATTTACTATGACTCTGACATTTTGACGTTCCAGATCACTGGCGCAGGGGTTGCCGTTGCGGCCTCGGCGATGACGCCGCTGCTCGCGCTTGTCGTCGTGGCGATCGCTCTTCTCGGAACAAGAGCAGTGCGCGCGGGAGCCAGTGCTGTGAGCGTGCTACCGATGCTTAGTCTCGCGCTTGTAGCCGCGTTGATCGTTGTGAACAAGGTGGGGTCCCCTCAGTTCATTTCTTGGCTCGCTGTACCCATCGTGCTCGGCCTGCTGACTCGCGGCGTTCAAGGGGCCCCGCGTTTTAAAGTGCCGGCCGTGCTCGGCCTTCTCATCGCGGCGCTCACGCACGGGGTCTATCCGTACCTTTACCACCTGCTCTTGGCGGCGAATCCTGTCATGATCGCGCTGTTGAGTCTGCGAAATCTACTGCTCGTCGTTTTGTTAGTCTGGGCGATCGTGGGGCTGGCGAAGCTCGCTAGGTCATCACAACCCGTCCATCACCCCGAAAAGGAGTCAGCATGATCGTCGCATTCTCAGTAGCACCCAGTGGTGGACCCGATGGAACAGACTCGGTACACAATGCAGTGGCTGCAGCAGTTAAAGTGGTCAGGGACTCAGGACTTCCCAACCAGACAGACTCAATGTTCACCACGATCGAAGGCGATTGGGATGAAGTATTTGCTGTCGTCAAGGCCGCGACCGAGGCCGTCGGCGCGTTTGGGTCGCGCGTTTCGCTCGTGCTGAAAGCTGACATCCGCCCGGGTCACACTGGCGAGATGTCTGGCAAGGTTGAGCGACTAGAAGAAGCAATCATCCGCTCGGAGAGCTAGCTAGCTCTCCGAGTTCACAACGGCCGCTGCCTACAGGTGGTGCATCGTGTCGGTCTCGATGAGGATTCCATCTTCGAGGGCTCGCTTGCGCAGGGCAACCTTTGTTCCGACATCGAAGCCCGCAACACGGTACTTCTCGCGGATGCGCTTGAGGTAGCTCTTTGCAGTCTCCTCGGAAATGCTGAGCTGGTACGCGACCGACTTCACGGGCTCGCCACCACCGTATAGCGCCATGACGCGACGCTCCTGAGCGCTGAGCTTGGGGGCACCGCCGATTTCGTCCGCATTGATCGCGAGGTCCAGTTCGGCGGAAATGAACGATTCGCCCTTTGCGGCGGCACGGATAGCTTCAACAATCATGTCGGCATCTTCGCTCTTCACAAGGTACCCGAGGGCGCCAGCGGCAAGTGCTTCCCGAACTACGTTTGGTTCAGAGTAGGTGCTCATGAGGACGACGCGCACGTTCATCGACTTGAGCGTGTTGATCTTGAGCGAGACAGGGATGTTGTCTTTGAGGTCAAGGTCGAGCAAGACAACGTCGACGGGAAACTCAGGGTGAATCGTGAGCTCGGGCCACGTCGGCACGGCAACGACCATATCGATGTCGGCCGCAGCCTTGCGGATCCACTCGGTGAGAGCGCCGAGCAACATCCGGTGGTCGTCAACGATTGCGAGACGGATGCGCTTTGTTGGTTCAGTCACAATGAATTCCTCTAGTAGATCGTCTTATCTTACGAATTTATTGGTCAGCGGGGTTATCGACAAGGCATTCGATGTCGAGTCGCACGCTAGAGTCCTCGGTGGAATCGGTGTAGCTGCCGACCTTAGCGACAGCTTCCCACGTGGACGCGTCGATCCGATTTCGGATCACGCCGATAGAGGTGATCGTGATTCCGATCGCCACTTTGTCTTCGAAGCCGGGTGCAATAACGCTTGTTGATGGCGCAATAGTAATGTGCACCGAATTCTTGGCGCCCCGCTTCGTCGTGTCTGTTACAAACAACCATGCAGTCGATAACAGGCCATCACGCTGTACAGGGTCGAGGAGCCCTGCAAGGCTGCCCTTGTCAGTGAGTCTGACCGATTTGCCGAGAAGGTCTGACTCCATGATTGCGTGATACAGCCAGGTTTCGCGGCGACCCTCAATGAGGTGGAGCCGCAGCTCGGTGGCCAAAGAGGCCGCCGTCGAGGCGATCTTGGGGGCCAGCGGAAGCTTTGTTGACCCGTTGGCAACGGAGTCGAGTAGCTTCTCGGCGGCGAGGTCTAGGCGCGCGAGTTCTTCGGATGCCATCATTCCCACCGCAAAACGCGGTGCTGTGAGCGTGCTTTGCACGAGCACCCGATCGAGCTCTACTTGGACGAGACGGCGGAAGTTGCTGATGAGCGCGAGCCCGATCACTGTCGGAAGCACTGCGAAGGCGACGGCGGTGATCTGAGGAGCAAGGTTGTCGACAGCCAAGGGCACGTTCACGGCAACGGCGATCACAAGCGCGACGCCAATGACAGACACTGCAACGATGATGTCCGAACTGGGGCGAACGGTGAGAACGAGAAGCAGCGTCATGCCGGCGGCAATCGCTGAAGTAGCGTAACCGCCGATGTCATGCAGCGGCCAAATGGCATATAGGTCGAGCGCCACTACCGCAGCCAACCCGATAAGGAAGAGGGCGAACATCCAGTGGGGAAGCTGGCCGCTCACCAGTTGCACTGTCGCGATTGTGCCAACGATGACAACGATCAAGATAATCCAGGCGATAGCCGCAGGCATCGGATTCGGGTACTGATCCCACTGAGCGACAAGCCAGACGAGTCCGTAGATCGCACGCAGGCTCACCAGAACGGCAGCGCCAACGCCGACAAACCCTGTTCCTAGGCTCGTAAGCCTCGGGGTGTCTTCGCCAGCGAGACGACGCACGGCTGCGCTCTTTGAGTGGCGGGGCTTTCCGCCGAGAATAACGCCGAGAGTGTTTTCTTCTGGGGGAGCGTACGTCATCGCGGAACCTCCAAGACGACTGTTGTACCTGAACCAGGAGTAGAGAACAGGCGAGCCTGTCCTCCCACTTCTTTCAGGCGGGCAACAACTGATTCTTTGAATCCGAGACTCGCTGAGTCAACATCGTCGAGTACGAAGCCGACACCGGAGTCAGTGATCATGGCGCGCACGGTCGTATCGTCTTCCGTAATCGTGACGTGCGCGTCGGTGACACCGGAATGGCGACGAACATTCTCTAAACATTCCGCAAGTGCAAGCAGGAATGCATCCAAGACGTCGCTCGGCAACAAAACTTGACCTGTGCCGTGCCAGCTGACCTCAAGGCCCATGCGTCCAAAGCGCTGCTTGACCGACTCAAGCGTCGTACCCAATACTGTTTCGCTCACGGGAGTGCTTAGGTTGTAGTCGCCAGAAGCCTGGGGCGTTGGAGTCGCACCGAGACGTAACTGCCGAAGCAATCGCGCGTCATCGCCAGCCTGCTGACGCATGGCGTCCGCAGAAACGCCGACTCCGGAGTGGGCAAGCAGCGTGAGAGTCGCCAAAACAGTGTCATGGAGAAGGCGGGCGCCCTGTCGGCGCTGCGCCTCCGTCTCACTAGCTTGACGCTCTGCCCGGTGAGCGCGGCCAATGCTCGCAATACGGCGAACAGCCTGCGGCACGCCAGAGCTGATCCAGAATCCGATTAGCGCGGCGAGAATCCAGCCGAAAGTGAGCAGAGCAAGAGTGCGGATGGGACTCTGGAACGGGAGGAGTGCAAACACGGTACTGCCCGCGACAGCAAGAAAACTTGCGAGCAGAATTAAGCGTCGCGTAAGAGTTGTCGTAAGCACGATTGCGAGGCACGCCAATGACGCTGACGAAAGCTGAGCGGCCGCGGAGAGCCCGGCCTGACTCGGACCGCCTGAGGTTCCGGCGATGAGCAAAACAACAACTATCCCCGCAACAAATGACGGAACGACCCACGCGAGCGAACGGCTACTTCCGACCTGAAACTGAAGAACCGCCATGATCAGATAGAGCGGAAGGCACAGCAACAGGGTGAACGATTGAACGGCACCCGGAATGCTCAGGCAGATGAGCGATACGGTCAAAAAGCTCAGGCTCGCTACCCGCGCAGTGCGCTGTAGTAGACGATCCCGTTCTTTCGCAATGAGGTCCATTTGTGGCAATGTTTGCACATTTCGCCCCTCTCACGGGGGTGACGCACCGCCGTTTGTCATGAGTAATCGGCAATTACGCTCCAACACGCTCACCGCCGCGCGATTCTCAGGGGCCCTAAAGGTTGAGAAGGCGCTCTAACTGTGCGCTTACGAGGTCAGATTCGATGAGAAAACCGTCATGGCCGAACGGTGAGCTGATGACATGTGGCAGCGCTCCGTCGATGTTCGCCGGCAGAAATTCGGCGATAATTTCTTGCCCAGAAACGGGAAAGAGGCGGTCACTATCGATCCCGAGCACGAGGGCCGGCATTGTTGCGCGGCCGAGAGCCTGCTCAAGGGTGCCGCGACCGCGCGCAACATCGTGTGAACTCATGGCTTCGACGAGAGTGATGTAGCTGTTCGCATCGAACCGGCGGGCAAACTTATTGCCGTGAAAATCGAGGTAGCTCTCTACCGCGTAGCGACCGCCGCGGCCCCAGGGACTCACTTCGCTCTGCCAGGTTCGCGCAAATCGTCCATTCAACTCGTCGGACGAACGGTAGTTGATGAGCGCGAGTCGACGTGCCAGCGCCAGTCCGCGGTGGGGGCCGTCGCCGTCATCCGCGTCATAGTAGGCGCCGTTTGCAAAGGCGGGGTCGGTGCGAATTGATTCCACTTGAACAGAATTGTGGGCGATTTGATCTGCCGTCGAGACTGGTGGCGCGGCGAGAATCGCGACCCTGTCGAGCCGTTCAGGATGCGCGACCGCCCACTCGAGCGCGTGCATCCCACCCATCGAACCGCCGATAACGGCCGCCCAACGACTAATGCCCAGTGCATCGCTCAACGCTACTTGCGCGGCTACCTGATCGCGGATTGTGATGAAAGGGAAGCGGGCGCCAAACTCGGCTCCGTCTGGGGCATGGGATGCCGGACCGGTGCTGCCCTGACACCCTCCCAAGATATTGGGAGTGACAACGAACCAGTGGTCAGTGTCGATTGCTTTGCCCGGACCGACGAGGTCATTCCACCATCCTGCAGTTGAATGCCCGTTGCCGGGACTGCCAGCAACGTGACTGTCTCCCGTGAGGGCATGCGCGATGAGGATTGCGTTCGATGCGTCGTCATTGAGCGTGCCGCTCGTCTCAAACGCAATGCGCGCCGACGCGAGCCTGCCACTGAACTCGAGCGCGAGATCGGTGATGGTCACAAAGCGGCGTTGACCGACCGGATCACCCTCACGCCATGCGCCCGTCGCCGGGGGCTTGCCGAGGAGTGAACGCACGTTTGCGTCGGTGATGAATGCCGAAGGAACAGTGTCTTCGGGTGTCTGCCAGTCCATGTCTCTTAAGTATCGCGAACTAACGCGTTCGACACGAAATTATTACGCCAACACGGAAGGAGTGACGAGTGAGTAAAGGGGTCGTA
>CH672415.1:127853-438884 GCA_000153145.1 marine actinobacterium PHSC20C1
CAGTGTTCGTTGAACACTGCCGCCATCTTCAGCAGCCTTAGGCGCGGGCGCGAACCTCAGCGGTCTTTGCGCGAGCCGCATCAAAACCAGCCTGAAGGTCAGCCTTGATGTCCTCGATGCTTTCGAGGCCAACCGAGAGACGCACCAGTCCTGGCGTGACTCCGGCAGTCAACTGCTGCTCGGGGGAAAGTTGAGAGTGCGTTGTTGACGCAGGGTGAATGATGAGGCTGCGCACATCGCCAATGTTGGCGACGTGGCTGAACAGCGAGACACCATTGACGAACGAGCGTCCTGCTTCGACGCCGCCCTTGAGCTCGAACGAGAGAACTCCGCCGACTCCCTTGGGGGCGTACTTGTTGGCATTGGCATACCAGGGGCTCGACGGAAGTCCGGCGTAGTACACAACGTCAACGTCATCGTGGTTATCGAGCCACTCAGCGACGTCCTGTGCATTCTGAACGTGACGTTCGATACGCAGGCTGAGTGTTTCAATGCCCTGAATGAGCGAGAATGCGCTGTCAGGAGAGATGGATGCGCCAAGGTCACGCAGCAACTGAACACGCGCCTTGATGATGTAGGCGATCGAGTCGCCGAGCACCGTCGTGTAGCTCGCACCGTGGTACGAGGGGTCTGGCTCGGTGAGACCGGGGAACTTTTCGACGTTCTTCGACCACTCGAACTTTCCGCCATCAACGATGACTCCACCAAGTACCGTGCCGTGGCCACCCAAGAACTTAGTTGCCGAATGAACCACGATATCGGCGCCGTGCTCGAACGGACGGATGAGGTACGGAGTAGCGATGGTGTTGTCGACGATCAGCGGAACACCGGCCGCGTGGGCGACATCTGCAACGGTCCTGATATCGAGCACGTTGATGCGCGGGTTGCCGATCGTCTCCGCGAAGAGGAGCTTCGTGTTGGGGCGCACGGCGGCGGCCCACTCTGCTGCGTCATCCTGATTCTCGACGAAAGTTGTCTCGATACCAAGCTTGGCGAGGGTGTACTTGAAGAGGTTGTATGTTCCGCCATAGATCGACGAGGACGACACGATGTGGTCGCCAGCCTGCGCAATGTTGAGCACGGCGAAAGTTGTTGCCGACTGGCCGGATGCGAGAAGAAGGGCTGCGGTTCCGCCTTCGAGAGCCGCTACACGCTGCTCGACGACATCCTGAGTCGGGTTCTGGATGCGGGTGTAAATGTTTCCGAACTCAGCGAGTGCGAAAAGGTTCTTGGCGTGATCCGCGTCGTTGAACACATAGGCCGTGGTTTTGTAGATTGGTGTGGCCCGCGCGTTGGTAGTCGGATCTGGCTGCGCGCCGGAGTGGATCTGCTTGGTTTCAAAGTTCCAGTCGCTCACGGCGGCCTCCTCATGTCTATTGGTGGAACGGGATGTCCGCCACACTGTGAGCCTAAGCAGGGCCAGCGACTGGGTCAATCAGCCGTGAAATATGTCGTAACTCAAAGCTTTTTACTAGACAGGCCTGTCTTATCGGGCAGCGGAGAAAAGAGCCAACGGGGCTTCGGCTCGATAATGGGGTGGAAAATTTTCTTCACAATCGGGTGAGCCAAGACGAGCGCGACACCGATTGAGGCAAGCACCATGCTGACGAGCCACATTGCCGAACTGTGCTCATCGAGGAGCAGTCCGCTCTCACGGAGCGGGTAGAGAACGAAGCTATGCAGGAGGTAGACATACATGGTCGCCTGGCCAGCATCCGTGATCCACGTGTGACGTCGCGGCACGAGGGCAAAGAATGAGGCACTGAGGATGACGGCAAGCACGATGAGCCCTAGTCGAACGCCGCCGGCCCACCACTGGTCTCCTCCGAGCCCGCTGTAGGAGTCGTCATAGAAGAACCAAAAACGTAGGTCGATGGTGCGCCACAGTTCGATGTTGACGAGGATGATCGCGCTCCAGCTCGCAAACACCGCAACGGCAAGAGCACGGAACAACCACACTGAGCGTTTCAGCGTCTGCCACCGCTCGACAAGCCCCCACTCGCGCAGTTTCCAACCGAGCACGAAGAACGGCAGAATGCCGATCGCACGCGAGAGAGAGAAGGTGCTGTCGACGTTGTCGAAGTAGCCAACTCCGACGGAACCAACTACTGCCCAGAACAGCGGCCAGCGAAGTTGAATGAGGTACGGGAAAATGAGCCGAAATATGCCGAGTGCGAGCAGGAACCACAGTGTCCAGCTTGGCTGTGAGGGATTGAGATCAGTTTTTCCTTCAACAAAGAACTTAACGAGGCTCCAGATCGCTTCCATAATGAAGTACGGCAACAGGATGTCGGTGAGTACACGTCGCATCTGCAGCGCAGTCGGAGGCTTGGGCTTGGAGAAGTAGCCACTAATAATTGCGAACGCTGGCATGTGAAATGCATAGATAAGGAGATACAGCGCTAAGGCGTTATTGGAGTCATAAATGAGCCGCTGAATCCCGTGACCGACGACGACAAGAGTGACGGCAAGAAAGCGTGCGTTATCCCAGTGCGGCAAGCGCACCTTCGGTGCACTGGCGGACTGCGCTGTGGTGAGAGAAGCTCCGGTCATTCGTTGAAGTGTAATACCGCTACTTTGGAAGAATGGTGAATCGTCGAGTAGTGGTCACAGGCGCAAGTTCGGGCATCGGAGAAGCAACCGCGCGGCGGTTCGCAAAACACGGGTGGAGTGTTGTGGCGGTAGCGCGGCGCGCTGACCGTCTTGCGGTGCTCGCGGCTGACACCGGCGTCGATACGTTTGTCGCCGATATAACCAAACAGGCAGATGTTGAGGCGCTCGCCGCGCACCTTCGTGCGCTTGGTCCGGTCCATGCCCTCGTGAATAACGCGGGCGGTGCGTTCGGGTTAGCCAGCGTCGAGGACAGCGATGCGGAGGACTGGATGCGGATGTTCGAAGTCAACGTTGTTGGCACGAAACGCGTCACGAGCGCACTCCTGCCGCTGTTGCGCGAGGGAGTCGTCGAGGGGGAGAGCGCGAGCATCCTCATGGTCACGTCTATTGCGGCGCATGTTCCTTATGAGGGTGGCAGCGGATACAACGCCGCCAAGTTTGCCCAGCACGCTATGACGGCGGTGTTGCGCTTGGAGCTTGCCGGCGAGCCGATCCGGGTGATCGAGGTCGCCCCGGGAATGGTTAAAACCGAAGAGTTTGCTCTCGTGCGTTTCGGGGGTGACGCGGCGATGGCTGACTCCGTTTATGACAATGTTCCCGATCCGCTCGTCGCTGACGACATCGCGGAAACAATCGTGCACTCAATCGAACTGCCGCCGTTCGTCAACATTGATCTGGTGACGGTGAAGCCTGTTGCTCAGGCGGCGCCGCACAAAATGATTAGGGGCGAACTGAAGGTTCGTTAGTGGTGGCAGTGTCGCCATCGGTCGTAGGAACCAGTTCGTCGAGCTCGTCAATAACGTCGGCGAAGGCAAGCTTCGGCACGAGGAAGAGCAGCACTGCTGCGACTAGTGCCCCACCACCGCAGATCGCAAACACTGTTAGGTAGCCGAGCAGGCTCGATGCGGTTTCAGTTACCGCGGTTGCGGCTCCGGCGACGAGCACGATCGCGAAGATTGCCGAAGCGAATGAACCACCAATCGTCTTAGTCGTATTGGTGAGGGCAGTTGCAATGCCCGTTTGGCCTCGTGGCGCGGCAGCCGCGGCAGCAGCGGGAAGCGCGCCGACGAGGGCGCCCGATCCGAGACCAGCGATGCTCATGTTAAGGAACACACTCAGTACGGTTGTGTGGAACGGTAGGAACATTAGGTAACCGATCGCGACAAAGAACGTCGCCACGATCAGGGCGACGCGGGGACTCTTCCGCTTTGACAGCACAGGGAACAGCAGCGCACCGATGATCATCGAGATCAGGTAGGCGCCGATGATGTACGAGATCTCGTCCGCTTCCATCCCGAGGCCATAACCGTTGATGGGGTCGGTTCCGGCGAAAGTTGAGAGCGGAGCTTGCGCCCCGAGGAGGCTGATGCCGACGAGCCCCGCGGTGAGTTGAAGCGGCCACATGCTGGGGTCTCGCAGCATCCGGAGATCGATCGCTGGGTCTTTTTGGCGCAGTTCGAAACGACCCCACGGGATGAACGTGGCAACACCCGCGAGCATTAGCAGGTAAACCCACCAGGTGCCTGGCCCGTTGATGCGCAAGAAGGTGAGGCCGGAGGTGATGAGCAGCAGCCCAAACGTGAGGAAGACGAATCCCCAGAAGTCGAGCGAGCGGCCCGGCAGCGGCTTGGACTCTGGAACGCCAAACAGGATGACAAAGAACACGACCGTTACGGCGATGGCGGGAATCATGAGGGTCTGTTGCACGTTCTCGCCGAACGCCTTGAAGATGCGGCCGCCACCGAGTGCTCCAACGATGGCACCGGCCTCAAGTGCAACAACGAGGAAGCCTGCGGCACGACGGGTTTGCGAAGCACCTCTTCCTGTAGCGCGTCCACGGTCGAAGATCAGTGCCACTTCGAGCGGAAGCCACACAACGTAGAACCCCTGGAGTGCCCAAGCGATTAGGAAGCTCGTGAAGTCACCCGTGAATGCCAGCCACCACGTCGCACCGGCGGTAAGCAGGGTCGAAATAAGCAGGATGCGCTTGTGCCCGTGCATATCGCCGAGCTTCGCCAGAATCGGCACCACGATTGCGCTCAAAAGCAATTGTGCTGCCTCAAACCAGTTGAAGTCAGCATCGCGGATGCCCAAATGCTCAACAAGGTCGGGGATGAGAGGAATGTAGTATCCCTGCAGAATTCCACTCACCAGCTCGACAAAGAAGAGATAGCCGATGAGGCCAATCGTGATGGCTCCGGATTTTCCGCGCAGCAATGACATGAACGGATGCTATCGGTAGCGAGAGCGGAAGCTAGCGTAGTGACATGGATTTCCGCAGTGTCGACCAGGGGTGGTCTCGCGTACTCGAACCCGTCGCGGCGCAGTTCGACGAGGTGGCGGCCTTTCTGGCGGAAGAGACTGCGCGAGGACGCGATTGGCTTCCCGCCGAAAACGCGGTGCTTCGCGCCTTTCGTGAGCCCTTCGACAAGGTGCGCGTGCTCGTCGTCGGCCAAGACCCGTATCCGACGCCGGGACACCCCGTTGGCCTCGCGTTCTCGGCCGACCGCAGCGTGCGGCCGCTACCGCGGAGTCTCTTCAACATTTACCGAGAACTGAACGACGACCTCGGCATCCCGCCTGCAGCCCACGGTGACTTGAGCGCCTGGCAAGCTCAGGGGGTGCTGTTGCTCAACCGAGTGCTGACTGTGAGAGCGGGGGAGGCCGGCTCCCATCGTCGACACGGGTGGGAACAGATCACGGCCCACGCGATATGCGCGCTCGCGGAGAGGCCACAACCGTTTGTTGCCGTGCTGTGGGGCAAGGAGGCGGCATCCGTCGCGCCATTGTTGCGAGATACCCCGGTCATCACAAGTGCGCACCCGAGTCCGCTATCAGCTAGTCGGGGGTTCTTCGGCTCTCGGCCCTTTAGTCGCGTGAACGCTGCGCTTGAGGCGCAAGGCGCTGCGCACATTGACTGGCGAATCGACCCATAAAATAGGAAACTCGTCACAACACCTCGGGAGTATGCATGGCACACCACTTTAGAGACGCCAGTGCAGCGGATGATGCGGCGCTCGCCGAAATCTATGGTTACTACGTGAGCACGACAGTCGTCACCTTCGACATCGTTGAGGTCACTCCAGAGATCATGACGGCCAAGCGCACCGCTGTTGAGGAGTCTGGGCTACCGTTCATCGTCGCTGTCGATGACAGCGAACGCGTGCTCGGGTACGCCGCAATGTTCCCGTGGCGCCCCAAGGCGGCGTACAAGCGCACAGCCGAGGGGTCAATCTACCTTTCGCCGGCCGCTACCGGGCAGGGCGTCGGTGGTGCGCTGCTCAACGAACTCATTGAGCGCGGGCGTCAGGTGGGCATTCGCGAAATCATTGCTGTTATTTCGGATGAGGGCACCGAGGCCTCCGTGCACCTTCACAAAAAACTGGGATTCGAATCCATCGGGCACCTCAAGCGCGTCGGCTTCAAATTCGACCGCTGGGTGGGCACGTTCCTGATGCAGAAGTCGATCGACGCGTAGCGTCTTTCTGCGCGAATACTTGCGCAACGACCGGATGCCCGACCTCCCGCGAAGGGAGAGCCGGGCATCCGCGTTTCTGGGTCGGTTTATCGGCCGTCGCTTGCGGGTTACGCCGCGTTGCGCGGGGTTGCCCGCCTGAGCAGCACGAAGCCGGCGACACCGCTGATGGCAGTTGCGACGAGACTCCAGGCTGCGACCCCGAGCACGCCGAGGTCGACCAGTGTTGCACCCACTGCAGCCCACGAATCTGTGAAGGTTGTGAGGGCGAAGAGGGCGACAAGGATTGCGCCGACGATGATGAAGAATACGGTGACGCCGGTTGCCTTCCAGCGCACCCACACGGCGGCGATTGCTGATCCGAAGAAGAGGAAGAACAAGAACAACACGAACGTTACGAAGATGCGTTCAGACACAGAATCACCGAAATAGATCGGTGCGAACATGGTGCCGCCCATACCCCAGCCGTTGGTCGCTTTTTCAATCTCGCCGAGAATGGTGAGCCCCGTCGTGTAGATCACGGCGAGAGCCACGAAGGCGAGCGAACTGCCCAGGTAGTAGTCGCGGCGCGTAACCCCGTAGCCGAGGGCGAAGGGGAAGGTAATGCTGATCGCATGAATCGCCATCACCATCATGTAGATGAAAATGAAGAAGCTGGATCCACCGAATTCTGTTCCCTGAAGCGCGCCTTCGCGAACTTCAGGGGAGAGGGCCGAGTAGATAAGCCACCATATCGTGAGCGAGCCTACAAAGATCACGCCGAGAATGATCCACGGCAAGCCGAGGGTCGTCCACGGGTTGGCGAAGTGCAGTTTGGCCACACGAGTGATGCGATTCAGGGGGCTTGCCGGGTGGGCGAGAGCCGAAGTCGTTGTTGTCATGCGCTGGCCTCGAATTCCTTGGTTTCGGTGCGGGTGAGTTGGATGATGAGCTGCTGCAGCGACACCGGTGACAGTTCTAAGCCGGCGGCGTGCGCATCGCGGCGCTCGCTCTCGCTGAGCCCGCCAACGGTCACGGAGCTGAGCCCGCCGATGCCGTCACGGTGCAGGATCTCGCGGTTACCGATGAAGGCCTCGACGGCAGTCTTCATGCCGACAACGGTCGTAGCGCGATTGCGGAGAGTTTCGGCGTCCTCATTGATGAGTAGGTTGCCGTCATCGATCACGAGAACGTGTTCGAGCAGGTTGGCTACCTCGTCAATGAGGTGAGTGGAGAGGATCACGGTGCGCGGGTGGTTGGCGTAGTCCTCAAGAAGGCGGTCGTAGAAGATTTGGCGAGCCACGGCATCCAGGCCTAGGTAGGGCTCATCGAAGAAGGTGAGTGGTGCGCGTGAGGCGAGGCCGACGATGACTCCGATGGAGGAGAGCTGGCCGCGGGAGAGCTTCTTGATGCGGCGGTCGAGGGGGAGGCGGAAGTCGGCGATCAGACGCTCGGCGAATTCCTGGTCCCAGTTGGCGAAGAACCACGGGGCGGTCTTGAAGACGTCCTTGGGGCGGAAGTCTTCGGGGTAGCGCTGGCTCTCTTTAATGAAGCACGTGTTCTGCAGAACCTTCGCGTTCTCGACCGGAGACTGCCCGAACAGCGAGATCGTGCCGCTGGAGGCGAACTCTTGGCCGGTGAGCAACTGCATGAGCGTGGTCTTGCCTGCGCCGTTGCGGCCAAGCAGACCATAGATTTTGTTTTCGGCGACCGTGAAGCTCACGTCGTTGACGGCTTTCACTTTGCCGAAGTGCTTGCTGAGGTTGTTTACCTCGATAGTGGAGGTCATGAGTTGTTCGCCTCCTTGGCGATCATCTGGGTGAGTTGGGTGGAGTCGATGCCGAGTTTTTCTGCTTCGGCCAAGATGGGGCGAACGTACTCGCTGCTGAACTTGTCGCGGCGCGTACTTTTGAGTTGTTCTTGAGCGCCAGCGGCGACGAACATTCCGATTCCTCGTTTCTTGTAGAGAATTCCTGCATCGACGAGCACGTTGACGCCTTTGAGGGCAGTCGCAGGGTTGATGCGATAGAAGGCTGCGAACTCGTTGATCGAGGGCGCCTGGCCTTCTTCGGGCAGCGCGCCGGAGATAATGTCGTTCTCAATGTTCTCGGCGACTTGCGCGAAGATCGGGCGGGAGTCATCCATGTGAGCCTCCTTCCGGGGTGCGGCTAGTTGGTTAGTTGGTGATGTAACTAACTAACCAGCATGGCGGGTCGTTGTCAACCCCCCTAGGCTGAATCCGTGTCAGAACTTCATCGCCTCACCGCTCTCGAACAGCTGCACCTCTTGCGATCGGGCGAGCTGAAGCCCAGCGAACTCGTGGAGTGTTACCTCGATCGCATTGAACGGCTGAATCCTGAGCTGGGCGCTTTTACCGTCGTGACTCCGGATGCTGCGCGCCAGCGTGCTGCGGAACTCGAAACTTCTGGCTCGCGGGCGGCTACCCTCTGGGGGCTTCCCTCTGGCGAGAAAGATCTGTGGATGCGCGCGGGCGTGCGAACCGCATTCGGCTCCCGAGCGTTCGCCGACTTCGTGCCAGACGTTTCGGATGAGATTGCCGACGTGCTCGATGACGCCGGCGCGATCAGCCTCGGCAAAACCGCGACGCCCGAATTTGGGTTGCCCGCCTATACCGAACCGCTGTCGGATGCCCCGGCTGTGAATCCTTGGGACGTTTCCTTGGGTTCTGGCGGTAGCAGCGGGGGAGCGGCAGTCGCAGTTTCTGCCGGGCTCTTGCCCTTCGCACCCGGCTCGGACGGCGGTGGCTCGATTCGCATCCCCGCCGCAGCTACCGGGCTAGTTGGTCTCAAGCCTTCGCGTGGACGAGTGCCCGCGGGGAGCGGTTTCGGTAGTCTCGGCCAGCTTCCGGTGACCGGACCGCTCGCTCGTACTGTGGCGGATGCTGCCTTGCTCCTCGATGGCATCGCTGGCCCCTCGCCGTTCTCGGTCGGCCCGCCTGCCTGGGACGGCGGCGCCTTCCTCAACGCTGCGATCCGCGGCGAAGGCACCTTCAACATCGGCGTCATGACAACCTCTCCGTGGGATGACACCTACGAGATCAGCGTCTCGCCCGAAGCTCAGGATGCTCTCACCCTCGCCCGCACCGCGCTCGACCAGCTCGGCCACGGCAGCGAAAACTTCGCGCTCGACCCCTCACCCGAATACGCCGAAGCGTTCACGGTGCTGTGGCAAGCAGGAGCTGCCGGAATCCCGCTCGATGGCGAGCAACTCGAGCTCGTGGAACCCCTCACGAAATGGCTCATCGAAAGCGGACGCCGGATGAGCGCGCGCGACGTTGGCATCGCCATCGCGACCCTGTCTCGGTTCGAGCGCAGCGTCATCCGCCAGTTCTCGGCCTACGACGCCGTGCTGACCCCGGCGATGGCCATGACACCGCGCCCGCTCGGCTGGTTTCATGCCGAGGATGCCTTCGAGAACTTTGCGAAGCAAGTGCAGTACACGCCGTGGACGAGCTTCGTCAACGTCTCAGGCCTGCCCGCGATCAGCCTCCCCGTGCACGAAACCGTCGAAGGGCTCCCGATGGGCGTGCAGCTCATTGGCCGCCCCGGTCGCGAGGATGTCTTGCTCGCGATTGGTGCGCAGCTCGAGCGGCGCTTCCAGTGGGGCTCGAGGCATCCCGCGGCATTCGAGGTTTAGAGTGCGCCGAGAGACCTGTGCGATTTAGGTAAGGCATGCCTATACTGAGAGCACATGTCTCCCGAACTCTTCACCCCGCAGATCGCCTGGAATCCCCAGTCGGCTGACCGCGTGCTGCTCGCAGGAAACGAAACCTCAATCGATGCAATCGCGATGATTCTTGCGAGCCTTCCCGCTCGCTCTCGCGGCCAAGTCTTCATTGAAGTCGACTCGGCAGACGACATCCAGCAGCTTTCCGCTCCCGGCCGTTTCAGCGTGTGCTGGTTGTTGCGCGAGCGCGGTCAGAGCGTTGCCCGTTCGGTCGACGCTTGGTTGAGCGAGATGCTCCCCGTTAGCGCCTTCGGTGAAAGCACCGTCTACGCCTGGGTTGCCCATCAGGGTCCAGCGCGCCTGCTCAGCTCCAACTAACTGGCAAGCTCCAACTAACTACTCCGCGCTTTCAAGCGAATGCTACTTCTTTGGAGTGCGCAGTGAACGCCCGCGCAAGTAGCCGCCGCGCTCAAGCCCGGCCTCAATCTCGAAGCGATTGGTGAGCGCGTTGTGCCCCGCAAGCAGATACAACGGGATGAACCACAGTCCGTAACGACGCCACTGCTCGCGGTGAACAGCCTCATGTTCGAGCACCTCGTCGGTAACGTTGTCGCAAGTCACATACACCGCGCCGATCGTGGTGCCTCCTCGCCCGAACGCCCACCGGGGAACATGCTCAGCAACAATAACGCCACCGCGCGAACGCAGGCGGAAACCGCTGAGCACACCACCCCAGATCAATCCAGATGCCGTAGCAAACCAGTACCCGGGGCGAGTGAGTAGCGGATGGAGCAGTGTCCGACGCACGCGAGGGCTGTGCTCCGCCTCGGCAATCGCGCGACCGAATCGCGCCGCTCTCGAACTGGTCATAGCGCTAAGGACGTCCAATCGCCTCGAGAAGGCGTAACCAGACCTCGCTGATCGTTGGGTAGGAGGGAACCGCGTGCCAGAGTCGCGAAAGGGGAACCTCGCCAACAATCGCTATCGTCGCTGAGTGAAGTAGTTCAGCAACATCCTGGCCGACAAAAGTCGCGCCAACGATGACCTGACGTTCACGGTCAATCACGAATCGTGCTTGGCCCTCATAGTTGTCAGCCTGCAGGCTCGCACCCGCGACCCAGCCGAGGTTGTAATCGACTACCTGCACATCGATGCCCTGCTTTTCTGCATCCTTTGACATGACGCCGACCGAAGCGACCTCGGGATCGCTAAAGGTGACTTGAGGAACAGCGCCGTGGTCAGCCGTCGCGACATGGGCGCCCCAGGGGGAGTCATCCACGGTTTCGCCTTTCGCGCGAGCGGCAATCACGTCGCCGGCAGCACGCGCCTGATACTTGCCTTGATGAGTGAGAAGAGCACGATGGTTGACGTCGCCAACCGCGTACAGCCAGTCGGTATCGTGCACGAGCATCGTGTCATCGACTGAAAGCCAATCGCCGGGAGTAAGTCCAACGGTATCGAGTCCGAGATCACTGGTGCGGGCGATTCGGCCAGTAGCGATTAAAACTTCGGATGCCGTGAAGCTGCCATCGGAGGTATCGATAACTACGCCGTCGCTCGTCCGTTCCACACGTGTCGGAGACGTCTCCACGATTGTCACGGCGCGTTCGCGGAGTGCTTTCGCAACCATCTCGCCGGCGAACTCTTCCTGACCGTTCAACAACCCGCTGCGGGCGAAGAGGGTGACCTCGGCGCCAAGATCGCGGTAGGCAGTCGCCATTTCGACTCCGACAACACCGCCTCCGATAATCGCGAGTGATGGGGGAACTTCTTTGACCGAGGTAGCTTCGCGCGGAGTCCAGGGTCGGGCATCGATGAGGCCCGGGATGTTCGGCAACTGGGGGTCAGAGCCGGTGCAGACAACAACTGCGTGACGAGCCGTGAGGGTTGTGACTGTGCCGTTTTTGCCAGTAACCGTCACTTGCTTGGGGCCGTTGAGTCGCGCGTGGCCACGTTCGAGTCCAATGCCCGCTTTTTCGACCCACCGAACCTGACCCGCGTCATCCCAGTTGCTCGTAAAGCTGTTGCGGCGAGCGAGCAGGGCCGGAACATCAATGCCACCGGTCACCGCTTGGGCCGCCCCAGGAAGTCGTTCGACGGCGCGCAGCGCTAGTCCGCTTCTGATGAGTGCCTTCGATGGCATACACGCCCAGTACGAGCACTCGCCCCCGACAAGCTCGCTCTCCACAAGGACGACACTGAGCCCGCCCTGAACGGCGCGGTCGGCGACGTTTTCGCCGACTGCACCCGCTCCAATGACGATGACATCCCACGTTGTTTCGCTCACGGTTCTCTCCTCGTTGCTGACCGAATTACTAGTTCTCGGACCCCTATTCGCCAATGAATGAGGCGGTTGTGCGTGTCATGAAGGCTTCCATGCCGATGCGAGCATCTTTGCTTTGCGCGACGGCAACAAGTGCTGGCTGCAGCCCTGCCTCCGCCGCAGAGTCGCCCTCCCGAATAGCTAGGTTCGCGTTGGCGAGGGCCGCTTGCACCGCGAGGGGAGCTTGGGCTGCGATGCGCTGCGCCAGCTCGAGGCCACGAGCGTACTGCTCGCCGTGAGGAACGACTTCCTGAACCATCCCGATGCGGTGGGCCTCGGCAGCGTCGAAGCTGTCGCCGGTAAGGATCCAGCGCATTGCATTCGACCAACCGACCTGGCGGGGAAAGCGAATTGTCGCTCCACCAAAGGGAAGGATGCCGCGAGAGACCTCAACCTGTCCGAATACCGTGGAATCGGCAGCAACAACAATGTCGCTCGCAAGAATGAGTTCGATGCCGAGTGTCAGGCACGTACCTTGAACAGCGATCACGACGGGCTTGGAGAGCTTCTCGCCCGAAACTTGCCATGGATTGATCCCACCTTCGGGAACCATGTCGAGCCCATCGGAACCGATTCGAGGCCCGATATCTGCCAAGTCAAGCCCGCCGGTGAAGTGGTCGCCGTGAGCAAACACAAAGCCCGCCCGCAGCTCGGGATCACGATCAAGCTCGCCATAGGCCAGAGCAAGTTGCTGCAACATTTCCATGTCTGCGGCGTTGCGTTTGTCTGCCCGATTGAGGCCGATGAGCAACACGTGACCGTCGCGCTCAACGGTGATTTTTGCGGTAGTGGTGCTGGAGTCCGTCATGAGTCCAGACTACGACGAGGTCGCCGAGGTGTGGCTGGATGCTGGCGATAAGCTCAACCCACACCAACTTTTCGGAGGATCCCGTGTTGCGTTCCGCAATTCTCGCTCTCGCTGTGGCTTCAGTAGCTCTCATTGCAGGCTGCTCAGGTGAACCAGCCACTGAGATCGCTGCGAGCTCAATCGCAGCGGCAGCGGCGGCAGCCCTAGAGCAGTCAACCGGAGAACTTCCTGAGGTGGACTGTGGTGACGACATCGTTGAACTGAAGAACGGAACGAAGCTCGATTGCGTCCTCACTGATCCGAAACTGGGGGAGGACTTCGACAGCCGGGTCACCATCAGTGCGGTAAACGGTGCGAGCTACTCGGTCTCCGTTGAAGTATCTGAGGAGCCGCGCGAATAGACCAGCGCTGCGTTAGCGGGCAGACGTAATGGCGCCGATCAGTCGCAAAATTGTCGGCAGATCATCAACCGCTTGAGCAATAGACGCGGGTGCGAATTCGGTGATCCCAGCGCCAGCGAGAGGGTATTTTGCCACCACTGCTCGGATGGTTTCCGCGAGAGCAGTCGGTGAGACCCCAAAGGGCACTGGAGAGCCAAGTCCGGCAAATTCAGCAGGGTCGAGTACGTCTAAATCGATGTGGAGGTAGACGGAATCGGCACCGGTAGCGGCGATTGCATCGAGGAGTGCCTCTGGCGAGAACTCGATGGCTCCAATCGAGCGAATTCCAGCATCCTGAATGTACGAGTCTTCTTCTGGATCGGCCGAGCGCACGCCCGCAAGAATCACGCGGTCAGCCGTGAGCGGATGCTCCGGCACAAGAGCTGCTGGTCCCTCACCGAGTAGCGTGCGCAGCACCATTCCCGTGAACGCTCCGGAGGGGCTTGAATCCGGAGTATGTAGATCTGGGTGAGCATCGATCCAGACCACAGCGGGTGCGGAAGCACTCACATGTTCGATAGCAGCAAGCTCGACACCGCAATCGCCACCAATGGTGATGTGGATCGCAGCATCCTCAGCGAAAACGTGATGAGTTCGCTCCCGGACAAGCGTCAAAGAACTGAGACGATGAACGCCTGTTCCCTGCTGATCTCCTGCTTCGAGCGGAACCTCGACGGTGCGAGTCGCCGCGGAGGGAAGGTCACCCCGAATTGACTCTGCGCCGTCCACGAGTCGCATTGCCCGCGACGACCCCGAACCCTGCCACTGCGGAACAACAACGTAATTGATTGCCATTCGCTAGATTTTCGCGCGCGCTATTCGCCAGCGGTCACAGCCTTCGTGCCGCCTGACTTGAGTGCGGCAAGTCGAGCGTCGACTTCGGTCTGCTTGCCCAAATCTTCTAGACCCTCAAACTGAGCGTCAAGGCTGGATGCCGCCAACTCCTGCTGGCCCAAAACTTTCGCTTCTTCGCGCCGAATCTTGTCTTCGAATCGACCAAGGTCGCTCGTGGGATCGAGAAGGTCTATTGACTTGAGCGCATCGTGAACCTGAGTCTGGGCTTCGACAGTCTTGGAGCGAGCGACGAGTTCGTCGCGCTTCGCGGTCAGTTCGCTGAGCTTCGCGCGCATTCCATCGAGTCCGCTCTTGAGCTGATTGACGACCTGGGTTTGCGACGCGATTGTTGGCGCGGCGGCTCTGGCCTCATTTTCAGAAGAGACCTGACGGCCGATTGCAATCTTGGCAAGATTGTCGAATTTGTCAGCGTCGGCGGTGTTGCCCCCTGCACGAAGTTCGTCTGCCTTATTGCTGGCGGCGAGAGCCTTGCGGCCCCAGTCTGTTGCTGCATTTCTGTCTTCTACATGGTCCTGCTCCATGAGTCGCAGGTTGCCTATCGTCTGAGCGACGGCGCTCTCCGCATCCGCAATGGAGTTGGTGTAGTCGCGCACGAGTTGGTCGAGCATCTGCTGAGGGTCCTCGGCTTGGTCGAGGAGCGAATTGATGTTCGCCTTCAAGAGTTGTGAAATGCGTCCGAGGATTGACTGCTTTGCCATGCGACGTGCCTTTCGTTTTATTTCTCGAGGAACCCGTACTTAGAATCTACCGCCGCGACTGCGACCGCCACCACTGCGGCGTGAACTTCCGCCAGTACGACTTCTGCCACTCGAGCGTGAACCTCCCGATCGAGAACTGCCGCCCCACGAAGTAGATGACGATGAGCGCGACGATCGCGAACCCAAACTGCCCCCGATGAGGCCGCCGATCACTCCGCCTAGCAGATCGCCACCGCCCATGCCCCTGCTTGACCCCAGACCTCCGAGGATGCCACCACTGGCAGCGCTCTGCGTCGAGAACTCTGAAACATCGCGCTGCGCTAAGTCGTACGCTGATGCTGCCAACTGATCAGCCTGACGCGCGTGAACCAGGGCAGTAACCGGATCGGATGCTTGCAGCGCAAGCGCCTGCTTGAACTCTCGATCTGCTTCGCTAATTCTCGTTCGCGCCGCTGAGCCGACACCGCCACGACGAGTAGTAATGAACTGCGCAGTGGTCGTAATCCGTGATTGGGCTGCGGCGAGTGCTGGCGACAATTGTATTGCAGCATGAGCAATCGCAGCCTGCTGGTCTCGCACCCCGACAAATACGGCTTCGAGCGCGGCGTTTGCGTCGCCAATAACGCTCAGGCTCGAAACAGGATTATTTGTGTTCGCCTGCGCAGCCGCCAACGCTGCCTCGGCGTTGGCAATCGACGGCTGCAACGCCTCCGACGTGGAGTCGCTGGGCAGCGCACGTGCGGCAGCGATGTCGCCCGCAGTGTCAGCGATAGCGGATTCAAGCTCTTTCTCAGCGGACTGCAGCTCTGCTGTGAGCGAGTCCACGGCATCCATTAGTTGGACTGCTTGACCAAGTTCGGCTTGCGCTTTGCGAACAGCGACAGCGGCTTCGCTCGGTTTCTGTGCTTCGATGGCGCCGTTCGCGGCGTTAGAACTCGCGACAGCGGCGGCAAGCAAGGTCTGTGAGCGAGCGCTATTGTCGGCCACCGCTTCAACCGCGGCAGGGGCGTAGCGCGCAACAAGAGCACTCAATGCAGCTTCGGTAGTCGGAATGCGGCTGGCCGCGCTTGCGAGCAGTGTCGATGTTTCGGCCAGTACGGCAGGCGCGTTGGTCTCCAACTGGCGCAGCTCGTCAAAAGTGGCAGCCTGCGCGTCGAGCAGTGCATCGGCCCGCTCGCACAATTCGATAATCTCGATCGTCATCGCGCGCTTCTGATCTGCTGTCTCTTGCACACTGTCATCCAGCGTTTGGCGGATGCGGAATGCCTGCGCTACCGCTGCGGTGGCCTCGGCCAGTGAAGTCTCGAACGTGGCGGTGGCAGCGGCACCAAACTGGGCTTGAGCAAAACCGAGCTCTTGCTCGCTCGTCTTGAGAGCATCATCCAAGTCAACAAGCGCACTCCCGGCACGTCGATCAAGCTCTTCTTGCGAGACCGACTCGACTGGCACATCATTGCGCGCGCCACCGTCGCTGCGACGACGCAGCCGATAAATCGCGAAGGCGCCAATGCCGATAACGGCCGCTCCTGCCACAATCGGCAGCACCGGAACACCACCAGCTGTCGACCCAGTCTCAGGCGTAGAGCCGGGTTCAGCAGCGAGCGAATGTGCGCCCGCAATTGCAGCCTGGCCCCAGTTATCGTCACGCAGCTCAGCCTCAATGGCGCGCTCGGCGGCATCCAACTGGGCATCAGTCAGGGACACATCGGCGGCAACTGAGAGTGCATACTGGCGCTGCGAAACCGCTACCGCGAGTAGTAAATCGTCAGTGCCGAGCCCATTTGCTTCAGCCGTGGCATCCGCCCAATCAATGGGTGAGACTGGATTAGTGAACTCGTCGACGTACACGACGAACAACTGGACGCCAGCCTGCGAATACAAAGCGTCGAGAGCAGAATCAACCGATGCGGTGTCACCATCCAGCACCCCTGCCGCGTCGACGACGTAGGCGCCGTTGAACGGCACCGGGTCGTCGGCAAGCGCAGGGCCAGCGGTCAAAACAGTGAGGCCTGCAGCGAGCGCGAATACGGTAGCGAATCGTGCCTTCACGGGTGCTCCTTCGTCGACAAAAGTGACACGAGGAGTCTAGCGAAGTGAGCTGACGCTACTTCAAAAGAATGGACGATTGTTCGCTGCGAACCTCGGCTGCTTCGCCAACGTCGGGATCGCTCGGGACGAACGCGAGACTCGCGCTGACCTCATAGGTTCCCGGCTCGACCATGCCACCGGTATCTATCGTGGTGCAGTCGAGAATGTCGATTGCAACAGGAAACTCGACGCTCTGGCCCGGCTGCAAATTCACTGGCATAACCGACAAGATCTGCGCATCAGGACTATGGGAGATAACGACTGAATCGCGCAATAGGTTCACGTCGGGAACGGAAGCCGTGCTGCCCATAACCGCATCATCTGACGTGTTAGTCAATCGAACTGTGCCGTACGCGCTGCCAGAAGCTACAACCTCTGCTGGCAAGGTCAATTCAAGCGAAAGCCCGAAGGGTGCTGTGGCTTCGCTTGGCATTGTTGTACCGCAGAGACCGGTGGCGGGGGAGGATTGGAAATCGCTCGAGTCCAGGGCTTCGCTCCCGTTTCGCGCGCCGCTCGATTCGTCCTCAAGCATGCTTATTGCCGAGTTCATGTCGTCGGCCCGCGGGAAAGTGTTTACTCCGGCAAACACCAGTGATGCTGCGGCCAGCACGCCAACGGTGCCTACCGCCAGCTGGCGAGGACGACGACGTGCTTTACTCCGCGAAATTACCGCAGACGTGTCAATCTCGATTGCCGGCAGCTCACCGCCCGAAAGGCGTGCGCGCAGTTCGTTTTCGTCAACCACGGTTGTCTCCCAGGTCATGTGTTTCGGCGCGATCGAGACCAACCGCCATCCGAGCGAGAGCGTCGCTCAAATAGCGCTTTACCGCGCCTGAACTGATCTGAAGCGTCTGGGCGATGTCGTCCACTTTGAGGTCCTCGTAGTAGCGAAGTACAACGCAGGCACGCTCGCGTGGTCGAAGCTTCATCAGTTGCGACTGCAGATCCAATCGCGTCTCGGTGTCAGCATCCGGTGATTCGCGGATGTCGGGCTCAACCGTCAAGTGCGCAATTTTGCGCCAACGGCTGATGCGCCGCCCGCGGTCAAGGTAGGTGTTCAAGATCGCTCGACGCACGTAGGCTTCTGCGCTGGTGATTCCAAAGCCATTGCGCAGCCGACCAAAGGTTTTGACGAGTGCGTCGTGCACGAGATCGGATGCGTCGTCCCGGTTTCCCGATATTAGGTACGCATAGCGCGTGAGTGCCTCGCCTCGCTCAGCGACGAGTTGCGTAACCACGTCTTCCCAGCGGGCAGGGGTGTTTTCGGTCTCAGTCACTGAGCCCCTCCTCGCCGTCGTCTCTATTGTGGCCGAGGAATGGCCAACAGTTAGCGCAATTGTGGTCACACTAGTTAAGACGAACGGCGAGGCGGTTTCGTTGGTTAGCTGTGCAAGCGTGCTTTTAGTTGCTCAAGCTGGCGGTTTACGGCTGCAGGAACGCGGCCATCGAAGGTTGCAAAGAACTTTTCGGTGGCGTCAGCTTCGGCCTGCCACGAGGCAGCGTCGATGGCAAACAGTTGCTCCATCGTGTCGTCGCTCAGCTCTAGGCCATCAACATTGAGGTCGCCATCGCGGGGGAGCAGCCCGAGGGCGCTCTCGCGAGCAGCTACCTGACCATCGACTCGCTCGAGGATCCACTCAAGTACGCGAGAGTTTTCACCAAAGCCTGGCCAGAGGAACGAGCCATCCGATCCCTTGCGGAACCAGTTGACCTGGAAAATGCGAGGCACGGTACCCGAAGTGCGCAGATTTTGACCGACTGAGAGCCAGTGGGCCCAGTGATCTGCCATGTTGTATCCGCAGAAGGGCATCATGGCAAACGGATCACGCCGTAGTTCGCCAATAGTGCCTTCGGCAGCCGCCGTCCGCTCAGATGAGATCGTGGCGCCCAGGTAGACACCATGCTCCCAATCTCGTGCCTCCACCACTAGCGGCACGTTGGTCGCGCGGCGACCGCCGAAGATTATTGCGTCAATGACGACGCCCTGTGGCGATTCCCACTCATCTGCGATGGTGGGACATTGTGCTGCTGCCACAGTAAAACGTGAGTTGGGGTGCGAGGACGGTGTACCAGATTCTGGTGTCCAGTCGTTGCCCTGCCAATCGATGAGGTGCTCAGGAGTCTCATCGGTCATGCCCTCCCACCACACGTCGCCGTTGTCTTGAAGGGCGACGTTGGTGAAGACGGTGTTACCCCAAAGGGTTTCCATCGCGGTCTCGTTG
Source organism: marine actinobacterium PHSC20C1 (assembly GCA_000153145.1). GTDB lineage: Bacteria > Actinomycetota > Actinomycetes > Actinomycetales > Microbacteriaceae > Rhodoglobus. The sequence goes on from CH672415.1 coordinate 147,042, forward strand.
GTGCTGTATCCGGTGCCGGGAGCGACGCCAAAGAAGCCTGCTTCTGGGTTGATGGCGCGAAGGCGACCATCAGCTCCCTTGCCAAGCCAGGCGATGTCATCACCGATCGTTTCGGCTTTCCAGCCTGGAATGGTCGGTTTGATCATCGCAAGGTTGGTCTTGCCGCAAGCACTGGGGAATGCTGCCGCGATGTGGAAAACGCGGCCGCGTGGGTTGGTGAGCTTGAGCAGAAGCATGTGCTCTGCGAGCCATCCCTCGTCACGAGCAATGACTGAAGCGATTCGCAGGGCGAAAGCCTTCTTCGCGAGAATTGCGTTTCCGCCGTAGGCAGAGCCGAACGACCAGATCTCGCGTGTCTCGGGGAAGTGGCTGATGTATTTGGTGTTGTTGCATGGCCACGGCACATCGGTGTCGCCGGCTGCGAGCGGTGCTCCGACACTGTGGATGGCGCGCACCCATTCAGTGGAGTCATCAATGGACTCAAGAACGGCGGTTCCCATTCGCGTCATGATGCCCATGCTCATGACGACGTAGGGGGAGTCGGTCACTTGAACACCAATTTTGGCGAGCGGAGAGCCGAGGGGGCCCATCGAGAACGGAACCACGAACATCCGACGACCGCGCATGCTGCCGACGAAGAGTTCGTCAAGTGTCGTGCGCATTTCTGCTGGAGCGGCCCAGTTGTTGGAAGGGCCAGCGTCGCGCTCGTCGACGGAGCAAATGAACGTGCGTGATTCGACGCGTGCAACATCGCTTGGATCGCTTCGGGCGAGAAAACTGTGGGGACGGTAGTCGTCGTTGAGGCGAGTGAGCGTTCCGGCTTCGACCATCTCATCTGCGAGCTTGTCGGCTTCTTCTGCGCTGCCAGTGCACCAAACGATGTCGTCCGGCTGGGTAAGGGCGGCGATCTCTTCCACCCAAGCAATGACGCTCTGGTTTGTTCCGTCGGGTGCGGAGAAGTGGGTCTTTGTCATCTCGGCGATGCTCATTTCTACCTTCCGCTGAGGTTTTTGGTACTGAAGAAACTGTTCTTATTCGATGATCGCCCACTTTTATGCGCATTGCTGAGTAATTGGCTGAAAAGAATCTGTGTTCTTTAGTTATAGTGAACCTGTGAATGATCTTGTGACCTTAGGGCAACGAATCCGACATTTCCGCACTACCGCTGGCCTCACGCTCGACCAGCTAGGGGATCGCGTGGGGGTTGCCGGTAGTCAGTTGTCTCTAATGGAGAACGGACGGCGTGAGCCACGGTTGACCCTGCTCTCTGCAATTGCGTCCGCCACGGGCATCCAATTGGCTGACCTGCTTGATGAGGCGCCGCCAACCAAACGCGCTGCGCTCGAGATCGAACTCGATCGGGTGCAACGCAGCACTATCTACGCCTCACTTGGGCTGCCCAAGATTCGCCCGTCTAAAGGGATTCCTGACGAAACTCTCGAGGCGATCGTCGGTTTGCACCATGAGCTTTCCACGCGCTCACGCCAAGCAATCGCTACACCGGAGGAAGCTCGCCGAGCCAACACTGAGCTGCGCCAGCACATGCGCACGCTCGACAACTACCTCCCTGACCTTGAGCGCGAAGCAGAAAAGCTGACTCTTGCGGGAAACCACACGAGCGGAGCGCTCACCCATCGCGCTGTGAGCCTGATGGCAGAGTCGCTCGGCTTCGAGCTGGTTCACGTTCACGATTTGCCGCACTCGGCGCGATCGGTTACCGACCTTAAGCACGGCCGAATTTACTTGCCCCCAGCCTCGATCCCTGGCGGGCACGGACTGCGCTCAATGGCACTCCAGGCGATGGCACATCGCGTGCTCGGCCACACCGAGCCGACCAGCTACGCCGAGTTCTTGCATCAGCGTCTCGAAATCAACTACTTCGCCGCGGCCGTGTTGATGCCGTTGAAACAATCGGTCGAGTTTCTGAGCGACGCGAAAGCGGAACGCAATATTGCGGTTGAAGACTTTAGGGACGCTTTTGGAGTCACCCATGAGGCAGCCGCGTTGCGTTTCACTAACTTGGCGACCTCGCATCTCGACCTTGAAACACACTTCTTGCGCGTCGGTGATGATGGTGCCGTGTACAAGGCGTACGAAAATGACGGACTGCGACTCCCCGTTGATGTCACGGGTTCGGCTGAAGGGCAGTTCGTGTGCCGCAATTGGAGCGCCCGCACGGCGTTTACGCGCACGAACCGCACGACAGAGTTTTACCAGTACACCGACACTCCCGAGGGCAGCTTCTTCGAGTCAACCCAGACCGGAACTACGGATGCCGAAGAGTTCTCCATTACTATCGGCGTGCCTTTCTCGCACTCGAAGTGGTTTCGCGGTCGCGCGACGGACAACCGTCGCTCGTCGACCTGTCCTGATGAGACGTGCTGCCGCAAGCCTGAAGACGATCTGCGGGATCGTTGGTCTGGAAATGCGTGGTCGAGCGCGAAACTGCACGCGCACATTCTGTCGCCGCTGCCGTCAGGAACGTTCCCAGGGGTCGACGATCGTGAACTCTACGAATTCTTGGAGTCACACTCAAGCGATGCCCACTAGGGGAGTGCACGTTGTCCTAGGTTTAGTGAGCCCTTCTTATCGCGCGTGCTCTAGCAATCGCAGTTGGGCCCGGCAGCCGGCGCGGTAAGTAGGTCGGGTTCGCGCACAACTCGTCCGGTGTCGTTGGTGACCGGGTAGCCCTCGCGCGCCCAGTATTCAAAGCCGCCGATCATCTCGCGCACTTCATACCCAAGTTGTGCAAACTCGAGGGCCGCTTTCGTTGCGCCATTGCAGCCTGGGCCCCAGCAGTACACAACTATTGGGGTTTCGACGGGTATCTCTACCGGAGCGCGTAGTGCAATCTCGCGGGTGGGAATGTGCACAGCGCCGACGGCACGACCTTGAGCCCACGCCACGTCGCCACGGGTGTCGACGAGCACTAACGAATCACTCGCATGAATCGCCGCATGCACATCGGAGGGGTCGGTTTCACAATCGAGCTTGCGGGAAAAATGGGCGATCCGGTCAGCGGCGGAGGTGGGTGGCGTCATGCTGACAGAGTAGTGGCGGTGGAGTCGGTTGTGTCGGGTACCGTCGAGTGCATGGCGAGGAAAACACTGACGGCTGCCCCTCGACTCGAAAAATTGCGCCTCGAGGCCATCGCTGTTGGTGATGCGGACCACCTGCAGGCGCACGAGAGTTACAGCGGTGGTCGGTATGTTGCTTCCGACCTTCGCGAGCGTGAACTCTCGGGGATCTCATTCTCAGAATGTGAGTTTGTCGAGCTAGAGGCCAGCGAGACCGATCTTCGGGCTGCAACTTTTGTTGACACCCGCTTTGAGAGACTTAATGCTCCAATCTTCACGGCACCTCGCTCTAGCTTTCGTGACGTCAGCTTTGAGGGCTCCCGCTTGGGCTCAGCCGAGTTCTATGAGGCCAACTGGAGCTCAGTGCACTTCGTCCACTGCCGCATCGGCTACCTCAATCTTCGCGGAGCGCGACTTGAAGATGTGCTCTTCACTGACTGCCTCATTGACGAGCTCGACCTTGGCGCGGCTACTGCCAATCGGGTGTCGTTCATAGACACTCAGATCAACAACCTTGATCTCACGCGTTCCACGCTCACCAACTTCGATCTGCGCGGGGTCGAGCTCCGTCAACTCGGTGGCGTTGAATACCTCAAGGGTGCAACGCTCAATTCCTACCAGCTCTCCGAGCTAGCGCCACTCTTCGCTCATCACTTAGGGATCGTGCTGGATGAATAGCACGGCCCTCAGCTCAGCATCCACTACTGCTTCCGCAGCACGCGCCGGTTTCTGGCAGCAGCAGGTTCACGCGTTCGGCGCTCGCAGTATCACCGTCGATAGCGGCTACTACCGAGCGCACTTGCTCGTATCCGGTCACCAGCAGGAAGGTCGGCGCGCGGCCATAGCTCTTCATGCCCGCGATGTAGACATTCTTCTCTGGATGCTCGAGCACGCTTGCCCCGTGAGGTGACACGGTTCCGCAGCTGTGAACGTTCGGATCGATCATCGGCGCGAGGGCAACGGGAGCCTCAAGCACAGGGTCGAGGCTGAGGTGAAGCTCACGCAGGATGCTGAGGTCGGGGCGAAATCCGGTGGCGGCGGCAAGAGCATCCACGCTTATTGACTGATCGCGGTCTGGATTGCTGCTCGTGACCAGTAGCTGCCCGTTTGCTTGCGGAGTGAGACTGGTGATGCTGAAGTCTGCACGAAGGGTGACGGTTCCGGCGTCTACGGCAGCTTTGAGCCGGGTGCCGAGTGCACCACGGCCGGGTAGCTCGTCAGCGCTTCCGCCGCCATAAAGACTGCTCGCGGAACTGCCACGGATTGCCCAAGTGATTTTAGTGGTTGGCTCTGATTCCTTGAGCTCGGCGAGCGCCAGAATGGTGTTGGCCGCAGAGTGGCCTTTTCCGACTACGAGGGTGTGCTTGCCTGCGAAGCGAGCGCGGTCGCGACCGAAAACATCGGGCAGGGCGCCAACGAGCCACGCGCTACTGTCGGTTTCGCCTTGAGCAGGGAGCCCGGAAGCACCGATCGGGTTGCTCTGTCCCCACGTTCCCGAAGCGTCGATGATCGCTGAGGCGAGGATGTCGTCGATCCCCGTTGGAGATTCAACTCGTACAAGAAGCGGACGGTGCTCGCGGCCGATAGTTCGGCTGGAGTCGAGACCTTGGCGCGATGTGCCAATCACTCGGCTGTTGTAGCGAATGAGGGGTGCGAGCTCGGCGGTCTCTGATAGAGGGAGCAGATAGTCCTTCACGATCTCCGCTCCAGTGGGGAGCCGTTCGGGATCGGGGGAAACCCAGTCTGTCCTCTCGAGGATTTCGCGGCTAGCGGGGTCGATGCTGAAGTTCCAAGGCGAGAAGAATGCCACGTGGCCCCAGTCGCTGATGGCGGCGCCGGCGTGGTTGCCTTGCTCGAGCACGATTGCGGCGATTCCGCGGGTGACGAGGTTGGCGGCGGTGGCGAGACCGATGGGGCCAGCGCCGATGACGACAACCGGGAGCTCGGTGCTTGGTGAGTGTGTAGCGGTCATTTCTCTCCTCGAAATCAACTTCAGTGTTTGTTCACGATAACAGTACTTACTGTTGATAGCAAAGAGTTGATGTAGGATGGCTGCTATGAGTGAACGTGTAGATCTTCTGATGATTCAGAAGCCCATCTGGTCGGCCACCGCCGAGCGAGCCCAAAGTCTCGCGCCGTTACTGCGCGCTCTAGGGGACCCGAATCGACTACAGCTAGTCTTGCTCCTCACCGAGCGTGCCCACACTGTTCGCGAGCTGACGGACGCCACAGGCCTCAGTCAAACTCTCGTGAGTCACCACCTGGCACCACTCCGTGAAAACGGGCTCGTAACGGTCACCCCGCGCGGTCGCGCCAACGTCTACGAACTGTGCTGCGAAGCGTTCGCTGATCCTGTCAAAATGCTCGCGTCCGTCGCGACCAGCACTGATGCTGGGGCAGAAGCCTGCTGCGTCGTCTCATAGCGAACTGCAGTCGTAGCGATCGTGGAATGCACGCGATAAAGGTAAATAACAGTGCCCCCGGAGGGAATCGAACCCCCGACCTACGGTACCGGAAACCGGCGCTCTATCCCCTGAGCTACGAAGGCAAGGACCCTAGCTTAGCAAGCAATCGCCCCAACAATTAGCACGTTGTTCTGATGCCCGCTTCAGGTTCCCGTGACAGTATCGACGCATGCTGCGCACTGTTTCGTCCCACCAAGAGCTTGACCTTCGCGGTCGCACCGAGATGGTCTTCAGCATTGCTGTTGCGGCAACATGGCCGACAACATCCGAGTCTCTTGATTTTGTGTTGGACGGCGTGCCCCAGCAATCAACAGAGCTAGTCGACGCGCGTGGCACCCGCCTGCACACGCTGATTGCGGGCCCTGGGCGCCTGATAGTGGATTACGCCGCCACGGTCGAGGCCGCTCCCGAGCCCGCCCCGCTCAATGACTTTGACCGAGTCGAATATTTGCGTCCCAGCCGCTATTGCGAGTCTGACGTTCTTACACCGACCGCTCGCTCGCAGTTTCCGACCCAGACCGGTCACGAGTTGGTGCAGGCTGTGCGCGATTGGGTGTCACACAACGTTCGGTACACTCCCGGCATTTCCGCTTCGACCGATGGGGCGGCGCACTCGCTGTTGTCCCGACGCGGTGTTTGTCGTGACTATGCACACCTCACGATCGCCATGTTGCGCGCGAAAGATGTGCCAGCTCGCTATGCCTCTGTCTACGCGCCCGGGCTTAGCCCGATGGACTTTCACGCGGTAGCCGAAGCGTACGTAGACGGGGCATGGTGGGTTGTTGATTCCACCGGGCTAGCCCCGCGCCAGTCACTTGTGCGAATTGCAACGGGCCGGGATGCGGCGGATGTCGCATTCCTCACCAATCACTGGGCCGATCTTTTCCTTCTGAATTTATCGATCACGGCCACGGCCGACGTTCTGCCGAGCGACGATCACCGCTCGCCGGTTCAACTCTCTTAGTCGAACATCGCTCTCAGAAAAACGCTATGGCCCTAGTCGCGTTCTATTCCAGTGCTGAGCGTACATTCGCGACAAGATCGGCAGCATCTCTGGCTTCGTAGAACGCTGTCGAGCTGACCGTTGCCCAGTATGCGCCGTCGAATACCTGCGCAATCCCGATGCCGCCCTTCACAGTGAAGTAGCCATCGAATCCGCTGGCCTTGCCTCCGGCATCCGACTTGAGCCCGTCAATTTTGCTCGGTGCAGGCTTTGCGAGCGAGACATCGATGGTGACTCCGCTCGTCGAATGTTCCCAACGGCACGCGACGCCTTTCGAAGCGATGGCGGCGGCGGATGGAGATCCAGCGGCCGGAGTAAAGCTGCCGAGCAGTAAATAGCTGGGGTTGTAGTCGTACATGGCTTGAGGAGAAATTAGATCAGTGCACTTCTTGCTGACTGCAGTGGCACCAGGATCCGTCGTAGCAACTGCGGTGGGTTCAGGTGTCGCACTCGTACTGCTTGAAGGTGTGGGGGTGGGTGTCGCAGTCGGGCTGGTTGCACTTGTCGGGTCCGGTTCGGTCGGAACGCACGCCGTCAAGAGAAGAGCGGATGCGCTGAGAGCTATTGCTGCGGGAAGAACGCGGAGTCGAAGTGCCATAGTTCCATTCTCGTTACCCGTACCGGCATTGCGGCGTAGTGACCCGGCAAAGAATCGGCACAGTACGCTTGACAGTGTGAATCCTGCTGATCTTTCTGCCACCCTGCTTTCTGTCGTTACCCGCATTGCGGCTGACCGCGGCACGCCCGATCTGGGGCTGACCGTGAATGACCTGGTGTTAGAGCGTCCACGCAATCGCGATCACGGTGATTGGGCATCCAATGTCGCAATGAAACTGGCGAAGACGCTTGGCGCGAGTCCGCGCGAACTGGCAACAGAGATTGCCGAGCAGGTGCGCACTATTGACGGAATTGCGGCCGTGGATGTCGCAGGTCCCGGCTTCATTAACATCACGCTGGATGCTGCTGCGGCTGGTGCGCTCGCCAAGACAATCGTCGAGCAGGGCGATGCGTATGGCAGCAATGATTCGCTTGCCGGTCAAACAATTAACTTGGAATTCGTCTCGGCGAATCCCACGGGTCCGCTGCACATCGGTCACACCCGCTGGGCAGCTCTCGGCGATTCGCTTGCCCGAATACTGAAGACCGCCGGTGCTGAGCTCGTGAGCGAGTTTTACATCAATGATGCTGGCAACCAGATGGACAACTTTGGCGCCTCAATTCTGGCTTCGGCACAGGGCGAGCCGACGCCAGAGAATGGCTACCCTGGTGCCTACATCGCGGAGTTAGCCAAGGAAGTTCTTGTCTCACACCCAGAACTGCTTGACCTTGAGCACGATGCCGCCATTGCCGTCGCCCGTGAACGTGGCTACGAATTGCAGTTGGGGGCGATCAAGAAATCTCTTGCTGACTTCAACGTGCACTTTGACGTTTGGTTCAGCGAACGCTCCCTGCACGTAGCGAACGGTGAAGGGGCAAGCGCGATCGACGAGGCCGTTGAGCGTTTGCGTGCCCAGGGTCATGTTGTCGATCGCGACGACGCAGTGTGGGTTACGACCACTGACTTCGGTGATGACAAAGATCGCGTCATCAAGCGCGGCAATGGCGTCTACACCTACTTCGCTTCTGACGCTGCCTACTATTTGAGTAAGGGTGATCGTGGCTTCGCCCACAAGATCTACCTTCTGGGTGCCGACCACCACGGCTATGTTCACCGCCTCAAGGCGCTCGCCGGTGCCGCCGGTGACGACCCCAATAAAGACATTGAGGTGATGATCGGGCAACTCGTGAGCATCAACGGTGCTCGACTGTCGAAGCGTGCTGGCAACATCATCGAACTAGATGATTTGCGTGAGTGGCTGGGAACGGATGCGCTGCGCTATTCGCTCGGCCGCTACCCGGCCGATTCGCCCCTGACGCTCGACCCCGAAATTCTGAAAAAGCGCACAAACGACAACCCTGTCTTCTACGTTCAGTACGCCCACGCGCGCACTCACAGCGTTGCTCGCAATGCGGGGGAGTCCGGTGTGGATCGCAGCGTCTTCGATGCTTCGCTACTCACGAACGAAACGGAAAGCATCCTGCTCGGCGTTCTCGCAGAGTTCCCGCGCATTGTCGCGCAGGCGGCAGAGTTGCGTGAACCGCACCGGGTCGCTCGGTATGCGGAAGAACTGGCCGGCAGTTATCACCGCTGGTATGACCAGTGCCGTGTCACACCGATGAACGATGAAGAAGCCACTGACGTGCACCGCACACGCCTCTGGGTCAATGATGCGGTCGGTCAGGTGCTCAGAAATGGCCTCTGGATGCTCGGAGTCAGCGCCCCGGAGCGGATGTAGGTTCCGTGGCTCACGACGAAAGCTCTCAGAGCGCGCGCTCCGACGATGGCGCTCAGCCGACGGTGGAGCTAGTGCTCGACTCTGGTGCGTCCGCAGCAAACCCTGAACGTCCGGCTCCGAAGCGCCGCCGTTCCGGCCGAAACCGTTGGTGGATGGTTGGCGGCATTATCGCGGTCGTCCTGATTGTCGGCGTTGTTCTCGTAGAGACAGTCGGCCGCGCGGCGGCCGAGACGCTCGTAGGCGACGAGATTGCCACCTCTCTCGGCATCAACACGTCAGAGGGAGTCACCGTCGATCTGGGTTCGGGCTCGCTCGTGCTTCAAGTGCTCACCGGCGGAATCGATGTTGTGACGGTTGATCTTGATCGTGTCGAAGTAAACGGGCTCGAAGCATCCGCTCACGTAGTCGCGACAGAGGTGCCGTTGCTGCCCTCGAGTGCTCTGCAAACCTTCTCGATGGAGGTCGCAATTCCGAGCGAAGAAGTCAATAAACTCGCGGGCACTCTGAGCGGTCTCGAGCTTGATTCCATCGAACTGCACGAGCCGGCAATTCGAGTATCTACAGTTTTCCAGCTCCTCTTCATTCGCATTCCCGTAGCGCTTGATCTATTGCCGGTTGCTGCCGGAGACTCTGTCGCATTCGAGCCTCAAACGGTGCTGCTCGGTGACGAACAGCTCTCAGTCGCTGATTTGCGCGCAAATCCGCTGGTTTCGGGGCTCGCGGGCAGTCTGCTTAGCTCTCAAAAGTTCTGTGTTGCATCATCAATGCCGGCCGCGCTGACGATTGATTCTGTTGCGGTCGAAGGTTCTGACCTGATGATCGAACTCAGCGCCGACGACATCGCCCTAGGCGACGATCAGTGGAAGCATTACGGCACTTGTCCTGAGTAGCACCTCGATTCAACGCTAGCCGCGGCAGCCATTAGAGTGGTCAGCATCCCCAACGCCTGGGCGGACACAATCCGCCGTTTTCCGTCTACTTCTCTGTGAGGTGCGACTGTGTTCGCGAACCCGCTGGCGCCTGAGTGGCTTAAAGCCCCCGCCGAAGCAAACTCTTTGTCGTCGACCGTGTGGTCGCACAATGCTGCGCGCACAGATTCGGGCGAGTTGTCGATCGCGGGCGTTAGCACTACCGAGCTCGTTCGACAGTTCGGCACCCCCGTCTACGTAATCGACGAAGCGGATGCGATTGCTCGCGCTACAGAGATCAAGAGCGCCTTTGACAGTGAGTTTGCTCGTATTGGTTCGAGCGTCAAGGTCTACTACGCGGGCAAGGCGTTTTTGTGCACCGAAGTTGCACGCTGGATGACGGCCGCCGGCCTCAATATCGACGTCGCCAGCGCCGGTGAGATGGCAGTTGCGCTCGCAGCCGGTGTTGATGCGTCACGTCTGGGATTTCACGGCAACAACAAGAGTCTTTCCGAGATCGACCGTGCCGTGCGCGCGGGCATTGGCCCCATCGTTATCGACAGCGTCGTCGAAATCGGTCGGGTTGCTGACGCCGCCACACGGCACGGTCGAACCCAGCGGGTGCGGTTGCGCATCAATAGCGGGGTTCACGCGTCTACCCACGAATATTTGGCTACGGCTCGAGAGGACCAGAAGTTTGGGATTCCGTTGGCCGAGGCTGAGTCAGTGGTTGCGCAAATTCGCTCGCACGGGTCGTTAGATTTTGTGGGCATCCACTCTCATATCGGTTCGCAAATTTTTGACACGGCTGGCTTCGCTGAGGCCGCGCAACGCTTGCTGGAGTTGCATGCTCGACTTGCAGCGCTCGGTCCTGTACCTGAACTCAATTTGGGGGGCGGTTTCGGAATTGCGTACACCTCGGCTGATGAGGCGCTGCCGGTCGCTGAGCTTGCCGCATCTCTCGCATCGATCGTGCAAGCTGAATGCGCGCGATTGGAGATCGACGTTCCGTTGATTGCAATTGAACCGGGCCGCTCAATTATTGGCCCGTCGACGACGACGCTGTATACCGCAGGCACCATCAAGGATGTTCTGGTCGATGGTGAGGCTGTGCGCAAATACGTCAGCGTCGATGGCGGCATGAGCGACAATCTGCGCACCGCTCTGTATGGCGCTGATTACTCGGCCCGCATCGCCAATCGTGATTCGCAGGCTGACCCCGCACTCGTTCGTATTGCAGGCAAGCACTGTGAGGCCGGCGATATCATCGTGCGGGCAGAGTACTTGCCAGGGGACATCGAGCCCGGCGATATTATTGCTGTGCCCGCTACGGGTGCCTACGGCTGGGCGATGTCCAATAACTACAACTATCTTGCGCGGCCGCCGGTTGTCGCGGTTCGCGATGGCCATGCTCGCATTATCGTGCGCGGCGAAACCGAAGACGACCTACTTAGCCGCGACGCGGGAATCACACCATCGGGAGACTCTGAATGATCGAATACCGCAACCTTCGCGTCGCCGTTTTGGGCGGAGGGAGTGTCGGATCACAGGTCACCGCGCTGTTGCTTGAGCATGCCGACGAGCTTGCTGCTCGCGCCGGTGCCGGGCTTGAAGTCGTTGGCGTTGCCGTTCGTGACCTTGAGGCACAGCGCGACACTGACATCCCGAAAGAGTTGCTGACGACCGACGCAGAGTCGCTCATCGTTGGTGCCGACATCGTGATCGAACTCATCGGTGGGCTTGAGCCTGCACGTACGTGGATTCTCAAAGCTCTGCACTCGGGTGCTGACGTCATCACAGCGAACAAGGCTCTGCTCGCGCACCACGGCGCTGAGCTATTCGAAGAGGCCGCTCAAGTCGGAGCTCAGCTTTACTATGAAGCTGCCGTCGCTGGCGCCATTCCGATCATCCGCCCGCTTCGCGACAGCCTTGCTGGCGACCGCGTTCAGCGCATCCTCGGAATCGTCAATGGCACGACGAACTACATCCTTGACCGCATGGATGCCACGGGCGACAGTTTTGACGATGCCCTTGCAGAGGCAACCCGGCTCGGGTACGCCGAAGCTGACCCCACGGCAGACATCGAGGGCTATGACGCCGCTCAGAAAGCGTCGCTACTGTCGAGCTTGGCCTTCCACACGCGTGTGCCTCTCGACACTGTGCACCGCGAGGGTATTACGAACATCACGGCTGAGCAGGTCGTCGCGGCCCGCAAGGCCGGCTATGTCGTCAAACTTCTCGCAATTTGCGAGCGCGTAGTGGATGCCGCTGGCGGTGTCGATGGTGTGAGCACGCGAGTACACCCGGCTCTTGTTCCGCTGGCCCATCCTCTCGCTGCCGTGCACGGAGCGAACAATGCTGTGTTTGTTGAAGCCGAAGCTGCCGGCAGTCTCATGTTTTATGGTGCGGGCGCTGGTGGAATCGAGACGGCATCCGCCGTTCTTGGCGACGTTGTATCTGCTGCCCGCCGCCATGTTATTGGCGGCCCCGGCGTTGCTGAGTCGACACACGCAAATCTCCCGATCTTGCCGATCTCTCGCGTAATGACGCGCTATCAGATCACTTTGACGGTCGTCGATGAGCCTGGAGTGCTCGCGACAATCGCTGCAGTCTTTAGCGATAACGGTGTCTCCGTCGAAGCAGTCAATCAGACCGTTGGTGGAGTAGTTGAGGGAGTGCCGAGCGCTACCCTTATTACTGTGACGCATGAGGCGACCGATGAATCACTTGCCGCCACGGTGGCCGCGCTGGCCGAGAATTCGGTTGTGCGCGAAGTTGTGTCCGTTTTGAGAGTTGAGGGGCTGTAGATAATGAGTAGCGAAATCAGGAACCGGCAATGGCGAGGCGTTCTCCACGAGTACGCGGATCGTCTGAACATTTCTGACGCCACCCCGATCATCACCTTGGGGGAGGGCGGCACTCCGCTTCTTCCTGCTCCCGCTCTGTCTGCGCGCACTGGCGCTAACGTCTGGGTCAAGTTTGAGGGAATGAACCCGACCGGTTCGTTCAAAGACCGCGGCATGACGATGGCGATTTCAAAGGCTGTCGAGCACGGCGCCAAAGCGGTTATTTGTGCGTCCACTGGTAACACTTCAGCGTCTGCTGCAGCGTATGCAGCTCACGCCGGAATCACCGCCGCCGTACTTGTTCCCGAGGGCAAGATCGCGATGGGCAAACTCAGCCAAGCCATTGCTCACAACGGTGAACTCATTCAGGTACAGGGCAACTTCGACGACTGCCTCGATATCGCTCGCGACTTGGCCGAGAACTACCCCGTGCACCTCGTAAACTCCGTCAACCCCGATCGCATTGAGGGTCAGAAGACGGCCGCATTCGAGGTTGTCGAGGTCTTGGGCGATGCTCCTGACTTCCATATCGTTCCTGTCGGCAATGCCGGAAACTACACGGCATACTTCCGGGGCTACAGCGAAGAACTCGCGCGGTCTGCGACCACCAAACTGCCCCGTATGTTCGGCTTCCAAGCTGAAGGCAGCGCGCCAATTGTGCGCGGCGAAGTCGTCAAGCACCCCGAAACGATTGCCAGCGCCATCCGCATCGGAAACCCTGCATCGTGGCACCTTGCCACGGAAGCTCACAAGGTTTCTGACGGCTACTTCGGCGCCATCAGCGATGCCAAGATTCTTGAAGCTCAGCGCATTCTTTCGGCAGAGGTTGGCATTTTCGTCGAGCCAGCATCCGCAATTAGTGTTGCTGGTCTTTTGGAGCGAGCAGAAGCCGGCCAGATCCCTCGCGGATCGACGATTGTGCTCACGGTCACCGGCCACGGCTTGAAAGACCCACAGTGGGCACTCAAGACGGCAAGCGGAGACGACATCACGCCGAAGGTTGTGCCGGTCGACACCGCTGAAGTGGCGAGTGTGTTGGGGTTGGCTAAGGCATGACCTCGCTGGTCGGTCGCAGCGTTGTAGTTCGCGTTCCGGCTACCTCAGCGAATCTGGGCCCGGGGTTCGACACTTTGGGGCTTGCGCTTTCGCACTACGACGAGTTAATCGTGACCGCGGTTGAGGGCTCTGGCGTCACAATCGACGTCACGGGTGTTGGCGCTGGAATTGTGGCTACCGACGAGTCCAACCTGGTAATTCAGGCCGTCCAGCACTGCTTCACTCATTTTAGGCAGTCCATGCCTGCCTTGCATGTCTCGGCGAACAACGTCATCCCGCACGGTGGAGGGCTTGGTTCCTCTGCCGCTGCGATTGTCTCCGGTGTCATGGCGGCAAAGGGGCTGCTTGCAGGCATTGTCGAAATGGATGCCGCAACCCTCCTCGTGCTCGCAACGGAGCTAGAGGGACACCCCGATAATGTCGCACCAGCCCTCTTAGGTGGACTCACGATCGCGTGGAGCACCGACTCTGGGCCGCAAGCAAAAAAGCTAATTGTGCACCGGGGAGTCTCTCCGCTCGTGTGCGTTCCCGACTTTCAGGTCTCGACGGCGCATGCTCGAAGCTTGCAGCCGGAGAGTGTGCCGTACGCAGACGCTGTCTACAACGTCTCTCGGGCCGCACTGCTCATCGCAGCGCTTGCCCAGAGCCCGGAGCTCTTGCTTGAAGCAACGGGAGATCGCCTTCATCAGGACTATCGTGCTGCCGCAATGCCACAAACCACGGAACTAATTCGGATGCTGCGCTCCCATGGCCACGCCGCCGTCGTTTCTGGGGCAGGCCCCTCAGTTCTCGTGCTTGCCGACGACCCCGCGCGACGTCTAGAAGCGATGACGCTCGTGCAGGAACAGGCCGCCACGCCTTGGGAATGCCTCCTCTTAGCTGTGGACTTCAAAGGTGCTACAGTGAATGAGCACCAGGTAGAAGCTACGGCGTAGTCGTAGCATCCCGGTTGCACTTCACCCGTCGCATCCCCGAATTAGATTCCTGCGCATCCGCGTAGACATCGGTGAGCGACTAGCTCTCCACCATCGCTCGAAAGCGTGGTTGGGGAAAGGAACCCCAAGTAGTGACTAACGTCAACAACCACGCATCTGGCGTGGATTCCCGTACCGCGCTGAGCGCGTTGCGACTGCCCGAGCTACAAGCAATGGCAGCCGAACGTGGCATCACCGGTGCATCAAAACTTCGCAAAGGAGACCTCGTGGAAGCAATTAACGAGAAGAACAGCAACACAGAATCATCCGCACCCGTAACAACTGAGGCTCCCGCAGCTCAGGCGGCTCCCGCACGCAAGCGCGCTTCGCGCCGTGTCACGAGCACCGACGGTGCTGCAATCGCAGGCGTTGAGGCTCCTGCAGGCGCTCCGCAGGCTGCCCCGAGTGATTCGCCCAAGAGTGACTCGGCTGCACCCGTAGCTGATGCGGCCGGTTCGACAGATTCCGCTGAGCAGAAGCCCAAAACGACTACTCGCAAGAAGAAGGTCGACGCAGCACCTGCGGCAGTTGAGTCGGATGCCGCAGCAGGGGCGAACGCTCCGACTGACGCTTCAGCATCCACTGATGCTCCCGCCGCCGATGCCGCGCCCAAGCGCAACCGTCGCAGTTCAAGCCGCGCAGCTGAGGCTCCTGAGAGCTCGAACGGCGATGCCAAGGATGGCGCCTCGAGCGAGTCCAAGGCGGGCGACGCCGTCAAGAACGACGACGCAGCCAAGAACGACGATTCAGCCAAGAATGGCGGTGCTGCCCAGGGCCGCAATGCTGGCCGTGGCAAGGGCGACAACGCCGACACTAGCGCTGACAAGAGCGACAAGAGCAATAACTCTGGCCGGGGATCTTCGGACTCCGATTCTGACAGCGACAACGATGGCGATAACGGCTCAGACAACGAGTCGGGATCAGGTCGCAACCGCAATCGCAATCGCAACCGCAACAGCCAGAACAGCGATGGCTCGGGCCGTCAGAACAACCGCCGTCAGAACAACAACGGTGGCGGCAACAATGAGCCGCGCGAGAACCGCGAGCCACGTGAGCCACGGGAACCCCGTGAGAACCGCGGCAACAATGGTCCGAACAACCAGGATGACTCGCGCGGCGGAGACGTCGATTCCGAGCGCGGAGGTCGCGGTCGTTACCGTGACCGCAAGCGTGGTCGCGGAAACATGGGCGACGACTTCGAGCCAGAGATTTCTGACGATGACGTTCTGATTCCCGTTGCCGGCATCCTTGACGTTCTCGACAACTACGCTTTCGTTCGCACCACTGGTTACCTTCCCGGTAACAGTGACGTTTACGTTTCACTCGGCCAGGTCAAGAAGTACAACCTGCGCAAGGGTGACGCCGTAGTTGGCGCAATTCGCCAGCCGCGTGAAGGCGACAACAGCCAAGGCCGCCAGAAGTACAACGCGATAGTTCGTATCGACTCGATCAACGGTCTCCCCGTTGACGAAGCGGCCAACCGTGTTGAATTTGGCAAGCTCACTCCGCTCTACCCTCAGGAACGCTTGCGCCTCGAGACCGAGCCGTCGATGCTGTCGACGCGAATCATCGACCTCGCTGCTCCTATCGGCAAGGGCCAGCGTGGTCTGATCGTTTCGCCGCCTAAGGCAGGCAAGACTCAGGTTCTGCAGGCCATTGCGAACGCGATCTCCAAGAACAACCCCGAGGTTCACCTCATGGTCGTTCTCGTTGACGAGCGCCCTGAAGAGGTCACCGACATGCAGCGCACGGTCAAGGGCGAAGTTATTGCTTCGACTTTCGACCGTCCAGCAGAAGACCACACGACGGTCGCCGAACTGGCCATCGAGCGCGCCAAGCGCCTTGTTGAGCTTGGTCACGACGTTGTTGTTTTGCTTGACTCGATTACGCGCCTCGGCCGTGCCTACAACTTGACCGCACCGGCTTCCGGCCGCGTTCTGTCCGGTGGAGTTGACTCGGCAGCGCTGTACCCGCCGAAGCGTTTCTTCGGTGCTGCTCGCAACGTCGAAGAGGGCGGTTCGCTCACCATCATCGCTACCGCTCTTGTCGAGACCGGTTCGAAGATGGATGAAGTAATCTTCGAAGAGTTCAAGGGCACAGGCAACATGGAGCTCCGTCTCTCTCGCCAGCTCGCAGACAAGCGCATTTTCCCGGCGGTGGATGTCAATGCATCCGGTACTCGCCGTGAAGAAATGCTTCTCGGTGCTGACGAAGTGAAGGTCACTTGGAACCTGCGTCGCGCGCTTGCTGGACTTGATCAGCAGGCTGCGCTCGAGATCGTGTTGAATAAGCTGAAGGAAACGCAGTCGAACGTTGAGTTCCTCATGCAGATCCAGAAGTCGCTTCCTTCCACCAACGGCAAAAAAGAGGACTAACAATGTTCGAGTCAGTACAGTCGCTGCTGACCGAGCATGGGGAGCTCGAAGGTCAGCTAGCTGACCCCGAGCTCCACTCAGATCCGGTCCGCTCGAAAAAAGTCAACCGACGTTACGCAGAATTGTCACGCATTGTCGCGGCATACAACAACTGGCGTCAATTGACCGATGATCTCGCGGCAGCCACCGAAATGGCTGACGAAGATGAATCGTTCGCTGCAGAAATTCCTGGACTCACCGAGACCCTCGATACAGCCCAAGAAAAGCTTCGCCGCATTCTGATTCCGCGTGACCCCAACGATTCTCGTGACGTGATCATGGAAATCAAAATGGGTGAGGGTGGAGCCGAGTCGGCGCTCTTCGCTGGTGACCTGTTGCGCATGTACTTGCACTACGCAGAGTCGAAAAAGTGGAAGACAGAGATCATCGAGCAGACCTCGAGTGACCTCGGCGGAATCAAAGATGTTCAGCTGGCTGTCAAGGGCAACTCGAGCGATCCTGCTGAGGGCGTCTGGGCGCACTTGAAGTACGAGGGAGGGGTGCACCGCGTTCAGCGTGTGCCAGCAACCGAGTCTCAAGGGCGCATCCACACGTCTGCCGCTGGTGTGCTTGTATTCCCTGAAGTCGATGAGCCTGAAGAGGTTGAGATCAGCCAAAACGATCTCAAGATCGACGTGTATCGCTCTTCGGGCCCCGGTGGCCAGTCGGTGAACACTACTGACTCCGCCGTTCGTATTACTCACCTTCCGACCGGCATTGTCGTGGCTATGCAGAACGAGAAATCGCAACTGCAAAACCGCGAAGCCGGTATGCGAGTGCTTCGTGCGCGCATCCTCGCCCGCTATCAAGAAGAAGCGGATGCGGAAGCTAGCGAGTACCGCAAGAGCCAGATTCGCACGATGGACCGTTCCGAGCGCATCCGTACGTACAACTTCCCCGAGAACCGCATCGCTGATCACCGCACGGGATACAAGGCCTACAACCTTGACCAAGCGATCAATGGTGCTCTCGAGCCTGTCATCCAGTCCTGCATTATGGCTGATGAAGAGGCGCGCTTGGCTGCGGTCGGCAACGACTCCTAAGCACCGAAGTGATTTCCGAACACAACATCAGTGTCGCTGACCTCATTGGCGGCGGCACTGAGTTGTTGAGCGCCGGAGGAGTGCAGAGTCCCGCGGTGGATGCTGAACTTCTCATTGCTCACGTTCTCGAGTTGAGCCGTGGTGAACTTCGCGTGCGCGCGGTCACAGGAGCAACAGTGCCTGGCGAGTTGGAATCGACGGTGCGTGAACTCTTTGCCCGTCGCGCCGCGCGCGAACCGCTGCAACACATCACGGGAGTTGCGCCGTTCCGCAACCTAGAACTTCGTGTTGGCCCCGGTGTTTTCGTGCCGCGCCCGGAGACAGAAACGGTTGTGCAATTCGCGATCGATGCCTTAAATGCGAGTGCGACGCCCGAACCGATTGGTGTCGATCTTGGCACTGGTAGTGGAGCGATTGCTCTCTCGATGGCGACCGAAGTTCCCCGTTCCCACATTTATGCGGTTGAGCTTTCTCCCGATGCGATGCCGTATACAAGCGAGAATTTTCGTCGGTACGGTGCTGACAACGCGACGTTGATCAACGCCGACCTCGGGGATGCCTTTACCGAGCTCGACGGCACAGTCGATGTAGTGATCTCGAACCCGCCCTATATTCCTGCCGCAGCAATCCCGCGCGACATCGAAGTGCAACTTCACGACCCCGCCCTGGCTTTGTACGGGGGAGAAGATGGCATGGATGTCGTTCGTCGGGTGTCTCTGACAGCGAAGCGTTTACTTCACCCCGGTGGCACTCTCGTACTCGAGCACGGCGAAGAGCAAGCTCCGGCATTGGCCGCGCTGCTCACGGCGGATGGCTGGAATGCCGTAGCCCACCACAAGGACTTGCTCGGTCGCGACCGAGCAACAACAGCTCTCCTGTAATCGCTACAGCTGTCGCGTAGTCGTTAGAGCAGCCGGTCAGGCGCGGGAGTCGGCGAACTCTTCGATCGCTCGGTGCAGCCCTGCGCAGTCGAGGAACTGGTGGCTGGTGATTCCGAGTCGCTGAGCGGAGTCCACATTCTCTTGCAGATCATCAACAAAGAAGGCATTGTGAGCGTCGACTCCGTAGGCCTCGAGCGTGCGCTCGAACACGACAGGATCGGGTTTGCGGGCACCGTAGTGACTCGACGTTCGCAAATGGCTGCCAAAAATATCAACGAGTTCTGGGGCGAGTGTCGGCAAATGGTCGCCAAGTAGAGCCCCGTTGTTGGTCAGGAGGGTTGCCTGCCCCAGTTCGGCCGCGCGCTGCGCCGCCGCAAGCGATTCTGGCCACACCGTCATCGCAGCCGCCCTGATTTCGACCCAGCGGGCGACATCAACTGGCTGACCGATTGCCTTCTCAAAGGCAGCCAAGTATTCTTCGCCGGTTTCAAAGAGGCCGGCTTCGGCGCCAAATTCGCCTTCATCGTGCCACCAGAGTCGACGTAGTTCGAGAAAACTGAGACCCGTGAGGTCGCTCATTGCCGCCATTCGCGCACGCCAGTCGTACTCGTAGAGCACGTCATCCATGTCAAAGATGAAAAGCAGCGTCATTGTTGGCCATCGCTATCTGTTAGTCGTGATCAGTCTTTCACTGTTTCGACCGGTACCATGTTGGGGACATGGATGACCTTTACGATTGCGCTGACGAAGCCCAACTTCTCACCGGTATGCGGCTTGCCCGCGTTGCTATTGGCCGCGGCGACCTCGTGGTTATCCCCACTGACACCGTCTACGGTGTTGCTGCTGATGCGTTCCAGCCAGACGCTGTGCAGAAACTTATTGATGCCAAAGGGCGCACACGCCAGTCACCGCCGCCGGTGCTCATACCGGGGATCCCGACTCTCGATGCGCTTGCCGCTGAAGTACCAGACGAGGTTCGCACGCTGGTTGCGGAGTTCTGGCCCGGCGGCCTCACGATTATCCTGCCAGCCCAGCCATCGCTGAGCTGGGACCTAGGGGATACCCACGGCACTGTTGCTTTAAGGATGCCGTCTAGCCGCATTGCCCTTGAACTATTGTCTGAGACCGGCCCGCTCGCTGTGTCGAGCGCCAACAGTACGGGGCTGCCCGCTGCACGGTCGGCGGCGGAAGCGCAGCAGATGCTTGGCGATTCCGTTTCGGTATACCTCGATGAAGGCGAGGGCGGGGAGCTTGCATCGACGATCGTCGATGCCACTGGCTTGCTCACCGAGGGTGGCAAATTGCGCATTGTGCGTGAGGGCGTCATTCCCTCGGAGGCAATCCGCAAGCTGATCGGTGCGGACCGATGCGAATAATTTTCTATTTCCTGATTGCAGGCATCGCCGCGATCGTCACCTATGCGCTGGCGATTTTGGTGCTGAAGTTGAGCCTCAAGTACCGGTTGTATCCGCAGGTTCGCCAACGGGACGTCCACACAACGCCCACGCCGCGCCTCGGCGGGGTAGCGATGTTCATCGGAATCGTCGTTGCATTCGCTATCGCGTCCAGCCTCGACAACTTCTCCCTCATTTTCAATGAGCCAGGCAAGGTCTTCGGTCTTCTCGGCGCGGCACTAATCATTGTGGTTATCGGGGTCGCCGACGATATATGGGATCTCGACTGGCTTACGAAGCTTGCAGGGCAAATCATCGCTGCTGGAGTTCTCGCCTGGCAGGGAGTGCAACTCTCAACCCTGCCCATCGGCGGCCAGACGATCGTTTCTCCCTACGTCTCGCTCATCATCACCATTTTCGCCGTCGTTTTAGTGATGAATGCTGTCAACTTTATTGACGGGCTCGATGGCCTAGTCGCCGGTGTTGCCGTTATCGCGAATGGCGTGTTCTTTGTTTACGCCTACTTGTTGCAGTCTCAAGCGCAGACCGAGTACTTCAACCTTGCATCGCTGACAACCGCGATCTTGATCGGTGCGTGTGTTGGCTTCCTTCCGCTCAATTTTCATCCAGCCAAGATGTTCATGGGCGACGCTGGAGCACTGCTTGTCGGTCTTCTTATGGCAGCATCCGCTATCTCTGTGACCGGTCAAGTGGATGCGGGATACCTGGCTCAGCCAGACAAGTTCACGCTTGATTTCCTGCCGGCTTTCATCCCCATCCTTCTGCCGGTGGCGGTGCTCGTTATTCCGCTTCTCGACTTCGGGCTCGCGATGATCCGCCGACTTCGCGCGGGCAAGTCACCGTTTACAGCAGACCGTAAGCATTTGCATCACCGATTACTCGACATGGGACATTCGCACCTGCATGCAGTGTTGATTCTGTACAGCTGGACTTTTGTCGCGTCGGTGGGAGTTATGGCGTTTACGTTCGTGCCGTGGCGGTGGGCGGCGCTCATGTTTGTCGCCGGACTCGTGGGCTGTGCCGCCCTTACTTTGGCCCCGCTCAGTCGCCGCAAATCGCGTGAGGCTGCAGCTCAGCGTGCTGAGGCAATCGCAGAGGCCAGTTCAGACGAAGCGCGCTACGACGGCTTAGATGCCGCATCCACCGATACCTCACCAACGCAACAGACGAAGGAACCTACCGTATGAAGTCTTCCGCCATTCTTGGCCGCGCAATCGCCTATGGCGCAATACTGACGGTCGCTATCGCGGTGGTTGGATCCATCATCGGGTTCCTCGTCGCTGGAAGTCCTGGACTCATCAGCGCGCTGATCGGTGCAGGGCTTACAGCTCTATTTATGGGGTTCACGGCCGGCAGCATTGTGCTCGCATCTCGCGCTACCCACGGAGATCCATCGAGCACTCTGTTCTTCGGTATCGTGCTTGGCGCGTGGCTGCTCAAGTTCGTTGTGTTCATCGCGATCCTCGTTATCCTGCGCGGACAACCCTTTTTGGAACCGCTCGTATTCTTCTTCGCGATCCTCGCTGCGGTGATCGGCAGCCTGGTCGTCGACGTGCTCGCTTTCGTTCGTGCACGCGAAAGCTACGTGCCCGGTGTGAGCCTTCCGGGTGAAGATACCTCGACGTCAAACTAATCGGTCGGATTCGCGTACGGATTCGTCGTGAGGCCAAATCTCTTGATAGAGTTTGTACCTGTTAGACCCCCACTTCCATCGCCGCGTGCTCGCACGCCCCGATTCTGGAGACAGCGCTGTTATATCACGCTCTCACACTTTTAGCGCCCTTTGCCACCGATGACGGATCCGGCGACGGGGGCTTCGTAGGCCCATCGCTACTTGAGTTCCTGCCGCCGGCGATTTTCTTTGAAGGCACTCCCTTTGAGATTAACCGGTTGATGCTTATCCGCTTTATTGCGGTCGCTCTCATCGTGGTCTTGTTCTGGCTCGGTACTCGCCGCATGCGTATGATTCCCGGTCGGGGTCAGAGCCTGCTTGAAATGGCAGTGGGCTTCGTTCAGTCGAACATTGCCGAAGGCGCGCTCGGCAAGGTCGACGGCAAGCGGTTCATGCCGATTCTTGTCAGCATGTTCTTCATGGTTCTTGCCATGAACCTCACGGGTATAGTTCCCGGGCTTAACCTTGCGGGCACCTCGGTTATCGGTGTTCCACTTGTCTTGGCGCTCGTCGCCTATGTGGCCTTTATCTATGCAGGAATCAAGAAGCAGGGTGTCGGCTTCTTCAAGACCTCGCTCTTCCCGTCTGGGGTGCCGTGGTACCTCTACATCATCGTCACGCCGATTGAGTTCCTTTCCACGTTCATTCTTCGTCCCGTCACTCTGGCGCTTCGACTTCTCATGAACATGGTCGCTGGCCACATGCTTCTCGTGCTGTGCTTCTCGGCAACTCACTTCTTCTTGTTCACTGCTGGTGGCCTCTTTGGCCTCTTCAGCATTGGCACCCTCGCCTTTGGCTTCATCTTCACGATCTTCGAACTCCTTGTAGCGGTCCTTCAGGCGTATGTTTTCACATTCCTGACAGCCGTTTACATCCAGCTCGCGCTGGTCGAAGAGCACTAGACCGATCCCGGCACTCGCCTGGATTAGAAAACCACGGAAGGAAACACAAATGAACGTCGCAGAGTTGACTGGAAACATTGCACCCCTCGCATTCGGTGTTGCAACCATCGGACCCGCTATCGGTGTAGGCATCGTTGTTGGTAAGACCGTTGAGTCGGTTGCTCGCCAGCCAGAACTTCAGGGCCGCTTGACGGGTCTCATGTTCCTCGGTATTGCATTCACCGAGGCGCTCGCATTCGTTGCGATCGCTGTTGCATTCATCCCGTTCCCGTAACGACTAACTGACTGAGGAGGCTGGGATGCATAGCGCACTACTGGCTGCTGCAGGAGAGGGTGAAGTAATCAACCCCCTCTTGCCCGCAAATTACGACATTGTTTGGTCAGCGGTTTGTTTCGCTATCATCCTGTTCTTCTTCTGGAAGAAGTTCCTTCCTGCACTGACGAAGACTCTGGATGCTCGTGCCGACGCCATCGAAGGTGGCATCAAGAAGGCCGAGATCGCTCAGGCTGAAGCCGCCGCGGCACTTGAGCAGTACAAGACGCAGCTCGCTGAGGGCCGTGCCGAGGCCGCGAAGATTCGCGAACAGGCACGACTTGAGGGCACCGCGATTGTCAACGAGCTCAAAGAGCAGGCAACGATCGAAGCTGCGCGTATCACTGTGAACGCGCAGGCCACGATTGAGGCAGAACGCCAGGCAGCTCTCGTTTCACTCCGCACCGAGGTTGGCTCAATGGCCATCGACCTTGCATCGGGCGTTATCGGGCAGAGCCTGAGCGACGACAAGAAGTCGTCGGCGCTCGTCGACCAGTTCTTGGCTGACCTCGAGGCATCAGAGAAGGCAAAGGCGAAGAAGTAATGGGATCAGCTACGAGAGAAGCGCTTGTTGCAGCGAAGGATGCTCTGTCATCCCTCACTGCCAAGAACTCTCTGGCCACTGGCGCAGAGCTCTTCGAAGCAGGACGCGTTGTGGGCGGTTCCGCCCAATTGCGTTCCGCTTTGGCTGATCCTGCTGCCGCTGCGAAAGACAAGACCGCTGTTGTCGGTTCGGTTTTCTCGTCGCTGAGCGCCGAAACGCGCACCGTGCTTTCAGCAATCGTGAGCGCTCGCTGGTCAAGTGCCGACGATCTGCTCGCTGGAATCGAAGAAATCGGAATTCGTGCGGTTGCGAAGTCAGCACCTGCGAAGCTCGCCATCGAAGACGAGCTCTTCGCCTTCGGCAGCACGGTTTCTTCGGACTCCGAGCTTGAACTTGCTGTCGGAAGCAAACTCGGCTCGGTCGAGTCGAAATCGACACTGGTACACAGCCTGCTCAAAGGCAAGGCTTCAGAGCAAGCCGTCGTCATTATTGACCAGCTTGTTCAGCAACCTCGTGGTCGCCGCATCGGTGAGTTGATCTCTACGGCAGCAAGCATCGTCGCTGATCAGGCGGGCCAGTCGGTCGCAACGATCACGACGGCTGCGCCGTTGAAGGCCGCGCAACTCGAACGTTTGCGCGCCGGCCTTACCAAGAACTACGGACGCGAACTAAAGCTCAACGTCCGCCTCGACCCCTCGCTCATCGGTGGGGTACGCGTTCAAATCGGTGACGAAGTTATCGATGGCAGCGTGTCCACCAAGCTCAACGACCTCAGGATCCAACTCGCGGGCTAGCGAGTTAGCAGACCTTTCCACGGAATAGGAAAACACAATGGCAGAACTCAGCATTAGTCCGGACGAGATCCGCGACGCGCTCAAGGACTTCGTCAAGGCTTACGAGCCTGGCAAGGCTGCAACAACCGAGACAGGCACCGTCGTAGACGCTGCAGACGGTATCGCTCACGTTGACGGTCTCCCCGGAGTCATGGCGAACGAACTCATTCGCTTCGCCGATGGAACACTGGGCCTCGCTCAGAACCTCGACGAAGACGAAATCGGCGTTGTTATTCTCGGTGAATTCGCCGGAATCGTCGAGGGCATGGAAGTTACCCGCACAGGCGAAGTACTTTCCGCCCCCGTTGGCGACGCATTCCTCGGTCGCGTAGTTGACCCGCTCGGCGCTCCGATCGATGGTCTCGGCGAGATCAAGGCAGAAGGCCGTCGTGCGCTTGAGCTTCAGGCTCCCGGCGTTATGGACCGCAAGAGTGTCCACGAGCCCATGCAGACCGGAATCAAGGCGATTGACGCCATGATCCCGATCGGCCGTGGCCAGCGCCAGCTCATCATTGGTGACCGCCAGACTGGTAAGACCGCAATTGCGATCGACACCATCATCAACCAGAAAGAAAACTGGGAGTCGGGCGACGAGACCAAGCAGGTTCGCTGCATCTACGTTGCTATTGGCCAAAAGGGTTCGACGATTGCCGCCGTAAAGGGCGCTCTCGAAGAGGCCGGCGCCATGGAGTACACCACCATCGTGGCCGCTCCCGCATCCGACCCCGCAGGATTCAAGTACCTTGCTCCTTACACCGGCTCGGCCATCGGTCAGCACTGGATGTACGGCGGCAAGCACGTACTCATCATCTTCGATGACCTTTCCAAGCAGGCTGAGGCCTACCGTGCAGTCTCGCTGCTGCTTCGTCGTCCGCCAGGGCGTGAGGCATACCCCGGTGACGTGTTCTACCTGCACTCCCGTCTGCTCGAGCGTTGTGCAAAGCTCTCTGACGAGCTCGGCGCCGGATCGATGACGGGCCTGCCCATCATCGAGACCAAGGCAAATGACGTTGCTGCCTACATCCCGACCAACGTGATCTCGATCACCGACGGACAGATCTTCCTGCAGTCCGACCTCTTCAACGCCAACCAGCGCCCCGCTGTTGACGTGGGTATCTCGGTCTCGCGTGTTGGTGGAGACGCTCAGGTCAAGTCGATCAAGAAGGTTTCGGGAACACTGAAGCTCGAGCTTGCTCAGTACCGCTCGCTTGAAGCTTTCGCGATGTTCGCATCCGACCTCGACCCGACTAGCCGTCGCCAGCTTGCTCGCGGCGCACGCCTCACCGAGCTGCTTCGCCAGCCGCAGTACTCGCCGTTCCCCGTTGAGAACCAGGTTGTTTCGATCTGGGCCGGCACAAACGGCAAGCTCGACGAGGTCCCAGTCGAAGACATTCTTCGTTTTGAGAGCGAATTGCACGACTACCTCGCTCGCAACACCAAGGTGCTCGACACTCTTCGCGAGAAGAACGCACTCGATGACCAGCTGATTGCTGACATGGATGCCGGAGTCGAAGAATTCAAGCTTGGCTTCCAGACGGGCGAGGGCAAGTCTCTCAACTCCGTCGGATCCGAGCAGTTCGAACAGATCGCTGAAGAAGACATCGCTCAAGAGCAGATCGTCAAGCAGAAGCGCTGAGCTCTGCAGCAGTGATCATCGACCAACACGACATAGAAAGTTAGAAAGCCATGGGAGCGCAACTTCGGGTCTACCGGCAGAAAATTAGTTCTGCCAAGACGACCAAGAAGATCACACGCGCGATGGAGCTGATCTCCGCGTCGCGCATTCAAAAAGCGAAACAGCGGGTTGCTGCATCGGGTCCGTACTCACGTGCGGTAACGCGTGCTGTCTCGGCGGTGGCGACTTTCTCGAACGTCGATCACGTGCTGACAACTGAGCCAGAGACTGTCGACCGCGCTGCGGTCGTCATCTTCTCGAGCGACCGTGGTCTCGCGGGAGCGTTCAACACGAACGTTCTTCGCGAAGCTGGGGAGCTCGCAGCACGGCTTGAAGGTGAAGGCAAAGAGGTCGTTTACTACCTCGTTGGTCGAAAGGCCGCGGGATACTTTGCCTTCCGCAAGCGTGATGCTGAGCAGATTTGGACCGGCGGAACAGATTCGCCAGCGTTCGAAATTGCGAAGGAAATTGGCGATGCGGTCGTCAGCAAGTTCTTGCAGCCGGCAAGCGAAGGCGGAGTGGACGAGATTCACATCGTCTACAACCGACTCGTGAGCATGTTGTTGCAGGTTCCAGAGGTTGTTCGTCTTCTCCCACTGGAGATCGTTGAAGGTGTAGATGCACCCGACGAGAAGGACATTCTTCCTCTTTACGAATTCGAACCAGAGGTAGACAAGGTGCTCGACGCCTTGCTCCCTGTGTACATCGAGAGCCGAATCTTCAACGCCATGCTCCAGTCGGCTGCTGCAAAGCATGCGGCTACTCAGAAGGCAATGAAGTCTGCAAGTGACAACGCAGACAAGCTCATCAACGACTACACGCGCCTAGCAAACAACGCGCGTCAGTCTGAGATTACCCAGCAGATTTCCGAGATCGTGGGCGGCGCGGACGCCCTCAGCTCGGCTAAGTAAGAACCATAGATAGGGAAGCCATGACTGAAAAAGCCCCGGCCAAGAAGGCCCCAGCCAAAAAGACACCAGCCAAAAAGGCACCAGCCAAGACGGCTGCTGCAACTGTTGCCGGTATCGGTCGTATCTCGCGTGTAACTGGTCCCGTTGTGGACGTCGAGTTCCCGCACGATTCGATCCCCGGCATCTACAACGCTCTCAAGACCAACGTCACCATTGGTGGCCAGACAACTGAGATCACGCTTGAAGTTGCCCAGCACCTCGGTGACGACGTAGTTCGTGCCATCGCGCTCAAGCCGACCGACGGACTCGTTCGTGGTCAGGAAGTTCGCGACACCGGTGCTCAGATCACCGTTCCCGTTGGAGACGTCACCAAGGGCAAGGTTTTCAGCGTTACTGGTGAGATCCTCAACGCCGACGAAGACGGCAAGGTTAACGGCGAAACCGTCGAGATCACCGAGCGCTGGCCCATCCACCGCAAGCCTCCGGCCTTCGACCAGCTCGAGTCGAAGACTGAGCTCTTCGAAACCGGCATCAAGGTCATCGACCTCCTTACCCCCTACGTCCAGGGTGGCAAGATTGGTCTGTTCGGTGGTGCCGGAGTCGGTAAGACCGTTCTGATCCAGGAAATGATTCAACGTGTGGCTCAAGACCACGGTGGAGTTTCAGTATTCGCCGGTGTCGGTGAGCGTACCCGTGAAGGTAACGACCTCATCGCCGAAATGGATGAAGCAGGCGTCTTCGAGAAGACCGCACTTGTCTTCGGCCAGATGGATGAGCCGCCAGGAACGCGTCTTCGCGTTGCACTCTCGGCTCTCACCATGGCTGAGTACTTCCGTGACGTTCAGAAGCAAGACGTTCTGTTGTTCATTGACAACATTTTCCGCTTCACGCAGGCTGGTTCCGAAGTTTCGACCCTTCTGGGCCGCATGCCTTCGGCCGTGGGTTACCAGCCCAACCTTGCTGACGAGATGGGTATCCTTCAGGAGCGCATTACTTCGACGCGTGGTCACTCGATTACTTCGCTCCAGGCTATCTACGTACCTGCCGACGACTACACCGACCCAGCGCCAGCGACTACCTTCGCCCACCTCGATGCTACGACTGAGCTCAGCCGTGAGATCGCATCGAAGGGTCTTTACCCCGCCGTTGACCCGCTCACGTCAACTAGCCGTATCCTCGACCCCCGTTACTTAGGTGCCGACCACTACCGCGTAGCAACGAACGTGAAGCAGATCCTCCAGAAGAACAAGGAACTCCAGGAGATCATCGCGATCCTCGGCGTTGACGAACTCTCTGAAGAAGACAAGATCACCGTTTCGCGCGCTCGTCGCATCCAGCAGTTCCTCTCGCAGAACACCTACATGGCGAAGAAGTTCACCGGTGTTGAGGGATCGACTGTTCCGCTCAAGGAGACCATCGAGTCGTTCGATGCGATCGTCAAGGGCGAGTTCGACCATGTTGCTGAGCAGGCGTTCTTCAACGTCGGTGGAATCAACGACGTCGAAGAGCAGTGGGCAAAGATTCAGAAAGAGAACTCCTAACAATGGCGGTTCTCAAGGTGAGCGTCGTCTCTGCCGACCAGGAACTCTGGTCGGGAGAGGCGAGCCAGCTCATTGCGCGCACCACCGAAGGCGAAATCGGAATCTTGCCCGGCCACGAACCGTTACTGGCGATTCTGGCCAAGGGCGAGGTTCGGGTAACCGCTGTCGATGGTTCACTGATCACTGCAAATGCTGACAACGGATTCCTCTCCGTGGAGAACAACACGGTAACAGTCGTGGCAAGCTCAGCAGAACTGGTTTAGTTTTCTCTCATGCTGATTGCAATGGCCGGGTTGCCGGGTGCCGGAAAGTCGACTCTCGCAGAGGTCGTTGGTGCCCGGCGCAAGATCACCGTATTGTCGGTTGACCAAATTGAAACCGCCATCTTGAAGGCGGGAATCAGTGCTGGCCAGCCGATCGGTCTCGCGGCGTATCTGGTCGCTGAGACATTGGCAGAATCAGTACTCATGCACGGTCGGGACATCATCATCGATGCTGTAAATGCAGTCGATCCTGCTCGTGAGCAGTGGGTGAACCTTGCCGAACGAACAGGATCAGGCGTCCGATTTATTGAAATCGTGTGCTCGGATCGCGAAGAGCACAAGAGTCGGCTCGTCGAGCGTGCGGCTAAGCGCGCGCAATCTGGTGCGATTGCACGTAATGCTGTCGAGCACAACCTAGACGAGTACTCGCCGTGGAGCGGTTCGAGCGGCGCTGTCGCACGCATCACACTCGACTCGGCAGGCTCGCTTGGCGTCAACGTCGAACGCGCCATCGCCTTCCTTGACGCGTGATTGTTCTTCTCCCTCCATCTGAGACGAAGCGTGATGGGGGAGACCACGGGAGCACCCTCGACTGGTCACGATTGTCATTCCCTCAACTCACTGAGCTGAGGCGAGCCGTTGCCGCCCGCCTCACCCGCCTAGCGGGCGACTCCGAAGATGCTCGACGGGTGTTGGGACTCAGCCTCAAGCAGCAGTTTGAAGTAGACCGCAACCGCACCCTTGAATCTGCTGCTGTTTTACCCGCTCTTGAGCGCTACACCGGCGTACTCTACGACGGTCTGGATGCTGCAACGATGACGCCCGCCGAGTGGTCATTCGCCCAAGAGACTGTTCTCGTACATTCGGCGCTCTTCGGTCCTGTCGGAGCAGCCGACCCTATTCCGGCGTATCGGCTATCGCACAACTCACGGTTGCCAGGACTGGCGCTCAAGGCCCACTGGCGCTCATCAGTGAGTAGTGTTCTGGCGTCGGTCGAGGGTCTGCAGTTGGATCTTCGTTCTGAGGCCTACGCGCAGCTCGGGGCGGCGTCGGAGGATAGCGTGTACCTCCGGGTGGTTACACACGGTGCCGGCGGTAAACGAGTCGCTTTGAGCCACTTCAACAAGAAGTCCAAGGGTGTGTTTTCGCGCGCGCTTATTGGCGCAGGCATCAAGCACACAACTACTGATTCTCTTATTTCGTGGGCCAACGGCGCCGGATTCTGTTTAGAGCCGGGTGCCACTGGCGAGCTCGATCTCGTCGTCGATAACGCCTAGCGTTAGATCGCGCGCCAGCATCCTTCGATGTGGTCGTCGACCATGCCTGCTGACTGCATGAGCGCATACATCGTGGTCGGGCCAACGAAGCGGAATCCGTGAGCTTTCAGGGCTTTGCTCATAGCGGTGGACTCCTCTGTCACCGCCGGGACCTCGGCGAGTGAAGCGAACCGTTGTGTGCGACGTGGGGGTGCGAATTGCCACAGCAACTCGTCAAGAGCTCCTGGCCGGTCGTGGGTAAGCTCGAGCGTCGCTCGAGCGTTCGTCAGCGCTGCAGAAACTTTGAGGCGGTTTCGGATAATGCGGGGGTCAGCAAGAAGCCGCTCGCTATCGACGTCAGTGTATTCGGCAATCACGGCAGGGTCGAACTGATCGAAAGCGTCACGGATCCCCTCGCGTCGACGCAAAATGGTAATCCAAGAAAGGCCAGCCTGAAACGCTTCGAGCATGATCTTTTCGAAGAGCTTGCTGTCTCCACGCAGGGGAGTGCCCCACTCTTCATCGTGGTATTTGCGGTACAGCTCATCATCGCCAACCCAGGCGCAGCGAGCGAGCCCGTCAGGAGCGACGAGAAGCGAAGGGCGAACGCTCATCGGTGGCTGATTCCTTCGTGATCGAGCAGCCACACCTTGGTGGGGATACCGTCTCCACCGCTGTAGCCAGTAATTCGTTGGTTCGACGCGAGCACGCGGTGGCACGGCACGATGATTGGTATCGGGTTGGCGCCAACGGCACCTCCGACTGCGCGGCCAGCCGTTGGACGGCCAGTGGCGCGACCGATATCGGCGTACGAAACCGCTGAGCCAAAGGGAAGTTGATTGAGTTGGTGCCAGACGGATCGCTGAAAGTCAGTGCCAACAGCGGCAAGCGGAAGCTCAAACGATCGACGAGTTCCAGAAAAGTACTCGGTGAGCTGACGTGCGGCCTCGTCGAGCACGGCGCAGGAACGTTCATCTTCGTGTTCCCGCGGCAACGTGCCGGAGTTCTCGATTGCGAGGCCTGTCACGCTCTCGCCGTCGCTCGTCAACTCTATGCGCCCGATCGGCGAAGGAAGGCGGCGCAGGTAGCTGGTGTCTGACTGGAGTAAATTGCTGGGTTGCATAGTTCGAGCGTAATCCTGCCTCTAGACGCATCGCTGGCTATTTTCGGACATCGCGGCAGTACGCGAACGAGCCGCTCATGTTGAGGAGGCGCCCTAAAGGCTGTCCTCATTGCGAGGTTCGATATTGATGCTTTTGTTGAGCTCGCTGATGGTTGCGTTGAGTGCCTCAAGCTGAATTACGAGGTCGTCATAGCTCGAAACATCCGTCTCGATCGCGTCATAGAGGGCGTTGAGCGAGTCCTGGCGCGCGATCAACGAATCGCGCTCACTGTTGAACTGCTCGGCGGAACGGAAGTCCCCCTGATCGGCACGGGCATTGAAGCTGTCAATGTCGCGGTTGAGCTGATCGTAGCCAGAGTTATATTCGGTGTAATCGTCGTCGATGCTCGCGCGTAACTTATCAAGCTGCTCGACCAGTTTCTCGCTCGCGTCAAGCTGAGCCGTGAAGACGGCATTCGACTTCTCATGAAGAGCAACCACCACAGAACGGTCTGAGAAATACTGTGCGTAGTGCTCTTCAAGCTCGGGGCCCAGTTTTGCGAACTCAGTACCGATGATCGAATGCAGCTCGTTGGAGCGTTCGCCTGGCTCCGTCTTGGCGTAGAACTCCAACGTGCTCGCAAACTCCGGATCGTCTTTCATTCTGTCTGCTTCCGCTTCCAGTAGCGGTGTGAGCCGAGAACGCTCGTCTGAAGAGAGGCGGTCCCACGCGGCGTGCAACATTTCGTGCGCAGCCACGACCTCTTCGATGCCGGCGAGCCGATCATCCGTGACATCGAACAGGTAGATCGACTTCTCGCTAGGGAAATAGCACCCGAGCACGCCGAAATTCTCCTCGACGTTTGAGCAAGTGCTGTTGAATGCGGGATTCGACTGAATAACCGGTTGGCTCGCATAAAACAAAAACTTGCCTTCGTCGGACATTCCCGACTCGCTGACGTAATTCTGAACGCTCGAGGATGGCTCGAACTGCCACACCGCAAACTGGTCGACGATTCGCTGCTGATTGGTGAGCGCCCAGACGCCGCCAAGAATTACCGCAACGTTGAGCAGCACCGCGAACACAATCGCAATTGCGCGCGCAACAGTCATCGGCGAGCGCTGATCCCGTGCAGGCGTTATCAGCGAATTATCCTCAATACTCACGAAAAGAACTCTATCTGAGCCGCGGGGTAAGAGGGAACGAACTTGCTGTAGTTCTAGAGACGGCTCCATGCTTCGGTAAGAACCGAACGCAAGATGGATTCTATCTCGTCAAACTCGGCAGGACCGATCGTAAGCGGCGGTGCCAGCTGAATCACAGGATCGCCACGGTCGTCTGCACGGCAGTAGAGGCCGGCATCGAACAACGCCTTCGACAAGAAGCCGCGCAACAGGCGCTCGGATTCGTCGTCGTTGAACGTCTGTTTCGTTGCCTTGTCTTTTACCAGTTCGATTCCGAAGAAGTAGCCGTCGCCGCGAACGTCGCCGACGATCGGAAGGTCGAGCAATCGCTCGAGCGCTGCCCGGAACTTCGGTGAATTCTCGCGAACGTGCTCGTTGATCTTCTCTTCCTCGAAAATGTTGAGGTTTTCGAGTGCAACTGCAGCGGACACCGGATGCCCACCAAACGTGTACCCGTGATAGAACGTCGTTGCACCGTGCTTGAAGGGCTCATACACCCGGTCTGACACGATTGTGGCTCCGATGGGGGAGTAGCCGCTCGTCATTCCCTTCGCGCAAGTGATCATGTCAGGAATGTAGTCATAAGCGTCGCAGGCGAACATGTGACCCAGGCGGCCAAAGGCGCAAATAACTTCATCGCTCACGAGCAGCACATCGTACTCGTCACAAATCTCACGCACGCGCTTGAAGTAGCCGGGAGGTGGCGGGAAGCAACCACCCGAGTTCTGCACCGGTTCGAGGAACACTGCAGCCACAGTTTCGGGGCCTTCGAAGAGGATCATCTCTTCAATACGGTTCGCTGCCCACAGCCCGAATTCTTCCTCGGTACCGTGGAAGCCCATCTCTTCTGCACGGTAGTAGTTCGTGTTTGGCACACGGAATCCACCAGGAACCAGGGGCTCGAACATTTCTTTCATGCCGGGGATGCCCGTGATTGCGAGCGCGCCCTGAGGTGTGCCGTGGTAGGCCACAGCCCGCGAAATTACCTTGTGCTTGGTGTGGCGCCCCTGCAGTTTCCAATACTGTTTGGCCAGTTTGAACGCTGTCTCGACGGCTTCTCCGCCACCAGTGGAGAAGAACACACGGTTGAGGTCGCCCGGCGCGTAGCCAGCTAGGCGGTCAGCCAATTCGATGGCCTTCGGATGCGCGTAGGACCACAGCGGGAAGAACGCGAGCTCTTCAGCCTGCTTTGCCGCAACTTCGGCCAAACGCTTACGACCGTGACCGGCGTTCACCACGAAGAGTCCGCTGAGGCCATCGAAGTACTTGCGGCCCTTGCTGTCATAAATGTGGTGGCCTTCGCCGCGCACGATGATGGGTACCCCGGCGCCGTCTTCCATCACCGATTGGCGAGAGAAGTGCATCCACAGGTGATCTTTGGCTTTTTGCTGCAGATCGGATTCGTCGAACTCTGACATGGCAGACACTTTCTTAATGGGAGGAGAGGGAACGCTTAGCGCGTACCCCAGTTGTAGAACTGCTTGTGGAGACGCAAGTAGACGAAAGTTTCCGTCGACCGCACGCCTTCGATGCCGCGGATGTCGCGATTGAGGAGGTCGATGAGGTCGTCATCGTTCTCACACACAACCTCGACAAGAAGATCGAAACTGCCAGCAGTGAGCACTAGGTAATCAACTGAAGGAAGCTTGCCGATCTGCTCGGCGACTGAAGTGGTATCGCCCGAGACTTGGATTCCGATCATGGCCTGACGGAAAAAACCCAATTGCATTGGGTCTGTAACCGCCACAATCTGCATGACCCCAGACTCCGTCAGCTTTTGCACTCGCTGGCGCACCGCTGCTTCACTGAGGCCTACAGCCTTGCCGATCTCTGCATACGAGCGACGACCATCGTTTTGAAGCTGCTCGATGATTGCTTTTGACACGTCATCGAGATGCATCGGTTTGCTGTCTGGAGTTCGTGCCGGAGTGCTCATGTCTCGATTTTGTCAGTATAAGGCCCCTTCTGCAAGCGATTCCGCATCAAAATTGCCTCTGCGCGGCGGAAATCGATAGTTCACGGGTGGATTACTGAGCGCATGGTCGGTATCTTTGACGCATGAGCACTACTGAGATTCGAAATTTCATCAACGGCGAATACGTGACTGCCCGAGCGGAGAGCGGATTCGATGTGATCGACCCCGCTACCGAGGACAGCTACGCCACGTCGCCAGTGTCGTCGGCCGCCGATGTCGACTCCGCTTATGCCGCCGCAGCCACCGCATTCGAGTCGTGGGGTGAGACCACACCGTCGGAGCGGCAGCTGGCGCTGTTTCGAATTGCGGATGCGATGGAGTCGCGGGCCGACGAATTCGCTGATCTCGAATCCAAGGACACCGGTAAGCCCCGCGCAAGTTTGGTAGCCGACGAGATCATGCTCTCGGTTGACCAGATTCGATTCTTCGCTGGAGAGGCGCGTCACCTTTCGGGGATGGCATCCGGCGAGTACATGAAGGACCACACGTCGTCGATTCGTCGTGAACCAATCGGTGTCATCGGGCAGGTCGCACCCTGGAACTATCCGCTCAACATGGCGGTCTGGAAAGTTGCCCCCGCTATCGCTGCAGGAAACACAACTGTCTTGAAGCCCAGCGATACGACTCCATCGGCCACTCTGTTGTTTGCCGAAATCGCCGCCGAGTTCCTCCCCGCCGGAGTGTTTAACGTGCTTACGGGAGACCGAACGACTGGCGGACTCATGGTCGATCACAAGACGCCGCAAATGGTGTCGATCACCGGGTCTGTTCGCGCGGGCATGGAGGTTGCCAAAGCAGCATCCGTTGATCTCAAGCGCGTGCACCTCGAGCTGGGCGGCAAAGCACCGGTCGTGGTTTTCAACGACGCCGACGTCGCTGCCGCTGTTGCGGGAATCGGCGCTGCGGGATACTTCAACGCTGGCCAGGACTGTACGGCAGCAACTCGCGTCATTGTGCAGGCGGGCATCCATGACGAGTTCGTTGCTGAACTCGTGGCCTGGACCCGCGAGAATGCTACGACTGGCGCCCCAGACGAAGATGTGTACTTTGGCGCGGTGAACAACGCCAACCAGTTGGCTCAGGTATCTCGTGTAGTAGCTGAACTTCCCACCCACGCTCAGGTTGAGCTCGGCGGTCAGCGTCAAGGCAATCGTGGCTACTTTTACGAAGCGACAATCGTCTCGGGTCTGAATCAAGATGACTCTGCCGTGCAAAATGAAATCTTCGGACCAGTTATCACTGTCCAAAAGTTCACGGACGAGAGTCAAGCGCTCCAATGGGCGAACGACGTGAACTACGGACTGGCGTCGAGCGTGTGGACCCGAGATCATGCGCGAGCACTGCGGTTCGCCAAGCACCTCGACTTTGGTTGCGTGTGGATCAACACCCACATTCCGATTGTTGCCGAGATGCCGCACGGTGGTTTCAAGCACTCCGGGTACGGAAAAGACCTCTCAAGCTACGGTTTCGAGGACTACACGCGAATCAAACACGTGATGAGTTTTATCGGACAAGCGTGACGTGTTCCCACGAGAAATCGTCAAGCAAGCCTAAACTTGCGGCGTGAAACAGGACTTCGACGACACCATCACCGCGGGCGAGCGTCCCAGAGTGCTGCTGACCGAGCCTGATTGTGACGACACCATAATTCTGGCGACGCGAAAGCACGCTCAAGTAGTGCAGCCGTACGCCGGACCCGCTGAGCCGCGCCAGCAATCTTCAGTCCAGCGCCCGGTTCGAGTTCCTCCCCAAGTGATCTCGCATTCAATAACGCCCTCGCGGACGGCAGCGCCGAAGGAGACCCCTGAAAGCTCGGCGCTGTACTACCGCGTTCAGCTCGATGGAACGTCTGGCGCGCACAATCTTGAACACCCCTGCGTATTCGGACGCGACCCTCGTCCGCCGCGCGTCGTTCGTGGCGTTGGGCCACGGCTTATCGCCGTCCAATCTCCCACTCGAGAAGTCTCCGAAACGCATGTCGAAGTACGCCAACTCGGATCATCGGTTATCGTGACAGATCTCCGCTCTACGAATGGCTCGCTCGTTCAGGTGCCGGGCAATGCTGCACGAAAACTTCGGCAGGGTGAGTCGGTGGTCGTCTCCGCAGGCACGCTAGTAGATATTGGAGACGGAAATATTATTCGGATTCTGCCGCGGCGGCGTCTGGAGTGAATTGCGCAGGAAGGTAGCCGTGACCGAAATCGGCGGCAACAACTCACGGCACACAATCGCATTGCCGGGGCGAGAAGACCAAGAGTTCACGTTTGCGTGGGCTGCTGGCACGCACACCGGCCATCGGCGTGCCGCGAACGAGGACAGTTATGTTGCCCGTTCCCCGATGTTCGCGGTAGCTGACGGTATGGGCGGTCACTCTGCAGGCGACCTCGCTAGTGCGGCAGTTGTCGAGCGACTCGATGACGCGATCACTGGAGACTTCTTGCCGGCTCGCGCAGTAGAGCGCGCACTCGAGCGCGCCACTGACTACATCGGCCTGATAGCTCAAGACA
Organism: marine actinobacterium PHSC20C1; assembly: GCA_000153145.1. Taxonomy (GTDB): domain Bacteria; phylum Actinomycetota; class Actinomycetes; order Actinomycetales; family Microbacteriaceae; genus Rhodoglobus. The sequence continues at coordinate 184,139 of CH672415.1, forward strand.
GTGAGCTCGGCGTTGGTACTACGGTGACCGGTGTTGTTGTAACCGAACATCATGAGTCAGCAAGCTTTGCCGTATTCAACGTTGGTGACAGCCGCGTCTATTGTTTCGAAGACGATGCCCTCGTACAGATAACTCGTGACCACTCGGTTGTTCAAGACCTTGTGGAAGCGGGAGCTATCTCGCGAGGCGAGGCGGACGATCATCCGGACGCCAACATCATCACTCGGGCGATCGGATTCAATGCTGCTCCAGCTCCAGACTTTTGGATGGTTCCGATTCACCAAGGGCAGCGCCTTCTCATTTGCTCCGATGGACTCACTCGTGAAGTGCCTGACGACGAGCTTGAACGTCAGCTGGCGGAGCGACGCGATCCTGCAGAAACTGTGTCGACATTACTGGAGTCAGCGCTTGACAGCGGTGGCAGGGACAACATCACGGCAATCGTCCTTGACGTGTTAGAAGTACCTACAGTGGACTAGACGTTCGGTCCTCCATACTGGGGACACCAATTCTGACCCCAGTCAAGGGGCAGAATCCGGTAATTGAGTGATTTGCGCACTTAGAATAGTCGCAATCGTCGACATATTAGGGGGTGTGCTGTGGCTCGAAGACTGCCCTCAGAGCCCCCTGCCCTCCCGGGGTTTTCACACGTCCACGTTCTCGGCTCCGGTGGATTCGCCGACGTGTTCCTGTACGAGCAAAATATGCCCCGTCGACAGGTCGCAGTCAAAGTCATGCTTAGCGAGGTCGTCAACGACCAGGTTCGCCAGATGTTTCAGGCCGAAGCGAACCTTATGGCGCAACTGAGCGCGCATCCGTCGATCCTTACGGTGTATCAAGCGAGCGTCTCGTCAGACGGCCGACCCTATCTAGTGATGGAACTCTGTTCGTCGACACTCAGCCAGCGCTACCGGTCAGAACGACTTCCGGTGCCCGAAGTTCTTCGCATCGCAATCAAAATTGGTAGTGCGATTGAAACGGCACACCGCGCGGGTGTTCTCCACCGCGATATCAAGCCATCAAATATTCTGACAACGGCCTACGGGCATCCTGTGCTTTCTGACTTCGGTATCGCAGCAACCCTCAGCGAGTCCGAAAATCTCGAAGCGGTTGGCATGTCTATTCCCTGGTCTGCGCCGGAAGTCCTTATGGATGAGACAGCAGGCACGATCGAATCAGAACTGTGGTCGTATGCGGCTACCGTATATTCACTCTTAGCTGGCCGCTCACCTTTTGAGGTGCCGGGCGAGTCGAACAAGTCGACTGACCTCATTTCGCGGATCAACCGCGCGAAGCCTCGCACCACGGGTCGCAGCGATGCACCGGAGAGTTTGGAGCGTGCGCTCAGCCGCGCAATGTCGCGCAAACCCGAGTCTCGCCAGGGGAGCGTCCTCGAGCTAGTGCACGAGCTCCAAGCTGTGGAATCTGAATTGGGCCTCTCGCAGACCCCAATTGAAGTAGCCATGGACGATTGGGCTCTAGCCACGGTTGCAGAACTTGAGGACCGCACGCGGGTTCGTCCAGGACAGGCATTGCCCGTCTCCTCAGCTCAGCGCCGCAAACGTCGTCGTCCGCCAGCAATCGATGACAGCTTTGGCTCGTTTGACAGTGAAGCTGAGGACGACAAAGTTCCTCGCCGAAAGAGTGGAACGAACCCGATTCCCCGTTCCGGCCGCATGCAAGCGATTGCCTGGGTAGGAGTTATTCTCGCTGCGCTCATCGTGGTCCTCGGCGCAACGGTAACGTTCAGCCAATTGCAGGCGAAGTCGAACGATATCCCCGCAGTTAGTGACATCAGTGCAACCGTCTCTGGTGACATCGTCGAGTTTTCTTGGGCAGACCCAGGACTTGAATCAGGGGACACCTACCAAATTGCTACTACCGATGGTCAGCCATCGGTGCAGCAACGCGAACCAAACTTTGTTGTTGACGGTGAGGCGGGCGAGAACGTCTGCATTTCAGTAACAGTCACGCGTGACGGCAAGTCAGGGCCGTCGAGTGCACAGAAGTGTGCGGTGCTGCCATGATGACGGGAACTAGCGCTTATGGCTAGGCGCTGGGGCGGGGCGCGTCGATCAACGATTGTCGGCGCTGTAAGCATCTCAGCGATCGTCGCGTTAGTAACGACGGTCGCTATTGTGTCGACGGGGTACACCGCGCAACATGTGGATCTCGCCGACGGCGCCGTGTGGGTGGCGAACAATCAACAGCAGGCGATTGGTCGCGCGAGCACAGAGGTCCTTGAAATAAATTCGGTCGTCAACGCGCGAAGTGCCGACCTTGAAGTCGTTCAGCACGGCGAGAACGTTCTACTGTTTGATCGCTCAGAGAGCTCGATCGATGTTATCGACCCAGCACTGTCTGAGATTGCCGAGAGCGTTGCGCTTCCTCCGAACCAACCGGAGGTCTATTTTGCTGCCAATAATGTTGTGGTTCTTGAGCACGGCACCGGTGAGGTCTGGATCCGTTCATTCGAGGACTTTCTCAACTTTGATGCTGAGTCTGCCGCGTCGTTGAGTCTCGGCGCTGACGCAATAGTGAGCGTTGACGAGAACGGTTTGTTGTTCGCGTTCTCCCCATCAACGAGTCAGCTTTTCCGAGTGAATGCTGCAATATCCGATGTCGCTGAATCTAGTGTCAGTCTCGATGTCGATACCACCGCAGACCTCAGCATCACGTCAGCTTCCGGCCAGTGGGCAATTCTTGATTCGAATGCTCAACTGCTCCACCTGGATGGCAGAACTGTCGACCTCACAGGCCTCATTGATGGTGGCAATGGTGCTGTTCTTCAGCTTCCGTCTGTAGCGGGTGAGCGAGTGCTCGTTGGCTACAGCGACGGAGTGCTGAGCGTCCCACTCAACGGTGCAGCAGCAGTCGGGCTAGCAACAGGACAATCGGGACTCGCTGCGCCGCCGCTGCGAATTGGTGAGTGCGAATTTGCGGGCTGGACTAGCGGCCAAAATTGGCGCCGCTGTCCTTCCGACTCCGGAGATGGGGTAATGCTTCAGTTGGCTGAAATGGAAGCCAATGCGCAGCTTTCCTATTCAGTCAATGGCAAGCGTGCTGTACTCAATGACCGCCTCAGCGGTCGCACATGGGCGGTACAGGACGACGGCGAGCTGATCAATAACTGGAACCAGCTCATTACGACAGATGATGAGGAGCCCGAGGTCGAACAGAACCTCCTCGATCTTGAGCCAGAAGTTGACAAGGTGCAACAACCGCCGGTCGCTGTCGATGACATTTTTGGTGCGAGGCCCGGGCGCGCGACAGTGTTGCCTGTCTTGTTGAACGACTATGACGCGAACGGTGACGTTCTCGTTGTTGAAGCATTGCCAACGATCAGCGCTGGACTCGGCCGCATCGACCGAATCAACGAGCGTCAACAGATCCAGCTGACTCTTGAACCTGGGGCAAGCGGTCAAGTGAGCTTCACCTACACGGTGAGCGATGGCCGTGGGGGCACAGCGAGCGCCTCGGTAGTTGTAGAGATTCGTGCGGATTCTGAGAATTCGCCCCCGCAGCAGATGCGCGCGACCAAATTCACCGTTCAAACCAGTGGACGAGTTTCTAATCAGATTCTCGGTGACTGGGTAGACCCAGACGGTGACCCGTTCTACCTCACAAGCGCATCAGTTGCGGCTCCCGATGCTGTTAGCTACAAGCCAGGTGGCGATGTTGTCTTCTCTGACTCGGGCGCCGGTGGAGAACTCAAAGTTGTGACCCTTGTTGTTTCTGACGGCGATGCCGAAAGCTCGGGAAGCATTTCGGTCTCGGTTAAACCACCGGGTGAGGTTCCCATCGAAGCCGACCCATTCGTTGTGCTCGCCTATGCGGGCAAGGAAGTCACCGTATCGCCGCTGGGCCACGTGCGCGGAGGCAACGGCAACATCCGCCTCAATAGCGTTCCGGCGAAGACGGGTGCACAAGTATCACCGAGCTACGAAACAGGAACATTCCGCTTTAAGAGCGATGAGATTCGCAGCCATAATCTTGAATACGTAGTGACTGATGGCAATCTGACGCACACCGCGATCGTGCGAATCGACGTTGTTGCGCCTCCTGACGCCAACACTTCGCCGATCACCGTTCCTAAGACGATTTTCGTGCAGACGCTCCAGAACGAACGCATCGATGTCGCGGGAACCGACGTGGATCCTGCCGGAGGAGTGCTGCTCGTTACTGAGATCATGAACCTTCCCATTGGTTCGGGTGTGCGTGCCGAAATTTTGGAACAGCGCCTCGTCCGAGTCAGCCTCGAGGCACCGCTTGATGACGGGCCAGTAAGCTTCAACTACCGAATCAGTAACGGGTTAGCGGATGCCGTTGGCGTCATTACCGTCGTCGAGATTCCGGCTCCTTCCCGACTTCAAGCGCCGATCGCCAACGACGACTCGATTACCGTTCGTGTCGGTCAAGCCGTCGACATCCGCGTACTTCAGAACGACGAGCATCCCGACGGGCTAGAGCTCTCGCTGGTTCCCAAGTTGGCTCAAGATTTGGCTGACGACTCTGGATTGCTGTTCGCGTCTGGCGAGGTGCTGAGGTATCTCGCACCCAATCGAACGGGTAACTTCACCGCGGCATACCAAGTTGCCGGGCCTGACGGGCAATCTGCTACCGCGATTGTGCGTATTGCCGTTCGCGAACTTGATCCTGCAAGCAACAACCCGCCCGTTCCTCCGACGGTGACAGCGCGAGTACTTGCCGGTGATACCGTGCGCGTACAAATTCCTCTGACTGCTGCAGACCCCGATGGTGACTCAGTGCAGTTGCTCGGCCAGGCCACGAACCCGAGCAAGGGTGCCGTCATTGAAGTTGACGCCAACACGTTTGTGTACCAAGCGGGGGAGTATTCGGCAGGAACTGACACCTTCAGCTACACCCTCATCGACTCTTTGGGTGCGAGAGCAAACGGTGAAATCAATATCGGCATTAGCCCTCGAGTCGAAGGGGCACGCAACCCCGTCGCGATTATTGACGAGGTAACAGTGCAGCCGGGGATCACTGTTTCGGTTCAAGTGCTTGCCAATGACTCGGACCCCGACGGCAGTCCACTTTCCGTGGTCTCCGTCGAGCCAAACGATCCGAATACTGTCGCCGAAATTGACGGCGATGTAGTGAAGGTCACGCCCCCTCCAACGCCTGGCGATTACGGCATTATTTATGTGATCGAGAACGAGACCGGCGGCTCGAGTCAGAACTTCATCCGTGTCACGGTAGATCCCGACGCAAAACCCGCCTATCCGTTGGCAACGGACAGCGTGCTAACACTGTCTGATGTGCTCGATCGCAACAGGGTCACTGTGGATGTTCTTGCGGGGGTCTTCTTTGCGGATGGTGATCCCCGAACACTGTCGTTGGCGATCTATCCAGGCTATGGCGATGCAGCCAGGGTGACCTCCGACAAGAAGATTGAGGTCTCTGTCGGTGATTCTGGGCAGATCATTCCCTTCCGTGTGACTAATCCGGCGGATCCTGATGTGTTCAGCTATGCCTTCATCAAGGTTCCTGGATACAACGATGCTTTGCCTCAAATTGATCGCCGAGCCAATAAACTCAGCGTCAATAGCGAGAGCACCCTCGTCATTGACCTCAACGACTACATCATTGCGGTCGGGGAGCAGCCGGTTCGCTTGACTGACTCCAGCACTGTGCTTGCGACTCACAGCGATGGTTCAGATCTGGTGCGCGACGAAGACACTCTCGTGTACACGTCTGCTGAAAAATACTTTGGTCCGGCATCCATTTCGTTCGAAGTGACAGATGGTACTTCTGCGACTGATCCTGATGGGCGGACGGCAATTCTCGTGCTTCCCATTGAAGTACTTCCTCGAGACAATCAAGCACCCGTTTTTGGTGGTGCCGTAATTGACTTTGAACCAGGGCAAGAGAAAGAAATTGACCTGCTGAAGTTGACCAACTATCCGTACCCTGACGACTTGGATGAACTCGCCTACTCTGTGCTGAGCCCGCTTCCGGAAGGCTTCACATACTCGCTCGATGGCACAGTGTTGACACTGCGCGCGAACAGTAGTGCTCTCAAGGGGACACGAACCTCAATTTCTCTTGGAGTTCGGGATGATCTCTCTGAGGGCAAGTCTGGACGAATCGAACTCAACGTAGTTCCCTCGACTCGACCGCTTGCGAGCCCGGCCGCAGATCTCGCGATCGCACAGCGCGGGCAGACGACAGTTGTCGACGTGCTCGCCAATGATGCTTCAACAAACCCCTTCCCTGGAGCACCGCTGCGCGTGATTGACATTCGCGGACTCGGGGGAAGCTCAATTCCTGCCGGACTTTCAATTGTTCCCAGCAATGACAACAGCACTCTCACCGTCACTGTGTCTGCCGCGGCAGTCCCCGGCGACGTAAATCTGCAGTATCGGGTGGCGGACGCTACGAATGATGCGAGCCGTTACGTGTGGGGGACCGTGGTTGTATCGGTCCAAGACCGTCCCGACTCTGTCTCTAACCTTGGCCCTAGCGGGTTCGGCGACAAGACGATCATGATGCGATGGAACGCGGGCCCTGCAAACAATTCGGCAATCACTTCGTACCGAGTCACGACGAAATCGGCCGGAGTGGTTGTCAATACCACTGAGTGTGCTGGCACAACGTGCGCGATAGCCACGTCGGGTAATGGTCCAGCGAACTCCGTAAAGGTGACTGTGATTGCGATTAACGCAATCGGAGAGTCCGACCCCGTAACGCTCGCGGATCCAGTCTGGTCCGACATCATTCCTGTTGCGCCGACTGGACTGAGCGCCGCGCCGCTTGACCACGGACTCCGACTGACGTGGAACGCGGTACCGACGCCGACCGGCGGTTCACCGGTTGACCGATATCGTGTGGCCGTCGGTGGCTTTGAGACTTCAATCGGGCTTACCGCGTGCGACAGTTCGAGCTGCACCTGGGAGACCCCTTCAACGTGGGTGCTCGACAATGGAGTTGCCGTAACCTACACGGTGAGCGCTCGCAACGCTGCCTATACAGCTCTTTCGGTGTGGAACACGAGCGAGCCTCGGAGTGCGATTCCAGCAGGTCCGCCCATTGCGCTATCAGCTCCTGTCGCAAGCGTCATCAACGACAGCACCGCGAACCTGACGTGGGCTGGTGCGTTCAACGAGAACGGACGGCCCGTTACTGCGTACACGGCCGCTGCCTACACCGGCACCGCGCCAACGTGCGCCGCGAACGGTTCGATAACCAGCCACGGTGCGGCGCTTGTCGCGGCGGGCAACGGAACGTCAGCAACTTTCTCGGGGCTCTCGCCGAATCGCAGTTATTCGATGCTCGTATTTGCTAACAACGGTCAAGGCTGCACCGCATCGCCTGCGGTAGTGGCACACACCCCACCCGCAGTCGTTACTGCTTTGAACACTGCTGGCCCGGTGCCCAACGGCAACCGATTTGATTTCACCGTCAACGGCGGAATGATGGGCAGCGACTCGCTCACGAGCGATTACACGCTCTACTACCGCTTGAGCGGTGGAAGTGTTCCAGGCACCATCTTCGGTCCCGTAGCGCTTGGCTCATTCTTGACAGCGGATGGCGGACAGCAGTACGGCAAGTACATCTCAGTTGAGGTGCGAGCTTGCCGCAGTTACGGCTCCGGTCCCATCTGTCAACCGACGTGGTCGGCACCGTTCCCACTTGGAGTACCCGTGAATCCTGCGGTCGCTACACTCACTTTCACCTCTGACGGAGATATCCTCAACGAGAGCGGAACTTTCCAGTGGCTTGATTGGCCAACAGGAACCTACGAAGCCGTTCAGTATCGCTGCGGTGGAGCAACGCTCGGACCATGGCAGACCGCTGACACCACCACGCCAGGTGGTAGCTGCCACGCAGATGTCGCGTTACTTGGCACACCAACCCTCGTAGTGCGTGTGATCGCAAACGGCGGTCAAGCCTACGACAGAACTTACAACGGATTCGATTATGACTAGAGGTGCGCTATGACCATGACTCCCGATGAAGCAGCGTGGTTTGCCGAGAGCTTCAACAGGCTCGTAACAAATGTTGAGCAGGTACTGCTCGGAAAGACGTTTGTCGTGCGCTTAGGATTCACTGCGCTGCTGAGCGAAGGCCACTTGCTGCTCGAAGATTACCCGGGAACGGGAAAGACTTCCTTCGCTCGCGCAATCGCACAAAGCGTCTCTGGGACAACGAACCGCATCCAGTTCACGCCCGATTTGCTGCCCGGTGACATTACCGGAGTGAGCATCTACGACCAGCGAGACAATCGATTCGAGTTTCATCCTGGGCCCATTTTTGCCAACATTGTGCTCGCCGACGAAATCAACAGGGCTAGTCCTAAGACGCAGGCAGCGCTTCTCGAGGTAATGGAAGAGGGACAGGTCACCGTTGATGGTGTTTCGCATCCCGTCGGTGCACCATTCATGGTGATTGCGACGCAAAACCCCATCGAACAAGCCGGAACTTACCGTCTGCCGGAAGCTCAGTTGGACCGTTTTCTCATGAAGGCATCAATTGGCTATCCTGATCGGGCATCCACACTTCGCATTCTTGATGGAGCTGGAATTGCCGCTCACTCCGTCACGATTGACCCTGTCGTCAGCGCCGAGCTGGTGGTCGAGATGGCTCAACTTGCCCGCACTGTGCACGTTGATCCGACGATCAGTGACTATGTGAGCCGATTAGTCGAAGCGACTCGAAGCGCAACAGAAGTGCGTCTAGGCGTGAGCGTTCGCGGTGCACTCGCACTCATGCGCGCTGCAAAAACTCTCGCGGCGTCGCACGGCCGACACTACGTAGTGCCAGATGACGTGAAGGCTCTCGCCGAACCTGTGCTTGCGCACAGACTCGTTATCGACGCAGAGGCAGAATTCGAAGGTGTTACAGCGTCAAGTGTGATCGCCCAAATTCTGATTGAGAATCCTCCGCCCACAGAACGGCAAGCCGTGTGAGTTCAATTCTGCACCGGCCGGCAAAGAAGGAGCCACCTCGTCCCGCCGCGTCGGATCATCCAAGTCCGAGTGGTGAGCGAGCGCGCACTGACGCGGATTTTCCGACGAGCATCCGCGGTCTCGATAATGCTCGCACTCGAATAGTCGGATATCGCACGGGATTCCTCGCTGATCTCATCGTCGCGATTGTGCGGTTTGTCGTTCTCGCGCGCGCAACGCTCTCGCGATACGTGGAGCGCGTAGCGTCCGTCGTCACTCCATTGGGGTGGATCGTACTACTACTCGTACCGGTTACTCTGATTGCCGGGTACTCGGTGGCGTGGATGGAACTCATTGTTGTGGGCTACGCGTGTGCAGCCGTCGCGCTTATGGCCGCCATCTATCTCTTCGGCCGTAGCCAGTTGACCATCAGCCTTCACGTCGATCATCAACGTGTAGTCGTGGGCGAACCGGCAAGTGGTGAAGTACGAGGATTCAACGGGGGGCGCCGACGCAGCCTAGGGGTCGTAGCCGAGATTCCTGTCTCATCGACTTTCGCAGAAGCAGTGCTCCCGAGCATCCGACCAGGTGGTTCTGCAACTCACGAATTTCCGATTCCCACTCAGCGCCGCGGCGTAATCGATGTTGGACCCGTTCGCACCGTGCGCGCCGACCCCGTCGGATTGGTGCGCCGTGAACTCGTGTGGACAGAGTCTGCAGAAGTTTTTGTACATCCGCGCACCATCAGCATCCCGAGCGTAAGTACGGGTTTGATCCGTGACCTCGAAGGAAACCCGACCCGAGATCTCGCGAACAACGACATCTCGTTCCACGCTCTGCGTGAGTACGTCCCTGGTGATGAGCGACGCAACATCCACTGGAAAACAACCGCACGTACCGGGCGGTACATGGTTCGCCAGTTTGAAGAGACGCGGCGCAGTCACCTCGTGATCGCGTTGAGTTTGGCAACTGCCGATTACGCGAATGAATACGAGTTTGAGATGGCCGTCAGTGTTGCTGGCTCACTCGGTGCTCAAGCGATTCGTGATGCACGCACTGTGACAGTTGTCGCGAGCGAACAGACGCCACAGTTCGCCAAACGCAAAATCTTTGCCGTTCGAGCCCTGTCAACGTTGACTGGTACGCGACTGCTCGACGACCTCACCCGAGTCCAGAATGCTGAAACCGCGTTGAGATTGATCGACGTCGCGCGGGTCACAGCCGAACAAACAAACGGCGTATCGGTCGCTTTCCTGATCTGCGGTTCGCCAGTGACCTCGCAACAGTTGCGCGCGGCGTCCACAAAGTTTGCCGCGAACGTCGAAGTCGTCGCCATCGTGTGCGACCCTGAAACTGTCCCTGGTCTTCGCCGCGTTGCGGGACTGAGTGTGTTGACGATTGGTTACCTTGAGGACCTCAAGCGCGCGCTTTCTCGATCGGCGGCGCTATGACTCGCAACGTATCGCCCACCTTTGTTGTCGTTACCGGTGCACTTTTGTGGGCATCGATTGTGCTCGCCTCTGTGGCGCTGTGGCCCATCTACCGTAGCCAAGAACTGATCACACTCATTGTTGTCAGCATTATTGCCGGAACAATAGTTGCCCTGATCGCGCTCTGGCGAAAATGGTCATTCTTCGCGACAGCGGCGGCGACGATTCTTGTTTTTCTCATTGTCGGAGTACCTGTCGCGGTTCCTTCAGAAGCTCAGTTTTCGGTCCTTCCTAGCTATTCGGGTCTCGTCGATCTAGTATTCGGGGTTGCCCTCGGCTGGAAACAACTCCTGACGATTTCGTTGCCGGTAGGCAGCTATCAGGCTCTACTGGTTCCCGCATTGGTTCTCGTACTTCTGACGACGGTCATTTCGTTGGGCATCGCCTTTCGGACGTCAATCCCCGAACTGTCAGTGCTTCCGCCGATTGTGGCGTTCGTCACTGCGATTGCATTCGGCCCCACCTATCCCGACCAACCAGTCTCGCTCGCTGTCGCACTGCTGATCGTCGTTGCTCTCACTCTGGTTTGGCTGCGGTGGCGCCGCCGACGTGACACGGTGAATGCACTCGAAGCGGCAATGGATACGGCGGGCGTAGCTCGTCGAAAGCGCGAGTTTGGTTTTGCGGGCGCACGCACTGTGATTAGCGCGGTGGTGATCCTTGCGATTGCGGCCGGTGCGGCAATCGGCGTCGCAAACGCATTGCCTCCTGTGAACGATCGCTCTGTTCTTCGCACCACTATCGTCGAGCCTTTTGACCCGCGTGACTACGTGAGTCCGCTCTCGGGGTACCGGCGATACTGGCAGCCGAGCACCGCAAACTCTGTGCTCTTTGAAGTCTCAGGTGTGCCCCTCGGAACGCGGGTCAGGCTCGCGACCCTCGACAGCTACGACGGTGTCGTTTATGCGGTCGGCAGTGGCCGCGCCTCCAGCGAATCGGGCTCGTTTGCGCGGGTGCCGTCCCGTTTCGACCAGTCAGGTGTGAATGGTGTCCCAATCGCAATGGCAATCACTATCGCCGACTACTCTGGCGTGTGGCTGCCGACTGTCGGCCTTTTCGAAGAGATTGGCTTTTCGGGTGAGCGAGCGGCAGCTCTTCGCGATTCGTTCTACTACAACAAGGTTTCGGGAACGGCAGCGGTAACCGGCGGCCTAGAGGCCGGCGACAGCTACACCTTTGAGGGAGTAGTTCCCGCCCAGCCGAGTGCCGAAGAACTTTCCTCGTTGACACCAGGAACTGCCGAAGTTCCGCCGATTCGTGTGTCTCCTGATGAGCTCACTGAGAAGCTCGACGATTACGTCCGGGGGCTGACGGAGCCAGGGGAACGGTTGGCAGCGATGCTCCGAGGGCTTGCAGCAGACGGATATGTGAGCCACGGAGTTGGGGTGGATGAGCCGGCAAGTCGGTCCGGACATTCGGCAGATCGCGTAGCGGAACTATTCACTGCTCCACGCATGATCGGTGACGGCGAGCAGTATTCAGTAACAGCATCGATCATGGCCAACGAACTAGGTTTTCCGGCGAGAGTCGTGCTCGGATTTGTGACCTCTGATCAGCAAATTCGAGGGGCTGACGTTTCGGCTTGGATCGAAGTAAACACTGCAGAATACGGTTGGGTCACTGTTGATCCCAACCCACCGCTGCGTGATATCCCTGAAGAGGACCCGGACGACACTGCTCAGGTGGCGCGTCCGCAGACGATTGTTCAACCTCCGGAGATTGAGTCAGACACGATCAATCGCCAGTCGAACCCCGATAGTGAACAAGCGCTCCAACCTGGCATCGACCCTGTGTTGCAGGCGGTGCTTGCTGTGCTGCGTACAGCGGGCTGGGTCTTGCTTGTACTGCTGGTACTTTCAGCGCCGTTCTTAGTCATCGTCGCTGCCAAGATGCGTCGACGGATGTTGCGGAGACGAGCTGATTCCTCGCTTGAGCAGATCAGCGGTGGCTGGCAAGAATTTGAAGACTCGATCCTTGATCACGGTTACTCGCCGGTGCCCTCAGGAACTCGAACCGAGGTTGCTTCAATAGTGCAATCTCCGGCAGCGCATGATCTCGCGGTGTTTGCTGACCGCGCAATTTTCTCCGGAGGTAATCCGGAGTCTGTCGAGGCCGATGCGTTCTGGATGAACGTCATTGAACTCGAGAATCAGCTCCACACTGGACTGTCCCGTTGGGAGCGGTTCAAGACCAAAATATCACTGCGATCGCTCGGTGGTTATAGTGTCACAAGTCTGTTTAAGCGATAGAGGACTACCCGTGATTTGTTCTTTTTGCGCGACCCAGCTGCCCGCCGATGCCGTTTACTGTGCAGAGTGCGGACGGCCGGCGATGTCTCGACGTGCCCGCAGAGGGGTGGAGTCGACGTCGAAAAAATCGTCGGCTCGAGCCGCAAAGCGAGCGAAATCGAATGCTGCGGTGTCAGTTACCCTCACCGCTACTCCTAGCAGCGAGCGCGAAGACGACGCGGGCGTAGTTGTGGATTCCACAGCGGTCATAGCGCTCGGTGAGCCGCTTGTGCTGTCCGCAGCCGCTGCAGAGCCACACGCAGCAAGCGATGTAGACGAGTCGGATGTACCAAGCGATTCAGGCGAGTCGCTGAAGGTTGAGGTGCCGCAGCCGCAACCCCACGTCAGCGCGGAGCCGGTGCCGTACGACGAGGATTCCCCCTTGGATCATGCTCTTCCGTATGACGAGGATGGCCCGTACGACGAAGTAGCTAATCCGGAGTCGCTCACATTCGATGCGTCGGTGGAATATCGGATCGCGCAGGCGGAGAACCCTTCAGCGTTGGAGGAGCGACTGCGCGACCTGCCTGCGCCCAATCCGCAGAGCATCGCCACGTCTGCTGAAACCTCCAGTGCAGTCGGTTCATTGGAGGGCACGGGCGGCCTCGACATAGTTGACGGCGTTGACAGCGCTGCTGCCGTGGTGGACGCGCCTCCTGCGGAGGACGAGGACGAAGTCGTGGACGAGGGCGAAATCGTGGACGAGAGCGAAGTCGTGGACGCCGACAGCTCCCGCGCTCACCTCGCTTCGACCGGCCATGGCATCCGCGAAGCACCCAGATCAGGCGATGACACTCAACTTTTGATTACTGGTGACGACTGGAAGGCTCAAGCTGATGCTCGCGATCTTGGAACCTCGAGAGTTTCCGGCTCGGGTGTCGATGACGACGGAGGTCACGACGTGGAAAACATTACTGTGAACGATGCGGAAGTAGTCGCGGATAACGAAGTGCTTGCCGCGCCTGAGCCTGAGCCCGCGCCTGCGCCTGAGGCGGCCCTCGAACCCGAGCCTCTTGTTGAGCCCTCACCACTACCACGTTCGCCGTTCGAGCCTGACCTGAGCAAGGTGGGTAGGACTGACACCGTCGCAGCATCGCCAGACCGCATGCGCGTAAAGCCTGTGCGCCCGCGGGGAGATGAACCGATATTTACCACCGCTGACCGACTTCGCGCGTCTGCATTTGCGCCAGTTGCCTCCGAGCGAGTGAGCGATCAGCCTGCGCCTGCAGTCGCCACGGGCGCCCCCGAGTCGGATACGGGAGAATCCGAGGGAACACCTTCAGAACCATCGAGTGCCCAGAGCTCTCAACCGCGTGAATCACCGAGTACAGGCGATGCAGATGTGAGCGCGAACGATATCTCGGCTAGCGGTTCAGGCAGACCGATCACGTCGCCAGCCTCGAGCGTGAGTGAAGCCGCGAACGCGAGTGAAGATGCTGTGTGTGCACAGTGTGGGGCATCGCTGGTTGAATCGGACATCTTTTGTGGGGTTTGTGGTTTCGTCAAGCATGGCGTTGGGCCCGGGCCGCGCTCCGTTGTTCCGCCTGCGCTCGATCCTTTCCCTTGGGGGACGCCGACGGTACGACCAGACACGGCAGCTAGTTCAACGCAAGCTTTGCTCGTAGAGCCGGAAGAGCCCGCGGAATTGGCTGTACCGATCGAGCAGGAAGAGCCGGTCGAGCTTCCTGGATCGCACGAGCACGAGGGGCCAACGGAACGGGCTCTCGTCGAAGACGATCCAGATTCGCCGCAAGTCTCGCAGCCGGACACATCGTCGGACTCCGGAATGAACAGTGAGATCGACCCCGCGAACAAAATGCCATTAAATTACTCGGGAGATGACCGCGTTGCTGTCGCAGAGAATGCTGGCGTAGATCGCTCTCAGGATTCTGTTCGGACAGAGCCAGAGCCAGAGCCCAAGCCCGAGGCACAGCCCGAGCCACAGCCAGCAGCCGAGGCTAGTGGCGATGCGAACTCCGGCCCATCGAGTGCGAGCAGCACCCCGAACGATGACGATCCTGAATTCGAACAGGTGAGCGTTGCGCCAGTGCGATCGATTGACAATGCCCCATCGGCCGTCGATGGAGAACGCTCGGCTTCCGACGATAAGGGCGGTGTAACCCCAGGGCTTTCAGTCCTAGCGCCGCCTCCCATGTCTCACCATCGCGTTGAGTTGCCGATCGCGCCTCCCATGCCGCTTGCGTCGGGTGCCACTGACATTGAGGACATTGAGGACACCCGGATTGTAGATCGAAGTCAGTCAGGCACGCGCTTCGTACTCCAATTCAGCACGGGGGACAGTGTGATCGTGACCGGTACTGGACTTGTCGGGCGCAATCCGATTCAGGAGCCTTCCGAGAAGTTCGATATTTTGGTTCCGATTACTGACCCGAGCAAGTCTGTTTCCAAAACTCATCTTGAATTCGGTCAGATGGCCGGGGCATTCTGGATCAGCGACCGGTATTCAGGAAATGGAACAGTCGTTCGCGAGCCCGCTGGTGAACCTAAGCGTTGCGAACCTGGCAAGCGGTACCGAGTTATGCGTGGCACTCGAGTCGAAATTGGCGAGCAGTTCTTCATCGTCAGCTAAGTGGGTTGGCGGCGAAATGCTGGTGAAGTCTTCTTAACCCGCGTCCCCCACAGCTGCTTACAACTGAGCTCTCTCCACGGTGGCCAGCCTGTGCCAGTTTCGGATGCGGCGCGCTGGTGAAGTAAGTATGTGACCGATTCCCGCCCCAACGACTCGCGCGTCGCGCTGCCAACCGCGCCGCAACCAGCCGCGCCATTTAGATTCCCGGTAGTCGCCGCAACCGTCCCCATCGTCGCCTCACTGGCAATCTGGTTGATCACAGGCTCATCGTTTGCCCTCATCTTTGCGGCGCTTGGGCCGTTGGCCGCGACGGGGAGCTACATTGACTCTCGAGTGTCCGCGCATAAGAAGTCGCGCGCTGAGCGTTCTCGATTCTTGAGCGAAGTGTCCGCTACGGCAACAGCAATTGAGGGACGCCATCGTCGAGAGATCGCCGAACTTTCCGAGCGCACTCCGCCAGCAATTGAACTTGTCTCTGAAGTTCACACTGACTCCGCTAGGTGGGTGCATCAACCTCGAGACGTGCTTCCTGTTCATCTTGGCTACGGCCGCGTGCGCAGCAGTCTCGCAATCGATCGCACAGGGTCGAACGACCACATCTCAGAGTTCGCGGAAGAGCACTACCAACAGCTCACGACTCAGGCGGCCAATCTGCAGCGGGCGCCAATAGCCGTTAATGCGCGGCTGGGCATCGCCATTTTTGGCAACGAGCTGATGGCCTTGTCGTTAGCACGTGCACTGGCCATCCAATTGGCGCGCACGCTTTCTCCCTCATCGAGCTGGGTGCGTTTGTGGGGAACGTTCACTGGCGAAGCGTGGGGGGCGCAGTTGCCGCATCGCCAACTTCACTCAGATGGTGAAACGGGGCCACTTCGCCCCGGTCACGAGCGTGCCTGTGTGCAGTGGGGGCAACTGGGTGAAGCAACGCCGAGCGTGTCGATCAGTGTCGTGTCTGAGGAGCAACAGGTTCCGAGTGGGCATCGGATTGTTCTCTGCGTAAGTGCTGCCACTGTTGCAGTGGTCGGTCACCCCGACCGACACCAGCGAAGAGAATTCGAGCCGTCATTTCTTGGGCGAGAGCAGGCGCTCGCGTGGGTGCTCGCTGCGCGTGAGATCGCTGCGCGGGATGGTTTGGCGGCGAGCGGCAACGCTCTTCCCGAGTCTCTTGAGTTTCGGGAGTTACTTGCTCTGCTTGATCCCCAGACAGAGTCGATGACGAGGCGACCGGAGTCACTCGAGTCGCGACCTGCGCTCGGCACTGAGGGGCGTGTAGTAATCGATCTCGTGGCTGACGGGCCGCACGCAATCGTCGGAGGCACGACAGGCAGCGGCAAAAGTGAGTTGCTGATCTCATGGGTGCTCGCGATGGCAGCCGAATCGTCTCCAGGCGACGTTACGTTTCTGCTGGTTGACTTCAAAGGCGGGTCCGCTTTCGACCACCTTGCACAGCTCCCGCACACGGTCGGAATCATCACTGATCTCGACGAGACTGCAGCGAGCCGCGCATTTGCAAGCCTCCGAGCTGAGTTGCGATTCAGAGAGAAAGCACTTGCACGCGCGGGAGCACGCGATATCTCAGAGCTCGATTCAGTGCCGCGGCTCGTCATCGTCGTTGATGAGTTTGCGGCCATGATGGCCGAATTTCCGCAGCTGCACGCCCTCTTTAGCGACATTGCCGCGCGAGGTCGGTCTCTGGGGGTGCACCTCATCTTGTGCACCCAACGACCAGCAGGTGTCGTGCGCGATGCAGTGCTCGCAAATGCGGATTTGCGCATTTCGCTTCGAGTCAATAACGGCGCAGACAGTTCCGCAGTGATCGGCAGTGACCTCGCGGCCGAACTACCGGCAAAGCTAAAGGGTCGAGCGTGGGTAGCTCACGGCTCTTCGTCGGCGCAGCTCGTGCAATTCGCCCTTGCGTCGTCCGATGATATTCGCGCGGTTGCCGCGCGCTGGCCGGGCGAATACACCCCAAGGCGACCGTGGTGCGAGCCGTTGGCTCCGCAAATCCCCCTGAGCGTGGTTCTCAACAGACTCGCCGCGACATGGGGAAAGGACCAACCAAGCCAGACTATTGCGTTCGGGCTTGTGGACCTCCCAGACGAACAGCGGCAGGGAATTGCGCAGTGGTCGCCAGCGAAGAATGGGAATCTACTTGTTCTCGGAGCGCCGAGCAGCGGAAAAAGCACGGCACTCTCGACGATCGCAGCGGCACTAATTGCCAACTTCGAAGCGCTTCGCACCGGGGAAGCAAGTGCTAGCGTGCCTGAGGATGCTCCTGCTGTCACGGAGCACGGCATCCGGGTGCAAACCTGGGGAATCGAAGCTGCGGGCTTCTGGGACGCTCTCAGTGCGCTCCACGCCAGCCTCGATCTGGTTGATGACCACGGCGCCCTGCCTCCTCCCACCGTCGTCATCATCGACGATCTCGACGCAGCGATCGCACGGTTCGACGACGACTACCGCCCTACCGTGCTCGACAGGCTTGCTCGCATACTGCGCGAAGGACCGGCGCATCACGTGTGGTTAGTCGCGAGCGCGCAACGCATCACGTCAGCGCTCCAAGCGGTAGCTCAACTCATGCCGAACACACTGAGGCTCCACTTGGGAAGCAGACAGGATTTCGTACTGTCTGGCGGTGTCAGCGCCGACTACCTTCCTGCCTTACCTCCCGGAGGAGGGATCTGGCAGGGTTTGCGGATACAAGTCGCCCTATCTGGCATGCATCCTCCGCTGCCCGCCCCGGCGCTCGTGCAGACGCTGAGGGACCGCGACAGCGTTGTGGTCGCCACTGGTAGGCCAGAAGCGAGCGCGGCCGCATTCGCAGCCGCAGGCTGGAACGTGAGAAATCTTGGCGGAATCACAGGAAGCGAACGGGAACTTCTCATCAGTGATTCCCCAAAACCGATCGCGCTGATCGGATCAGTCGATGAATGGCAGTCCCGTTGGGGCGCCCTATCCGCTCTCAAGGCTCACGCAACAATCTTGCTTGATGGTTGCACTCTGAGCGACTACCGTCAGCTCGCTCGAACGCGCGAACTTCCCCCGCCGCTACCGGCCGGCCTTCGCCACTACTGGAGAATGACAAACCATGGTGGCACCGACAGAGTCCGTCTGCCAGAAGCTTGCGCAATGCGTCCTCAATCCGCGACGGCGTAAGGCCAAGCGCCTGCGCAGCCTGTGCGCTTACGACCACACCAGAACGCGGCCAGACTTCATTCGCGAGACGGAACTCGTCGAGTTCCACCTCGAAGGCAGCGACAATCCTCATGTTGCAGCGCGGAGCTTCGCGGTACCCGAATTGGGCACAATAATGGCGCGATTTTGAGCCGAAAACGTGGAATTATTGCCAAGCGCCCGTAAAGCCCCTCCTAACTGGGGCTGTCTAGACCCGAACTGCGCTTACTACCATCGGGGTAATTGGTGGGGGCGAAGGAGAAACCGTGACGAGACCACTTCCGCAGGATCGAACGATCCAGCAGCTGGTGCTGCAGGCGAAGCAATCTCAACTCAGCCGCAGGCGACTGTTGCAAGGAGCAGGATTGGGCGTTTCAGCGCTCGCTCTCGCTGCCTGCGCCAGTCCCGACGGTTCTGAAGCGATTGATATTTCCGAGAGCGATAGCTCGTTGGTGTGGGCAAGTTGGCCCTCCTACATCGACGAAGACCTCAGCGGTCACTCTGTAACGCTCAAGAAGTTCAAGAGCGAATCAGGCATCGACGTTGAATACCGTTCCGTAGTCAAAGACAACGTCGGTTTTTATCTCACGATGAAAGATCAGCTGTCTTTGGGAAAGCCGACCGGCGCTGACCTAATTTGTGTCAGCGATTGGATGGCGGCACGTCTCATCCGATTCGGGTACGCCCAAAAGTTGGATTCAGAAAACATCCCGAACAAGGTGAACCTCGACAAGGCCCTTGCTAAGCCAGCTTTCGACCCCAACCGGGACTACTCATTGCCATGGCAAAGCGGATTCATCGGGCTTGCTTGGAATGCAGATGAATATCCGAATGGGCTAGTTTCTGTTGAACAATTGTGGCGGGACGACCTCAAAGGCAAAGTCGTGGTGCTCGCAGAAATGCGTCACACCATGGGAATGCTATTGCTTGCTCACGGCGTTGACATCTCGAAAGACAATTGGGGTGTTGACGAGTTTAAGAAGGCCAGCACGCTGCTTGAAGAAAAGCTTGTATCAAAGCACATCTTTGGAGTCATGGGCAGCGACTACATTGACACCTTTAAATCCGGCGAAGCCCTTGCCGGATTAGCTCGCGCCGGGGACATCGCAGTTCTCAACGCGCAAGCGGGTTACGAGAAATTCAAGTTCCTCCTTCCCGGTTCACGAGGAACGTTCTTTACGGACTCCCTAGTTATCCCAGCAGGCGCCCAGCACAAGGCCAACGCTGAGAAGCTCATGAACTTCTATTACGAACCAGAAATTGCGACCGAGGTTGTTAACTGGATTCGATGCGTTAGCCCTGTCGATGGAACGCTTGAATATGCAATCGACAACTACCCCAAACTAGCCACAAACCAGTTCACGTTCCCCAACGCCAGCGCAATGTCACGCGCTAGTGAGTTCCGAACGCTGAGCTCAACCGATGACCAGGCTTTCAACGCGGAATTCCGCCGCGTAACTGGCAAGGGTTAGCCCTTTTGCGCGGTCGGCGTGTGGGGTTTGTCCCTACCCGCCGACGGCGCCTGAGTCCTCTGACAGTTCGAAACGCAGTGCACCGACAGGGAGACCGCGGCCAAGTACCTTTTCGGTAGTTGATTCGAGGACAGCGGCGACGGCATCCGCATCTAGTGCCCCGGCTTCGACGAGCAACGAGAGGCCAACAGGCAGTAGCGGTCGGATCGAACCGTCGAGAATTTTGAGGGTGACCGTCGTTCCATTCGGCGCTGCAGCAATCAGTACCCCCTCGGCGCCGCGCTTGGCCACGATGCCGAGCGCATTCATTGCCTCGGCGACTTGAGGCATGTCGAGTCCCCACGCGTTGGCCCTAATCGCGGAGATGAGGGCGTGAGCGTGCAGATCGCTTTCCACTCTTGCTGTTGCAATGCGCTGAATCGCCGTGGCGAGGGAGACGAGACTCAGAGCAAACACGGGTGCACCGCATCCGTCAGTTCCCTCATGAGCGGGCTCAGTGCCGGTGAACTCGACTACCGTCTCGCGGATCCGCACCTGCAGCGGATGCTCGCTCTCTAGATAGCTTTCGAGTGGCCAGCCGTTCACAACGCAGGCCGCAAGGAAGCTTGCATGTTTTCCTGAGCAGTTCATCGCTTGCCGCGTTGGAGCATCCGCTGCGCGCCGCGCGGCGGAATCTGCGGGCCAATCGGGCGGGCACCGGAGGTCAGCTGCGCTGAGGCCGTAAGCACGGAGGGTTGATTCGGTCACGTCCTGGTGGCGCTGGCTTCCGGTATGGCTGGCACTCGCTAGAACCAGTTGTTCGTCTGTCAGCGTCACTCCGGAACGTAACACTGCGATGGCTTGCATTGGCTTCAAGGTGGAGCGCGGATAAATGAGGGCGTCGGGATTGCCCAGTCGTCGCATTTCGCTCCCGTCAGGTGCGAGCACAACGGCTGCGCCGAGGTGGCGTGATTCGATCATTCCTGAACGTTCGAGCACGGCAAGCTGCTGGGTGTCGCTCACGGTAAGGGTGTTCGCAATGCTTGAGGGGACTGAATTCACATCCCCACGCTAGCGGCAACTGGTCGACTTGTTTCGATGGCTCGGCCAATTTCAGATTGGAGCGCTACGGTGGACTCGCGAGACTTAGTGCGACGGTAAGCACTGCATTCTTTGATGTTGGGACTGATGCTGGCGAGGGAGATTCCATTGAATATCGACCACAATTTTGAAGTGCGACTCGAATGGTCGGGCAACCTCGGGGAGGGCACGCGAGATTACCGTGGCTACTCTCGTCACAATGAAATCACTGCTGTGGGAAAGCACAGCATCGATGGCTCGAGCGCCCGCGTGTTCCACGGTTCCGCTGATAGGTGGAACCCGGAGGAATTGCTTATCGCGGCTCTTAGCCAGTGCCACATGCTGAGCTACCTCCATGTCGCCGTCAGCCGTGGAATCGTGGTGACTGCTTACCACGACGAGGTGTCTGGAACGATGAAGCAAACCGATAACGGTGGCGGCCATTTCACCTCGGTAACCCTGCGACCGGTTGTCACAATATCTGCCGGAAGTGTGGAGGATGCCGTGGATGCTCATGCTGAAGCAAGCAAGAAATGTTTCATCGCATCATCCGTAAACTTTCCGGTGCTCCACCAGCCGAGGATCGTGCAGGCAGGCTAGTCACAAAATCTTCCAGGCGGCGATTCCACACGCTACGTTCAGCAAGGGTGCGGGAGGATTGGTGCTCCTTAGTTCTTGTTGTTGTGAAAGGTTCCTGTGCGTAAAGCGATTCCGCTAGTTCTGACCCTCGGTGTTGCGGTAACTCTTGCCGCGTGTTCACCGGCCGGCTCGACGACGGCTGAGCAGTCAGGTGATTGCGTAGTCACCGCATCAGGTTCTGCTTCGGAAGCGGTTAAAGCCAGCGGTGACTTTGGCACCAAACCAACGGTAAAAATCGACTTCCCGACTAACGTCACCGAGACGGAACGTTCAGTTTCGATCAAGGGCGACGGCGACCAGCTTGCCGTTGAAGGGGCGAAAGTAAACGCCTACTTCACCCTGTACAGCGGCGCCACCGGTGAAGAGCTGTCGTCGACGACCTACGACGAGGCAGGCATTGCGCCGCTTCCTGTTGACGCCGAACAGTTCCTAGTTGGCATCGTTAAGACCATTCAGTGCTCAACTGCCGGAGCACGCGTCGTCGGAGTAATCCCGCCTGAGGAATCATTCGCCGATGACGCTGCTCGTGAGCAGCTTGGCGTCGCTGCCGATGACGACATCGTCTTCGTCGTTGACGTAATTTCGGTTGATGCTCCTGCGGACCCTGCGCTTCCGCGTGCTGACGGCAAAGACCAGCCAGCCGTTGACGGGCTTCCAGCGGTGAAGCTCGATGATGATGGTCGTCCGACGATCACAATTCCATCGACCGACCCTCCATCAGAACTTGAGGTTGCCGTGCTCAAACAGGGCGACGGCGCAGTGGTTGGCGAGAATGCGGATGTCATCGTCCACTATGTGGGGATGAACTGGACTACCGGCGAGGTGTTCGATGAGAGCTGGGCTCGCGGCACGCCGTCGACGTTCAACACTGGCCAGGTCGTCAAGGGCTTCAAGACTGCACTAGAAGGACAGAAGGTCGGCTCGCAAATCATTGCCGTACTTCCACCGAGCGAAGGCTATGGCGAAGCAGGCTCTGAGGGTGCAGGAATCGGCGGCAAGGACACGATCGTGTTTGTTGTTGACATTCTTGGCCTCGGCTAGTCCCACCTCGTCATTCGCGCACATTTGTGCAGGGTCGCTAAGGTAGCGGGATGCGCAAGATAATTCTGCTGGGGTCGACTGGTTCGATCGGCACGCAGACGCTCGAAGTGATTGATGCTAATCGTGATCGCTTCGAAGTCGTCGGGCTCGCAGCAGGATCGAACCGTGAACTTGTTGAACGGCAGGCGGCGCGCTTTGGCGTCAGCCATATTGCCTTCGGTGCTGAGCAAGCGGCCGAGTTGGTTCGGGATGTTCCTGCCGATGTCGTTGTCAATGGCATTACTGGCTCTGTAGGTCTCGGACCAACGCTCGCTGCGCTCGATTCTGGTGCGGTGTTGGCGTTGGCCAACAAGGAGAGCCTGATTGTTGGCGGCGCTTTAGTCATGTCGCGCGCTAAACCTGGCCAAATCGTTCCCGTGGACTCTGAGCATTCCGCAATTGCGCAGGCTTTGCGTTCGGGCGAGCACTCGGAAGTGCGTCGACTCGTGTTGACGGCATCCGGCGGCCCGTTCCGTGGCCGCACGCGCGAGTCGCTGCGGGCGGTCACGCCGCAGGAGGCTCTCGCACATCCGACGTGGGATATGGGGCTCGTGGTCACGACGAACTCATCAACCCTTGTCAACAAGGGGCTTGAGGTGATCGAGGCTCATCTCTTGTTCGGAGTGCCCTACGACCGCATCGCGGTGACAGTTCATCCGCAATCGATCGTTCACTCGATGGTGGAGTTTGTAGATGGTTCGACGCTTGCTCAGGCAAGTCCGCCTGACATGCGATTGCCCATTTCACTCGGGCTTGACTGGCCTCATCGGGTCGCTGGTGCCGGGGTCCCGCTTGATTGGACGACGGCGAGCACGTGGAACTTCGACCCTCTCGACAACGAGGTGTTCCCGGCCGTTGAGATGGCGAAGGCTGTTGGCGCGGCTGGCCTCACGTATCCCGCGGTGTTCAATGCGGCCAACGAGCAAGCGGTATATGCATTTCACGCGGGCACTATTGGCTATCTGGACATTTTGGATGTCGTTGAGCAGGTCGTTGAGAGCCACGATGCCGCTGAATTGAGCCTCGAGTCGCTCGCAGAGGCTGAGTCGTGGGCCCGTCGCGAAGCCGACGCGGTGGTCGTGGCGCGCTCCTAGCGGCGGGGTCGTGATGGCCTGATTCGTCCGTGAAACCCCCAATGCGGGGTCATTATGGGTTCTCCACAGCGCTGGCACAGGTCGACGTCGGTATGCGTGGCTATTCTTAGCGGGTGGAAAACGTGCTCTTGTACATTCTTGGCATCCTGGTTGTTGTAGTCGGGCTCGCCGTGTCTATTGGCCTGCACGAAATCGGTCACTTGCTGCCGGCGAAGCTCTTTGGGGTGCGCGTAAGTCAGTACATGATTGGCTTTGGGCCAACAATCTTTTCGCGAAAGCGCGGTGAGACCGAGTACGGGGTAAAGGCGATTCCGCTCGGCGGCTATATCGCGATGGCAGGCATGTACCCACCGGGCAAAGCGAATAGTAAGGGTCGCACTGCCACGACAGGTATTTTTCAATCACTCGTTCAGGATGCTCGCACGGCAAGTGCTGACACTCTTGTTGACGTCGACGAGTCTCGGGCGTTCTACAACTTGCCAGTACTTAAGCGAGTTGTCATCATGCTCGGCGGGCCGCTGATGAACCTGCTCATTGGAATCGTTATGTTTGCGATCCTCTTTATGGGCTTTGGTATCGCGCAGACAACCACAACGATCAGTAGTGTCTCTGAGTGTGTTCTTCCCGCAACCGCGGAGCGCCAAACGTGTGAAAGCACCGACCCAGAGGCCCCAGGATTTGCTGCGGGACTACTACCGGGTGACCGGCTGGTGTCGATGGACGGCAAGCCGGTTGAGACTTGGGCTGAAGCAACCGAGTACATTCGTGCGGCTGCAGGCGACGAGCTTACGGTCGTCGTCGAGCGAGCTGGAGCAGATGTCACGCTCGTGACCGAGCCTCTGCTTACTGAACGGTACGTCTATGACGATCGCGGACGGATTGTCGAAAATGCGGTTGGCGAACCCCAGACAGAAGAGTACGGGTTCTTGGGAATTGGCTCAGCCGTTGAAAACGTAAAGCAACCAGTTACCGCGGTTCTGCCCGCTGTCGGCGAGAACGTTGTGGCTGTTTCCAACGTGATTCTGCACCTTCCTCAGCGCATGGTTGACGTGGCTGCTGCCGCCTTTGGCCCGGGGGACCGCGATCCAAATGGCCCGATTGGCGTAGTGGGTGTCGGTCGTATTGCCGGAGAGATCGCGAGCCTCGATTCGGCCCCTGTTGCCGATCGGATTGCGTCCTTGATCGGGCTAATCGGCTCACTCAATGTCGCATTGTTTGTGTTCAACCTTGTGCCGCTGATGCCCCTCGATGGTGGTCACGTCGCGGGCGCCCTCTATGAGGGTGTGCGACGGTTCTTCGCGAAGTTGTTTGGCAAGCCTGATCCTGGCCCGGTCGACACGGCGAAGATTATCCCGTTGACGCTCGTCGTTGTTGTGCTTCTTGGCGCGATGACTCTGTTGTTGGTTTACGCAGACATCGTGAAGCCGATTACTTTCTTTTAGCTCCAGCTGCCGTTTAGAGTGCGTTGCGGCCCACACTTTCGTCTGGACCGCAACGCGACTGGTTAGCGCGTCAGCAGCAGTGCATCACCCTGACCGCCACCACCGCACAGTGCGACGGCGGCACGGCCTGAGCCGCGTCGAGCGAGCTCATGAGCCGCGTGTACGACGAGTCGCGCACCTGATGCGCCGACGGGGTGGCCAATGGCGATTGCTCCACCGTGGATGTTTACGATGTCGTGGCTGAGCCCCAGTTCGGCGGTTGAGCGAAGGCTCACGGCAGCGAATGCTTCGTTTATCTCGGCGAAGTCGAGGTCGCTAGCGCTCCAGCCAGCGTTCTCAAGTGCTGCAGCAATGGCGCGTGCAGGCTGCGAGTGCAATGAATTGTCGGGGCCAGCAACGTGACCCGAACGGTCGAGCACAGCAAGCCAAGTGAGCCCGTGCTCCTCGGCCCAAGCGCGGCTCGCCAGAATAACAGCGGAAGCTCCGTCGCTCAACGGTGACGAGTTCCCTGCCGTTATGGTGCCTTCTGGGTCGAACGCTGGGCGAAGACCTGCGAGAGTCTCGACGGTGGTGTTCGCGCGAACTCCCTCATCCGTGTCGATTACTAGGTCGTCGCCTTTGCGCTGGGGGATCGTTACTGGTGCAATCTCATCAACGAAAACACCGGCTTCGATCGCGGCGGCGGCGCGCTGATGGGAGGAGGCCGCGATCTCGTCTTGCTCTGTGCGACTAATCTTGAGCCGGCCGTTGTGGCGCTCGGTACTCGCCCCCATCGACTCGGCATCGAAGGCATCTGTCAGAGCATCGTGGGCAGCGGTGTCGAGCGCTGAGACCGTTCCGTAAGCCCAGCCCATGCGGGATCCTGGAAGCACGTGCGGTGCGTTGGTCATTGACTCTTGGCCGCCGGCAGCAATTACGTTGGCTTCGCCGAGTCGGATGAGGCGTGCGGCATCCACTATGGCGGCGAGTCCAGAGAGGCAGACCTTATTTACCGTAACCGCGGGGGTTTTCCAGCCGATCCCTGCCGCAATAGCGCTCTGCCGTGCAGGGTTCTGGCCAGCACCAGCCTGAATTACTTGGCCAAAGATCACTTGGTCGATGTCGTCTACGCTCACGCCGGAGCGTTCGACTGCCGCGCTGAGCGCGATCGCGCCGAGCTGTACCGCCGTGAGTGATGCGAGTTGTCCGCGCAGTTTTCCTTGTGGGGTGCGTGTTGCGGAAAGGATTACTACATCGTTGGGTGCTGGGGTGTTGGCCACTGTGCAAACTCCTCTATTTGTGCGCCGTTGTTGACAGCGTGGTTGAGCAACCATAGGCTACATGAAACCTGAACCGGGTCTCAGGTTCAGATCACAATCCTCCTAAGGCAGCAGGAAAGGTCCCATCATGCGGGTCAATAAAAAATACCTCGCTCCGGCGTTAATAGCGACGGTTGCACTCACTTTGGCGGGCTGTGCCCCCAGCGTCGACACCGGAACTGGCGGCGACGACCTCGCACCAGTCGACATCTCAATCATTACGTCCCAGACCGGTCCGCTTGCGGCCTACGGCGAGGCCTACCTCGCTGGCTTCGACGCCGGCCTCGATTACGCCACTGACGGCACGGGCACCGTCGACGGTCGTGAACTCAATATTGAAATTACGGATGACGCCGGCGACGCCGATAAAGCAGTCACCGCAGCGAAAGACGTGATCGGTCAAGGACAGAAGATCATCATCGGTACTGTCTCATCCGGAATCGCATTGGCACTGGCTGAGCAAGCTGAGCAGAACAAAGTTCTCTACATTTCGGGCCCCGCCGCGGCGGATGCCATCACCGGAGTCAACAACTACACCTTCCGTTCGGGACGTCAGAGCTACCAAGACGTCGCTACCGCGGGAACCTTTATCGGGGACCCAGCAGGCAAGTCGGTACTCGTCTTCGGTCAAGACACGGCGTTTGGCCAGGGCAACGTTGCCGCAGCTACCGCAGTTCTTGGCGGACAGGGCGCAGACGTGACGAGCTTGCTCGTTCCCGAAGATGCTACAGAGTTCACGCCATTTGCCCAGCAGATTGTTGACGCACAGCCAGACCTCGTATTCGTCGCCTGGGCTGGAGCAACTTCCGGCGCGATGTGGGAAGCACTCAGCCAACAGGGCGTCTTCGATAGTGTTCCTGTTGCAACAGGGCTCGGCGATGTCTCCACATACGGCGCGTACGGCCCCGCTAGCGACAAAATCAGCTTCCTCAACCACTACTTCGGCGGCGCAACTGACAATGACGCGAACTCAGCGATGGTGAGCTACCTTGAGGCAGAGGGCAAGCAGGCGGACCTCTTCTCGCCGGATGGCTTCGTTGCCGCGCAGATGGTTGTTCAAGCAGTCCGTGAAGGCGGCGACGATGTCGACGCGATGATCGCAGCGCTTGAAGGGTGGACTTTTGACTCCGCAAAGGGATCGATCACAGTCCGTGCAGAAGACCACGCAATGATTCAGCCGATGTTCCAAGTGACTCTTGTCGCAGATGGCGACTCGTGGGTTCCTGAGCTGGTCACTGCGGTTGATGCTGACGCCGTAACCCCTCCCATCGCAGAGTAAGTAGCTATGTCGAACCAGCCCGTGCTCACGGTCGAGCACCTTGCTCTGACGATCGGCGGTGCCGTCATCATTGATGACGTGTCACTGTCGGTCGCCAAGGGTGAAATGCTCGGCGTGATCGGTCCGAACGGGGCCGGAAAAACCACGCTATTCAACCTCATTTCTGGGGTGATGATTCCCACGACGGGAACCGTTGGCCTCGATGGTCGTGATGTCACAAATCAGACCATCGACTCGCGGGCCCGGGCTGGGCTCGGCAGGACTTTTCAAACATCTAGTCTCTTTCCGGCATTGAGCGCTCTCGAGAATGTGCGGCTGGCCGCTCAAGTAAAACTCGGCGGTGCTACCTCGGTGCTACGTTTCCCGCGGGCACACGATGAGGCCTCGACTATTTCCCGAGCACGACTCGACGAGGTCGGGCTCAGTCATCACAGCGAAACTGTCGCTGGCGTGCTCTCTCACGGTGACAAGCGCAAGCTAGAGATCGCGATGCTTTTGGCCACCGATCCAAGCGTCATCCTGCTCGACGAGCCCATGGCGGGGGTTGCGTCTGGCGATGTTGCCGGACTCACCGAGGTGATTCGCCAGGTGCACCATTCCGGTCGCACCGTACTGATGGTTGAACATCATATGGATGTCGTGCTCGGTCTGGTCGACCGCGTTGCGGTGATGCACCATGGCCAGTTACTCGCCTGTGACACCCCGGATGCCGTGATGGCAGACGAAGCGGTGCAGAAAGCATATTTGGGGGCACCACTATGACCGAGTCGACGACTGCCGTCGTGACTGAGTCGATCCTGACGGTTTCCGATCTCAGCGCAAGCATTGACGGCCAGCAGGTCATTGAGTCGGTGAGTTTTGAGATGCTTCCCGTTGGAGTGACCGCGCTTCTGGGCCGCAATGGTGTCGGAAAGACGAGCACGCTTCGCGCCATCTTGGGTCTCATTGAACGATCCGGTGAGGTCACTGTTGCGGGGGAGCGAGTTGATCGCGAGCCCACTCATCGCATTGTCCAACGTGGGGTCGGGTATGTTCCCGAGGATCGTGAAGTTTTTGCGTCACTCACGGTTGCAGAGAATCTTCGGCTTGCCGAGCGCGACTCGTCGCCCAACCGCGCTCTGGTCGCGGAGCTCTTTCCCGATCTCACAGACCGTGCTGGCCAATTGGCTGGGACTCTCTCGGGCGGTCAGCAGCAGATGGTGTCACTGGCTCGCGCGCTAGTGAACAACAACCAGGTTCTGTTAGTCGACGAACCGACAAAGGGGCTCGCGCCGCTCATTGTTATGGATGTCGCACGGGCACTGGAGCGTGCCGCGGAAACTGTCCCGGTGCTGCTTGTTGAGCAGAACCTTCAGGTAGTCCGGATGCTCGCCAAGAAGGCCATCGTGCTTGAGGGCGGTCGCGTTGTTTACGACGGCAGCGCAGAAGAGCTGCTCGGAAACGAAGCGCTGACTAAAGAATTGCTGGGGGTCGCGTGAGCACCATAGTTCTTTTGCTGATCACGGGCTTGGGCTTAGGGGCTCTGTACTTCTTGGTCGCATCCGGTCTTTCTCTGATCTACGGCCTTATGGGCGTCTTGAACTTCGCCCACGGTTCGTTTCTGACCCTTGGCGCGTTTGCCGGCTGGGAGTTAGCGAGACGGATGGGCGGCGAAAGCTGGGGCACACTCATCGCATCGCTACTGCTCGGAATGGTTGTTGGTGCACTAGTTGCTGCGGCAACCGAGTTTCTGCTCATTCGGCGACTGTATAACCGCCACATTGAGCAAGTGCTCGTGACCGTCGGCCTAGCTCTCGCCACTGTTGCTCTCTTTGACGGCATTTGGGGTACCGATCCGATTTATGTCACCGCACCGCCATGGCTGTCTCACACCACTGAAATCCTCGGCGCTCGCGTTCCGAACGACCGCTTCTTGCTTATTGGGGCAGCTGTGCTCGTGCTACTCGGTATCGTTGCGTTCTTGCGGTACACGCGTTTCGGCTTGGTTATTCGCGCCGGCGTCGAGAACCGGTCAATGGTCACCGCGCTTGGCATTGATGTGCGCAAGGCATTCACCGTTGTCTTTGCGATTGGCGGCGCTGCAGCAGGTCTCGGCGGGGTGCTTGCCTCGCACTATTTCGGCTACGTTTCGCCACAGTTAGGCGGATCTCTGCTGATTTTCGCTTTCATTGTCACCGTGATTGGTGGTCTGGGTTCGCTCGCGGGGGCTGCGATTGCATCGGTAGCAGTGGCCATCCTGCAGCAGTTTGCTAACTACTTCTTGGGCGGCACTGGTGATCTGATGGTTGTTCTGTTGCTCGCTGTAGTGCTGTTGGTTCGCCCAACCGGAATTTTGGGGAAGAAGGCATGAAGTCGCTAACGAACCTCAGCCAGCGCACGTGGTGGATTGTCGGGGGCGCCTTCGTGGTGTTCGCCGCCATATTGCCGCTACTGAACATCTCAATTCCCGGCGTACTGCCGGGAGCCACCTATACTCCTGGCACGCTGCAGCTGTTGGCGCTGGCGCTCTTGTTTGCCTCACTGGCGCTTAGCTACCACTTGCTTTTCGGTACTGCTGGAATGCTCTCGTTTGGTCACGCGCTCTACTTCGCCCTCGGCGCGTACGGTCTCGGTATCGTTTTGCAGCAGACAGAACTCAGTCTGATTCCCGCGCTCGGGTTGACTCTCGCAATCGTGATCGCCGCCGCTTATCTCCTTGGTTCGTTGAGCTTGCGAGTCACCGGTATCTCTTTTGCAATGGTTACTCTCGCTTTCGCCCAAGCCGGTAACGTGCTTGTGCGGCGTAATCCGGCGATCACTGGAGGTGAAGAGGGGCTGCGTCTCGACACAGAACATGTGCCTGACTTCTTCATAGGCGTAGTGAACACACGAAACCTTTATTGGCTCGCGCTAGCGCTTCTCGTCATCGTGTTTGTCGTCGTTGCCTCGTTTGAACACTCGCGTGCTGGCCATGCTGTTACCGCCACTCGTGAAAATGAACTGCGCGTTCGCGTTTTGGGTTTGCGCCCATTCGGAGTGAAGCTCATGGCATTCGTCATCGCCTCCGTGCTGGCATCACTCGTTGGTATGGTGCATCTGCTGTTGCAGAGCGGGACTACTCCGCGGGCGACCTCCGCCGATTTCACGCTGACGATTTTGGTGATTGTTGTACTCGGAGGTGTCGGGTCGCGCTGGGGCGCCATCGTCGGTGGAATCATCTATACGCTGCTGGATCAGCGGCTGACCGCGCTCGCCGGGTCCGAAGCTATCGCCGACCTGCCGGCGGTTTTGCGTATTCCTCTCTCAGAACCGCTGTTTATCTTGGGCACGCTGTTTATCCTTGTTGTGTTGTTCCTTCCCGGAGGAATTGCTGGTGCGGCGCGGCGCCTCTCGACAGGTACTCGTGCCACACCGCTCGCGCGCAAGCAGCTTGAGGAGGCGGAATGAGTCAGTCTGATGGGCTGCACACGCTCGGGAGGTGGACTGCTGATCGCGCCCTCGCCACGCCAGACAGAGTTGCTGTTGACGACCGTGGTGTCGTGCTCACGTACCGCCAGTTGGATGATCGCGCCAGTGCTCTAGCGGCGGCCTTCCTCGATGGGGGCTATGGTGTGGGCGATCGCATCGCCACTATTACCGGAAACAGTTCAGACCACGTCGTCGTCTTCTTCGCCTGTGCCAAAGCGGGCCTCGTGCTGGTGCCGCTCTCATGGCGTCTCTCTCCGCGTGAGATCGCTCAACAGCTTGAGCAGGCAGATCCTGCCCTCCTGCTGGTCGAGGATGAGTTTTCAACGCTCGCCGCTTTGGCCGCTGACCGTCTCGTCGCACCCATCGCACGCGGAATTTTGGGAACTCACGGCATTGAGCGCGTCATTGTTGCCCCGCTGAGAAGTAGCTCACCTGTTCCAGAGCGTCGCGCTGTTCGTGATGAGGATGCCCTCCTCATCGTCTTTACTTCGGGAACTCTTGATCAGGCCAAGGGTGCAATCCTCAGCCACTCCAATTGCTTCTGGACGAACCTTTCGCTCTCTCGCACGGCAGAAATCACAAGCGCAGACACCGTGCTTGCTGTCATGCCGCAGTACCACGTGGGTGGCTGGAATATTCAACCCTTGTTGGCCTGGTGGATGGGCGCGACAGTCGTACTCGAGCGCACTTTCGACCCCGCTCGCGTTCTGCAACTGATCGCTGATCGACGGATTACGACAATGATGGGCGTTCCCGCAAACTACCTGATCCTTTCGCAGCATCCGCGCTTCGCATCGAGTGATCTGTCTAGTCTCGCGCACGCCATCGTTGGCGGAGCTCCGATGCCAGAACCACTGTTGCGGGTCTGGCACAGCCGGGGTGTTGCGCTCACTCAAGGCTATGGCCTTACAGAAGCAGCACCCAACGTACTGTGCCTTCCCGATGAAGAAGCTCGGGTTCGAATCGGCTCAGCTGGCAAGCCGTATCCGCACGTCGATGTCGACATTGCCGACCCCGTAACGGGAGAACGCATCGACGGCGCCGGTCAGGGCGAATTGCTCGTGAGTGGTCCAGGAGTCTTTAGCGGGTACTTCCGCGCGCCAGAAGCTACTGCGCTCGCACTCCGCGACGGCTGGCTCGCTACGGGCGACCTCGTCAGCCGGGATGCCGAAGGTTACTACCGAGTGCTCGATCGCATCAAAGACATCTTCATCACTGGGGGAGAATCGGTTGCGCCCGCCGAAATCGAGGGTGTGCTTTTCGGTCACCCTGCTATCGCTGATGTCGCTGTTGTTGGGGTTCCCGACGAACAGTGGGGCGAGGTAGCAGTCGCGTGGGTTGTCGTGCGCTCAGGCGCTTCGACCGATGAAACTGACCTTCTCGACTTCGCACGGGCAGCCCTCGCCAAATTCAAAGTGCCGAAAAGGGTGATATTTGTCGAGGCGATCCCGCGATCATCGAGCGACAAAGTACGTCGGCGCGTATTGCTCGGCCAATGGACAGAACAGTCAGAACAACTAGGACGGATCAGTTCATGAGCACACCACTAACAGCTCGCGGCACCCGCACCAAGACAAAATTAATTGAAGCGGCCGAAACCGTCTTTGCGCGCTACGGCTACACCGATGCCTCTGTTGTTCGCATTACGGAAGAGGCTGGCGTCGGTCAGGGTACGTTCTACCTCTACTTTTCAAGCAAGCTCGAGATCTTTGAAGAACTTGTTGAGGATCTGAATCGTCGCGTGCGTCGTGCCATGAGCGAGGCGTCAGCAGCAGCATCCACTCGCATCGAATCTGAGCGTGCAGGATTTCGGGCGTTCTTCGAATTCACTGCTGAACATCCTGCGCTCTACCGTGTCGTCCGTGAAGCAGAATTTGTTTCACCCAAGTCGCTGCGATTGCACTACTCCCGCATCGTTGATGGCTACATCGAGGGCCTAAAAGAGGCACAACTGCTTGGCGAGATCGGTGATGTCGACCCGACTGTTGCAGCGTGGGCGCTCATGGGAATTGGCGAAATGATCGGGATGCGGTGGGTGCTCTGGGGAGACTCGCCAGCAGCAGGCCACGACGCCGACCCGACCGCAAGCGGAACCTCGCGAGTTCCAGACGAAGTTCTCGATCAGATGATCACATTTATCCGCCGGGGTCTTGCAGTACCGGAGCCGCGCAGTGAGGGAGTCGAGAAGTGATCGACCTAACGGGCCGTCGAGCCCTTGTAACCGGTGGGGCAAGCGGGATCGGTGCCGCCTGCACCGTGTCGCTGGCGAACGCTGGAGCGCACGTGATCGTTGCGGATCTCAACGGGGAGGCGGCGAAAGCTCAAGCTGAGCTCGTCGGCGGGGAGGCGTGGCAGGTTGACCTGACCGATACGGCAGCGCTTGCCGATCTGTCACTCGACATCGACATTCTCGTCAACAATGCGGGTATCCAGCACGTGAGCCCGATCGAAAGTTTTGACCCGGCGATGTTCAGTCGCATTCTCGATCTCATGATTGAGGCTCCGTTCTTGCTCGTTAGGGCTGCACTTCCGCACATGTACGAGAGCAAGTTCGGTCGCATTATCAACATCAGCTCCGTTCACGGGCTGAGAGCGTCGCCTTACAAGTCTGCGTATGTGGCAGCCAAACACGCGCTTGAGGGTTTCTCTAAAGTCACCGCTCTGGAAGGAGGCGAACACGGCGTCACAAGCAATTGCGTTAACCCCGGCTACGTGCGCACGCCGCTCGTCGAGAAGCAGATTGCCGATCAGGCGAAGGTTCACGGCATCCCAGAGTCCGAGGTTATCGAGAAGGTCATGCTCACCGAGAGCGCGATCAAACGACTGCTAGAGCCAGAGGAAGTTGCCGACCTAGTGTTGTGGCTCGCCGGCGATACCGCGGGAATGGTTACCGGGGCTTCGTACACGATGGATGGCGGCTGGAGCGCACGATGATGAAGCGATATCGCACCATTTCCTGCCCTGTCGCCGGCGGAAAACTCACCGCAGCGCTGTGGGAGCCCGAGTTACCAGCGCTCGGCACCATCATGCTGGTTCATGGCATCACCGCGTCACACATGTCCTGGCCGCTCATAGCCGCAGCGTTTCCGCAGCACCGCGTGATCGCACCAGACCTGCGCGGTCGGGGGGCGAGTCGCACTCTTCCTGCTCCATTCGGGATGCCGCAACACGCCGCAGACATTGACGCTCTATTTGACGCAACCGAGACGGCATCCGCACTCGTCGTCGGACACTCGATGGGTGGTTTCGTCGCCGCAACTTTTGCGGCGCAGCACCCGGAGCGCGTGTCTGGCCTCGTACTCATCGACGGTGGATTGCCAATCCCCGCGCCAGAGGGAACCTCGTTGGAAGAGTTGCCTCAAGTGATCTTGGGGCCCGCCGCAGAGCGACTGTCAATGACGTTCGCTGATCACGCTAGCTACCAGAATTTTTGGGCACAGCATCCGGCATTCGAGGGCGACTTCACCCAGGCAGTTCGTGACTACGTCGATTATGACCTTGTGGGTTCCGAGCCGCACTTGCACCCCGCAAGCAATATTGCCGCGGTCAGTTTTGACGCTCTCCAATTGAGCGGTGATACCCGGTATCGGGCGGCTCTCGACACGTTGAGCATGCCGGTGCACTTTATTCGGGCGCCGCGGGGTCTTCTCAATCAGGTGCCAGCATTGTATTCTCCGGAACAGTGTGTCGATTGGCGGTCGGAGCTTCCTCATGTGAAGTTTCACGAGGCGCCGGATGTCAATCACTACACAATTACTTTGGCGCAGCGCGGCGCAGACTTTGTTGCCGGCGTCATGGGTGAATTATTGGCGAATCAACCGCGGGAGGTCCGAGCGTGAGCATCGACA
Source organism: marine actinobacterium PHSC20C1 (assembly GCA_000153145.1). GTDB lineage: Bacteria > Actinomycetota > Actinomycetes > Actinomycetales > Microbacteriaceae > Rhodoglobus. The sequence continues at coordinate 219,251 of CH672415.1, forward strand.
AGACAGTGGGGTCGGCAGCGGATGCCGTCGCCGATATTCCGAACGGGGCATCCCTTGCCGTTGGAGGCTTCGGCCTCTGCGGCAACCCGATGGTCCTCATCCAAGCGCTACTTGAGTTGGGCTCTGACAATTTAAGTATCGTGAGCAACAACTGTGGTGTCGACGACTGGGGACTTGGCGTATTGCTCGGCGCTCGCCGCATCCGCAAGATGACGTCGTCGTATGTTGGCGAGAACAAAGAGTTTGAGCGCCAATTCTTGACCGGAGAGCTTGAAGTGGAGTTGACGCCGCAGGGCACCCTCGCAGAAAAGCTTCGTGCTGGTGGTTCTGGTGTTGCAGCTTTCTTTACCCAGACAGGTGTCGGAACTCAGGTAGCTGAGGGTGGGCTGCCGCGTCGCTATGACGGCTCAGGTGGCGTCGCGATTGCCTCGCCCCAGAAGGAAGTTCGCACTTTTGACGTGAATGGCGCAGCCAAGGACTTCGTTCTCGAAGAGGCAATCACGACAGACTTCTCACTCGTGCACGCGCTCAAGGGTGATCGCCACGGAAACCTGGTTTTTGCTAAGTCGGCCCGCAACTTTTCACCGCTTGCCGCGATGGCTGGTCGCATCTGTATTGCTCAGGTTGAAGAGCTAGTTGAACCGGGAGAGATTGAGCCGGATGCCGTGCACTTGCCTGGCGTCTATGTCACACGGGTAGTCGAGGTCGGTTCCGATGTCGAAAAGAGAATTGAACGTCGCACAGTGCAGAAGGAAGTGGCGTAATGGCTTTGACACGCGAAGAGATGGCGGCTCGTGCCGCACTTGAGTTGGCCGATGGGTCGTATGTGAATCTTGGTATTGGGCTTCCGACGCTCGTGCCCAACTATGTGCCCGCTGGCCGAACAGTTGTATTGCAATCGGAGAATGGGATCCTGGGTGTTGGGCCGTATCCGACAGAGGAAAACGTCGATCCTGACCTGATCAATGCGGGTAAAGAAACGGTGACCACGCTTCCAGGCACCGCATTCTTCGATTCAGCCATGAGCTTTGGGATGATTCGCGGCGGCAAGATCGACGCGGCAATTCTTGGTGCGATGCAAGTCTCCGTGGCCGGCGATCTCGCCAATTGGATGATTCCCGGAAAGATGGTCAAGGGGCCTGGTGGCGCGATGGATCTCGTGCACGGTGCCGCTCGAGTAATCGTGCTCATGGAGCACGTCGCGAAAGACGGTAGCCCAAAGATCGTGAACGAGTGTTCGTTGCCGCTGACCGGTCGTGGTGTCGTTCACCGAATCATTACCGATCTTGCCGTGATCGACGTCACTGATCACGGACTCGTCCTGCGCGAACTAGCTCCCGGCGTTGACGAAGCGACCGTTCGTGCAGCGACCGAACCCGAACTGATCGTCGAACTTACTGCCCCGTAGTTTCACCAACTAAAGGATTCACCATGGCTACCCTTCTCGATGGCATTGTTCAGCACAGCGTCGCTACCCCGCGAATTGCCGCCTCCGTTCTCGAACGACCGGCAGTGAACGCGACTTCGACAGTCGTATTCGTTCACGGCAACGTCTCATCGTCGCTCTTTTGGCAACCGGCGATGCTCAGCCTTGAGAGCGATGTGCGGGCCCTCGCGATCGACCTGCGTGGATTTGGCGACAGCGAAACGCTGCCGGTGGATGCCACAAGAGGCGTTCGAGACTTTTCTGACGACATCGCTTCTGTACTCGACTCGCTCGGCGTACAGCGCGCGAGCTTCGTCGGCTGGAGCATGGGAGGAGGTGTCGTTATGCAGTTCATGCTTGACCACGCCGAGCGTGTCGAGAGCGTCACTTTCGTTTCGCCTGTTTCTCCCTACGGCTTCGGCGGCACTAAAGGAGCTCACGGTGAACTGCTGGCTCCCGAATGCCCCGGCACGGGCGGTGGGGGAGCGAACCCAGACTTTATTGCCCAGCTCGACGCAGGCAATGCCGGTGACGATTCTCCGACATCCGCTCGCATGGTGTTTCGAACCGCCTATGTTGCTGATGCGACAGCGCACACCGAGCACGAGGACCTCTGGGTAGAGTCGATGCTCAGTACAGCAACAGGCGAAGACAACTACCCAGGTGATTCGGTTGCAGTGGATGCATGGCCCGGCTTTGGTCCTGGTAGTCGTGGAGTGCTCAACACGATGACACCCGACCACTTCGACGTGAGCGGAATCACCGAGTTGGCGAGCAAGCCACGCCTGCTCTGGATTCGCGGACTCAATGACGCCATTGTGTCGGATGCTTCTGGATTCGACCTCAACTTCTTGGGGCAACTGGGCGTAATTCCTGGCTGGCCTGGCGCCGAGATTGCGCCGCCACAGCCTATGATCGAGCAGACCCGCGCGGTCTTCGATCAGTACGCAGCAAACGGAGGCGAGTACACCGAACTTGCGTGGGAAAACTGCGGCCACTCGGCACACTTGGAGCGCCCGACAGAGTTCGTACAGGCACTGACTGCCCACCTCGCCGCACGCTAGCGTTCCGCTGTTGTTCAGGAGTCGGCTCTAGACTGGAATAGTGCCAGCAATCAATCTCGGAATGCCGAAAGTCCCTGAAGTCCTCGCTCCTCGTCGCAAGACCCGGCAGATCAAGGTCGGTTCGATAGGGGTCGGCAGCGACTCGCAAGTCAGCGTGCAGTCAATGACGACTACGCAGACGACGAACATTGATGGAACTCTTCAGCAGATCGCCGAGCTGACAGCGTCAGGCTGCGACATCGTTCGTGTTGCCGTCCCTCATCAGGAGGACGCCGATGTATTGCACATCATCGCGAAGAAGAGCCAGATTCCTGTCATCGCAGACATCCACTTTCAGCCTCGTTACGTCTTCTCTGCGATCGACGCGGGAGTCGGCGCAGTTCGCGTAAACCCGGGAAACATCCGAAAGTTTGACGACAAGGTTGGCGATATCGCCAAGGCGGCCAAGGACGCTGGCGTGAGCTTGCGCATTGGAGTCAATGCCGGTTCTCTCGAGCCAAGCCTTCTTCAGAAGTACGGCAAAGCCACAGCAGAGGCGCTTGTTGAAAGCGCCGTCTGGGAGGCGAGCCTCTTTGAAGAGCACGACTTCCACGACTTCAAAATTTCTGTCAAGCACAACGACCCCATCGTCATGGTCAAGGCGTATCGCATGCTCGCTGAGCGTGGCGACTGGCCGCTGCACTTGGGCGTAACAGAAGCCGGACCCGAGTTTCAGGGAACCATCAAGAGCGCCACAGCATTCGGCATCCTGCTCTCCGAGGGCATTGGTGACACGATTCGTGTCTCACTTTCCGCACCTCCCGTACAGGAGATCAAGGTCGGATTGCAGATTCTGCAGTCGCTCAACCTGCGTGAGCGCAAGCTTGAGATCGTGTCGTGCCCCAGCTGTGGTCGGGCCCAGGTTGACGTCTACAAGCTTGCTAATGATGTGACTGAGGGTCTAGAGGGAATGACCGTTCCTTTGCGAGTTGCCGTAATGGGCTGTGTAGTCAACGGCCCAGGCGAGGCTCGTGAAGCTGACCTCGGCGTCGCCAGCGGCAACGGCAAGGGTCAGATCTTTGTCAAGGGTGAAGTCATCAAGACGGTGCCTGAATCTGAGATCGTTGCGACGCTGATCGAAGAGGCAAACCGCATCGCCGCAGAGATGCCAGCTGGCGCCACTGGCAGCCCGCAAGTTCTCACGCCGTAGCCCCACTAACATTGAGGCGTGTCTACACGTCTCTCTCAACTCTTTGTCCGCACGCTTCGCGAAGATCCCGTCGATGCTGAAGTAGCAAGCCACCGCCTCTTGGTGCGGGCTGGCTACATCCGTCGTCAGGCTCCTGGTGTGTTCGCGTGGTTGCCTCTTGGTCTCAAGGTTCGCCGCAAGATCGAGGCGATCATCCGTGAAGAGCTCGAGTCTTTTGGCGCGCAAGAGGTGCTCTTTCCTGCGCTGCTGCCGCGTGAGCCCTATGAGTTGACTGGTCGCTGGACCGAGTACGGCGACGGAATTTTCCGGCTCAAGGATCGCAAGGATGCCGACTACCTGTTGGCTCCCACACACGAGGAAGTCTTCACGCTGCTCGTGAAAGACCTGTACTCGAGTTACAAAGATTTGCCGTTGTCGTTGTACCAAATTCAAGACAAGTACCGCGACGAAGCTCGCCCGCGCGCTGGCCTACTCCGCGGCCGCGAGTTCTCGATGAAAGATAGCTACTCATTCGATTACACGGATGCCGGTCTCGACCTGTCGTACCAGCAGCACCGTGATGCTTACGAACGAATCTTCACTCGCTTGGGCCTCGAGTACGTCGTCGTCTCAGCGGATGCCGGCGCAATGGGTGGTTCCAAGAGCGAAGAATTCTTGCACCCCACTCCCATCGGTGAGGACACGTTCGTTCGCACGGCTGGGGGCTATGCAGCAAACGTTGAGGCGTACCGCACGACTCCGCCAGAGGCACTGCCAATTGATGGCCTTCCGGCACCGCTCATCTTTGACTCACCGAACACTCCGACCATTGAAACGCTCGTTGCTCTCGCAAACGAAGAGCAGCCTCGTGCTGACCGTCCCTGGACCGCAGCCGATACTCTCAAGAACATCGTGCTCGCTCTCAAGTCGATCGACGGTTCGAGGGAGCTTGTCGTTATCGGCCTTCCGGGCGACCGCGATGTCGACCTCAAGCGCGCTGAAGTTGCGTTCGCGCCTGCCGAAGTCGAGGCGGCGACACTCGACGATTTCGCCGCGCTCGCGAAGCTTGACGGCAATCCTGGCTTTGTGAAGGGCTATATCGGACCATGGTCGCCTGACGGCGCAGTCTTGGGCGAGAAGTCTGCAACCTCGGTGCGTTTTGTTCTCGACCCTCGCGTTGTTGACGGCACTCAGTGGATTACCGGGGCGAACCTTCCCGAGAAGCATGTTCTTGGTCTCGTTGCCGGTCGCGATTTTGTCGCCGATGGCACCGTTGAAGTTTCAGACGTGCGCGCGGGTGACCCTGCGCCTGACGGCAGCGGCCCGATCGAGACTGCGCGCGGAATGGAAATCGGCCACGTGTTCCAGCTGGGCCGTAAGTACGCTGAGGTTCTTGGGCTCAAAGTGCTCGATGAGAACGGCAAACTTGTGACTGTCACAATGGGTTCGTACGGTATCGGCGTAACTCGCCTCATGGCCGCGATCGCCGAGACTACGAACGATGGCAAGGGGCTGCTCTGGCCGAAGAACATCAGCCCATTCGATGTTCACATCGTGGCTGCGGGCAAAGATGCGGTCGTTTTCGAGACTGCTGAAAGCCTCGTAACTACGCTCGAAAGCGCGGGTCTCGACGTTCTTTTCGACGATCGAGTTAAGGTTTCGCCCGGAGTTAAGTTTGGTGATGCTGAGCTTCTTGGCGTGCCAAAGATCGTAATTGTTGGCCGTGATGCTGCCAATGGAATGGTTGAAGTCTGGGATCGCGTCACTAACGAGCGAACAAGCACAGCCATCGCTGACGTTGGTGCGGCACTGCTCGGATAAGGCGGCTAAACTAGCCTATTCGCAGCCAGTGAGGTTGCGAATTATCACCCCTAAATGAATATCGGAGGCCCTCAATGGATATCGACTTGAGCGTGCTGCGCATGATGGAGCGCGAGCGAGAGATACCGTTCGAAGAACTGGTGCAGATCATTGAGCAGGCAATAATGAGCGCCTATCTCAAGCACGTTGAGGCTCCCGAAGGTAAGGCAGCAGAAACTGCGCCGACGGCACGCGTCGTTCTCGACCGCAAGACCGGCCATGTCAGTGTTTGGGTTCCCGAATACGACGACGAGGGTGCGATTGTTGGCGAGGCTGAAGATAGCCCCAGTGATTTCGGACGCATCGCTGCGTTCGCGGCAAAACAGGTCATCAATCAGCGCTTGCGCGACATTGGTGACGACAAGGTCCTTGGTGAGTTCAAGGGCCGTGAGGGCGACATCGTTGCCGGCGTGATCCAGCAGGGGCCCAACCCCCGCATGATCCACATCGATTTGGGCACCGTTGAGGCGATTATGCCTCCAGAAGAGCAGGTTCCCAGCGAAGAGTACAAGCACGGTTCCCGACTGCGCGTTTACGTCACAGCCGTGAATAAGGGTGACAAGGGGCCGCAGATCACGGTCAGCCGCACGCACCCGTCGCTCGTACGCAAGCTTTTCGCGCTTGAGGTTCCGGAAATCGCTAGTGGCATCGTAGAGATCACTTCGGTGGCTCGCGAAGCGGGGCACCGCACCAAGATGGCCGTGCGGGCAACTGAGCCAGGCGTGAACGCCAAGGGCTCGTGCATTGGTGAGCTTGGCCAGCGCGTTCGTGCGGTCACGGCAGAGCTCAACAACGAGAAGATCGACATTGTTGATTACTCAGAGAACCTTGCCGTGTTTGTCGCCAATGCACTTTCGCCAGCAAAAGTTTCGAGCTCGTTCGTGATTGACGAAACTACGAAGGCGGTTCGTGCTCTCGTTCCCGATTACCAGCTGTCGCTGGCGATCGGCAAAGAGGGGCAAAATGCGCGCCTAGCCGCCAAGCTGACCGGTGCTCGCATCGACATCCAGCCAGACTCGATTCTCGACGAAGACTAGTACCAACCGCTGTCGACTCTGCATGCCGTGCGCAGTGCAGAGCCGGCCGGTTGCGCACCGCAGTCATCGCCTTCGCGTGTCCGACGCGACCCGGGGGAGTGCGCGATTGGAGAGTAGGGGTATCATGGATGCAGTAAGAACGTGTGTTGGCTGTCGCGCGAGCGGCACCAGATCCTCGTTATTGAGGGTTATCGCATCTCACGGTGCGGTTGTGGTCGATCATTCGGCCACACTTCCGGGTCGTGGTGCGTGGATTCACCCCACAACTTCGTGTGTTGATAATGCGGTAAAACGCAGAGCTTTTTCACGCGCGTTGAAGGTGAATTCACCGCTAGATACCGGAGCACTTCTTTCAGTGTTAGCTGAATATGAGGCGGGGCGTCAACCGATGCCCCCTAACGAACAGGCTGATTGACCTATGGACAACTAATGAGCGACTCGAAATGAGTTCCGTCAGTAATTAGCGGTCTGCCCCTGTCTGGGAGCAGACCCAGACAGGAGAAATGTGGCTGCCAAACCACGCGTACACGAAGTCGCCGCCGAAGCAGGCGTCGATAGCAAGGCTGCACTAGCGAAGCTCAAAGAAATGGGCGAATTCGTTAAAGGCCCATCGTCGAGCATTGAACCACCCGTCGCACGACGGCTAAAGGCTGCTCTCGAAGCAGACGCCGCGAAAGCCCCAGCAGAGCCAGAGAAGCCTAAGGCTGCTCCCAAGGCCGCGCCCAAAGCTGCGCCGAAGCCGAAGACCCCAACACCAAGCGCTCCCACCCCGGCGGTCGTTGCAGAAGAAGCTCCGGCTCCTACTCCAGCGCCCGAGCCGAGTCACGAACCAGAAGAGGGCGCGGCACCCGCACCTTTGACTGTCGCTGAGCGTCAGGCGCAGGCACTGGCCGCCGAGAAGGCTTTGGCTGCTGAAAAGGCATCCGCTGAATCAGGCGCGAAGCCCGAAGGTAACGCAGCTGCGACCCCGAGTCCTTCTGCTGTTCCTCGTCCGGGCACGCCCCGTCCGGGAAACAACCCCTTCGCCTCGAACCAAGGAATGGGGCGCCCCGCTGCAAGCGGTGGTGGCAATAGTTCCATTCCCCGTCCGGGCGCACCGCGTCCCGGTCTTCCCCGTCCGGGCGCTCCTCGCCCAGGCACTGCTCGTCCTGGCTCAGTTCGTCCGGGCGCTCCGCGTCCCGGCGGTCCTGGCCAGAGCGCACGTCCAGGCGGCTTCGGTCAGCGCCCAGGTGGTCCAGGTGCCGGCGGCGGTCAGCGCCCCGGTGGAGCTGGTGGAGCCGGTGCTCGCCCAGGTGGAGCACCAGGAAACAACTTTGGTCCTAACCGTCCGCCAGGCGGCGGTCGCGGTCGCGGTCCAGGTGGAGGTACAGCAGGTGCCTTCGGTCGCGGTGGCGGAAAGAGCAAGGCACGCAAGTCGAAGCGGGCGAAGCGGGCAGAATTCGAACTGAGAGAAGCACCTTCGCTTGGTGGCGTTAGCGTCCCCCGCGGAAATGGCAAGGAAGTAATTCGCCTTCGCCGTGGCGCATCGATCACCGACTTTGCCGACAAGATCGACACAAGCCCCGGAAACCTCGTCACCGTACTGTTCCACTTGGGACAGATGGCGACGGCAACGGAGTCTCTCGACGAGGCAACGTTCGACATCTTGGGTGAAGAGCTCGGCTTCAAGATCGAAATGGTTTCGCCAGAAGAAGAAGATCGCGAACTGCTGCTCGGCTTCGACATGGACCTCGATCAGGAACTCGAAGACGAATCAGAAGACGAACTCGTAATTCGCCCTCCCGTTGTCACGGTCATGGGTCACGTCGACCACGGTAAGACCAAGCTGCTTGACGCTATCCGTAATGCCAACGTTGTTGCTGGCGAAGCCGGTGGCATCACGCAGCACATCGGTGCCTACCAGGTTGTCAAAGAGCACGATGGCTACGAACGTCCAATCACGTTCATTGACACCCCCGGCCACGAAGCGTTCACCGCTATGCGTGCTCGTGGTGCTCAGGTCACTGACGTCGCGATCCTCGTGGTTGCCGCCGACGACGGAATTATGCCCCAGACGGTTGAAGCACTCAACCACGCTCAGGCAGCAAACGTTCCGATCGTTGTCGCAATCAACAAGATCGACAAAGAGGGTGCAAACCCGGCCAAGGTACGCCAGCAGCTCACCGAATTCGGCCTCGTTGCCGAAGAATACGGTGGAGACACCATGTTCATGGACGTCTCGGCGCTCAACAAGATCGGTATTACCGAGCTTCTTGACGCTGTGCTCCTGACGGCGGATGCCGGACTCGACCTGCGCGCAAATCCCAACAAGGATGCTCGTGGTGTTGCGATTGAAGCCAAGCTCGACAAGGGCCGCGGTGCAGTTGCTACCGTGCTCATCCAGTCGGGAACGCTTTCGGTCGGAGACCCGATCGTTGCGGGAACCGCCTATGGCCGTGTTCGTGCAATGTTCGACGAGAATGGCGATTCAGTCCTCAAGGCTGAGCCGTCGCGTCCCGTTGCTGTACTCGGTTTGACCTCGGTTCCCAAGGCCGGCGACGTGTTCTTGGTTACCGACGATGACCGCATGGCTCGTCAGATCGCCGAAAAGCGTGAAGCAGCAGAGCGCAACGCACTGCTGGCACGTAGCCGCAAGCGCATCAGCCTCGAGGACTTCACTAAGGCCCTCGAAGATGGCAAGGTCGAATCGCTCAACCTCATCATCAAGGGTGACGTTTCGGGTGCTGTTGAAGCCCTCGAAGAGTCGCTCCTCAAGATCGACGTTGACGACTCGGTTCAGCTGCGCATCATCCACCGCGGTGTTGGTGCCGTTACCGAGAGCGACATCAACCTCGCAACCGTTGACAATGCCATCATCATTGGATTCAACGTTCGCCCCGACCCGAAGGCACGCGAACGTGCCGCTCGCGAAGGTGTCGACGTTCGTTTCTACTCGGTCATCTACGCCGCACTCGAAGACGTCGAGAACTCGCTCAAGGGCATGCTCAAGCCAGAGTTCGAAGAGGTTCAGTCTGGTGTTGCCGAGATCCGCGAGATCTTCCGGTCATCCAAGGTCGGAAACATCGCTGGTGTCATCGTGCGATCGGGAACGATCACGCGAAACGCCAAGGCTCGAGTTATTCGCGAAGGCGTCGTCGTTGGCGACAACCTCGCGATCGACTCACTGCGTCGCTTCAAGGATGACGTCACTGAGGTCCGTACCGACTACGAAGCTGGTATTGGTCTTGGTAAGTTCAACGACATCCAAATCGGTGACGAGATCGAGACAATTGAAATGAAGGAAAAGCCGCGAGTTTAACTCGTTGGCTTATGACGGCACCTTGGTCAGGAAGCGGAGCTACGCACGCTTCGCAAGCTTCCTGACCAGGGTTCCGTCAACGCCTCAGTTAAACTCGAGGCAGCAAAAGTTATAGAAGGAGTAGAGATGGTTGACGCAGCTCGCGCGGCGAAAATGGCCGACCGCATCAAAGTGATTGTTGCGAAGACGCTTGAGCGTGGCATCAGAGATCCGCGACTTGGATTTGTCACGATCACTGACGTTCGCGTAACTGGTGACCTGCAGCATGCCTCAGTCTTCTTCACTGTTTATGGCACTGACGAGGAGCGCCTCGACAGCGCAGCAGCACTCAAGTCAGCGACCGGCCTTGTCCGCCGCGAGGTAGGCAAGAACCTGACAGCCCGCTTGACCCCATCAATCGAGTTCATTCCTGATGGAATTCCCGAGAACGCAGCTCTTATCGATTCGCTCCTCACGGAGGCGCACGAGCGCGACGCGTCGATCGGTTCGCTCAAGCAAAACGCTTCCTACGCTGGCGATGAAGATCCCTACGTCAAGCCTCGTGATTTCGCCGCCGAGGAAGAAGCTGCAGGATTCGACGATGACGACGATGACGACGACGACGCCGTCTACGTGAGCAAAGACGACTAGGGCAACTCGAAGTCAGATTTGTTCTGCACGGCGAGCCCATCAGCTAGTAGGCCGGCAAGCGCGCGCTCACGCTGCTCAGCATCGGGCCAGACCTGCGCTATCTCGCCTGCCGTCACTGGCACATCACTCGCTCTTAGCTCTGCAAGGATCAGGCCGCGCACTTGCCGATCTGAGCCCTCGAATCGTTTCTGAACTGCTTGGCGCTTTCCTTCAAAGGGCGGGTAACCCCTGGCCCGCCACTGGCATAGCTCGCGCACTGGGCACTCATCGCACAGCGGCCGCTTAGCGGTGCAGACGATTGCGCCAAGTTCCATGACAGCGGCGTTCGTCAATTGTGCTGCGACGGGATCTTCCGGGAGCAATAGTTCCATAGCAGCAAGATCTCGCCTCGTCGATGGAGGGCCAGCTTCGCCCTGTCCTGCGACCGCCCGTGCGATAACCCGCCGAACATTGGTATCGACGACCGGGTGGCGATGTCCGTAGGCGAACGCCGCTACGGCCCGCGCGGTGTAGTCTCCGATTCCCGGTAGCGCAAGGAGTGACTGGACATCTTCCGGCACGGTGCCGTCATGGTTCTTCGTAATTGCTGTGGCTGCCGCATGCAAATTGAGTGCTCGTCTGGGGTAGCCAAGACGCTCCCACGCCCGCACGGCCTCTCCCGGACTGTCCGCCGCAAGTGCAGCCGGCGTCGGCCAGCGATCTAGCCACTGCTCTAGCCGCGGAATGACGCGTGCGACAGGCGTTTGTTGGAGCATGATTTCGCTAACCAGGATGCCCCACGCGCCGAACCCGTCGTGACGCCAGGGCAGGTCGCGACCATGCTCGTTGAACCACTCTCGAGTCACGAGCGAGAATTCGGCGAGATTGGGCGCCGAGTTATTAGTTGTCACGTTTGAGTGCCTTGAAACGCGCGGCCACATCCTCTGAACTAAAGAAGTTTCCCGTTTCTTCTACCGAGTGAACGAGCTCGACCATGAGGGCATTCACCGCGGCGGCACGCTTGACCGCAGTGGCGGAACGAACGACGGCGCCGTTGAGGGCATCCACTTCGTTTGGTTGACCGCGGCGGATACTTTGCAGCGTGGATCCGGGATTCGGGGTGCGGCCCATCCACGTGCTCATGAGCCAAGGAAGCAGCTGGCCAACCCAGAGGGGAGATCGGGAGAAAGCGCGAAGTCGGCGATGGGAGAGCCCCTGCACCGTCTCGAAGTGGATGCCGCTGGCAAGCCCAATCTGCACAGTTTCACGCATGCTCGCGGTCATTATTGTGCGCAGCGCGCGATCCGCCACCACGGCTTGAACGCTAAGCCCCGTGATCGCAGGCAGTGCATTGACCTGATTGATGACGAGTTTTGTCCACTGGGCCCCTCGAAAATTGGGCACCGCGGTAGTCGGCATTACTGAGTTCAGGATGTGCGCGGCGTACCGCGCAGGCACATCGTTCTCGCCCGCGACTCCGAGGTAGCTGGGCCCTGCGGCAGTGATGTGGATCGTGCCGGGAGAAAGAAATGACGATGCAAACGTGGCGAGACCGCCGATAATGTCCGATCGCGGTGATGCTCGTTGGGCGATGGCGAGCGAGTCGAGCCCGTTCTGAAATACTACGACCGGTACGTTGCGGATGTACTTGATATTCTCGCGGAGCGCACGTTCGGCATCGTGGGCTTTCGTGGCCACAATGACGAGTTCGTTGACCCTGGTGAGGGTTGCGGCAGCCCGCATTCGCGACGTGCTTTCGCCCCAAGCGCCCGTGAGCGTGAGTCCTGAACGTCGGATGCTCTGCAGGTGAGCTCCGCGGGCAGTTACCTCGACATCATTGCCAGCGCGAGCAAGCAGCGATGCTATTGCGCCGCCAACGGCACCCGCCCCAATAATGCCGATTCGCATAGCCGAAGTCTAAGCGCACTGCACAACGATCTGGTTGGGCGCTCCGTAGGACGCAATACGTACATCTAGTGGAACAGAATTGGCTAAAGTTGGTTGGCTGCCCATTCGGGGCCGCTAGGTCGTGGAGGGACGGTTATGGCTAAGCCGCCGCGCAATCCTGCTAGCGGGATTTTGTTTGTCGACAAACCCCAGGGAATTACTAGCCACGGTGTTATCGCCCGAGCTCGCGCATCCGTTGGCACTCGTAAGATCGGCCACGCAGGAACGCTCGACCCCATGGCGACTGGCCTTCTTGTTTTGGGGGCGAACAACGCGACACGACTGCTGACCTATTTCGTTGGCTTAGATAAGCAATACTTGGCAACCATCCGCCTCGGCGCGTCGTCGAATACTGATGATGCCGAGGGTGAGCTCTCACCTGCAGCGGATGCCGCGGCGATAGCGGCAATCAGCGATGAAGCCATTGCCGCAGCCGTCGCCGGACTGACCGGCCCCATCATGCAGCGCCCGAGTTCGGTGAGTGCAATCAAGGTCGATGGCAAGCGAGCGTACACTTTGGCGCGCTCTGGCGAGGAAGTCGTGTTAGCGGAGCGGGCGGTAACGATCTCAGTTTTCGACATTCTTGAAATTGAGCGCGCGGAATTCATCGACGTGAGGGTGCGAGTCGATTGTTCGTCCGGCACCTACATCCGGGCTCTAGCCCGTGACTTGGGAGGTGTGCTGGGAGTCGGGGGACACCTCACGGCGCTGCGGCGTACGAGAGTCGGACCATTCGAGGTATCGAGAGCGAGCGTGCTCGACGATGATCTTGCTGGGCAGCTGGTTTCCCCTGCAGCGGTCGCTGGCGAACTCTTTGAAAGTGTGGAGCTCGATGATCAGAGCGCTTTCGAGCTATCGCGCGGCAGGCAGGTTCCGCTCGGGGCCGTTGGCACGGGCCCGATTGCGGTCGTGAACTCAGTTGGCCGCCTGATCGGCCTCGCCGAAGTGGTTGATGGGCGCACTCGCATCCTGTCTAATTTTCCTGCGGATGCCGTAGCCGTTTCGCAAGAGGGCGAGCCTAGCGATGGTTGAGTGGTTTGTCTGGGTCCAGATTGTGATTGCGGCGGTCGCTGGCGTTACCGCGGTCATCGTCGGTTTCGCTGGAGTCAAACCGAATGACTACACACTGGGAGCCACCCTTCTCGTCGAAGCACTTTTGGCCGTGCAGCTGGTGATGGCCGTTATTGCGCCCGCATTCGGCAATGTCGCCACCGGCAGCGCCTTGGAGTTCTGGATTTATCTAGTTTCGGCGATTCTGATTCCGCCGGCCGCGGTGATGTGGGGGCTCATCGAGCGCAATCGCTGGAGCACTGTTGTACTGGGTGTCGCGTGCCTGTCGATCGCTGTAATGGTCTATCGCATGAGCCAAATCTGGTTTGTGCAATTGGCCTAGGCCAGAACGCCTAAAGTTGATTCGATGACTAGCAAGATTTCTTCTACAGCCTCTGGCGTTGGTCGCGTGCTCATCGCGATCTACGCGGTGATGGCGCTTGGCGCTACAGCGCGTTCGGTGTTCCAAATTGCTACTAAGTTCAGCGAGGCTCCACTGGCTTATGTGCTCTCAGCGCTTGCCGGACTTGTCTATATTGTTGCAACTGTTGCGCTTGTTCGTTCGGGCCGGCGCTGGTTTCGGGTTGCGTTGGTAGCGATCGCTTTTGAACTTGTTGGAGTCGTAACGATCGGCACTCTCAGTGTTGTGGATGCCGTACTATTCCCGGCAGATACCGTCTGGTCATCGTTCGGCGCCGGTTACCTTTTCGTGCCTCTCGCACTTCCGATTCTTGGCCTCCTCTGGCTCTATCGGGTGCGAAGTTCTCAGGAGAATCGCTGACATGGATTTGTTTGAATCGGTTGAGGCGGTGCCAGCGGGCTATGGTCGGGCAGCGGTCACGATTGGCAAGTTTGACGGTGTCCATGGTGGACATCGGGCTGTGCTCGCGAGACTGCGACAGATTGCGGATGAGCGTGGCTTGCGTTCGGTCGTCGTGACTTTTGATCGCAATCCTATGAGCTTGTTGAAACCTGAGCTGTGTCCGCTGCCTCTGATCAGCAAGGAACAGAAGCTTGAACGGCTGGCATCAACAGGCATTGACGCGACTCTCATGCTCACGTTCGATCGGGCATTGAGCGAGGTAAACGCCGAGGACTTCGTGGCGACGGTACTCGCTGGGGCTCTCGATACCGGGGTTGTGCTTGTCGGCGCGGACTTCCGTTTCGGGGCGCGTGGCGCTGGTGACGTCGAGCTGTTACGCGAACTAGGTGTCCGGCACAATTTCGAAGTTGTTGTCGTTGGCGATATCGAACTCGAAGCGGGACGTCGAATTTCTTCAACTTTCGTGCGGGAGTTGCTCGCGGAGGGCCAGGTTGCCGAGGCTAGTCGCATCCTTACTGCACCCCACTCTGTGCGCGGCATTGTGGTACTTGGTCAACAGCGGGGTCGCGAACTTGGGTATCCGACGGCAAATTTGCAACCGGTGCCTGAAGGCTTTATTCCTGCAGATGGGGTGTACGCAGCCTGGCTTGTGATCGACGGCACGCGCTTTGCGGCCGCGGTTTCAATCGGTAACAATCCGACATTTGAGGGAGTGGCAGAGAAGCAGGTTGAAGCTCACGCCCTCGACCAAGATTTTGATATCTACGGCAAGCGAGTGGAGATCGAATTTGTGGAGTTTATCCGAGGGATGGTGAAGTTCTCTTCCGTGGATTCCCTCGTGGAACAAATGTGTATTGATGAAGAAACGACAAGGACTATTTTGGGCGTCCAAGCGAAAGCGACGCCCAAGAGGTAGAGATCCTCGGATTACCCCTTGATCAGCTTGCTGAGGGGAACTTTGACGCCGTTCTTGAGATTCTCAACTACGTCATCGGGAACGTCGCCGACGAGGGGCAGGTTGAGATCTTTCGCCCAATTGGCGATGGTGTCGAGAATCGTGTCGGTGTCTAGGCCCTGAAGCGTGGGCTGAATACCTTCCCAAATAGGTTCGAGCGCATTGAGGTCTAAACCTTTGCCTTGAACTAGGCCGCTGACGACATCGCCGATATCACCGAGGTCGAATCCGCTGTTGCCCATGAGTGTCTCCCTGAAGTCCGGCCGACACGAATTGTCGACGATTGCCACCATCGTAGAGGGAGTGGGTTAACTGGCCGTAGACTCGTTCGAATGACTACAGCCCCGCGCAGCCTGTTCTCGGGGCGCATCCTCGCACTACTGGGCATACTGTTTGTTGCGCTTAACGTTCGCACAGCAGTTGCCGCTATTTCGCCCATCATCGGGGTTATTGAGAACGACATTCCGTTCACTAGCCTCGGACTCGGGGTTCTGGGGATGCTTCCGCCTATTGCGTTCGCCATCGCTGGAATCGGCGCACCCGCTCTGGCGCGCGCACGAGGTCTCGACTCGAGTCTGCTCATTGCTGCTGCAGCGATGGTGCTCGGTTCTGGCATCCGCGCGGTAAGCGACAACTACATCATGTTGGCTGTCGGAAGCATCATCGCGCTCGGTGGCATGGGAATCGGCAATATTCTTCTTCCTCCCGCAGTGAAGAAGTACTTCCCTGATCGTCTCGGCACGGTCACTGGCGGCTACGTCATGTTAATCTCGATGGGTGCTGCAATTCCAGCGTTCTTCGCTGCTCCCGTGGCAGAGGCCGCTGGATGGCGTGTGTCAGTGGCCGTTTGGGCGTTGCTTGCGCTCACCGCGCTTGTTCCGTGGCTCGTGCTCGCGGTGCGTGGGCGTCACGCGCGCCGTGCGACGGAGCGCGATGAAGCGCTCTTGCCCACGTCCACCAAAATTTCTGTGTGGTCGATGGCCCGTTCGAGAACTGCCTGGGCGATCACGATTGCTTTTGCGGTGTCGTCGATCGGCTTCTATTCGTTTTTTGCTTGGCTTCCCGAGATCCTGATCGAATCGGCGGAATTCACACCAGTTGAGGCCGGTGCGATGTTGTCTCTCTTCGGACTCATCGGAATTCCTTTAGGAATTCTGAGCCCCATCCTGGTTAATCGAATCGCCAACGTTGGCCTCATCATGCTCGCTGGAGTCGCTGCCGGCGTTGCTGGCTACCTCGGGCTCGCGTTGGCTCCAGCGACGTTAACGTGGCTGTGGGTCGTTCTCGTTGGCTTCGGGAGCATCATGTTCCCGCTGAGCCTTGTGCTCATTAACCTACGTACGCGCTCTCATGAGGCTTCGGCGGCGCTGAGCGGCTTCGTTCAAAGCGTTGGGTACACGGTAGGGGCACTTGGCCCGTTTGCCGTCGCACTAGTTCGGGAACTATCCGGCGGCTGGGTAGCGCCACTGATGTTCTTGCTTGCAGCAAGCTTGTTGGCCATCATCAGTGCACTCTGGCTGACACGGCCGCGATTCGTCGAAGACGAATTGCGAATCCCTGTTGGCGAACTCGCCGACTAGACGTTTACGACTGCACCGCAGAATTGCTCAGGCGTTCCGGGTGGTGCACGAGCGCGGCAGCGCCGATGAGCGGACCGTCGCTGGAGAGTGCGGATGCAACGACTCGA
This sequence comes from marine actinobacterium PHSC20C1, assembly GCA_000153145.1. Lineage (GTDB taxonomy): Bacteria > Actinomycetota > Actinomycetes > Actinomycetales > Microbacteriaceae > Rhodoglobus. Next base: position 236,175 of record CH672415.1, read on the forward strand.
ACCTTGGTGATGAACGGAAACGGTGTTCGATCGGTGATCGCCTCTGATACGAGGTCGATGTAATCGGCTGCGACGTGTGAGAATCCGCCTCCGATCGCAACGAGTTCGAGGTCGACGAGTGCAGTCGCGGAGGCAATTCCGTGGCCAACGGCCCGCGCCGAGCGGCGCACTGCGCTAACCGCGATGCCATTCCCGGCAGCATAATCTGCCGCTAATTCTTCTCCTGTTGTGCCCGTCCATCCTTGGGATTGTGCCCATTCGACGGTCTTGGGTCCGGAAGCGACTGCTTCAACACAGCCAGTTCCACCGCAGCCACACGGGGCGTCTTCGCCACCGACTTCGACGTGGCCAAAGTGGCCGCCGTTTCCCGTTGGGCCGTCGATGAGCTGGTTATCAAGAATGAGGCCTCCGCCTACGCCGGTCGAGACGACCATGCCCATGAAGTACTTAACTCCCTGAGCTGCACCGATCCAATGCTCAGCGAGCGCAATGCAATTTCCGTCACCACGCAGGGACACGGGGAGCCCGGGAAGTTCGGATTCAGCGACGGCGCGCAAACCGAAATCGCGCCACGCGGGAAGGTTGAGCGGAGAGACCTCTCCGCGAGAGACCGAGATGGGCCCAGCACTGCCGATTCCTGCGCCGAGGAGTTCGGCACCGTCGGGGAGAGCTGCGGCGCACTGGCGGATGACTGCGCGTACGCTCTCAGCAAGCTGATCGCTTGTCGATTGGCGTCCTGTTGGCGCACGGAAGCGACTCGATGCGAGAACGGAGCCGTGGGGATCGACGAGGGCGGCTTCTACTTTCGTTCCGCCGAGGTCAATGGCAAGGGCATAGCGATTTGATGTGGTGGTGGTCACGGCATCCACCTTATTGGGTGCAGGAGGTGCGGGGCGATCACTCATGCGCGTTCGTGTGGCGTTCAGCTTGAGGGTGTTGGCTGCACATGTGCGCTCTGACCTTCCAAGGACTCTGCTCATCTGAGCAAGAAGCCCCGCATATGTTGCAGGTGGGGGCGCGTCGCTCTATCGTTGGGAGGGGAGGCAGCAATGGACGAATCCACAGAACTCTTGGCCGTACGCGTTGCCGAGCTGTACTACGAAGAAAACAAGACTCAAGACGAAGTCGGCGCCCTCTTGGGCGTCACCCGCTGGAAAGTGGGCCGACTTCTCACCAGGGCGCGCGAAGTCGGAATCGTGCGCATCGAGATTGTTCATCCCCGTGCTCGACGGCTGGATGTCGAACGCCAGCTCCGAGACCGATTCGGTCTCAAAGATGCGGTGGTCGTACCGCTTCCCACCGACGAAGAGGAGATAAGTCCTCGCGTGGCCCAGGCTGCTGCCGACTATCTCGCTGCTGTACGACCAATTCCACGCACCCTTGGTGTGAGCTGGGGTCGAACCCTTGACGAAGTTGCCCGACTACTTGCTCCCGGCTGGACGGTCGGAGTGCAGGTGGTTCAGATCAATGGAGGCGTAAGCCTCAACAGCAAGCAGGGCACCGCAGCCCAAACCGCAGTAACAATTGCACAAAAGGGGCATGGTCAAGCAACGCTGCTGCCGATCCCCGCGATCCTCGAACAGGTCGAAACGAAGCGCGCGATTGAACGCGACCGTGCTGTCGCAAGTGTTCGCGCGCTCGGCGCATCAGCATCCGCGTATCTGTACAGTGCCGGTGTTGCAGGGGCGAGTTCTGTGCACGTTGACAGCGGATATCTCACCGAAGGTGATGTAGACGAGCTCGTTGCTATGGGCGCTGTCGGCGACGTTGTTGGTCGTTACATCGACCGCAATGGCGAGATAGTCGATTCAACGCTCGATGAGCGAACAGTTGGTATCGGACTTGATGAGCTTCGTGCAGCAGAGCACGCAATTTTTGTCGTCGCTGGCGACGCTAAACATGACGTCGCGCGCGCCGTCGTTACGAGTGGGTTGTGTTCCGTCATCGTCACCGATGAGGCCACAGCGCACGCCCTTCTGGAGGAAACCACATGACAATCGAATCGGCCATCGCGCTCGCTCCTGCTGAGCGCGCGGTCAATCTCATCGGATCAGATCTGACCGAGAAGTCTCTCAAGCTTCACCTCGAGGGCCTCTCGGGCGTTGACGCCGTCGGGCTTGAGCAGCGCGCCGCTGGACTAAGCACGCGCTCGATCAAGACCACGTCGAAGGCTTGGGCTCTCGACACCATTATCAAACTCATCGACCTCACGACGCTTGAGGGCGCAGACACTCCAGGCAAGGTTCGCTCCCTCGCGGCTAAAGCGATGCTGCCCGACGCCTCAGATGTCAGCGCCCCCCAAGTCGCTGCAGTCTGTGTCTACGGCGACATGGTTCCCTACGCGGCAGAAGCGTTGGGGTCATCGTGGTCAAACGGCTCAGACAATGGAATCAATGTTGCGGCCGTCGCTACTGCGTTCCCCAGCGGTCGCTCATCGCTGCCCATCAAGATTGCCGACACGAAAGAGGCAGTCGCTCACGGCGCGGATGAAATCGACATGGTTATCGACCGAGGAGCGTTTCTCTCGGGAAAGTACGGTGTCGTCTTCGATCAGATCGTCGCCGTCAAGGAAGCGTGCCGCCGCGAAAATGGCACTTACGCCCATCTCAAAGTCATCTTGGAGACCGGCGAGCTCAACACCTACGACAACGTGCGCAGAGCATCATGGTTGGCAATTCTTGCCGGGGGAGACTTCATCAAGACTTCCACCGGGAAAGTATCGCCAGCAGCTACCCTGCCCGTGACACTCCTCATGCTTGAGGTTGTGCGCGACTGGCACGTGCTCACCGGTGAAAAAATCGGTGTGAAACCTGCAGGCGGCATCCGAAGCTCGAAAGATGCCATCAAGTACCTCGTCACCGTCGCTGAGACGGTTGGCGAGGAGTGGCTGCAGCCGCACCTGTTCCGTTTCGGTGCCTCCAGCCTCCTCAACGACGTTCTTATGCAGCGTCAGAAGCTCTCAACCGGTCACTACTCCGGCCCCGACTACGTCACGATCGACTAAGGCACACCATGACTGAAAACAACAAGGCATTGAGCGTGAAGGCACCAAGCTTTCTCGACTACGCGCCAGCCCCAGAATCGACTTCAATCCTTCATCTGAAGAAGCATTACGGTCTCTTCATCGACGGTGAGTTTGTTGATGGCCGCGGCGACGCGTTCTCCACGATCTCGCCGGCAACAGAGAAAGAGATCGCTTCGATCTCCAACGCCAACAACGCTGATGTGGATGCCGCTGTCGCTGCAGCCCGCAAGGCGTACGAGCGCACGTGGTCGAAGCTGTCTGGCGCTGACCGCGGAAAGTACCTCTTCCGCATCGCCCGCCTCGTTCAGGAGCGCGCTCGTGAGCTCGCTGTTGCCGAGAGCCTCGATAACGGAAAGCCGATCAAGGAGAGTCGTGACGTCGACGTGCCTCTCGTTGCTGCCTGGTTCTTCTACTACGCCGGGTGGGCAGACAAGCTCGATTACGCCGGCCTCGGCCCGAACCCGCAGTCGCTCGGTGTCGCCGCTCAGGTAATCCCGTGGAACTTCCCCCTGCTTATGTTGGCGTGGAAAATCGCTCCGGCGCTCGCGGCAGGAAACACCGTTGTGATCAAGCCGGCGGAGACTACTCCGTTGAGTGCGATGATTTTCGCGGAGATCTTGCAGCAGGCCGATCTGCCCAAGGGCGTTGTAAATATCGTGACTGGTGCTGGCGATACGGGCAGCGCGCTCGTCAACCACCCCGATGTCAACAAGGTTGCCTTCACCGGTTCAACCGGTGTTGGCCGTGCGATTGCCAAGTCCATCGCGGGCAGCGGCAAGAAGGTCACGCTGGAGCTTGGTGGCAAAAATGCGAACATTGTCTTCGATGATGCCCCCATGGATCAAGCCATTGAAGGAATTGTCAACGGCATCTTCTTCAACCAGGGTCATGTCTGCTGTGCAGGCTCGCGACTGTTGGTCCAGGAGAACGTGCACGATGAGGTCGTCGATCGCCTCAAGGCGCGACTCTCCACTCTGCGACTGGGGGACCCGCTCGACAAGAACACCGACATCGGCGCCATCAACTCGAAGGCACAGCTTGACCGCATTCGTGAACTCAGTAACGTCGGAGAGGCTGAAGGCGCCGAGCGTTGGACCGCCGATTGCGTGATCCCCGAAAATGGTTTCTGGTTTGCGCCGACGATCTTCACAAACGTGTCGACCTCTAGCCGCATCGCTCGTGAAGAGGTCTTTGGGCCAGTGCTGAGCGTTTTGACATTCCGTACTCCGGCTGAAGCCATCGCTAAGGCCAACAACACCCCGTACGGGCTGTCTGCTGGTATCTGGAGCGACAAGGGTTCGCGTGTCCTCGCCGTGGCTGACAAGCTGCGTGCCGGTGTCATCTGGGCGAATACGTTCAACCGTTTCGATCCTGCGTCGCCATTCGGCGGCTACAAGGAGAGTGGCTACGGTCGCGAGGGTGGCCGTCACGGACTTGCCGCTTACTTAGAATCCGCTGGATGGGCCGCGCCCGCCGTCACGAAAGGTGGCAAGAAATGACCCGTCTCACGGTTCCTAAGACCTACAAGCTCTACATCGGGGGCAAGTTCCCGCGCAGCGAGAGCGGCCGCACGTATGAGGTTGCGACTAAGAAGGGTGCGTTCCTCGCGAATGCAGCCCGTGCCAGCCGCAAGGATGCTCGGGATGCCGTTGTTGCGGCCCGCGCGGCCGTCAGCGGCTGGTCGGGTGCTACCGGCTACAACCGTGGCCAGGTGTTGTATCGCATCGCCGAACTGTTGGAGGGCCGTCGCGAGCAGTTCGTTGACGAGCTCATGGCGACTGAATCGCTATCGAAAGCGGCAGCGACTACTCAGGTGGATACTGCAATCGACGCGTGGGTTTGGTACGCCGGTTGGGCAGACAAGTACGTTCAGGTTGCTGGCAACGGCAATCCCGTCTCTGGTCCGTACTTCAACCTTTCAACGCCAGAGCCCAGTGGTGTCATTGCCATTGTTGCGCCTCAGGATTCATCGTCGCTTCTCGGTCTAGTGAGTGTCATTGCGCCAGCGCTTGTCAGCGGAAACACTGTTGTTGTGGTTGCTCACGAGGCTGCGCCGCTCAGCGCGATCAGCCTCTCTGAGGTTCTCGCAACGAGTGACGTCCCCGGCGGCGTTATCAACATCCTGACGGGTTCGCCGGCCGAGATTGCGCCGTGGCTTGCTAGTCACGCGGATGTCAATGGTCTCGACCTTGCCGGTGCTGAACAGCTTGAGTGGGTCGACCTTCAGATCGCGGCAGCAGACACTCTTAAGCGGGTCTCGGGCCCGGTTGTCGGAGTACCTGCGCCCTCTGTTGAACGCATTGTTCAGTGGACCGAGACTAAGACGGTGTGGCACACGAAGTCTTTGATTTAGCCGTGAGGTGTGGCGTGAGGGTTGCCCCGAGCGTGTATCTGCGGATACTTGCTGGGTAATGTTTTTCTCACGCCACACCCTCTCGCGCACCGCTAGCGGACTCTTTGCGCTCCTTATCGCGGTCATTCTTCTGCCCTTCGCGTTCGCTACTCCTGCTTCAGCTACTCCAGCAGATTCCATCCATAGCCTCGTGAATCAGGCGAGGTGGGATAGCGGCCAGCGGGGCCTCATCCGCAACTCTGCAATGGATAAGGTTGCGCTCGATTGGGCCAAACAGATGGCCGCGAACAACTCGATGTCGCACAACCCGAACTATTCGTCTCAGATTCCGACCGGCTGGAATTCTGCCGGTGAGAACGTTGCCCACGGTTACCGCACAGCTCAAGCTATGCACGACGGCTGGATGTCGTCTCCTGGTCACAAAGCCAACATCCTTGGCGCTTTCACTGACATTGGCATCGCGTTTTACGAGAGCGGCGGAACAACGTGGGGCGTGCAGGTGTTTGCCGCCTATTCTGGACATTCTGGTCCGGCGGCTCCTGTGGCGGCAGCACCAGCACCGGAACCCGAAACTGAACCATCGCAAGCAAGCTCACCGAGCGCTAGTGCTCAACCGACACCGGCCGCAAGCTCGTCGGCATCGGATGACGCGTCAAGCACTCCTTCTGCTTCGCCGGGTGGTGCCGGGGGCAAACATTCGGAGTCGCAACAAGCACCAACTCAAGCGGAATTGCAGGCGAGTGTTTACGGTGATCAGCCCGATCTGACCTGGATAGCGTGGGTCGTGTTCTTTGGTATCGCGCTGGTGGGTGCCGCTGGTTGGTTTGTGTTCATCCGCCGTACCCGCTAACAGTCGAGGTTGCGCGGCTGTGCGGTTCCTCACAGTCAACCTGCTTAGGGTTGCGTCATGCGCGTTCTCGTCACCGGAGCAACCGGGTATTTGGGTGGTCGGCTCGTCCCTCGACTGATCGAAGCAGGGCACACGGTTCGTGTTCTTGTGCGCAACCCCCGCAAGTTGCGTGATGTTCCGTGGCGCGATGACGTTGAAACAGTCGTCGGCGATCTCACCGATGCAGCAACCCTGACCGATGCCATTGCTGGCATCGATGCGCTCTACTATCTCGTTCATGCCATGGGGGCGAAGGGTGACTTTGAAGTGACCGAGAAGCTCTCGGCACAGAACGTGGCGAATGCCGCTAACAGTGCTGATGTCTCTCGAATTGTCTATCTCGGAGGTCTCCATCCTGATGGCGACATCAGCGAGCTCAGCCGACACTTGCGCAGCCGTGCTGAGGTTGGCCGCATCCTGATGGATTCGGGAGTGCCAACGATCGCGTTCAACGCGGGCGTAGTGATCGGTTCGGGTTCGGCGTCATTTGAGATGATCCGACACCTCACCGAGGTGTTGCCGTACATGCCTGCGCCGAAATGGGTGCGCAACTTTATCCAGCCGATCGCCGTTCGCGATGTCCTGTATTACCTAGTGTCGGCGCTCTCGCTCGACAAAGACCTCAACCGCAGTTTTGATATCGGAGGACCGGATGTGCTGCGTTACGGTCAAATGATGAACGGCTATGCCCTTGAAGCTGGCCTTCATCAGCGTCCGATCGCATCTCTGCCTGTGCTGACTCCGTGGCTCGCGTCGCAGTGGGTCAATTTGGTGACTCCAATTCCTCGCCTGCTTGCCGTGCCCATCATTGAGTCGCTGCAGTTCGACTGCGTTGTGCGCGATGATTCGATTTCTGATTTCATCCCGCAACCGGATGGTGGGCTGACTGGCTACCGCGCCTCCGTTCGCTTGGCGCTAGTCAAAATGCGCGATGGTGAGATCGAAACAAGTTGGCAGGACGCCACTGTTGCTGGTGCGCCGAGCGACCCGATCCCGAGCGATCCAGAGTGGACGGGACACACCGTGTACACCGATCTTCGTGAGCGGCGTACGCCAGCAACGGCAGCCGACCTCTGGGCCGTTGTTGAAGGGATCGGCGGAGAGAACGGGTGGTATTCCTTCCCATTGGCCTGGGCTCTGCGAGGGTGGCTCGACAAGCTGGTGGGTGGGGTTGGTCTTCGTCGCGGCCGTCGTCATCCGACAACTCTCAATACGGGTGACGCGCTCGATTTTTGGCGCGTCGAAAGTATTGACCGAGGTCGCAGTCTTCGGTTGCGGGCAGAGATGAAACTTCCTGGTCGCGCGTGGCTCGAGTTGACAGTCGAAGACCGTGGTCAGGAGGGTTCCTTTTATCGGCAGCGTGCAGTCTTTTTTCCCAGCGGGCTCGGGGGGAGACTCTATTGGCTCGCGATTCTGCCGTTCCACGGCGTGATATTCAGTGGCATGGTGAATCGGATCCTTGCGGCGGCCGAAAAGGACACGTCAGGCTAAGTGTGTACCGAATGCGCCAGATTACGATACTTTTGACTAATGTCAGGAATCGTAGTCGTCGGTAGCGCAAATATTGATCAAGTTCTTCGGGTAGAGCGCATCCCGTCACCAGGGGAAACTGTGCTGTCGCATGGCCTAAGCACGGCCCTCGGAGGCAAAGGCCAGAACCAGGCAGTGGCTGCGGCTCGTGCTGGTGTGGCGACTACGTTCATCGGTGCTGTCGGTGCTGACGGTTTCGGCGAGATGGTGCGTGCCGGGCTCAGTTGCGACGCGATCGATGTGTCTCATTTGAAGACCACAGACAAGCCGACCGGAACCGCGCTCATCGCCGTTGATGGCACGGGCGAAAACACGATCATCGTCGAGGCCGGTGCGAACACGGACGTCGCCAACCTGACGAACGACGACGTCGCAGCGATCAGTTCTGCTTCCGCGCTTGTCATGCAGTTGGAGATACCGCGGGACACGGTCACCGAGGCTGCCCGCATTGCGCGTGCGGCGGGCACGCAGGTAATACTGAACGCTGCGCCGATCCAAGTGCTCCCACGAGAGCTTCTCGACAATGTTGATGTGCTGATCGTTAATGAGCATGAAGCGGCAGAGCTAGCCCGCGACAATGATCTCGCGCCGGAACTCGAGGGCCTAGGCGAGCGCTTGCTCGCCCTTATCCCGACAGTGATTGTTACGTTGGGCTCTAAGGGTGCCTCGCTTCATCGTGAAGGCTCTCAGCCCGTCATGGTTCCCGCTCATCGGGTGACTGCGGTCGACGCGACCGGCGCGGGTGACACCTTCTGTGGGGCGTTCGCTGCGGGGCTCGTGGAGGGCATGGAGGCGGATGACGCACTGCGTTTCGCCGGGGCGGCAGCATCGATTTCAGTCGAGAACCATGGTGCAGTGCCGTCGATCCCTTATCGCGAGGCCATCGAGACACGCTTAAAAGAATCCGTCAATTAGGTAACGGATTGATAACAGACTCGCTATAGTGGGGGACACCGTGAACGTACGGCAACCCGACAAAGGATGGCGAGTCAATGGCGACATCGCAGAACCCGGCACGTACCTACCGAGATCAGAGGGCGCGCAGGGCTGCGCTCGCAGCAGCAATCGTCACTGCGATAACTTTGGCGCTCGTACTGAACGCGAACGTCACGCGAGTCCACGCTGTTGGGGCATTCTCATCACTTCGAGCGCCGGGCGAGGCCGCATTCATTGCGGGCCACCGTGGCGATAAGACCGTTGCGCCTGAGAACACGCTCGAAGCGCTCAGTCATGCGCTCAACAGTGCCGCAGACTACGTGGAGACCGACGTACAACTGACCGCCGACGGCATCCCGGTTCTCATGCATGACTGGACGGTGGATCGAACGACAAACGGAACCGGACCGGTCTGGAAGTACACGTACGAAGAGCTTGCTGCTCTCGATGCTGGATCGTGGTTTGGTGACGAATTCGCGGGAGCATCGGTTCCAACGCTAGAGAGATTTCTTAATCTACTTCGCTGGTCGACCAAAAACGCCATCCTAGAACTCAAGGGTTCCTGGACAGACAGCCAAGTCACGCTTGTAGCTGACCTCATTGCACTCAACGGTGTCAGCGATCACGTCATTATCGGCAGTTTCGACATCATGACCCTGCAAGCACTTCAGCGGGTGAGCCCAGAATTGCCAGGAATGCTCATTGTTCGGGACATCATTGGCGACCCGGGCGAGCTCGCTGCGGCTGCCGGCGCGGTCGCCCTTGTCACAAGCAAGGCCGCGATTACCCGTGACCCTGAACTGGTGCAACGCGTTCATGACGCGGGGCTCGGGATTCTTATCTACACCCTCAACGATTCAGAAACATGGTCGGATGCCGTCTCGCTCGGGGTCGATGGAATCGTCACTGACCGCCCAGCCGAATTGGGCCAATGGATTGCTCGCGAATTCACCAAGCCGGCAGATCTTCCCTTTGCAACGCGACGCGGTTCCGGCGACTAGAGAGACGCGATGAGCGAGCGGTAGAAATCTATTCCGTCTAGGTAGCTGCTGACGAGCATCCGTTCGTTTCGAGCATGCAGTGTGTCGCGGACCTCCTTGGCCATTGCAAACGGCGTGAATCGGTACACACCTCGACTGATGCGAGTGAAGTGACGGCTGTCTGTTGCGCCGTTTTGCACGTACGGGGTCACAATCGTTCCGGGAAAACTTTTTTCAATCGTTGAACGCAGAAGGTCCCACGCGAGCCCTGTGGTCGGAGACACGGGGGATGGTTCTCCGGGAGACTCGACGGTAATTCTGACGCGCTTGTCTCCAACGGCGCGCGTTACGTGCTTGAGCGTCGCTTCGAGGCTCGAGTTGACGGCAATCCTGACATTGATGATCGCGCTTACTCGCTCAGGCATTGCATTTGTTGCGTGCCCGCCCTCAAGGACCGTCACGGCTTGGGTTGTGCGCAACATTGCAGCGAGCTCATCGCTTTTGCGCACCAAAATAGGCAGGAGGATGGGGCGCGTCCACGACACGTTGCGCAAGAGAAATCCTGTGAAGCCTCCCGCGTGCTCGCCGAGGGTGCGAAGCAAGTCGGCACCGGTTGGGGTGAGGTGGGAGGCAAAGGGGCGTGAGTTAAGACGGATGATTGCTTGCGCTAGCCGGACCGCAGCGGGCGTGCGCGGCGGTGTTGATGCATGCCCTCCCGTTTGATCGACGGTCAACCGCAGTGTTGCTGTTCCTTTTTCAGCAACACCGACGACGGCCATGGGCGCGTCTACTTGGTCAAACACATCATCGACAATCGCGCCGCCCTCATCGAGGACCAAGATCGGCTTCACTCCACGCTTCTCAAGGAGGTCGACAATTGCCGAGGAGCCGGTGCCGTGCGTTTCTTCATCGTGTCCGAAGCAGAGATAGAGGTCTTGAGCTGGCACCAGCCCGGCTTCTAGTTGCGACTCGACAGCTTCGAGAATCGCAACCACTGAGCCCTTGTTGTCGAGAGTTCCGCGACCCCAAATGAGTTGCTCTTCGCCTTTTCCGCTGAGCTCAGCGGCGAACGGCGGGCGCTTCCAGCCCTCATTGGTCGCAGCCACAACGTCGTAGTGGGCCAGAAGCACAGAGGGCTCATTCGAGGAGCGGCCCCTCCACCGAAATACCAGAGAGTGTTCGAGCACTGTTTCGCGCTCGAGGCGGCTATGGCAGAGCGGATAGAGTTTGCGCAGTGCGAGCGCGAAACGCGTGAATTCGTTCCACTCGGTGGTAGCAGCATCTGCGCGGGAGACTGTGGGAATTCGCACGAGCTCTTGCAGGTGTTCGACGGCCAAGGCACTCTTCATATGTCGACTCTATCGAGAGCGGAGCACTGCACATCCCCACCCCGGGGTCGCGATTCGTTGAAAGGGATACCGTGGCGCAACTTTTGCCGTCCATCAGCAAGCGAGGTACGTGGCTACGGGTTGTAGCCGCCACGGCTGTAGTTTTCTTCTCCGCTGCGTTGGCATTGCCGACGGCTGCGGCAGGATCGGCCGAGTATCCAGCGGGTGCAGCGGACATTGTTCTCGTGGGGGTCGACGACTTTGTGTTCGAAAGCTACGACGCAGACTTCTATCTCGGCCGGGACAGCGATGACCGCTCGACTTTGCGCACTGTCGAGAGCTTTACCGCGGTGTTTCCTGCCGGTCAGAACCGGGGAATGCGCCGTGCCATTCCGGCGTACTACGAGGGGGTGCCGGTTGAGCTAAGCAATATCTCGGTTACCGATGAAACCGGTGCTCCCCGCCCGTTCGAAGTTGAGGACGATGAGGGATTCACCTTAGTCACGAGTGCAGCAGATTCATTCGTCAGCGGGGCGCAGACCTACGTGTTCAGCTATGAACAGTCAAACGTCACCCGATACTTCGCCAATACGGATGCCGATGAATGGTACTGGGATACGAACGGTGTCGGATGGGATCAACCCTTTGGCACAGTAACCTCGACAGTTCACTTGGGGGAGGGTCTCGCGCAGGCTCTAGTTGCAGAGCCGCAGTGTTATTGGGGCTACGAAGGCTCGAAAGACGCGTGCGAGATCACTGCTACTGACGAGAGTGAGTTTGTTGCCACGCAAAGTCCGTTGGATGCCCGTCAGAACGTCACTGTCGTCTTTGGTTTCAAGCCAGGCACTTTCAGCGCTCGCGACAGCTCGTATTTCGCCTCCGGTGCCGGTTTCGGGCAGCCGATCGGCGCTTTCGGGGCGCTCGTGGCCGTGATCTGGGCACTCCGAACTCGGAGAACGAAGCTCGCGGATGCGTCAGGTCGACCAACAATCATCGCGGAGTATTCCCCTCCGTGGGACGTCTCGGTTGTCACTGCTGCGCTCATCTTAGGTAAGCGAAATCGTGCAGTTGCAGCCCAGATTCTAAACTTTGCGGTGCGAGGAAAGCTGCGGATTCTCGAGTCAGAATCGAGTGGGTTCTTTTCGTCAAAGCCTGCATATCGCCTCGAACTCGTCGACCCTACCGGTGTGGGTGGTGCGGAACTGGGGATCCTGCGGGCCTTATTCGGCACGTCATTGCAGCATGGCTCGGGGCGCGATCTTGCTAAGACTGACCAGAAGCTCAGCCAAAAACTCTACAAGATTGTCGAGCGGGAGAACTCTGGCCTTGTCGCTGCGGGATTCCGCCGCAAGGTGTCTGCGAGCAGCTATCTGCCGATCGTAGTTTCGGTAATGGCCGCAGTCATTTCGATTCTGTTTGGACTAATCCTGATCGATGGTTCTTACGGGTCTGCGGTGCCATTCGTTCTCATTGCTTTCGCGATTGTGGCGACAGTGACGACTGCGATCGTGCTGATTCGCACTCCCGTGACGGCGCGGGGTGCCGAGGTTCGCGATCACCTCGTTGGGCTTGAGCTGTACATCCGGTTAGCAGAAGCTGACCGACTGCGGATGCTGCAAAGCCCTGACGGGGCGCTGCGTGAACGAAACGACTCCACAGGTGACAATGACGTGCTCAAGGTTTACGAGAAGCTTTTGCCCTACGCGGTGCTCTTCGGGCTTGAGAAGGAGTGGTCGAACGAGCTCAGCCGCTATTACACCGAGAACTCCCCGGACTGGTATGCCGGCTCGGGAGTGTTCAACGGCGCCGTGTTCGCGACGAGTATTTCGAGCATCTCAGACTCCATCGCGAGTTCGTACTCTGGCAGCGCATCGAGCAGTTCAAGCGGCGGCTCTGGGGGTGGTGGTTCGTCGGGTGGCGGCGGAGGTGGCGGCGGAGGTGGCGGCGTCTAGCGCTAGTTAGTTCGCACACTCCCACCTCGTCTCGAGCGCATCCCAAGCAACGGGGAGTGCGTTCTGGCAGGTATATTCGATCTAGTGAGTGCAACGTATCCCGACCGACCCCGCCGAGTGGCACTGCCAGCAGCCATTCTTGCGGTTTTGGTTCTTCTGGTCGGCGCGGCAATTATTGATACCGACATTTTTACGGTCATCCGCTATGTAGTGAGCATTTTGGCGCTCATTTGCGTAGTGCTCGTCGTTCAGGTGCGACAGTGGTGGTGGGCGATCGGCCTGATTCCCATTGCGATCGTGTGGAATCCGGTGTTCCCGATTGTCATCGCGGACACCCAATTATTCGCAGGATTGCACTACATTGCCGCCCTCGTTTTCATCGCGGTTGGTGTCGGAGCCCGCGTAACAGACAGCAAAAGTCGAGGTTAGTTCGCTCTAGTAGCGCACAACCGAATATTTCTGCGTACACTGGGTAATGCATCCCTTGAGACCACCAATCGCATCGCAGTTGGGTCTGGCTCACTCGAGTGGATGTTGTCACTCAATTGAAGTCCCATTCGTGGCAACGTCTATGAGCCTTCGAACCCTGTGACTGAGCTGTTTGTCTAGCGCCAGGAGAATAATTGACCACCTCGGGAAGAACTGATTCCTCTCAGCGCAACAAGCGACCCAAAAATTCAGGTCAGCGTCAAGCAGGCGCTCAGCGTCGACGTGCGCGGCCCGGCGATGACACCGGGGTAATCCCCGTACTTGCACGAGCAGCTCGCGAGGTTGAGACTGCTGTTCAGAAGGGGCCGCTCAAGCCCGCAAACCGTGCGCGCTTCCAAGTCGCTGCACTATTGCTGCGCGAAGAGCGCGCCAGGGTAAAGACCGATGCCACGCTCACAGAATCTGAGCGAGCTAACGAGCAAAAACGACTCGACGGCCTTGCCGGCATCCTTGCAAAAACAGCAGCACGTGACACGAGCCTGTTGTCAATGCTGGGAGAAGCCGCGCCGATCACACCCGCTGCGAAAGCCCTGCGTCGTGACCTTCTGCTGGCTGCCGGCGTTGAACTGAGCCCAGAAGAACTGATTATCTCCGCCGAGCCCAAGCCGGTCGATAAGCAGGTTGAGAAGCAAGTAGTGCCAGCATCCGTGCGTCAAATGCAAATGGCCAACCCATTTTTGGCACCCGACTTTAGTGCCGTGGCTGCCAAACCAGAACACGGCAATCGACTCGCAAACTGGGAACTCATCGATCCACTATTCCGTGCCTTCGAGCATGGTTCTGGTGGCGGGGCAGCCACAATGGACTTGCCAGAGGCTGCGTCGCTGAAGACTCGCGGCAAGCTTGAGCTGATGCGTCACCAGGCACGATTCGTTGAAGTCGTGAAGCAGGGTCACCGCACCTTCCTGCTCGCCGACGAACCCGGCTTGGGAAAGACTGCTCAGGCGCTCATCGCTGCCGAATCATCGAACTCCTACCCTCTGCTCGTCGTTGTTCCGAATGTCGTAAAGACAAACTGGGAACGAGAAGTTGAACTGTGGACGCCTGGTCGTAGCGCCACGGTCGTCCACGGCGATGGTGACACCGTTGACGCGTTTAGCGATGTAGTGATCGTCAACTACGAAGTGCTCGACAGGCACGTCGGTTGGCTCGGTCGTTTTGGCTTCAAGGGCATGGTTGTTGACGAGGCCCACTTCATTAAGAACCTCAAATCTGAACGCTCGAAGCACGTCCTGAGTTTGTCGCGGAACATCCGTGCGACATATCCGAAGGCGCTCATGATGGCGCTTACCGGAACCCCCCTCATTAACTCGATCGAAGACTTTAGAGCCATCTGGCAGTTCCTCGGTTGGATTGACGGAACCAAACCTCTTGCGCCACTCATGGCCAAGCTGGAGGAATCCGATCTCACGCCGGCGGACCCTGGCTTCTTCTCTGAAGCCCGCCGTGCTGTCATCGACATGGGAATCGTTCGCCGCAAGAAAGTTGACGTTGCTGCCGACATTCCCGCGCGCCGCATCGCCGACATCCCTGTCGAACTTGACGACGACCTTGGCCGCACCATTCGAGCAGCCGAACAAGCGCTTACTGCTCGATTGGTCGATCGCTTTACTCGCGTTCGTAATCTCAAGCCCGATGTCGCGATCGAAGACCTCATTCGTGTTGTCGCTCACGCTGAACTTGAAGAGTCCAAGAGTGCGACCACTGGCGAGAACGTATTCACCATGGTGCGCCGGATCGGGCAGGCAAAAGCTACCCTGGCTGCTGACTACACAGCGCAACTCGCTCGTTCGGTCGGCAAGGTCGTGTTCTTTGCCAAGCACATCGATGTGATGGACACAGCGGAAGCACACTTCGCGAAGGTCGGCCTTAAGTCCGTCTCCATCCGTGGTGACCAGAGCGCCAAAGCGCGTCAGAACGCAATCGACTCCTTCGCAAACGACCCTGAGGTCGCGGTGGTAGTCGCTTCGCTCACGGCCGCCGGTGTCGGACTCAACTTGCAGGCGGCATCCAACGTGGTTCTCGCAGAGCTGAGCTGGACCAATGCTGAGCAGACGCAGGCAATAGATCGAGTGCACCGTATCGGTCAAGAACTCCCCGTGACGGCCTGGCGCATTATTGCCGCGCACACAATTGACGCTCGCATCGCGGAGCTCATCGACAGCAAGGCTGGCCTCGCGGCGCGTGCTCTCGACGGATCAGATGAAGACGTAATTGCGGAGTCAAATATTCAGTTGCAGGCGCTTTCGGCACTGCTGCGCGACGCGATTAAGAATTAGAGATCCGTTAAGAACTGGCTTTCTGACGGGCTGACTCCCGCATCGCTACCAGGCAGTGAAGCGTAGACTAAAGGTGTGAGTGGCACGCTGTTTTTGTCGTGCCAACCGTCAACGGAGATGAGAACCAACAGTTGAGCAACGCCTCTTCGCACAACGCCGCTACCCGCATCGAGTCCGACTCGCTCGGCTCGCTAGAGATTCCCGCCGACGCCTATTGGGGAGTCCACACGCTTCGGGCGATGCGAAACTTCCCCATCACGCGACGTGCGATCTCTGTCTATCCCGACCTGGTGCTCGCGTTAGCGCACATCAAACAGGCTGCCGCGCGCGCCAACGCCGAATTGGGAGTTCTCGAGTCGTCAAAAGCGAAAGCAATTGACGCAGCGTGTCAAGAGATTCTTGATGGCGCACTGCACGCAGAGTTCTGCGTAGGCGTCATTCAGGGCGGTGCGGGCACCTCGACCAACATGAACGCCAATGAGGTTATTGCCAACCGTGCGCTCGAGATCTTGGGCCACAAAAAGGGCGAGTACTCGTTCCTGCACCCTATTGACGACGTCAACCGCAGCCAGAGCACAAACGATGTGTACCCGACCGCGATCAAGCTCGCCATGGTCTTTGGTGTTCACCGCTTGCTTGCAGAACACGCATTGCTGTCGGACTCGTTTGGTGCGAAGGGCCGCGAATTTGTCAGCATCCTCAAAATCGGGCGTACGCAAATGCAAGATGCGGTTCCGATGACCCTCGGTCAAGAGTTCACTGGCTTCTCCCACACGCTTGAGGAAGACCACGCTCGGCTAACAGCGGTCTTGCCTTTCATGAGTGAGATCAACATGGGTGCAACGGCGATCGGTACAGGAATTACCGCTGACTCTCGCTACGCAGAAGCTGTGCGTCGTCACTTGACCGACTCAACCGGCATCGAAATGCAGACGGCCTTCGACCTCATCGAAGCGACAAGCGATGTCGGAATTTTTATGACGCTGAGCGGTGTTCTTAAGCGTTCAGCCGTGAAACTGTCCAAGATTTGCAACGACCTACGGTTGCTATCGAGCGGTCCACAGGCCGGCTTTGGCGAAATAAATCTGCCAGCCAAGCAAGCAGGCTCATCCATCATGCCCGGCAAGGTGAACCCAGTTATTCCTGAGGTTGTCAATCAAGTCGCTTTCAGCGTTATTGGTGCAGACGCCACAGTTACCGCGGCTGCTGAGGGTGGCCAGCTGCAGCTCAACGCCTTCGAACCAGTGATTGCCCACTCGCTACTTCAATCACTTGAGTGGATGACAAACGCGTGCCGCACTCTGCGCGAAAATTGCATCGACGGCATCACAGCCAACGAAGAACGACTTGCGGCACAGGTTGAGTCGAGCGTCGGAGTTGTCACCGCGCTGACGCCGTACATCGGCTACGCTGCCGCGGCCACGTTGGCGCACACCGCGCTCACGACCAATGCCTCGATCGCTCAACTCGTTGTATCAACCGGGCTCATGAAAGAAGAAGACGTCGCACGTGTACTGACGCCTGAGCGCCTGAGCGGTGTATCACCGATGACGGCAGCGATCACTCTTCCCTGGTTGAACGAAGAAAAGTAGACGACTCTGAACGCGCAAGGCGCCTAACTTCTCACTCGGAAAGGTTAGGCGTCTTCGTAATCTTCATCATCGAGAGGGGCGAGAGCTTCATCTCGTGCCTTGCCAGCGGTCGTGAATGCGCGATCGATAGCGCTTTCCCCGCGTTCGCGCAGCTCAGCGGCAGTCTTCGTCGCGTTATCGCGCACATCATCGGCAGTTTCTGTCACACGGCCGACCGCGTCGCGGGCAGTTGCTGAGGCGCGTTCGGCGAGTTCCTTTGCAGACATTCGAGCATTTTCTGTGATCTCTCGGGCGGTACCCCGTGCGGATTCGGCAATTTCCTTTGCGGTATCGCGCGCCGCTTCCGCAAATTCGCGAGTATTCACAGCGACATCTTTAGCAGTGTCGGTGACGAAACCGGGCGTCGCTTTAACGACGGCTTCGGCCTTGTCACGCAATATAGGTGCTTGAGTGCGCGCGTAGTCTTCGACTGTGGTGCGCGCATGCGTTACCCGCGGGCTCTCCCAGACTTCGGTAGCTTTTCCCTTCATCTGGTCATAGCGTTCGCGTCCAGCGCGAGCGCCAACAACATAGCCGACGGCAATACCGAATCCGAGAATTAAGAGTCTGGCGTTCATGAGTCCAGCCTACGGCGACGTCGCGGTTCGCTCTACCTGGGTGGGACGCGATCGCCACAAATGCATGCAGGCGTAGCTGCGCCACGGTGCCCATCGTGGCGAATATTGTGTGAGTTCTGAGGCTGTGGCGGGAAGCCCCAATTCCTCGGCTCCTTGGCGCACTACGAGGTCACTGCTGAGCATGACGTCTGGATTACCGAGAACGCGCATGGCCATGTAGCCAGCAGTCCAGGGGCCGATCCCGGGCATAGCGACAAGTCTTGCCGTGAATTCTTCGATGGGGGTCGACACGCTAAGTTCTAGGGCGCCTGACGCTATAGCTTCCGCAACCCCCAGAATGCTCGCCACCCGATTTTTGGGGCCACGCAGCACTTCGGTCCCAGACTCGGCGAGAACTGCGGCGGTGGGGAAGAGCCCGTCGCTGCCCAGCTCGCGCACGACGCGAGCGTGCACGGTTCGTGCCGCGGCAACCGAAATTTGCTGGCCAATAAGAGTGCGGAACAGTGTCTCTTCAGTGTCGACGCTACCGGGCAGACGCATCCCCGGCACGCGCGCGACCGATCCCGCGAGTGCCGGATCAGCAGCCAGTGCGCGATCGATGGCGTGCGAGTCCGCGTCGAGGTCGAATAGGCGTCGCACGCGGGCAACGAGTGGAGCGACATCCGAAATTTTGGCAAGTTGGGCGGTGCAAATTATGCCTTGCTCGCTCAATTGCATGCGCACAGCTGCGACGCCACCGGGTAGTCGAATTGCACGCTCAAGCGTGCTGTTGGTCGCCGTCTCGATGCCCTCGACCGCGTGATTGGCAAAGAAAGTCATGAGTCCCGCACCATCAAATGGTGCTCGGGTTGGCAATCTGAGGGTCAGCATCGAGGGGCGCTCGTTTGCTTCGCGAGGATGTGCTGAAGTGCCTCGACGGGCCAGCGTGCGCAACTGTGTCGGTGTGGTCTCGTATACGGCTTGGATCGTGTCATTGAATTGTCGGATGCTCGAAAAACCTGCGGCAAATGCGACATCGGAGATGCTGAGATCTGTGGCCCCGAGAAGTGTTCGTGCGGCTTGCGCTCGGTGCGCGCGGGCAAGCGCGAGCGGTCCAGCTCCGAGTTCTGCGGACAATACTCTGGTGAGGTGTCGGCTTGTGTAGCCGAGTTGAGAAGAGAGCCCAGATACTCCCTCGCGTTCGACGACTCCGTCGCCAATAAGTCGCATCGCCCTGGAAGCAAGATCGTCGTTGAGGTTCCAATCGGGGGAGCCAGGCACTGCGTCGGGCTGGCATCGCTTGCACGCGCGCAAGCCGGCTTCGTGTGCGGCTGCTGCGGTGCGGTAGAAATGGACGTTTCGCGGCTTTGGCGCGACCGCGGGACAACTTGGTCGGCAATAAATTCCCGTGGAATGCACACCGGCGATGAACTGCCCGTCGAAGCGGGCGTCGCGAGAACAGAGTGCTCGGTATTGCTCATCGAAACTCAGGGTGGATGCAGACATAACTCAAGGGTGCCACCATCCTCCCAACCTGACCAGCGGAAATCAGACATGAGCGTTGAGGTGACTTTGCAGACAATCGTGGGCGGGAGCACTAGCGGAGCAATGGAGCGACTAAAGTCGCACCGTGGAATCTTCGTGGACAGTACTCTCCTTTCTTGTAGCGGTGTGGCTCATCGCGTTTTCAGCGCAATTGGCTGACTTTGCGACAGCGCGGTTTGATCACCTTCGGCTTGCTCGTGGCGTGCGCACTCGTGTGCGTCTGCACCCCGTTGCATGGGTCGTGCCGGTCGCCGGTCTCGCTTTCGTCGTCACGGCGGTAGGAATCGACTGGAGTGCACGGATGTTTTTCGCCGAGCAAACACAGTTCCCCGCTGCGGTACTGATCGCATTGAGCACGGTTGCCATTGCCGTCGCTGTCGTTGCCATCATTGCGGTCGTCGTTGTGCGTCCTCCCGCAGATAGCTACCGCTTAATGCGGGACGAGCTGATTGAGCTTGCCGGCGTGCGCATGCACCAAGACCAGGTTGATGAATTTCATGCCCGAGTCTCTGCGATCGACGCCGCATCCAAAGAACGTCGGATGCCGGACTCCGTGACAGTTCCAGCGACGCTTCAACTGATTTTGCGAACCCCTCACTGGCTAATCGCTCCCGTGGTTTCGCTTGCTGTCGCGATCTCGGCAATTGTCGAAGTTGTTAGCGATTCGTCTCGCTTGTGGATGCTCGCGCTGGCTCTGCTTACCCTCGTTATTAGCGTGTCATTCGCGATCGCTGCGGCTCGCGCGTCGATGGTGCTGCGTGCCGCTGTTCGCTCAACTCAGGACGTGTACCGTGGCGAGCTGGTCGGTCTCCTCTTTGAGGCAGAACGGTCATCGAAGAAGCGTGTCGCTGGTCTCGGAGACCGCGTAGCACGAGCTTTGAGCATCCTGCGGGAGCAGCAAGCAGCACAGTAAAGCAGAAGGAAGCGGACCTACTCGCACGCTAGTCTCGGTGACATGACTGCAAGTGACTCACCTTCAGCCACGCCGGATTACACGGCGGCCGCCGGTGTTTCCGCCAAGCGGCCGAATCCTGCTCCTAACGATGTAGCCAACGAAGCTCAGCAGAATCGGTTGCCGCCTGGCGTTCCTCAGCGCCATGGTTCCGGCCTGCTTGTGTTGGGAATCTTGGGAGTAATCGCGCTTTCGTTTGTTCTGCTCTTTGTGGTTGTCTATGTGATCTCAGCCATCGGTACGGATGCCTTTGCCCTTGGCGGTGTTCTTGCTGTAGTGCCGCTCGCCGTCGTTTTCTTCACCGTCAGATGGATTGATCGCTGGGAACCTGAGCCCCGACTTGCGGTAGTTTTCGCATTCCTCTGGGGTGCTGGCGTTGCAGTGCTACTCGCGCTCATTGTTGGAGCCGAAATCGACAACGTGATTGCGTCGCTCGGAGGGCCCGGTCCTGCCTACGAATTCTTCACTGCCGCGGTACAGGCACCGGTCGTTGAAGAAGCCGGTAAGGCCCTCGGAATCCTTGTACTCTTCTGGGTTGCCCGCCGTCATTTCGATGGTCCCATCGACGGCCTCGTGTATTCCGCCTGGATTGCGGGAGGCTTCGCTTTCACCGAGAACATTCTGTACTTCGGGTCTGAACTCGCAAGTCTCGATGGCGGTGGAAGCGGCATCCTGCAAATGTTCCTCGTGCGCGGGCTCATGTCGCCCTTTGCGCACGTCATGTTCACTGCGTGTACTGGAATCGCCCTCGGATTCGCTGCGCGGGCGACACGAAGCTCGAGCGGCGTTGGTATTTTTGCGCTCGGGCTAGCACTGGCAATCGCACTACACGCCCTCTGGAACGGCGCACTCTTCTTTGTTAATGATTTTTTCGGCTACTACGCAATAGTGCAGTTTCCGCTCTTCATTGTCGCCATTGTGATCGTTCTGTATTTACGCAGGCAAGAGGAAAAACTTACATTCGACCGTCTCGCGGAGTATGCGAGTGTTGGTTGGTTCAACCACGACGAAGTTGCCGTGCTCGCGACATCTCAGGGTCGCAGACGGGCCCTCGCCTGGGCGGCCCAACTCAACAAGCGTGCAGAAATGAAAACTTACATTCAGGATTCAACTCGACTTGCCTTCGCGCGTCAGAGAATTATCACTGGTCGCGATCGAATCGGAGCCACCGCGGATGAAGCCGTGCTGCTCGGTGCCGTCATTGAGGCACGTCACGCGCTTATGGGCACTCAGCATCCGACCCGCTAGGGGCGACGACAGTCCGTTTCTGCAGAATTTAGAGCTTACGAGACCATTCGGAACATGAATGGCACGATCCACAAGGCGGCGACGATGACGACCATCGCGACGGCGACAGTTGAAACCCCAGCTTTCAACCGCTGTCCTTGAGGCGCTACGAGATTGACGCTGGAGTCTCCGATGCGTTCATCTGCGTAATGGCGTGATTGCCGCAGAGTTTTTGCGCCGACCGTATCGGCGATTCCGAGCAGTCGTCGATGTTGAGCGGGATCGACAAGGTCGAAGTCTTTCGGTGAGTACACCAGTAGCCACTTATCGATCACTTCAACGTCGTAGGGCGCGGCGTGATCGATGAGGAGCGCCATGAGGTCGGGAGTGAAAATGTAGAGTGCGTCGCGTTCGTACTCGCGAGGACAGTACAGGGTGAAGTGAGCGTTGAAATCGCCTTCAAGTTTCAGTACTTGGTTCTTCGCAAACGATTGAGGAAGGTTGCTTACGCCAAATAGCTTGTTGTTCGAACGAGCATCGAGCACCATGTGGGGGAGCGCGCGATCAAGTTCAAGCGCCATAAAACCCCAATTGTGGGTTTGGCGGTTTTTGCCAGAGCCCGTGACGTAGCGATAGTTGCCGTAGTCGAGTGTGCGGCCCTCGCTACTGCGAAAACGGTTTCGGATAGATCGGGTGCCGCCTTCATCGAAAATCAGGCCGGGATAGTTGATTCGAGTGTCGAGCGGAGTGAAAGTGAGCCCGTTATCCTCGGCGAATTTGTTCATTCGATAGAAGCGTTGCCACGGACCGCCTCCACGTCGCCAGGCACGAATTCCCACATAGCTCGCTCCGCCGGTGATCGCGAAAAAAACGACCACAAGAACCAACACTGGAATGGCCGTGAGCCAAGCGCCCTCAGCAAGTGCGGAGCGGACTATCGAGCTGAGGACTCCAAAGATCTGGGTGCCGACGATTACAGCGAAGAAGACGGCAAAAAGCGCAACGCCAACGACCTTTGCTTTCACGCCGAGCTGTGAGAACCCAAACAAGCCGCGGTGACTTTTCGTGAAGGCCGAAACCGAATGAGGGTCAACAGGGTAGATAAGCCCGGAATAGTCGATAGAACGAAGCATGCGCCCATCGTATTGGGTAGAAGAGTGGCCCTAACAAGACTCATCGCTCACCGGTGCGGCACTGCCTGCGACTCTGGTGAACGATGAGTTGGTCTTCCATTAGATTGCCACCGAGTCTTCACGAGCGCAAGAGTAAAACGGCAAATCTATAGTCAAAAACGGCGTACGATTGGAGGTCGCAATTTGGAGAGGACACCGGATGTCATCGAGTGAGCTTGCACGGGAACGGGACTACGTTCACGGCCTCTATCGTCGACTCGATTCGCTTCGAGAAGCGGCCCAAGAGCAGCTCGAGGCTGTGCGCAGGAGTGCGCCGGGTGGTACGCACCAGAACCGATCAGAACGCGACGCCTTTGCGCGAATTTATGAAGATCGAGTCGGGCAATTGCGAGAGATTGATGAGCGACTCGCGTTTGGTCGCCTCGAACTTGAGCCCGAAGACGATTCCAGCGAGCGAGTGCTGCGCTATATCGGGCGAATCGGCCTTCGCGATGAAGACCAGCAATCTCTCTTGCTCGATTGGCGAGTGCCTCAAGCACGTGCCTTCTACCAAGCAACCGCGGCGACTCCGCTCGGTGCTCGCGCCAGACGGCACTTGCAGAGCCGCGGCCGGGACATCGTGCGAATCGACGACGAAATTTTTGATTCCGAGATCCTCGATAGCGATGCAGCATCGCTTCAAGGAGAGGCCGCGCTTATGGCCAGCCTCACAGCAGATCGCACCGGGCGGATGGGCGACATCGTTGCCACTATTCAGGCCGAACAGGACGCAATTATTCGATCCGAGCTCGGAGGCGCACTCGTAGTGCAGGGCGGGCCGGGCACAGGCAAGACCGCGGTTGCGCTGCACCGCGCTGCCTACCTGCTGTATTCCCATCGGGAACGGCTCTCGACATCCGGAGTTTTGATCGTTGGTCCTTCTCGTTCGTTCCTGCGCTACATCGAGGCTGTGTTGCCGTCACTCGGTGAGACCGGTGTTGTCCTCGCAAGCTTGGGGCAATTGTTCCCGGGCGTTGATGCCCGACGTGAAGATGTCGACTCGATTGCCAGCCTCAAGGGATCACTGGAGATGGCCGCCCTCATTAGGCGAGCGGTGCGTTCTCGTCAGGTTGCACCAACTGAGACTCAGCGGCTCGAGGTCAATGGCGAAATCCTTGACGTGCCAGCTGATCTAATCCGCGGTGCCATGCAGAAAGCTTGGGACTCCCACAAGCCGCACAATCTCGCGCGCGTTGCCTTTAACAAGGCTGCGATCGCTGCACTAAGTCGGATGCTCGCAGATCAACTCCGTTCGCATGGCAACACTATTGACGACTCTGACCAGAAGTGGTTGCGCGAAGACATCCGTACAGCACACGACGTAAAGGTGGCGCTCAATACGGCGTGGATGCCCCTCTCGCCTCACAAACTCCTGAATGACCTCTATGCCCGACCGAATTGGTTGCGCAGCCTCACGCCGCACTGGGCGCCCGAACAGAGGGCACTGTTGTTGCGGGAGCGTGACGTGCCATTCACTATTAGCGACGTTGCGCTACTGGATGAAGCGGCGGAGCTGCTCGGAGAGGTTGATGTGGCTCACACCGCTGCAGAGCGGGAGCGCACTCAACAACGCAAGCGTGACCTCGAGAATGCGGCCGCTGCAATCCACAATATGGGGGTGGAAGGCATGATCGATGCCGAAACTCTTGCCGACGGTTTTGAAGTGAGTGCTGAGCGAGCGACGACGGCTGACATCGCCGCTGCGGACCGTTCCTGGACATACGGTCACATCGTTGTTGATGAGGCTCAAGAACTATCTCCAATGCAATGGAGACTGTTGGCCCGCCGCAATCCATTGAAGTCGTTCACCATTGTTGGCGATGTGGCCCAAGCGAGTGCTGCAGCTGCTGCGACGCGTTGGGACACTGCGCTCGCGGATCATGTCGGCAGCTCGTGGCGACTTGAAGAACTCACCGTGAATTACCGCACGCCGTCACAGATCGTTGCCGTTGCCGAGGCCGTAGCGCTTGCACACCACGTGTCAATAACCCCGTCCCGTGCTGTTCGCGAGAGTCCGTGGCCGGTAGCGGTCACAATTGCCGCGCCCGATAATCGTCAGGCTAGCGTCGTAGAGGCAGTGCGCGTCGATCGCGAGATCTCTGCGGATGGCACGATTGCCGTCATCGTGAGCGAATCGCTCACAGCAGACGTCGTCAGCGCTCTCAAGACTGCGTTCTCGAACGATGTTGGCGAGGGGGCTGCGGGCCTCAACCGACCGATCGCGGTTCTCACTCCCCGCGAATCGAAGGGCTTGGAATTTGACTCAGTAGTGGTGGTAGAGCCGCAGAGAATCGTTGACGAGATCGCAAGGGGTGCCGCAGCGCTCTATGTTGCCATGACGCGCCCAACCCAGCGTCTTAGTATCGTGGCCACTAATGGCCTTCCTGAAGGCATCCCCACACCGGTTTAGGGGTACCCAATACGGTTCACCCCCACTCGGGTATGCCCAATAGTGGGGGTTTCATCAATTTCTCAGGTTAGGCACTATGTATCTAGAAGTTGTTCCTCGGGGGAGGGACCTTCACTCGGGAGCGATTCTTCGCCACGAGTCGGGCCGGAGGCGGGGGAGCCTCCGGCCCAACGTATTTCTACATGCAATTACGTGTATGTAAGAGCTGGAGGTTCTGCGTGCCGCAGAGTAATGATCTTCGCGGCCGGATCGCTGGACAATCAGCAATGGCCGCCGTAATCGAGGCGCAATCACATCGTGCGCCCCGAGGAACTGTGGCGCGCGTTTTCGGTGTTTCACCATTGACCGCCGAAGGCCGCGCCCACTACCGGGGTGCTGTAGGCGAGCTTCTGGTCGGATCGATCCTTGATCGACTCGGACACAGTTGGGATGTGCTTCACGGCGTCCCGCTCGGCCCAACTTCCCTCGATCATTTTGCCGTTGGCCGCGCCGGAGTATTCGCGATCGTTGTTGTCAATTGTCAAGGCAATGATGTCGCTGTCAATGGCGACGAGCTTGTCGTCGCAAAGTCCGTGAACAGTGGGATCCTCGCTTCGCGGGAAGCCGCTCGCATTGTCGCTGCAGCTCTGAGCGGGGCGCTGAGCCGGCCAGTTGTTGTCACACCAGTGTTGGTCCTCGTCGAGCCAAACAAGGTTTCCACCGTGAAAGAACCTGACGAGGTTCACGTTCTTACGTCGATGCAACTCGAGCAGTGGCTACTCGCGTCACCTGCACTGCTCACTGGAGATGATGTAGCGCAAATCTCCGGGGCGGCCGAGGCAAACAATACTTGGCCCCAGCCTCAAAGTGCCGCGCAAAAGTCGCGAAACCTTACTCGTGCGTTCGTTCGCATCCATCA
The DNA here is from genome assembly GCA_000153145.1 of marine actinobacterium PHSC20C1. GTDB lineage: Bacteria > Actinomycetota > Actinomycetes > Actinomycetales > Microbacteriaceae > Rhodoglobus. The sequence continues at coordinate 262,328 of CH672415.1, forward strand.
CGATGTGCGTTCGGCGCTCGTGCGCCGTTTCTTCTGGATCGGTGCGGCGCTGATCGCTACATTTCTTTCTGTTTGGGTTCTCGTGTCGATTCTTACTGCACTCGTCATGAGTTAATCGGGAGTTGCTAGCGCGTTGCCCACTTTCTTAGCTCTCGTAGTGCACGATTGATGAATGTTCCGGCGTCACCCCTACTTGAGCGCTGCAACGTTGGGGTACTTGGCGGTATTGGCCTGGTTGACGTTGAGTCCCCAGGCACCGGATCAGCGCGATGGGCCACTCTGGCAGCTCGCGGTGTTTCTCGATCGATTTCAGGCGACGCAGTGGTTGACATTCAACGACCTCGAATTCGCAGCGAATATCGCGCTGTTCGTTCCTCTAGGACTTTTCTTCGTGCTCCTCGTCGGCAAACGGCAGTGGTGGCTTGCTTTAGGGCTGGCTGTCTTGCTTACAGCAGGGATCGAGTGGGTTCAGCAGTTCATTCCTTCGCGAGTCTCGGACCCGCGAGACATCGTTTCTAATTCTCTGGGTGCTGCGATCGGCGTTGTGATCACGCTGAGTGTCGCGGCCGCCTGCCACCGTGCTCGAGTTGCGATTGCTCGGAGACAGAATCGAAGATTCTCTTCGGATACCGGGCAATCGAGTCATACTCTGTGAGGGCGCTCGCCGCTCGCGGGTTTATTCCCTCTGCGATGGAAGCACTCGTGCGCGTGGGTCGTCGATATTTTTGTTTCGGATGCCGGCAGTGCGAGTTTCATGAATTGGCCTCGCAGCATTCTTGCGCACGCGCCTCGGAGTGTTTCTGATTCCGCTCGCGAAGCACCGTTGCCGCAACGGGGGTGACTTATGCGGCCTCGTGGGCTCATCCGCTGTGACGGAGTAGACGACTAGCCGGGGATGCAGGAGCCGCTAGATACTGCGCTGCTGTGCATGGCGGCATCGTCAACTACAGGTTGCAGCTCCGTAAGCGTCATCGCGTAACCCACGTTTTCTTGATCGGCGCTGCGCGCAAAGACTGCTCCAACGACGTCGCCGTCGAGAGTAAGCAACGGACCACCAGAGTTGCCAGGGTTGACTTGCCCTGCGAGCGTGTAGACCTCTCGAGGGGACCCACCCGATCCGTAGATGTTGGGGCTATTGGTGATACTGACGTGCTGCACTAGCGCCGGGTCGACGGTTATCGGGCCGCCGTAGGGGTATCCCTCAATTGCGGTCTTGGTCCCCGGGCTTGCGGTAACTCCGAGCCTTAAGGGGTCGGAGGTGAGACCGGGTACCGCAATTACGGCGAGATCATCACGAGCATCGAAATAGACGATTTTCCCTGTGAGTACTTGACCGTTTGGCGCTTCGATGACGGGCCGTTCGGTGCCGGCGACGACGTGAGCGTTGGTAACAATACGCTCGCCTGCCACGACAAACCCGGTCCCGGTCTGCGCTTGCCCACAGGCATAGGCGTTGCCGGTTATCCGTACGACTGATTCAGCTGCTGCCGCAAGCGCAGGGCTAGCAGTGTCGATCGTGGGGATCTCTGCACCGGCGATGCCCAATTCCGAGGTGAAGAACGGCACACCTTTGTCGGAGAGCATCGCGCGAAGTTGACCGATGCGCACTTCCACTGAATCGGGGGTCACATCTTGAATTGTTCGGATGACCGCGGACCCGGCGATCGTGCGCGACAGCAGGGGCGAGCCAAGTTGGGCGACACTGAAGCTGACCGTTGATACAACAAGGGCGGCAAGCACTCCGATCGCAAGCCCGCCAGCAGCGCGGTCGATGCCGCGCAATCTGCTGACTTCGAGATCTTCACGCAGCGCCCGAGCTATTGCTGCACCGATCGCATGGCCGATCGCGATGAGGGCGACCGCAGCAACTATCGTGATCGCTACTCGAAGCTGAGGAAGCGGAATCGCCCGGGAAATCGCAGGCGCGAGCAGCACGGCCGCTACGACTCCCGCCACAATCCCCGCAATCACAAAAACGCTTCTGGTGAGTCCGAACGTGATGCCGTAGGCAACGTACCCGAGCAGCAGCGCGATAAGCAGCAGATCGAGTAGAGGGGCAACGTTCATCCCTCAACCCTAATCGGCTCGTCTGGACTCTCCGCCGAATTGGGCGAACCGCGCAATCGGGATATTCTCTGCGTGAAGCATGTGGGGGATATTCGTGAGCGGTGCGGGGCGTAGCGAGAGCGCAAGAACGACTCCAATTGAGGAGTCGGGTTTTGGATCGACGATGGCAGCGTGCCTGCGCGCGCAAGCAGCACAGGAGCCGCGATGTAGTCTCGCCGCTCTCTTGGGTGTGAGCCCGCTTTCGCGCGAAGCCAAAGACCTTTACCCCTATGCGCTAGGCGAACTGCAATCTGCGGTCGCTTTGGCCGCGTTGGGTTCCCAGTGGATGGTCGCCAATTCGACCACAAGCGTCGACGGAATTGCGGATGCTGAGCACATCGCGCTGGGTCCGGCAGGAATCTTCTATATCTGCAGCCGCCAACACTCCTCTGCCAGGATCGTGAGCGCCGGTCGAATGATCATGGTGAACGGTCGAAGAGTTGCCTATGTACGGGATGCCATGATCGGGGCTGATCGTGCGACAACCGCGCTCGCCAATCTCGGCGCTGACGGCGTTTCGGTGAATCCCATTGTTGTATTGAGTGGTGCGTCGGAGTTTGTTCGCGGTCGCATGCGGGCCCCCGTACCGGTTCTTCATTTGGGAGATCTTGCCGGTTGGCTGCTTCGTCAACCCGCAATCTATTCGCCTGCGGTAGTTCGACAGCTCGTTTCAGCTGCGGGTCAATTGAGCGGTTGGCAGGTTCATCCCTCAGCGGCCAGCGCAAGCGTGCGGCTCACTGCGCGTTTCGAGCGGCTTCGAGCCGAAGTGGATGCTGCCCGCCGTCGTTATCGCCTGTGGGTTGTCGCGGGGGCAACGATCGCGCTCGCAGCTACCGTCACCATGCTGGTCTTTGTAGCACCGCTGATTGCTGATGTACTTTCTCGCTAGTTCTTGATCGAGCGCCACTCTGCTAGAATTTCAAGGTTGCCGTCTAACGGCCGCGGATAAAGAGAGCTCAAGCATTCAGCTGTGGGCACCGCGCAACGACTAGAAAGGGGATCACCTTATGGCTCTTGAAGCTAGCATCAAGAAGGCGATCATCGAAGAGTACGCAACCCACCCAGGTGACACGGGATCCCCCGAGGTCCAGATCGCGATGATGACTCGTCGCATCCTCGACCTCACGGAGCACCTCAAGATGCACAAGCACGACCACCACTCACGTCGTGGACTGCTTCTTCTTGTTGGTCAGCGTCGCCGTCTGCTTGGTTACTTGCAGAACGTCGACATCACGCGTTACCGCACGCTGATCGAGAAGCTGGGACTGCGTCGCTAGTCGATTCGTCACACTTGCCAAAGGCCGCCATCGCATTGCGATGGCGGCCTTTGTTGTTAAAGCGTGGTTAGGCGGCAGAACCTGCGGAAGTAACGGTGTTCTTGCGGGGGAGTGTCAGTAGGGTCGTGATGCTCACCGCGATCATGAGAATTGCGCCAATTGCTACGAGTGAGAAGATGCCGGCTGCGGGAAGGACGAACATCGCTACTCCGGCGGCCATAGATACGATTCCGCTGACCCAACCGAACCAGCGGGGGTGGATGGTGCCACGAACGCCGCCGACGAGGTCAACAATTCCTTCGAGAATCCATCCGATTCCGATAACTAGTGCGAGCGCGACTAGCGACTGGAACGGGTTCGATAGGCAGAGGATGCCGGCAATTACAACGAGTAGTCCGAGGATGCCGGTGACCCAGCGCATCGAGGAGTCGAGGTTGTTGGCAACGAACGCCGCCATGATTCTGTACATGCCGGAGGCGATCAAGTAGATGCCAAAGAGGACCGCAACTGTGAGAAGGGTTGCACCGGGAAACAGCAGGCCAATGACGCCGAGAACGAGGCCGATCACTGCCACGGCCATAAGCTGACCGCGGTGTACTCGCAGCAGCCCAGGAAGAAGATTCTCGGCAGTGGTGGTGTGGGTAGTCGTGCTGTCAGTCGAGCTCATTGGGGTCCTAACCGGTGAGGTCAATCGGTGTACGTAGTCTTCATTCTCCCAGCTACGACACGAATGTGTGCAAGAACGACGCACCCGTTAGGCTCGAATTATGACTCGTCGCGTTACTTACTCTCAGCTCGGTGGGCCAGAAGTGCTCACAATTTCCGAAGTCCCTGAACCTCATGCAGGCGCGGGCGAAGTTCGAGTGCGGGTGAAGTTTGCGGGGATCAACCCTTTCGATGCCAAAGTCTTTAGCGGTGGGGCAACCTCGACACCCCAGAACGTGACTTTTCCCAATGGCAACGGCAATGACTTCGCAGGAGTGGTTGACGAGGTCGGCGATGGTGTTGCTCGCTGGGCATTAGGCGACGAAGTATTGGGCGGCAAAGGCTTCAGTGCGCAAGCTGACTATGTAGTCGTGCCAGAACGCAAACTCGTGCGCAAGCCAGCAAGTCTCAGTTGGGAACAGGCCGGCGGCCTTGACATCGCTGGACGCACGGCGTGGGCCAGCGTTGAGAGCTTGTCGCTCACGCCGGCAGACACCGTTCTCGTTAGCGCGGCAGCCGGCGGAGTCGGCGTGATTGCTGCGCAGCTCGCGAAGCTGAAGGGTGCGAAGGTAATCGGCTCGGCGAGCGCGTCGAACCATGAGTTCTTGCAGTCTCTCGGCATCCACCCGGTAACGTACGGCGAAGGAATGGTCGAACGCATTCTTGAGATTAGTCCGGAAGGCATCACCGCAGCTCTTGACAACAATGGACGTGAGACGGTGGATGCTGCACTCGCGCTTGGTGCGCCTGCTGACCGGATCAACAGCATCGCGGACTACGCAGCACTCAAGGAGTATGGAACGACGGGTGTTGGCGCTGCTGGTGCTACTCCCGATGATCTGGCGGCACTATCTGCCCTGGTCGCTGCGGGTACAGTGCAGGTTCCAATCGATTCGGTCTTTCCGTTCGAGCAGGTCAGCGAAGCGTATGCCAAGCTCATTCAAGGACATTCGCGCGGAAAGATTGTGCTCTCGCTGTAACCCACCCGGCAAAAAATACGTCTAGTCGAACCGCGCGGTTTCCAAACGGTAGAGCGCAAGCGCGACCGAGAGTCGCGTGCGCCCGCGTGAAGTGCGCACGTCGAAGCCGAGCTTGCCGCTGAGCTCCTCCGCCCGAGTTTGCACGGTCGAGTGATGGAAGCCGAGCGAATTCGCTGCGGCACGCAGGCTCTCACTCGCGGCGAGAGTGTCGAGCATCGGAAGGATGCGCGGGGTCTCGCGAATCACAACACCGAGCGACTGCAGGTCGCAGTTCTCTGGTGCTCCGGCGGGAGTAATCGCAGCGAGTAGCAGCAACGAACCGAGGTCATCCGCATGTAGAACTGGCTCGCCATCTGAAGTAAGCCGCAGGGCAGTGAGCGCGGATTGCCACGACCGAACGAGATCGCTCGGCGCCGCAGCGATGCCGATTCCCGCTCGCGGAGCAGCCACAACATCCGTGCTGAGCAGGATCTCGGCGCGCACGTCACCAGCGACCGTTGTGATGACAGCGGAGGGACCCGCTGCCGCCCTCGTCGTGCTCGCTGGTTGTGTGATCACTCGGTAACGGGTGGTCGGCGCAAGGTGAAGAGACTGGGCGGCGCTGTGCTGGTGCTCGGGGGTTTCTTCAGAATCCAGCAGTGTTTCGACAGGGTTGTGAACGGATTCCGCGGGCCCCGTGCGCTCGAAAAGAATCCCGAGGGCGAGAGCAACCCGTTCCAGAATCATGTCGTCGTTGGCATGCGGAGCGTCTGCACGCTCGATCCACACGGTTGCGCCAGTTGGGACGGCTCGAGAAGGCCACGAACCCGCAGAACCGGGATCGGCGCTGCGCCGGCCACGCTCGTCGACTCGAATGTTTAGTGTTGCCGATGAGAGGCCAGCCGGGCATCCAGCGAGCATGCTTGCCCCGCGCAGGAGCACTTCAGCGCTGGCATGACCTGCGGTGAGCGCGTCGAAGTAAGAGATCACGCGAAGGGTTTCGCTCGCTTCGGGATCGAGCGCTTTTAAGCGCCCAGCTAGTTCTTGCATTCTCGTTCCGCCCTTTGTGGTTCGAGCCCTACTCTATTCTGCTGCCCCGCGAGGAAGGAGCCGGGAAGGAGCAGGGAAACTGTCGGGACTCGAACCACTCGAGTCTCTCGAGATTAGACGCCAAGCGTTCGACGCAACCAGTTCAGTCGAGCATCCTGAGTCGCTATCGAGAGTGCGGCAAAGGGGGCCATGCTGTCGTAACCGTGAAATCCTCCCGGCCACACGTGAAGTTCACAGTGACCGCCAGATGCCCAGATCGCCGAAGCATACGCGACGTCTTCGTCACGGAATACTTCTGATGTTCCTACATCGATGAATGTCGGAGGCAGGTTGCTGAGATCTGTCGCGCGCGCCGGGGCTGCATAGATCGAGACCTGGTCGGTCTTGCGGCGGTCACCCAGCAGGGCGTCCCACCCTGTGTCGTTGCTGCCGCGATCCCACACCCCTGTTCCATCGATTTGATGGCTTGAGACCGTTTCATTGCGGTCATCAATCATTGGATAGATCAGTACCTGCGCGGCAAGGTGGGGTCCACCGCGGTCACGCGCCAGTAGCGCGGTTCCGGCGGCAAGCCCGCCACCAGCACTTCCACCGGAGATGACCAACTTGGCGGGATCGAACCCGAGCGCAGCGGCATTGGCTGCCGTCCACACGAGGCCCGCGTAGCAGTCTTCGACGGGAGCAGGGTCAGGATGTTCGGGAGCCAAGCGGTATTCGACGGAGACGACCACGGCATCCAGCTCATCAACCCACGACAGCATTGTCTCCATGCCTGTGAAGCGGTCGCCAATAATCATGCCGCCGCCATGGGTGTGGAAAATTCCCGGGCCTGCAGTGGTGTGATCATCGCGCGCGAAGATCGAGACGATGAGGTCACCATCGGGGCCGGGAATTGTTTGCTCGCGATGACTGATTGAACGGCCGTCAAGCAGGGCAGGCACGTCGGTCGCGAATCCGGTGCGAAGGGGCTGAATCATCTCCGGAGTGACGGTGGGCGGGAGCTGTTCATTGACAACGCCGAGAACTGCGGCAAGTTCGGTGTCGAACGGGGGAGCGGGATGAACAGTGTGCATAGTCATGTGACCTCCATTGGTCTGCGCCACGTCATTGTGGCGGCGTGACTCCACGCTAGAGTCTGGCGTTGCACCATCAGTACCGCCACTCAGCCCAGGTTCCGAGCACGCTAACCGCCATGTGGCGGTATGGTGCTGGAATTATCAGGAAACGACGTGGTTGAACCGGATAACTGATTCATCAAGGCAGATTTTGGGAGACCGGAGCACTAATGCAGTTCGGAATTTTCACCGTTAGCGACGTCACGACTGACCCGACAAACGGCACAACGCCCACCGAGGGCGAGCGCATCAAGGCGATTGTCACGATAGCGAAGAAAGCGGAAGAAGTCGGGCTCGACGTCTTCGCTCTGGGGGAGCACCACAACCCACCGTTCTTCTCCTCAAGCCCCACGACGACGCTCGCGTACATCGCAGCTCAAACAGAGAAGCTCATCCTCTCGACGAGCACGACGCTCATCACGACCAACGACCCGGTGAAGATCGCCGAAGACTACGCGATGCTTCAGCACCTCTCCGACGGTCGCGCCGACCTGATGATGGGTCGAGGCAACACCGGCCCGGTCTACCCGTGGTTCGGCAAGGATATTCGTGAGGGCATCCCGCTCGCCATCGAAAACTATTCGCTGCTGCACAAGCTGTGGCGTGAGGAGTTCGTGAACTGGGAGGGCAAGTTCCGCACACCGTTGCAGGGCTTCCAATCCACTCCACGACCTTTGGATGGCGTGCCTCCCTTTGTCTGGCACGGCTCGATCCGCAGCCCCGAGATTGCAGAGCAAGCTGCGTTCTACGGAGATGGCTTCTTCGCCAACAACATCTTCTGGCCAAAAGAGCACTACATGCGCCTCGTGAGCTATTACCGCCAGCGCTTTGAGCACTACGGTCACGGGACGGCATCGCAGGCCATTGTTGGCCTCGGTGGACAGGCGTTCATGCGCAGCAACTCTCAGTCGGCGAAGGCAGAATTCCGTCCATACTTCGACAACGCGCCCGTCTACGGCCACGGTCCTTCTATGGAAGACTTCACCGAGCAGACGCCGCTCGCGGTTGGCAGCCCGCAAGAGGTCATAGACAAGTACGCGGGGATGCGCGAGCACTTCGGTGACTACCAACGTCAGCTGTTCCTCATGGATCACGCCGGCTTGCCCCTCAAGACAGTTCTCGAGCAACTCGACATCCTGGGCGAAGAAGTTGTGCCCGTGCTCCGCAAGGAATTCGCGTCCAACCGCCCAGCCGACGTTCCGGATGCTCCAACCCACGCCTCGCTCGTCGCCAAACGCGACTCGGCTCTCGCCGCCTCCGCGGCTACCGATGCCGCAGCCGTCTAGTCCCACAACACCCCACTGCTAACCCGTAAGAAAGAAGTTCCCTATGTCTGACGTCAAGAAGATTGCCGTCATTGCCGCTGGACTCAGCCAGCCATCATCAACCCGACTACTCGCCGACCGCCTCACCGAGGCAACAGTCAACGATCTGAGAGCGCGCGGTGTCGCAGCTGAAGTTACCGTGATCGAACTGCGCGATCTCGCTCACGACGTCACGAATAACCTGCTCACGGGGTTCCCGAGCGCCAAACTCGACGAGGCCATCGCTGCGGTGACCGGCGCAGACGGACTCATCGCCGTTACCCCCATCTTCACCACGAGCTACAGCGGGCTGTTCAAATCCTTCATTGACGTACTTGACCCACAATCGCTCACAGATCTACCCGTACTGCTCGGCGCGACCGGCGGAACCGATAGGCATTCACTGGCGATCGACTACGCGATGCGACCGCTATTTAGCTACCTACACGCCGTGGCGGTGCCGACCGGTGTGTATGCGGCATCCGCAGACTGGGGAAGCGGGGGAGAGAGCACGTCAAGCACTCTTCCAGCACGGATAGAGCGTGCCGCCGCAGAACTGGCGGCGCTCGCGGCGGTCTCTGATCGTTCTGATCAGGTCATGGACCCGTTCGCGCTCCCCGAGGGCTTCAGCCCCGTGGGAAGCTTCGGCGCCCAATAAGAACTAGCCGCGCTGCTCGGCGAACTCCGCAGTGGTGTAATTCACGCGGTGTCGCCGGGCGGCAGCGGTTGTTTCGCTCGTTTATCCAGTCTTGCGGCGGAAGTCGCGCTTGTGATCCGCGCGGTCTTGCGTGCCGTGGATAGCTGATTCGGCATCCAAGTGACCTGGACGGGCTGTTTCCTTGCCCTGCTTGCGATCAAGCGCCTCGCGGAACCTGCGCTTGTTCTCTTCGCTCGCAGAGGGTGTTTCTTCTGTGGGTTCCATACCCCCAAGCGTAAACGACTGAGGGCCATAGCGTGTCGCAATCGCTGTTATCTAGGGCCACAGAGTGCGTAATGGTACGATTATGAGCGTTGTCCACGTAGTTGTAGGCCAACGTACGGAGCAGGCTGGCAAGAAGCTGGTCACCGGTGGTAATTTTCCGAGTTGTTCGGAGGCTTTCTACTGTTGGCCAGACGTGCGCCGCCACTCTAGGCATGCGCACGAACCATCGCGTCCTTCTGCCCGCTCCTGCTCCTTGACGAGTCGCACACCACACGGGTGCGCGACGTAAAACAAAGGAGAAACCCCCGCATGGAGGGTCCAGAAATCACATTCGCCGAAGCCGTTCTCGATAACGGTAAGTTCGGCAAGCGCACCGTGCGCTTCGAAACCGGTCGACTCGCTCAGCAGGCACAGGGTGCCGTTGCTGCGTACCTCGACGAAGAAACAATGATCTTGAGCGCGACAAGCGCTGGCAAGCACCCGCGTGAAGGCTTCGACTTCTTCCCCCTCACTGTGGATGTTGAAGAGCGCTCATACGCAGCAGGCAAGATCCCCGGCAGCTTCTTCCGCCGCGAGGGTCGTCCGTCGACGGAAGCGATTCTCGTTTGCCGTCTCATTGACCGTCCGATGCGTCCGACGTTCGTTGAGGGACTCCGCAACGAAGTTCAGATTGTCATCACCGTCCTGAGCATTGCTCCCGACGAGTTCTACGACGCCCTCTCGATCAACGCTGCATCGCTCAGCACCCAGATCTCGGGTCTTCCGTTCTACGGTCCCATTGCCGGCATCCGCCTGGCTCTGATCAACGACCAGTGGGTTGCTTTCCCGAAGCACAGCCAGCTCGCTGACGCTGTCTTCGACCTCACCGTTGCTGGCCGTATGGTCACTAACGACAATGGTGAAGAAGACATCGCCATCATGATGGTTGAAGCAGAAGCTACTGAGAACAGCTGGGAGCTCATCAAGGCTGGCGCAACCAAGCCAGACGAGGCCGTTGTTGCTCAGGGACTCGAAGCATCCAAGCCGTTCCTCAAGCAGCTTGTCAAGGCTCAGCTCGAGGTTGCTAACAAGGCTGCCAAGCCTGTTGCCGAGTTCCAGCTCTTCCCGCCGTACTCCGACCAGGCGTACAACGCGGTCAGCGAAATTGCTGAAGCAGAGCTTCGCGATGTTTACAAGATCGCTGACAAGATCCAGCGCCAGACCGCTGACGATGAGCTCAAGGCTCGCGTCAAGGCTGAAGTTCAGTCGAAGGTCGACGCTGAAGAACTCAGCGCAGACGTTCTCGGCATGGTTGGTGGCGCGTACAAGGCCGTCAGCAAGAAGGTCATGCGCCAGCGCGTACTCACCGAAGGAATCCGCATCGACGGCCGTGGCTTGAGCGACATTCGTGCGCTTGATGCTGAGGTCGAGGTCATTCCTCGCGTTCACGGTTCGGCAATCTTCCAGCGCGGCGAGACCCAGATCTTGGGTGTCACAACGCTGAACATGCTCAAGATGGAGCAGCAGATTGACTCACTGGCCCCAGTGACCAAGAAGCGCTACATGCACCACTACAACTTCCCGCCCTACTCGACTGGTGAGACCGGTCGCGTTGGTAGCCCGAAGCGTCGCGAAATCGGTCACGGTTTCTTGGCAGAGCGTGCCATCGCGCCAGTGCTTCCTCCGCGCGAGGAATTCCCTTACGCCATCCGCCAGGTTTCCGAGGCTCTCGGTTCCAACGGTTCGACGTCGATGGGTTCTGTTTGTGCTTCGACCCTGTCACTGCTCAACGCTGGTGTGCCACTGCGCGCACCCGTTGCGGGTATCGCCATGGGCCTGATCTCGGATGAAGTTGATGGCGTTACGCGCTACGCAGCTCTCACCGACATCCTTGGTGCTGAAGATGCCCTCGGCGACATGGACTTCAAGGTTGCCGGTACGAGCGAATTCGTTACCGCCATTCAGCTCGACACCAAGCTCGCTGGTTTGCCTTCGTCGGTTCTCGACGGTGCGCTCAAGCAGGCTAAGGAAGCGCGTACCGCGATTCTTTCGGTGCTCAACGCTGCAATCGATGCTCCCGACGAGATGGCCCCTACGGCTCCTCGCGTGATCTCGGTTCAGATTCCGATCGACAAGATCGGTGAGCTCATCGGGCCCAAGGGCAAGAACATCAACCAGATTCAGGATGACACCGGAGCCGACATCTCGATCGAGGATGACGGAACCGTTTACATCGGCGCTGTCGATGGTCCTTCTGCCGAGGCTGCACGCGCGGCGGTCAACGCCATTGCGAACCCGCTCAACCCTGAGGTTGGCGAACGCTTCTTGGGTACGGTCGTCAAGATCGCTACCTTCGGCGCATTCGTTTCGCTCACTCCGGGTAAAGACGGATTGCTGCACATCTCTGAGGTTCGCAAGCTTGCCGGTGGCAAGCGTGTTGAGAACGTCGAAGACGTGCTCGCCGTTGGCCAGAAGATTCAGGTCGAAATCACCAAGATTGATGACCGCGGAAAGCTTTCGCTTGCTCCGGTTACTGACGAGTCTGACGCAGAAGCAGCGGTTCCCGCTGAGGAAAGCTAGATCCACTTAGCTCACCAGCAGTAACGCACAGTGCCCATCCTCTTAGAGGGTGGGCACTCTGCCGTTAACGGTGCGATTGACCGTCAGCGCGAGGCGTTGTCAGCCGTGACTCCCTCTTTGGGGTGCCCACTCGGGCATGTTTGGGCGCTACTGTGGTTTTGTGACCCGAATCACTACACCTCTTGATGCCTTCATGAGCGACATGCTCGTGTGGCTCGATGGCGCCTGGTATTTGTGGGTAGCTCTCGGCATTGTTGTGCTTGTCGTGGTTGTAAGCGTGGTTGTTGCGAAGATGCGCAGCCGTGGTTACGAGCGCGTACCTCACTATTTCCGCCAGAACTCCTAACGCACACCATTGCGATCGTTAGATTTTTCCCGTATTCCCGAGGCGGGATATTTGTCGCGCCTACGCGGAAGCTGGTTCAGGATCTGTTCTTGATAGTCCCGTTAGTTGGGCTCGCGCCACCACGTAGTCTCGCATCATGAACCCGAGCATCGCGGGTGTGCTTCCTTCAGGGATATCCAGGCGTTCGGTATTCAACGCGCTCAGGGTAAAAATGTAGCGGTGGTCGCCATGGCCGGCGGGGGGAGCCGCGCCCTGAAATGACTCGAGACGAAGTTCGTTGGGCAAGGTGATGGCACCGCTGGGCATGAGCGCTCCATCAGTGGCTCCCGCGTTCTGTGGCAGCGACTCGATCGAGGCCGGAATATTGAGTACGGCCCAGTGCCACCAACCACTACCCGTCGGAGCGTCAGGGTCGAGAACTGTCAGCACGAAACTTTTGGTTCCCGAGGGGAAGCCGTGCCAGTGAAGTGTGGGGGAGCGATCTTCACCTCCGGCGTTTGCAACGCCGGATCGAGCCCACTGCGGCAGCGTGCCGCCGGCTGTGAAGTCTGGGCTCTCAAGTTTAAATGAGGGCACGATAGGAAGCTTCCAATTGGGATCGTTCACGACGGCAGTCCTCTCGAAGGTCAACACGGTGCTGTGGCCATTATTGCGAGGATGCGGCTTGAAGGACACTTTGGGAGGCTCAATGCTGCGCTATCTGACAGTTTTCAACACGGAGTAATAACGATAAGTCTGTCCTCCACGTGTTCAGACCACTCGCGGCATACGCTTACGAAAAGCCTTGTGGGAGGCCATTATGACGCAGGTGAACCCGACGCGATTACAGCCGGGTTCCACTGGGGCGCGTGAAATAACCCAGCCGCACTTTACTACCAGAGTTATTGGCTCGTCCGACCTCCGGGTTTTCCCTGTAGCGCTGAGTGGAAACGTCTTTGGCTGGACAGCGGACGATCCCGCAACAACCTCAATTCTCGATACTTTCGCCGATGGCGGCGGAAATTTTATTGACACCGCTGATTCGTATGCCTCAGGTCGAAGCGAGCTAATGATTGGCCGATGGATGCGCGACCGTCGCAATCGAGACAACATCGTCGTGGCGACCAAAGTCGGCAAGAGTCGCGAGAATCCGGGAATGCGCGCGGAAGCCATCAAACGTTCCGTCGCCGCCTCGCTTTCCAGACTGGGCACGTCACATATCGACCTGTTGTACTTGCATGTTGACGATGAAAGTGTTGACTTCGACGAGACATTGCTTGCCGTTGATGAGCTGATTGGTGAGGGCAAGGTTCGCTATTTTGGCGGCTCTGACCACACCGGAAATCGTCTCATCCAAGCGCGTATCGCGTGCGGCCAGATGGGAGTCGCGCCGATGGTTGCGGTCCAATCTCACTACAACTTGCTCCATCGCAAAGACTACGAGACCGGTCTTGCTCATGTTGCGGCGATTCAGGGACTTGGCGTGATGCCTCGCTTCGCGCTGGCCAGTGGCTTCTTGAGCGGAAAATACCGTCAGCGTGCAGACGTGGCTCGCAACCCTCGAGGGCATGACGCTCTCCGGTATATGCGCCGTCGCGGATTCAAAGTGTTGCACGCACTCGATGAGGTTGCGGACGAGCACGAGGCAAGCGTTGCGACAATAGCCTTAGCCTGGTTGCTCAATAAGCCAGGAGTAGTCGCTCCGGTCGTCAGCGCCAGCAGTGCCGTCCAAGTGCCCGAACTGCTTGCCGCCGCGCGCGTACAAATGACGCGACACCAGTCGGCAGAGCTCGATCGGGTGTCGAGCTACTAAACGGAGACGGACTCGGCAAGTACGCGCTTGACGACGCGCGCCATTGCTGCTCCGGCTGCAATGGTGTCGCCGGCATATCCGCCAGCTAGCGCGCCGTCTTTTGCGAGCATGAGTTCGTCTGCGGCGTCACCGGCGAACGGGTGGCCCGCGCCACGCATTAGTTCGTACAGCGTTTCGTTGTACCAGTCGCGGTGCTCAGCGATCAGCACGCGCACGGGATGTGTGGGGGAGGGGAACTCGGCAACAACGTTAAGGAACGGGCATCCGCGGAAGTCGCTCTTGGTGAGTTTAGCGGCAATACTCTCTAGCAGCCCAAGGACGGCGTCGTGAGGGGACGCGGCGCCTTCAATGATCGACTGCACTTGAGCCTCTGTAGCTGCTCGGCGGCTTTTGACGTACTCGAGAATCAAGTTGTCTTTTGAGCGGTAGTGCTTATAGAAAGTAGCTTTCGTCACGCTCGATTGCGCAATGATGCGGTCTACTCCGACGTTCAATATGCCGTCTTGGTAAAAAAGTTGGTTGGCCGTGTCGAGGATGCGACCTTTGGCCGGAGCGCGCTGTGCGGTCTCTGGTGTCTCAAATACCATCACAGCGCACTCCTTCCGGGGGAGATTCGGATCAGGAACGGTTCCCCACTAGTTGCATCGCTAGATTTCGGGATCAAGCGATGCGGTTGTGATACACAACCCGGTTCGGGTCCGGGTTGTGTGGTTATGGATCATCACTAGGTTCGGGTCCCAGTGATGGGTTGTCGGCTTCGGGTGCCTAAAAAGAACTGTAGCACATGAGGACATACAGACAAGTCTGTCTGTCCTCTTTTTTCCTCCCCAATTTGGGGGACGGCCCACACACAGCAGACACCCAGCGGACTGCGAGTCGATAATGACGTAGGCTCATAGCGATGATCGACGCTGTAACGCTTCCTCTAGACCTTCCCGAACTGTCGTTCACCGCAACCGGCGACAGTCTCGTTCGCAGGACCGTATTGCCGAGTGGCGTACGTATCCTCAGCGAACAAGTGCCCGGTGCGCGCAGCGCGACTGTCGGCTATTGGGTAGCCGCTGGTTCGCGCGACGAGCTCACCGGCACCTTCGGTGCAACCCACTTCCTAGAGCACTTGCTTTTCAAAGGAACACCGTCGCGCTCGGCCCTCGATATTGCGGTCAGCTTTGATGCGGTTGGTGGCGAACACAACGCGATGACGGCCAAGGAATACACCTGCTACTACGCGAAGGTGCAAGACATTGACTTGCCCATGGCGATTGAAGTCATCGGCGACATGCTGACGTCGAGCTTGATCGATCCCACAGAATTCTCGAACGAGCGCGGGGTGATTCTCGAAGAACTCGCCATGGCCGACGACGATCCGACCGACGTGGCCAGCGAACGCTTCTTTGAAGCAGTTTTCGGTGATCATCCGCTTGGCCGTCCGATTGGCGGCAGTCCAGAGACAATTAATGCCATCTCGAGGGACTCTGTCGTCGCGCACTACCGGGGAAACTACCGGCCGCAGGACCTCGTGATTACCGTCGCCGGTGCCGTTGATCACGACGTGCTCGTTGCTGCGGTCACGGCGTGCTTGGTTGCCGCCGGATGGGACCTTTCGCTCTACGCGGCCCCCGTTGCTCGACGCGAGAGAACAGCGGCCGTCCCTTCGGCTATTGGCTCACCAGTCCAGAGCCTTCACGTGACACCCCGGCCCATCGAACAGGCAAACATCATTGCCGGTGTCGAAGGACTATCGGCCACTGACGAGCGGCGCGCAACGCTCACGGTTCTTAACTCGATCCTCGGCAGCGGAATGTCATCGCGCTTGTTTCAAGAGGTGCGAGAAAAGCGTGGACTCGCGTACTCGGTGTACTCGTTTGCTCCGAGCTACTCTGATGCTGGAGTCTTCGGAATCTATGCCGGATGCTCCCCAGCAAAGTCGGCACAGGTTACCGAGCTCATGCTCGAAGAATTCACCAAGCTCGGCGCAGCCCCCGTAACCGACGAAGAAATTAGCCGAGCAGTGGGGCAATTGCGAGGCGCTTCTGCTCTCGCTCTTGAAGATTCTGACTCTCGGATGTCTCGACTCGGTCGAAGTGAACTGACACTCGGCGAATTTGTAGACCTCGACACCTCAATCGCACGGATTTCGGCGGTCACTGCCGACGGAATCCAAGAACTTGCTCGCGAACTCTCTTCGCGCCCGCTGTCCATTGCGGCAGTCGGTGCGGTCGACGATGAGATGTTTTCCGGGCTTACTCTCGGCAGCGCCGCCCAGAGTTAGATCAACAAAGGAATGGTGATGGCTCACTACCTGTACCTCGTGCGTCACGGCGAGCAGCAAGATGCAGAATACGGATTGCCTGACGGCCCGCTTTCTGGCAGGGGAACGCGGCAAGCGACCGCAATTTCAGAACGACTGAGTGGTGTGCCGTTCACTCGCGCTTTCCATTCGCCGCTGCAGCGTGCTGCCGAAACAGCAGCAATCATGACCGGGCGGATGCCGGCGCTCGAGTCTCAGCCAACGACGCTACTGATGGATTGCATCCCGAGTGGACCGACGGCAGATATGCCGTCGGCGTTCGAGCAATTTTTTGGTTCAGTAACTCCAGAAGAAATCGACGCCGGACAAGCGCAGATGGAGGATGCTGTCGCTGAGTTCCTGACTCCAGCACGCGAAGACCGACACGATCTACTCATCACTCACAACTTCGTGATCGCCTGGTTTGTGCGCGAGGTTCTTGGGGGCGAACAGTGGCGCTGGTTGGGCCTCAACCAGGCTAATTGCGGGCTGACGATCATCCGGGTCCGCAGTCGAAAGCCCCCAGTGCTCGTAACCTACAACGACCTTGGGCATTTGCCAGCAGAGTTGCGCACAGGGCTACCGGAAGAGCAGCCCTACTAAACGAGTACCTTGCGATACCAGGTCGTCGCGTTGGGATTATCGTTGTACGGCTCACACGTCTCGAAGCCACTCGATCGATAGAGTCCACCGGCCGCTGCCAGGCTCTCGTTGGTGTCGAGCACTAGCTCCGACGCGCCCCACTCGTGGGCTCGCTGTTCTAGTTCGGCTAAAAGCTGACGCCCGAGGCCTGTGCCGCGGCCGTCGGGCCGTACCCACAAGTGCTTGATTTCGAAGCGACCGGAGTCGAGTTGTCGGATGCCACCACAGCCGAGTGTTCGGCCTGCGTCTTCAACTAAAAGGAACACTCCGCGAGGTGGCTCGAATTGATCGCTCGCTGGAAAGTTTGTGACGTATCCGGAAGGCGTGGGGAACGATTCCGCCCGGTAGCTGAAGTACTCAGTGAGAAGTGCGTGGGCAAGGGCATCTGTTACGGGGACGGCGCGAAACTGTGACACAGAACCACAGTAGTCGCGCCCGTAGCCGTGGGCAGTCAACGCTGCTGCTCAGGGTTGGTAGATTTGAACAATGACAACGAAAGTAGCGGTAGTAGGCGCGACCGGTCGCATGGGTAGATACATCAGTGGTGTGATCGAGGCTGCAACCGACTTTTCTCTTGTCGCGAAGCTGAGTTCGCGTTCTGAGCTCAGTGAAATGCTTATCGCCGACGTTGTCGTGGACGTCACGGCGCCAAGCATTTCGCCTTCCGTGGTTGAGTTTGCAACCTCTAACGGCAAGAGCGTTCTCGTGGGTACGTCTGGGTGGAGCGAAGATCGGATTCAGGGCGTGAAAACTGCACTCCTGGAGACCCCGGATCTCGGCGTCATCTTCATCCCCAATTTTTCCCTTGGCTCTGCCTTGGCGACATCGTTTGCTGCTGCAGCTGCTCGTTACTTCGACTCCATCGAGATCATCGAAGGCCATCACGCGGGCAAAGTCGATTCGCCGTCAGGCACCGCGGTGCGCACCGCGGAGTTGATGGCGGATGCTCGCAGTGAGCGCGGCCCTGTTGCTGCACCGCACGTAGATCAGCGTGCTCGTGGCGAGCAAGTCGCGGGGATCCCTGTTCACAGCCTGCGCATGACAGGGATAATTGCTCAGCAACAGGTAATTTTTGGTGGGCCGGGCGAAGTGCTGACTCTTGACCACCGCACAATGTCTCAAGAATCGTACGAGGCAGGAATTCTCCTCGGATTGCGTGCTCTCCCTAGTGCGCGCGGCGTGACTGTTGGTCTTGATCAGCTCATAGACCTCTCACCGAGCGGTAGCGTGGAAAACGCATGAAGACTCGCATCGCTGCCCTCGTAATGGTGGGGCTCCTCGCCCTCTATCTCCTGTTCGTGATCAACTACTCGCTCATCCTCATCGGTACCGCGATCCCCATTGCTCAAGTAATGGGCTGGGCGCTGCTCGTTCTTCCGCTCATCGGCTTTTGGGCACTAGCAGCGGAACTGGCGTTCATCTTTAGGGCAGAGCGACTACTAAACTCCCTCCGCACTGAGGGCGCATTGCCTGACGAAGTTGACGAGCGTCGACCGAGCGGTCGCCCAGACCCTGAAGCAGCGGATCGTGCCTTCGGACGCTACCGTGAAGAGGTCGAGACTGACCCTGAATCGTGGCGTGCGTGGTTGCGATTGGGGCTCGCTTATGACGCCAGTGGCGACCGGAGTCGAGCCCGATGGGCAACCCGCCGGGCAATCTCGCTGTCACGCTCTTCGGCAAAAAAGTCGGCCTAGCCGAACATTTGGCGCTGCTGAGAGCTGAGTGATGCGCGGGTTCAGTCGGCGAATTCGTCAATCGCTTGTTCGATTGTGCGGTGCCGAAACGTGAATCCCGTGTCAATCAGAGTTTCGGGGTGCACGTTTTCGTCGACCAAGATCAGATCTTTGCCGGCATCGCCAAGCATCCGTAGTGCAAACTCGGGTACTGCTAGCCAGTGGGGTCGTGCCAGCGATTGTGCGAGCGTTTTCGTTACGGTCGAGGCGGTTGCCGGAGTTGGTCCGATGAGGGAAACGACGCCGCTGAATTCACTGCGCAATAGATGGATGATTGCCGCGGCTTCATCGTGCAGGCTGATCCAGGGCCAGTACTGGTTTCCGCTACCAAGACGGCTACCGAGTCCGAAGCGGGTAAGCAGGTTGAGCGGCGTGAATGCTCCACCTTCTCCGACTACTATCCCGGTGCGGAAGATCACGAGACGCGTGCTCGAGGGGGTAAGGCGTGCCGCCTGTTCCCACGCATCAACAACATCGCTCAGGAATCCGGTTCCGCGGGCTGAGTCATCAGTCAATACTTCTCCGGGCCGACTTCCAAAGTAGCCAACTGCAGATCCGCTGAGGAAGGCGGCGGGGGGAGTCTTCGAGCGGCGAATCGCCTCGGCGATCGTGCGAGTTCCGTCGACTCGGGAGCGCAAAATTTCACGCTTATAACCGGGGGTCCACGGCAACCTGCCCGTGCTTGCACCGGCCAGATTGATGACGACGTCTGCCAGTTGGATCGCTCGCTCGTCGACGATCCCTGCGTGTGGATCCCAATGAAATTCGCTAGCCGTACGGGGTTCGCGACGAACAAGACGCAACACGTCGAAACCGTCAGCCTCAAGCTGCGCTACGAGTTCTGTGCCGATGTATCCTGATGCGCCGCCGACGAGAACTCGGGTGGGCATCGGCTCATTCACCGTTACGCCAAGCTTGCTTCAAGGGTGATCGAGACGCCGGTCAGCGCACGCGAGACTGGGCAGCCTTCTTTGGCTTCGTTCGCGAGTCGTTGAAAGTCATCCTCGCTGAGGCCGGAAACTTTGGCACTAACGAGGAGGTGGCTTCCCGTGATTCCCTCGGCTGGATCAAACGTAACGGCGGCGGTGACTTGGAGGCTCTCAGCCGGAGTCCCGTTGCTCGCGAGCCCATTTGAGAACGCCATAGCGAAGCACGCAGAATGCGCAGCGCCAAGCAGTTCTTCAGGGTTTGTGGTCGACTCTTGGCCTTCTGACCGTGCAGCCCAGGTAACTGGGAATTCGGCAGCATCCGAGGAATCTAGCGATGTCGTTCCCTTGCCACTAAACAGGTCACCAAACCAGAGTGTTGTTGCTTCGCTTGTAACAGGCATTGCCGTTCCTTTCGTCGGGCTCAACACTATGCGCTGACTGAGCGACGCGCATGAGAAACCCGTGTGAAGGAGCGCACAGCCAGTACTATCAACTCGATGGCTTCTACGATCGCAACCCCTTACGAAGACCTGTTGCGCGACACTCTCGCGAACGGTGTGCACAAGAGTGATCGCACGGGCACGGGCACGCGTAGCGTGTTCGGTCGCCAGTTGCGATTCAACCTCGCTGAAGGTTTCCCCCTCATCACGACTAAACGCGTGCATTTCAAGTCAATCGCCTACGAGCTGTTGTGGTTTCTACGCGGCGAAAGCAATGTGTCCTGGTTACGCGATAACGGCGTGACTATTTGGAACGAGTGGGCAGACGAAGATGGCGAGCTCGGCCCGGTCTACGGCGTTCAGTGGCGCTCGTGGCCGACTCCGTCTGGCGAACAAATTGATCAGATTTCCGAAGTAATTGATCAGATCAAGACCAATCCAGACTCGCGTCGGTTGATCGTTTCAGCGTGGAACCCGGCGGATATCCCGCAGATGGCGCTCGCGCCGTGTCACGCGTTCTTTCAGTTCTACGTTGCCAACGGCAAGCTCTCGTGCCAGCTATATCAACGAAGCGCAGACCTGTTCTTGGGCGTGCCCTTCAACATCGCGAGTTATGCCCTACTCACCCACATGGTGGCAGAGCAGACAGGACTTGAGGTCGGAGATTTTGTGTGGACTGGTGGCGATTGCCACATCTACGACAACCACATCGAGCAGGTCACCGAGCAACTCACGCGCGAACCATTCGGTCCGCCTCGGCTCGCCATCAGCTCAACTCCCGATAGCGTCTTCGGCTACGCCTTTGAAGACTTCGAGATCGTCGACTACGAACATCACCCTGCAATCAAAGCTCCGGTAGCGGTGTGACCGTAGCGCTCGGCCTGATCTGGGCCCAATCTGAAGGCGGTGTGATCGGTCAAGGCGGCACAATGCCCTGGCAACTGCCAGAAGACCTCGCACACTTCAAAAAACTCACGCTAGGCAGCCCCGTGATCATGGGGCGCAAAACGTGGAAATCGCTCCCGCCGCGATTTCGGCCGCTTCCCGGACGCCGCAACATCGTGGTAACTCGCCAAGCTGACTGGAACGCCGACGGCGCCGAGATTGCACACAGCGTCGACGCCGCTCGCGAACTCGCCGCAACATCCGTCGACGACGGAGAGATCGTGTGGGTCATCGGGGGAGCAGAAATCTACCGTGCCACAATCGCGAGTGCTCATCGGCTCGAAATAACGCAGATCCGCGAGAATTTTGTGGGGGACACCATCGCGCCAGAACTCGGAGAACAGTGGATGCTGGCAGCAAGCGATCCTGCCGAAGGATGGCACACGTCAACTGCCGGTCTTCAGTACCGATTTGAGCGTTACGAGAATCACGCCTCCAACCAGCGGTAGCCTAGAGGGGTGTCTACAGTGAATCCATTTGGTCAAGTACTCGTCGCGCTCATCACGCCATTCACCGCTGAGGGTGAAGTCAACTGGGGCGATGTCGAAAAGCATATCGACGACGTGATCAGTGCGGGTGCCGACGGAATCGTCGTCACTGGCACCACCGGTGAAACAAGTACGCTCACCGATCCTGAGAAAATCAAGCTCGTTGAGGTCGCAAAGTCAGTCTCTGCAGGCCGCGCCAAGATCATCACCGGTGGCGGTTCGAATGAGACGGCGCATGCCATCGAACTGTACAAGGCGAGTGAGAAGGCCGGTGCAGACGGCGTGATGTTCGTCACGCCTTACTACAACAAGCCGACTCAGGCCGGCGTGCTCACCCACTTCAGAATGCTGGCCGATGCCACTGACTTGCCGGCAATTCTCTATGACATTCCCGGCCGCACTGGTGTGCCGATCATGTACGAAACGATTCTTCGTGCGGCGAAACACCCCAACATCCTTGCGGTGAAAGATGCCAAGGGCGATTTCAGCGAAGTGAGCCGCGTGCTCAACCAGACTGACCTCATGTATTTCTCGGGTGACGATGCCAATGTGTTGCCGCATTTGGCAATCGGTGCAACGGGATTGATCGGCGTTACAGCAAACATTGCTCCCGCCCCGTACCGAGTTATCGTCGACGCAGTGAACGCAGGCGATCTGGCTACGGCCACGGCAGCGCATCAAGCGCTTGAGCCTCTCGTTCGCGCCGCGATGACGCACGTTCCAGGCACCGTCGCAGCAAAGTACATTCTTCACGGCCTTGGTCGAATCTCAAGCCCTCGTGTTCGACTTCCGCTCGTCGGTCCAGAAGAATCTGAAGCCGCTCAGATCGAAGATGAGCTTGCGCTCGTCACCGGTATCAAGGGTCTTGACCTCACCAATTTTCGCCCTGACCGCAATGCAGCAGCGGGTGGAGCGCTCCCTAAAGTTGCGGGAGCAACCCGCTAGCTTCACTGGCGAGGGGTAGGCTTTGGCTAGGGCGTGGCCCACATTTTTCGCACGGGGGCTAACGGCCCCACACATCTAACTGCAAGGTACTGAATGCCAGTTTCCGTATTTGACCCACCCGCGCTTGAGCCAGGAACCCTTCGTGTAACGCCGATCGGTGGCCTCGGTGAAATCGGCCGCAATATGACTACGTTCGAGATTGACGGCAAAATCTTGATCGTCGACTGCGGTGTGCTCTTCCCAGAGGAGCACCAGCCAGGAGTCGACCTGATTCTGCCCGATTTCAGCTCGATTCGTGACCGGCTCGACGACATCCTCGGCATTGTTCTTACGCACGGCCACGAAGACCACATCGGCGCTGTTCCGTACCTGTTGCGTCTGCGTCAAGACATTCCGCTGATCGGCTCAACGCTCACGCTCGCGCTTATTGAGGCGAAGCTCAAGGAACACCGCATCAAACCCTACACGCTCAATGTCACCGAGGGCCAGAAAGAGAAGATCGGCCCGTTCGATCTTGAGTTTGTTGCCGTCAATCACTCGATTCCGGATGCCCTCGCTGTTGCCATCACAACGGCAGCCGGCGTTGTGCTTCATACGGGTGACTTCAAGATGGATCAGTTGCCGCTCGACAACCGCATCACTGACCTTCGTGCCTTTGCGCGGCTCGGCGAAGCAGGAGTTGACCTTTTTCTCTCCGACTCCACTAATGCTGACGTTCCCGGCTTCACGCCGAACGAGCGCGACATCGGTCCGGTTCTTGAAGCCGTAATCGCAAAGGCACCCCGCCGCGTGATTGTTGCTAGCTTCTCCAGCCATGTTCACCGTGTTCAGCAGGTGCTGGATGCGGCTGTGGCCAACAACCGCAAGGTTGTTTTGATGGGTCGTTCGATGGTGCGCAACATGGGCATCGCGGCGGATCTTGGATTCCTCAAGGTGCCAGATGGGGTCTTGTTGGATGCCAAAAAGGCAGTCAACTATCCGGACAACCAATTGGTCTACATGTCCACAGGTAGCCAGGGCGAGCCGATGGCTGTTCTGGCACGCATGGCGAATATGGAGCACCAGATTGAGGTCGGCCAGGGTGACACCGTCATTCTCGCGTCGAGCTTGATCCCCGGCAATGAGAACGCTGTCTACCGCGTTATCAATGGCTTAACCAAGCTGGGTGCGAATGTCGTGCACAAGGCGAATGCCAAGGTTCACGTTTCAGGTCACGCCGCCGCGGGTGAGTTGCTGTACTGCTACAACATCCTGCGCCCCAAGAATGTGCTTCCGGTTCACGGTGAGTACCGCCACTTGGTGGCGAACGCGAATCTTGCTATTCAGTCGGGTGTTCCTTCGGAAAACACGATCATCGCCGAAGATGGCACCGTAATCGACTTGAAAGATGGCCACGCTCAAATCGTTGGGCAGCTCGATGTTGGTTTCGTTTACGTTGATGGTTCGAGCGTTGGCGAGATCACAGATGCTGATCTCAAGGATCGTCGTATTTTGGCAGAAGAGGGCTTCATCTCGATCTTTATTGCCGTGGATGCTCAAACAGGAAAGGTCATCGTCGGGCCCGAGATTCAGTCTCGTGGTTTCGCCGAAGATGCTGACGTTTTTGACGCGGTGCTTCCGCAGGTTGTGAAAGCACTTACGGATGCTGCAGCGAATGGCACGCGTGACTCTCACGCTTTCGCTCAAGTAGTTCGCCGCACGGTCGGCCGTTGGGTCAATACTCAACACCGCCGTCGCCCGATGATCGTTCCTGTAGTCATCGAGGTTTAGTTATTCACAATGGCGCGGAGGCAGGTGCCTCCGCGCCATTGTCGCGCCCCGACTCCTCACCACAGGGATTGATGCCAGACGCTTGGGCTTGACGAAACGTTGGGCTTGTATTTCGTGCCCTTTGGTGGTGTGATGTGAAGATTGCTCGGCTGTTGTTGTCGAGCATTCTCTGGATCGAGGTCTCAATTGGGTGTTGCGCGCCGGTGGGTATTTCCCATCATTTGGATGGTTATCTTTGCAATCATTGCGGCCGCGCTCGTTAAGTTCGCGTTCTTTGGCGATGCGCTCAAAGCCGATGATCTGGAGTATCCGACCGTCGCTATCGAAGAGCAGCATTACGAGGTTGTCTCCGGCACGATCACGAACGATGTCGAGCTGAGCGGCAGCATTTCGGCTGCGGCGAGTGTTGCGATCCCTGCGACTCTGTCTGGCGAGGTGCGTGAAGTCTCTGTCGCGGCGGGACAGTCGGTGAAGAAGGGTCAGGAAATCCTCAAGCTTCGCGCAGAAGTGATGAACCCGGATGGCACGCAAGGAACTCAGTGGAAGGTCGTTTCAGCGCCGGCTACTGGCAAGCTCACTGACTTCACCGCTCTTGTTGGCGCATCCTTCGAAGTTGGCTCTCCTCTGGGAAGCATTGCCCCGCCTTCGTACATCGTCAGCGGAACTGTGCCATCCGAGCAGCTCTATCGACTCGTCGATCGCCCCAAGGAGGCCACCGTTGCGATTAACGGAGGTCCGGCCCCGTTTACGTGCACGGGGCTGAGCATCACTTTTGTGGCTGCGGGGGAGTCGAGCGGGGAGTCCGCAGCGGGCCCGACCGTCTCGTGTGTCGTTCCTCGCGATGTTGTAGTTTTCCCGGGACTGACCGCCGCGATTACGATCGCCGGCGGAATTGCCGAGGATGTCATGGTGGTGCCAATTACTGCCGTTGAAGGTACAGCGCTTTCGGGCAACGTCTACTTTGTGCTCCCTGACGGCACGACAGAGCTGCGCGAGGTTGTGCTCGGCCTCAACGA
The DNA here is from genome assembly GCA_000153145.1 of marine actinobacterium PHSC20C1. GTDB lineage: Bacteria > Actinomycetota > Actinomycetes > Actinomycetales > Microbacteriaceae > Rhodoglobus. The sequence continues at coordinate 287,661 of CH672415.1, forward strand.
CGGCATCACCGTCGAAGTCGTCTCAGGGCTAGAAGTCGGCGACAAAATCTTGCAGTTTGTTCCGGGCGCTGAAGCGGTCGACGAGGGGGCACTGCCTGATAATTGCTACCAAGACGGCGACGAAGTCGTGTGCTACTGATGCCACTGTTATCGCTAGAAGCGGTGACGCGGTCGGTTGAGCTGCCTGATTTCTCGCACTTGGAAATCCTCAAGGGCATCGATCTTGAAGTTGACGTTGGTGATCACATCAGCATCGTGGGGCGATCAGGCTCTGGAAAGTCGACTCTGCTCAACTTGCTTGGACTCATCGACAATCCCACGACCGGTCGCATCGTCTTCGATGGTGCCCCGCTCGAGAAGCTGTCTGGGGGCAAACGTGATCGTAAGCGTGGTCGCGATGTTGGCTTCATCTTTCAGCAGTTCAATCTGCTCTCGGGCCGCACAGCTCTTGAGAACGTGATGACTCCGCTTCTCTATGCTTCTGGCCGTCAGTTTTGGCGTCGCCGAGCGCTGGCAGAAGAGATGCTCGATCGCGTAGGCCTTAGCTCGCGGATGGCGTCGATGCCTGACAAGCTCTCCGGCGGAGAGCAACAACGTGTCGCCATCGCACGAGCTCTCGTCCGTAGCCCACGCCTGATTCTCGCTGACGAACCGACCGGTGCACTCGATGTCGAGACTGGGGGCACTGTTATGGCGCTTTTGGATGATGTGGCGGAGCAGTCCGGTGCTGCACTGATCACGATCACTCACGACCCCAATGTGGCTGCTCTGGCCCGCAGGCACTACCGCCTCGATAGCGGTGTGCTTTCGGCCATCGATGTGCGTCACATGCTCGCAACTACTCTTCCTGAGGCGGCACTGTGATCTGGCGTCGAAAAAAGTCAGGCGAGCCACCGGGGGCTGATCTTGCTTCGATCGATCCCGCACAGCACGCCGACGATGATCTCGTCTGGCGTCCAAGCGACGAGCGTGCCAAGCCCACTCGCGAACCGCGAGGGTCGCTGCTTAGCGGAGTTGTCGGCTCTGTAGTTGAAGCGTGGGATGAGGTGCGCATCAACCGCACGAGAGTGCTTCTGAGCTTGATCGGAATTGGCGTTGCAGTGTGTGCGCTTGCCACGGTTGTGGGGGCAGGCACGGTATTCGGCCAGGCTCAAACTGAGCAGTTTGAGCGGGACAGCGGTCGCCCGGCCACGCTCACTGTGTATCCACCATTCATGGAATCCGGGGTCGAGGCCGCCGACACGACGCTCTTCATGAACCACATGGATAACGTAATCGACCGCTATCAGATCAGTCATGCGACTCCGCGTTTTCGGGGGAGCATCACGGCGCACCTCGTCAATGGAACCCAGTACTCCGCAGTGCAAGGCGTGAGCGTTGCCTATGGCGTCATGCATCGAGTTGAACTCGGCTACGGCCGCTGGCTCACTGAAGCAGACGAGAAACGTCTCGCTCCAGCAGTCGTTATTAATGATGGATTCTACGAGGAACTTGGCCGACCTGATCTGAGAACCCACCCAACAATAGTTTTGGGCTCAGAAGCGACGACGACAGCAGTGATTGTGGGAGTTCTTTCTCCTACACCCTACGAATCAGGTCTCGACCTTTCGATGCTCGCGGCGCCGATGCGAGAACTTGTCGGCGCTGCAGCGTCAGATCAGGGCGACCTGAGCTACGAATTGTGGGTGCCAGAAGAGCAGTGGGAGCAGCTCCAGCAAATCATCGTGCGCGATGTCACTGGCGACTTCGGTGAGGGCTGGCAAGCCAACGTGAATCGCAGTGACTATCTGGCTTGGGGCGGACCGAATCCTCTCGAACCCCTCCAATGGGTGATCGGCGGTATCGCCGGACTCATCCTTCTGCTCGGGGCGCTGGGACTCGTGAACATCTCGCTCGTGACGGTGAAGTATCGCGTGCGGGAGATCGGCGTGCGCCGTGCATTCGGAGCTACCGCTGGTCGGGTTTTCTTTGCCGTAATGATGGAGAGCGTTGTTGCCACAGTGGCCGCAGGAGTCATGGGAGTCGCCCTGGCGATCGTGATCGTCCAAAACCCCGCGGTTCAAGAACTTATCGCGCCGGGAGTACAAGACCTGCCTCCGTTCCCGATTGGCGCGGCGCTGATCGCACTGGGGGCATCCGCGGCAGTGGGGGCACTCGCGGGGCTGATGCCTGCCCTCGTCGCCGTCAAAGTAAAGGTGATCGATGCGATCCGCTACTAGCGGCGACGAACCCGAGAGTCTCAAAGGAGACCAGTGCAGAGCGGCGTCGGTGAGTGTCGCTGCATCGCTCTGACAGGGGCCACAGGTAGCTTTGAATCATGGCTACGCGTACATCGTCGACCTCGCGCTCAGGTGCGTCGAAACCGCGCGCCAAGAGCACGTCGAACAAGACCCAGGCAACTAAGCGACTGCCCCGCGGCAAACAGACTCCTGTTGAGCCCGATGGTCCGCTCACCAAGATGTGGATGGCTCTCGCCCACATGGTTGGCGGCGCTTTCCGCGTCTTCGGTCGCGAAGAGCTGACGAAAGATGAACGCCGCGACGGGGTCCCCTTTCTCTTCTTTACGCTCGCAATTGTTGGAGCGGTCGTTGAGTGGTTTAACCCGACCGACGATGTAGCGATTGCACTCGATGCATACACCTTTGGCGGACTTGTCGGCCGGGTAGCTTTCGCCCTGCCTGTGATTCTTCTGCTGCTAGCAATTTGGATGTTCCGGCATCCATCAAGCGTTCACGACAACGGGCGCATTGGCATCGGCCTCAGCATCCTTATTGTGACTGTGGCAGCGTTGTGCCATGTGTTCGGCGGGCAGCCGCACCCCTCGGAGGGAGCTGAAACTATTGCCCGGGCCGGTGGAGTCTTCGGCTGGCTAATTGCTAATCCGCTGATTTGGCTTGGCACGACTTTTCTCGCCGTCCCGGTGATTGTGCTCCTTCTCGTACTGTCGCTGTTTATCATCACGAAAACACCGCCCAACCGGCTTCCGTCGCGCTTGCGCGAACTCTATGCCTACCTCTTTGGGGCTCAATTGCAGACCGAGGAAGAGCGCGCTATGGCGAAATCTGCGGCCAGCGTCAACAAGAATGACTCAGTGCAATTTGGGTCGCTTACCGATATCGGTCTCGGGGGAGTCGAAGACACATCATCGTTGCCGTGGTGGCGTCGCAACAAATCGCCGCAGAGCGAAGATAAAGCATTCGATAGCCCTGTCATTTCTCGTGACCAGGCAACCGAAGTGGTCAACCCCACTCCGCCTCCTGCGGCCAAAGACCTCACTAAGAAAGAAGAGCAGTTCGGAGTTGAACTTCTCGAGGATCTCCTGAAGGCCGAAGAAGCGGTCAAGAATTACACCACGGGAGAAGTGGATGCTTCTGCCACTGCTGTGCGTGACGACGGGCCAGGCGTCCTCCCCGGCTTCACGACAAAGGCGAGTGAGAAGGGTACTGCTGGCGAATTCGACGGCCCTCATGAAACAACCCCGCAAGCATCGAACGCTGTCTACCGGCTTCCTCAAGCGGCCATGTTGTCCGCTGGAACGCCGCCGAAGTCCCGGTCCGCTGCTAACGACGAAGTTGTCGCGGCGATTACTGAAGTTCTCAAACAGTTCAGCGTTGACGCGACAGTTACTGGATTCAGCCGCGGGCCTTCAGTAACCCGCTATGAACTAGAACTTGGCCCAGGGGTGAAGGTCGAGCGCGTGACGGCGCTTGCCCGCAATATCAGCTATGCGGTCGCTAGCAATGAGGTAAACATTCTCTCCCCGATCCCTGGCAAGAGTGCCATCGGTGTTGAGATCCCCAACAAGGACCGTGAGATCGTATCGCTCGGGGACGTACTGCGCTCGAGCGCTAGCACCAAGAGCGAACACCCCATGACGATCGGTCTAGGAAAAGATGTCGAGGGCGGCTTCGTTGTTGCGAACCTCGCCAAAATGCCCCACTTGCTCGTGGCTGGTTCCACCGGCTCCGGTAAATCGAGTTTCGTCAACTCAATGATCACTTCGATCCTCATGCGGGCAAAGCCGGCTGAAGTTCGTATGGTCCTTATCGACCCGAAGCGCGTCGAACTCTCAATTTATGCCGGCGTTCCACACCTCATTACCCCCATCATTACGAATCCTAAGAAGGCGGCAGAAGCACTCGCCTGGGTCGTGAAAGAGATGGACATGAGGTATGACGACCTCGCAAGCTTCGGTTACCGTCACATCGACGACTTCAATCGCGCCGTTGTCGCCGACGAGATCAAGTTGCCAGAAGGTAGTCAGCGCAAGCTCAAGCCTTACCCGTATTTGCTCATCGTTGTTGATGAGCTGGCGGACCTCATGATGGTCGCTCCGCGGGATGTAGAGGACTCGATCGTTCGCATTACCCAATTGGCGCGAGCATCCGGAATTCACCTAGTGCTGGCGACCCAGCGACCCAGCGTCGATGTGGTCACCGGTCTCATTAAAGCCAACGTCCCGTCTCGCTTGGCGTTCGCCGTGTCGAGCATGACTGATTCGCGAGTGATTCTTGACCAGCCCGGTGCTGACAAACTCATCGGCCAGGGTGACGCGTTGTTCCTGCCAATGGGGGCATCGAAGGCTATCCGTGTGCAGGGCGCGTGGGTTCCTGAAAGCGAAGTTGCTGAAATCGTGCAGCACGTAATTGCCCAAGCGCAGCCCGAATATCGCAACGACGTAGCCGCTGTTGCCGAGAAGAAGAACATCGACGCCGACATCGGCGGAGACCTTGAAGAGCTTCTTGCGGCAGCCGAACTCATTGTGAGTACCCAGTTCGGGTCAACGTCGATGCTTCAGCGCAAGCTTCGTGTCGGCTTTGCAAAAGCAGGTCGGCTGATGGACTTGTTGGAGTCCCGAGAGATCGTCGGCCCGTCTGAGGGTTCGAAGGCTCGCGATGTGCTCGTGAGCGCTGAGCAGTTGCCATCTGTGCTTGCTCGATTGCGTGGCGAGGATGAGCCAGGACCTGTCGACGCTGTGGAAGAGTCGCTCAGCGGATACGATGAAGTGCAAGGCGGCTCAGACGAGGACGCTTGGAACTTGACCGATCGGGAGTGATCGCGTGGGCGCACAACCAGTTTCGCAGTCCACTCCGCCCAGCCGCACTAACCCACTGCGTGGACGAGTAATTCGCCACGGTGATACCCCGGCGTCAAACGGCAATATCGCCAACATCATCACTGTTGCCCGTATCCTTCTTGCTCCGCTGTTTGTCTGGCTCCTGCTGCTGGATGCCGGTGAAATGGGTGTGGTCCGTTATCTGGCTGCTGGATTGTTTATTCTCGCTATCGTTACGGACAGTCTCGATGGCTACCTCGCCCGTGACCGCAACTTAGTTACCAACGTCGGAATCATTCTTGATCCAATTGCTGACAAGGTGCTCATCGGTGGCGCTCTGGTTGCCCTATCGATCTTGGGTGAACTGCCGTGGTGGATCACCGTCTTGATCCTTGTTCGCGAGTTCGGGATAACTGCATTCCGGTTTGCTGTGTTGTCGAAACGCGTCATTCCTGCGTCGCGGGGCGGCAAGCTAAAGACGATTGTCCAGGCTGTCGCGATCTCGATGTTCCTAGTTCCGCTCTTCACTGTTGTCGGACCGTGGGTGCTCTGGCTCAACTGGTCCGTCATGGCAATTGCCGTTGTGCTGACGGTATTTACTGGGCTCGACTATCTCTGGCAGGCATGGCGACATAACCGAAAATCCAACTCAGGAGCGTGACCCCTCACTAGTGACTACTGATGAACTCGCCGCGAAGATAGTGGCGATTCTCACCGAACGACGTCAAACGGTTGCTTTGGGGGAGTCATTGACCGGTGGCTTACTGTGTGCTGCACTCGTCGCCGTTCCGGGGGCCTCAGCAGTTCTGAACGGAGCGGTCGTCGCGTACAACACGGCGATCAAGAATCAGGTGCTCGGTGTTGATGCGAGCTTGTTGGCAATTTACGGCACGGTGCATCCGGATGTCGCTGCCCACATGGCAACGGGAGCACGCGATGTTCTCGGAGTCGGGGAGCAGCAGGCGTCGTATGGTTTGGCAACGACAGGCGTTGCAGGCCCCGAATTTCACGAAGGCAAGGCTCCCGGCACAGTATTTATCGGCCTTGCCGCAACCAACTTTGTCGAAACTCGGGATTTCTTTTTCACAGGTAACCGCGCTGAGATCCGAGAGCAGACAGTTCACGCCGCGCTCGAGTGTCTCTATGAGTACCTCACTGTCGATACTCAAATTAATTAACTGCTGCACCCAGAAGTGGTTACGCCCTTCGAGGTGCGGCGGGAATAATCCACGTTTCGGCTGGGTTACAGTTAGCGAACTCACAAGGCCTCTCCAGTTTGGAAGGGCTAGAGTTCTGAACAGATAGTGGCTGTAGTCTTGACTATCCAGAATGATCTGGTCGCACTACACAGTCAGAGAGGGAGTGTCCAATGGTTCTAGTTCGTCAGGAAATCGGTGACGTTCTCCGCGACGTGCGCCTGCAAAAGGGACGCACCCTTCGTCAGGTCGCAAGCAAAGCGAGCGTTGCCCTCGGATACCTCAGTGAGGTTGAGCGAGGCCAAAAAGAAGCTAGCTCCGAAATTCTTGCTTCGGTAGCCGAGGCCCTCGATACACCGATCTCAGTCATCATGCGTGAAGTTGGCGACCGCCTTGCTGTTATTGAAGGCGCCACAACGATCCCAGACACCCTGCCAGATGAGCTCGTTGCCGAGTTCGATTCGAACCTGGTTTCGCGCTAAACAATTTGTATCGGATGCCTCGCTCTTTCGAGAGCGGGGCATCCGTCAGTTAAGCCAAGCGAACGTAGGGTGGGTACATGCGATTGAGCGAGTTTTGGACGGCGGTTGCTGACGAGTTCGGTGAGCCCTATGGGCGGGTACTCGTCAACGATCAGGTACTGGGCGCTGTCGGCAGCGTCACTGCCGCACAGGCGCTCTCTCGGGGTGTTCCAGCTCGACAAGTGTGGAGCGCGCTCTGTGACGCTATGGATGTTCCTGCTGAGCGTCGGTACGGCGTTGGGCAGCGCGAACCCAAAAAGTAGTCGATTCGTCCCCGCGTGGCGTGTTCGAACATTTGTTCGATATTGTTAGTCTTCTCCCTAACACCCAATCGAATACAACTATTGGGCGCACACCGCACGTCCCTTCTCTGGAATGTCAGAGCAAGAACGTAACGTGGCTTTTAGAAACACAGCCTTTGTCGGGAGGTTGTGGGCCTTGCAACATCGGCCCACACGAATCGCGACAGCCTATGGGCAGCAACCTACGACCAATGGAGAAGATGTAATGCCATCAGCAGCAGACCGCGAGAAGTCCCTCGAGACAGCTCTTGCACAAATTGACCGTCAGTTCGGCAAGGGCTCAGTCATGCGCCTTGGCAGTGACGAACGCGCTCCGGTCGAGGTTATTCCCACCGGCTCGATCGCTTTGGACGTCGCGCTCGGCATAGGTGGGCTTCCCCGTGGGCGAATCGTAGAGATCTATGGTCCGGAGTCTTCGGGTAAAACCACTCTCACTTTGCACGCGATCGCTAACGCTCAGCGCAATGGCGGAATCGCAGCCTTCATCGATGCGGAACACGCCCTCGACCCTGAATACGCTGCAAAGCTTGGCGTTGACATCGATGCCTTGCTTGTTTCTCAGCCAGACACTGGTGAGCAAGCGCTTGAAATCGCCGACATGCTCGTGCGAAGCGGTTCTATTGACCTCATTGTTATTGACTCGGTTGCTGCGCTTGTTCCTCGTGCAGAAATCGAGGGCGAGATGGGTGACACCCACGTTGGTCTTCAGGCCCGGCTCATGTCTCAGGCGCTGCGCAAGCTCACCGGTGGTCTCAGCCAAACCAACACCACCATGATTTTCATCAACCAGTTGCGCGAGAAAATCGGTGTGTTCTTTGGCAGTCCCGAAACTACTGCTGGTGGAAAGGCCCTCAAGTTCTACGCCTCTGTGCGACTCGACATTCGCCGTATCGAAACGCTGAAAGATGGCACGGATGCCGTGGGTAACCGCACGCGAGTCAAGGTCGTAAAGAACAAGATGGCTCCGCCTTTCAAGCAGGCAGAATTCGACATCCTCTACGGAATCGGAATCTCTCGCGAGGGCAGCCTGATCGACTTCGGTGTCGACCACGAGATCGTCCGTAAATCGGGCGCGTGGTACACCTACGACGGCGATCAGCTCGGCCAGGGTAAAGAAAAGTCGCGTGCATTCCTGATCCAGAACCCCGCGATCGCCCTAGAGATCGAACAGAAGATCATGCGCAAGCTGGGCGTAGGTGCAGAAGCGAAAGCAGCAATCGCCAGCGAAGCGAAGGAAGCTGCCGCGGCTGCCGTGATTGCAGAGAAAGCCGAAAAGGCTGCAAAAGCCAGTGCCAAAGCTGACGGACCCGTGCTCCCGGTTGCGGCCAACACCGCTCCGCCCCTCAAAAAAGTTGTAGGACAGTAGGTAGAACCCATGCCTCATTCCTCCGACGACGACTACATTGCACCAGTCATCAACATGTTTGGCGACCGCAAAGGTGCTAATCGCGCCGAGACCAGTGCGCACGCTGCGTCGTCGGAGGAATCATCAGTGCCGCCATCCGTCGGCAACTGGGCTGACGAGCCAGAAGATGGCGACACCATCGAAGTAGCCGCTGAGACACTCTCAGTGCTGAAGACACCTTCTCCTGTTCGTGCGCTCCCGACAATGGCTGACTTCGAATCGAAGGCATACGCTGCAACGGAACCGTCAACACAGTCCCAGCAAGCACAGCCGAAAGCGGAGAGACGGCAGTCACGCGACGGCTTTTCCGAAATCAGTCGAGTCAGTATGCGCGCGCTAGCACGCCGAGGTATGTCCTCATTCGAGATGACCCAGTTTCTGGGTACGCGTGAATTCGACACGGATGAAATCGCTACTGAGATTGAGCGCTTAGAGGGCTCCGCGTTACTCGACGATGCCGCACTCGCCGAGACACTGGCGCGCACACTCCGCGACCGCAAAGGTCTGGGAGCGTCGGCGATCAAAGCTGAACTCCGCCGACGCAAGATCGACAACGAGCACATAGAGGTTGTCATCGGAGAGGAGCGCGATGAAGAGCAAGAACGCGCAACAGAAATCGCGCTCAAACGTGCACCACAATTACGTTCGCTCGACAGCGTCACAGCGAAGCGCAGACTTACCGCCTTCCTCATGCGCAGGGGATACTCTGGCTCAATCATTTCAGTGGCCGTAGCTGCAGCACTTGCTCCCGGCTCACCCGAATCCTCAGGCGGACCCGTCTTTCGCTAATTCTGCGTCAACCTCAAGAACGGATGAGGCTTAAGGTGGAAGACATGATTGACGAAAAACTGGCCACCCCGCGCAGCTACGAGGTGCGCACCTACGGATGCCAGATGAACGTGCACGACTCCGAACGACTCAGCGGATCCCTCGAAGCAGCCGGCTACATCCGGGCCACCAAGGGTCAAGCCGATGTAGTCGTCATAAACACGTGCGCAGTGCGCGAAAACGCAGACAACAAGCTATACGGCAACCTCGGAATGCTCGCCAGCGTCAAACGTGAGCACGAAGGAATGCAGATCGCCGTCGGCGGGTGCCTTGCGCAAAAAGACAAGAACGTCATCCTCGAGAAAGCACCCTGGGTCGACGTCGTCTTCGGAACTCACAACATGGGTTCCCTGCCGACACTCCTCGAACGAGCACGCCACAACGAAGAAGCGCAACTAGAAATACTCGAATCACTCGACGTATTCCCGTCCACTCTCCCCACCAGACGCGAGTCAACGCACAGTGCCTGGGTATCGATATCCGTAGGCTGCAACAACACCTGCACGTTCTGTATCGTCCCCGCACTTCGGGGTAAAGAAAAAGATCGCCGCGCCGGCGACATCCTTTCAGAGGTGCAAGCCATCGTCGACGACGGGGCAATCGAAATAACTTTGCTCGGTCAGAATGTCAACTCCTACGGGGTTGAATTCGGCGACCGTCAAGCGTTCAGCAAACTATTGCGCGCAACAGGTGCAATCGACGGCCTCGAGCGAGTCCGATTCACCAGCCCCCACCCCGCGGCATTTACCGATGATGTCATCGACGCCATGGCTGAAACACCGAACGTCATGCCGCAACTACACATGCCGCTGCAGTCAGGCTCCGACCGCATCCTCAAAGCAATGCGACGAAGCTACCGCTCAACCAAATTCCTCGGCATTCTGGAGCGCGTTCGCGCCCAAATGCCACACGCAGCAATCAGCACCGACATAATCGTCGGATTTCCCGGCGAAACCGAAGAAGACTTCGCCGAAACACTACGGGTAGTCGAAGAAGCACGCTTCGCCTCCGCCTACACGTTCCAATACTCGATCCGTGAAGGCACTCCCGCTGCCACAATGGAAGACCAAATTCCCAAAGAAATCGTTCAAGAACGCTACGAACGACTAGCGGCGCTGCAAGATCGAATCTCTCGCGAAGAGAACGAGAAACAAGTAGGGCGCACAGTTCAAGTGATGGTGACCGCTACCGAAGGACGAAAACAAGCCGAAACGGACAGGCTCTCTGGCCGCGCGGAAGACTCGCGACTCGTCCACTTCAACGTCCCAGAAGCTAGCCCCGTGCCGCGCCCCGGTGACGTCGTCACCCTCACAATCTCCGAAGCCTCAACATTCCACCTCGTCGCGGATACCGACAGCGGTGGAACCCTCACCATTCGCCGCACCACCGCGGGTGACGCGTGGGATCGCGCACAAGCTGAATCCTGCGGAGTGCCCAGCACCTCAGCAGCGGCCGAAGCCGGCCCGCGGGTATCCCTCGGTCTCCCAACAGTCCGAGTCTCGACGATACCGATCTATGACCCCACAGACTCACAGCGCTGAGCTAGCAGTGACAGCAGCAGGACCTGTCGCCGAGAGTTCCGCCGCGACCCAATCCAAAGCTGCCGTGCACGACCTCATCGTAATTGTTGGGGCAACGGGCACCGGAAAGTCCGAGCTTTCGCTTGATATCGCGGAATCCCTCGGGCATCGAGCACAGGCTGCCGAGATCATCAATGCGGATGCGATGCAGCTCTATCGCGGAATGGACATTGGTACTGCCAAGCTTGCACACGATGAGCGCCGCGGAATCCCTCATCATCTGCTCGACGTTCTCGAGACGACCGACGAAGCGAGTGTTGCCCAATATCAGTCAAGCGCACGCGCAATTATTCGCAAGGTTCAGGCCGCTGGGAGGGTTCCGATTCTCGTTGGGGGCTCGGGGCTCTACGTTTCGAGCGTCATCCATGACTTTCAATTTCCGGCCCGCGATCCTGAGGTTCGCGCCAAGCTCGAGGGCGAATTGGAGAACCTCGGCATCGGCATCCTCTTTCAGCGCCTACGCGAACTCGACGCCGACGCAGCACAGTCCATCGGTTCCAGCAACGGCCGCAGAATCGTTCGCGCCCTCGAAGTAATCGAGATTACTGGTGAACCATTCGGGGCAGGCTTGCCAGAGGAACAGAAGCTCTGGACTCCAGCTCATATATTCGGCATCGCCGCGCCGCGCGAGCAACTCGTTTCTCGCCTCGACCAGCGGGTCTGCGGCATGTGGGATTCCGGACTCCTCGACGAAGTCCGAGCGCTTCGCCCCCGCGGATTAGGCGTAACTGCCGCTCGAGCGATCGGCTACGCTCAAGCGATTTTGCAGCTTGATGGTGAATTATCTGAAACCGAAGCCGTTGACCAGACTGCCGCCCTCACTCGACGTTATGCACGACGGCAAGTTGGCTGGTTCAAGCGCTACAACGAATGCAATTGGCTGAACTATGACGACCCCGATCGCGTGCAGAAAGCTCTCTCCATTGTGATGGGGGAGAATGGAGACCATGGCGACGCTTAACTTCACCAAAGGTCAGGGAACCGGCAACGATTTCGTGCTGTTTTCTGATCCTGAGGGACAACTCGAACTCACCCCTCAACAGGTCGCAGCAATCTGTGATCGCAGATTTGGGGTCGGGGCAGACGGCATCCTTCGCGCGGTACGTTCGAGCAACATCGACGTCGGTGCTGCTGCCCTAGCCGAGGACGCTGACGCTGAGTGGTTCATGGACTACCGAAATGCCGATGGCACCGCCGCAGAAATGTGCGGAAACGGTATCCGAGTATTTGCTCATTACCTTGCCGAGAACGGGTTCGTAGACTTCGAACCCGGCGATACCCTGCCGGTCGGTACGCGCTCTGGAGTGCGTGATGTTCAACGCAATATGGCCGGATATCAAGCAGACATGGGCCGATGGTCGCTAGACGGGGGAGAGCCTCTCGTACGTGCAAAAGAGCTCGATGTCGCTCGCCCCGGGCTTGGCATCAACGTGGGAAACCCACACGTGGTCGTGGCTTTGGCCGATGAATCCGAACTTGATCATGTTGATCTCAACTACATTCCCGTCATTGATCCGCTGCCCGAACACGGGGCGAACGTCGAGTTCGTTGTGCCAGCCGAACCGCTCGTCAAAGACGGCGTTGGCTCGATTCGTATGAGAGTGCACGAGCGTGGAAGCGGTGAGACGCTCTCCTGCGGCACGGGAGCGGTTGCGGCAGCTCTTGCCATTCGTCACTACGCGGGAGCGGGAGCGCCTAACCAGTGGCGTGTGGCGGTACCAGGGGGAACAGTTGTCGTGCGTATGTTCCCGACAGAGGACGGCGAACACGTCTCGCTCAGTGGACCAGCGGAACTCGTCTACACCGGCAGCCTCGAACTGGCCTAAGGGTCCTTCGGCGTTTGCTTCAGTGGGTTAGCGTTCGGCAAGGGCGCGGCGACGCGCCTTCAACAGCCGGTAACCCTTGCTCGTTGCGGCGCGACTAAATGCGAAGTCTTCAGGGAATGTGGACTCCATCCACCTCTGCAGTGAATCAGAACCCAAATTGCGCTGCACAACTAGCCAGGCATCGGCATCCAATTCAAGTCGGGGCAGCCACGTCTCAAGGATGTTGTGAAGCTCGTCCTTGCCGACGCGAATCGGTGGATTTGACCAAATAGACATAAACGTTACGTCTTCGGGAACATCTCCGGGCAGAACAGCGTTAATGTTGGGTATGGACAATTTTTTGGCGTTCGCCCGCACCAGATCCAGTGCGCGCTCGTTGACGTCCACCGCCCACACCGTTGCATGAGGTGACTCGAGGGCAAGGGTGAGCGCCATCGGACCCCAACCGCACCCGAGATCAAGCAGGTTTCCGCCCGGAGGTGGCGCCGGCACGTTCGACAAAAGAACTTGGGTTCCCGCGTCGATTCGTACGGGGCTGAAGATCCCATTTGCCGTGACAAGTTCACGCTCGACACCAGCAATGGTCGCGTGAATCGTCCGCAGTTTGAGATCACTCTCGGGTGTTGACGAGAAGTAATGCTCGTTAGCCATGAACAGAACTTACCGAAAACTAGAGAAGTAAGGTTAACCCAATGACGCGAAACACGACTGAATCCAGTATCGAGGCCGATAACGGCGACGACGCCGAGCGTTCCGTCGATCGAGTTCTCGCTACCGAAACCACCGATCATGCTGCAGTGACACGATTCGGCTCCGGACCATCCGGGGCTCAAGCGCTCCAAGCGGATGCCCACTATGAGTCGGATCGAGACGGCGATCAGTTCGACCGCGAGGATCGACACGCGCTCAAGCGTGTTCGTGGTCTTTCAACCGAACTCGAAGACGTTACTGAGGTCGAGTACCGCCAACTGCGCATCGAGAACGTCGTCCTGATTGGAATTTACGGTCAGGGTGCACTTCGTGAGGCCGAGAATTCACTTCGCGAACTATCAGCCCTCGCGGAAACGGCGGGCGCTGTCGTGCTCGACGGTCTCTTGCAGCGCCGGTCAAACCCCGATCCGAGCACATATTTCGGTAAGGGAAAAGCGATCGAACTGCGCGATGTAGTTGCCGCTACGGGGGCCGACACCGTAATCGCGGACACAGAGCTCGCGCCGAGCCAGCGGCGTGCCCTAGAAGACGTTGTTGGTGTCAAGGTAATTGACCGCACCGCGGTGATTCTAGACATCTTCAGCCAGCATGCTACAAGCCGTGAAGGTAAAGCCCAAGTCGAGCTTGCTCAGATGGAATATCTCCTTCCGCGATTGCGTGGTTGGGGTGAATCGATGTCCCGCCAGGCCGGTGGCCAGGTCGGTGGCGCGGGCGCCGGCATGGGTAGCCGTGGTCCAGGTGAAACCAAAATAGAGCTTGATCGTCGCCGCATTCACACGCGCATGGCTCGACTGCGCAAGCAGATCAAGGGCTTTGCCCCTGCGCGTGAAGCAAAGCGTGCGAACCGAGACCGCTTTGAAGTCCCCAGTGTCGCAATCGCTGGTTACACGAACGCGGGTAAATCGAGTCTTCTTAACCGTCTGACTCGGGCCGGAGTGCTCGTCGAGAACGCTCTGTTTGCGACCCTAGACGCCACAGTGAGGCGCTCAGAAACAGCTGATGGTCGACTATTCACACTCAGTGACACTGTCGGTTTTGTGCGCAACCTGCCGCACCAACTGGTTGAGGCGTTCCGCTCGACACTCGAGGAGATCGGCCAAGCGGACGTCATTGTCCACGTTGTTGATGCTTCTCATCCTGATCCGGGCGCGCAGCTGAGCACAGTGCGCGATGTGATTGGCGAGCTCGGTGCGCGCGACATCCCAGAGATTGTTGTCTTCAATAAGAGCGATTTAGCGGATGATGACCAGCGCCTGGTGATTCGCGGCCTTGAACCCACTGGCATTTTTGTCTCAGCGCGTTCGGGAGAGGGCATCGATGAGCTCAACTCGCGCATCGCTGAACTTCTTCCAGCCCCCGAGATCAAAGTAACTTTGCTAGTCCCCTATGATCGCGGCGAGATTATCTCGCGGCTCCATGTCCAGGGAAGAGTGCTGTCAACCGATTATCGCGAGGACGGCACCTTGGTGACAGCTCTTGTGCACCCAGCTCGCGTTGACGAACTCACAGAGTTTGTAGTTACTTCGGCGTAACCCGGCATTCCCTAGCGTTCGTCAAGGCGCGCAACGTGCACGCCTTGGCGACGAGCGGGAACTAGAGGGCGCGAAGAACCGTGACGACTTTGCCCAGTACTTGGGCGTAATCGCCAAGGATCGGTTCAAAGTTCGAGTTGCGTGGCAAAAGCCAGGTGTGGCCGTCCCGCTGGCGAAAGACCTTGACTGTTGCTTCATCATCGAGCATGGCGGCGACGATGTCGCCATTCTCAGCCGTCTGTTGTTGGCGCACAACAACCCAATCTCCGTCGCAAATAGCGGCGTCGATCATGGAATCACCCACGACCTTGAGCATGAAGAGATCGCCCTTGCCGACGAGCTGACGGGGGAGCGGAAATACTTCCTCAACGTGTTGTTCTGCCGTAATCGGAATACCCGCAGCGATTCGGCCGACAAGCGGCACCATCGCGGCATCGCCCATCGAGGGGCTGATGGTGCTGGATTCATCGACGGCACTCGGCACATCGATGAGAACCTCGATTGCGCGAGGACGATTAGGGTCACGACGCACGTAGCCGCTCAGTTCAAGCTGGTTGAGTTGGTGGGTGACGCTCGACAGCGACGAGAGACCGACAGCATCTCCGATTTCGCGCATGCTCGGCGGGTAACCCTGAGTGGCGACCGCTCGCTGGATCATTTCGAGAATCGCAAGTTGTTTAGCGCTCAGGCTGGTTCGCCGCCGCGTTCCACGTTCAGTGGCATCGCCGAAGGGGGCAGTTGAGTCGGTCACGAGTCCTCGATTTCTGCCTCTGACGATTCCAATGTCAGTGGCTCATTCGAAACTGTATCCGCACCACAGGCCAAAAACAAACATTTGTTCGAGTGTCGCTGAGTGAAATTGGCAACTTGTTCGAAAATCTACTTGAAATTCGAACAATTCGAATGTATGTTCGGAACACAGCTTCGCACCCGACTCTCCCGGCCGAGAGTCGGGTGCGAGAACCTCAGGAGGAGTGAATGATGTCCACTGCAACGATTGCACCCAACGCGGCCCCCCGCGCTCGGCAGCTTGCACCGCGACTTCGTCTCACCACGCGTGGCCGTGTTGTCCTGATGACACTCGCGGCCACGCCCCTGGTTATCGCCGCGCTCGTGATCGCGCTGAACAGCGGTGAAGCGGCGGCTACTTTGGAGTCAGGCGACACCTCGTTTGTTTATGTCGACGTCTCAGCAGGGCAGTCTCTGTGGAACATCGCCGAGCAGCACGCACCTGGCCAAGACCCGCGTGAGGTTGTTGCTCAACTGATTGAGCTCAACCAACTCGCTTCCGCTGATGTCTTCGCAGGCCAAGAGCTTGCGATTCCCGCCAACTTCACCCGCTGACCACAAGAGCATCGCGCTAGGGAGACGAGCGACCTCGCAGATGCTTCAGTGCATCTAGCATTGTGGAGTGACTTCGCTTTCTGATCTCCCTATTCGCGACGACCTTCGGGGCCTGAAGCCCTATGGCGCTCCCACCGACCCAGTGAGCATCCAGCTCAATGTCAACGAGAACACTCACCCCATTCCCGAAGCGGTAGCGACCGACATCGTCATGGCGCTCGCACGCGCCGTGATGACAGCAAACCGTTACCCTGATCGCGAATTTACTGAACTGCGAGAAGCCCTCGCCACGTATCTCGGGCGTGGCCTCACCGCTGAAAACATTTGGGCCGCCAATGGATCCAACGAAGTCCTGCAGCAGACGCTTCAGGCATTCGGTGGTCCAGGTCGCCGCGTCCTAGGATTCCCACCCACGTACTCGATGCACTCGATCATCGCCTCGGGAACTGGTACCGAATGGTCGACCGCGCCTCGCGACCCCGGCTACGACCTCTCGCCAAAGACAGTCGTGAACGCAATCACCGAGTCTTCACCCGACGTCGTCTTTTTGTGCTCGCCAAACAACCCAACCGGCACTCCGGTTAGTAACGCCACAATTGCTGCTGCCTACGACGCGACCGACGGCATCGTTCTTGTCGACGAGGCCTACGCTGAGTTCTCAGATCGCGAATCCGCTCTGTCGCTCCTCGAGGGGAGGCCGAGGCTGATTGTGTCGCGCACCATGAGTAAGGCGTTCGCGTTCGCTGGTGCACGCGTTGGCTATCTCGCGGCAGATCCTGCCATCGCCGATGCTCTCCGGCTCGTCCGGCTCCCGTACCACCTCTCTGCTCTCACGCAGGCGGCGGCTGTCGCTGCGCTGTCGCACGCGCCAGAAATGCTTGCAATGGTCGATGAAATCAAAGCGCAGCGCGACCGCATGAGTGCCGGCCTCGCGGGCCTGGGGTTTACTCCCGTGCCGAGCGAGGCCAATTTCGTGTTGTTCGGCAATGTTGCTGAGCCCCAAGAGCTGTTCCGCAAGTTGCTTATCCAAGACATTCTGATTCGGGATGTTGGGATCCCTCACCACTTGCGCGTCACCGCTGGCACCGAAGCCGAAACAACGGCGTTCCTCGATGCAATGGCCGACCTCCAGACGCTCGGTAGAGTGGCACAATGACTTCACAGCGCACCGCGACGATTAAGCGCGAAACAAGCGAGTCGAGCATCGAGCTTTCGATCAACCTCGACGGAACCGGCACTTCATCCATTGAGACGAGCGTGCCCTTCTACGACCACATGCTGACAGCGTTCTCGAAGCACTCGTTGATCGATCTAACAGTGAAGGCGAGCGGCGATACCCACATCGATGTTCACCACACGGTAGAGGACATCGGAATCGCGCTCGGCCTCGCCCTTAAGCAGGCGCTCGGCGACAAGGCCGGTATTTCCCGATACGGTGACGCCCTAGTGCCTCTCGACGAAGCGCTCGTGCGTGCCGTGGTCGACGTTTCGGGTCGTCCCTATCTTGTGCACACTGGTGAGCCTGCCGGATTCGAAATGCACTTGATCGGTGGACACTTCACCGGATCGATGGTTCGCCACGTATTCGAAGCGATTAGTCTCAACGCTGGCATCACAGTCCACGTCACCGTTTTGGGTGGGCGAGACCCGCACCACATTGCTGAGGCAGAGTTCAAGGCGTTCGCTCGTGCGCTGCGCGGCGCCGTCGAACCGGATGCTCGAGTGACTGGCATCCCTTCCACGAAGGGCGCGCTCTAACGTGGCCACACCCTCGGTCGTCATTCTCGACTACGGTTCCGGAAACGTGCACTCGGCCGCTAAAGCGCTTGAGGCTGCCGGTGCCAGTGTGCGCTTGAGCGCGGATCGTTCGGTGGCGGAAGCGGCGGACGGACTTTTGGTGCCCGGTGTCGGTGCATTTGCGGCTGTTATGTCGGCGCTCGAATCAGTTCGTGGCGGCGCGATTATCGAGAAGCGCCTCACTGGCAGTCGTCCAGTATTGGGCATTTGTGTCGGGATGCAGGTCATGTTTTCATCGGGCGATGAGCACGGAGTTCAGACTGACGGGCTCGATGAGTGGCCGGGTGTTGTAGAAAAGTTACCTGCACCGGTTTTGCCTCACATGGGATGGAACACGGTCGAGACCCCGAACGACACCACGCTCTTCGATTCGATCCGTGACGAGCGTTTCTATTTTGTTCATTCGTACGCCGCACAGCAGTGGACGCTTGATGTTCAGCCGCCTTTTCCGCAGCCGAAACTCACGTGGGCCGAACACGGTGGCCGGTTCCTAGCGGCTGTCGAAAACGGACCGCTGACGGCTACTCAGTTCCACCCAGAGAAGTCTGGGGAAGCGGGAATTCAATTGCTCCGCAACTGGTTGAAGTCCTTGTGATTTTGCGGCAGTTCGAGGTGCACTAGTATCGGATGCTTGTGCGCGGCGTTCCGCGGTCAGGTCTTTAGAGAGCGTGTCTATGAGTGAGTTCAATAAAACACCCAGTCTCACACTGCTGCCTGCAGTTGATGTCGCTGACGGCAAGGCCGTGCGACTCACACAGGGTGAAGCTGGAACTGAGAAAAGCTACGGCGACCCCTGTGCCGCTGCCCATGACTGGGTAGATCAAGGCGCCGAGTGGATCCACCTCGTAGATCTCGATGCAGCGTTCGGGCGTGGCAATAACCAGGCCATGATCAAGAAGGTCATCAAATCGACTCCTAAGCGCGTCAATATCGAACTTTCGGGCGGCATCCGCGATGACGAGTCGCTCGAAGCGGCACTCGCTACCGGCGCTAAGCGCATCAACCTCGGTACGGCCGCTCTGGAAAACCCCGAGTGGGCGGCCCACGTAATCGCAGAATATGGCGAAGCAATCGCCGTTGGTCTCGACGTTCGTGGCACGACACTCGCCGCGCGTGGCTGGACCCAAGAGGGCGGTGACCTATGGACAGTCCTTGAGCGCCTCGAGGCGGCTGGATGCTGCCGCTATGTGGTTACCGACGTCACTAAGGATGGCACGCTACAGGGTCCCAACGTTGAGCTGCTGCGCCAGGTGATGGAACGCACCCACCGCCCCGTAATTGCCTCCGGGGGAGTGTCAAGCCTCGATGACCTCATCGAGCTGCGCGAACTCGTTCCCCAGGGCCTAGAGGGCGCGATTGTCGGCAAGGCACTGTATGCGAAAGCATTCACTCTCGCTGAGGCGCTCGACGTTTCGTCACAGTAGTTCACCCTCTACATCGGTTGCTGTAATGAATTCAACGGACTCTGCCGGCACTCCTTGGGAGGGTCGTACCTTTGAGCCCAATCCGGCACCGGACGACGACGGCACCGCACCTCCCCGATTCGTTGCTGTGATTACTCGGTTCCATGAGGGTGAAGCAACAGAGGCAGACGTCGTCGATGTAGTTCGCGAGTCTCGACTTCTCATCCCGCTGCTTGCAAAAGCAGGGGAGACGGCGACAACTGAGGCTGGACTGACAATCGATAAGACTCAAGAGTTGTCGATCGTGACTGTGACGGGCCCAGACGGGCGCACGGTACTTCCGGTGTTTTCTTCCGTTGCGGCGATGACAAATTGGAACCCTGAGGCTCGGCCGGTGCCGGCAGCAGGCACCCGAGTTGCGCTGGCAGCGGCCAGTGAGAACACCGACCTTGTCGTCATCGACCCCTTGGGTGAAACTGAGTTCGTTGTTCGACGCCCAGCGCTCTGGTCGATAGCGCAGTCCATCGGTTGGACGCCAAGCTATCTTCGGGCTGAGGTTCGAGATGAGTTTGTCTCTCTTGCATCAGACGAAAGCGACGTCGTCGAAATTCAGCTTCTTGCCGGCGATCCGAGTGCTCGGCTGCACGGGCCAGAGCTGGTCGTTCAGATAGCCATGAAAACGGGGCTAGATCGCGAAACCCTAGACGCAGTCATGGAGCGGCTCCGAGAACGATGGGCAACTTCTGAGATCATCGCTCAAGCAGTTGACTCGCTCGCAATTCAGGTTGTTCGCGCGCCTTAGTTAACCGGCCCTGTCCACTTTTCACCAGGGCCTTGCCCTGGAGCGTCCGGGAAAGTTGAAGCCTCACGGAAAGCCAGTTGCACTGAACGTAGCCCATCGCGTAGCGGGCGAGCGTGGTGATTTCCGATCTCTGGCGCAGCGGCTGTAACGAAACCGGCGAGAGCATTGATGAGCTTGCGCGCCTCATCGAGGTCCTTTTCTGATTCAGCATCCGGGCCGTCAGATAGTCCGAGTTTCACTGCTGCTGCACTGAGCATGTGAACGGCAACAGTGTTGATTACCTCCACCGCAGGTACTTCTGAGATGTCGCGTGCTTCGGTAAAGTCGTCGTTGGTGGGCTCGCTCATGATGTCCTTCGCTTATTGGGGTTCGCTCTGCTATCCTTATGCAGGCCCGGGGCTCGCCCCGGATACGAAAGTGGAGATTCTCCCACCTGTCAACCGCATACAAGGTTACCGGGTAGTTACACCCCGCACAGTTCGCTTGCGGTGCAGTATGTGTGATCAGTCTTCTGATTGTGCACATTGTTCCGGATGTCGACGTGCAGCTTTAAAGGGTGTTGCAGTGTAAAACTGCATGACGATCCTCTTTCGTGCCACGGCATCCGCCGAACTGCGTTTGTTGAACCACCGTGTTCATCAGATGCACCACGAACTGTGAGGAGAACACGCATCAGCGATCCCCGTACCAACGACCGAATCCGAGTTCCTGAGGTCCGTCTTGTCGGACCCGGCGGTGAACAAGTCGGTGTCGTCTCTATTGACGTCGCCCTCAAGCTCGCCCAAGAGGCAGATCTAGATTTGGTCGAGGTTGCTCCCAATTCAAAGCCTCCCGTTGCCAAGATCATGGATTACGGCAAGTTCAAGTACGAAGAGGCGCAGAAGGCGAAAGAAGCTCGTCGCAACCAGACGAACACGATCCTCAAAGAGGTTCGTTTCCGTCTAAAGATTGACAAGCACGACTACGAAACCAAGCGCAAGCGCGCCGAAGGCTTCTTGGCTGGTGGCGACAAGGTCAAAGCAATGATCTTGTTCCGAGGCCGTGAGCAGTCTCGTCCCGATCAGGGTGTGCGTTTGCTTCAAAAGTTTGCCGAAGATGTTTCGGAGTTCGGTTCAATTGAATCGACACCGATGATCGACGGTCGAAACATGGTCATGATCATTGGCCCACACAAGACCAAGGCAATAGCGAAAGCTGAAGCCGAGGCCCGCAAGGCTGCTAACAAGCCGTCTCGCGCGGCAGAAGTTCCAGAGAAAGAGGAGAAAGATGCCTAAGCAGAAGACGCACTCAGGCACCAAGAAGCGTTTCAAGATCACCGGTAGCGGCAAGGTCATGAAGCAGCAGGCTGGTATGCGACACAACCTCGAGGTCAAGAGCGGAAAGCGTAAGCGCGCGCTCAACCAGGATCAGGTTCTTGCATCGCAGGACGCCAAGGTCATCAAGAAGCTTCTCGGTAAGTAAGGGTTTAAGGAATACATCATGGCAAGAGTTAAAAGGGCCGTAAACGCCCACAAGAAGCGTCGGGTAATTCTCGAGCGCGCCAAGGGTTACCGCGGCCAGCGTTCGCGTCTTTACCGCAAGGCCAAGGAGCAGGTCACCCACTCCCTCGTATACGCATACCGCGACCGTCGCGCCCGCAAGGGTGAATTCCGTCGTCTGTGGATTCAGCGCATCAATGCTGCATCGCGTGCGAACGGCCTCACCTACAACCGTCTCATTCAGGGCTTGAACCTGGCTGGAGTGCAGGTTGACCGTCGTATCCTCGCTGACCTCGCGGTCACTGAGCCTGCAACGTTCGCGTCGCTGGTTGCAACCGCTAAGGCTGCACTTCCTGCTGACACGTCGGCACCTCGTTCGGCTGCTTAAGTAGTCGCACTGAAATTCGTGCAATCGGCACGCTGATTCGTCCAATTTGGACGGGACAGCGTGCCGATTCTCGTATGGGCGGTAGGTGAGTCTAGGGTTAGTCTCGTGATCGATAATCCGCGCTCACCACGCGTAAGAGCAGTGGCGAAACTTGCAAAGAAGAGCGCTCGGTCGGAGACCGGGCTTTTTCTCTTGGAAGGTCCCCAGTCCGTTTCCGAAGCCCTCCAATACCGGCCGGAACTCCTTGTCGAGCTCTACGCCACTCCAACCGCGCTTGAGCGTCACACTGAGATCGCGCGATCAGCCGAAGCGGCTGATATTGAGGTGGAGTTCGTTTCTGAGCAAGTGCTCGAAGCAATGGCAGACACAGTCACCCCGCAGGGCGTTATCGCCGTGTGCCGCCAATTTCCGACCTCAGTAAAAGATTTACTCGCTGGCGCTCCGAAGCTCATCGCGATTCTCGAAGAGGTCCGCGACCCCGGCAATGCGGGAACAATCATCAGGGCTGCGGATGCTGCAGGTGCAGACGGCGTGATTCTTACCGGTCGAAGCGTTGACCTCTACAACCCCAAGGTTGTGAGAGCGACAACGGGCTCGCTATTCCACCTACCTGTAGCGGTCGGGGTTGACCTTGAACCTGTTCTTGAACGAGTCAAGGGCGCTGACCTCCGTGTGATTGCCGCCGACATCAAGGGTGGCGATTTGCTCGCCGCTCGCAATGACGGCGTGCTCGATCATCCGACCGCCTGGTTGTTCGGCAACGAGGCTCGCGGATTGACCGACGAGCACTACGCGCTGGCTGATTGGGTAATCTCAGTGCCGATTTACGGTCACGCTGAGTCGATGAATTTGGCGACGGCTGCATCGGTTTGTCTGTATGAGAGTGCATTCGCTCAGCGCAGCAAGTGAATCTGTGTCACGAGCGTGTTACATCTAGGCGTGCCGTTTGACCGTACTTGCACGGGTGTGATTATCTTGCAGGATGGCAGCACAGAGCGGTGAACCTCTGGTCGTAGTCGACCATGTTAATAAACATTACGGTGAGCTACACGTGCTCAAAGACATCACAACCACGATTCATCGTGGCGAGGTGGTGGTCGTAATTGGGCCTAGTGGTTCTGGAAAGTCCACGCTCTGTCGTGCGATCAACCGTCTTGAAACGATCGACGATGGAACCATCACTATCGATGGCAAGCTCCTCCCTGAAGAGGGCTCCGGCCTCGCAAAATTGCGCGCAGACGTCGGAATGGTCTTCCAATCCTTCAACCTCTTCGCGCACAAGACGATTCTTGAAAACGTCACGCTCGGCCCGCGCCGCGTACGCAAAATTTCTAAGTCTGAAGCAGACAAGCACGCGATGGAACTGCTCGACCGCGTTGGTATCGGCAACCAGGCATCCAAGATGCCAGCTCAGCTTTCTGGTGGCCAGCAGCAGCGTGTAGCTATTGCTCGCTCCCTTGCGATGGACCCTAAAATCATCCTTCTCGACGAGCCAACCTCAGCGCTTGACCCTGAGATGATCAACGAGGTGCTCGACGTCATGGTGCAGCTAGCCAAAGACGGCATGACCATGCTGGTTGTCACTCACGAGATGGGCTTCGCCCGCAAGGCAGCCGATCGCGTCATCTTTATGGCCGATGGTGAAATCGTTGAAGAGGCTGAACCCGAGCAGTTCTTCACCAACCCTCAGTCCCCGAGAGCGCAAGACTTCCTCTCGAAAATTCTTACCCACTAACTCAGCGGGTAATCCTCACAGCAGCAAGGAGAAAAACATGAGACTCAAAAAAGGTCTGATGATTTCTGCCATCGCAGCGGTCGGTATTCTCGGCCTCAGCGCGTGTGCAGCAGACACTGGAACTACGAATCCTGATGTCGTCGTTCCTGAGTTCGAAGCAGGAACCACCATGGCGAGCCTCGCCGATGCAGGCAAGATCACCATCGGCACCAAGTTCGACCAGCCGCTGTTCGGCCTCAAGGGACCGTCTGGCGAGCCGGTTGGTTTCGACGTCGAGATGGGCAAGATCATCGCCGCTTCGCTGGGGATTAGCGAAGACAACATCGAATGGGTCGAGACTGTTTCAGCTAACCGCGAAACGTTCATCGAGAACGGCACCGTTGACATCGTCATCGCTACGTACACGATCAACGACAAGCGCAAGGAAGTTATCTCCTTCGCTGGCCCGTACTACAACGCGGGCCAGGACATCCTCGTTCTCGAAGGCAACCCCGAGGGAATCACTGGTCCAGAGGACCTTGCAGGTAAGGATGTTTGCAGCGTTGCAGGTTCGACCTCAGAGAAGAACATTGCTGAGTATGGCGTCAACCTCATCACCACGGATACGTACTCGAACTGCCTCGAGCCGCTTCGTAGTGGCACGGTTGTCGCAGTAACGACTGACAATGTGATCTTGGCTGGACTCGCCGACCAGAACGCTGGCGAGTTCGAAGTTCTGAGCAACCCGTTCACCGAAGAGCCTTACGGTATTGGTCTTGGTCACGACGATGACGCATTCCGCGATTACATCAACGACGTTCTCGAGGGCTCGTACGACGATGGCTCGTGGGACAGCGCTTGGGAAGCAACTGCAGGCAAGGTCCTGAAGCTCCCGACTCCTCCCGCTGTAGACCGCTACAGCAACTAGTGTCACCGGTGCCCGCCTGCGGCTAACGCAGGCGGGCACCTTCCACGTCACGATCACTTAATCCCCAGGAGGCCCGGATGGACGTCATCTCTAACGCGATCGACGCCCTTGTCGACATAACGCCGCTTTACATGGAGGGCTTTCTGCTGACACTGGCTCTGTTGGGCATCTCTGGTCTTGGGGCTTTTGTTCTCGGGATTCTCATCGCAACAATGCGAATTTCGCCGGTACCGGCGTTGCGGTTGTTCGCGACTGTGTACACAGAAATTCTGCGCAACATCCCACTCCTTCTCGTGCTGTTTTTCTGCGCCTATGTCCTTCCTATTTTGGGAGTGGACCTCGACTTCTTCCTCCTCGCAGCACTGGGGCTAACGCTCTACACGTCACCGTTCGTTGCAGAAGCAGTGCGCTCAGGTTTCAACGGTGTCCCTGTTGGGCAGGCTGAAGCAGCCCGAAGCATCGGCATGGGATTCACTCAAACCGTTGGCTTGATCATCCTGCCGCAGGCGGGGCGAATGGTTGTACCTCCGTTGATCAACGTCTTTATTGCTCTGACAAAGAACACCTCGGTTGCCGGAATCTTCTTTGTCAACGAACTCTTCAAAGCGACATATGCCGCTGCACGAGATAACGGTGACGTGGTCGTGCTCACTCTGGTTTATGCAGTCGCGCTCTATCTCGCTATTACCGTCCCGCTCGGCCTTATAGCCGGAGCGATCGAGAAGAAGGTTATGGTGCTGCGATGAGCATGAGTGTTCTCTACGATGCCCCCGGTCCCAAGACCCGGCGCAATTCGACAATTGCCTCCGTCATTAGCGCTGTTGCTATTTTGGCTGGACTGACGTGGGTGTTCTTCACGCTCGCAGCTCCTCGAGTAAATGCAAACGGTGCCGAGCAGCCGGGAATGTTTGACCCATCAAGGCTCGATATTCTTAGCGACCCTGAAGTGTGGGGTGCATTCGGCGGTGGAGTAGCAGACACGCTCCGTATGGCTGGAGCCGCCGCGATTCTTGCCATCGTCGTCGGTATATTGTTTTCGTTTGGACGCACCGCCGCATCAAAATGGATACGAATTCCCACCTCGATTCTTCTCGAGCTGTTCCGAGGAATGCCGCTTCTTCTGCTTATCCTGTTCGTCTTCCTGCTGTTCTCGACAGGAAGCTACTGGGCTGGCGTCATCGGGCTTGCGGTTTACAATGGCGCGATCATTGGTGAAGCGCTGCGAGCAGGGATCAGCTCTCTTCCCAAGGGGCAACGGGAAGGCGGACTCTCGGTCGGGCTGACCTCGCTTCAGACTCGCTTCATCATTGAGTTCCCGCAGGCTTTCCGCCAAATGCTGCCGATTATTCTCGCGCAACTTGTTGTGCTGCTCAAAGACACCTCATTGGCGTACGTTGTTTCGTATCCTGAGCTAGCGCGCACGATCAAGAACCTCCAGAACTTCTACGGAAGCCGCTACCTGTTCACTCTCTTCGCGGTGGGATTCGTCATCTACTTGGTGATGAACCTGACGCTGTCGTACATCGCTCGCTACGCCGCGAAACGCAGCGGACCGAAGCTCGGCAAGGTTACGCCAGACACCCCAAAGGTGCCTGGAGCCGACGGTACGCGAGCGATAACCATTCCGCGTGGCGGGGGTAGCTATGGTGATACGGGTAGGGCACCGAAGTAGCCCAGCGTCGTTTCTGGGCAGTGCCCATTCAGGACATGGACTGAGCCAGCACCGCCAACGGCAACGGGCCGGTCGAGAACGTTCGCAGTGGTGCCCTTGGCCCATTAGTGACGAGCCCTAACCGATGCGGCGGCCACCCGATCGAAATCGACAGTCAGCAAAGTTGAACGGTCGCACAAGGTGCTGCGACTAATGTTTTCACCCAACTTTCCGACGACTTGACTGCGGTGACAGGAATTGACCCCAATCGGGGGAAGTAGGCGTAGCATTTCAGCTAAATTGAGGTTTTCCCAAAATAATGGCCTCGGTTCCAATCGAGTACTCAACAAGTGAGCAGGGTCAAAGATTATGAAAAAGTTGTCCGCATCAGCCGTCATTGCCTTTATCGTCGCCGGCTCAATCCTCGGGGCAGCGCCTGCCCATGCTGTCTCCGCCCCAGTCTGTTCTATCTCGGTCGGGAGTAAAATTTCGGCGGCCGGCAAGCTGACTTTCTACCCATCCGCAAAGTGTGACAAGGCGACCAAGACCATAATTATTTCCAATTGGAGCCCCACGGGCACGTCGCCCATCAAGTATCACCTGAACAAACCTGCCGGGACGTATGCGGGAAACTCGGTCACGATGACGTCAAGCAAACCCGGTAAATATTGCATTCTTGTCACTGTTGACTGGTCGTATGGACCGTTCGAGATGGTGTCTAAGAAGGTCTGCCGAGTTCGTTGATCAGGGCGATTAGATTACGGTTTCTGTTGTGTCGGGCGTTGCGGTTAGAGGGTGCTGCGTCCGACTCCCGGTGAAAGTAAGAATTCTCGTTGTCGTGCCGCTCAATACTCTTCGCCTTCTTGTGCGAAACGGTCATGGTTCGAACTCCGGCACGGGCAACTCTCAAACTCCGCCGGCGATAGTCCGCGCGAGATCGCGATTCCGTTTCGCGAAGTCAGCCATGGCGGCACGGCAAGGTGCCACCAGAACGTCAGCGGGTGCGCCGTTCGTTATGGCGGCTTCCGCTAAACTCGGTTTCTGTGTCTGAACCCACCCCGATCACAGAACCAGCGGTAACCGCAGCGGTTGAAGCAGCTCTTGCTGCCATCGACTCCGCCGCGACAATGGCCGACCTCAAAGCGGTACGAAACGCCCACCTTGGCGAGAGCTCGCCACTGGCTGCCCTCAACGCCCAAATGAAGAACGTGGCGCCCGCAGACCGAGCTGCCTCCGGCAAACTCATCGGTGGCGCGCGCGGACGCGTCAACGGTGCGTTTAGTGCACGTGAGGCCGAATTGGCCGTTGCCGAAGAAGAGGCAAAGCTTGCGGCGGAAGCCGTGGATGTCACGGCGGTCGCGACCCGCTACGTGAAGGGTGCGCGTCATCCGCTCAGCCTGCTCATGGAACACATGAGCGACCTGTTCGTCGCTATGGGGTGGGATGTCGCTGAGGGACCAGAGCTCGAAAACGAGTGGTTCAATTTCGATGCCCTCAACTTTGATGAAGACCACCCGGCGCGCGCGATGCAAGACACGTTCTTCGTCGATCCGGTTGAGTCACACCTGCTCTTGCGCACGCACACGAGCCCGGTACAGATCCGCTCGCTTCTCGAGCGTCCGCTGCCCGTGTACGTCGTGGCGCCCGGTCGAGTTTTCCGCACCGATGAACTCGATGCAACCCACACCCCGGTGTTCCACCAGCTTGAGGGAATCGCGATCGACAAGGGCCTCACGATGGCGCACTTGCGTGGCACGTTGGAGCACTTGGCCCGCGCAATGTTCGGCGAAGGCGCCCAAATCCGCTTGCGCCCCAACTACTTTCCCTTCACCGAGCCCAGTGCCGAAATGGATGTGTGGCAGCCCAACGCAAAGGGCGGTGCCCGTTGGGTCGAATGGGGCGGATGCGGAATGGTCAATCCGAATGTGTTGCGCGCGGCCGGAATTGATCCAGACGAGTATCAAGGCTTTGCGTTTGGCATGGGGATCGAGCGAACGCTCCAATTCCGCAACGAGATGAATGACATGCGAGACATGGTCGAGGGCGACGTTCGCTTCTCCCAGCAGTTCGGAATGGTGGTCTGATGAAAGTTCCCATGAGTTGGTTGCGGGAATTCGTAGAGATCCCCGCAGACATCACGCACGAGCAGGTTCATGCTGCCCTCGTAAAGGTCGGGTTCGAAGAGGAAGACGTTCACGACTTCGAAATTTCGGGCCCTGTAGTGGTCGGCCAGGTGGTTGAATTCGTTGGCGAACCGCAGTCGAATGGCAAGACCATCAATTGGTGCCAAGTGGATGTCGGTGAGGCCGAGCCTCGCGGGATCGTCTGCGGCGCGCACAACTTTGCCGTCGGGGACAAGGTCGTTGTTACGCTGCCGGGCTCAGTTCTGCCCGGCCCATTCCCGATTGCCGCCCGCAAGACGTATGGTCATGTTTCGGATGGGATGATCGCCTCGACACGTGAACTCGGACTCGGAGATGAGCACGACGGAATTCTTGTCCTCTCCTCTCTGGGACTCGACCCCGAGATCGGCACGAACGCAATCGAATTGCTTGGTCTGGATGACTTCGCCGTCGAAATCAACGTCACACCTGACCGTGGCTATGCCATGTCAATTCGCGGCGTTGCTCGAGAGTTCGCACTCTCGACGGGCGCAACGTACACCGACCCGGCCGGCGCGCCAACGCTGACTGAAGCCAGCGGCTATTCGGTTGTTGTCAATGACGAGTCTCCGATTCGGGGCCGCGGCGGCGTTCGAGCTTTCGTAACTCGTGTCGTGCGGAATGTGGATGTCACCAAGCCGACGCCCTCGTGGATGATTACGCGCCTGACGCTCGCCGGCATCCGATCAATCTCATTGACGGTCGACATCACCAACTACGTGATGCTCGAGCTGGGGCAGCCGATCCACGCCTACGACCTTGACCGTGTTTCTGGCGGGCTGACGGTTCGTCGGGCGCTGGCAGGGGAGACTCTCACGACGCTCGATGCTAAGTTGCGCACGCTGAACCCCGAAGATTTGCTCATTACCGATGACTCTGGCCCTATCGGCCTGGCCGGAGTGATGGGGGGAGCGAGCACCGAGATCACGGATGCTTCGACGAATGTTCTTATCGAGGCAGCCAACTTCGAGCCGATCTCCATCGCGCGTACCGCTCGCCGCCACAAACTGGGTAGTGAGGCTTCACGCCGCTTCGAGCGCGGAGTTGACCCGCTGGTGGCACCTGCTGCTGCCGCTCGGGTTGTCGAGCTGCTTGTTGAGCTGGGTGGAGGCTCTGTCGACACGCTCGGTAGCGATTTGCTTTCAGAGCACGCTCCAGAAGCTATCGAGTTGCCAGAGGAATACGTTGAGGGTCTCATCGGTGTGCGTTATTCGGCCGACGAGATTACTGATTCGCTCACGGCGATTGGTACGCACGTTGAAGTAACTGCTTCCGGATGGCGTGTGACGCCGCCGAGTTGGCGTCCCGATTTGGACGACAAAACGACGCTCGCTGAGGAAGTAGCGCGCATTGTCGGTTACGACCGTATTCCGTCGGTTCTTCCCGTTGCGCCTCCCGGCCGCGGATTGAGTCGGGCACAGCGGCTTCGTCGCATTGTGGCCAATAGCCTTGCGGCATCCGGTCTCACTGAGGTGCTCGCGTATCCGTTTATTTCAACGGCATCGAATGAACTATTTGGTTCGCCATTTGCTGGGGGAGTAGCGGAGATTAGGCTCGCAAACGCTCTCGATCCGGATGCTGCGTCGATGCGTCGCTCGCTCCTGCCTGGATTGACGGTGATCGCTCACCGCAATGTGTCGCGCGGTCTCACTGACGTTGCGCTTTTTGAAGTGGGAACGGTGTTCTTGCCGGAGGCCGGTCGGGCCTATGGCAGCGGCGATCTCCCGGTGGGTTACGAGTTGCCGAGCGATTCAGCTCTGTCGGAGCTACATGGAAGCGTTCCTGCTCAGCCGTGGCATGTTGCTGCGCTGTTCGTTGGCGATGCGGTGACGCGTCAGCCGGGGCAGCAAGCAGTTTCTCGTGGCTTGGCTGATGCTCTGTCCACCGTTCAGCAACTGGCCTCCACGCTTTCGGTGCAGATCGAGGTCGTGACCGGCAGCCACCAGGCGATGCATCCTGGCCGAACCGCCGAGCTTCGCGTTGGCGACAGCGTTGTTGGTTTTGCGGGCGAATTACTGCCAGCGTTGGCAGCGGAGCTTGACTTGCCTCGCGTCGTTGCGCTAGTCGAGCTTGATCTGAACGCGCTAATCGAGAGTGCTGCCGTGGATGTCGCGGCGACACCGATTGTGTCGTTCCCGGCCGCTACCCAGGATGTTTCATTGGTAGTGCCCGAGGCTGTTGAGGCGGGTGCAGTGTTGTCGATCATCCGAGAGGGCGCTGGCGAGCTGTTGGAAGACGTTCGACTTGTCGACGACTATCGTGGCGCAGGCATCCCGGAAGGCCGTAAGTCGTTGACCTTCGCGCTTCGTTTCCGTGCCGTAGATCGCACTTTGACTCAGGCTGAAGCCACCGAAGCGAAGAATGCCGCGGTTGCTCTTGCCGCTGACCGCGTTTCGGCTGAACTCCGCGAGTAGCTATCTCCTCACCCGATGAAGCCGGTTGTCATTCTCAGGATGACAACCGGCTTTTTTGCGTCAGGGCGAGGCATTCTCGCAGGATTCGGCACGATGTGACCCGCGAGGCTGAGCGTATCGATTAGCCTGCCGCGGTCTCCGGGCGCTATCCTAGAAATGTGACCGACTTCCGCACTTGCAGCCAGCGATTCTCGCTGAGCTTTGTGGTGCCGTCTTCGCCGGTTCTCCGCGGGGCTGACGAGCGACGATAGGCGGAGTATTGCCACGACCCACGAGGTTGTGTGATTCGCCGCCGCAAGTGTTCTCGTTTCCGAACCCACCTCGAAGGTAATCCATGTCAATTTCGGTCGCTGTGGCCGGTGCCAGCGGTTATGCCGGTGGCGAGCTTCTCCGCCTGCTTTCCACTCATCCAGAGTTCGATGTCACTACGGTGACGGCGTTTAGCAACGCCGGTCAGCGTCTCGTCGATGTGCAACCGCACTTGCGTTCGCTCGCGCACCTCGTTCTCCAACCGACCGAGCCGTCGGTGCTCGCTGGACACGATGTTGTTTTCTTCGCACTGCCGCACGGTAAATCTGGTGCGCTCACTGCCGAGCTCGGTCCAGACACGCTCGTGGTTGATTGCGGCGCCGATCATCGACTGACGTCCGAAGCCGACTGGGCTGCGTTCTATGGCGGTGAATACTTTGGCGCGTGGGATTACGGAATGCCAGAACTGCTGCACTCTGCTGGTGGCACGCAACGACAAGTGCTTGCCGGTTCGAAGCGTATTGCGGTGCCCGGATGCAATGTGACGGCAATTACGCTGGCCCTTGCCCCCGGCATCCGGTCCTCGCTTATTGAGGCCGAGGACATCGTTGCGGTACTTGCTGTCGGCCCTTCAGGTGCGGGTAAGAGTTTGAAGGTGAACTTGCTTGCGAGCGAAATGATGGGTTCCGCTTCGGCATATGCCGTCGGTGGTACACACCGGCACACTCCCGAGATTTCTCAGAATCTCAAGGTCGCTGGCGCAGCATCGGTCAGCGTTTCGTTTACCCCGATGCTTGTTCCTATGTCGCGAGGAATTTTGGCGACGTCGACCGCGAAGTTGGCTGATGGCGTCACTGCCGCGCAGGTTCGTGAAGCGTGGGAGACCGCGTACGCTGACGAACCCTTCGTGCACGTGTTGCCAGAAGGAGCATTCCCGCGCACGGCGGACACGCTCGGGGCGAATACTGCGCTCATTGGTCTCGCGATTGATGAGGCAGCGCGTCGCGTTGTTGTTGTCAGTGCGATCGACAATCTTGTTAAGGGCACAGCAGGGGCCGCCATTCAATCGACAAATATTGCGTTGGGGCTCGACGAAACTCTCGGCCTTGCGCTGGACGGAGTAGCACCATGAGTGTCACAGCAGCCGCAGGGTTCGAAGCAGCAGGCGTCGAGGCAGGATTGAAAGCGAGTGGCGGACTGGACGTCGCACTTGTCGTAAACCGTGGACCACGGTTCGACGCCGCAGCAGTATTTACAAGCAACCGCGCTCAAGCGCATCCGATTATCTGGTCGAAGCAGGTCATTGATGACGGGGTTGTGTCGGCGATTGCCCTCAACTCTGGCGGAGCGAACTGTTTCACTGGGCCGCAAGGTTTTCAGGTCACTCACGCAACTGCCGAGCACGTCGCAGCGGCACTCGATGCTTCGGCCGGTGACATTCTTGTTTGTTCCACGGGACTGATCGGGGAACCGCTTCCGCAAGACAAGGTGCTCTCGGGCATGAGCGCGGCGATCGCTGCGCTCAGCACAGATGGTGGCACCGATGCTTCGTTGGCGATCATGACGACGGACAGCAAGCCCAAGACCGCCGTAGAGACTGGCACCGGTTACACGGTAGGCGGGATGGCGAAGGGTGCAGGGATGCTCGCGCCTGGTCTTGCCACCATGCTCGTGGTTATCACCACCGACGCCGCTGTCGCCTCAGCCGACCTCGATCGTGCACTGCGCGAAGCGACGCGGGTGAGTTTCGACCGCCTTGACTCTGACGGTTGCATGTCGACCAACGACCAGGTCAGCGTTTTGGCTTCTGGCGCGTCGGGAGTCACTCCTGACAATGAGGAGTTTGCCGCCGTTCTCACTGACATTTGCCGTGACCTCGCCGAACAGCTTCAGGCTGACGCGGAGGGTTCGAGCCATGAGATCCGCATCGAGGTTATTGGTGCGGCTAGCGAAGATGAGGCTGTAGTCGTTGGGCGTTCGGTTGCCCGCAACAACCTCTTCAAAGCCGCGATCTTCGGCAACGATCCCAACTGGGGTCGAGTTCTTGCTGCGATCGGAACCACGGATGCCGCTTTCGACCCGTATGCGGTCGATGTTTCGATGAATGGTGTGCGGGTCTGCCACGCTGGCGCCCCTGACCGTTCGCGCGACGAGGTGGATCTCACGGGGCGTACCGTTCACGTGCTGATTGATCTTGCGACGGGCGACGCCGAGGCAACAATTTTGACCAACGACCTCACGCACGATTACGTGCATGAGAACAGCGCGTACTCAAGCTGATGCCGGCGTACACACACGGTCCAGCTCACGAGCAGGCAATGACCAAGGCAGGGGTGCTCATTGAGGCTCTGCCGTGGCTGAAACGTTTCCGTAACCGCATCATTGTGGTCAAGTTTGGTGGAAACGCCATGATCAATGACGAACTCAAGCGTGCTTTCGTGCAGGACATGGTCTATTTGCGTCTCGCAGGTGTTCGCCCGGTGATCGTCCACGGTGGCGGGCCTCAGATCACCAAAGAATTGAAGATTCGCGGTATCGAGTCGGAGTTCCGTGCCGGCTATCGGGTCACCACTGAAGAGTCGATTGATGTTGTCCGTGATGTGCTCACGGATCAGGTTGGTGCCGAACTCGTCGACCTCATCAATGAGCATGGTGATTTAGCCAATGGAATCGCGGGTCATGAGCATTCGCTGTTTACTGGTGAGCGCATGATCAAGCACATCGAGGGTGAGCGGATCGATCTGGGTCTCGTTGGTAATGTGACTGAAGTTGACCCTCAGCGCGTGCTCCACGTCTTGGCTGCTGACCGCATCCCTGTAGTTTCGACCCTTGCCCAAGATGGTGGGGATGTCGAAGATGATGGTTCTGGTCTGCTGAATGTTAATGCGGATTCTGCCGCTGCAGCACTGGCGATTGCTCTCGATGCGGCAAAGCTCGTGATCTTGACGGACGTTTCAGGGCTATACAGCGATTGGCCGAACCGGGAGTCCCTCGTCTCGATCATCAACACGGATGAGTTGCGCGAGCTACT
This sequence comes from marine actinobacterium PHSC20C1, assembly GCA_000153145.1. Lineage (GTDB taxonomy): Bacteria > Actinomycetota > Actinomycetes > Actinomycetales > Microbacteriaceae > Rhodoglobus. The sequence continues at coordinate 321,979 of CH672415.1, forward strand.
GCCGAGCCTCGAGTCGGGAATGATTCCTAAGATGACCGCGTGCTTAGCCGCGGTTGATGCTGGGGTTCCCAAAGCCGCGATTATCGATGGCCGCGCGCCGCACTCAATCCTGCTCGAAGTATTCACGCAAGATGGAATTGGCACCGAGGTGGTACCCGCATGACCTGGAAAGACGATTACGCGCACCGCATGATGAACACTTTTGGTGTGCCCAAAGTTGAGCTCGTTCGCGGTGAGGGCTGCGCGGTCTTCGATTCTGATGGCAAACGTTACCTCGACTTTTTGGCCGGAATTGCGGTCAACTCGCTCGGACACAATCACCCGGCGGTCGTTGGTGCGCTGACGAACCAAGCCAATCTTCTGCACGTCTCAAACTTCTTTGCGACGGAACCGCAGCTGGCGCTCGCCGAACGCCTCTTGCGCATTTCGGGCGCTGGCGACGATGGACGAGTGTTCTTCGCGAACTCCGGCACGGAAGCGAACGAGGCGGCAATCAAGCTGGCTCGTCGTACCGGTCGGCCCCGCATCCTCTCGCTGCAGGATTCTTTTCACGGTCGCTCAATTGGCGCGCTGTCTATTACGGGCAAGGCGGCTCTCCGTGAGCCGTTCGAGCCGCTGCTGCCCAATGTCGAGCACATTGACACCACGATCGAAGCGTTGACCGCTGCGATTGGGCCGGATGTCGCAGCACTCTTCGTTGAGCCTATAAAGGGAGAAGCCGGGGTGCGTGAACTTCCCGCCGGTTATCTCGAGGCAGCACGTGAACTGACAACTCAGCACGGCGTTCTGCTCATCGTCGACGAAATTCAGACGGGGGCTGGACGCACAGGAAACTGGTTTGGCTTCCAGGAGAGCGGTATTGTTCCCGACGCCATCACGCTCGCGAAGGGCATTGGCGGGGGAGTGCCGATTGGTGCTCTCGTGACGTTTGGTGCGGCATCCACTCTGCTGCAACCAGGTCAGCACGGCACAACCTTTGGCGGAAACCCGCTGGTCTGTGCCGTCTCTGACGCGGTGCTTGCGCAGATCGAAGCAGACGACCTCGTCGCGAATGCCGCCCAGCGCGGCGCAGAGCTGCGCACGGCGCTTACGGCACTGGATTCTCCGCTCATTAACGACCTCCGCGGGCGCGGCCTCCTGATCGGTATCGGCCTCGCTGAGCCTGTTGCGCCTCAGATTGTCGCGTTAGCGCTCGAACACGGGCTGATCATCAATGCCCCTAACGAGTCAACGATTCGACTGGCCCCACCCCTGATTGTCGGCGACGACGAGATCGCCGAATTCATCACAACGTTCAGCACCGTGTTGAACGCAGTATCTAGTGCAGCACCTACGGAGGCATCATGACTCGGCACTTTCTTCGCGACGATGACCTCAGTCCGCTCGAGCAGTCAACAATCTTGGATCTTGCAGAGCAGGTCAAGACCGATCGTTGGGCACGCAAACCTCTGGCGGGCCCTCAAACAGTCGCCGTAATCTTCGACAAGTCGTCGACTCGCACGCGCGTATCGTTCGCTGTGGGCATCGCGGATCTGGGCGGTTCTCCGCTCATAATCTCAACGGCTAACAGTCAGCTCGGTGGCAAAGAGACTGCTTCCGATACTGCGCGCGTACTCGAACGCCAAGTGGCTGCGATTGTGTGGCGTACCTACGGCCAGCAGGGTCTTATCGAAATGGCTCACGGAACCCAGGTTCCTGTCATCAATGCCCTCAGCGACGAATTCCACCCGTGCCAGCTGCTCGCCGATCTGCTTACTATCCGTGAGCACAAGGGTGATCTCAAGGGACTTACCGTCGCCTTCCTCGGTGATGGTGCAGACAACATGGTGCACTCGTACCTCCTTGCCGGTGCGACTGCGGGAATGCACGTGCGCATTGCGTGCCCCGAGGATTACTTGCCGCTGGCGGATGTCGTGGCCGACGCCGAGAAGATTGCAGCATCCACCGGTGGTTCGATCACCATTCTCACGGATCCCGCTGTCGCGGTTACTGGTGCCGACGTTGTCGTCACTGACACCTGGGTGTCGATGGGCAAAGAAGACGAGAAGGCAGCTCGCGTTGCTGCTCTTAGCGCATACAAGGTGGATGCCGCGATGATGGCGCTAGCCAAGCCAGATGCAATCTTCCTGCACTGCCTTCCAGCCGACCGCGGCTATGAGGTTGAGGCTGATGTTATCGACGGACCTCAGAGTGTCATTTGGGATGAGGCGGAGAACCGTCTGCACGCCCAGAAGGCGCTCATGATTTGGCTGCTCGACCAGGCTGCCTAGTTTTTGGCGGTGTGTAGCCGCCGACGTAGTTCCCTAAACTGATTCACGACTTCAAGGAGAAAATCACATGTCAGAACGCGTTGTCCTCGCCTACTCGGGCGGACTCGATACCTCCGTAGGAATTGGCTGGCTCAAGGATGCCACGGGCAAAGAGGTTGTCGCTCTTGCGATTGACGTCGGTCAGGGTGGCGAAAACATGGATGACATTCGCCAGCGTGCTTTGGATTGTGGCGCTGTCGAGTCGATCGTTATCGATGCGAAAGACGAGTTCGCTGATGACTTCCTGATGCCAGCGCTCAAGGCAAATGCTCTGTACCAGAAGCGTTACCCCTTGGTATCGGCACTCAGCCGTCCAGTGATTTCGCGTCACCTTGCCCTCACCGCCAAGGCACTCGGTGCTGACAGTGTCGCCCACGGTTGCACCGGTAAGGGAAACGACCAGGTTCGTTTTGAAGCTGCAGTTGCTGCACTTGCTCCTGATCTCACGAGCATCGCACCTGTGCGTGACCTCGCGCTCACTCGTGACAAGGCAATTATCTATGCGGAAGAGCACAACCTTCCCATTCGCCAGTCGGCCGCCAGCCCGTACTCGATCGACAAGAACGTGTGGGGCCGTGCGGTGGAGACCGGGTTCCTCGAAGACCCGTGGAACGCTCCGATTGAAGACCTCTATGAGTACACCGCCAACCCTGAAGCTGGACTCCCCGCCGATGAAGTGACGATCACGTTTGAGGCTGGCATTCCGGTAGCTATCGACGGAGTTGCTATGTCGGCTCTCGCAATCATTGAGCACATGAACGCGCTCGCCGGAAAGCACGGCGTCGGCCGTATTGACGTTGTCGAAGACCGTCTCATTGGTATCAAGAGCCGCGAAGTCTACGAAGCACCCGGCGCGATGGCTCTCATCGCTGCTCACGAGGAACTTGAGTCCCTCACCCTCGAGCGCGACCTCGCTCGCTACAAGCGAGGGGTTGAAGCCGAATGGTCAAACCTCGTGTATGACGGACTCTGGTATTCAGGTCTCAAGCGTTCACTCGACGCGTTCATCGACGACACGCAGCGCTACGTCAGCGGAGAAATCCGCATGACGTTGCACGGTGGTCGCGCAGTACCGACCGGCCGCAAGTCCGAGCAGAGTCTGTACGACTTCAGCCTCGCCACTTACGATACCGGTGACACCTTCGACCAGTCGCTCGCCAAGGGCTTCATCGAACTCTGGTCACTGCCGAGCAAAATCTCGGCCCGCCGCGACGCAAAGCAGGGCTAACAATGGCGCAATCTGCCGAAACTGGTGAAGGACAACTCTGGGGTGCTCGCTTCGCAAGCGGCCCATCACCCGAGCTTGCCCGGTTGAGCAAATCAACCCACTTTGATTGGCAGCTTGCGCAATACGACCTCGCCGGTTCGCGAGCGCATGCGAAGGCGCTCGCGGCCGCGGGGTATCTCGACGGTTCTGAACTCGAAACGATGCTGGATGCTCTTCAGTCGTTGAGCGAAGCCGTCGCCGATGGCAGCTTCACGTCCCTCGAATCGGAGGAAGACGTCCACGCGGCACTCGAGCGAGGCCTTATTGAGCGTGCGGGAGCCGAAGTCGGAGGCAAGCTTCGTGCCGGTCGCAGCCGAAATGATCAGATCGCGACACTCGTCCGCCTGTATCTTCTTGATCATGCAGGCGCGATAGCGGCAATGGTCGTCGATCTGATTGATGCGATCGTGGCGCAGTCGGAGAAGCACAACTCAGCGATCATGCCGGGGCGCACTCACCTCCAGCATGCGCAGCCAGTACTTCTGGCGCATCACTTGCTTGCTCACGCGTGGCCTTTGGTGCGCACGTTGGAGCGGTTGCGCGATTGGAAGGCTCGGGCATCCACATCACCGTATGGTTCTGGTGCTCTCGCTGGCAGCACGTTGGGGCTTGACCCGGCGCTCGTCGCTCGCGAGTTGGGGCTTGCTCGCCCCACCGAGAACTCGATTGATGCGACTGCGAGCCGGGATGTTGTGGCAGAGTTTGCGTTCATCACCGCTCAGCTCGGTATCGATATTTCGCGCTTGAGTGAAGAAATCATTCTGTGGAACACGCGCGAGTTTGATTTTGTGCAGTTGGACGACGCGTACTCGACGGGGTCGTCGATCATGCCTCAGAAGAAAAACCCCGATATTGCGGAGCTTGCTCGCGGCAAGGCCGGTCGGTTGATCGGTAACTTGACGGGGTTGCTTGCGACCCTGAAGGCGCTGCCTCTTGCGTATAACCGGGATCTCCAGGAAGACAAAGAACCGGTTTTCGATTCTGTTGAGACTCTCGAGGTTCTCTTGCCGGCCTTCACCGGGATGATCGCTACTCTGCGGTTCAATACTGCACGGATGGCGGAGCTTGCTCCTCAAGGTTTTTCGCTCGCGACCGATGTTGCAGACTGGCTTGTTCGCCAGCGTGTGCCGTTCCGGGAGGCGCATGAGATTAGCGGCTCGCTTGTGCGTTTCTGTGAAGAGAAATCTCTGGAACTCCACGAACCGAGTGACGATGACTATGCCGCAATTTCACCGCACCTCACGGGTGCCGTGCGTGCGGTGTTGACGGTCGAAGGGTCGGTGTCGAGTCGATCCGGTGTCGGAGGAACAGCACCGATTCGGGTAGCTGAGCAGCGAGCCGAGCTCGCCGAGCGTGTGCGCGTGCTTGCTGCCGCGCTCGATCCTCAGGTTCTTAGCTAGACGTGTTCGACCTGCTCAGTCGGCCAGCGACCGAGGTTGCTCCGTTGCTGCTGGGCGCGGTGGTGCGTGTCGGCGAGGTCGCGGTGCGGCTCACCGAGGTTGAGGCCTATATGGGTGAATCCGATCCTGGATCGCATGCTTTCCGTGGTCGTGGCAAGCGCAACGCTGTCATGTATGGTCCGCCCGGTCATCTGTACACCTATTTCACGTACGGAATGCATACGTGCGCCAACGTGGTCTGCATGCCAGAAGGTGTTGCATCGGGAATTTTGTTGCGCGCAGGAGAGGTCGTTGATGGCGCAGAGATCGCGGCCGAACGTCGTATGGCGTCTCGCGCATTCGCCGATCTCGCCCAAGGGCCGGCACGGCTTGCTGTTGCGCTCGGTATTCGATTGGATGACGCGGGAAGCAATTTGGAGTCAGGCCGAGTCCGTCTTGAGCTGCCGCAGTCGCACGCTTCGTTTAGCGCTGGCCCCCGCACCGGAGTTTCAGGGGAGGGTGGGAGTGCTGAGTATCCGTGGCGTTTTTGGATTCCGGGAGAGCCGAGCGTCTCACCGTATCGACCAGCCGTGAAAAGAAAGCGCAACTAGTGGCCCGGTTCACTTCCCTTGAGCAGCGGATCGATGAGTGGGCGCATCGCAAGCTCGATCAACAGTCGAGTCTTCAGCAGAGTCGCGCCCGCACGTGGGTAATTGAGTTCACGGTTTTCGTGCTCAAACAGGCGTGGGCCTGTGTGTTCGGTGGCGCCCTGTTGGCTGTGCTCGTGCTCACGCGATTGTGGTATCCAGATTCGGCCACTCTGGCGCGCAACGATTTCTTAGTTCTGGCGGCTCTCGCGATTCAGGTGCTTATGGTCGTCTTCAAGTTGGAGACGCTGCGTGAGTTGAGGGTGATCATCCTGTTCCACATTGTGGGAACGGTGATGGAAGTTTTCAAAACCGATGCAGGCTCGTGGACCTATGAGGGCGACGGCATCCTGCATGTCTTCGGTGTGCCGCTCTATAGCGGGTTCATGTATGCGGCGGTTGGCTCGTACATGGTGCGAGTGTTCCGGCTGTTCGAGTTGCGATTCGATCGCTATCCTCGGCGCTGGGTTACTGCGATTCTGGCGCTATTGATCTATGTGAACTTCTTCAGCCATCACTTCATTCTTGATGCGCGTTGGTTCTTGTTCGCGGCCGTCGCTGTCATTTATTGGCGCACAGTGATGCACGTACGGGTATCGAGGGCGAGGTTCCGGATGCCCGTGTTGCTGGCATTCGTGGGGGTCGCGTTGTTCATCTGGTTTGCCGAGAACGTGGCGACCTGGTCGAACGCTTGGGTTTATCCGAATCAGTCGGAGGGCTGGGAGTTGGTTTCGATCGCCAAGCTCGGCTCGTGGTTGCTGTTGATGATTGTCTCGGTGGTGCTCGTTACGTGGGTGGAGAAACCTCGCCCGCCCGAAGCGGAGTTGTTAGCGCCCGAGCAGTAGTGCGGCCGCGCACAGTCCAGCCCAGACGAGGCTCACGAGTGTGCCAATAATGAATCGTTCGCGGGCCGCAGCGTTTTCGAGTTCAGAGAATCGGCCGAGACCTTTGATCGCGATGATTACCGCGACTGCGCCGGGTTGTCCGACCATAAGCGAGCCGATGAATGCGAAGCGTTCGAGGTAGCCGATCGTGGTTCCACCGCGAAGAATTTCTCGCTGCGGTAGGGGAGAGTCTGAGTCGCTGACGAGGATTCCGCCGTGGATGCCGCGCACGGCTGGATATGAAGCGAGCGAAAGCACGTAGGCGACGAGAGGGCTGCCGGCGATCGTGGCCAGTGCGATCATTGCAACGCTCATGAGAATGACGAGGCCAGAGAGATCTCCGGGCAGCGGATTCTGGGTGGAGCCCAGAATGAGCGCAATGGCGACGGGCACGAAGGCGGATGTTGCGAGCCAGTACTTTTCGGTGCGTGCCGCGATCATGGAGGCGCCGATCGCGCCGATCGTGAGTACCAGTACTGCTATCCACCAGCCGATCATGATGTGCCTTCCTCTGCGTCGAGTGTCTTGTCTGTTGTCAGTGCATCGTGTGCTCTGTCGAGAAGGTTAGCAAGCGCTCGAACGGCATCTTCTTCGGTGCGGAGCCCGGCGACGAGGGCGCGTTGACTGGCTGACTGGGGTGAGATGCCGAGTCGTTCAGCGGCATCAGCTTGAGTGATTCCGGTGTTGAGCAGGTCGTACAGTTCCCAACCGTTGTCGGTTCGCCGGTTTCGCATCAGGATGAGAAGTTCTAGGAGGGGATCGATGTCTTGCGCGAGTTCACTGGCGGGGTCGGATTCGATCGCGCATTTCGCTTGACTTTTCTTGGCGCGATCGATGGCGGTGCGAGCGGCGATGAAGGCGGGGCCGCTGGTTGCGCGCACGGTTGCGCCGTAGGGCGAGGGCACTGCACCGATGCCGATTCCGACGCTCCACTGGCCGGTTCGGGTCAGTTGGAGTGCAATCTCGAGGGCCGCTTGCGCAGAGTTCAGCAACATTTGCACTTCGTCGCCCGCAGTGCGCTCGGCGGTGAGTTCGAGGTCGTCTGCGCGCTCTGCGTTGAGTAATTGCAGTGCTTCGGCCACGGCATCCGCGCTGCGTCGGCTGTTTCGTTGATCTGCTGTAATCACAAACATAACTAAAGGCTACAGCATTGATTCACAAATATCAGGCCCACATCATTGATTTCTGAGAATCAGGCTCCCAGCGTTGCTTTGTGGTCTCGTCACGAGCACCCGCAACCTCCACTACGGTTGAAGACGTGTCAGCGACAGCATCAGAATCACTCAGTAGCCAAAGTAACGACAGCTCATTCGAGAGCCTGTGGGACGAACTCACGTGGCGCGGCCTCGTGCATGTCTCGACGGACGCGGATGCTCTCAAAGAACTCCTCGAGGGCGACCCGATCACCTACTACTGCGGATTCGACCCGACCGCGCCGAGTCTGCACCTCGGCAACCTCGTGCAGCTCTTGCTGATGCGCCGACTTCAACTGGCTGGCCACCGGCCTCTCGGACTTGTGGGGGGAGCGACCGGACTCATTGGAGATCCACGTCCCACTGCCGAACGCACCCTCAACGACAACGAAACGGTTGCCGAGTGGGTGAGCTACTTGCAAGCGCAGGTCTCGAAGTTCTTGAGTGCCGAGGGTGACAATGCGGTTCGCATGGTCAACAACCTCGACTGGACTTCTCCCATGAGTGCCATCGACTTCTTGAGGGATGTCGGTAAGTACTTCCGCGTCGGCACCATGATCAAGAAAGACGCGGTTAGTGCGCGCCTCAATAGCGACGCCGGAATTAGCTACACCGAGTTCAGCTACCAGGTGATGCAGGGGATGGACTTCCTCGAGCTCTACCGAAGCTACGGCTGCGTATTGCAGACGGGCGGCAGTGATCAATGGGGCAACCTCACGAGCGGCACTGACCTCATCCATAAGGCGGAAGGTGCGAGCGTTCACGCGATCGGCACTCCGCTCATCACCAACTCTGACGGCACCAAGTTTGGCAAGAGCGAAGGCAACGCCGTCTGGCTGGATGACGCGATGACGAGCCCGTACGCGTTCTACCAGTTCTGGCTTAATACTGATGATGCTGATGTCGTGCAGCGTCTGAAGATCTTCACGTTCTTCTCGCGAGAGCGAATTTCCGAGCTCGAAACTGCTGTGGCTGATGCACCGTTTAGGCGTGAAGCGCAGAAGACGCTCGCTTTCGAGGTGACGTCCTTGGTGCACGGCCGCGACGCAACGGAAGCCGCAATTTCAGCATCCGCAGCACTGTTCGGCCAGGGGGAGTTGGCATCGCTCGATGCCGAAACTCTTGCTGCGGCATTGCGTGAACTTGCCCACGTTGAGTCCGCTGGCGATTCGACAATCGTGCAACTACTTGTCGACACGAAGCTCGTCTCAAGCGCGAGCGAAGCTCGTCGCGCGATTTCGCAGGGTGGCGTGTACCTCAACAACATTGCGGTAGCGGATGATCAAGCCACGGTGGGCAGCGATCTCTTGCCGGGAAATGTTGCTGTGCTCCGCCGAGGCAAGAAAACGCTCGCAGGAATCTTCGTCACTTCGTAATCCGTTCGAGCCCGTTGCAGCGTGACGCTGCTCTCGATCATGCGAGGTAGAACGACGAGCCGATTGTCGGACACCGCGCGTAGCCTGACTGAATGTCACGCGTACTCTTCGAAACTGCATCCACGCTCAACGGATTTCTTGCTGACGAAGCGAACTCTCTCGACTGGTTGTTCGCGGTCCCGAGTGATGACGCACCGCCGGTTGCGCCAACGGCGACGGTCCAGGTCGAGGGTTCAACGACCTACGAGTGGGTGCTCACGCACGAAGACCTGATCGCTAAGCCACACAAGTGGGCGGAGTACTTTGGTGCAAAGCCAACCTTCGTCTTCACGACTCGAGACCTGCCGGTGCCGGAAGGCGCAGACGTTCGCTTCGTTCGAGGAAGCGTTGCGGATGCTCTGCCGGCGATTCGCGAGGCTGCGGGTGATGGCGACATTTGGGTCGTCGGCGGCGGCGATCTCGCAGCGCAATTCATGGACGAGGGAGCCCTCGATGAGATCTCGGTGTCGATTGCGCCCGCGACCGTTCTGGGTGGCGCGCCGTTGTTTCCTCGCGCCCTGGGTGCTGATCGCTTGCGACTGAAGTCGGCGACTGCCGTTGGCCAGTTCGCCCACGTGGTTTATGAAGTCGTGCCTCTACCGAGTTAGGACTCTCAACTTTCACCTCAACGTTGGGCGCCTTCCCTGTGTTTTGTTGGGTGTTGGGTGGCGACACGCCCGGGATGGGGGAGGGTTTGGTGGGTGGGGGATTGTGCACGTAAAGTTCTTTCTTGTCACCCCAAAGGTGCGGAAGTCCCGGGCAGTTCTGCTGCTAGGTTTCCGGCCTCAAGTGGGGGCCAGCATCCTCTAAATCTGTTATAGTTTTAGTCCGGTCGGGTAGCGGAATTCCTCTTGTGGGTTTCGGTGTCTGGTCTGGGGATGTCTTCCTGCTTCATGCGTGTGTTGGTTGGTTGTTGTGTGCCGTTTTGGTTCGCTTCGGTTGATTTGACAAGCTCGGTGAAGCTGGTAAGTTAGACAGGTTGCCTTTCGCTTTCGGCGGAGGTTGCCAACACAGGTTTTGTAGCCCTGGGGTGAAGCCGTTTTGCGGTGGAGGTCAGGAGCGTCCGATCCTTGAGAACTCAACAGCGTGCACAATGTCAAATGCCAAAAACCCGACTGTGCTTAGTGAGATCGTCCCATTTCGGGTCGTGATTGCTGGTGCAGCGGATTCCTTTGGAAAAGATATAAACAACAAAGCAAGTCAGTATTGATTTGTTCTGTCAGTTTCAAACTTGTTGCCTCGACACCCTATTCCGGGTGCGGGTGACACAAGATGTGCATTGGGTGACTTCGGTTGTCTGGTGCAATCAAACATTTATGGAGAGTTTGATCCTGGCTCAGGATGAACGCTGGCGGCGTGCTTAACACATGCAAGTCGAACGATGAAGCCGGAGCTTGCTCTGGTGGATTAGTGGCGAACGGGTGAGTAACACGTGAGTAACCTGCCCTTGACTCTGGAATAAGCGTTGGAAACGACGTCTAATACTGGATACGAGCTTCAGCCGCATGGCTAGGAGCTGGAAAGAATTTCGGTCAAGGATGGACTCGCGGCCTATCAGGTAGTTGGTGAGGTAATGGCTCACCAAGCCTACGACGGGTAGCCGGCCTGAGAGGGTGACCGGCCACACTGGAACTGAGACACGGTCCAGACTCCTACGGGAGGCAGCAGTGGGGAATATTGCACAATGGGCGAAAGCCTGATGCAGCAACGCCGCGTGAGGGACGACGGCCTTCGGGTTGTAAACCTCTTTTAGTAGGGAAGAAGCGAAAGTGACGGTACCTGCAGAAAAAGCACCGGCTAACTACGTGCCAGCAGCCGCGGTAATACGTAGGGTGCAAGCGTTATCCGGAATTATTGGGCGTAAAGAGCTCGTAGGCGGTTTGTCGCGTCTGCTGTGAAAACTGGAGGCTCAACCTCCAGCCTGCAGTGGGTACGGGCAGACTAGAGTGCGGTAGGGGAGATTGGAATTCCTGGTGTAGCGGTGGAATGCGCAGATATCAGGAGGAACACCAATGGCGAAGGCAGATCTCTGGGCCGTAACTGACGCTGAGGAGCGAAAGCATGGGGAGCGAACAGGATTAGATACCCTGGTAGTCCATGCCGTAAACGTTGGGAACTAGATGTAGGGACCATTCCACGGTTTCTGTGTCGCAGCTAACGCATTAAGTTCCCCGCCTGGGGAGTACGGCCGCAAGGCTAAAACTCAAAGGAATTGACGGGGGCCCGCACAAGCGGCGGAGCATGCGGATTAATTCGATGCAACGCGAAGAACCTTACCAAGACTTGACATATACGAGAACGGGCTAGAAATAGTCAACTCTTTGGACACTCGTAAACAGGTGGTGCATGGTTGTCGTCAGCTCGTGTCGTGAGATGTTGGGTTAAGTCCCGCAACGAGCGCAACCCTCGTTCTTTGTTGCCAGCACGTAATGGTGGGAACTCAAAGGAGACTGCCGGGGTCAACTCGGAGGAAGGTGGGGATGACGTCAAATCATCATGCCCCTTATGTCTTGGGCTTCACGCATGCTACAATGGCCGATACAAAGGGCTGCAATACCGCAAGGTGGAGCGAATCCCAAAAAGTCGGTCTCAGTTCGGATTGAGGTCTGCAACTCGACCTCATGAAGTCGGAGTCGCTAGTAATCGCAGATCAGCAACGCTGCGGTGAATACGTTCCCGGGCCTTGTACACACCGCCCGTCAAGTCATGAAAGTCGGTAACACCCGAAGCCAGTGGCCTAACCCGCAAGGGGAGGAGCTGTCGAAGGTGGGATTGGTGATTAGGACTAAGTCGTAACAAGGTAGCCGTACCGGAAGGTGCGGCTGGATCACCTCCTTTCTAAGGAGCATGTGCAAGTCCGTCTGTATACAGCGGATCAACTTGCCAAGTCGTACCAACCTGTTCGGGTTGGACGGCGCTCATGGGTGGAACATTGACATTGTGATCAGAGGATCTGTTTTCTCTTCAGTACATCAACCTTTTGGGGTTGGTAGGAACGAGGGTTGCGGGGGTGCTGGTCTTTGCACGTTGTTGGGTCCTGAGGGACCGGGCCCGGGTCGTAAGATTCGTGTTCGTACCTTAGGACCTGGGGCATCGAAAGGTGTCTCTGGGTCTAACGGATCCTGGTCTTGTTTCCTGCAGGTTGGGGGATGAGGGAGGATACCGCCCGTATTTTGAGAACTACACAGTGGACGCGAGCATCTTAGATTCGACCGAAAGGTCGGATCACATAAATAACGATGACTCTTCAACAGCCTTCGGGGTGTTGAGGAAATTCATTGGTCAATCTCAACACTTTGGTGTTGCGATCGATTCTTTATACTCATGTGATAATCAATTTTCTAAGAGCAAACGGTGGATGCCTTGGCATCTGGAGCCGAAGAAGGACGTATAAATCTGCGATAAGCCTCGGGGAGCTGATAATAGAGCTTTGATCCGAGGATTTCCGAATGGGGAAACCCCGCTGGGCGTTGCAAGACGACTCAGTGACTCCCGCCTGAATATATAGGGCGGGTAGAGGGAACGTGGGGAAGTGAAACATCTCAGTACCCACAGGAAGAGAAAACAACCGTGATTCCGTTAGTAGTGGCGAGCGAAACCGGAAGAGGCCAAACCGATCATGTGTGATAGCCGGCAGGCGTTGCATGGTCGGGGTAGTGGGACTTTTCAGCTGTTACTGCCGTACAGCAAGAATTACAAAGTGATATAGACGAAGTGGATTGAAAGCCACGCCATAGAGGGTGCCAGCCCCTTAGTCGAAATGTTGCAATGGTTCGAAGAGTATCCCAAGTAGCACGGGGCCCGAGAAATCCCGTGTGAATCTGTCAGGACCACCTGATAAGCCTAAATACTTCCAGATGACCGATAGCGGACAAGTACCGTGAGGGAAAGGTGAAAAGTACCCCGGGAGGGGAGTGAAATAGTACCTGAAACCGTTTGCTTACAAACCGTTGGAGCAGCCTTAGTAGCTGTGACAGCGTGCCTTTTGAAGAATGAGCCTGCGAGTTAGTGATCAGTGGCGAGGTTAACCCGTGTGGGGCAGCCGTAGCGAAAGCGAGTCTTAATAGGGCGATACAGTCGCTGGTTCTAGACCCGAAGCGAAGTGATCTATCCATGGCCAGGTTGAAGCGTGTGTAAGAGCACGTGGAGGACCGAACCCACTTAGGTTGAAAACTGAGGGGATGAGCTGTGGATAGGGGTGAAAGGCCAATCAAACTTCGTGATAGCTGGTTCTCTCCGAAATGCATTTAGGTGCAGCGTTGCGTGTTTCTTGCCGGAGGTAGAGCTACTGGATAGCTGATGGGCCCTAAAAGGTTACTGACGTTAGCCAAACTCCGAATGCCGGTAAGTGAGAGCGCAGCAGTGAGACGGTGGGGGATAAGCTTCATCGTCGAGAGGGTAACAGCCCAGACTACCAACTAAGGTCCCCAAGCGTGTGCTAAGTGGGAAAGGATGTGGAGTTGCACAGACAACCAGGAGGTTGGCTTAGAAGCAGCCACCCTTGAAAGAGTGCGTAATAGCTCACTGGTCAAGTGATTCCGCGCCGACAATGTAACGGGGCTCAAGCACACCACCGAAGTTGTAGATTTCGTATTATAGGTAAGCCTTCGTGGTTCAGCCGTACGGAGTGGTAGGAGAGCGTCGTGTGGCGAGTGAAGCGGCGGTGTAAACCAGCCGTGGACGCTACACGAGTGAGAATGCAGGCATGAGTAGCGAAAGACGGGCGAGAAACCCGTCCTCCGAATGATCAAGGGTTCCAGGGCCAGGCTAATCCGCCCTGGGTAAGTCGGGACCTAAGGCGAGGCCGACAGGCGTAGTCGATGGACAACGGGTTGATATTCCCGTACTGACGAAGAACCGCCCAAACTAATCCAGTAATGCTAAGTATCTGAATCCCCTAGACCAATCCCTTCGGGGTGAGGCGTGGGGCCTAGCGTACGACCCTATTCTGGTGCGGTTAGCGTATTAACAGGTGTGACGCAGGAAGGTAGCTGAGCCGGGCGATGGTTGTCCCGGTCTAAGAATGTAGGCCGAGAGATAGGCAAATCCGTCTCTCATCAAGGCTGAGACTCGATGGGTAGTCCTCACGGACGAAATCAGTGATCCTATGCTGCCAAGAAAAGCATCGACGCGAGGTTCAAGTTACCCGTACCCCAAACCGACTCAGGTGATCAGGTAGAGAATACTAAGGAGATCGAGAGAATCGTGGTTAAGGAACTCGGCAAAATGCCCCCGTAACTTCGGGATAAGGGGGGCCTAAGGCGTGAACGGACTTGCTCCGGGAGCGCTGCAGGGCCGCAGAGACCAGTGGGAAGCGACTGTTTACTAAAAACACAGGTCCGTGCTAAGTCGCAAGACGATGTATACGGACTGACGCCTGCCCGGTGCTGGAAGGTTAAGAGGAACGGTTAGCCGTAAGGCGAAGCTGTGAATTTAAGCCCCAGTAAACGGCGGTGGTAACTATAACCATCCTAAGGTAGCGAAATTCCTTGTCGGGTAAGTTCCGACCTGCACGAATGGCGTAACGACTTCCCAGCTGTCTCAACCGCGAACTCGGCGAAATTGCACTACGAGTAAAGATGCTCGTTACGCGCAGAAGGACGGAAAGACCCCGTGACCTTTACTATAGCTTTGTATTGGTGTTCGGTGTGGCTTGTGTAGGATAGGTGGGAGACTGTGAAGCTTGGACGCTAGTTCAGGTGGAGTCATTGTTGAAATACCACTCTGGTCACTCTGGATATCTAACTTCGAACCGTAATCCGGTTCAGGGACAGTGCATGGTGGGTAGTTTAACTGGGGCGGTTGCCTCCCAAAAAGTAACGGAGGCGCCCAAAGGTTCCCTCAACCTGGTTGGTATCAGGTGTCGAGTGTAAGTGCACAAGGGAGCTTGACTGTGAGACTGACAAGTCGAGCAGGGACGAAAGTCGGGACTAGTGATCCGGCAGTGGCTTGTGGAAGCGCTGTCGCTCAACGGATAAAAGGTACCTCGGGGATAACAGGCTGATCTTGCCCAAGAGTCCATATCGACGGCATGGTTTGGCACCTCGATGTCGGCTCGTCGCATCCTGGGGCTGGAGTAGGTCCCAAGGGTTGGGCTGTTCGCCCATTAAAGCGGTACGCGAGCTGGGTTTAGAACGTCGTGAGACAGTTCGGTCCCTATCCTCTGCGCGCGCAGGAAATTTGAGAAGATCTATCCCTAGTACGAGAGGACCGGGATGGACGAACCTCTGGTGTGTCAGTTGTTCCGCCAGGAGCACCGCTGATTAGCTACGTTCGGAATGGATAACCGCTGAAAGCATCTAAGCGGGAAGCCAGCTTCAAGATGAGATTTCCATGGCTTAGGCCGAGAGACTCGCAGCTAGACTACTGCGTTGATAGGCTGGATGTGGAAGCAGGGACTAAAGACCTGTGGAGCTGACCAGTACTAATAAGTCGATAAATTGATAACCACCCCACCTCACTGGGCAACCCTCGGGTTGTCGAATGGTGAATGAGAAGAATTCTCGCGTCCACTTTGTGGTTCCCGATTTACGGTCGGGAACTGCGCCCAGCACACACTGCTTGGGAACTCCATCACGGAGAACTCTCAAGTGTTGTGAACTGGCCCAGACTGATACATAAATCAATAGTGTTTCGGCGGCCATAGCGAGAGGGAAACGCCCGGTTACATTCCGAACCCGGAAGCTAAGACTCTCTGCGCCGATGGTACTGCAAGGGGGACCTTGTGGGAGAGTAGGACACCGCCGGACTTCAATTGTAAAATGGCCACCCCTGTGTTTAATAGACACAGTGGGTGGCTATTTTGCGTTAAGTCCCCACCCCAAATTCAGGAGCAATAGTGAGTGATTCGTCAGGTAACGATGGACGTCGCGAAAGTCGACCCCACGGAAACCGCTCTGGCGCGCCACGATCTGGTGGTCGACCCACCGGTGGGCGACCAGGTGAAGGACGACCAAGCGATGGAAAGCCGCGCCGTGACAACGCCGCAGGTGGACCAGCACGCGGCAAGCCGGCATCCGGCTCAGATCGACCAGCACGCCCTCAGCGCAACGACGGTTCAGGTCGTCCCGAGCGAGGCGGACATCCCGATCGGGGAGCGCGCAGTGACGGTCCCCCCGAGAAGCGCTTGTGGACCAAAGGCGGGGCACCCGCGCGCGGAGACCGCGACTCGAGCGAACGTGAGCCTGAAGAGGATCGCGATCCCTTCGGCATCCGATCCGTTCGTGCATTTCACCAAGCACCGGAGATCCCAGAGGGAATTACTCCGAAGATGCTTGATCGCATCGCCTCCAACGAACTCAAGACACTCAGCAAAGAAAACGCAGAAGGCGTCGCCCTGCACCTCGTGATGGTCTCTCGACTGATCGAGACCGACCCTGAGCTCGCCCACCAGCACGCAATCTCTGCTGCACGCCGAGCAGGCCGAATTGGTGTTGTACGCGAGACCCTCGCGATCACCGCCTACGCGACCGAGGATTACGCACTTGCTCTGCGCGAACTGCGTACCTACCGCCGCATCTCTGGCCGGGATGACCAGCTGCCGATGATGGTCGATAGCGAACGTGGGCTACTGCGCCCCGAGCGCGCACTCGAACTGGGACGCTCCGTGCGTCGCAGCACCCTATCGACAGGCGTACAAGTAGAACTCGCGATCGCCATGTCAGGGGCGCGACTCGACCTCGGTCAAACTGAAGAAGCACTCGTCGAACTGCAGATTCCCCAGCTCGATCCCACAAAGGCCTTCAGCTACAGTCCAGCGCTCTTCGGTGCCTACGGCACCGTTCTCGAAGAACTCGGGCGCGAAGAAGAAGCGGCAATCTGGTTTGACCGTGCCGATATTGCCGAGGATGCCCTCAACGACGATGACGAATCGACCATCGAAGTTGTCGAAGAAGAATTCGAACCGAACTATGCCGCAGATGGTGATGATGCAGAGAACAACCAGCCTGTGGAAGAAGTTGACGAAACAGAGACCGGCACACGTGAGCTCTAGGACGCCCCTTGAAGGTGTCGCCCTAGTACTCGCCGATCTCGATGGCGTCGTTTACCGCGGGCCGGACGCGATTGCACATGCGGTCATGAGTCTTAATGCCATCGACTCAGCGCAGGTCGCCTACATCACCAACAATGCCTCACGCACCGACAAGTCTGTTGCGAAGCATTTGAGCGAGCTCGGGCTGCAGGTCGAACCTCGCGATGTTGTAACCTCACCGCAGGCCGCAATCGGTCTGCTCCGTGGAATCGTAGATCCAGGATCGACAATTCTCGTCGTCGGGGGAGAAGGCCTTACCGACGAACTCGACAAAGCCGGGTTCGTTGTCACACGTTCGGCGGAAGATTCGCCCGCCGCCGTCGTTCAAGGCTTCGCCCCAGACGTCGCCTGGGTGCACCTTGCCGAAGCCGCATTCGCCCTCAAGGGCGGCGACGCCGGCATCCCCTGGATTGCGACCAACACTGACTGGACGATTCCCCAAGCCAGAGGCACTGCGCCCGGAAACGGCACCCTCGTCTCCGCAGTACACACCGCCGTAGGCCGTCTGCCGATCGTTGCTGGCAAGCCAGAAGTTGCGATCTTCGAAGAGGCGTTTACCCGCTACGATTCGCGGGCAGCCCTCATGATTGGCGACCGCCTGGACACCGACATCCTCGGTGCAAACAAAGCGGGCATCCCATCACTGCTCGTACTCACCGGCATCGACCAGGCCAAGCAAGTGCTCGCGGCAATCCCCGAAGAGCGTCCGACAATGATCGTCGACGACCTGCGGGGGCTACACGAGCCTTATCCAGAAACCGTGATCACGCACGACGGCGCCGCCGTAGTAACGACAGTGGGAACGGCGACAGTGCGCCTCGAAGCACAGCGACTGACCGTGACGTCGGCCGGAACATCCATCGACCGATTGCGCGCAGGCGCAGCAGCAATTTGGAACTCGGGGAGCGCCATCTACGCCCTCGAAGTCCCAGCGGAGCTATATTCGTGAGTATGAGCGATGAATCACCCGTCGACGGATTGATGTCGCGACTGAGCCTGATCGAAGATCAGCCACTCGAATCGCGTGCCGCAGCCTTCACGCAGATCCATGACGAACTGCAGCAGCAACTCGAGGGCAAGGACGCGTTCTCGCGCAATGGCTAGCATGCGTCTCGACGCGGCACTCGCTGCACGCGGTCTTGCGCGCTCACGCACGCACGCCGCGAAACTCATCGCTGATAACCTCGTGACCGTCTCGGGCGTAGCGGTGCCCAAAGCGTCAACACCAGTAAGCGACGAGCACGAGATTGAAGTCGCAGAGACAGATCACTACGTCAGCCGCGCAGCCCACAAACTTGTCGCAGCCCTCGACTCCTTTGGCATTGATGCCACGGGAACGCTCGCCCTCGATGTTGGAGCGTCAACAGGCGGCTTCACTCAAGTGTTGCTTGAACGTGGTGCCCGAGAAGTGATCGCGCTCGACGTTGGACACGGCCAGCTTGTCGACGTGATCCGCTCGGATGCTCGCGTGCGCACAATCGAGCGGGAGAATGCTCGCTACCTCACAGCAGAGTCGCTTGCGGTGCTGAGTGGGACATCCGAGACCCCAACACTTGTCGTTTCTGACCTATCGTTTATCTCGCTTCGTACCGTGCTTCCAGCGCTACACGCATCGGTGGGTGAAACCGCGGACTTCGTCTTGCTTGTGAAACCCCAGTTCGAAGTAGGGCGCACCAATATTCGCGAGGGCATCGTGCACGGAGCTGCGCTGCGCGACGAAGCAATCATGGGCGTGCTGTGGGCAGCCTGGGATCTCGGACTTGGCACGGCAGGCGTCATCCCCTCCCCGATTGCGGGAAATGCGGGAAACCGTGAATACCTTGTCTGGTTGAGCGCCCCAGCTGGCAGCAACCCGACAGAGTGGATAACGCAGGTTTCTGCCATCGCCTAAACGGTGAAGGCCTCCACCCTGACTACTTGTTGCTGGCACCCTCGATGGCTACTAAAGCGGCACGAAGTCGTTCGTCCGCTTGATCGGCAACGGCCTGAACTGCCGCGACATCGCTCAGTTGAACCATGGTCTGGGGATTAATCGCTTGAACCGTTGTCGACTCGGCCGACGGGCTTCGTCGGATGACGACGTTGCAGGGCAGTAGTAGTCCCATGTTGGGGTCGGCGGCGAGAGCTTGTTCTGCGAGGGCAGGGTTGCAGGCGCCCAAGATGAGGTAGTCACCGATCGTGTCCGCGCTTTCAGCGCCGAGCTTCGTGTGGAAGGTCGCCCGGATGTCGATTTCGGTCAGAACGCCGAACCCTTGGTTTGCTAGTTCTTGTTTCGTCGCGGAGATTGCTTCCTCGTAGGGTAGCGAGACGGTGACGGTGTGCGCATAGTTCATGGTTGTCTCCTTAGTGCTAGTTCGCGGCGATGATTCCCATCATCCCGTTGTCTTCGTGGTCAAGAATGTGGCAGTGGTAGACGGTTTTTCCGCCAAAATCTTCAAACGCGATCCGCACGCGCGTTGTGCTGCGTGCGGGGACGTTGACGACGTCCTGCCACATGATCGAGTCGACGGGCTGCCCATCCTGTTCAATGATTTGCATTGGCCACACGTGCAGGTGCAGTGGATGATCGAGCGTGCTGGTGTTTGTCAGCAGCCACTCCTCAACGCTGTCGAACTGGACTGTGGTGTCGATGCGCTCAGCATCAAATTGGCGGCCGTTGATTGTGGGTGACATCATGCCAGCGCCCATCCCGCCACCCATTCCCATTGCGAAGACTAGCTCGCGCTTAGCTGTTGTCGGTGCGATGCGAAGGTCACGCTGGGCCGGTTGGCTCGGGATAGCCGACTGTGCAACGACGGCATCGCCGGCCACGCTAAAGGTGGCCAGCGCGACTTCTTCGCCGCTGCGAAAGTTGCCGCCGCCCATCATCATTCCGTCAGCCGAGCCGCGGTCGTAAGAGAGGGCACGCAGTGTGGACGTGCCAAGGCTGCTGGTGACGAGAAGGTCTGCCCGGTTGCCCGGTGCCAGCACGATCTCATCGATTTCCTGCGGGCTCTCGAATCGTCCGGAGTCGATACCGAGCAATGTCAGCTGTTGCCCATCGAGACGCAGTCGCAGATAGCGGGACACGCTGGCATTGATGATGCGCCAGCGCTCACGTTCGCCGGGGAGCGCCACCAGGTCTGGGGTGAGCTGTCCATTGACGAGAACGAGGTCACCCTCGCGCCCAGTCATTTCGTCCATCGGTGAGGCCGCAGGAATGTTTCCGCTGGAGTTCAGGGAGATGTCAGAAATGACGAGGAGGCGCTCTCGATCAGCGGGGATCGATTCGGGGTCTTCAACGATGATGGCTCCGTAAAGTCCGCCAAACACTTGCTCAGCGACGAAGCCGTGGAGGTGCGGGTGATACCAGTACACCCCGGGGGGATGATCGGCTGGCAATTCATATTGGTAGTCGAAAGAGTCTCCCGCTGCGACGGTGACGAACATGTTGTCGCTCTTGTTCTCGGGGGAGACGTGGAGCCCGTGCACGTGCAGGTTGCTTGGGTCTGCTAAACCGTTCTTCAGACTGACTCTGAGGGTGTCTCCGGCGCGAACGCGCAGGGTGGGGCCGGGTACACCACCGTTATAGCTCAGAGCATTTACGTCACGGCCGGCGATTGACACCCGCTGGCGGGAGGATTCGAGGTCAACGCTGAGTGCGCCATTGGCGCTTCGAAGCTCTATTGGCTCCGTGAAGGTGCTTCCCGACACCGTCCCTGCCGACGAGACTGATGAGAAACCTTGATTGAGAAAGAACCCGGTTCCGCCCACAGCGACGCTGGCAACCCCTGCTCCGCCGAGGATCAGGGCGTTACGTCGGCTGATTTCAGGCATTAACGAGACTCGTCAAGTACCCGAAGTTGTTCTCGGTACTGTTCTGCGGTGAGTTCCCCACGCGCGAATCGCTCTTCGAGGATTCGCTTGGCACCGGAGGAGTCAGCGTGTCTCAGATCTGGTGCTGATTCATTGCGGCTCGAGGTCTTTGACGCCAAGCGAACAACAACATAGACGAGTAGCGCGATGCCGACGAGCGCCAGCAGCCCATAGCCCCAAGCCCATCCCATATTTCCGTAGCCCCACATCATCAGATTTGGTTCCTCTCGCTCGGGTCGTGCCGTGAACGCCACAATACCCCCGGAGGTATACAGGATGCTGTGTGCGAACTGATTCGGCGCCACAGCGAGAGTTGCCGGCATCCGCTGGAGCAATATCCCCAGAATCGCGCGCGGGGCGCACTTGGCGGCAGGAATCCGACAGAATGGTTAACACAGGTTTTTGCGATCGCGTTGAGCGCGCTACGAATCAATCACGACGAATGAGAGGTGCACGGTGCAGTCCGAGAACTCTCATGCTTCCGATCGCCACATCCTAGTAATTGCACACACTGGTCGCGCCGAATCGTTGACCGCCGCAATTTCGGTGTGCCGTCAGCTCATTAGCGCCGGAATCGTGCCCGTGCTGGCGCCGGACAGCTACGAGACTATTCTCCAGGCCGAGCCGAGCCTTGCTCCCGTGTCGAGACTCGGCAATGAGGTCGAAACAGGCGAACTCGAACTCGTGATCGTTTTGGGCGGCGACGGAACGATCCTTCGTGCTGCGGAGCTGACGCGTGGGTGCAGTGCACCGCTACTCGGCGTCAATCTGGGCCACGTCGGGTTCCTGGCAGAAAGCGAGCGCGAAGAACTCACGTCCACCGTCGAGCGTGCGCTTGCGCGGGACTATCTCGTCGAAGAGCGCATGACGCTCTCCGTGCGGGTAAAAGTCGATTCCGAGGTCGTCTACGAAACGTGGGCCCTCAACGAGGCCACGGTCGAGAAGGCGAGCCGAGAGCGGATGCTCGAAGTCGTGATCGAGGTTGACGGCCGCCCCCTCTCATCCTTCGGCTGCGACGGCGTTGTTATGTCGACCCCAACCGGTTCAACTGCGTACTCCTTCTCGGCAGGCGGGCCCATCGTCTGGCCGAGCCTCGACGCACTCTTGCTTGTGCCGCTTAGCGCACATGCGCTCTTCGCCCGTCCGATCGTTGTAGGACCGGATTCCGCACTTGCCGTCGAAGTTATGGACCGCAACATGGGAATCGGAGTTCTCTGGTGTGACGGCCGTCGTGCCTTTGATCTACCGCGCGGAGCTCGAGTCGTTGTGAGACGCTCGCCCGTTCCCGTTCGCCTCGCACGACTCTCGCAAGGGCCGTTTACTGACCGGCTCGTCGAGAAGTTCAATTTGCCAGTGTACGGATGGCGCGGCCCAGCTTCGGAGGAGGGGCCCAACTCGTGATTGAAGAGATCTCCATTCGCGACCTCGGTGTCATTGC
This sequence comes from marine actinobacterium PHSC20C1, assembly GCA_000153145.1. GTDB lineage: Bacteria > Actinomycetota > Actinomycetes > Actinomycetales > Microbacteriaceae > Rhodoglobus. Next base: position 344,398 of record CH672415.1, read on the forward strand.
GTCAGCACGATTACCACTCGGTCCAGGGTTTACCGCGCTCACCGGCGAGACCGGTGCCGGAAAGACGATGGTCGTTACTGCGCTCGGCCTTTTGTTAGGAGAGCGAGCAGATGCTGCTGCCATCCGCGCGAATAGCGAGCAAGCGTCCGTCGAAGGTCGGTGGCTGATCGACCCGCAGTCGGCGGTGGCGGAACGTGTGCGCGATGCCGGAGGCGACCTTGACGATGGCGAACTGTTGCTCGTTCGAACGGTCGCGCGCGAAGGACGTAGTCGTGCCGTAGTTGGAGGGCGAAGCGCACCCGTGGGTGTACTCACCGAACTCGGCGATCAACTCGTTGTCGTTCATGGTCAGTCTGAACAAATACGGCTCAAATCGGCAACAGCACAACGCAATGCGCTCGACCGATTTGCGGGTGCAGAACTGGCGACGGTTCTCGGGCAGTATCAAACGGTGTTCCGTCGCTGGCAGTCTACCCAAGGCGAACTCGATGTGCTCGTGGCAGAGAGTGACCTTCGCAGTCGCGAGGCCGAGGAGCTTCGAGTTGCGATTGACGAAATTGAAGCAGCAGAAGTGCGCCGTGGCGAAGACGTCGAACTTGCCGAACGTGCTGACCGCCTTGCCAACCTCGAAGGCCTTCGGCTTGCGGCCGAGGGTGCCCACGCGGTGCTATCGGCGGATGCTGTTGACGAGGGCTCCGATGTTGTTGCTCTGCTTGCCACGGCCCAACGAGGGCTCGAGCGGGTCTCAGAACATGATGCGCAACTCGCATCAATTGCCGAAGCGTTGGCGGCAGCATCCATCACTCTCGGAGAAATTTCGACAGACCTTTCTGGCTATCTTGCCGGGTTGGATTCCGATGGCAGCCGAGAACTCGAACAGGTTGAAGAGCGGCGCAGTCAGCTTTCCGCCCTCGTCCGCAAGCACGGTGTGAGCCTCGACGATGTCGTCGACGTGCTCGATACCGGTAGCCAGCGCTTGCTTGAGCTCGACAATGACTCCACCCGCATCGATGAACTGCGCGCGCAGGTCGATGCTGATCAGGCAGAACTTATAGCCCTCGCGGCGAACGTAAGTGAAGTGCGTGCGCGCAGTGCCGCACGACTCTCCGCTGAAGTTACCGGAGAGCTCACGCAACTGGCCATGGCCAACGCGGAAATCATTGTCACGGTCGAAGACCGCAGTGACTATTCGCTGAGTGGCAAAGACGAAGTTTCTATTTTGCTGTGTCCGCATCCAGGCGCACCACCGCGCCCGCTCGGTAAAGGCGCATCGGGGGGAGAGCTCTCGCGCGTCATGCTCGCCATCGAAGTCGTCATTGCCGGTAACGATCCAGTACCCACCTTCATCTTTGACGAAGTGGATGCCGGAGTCGGCGGTGCTGCCGCCATCGAGATCGGTAAGCGGTTGGCTCAGCTCAGCCGCACCGCCCAAGTAATCGTTGTCACCCACCTCGCACAGGTCGCCGCGTTTGCAGACAATCACCTCAGCGTCATCAAGGGCGACGACGGCTCGGTTACGGCATCCAGCGTTCACAAACTTGAGGGCGAAGCACGAATCGCAGAGATGGCCAGACTGCTCTCGGGCCTGCCAGATTCTGAATCGGGACTAGCCCATGCGCGCGAGCTCATCCAGACCGCGCACGAACTTGAACACGCAAGCCGCTAGCTCACGAAGCCCTCGGCAGTGAGTGACGCTCACCTCGAAACGGTCTTAAGCCGATAACGAAACGCGCTGTGGCGGCGACAGGAACGTCAGTCGTGGGATACGATAGAACCCCGTGGTGGACATTCAGAACGCGGTCGTAACAAAGCACATCTTCGTCACCGGAGGAGTTGTCTCTTCTCTCGGTAAAGGCCTCACGGCGGCGAGTCTCGGAAACCTGCTGACAGCACGCGGGCTCCGCGTCGTCATGCAAAAGCTGGATCCCTATCTCAACGTGGATCCCGGAACGATGAACCCCTTCCAACACGGAGAAGTTTTCGTCACCGACGACGGCGCCGAAACCGACCTCGACATTGGGCACTACGAGCGCTTTCTTGACATCAAACTCAATCAGGCAGCGAACGTCACAACGGGGCAGATCTACTCCGAAGTGATTGCGAAAGAGCGTCGCGGCGAATACCTCGGCGACACAGTGCAGGTCATCCCGCACATCACCGACGAAATCAAGCGCCGAATGCGCCTACAGGCTGCCGGTCCCTTCAATGAAGACAATCCGCAGCCCGATGTCATCATCACCGAAATCGGTGGCACCGTCGGCGACATCGAAAGCCAACCTTTTATTGAATCGGCCCGTCAAGTCCGTCACGAACTCGGCCGCAAGAACGTATTCTTCGTTCACGTGTCGCTCGTGCCATACATGGCGGCATCCGGTGAGCAGAAAACTAAGCCAACGCAACACTCTGTTGCAGCGTTGCGCTCGATCGGTATCCAGCCTGACGCCCTTGTGCTGCGCAGCGACCGTCCCGTCTCTGAGTCAAACAAGCGCAAGATCGCGCTCATGTGTGACGTTGAAGAAGACGCCGTCGTGAACGCCACCGATGCAGCGAGCATCTACGACATCCCCGAAATGCTGCACAGCCAGGGACTCGACGCCTACATCATTAACCAGCTTGGACTCGAAGCCAACACCGTCAACTGGGACGGCTGGAATGAGCTGCTTGAAGTCGTGCACAACCCCAAGCACGAAGTAACGATCGGTCTCGTTGGAAAGTACATCGACCTTCCCGATGCCTACCTTTCGGTAACCGAAGCACTGCGCGCCGGCGGCTTCGCGAACAACGCTAAGGTCAACATTCGCTGGGTTCCTTCGGACGAGTGTGAAACTCCAGAAGGTGCTGCTAAGCACCTTGGTGACCTCGACGGCATCATCGTTCCCGGTGGTTTTGGCGTGCGCGGCATTGAGGGCAAGCTCGGCGCCCTCAAATTTGTTCGTGAGAACGGCATCCCGGCGCTCGGTATTTGCTTGGGCCTTCAGTGCATGGTCATTGAGTACGCCCGCGACATGGCCGGCCTCGAAGGCGCATCCTCGACCGAGTTTGATGCGGACAGCAAGTACCCCGTCATTGCGACGATGGCCGAGCAGGTCGACATCATCGCCGGGGGAGACATGGGCGGCACCATGCGCCTCGGTCTCTACAACGCTGACCTTGAACCCGGCTCGATCGTCGAAGAAATTTACGGCGCTCCGACCGCGGCCGAGCGTCACCGTCACCGCTACGAAGTGAACAACGAATACCGCCAGCAGATTGCGGATGCCGGACTCAAGTTCTCCGGAATTTCGCCTGACCGCACTCTCGTCGAATTCGTTGAGTTGCCTCGCGAAGTTCACCCCTACTACGTCGGAACGCAGGCTCACCCCGAACTGCTGTCGCGCCCAAACCGCGCGCACCCGCTGTTTAGGGGACTCGTCGCCGCGGGTCTTGAGCGCCAGAAGTCCAGTCGCCTCTTTGAGGTAACTGAGCAGGATGATGCATAGCGAACTCAGTGACGATCGCGTCACTCCACAGCTTGTCAGCACCGAGACGGTGTTTACCGGCCATGTGTGGAATGTCGACAGCGAACGCTTTGAGCTCGATGGCACCACGATCACCCGTGAATTCGTCAATCACACGGGTGCCGTTGCGGTGCTTGCCCTGGATGAGCGAGACCGGGTACTGCTAATCAAGCAGTACCGGCATCCGGTTCGATTACGCGATTGGGAGTTGCCCGCTGGGCTTCTCGACGTCGTCAATGAGTCACCACTGCTCGCTGCGCAACGCGAACTCGCTGAAGAAACTGATTTGCAGGCCGAGTCTTGGCATGTGCTCAGCGAAATGCTGACCTCGCCAGGTGGCAGCAACGAAGCGGTGCGCATCTACTTGGCTCGCGGCGTGAGTTCTACCGGCGATACTTTCGATCGCTACGCGGAAGAGGCTGGAATCGAACTGCGGTGGGTTCCGCTTGAGGACGCCGTGGAGGCTGTGCTTGACCGACGCCTGCAGAACTCGATCCTCAGCGTTGGCCTCCTTGCGGCGCAATTGGGGCGCGACAGGGGCTGGAACACGCTCGGTGATGCCGATCAGCCGTGGCCGCGGCATCCACGAAACTACGACTCGTAGCCACACGCGGGCAGCTGAGACAGATGAGTGAGTCGACACGAAGCGGAGCAGGCACTGCGCTTGCGGTCGCCTCAGAACGCTTTCTCCGGCATCTAGCGATTGAACGCGGTCTCTCGCAGAACACTTTGGCGGCGTACCGCCGCGATCTTGACTCTTATTTGGGGTTCTTGAGCGAGCGTGACCTCGCTGAACCGTCCGCAATTACAGCGGATGACGTTGCTGCTTTTGCGCACAGCTTGCGTGTCGACCCGGAGCGTCCGCTCGCGGCCTCATCCGTTGCTCGAATGTTGTCGACCGTGCGTGGACTGCACACGTTCTTTGTTGATGAGTCCCTCGTGAGCGACGATGTTGCGCACAAGGTGGCGATTCCGAAGCAAACGATGCGGCTGCCGAAAGCGATCACGATCGAGCAAATGTCGTCAGTGCTGGCGTCGTTCGCTGGGGATGATGTGGTTTCGTTGCGGAATACGGCGCTGCTTGAACTTCTCTACGCTACGGGGGCGCGCGTCTCAGAAGTTACAGCGCTCAACGTCGACGACATGATCGACGGTGACGTTGTCCGTCTTCTTGGAAAGGGCAACAAGCAGCGCATAGTGCCCGTCGGTAGTTTCGCCCAAGCAGCCATTGAGAAGTATCTCGTGCGTTCTCGGCCTGTGCTTTCCGCGAAGGGCACAGCAACCCCCGCGCTCTTCTTGGGGGCGCGCGGGGCACGGTTGTCTCGCCAGAACGTGTGGTTGATCATCCAGTCGGCAGCTGAACGCGTGAATCTCGGTTTAGATATTTCACCGCACACGTTTCGGCACTCATTTGCGACGCACCTCTTGTCGGGTGGCGCCGACGTTCGCGTAGTGCAAGAACTACTCGGACACTCGTCTGTCGCGACGACGCAGATTTACACGCTGGTGACGGCAGATACCCTGCGCGATATGTATACGACGGCGCATCCACGCGCCCGATAGTCGCCTTTCTGAGCGCTGTTGGCGCTGCTGTGAGCTCGTTGGCCCGCGTGTCGCCCCGCCAAACCCTCAACCTTTGGTAGAGGTGACCCTGCCGTGTCCGCGCGTGGGAGCACAGAGAGTGACGGATGCGCGTCGTAAACTTTTGGCATGACAGCACAGCGTGAAATCAAATCAACGCTGGCAGGGTTGGATGTTCAGGCAATGGGCCCAACCGGCCGGCCGCTCACCAATTTTCCGGAGCCGCCCCCACTGACCGGGCACGGTCCGGCACGCATTATTTCGCTGTGCAATCAAAAGGGTGGCGTCGGTAAGACAACCACGACGATCAATTTGGGCGCAGCGTTCGCTGAGTACGGTCGTCGCGTGCTCGCGATTGACTTCGATCCTCAAGGCGCGCTCTCGGCGGGCCTCGGCGTGCCGACCCACGATGTGCCTACGATTTACGACCTGCTGTTGGGCACAATCAAGAATCCCGCAGAAGCAATCGTTCACACGAGTGTTCCCGGGCTTGACGTCATCCCCGCAAACATTGACCTATCCGCCGCAGAGGTCCACCTCGTCAACGAGGTCGCTCGCGAAACAATCCTGGCCCGCGTTTTGCGCAAGGTCAGCGATCAGTACGACGTCATCCTCATCGACTGCCAGCCTTCGCTTGGATTGCTGACCGTCAATGCTTTGACTGCCGCACACGGTGTGCTTATTCCCCTCGAGTGCGAATTCTTCGCCCTCCGTGGAGTTGCGCTGCTGGTTGAAACCATCGAAAAGGTTCAGGATCGCCTGAACCCCGCCATCAAACTCGACGGTATTTTGGCCACGATGTTTGATGCGCGAACGCTGCACTCGCGTGAAGTTCTTGAGCGCGTCGTCGAGAACTTCGGTGATGACGTCTTGGAAACCGTGATCGGTCGCACCGTCAAGTTCCCTGACGCGAGCGTCGCCGGAGCCCCCATCACCACTTTTGCTCCAGAACATTCCGCAGCGCACTCCTACCGTCAGGTCGCGCGAGAGCTGATCGCCCGTGGCGCCGTCGCCTAGCGACGTGGAAGAGACCCAGTCGCCCGCACCGGGTTTCTCGGTCTCGCTCAATAACTTCAACGGGCCGTTTGACCTGCTGCTTTCTCTCATCACGAAGCACGAGCTCGACATCACCGAGGTTTCGCTCTCCAGAATCACGGATGAATTTATTGCGTACCTGCGCAATTTCGAATCCGCTGGTGATGGCGCTGGTGACGGAATCGACGAACTCGATCAAGCCAGCGAGTTTCTCGTGGTCGCGGCGACCCTGCTCGACCTCAAGGTTGCAGGCCTGCTTCCTCAGGGTGAACTGGTGGATGCCGAAGACTTTGCGCTACTCGAGGCTCGCGATCTGCTCTTTGCGCGACTGCTTCAGTACCGCGCATTCAAGCAAGCCAGTGACTGGTTCGGTGGACACTTCGAAACCGAGTCGACGCGCACTGTGCGTTCGGTGCGCTTGGAAGAGAAGTTCCGTACGCAAACTCCCGAGCTCGTGTGGACGCTCAGTCTCGACGACTTTGCTGCGCTGGCAACACTCGCATTCACGCCGCGTGAGATCCCCAGCGTTGGCCTTGATCATTTGCACGCACCACTCATCAGCATCCGCGAGCAGGCTGCCCATGTCGTTGCCATGCTGCGGTCAGGGGAGCCGATGACGTTCCGGCAACTTATCGCCAGCGCGGAACTGAAGGGCGTGATTGTTGCCCGCTTTTTGGCCGTGTTGGAGCTGTACCGCGACTCAAATGTGGCCTTTGAACAGATTGAACCGCTCGGTGAACTGACTGTGCGTTGGACGGCGCAGCACTGGTCAGACGATAGCCTCGCTAATCTGGGAGCTGACTATGGAAACTAACGCTGCATTTACCGACACGGCAACCGAAGAGCTCGTGACTGAATCAACGGTCACTGAGACCCCGGTTGCTGAGCCAGCGACCGAGCCGACGATCGAGCCGTCGACCGAGAAGCTAGAGTCTGGTCCCGTTGTCGACCTTGCTCGTGGACTCGAAGCGATCTTCATGGTGGCTGACGAGCCGCAAAGCTTGGTCAGTCTTGCGACCGCGCTCAATGCGCCCGTCGCTGAAATTCGCAAAACGATTACCCTGCTGCGTGCCGATTTTGACGGCGAAGGTGATGGGCCACGTCGTGGCTTCGAGCTGCGCGAAGTTGGCGGCGGATGGCGCATTTACGTGCGCTCAGATTACGACGCTGCTGTGCGCGACTTCGTTTTCACGCAGAACCCTTCGCGATTGAGTCAAGCGGCGCTTGAGACTCTCGCCGTTATTGCCTACAAGCAACCGATCAGCAGGGGAGCGGTCGCCGCGGTCCGCGCTGTTAACGTTGACTCCGTCGTGCGCACGCTGCTGGGCAGAGGACTTATTACGGAGGCGTTTACCGACAACGAGACGGGCGCCATCCATTACGAAACAACGGAGCTCATGCTCGTGCAGTTGGGAATCAATTCCATTGCCGAGCTGCCTCCGATCTCGCCGCTGTTATCTGATGGTTCGGATGGTTTTGATGAACAACGCTAATGGCGAGAGCCCCAGCAATCCCGAAGGTGAACGCCTGCAAAAAGTGATGGCCGCAGCCGGCGTCGCGTCGCGTCGCGTGTGCGAAGACTTGATCTACCAGGGCCGTGTTGCGGTGAACGGTGAGGTTGTCGAAGCGGCAGGTCGCAGAGTGTTGCCGACCGATCGCGTGACCGTTGATGACGTCGCGATTCAACTCGACACCACAAAGCAGTACGTGATGCTCAACAAGCCTGTTGGCGTTGTGAGTTCGATGGCTGACGAAAGTGGCCGACCCGACCTGCGCGAATTCACGCGGGACTACGACGAGCGCCTCTTCAACGTTGGCCGACTCGACGCGAACACCTCTGGGTTACTCATTCTGACCAACGATGGCGAACTCGCGCACATTCTCGCGCATCCGTCGTTCGGTGTTTCGAAGACATACATTGCCAAAGTTGAGGGCATCGTGAGCGCGCAGACGATTGCGAAGCTCACGAAGGGCATCGAGCTCGACGATGGACCGATTGTCGCGGACAAAGCGCGGGCGCTCGGCCGTGCATCCGGCAACGAGACGATGGTAGAAATCACGCTGCACTCTGGGCGCAACCACATTGTTCGTCGGATGCTGGATGCCGTTGGTCACCCGGTGATCGACCTCGTGCGCCGCCAGTTTGGTCCGCTCACGCTCGGCAGCTTGCCCGTTGGTCGCACGCGCGACCTCACTAAAGCAGAGCTGGGCGCAGTCCTGACGATTGCCCGAAACGCGGAAGAGCAGTCGTGAATCTCGGCCGCATAACCGGGCAGGTTCGTATTGTTGGTGCCGGACTTCTCGGGGCAAGCATTGGTCACGGCCTGCGCGCGAAGGGTGTTGACGTAATTTTGCACGATGCGTCGCGCAGCAATGCGACTCTCGCGATTGATTACGGTGCCGGTCGTGCCCCTCAGCCCGACGACAAGCCAGCGCTCGTGATTGTGGCAGTTCCGCCGGATGTGACGGCAGAGGTTGTTGCTCGCGAGCTTGCGGCCTGGCCTCAAGCAACGGTGACGGATGTCGCGAGTGTGAAAGTCGGAGTGCTCGACGAGCTCATCGCTGCCGGTGCCGATCTCGACCGCTATGTCGGTTCGCATCCGCTCGCCGGTCGTGAACGCGGTGGAGCGATATCTGCCCGTGCCGATCTGTTCATAGGCCGGCCGTGGGTTGTTGGCAGGGGAGCAGCCTTCCGGCGCCGTGCCGTTGAAGATGTCGTGATTGAGCTTGGCGCGATTCCCGTGGCGATGTCTGCCTCCGAGCATGACGAGGCTGTAGCGCTAATTTCGCACGTTCCCCAAGTGGTGGCGAGTCTGCTCGCGCACCGGTTGGCGGGGGCATCCGATGCCGCTGTTGGCCTTGCCGGTCAGGGACTGCGCGACACGACCCGCATCGCGTCAAGCAATCCGGAGCTGTGGGTACAGATCTTGGGCGCAAATTCTGGCCCCGTCGCTGAAATACTTCGCGAATTGCAGACCGAGCTTGGAGTCGCAATTGATGCGCTCGAGGCCCCGGATGCGCCGGGAGCTCGCCGGGCGATTGCTGAAGTTCTCTCTGGCGGCAACGCCGGGGTCGCTCGCATTCCAGGTAAACACGGCACACGAAAGCACTTCAGCCAACTCGTTGTCATGGTTGATGACAAGCCGGGAGAGCTTGCACGACTGCTCACCGAAATCGGCGAAGCTCACGTGAACATGGAAGACTTGCGCCTTGAGCACTCACCGGGCGCCCAATTCGGTCTTGCCGAAATTTCGGTACTGCCCGAAAAAGAAGCCACATTGATTAGCGAGCTCGAGGCTCGCGGTTGGAAGATTGCAGAGACTTTCGCGTGAATAAGAACCCGTCGTTTGTTGTTGTGGCCGTCGATGGTCCGGCCGGCAGCGGAAAGTCGAGTGTGTCGAAAGCGACTGCTCGCGAACTCGGCTTCGACTACCTCGACACTGGGGCCGCCTATCGCGGTCTCGCCCTGCACTGCCTAGACCGCGGTGTCGATACTCTCGGGCCCAGCGATGTAATTGACACTCTCCCGCGCTTTGAGTACTCGATCGGGATTGATCCGGACAACTACTTCGTCAAGGTCGACTCAGAGATCGTGACCAACGACATCCGTGAACCGCGCATCACAAGCGTTGTCTCGAACATTGCACGGATCCCTGAAGTACGCGAATACATGGTTTCGCTGTTCCGCAGCATCATGGCGAGCAGCGAAAAACCGGGCATCGTGGTCGAGGGAAGAGACATAACAACGGTCGTCGCGCCGGACGCTCAGGCGCGAATTCTGCTCACAGCCAGTGAAGAAGCTAGAATGGGAAGACGTGCGGCCGAACTCTCCGGAGAATCGAGCGCGACAACGGCGCAACAACTCAGTTATCGAGATGCGCAGGACTCCAAAGTCGTGGACTTCATGAACGCCGCAGAAGGAGTCATCACAATTGACTCCACCAATCTTGACTTCGATCAAACCGTGACGGCCGTCGCGAGTTTTGTTCGCTCCAGCATGTAAACAAAGGACTACCCATGGCCGATCATTCGCCCGCCGAAGACGATTTTCCCGAGCTGAATCCAGCTCTCGTCGAACGACTTTCCGGCATGGACGAGGACGAGGCCGCGAAGCGCACTGCTGCTTTGCGCTCCGGACTCAGTGACTACGAACTCGACGACGAAGACATTCAGGTTCTCGATTCCGCTTCGGAAGACCCTGACGCGATCTACTACTTGCCTGCGCTTCCCGTGCTCGCGATCGTTGGTCGCCCCAATGTGGGCAAGTCTGCCCTCGTGAACCGCATTATCGGCCGTCGTGAAGCCGTCGTTGAGGACACCCCCGGTGTTACCCGCGACCGTGTTAACTACAAGGCCGAGTGGAACAACCGTCACTTCACGATCGTTGACACCGGCGGTTGGGAGCCCGACGCTAAAGGCATCGACGCTTCTGTTGCTGCCCAGGCCGAGATCGCTATTGACCTCGCCGACGCTGTGCTCTTTGTTGTGGATGCCACGGTTGGCCCCACGTCGACAGACGAGCACGTTGTGCGCATGCTGCGCGCCACCAACAAGCCAGTGATTCTTGTTGCCAACAAGGTTGATGACGTTCACCAGGAATCGGATGCTGCTTCGCTCTGGAGCCTCGGCCTCGGTCAGCCGTGGCCAGCCTCTGCTGTGCACGGTCGCGGTGTTGCCGACCTGCTCGACAAGGTGTTGCTGGTTCTTCCCAAGATCTCTGCTGTAGCGAAAGAGGAAGTGGGCGGCCCTCGTCGCGTTGCCATCCTCGGTCGCCCCAACGTCGGAAAGTCGAGCCTGCTCAACAAGACGGCCGGTGAAGAGCGCGTTGTTGTCAATGAGCTTGCCGGTACGACTCGCGACCCTGTCGATGAGCAGATTGAGCTTGGCGGAAAGTTCTGGCGCTTCGTCGACACCGCTGGCATCCGTCGTCGTGTTGCTTTGGCTCAGGGTGCTGACTTCTATGCAACTTTGCGTACGAGTGCCGCCCTCGAGAAGGCCGAAGTTGCGGTTGTCATTTTTGATGTCAGCCAGCCGTTGAGCGTTCAGGATCTCAAGATTGTTGACCTGGTGCTCGAATCGGGCCGGGCGCTCGTTCTTGCCTTCAACAAATGGGATCTTCTCGACGATGAACGTCGCGATTTGCTCGAGCGTGAGATCGATAAAGATTTGGGTCACGTTTCTTGGGCACCTCGCGTCAACATCTCGGCCAAGACTGGTCGTCACATGGAGAAGCTGGTTCCGGCCCTCGAGCTGGCGTTGGAGTCGTGGGATACCCGCATTCCGACCGGTAAGTTCAACGCGCTTCTTGCCGAACTTACGCAAGAGCACCCTCACCCACTTCGTGGTGGCAAGCAGCCGCGCATCCTCTTCGGTACGCAGGCATCAAGCCGCCCGCCAACGTTCGTTCTCTTCACGACCGGGTTCTTGGACCCGCAGTACCGTCGATTCATTACGCGTCGTCTGCGTGAGATCTTCGGTTTCGATGGAAGCCCGATCCAGGTCAACATGCGCGTTCGTGAAAAGCGCAAGCGCAAGTAGCCCTCAGCCTTAACGCCAAACGGCGAGTCACTTCTCGAAAGAGAGTGACTCGCCGTTTTGTGTTTAGCGGGTTGGCCTGGTTGGCTCGGTTGACTGTTGGCTAGTGGCCGGCTGGTGTTTCGCCTGGCTGCAGTTCAGATGCCGGCCGTTTGACGAAGAACGTTGCGACGACCGCGAACAGGGAGATGATTCCGCCAGCCATGAAGGCGAGGCGTACTCCGCCGGCGAGGGCGACAGTTTCTTCGGCTCCGGATGCTGCAAGTGATACGGACTGCACGGTGAGCAGCGCGATGAACAGTGCTGTTCCAGCGGCACCGGCAAGTTGCTGCACGGTTCCGATGGTGGCGCTGCCGTGGGAGTACAGGTGTGGCTTGAGCGATCCAAGTGCCGAGGTGAAGAGCGGCGTGAACATGAAAGCAAGGCCGATGCTCATGGGGATGTGGATGGCTACAACCATGAACGGCGAGCTGGTTTCGGAGAGCATGGTGAAGCTCCACAGCGCAGCGCTCACGATGATGGCGCCCGGAATCATGAGCGGGCGTGGGCCGACTCTGTCGTAGAGGCGGCCGACGACGGGCCCGAGGAGGCCCATGATGAGGCTGCCGGGCAGGACGAGAAGTCCACTCTGGATGGGCTCTAGACCGAGTACGTCTTGAGTGAACATGGGCAGCAGGATTATGGTTCCGAACAGTGCGGCCATCATGACCATCATGAGGCCGATGGCGATAGCAAACCCTGGTGCTGCGAACGTGCGCAGGTCGAGTAGCGCACGGTCAGTTTTCTGCAACTTGAGCTGACGGACGATGAACAGCACGAGGCTGACTGCGCCAGCGACGATGGGGATTGCTGGCGCTACGAGCACACTGGTTCCGCTGGCTGATTCGCCCAGGCTGGAGAGTCCGTAAATGAGTCCGGAGAATGCGACAGCCGAGAGGATGACCGAGAGCACGTCAATGGAGACCTTGCTTGGCTCGGTGACGTTCTTGACCTTGGTGATGCCAAGCACGAGCGCGATGACGGAGATGGGGATCATTACGATGAAGACCCAGCGCCAGTCGAAGACTGACAAAACCAACCCGGCAACGGTCGGGCCAACGGCGGGGGCCATCGACATGACGATGGAAACGTTTCCCATCGTCTTTCCGCGGGTGGCTGGCGGAACGAGGGTCATCACCGTTGTCATGAGCAGCGGAAGCATCATCGCGGTGCCAGAAGCTTGGACAACTCGTCCAACAATGAGCACGAAGAACGTCGGAGCTATCGCGCCAAGCAGAGTGCCTGCAGTGAAGAGCGACATCGCGGCGATAAAGATGCTGCGGGTCGAGAAGCGTTGGATTAGGAATCCGGTAATCGGAATCACTACCGCCATGGTGAGCATGAACGACGTCGAGAGCCACTGGGCGGTGCTCGGTTCAATGTTGAGGTCGGCCATGATGCGGGGGATAGCAACCACGAGCGATGTCTCGTTGAGGAACACAACGAAGGTGGCTGCGAGCATGAGTGCGATGACGAGACGGTTGCGGCCGCTGTGATCGATTGCGCCATCTGGCGCGCCTTTCGCGCCCTCGAAGAGAGGAATGCTGCCGGTAATCGGCGCCGTGCTGGTCATTAAAATCCTGTCGTCGTGCAAGTGGTGGGACGAAGCAGCAGCCGGATCGAAAAGGGTGCACAGATCTTGCGTCATCTTCATTGTCACCCAGACCAACGACATCCGTCAGTGAAATAGTCCAATAACACTTCCGCCTGAGGCGAACACAGGCTCAGAATGCCCGGCGGGGAGGACACGGGCGGGGCGCGCAATATCACCTCCCACGGTCATCCGTGACCCGCTATGTTGGAGGCACAACTTGTGACACGGGGTGCCCTGCGGGGCTGAGAACACACCCGTCGAACCTGATCTAGTTAGAACTAGCGAAGGGATGTCGTGCATGTCGCGTACGCCACCAGATCTTTTGACCGCCACTCAAGATGCGCTCGAGGCGGTGAGATCGACGTCGCCGCTCGTGCAGTGCATCACCAACAACGTGGTGATTGGCTTCACCGCCAATGCTCTGCTTGCGGTGGGGGCTGCGCCCGCAATGGTCGATATTCCGGATGAGGCTGGCATTTTTGCCGGTGTTGCTTCCGGACTGCTGATCAACCTCGGTTCCTGCAGTGCTGAGCAGCGTGCAGCGGCCCTCGAAGCAGCGCCGGCCGCCAATGCTGCGGGAACACCATGGGTGCTCGACCCGGTAGCGATCGGTGCTTTGCCGGTGCGCACCCCGCTCGCGCACCGCCTGCGTGACCTGGGCCCGTCGATTGTGCGAGGTAATGCCTCAGAGATTTTGGCGCTCGCCGAACTGGGTTCCGGGGGCCGTGGTGTCGACAGCATCAGCAGCGTCGATGATGCGCTTACCGCTGCGAAACTGTTGGCTCGAGTATCCGGCGGTGCCGTCGCAGTTTCGGGAGCGACCGACGTTGTGACCGATGGCGTGAGTGTTGTGAGGCTCTCGAACGGGCATCCGGTGCTGACTAAGGTGACGGGTGGCGGTTGTGCTCTGGGCGCGATCATGGCGGCGTTTGCTGCCGTAACCCGTGATGGTTTGACGGCGGCGGTTGCTGCGACGAGCGTGTACACGGTCGCGGCGGATCTGGCGGCCGAACGTTCGGTGCTTCCGGGAAGCTTTGCGGTTGCCCTGCTCGATGCGCTGAGCGAAGTGTCAGTTGATGACTTGGCAGCACGGGCGGTATTCGCGTGAGCACCGAAGCGTCGCCGGTGAGCGGTTATCGGGCGAGCTTTGATCTTTCTACCTATCTAGTGACGGATTCAGCCCAGGCACGCGCTGCCGGTCACGATCTTGTTGAACTCATCTATGAGGCTGTGGCCGGGGGAGTGACGATCGTGCAGTTGCGCGAAAAGGATCTACCGGCGCGCGCCTTTCTTGATCTCGTGTTGCGGGTATCGACGGCGGTGGGGTTGAAGGTTCCGGTTCTCGTCAATGATCGCGTTGATGTGTATTTGGCGGCGCGTGAGATGGGGGCTCGGGTTGCCGGTGTGCATGTGGGGCAACATGACCTGCCGCCTTCTGCGGTTCGGGCGCTCGTTGGTCCGGATGCGATTGTCGGGCTGAGCGCTGCGACCGAAGACCAGCTCTATGAAGCGAGTGTGCGTTCGGCGGGGGTCGACTATGTGGGTATTGGTGCCCTACACCCCACGACGAGTAAGAAGGATGCGCCAGAACAGCTCGGTCACGCCCGCATGGCTGAGTTGATTGCGCTGAGCACGCTGCCCTCCGTAGCGATCGGTGGAATTGGACCGGATGATCTGCCCCTGTTGCGGGCTGCGGGTGCTGATGGTGCTGCTGTTGTGTCGGCGATCTGTGGTGCTGCTGATCCTCGGGTTGCGGCGCGGGCGCTCGCAGACGCGTGGGCTGGCGAGAGTGTGGGGGAGCGAGTATGAGTCTTGGTGCTTCTAGTGCGCCGGGTGTTCCTCACGTGCGTGGTGTTGCTCGTGTGCCTCGTACCGCTCGCGTGCCTCGCGTTCTCAGTATTGCCGGGAGTGATCCTTCAGGTGGTGCCGGTATTCAGGCTGACCTGAAGTCGATCGCAGCCAATGGTGGCTACGGGATGGCAGCGATAACGGCGTTGACGGCCCAAAACACGCAAGGCGTGCGCGGTGTGCATGTGCCGCCGGCTGAGTTTTTGCGCGAGCAGCTTGATGCCCTCAGCGATGATGTGGCGATTGATGCCGTGAAGATTGGGATGCTCGGAACCGTCGAGGTTGTGGGTGTTGTGCGGGCGTGGCTTGAGTCAGTGCGGCCGCCGCTCGTGGTGTTTGACCCCGTGATGGTGGCCACGAGTGGTGACCGACTGCTGGATGCCGAAGCCGAGCAGGCTTTGCGAGAGCTGGTGCGGGTGTGTGACCTGGTGACTCCGAACATTCCGGAGCTCGCGATCATCGCCGCCGAACCCGCCGCCGAGACGTGGCCTGAGGTGCTGGAGCAGGCGGCGCGAGTCTCTGCGTCCTACGGGGTGCGCGTACTAGCTAAGGGCGGACACTTGAGTGGGGCTGAGGCTCCGGATGCGCTCGTGGATGCCCGTTCCGGGAACGCACCGGTTGCGACCGAGTTTGCCGGCATCCGTATAGAGACCAGCAACACCCACGGAACCGGATGTTCGCTGTCGAGTGCGCTCGCGACCCGGATTGCGGCCGGCGGTGAGTGGGCTGCCGTTGTGGGGGAGTCGAAGCGGTGGCTGAGCGAGAGCATCCGTGCGGGTGCGGCGTTGCAGGTGGGTGGCGGGCGTGGTCCAATCAGTCACTTTGCGGGGTTGTGGGAGCGCGGGGGTGTAGAGACGGCGCCGACCGCGACTGAGGTGCGGGAGCAGTGGTGGGCTGAGATCGCCTCGGTGCGCGCGCAGATTGATGAGGGTGACTTTGTGCGGGCACTGGGGGATGGTTCCCTCGAGCGGGGTGACTTCGTCTGGTACCTGGCCCAGGATGCGCTCTATCTGCGGGATTATGCGCGGGCGCTCGCCGAAGCTGCCCGTTTGGCACCCACGGCGGCGGAGCAAGCGTTCTGGGCGTCGAGTGCTGAGGGTTGCATCGTGACGGAACTGCAGTTGCACGAGTCGTGGTCTGTTTCTGGCGAGTTGTTCGCGGCTTTGCCCAGCGCTACGACGACCGGGTACCTGAACCATCTGCTGGCGACGGCGGCCCGAGGTGACTATGCGGTGCTCGCAGCAGCGCTGTTGCCGTGTTTCTGGGTGTACCACGACGTAGGTTCGCGCTTGCACCCGCTGGCGCACGCCGAGCATCCTTACGTTGACTGGTTGACGACGTACGCGGACCCTGCATTCGCGGATGCTACGGAGCAGGCCATCACGATTGTGACGGCGCTCGCGGCAGACGCAACCCCGCAGGTTCGCCAGGCGATGTTGACGGCTTTCGTGGCATCGACGGAGCATGAACGCGAGTTCTTCGCCGCCGCCTTTGGTATCGCCGTGAACTGATTTGGCTCCGGCCGTAGTTTCGGCCTCATTCTGAACATTGGCGCTCAGATTTCACGGTAAGCTATTTGAGTTGTCGCGGGCTGTAGCGCAGCTTGGTAGCGCACCTGACTGGGGGTCAGGGGGTCGCAGGTTCAAATCCTGTCAGCCCGACAATGTGCCCCGGATTTCTCACGAAGTCCGGGGCTTTCTCTATGGCGTTTTTTAAACTCGGATGCGCAATCCAACACAAACCCAACACTTCTAATGTGTGTTCGGATGGCCATCCTCTGCCGGACATATGTCCAAATGTCTGTGTTCGCTAATGGTCAGGTGAAGCTTCCCCGACTCGCCCTCGCCTTCAACGCAAAGTAAGGGCGGCGCGTTTTGCGCGCACAGGATTCGCCCTGAACCGGCAGGATGGTCACATGATGAGGATAGGTAGCAAACTTTGAGTGCAATCTTTAAGACCGTGCCGTGGCGAGCGGAGACGCTCATTTCTTCGGTCGAGAATGGCACTATCCAGTTGCCTGATTTGCAGAGGCCCTTCGTGTGGCCTGCAACTAAGGTGCGGGACCTATTCGATTCGATGTACCGGGGCTACCCTGTGGGTGCACTGATGTTCTGGGATGTCTCGGCCAACGGTGAGACTCGCTCTATCGCGGGCGCCGCGGTGAAAGATGCTTCACATCAGATCGTGGACGGTCAGCAGCGTTTAACCAGCTTGTATGCCGCCACGAGGGGCAAGCCGGTGCGTGACGAAAAGTACCGGAACAAGTCCATAGCCATCTCATTCAACCCGTTCACTGAAAAGTTTGAAGTGCGCACCCCGGCGTTTGCGAGGTCGCGCGATTGGGTTGCGGACATTGCTACTTGCTTCGAATCTCCGATCGAAGCTCTGCAAAGTTTTGTGGAGCGGTATGAGGAGTCGGGGCGAGAGCTCGACAAAGAGCAACAGAAAAGCCTAGGTAAAGTTTTCGTCAAGCTCCACGGTTTGCAGAGCTACTCATTCGACGTTGTGCACATTCAGAAAGACGCGGAGAAGCGCACTGTCGCTGACATCTTCGTGCGTATCAACTCGGAGGGAGTCAGCCTTAAGGCCTATGACTACATCCTCACGTGGCTTAGTGTTTTCTGGCCTGATGGTCGCGAGCAGATCGAAGAATTCGCTCGGAACTCTCGGCTATCTCCGGCGCACGCCAGTGAGATTCTGAATCGTAAGGTTGGCTGGACCGCCAACAACCCCTTCATTGACGTTGCGACCGGTCATATTGTGCGTGCGATCGTCGCCATCGGTCAGAACCGTGCCAAGCTCGCCGACGCGTACAACGCGTTGCAGGCGAAAGATAGAACATCAGGTCTGGTCGATAGTGATCGGCAGGATCGCGAACTCGATCTTCTAAAGAGCGCGCTTCCTACTGTTATTACTCCCTTGCACTGGCAAGAGTTCATCCACTCGGTTCAGACCGCTGGATTTCGCTCGCGTAAGGGCGTCACATCGAACACGAACCTAGTTTCTTGCTATATCTATTTTCTGCTCGGCCGCACTCGATACAACGTCGACTTGCCTACGCTGCGTGTGCTCACGGCACGCTGGTTGTTCATGTCGCAGCTCTCCGCGCGGTACACAGGTAGCAGCGAGTCACAGTTGCAGAAGGATCTCGACCGCTTTGGCGCACTAGAGGACGGTGATTCTGCGGGGTTTATCCGAGTAACCGAGGAAGCAATCGCGAATGTCCTTACGGCCGACTTCTGGGAGTATCGCGTGCCTGATTTGCTGGTCACGTCGATCGCCGCGCTCTCGCCTGCATATCAGTGCTACTTGGCAGTGTTGAACGCGACAGATGCTGACATGTTCATGCTCGACATGAAGGTTCGAGATTGGATGGACCCGGGCCTTCCGGTGGTCAAGGGTGTCGAAGGTCACCATTTGTTCCCTCGCGCATACCAAGAAAAGGTGCTTGGCACGACAGACATCAAGCGCATAAACCAGGCTGCAAACTTCGCGCCAACGGACTGGAACACGAATAACCTCATCTCCGACAAGCCGCCCGCTGAATACTGGCCCGACTTGGTGGCCGCTCGCGGCGGTGATAAAGAATGGCTTGCAAAGCAGCACTATTGGCATGCGCTGCCTGACGGTTGGCAGAATCTCGAATACGAGGACTTCTTGCTGCAGCGTCGACGAATGATTGCCACCGTCATTCGCGACGGTTACCGGAAGCTCAGCAAGAACGAAGTGGTAGAGCCCACCGATGCTCTTCAGGCTGATGTGCCAGAGGTATCCGAGCCGTCGCTCGCCGAACTCATCGAACAATTCCTTCTCAAGCCAGGCGACTTCCTGGACCCGGTTGACCCTAATTGGGAAGTCGACGCTGCGATCACTGACGACGGCACGCTCCTGATTGACGGAGTGCATGAGTTCGACTCGCTCGACGAGGCTGCTCATCATTTGGAGGTGACAAACATGAGCGGTTACGATTTTTGGGCTCTCCAGACCGACAAAGGACTCATACCGTTGAGTGATCTTGATCCTGATCGGGTCACCTAATTCGCCGACTGACTTAGAAAAGTGTTGCACTCGCCAAATTGGGATAGATCGCCTACGACCCTCGGGGTTATCGCCCAACGAAATTCGTTGGCTGACCTAAGAGGTGTTATCGGTCCGGCCAGATGGACACGTGATCGTTTGAAAGCGGCGGAAAGTTTTGGCCAGCTCCTGGCCTGTTAGCTTTCTGTGCGGCCCCGAAGGCTTTGATTCTCGGGGCCTCCGGCGGTGAGCCGTCTGATTGCGGCAGAGCCGTGCGGACGACCGCGCATTTCCGACGGCGGTAATTTGCGTTGATGGCCTCGAACGTTGTTGATCGGAACTAGCTGAGATCCAGATACTCGGTGAGGTACCAATTGCTCGCTCGCATTGCTTTATGAGCCGCACCTTCCCAAGAATTGACACGCCCTCCGGACTGCTGCAGCGCGGTAAACGCAAGGTGCCGCTGGGCGTCGTTTAGGGACATCGAGCTGCCGATATCCGCTTTTAGGCAGTCTTCAAAGTTGGTCAGCGACTGAGCTGCCCACACACTGAAGCGCCTTCGTAAGTCGAAGACTGTCAGATGAGCATTGAGGCGGGCCGCTAGGTGAGGGTCAAGCCCCAAGGGGTCCACTGCAAACCTGATTACAGGTCGGTTTAGGCTGCTTTCTTCAACGGAGGCAGAGAGCCACGGCGTGGTGAATGCAGTGTCAAAATAGGGGTGCAACACCGCGGGCGTTGAGGGCCCTGGTTTGTAGGCTTTCTTTACAAAGTTGCAGTCGTGGCATGCAGGAACTAGATTCGCCGGATGTACGGTCGTACCGGCGAAGAGCGACTTTGGGAGATAGTGATCGAGTTCGCTAACTCGTCCTTCGCCGCAGTAAGGGCAGAGCTCGTTCGGCGCGGCGTTCTTGATGCCGCTTCGAATTGCTGCGGTCCCACGGAGCTTACTGAACTGTCTGTCATAGAGCTCTGCCATAGCACCTGCCGCGAGCCCGCCGACGTTGAATCGAGCGCCATCGGCTTGATGAAAGGTCAGATTTGCACCCAGTTGATCGAAGTTGTTGCACAGCGCCTGAACAATCGGCGCGGCAGCTGTGTACGGAGCCCGCCGGGTAGCGTTGCGAATGGTGGAAGCGGCAGTGCCGTAAGCAAGAGCTGACGTGGTCGTTGGAAGGCTCAAGTTATACAACGTTGTCCTCCTGCGTCTGCTCCAGAGAACTCAACACGAACCGGCCTTCGCTGCCGAGTTGCTCGTCGAGCGCCTGCATGACCAACTGTGCGGACCCTTGATGCTGTGAGAGTAGCTCTCGAAGCATCGCGTGAAACCCAGTCCGATTGACGTCTAAATGAAAAACTTCAGACGTAAGTCGCGAGACAGATTCCCCGAAGGACTCAGTTTGCAGCTGTGATGCCCGAAAATCGTCTCCGCTGCGCTGAAGCATCCAGACGCATGATCTTGGAACCTCTTGAAGTACGACTGGCGAGTGTGTCGCAACAACTGCAACACCATTGCGATCAATAACGAGATCAGAGATAGCCCGCGTGAGCGCTGAAAGCAAGGGTGGATGGAGGTGGGTTTCAGGCTCATCGAGGAGTATTAACGATCGCTCTTCGACCAGCTCAACGAGGCGAGTTACCGTAAGCAGGGCGATCTTGTGGCCCGAACTCATCGATTCAAAAGTTTCACGGGCGGCTGCGATGTTTGGGCCGCTCTGATCTGAATTGAGAAGGTCGCCGAGCGAGGTCTCGGTGAGAATTCTGTCGGCGCGTGAGAGTGTATCGATCGCCGTCAGCCAGCGTTTTCTCCGGCGTCCTTTAGCGCAGACTCTCAGGCTGTTCACGAATTGGTCTTCGAGTGATTCGCTGGCTTGGTGTGGTAATCCAATCGTCTGGACAGTCAGTCGTGTCGGCCGCAAAGGCGAGACTATGTTTTCGCGATCGAAAGCTGAAAAGGTGACGTGGACTACATTCACGAACGGTGTTTCAGAGCCGCCCAATCGGCCATGCGCAATTTCGTCTCGGAAGGTTCCGGAGGCTTCTGGCGAGCCGCTTGCTGCTGAGACAAAGTCTCGGAGAAGCTTAGACTTCCCGACTCCGTTTGCGCCGATAAGAACATGGACGTTTGTAGGCGGGCTGGCGTTAGGGCGGACGTCGAACTCCAAGTGCAGCGGTGGCGCTTCGATTGTCCGGGGCTCGCTCGAATAGCTGAATCTGTATGGAGTGAGCGCAGGCTGACCCCCGATAATGCGTTGAAATTGTGTGGTGATTGTTTGGACGGGGACATGACGGAGGAAGGAAATCGAAAACACCTCCGCACTCCGAGCTTCTTCAAGCAGCACGACATTCTCGGCCACGTCACGAAGGGAGCGTAGTGCGACTTTACCGATTCCGCCCGGCAACTTCATTAGTGCTTCGTAGTATTCACGGTCCTGACCTAGAGAGAAAAAGGGGCGCTTGAGCTCCGAAAATTGCTTCGGTAACTCCGTATGCGGGTCGTATTCCTTCATATCGTGGGGGGCGACTTTCACTGAGCCAATCTCGGTCACGTCGTCCCCCAAGCTGAAATAGAGCATAAATAGCGTCTTGAAGTGGAAGTCGTCCCAATCGTCAACTACCAATGTGAACGTGCCAGCGGTCTTGACTGGCCAGTTGCCTTTTCCTACTACGACAAAGCGAGGAGCAATCATGGATTCATACTCTCAGAGATGGTGAGTTCCTTGTGGCATTGAGCGACTCGGCAGGCTCCAACCCCGATCAAGGGGGGGGGCAACGGGGCTCAGCCAGAGCGAAACTCAGTCGAATGCTCCACGCGTTGGTGAAGGGATCAGGCTTGTCCGGCGCTTCTAGAAGTCCACAATTGCCCCAAATGGAGACTTCAATAAACGGTTCGACTTGAGATACTGAGTTTTCGAGAGTAGCTAGATGACGGCGCCTCGCAATTGGTGATGCACACGCAAGACTGATGGACAATGTGAAAGAGGAAACTTCCGAGGCGCACGGAGGAAACTGCGTTCGCACCTCGCGAAACCAACAGCGGTATCGCCGGCGATCCTTAGTTCTTAGAACAGCCCACAGATACACGAAAGGACCGTCCACTAGGACGGTCCTTTCGTGTATCCCGAGGTCTTACAGGCGGGGACCCCGCCGCGCCGGTTCCGGCGCATCGCTGTCGCGGGCAACTCCTGCTTTATGCGTTACTGCGCTGTGACGGCCGAGCCGGTGGGGCGCAGCCCGACCAACGCGACGAAGGACCGCACTGATTGTGCGGTCCTTCTCGCGTTAACCCAGTGGTCCTTCTTCACGTCTGGTTTGCTGGTTCGGACGCGAAGCTGCTCGCAGGCCCCAGCTGAGCAGTCCTGACAATCGCGCCGACCCCTCTGCGTTACACCAACGCTCTGCTGCGCGGTTTTCTAGCGGCTCAGTAGGGAGTCAAATCCTGTCAGCCCGACCGAAAAGCCCTGGTGAGAGGAAGCTTTCACCAGGGCTTCGTCGTTTCCGCCCCCGGTCCTCGGCCGAGGACCGGGGAGTTTTCGAGACAGTCGGGACGTGACCCCGTAGGTGTGTCCTATGGCTGGGGCTCTTCCCGATGTCGGGAGTGGGTCGTACCGGAGGCAACGAGGCGGCCTCTGTATTGGCGCTGTCGCTCCCGCGACGGTGTGACCATCCTGCAGCAGCGGACGGTTCTTTCAGGTTCTTGTCGCCGAGCCCGGTGAGAGGACTGCGCTCATGTTCCGGCTATCCGTCGCCGAGCCAGCTCTCCTCGCGAAATCAGTCCGCGAAGCTCTGGGCTCGGACAGCAATGTACTCGATGGTGAGGTGACCAATGATCCCGGGGCTATTCCCCGCCAATTTCGGTGCTCCTCGCTATACTGGATATCAGGAACGTGACTCTTGCTCGTCTGAGGGTGACCATTCCGACCAGGACAGACCGCCGAACACCCGAGGGTAAGAGGTACGCGTGTCAGAAGTTACCCACCAACAGATCGCTGCGTTCGCTGCCGACCGCATCAACCTTCCTCACGCTGACGCGGTCAAGCATCGATCCCAGGTTAACGGTCTTCGTGACCGCCTGGCTTCGAAAATCGCTGCCGACCCCGGATACGGCCTGATCAAGAGCCTGCACGCTGGCAGCGTCGCGAAGAGCACGGCGCTGAAGAGCGTGAACGACCTCGATCTCGCCGTGTATGTCAAGTCGGCAGAGGCGCCGGCCGATGATGCAGAACTCGTGCCCTGGCTGGCAGACCGCCTCTTCGAGGCCACCACCAACATGGATCGCGCGCAGTTTGAAGAGCAGACCCATTGCGTCACGGTTCACTACCGTAGCTCCGGTCTCGACGTCGATGTTGTTCCGGTGCTGTACGAGGGAGAACCCAATGACGTGGGCTATCTCATCAAGAAACGCACGGGAGACCGGCTGAAAACGAGTACCCGTCTTCACCTCGACTTCATTGGCAGCCGCCGCAAGACGTACGGCCTGGAGTTTCTGGAGCTGATACGTCTGACGAAGTGGTGGAAGCGGCAGATCGTTGTGCGGGTCGATCCGGATTTCAAGTTCAAGTCGTTCATGATCGAGTTGATCTGGGCGCACCTCGCTGATTCAGGTGTATCACTCAGCGACTACCCGAAGGCGCTGGAGGCATTCTTTGAGTGGATCGTGAGAACGGGCCTCGAAGAGCGGGTGACGTTCACGGACTACACGCCGGCATCCACCTTCCCTGCGCGAGGGTCTGCTCCCATCGAGATTCTTGACCCTGTGAATCCCGAGAACAACGTAGCTATCAGGTACGACAACGCAGGACGCGACAAGATCCTCGACGCTGCCGCCTCCGCCTACGACGCCCTTACTGATGCCCGCTTCGCGACGACTAAAGGCCGCGCCGTCGATGACTGGCAAGAACTCCTCGGCCCCACCTTCAAGGGATAGACGCAAATGACCGGTTCCTACTCCGTCAGCCAAACGTTCACGCTGACGCACGCCAAGCACCTGGCGTCGAAGGTTGTCAGCGACCTGTACCAGTGCCGCAACTTCTACGGTGAACCGTCTGAAGCGCAGATCGCGAGATATCAGGAGGAACTCATTGTGATGCTTGCTGGTGGCTACGTGAAGGAGTACGAGTTCGGTTTCAAGAAGCGCGACCAGCGCATCGTCTCCTGGCAGTATCGAGTGAACGCGAGCGGTGATCTGGTTGGCGGTGCCGATGACCGCAGCGGCGGAATCTACGCAAGAGCCGACATAAGCGGTGCGACTCACTTCAACTTTATGTCGTACAGCCAAGCGTGGTTCGACCTGAGCTCGGATGAGACGGACACCGTGAAGTCCAAGCACCCGGTCGACCGCAATACCGGCGATCTGCCTAGCGACGGTAACGGGTATTGGCACACAGACCGCACATACAGCAGCGCTGGCGTTGCTATAGAAAGAAAGACCTTCCGCCCGCTATGACCTCCAACAGCGAACTCTTCGGCAACGTCCTCGAGTATCCGGACAGCGCAGCCCGACAACGTTTCGATGCTCTCGTCGGCATCGACCACATCAAGCGGCGCCTAGTGAACGAAGCCAGCGTCCTGATCGACCCCCAAGTGCTCGAACAGTGGAGCACGAGACATCACGGCTCAACCCTCGATGCCGTGCGCGCCGTGGAGGAACGCACACCGCTGATTGTTCTCGCCGGGGACGTCGGTACAGGAAAGACAGAACTTGCAGAGTCTGTCGGAGACCCGATCGCCCGTTCGCTCAACCTTCCAGTGCTTACCCTGTATCCCCTTAGCCTCAGCGCCCGCGGACGCGGTCTTGTCGGGGAAATGACCACGCTCATCACTCAAGCGTTCGAGCACGTCCGATCCTCGCTCGGCCAAGCGCGCGACAACAAAGGGAAGATCTGTAACGCCGCCATCCTCCTCATCGACGAGGCCGACGCCATCGCTCAGTCCCGGGAACTCTCGCAGATGCACCATGAGGACCGTGCCGGGGTCAACGCGCTCATCCGCGCCATCGATAGCCTCCGCCGAGACAACCTTCCAGTCCTTACGGTTCTCTGCACTAACCGGTCAGATGCACTTGATCCCGCAATCGTTCGGCGCGCGGCACACATATTCGCCTTCACTCGTCCAGAGACAGAGCAGCGGGTGCACGTCCTGCGCACTGCGTTGGTCGGGACAGAGATCAGTCTAAGCGCGATAAATGAGGCCGCACGGCTGCTGGGACCGGACGGCGAACGAGCGTGGGGCGTGACCTACTCCGACCTGAGGCAGCGGTTCGTCCCAGACCTTGTCCTAAACGCGTACGGGAGCGACACCCCCCTCACTGAGCTAGCCCTTAGCGAGGCGGCCGAGACATTCGTCCCCACCCGTCCTTTCGGGTCGATCGATGGCTGATCCCCGCGGCCCTGTCTTCGTTTCCTACCGCAGAAAACGCGTCCAAGAAACGAACGCACTCATCCACGCACTCGACGATCGAGGCCTGCCGACATGGCGCGACGTGGACAACCTCCTCAACGAACCGACTGAGGCAACCATCCGCTCGGTCCTCAAGGATGATCAGACTTCCGGCGCCATCCTGTGGTTGACCCCCGATGTAAAGGACAGCGCCATCATTAGAGATGTCGAGGTCCCGGAAGCTGTTCGCCGCTACCGACGTGACCGCGGCTTCTGGCTCGTCATTGTTCTCGCCGACGGACTTGAGTACGACGATGTGACGGCTCTATTCGCCGACACCCTGGGTGTAGAAGATTTCGCCACCTGGAACCTGACCAAAGTTTCCACGCCGTGGGCATCTGCAACCGACATATCTCAGGTCGCAATCGCGGCACTGAGGCGAAGGATTACCAAGCTCTCAACGGAGGACTCCGCGTCGTGTATCGAGATCTCGATACATGCGAAAGGAACGATGTCAATCGGAGTCAATGATGGTCTCGCGCTCGACTGGACGAGACATTTCCGAGCTGGCGTTCCTGAGCGTTCAGCTTGGGACGCAATGTCTGACGCCGCTCGCGATGTCGCCACATCGGTGAAGCAACTCACGTCGGCTGCAACCGCGCTCCAACTTGGCGGTACCCCGTCCGTTCCGGCAGCAATGCTCCTCGGTTCAACATATTCGGCGAGAGACGGGCGTGGCCCTGCATGGTTGCAGCGCCAGCCGACGGGTGACACATCCACACCGTGGAGGATGGCGGACTCGTCTGACGCTTCGCTCGCAGAAGCACGCGGGTGGAGGGCAGCGCCACTCGTGTATCGAGCGGTGTCAGCTCATTCTCTTGCTGTGTGCGTAAACATCAGCGACAGCGTTGCCGAAGCGTTCGCTCGTAGCCGCGCTTCCGTCCCTGATTGGCGAGCAGTCCTAGAAATCGGTTCGCCCATAGGCCGCAACACGAGGGCAGATCCGCTCACGCCTAAAGAGGTAGCCTCACTCGTTCACCTGACGATCGACGCGATCCGTGCTGCGCGCTCTCAAGTGCTCGGAATCGATTCGATCCACTTCTTCATAGCGGGCCCAGCAGGTTACGCGTTCTTGCTTGGAACCTTCCTCGCCACGCTACCTAAGATCACGACCTACGAGTACGACACCGTCTCAGGTCTGTATGTGGCTGCGGCAACTTTCACGAGTTGACTAGCATCGGGCAGCTCGGCTGCTCGCTGCTTTCGGGTGGATAATTTGATCCTTGGAGCGTCCGTGTTCTGAAGTGAACCAATCGAGTGACCAGCAGCCTGCAAACCTTGCAAAACATGGCGCGCAGAGCGTGTTCCTGAGATGTGAAAACTCTGTTCAGGTTCAAATAAGTACCCTGGCGTGGGACCTGGGTGTCAAAGGGTCGCACGTTCAAATCCTGTCCCCGCAACCATTGTCATGTCTCGAGACATGGTTCACATTTCGCTCTCCTTCGGGAGGGCGTTTTGTGTTTTCTGGGGTTGGTAGTCGATCGTGGGGTCGAGGGTTAGTTCGCGCAGTAGTTCACCGGTTCGGGTGCTGATGATTCGGATCTATCGGTTGTTGATGAGGAGCCTGATGCACTCTACTTTGTGGGCCCGTCAGACTCTGATGTGGTGGAGATTTGAGTTGTAGCGCAAAGTGACGACTCCGGATTCGTCGATGCGGTCGTCCCGGATGCGCCAGTGGCCATCGGTGCCGGCCGGTGTGCTTCGTCCTCGCGCGGTGCGGGCCTCGAAGGAGTGGTGCGGCGAAGGAGCGGCGCGGCCGGACGGTGTTGCAGTAGGCGTTGAAAGTATCGAGTTGCTGTTGCAGCTCTTGGATCGTGTCTGTTCGGGGTTGTTTGGTGAGCCAGTTTTTGGCGGTTTGTTGGAAGCGCTACTCATGCGATTCAGGGTGTCGGTCAACGTTAGCGGACTGTGTGAAATTGCATAGCGAACCTACGACTCGAGCTAACTCGTGGGTCTCTGTGCCTTAGACAGCGCTCAGCGCAGCGGTCTCAAGGCGACTAGGAATTATGAACGAATTATCAGCTAGAACTCTGCCAAAATTTCCGCAAAAGCAGAATCCCCAGTGGTATACCCAGCAAGTTCAAACGAAGTAAATACTGCACCCGTGGATTGGAGATCCATGATTTTTGCTTCGGTGTACAGCTCCCAGCATGGAATTGAATTTCGTTTACTTTGACCATCAATTTGGCACCCGCGGAGCGTAAGGTTTCCAGGCCGGGTGCGACCATAGGTCGCAGGCTGTACGACTCGAGGTAGGCCGTCGTAGGTGAAAGTTATTATCTGCCGATTCTGGATTGCTTGACTAAGGTCCATGCTGGTCAACTCCTTGGAAGATGAAAGTCTCAGAGAGTAAATCTTCCGAGCCGGGCGTCTCGCCTTAGTCGTAAGCTTTCCTCAAGCTGTCATATTACTGAATCAGTTCCATGAAAGGCAATGAGTGCCATGAAGGTCAGCCACATCGTAGTTGAAAACTATCGCAGCCTAAGGCGTGTCGAGTTGTCGGTGACTGACTACACGGCTCTTGTCGGCGCTAACGGCTCTGGTAAGTCGTCGGTCCTCTACGCTCTCCAATGGTTTTACGAAGGCGGAGCGTTGGAGGGGGAAGACATCTGCGGATATCATCGGCCCGCTGATGGAGAGGTTCTGGATGAATCGTCCGACGCGATTGCCGCTCGGACGGTCTCAGTGACGGTCACGTTTTCCGATTTGACAAGTCAGGATCGTTCCCGTTTGCGTGAGTACGGCCGCGGTGACACCGCGGTGTTTCGGAAATCATGGGTGCTCGGCGACGCGAAACCTAAGGTGGTGGGAAATGCTAAGCAAGGCCCAGGGTTCGCTGAGCTTCGTACAATGAAGCTAGTCGGTGATTTCCGGCCAGCGTATGCTTCTCTCCGTCATTCCCAAGAAGGGCTGCCAGATCTGGGTGGAAGCCCTTCAAGAGATCAAGTGTCAGACGCGCTTGTGGCTTGGGAAGCTGATCCGGCAAATGGCGCGAGTCTGGTCGATATTGCGGACAATGACGCCAACCATATGTTTGGAATCGATGGACCAAACATCATTCTTAGATGTTCAAGGCTGGTACTGATCCCCGCGGCCGCAGAGATTTCCAATCAGGTCGGTTCGTCAGGGAAAGGTTCAGCGCTCGGTGACCTAATCGGTGCTTTCATGTCCAACGCCGGGGCCACGGCCCGCGCGAAATGGCAGTCAACGTACGCCGACGAGCTAGCCGAGCTTAACTCATCGGTTAAGCGAAGTGTCGAAGCATCGACTGGCTTGCAAGCTAGCCGCATAAACAGCAAGCTTGTCGAACTAGTTCCCAATGCTGCTGTTTCGTTCGTCCCAGCGGTTCCGGACTGGACGCCGAAGGGTGAAGCTTCGGTCACGACGGATGTAACCATAGATGGGACAACCAACGACGTCTCAAAACAGGGTCACGGGATCCAGCGCGCCATCATGATCGCGATGTTTCAGTCTTTGCTGCCGGATGCCGCTCTTTTAGCTGGAAGCCATAACGCTCATGCTGACGAAACAGTCGACGAGGCGCAAGCTCGGCTCCAGGAGGAATTGGCAAATCTTCCCACCCTCGTAGTGTGTATCGAGGAGCCCGAAATATACCAGCATCCAGTGAGGGCGCGAGCATTCGCCCGAGTGCTTGCTGCCCTTGCATCGCAGCAAGGGGGCCAGGTGTTGCTAGCGACCCATAGTCCATATTTCGTGAGGCCAGACCAATTCTCGTCAGTACGGCGTTTTCGCCTGGTTTCTGGCGTGTCCAAGGTGCGTCGCACATCGCTTGCGGGCGTGGCGGCGCTTTCAGGCGACGAAGAAGTAAAGGTCCAGAAGATCCTCGAAAAGAGGCTTCCAACAAGTTTCTCCGAAGGATTTTTTGCCGACGCTGTTGTGTTGGTTGAAGGCGAGACGGACAAGGCAGTGCTAGAGGCCATTGCGGAAGTGTTGGGACAGCCTCTGGACTCGATCGGCGTCTGTGTGCTGGAGGTTTCCGCGAAGGACTCCCTCAAGATCCCGTATTCCCTATTCAGCGCACTTGAGATCCCGACTTATGTCATCGCGGACGGCGACGCGCTGGGCGCCGCACGTACTTACCCGGACAAACAAAATGAAGCAGCCAACGCGCATGCAAGCCACAGGGCCTCCACCGAGCGCATTACAGCGTGGCTGCCAGCAGCAACCGCGCTTCAAGGTGAATCTCCGCATAGCTTTGGAAGTCCCACGACGATCGCTGAAAAGTTCACAATTTGGAATGACGATATCGAAGAAGAACTGGCTGCTTGGCCAAGTTTTGTAGCAGCCCTATTAGACAACGGCGGCAAACTGCGAAAAAAGGATCTACTCGCCTATCGGACAGCCGTTTTCGAAGCGGATATTGGCGACCTCCCGTCCACGCTTCGAACGACTATCGACGCGATCTGCGCATTTCGAGTGAACTCATAATCCCGAGCCCCCTCGAATTCGCGGCAAGCATTGCTCATTTAAAATTCTCTGGGTCATCGGGCGATTCGAGTTCCGCGAATTTAGCTGCCATCGTCGGATTCCCGCGCGTAAGAGACTTGATTGTGAGTCCGTCGGCCTTCTCATTTGCTAGTCGAAGGTTGTTCGAGGATTTCAGCAAGTTCTCTTTCGTCTTCTCTAGATCCTTGATCGCTTCGTCGATTCGC
Source organism: marine actinobacterium PHSC20C1 (assembly GCA_000153145.1). Taxonomy (GTDB): domain Bacteria; phylum Actinomycetota; class Actinomycetes; order Actinomycetales; family Microbacteriaceae; genus Rhodoglobus. The sequence goes on from CH672415.1 coordinate 374,652, forward strand.
TTTATCGACTCTTGAAACTGATCCGCCGCGAGCGAATAGTTTCGAGAAAACCCCTCCTTGAAAGCACGAAGGTTGCCTTCGAATTTTGTGATGTCGACGTTCTGTTCCTGGACTCGAGCAAGCTCGAGCTTGACCTGCACGGTGCTCAGCGCGGCGTTGCGTAGGAGAGTGATGATAGGAATGAAGAACTGCGGTCGAACAACGTACATTTTCGGAAAACGATGGGATACGTCGAGAATGCCTCCGTTGTACAAATCGCTCTCCGGCTCGAGTAACGAGACCAAGACCGCAAACTCGCATCCTTTTTCGTTGCGGTCCTTATCCAGCTCCTTCAGAAAATCTTCGTTCTTCCTCTTCGTCGCAGTCATATCGCTCTCGTTCTTCATCTCGAACATGATCGACATAATCTCGACGTTGGAAGCACTGTGCTCCCGAAAGATATAGTCCCCTTTACTGCCGGACTTCGCGTCGTTATCCTTCTCGAAGTAGGCGTCCGGGAAAGCAGCTGAACGAAGGCGGTTGAACTCGATTTCACAGTGCTGTTCGAGCGTTTCGCCGACCATCTTTGTCGACAGCCGTGCCTTGAAATCCTTGTATGAGTCGATGGTCTCGGTCAAAATTCTGACCTCGGTGCTGTGTTGCTCCTTGAGAGTGGACTCGAGTAGTTTTTGTTCGATCTCGGTTGCCTTTAGATTGCGGACTAGGTCGTCTCGGTCCCTCTCGACTGCGCTGAGCGCTTCGTTGATGGCGAGCTGCTTTGCTAGTTCCGTCGACTTGAGTTCGGCTCGCAGCAGCTCGATAGCAGCATCCTTTTCGACTACATTCTTTTCGCGCTCGTTCTTCGCCTCGTCACGCTCTTTCTCGACCGCACTTACAGCATCCTTCACGGCAAGCTGCTTCTCCATGTCTGTTGCCTTGAGTTCCGCTTTGAGATGCTCGATCTCAGTTTCTTTTTTCGCTGCTTCTTTTCCTAGGCCGCTCGCTATTTTTGATTCTGCGAGTTCGACAGCGATAATCTTTTCTTTTTCAGCGAGCGCTAGTTGAGCGTGCAGCTCGGTTTTAAACTCGCGGTCTCGAACCTGCTTCAGAATATCGGCGTAGCCAGCCTCGTCGATTGTGAACGCTTTCTTGCAGTGAGGGCAGATTATCTCGTGCATTGGAAAGTCCTCTCCGGGGATTTCTAGGTCGCGAACGCGACCATGCGAACCGGGAGGTTTGCCCAGCTCGAAGGAAACCGAGCTTGTCTTATCTATTGACCCAGCACGTTAGCAGCTAGTCCATCATGTTGCTAGACGTATCGGGGTTGATCAAGCGCATTCGATAGAACAGCAGCCGAACTTCGAGAATACCTAGGTCCGGTCTCGAATGGCGTTGGGATTCGCTCCGGGGTTTCGCCCGATCCGGTCTCGGGCTGAGTAAAAATCTTTCGACATAGAACCCTTATTAGAGGCAGTCTCTTTGGAGTCGGCGGCGTGCGGCTAGGGGGCGGGGATGATCTCGGGGGAGAGCATCCGCCGCTTCATGAGGGCAGCTTCTGTGGCCAGAATGCCGAGCACAACCGCGGCACCGGTGGCTATGAGTAGCAGCACTGGCCCGAGGTCACCTTCGGGTGCCAAGACCTCACCCGACTCGGTCTGCCAAGGCCACAGGGCGCGGAGCGAGCCGAGCATGAGGCCCGTCATGATGACGAGAGTCACGCGACGGCGATTCTTCAGCAGCCACTGCAGGCCCGAAACGAAGAGTCCCAAGCCGACAATCGCACCGACGATGAATGCGCCGAGGTAGGCGAAGTTGCGGTCGTTCACCGCGGCGAGAGTGGGTGCGTACATGCCGACGATCAGCAGCAGGTAGGAGCCCGAAACTCCGGGCAGGATGAGCGCGCAGACCGCTAGCGCTGCTGCGAAGGCCACGATGAGTAGCGTCGGCTCGGCCTCGCCGCCGCGCGGCAAACTGGTGAGAGCAACAGCGACGCCGGCTGCCAGTAAGCCGATCAATATTTCTCGCTTCGTCCACCGGCCACCGACCATGCGGGCCGGCACGATGAGCGACGCGGCGATGAGACCGGCGGACACTGCGCGGGTGCCGGTCGGGTATTGCTCGAGCAGGGGAGCGAGCACCGCAGCGCCAGCAACGATGGCCAGGAGCATCCCGACGCCGATCGGCAACACGACGTTCCACCGCACCGAACGGAAGTGGACGGCAGCGCGGGAAAGCCCGCGACCACGAATGCCGTCGCCGATGGTGAGGGCCACACCGCGCGCAAGGTGCCCGGCGCCGTCGATGAGAGAGTCGTAGACACCGACGAGTAGGGCGATGGTGCCGCCGCTGACTCCGGGAACGATCTCAGCGAAGCCGATCAGTGCGCCACGGATGCCGTCCCCGACAGCGCGTACGACGGGGTGAAGTCGAGTGCTTGCGTGCCCACTTTCAGCCTGTTGCGTTGTGGTGCGTGCTGTAGTTAGTTGTTCCGTCAATCCAGATCTCAATCTCGGTTCACGTTCCGCTGAGTGGTGGAGAGTTCTCAACACCGTGCAGACTGGTCGTTTTAGTTTAGGTGGCGGTAGCTGATGGCACTCTCAGGTACCACACGCCGCGCTCGTGCCCGTAGCCTAGAGAAGTGACTAAGGGCAGCAACAACCGGCTACGGGAAATTCAGCAACGGGTGAGTCGATACCTCATCACGATGGCTGGGGGAGCACTGCGCTCAAACAATGCGCCCACTCAGCTCCTGTCGATCCCAGGCAGCGAGCAACAGCTATCCCAGCGCCACGCACGGTCCGTCATCGACCTGTGTTTGCGTGCTGGCGAGGCAATGTTGGCGACTGGAGCATCCGCCGCTGACGTTGTCGCGACGGTGCTGCGCATCAGCACCGCGTATGGCGTCAGTGGGATGCACGTTGACATCACCTTCACCTCGCTCACCGTGTCGGTGCACCGGGGGATGAACGAAGATCCCATGTCGATCATGCGCATCGTGAAGGTGCGAACCATCGACTACACGCGGCTGCAAAACGTGTATTGGCTTATCGACGTAATCACTGGCCCCGACGGCCCTGGTGACGTGGATGAGACGCGCGAGCAACTGGGCGCGATACTGACAACACCGCATCCCTACCGACGCTGGGTCGTAACCGCAGGCAAGGCGCTACTCGCGGCAGGTGTCGTAGTGATGTTCGACGTGAGCTTCGTGCTCGTGCTTGTGGCGGCAGCATCCGCCGCTATCTCGGACATCATGACTCGTCGCCTGGAGCGCTTGTCGGTTCCCGCATTCTTTGCTCAGATGGCTGCTGCGGCGGTAACTACCGTCATCGCGGTATTCATGTTCTGGCTGCGCTCGGTCGGGATTGAAATCCCCGGATCGAACAGTCCGACCGTCATTGTCATCGCCGGCATCATCATGCTTCTTTCCGGAGTCGGACTCACCGCCGCAGCCAGTGACGCGATCGGCGGCTACTACGTCACCGCAACTGCCCGTGGAATGGAGGTCATCATGATGACCCTCGGCCTCGCGGTCGGTATCTCCATCGTGCTGAGTCTCTCGCTGCGCCTCGGCATACCCGTAGCTGTGGGCGACTCTCTAGGAGACAACCGCAGCGTTATTTCCGGGATGGTCGGCTCTGCGATCATCGCCGTCGGCTTCGCCCTCGCCTCCTACGTGCGGATGCGGTTGCTGCCGATTATGGCCATCGGCGCGAGTCTCGTATTTGCCGTCTACTACTTCGTGCTGCCGCTGGCCTCGTCGCCAGGGCTGGCTCCCGCGATTGCCGGAACCGCGGCAGGCGCCGTCAGCTACCTTCTCTACCGTTGGCTGAAAGTGCCAGAAGGCGCCACAAACATGGTCGGCATCATTGCTCTGCTGCCCGGACTCGCCCTATACCGAGGAATCTACTCGCTGATGGACTCCGAATTTGGGGTGACCGAGGCGCTGCCGTCAATGGTCATGGCCCTGGCAACCGGCCTCGGACTCGCTGCCGGAACAACCATCGGCGGATTCGTGGCACGGCGCACCTTCGGGTTCGACCGCTCGGCGATGTTGGCGCTGAAGCGCTCGCGGACGCCGCGTTAGTTCTCGTTGTTCAAAAGGCACAAATCAATGGCTTCCCGTTACGCTGAGTGAAACTTAGCGAACGAGGAGTGCAATACGATGTCGGAGACTTCAAGCACAGCCACCAGATCAAACAAGAACCCGGCTGGGAGTTGGCTTGTCGCTTCGAATCCGACAAAGTTTCGGGCGGAAGAAGCGTTTGCCGTTCGATCACGAGTTGATTGGAGCGAATCCAGCAAAGCCCATATCGACGTGGACGACACGATCTATCTCTACGGCTCTTCTCCGATCAGTGCTTTGACCCACATGTGCGTCGTCGAGCAGGTGGGGATTCCCTTCGAGGAGAGGATCAACGACGACGATTTTTGGGCAGACAGCAATGCCCTTCTCGAGCGCAAGGCGCGACCATGGATGCGGCTTCGACTAATTCATAGTTTCTCTGAACAGGAACGCCGGGTTCTTTCGCTGGAGTCAATGAAATTGAACGGGCTGCAGCATGCACCGCAGAGTCGAAAGCGTATGCCGGAAGGTGTGGCGGAACTGATAGCGCGAGAGTTAGCCGTGGTCAAGAACTTCTGGTGGGTAAATCAGGGCGGCACCGCTGATCGGCGGCAGGACTTCCAGCATCTCTGGGCACCGCTCACCGCAGCCGACGGGCGACGAATGCGGCACTGGGATTCGCTCGATGAAGCGAAAGCCGGCGACGTGGTCGTTCATTACTCGCACGGCTACGTCATTGGGTCAAGCCAAGTCAGTAAAGCGAGCTCGCCCATGGCCAGACCGGCTGATTTCGAGACCGGTGCTGTGAGGGACGATATCGGGCGTGAGGTTTGGCTGCACCATTTCCGAGAGTTCGAAGTCCCGGTTGAGCTCGAGGCGATTCCCCTCGAGCTCCGGAGGGACGATCTCGGGGAGGGAAGCCCTTTTGAACACAGCGGAAAAGTTCAGCAAGGATATTTCTTCCCGATCGTGTCCGAAATTGCCGGGGAGATCTTCAAAGCTGCCGGACTGCTCGAAAGCGGTCCGACGGACGGAGCGGAGCGCTCCGAGGCCTCAGCGGGCGACCCATTTGCCCAACGCCAGATTCTTTTGGATGCGACAGATGGCAAAGCAATCGTGAGTTATCGAAAGGAACAGTCGGGACTTCGCAAGCTCTTATTCGGCACGAAGGTGACAGAGCGCTGCGGAATTTGCGCACGTGAGTACCCAGTGCAATTCCTTCACACTGCACACATAAAGTCTCGAAGTGCGTGCGCGCTCGAGGAACGGGGCGACTGGAAAAACGTCGTAATGCCAGCGTGCCTGTTCGGATGTGACGCGCTTTTCGAGAGGAGCTTCCTGAACGTTGGTCCGGATGGAGTGATTCAACTTCAAGGAAATTACAACGAGACACCGTCATTGGCTGCGTTCGCGAAATCGCTGGAGGGCAAAGTCGTGAGGGCTTTCACCCCGACTAATCGCGTGTACTTTGAATGGCGAAATAATCAACTGGGCTAGCCTGCGCAGCATCATTCCCGCTACGGGCCTTCCCTGATCTGGTTCGCACTACTTCGTTTCCTGTACTGCGCTGGTAATACTGATCGAAAGAATGCCAACCAAGCCGCACGATTAGGGCAGCGCATCCTCAACACAGGGATGAAGGTGCTTCGACTCGAGAGCAACCACCGCCTGCGAGGCGGCCGAAGCTAGCGCCCCATCCGTGTCGGCACCCAAAAGCGAAGCGTGCAGAAAGCCCGCAAAAAACGCGTCGCCGGCACCATTGGTGTCACGGATCTTGGCCGGCACCGCATCCACCCGATGGAGCCCATCAGCGTCGAGCGCCATGGCTCCTTCCGCGCCTAACGTGCACACCACCACCGTGGCCCCCGCGTCTACCCGAGCGCGCATGAATGGCAGAGGGTCCGGCATCCCGTCGGCGTTCATGAATAGGTACGATGCCGCCTGAACGAACGGCTCATGAAAGTCTGACTGGCCATCGTAATCGTGGAGATCAGTCCAGATGGGGATGCTCGATGCAACTGCCTCCGGGAGAAGCGCTCGACTCGTCTCCGATAGGTCCATGACCAGTGCCTCTGCGCCTCCGGCCAGGGTGCGAAACGGCGCGACAGCAGGCTTGGCGAACGCGGGAGTCGACAGGTAGAGCGACACTCGCTCTCCGGCCCGCGTCATCAGATTCAGATGGCGTTCACTAGCGCCGGGAACGATGACCGTATCCAGTTCAATACCGGACGAATCGAGCACTGAGCGAAGCCGGGCAGAGGCCGTATCGTCGCCCATCACCGTGTGACAGGTGACCTTTCGGCCCAATCCGGCAAGGTGCAGCGCCTTACCGGCGGAGGTACCGCCAACGGTCTCAAAATCTTCCAACGCGAACTGCATGTGAGGACGCGGTTCGGGCAGGTGATCGAGATAGACGATGCTGTTCCACGACACTGGGCCAGAAATAAGGATGTGGTTCGGCATGGTCAAACATTACCGGCGCGAGCGGAGTTGGGTCGTGTGACAGGTGATCGCGCACCAATAACAACCGTTGACTTTTGGGTGGTGGTTCTTTGCGACATCCACAGCATCGCTGCACGAGGTGAATTCGCCGAGATCGGTGCGATTCTCGACGCCGGATAGAGGCGCTTGAATCGCCCAGAACATCCTGCAGACACCACCAATATTTAGAATAATAAATAAATGCATTGACATCGTCAATATATTCAATAGAGTTGTGTTTAGTCCTCAAGTGCAGTGTTAACACTGTAGGCGTCGGTTCTCCGATATGCCTTCACAACCGTGCATTGGAAAGTCTACGAAGAGCAATGCGTAGCACCTTCGGGTTTGCGCCCTTTCTTGGGTACAGCGCCTCACAGAGGCCGTCCTAAAAACCGATAGGCATTTACCGACTCGACCTTGTCGTGGCGGCAAATTCCAGCACCCTCATGCGCCAATGGCGGCGTAAAAGAAGGAATCAAACATGCTCAGTACTACGGTCACAGACACAGTTCATCTCCCCAAGGGGCTCACTCCGGAGGTTCGCCGAGGACTTCTTGGCCTTGGCCTTGGCAACACCTTGGAGTGGTTCGACTGGATGATCTTCGGTCTTCTCTCGGCCTTCATCGGCCCCAAATTCTTCCCCTCCGACGACCCGCTCACTGCCACCTTGAGCGCCCTCGCCGTGTTTGCGGTCGGCTTCGCTTTCCGACCCCTCGGTGGGATTCTTCTCGGAACGATTGCTGACCGCATCGGCCGGCGCCGGGTCATGCTCCTTTCGATTTCGATGATGGCCGGAACTACGGCCATCATCGCCATCGCGCCAACCTACGAGCAGATCGGCGCCTGGGCAGGCATCATCCTGCTGCTCTGCCGTGTTGTGCAGGGAATTTCCACGGGTATCGAGGCTCCTCTATCCACAGCGCACGCAGTAGAGCTCGCGCCGGTCGGGCGTGAGGGCCTGGTCGCGGGGCTCATGTCGTTCTATGTCAACATCGGCATCCTTCTTGCTTCGCTCACAAGTTTTCTCACCAGCCTTATTCTCGGCGGTGAAGTTATGGCCGACTGGGGATGGCGCGTGCCATTCATTATCGGCGCACTCTTCGGCCTCGTCGTTGTTTACCTTCGCCAATCCCTGCCGGAAACGATGACCTCCGAAGAGCTAGCGGAAGCGTCGCCCAAAAAAGTGTGGACTGATGTGCGCAAGCACTGGCTGAGCGTACTCGCGATCATCTTCGTAGTCGGCGCCGCTCAAGCGTATAGCTACGCCTGGAACGTTGGGCTCCCGAGTGCCGCCCGAGGAAACTTCAAAGAAGACCCTACTGAAGTCTTTGCCCTGACCAGCCTGCTCGGTCTCATCTTGGTAATAGGTAGCTGGATAATCGGCAAGCTTGTTGATGGCAAAGCGATGTCTAAGTGGTTCCTTGTCACGCGACTCCTCGCAATCCCTTCAGTTTTCCTCATGCTGCTGTATGTAGAGCCCGGGATTGTCAACTTCGCCGCAGTTCTTCTCGGCGGCTCGATCGTGCTCGTGCTGAACATGACGCTCTACAACGTTGTCGCCTCGTCGCTCATGCCCAAGAGTTGCCGCGGAACAGGCGTCTCGTTGGGATACGGAGTCGGCGTCGCTCTATTTGGCGGAACCGCGTCCTATCTCCTCGTCTGGCTGCAGTCGGTTGGACTGACCTGGGTCTTCCCCGTCTACGTCGCTGTGCTCTCCATCCTCAGCATCGTCTTCTATCTGCTAGCTCGCCGCTCAAACGGTCTCTTCGTAGGAAAGTAAGGAACAACACAATGACTACTCTCGACTTGCGCACCACTACCGCCGATCTCACGGCACCCGTCATTTCTCACTCTGACATCCTCGTTGTGGGTGGTGGCCCCGCAGGTGTCGCCGCCGCCGTTACCGCAGCACGAAGCGGCGCAAACGTTACCTTGCTTGAACGTTATTCCGCGCTCGGCGGTCTCGCCTCTGGCGGAATGGTCCTTGTGCTTGATGACATGATCAACGGCCCTGAAATAACAGTCACGGGAATAGTGAGCGAGTATGTCGACCGCCTCGAAAGCATTGGACTGGCCGTCGTCCCTCCGGAGGAAGACCGACATGCAGCAACCGAGACCTGGAACAAATGGGGTCGCTTCGGCCTCTTCGACTTCCACTCGCACAGCAACCCCAAGCCGGTTTGTTACGCGGCTGCCTTCGATCCTGATGGCTGGAAGCGCGTATCTAATGACCTGGTTCGCGAAGCCGGGGTCAACCTGCGGCTGCATTCCTGGTTCTCCCGCCCGATCGTCGACGGCGGGGTAATCAAGGGTGTCATTTGCGAGACAAAGTCGGGCCCGCAAGCATTCACTGCTGACATTGTCATCGACACCACTGGCGATATCGACGTTGCTTCTCGTGCTGGGGCGAGCTTCGCTCACGACAGCTACATGACCACACTTGTCTTCCGTCTCGGTGGTGTGGACACTGTTGCCGCAGAAAGGTACGAGCAAGAAAACCCCAAAGAGGCTCGCGCGATCAACCGCCAAGTGAAGCGACTTCTCGGTGGCGCGTGGGAGCTGTGGTGGCTCAAGACCCCTATTCCGGGAGTTGTCTGGTGCAATGCGCCGCACATGACCGGATTCGACGGTGTTGATCCAGAAGACATGACGAAGGCCGAGTTTGCGGCTCGCGACCGAATTACCGAAGCGGTTGATTTTGTCAAAGCAAATCTTCCTGGTTTCGAGAACACTTACATTGTCGACGTCGCTCAGCAGATGGGCGTACGCCAAACTCGCCTCCTCCAGGGCGAGTACGTCATGACGAAAGAAGACGTCACGTCTCGGCGCCACTTCACGGACTCCGTCGCACGTGGCCGCGACTACTACTACCCGTACCGCTCGCTGCTTCCCAAGGAGGTAGACCAACTGCTGGTGGCCGGACGACACTATTCCGCAACCCCAGAAGCACAAAAAATGTCTCGCGAGATCCCGCCGTGCATGGCGATGGGTCAAGCTGTTGGTGTGGCGGCAGCGCTCGCTATGGACCAGAACGTGCTCGTACGCGATGTTCCGGTGGCCGACATCCAGCGCGAAATGCACAAGCACGGCGCTGACCCCGGAGATGTTCCTTCTGCCAACGCCACGATCGACTCGGATGCGCTGGCCCAGGTATGACGGGCTCCGCCACGATGCCGTTAGACGGAGTCACGGTTGTTGACTTCACTCAGGTGTACATGGGCCCGAGCTGTACCCAATTGCTCGGCGACTATGGCGCAGACATCATCAAGGTCGAACGACCGGAACTCGGTGATATCTCGCGCAATTCTTTTCCTGATAAGGACGGTCAAGACAACCCGATCTTCCTCTCGATCAACCGCAACAAGCGCAGCTTGTCCATCGACACTCGCAAGGATGAGGGCCGCGAAGTCCTGCGCAAACTCCTAGTCGATGCGGATGTCGTTGTCAGCAATTTTCGCGCCGGTGTAATGGAGCGGATGGGGTTCGGTTATGACGAACTGAAGGAGATCAACCCACGTCTCATTTGGGCCTCGGGAACCGGGTTTGGCACAGAGGGCCCCTACTCGCACAAGGGTGGTCAGGATGTTATCGCTCAGGCCTACTCGGGAGTGATGTGGCGTCGAGAATCCGTGGACTCTCCGCTCTCCGTCTACCCAACAACGTTGTGCGACTACACGACGGGAATGCACCTCATGCAGGGCATCCTGTTGGCGCTGCGTACTCGCGACGAATCCGGAGTCGGACAAAAGGTCGAAGTGACGATGTACGACTCCATGCTGCACATGCAGATGCAGGAGGCGTGCATGCAACTTAATCGCGGCTACGAAGTCAACTGGGGAGCCATGCCGCTCAGTGGCGTTTACGCGACGACGGATGGCGCAATCACTATGGTCGGCGGCTTCACCCCTGATCCGCTGCAGCACATTTCGCGTGCCCTTGAGCTGGACGAGGATCTAAGCCTGCGTCCCGAGTTCGCGACCCTAGAGCAGCAGTTTGAGCACAAGCCCATTCTGCAAAGCATCTTTCGCGACCGGATTGCCACAAACACGACCGCGTACTGGGGTGAGCGTCTCGAGAACGAAGGGTTGCTGAATGCGCCGGTACACACGTTGGAGCAGGCACTCGCCGACGAACAGACCGCGGCAAACAAGATGATCGTAGAGGCCGAGCATCCGTCGGTAGGTACGGTGCGGATGCTCAACGCCCCCATTCGGTTGTCGGCGACGCCGCCGACGATTCGCCGGAGCGCGCCGCGCCTTGGCGAGCACAACGTAGAGGTGCTCAAGGAAAACGGCTACGACGCGGATGCTATTGCCAAGTTGCAAGAATTGGGCGTACTGCGATGAGCGCGGCACAGCCGAGCGACGGCGTCATCCTGGAGATCGCTAACCACGTTGCCACGGTGAGCATCAATCGGCCTCACGTGATGAACGCCGTGGATGAGGCTACGACAACGCGCCTCAATGAGATTTGGGATCAGATCGAGAACGACAGCGACATCCGTGTTGTCGTTCTGACGGGTGCGGGGGACCGCGCGTTCTGCGTCGGCGCCGACATGTCTGCAGCGGCCGTCGATAAGACGGGCTTGCAGTACTGGGCCGACCTCGACCCGAACGGTTTTGGCGGCATTAGTCTCCGCACCACCCTCGACATTCCCGTTATCGCCCGCGTTAATGGCTACGCCCTCGGCGGCGGCATGGAAATGGTCCTCGGTGCCGACATCGTCGTGGCGGCTGAGTCAGCTCAGTTCGGTCTGCCTGAACCACGCGTTGGGCGGCTAGCTCTCGACGGCGGCATCAGCCAGCTCGTGCGCAAGATTCCCTACACCCAAGCGATGGGGATGCTTCTGACCGGTCGCAAGGCACCGGCTGCCGAGATGGCGACCATGGGCCTCGTCAATGATGTTGTTCCGGCCACCGAACTGGACGCGGCCGTCGACCGCTGGGTGCAGGACATCCTTGCCTGCGCACCGACATCGGTGCGCGCGGTGAAGCAGATGGTGACCCGCACGACTCACCTCTCGGCCCGAGACGCCCGCGCTGTGCGGCTTCCCGCTCTGATGGATGCTCTCGATAGCAGCGACTCCGCTGAAGGTGTCTTGGCTTTCCAAGAGAAGCGCCAACCTGTTTGGCCGGGAAAGTGACTGGGCAGCAGAGCGTGACCGCGCGCGGAACCTTCGCCCCCGGCGTGTGGGGTGTGCTCGCGACCCCATTCCAGGGCAGCACAGTCGATGTTGACGTGGACAGTCTTGCAATGCTGGCCGAGCACTACGAGGCCATTGGTGCAACCGGTCTAACCGTGCTGGGGGTCTTCGGTGAAGCATCCGCACTCTCTGCTTCAGAACGAGAACTGGTCCTCGAGATCGTGACTGAGACCACGACACTCCCGCTCGTCGTCGGCATCACAGCGTTGGGTACCCACACGGCGATCGAAGAGATTCGAGCCGCACAGGCTGCCGCAGGTGACCGGATCGCCGCCGTTATGGTGCAGGTCAATTCGCCGAATCCGCAGGTCGTGATCCGCCACTTGCAGGCTATCCATCAGGCTACGGGCGCGTTCATCGTGCTTCAGGACTACCCGCTCGCGAGCGGCGTCACGATCCCGACGGATGCTCTGGTCTCCGTGGTGTCTTCCTGCGTGTTCGTCGTCGCTCTCAAGGCTGAGGCCCCGCCAACGCCGGTCGCGATTGCCGCGCTCACAGCTGCGCTCGACGTTCCCGTCTTCGGCGGCTTGGGCGGCCAAGGGCTGCTCGACGAGTTAGTTGCCGGTGCCGCCGGTGCGATGACAGGATTCTCTTACCCCGAGGCTCTTGTCGCCTGCGTAAAGGCGTGGACGAGCTCGGGCTACCAGGCGGCCCGCGATGCGCTCCTGCCCGCTCTGCCTCTGATCAATTTCGAACAGCAAGCAAAGATTGCTCTTGCTCTGCGCAAGGAGTGCTTCCGCCAGCGCGGGCTGATCAAAGAATCCGCTGTGCGGCCCCCAGCCGCGGAATGTCCGGAAAGCCTGCGCGAATCGATGCTCATCCATCTGGGCGAAGCCGCAGCAGCATACCCCGAGAGGAAGTAATGGATCTCAAACTTCAGGGAAAGACAGCCCTCGTTGCCGCGTCCACGGGAGGCCTTGGCCTCGCTGTGGCGACAGCACTTGCCGAGGAGGGAGCCAACGTCGTTGTCATCGGCAGGCGAGGCGACCGCGCTCAAGAGATCGCGGACGGCCTGCCGAGTGCGGTCGGGATCGGGGCCGACCTCACTACTGAAGAGGGCATCAATCGTGCGGTCGATGGCGCGGTAGCTGCTTTCGGCCCGATCGATGTACTTGTGCTGAACGGGCCCGGCCCCAAACCAGGTGCTGCGGCTGCGTTGAGCAGCGACGAAATCGCGACAGCGTTCGACCTGCTCGTCAAGCCGCACCACGCCCTGGTTAGTCGGGTATTGCCCGGAATGCGAACCCGGCGTTGGGGGCGCATTCTGGCGATCGGTTCGAGCGGAGTAGTCGCGCCGCTGCCCAACCTCTCTGTCTCCAACATCGGACGGGCGGCACTCGCCGGCTATCTCAAAACGCTCGCGGCGGAAGTGGCGTTGGACGCAGTAACCGTAAATATGCTGTTACCGGGCCGGATTGAGACTGATCGGGTCTACGAAATTGATAATGCTGCTGCCAAGCGACGTGGCAGCTCCATTGAGGCGATTCAGCAAGAGTCTCGAAACAGCATCCCCGCTCGGCGCTACGGCAATCCGGCGGAATTCGGGGCCGCGGCGGCTTTCCTCTGTAGCGGACCGGCCTCCTATGTCACCGGAGTAGCTCTGCGCTGCGACGGCGGCCTCGTTCGCACGCTTTAATCATTGACCTCAACGAAGGAGTCCCCATGACTAACGCAGCAATTGCACAGAACCTGATCAACGGCGAATGGCTGGGCGGTGCCGACGTCGAGAGAATGAACCCTGCGCGCCCTGGTGAGGTCGCGGTCGTGTCTCCTAACGCGAACCCCGAAGCTCTCGATCAGGCCATTGCGGCCGCCGCGTCGGCGCAGGAATCGTGGGCCACAATGCCACTGCCCGCGCGAGGTGCCATTCTTATCTCCGCAGGAACGTTGCTCGAGCAACGCAAGCGTGCCATCGCCGAAGACCTTGTTCGTGAAGAGGGTAAGACGATCGCTGAAGCTCTGGGTGAAGTTACTCGTGCTATCGATGTGATGCGCTTCTTTGGATCATTGGGCTGGGCTTCGACCGGTGACGTCCTGCCGAGCGGTCTCCCCGACACCTCCATTTATACGCGCCGCGAGCCCCTCGGTGTAGTCGGATTGATTACCCCCTGGAACTTCCCGATCGCCATTCCGGCTTGGAAGACTGCGCCTGCACTCATTAGTGGGAATGCTGTTGTGCTTAAGCCCGCTGAGATGACGCCCATGTCGGCCACGCACCTTGCCCGTGCCCTCACTGACGCTGGCTTGCCGGATGGCGTGCTCAATATCGTGCACGGCGCGGGACGCATCATCGGATCTGCTCTCGCGCAGGACACCCGCGTTGCCGGACTTTCGTTCACCGGGTCCACAGCTGTCGGCCTGGGACTGCACCAAGTGATGAGTGAGCGCCGCGCCCGAGTGCAGCTCGAAATGGGTGGCAAGAATGGTGTGCTCGTCCTCGATGACGCCGACCCCCGCAAGGCCGCTCAGGTCGTGGCGGCGGGCGGATTCGGTCTCACTGGTCAGGCATGCACGGCGACGTCGCGCGTCTATGTAACGCCGGGCATCCGTTCCGCGTTCCTTGACGAACTTGTGGCACAGGCCGGGGCGTACCTCCCCGGAGATGGTCTCAACGAGGCTACAAAAATGGGCGTCGTTGTCAGTGACAACCAGATGGAACAAAACCAAGGCGCCGTACGTGGCGCGCTGGCGCGTGGTGCTACTGCTCTCCATGGCTCCACAGGCGACAACGGCCTGCACTTCACCCCGACGGTGCTCACGGATCTCGCGCTCGACGACCCCGCCGTGCGCGACGAAATCTTTGGCCCGGTTGTGGCCGCACTGGAGGTCCCGGATTATGAGGCTGGGCTGGCTGCGATTAACGACTCGCGCTACGGACTCACTGCGGGCATTTGTACCGACAGCCTTGCTCGCTCTACCGATTTCGCCCAACGTGCTCAGGCCGGCGTCATCAAGGTCAATCGCCCAACCGCTGGGCTGGATCTTAACGTGCCGTTTGGTGGGGTAAAAGATTCCTCCACGAACACCTTCCGCGAACAGGGTCGCGGCGCACTGGACTTCTTTACCTGGGGCAAGACCGTCTATACCGGGGTGTGATTCCAAACAATGACGTACGTTATCGCTCAGCCCTGCGTGGATGTGAAAGATAAAGCCTGCATCGACGCATGCCCAGTCGACTGCATCTACGAAGGGGGGCGGTCGCTGTATATCCATCCGGACGAATGCGTTGACTGCGGGGCCTGCGATCCCGTGTGCCCGGTCGAGGCCATTTACTACGTTGACGATGTGCCGGATAAGTGGGGGGAGTACACCCAAGCAAATGTAGATTTCTTCAGCGAACTGGGTTCTCCTATGGGGGCCGCGGCACTCGGGAATACCGGTCGAGACGACTCCCTAATTGCCGGACTTCCACTACAAAATCAGGAGACGCCTGAATGATTGACACTAACGAGTTGGCGTGGCCAACTTTCATCCAACTCTCGCTAGCGCCCTCGTCAGCGGAGATGGATGCGAGATGAAAACCTTAGTGCACTAAAATATTTCATAATGGTGAAGATTTCGCCGACAGACAGGGAGCCTGATGAGTGACATTAGATCTGGGGTCAACTCAGCCGCGCTGAGCGGGCTCCTAACCACGGTCGGGAGCATGGTTCATTCCGTGCGAAAAGAAATGGGAATGACTCTGGCCCAGTTGGCCGCTAAATCCGAGCTGAGCCCAGCCATTGTTAGCCAGATCGAGCGTGGCAAGGCCAACCCGTCGTTCACCACGCTGGCGCAGTTGGCACATGGCCTCGAAATTCCGGTTGGTCGATTCTTTGTCGGTCACGCCGAACCTGCGTCGCCCGTCGTGCGTAGTGGTGACAGGCGCAACCTAAAAGGTGTCACTCGGGAATCAGTGGGTGAAGCCGTTCACGAGCTGCTGACTCCGGAACAAAATGGTCTCATCGAGGCGCAGTGGATTGTGAGCCCTCCGGGACACGATACGAGTGCAACACCGTTCCACCACGGCGGCGAGGAGTTTGGAATCGTCATGTCGGGGAAGATCGACGTCTATCTTGACGGAGAGCGGCATACCTTGACGGCAGGCGACTCGATTACCTTTGCGTCAACGACTCCTCACTGGTACGTAAACCGATACGAGGAATCCTGTGTTGCAATCTGGGTCAGTACGCCCTCTGCTCGGTGAGACCCCCATCCAGACTGTTTTAGTCGTCGTCAGTTAGGTCCACGTTGGCAACGCGCCGGTCGAAAGCCCGCTTCTGAATCGATGTGGATTTCGATGGGGTTTTTCAATCACTAAGAGCGTCACGCAACGCGGAACTTTTGGACTAAAAGATCTGCTCTACGAGCTGTGTCGTATCGCCCGTGAACCTCAAGAAGTGTCTCCAGACAGCGAACAACCGGACAACAAGTCCAGCTATCAGGTCGTGTGGCAGGTGATCGCGCACCAATAACAACCGTTGACCTTCGGGTAGTGGCTCTTCGCGGCATCCACAGCTTCGCTGCACGAGGCGAATTCGCCGAGATCGGTGCGATTCTCGACGCTCGGCAGACAGCCCCGTGTCGACGCCAAGTCATGAACCTCGTGGTCGCCGGTGTTCGGCTGGGCATTCTTGTTGACGGTGAAGTAAGGCATGAGCTCCTCTTTTCCGTTGCACGTCATTGTGTGGGCAACAGGATAGCGACCTACCCTGTCAACATCACCAGCCGTTCGTCAGTACCCGATCGAGGGCGTCGACGAACGCGTCGGCACTTGCACGCGTGAGACACATTGGCGGTTTGATCTTTAGCACGCACTGATGGTCTGACGTGGGTTGAACGATGACGCCTACCTCACGCAGGCGCTCACAAATAGCTTCGGTCTCCTCGGTGGCTGGCGCAAGCGTTGTCCTGTCTCGCACAAACTCGAGGCCAAGATAGAAGCCGCTGCCGTGCACGGTTCCGACGAGAGGATGGCGCTCGCCAAGCGCGGCGAGGTGCTCCTTGAGGTAGTTGCCGGTTTCGACGGCGTTCTCCTGCAACTTTTCGTCTCGGATCACATCGAGCACGGTGAGACCGACAACGCTCGACACCGGGCTGCCGCCTGCTGACGAGAAGAAGTAGCCCTGCGAGCGGTAGTGGGCGGCAATCTCTGGCGTCGTGATGACTGCGCCGAGCGGATGCCCGTTGCCCATGGCCTTGGCGACCGCAACGATATCCGGCACAACTTTCTGCTGCTCGAATCCCCAGAACCATTCGCCGAGGCGGCCATAGCCGACCTGCACTTCGTCAGCGATCGCAAGGCCGCCATGTTTGCGCACTGCACTGTAGACGGCGTCGAGGTAGCCGTCGGGCAGGGCAATTCCACCCGCGTTTCCGTAGTACGTTTCCGCGATGAAGGCGCCGACAAGGGTTCCGGCGTCCGCCAGTCGCTCGATCTCGGCAACAGCCTCCCCGGCGTAACGGTCGGACTCCGGGCCGCGATACTTACCGCGGTAACTGTTCGGGGCATCAACGGTGTGCACCCAGTCTGGCCGTGTGCTGAGGGCGTCAGGGTTGTCCGCGATCGATGTGGAAACGGCATCCGAAAGGAAAGTCCAGCCGTGGTAGGCCTCACGAACGGCGAGCACATCGCTGCGTGCTTTCCACGCCCGGGCAATGCGCAGCGCGAGGTCAACCGCTTCCGAGCCACTGTTGACGAGGAAGACGGAATTGAGGGGATCGGGGAGTAGCGCGCTCAAACGCTCGGAAAACTCCACGACCTCCGGATAGTTGAAACGGGAGTTGGTGTTGAGGAGGCTCCACTGTCGGGTGACAGCATCGACGAGGCGTGGGTGTGCGTGTCCGATCGAAGTGACGTTGTTGAGAACATCCACGTAGACGCGGGCATCGGCGTCGACAAGGTATTCCCTCCAACCGCGCACCATCATCGGAGGCTCGTCATAGTAGAACTCTTGCGCGTCAGCGAAAGTGTCGCGCCGGCGAGCGATCAGGGCGGCCGAATCTCGGTCGGTACTGGGAACCGTCTCGCCAAACACGAGCGGTGTTGGATCGCAGGCGAGAGCGCGCCAAGCGGCAGCAAGTTCTGGGCCGACCATCCACGGGACGGCAACATCGCCGAGGGATGCCTGCACGCGGAGTCGAGTCTGAGTGCGGGCGATAGGCGCGCCAGCATCCACCTCTGTGCCAGTGGGAACAAGCGCTTCGACACCCTCAAGAGTGAGGAGGATGCCGTTGCCACGGAACTCGACGCCGTCAGCGGTGTGCGTGACAGCGCCGGGCCAGGGAGCGGCCACGTCGTGCGGCTTGGCCAGTGTGAGCTCGATGCCGAGCGGAGTGTTCAAGGGTTCTGGATCGACCGGGATGTGTGCCCGGGTGAGCCGGGGCTCAGCAAAGCGGGTGAGCGCGCCGGACGCACCGGCGCTGATGGCGTCCGCTGCGATCTTCGCTTCGGCATCGTCGTCGAGCCAGCGCCCGTTGTCGAGTGCCGCGCTCGTCGCTGAGAAATCCAGCACTTTGATAGCGCTCGGATTGAGCGCTGGAATAAGCATTCCGCTTGCTGGCAGACTCGCGTGCTGGAAATCATGTCCGAGCGCACCGCGAACAAGTTCGTTTGCTACTGCAAGCGGAACCGAGGTTGCCTGCTCAAAGATGCGCAGCTCGTGCAGCAGATTCTCGCTCGCGTACTCGTTGTCGGGGTCGGTTGCCTGCACATGATGCCCGCTGGCGACGAGGATCGCGCCGCGGATCACCACAAGCGGCCAGAGTGCTTCGGATTCGGCTAACGAGAGCGGGCGGATCGAGTGGTACGCGGAAACGGCACGCAGCACGGATGGCAGCGTGGCACCGTCGTGGTGCACAAGAGAGGAGACCGTGATTGCAATCTCGCCAACAGCCCAACTTCGGTTGACATCGCCGAAGTCGATGATCCCATCCGGAATACCCGTGAGGGTGTCGTTCGACACAACATTATCGTCGGTGAGGTCGCCGTGGATTGTCTGAACCGGAAGCTCAGCTGCCAAAGCAGACACCGTCGCCCAAGCGGCATCGCTCGCCTCGCGAAGGCGCGCACGGAGCACATCGTCGTCAACATAAGGGAGGAGGGCGTCGAGCACGGTCGAGGCGCGACGAAGATCCCACTGGTTCGAGCGCTCGACGCCGGGGGCGTCGAAGTCCGCGAACGCGACGGCAACACGAGCGGCGAGTGCTCCAATGGCGCGCACAGCGTGAGGGGATAGGTAGCGCCCGCCTGAGAGCGGAGTTCCGCTAATGAAGTCGAGAACGCGGGCGTGCAGTCGTTGGCCGTCGACCGAGAGCTCCTGGACGCGTTCACCATCACGGCCGGTGCGAGTGAGGGGCACCCGGATGCTCGGCTCTTGCGAGGCAAGATGGGCGGTGGCAAGGGATTGTGCCTCGAGCTCAGCCCGGGAGCTTGCGGGGTTGGAAATCTTGAGGAGAGTGCGTTCTTCCGCGCCCTCCAGAAGGAAATTGCGGTCCTGATGGCTGCCGAGCGAACGAGCAGTGGCAGCGATGCCAAAGATAGTGTCGGCGAGAGCCGCGGCGTCCTGCTCAGAAATCTCCGGAGGGGGGTCTTGCACAAGGGAGAACTCGCTCGAGGTCGACGTATCTTTCACAGGTATTCCGCTCGTGAGTTTCCACACGCAAGTGTCGCGGATGCCCGTGCGGCAGCCGCGCATCCAATCTAGGCCACAGCCCTATGGGACAGCGCTAACATTCTCGGAATATCTGAGGCCGCATTCGACTTGTCCTGAGTAACTTGCCGTCACACTTCGTTGAGGCGCGTGAACCCCCAATACTCTTGAAAGGTGAATACCTTGGAAACCCTGACTGTGCTGCTCGGCCTGGTGGCTTTAGCCACCGCGCTGGGTCTGGTCTGGCGTGCCCGAACCGGCCGCATCCAGCGAGCCCGAACCAGTGCAACGGATGCTGACAACCGCATTTCGATTGCTGGCGCCCCCGAGTTCGGAACCCGCATCACTCTGCTCCAGTTCTCGACCGAGGTCTGCACCCCCTGCAAAACAACTCACACCCTCCTCAGCGGCCTCGCTAGCGAACTCGACAACGGAACCGGCGCAGTCGTTCACGTCGACATCGATGTGACGTCACGGCCTGAGATCGCGAACCAGTTCAAACTGCTGCAATCGCCGACCACGTTCATTCTCGATGGCAATGGTGTTCTGCAGGCTCGTATCGGCGGCGCCCCCAAAATCAACGACGTTCGTGCCGAACTCGACCGGATGCTCAGCCCCGCGTTTGTCTAACGACTGTGCGAGATAGCCGGCTACCCGAAACAACGAAGATAGCGACAACAATGACCTCGAATGACAAACGGACTCCGGAAGTAGCCCCGCTTTCGGGCTCGAAGGCAGCCCTTGCTGCCAAGCCTGGACAAACCGGGATCGACCCGCGCGGACCCCGTTTCGGCGCCGGCATCACCACCGTGCTGCTGCTGACCGTGATCGGGCTCGGATTGGATGCTGCGGCGGCACTTCCGGCCACGATCGCCGAGCGCGCCAGCCAGCCAGCTTTCCTCCTCTTCAGTCTCATTGCGGTTCTCTTTGCGTGGGGAGCCTTCGCAGGAATCCAACGTCACCCCTACGGACTGATCTTCAAGGCAGTGATTCGCCCGCGGCTCAGCGCACCAAGCCATCAGGAAGACCCGCGACCACCCACGTTCTCGCAGGGTGTCGGCTTCGTCATCACCGTCATCGGAATCGTGCTCCATCTTGCGGCGGTACCCTATGCCCTCGTGATCTTCGCGGGCATGGCGTTTATTGCCGCGTTCCTGAACTCGGTCTTCGACTACTGCCTCGGATGCCAGCTGTACGTGCTGCTTGCGCGTGCTGGCCTGGTTGGTCGCGCTCGCTCCGCAGCCTAAGCGAGGACTCAGAGCCCGGCAGGCTCGCCTCGGACCCGTGGCTTCGATGGTCGACGGCTGCGATGCACCTCTTTGCTAGCGTTTGAGCACGGCGATTCGCTAGGATAACTCACAGTTAACTCTATAGCTCTGCTGTGCTCGCGCAGCGGACGAGGGCTTCAGCTGCGAAAGGCTACTACGCGTGGAATCGATCAGCGAGTCACACCCGGCGGTCCTCAGATTCTCGCGATGGGGTGTGGCTGTGCTCACGGCGTTGGCTGTCATTGCCGCGCCAATAGTTGTCGCTTCGACGCCCGCAAGCGGCACTGAGGAGCCTCTCGAAAGCTACATTTACGCTGATACCTACACGTTTGAGGCCGACCCTTACGACGTGGACCCCAATCTCACAGTGCGGGCCCCAGGATGCCGACGTTTTCTCGAGCCGCAAGTGTGGAGTGGCACCGCCTGGCAGGCGACGGCCGAAAAGATCACGGTAATAACTGACTACTCTCTGCCGCTATCGGAACAGTGCTACGACGCCGATGGAGAGATGGACGTGCTGGCAGTTTTGTCGTTGCACTTGGGAACGCCGCTAGTGCTCCCTGGAACCTACAAGATTCGGCTGTTCACTCCGGCCGAAAGTGCGGAATACGGCGGCGGGACGCTTGATGGCAGCGGCAGTGAGGTGCGGACCACCTGGAATTTCTCAAGCGCCACGAGCGAAATAATTACGGTCAAGATTGTCAAAGCATCGACGAAGGTCTATCCGATCGACGACGAAGACTTGTGGATTCGATCCGGCGAATCGGCGGGGGACCGCTACGTCAGTGTGACTACTCCGCAACGCACTGGAAAACTTGTGGGGCTTGAGAAGCGCATAAACGGGTCGTGGACCATTCATGGGCTCTACCGGGGCGGAACTGGGTTGAGCGAGAGCTATAGATTTCCCGTGCAGACCGAAGACATGGAGTGGCGAATAAAGCTCTACGAAACCGACTACACGGAGCCTGCTGCATCACCTTCGTGGTTCGTCCGGGTGTACCCCGTCGTCACGAGACTTGCAGGTGCAAACCGTTATTCGACGGCGGCAGCAGTTTCCGCAGAGTCGTTTGAGCCTGGGGTTGCGGTGGCGTATGTCGCGAATGGGGCGAATTTCCCGGATGCGTTGGCGGGGGCTGCTGTTGCCGGCAAGGTCGGTGCTCCGGTGTTGTTGACCAGTGCGTCTCGGATTCCGTCGGTGGTGAAGGCTGAGTTGGAGCGTTTGCAACCGCAGAAGATCATTGTTTTGGGTGGCTCGGGGGTTGTCTCTGACGACGTGATGAGCCAGCTGGCTGCGTATACGACTGGTGCGGTTACCCGTCTTGCGGGCGCGAATCGTTATTCGACGGCAGCAGCGGTGTCTGCGGCTTCGTTTGAGCCTGGGGTTTCGGTGGCGTATGTCGCCAACGGTGCAAATTTCCCGGATGCCTTGGCTGGGGCTGCTGTTGCCGGCAAGGTCGGTGCTCCGGTGTTGTTGACCAGTGCGTCTCGGATTCCGTCGGTGGTGAAGGCTGAGTTGGAGCGTTTGCAACCACAGAAGATCATTGTGTTGGGAGGCTCGGGGGTCCTCTCTGACTCTGTGAAGAGCCAGCTGGCTGCGTATACGACTGGTGCGGTTACCCGTCTTGCGGGCGCGAATCGTTATTCGACGGCAGCAGCCGTGGCTGCGGCATCGTTTGAGCCTGGAGTTCCGGTGGCGTATGTCGCCAACGGTGCAAATTTCCCGGATGCTCTCGCCGGCGCTGCCGTCGCGGGAAGCGTTGGCGCTCCAGTGTTGCTAATTAGCGGCTCGGCGATTCCCTCTGTGGTGAAGGCTGAGTTGGAGCGATTGCGGCCACAGAAGATCATCGTTTTGGGCGGTACGGGCGTGATCTCAGAGTCACTAATGAAGCAACTGAAGGCCTACGTCGTTTTGTGATCGTCCCGATTCACGCGCGTCAGCGCACTTGGCCTCGGTCAGTCGTTCTCGACGCAGCCCGCGGCACGTAAGCTCACCCCATGGCTATCTCCCGCTTCGAAGAGCTCGACTTTCAAGAAACTCCGATGGGGGAACTCAACTTGCGGCGCCGACGGGAGCCGACGCTCGACGTCGATGTGTATGAGGTGAAGCTCGGCGAGGAGTACCTCATGTCGAGCCTGTTTACCGTCGCCGAGATTGCGCTTTCCGACCTTGGGCTAGCGGCGGCCAGCGGTGACGAACTGCGCGTCGTCAATGGGGGACTTGGCCTCGGCTACACCGCAGTTGCGGCGCTTTCCGATTCTCGCGTGGCATCGCTCGAAGTCATCGACGCCCTCCCCGCGGTGATTGATTGGCACCGGCGCGGCCTGCTCCCTGTGTCTGCAGAACTCACTGGCGACAGCCGCACCACCCTCACGCACGCTGACTTTTTTGCCGTGATGCGCGCCGAACCAACCGAGCCCTACGACGTGATTCTGCTGGATGTCGACCACTCTCCTCGACACCAACTCGACCCCAGCCACGCCGACCTCTATACCGTTGACGGTTTGCGGCGGGTGCGGGCTCATCTCACCGATGGCGGAGTATTCGCGCTCTGGTCGGATGACCCGACCGACGACGAATTCATGGAGCGACTTGGTCAAGTATTCGAGAATCCGACCGCTCACGTGGTCGATTTCGACAATGCGCTCACCGGCGGGGTCTCATCCAACACCGTATATGTCGCCACCAGGGGAGCCTAGGCCCGATTAGAAGTTATATTGCTTCGTTGGTCGTCGTTTGGATCGTGATTTCGAGAGTGACGACCCCGTGATGGATGGTCGTCGGGCTCAGGGATCAAACTACTCAGCCATTCGGCGAGGGGATCGACGCGCGAGCTAGCGTTGGCGTGCGCGCTGGCAGCTAACGGACGAGGTATGTGACCGGTGTCGGGCGTGACCTCGAAGGCGCACGTCGACGCGGATTGGCTGCAGGCGTCGTGCCCGGATGTTGTGGTGTCCATTAGTGCTCCTCTTGCTCCTCTTACTCCGGCGTGGCCGGCTTGAGGCAGGGTGCTTGCCAACACGGTTGTGCTGTCGTTCGGTTGGCTCGACGTGTGAGGTGTGGTGTCCGAGCGACGAAAGCGCGGAGCATGTGGGGAACAGGGGGTGCTCGGCCGATGAGGCCAAGCACCCCTCGCTCCGGACAGCAGGACTGGGGGAGGCCCTGGCGAATCGCGTGTGCTTATCCGGAGTTTTAGACCCGACCGCCCGACAGCCTGCGAGCGAGGAAAACGATGACGGCGAGAACGGCCAACACGATTCCGACCCAGAGGAGGAAGTTGAGCGACTGGACAAATCCGCCAGTGAGCAGCAGTATGACCGCAATAATGGCCACGATGATGAGAAGAGTGTTCATGGGGGAGTTACCTTTCGAGACGTGAAATAGGAAAGCTGTTGCTTGTCAGCGGAGCGACTATTCCTTGACCGCGTCTTTGACGTTTTCGGCGGCCTGCTTCAGGTTCGCTTTGGTCTGATCGGCTTTGCCTTCGGCTTCGAGTTCTTCGTTGCCGGTGGCTTTTCCTGCTGTCTCTTTGGTCTTTCCTTTGAGGTCTTCAGCAGTGTTTTCGACCTTGTCTGATGCACTCATGATTGAGCTCCTTTGTTCTGGGGGAGGGATGTCGAATGAAGCTGGTGGAAACATGAGCGACGGCTGGATGCCGCACCCACTAGCCGAGAATATTTTGAACGGTCGCGGGCTGCCTCACCCTAAAGGGTGAACTTTCACCAAGATTCGGTCGAACGACTTATCGTTGAGGCATGAATTCAGTCCGCATTGCCCTGGTTAACGATTACGAGGTAGTCGCTCGTGGAGTCGTTGGCATGTTGCGCTCCTACCAGAGCCGAATCCGCATAGTCGAGCTCGATCTCAACAGGCAAGTGAGCGAGTACGTTGACATCGCCCTGTATGACACCTTTGCGGCCACTCAAGGCGACCGTGCTGCGGTTCGAGAGCTCGTCGCGAATCCGCTAGTCGAATTGGTAGTTGTCTACTCGTGGAATCTTGACCCAGCTCACATCGCGGCCGCGCTTGCGAACGGCGCGGGTGGTTACATCTCTAAAGGCTTGTCGGCTGCCATGCTTGTGGCTGCGTTGGAGGCGATTCACGCTGGGGGCGAGCGGATTCACACCGGCGGTAAGGGAACACCCATTGTTGTCGCAGGCGACTGGCCAGGCCGCGAAGAGGGCCTCACGGAACGCGAAGCAGAAATTCTGGCGCTAATCACTCAGGGACTCTCCAACTTGGAGATTGCTGAACGGACGAATCTTTCGATCAATTCAATCAAGACCCACATCCGAAGCGGCTATCGAAGCATCGGTGTGAGCAGCAGAACTAACGCCGTACTGTGGGGCATCGAGCACGGCTTTCGCCCGGACCGCGTCAGAATTGAACGCCCTGAGCCTGCGCCGGGCGGGTTAGAGGTCGTCACGAGCGCATGAGTGGAAAGACGATGTCGGGTCTGCCGCTTGAGCCAGTGAAAAGAACGGCATGGCGGCTGAAATCGGACATCACTCGAGCGCGCATTTTGCAGGCGGTTAAGGCCGCGATCGCTGTCGGCCTTGCGTGGACTATCGCGCCCTACCTTCCCGGGGTGGCCGACAACTACCCCTACTACGCACCGCTCGGCGCCATCGTGAGCATGTATCCCACGCTCATGGGGTCGATGAAGAATGCGCTACAAACGCTGGGAAGTCTTGCGGTCGCGATTGTGCTCGCGGGTGCCGTAATAATTTTCAGCTCACCAAGCGTGCTCACAATGTCTCTTGCTGTCGGCGCTGGCGCTCTGATTGCTGCCACCGGCTGGTTCGGAGCCAATCGAGAGTACATCCCAGTAACCGTATTGTTCGTGCTCATCATTGGTGGTCCGGATGCTGACGACTATTCGATCGGATATCTTGAGCAGGTCAGCCTCGGTATTGTGATCGGGCTCCTCATTAATGTGCTGATCTTTCCGGCACTGGGTCAGGATGCCGTGGACCGACAGCTCTCAAATTATCGTCGAGTGCTCGGGGACCACCTGTCAGAAGTCGCCAAGGCGCTGGCCGAAAGCTGGCCGCCAGAGCGAGACGGTTGGGCATCCGGAAAAGACACCCTAGTGAGCGTTTCGGGCGAAGTGCGGGCGGCGGTGTTGCACGCTGACGATAGCCGCAAAGCCAATCCGCGGGCTCGTCGCCATCGTCGAGACGTGAGCGCCGACTACGACGATTTGGCGGCTCTCGAGAACGTCACTTTCTATGTTCGCGATATCACTGATGTACTTGCAGGAGCGGTCTGGGGCACCCCGATCAAGATCGAATTGAGGCCGGAGTTGCGCCCGTCGTTGAGTATTGCGCTCGATGCTGTTTCTACGCTGCTGCACGACTGGGATTCCGAAGAGAAGCAACAGCCAGCGCATTCAGCCGCGACAGATGCCCTTGCGGCCCTGATGGCGGAACTGGATGCGCGAAAAAATACCGCTCCGGCGACAGCAATGGGAGCTTCGGCGGCGATCGCAATGGACGTCGCGCGCATTCTCGCCGCTCTGAATCCTCGGCTGACCGAGCCAGATCCGGCACGGGAACCGTAATTACGGAGCCGGCACCCGCACACGCAGACCGCCCGGTTTGATCCTGGCCTTGAGTGCGATCGCTTTGCCGAAGGGGTCGCCGTCGAGTTCGACCTCTTCGGCAGATTGCAGCCGCATTGTCATTTGCTTCGCTTTGACGTAATTCAATGCGTTCACGTCTTTGGTGGTCAGTGCTTCGCCGCCCTTGATGCGGCGGAGAACCCCGTTTTCCCAGAAGACTTTTGCCATGATCTGCAGCCAACCGGTCACCCCTTCCGGGCGCATGACCGCAACGTCAAAGAATCCGTCATCCGGTGCTGCATCGGGAAGCAGGAGCACATTCGCGGTGAGGGATCCGCAATTGCCGATAATAATGGTGTGTGCGCGAGCTGCATGAGAGCGTCCCGTGTCGAGGCGGTACCGGACTCGGAGTTCGCTTTCGTCCTTCAGCGCCCTGGCGATAGCGCCGACATACGCCAGCCACCCGATTTTCTTCTTTAGATCTTCATCGGTATTGACTAACATTTTCGCGTCAAGCCCCAGACCTGCCATGACCAGAAACGCGTGCTTCGTCAGCGTTTCGTCGTCGTGACGAATCTCAATTAGCCCTATGTCGAAGGGTTGGTCCACGCCGGTAAAAGCTGTGTGCGCTGAGGCCTCTACGTCATTGAGCGCAAGGTCGAGATTGCGGGCAAAGAGGTTGCCGGTGCCCGAGGGCATCAAAGTCAGCACAGCGTCGCTGTCGTGCACGATTTCTGCGACCGCACGTACGGTTCCGTCACCGCCAGCGACGATGACCATGTCGGCTCCACCATCTAGAGCTTGACGTGCTACGCCCTGACCTGGGTCTTCTTCTGTTGTCGGAAAATACTGTGTCGGGCCCCAACCGGCAGATTGCTCCTCAGTCGCAACTGCGGTCTTGATTTCATCGAGGTCAACCTTAATCGGGTTGTAGATTACGGCCGCGGTTTGAGAGCGTGACGCATTCTTGCGTGTCGTTGCAGCCATCGATCAACCTCAATCTTTCGTGGAGTTGTACACGCCGTGGCCGTTCATCTGGCCGGTGTGATGTCGACCAGAGCCGACAGTGAAATGACTATAACGGTTGGAGAATGAAGACGTCTCGATTGTTGACGGTTCACAGGAAGAAAGTTTTAGCATTGCCTCATGGTGAACAAACATCCGGAAGTTGCCGCCACTGCCCGTGCCGAACGCGTCCGTCGAGTGTGGCCGTTAGTCAGCGGAATCGTGGCCTTGGTTCTTGTTGTCGCATTGGGAGCTTTGATTACTGCCCGTGACCAGGGAATGCCTTTTTTTGTCGACACCCAATGGATGTTCGTGCTTGGCGAAAACCGGGCGCCAGTCTGGGAATTCCTCGCGCTCGTACTGAACTATCTCGGGGCAGGCGTGATGGCCAGCTTCATTATTCCCGGCGCAATCATCATCGCGTTGCTTCTGGTCAAGCGCCCGTGGGGAGCCCTGTACTTCGTGATCGCCACTGTTGTAACCGGCGGTACCGTTCAGCTTCTCAAGCACCTCTTTGGGCGAGCACGGCCAGACACCATCCTCGTAAACGTGGACTTCGGATCGTTCCCATCAGGGCACGTGGCTAACGCTGCTGTGATGGCGCTGGTTCTCGCCGTTTTGTTTCCCCGGCTATGGGTCTGGATTGCTGGTGCGATCTATACCCTGATGATGATGGCGAGCCGCACGTACTTGGGGGCGCATTGGCTGTCCGATACCTTCGGTGCTGTTCTGCTCGGAGTCGGCATCGCAATTGTCGTCGCGGCACCTTTGGCGGCAAAAATCGATGGAGAACGCCGAATCAAAGGCGGTCTGAGCAGGTGGAACCGATCACCCTCACAATCGAGCGAACCAAGCCCGGACGAAGCAATATAGACCGTAGGCGATAAGTCCAATCGCGATCACGACCAAGATGATTGCGCCGAAGGGGAGCGCGGTCAATTTTGTCAGGGCACCATCGAGACCGGTCGATTTGCTTGGATCGTTTGTGATTCCAGCAGCGATCACAAGAATCCCCACAATCCCGATGGCGATTCCCTTCGAGACATATCCTGCAACGCCAAGGGCAAGCACGAACTTTCTCATCGGATCACCGGGAAGCGAAATGTCCTGAGTGAACTTCTTGGCCACGCCCTTACGAACGAAATACACGCCAACGCCAATAACGATGACGCCGACGAGAATCAACACAAAGACACCACCAGGGGATGACATGAGTTTTGCACTCAGGCTGCTCGTGCTACTCGAGGAACTCGTTGAGCTGCCAAGCGCGAACGGCACAGCAGTTGCTCCGAGTGCCAAGTAAGTCAAGCCCTTGGCAACTTCGGCACCGCGCCGCGCCCATTTGCGTTTGGAATCGCCGCCAGACATTAGGAAACCAGAGATAAGTAACCACAATCCGAGCGCAAACATGCCGATGACAACAGTCCACAACAAGAAAACCCCGCCGGGGCTGGAGGCAAGTTGGCTGAATGCGCCGGACTGGTCAGCCTTCTCGTTGCCACCATCCACCGCAATGCCTATGGCTAACAGTCCGATCAGGATGTGAAGGAGTCCGTTAACGGCGAAACCCAACCGGGCCAAGCCGCGAAGTGGAGTGCTGTTCTTTGCACTGCGGGCTGCGCCCGTCACTGAGGCATCATTCATGACGGACAGTGTATGCGAGCCACCTAACGAGATACCATCTCTTATGCCAAAACTGAGTTGGTCACACGAGCCAAGCGAAATCCACCGTGTCGGTTCAGGATTCACGCTTGCGGAAGTCGACCCAAATGCGACGCCAGGAATTGATGCATCGAAAAAGTCGGGCACAGCGATGCTCCTTGAGAAGCGTCGCAGTCTGCGCAAACTACAGGGAAAACTTTTTGCTGACAGTACAGTCGGCGGGAAAGCATCCTTGCTGATTGTGCTTCAAGGAATGGACAGCTCTGGCAAGGGCGGAATAGTCAAGCACGCCATGGCTGGAATGAATGCTTCCGGCGTCGTAGTTCATGGCTTCAAAGCACCAACCGATGAAGAATTGCGCCACGATTTTCTGTGGAGGGTGCGCAAGCATCTCCCCGAAGCAGGCATGGTCAGCGTCTTTGATCGATCGCACTATGAGGACGTGCTCGCTGCCCGTGTTCAGAATCTCGCTGACGCGGCGACGATCGAAGAACGCTACGGCAAGATCAACGAGTTCGAGCAAGAGGCGATCGATAACGGGACCTCGATCGTAAAAATAATGCTGCAGATTAGTGAGAAAGAGCAAAAGAAGCGACTAGTTGCTCGGCTTCACCGAAAATCGAAATTGTGGAAATACAATCCGAGTGACGTGGACGACCGTGAGCGCTGGCGTGCACTGCAGGAGGCCTACCAAATCGCTCTCGAACGAACATCCACAAGCGATGCTCCCTGGTATGTCATTCCAGCTGACCACAAGTGGTACGCGCGGCTCGCTGTGCAGCAAATCATTCTCACTAAACTGCGCGAGTTGGAGCTGGATTGGCCCCGTCCCGACTACGACTTGAAGAAGGAGCGCAAGCGGGTGGACGGCGCATGAGTTCGCGGAGCACAGAGTCACCGTCTCGAGACACCCGGAGAGCTCGCCTCTACACGAGGCTCTTCAATGACGAGCGAATTGTGTCGGCCGCGACAAAGGTGAAGTTGTACGTAGTCGCGGGGATTCTGATCGTGCTCGGGCTCGTCAGCCTACTGACGCTCTGGTGGTCGGTCCTTCAGCCTGATGCGCTCACAGCAATGGACACCGCGGTCCAAGCATGGCTAGAGCAAAACCAGTCGGAATCGCTGACCCTGCTGATGATCATCTTCACAGAAATCTTTGGGCCAATTGCGCTGCCCATCATCGTCTTGGCAGTAACCGTGACGTGGGGCGTGCGTTCCAAGAATTCGTGGCGACCATTCCTTCTGGCAGCGGGCACGCTCAGTGGAGTGATCATCGTTCAAGTCATCACCCGCGTCGTTGGGCGCAGTCGCCCGCCGGAGGACCTCATGCTGTACGGCATCGATGGCACATTCTCATTCCCGTCTGGGCATGTACTCGGTGTTGCGGACTTCTTCCTTATTCTGACCTTCTTGGTCTTCTCGCGCAGGAGCAATCCAGGCTGGGCAGCGGTCTCGTACATTGTCGCGGTGGTGTTCGTTATCGGTACAGCCCTGAGTCGCCTCTATTTGGGCTATCACTGGGCCTCCGATGTACTGGCATCAATGGCGTTGGCGATGGTTATCATCGGGACCGTTATCGCCGTCGATACCTATCGAACGGCGCGAGTCGCCGGTGCGCACGGAAGCGTTCCCCTGTAGCCACCCCTGTTGCTTTATTGACAGATGCGAGACGATGAGTGAATCGTCCGGGGTGACGCGGACGAGAATGCTCAGACGCGCCAAAGTTGGGAACGACAATGACTGTCAAGACACAGGAATCTACAGCAGGTTGGTTCTCCAACCCGGCCGCGCGAACGTGGCGAACGGCGCCATTGGGGTCGACAACTCGCACGTTCCATGACTCGCTGCCCGGGTACGCTCCCACTCCGCTCGTCTCGGTGCCCGAATTGGCCGAAGCCTTAATGGTTGGGGCGGTGTTCGTTAAGGTTGAGTCGCAGCGTTTGGGGCTGCCAGCGTTCAAAATCTTGGGCGCTTCGTACGCGATTTCTCGCGCCCTTTCGACTCGACTTGGTTTTCCGGATGCTGCACTGACCCTCGAAGAGCTACGTGATCGGCTCGCAAGCTCAAGCGCACCTTCTCTTGCGGCCGCGACCGATGGAAACCATGGTCGCGCTGTGGCCCACGTCGCGAAACTGCTCGGTCTGCCCGCCACGATCTATGTGCCGGCAGGTGTTTCTCAAGCGGCCAAAGATGCAATTGTTTCGGAAGGCGCAGAGTTGGTCGTGCTCCACGTTCCCTACGACGATGTCGTGCAGCATGCCAAAAACGCCGCGGGAGAGAACGTCATGCTCATTCAAGACACGGCCTGGACCGGGTATGAAGACATTCCTCAGTGGATTGTCGACGGCTACAATACGATGTTTGCCGAAATCGATGAACAGCTGCACGAAGCCGGGATCGGACGCCTCGACCTAGTGATTGCTCCCTCCGGAGTTGGATCGTTCGCTCAGGCAGTCGTCGCGCACTACCGCTCTACTGAGCACACCCCGGCAGTACTTTCGGTCGAACCTGACACAGCATCCTCAGTAACTACTTCGCTATCTGCCGGAGAACTCACCTCCGTCTCCACCGCCGACACGGTGATGACGGGCCTGAATTGTGGCACTGTCTCAGAGATCGCGTGGCCAGTTTTGCAGGCGGGGCTCGATGCTTCCGTAACGGTGACAGACGCTGAGGCGCTAACGGCGGTCAAGGACCTTGCCACCCTGGGAGTCGATTCTGGGCCATGCGGTGCGTCGACACTCGCGGGCGCACGCGCCATGCTCGCCGACGCGGATCGGCGGGCTGCGCTCGGCATTACTGATGACGCCATAGTTGTACTGCTCAGTACCGAGGGTCGCGCCGCAAACCCGAAAGGCTTCTCGCCGGATGCCTGAACACCTGCACGCAGTAGTCACTCTGCTCGAGAAACTCATCCGCATCGACTCTTCAAACCCCGGGCTCGTACCCGGTGCGCCGGGGGAATCTGCGATCGCTGACCACGTCAGTGACTGGCTCGTTTCGCGCGGTTTCGAATGCCACCGTCTTGAGGCGACGCCGGGCCGGCCCTCCATAGTTGCGATCAGCAGAGGCACCGGTGGCGGCCACAGCATCATGCTCAACGGTCACATCGACACCGTGTCACTGGGCAGTTACACCGGCGACGGGCTCACCCCAGACCACCGAAACGGCAACCTGTATGGTCGTGGTGCTTACGACATGAAATCGGGCATCGCTGCCATCATGATTGCTGCAGCGACCGCAATAAAACGACCTCACGCTGGAGACATCGTGCTTGCCCTTGTCGCCGACGAAGAATTCGCAAGTGCAGGCACGGAGGAAGTGCTTCGCCACTACACAACAGACTGCGCCATCGTCGTCGAACCCAGCGGCCTCGATGTCGTCACAGCGCACCGAGGCTTCGCGTGGTTCGAAGTAATAATCTACGGACGTGCGGCACACGGTTCCCGTCGCGACCTCGGCCTAGATTCGATTGTGAAAGCAGGCGCATTCCTCACTGCCCTCGGCCAACACGACGTTGAGTTGTCTCAACGGGATCCGCACCCGATGCTCGGGACTGGAAACATCCACGCCTCAGTCATCTCGGGTGGCGAAGAACAATCAAGTTACCCCGCGTCGTGCACCATTCTGCTCGAACGCCGAACCGTTCCAGGAGAGAACTCGGCCACGGTCGAAGCCGAACTAAAGGGCATCCTTGAGACAATCGCCGAAAAGGATGCCGATTTCACCTTTAGCGTCGTTGCCGGACTCGAACGCAACCCCTTCAGCGTTGACAACAGCGAACCTGTTGTCTCCTGCCTTATAGCGGCAGCGAGCAAGCACAGTGGAGCAGTGCCTGCTGTACGCGGAGAGCCATTCTGGACCGACTGCGCGCTCCTAGCCGACGCCGGAATACCCACCGTGCTTTTCGGGGTCGACGGCGGGGGAGCCCATGCCGCTGAGGAATGGGTCAGCACTGACTCGTTAGTCACGCTCACCAAGACACTCGAAGAGGTCATCACCGAAATCACCAACTCAGATGCGGGCTAGCGAGCGAAGAGACGCCGGGGACGCGCAGACTTAGTTAGCTAGCCGCGCCCCTGATTGCGTCGGCGAATGTCACGCGGTGCCCGCCCGCCGAGAAACGACCTGTCGGAATCAACGAGGAAACCCTGGCTGAGGGCTTCGCGGCCCACGAGCATCCGGAACCCCATCTCGTCACGATTCGTGAGAGTGGTCTCGGCGGCAACAATTTGTCCGCCAACCTTCACATCAATAAGCACCACAATGCGATCCTCGCTATGGCCAGACGAACTACGAACAGCCCGGCGATCGTGGATTGCGCACTCCACAACCGCGGCATCCGCGTCGGAGTTTTGCCACGGTTTCACCTGGAAACGCACCCAGTCTTTGCCGTCAGCACCGACAAACTCTTCAATCTCGTCAGCATGCAGTGCAGAACTTTGCGCGCCGCTGTCAATCTTGGCTTTGATCCACGGCACACCAAGGCCCGGGAGGGCGACCCATTCACGCCAGCCCACAATAGTGTTTGAATGGGTAGGTTCTATCACCCCCCTATCTTGGCAGGACCTCTGATGAAACTTGCTATTCTCTCGCGTGCCCCGCAGGCATATTCCACAATACGACTGCAGGCAGCTGCTCAAGAGAGAGGGCATCAGGTCAGGATTCTGAACACGCTGCGTTTCGCAATTGACCTCACGGGTGACGAGCCCGACCTGCAATATCGCGGCAAGTTGCTCTCAGACTACGACGCCATCCTGCCCCGAATTGGCAACTCAATTACCTACTTCGGTACCGCGGTCGTCCGCCAATTCGAGCAGATGGATGTGTACACCCCGAACACCTCAAGTGGAATCACAAACTCACGAGACAAATTGCGTGCCACCCAGATTCTTTCGCGTCACGACATTGCAATGCCCGCCACAACCTTCGTGCACAACCGAGCGGATGTCGAGATGGCTATCGAGCGCGTCGGCGGTGCACCCGTAGTGATCAAGCTGCTCGAAGGAACACAAGGCATCGGCGTGATCCTGGCACCGGATACGCAAGTCGCCAAAGCGATCATCGAGACATTGCATTCGACAAAACAGAACGTGCTCATCCAGAGCTTCATTTCAGAAAGTAAAGGGCGCGACATCCGTGCCCTCGTCGTTGGTGACCGTGTTGTGGCTGCAATGCGTCGAGTTGCGGTCGGCGATGAGTTTCGGTCGAACGTACACCGCGGCGGGAACGTCGAAGCTGTTGAACTAACCCCCGAATACCATCGTGCTGCCGTAAAGGCCGCCCAAATCATGGGTTTGCGGGTTGCTGGTGTCGACATGCTGGAAGGCAACGATGGCCCGCTCGTGATGGAAGTCAACTCGTCGCCAGGCCTTGAAGGCATTGAGCGAGCAACCGGGTTGGATGTTGCGGGCGCCATCATTGACTACATTGCCAACCAGGTCGCGTTCCCTGAGATCGATGTTCGCCAACGCCTCAGCGTCTCTACCGGGTATGGTGTCGCTGAAATCGTCGTGCACAGCGACGCGGAGTTTGTCGGAAAGCAGCTCGGCGAGTCGGGGCTCGGCGAGAAGGACATTACGGTGCTGACCTTGCACCGCGGCTCAAGCGTCGTACCAAATCCGCGACGCAGCACGGTGCTTGAGGCCAACGACCGTTTGCTCTGCTTCGGCAAGCTTGAAGAGATGCGCGACATGATCCCGGCGCGTCGACGGCGCCGTGCAAAAGTGCGCAAGCTGCCACCGCAGCCCGTCGCCGAGGTTTAGACACGAGCTAGGGGCGGCGCTGAGCATTCGATTCGAGTCAGCGTGCCGCTCTATCGTGCCGCTCTACCGCGCCGCTACGCCGTTGCGAGCTCCGTAGGTCGTGCGGGCGTACTGTTGCCGGCACTCTCGATGTGCGCAAAATGTCCTGCGCGAGCTGCTATTCGTTGTTTAGCGCTCGGAAGATTCTCCGCAAACCAGGCATCGTCACTCGGGCTGACGAACACATCTCGTTTGCCGCGAACGATCGTCACAGTACAGCGGATGCTCGACCACGCACGCTCGTCGTAGCGGGCGGCAGCCTCCGCAGCGCGAACGAAAGCTTGGGGGCGAATCTCGTTGGCAAGCGAGTCGATAATCGAGGCATCCAAGGATCGGGGGCTCGCAAACAGGGGAGAGCTAAGCGGGGCCAAGACTTTGAGTCGATGCAGGGTGCGTACGAGAACATCGCCTGCAGGGCCAAGTGCAGTCAGGAAGCGCATCGCGCCCAACATGCCTGCTAGCCATGGCAGCGTTGCAAAGGACCGAACTGGATGTCGCAGCACTGTTAGTGCGCCAGGTCCGGTGGCAGAGATCGCGGTTACGCTGATCGTGCGTTCGGGCTCGCGCACTGCGATGGCAAGGGCGAGGTGCCCGCCAAGCGAGTGCCCCATGATGCTCCAGTTGGTGAAGCCGAGCGCGCGAGCGACATGAGCCGCAACAGCCGCCATATCTTCGACGCTCGCACTACGCGAAAGGGTTCCGCTGTCGCCCCAACCGGGGAGATCGAGTGCGACCACATTGTTGAGGGGTTTGCCGGATGCGTGAGCACCGCGGATGAGAGGCAACCACGTTGTCCACGAGCCAGCTGCGCCGTGGAGCAGTAGCGTTGCGGTCGTAGAGTGCGCTGCCGCGTTGGGGTTGACGTGGGCAACCACATCGCCCAGAGCGGTGGGAACAATGACCCGAGTGAATCCGAGGGTAGCGGGGTCACGCGAATCGCTTGCGGTGTAGCGAATGCTGGAAGTGGGTAGCGTTTGCACGCAGGTAGTTCGTAGCGAAAGCTCTACCAGATTGCAGTACGGGCTGAATCATTCGAAGCCGACGAAGGCGAAGCCAGCAGCGCAAAACTGGATGCAAGCGATGCTGCTACCGCACTACCTCAATCTGAGTGACCTTTGCTGCGTTGTCGAACGATCCGAGGTCGATGACGCTCGTGAATCCTGCTTCGTTCATCATTGCGACGGCCTGCCCTGATCGGTTGCCTGATTTGCAGTAAACGGCATACTCCGCGTCGGGGTCGAGGTTGGGAAGCTCTTGGGCAAATTGTCCGCCAGTGAGGTCGAGCATGGTGGCGCCATCGAGATGGCCGGCCGCGAATTCTCCGGGGGTGCGAACGTCGATGATGATGGTGTCTGAGCCGAGCTCGACGGGCTCGCTCGCCGCGGTCGAGCATCCGGTAATTGTGGCTAACACAACGAGTGCGCCTGCGAGGGCTGTTAGCGGTCGGAACATTGTTTCTCCTTGATGGGCGCGTTTTTTTAGGTGCCCGGCAGTTGCTGGGCGGAACAGAAGGTTGTTAGCAGTGGCAGCGGTCGCGTTCGGCGACGCCGTCAAGAGCTTCTTCACTGTGTTCGCCGCAGCCAGCCCAGGTGGGTTTGTTGCAGTTTTCGCAAGTGACTCGTGCACACATGAGGATCAGCGTCCGAAAAGGCGAGCAAAGAATCCGCCACGAGTACTCTTAGCGCCATCGATGTCAGCTTGCGTGTGCTTTCCATTGCACCAGTTGCCTGAGGGAACGCTGCTCTTTACGGATTGGATGTGCTCGCCACATCCGGCCCAGGTTGTTTTCTGGCACACGCGGCAGGTAACTGCACGACACATAGATTCTCTTTCGGCTGCAGGAAGATAAGGGCAATACCCCCGGGGGTATATTTCACACTCTACCTTACGGAGTATCGAGTACGCCAAATCGTGCGCGCGAGCGACGTTGGGACTCAGCTGAATTGTGAGAGGAGGGCGGCAAGAAGCCGCAGCAGAATTGCCTAGGACGGATTGGGGGAGAGTACCAAGAGGGCGAACTCAATAACGCGGTCGCGCAAAGGAGTCGTCATTACCGCCAGGATGAGCACGTTGAGCACAACGGTTCCCCAGAACGCCTGTCGAAAGCTTGCCTTCTGAGTTTTGTGACGCAACCGCTGCTGGGCAATAATCGATCCTGGCCAACCGCCCAAGATCCCCAGTCCAAGTAGGGCACTTTCGCTCACTCGCCACTGGCGGGTTTGTGCAGCCGATTTGTCAGCAGCGTAAGCGATGTAGCTGGCAATGCTGGCAATCAGATACAGGCCGGCGACCCACAGAGGTAGTGCACCGATGACAGTCACCGCGGTGATCGCCGCAACAAAGGTGGCCAGCACCACAAGGCTCATTCTTCCTGGCCTGCTGTTGCTGCTAGGCGAGGCCACCTGTGGAGCCGCGGCCAAATAACGGATGTTGCGAGCGCGCACTTTGCCGTCGCTCGTATGCTCAACCGCGAAGCTCACTCGTTCGTCGAGCGTCGGTCGGGCATCCCGCGGCGGAAATGCCGAGATATGGGCAAAGATGCGGTCGCCACTCTCGAGGGTGATGAAACCGAATCCGCGTTCGTCATTCCACGAGGCGAGACTGCCCTCACTTCGTGTCTTTTGCGAACTCATAGAGTCAGCGTAACCCGCGCGCGACCTCATTCGTGCGTGAGTGACCGGTGTCGGGATCATCGTGTTGCTGAAGTCGAAATCTGCCGCCATCTCGGCCCAAAAACTGGGGGAAGAATTCCGCTAGCGCACACGCTTATTTATGCCTAGAATTGCCGAGACATCGCGTGGATGCCCAGCAATTTGTGCCCAGTCAGGAGTTCTTCCTTGGGCCGTCAGAAAGAACAGAGCACTCGGTATGGACATCACCGATTTCGCTATTAATGCACTTGGATTCGTTGGCACAGGATTCTCCTTCCTCATGTGGATGCCGCAGGCACGAATTACTTGGCAAAGCCGCAATGATGCAGTACGTCTGGCGGGCATCTCAGAGACTACGCAGTGGTTGCTTGTGCTCGGTTATAGCGTTTGGGGCGCCTACGGGCTTCTCAGTGCATCAATGTGGGTCGCGGCCCCTAGCGTGATCGCAATCCCGCTCGCTGCGGCTACCATCGTCGTGATCCGTCGCGGGCGTCGCCTGCCCGACGAGGGACGCTCGTTCCCCATTTTCTCCAGCACGGATGCTGACCCGATTGCAACAATCTCTGACGGTCTCATCGCGCTAACCGAGTCGATTCCGATCATCACCATGGGGTCAGAGGTCCCGGTTGAGGTGCCCATCGAAGCGCACACGTCGTCGGATGTTTTGGGGGCGTCATTGCCGCAGTCCGCGGGGTATGCGGCTACGGGCACCATCCCGATCCTCGCCTAGGAGAGCGCCGTATAGCTCGGTTATGCTGCCGTGCTAGTCACTTCGGATGAAACTAGTGATCTCTGCAGTAATTACGTCGCGCACGAGAGAGCTGCTGAGCGTCGCGGTGCCGTCTCCGGCCTGATCACCGTAGTCTCCGAAGCGCGCGTGATTAGCACCATCTATGGGGAAGAAGGTTGTTGAGGGCGGCAGCAGGTGTGCAGCATCCATGATTTTTTCGGGGGTGCTCAGGAGATCATTGCTTCCGCTCAAGCTCAGCACGCGGGTGTCGACGTCCGCGAGGTCATTTGCGCAGTAACTGCCGAAGAGAATCAGCCCGCTAACTTCGGGTTGGGCCGCGTATTGGCATGCGCGCACACCGCCAAGTGAGTGACCGCCGACGTACCAAGTGTCGACTGCAGGGGCATCATTGGTGAAGGTGCTGAGTCGTCGTTGATCGAAGAATGCCAGGTTGAGGATGGGTTTGGTTACAACGACGGTGAGGCCAGATTCTGCGACCGCTCCGGAGAGCTTGTAGAGGTAGGAGTCTGCGCTGACTTTCGCGCCGGGAATGAACACGAGGCCTTCGCCTGAGGGCGCACTGGTGGGGGAGAGAACGAACGAATCGTCGTTCTCGGACACGGAAACGGCGGGGTTAGTGCGCACTTTATCGAGTGCATCGGTCTCGGGGTGCATCACGCCGACGTTTGCCCAGACGAGCATGGCGGTGACGGCGATGACGAGAAAAGCGGCGAGTCCGACCAGAGTTCCGCGGAGGACTCGTCGCCCGCGGCGCTGAGGCGTGCGAGTGCCGCTCTGGTCGTGGACCGAAGGCGAAGACTCAGCAGCGTTCATCGCACCAGTCTATTGAGTGACGTCCGTTCGGAACTTCACGACCGTGATTGCGATCGCGGAGGCCGCCGTCGCGAACAGTACGCTCGCTATGGTCGCCACGATGGCATCCGGCTGCACAATGGACTGCCCCATGAGCGCTTGCGCGGTGAGAAGCGCGGTGACTGCGCCGTAGAGAGCCGCCAAGATTACCAGAATTCGTCGCCGCGCGATTGGCAGTTGAAGGGCGCGAACTCGACTGCGCAGCAACTCCAGGAGAAGCGCGCTGAGCGGCAATAGTTGAAGTGCGTGCATGCCGATAAAGTGCGGGACTCGAAGATCGCCCGCTACTGTGCTCCACCCGAGGAGCGGCAGGCCTTCGCCGCCATCCGGCATGCCGACGGTGTGGGCGCCGGCGATCCCCTGAAAATTGCTGAGTTGCTCGGCGTTAGGAGACGTCATGAGGAACGCGAGACCCATTCCTGCGATACCGATGATGAGGCCAGCCTTGATCGCGAACGACCTCGCGGGGTCAGAAATTCGGTGTCGCCAGAGTAATAGTGCGAGCGCTATTGCTGCACTCCAGACGACAACGATCGAAGCGCCCATCAGCGACCACAGTGCTGTCGTGAGGGGAGTCGTCACGTTGAAGTGGCTTGTCGTGCCGATCGCTGCGGCGCCGACAATGACGACCATCTCGACCGCGAGAAAAAGTGCGCTAATACTGCCAAGCCACCAGGCAAGTTTCGTCCGGTGTTTTAGCATTCCTATGAGCCAGGAAAGGGTCAGCGAGTAGAGCGCGATGGAGAGGGCAAACTTCAGCGGCTTTGCCCACAGTGGTGCGCCGGTGATGGTGCGTGGATCCACGATGAGCCCAACGAGTGCCACAGCGGCGGCCAGGCCCATAAGGATTGCTAGCCAGAGCAGTGGTTTATGAAAGAGGGCTGGTGTCAGTCGCTGGCTGATGGTGTTGCCGAATGGCAGCAATCGGGTATCAATTGCTGGGGTTTCGCGGGTCGTGGTCATTGTTGCTCCTCAAGTCGATAGCAACACTATCGGATAGTTGTGCTATCCGTAACCCGTGTGGTGGATTTTTTAGCGTTCAGGGTCGCCATAACGGCGGACCGACTCCGCGGCTTGAGCACTCCGGCGCAAGGCCGCAAACAGCGCATCGCCCAACACTGTTCCCACCACTACTGTCTCAGCGCGCGATGCAAGGTCAGGCCGGGTTTCCACGAGGTCAAGATCAGCCTTGGCAACGAGTTGTGCTGCTTCCGCATAGCTTGCAAGCCAACCGCTATCGGTGCCCTGACCAGCCTTGCGAAAATTCATGACAACCCGAGCGGCTGCCAACCTGCCGGGGTCGGTCGGTTCACACGCCCACCCGGCAATAGCGGAATCTATTGTCGAGATGGCGTCATCATCGAGGGACTCTGGATCAACCTGCTCAGAGACCGTCCGCTGGGCGATCTCGAACGCTCGAGTCAAGGGAAGATCAGACTCAATCGCGTCGATTACGCGCTTTGCATCAGAAACAGCCAAGCCGCCAACATCCGTGAGCGCCCGAATCATGTGGATGCGACGCACGTGAGCCTTGCTATACGTTGCCTGATTCGGTGCCGAGCGTTCGCCGGCGGGCAAAAGCCCCTCCCGCAGGTAGTACTTGATGGTGGCCAGCGACGCGCCGGTCTCCAGGCTCAGTTCCGAAATCTTCATAATGGACACCATAGCTATCCGCCACATAAATTGCGCACGGCAGACCGAAGAGCGCCGGGTTGTTCAGGAATATCTACGTCACGACGCTGTTGAATAGCAATGATGACTACACCACTGCGACTATCTGTTCTCGACCTCATCCCCGTGCGTAGCAACCAAACTTCTGCAGACGCGATTGCGGCGACAACCGCTCTCGCGCAACGGGCAGACGAACTGGGGTTCTCACGCTTCTGGGTTGCCGAGCACCACAACATGAAAGCGGTCGCGTCGACAAATCCGGCAGTCCTTATTGGGATTCTGGCGGCCCAAACCACACGCATCCGGGTCGGCTCTGGGGGAGTGATGCTCCCCAACCATGCTCCGCTAGTGGTCGCTGAACAGTTTGCAATCCTCGAAGCTGCCTTTCCGGGGCGCATTGACCTCGGAATAGGGCGCGCTCCCGGCAGCGACCCCGTGATCACCTCATATTTGCGGATGACGGGGACGACAAGCGACGTCGACGCGTTCCCGCGTAACGTGGCCGACATCCGCAGTCTTATGCACCCCGAAGGAGCAGCGCTGCAACTGCAATCGGGCCAAGTGTATGAGCTCACCGCGACGCCAAACGCTGCGTCCGTAGCCGAAATGTGGTTGCTGGGATCGAGCGACTATTCGGCACGACTCGCTGCCGCTCACGGCCTGCCCTACGTTTTTGCACACCATTTCTCTGGAGAGGGAACCGAGCGCATCCTCTCGCTGTACCGAGACAACTTTGAGCCGTCCGAGTCCCTCAAAGAACCGCGCACCTTCTTGACGCTCAACGTCTCCGTCGCCGAGACAGCCACCGAAGCTCGCGCGGCGGCGCTCCCTCAACTACAGCAAATGGCGAGGCTTCGGAGCGGAATGCCACTCGGCCCGCTCGCTACGATCGAGCAGGCGACGGCGACAGAACTGGCTGCGCCCCAACAGCAGATGGTGGACGACATGTCAGAGCGGTGGGTAATCGACGAACCGGTTGCCGCCGCAGCCCGCATCCGCTCTCTGGCTCAACGTTTTGGTGTCGACGAAGTCATGATTAATCCCGGCCTTTCGGCGTATGAGGCGGATGCGGCAAACACCTCGCCTGGGCGGCTCAAGGCGCTTGAGCTTGTAGCAGCGCAGTTGCTTCCGTAGCGGGGTTGTGTGGAAAGCTAGCGCTGACGGGCTAGCGCTCGCTACACTCACCTCGTCGCTGCCTGGGTGCTTTTTGGTTATTTCACCCTGGGCATCGTCATGAATGCGATCTCGCGCAGCGTTCCGGAGAAAAAAGTCATGGTGCCTGCCAGCGTGATCCTCGCAGTCTGCACTCTAGTTATCGCGCTGAGCTGACCGGCAGTCGCGGATGCCCCCGGTGAGTTCGCGGCTGCCTCGCTCTACTTGGGGTTTGAGGCATTGGGTCGAAGTCGTACTTGCCGGATTCCTTCGTGTTCCCGCATCTCGACGTTTGAATTGAGAGACTTCACAAAGTCGCTGAAGGTTTCGAACTTCAGCGACGACTCGTCGAACGACGGATCAATTCTGAGCATCTGATTCTTAACCGCCGAGCTGTTTAGCCAGTCAGAGTCTTCCTTTTGCTGCACCAACCTCAGAGCGCGGACTAATAGCTTGAGAGGGCTGATTTTTGCCGCCGGTTGTTCGGTGGCTACCTTCGTGGAGGTTGCAGTCGTCGGGCTTGCCTTCTTCAACATCCACTTCAGCTTCGGTGAGTTTGGTGCCCACTGCGCTTGTGGTCGTCCGACCTGCGTTGTGTGTCCGAGCCTTATCCCTTTGGAATTGCCCGTTGCCGTGTTTCTGGTTATAGCGCGAGATGACGATGTTGTCGAAATCGATATAGACGGCTACTCGGCCGTCAACGGATTGTGCCACGGGGACTCCTTGTGCTGGCTATAGCGCCAAGTCTCTCGCGTCGAGAGTAAAAAGAGTAGTGCTCGCGTCACGCGCGGGCTCCAAAGGCGCGCGTGGGAGTCCTCGCCCTGCGCCAGCTGTCGCTAGCATTGTTGGCAACAACCTACGAGGCAGGTATCAAGTGACATACACGGCGACACGGGTACGCGCTGCACCAGGTACTCCGGGAACGGGGATGCTCGGCGCCGCTGTGGCCAGCGCCGGAATCGCGGTTGCAGGCTGGGTCTCGTTTGGTCGAGACATCTTCGGTATCGGTGGAGACCTGACCCTCGTCTACTCGGCGACGTTGGGCGTCATGTTCGCGGCGCTTTTCGTAGTCGCCGGACTCGCGATCCGAAGTGCGACACTCCGCGGATTTCCCACCCGTGCAATCACCCACGCCATGCTGATCTCCTCGGGAGTCTGCGCTTTCCTCTTGGGATTGACTCTTCCTGACAACACACCGATTGGTTTGCAAACGATCATCAGTGGACCAAATGAGCCTGCACTCGGAATTGCGATTGGAATTGCAAATCCGCTCGGTGTAATTGGAATTACGACCGGGATCATTGCCCTCGTACTCGCGGTGCGTGACTCTCGCGGTCGCATCACTCTCGTCGAGGAGTGGCACGACGCGCCGGCTGCCTAGCGGAGCTCGAAAATGATCTCTTCGGTATCGCGCTGGACTCCCGCAGCGAAGTCAATATCTCTGCCAACTTCAAGAAAGCCGTGACGGGTTACGACCGCAGCTGAACGCACATTGTGCACCGCAGTACGCGCTTGAAGCGGTCGGTGAAGATCTCTTTCTAGCATCAGCGCTAGGGCGGCGCTGGCGATGCCTTGCCCCCACACGGCACGATCAATCCAATAGGTGAGCTCGCGTTCGGCATCCATTGTGAAGGTAGCGATCATTCCGACAAGCTCGCCACCATTGCAGACGGCTTGCGCGATCACCGTTGGATTCGCCAGAATGCGGGCAAACCACGTATCGAACTCGTTGCGGTCGTCTGGGTCGGGCGCGGTAAACGCGGCCATAGCGACCGACTCGCGGTCGCGCATCCATTCGAAACAAGCGTCAGCATCGCCCGCGACCAAATCACGGAGTGTGACCCCGTTGATACTTGCGCTGGCGCGGTCGGTCACAGCTTTACGGAGTACTTGAAACCGATGTGGGAGGCTTCAAAACCGAGTTTCGTGTAGAAGCGGTGCGCGTCGGTTCGCGCTTCATCAGAGGTGAGCTGGATGAGGGACGCACCAAGCGTTGGCGCTGCGGTGTCAATAACCCAGCGCATCATTGCACCACCGATGCCGGAGGAACGCTGGCTTGCCGCAACCCGCACTGCCTCGACCTGCAATCGGTGCGAACCGCGCCGCGCCATCCCCGGAATGGCTGTCAATTGCATCG
Organism: marine actinobacterium PHSC20C1; assembly: GCA_000153145.1. GTDB lineage: Bacteria > Actinomycetota > Actinomycetes > Actinomycetales > Microbacteriaceae > Rhodoglobus. The sequence continues at coordinate 418,526 of CH672415.1, forward strand.
TCGCGACAACATCACCCGAGGGCGCAACCACAACGAGAAGGGCGTTCGCAGGGGTTGTTGCGATTGCGTGGAACGCTTTTTCGTAGGCGGGGCGGTCTTCGGGGCGTGCCGTGTCCCCGCGAAGTGCGCTGACGGGGTCATCTGCCAAAAGTTGAAGGATGGTGTCGATGTCGCCCAATTCGGAGTACCGAAGCGTCATGTCGCCGTCACGAGTGTGGAGAGTTGTAGGGACTGTCACTTTAGAAAACACGCCTCTGACGTTATCAGCGTGGGCGGGGGCCTTCGTGCCGTAACGTGTCGGGTTGATAGTTATTCGAACATGTGTTCGAATTGTGCCATGCGGTGGAGCGGGCAACAGGTGAGCAGTGAGGCCCCCAACGCGCTGCCGGGCCTCGCGCGACTGAACAATCTAGTGCGCACGGTTCGCACTCCAGAATTCGACGGTGTCACCTTTTACGAAGTACTTGCGAAGAGCGCTCTCAATAAGGTTCCGACCACAAGCGATATGCCTTTCGGCTGGACCATCAACCCGATGCGCGGCTGCCTCCACCAGTGCACCTACTGTTTTGCTCGCCCGACTCACGAATATCTCGACCTCGACGCGGGCAAAGACTTCGACACCCAAATCATCGTCAAGGTCAACGTGGCTGAGGTCTTGGCTAAAGAGCTCAGTCAACCCAGCTGGGGGAGGCATCCAGTCGCTTTGGGCACAAACACCGACCCGTATCAGCGTGCCGAAGGTCGATACCGGCTCATGCCGGGGATCATCGCCGCGTTGGCGGGCTCGGGTACGCCCCTCTCGATCCTTACCAAGGGCACGCTGCTCAGGCGCGATCTTGCTTTGCTCGCCGAGGCGAGCGAACACGTGCCGGTAGATATCGGGATGTCGATCGCGATCTACGATGATGAACTGCAGCAGTCGGTAGAGCCAGGCACTCCAACAGCGAAAGCGCGGCTCGCGACGGTTGCCGCGGTTAGGAACGCTGGCCTCGATTGCGCAGTATTCCTCATGCCGATCCTGCCCTTTCTTACCGATACGCGCGATCATCTGGAGCACGCAGTTGCCCAGGTGAAAGCTGCCGGTGCAACCTCAATCACGTACTCTGCTCTTCACCTCAAGCCGGGCACAAAAGAGTGGTATTTCCAGTGGCTCGCCGGTGCCCATCCCGAACTAGTTGACAAGTATCAGTCGATGTACGCGCACGGCACTTATGCCCCCAAGGAATACCGTCAGTGGTTGGCGGCAAAACTGGGTCCTATTATTCGACGCCATGGGCTCGAACGAACGGCTCTCGATCCCGCGACGGGCATTGTGGGTTCTCGAGCCCAAGCCAGTCCTCGGGACAACGACGGTGGGCGGTCGCTGATAGCCGAGGAGCTCCCGCTGGAATTGGCTGCAAGCGCGATGCCGCAGCCCATGCTGTTTTAGGGGTGCGCCGCTATGCAGTTCTCGATCTGAACGAGTGCCCCATGTTCCCTAGATGTTCTCGCAGAAACGCTGCACGCCATCTGACGCGTTCTTACGCTGGTCAGATGGTGCTCCTGCACCGCAGTCCGCTGCGAGCTAAGGAAGGGATGAGACATGCCGGGAAAGAAAAATTCACCGTTGAAAGACCCCAAGCTTTACGAGGAGTTGAGGGAGGACGGCGCGTCAAAAGAGAAGGCCGCTCGGATCTCGAACGCTGCGGCGAAGGAGGGTCGCTCGGCCGTCGGCAGACGTGGCGGTGAATCTGGACCATACGAAGGCTGGACCGTCGCCGAATTGCGGGATCGTGCGCGCGAACTCGACGTGCAGGGACATTCCTCGCTCAATAAACATGACCTGATTGAGAGGCTGCGCTCGCACTAGTTGCGACGGTGTGCGACCAGCCTGATTAGGCTGAGGGAGTGACATCACAAGCATCGTCCTATTATCTCCGCCACGACGACACCCATTTCGAGTCGACGATCCATGCGCAGGGCGCTTGGAATCCTCACGAGCAGCACATGGCGCCGGTCGCGGGGCTTCTGGCGCATGCGCTTGAATCGTTCGAGGCTCGCCCCGAGTTGCGGATCGCGCGAATTAGTTACGAGATTTTGGGCCTCATTCCCGAGGGCGCGTTTGAGATAGTTACCACTGTGCTCCGCCCGGGGCGCACGATTGAGCTTGTGCAGTCCGAGCTCGTCGCTGGAGGTCGCGTCGCAGTCCGCGCAACGGCTTGGCGCTTGCAGATTTCTGATACTTCACAAGTTCACGGCATTGTTGATGAGCGGATGCTCGCTCTTGAGCATGCGGTTGACCAAGTGAATCTCGTGGAGTGGCCCGGGGGGTATATCCGGTCCATTGAAGTTCGGGCCCTGCCGGATCACGGTTCTGGGCACGGCCGAGTGTGGTTACGAACGCCCTATCCGTTGTTGAGCTCCGAGCCCGTGAGCGACTTCGTTCGCTTGATGGGACTTGTTGACACCAGCAATGGCGTCGCGACGCGAGTAAAGCCGGGGGATGGCGGTTACGCCTTCCCGAATGTTGACCTGCAAATTCATCTCTATCGAGCTCCAACCGGCGAGTGGCTTGGACTGCAGAATGCCGTAAATTTCGGAGCGGATGGCGTGGGCCTGACCTCAACAGTTCTCCACGATCTCGATGGTCCTTTCGGGCGTGCTGAGCAGATTCTGACTCTCCGCAAGCTCTAGAGATCGTCCGCCAGCGCGTTCTCGGGAGCCTCTTGCGCTTCATCGCGGTCGAGCGTAATCTACAACCAAATGGTTGTAGATGAATTCACAGACGCTGACGTGGACGCGATTTTTCGCGCTCTCGCCGATTCCACTCGCCGTGACATCGTCACCAGGGTAATGAACGACGGGATTTCGGTTTCTCGCCTAGCGAGCCGCTACGAGATGAGCTTCGCCGCGGTGCAAAAGCATGTTGCGGTACTGCAGGCTGCAGGGCTCGTCTCAAAGCATCGCAGCGGCCGCGAACAGATCGTGCGTGGGGATGTGACGACAATTCATCGCATCCAAGAGCTTCTCTCCTACTTTGAGGATGTGTGGAGGAAGAGAGCGCTTCGCATGGGCGATGTGCTCAACGACGACAATCGAGAGAACAGGTGAAGTAATGAACGTCACGAGCCACACCGATGTTGAGGCCCTTACCCTCACAACGACGGCCGAATTGTCCGCCACTCTGGAGCGTTCGTGGCAGCTCGTCAGCGATCCGCGGCAGCTTGAGCGCTGGTGGGGACCACCAGAGTGGCCGTCGACTTTCGTTAAATACGAGTTCGAAGATGGTGGTCGCGCGCACTACTACATGCAGGGTCCCGACGGCGAGCGGATCCATGGGTGGTGGAAGTTCACATCCATTGTTGAGCCCCGAGAGGTCTCTATCGAGGACGGATTCGCGGATGAACATGGCGAGCCTTCAGGGGATCTTGGCGTCACGACTGCTCGCTTGACGTTCGAGCCAATCGACGCTGGCACGAGACTGACGATTCACTCGGGGTTCGAGTCCGCCGAGCAACTCGAAGAGATGAAGAAGATGGGAATGGAAGAAGGCATGCGCGAGGCGATGGGCCAGCTCCAAGCCATTCTCGACGAATCGTAGAGCGGAGAAACTACAAATGTCATTTCAGGCATATCTCGATACTGTCGAGAAAAAGACGGGCCTTACGCCTCGGCAACTCGTGGAAATAGCCTCCAAGAAAGGTCTTGCTGATGAGTCAGTGAAACCGGGGGAAATTCTCGAGTGGCTCAAAAATGACTACGGCTTGGGGCGAGGGCACGGTATGGCGATGGTTCACGTCATCACAAAAGGTCCGGCGATTGATGCCAAACATGTTGGTACTGCGGGTGTCCATCGTGATGAGTCAGACATGCTGTGGCTCGACGGGATCACTACGAAGCCGAGCTAATACTCCAGTGGTCGCTCATCCGGTTCGTCGCGGCCGCGTAACTTCTCGAGTTCGCGTCGCTCTCGCTTAGTCGGTCGTCCGGCGCCGCGGTCGCGTCGAGGTGCCATCGCCACCTCTTCGCGAGAGGGTGGCGGGGGAGTCTCATCGATGAAGCTTTCCGCCGCGGTCACGGCAGAAACTCGTTTCACTATCGTTTGCTTGACTACCAGAATGCGATCAAATCCCGCGATCCGGATGCGCACCTCATCGCCAATACGCACGGGGTGGGCGGCTTTAGCGCTCGTCCCACCGATCTTGACGTGCCCAGCACGACAGGCAGTAGTGGCTTGTGATCGAGTCTTGAAAACCCGAACGGCCCACAACCAACTATCAACGCGTACGGTTCCTGCGGCCATTAGGTGCTGGCGAGTTCGGTCTTCCAACGCACCAGTCGCTGAACTGTGGCGTTGTCGTCGGACGCAAGAGCGCTCATTGCATCGTCGGGGACATAAAAGTTGATGGCGAGGAATCCCCGCACCCTCTCTGAAGGGTCGCTCGCGAGCATCCGCAACACGTCACAGGGAGCGTATTCGTTGCGTGCAACACAGGCTCGAACGCCTTCGTCGGCGTCACGCGCGAGAGTTTCGAACACATCAACCGGGGTGTTGTGGCTGCTAGCTGCACTTTCGCGAATCTTGGGGTTCGAGTCACGAGCCAATATTCGGAGGCGGGCAATCTTGCTGTCCGTCACTTCGGGAGCAGGATGCAACGCTGCGGCTTCCTCGGCGGTAATCATCGAAGGGGCCAATGCCCGCATCTGGGCCCGCTGAGCTGGAGTGTTAAAGCGGATGCATGACATGGCATCTAGGCTACGCCCGCGCGCTGACAAGATCCCGCTGCGATCGCGGCATTTCGTGCCTGGATGCTGGATAGACTCGAAGAGTGGCAAACAGTGGCTCACCCGAGATCAGCGATCGCGTGTGGACTGTGCCCAATGTGCTCAGTTTTATCCGTCTTGCGCTCGTGCCACTGTTCCTTTTCTTCATCATTACGGCACAGGACGCCCTGGCTCTCATCGTTCTTGTCGTTTCGAGCCTGAGCGATTACTTAGACGGCGTAATAGCACGACGATTTAACCAGATCACACGGCTTGGCCAGTTGCTCGATCCTGCCGCCGATCGCCTGTTCATCTTTGCTGCTCTCATCGGGTTGGCTGCCAGAGGAGTTATTCCGTGGTGGTTGTTTTTTGTCATTGTTGCGCGCGAAGTGATGCTCGTAATTTTGGGCATCATTTCTGCGAACTACGGCTTTGGGCCATTGCCGGTTCACCATTTGGGCAAAGTCGCGACCGCTGCGCTCTTCTATGCGCTGCCAGTTTTGATGCTCGGGCAGGCGTTTCCGTCAATCGCAGACGTCACAGATCCCATTGGGTGGGCGTTTGCCCTGTGGGGTGCGTTCTTATATTGGTGGGCCGGATTCATTTATGTCGCACAATCGGTCAGAATTTCTCGCATCCCGAGGGGTTGAGGAGTGCTTGAATCCGATACGCTGGACAGTCAGGGAGGTTTGCGATGGTTGAATCAATGAATAATGATCACGGCGCCGACGTATGGTCGGCGAACGAGACGTCCGCGCAGCCTGCTGTCGAGCGCACCGACACCACGGCAACGTATAGTCACGAGTTTGCGGCTCAAGTTGCGGCGATGGGTGCCGATGTTTCTCCTGACGAGCAGTCTGCGATTTCGGCATTGCCGTCGGGGTCTGCACTGCTGATTGTTCGCCGCGGACCGAACGTTGGGGCACGTTTCCTCTTAGACGCCGATGTGACCACGGTCGGGCGTCATCCTGAAGCTGATATTTTTCTCGACGATGTCACGGTGTCGCGACGTCACGTCGAGTTTTTGCGCCAGGGCACTACGTTCGATGTGAAGGATCTGGGTTCTCTCAACGGCACCTACCTCGCTGGTGATCGCATTGAGTCGAGCGCAGTTCTTCGTGACCGCGCCGAAGTCCAGGTTGGCAAGTACAGGCTCACGTTTTACGCGTCCCGCCGCGATCTTTCGCCGGCGGCTGGTAATTAGTGGCTGGGGTGGCGCGTCAAGCGCGTTCAGCTCCAGCACCGGTGCTCTTGAGCATTGGGCAAGTTCTTGCAAAACTCAGTCCTGAGTTTCCCGACCTCACCCCGTCTAAGCTTCGCTTTCTCGAGGAACGCAAGCTTGTAGCACCGGCCCGCACTGCATCGGGGTACCGCAAGTTTTCAACCTCCGATATGGAGCGCTTGAGGTTTGTTCTATCGATGCAGCGCGATCACTACTTGCCTCTCAAGGTAATTCGCGGCTATCTCGAGGAGATGGATGCGGGACGTACTCCTGAGCTTCCTGGTGGCACTGTTGCTGCTGCATCCATGCTCTCTGCAGAGCGCAAGCTCACGCGCGATGAACTGATTCGTGAAGCTGGCGCAAGCCCGATGCTGTTGAGCGACGCAATTTCATCGTCGCTTCTTGTGGCAAGTGATGTTTTTGGTGAAGATTCTTTGGCAGTACTCAAGTCGCTTGTGGAGCTTCAGCGCAGTGGGATTGAGCCGCGGCATTTGCGGGGGTTCCGCGCGGCCGCAGAGCGAGAGCTCGGGCTTATTGAGAGCGCTTTGATGCCGGTTGCTCGGCGCAAGGACTCGTCGAGTCGTGCGCGCGCAGCAGAGATGGCCCGCGAAATTGCAGGGCAGTTGGAGATTGTTCGCAGCAGTCTTATCCGATCCGCCCTCAGTCGCCTCGATTCGTAGTACCGTCGAGCTACTGATCGTTTTTAAGGCTTCGGCTGATCACGGTTGAGTGAGGTTGACACAGTTTTCCCCGACTGATTCCGACACGCCGCGGAGTTTTTGCGAATGTCATTGATCGATGCGGCGGGCGTGACTACCGTGGGGTAACACGAAACACTAAGTGTCAACTTCAACATGAAGGTTGCTTGCTTATCGTGCTAGCCGAATCAGAATCAAAAGGGGCACTGCCATGAGTGAATTGAACCGTAGCGAGACTTCACGCTACGACCTTGGCCTCCTCTTTACTGACGGCATGCCAGACCTCGACGACTCCGCTGGCTACCGCGGCGCAGTTGCTGCCCGTGCCGCAGGCATTAGCTACCGTCAACTCGACTATTGGGCCCGCACTGAGCTCGTTGAGCCAACCGTTCGAGGCGCTGCAGGTTCTGGCTCGCAACGACTTTATGGGTTTCGCGACATCCTGGTACTGAAACTAGTCAAGCGCTTGCTTGACACCGGAATTTCGTTGCAGCAGATCCGTGTCGCGGTAAATCAGCTTCGGGAATCTGGCATCCACGACCTCGCCCAGACCACGCTCATGAGCGACGGTGCGAGTGTTTACCTCTGCACCTCAAACGATGAGGTCATTGACCTCGTCAGCCGCGGTCAAGGTGTCTTTGGCATCGCGGTAGGCAAGGTTCTCCGCGAGGTTGAAACGAGCCTTATTGACCTCGACACGGTCAAGGGCGAAGATCCCATGGATGAACTGGCTAAGCGCCGCGCATCTCGCGCATCCTAGGCAGATCCTGACTCACATCACGCTGGCTTCGCCCACGTGTAGTGGCACAGCTTGTGTGCGCCGAGTGAACTAGTTGTTGTACTCGCCCATTCGAGCCGCGCGCATTACGCGGTCGAGAAGCTGGTCGAAGTAACGCGCCATCTCTTGAGCGCTCTCGCCAGGCCAAACGTGAAGCGGCTTCGCTGCACCCTGCGCTTGTTGGAGTGAAGTGCGCTCGGGAAGTTGTGGCGAGAGTACGAGTGGGCCGAACATGTCGCGGAGTTCTTTAATGCGGAACTGATGTTCCAGAGACTGTGAGCGCAATCGGTTCACAATAATGCCGAGCGGTTGCAGTCGTGGTGAAAGACCACGTCGAATCTCTTCAATTGCGCGAAGTGCACGATCGGCAGCCGCTACCGAGAATAGTCCGGGCTCCGTAACGATGCAGACGCGGTCGCTGGCTGCCCAAGCGGTGCGTGTCAAAGCGTTGAGCGATGGAGCGCAGTCGATTAAAACGAGGTCGTAGTCAGCTTCGACGTTGGCCAAGGCCTCTTCGAGCTTCCAAATATCGCGGATGCTCGGGTGGGGGCCATCGAAGTTAATTGCTGATGGGGAACCAATGAGCACGTCTATTTTACCTGGACGCCCCTTTGTCCACCCACTGGGTGCAATGGCTGCGCGCACGATCTTCTCCTTAGGAGAAGCGAGCACGTCGGCAACATTGAGGTGACCGGTGACATCAATGTCCATTCCGGTCGACACATCTGACTGTGGATCGAGGTCGACGACGAGAGTTCGAAGACCGCGAGCAAAAGCTGCCGAAGCGAGCCCAAGCGTGACGGTCGTCTTTCCCACGCCCCCTTTGAGGGAGCTAACGCTAAGTACGTGCACGAGTAACGACGATACCTTCACTACTGTTAAGAAACCTAAAACTCCACCAACTTTTGCGCACCCTTGAGGAAACTGCCAGAGTTCTATCACTCTAGGCTTGGTTTTTGTCAGGAAGGACCGAATGTTCAAGAAGATTCTCGTTGCCAACCGAGGCGAAATCGCAATCCGTGCAATGCGCGCGGCAGTCGAGCTCGGGGCAAGAACTGTTGCCGTTTTTCCGTATGAGGACCGCAACTCGGTCCATCGTCTTAAAGCAGACGAGGCTTATCTGATTGGCGAAGAGGGCCATCCGGTTCGCGCCTATCTCGATGTTTCAGAGATCATCCGCGTCGCGAAAGAGTGCGGCGCCGACGCGATCTACCCCGGTTACGGATTCCTTTCTGAGAACCCCGAGCTCGCTCACGCTGCTGCGGATGCCGGAATCGCGTTCATCGGACCGCCGACGAAGGTGCTCGAGATGGCCGGAAACAAGGTCACCGCGAAGGAGCACGCCATTGCTGCGGGGGTTCCGGTACTCAAGTCGACTCCTGCGAGTAGAGACGTCGATGAGCTTCTTGCTGGTGCCGATGACATCGGGTTCCCCATTTTCGCGAAGGCTGTTGCCGGTGGTGGCGGTCGCGGAATGCGTCGCGTGGAGAAAAAAGAAGATCTCCGCGACGCACTTGTGGCCGCAATGCGCGAAGCTGACAGCGCTTTCGGCGATCCGACGATGTTCCTTGAACAGGCTGTCGTGCGCCCGCGACACATCGAAGTTCAGATCTTGGCCGACTCACACGGCAACACGATTCATCTCTTTGAGCGTGACTGCTCGGTACAGCGTCGCCACCAAAAAGTTGTCGAAATCGCTCCGGCTCCCAATCTGGACGAGAAGACGCGTCAGGCGATGTACAGCCACGCGATCGCCTTTGCGAAGTCGATCGACTACGTCAACGCTGGCACAGTTGAGTTTTTGCTCGATACGGCGGGGGAGCGTAAAGGCGAGCACGTCTTTATCGAGATGAACCCGCGAATTCAGGTAGAACACACGGTTACTGAAGAAGTGACTGACGTCGACCTAGTGCAGTCTCAAATGCGAATCGCGTTCGGAGAGTCGCTCGATGAACTTGGCTTGCGTCAAGAAGAGCTCACGTTGCGCGGAGCGGCCCTACAGTGCCGCATCACGACCGAAGACCCGGCCAGCGGATTCAGGCCCGACACCGGCAAGATCACGACGTACCGGTCACCTGGTGGCGCCGGCATCCGTTTGGATGGCGGAACCGTCTCTGCAGGATCGCAAATTTCTCCACACTTTGACTCGATGCTCGTCAAGATGACCTGCCGCGGCCGGGACTTCGCGTCCGCTGTGCGTCGCGCTCGTCGTGGACTCGCGGAGTTCCGCCTTCGCGGCGTTACAACCAACATCCCTTTCCTTCAGGGAGTGCTCGACGATCCCGAGTTCATAGCGGGAGACCTGAGTACGGCGTTTATCGATGAACGTCCCGAACTGGTGAACTCCCACCGTTCAAAGGACCGTGGAACAAAGATCCTCACCTGGTTGGCTGAAGTCACCGTCAATCAGCCGAACGGTGATGGCGCGGGAATCATCAATCCGCAACTCAAGCTTCCTGAAGTTGATCTGTCGATTGAGGCACCCGCCGGTTCACGTCAACGCCTGCTAGAGCTCGGCCCTGCCGGCTTTGCTTCGGCCCTTCGTGAGCAAAAGGCGTTGGCCGTAACAGAGACGACGTTCCGCGATGCGCACCAGTCCCTATTGGCTACTCGCGTTCGTACGCGAGACCTCGTTGCCGTCATGCCGCACGTTGCACGCTTGACTCCTCAGCTGCTCTCGGTTGAGGCCTGGGGTGGAGCGACATACGACGTTGCGTTGCGATTCCTCGCTGAAGATCCGTGGGAGCGACTCGCATCCATGCGAGAAGCACTGCCGAATGTCGCAATCCAAATGTTGCTGCGCGGCCGCAACACCGTTGGATACACGCCGTACCCGACTGAGGTGACGGATGCCTTTGTGCGCGAGGCCGCTGACACGGGTGTCGATATCTTCCGAATCTTCGACGCCCTGAACGATGTTTCTCAAATGCGCCCCGCTATTGACGCGGTGCTCAACACGGGTACAGCGGTCGCTGAGGTTGCGCTGTGCTACACGGGGGACCTCCTCGACCCCAGCGAAGACCTGTACACGCTTGATTACTATCTCAAGCTCGCCGACCAAATCATGGAGAGCGGCGCCCACGTGCTCGCGATCAAGGACATGGCAGGCTTGTTGCGAGCAGAAGCTGCAGAGACTCTCGTCGCTGCGCTGCGTGAACGTTTCGACGCTCCCGTGCATGTGCACACTCACGACACCGCTGGCGGTCAGCTCGCAACCCTCCTCGCGGCATCGCGGGCTGGCGCGGATGCTGTGGATGTCGCTAGTGCCCCCATGGCGGGAACGACAAGTCAGCCATCGATGTCGGCTCTCGTCGCATCGCTTGCGCACACCGCGCGAGATACCGGAATTTCGCTCGACGCCGTGTCGAATCTCGAACCGTACTGGGAGGCTGTGCGTCACACCTACGCGCCATTCGAGTCAGGGCTGCCCGGTCCAACTGGCCGTGTGTACCACCACGAAATTCCAGGCGGCCAACTGTCGAACCTGCGCCAGCAGGCAATCGCGTTGGGGCTCGCTGACCACTTCGAGACGATTGAGAACCTCTACGCTGCGGCAAACAAGATGCTGGGCCGACCCCCGAAGGTGACGCCGTCATCCAAGGTAGTTGGCGACTTGGCTCTTGCCCTGGCTGCGGCGAATGCCGACCCAGCCGATTTCGAAGAGAACCCAGACAAGTACGACATCCCGGATTCGGTTATTGGGTTCATGGCGGGGGAGTTGGGCGAACTGCCTGGTGGCTGGCCTGAGCCGTTCCGCACGAAGGTTCTGAAGGGCCGCAACGTCAAGATTGGCGTAGAAGAAGTCAGCAAGGAAGATCAAGCTGCTCTCGACGGTGACCCGAAGGATCGGCGCTCAGCGCTCAACCGTCTTCTCTTCGCCGGGCCGACTCAAATCTTCGAGAAAGCGCGCGAAGCATACGGTGACCTGTCTGCGCTTGCCAGCACGGACTACCTGTACGGCTTGCAGCAGGGCCACGAGCACGTGGTGGAGATCGAAAAGGGCGTCCAGCTTTTCGTCGGGCTTGAGGCGATCGGTGAAGCTGACGACAAGGGCATGCGAACGGTCATGGCTACCCTCAATGGCCAGTTACGTCCGGTGTTTGTTCGCGATCTCAGTATCAAAGTGAACTCCACGGCGGCCGAGAAAGCGGATGCCACGAAACCGGGCCACGTTGCGGCCCCATTCTCTGGAGTTGTCACCTTGCAGGTTGAGGAAGGCGCAAAAGTCGAAGCCGGGCAACCCGTGGCATCAATTGAGGCGATGAAGATGGAGGCGGCCATCACCGCATCCGTCTCAGGCACGGTAAAGCGGCTTGCAATTCCTCAGACTCAACAGGTCGATGCCGGGGATCTGCTGGTCGAGATCGAGCCAAGCTAGGCTCACCTCACAGAGCCTATAAACGTGACCGTTGCGCTGGCGGCGGTCACGTATTGCTCGTTTACGCGGTAAAGTGGCGTGTTTGCTTTCTGAAAGGGATCGACAAGTGACTACTAAGCGCAATGAACCCGATGTGCAGTCGTCCGCGGGCGGAAAGATCTCCTCGGCTGATAGCAGTTCAAAAGACTCGACTGTTGAGGAGTCGCCGAGCACTGAAAGCCTGACTTTCACGCTCTCACTCCCCGCAACGATTCGGGAGACGCCTGAGCATGAGGCAGCCGTCGCCATCGACGATGTGGCTGTAGACGCTCACCACGTGGACCCTGCGGCGATGGCAACCACCAGTATTGCTCTCTCGCCTGATCTAGTCCTGACAATGCCTGCAGAGTCGGCGCCCGAGGTAGCAGTAATTCCGGAGCTTCCGCCGGTCGACCGCCCGACTACGCGTCGCGGCCGCCAACGTACTGAGGTGCGCGCGGCGCCCGAGACAGCAACCATGCTCACGGCGGAACGACTAATCAATCAGGGCAAGAAGAACCGTCGTCCGGCTCCGGAAGGGTTCCTTCAAGAGCTTGTCTACGCGGGCACCTTTCATCTGGTCAACATGGGCGATTCGTATCGTGCCAGGGAGCGCAAAGCTCTCGAAGAACGCATCACGAAAACTTTTACTGGCGGAACACGCTTCGTCCCTGTGCTTACCCGCAAGGGTGGTGTGGGTAAGACTACGATTACCGCGCTCTTGGGCATGGCATTGGCCGATACGCGCGAAGACCGAATAATCGCGATCGACGCAAACCCTGACCGAGGAACCCTGGCAGAACGCATCGATAAGCAGACACGGGCAACCGTGCGCGATGTTGTAATGCGTGCGGAGTCACTTCACACGTTCAGCGAGTTCCAAACCGTTGTCTCCCGCGACGAGACGCGACTCGACGTTCTTGCGTCCGACACCGACCCGCACGTCTCGGAGGCGTTCGACGAAGACGACTACAACGTCGTTGCTGACATGGCAGAACGGTTCTACTCGGTCGCGATTACAGACTGCGGAACCGGCATTGTGCATTCGGTCATGCGCGCAACGCTTCAGCGCGCAGATTCGATCGTCATTGTCTCTGGTGGCAGCGTCGATGAGGCACGCCTAGCATCCGAAACGCTGACCTGGCTCGAGTCAAACGGTCATGCTGACCTCGTCAAGAACGCGGTAGTCGCCCTCAATACGGCGACTCAGGGAACCAATCTGGTGAAGCTTGAAGAGATCGAGGCGCATTTCAAGTCGCGCGTCCGCGAAATCGTTCGCGTCCCTTACGATCCGAGCCTGGCCACAGGATCGGTCGTTCATTACCGCGACCTCAACAAGCTAACCAAGACTGCCGCTCGCGAACTCGCTGCCGTCGTCATGGACGGCCTACCTGCGGTACGGACTGACTGAATCGATGGCTGTTCGTGAGATTCGCCTCTTCGGCGATCCCGTCCTTCGTTCCGTCTGCGACCCCATCACTGTGGGCGACCCGCATGCCGCAGCGCTCATTGCTGACCTCATCGAATCGGTTCAAATTCCTGGACGTGCCGGCTTGGCGGCGAACCAGATCGGTGTAGGTCTACGGGCATTCAGCTACAACATCGACGGCGAAGTCGGCTACATCATCAACCCTGTACTAGCGGAAGTTTCTGGTGATCCCGAGCTGGTAGATGAGGGTTGCCTCTCTGTCCCTGGATTTTACTTTCTGCGCAGTCGTTACCCGTTTGCGCGCGTGACCGGTGTTGACCTCGATGGGCAGCCCGTGGAGTTGAGCGGAGAAGGCCTCATGGCCCAAGCGCTGCAGCACGAAACTGACCACCTCGATGGACACCTCTATATCGAGGGCCTTGACTCTGAAACTAAGCGAGAGGCGATGCGAGCAATCCGCAAAGCCCCCTGGTACTAATCAACTCTTTTCGCTGGCTCCCTCGAGTTTGCCAACGAAACGACCCCCACCACATTCACATGCGGTGGGGGTCGTTTGCGTCTGTTCAGCGTTCGAAGGACCTACTTGAGGGAAATACCCTCGGTCGCTGGCGAGTTTGAGTACATCGAGTCAATGACATCGGCAAAGTCAGCCAAGATCACGTTTCGCTTGATGCTCATCTTCGGAGTGAGGTGACCGCTGGCTTCTGTGAGATCCGCATCGAGGATGTGGAACTTACGGATTGACTCGGCTCGCGAGACCTTGGCGTTTCCGACGTCGATTGCCTTCTGCACTTCAGCGAGTACCGCTGGGTGCTTGGCAGCCTGTTCGAGTGTCCACGTTGCGTCGAGTCCGTTGTTGTTGAGCCAGACGGGGAGCATTTCTTCATCGAGCGTGACGAGGGCTGCGATGAACGGGCGCTGCTCGCCGACAACAATAACTTGGCCGATAATCGGGTTGGCTCGGATGGGATCTTCGAGCGCGGCGGGAGCAACGTTCTTGCCGCCAGCCGTCACAATGATCTCTTTTTTTCGTCCAGTGATTTCGAGGTAGCCCTCGTCGTCGAACTTTCCGATGTCGCCGGTCTTGAACCACTCGCCGTCGAAGACTTCATCTGTGGCTGCTTGGTTGTTCCAGTAGCCGTCGAAGACACAGACGCCCTTGGCCTGGATCTCACCATCCTCGGCGATCCGTACGGAGACACCAGGAAGCGGGGGCCCGACCTTTCCGATCTTGAAGTTTGATGGTTTGTTGACCGAGATCGGTGCGGTGGTTTCCGTGAGCCCATAGCCTTCGAGAATCGTGAGTCCAAGGCTGCGGTAGAAGTGTCCGAGTCGCAGTCCGAGTGGCGCGGAACCTGACACGGCGTACTCGACGCGTCCACCAAGAGCGGCCCGAATTTTCGAGAGAACGAGGCGATCGAAAATGGCGAATTGAATTTTGAGCCCGAGAGGAACGTGCCCAGCATCGATGGCTTTCGAGTGGGCAATGGCGACGTCAGCGGCCCTGCGGAAGATCTTTCCCTTGCCGCCAGCTTCAGCCTTTTGTTCAGAGGAGTTGTAGACCTTTTCGAACACTCGCGGCACTGCAAGGAGGAACGTCGGTTTGAAAGATGCCATTGACGGCAGCAGCAGTTTCGTGTCGGGCTGGTGGCCGACCTTCACGCCACCGTGGATGCAGAGGATCGAAATGAAGCGAGCGAAGATGTGGGCTGTCGTGATGAAGAGCAGCGTGCTCGACTCAGGGTTGACAACCTCGGGGATCGCCTTCTGAGAGTTGCGGCACAGCTCAACAAAATTCGAGTGGGTGATTACGCAACCCTTGGGCTTGCCTGTTGTTCCCGACGTATAAATGAGGGTCGCAAGATCGGAACCTTTGGCGAGGTTGCGACGACGTTCGATCTCCTCATCGGTTACGTCTGTGCCCGCGGCGGCGAGCTTGTCAATGTCGCCAAGATCGATTTGCCACACGTTGACCACGTCGGGCACGTCGGCGCGAATTTCGTCGAAACGCGCAAAGTGATCCGGAGTTTCTGTGATGATCGCTGTTGCGCCCGAATCAGTGAGATTCCAGTTGATTTGGGTGGGGGAGCTGGTTTCGTAGATCGGCACGAGCACGGCGCCGGCGAACCAGGTCGCAAAGTCGATCAGCGTCCACTCATAGCGCGTCTTACACATCAGCCCGATCTTGTCCCCGGGCTGGATGCCCGCAGCGACTAGGCCTTTCGCGACTGCTTTGACTTGGCTGAGAAACTCGGACGAGGTGACGTCACTCCAGCCACCATTGGCTGTAGGGAGTGAGAACAACGCGTTATTGGGCGTAGCGGCTACTCGATCGATCAGTAGATCAGTGGCGTTCGCATCCGGGTCAGGCTTAACTAGGGCTGGTACATCAAACTGTTTCACGGCAACTCCTTTGGCACCGGTAAGGTGGTCTACTCCACTCTAGCTAGGTCTTGGAGGGCTAGCTATGTGCGAAGAGACGCGAGTGAAGATTTGCACCCGTTTGTGGGGTATGTTCTCGCTCGCGGTAGAGTAGAAGCTCCCGCGAGCAGGAGAAAGAGGCACCATGTTCTATTGGTTTATGAAGAATCTGGTTGCCGGTCCAATCTTGAAGACGGTCTTTCGTCCTTGGGTTTCAGGCCTTGAGAACCTGCCACGCAAGGGCGGAGTGATCCTCGCTAGTAACCACCTTTCATTCATTGACTCGGTTTTCCTGCCGCTCGTAATGGACCGTCGCATCTTTTTTCTGGCGAAGAGTGACTATTTCACTGGCCGGGGCATCCGTGGTTGGCTTTCACGTGCATTCTTTAATGGCACAGGAATGCTTCCAATTGACCGCTCCGGCGGCAAAGCGTCTGAGGCATCGCTTAATACCGGCCTCGCAGTTCTTGCCCGAGGCGAGGTACTTGGCATTTACCCCGAGGGAACCCGCAGCCCTGATGGCAAAATGTACCGCGGGCGCACTGGCGTTGCTCGCATGATCCTTGAGGGGCACGTCCCCGTCGTTCCCGTTGCCATGATCGATACCGAGAAAGTCATGCCAATCGGCACCAAAATTCCTCGAATGGGTCGCATCGGAATCGTATTCGGTGAGCCCCTCGACTTCAGCCGGTTCGAAGGCATGGAGGGTGACCGGTTTATCCTTCGTTCGATTACCGACGAAATCATGTACGAACTCAATCGCATCAGCGGTCAAGAGTATGTGGATGTCTATGCGACCTCCGTCAAGGAACGCGCCACTCCCGCCCGTCGCTAGTCGTGACATTGGGCACTCGGTTGTGCCGGTAGGCTCTTAGAGGGTCACAAACCCAGTCAATTTCGCAGTATTTGTATTAAGGAAACTCCTCGTGGTCGACCCGTCAGAACCAGTCGTGCTTGCTGATCCCGCCGTGATTGCCGGTCTCGACAACTGGCGCACACTCCCCATCAAGCAGCAACCCCAGTGGCCGGATGCCGACGCCGTTGGCGAAGCATCCAGCAAGATCGCTTCGTTGCCCCCGCTCGTCTTCGCTGGCGAAGTTGATCGCTTGCGCTCACGTTTGGCGCGCGCGGCTCAGGGAGAAGCATTTTTGCTCCAGGGTGGCGACTGTGCTGAAACTTTTGCCGGTGCGACTGCTCAGCAGATCAGCGATCGCGTCAAGACCATTCTGCAGATGGCTGTAGTTCTTACTTACGGCGCATCCAAGCCCATCGTCAAGATGGGGCGCATGGCCGGCCAGTTTGCAAAGCCGCGCTCCAGCGATTTCGAGACCCGCGGAGATGTCACTCTTCCGGCGTACCGTGGCGACATCGTCAATGGCTTCGACTTCACTCCTGAGTCACGCACCGCCGACCCCGCTCGGCTGGTTGAGGGGTATCACACCGCTGCATCCACGTTGAATTTGATTCGCGCGTTCACGCAGGGTGGTTTTGCTGACCTTCGACAGGTTCACTCGTGGAACAAGGGCTTTGCGGCCAACCCAGCCAACCGCCAGTACGAGAGCTTGGCCAAAGAAATCGATAAGGCGGTTCGCTTCATGGAAGCGGCCGGCGCTGACTTCGATGAGCTCAAGCGCACCGAGTTCTACTCAAGCCACGAAGGTTTGCTTATGGACTACGAGCGTCCAATGACGCGGATCGATTCGCGCACCGGTACGCCATACAACACCAGCGCCCATTTCTTGTGGATCGGGGAGCGCACTCGCGACCTCGATGGTGCCCACATCGACTACTTCTCACGACTGCGCAATCCGATCGGTGTCAAGATTGGCCCGTCGACTACCGCTGAGACGATGAAGCAACTCATTGACAAGCTTGATCCCGAACGCGAGCCTGGTCGATTGACTTTTATTACTCGCATGGGTGCTGGCAAGATTCGCGATGCGCTTCCGCCCCTGCTTGACGCCGTAAAAGCGATGGATGCAACGCCGCTGTGGGTTTCTGATCCGATGCACGGCAACGGACTCACCACACCGACTGGCTACAAGACGCGTCGTTTCGATGACGTCGTGGATGAAGTCAAGGGATTCTTTGAGGCCCACCGCGCAGCGGGGACCTACCCCGGCGGTATCCACATTGAGCTCACCGGTGACGATGTTACTGAGTGCTTGGGTGGGTCAGAGCAAATTGACGAGGCAACTCTCGCGACGCGTTACGAGTCACTTTGCGACCCGCGCCTCAACCACATGCAGTCACTCGAGCTCGCCTTTTTGGTTGCTGAAGAGCTTCGCGCCTTCTAATCGCCACAGGGGCTGTCGCGCTGTAGCGCTGACCGTCAGCGACTGACAACGCGCGCTCGTAGGCCATGTCCTCTAAACGGACAGGGCCCGCTGGCGCGCGTTCACGTTTACCGAGCGGTGTTAGCCATAGATTGTTACTTCGGAGCCGCGTTTGATCATCTCGCCGCCAGCTGGGTCTTGATCTGTGACTTGTGCCGGTGGAAAGCTCCAGAAAATCTGCTGAATCGCCGTATCGACATTGACTACGAAACCTGCTTCTTCGAGCTCACGTTTCGCAGCGGCAATGTTGTCACCAATCACGTCGGGCATCTGCACTAGGTCGGGGCCGCGGGAGACGATGAGAGTCGCTGTGTCGCCCTCTCGGAAAGTGCGAGCGTTTCCGTCACTGTCGCGCTCGGGATCGATTCCGACAATGGTGCCTTCTGCGCAGTCATTGAATACTTCACTGCCGAGTTCGGAGTTCAGTCCAACGCCAGCAAGGATCTGAGTTGCTTCGTCAACCGTCGTACATTCGACATCAGGGAGAGAACCCGAAGAGATGACGAGATAAACGTCTTGCAGCTCACCGTAGGTTTCTGCGCCGATGATCGAAGTTTTGTCAGCACCGAGTACATCGATAACAAGTCCAGCAGCAATGTCGCCATCGAACTGCTTTATTACTGGTTCAACGAGGCTATAGGGTGCTGCCTCGATTGCGTCACGCGCTTCCTGCTCCGTCATTCCGGGGAAAGGCGGTACGGCGATCGGTTGCGGGCCCTTGGAAATAAGGAGTTGCACGGTCCCGCCATTGGGAAGCGCCGCGCCGACTTCTGGCGTCGAATTGGCCACGAGGTCCACGGCGACTACTGGGTCGAATACTTCACCGAGTTCGTCACTGACAACGAGCCCGAGAGACTCAAGAATTGTGCGTGCTTCGTCTGGGGTCGCGCTCTGGATGCTTGCCGGGATAGTTACTTGAGAACCTGGTCCGGAGCCGAAATACCAACCAGCGCCTGCTGCGCCTCCGACGAGCAATACGATCAACGCGAGCAACCACCAGCCACGAGTTTTTCGTTTTGTCGCTTTGTTTGAGAGCGTCGTGGTGTTTTCGGAAACCTGTGGTGGCGCGGGTGCGGCCACTTGCTGCAGTTCGGCGCCGAACACCTGGGTTTCCGCTGTCGATCTCTGATCCTCTGAGGCAGGTGCACTCGGAAGGACCATTGTGCGCTGGATCGCAGTAGAGGCTGTTGCCGGTAGCGCCGTCATCAACGAGCTGTGGGTCTGGTAGAGCTGGTCGAGTAGAACCCGTGCATCTCGAGGTCGATCATCCGGTTCGCGGGCCGTCGACCACAAAACGAGGTCGTCAAGTTCGGCGGGAACCAGATGGTTCGCTGAGCTTGGACTCGGCACGGCGTCGTTTGCGTGCTGGTAGGCGATCTGCATCGGTTGCTCGCCCTTGAAAGGCTGCTCACCGACAAGCATTTCGTACATCATGATGCCGACGGCGTAAATGTCACTTCGAGTGTCGGCTACGCCCCGCGTAACAAGTTCGGGGGAGAGGTAGGCGATCGTCCCCAATAGCGCAGCGCCGGTAGCGGTGTTCGCGCTGGCTGCTCTGGCGAGACCAAAGTCGCCAATCTTGATGCGACCGTCATCCGCAAGGAGGACATTTTCGGGCTTGAGGTCGCGGTGAACGATGCCAGCTTTGTGAGCAGCAGCGAGACCGGCGAGTACAGCCTCCATGATGTCTAGCGTTTGCTCGGTAGTAAGGATGCGATGCTCGACGAGCAAGTCACGCAGCGTGATGCCAGGCAGATATTCCATGACGAGGTACGCCATGTCGCTGTCTTGACCCTGGTCGAAGACATTTACCACGTTGGGGTGAGCCAGTCGTGCCGATGATCGAGCTTCTTGAACGAAGCGTTCTTTGAACTTGCTGTCGTCGGCGAGGTGGCCGTGCATTATCTTGATGGCGACCTTGCGCTCGAGACGCAAATCAGTGGCGAGGTATACGGTGGCCATGCCGCCGCGGGCGATTCGCGAACGGATCTGATAGCGGCCGTCGAGGAGACGGCCGATCATCGGATCAGTACTGTTCGCATTCACCCTCAGAGTCTAAAGTTCTGAGCTTCGAGAGTGCCGCTAGACACGGCTCTTCGGTGGGTTACCCGAGTTCTTGTAGCCAAGAACGGGCAGAAGTTTCCCACTTTGCGTAAGCATCGGGGTAGGCAGAGATTTGCACTGCCTGTGCTGCCTTGGTGAGACTCATGTTTTTCCAACCGGAAATTTCAAGTAGTCCGCGCGTAACGCCCTTGTTAGGGTTGCTCGGTCCGCCATAGAACAGGCGTGCTGCGTGGGTTGGTGTCGTTAGCTGTGCGACCGTGCCCCAACCCGAG
>CH672415.1:438972-546576 GCA_000153145.1 marine actinobacterium PHSC20C1
GTAGTCAGAACTCCCAGATCACGACCGACCTGGATGATGTCTGCGCGTTGGTGCGCATTCTGCCGTGAGGTAGGTGACGCTCCACCGCTGCTAGCCGGAGCGGAGCTCGACGACGGGATCGTTAGTTTGTCCCCGATATAGATGACGCTCGATTGGCTGAGGCCGTTCGCATCGAGTAGTGCTGAGTCGATATTCCGGACCGTTTAGCGATCGCTGAGATCGTGTCTCCCGAAACCACGAGGTAGGTGCTTCCGGCAACAGGTGCGGGCGCTGGTTCAGGAGCAGGTTCTGGGGCTGGTGTGACTTCCTCGGGTGCGGCATCAGCATCGTCTGGGGCGCTCGTCGTGTCTTCGACCTGATCGTCTTCGGTCGCTGCGGAGTCGTCCACGCTATCGGAGGGGGCATCAGGAGCGCTGTTCTCTTCAGTCGTAAAATCGTACGCCTGGGTGTCTTCCGAGGGCGCGCTGAGATTTCCGGGAACAACGATTAGTTGTCCAGGGTAAATGATGCTTGACCAACCCAGGCCGTTGGCGGACATCACCGAGATTGTAGAGATGCCGAACTTGGCGGCAATGCCGCTGATGGTATCGCCGGCAACGATGGTGTATTCGCCGTTGGTTGTTTTGGTGTGGCTAACACTCGGCAATGGTTCTGACGTGGCCTTCGTGAGCTTGAGGTCCTGTCCGGGAAAAATCATTGATGACCAGCTCAGGCCGTTGAGAGCGAGAACGGATGCCGTAGAGAGGCCGAAGCGAGATGCAATGTCGCTAACAGTGTCGCCCTCCGCCACTGTGTAACTCGCTGGTGCCGGGCCCACTACTGTTGCGGCCGCTTCCACCAAGGCTGATGGGGCTACGGCCGTTGGCTTGTTTACGCGTTCTGTCGATAGGCGCGGATCGTTTGGCGTCTTTGCATTGACTGGCTCAACCGGTCCGGTGAGGTTGAAAGTTGCTGCAGCGAGAGTGCCAACGAGGATGACGGGAACCGTATTCATGAGGTTGCGGTTGACGCGTGCGCGCTGTTGAGCTTGACGTCGTGCTCGCACATCATTGTCGACTGCTGCTGGAACTAGTCCAGCGAATACGGTGTTGGCGACACTGTCTGTGTCGTTCAGTGTGAAGTGTGTCATTGAGTTCTTCCTCTCCCGGCCCCGAGAAGGTGTGTGTGATCACCTAGATCACTGATCAAAACTGTCACAGAAGAGGTCTTGTGTCAACCAATGTGGTAGGAGTGACGTATGTGACTAAAGTTACCTGAGTTCACTCGTGAATATTCTGGGTATGCCATGCGAACTGTCAGGTTTTACAGATTTGGCATGGCACTCTTAAGGGGTGACTGAATCACCCACCACTAACTGGCTCACCGTTCCAGACCTCACCGAGCAACTCGGGCTCAAGGTGAGTCAAGTGCGTCGTCTCATTGAAGAGGGCGCTCTACTCGCGAGCAAGATTGACGGCATCTGGCAAGTCCCCGATGTGTTCATCGTTGATGGTGCACCGCTGCGAGAGCTTAAAGGCACTGTGATTGTGCTCGGCGACGCGGGCTTCACGGCTGAAGAATCCATGAACTGGCTCTTGAACAGCGAACCAAGTCTTGGTGTGTCTCCAGTGGAAGCTTTGCGTGCGGGTAGAAAAGCAGAAGTACGCCGCGTAGCTCAGGCTCTCGGCTTCTAGTCCGTCAATTACTTAGCGGGGCTTCGTCCCGATTATGCAGTGCGAGTTGTGGCTGCTTGAGCCAGTTCGAGTAATCGCGCTTTAGCAGTTGGGGCCAGCGGTGCGTTCTCGATTGCTTCGCAGGCTCGCTCCAAATTGCGTGAGATGACTCTTTCGATCTGTTCCACTGCTCCCGAGTCCTTCAGGGTCGAGCGAATCATATTTACTTGTTCGGTTGAGAGGTCCGGGTCGCCGAGCAACTCATCGAGGATTGCGTTCGCGCTCGTCGATAGTTTCTGCCGTGCTATTGCGATGATGGCAGTGCGCTTGCCTTCACGCAGATCATCGCCGGCTGGCTTTCCCGTTCGTTCGGGATCGCCGAAGATGCCGAGGACGTCGTCGCGTAGTTGGAAGGCAACTCCGAGTGGAAGTCCGAATGCGCGTAGAGCCGCAATTTGCTCCTCAGTGCCTGCGCCGAGGCTTGCTCCAACAGCGAGCGGCGCCTCAACGCTGTACTTCGCTGACTTATAGATCAAGACACGCTGTGCGCGATCCAGCGCTTCAGATTCTGGGTAACTCGCCCAAGCGCTCTCGTCATGGATGTCGAGGTATTGCCCCGCCATAACTTCCGTTCGCATTGTCATGAACTCGCGTCGCGCTGCCAGGGCGGCAGGGCGGGGGAGCATTGCGAGTCCGCGGCCGAGCAATTCGTCGCTCCAGCCGAGGAGCAGATCCCCAAGCAGCAATGCTGCGGACTGCCCGTAAGTCTCAGCATTTCCGGTCCAGGCGCCGTCGCGATGCATTTGCTCGAATCGGCGATGCGCAGACGGGGAACCTCGTCGTGTGTCTGAGCGATCCATGATGTCGTCGTGTACTAGGGCAGCTGCGTGAAATAGCTCGAGCGCAGATGCCGAAAGAAGCACTCCGGGGAGTTCCTCTGACTTTACTTCGCTGTCGAGCGGACCAGTTGAGGAGGGGAGGCCTGCCACTGCTTGCCAACCCCAGTAGCAAAAGAGAGCGCGGAATCGCTTTCCGCCAGAGAGTAATGAGCCACCGACGTCGGTCATTGCGGTCAGTTCGGGCGCGATGCTGTTGAGTTCGCTCTGCTTCTCGGCGAGAAACTCATCGATCTTCAGCTGGACAAGGTCAACTAACTGGTTACTCTCAGGCACTTGTCTAGCCTAGCGAGTGAATCGGGGCGTACTATAGATACCTAGCCGTGGATCCCAAAGAGAGGGGAACGGAATGCCGCTTTCAGAGCAAGAGCAGCGGGCCCTCGATGAGATGGAGCGCAGCCTCTATCAAAACGACGCCGACTTTGTAAACACAGTCAGCCCGCGTAGGGGCAAGCCCAACTACCGCATGATGGTTGTTGGCGTCCTTGTCGGTGTTGCCGGCATCATCGCGTTGCTGACTGGGGTAGTTATCCAGCAGCCGCTAATTGGTGTTCTCGGATTCATCGTGATGTTCGTCGGTGTCCTCCTGTTTGTTTCGCCTCCGCGATCGTCCAGTTCGGATGAAGACATCGCAGCGCCAGCGACTGACTCAGGTCGCTCACCTAAGCGCGGTGCATCATTCATGGACACGATCAACGATCGTTGGGATCGCCGCCAGGACGGCCGCAGCTAAACCCCACTTCCTCCACTTTCTAGGACCAGCCCCCGGGCTGGTCCTTTTTTTGTGCCCTAAACGGGGTCATTTGACGCGAATTCTCTGCCATACCTCCATTTTCCTCCACCTAATTTTTCCTTATGTTTACTGGATTTTTGAGGCCTGATCGCAATTTTTTGCTAGAAAACCTTAGATATGTGGTTGAAAGTGGAGTAAAGTGGAGGAAACCTGAATCCGGGCCGGAGAATGAGGGGAGGCAGCCGTGTTTCTAGGCACCTATGCCCCCAAGCTCGACGACAAGGGCCGCATTATCCTTCCGGCGAAGTTTCGTGAAGAGCTCGCCTCTGGCGTCGTTGTCACGCGTGGCCAAGAACGTTGCCTCTATGTCTTCAGCCAGCGCGAGTTCGAAGTCATGCACGAGACAATCCGCAAGGCTCCCGTGACGAGCAAGCAAGGCCGCGACTTCCTTCGCCTTTTTCTATCCGGCGCAAATCAGGAAACTCCAGACAAGCAGCATCGCGTCACTATTCCAGCTGGACTGCGGGAGTACGCCGGGCTGGACCGCGAGCTAACCGTCATCGGCGCAGGCAACCGCGCTGAAATCTGGGATACCGAAGCATGGAACAACTATTACGAGGCCAACGAAGCCGACTACGTCAACACCACTGAGGAGGTGATCCCGGGACTCTTCTAGCTCTTCGACGCTGACTCCCAGCCGAACGCCCTGATTTTCTTCCCCGATATCAGGTCGCATCGGATGGGGATCAGCATCAAAGAACTAGCCCTTATCACCATGGCTGACAACACGATCCACACCCCAGTGCTCCTTGAGCGTTCCATTGAACTTCTCGCGCCAGCACTTGAAGCACCGGGTGCCGTGCTCGTTGACGGCACCCTCGGAATGGCCGGACACGCTGAGGCTTTCCTTCAGCGATTCCCTGAGCTCACTCTCGTGGGCATTGATAGAGACGAGGATGCCCTTGCTATCGCTCGACGTCGGCTTGAGCCTTTCGCTAGCCGCACGCACTTTGTTCATGCTGTCTACGAGGAAATTCCGACGGCACTCGCTTCGTTGGGATTCCCGAACGTTCAGGGAATCTTCTTCGACCTTGGCGTCTCCTCGCTCCAACTCGACCGAGTTGAGCGCGGATTCTCCTATTCTCAAGACGCTCCGCTAGATATGCGAATGGATGCCTCGACCCCCGTCACGGCCGAGCACATCCTCGCTACCTACAGTGAGCTTGAACTTCGGCGCATCTTCTACTCCTACGGAGACGAGAAGTTGGCGCCCCGATTCGCAAGCCGCATCGTGCAATTCCGTGAGCAGCAGCCCCTTACAACGTCAGCGCAATTGGTTGAGCTGATCATCGCTGCAACTCCCGCCGCTGCACAGCGAGCCGGGCATCCAGCGAAGCGCGTATTTCAAGCACTTCGCATTGAAGTGAACCAGGAGCTTTCAGTACTGGAGCGGGCGATTCCGGCCGCGATCAACTCCCTTGCTCTTGGCGGACGGATGGTCGTCTTGGCGTACCAGTCGCTTGAAGACCGCATCGTAAAGAGGGAACTTCAGCGCCGATCACGGTCGACCGCTCCGGCGGGGCTCCCCGTTGAGCTCCCCGAACACAAGGCCGAACTGAAACTTCTCGTTCGCGGTTCAGAGCAAGCAAGTGATGCAGAACAGCAAACCAATCCTCGGGCAAAGCCCGTACGTCTACGAGCAATTGAACGAATGCGAGTCATCTCATGAGCACTAACCTCGCTTATGCGCAACCAGAGCCTCTCCAGCGGCCTGGCCAGCGACCGTCTCACATCGAGATTGTCACGACCAAGGCTCAGCGCAAGGCTCGCCCTCGCGTTCTCTATGCGGTAGTCACCGTCGCCAGCATGTTCGTAATTTTGGCAGCGCAGTTGCTGTTGAGCATTGTTGTCACTCAGGGCGCTTACCAGATTGATTCTTTGCAGTACGAGCAGAAAGTTTTGAACCGTACAGAGCAGAGCCTCCTCGAGTCGCTCTCGTTGCAGTCTTCTTCGCAAAATTTGGCGGCACAGGCAGCCGGCTTCGGGATGATTCCAAACGCGACGCCGTACTCGCTGAATGTCTCGGACGGTTCTGTGTTCCGGCTTCCTGGTAGCGCAGACCCGACCGGTTGTGGCGGGACTTGCGGTCTCGTCGGTAACACGCTTTTGACGGGGATGCCTCTCGCGAGCGTTGAGGCTGCAGCAGCTGCGAAGGCCGCGAAGGCTGCTGCCGCCACTGCGAGTTCGAAGCCTGCGGCTGCTGGTTCGCCGGCCGCCGCGCCAGAGGCGGCGAATAACGCAATTCCTGCTCCCGTGACCCGATGATTGAACTGAACGACCTAGGGGGAACCGGATGAAGCCACGCACCACACGTGCAAGGGTCGCTTTCGTCGTGTTCACGGTTCTGGCATTGACAACGGTCTTTATCGTTCGACTTGTTGATCTGCAGATCGTGCAGGCGGAAGCGCTTACCGCTGAAGCTGATACCAAGCGGACTCTAACGCGAGTCACCTACGGCACCCGCGGGGACATCGTGGACACGAATGGCGCAGTATTGGCAGACAGTGTTGAACGGTTCGATATCGTAATTTCGCCGCGCGTCACTTTGCTTCGCAAGGACGCTTCTGTCGTCGTGCTTGAGGATCTCACGAAGATCACCGAAATTATTGGGGGAGACCCGTCGGCTCTGCTGACCATGATTCTTGAGAACCCCGAGTCAGACTTCGAATACTTGGCTAAGGGCATAACACTGGAGCAATATCAGGCAGTTTCTGAGCTCGACATTGCTTGGCTCTATTACGAGCTTCGACCCGAACGCAGCTATCCCAACGGTGAAATTGCGGGAGCGCTGGTTGGCTTTATTGGAACTGATGGGCCGCAGGCTGGCGTCGAGCTGACGAGCGATGAATGTCTCGCGAGCGAGAACGTCGAAGCCAGTTATGCCCGCGGTGAAGATGGCGTTGCCCTGCCGGGCAGCTCGGTCGAAGCCCTTCAGCCGAAAGACGGCGGCACGCTCAAGCTCACAATCGACCGTGACCTCCAGTTCTACGTTCAGCAACGAATGGCGCAGACCGCAGAAGCGCTGGGTGCGACCTGGGCTACTGGTGTCGTGATGCGGGTCAGTGATGGACACTTGCTTGCCGTGAGCGACTGGCCAACGGTGGACCCCAACGACGTGAACCTCTCCGATGTTGGCGACTTGGGTTCGCGTGCGTTCAGTACGCCGTACGAGCCGGGCTCGACGGTCAAGGCGTTGACCGCGGCATCCCTCATCGATGCTGGAGCCGCGAATCAGCGGACTCAGGTTGTATCGCCATACGCTCTCGAGCTAGCCAACGGTGGTGGAGTTATCAGTGACTCGTTCTATCACGAAGATCAGCGATTGACTTTGGCCGGCGCCCTTGTTGAATCTTCCAATACTGCAATCGCGCAGTACACCGATCTCTTGAAAGCATCCGCTCGTCACGACTATCTTCAAGCGTTCGGGCTGGGGGAAGAAACCGGGGTTGGCTTCAACGGCGAATCGAGTGGAACGCTTCACGATGCTGATCAGTGGGATGCTCGTACCAATTACGCCGTGCAGTTCGGGCAGGGGCTCAGCGCTACGTCAGTCCAGATGGCCAGCGCATACCAAACCCTTGCCAATGATGGCGTTCGAGTGCCGCCTGCACTAGTCGAGGGCTGCTACTGGCCCGATGGCAAGGTCACCGACACTCCAGCAGCCGACGGCATCCGCGTTATCTCGAAAGAGGCCTCGGAACAGACATTGCAAATGATGGAGATGGTGTACAGCTCCAGTGGCTCGGCTCCCAACCTTCAGATCCCCGGCTATCGGGTTGCAGTAAAGAGTGGAACCGCTCAAGTTGCCGAAAGCGGTGGCTACGGTCGCAAGGTAGTTATTTCTTACGCAGGGATCGCCCCAGCAGAGGATCCTGAGTACGTTGTGATCGCAACCGCCGGCATCCCAGATACCATATATTCGGGTGCCATTGCCTCGACCTTCCGAGACATCATGGCCCAAACGCTCACTACCTACCGTGTTACTCCTTCGAGTTCATCGGGACCGGATCTGCCTCTTCGCTGGTGAGTTTGATGCGTTGACTAACCCCCTGGAGCACACCACGTGATCGAACTGAGCATTGCTGAGATTGCAGCCGCTATTGGCGGAGAGCTTGTCGACGGCACCGATGGAAAGCGGCGCCTACCGCCCGTTGCGGTGCAGACCGACTCGCGACTGAGCACTGCGGGATCTATTTTCTTCGCTCTTCGAGGAGAGACCACCGACGGTCATCTCTTTGCTCATACCGCCGTCGAGAACGGTGCAACCTTGATTGTCGCCGAGCGCGCGCTAGACATCGACGTCGCGCAAATCATTGTCAACGATGGCGTTACGGCACTCCAGGCTCTCGCCCGCGCGGTGGTCGCACGCGTTCGCGAGAACGGCCAGCTCAAAGTTCTTGCCGTAACAGGCTCGAACGGCAAGACAACGACCAAGAATATGTTGCGTACAATTCTCGAGCGCGAGGGCGAGACCGTCGCCCCGAAGGGATCGTTTAACAACGATGTCGGCGCGCCCATCACGATGCTCGGTGTCACAAACAGTTCGAAATACCTAGTTGTCGAGATGGGTGCAGACGGCATCGGCGACATCACTCGGCTGCAGTCGATCGTGATGCCTGACGTTGGAATTGTGCTCATGGTCGGCCTCGCCCACATCGGCAAGTTCGGTGACGCAGCCACAACAGCACTGGCAAAATCCGAAATGGTGACCGCGCTGCCGCCTCAGTCAACAGCCGTCCTCAACTACGATGATGGCCGCGTCAGGGCAATGGCGCCTCAAACCGAGGCAACCGTCAACTTCTTTGGTCTTGATTCACATTCGGATGTCTGGGCCGACGAGATTGAAGCCAGCGCGCGTGGAACCGCATTCGACCTCCACGTCGCCGACGAGGTAGTCCCGGTACAGCTTCGAATCTTGGGAGAACACCACGTCACTAATGCTCTCGCAGCAATAACCGCAGCCCGTGCTCTCGGAATCCCCGTCCAGCGCTCAGCTGTGGCGCTGGAGTCAATCGATCGTGCCGAACGGTGGCGAATGGAGCTATTAGAAGCTCCAGGCGGCATCACCGTAATCAACGACGCGTACAACGCGAGCCCTGACTCGATGGCGGCCGCGTTGAAGACTCTTGTGCAAGTTGTAGGGCCAGAAAACCGTTCCGTTGCCGTTCTCGGTGAGATCGCGGAACTGGGCGAATACGCCAACGAGGAACACGACCGAATTGGGCGCCTTATTGTGCGTCTTAACGTGCAAAAGTTGATTGTTGTCGGCCATGCTGCTCGTCACATCCACAACGCTGCTGGACTTGAAGGTTCATGGGATGGAGAGTCGGTACTCGTCGATAACGTCGAAGAGGCATACGCTGTGCTGCGTGAGGAACTGCGAGGGGGCGATGTTGTGTTGGTGAAATCGTCGAACTCTGCCGGTCTTCGGCATCTGGGTGACCGGATTGCAGGTGTGACCTCATGATCGCACTTCTCATCGCCGCAGGCTTTTCGCTCATTTTTACTCTTCTACTGACGCCACTCTTCATCAAGCTCTTCGTGCGCTTGAAGTGGGGGCAGTTCATTCGCGACGATGGCCCTGAAAGCCACCACACCAAGCGCGGAACGCCCACGATGGGCGGAATCGTATTTATCTTGGGAGCATCCGCCGGCTACTTTGTCGGACACTGGGTTGCCCAGGAGGCCGTTACTCTCTCGGGCCTCCTTGTCATCTATCTCATGGTCGGCCTCGGCCTCATCGGCTTTATCGACGACTTCATGAAGACCAGAAAGCAGCGCAGCCTCGGGCTGGGTGGCTGGTCAAAGATCGCTGGACAAGTCATAATCGCAGCAGGTTTTGCGGCCCTAGCGCTCAACTTCCCCGACCCGGGCGGACTCACGCCAGCGTCATCCATGATCTCCGCCGTCCGCGATATTAGTTGGCTCGACCTCGCCACATTCGGTGTCGTTGCCGGCGTCATTCTTTTCGCTATCTGGGTGACACTCATCATCGTGAGCACATCAAACGGAGTGAACGTTGCCGACGGCCTTGATGGTCTCGCGACAGGGTCCGCGATCTTTGCGATCTCCTCATACATTTTCATTGGCTTCTGGCAGAACAACCAATCGTGCAGCAACCCCGGTATCGACCGCGAAGTGCTCTACAAGTGCTACGACGTACGCGACCCCCTTGACCTTGCAATCATCGCCGCCGCGATTGCTGGCGCGCTCATCGGATTCCTTTGGTGGAACACCTCGCCGGCACACGTCTTCATGGGCGACACTGGTTCGCTTGGCCTTGGTGGCGCCCTCGCCGCTCTCGCCATCATGAGTCGCACAGAACTCCTCCTCGTTCTTATCGGCGGACTCTTCCTCATCGTCACGGGTTCGGTGATCCTGCAACGTGCCTACTTCAAAATCTCTGGCGGTAAACGCATCTTCCTGATGAGTCCGCTTCACCACCATTTTGAGCTCAAAGGATGGGCGGAAGTCACGGTCGTTGTGCGGTTCTGGCTCATTGCAGCCATGTTCGTCGCCGCCGGTGTCGGACTCTTCTATCTCGAATGGATTAACCAGTAGCTGTGCGCGACCTCGACTCTCTCACCAGCTGGAACTCACAGTGGAGCGACCTAAAAGTTGCCGTACTAGGTCTAGGCGCTACCGGATTCTCGGCAGCAGACACCCTCGCTGAACTCAAGGCTGACGTACTTGTAATTGCGGACTCGGCCTCCGACAACCGAATCGAGATGGCCAACGTGATCGGCGTGACCCTCGCGCTTGGCGGCTCTAGTGAGGAGCAAATAGCAGCCCTCAGTGCTCATGCTCCCGATATTGTGATCGTCTCACCCGGATACCCGCAAGATCACCCGCTGCTTGAATGGTCCCGTAAATCTCACGTTGCGCTGTGGACCGAGATTGAACTCGCGTGGCGCCTGCGAGACAAAACGGGAACGCCAGCCGAATGGATCGCAATAACCGGGACAAATGGCAAGACGACAACCGCCCAACTTGCCGCACACATCCTTAGCACCGCTGGATTTCGTGCTGGCGCAGTAGGCAATATTGGGATTCCTGTACTTGATGCAATCCGTTACCCCGATGGCTTCGATTTCCTCGTTGTAGAACTTTCAAGTTTTCAACTGCACGGGATGCCGCGAACGGGCGTCGGCGCGATCTCACCGCTCGCAAGCGTCTGCCTCAATATTGCTGATGACCACCTCGACTGGCATGGATCACGGGCAGCGTACGCGAACGCCAAAGCTACTGTTTACGCGAACACCAGAATTGCCGCTGTGTATAACCGGGCCGTACCTTCCACGCTTGCGATGGTCGAGGACGCGGACGTCATTGAGGGTTGTCGCGCTATTGGCTTTGGCCTCGACACCCCTGGTCCGAGTGACTTCGGAATTGTGAGCGATCTTCTCGCCGACCGTGCTTTCGGCGATGACCGCCACAATGTGGCAGACGAACTGTTTACGCTCGATGAGCTTCGCCACAATGGGCTATCGGCCCCGCACATGATTGCTAACGTATTGGCTGCTAGCGCACTCACTCGTGCAGCAGGGGTAAGTATCGAAGCGCTGCGCGCAGGCGTTGCAAGTTTCGAGACGGATGCGCACCGAAACCAACTTGTGCTTCTCAGCGGGGGAGTGTCATGGGTCAACGATTCTAAGGCCACGAACTCTCATGCGGCCAGCGCTTCACTGTCGGCGGTTGACCCCGTCGTGTGGATCGTCGGAGGACTGCTCAAGGGCGTAGATGTTGCGCCTCTCGTCCAGCAGCATGCCAGACGGCTGAAAGCCGCAATCGTTATCGGTAACGACCGGCTGGCAATCCTTGCGGCATTCGAGCGACACGCGCCCCAGATTCCCGTGTTCGAGGTGGACTCGACTGACACTAAACACGTGATGCCACGTGCCGTGGAAATGGCGCACGGAATCGCGACAGAAGGTGACACCGTCCTATTGGCGCCGGCAGCGGCATCCATGGATCAATTCACAAGCTATGCCGATCGCGGAGAAAAATTCGCGGCAGCAGTGCGCGAGCGAGTAGGAGGGAGCGACGATGACGCCATCGACGCCTCCCCAACGACCCCAGCGTCCGACTAGGTCAACGCCGCACGCGCAGTCAGCACCTTCGACGTCTTCGGCTCGGCCGAGCGCGCCCAGAGGCAAGCAGGCACCCGCGGCGGCGCAAGAGGAACAGACTGTTTCCGCCCGCGTTCCTGTCAAAAGAATTTTCTCGGCAGAGTCGAGCAACTTTTTTCTGCTGCTCGGCACAACGCTCTTCCTCGTAATTTTCGGACTCGTGATGGTGCTTTCGTCGTCATCAGTCGAGTCGTTCACGGCAGACGAAGGATTCTTCGGACGATTCTTACGCCAGGGCATGTTCGCTGTGATCGGCATCCCGCTCATGCTGATCGCGTCGCGCGCGCCTACGCGTTTTTGGAAGCGATGGGCTTGGCCAGGACTCGTCTTCGGTGGCGTACTCCAGTTGCTTGTCTTCATCCCAGGCATTGGTTATGGCTATGGCGGAAACCAAAACTGGATTCGCTTCGGATCGTTCACAGCTCAGCCCTCTGAGTTTGTGAAGGTAGCGATAATCGTGTGGGTCGCATGGGTGCTCGCAAGCAAACAAGACTTGCTATCAGACTGGCGCCACGTTTTACTTCCGGTCGGCCCGGTTGCGGGCGCCGCCATCGGGTTCGTTCTCATCGGAAACGACCTCGGTACAGCATCCATCATGCTGCTGATCGTTTTCGCATGCCTCTTTTTCGCAGGTGTTCGATTGCGGTACTTGGGAGTAGGAGTGCTCGCGGTAGCGCTGGGGGCACTTCTCTTTGCGGGTACTAGCAGTTCGCGAAGCTCGCGCATCAGTGTGTGGATTAATGGATGCACCGAGCTCGACTATCAGGATGCGTGCTGGCAAATCGATCACGCCTATTGGGCCCTTGCCGGCGGCGGGATCTTCGGCACGGGACTCGGCAACTCGGTAGCTAAGCGCGGCTGGTTGCCTCACGCTGACAACGACTATATTTTCGCGATTATCGGTGAAGAGCTTGGTCTGATTGGCGCAGTCGTAGTTCTTCTCTTATTCGTGATTCTGGCCATCGCCTTCATCCGTATTATCCGCTCGACTAATGACAGTTTTGTTCGCATCGCTACTGCTGGCGTCATGGTCTGGACCGTGGGCCAGGCCTTCGTTAACTTCGCCGTAGTGCTCGGAGTGCTTCCTGTTCTTGGTGTTCCCCTTCCACTTATTTCGACGGGTGGCTCTGCCCTGATTGCGACCCTTCTCGCAATCGGAATAGTGCTGTCGTTCGCGAGAGCAGGCAAGAGCGCACCCCCACAACCAACTGCCCCCAATTTGCCCCCGGCGCAGACCGCAGCTGACCGTTCACGGATGCTGGCAGCCGATCGAGCTCGAGGACGACGATGACAACGTATTTACTTGCCGGTGGTGGCACTGCCGGCCACGTTAATCCCCTGCTTGCGGTTGCTGAGCGTATCCGCGTTCGCGAGCCCGAGGCTGAAGTTCTGGTTCTCGGCACCAAGGAGGGCCTTGAAGCGCGCCTTGTTCCTGAGCGCGGCTTTGAGTTGCTCACAATTGACAAGCTTCCCTTTCCGCGACGGCCGAATCGGGCAGCACTTGAGTTTCCCCGTCGCCTACGCGACACCGTCAATGAAGTCGCCGAGCTCATCGCGGAACGCAGGGTCGATGTTGTCGTCGGTTTCGGCGGCTACGTAGCGGCTCCCGCCTACTTGGGTGCACGCAAGGCGGGCGTGCCGCTGGTGATTCATGAGGCGAATAGTAGACCAGGAATTGCTAACCGCCTCGGTTCGTTCTTCACGTCATTTGTGGGTACCGCGTTCGACCGCACACCGATTCGTGGTGGCGAAGTGGTTGGAATGCCGTTGCGGGCTGAGATCGAAACCCTCGACAGATTTTCTGCGCGCGCTGAGGCAGACGTCTTCTTCGGTCTTGATCCCAAGAAGCCAACACTCTTGGTGACTGGCGGGTCCTCGGGGGCTAAACGAATCAACGACACTATTGCAAACTCAGTGACCAGAATTTTGGGCGCTGGCTGGCAGGTTGTACACATCACTGGTGAGTATCGCGATGTGATCGAAGATCCTGAATTGCCAGGCTATGTCGTTGTGAAATATTGCGACCGAATGGAGCTCGCTCTAGCCGCGGCTGATTTGACGATTGCGCGCGCGGGAACATCGACCGTTGCCGAGCTAACCGGACTCGGCATTCCGGCTATCTATATTCCGTATCCAGTGGGTAATGGCGAGCAAAAGTACAACGCCCGAACAGCTGTCGACGCTGGAGCGGCTGTGGTGGTCGCGGACTCAAAGTTCACAACTCAGTGGGTGACTGGCGAGCTTGTACCAATGCTCCGGATGCGAGCGGTGATTGCGGACATGGCAGCAAGGGCATCCACTATTGGCTCTCTCGATGGCACTGATCGGATGCTCGATCTCGTCGACCGGGCGCTCGGTCGCGATCTACCATTGACATCATGATCTTTCCTGACCTGTCGATGCCATTGCCTGGCCCGCTGAGCTCTGCGCATTTTGTGGGGGTCGGTGGCGCTGGCATGAGCGGTATCGCTCAGATGTTTTTGCATGCTGGAATAACCGTCACGGGCTCGGATCGTGCTGCGAATGAAAATATTGAGTCGCTGCGCGCGGCTGGCGCCACAATCAGCATTGGCCACGACGCGGCTCATCTGGGTAGTGCGGCAGCGCTGGTATACACGGGCGCTCTCTGGCCAGATAACCCGGAGTATCTCGCCGCCGTGGAGCGGGGTATCCCGGTGCTGCATCGTTCGCAAGCTTTGGCGTGGCTCGTTGGGGATACTCGGCTTGTTGCGGTCGCTGGCGCACACGGCAAGACGACGTCAACCGGCATGATTATCACGGGCCTGCGCGAGCTGGGTGCTTCGCCAAGCTTCGTCAACGGTGGCGTCATTCAGGGGTTGGGAACGAGTTCAGGTTCAGGAACTGATGATCTCTTTGTCGTCGAGGCGGACGAGTCAGACGGTTCGTTTTTGTTGTATTCGACGGCGATCGCGCTCATCACCAATGTGGATGCTGATCACCTCGATCATTACGGTTCGCATGATGCGTTCGATGACGCGTTCGTTGAGTTTGCTTCTCGGGCTTCGGACGCTGTAGTCGTCTCGAGCGATGACCCCGGCGCGATCCGTGTTACTCAACGACTCAATCACGCCAACATTGTCACTTTTGGCGAAGCTGAGGATGCCACGGTACGACTCCACTCAGTCACGAGCGAAGGCCCGGTGGCTTTCTCTGTCGTCGTCGACGGTCGCGAAGAGCGAGTGCAGCTATCGGTTCCGGGCCATCACAACGCGGTTAATGCCACAGGAGCGATCGCAGTGCTCACTGGACTTGGTCATGACCTTGGCGCGGCCATTGATGCTGTTTCGACTTTCGCTGGCACTCAACGCCGTTTCGAGTTGCACGCGGTAGTTGATGGCGTGAGCGTCTACGACGATTACGCTCATCACCCGACCGAGGTTGAAGCGGCTCTAAGCGGTGCTCGAAGCGTTGTCGGTGCGGGCAAATTGATCGCAGTGCACCAACCGCATCTGTACAGCCGGACTCGGGATATGGCTACTGAATTCGCCGAGGTTTACGAGCGACTCGCAGACCACACGATTGTGCTGGATGTCTTTGGTGCGCGCGAGGATCCGATTCCTGGCGTTACAGGAGAGTTAGTTTCATCACAGTTCGCCGATCCTACGCGCGTTGATTTCGTTCCCGATTGGCAGCAGGCGGCCAATCGCGTTGCTGAGCTCGCCGGTGAGGGCGACATAGTCATGACGCTCAGTTGCGGGGACGTCTATCGGATCATCCCGCAGATTGTTGCGGCCATGGAAGATCGAGATTCATCGATCACCGCGCCGCCGAGTGTCGCAGATCAGGTGTCGAGTGAAGAGACCTGAAGGTTTCGATAAGCCAGTTGCCGATACGGGCGCTCACAGCGCGAAGCCACGTCGTAAGCGCGCTGAGAGCTCGTCGCAGCCACAGGCAAGCAAGCAGAGTGCTAGGCCGACACCACAGCGATTAAGCTCCGGCTCCGGCTCCGGCTCAGGTACAGGTGATGCGGTGTCGAAGGGCACGACGGCGGGAAACACGCGTCGGCCCCAACGGGAAAAGGCTGAGAGCACTGCGCGCAGCAGGACACAGCAGAAGGCGCCGCCTGCCCGTTCGTCACGGCAGAAGCCGCGATTGCGTGGGCGCGAGCCGAGCCCAGATGCACTGGCAAAGAAGCAGCTTCGCCAGGCCGCCCGGGCGCGAAAACGTGCTGAGCGTGCTGAACTGCGCCGCTTCACCAGACGGGCACGAACCCGCAAGTTAGTTCTTCTTTCGGTTGCTGGCGTCGTTGCAGCTCTTCTCGGCCTTATTGCTGTTGCCGTGTTCTCGCCAATCTTGGCTTTGCGGACGGTTGTAGTCGATGGCACCAACCGTATTGACCCTGCTGAGATCCAGAGCGCGGTAGAAACGCAAATGGGTACTCCGCTCGCATTACTTAACTTCGACACCATTACCAAGGAACTCTCTGTGTTCCCGTTGATTCGCAGCTACGTGACTGAAATCGTTCCTCCTGACACGTTGCTTGTACACATTGTGGAGCGCAAGCCGATTGGCTCAATAAAGATTGACGGAGTGTTTCGGCTCGTCGATCCCGCTGGCATAACAATCCAAGAGTCCGCGGAAAGGATCGATGGCGTTCCGCTGATTAGCGTTGGCGGAGCTGATGCCTCGAGCCCGGCGTTCGCCGCAGTTGCGGAAGTGCTTTTGTCGTTGCCGTCTGAGCTTCGTTCGCAAGTCGTGAGTGTCTCTGCCACGACTAAAGACGACGTGTCTTTTGTGTTGGCTGGAGTTGGTCAACGCGTTGTTTGGGGTAGCGCGAGTGATTCTGCTCGGAAGGCTGCACTATTGGCCTCGCTCATCTCGATTACGGATGCTGGGCGGGCGGGGGAGTTTGATGTTTCTGCTCCCAGTAATGGCATCTTCCGGCCGAGCTAGCAGGAGGTAGTGGGGAGATTCCCGCTAATTGCCCAAACACTTTCCGACACGCGGCTGACGGTGCATCTCTGTCGGTCACAGTCCGCTTACTCTCAACAAAAGAAATACATACTGAGCATAACTTTAAACCTCAAGTCGAGGTTGATAGTTTCCAGTGGAGG
This sequence comes from marine actinobacterium PHSC20C1, assembly GCA_000153145.1. Taxonomy (GTDB): domain Bacteria; phylum Actinomycetota; class Actinomycetes; order Actinomycetales; family Microbacteriaceae; genus Rhodoglobus. The sequence goes on from CH672415.1 coordinate 455,518, forward strand.
CCGAAAGTGACATCAAACCAGAACTACCTCGCAGTCATCAAGGTAGTCGGCATCGGTGGCGGCGGAGTGAACGCTGTCAACCGAATGATCGAGCTCGGCCTGCGAGGCGTCGAGTTTATTGCGATCAATACCGACGCCCAAGCGCTGCTCATGAGCGATGCCGACGTCAAGCTTGACGTCGGTCGCGAGCTGACTCGCGGTCTCGGCGCAGGTGCTGACCCCGAGGTCGGCAGACGTGCTGCAGAAGACCACGCAGAAGAAATTGAAGAAGCACTCGCCGGTGCCGACATGGTGTTCGTTACCGCAGGTGAAGGTGGCGGAACCGGAACCGGTGGCGCGCCCGTAGTTGCACGAATCGCCAAGTCGATCGGTGCGCTCACGATCGGTGTCGTCACGAAGCCATTCGGCTTTGAAGGCAAGCGACGTTCATCACAGGCAGAGATCGGTGTTGAAACCCTCAAGAACGAGGTTGACACCCTTATTGTCGTACCCAACGACCGGCTCCTCGAGATCAGCGATCGCGGCATCAGCATGCTCGAAGCATTCTCTACCGCCGACCAGGTTCTTCTTGCCGGCGTTCAAGGAATTACCGACCTCATTACGACGCCTGGTCTCATCAACCTCGACTTTGCTGACGTCAAATCGGTCATGCAAGGTGCCGGTTCTGCACTGATGGGTATTGGCTCATCGCGCGGGGCCGACCGGGCCATAAAGGCGGCTGAACTCGCTGTAGCGTCGCCGCTTCTCGAGGCAAGTATCGACGGCGCACACGGTGTTCTGCTGTCGATTCAGGGTGGATCAAACCTCGGAATTTTCGAGATCAATGATGCGGCGCGACTCGTTCAAGAGGCAGTGCATCCTGAAGCCAACATCATCTTCGGTGCTGTAATTGACGACACCCTCGGTGATGAAGTGCGAGTAACAGTCATCGCTGCAGGCTTCGACGGGGGAGAGCCATCAGCCAAGCCGGCCGAAGGCAGACGTACCAACTACGTCGTTCCCGAAGCCCCTGCTGAGCACATAGCCGCCGCCGAGAAGTCGACGGAGAGAGAGTCCGACTGGAAGTCTCAGCCGAGCGTTGTGCCGGCTGCGACAATTGATCGCAGTTTCGATGACGATCACGAAAACGATCTCGACGTTCCTGACTTCTTGAAGTAACAGCGATGGCTGACGCGTCATCGTTAGAACAACGACTCGCTGACATCGACGGACAGATCGCGGATGCCGCACGTGCGGCATCCCGCGATCTGTCTTCGATCACGCGAATTGTCATCACGAAATTCCATCCGGCCAGTCTCGTTCGCGAGCTCTATGGGCTCGGTGTGCGTGATTTTGGCGAGAATCGGCACCAGGAAGCGCAGCCAAAAGCGGCTGAGCTTGTGGACCTTGACGCTCGATGGAGTTTCGTCGGTCAGCTCCAGAGCAAGAAAGCCCGGCAGGTGCGTTCCTACTGCCACGCCGTTCACTCTGTAGACAGAGACTCTTTGATTACTGCACTCTCAAGCGAGGATGCTGTCGTTCCCCTCGATGTCTTCATTCAGGTGAATCTCACCGACGATCCGGCGCGTGGTGGAGTGGTTCCCAGCGAACTCGAGGCTTTCGCTGATCGAGTCGCTAACGCGTCCGGAATTGAGCTGAGGGGCCTCATGGGTGTTGCCCCGCTGGAAGTAGACCCCCGGCCCGCCTTTGCCGCCCTACGGTCGCTTTCCGAGCGTATTGGGGCACAGCATCCACACGCTCGGGCGCTGTCTATGGGGATGTCTGGCGACTTCGCTCAAGCGATCGCAGAAGGCGCGACACACCTTCGAATTGGCACGGCAATCACGGGAAAACGACCCGACCATGGTTAATCTCGAAGCAGAAGCTTCACCATTCGGAGGATTATCATGGCCAACCCACTGCGCAAGACAATGGTCTACCTCGGCCTCGCCGACGAAGACTACGAATACGACCAGGGGCCGGTTGCGCCGGTTGCCCCTGTTGCAGCAGCACAGGCACCAGCGAGCTCTAACCGCGCGCCGGTCACTCCTTTGCGTCGCGCTGCACCCAGCACTGCGGAGGCAGAGATGAACGAGATTTTGACCGTGCACCCGCGCCAGTACAAAGACGCCCAGCTCATTGCCGAAAACTTCCGCGAGGGCATCCCGGTAATTATTAACCTGTCGCAAATGAGTGAGCCGGATGCACGTCGTCTTGTTGACTTCGCGAGCGGACTCTCGCAGGGTCTCTACGGCAAGATTGAACGGGTTACGAGCAAGGTATTCCTTCTTTCACCCGCACACGTTGCAGTTAGCGGAGAGCAAGCCGAGGTCGAATCAGACGTCGATGCTTCGTTCTTCGCTCAGTAGCTCGACTGCACAGTGCTGGTGATTTTGACCGGTAACCTAGAAGGGTGAACCCGGTTTCTATTGTCGCCACGGTGGCTTACTACGCCATTACCCTTTTCATGTTTGCGATGTGGGCTCGGTTTATTCTCGATCTCGTTGTCGTCTTCGCTCGAGGCTGGCGGCCGAGCGGCGTTGGCCTAGTGCTTTCCGAGGCTGTATTTACGATCACTGATCCTCCAATCAAGGCCGTTCGTAAAGTTGTTCCCACGATTCGCATTGGCAACGGTGCGCTCGATCTCTCGTGGATGCTCGTGATGCTCGCCTGCATCATTCTCACCTCCCTGTTAAGGGGCTTTCTGATCTAGCAGGTGCAGATGTACTCTTATCGGAGAGCATGCGGCAACTAGTCAGGTTTCGTAGTTACGCTATGACTCGAACGTTGAACGTTGTGTATACGTTGAAAGAAAGTTTTAGAGGTGGCGGCAATGGCTTTGACTCCTGAAGATGTGGTCAACAAGCGGTTTGAATCAACAAAATTCCGCGAGGGATACGACCAGGATGACGTCGATGACTTTCTCGACGAGGTCGTCGTTGAACTACGCCGACTTAATCAAGAGAACGACGAGCTTCGTCAGCGTTTAACCGCTGCCGAGTCGCGCTCGAGCGAACTGCAGCAGTCGGCAAGCAGCGCCCCTGCGCCGGTAGCAGCTTCCGCTCCCGCAGCAATCGAGAGCGCCCCGGCACCTGCCGCGCCTGCGCCGACTCCCGAGCCCGTTTCGTCCGCGCTCGACGACGCCAGCAGCACCAACAACTTGCTCCAGCTTGCTCGCCGCCTGCACGAAGAGCATGTTCGCGACGGCGTGCAGAAGCGTGACGCCCTTATCGCAGAAGGCCAGGCATCAGCGGCAGAGATCGTTGCTGAGGCAGAAGCCCAGCAGCGTGAACAGCTTGGTTCACTAGAACAAGAGCGTGAAGAGATCGAAAACCGCATCGAATCTCTACGCAGCTTCGAGCGCGAGTACCGCGAGAAGCTCAAGAGCTACATCGAAGGCCAGCTGCAGGAGCTTGATTCTGCCAGCCTCGTCTCCGCTGGAGCACCTTCAGGTCAGGACTCAGCCCAGCAGGGAGCAGCTCCGGCCGCACAGCCTGCCGGACAATTGTCTCCCGAGGACTTTGCTGCACCGCAGTCAGCACAGCAGCCTCCGGCAAGCTTCACCGGTTTCTCCGGCAGCTAGTTATTCGCACAAGCCGTCAGCACGTCGGTGAGAGCTTCGGCTCCGCCGCTGCTGGCGGCTTTTGCTATGTACGCGCTGGCGTCCAGCACGTGCCGAACGAAATAAAGTTTCACTAACAAGCAAGAACCCAAGGAGCAGTTGTGGAAAGCCGTAGTATGCCGGTTCCCGAGGGGCTTGCTGGGCAGCGCGTTGACGCAGCCTTAGCCAAATTGTTGGGCTTCTCGCGAACTTTTGCCGCTGAAGTCGCAGAAGAGGGTGGCGTCACCATGAATGGTGTCGTCGTCGGCAAGTCTGATCGTCTTTCAGCAGAGGCATGGCTCGAGGTTTCGTGGGTCTCCAAGTCTGAGCCTCAGATTGTTCCCGTCGTTCTTGACACGCTAGGAATCGTCTACGACGACGAACACATCGTCGTCATCGACAAGCCAGCTGGCGTCGCTGCTCACCCCTCGATCGGATGGGATGGCGTAACCGTACTGGGCGCGCTTGCCGGTGCCGGTTACCGAATCTCAACCTCGGGAGCAGCAGAGCGCGCCGGGATTGTGCACCGCCTAGACGCGGGTACAAGTGGGCTCATGGTCGTGGCCAAGTCTGAACTTGCCTACACCGAACTCAAGCGCGCGTTCCACGATCGTGAAGTGAACAAGATCTATCACTCGATCGTTCAGGGGCATCCCGACCCGCTAATGGGGACCATTGATGCCCCCATCGGGCGGCATCCCGGGTCTAGCTGGAAATTTGCTGTCGTCGCCGGCGGTAAGGATTCCATTACTCACTACGAGACACTAGAGGCGTTCCCGTCTGCGTCCCTCGTTGAGGTTCAGCTTGAAACGGGGCGCACGCATCAAATCCGTGTACACATGGCGGCACAGCGTCATCCGTGTGTTGGCGACACCATGTACGGCGCCGATCCGACTATTAGTGCCAAACTTGGCCTGACTCGCCAGTGGCTGCATGCCCACAAGCTCGGATTTGTGCATCCGGCGACTCGCGAGCCTGTGACGTTTGAGTCGCCATATCCGGCTGACCTTCAGGCAGCACTTGAGGTGCTTCGGGGCGACTAGGGCGCGTCAGTTATAGTCTGTTCCCGCTGCTGGCTTAGGCTGGATTTCGAAAGAATTCGGAGTGTCTGTGGCTGACAATAACGACTCGTTTGTGCATTTGCACGTTCATAGCGAGTACTCGATGCTCGATGGTGCGGCGCGCGTTGGCCCATTGCTTGACGCCGCTGTCGAACAGGGAATGCCGGCGATCGCGATCACCGACCACGGCAACATGTTTGGCGCCTACGACTTCTGGAAGTCGGCTACTGCCCGCGGAATCAAGCCAATTATTGGAACCGAGGCGTACATCACTCCTGGCACCGCTCGCGGTGACAAGACTCGAGTGCGCTGGGGTGGCAGTCATCAGACTCGGGATGACGTCGGCGGCAGTGGTGCGTATACGCACATGACGTTGCTGTCTCAAAACAATGAAGGTATGCACAACCTTTTTCGGATGTCCTCCAAGGCGTCGATCGAAGGTTTCTACTTTAAGCCGCGAATGGATCGTGAGCTGCTCAGCCAGTACTCCAAAGGCATCATCGCTACGACCGGGTGCGTCGGTGGTGAGGTGCAAACCAAGCTTCGACTCGGTCTGTATGACGAAGCGCGACAAGCTGCTGCTGACTTCCAGGACATCTTCGGCAAAGAGAATTTCTTTGCCGAAATCATGGATCACGGCATCGATATCGAACGTCGCACTATTCTCGACCTCATCAAGCTCGCCAAAGAGCTCGACATGCCTCTGCTCGCAACGAACGACTTGCATTACACGCACTCCCACGATGCAACCGCGCACGCAGCGCTGTTGTGTGTGCAGTCAGCATCGACGCTCGATGACCCCAACCGCTTCAAGTTTGATTCGAACGAGTTCTACCTCAAATCCGCTGCCGAAATGCGCTCGTTGTTCCGCGAGCACCCGGAAGCCTGCGACAACACACTCCTGATTGCTGAGCGTTGCGAGGTCAGTTTTGAGGGTCGCGACCTCATGCCCCGATTCCCGGTGCCCGAGGGAGAAACTGAAGCCACTTGGTTTGAGAAAGAAGTCGCCAAGGGTATGAACAAGCGTTTCAATAACGCTCCTTCTGACGCGCATCTTGCCCAAGCAAAATACGAAGTAGACGTAATTCAGCAGATGGGGTTCCCTGGATACTTCCTCGTTGTCGCGGACTTCATCGAGTGGGCTAAGGCGCAGGGCATCCGTGTCGGGCCTGGTCGTGGTTCCGCCGCAGGCTCGATGGCCTCCTATGCGGTCGGGATTACCGAGCTGGATCCACTTGCGCACGGACTCATCTTCGAACGGTTTCTAAACCCCGAGCGAGTATCGATGCCCGACGTCGATGTCGACTTTGACGATCGGCGACGCGGCGAAGTCATCCGCTACGTCACCGAAAAATATGGCGATGACCGAGTAGCGCAGATCGTGACCTACGGCACGATCAAGGCGAAGCAAGCCCTCAAGGACTCGGCTCGCGTACTGGGAATGCCTTACTCGGTAGGGGAGAAGCTCACTAAAGCGATGCCGCCTGCCATCATGGGCAAGGACATCTCGCTCCACGACGTGCGCAACAAAGACGCGCCTCGGTACAAAGAGGCCGCCGATATTCGCGGAATCGTTGATACTGACGCCGAAGCTGCCAAAGTGTTCGACACCGCAGTTGGGCTTGAGGGCCTGAAACGACAGTGGGGCGTGCACGCCGCCGGAGTCGTGCTTTCGGCTGAGCCTCTGCTCGATGTGCTGCCGATCATGCGCCGTGAGGATGACGGCGCCATCATTACGCAGTTCGATCAGCCACCGCTAGAAAGTCTTGGCCTCATCAAGATGGACTTCTTGGGGTTGCGAAACCTCACGGTCATCGAGGATGCACTCACGATGATCAAGGCAAACACCGGCTCGCCCCTCGTCATTGAAGATCTCGATCTAGATGCTGATCAAAAGACCTACGACTTGCTTGCTCGGGGGGACACGCTCGGTGTCTTCCAGCTTGACGGTGGCCCCATGCGGGCACTACTCAAGCAACTCAAGCCAACAAACTTCGAAGACATTTCGGCCGTGATCGCGCTGTACCGCCCCGGACCGATGGGAATGAATTCCCACACAAAGTACGCTCTACGAAAAAATGGCCTCGAAGACATTGACGCCATCCATCCCGAACTTGAAGAGCCGCTGAAAGAAATCCTCGGCACCACTTTTGGTTTGATTGTGTACCAAGAGCAAGTAATGTCCGTGGCGCAGAAGGTCGCCGGATTCACGCTTGGCCAAGCCGACGTGCTGCGTCGCGCGATGGGCAAAAAGAAAAAGGAAGAGCTCGACAAGCAGTTCATCGGGTTCGAGAGCGGCATGCTTGAGAACGGTTTCAGTAAAGAAGCCGTAAAGGTGCTGTGGGAAACTCTCATGCCCTTTGCCGACTACGCCTTCAACAAAGCGCACAGCGCCGGCTATGGCGTGCTTAGCTACTGGACTGCGTACCTCAAGGCCAACTATCCAGCCGAGTACATGGCCGCGCTGCTTACTAGCGTCGGCGACTCAAAAGACAAGCTTGGAATGTATCTCAGCGAGTGCCGTCGAATGGGAATAAAGGTGCTCGCCCCCGACGTCAACGAATCGACTGTCAACTTCACGGCTGTTTCTGGCGACATCCGGTTCGGCCTGGGAGCGGTGCGAAATGTTGGAGCGTCGGTAGTTGAGCAAATCGTTCGTGCCCGCACCGAAAAGGGCCGCTTTGAGTCGTTCCACGACTACCTTCGCAAAGTTTCCATTCAGGTGGCTAACAAACGCACCGTCGAATCACTCATCAAATCCGGTGCGTTCGACTCGCTAGGAGCGACACGTCGGGGACTGCTCGAGATTCACGAAGATGCCTGCGACTCGGCCGTGAGCCTCAAGCGCAACGAAGCAAACGGGCAAGTCGACCTGTTCGGCGGAATCTTCGATTTCGACGGCGACGACGATGGTGTTCCCGAGCGGCCGGAGTGGTCAAAGCGCGACAAGCTCGCGTTCGAACGCGAAATGCTCGGGCTATACGTTTCGGACCACCCGCTCTCAGGCCTCGAACTTCAGCTAGCAAAGCATCAAGATGCCACAATCACTGAAGTCCTGTCAGGGGATGTCGTTGCGGATGGCGACCACGTATCAATTGCTGGGCTAGTCACGAGCGTTCAACATCGAGTCGCCCGCAACAGCGGCAACCAGTACGGAATCGTCACCGTCGAAGACTTTGGCGGCGAGATCAGTGTCATGTTCTTGGGGAAGACGTATCAAGAGTTTGCACCTGGGCTCGTCAATGACTCGATCGTTGTGGTTCGTGGTCGAGCTAGCGCACGGGACGACGGGATGAATCTGCACGCCGTCAGCATGTTTTCGCCAGAAATGGGTCCGAGCCTAGGTTCCGGACCGATCGTCGTGTCGATCAATGAGCAAAGAGCAACCACCGACGTCGTTTCTGGGCTCGGCGACGTGCTCATTCGGCATTCCGGCGAAGTCGAAGTGCGACTGCGCCTGGTGCGCGGCGACATAGCTCGAGTATTCGAAGTGCCCTATCGCGTCAAGGTGTCAGCAGACCTCTACGGTGAGCTCAAGACGCTACTGGGCCCCGGCTGCCTTGGCTAGATTCACAGCACGGCTAGTTTCACAGCAGGGCTAGTTCTTCAGCAGCGCTAGTTCTTCAGCAGCGCTGGTTTCGAGGCAGGCTAGTCGTCGATGGTGTGAGGGCGCATGTATGTTCGCTCGTGATAGAGCAGCGCCTCATCTTCTTCGCCCAAGATGCCGTGATCAATTTCAACAATCACGACTGCATTGTTGTGCACGAGGTGCACGTCGATGATGCGCCCTACCGCGATCGCGGTCGCTCCGTCGAGAAGTGGGAGCCCGCTGTCATCAGCGTGCCAGTGGTCCCCAGCGAAACGCAGATCATGGTCGGCGGCCATTCGCTCGGCTAGATGCCGACTGTGAGGACCGAGCATGTGGATCGCGACCTGGTTGCCCACCGTCATCGCCGGCCAAGAACTCGACACTTGAGCCATATTGAACGTGGCTAGCGGGGGAACTGCCGCTAAAGAGGCGAGTGATGTCGCGGTAAATCCCACGGGGTGCCCGTCAGGTGCGCGGGCCGTCACTACCGCTACGCCTGCTGCGTGGCGCCTGAACGCACTCTTGAAAGCGTCGATTCCGTCTGTTGCCGCTGAATTATCCATATGTTCGTTATCAAGCCTAATCGGCGCGCAGGAATTCCCGGCACAGAACGAACTAACATGGTGAGGCCATGTCGCTGAATACAATTGATCTTCGCGCCGCTACTTTGAGCCGCGCCGAACTTTCCCGTGTCATCCCTCGTGCTCAAACTGATGTTTCCGTCGCTTCCGCCACGGCGATTCAACTCATCGACGATGTTCGTGAGCGCGGTGAACAAGCACTTCTCGACCAAGCCGAGCGACTCGACGGTGTGCGCCCAGAGCGCGTCCGCATTCATGCCGATGAAATCACCAGGGCAATGCGGGCACTGGAACCTGCAGTACGTGAAGCCCTCGAGCTTGCTATCGACCGCGTACGAACGGCGAGCAAGGCGCAAGTTCCGCCGCCGATGATGACCGAACTAGGGGACGGTGCTGAGATCGTGCAGCGCTGGCAGCCAGTCAATCGCGTCGGTCTCTATGTCCCTGGTGGCAAGGCGGTTTATCCATCGAGCGTCATCATGAACGTCGTCCCTGCGCAGGTCGCCGGAGTATCGTCAGTTGCTTTGGCATCACCTCCGCAGCGTTTGTTCGGGGGAGCGGTGCATCCGACAATCCTCGGCGCTGCCGGTTTGCTCGGCGTCGATGAGGTCTACGCGATGGGTGGTGCTGGCGCTATTGGCGCGTTTGCCTACGGCGTTCCTCAGTTGGGGCTTGACCCCGTCGACATTATTACGGGCCCAGGCAACATTTATGTGGCTGCCGCAAAGCGGGCGGTTCACGGCATGGTTGGGATTGACTCCGAAGCTGGGCCGACTGAAATCCTGATTATTGCGGATGCGAGTGCCGATCCACGACTCGTTGCGGCAGACCTACTCAGTCAGGCAGAACACGATGAACTCGCTGCCGCGGTCCTCGTAACCGATTCCGAAGAACTGGCGGATGCCGTACACATCCAACTCGCCGCACAGCTGGCAGAGACAGCTCATTCACGACGCGCAAGTGTGGCTCTCGAAGGTCAGCAGTCTGCGATCGTGCTCGTGAGCGATATGACAGCAGCGGCGGCGCTCAGCAACGCGTACGGCCCGGAGCACTTGGAGATTCAGACCGAAGAAGCGGGGACGGTCCTCGATATGATCGATAACGCTGGCGCAATCTTCCTTGGAGCACATTCCCCGGTTAGTCTTGGCGACTACTTGGCAGGGTCTAATCACGTACTTCCCACTGGAGGTCAGTCGCGATTCTCGTCCGGGCTGGGAGCGTATACGTTCTTACGCCCTCAGCAGGTAATTCGCTACAGCCAAGAGGCTCTCCGCAGTCTTGAACCGCACATCGTTGCGCTCAGCAATGCCGAAGATTTGCCAGCACACGGTGCAGCTGTGAGTGCACGGTTCCGCGACCGCTAAACGGGTACGCTTGAGACACTATGTACTGCCCTTTCTGTAGGCATCCCGATAGCAGGGTTGTTGATTCCCGCACAAGCGACGATGGTCTCTCGATTCGTCGCCGTCGTCAGTGTCCCGAGTGCGGTCGCCGGTTCTCGACGACCGAAACCGCATCCCTCAACGTAATCAAACGTGATGGCGTTGTGGAGTCGTTTAGCCGCGAGAAGATCGTGAGTGGCGTGCGTAAAGCGTGCCAAGGGCGTCCCGTAACTGACACCGATTTGGCTGTGCTTGCCCAGAAGGTTGAAGAGTCCATTCGAGCAACGGGTACCGCCCAGATCGATGCGAATGAAATCGGCCTCGCAATCCTTTCGCCGCTGCGCGACCTCGACGAGGTTGCCTACCTTCGTTTCGCAAGCGTTTATCAAGCTTTCGATTCGCTTGATGACTTTGACTCCGCAATTAACCAGTTGCGTTTAGATCACGGCACGACAAACTAGCTGAGCTTCCCGACGTTGACCACGACCCTCCACTGCTGAGAGCAGCGCTACCTATGTATGAGTTCTTCTTTCGGACCGTTCTCAAGCGACTAGATCCCGAGTTCGCTCACTCTCTCGCCTTCGCCGTCATTCGGTCGCTCCCAGCAATTGGCATCGGCCGGCTGCTGCAGCGAGCCGCAGATCCCGCACTCAGAGTAGAGACCCTAGGTTTGAGCTTTGACTCGCCGTTTGGGGTCGCTGCTGGATTCGACAAGTCGGGCGTAGGAATCCACGGCCTCGGGCAATTGGGTTTCAGCCACGTTGAGGTTGGCACAATCACCGCCTTGCCTCAGCCGGGAAACTCCAAACCTCGACTCTTTCGGCTCGTCGCTGACCGCGGCGTTATCAACCGCATGGGCTTCAACAACGCGGGTGCAGCTAAGGCAGCCCTAGTGATCGAACGCGCACGGTTGCGAACACCTAGACCCGTAATCGGCATCAATATTGGAAAATCGCGCGTTGTTGCCGTTGAGGATGCGGTCGCTGACTATCTCACGAGCACTCGTGTACTGGCACCGCTTGCCGACTACCTCGTCGTGAACGTTAGCTCTCCGAACACGCCTGGCCTTCGAGGATTGCAAGAGATTGACATGCTCAAGCCACTTCTCACGGCAGTGAAATCTGCGGCTGGTGAGACCCCGGTGCTTGTCAAGATTGCGCCAGACGTTTCGGATGCCGAAGCGGAAGCAATCGCGCGCCTTGCCGTTGACGAACTCGACGGCATTATTGCGACCAACACAACCCTCTCCAGAGACGGCTTAAGCACGCCGCCAGAGGTCGTTGAAGCTGCCGGTGCCGGCGGAGTCTCCGGCAAACCTGTAGCTTCCCGTTCACTCGAACTGCTTCGCGTGATCCGCGACGTCGTTCCGGCGGAGTTCTGCGTAATTTCTGTTGGTGGTGTCGAAACTGCTGAAGACGTCGCCGAGCGTTTGCGCGAGGGTGCGACTCTCGTTCAGGGCTACACCGGATTCATCTACCGTGGTCCGTTCTGGGCGCGGTCGATCAATCGCAAACTAGCTCGGCTACTCCACGCGGAGCGCGCAATTTAGCTCGGGAACTGACCGCGCTTGACCTGCGGCTTGGGCAGACGCATGATGCGCAACTGAAGCGATCTCATAGCTGCGTACCAGCGAACCTTCTCGGCGCGAGATTCGCCAAATTTTTCGGTAATTTTGCGGCGCAAGCGGAGTCCGAGCATGACAGCGTCGATGGCGGCAACGATGAAGAAGCCCCAGAGCGCCATCAGACCGAATACTTGCACTTCAGGCTGCGGGAAGAGCGTCAGGATGATGACAACGAACATCGCGGGCACGAGCATTTCGCCGACGCTGAATCGTGCGTCAACATAGTCGCGAACGAAACGCTTTTGGGGGCCGCGATCGCGCAGTGGGAGGTACTTCTCCTCGCCATTTGCCATTCCAACGCGGGCACGTTCGCGCTCGGCCTGCTGCTGCGTACGGGCCTGACGACGGGCTTCCTTGCGGTCGTCGGAGACGAGAGGACGCAAGTTCGCGGCCTCGCGTTCCTTGCGTGTTGGGGTAGGGCGGCCCTTACCCGACGCGACACTTTCGTGGTCTGCGGGGGAGTCGGGAGTTGAATTCTTGTCGGACGAAGATGCTTTTACCACTGGGTTCCTTGCGTTGGAGTCGATCTAAGATTACTCGTATGACACAAGCGCCGCAGCCGACGTCCGCGTCGACCACCCCTGACCCTCAACTCGAACCGCTGACGCAAGCCGTCTTGGCGGCAATGCCAGCAACGATTGCCGAGCTTTCAACGCTTGTTCGAATTCCCTCGGTGTCGTGGGACGGATTCGAGCCTGAGCAAGTTCAGCGAAGTGCCGAGGCGGCCAAGGCCCTCATCGAGGGAATCGGCGTTTTCGACAGCGTTGAGCTCGCCCGCGCCTCGATCGATGACGAAACGCTCGGGCATCCAGCGGTCTTGGCCACTCGCAAAGCGAAAAACGGCAGGCCGACAATCCTTTTGTATGCGCACCACGATGTCCAGCCTCCCGGTCACGATTCCGACTGGGACTCGCCACCGTTCGAACCAACAGTGCGCGGTGATCGTCTCTATGGACGTGGGGCCGCGGATGACAAAGCGGGCATCATGGCTCACGTCGCAGCGATCCGCGCATTTGTCGAAACCGTCGGGGAGGATTTTGACCTCGGCCTTGTCGCCTTTTTTGAGGGCGAAGAAGAGTTTGGTTCGCGCTCTTTCGCGAACTTCATCACTGAGAACCGCGAGAAGCTTGCTGCTGACGTGATTGTTGTCGCCGATTCGGACAACTGGGATGTTAACACTCCATCGCTCACAGTTGGTCTGCGAGGAAACGTTACGTTCAAGCTCAAGGTTTCAACGCTGGCCCACGCTTCGCACTCTGGCATGTTCGGGGGAGCAGTACCGGATGCGATGCTCGCGACGGTAAAGCTCCTTGCCACTTTGCACGACGAGAACGGCTCTGTCGCTGTCGATGGGCTAACTAGTCGCGAGGGGCAAACTCCGGAATACAGCGAAGAGAAGCTCCGCCATGAAGCCGGGCTTCTCGACGGCGTCTCATCGATCGGATCCGGCAATGTACTCAGCCGATTGTGGGACAAGCCAGCAATCACCATTACCGGTATCGACGCGCCAAGCGTAATGAACGCCTCAAACACTCTTACGCCAAGCATCACGGTGAAGCTCAGCGCACGCATCGCGCCGGGGCAGGATCCCAACGATGCCTTCGAGGCGTTGCGTGCCCACCTGCACGCCAATGCACCTTTCGGGGCCCATCTCGAAATCTCCGACGTTGACCGGGGAAGCCCGTTCCTTGTAGATACGAGTGGGTGGGCCGTTGAGGTAGTCAAGACCGCGATGCATGAGGCCTGGGGAAATGAGCCACTAGAAACAGGAATTGGCGGCTCAATTCCGTTCATTTCTGACCTTGTAGAGGTGTTCCCAGAAGCGCAAATCCTGGTAACGGGAGTCGAGGACCCTGAGTCGCGCGCACACAGCCCAAACGAGTCATTGCATCTGGGCGTATTCAAGCGCGCAATTCTCACCGAGGCGCTCCTGCTCGCAAAGTTGGAACGTCGGGCGTAGAATTAGCTCATGACTGAAACCGCTGTTGAAACTGCTGCCCACGGGGTTGCGCTGACCGAGGCTGCCACGGACAAGGTTCGTAGCTTGATGTCGCAAGAAGGTCGCGATGACCTCCGCTTGCGTCTGGCTGTTCAGCCGGGCGGATGCTCGGGGCTTATCTACCAGCTCTACTTCGACGAGCGCATTCTCGACGGCGATGTAAGTGTTGATTTCGGTGACGGTGTAGAAGTTGTTGTCGACAAAATGAGCGTTCCCTACCTCGATGGCGCCAGCATCGACTTCGAAGACACAATCCAGAAGCAGGGTTTCACTATCGACAACCCGAACGCTGAAGGAAGCTGCGCTTGCGGAGATAGTTTCCACTAATTTCTCAGCAATTTTTTGCGAAGGTGTGCCGATCTGGCACACCTTTTCGCGTGTGTGGGGCGAGCCGGTAATCATTACACCCCCTCGCTCCCTATAGACTGGAAAGGTATTAGTCCGTGTTCTTCGAGAGGTCACAGGTGCGCTCTAACCGCCGAATTCGTTGGGCAGCGATTCCGATCGCGCTGGTTACGATGTTGGTCCTGACCGGTTGTACTCAGGAGCAGCTTCAGGGCTGGCTCCCGGGTGATCCCGAAACCACCAACCACACGAGCAGCATCATCGGGCTCTGGGTGACGTCGTGGATCGTGCTTCTGATCGTGGGTGTCATCACGTGGGGACTCATTATTTGGGCCGCAGTGGTATACCGCCGACGCCGTGGACAGACCGGACTCCCCGTTCAACTGCGCTACAACATGCCGATCGAAGTTTTCTACACGATCGTGCCGCTGATTCTCGTAATCGGATTCTTTGCCTTTACCGCTCGTGACCAAGCCGAGATCGAAAAGGTCGAGGTGAACCCCGACGTTTCCATCGAAGTTATTGGTAAGCGCTGGGCCTGGGACTTCAACTACATCAATGAGGATGTCTACAGCCCGGGAATCCAGGCTGATTTCAATCCCGACGGCACAATCAATGTGGATGAATTGCCACAGTTGGTTCTGCCCGTCGACAAGAAAGTTGAAATCAAGATCGAGTCGCGTGACGTAATTCACTCGTTCTGGGTCGTCGACTTCTTGTACAAGAAGGACATGATCCCCGGCAAGACCAACTACATGTACTTCATCCCTACCAAGGAAGGCACGTATCAGGGCAAGTGTGCTGAGCTTTGCGGTGAATATCACTCGCTCATGCTCTTCACTGTCAAGGTCGTCTCCGAGGCTGAGTACGAGGACTACATCGATGGTCAGCGTTCTGCTGGCTACGACGGCCAACTCGGTATTGATTACAACGTGAACCAGAACTTGCCCGGCAACGGCAGCAGCGACGAGGAATAGGGCTCATGAGCGTCGAACGTAAGGGCAACATCTTGGTGAACTGGATCACCTCGACTGACCACAAAACAATCGGGTACATGTACCTGATTACCTCTTTCTTCTACTTCCTCCTCGGCGGCGTGATGGCCCTTGTCATTCGCGCCCAGCTCTTTGAGCCTGGACTGTCGATCGTCGCAACCGGCGAGCAGTACAACCAGTTGTTCACGATGCACGGCACGATCATGCTGCTGATGTTTGCTACTCCGCTTTTTGCTGGATTCGCTAACGTAATAATGCCGCTCCAGATTGGTGCTCCCGACGTTGCGTTCCCGCGACTCAATGCTTTTGCATACTGGCTTTACAGCTTCGGCTCCCTCATCGCAGTCGCCGGATTCCTTACCCCACAGGGTGCTGCATCCTTCGGTTGGTTCGCGTATGCACCACTCTCCAGCACTACCTTCTCGCCTGGACTTGGTGGAAACCTCTGGGTCTTCGGTCTTGCAATGAGTGGTTTCGGAACGATCCTCGGTGCCGTCAACTTCATCACGACCATCATCACGATGCGTGCACCGGGTATGACGATGTTCCGCATGCCGATCTTCACGTGGAACACTCTCGTAACTTCGCTCCTCGTTCTTATGGCTTTCCCCGTGCTGGCTGCAGCGCTCTTCGGCCTGGGCGCCGACCGGGTTATCGGAGCTCATATTTACGACCCCGCCAACGGTGGAGTTATTCTCTGGCAGCACCTCTTCTGGTTCTTCGGCCACCCCGAGGTTTACATCATTGCGTTGCCATTCTTTGGAATCGTCTCTGAAGTCTTCCCGGTGTTCAGCCGCAAACCAATCTTCGGATACACCACGCTGATCTACGCGACAATCGCGATTGCCGCGCTCTCGGTCACCGTTTGGGCTCACCACATGTACGTCACGGGTTCGGTATTGTTACCGTTCTTCTCGCTGATGACGATGCTTATCGCGGTGCCAACCGGAGTGAAGATCTTCAACTGGATTGGCACACTGTGGCGAGGGTCAATCACATTTGAAACTCCGATGCTCTGGGCTCTCGGATTCTTGGTTACCTTCACCTTTGGTGGACTGACCGGGGTAATTCTTGCAAGCCCGCCGCTCGACTTCCACGTCTCGGACACCTACTTCGTCGTGGCTCACTTCCACTACGTAGTGTTCGGTACCGTCGTGTTCGCGATGTTCAGCGGGTTCTACTTCTGGTGGCCAAAATGGACAGGAAAGATGCTCAACGAGCGTCTCGGAAAGATCCACTTCTGGTTGCTGTTCATCGGCTTCCACACAACCTTCCTTATTCAGCACTGGGCCGGTGTCGTCGCGCTTCCTCGTCGTTATCGCACCTATCTTGAAGAGGATGGCGTGACGTGGATGAACCAGGTTTCAACTATTGGCGCGTTCGTCCTCGCGATATCAATGATTCCGTTCCTGTACAACGTGTACATCACCGCGCGCAAGGCACCTCTAGTTACCGTTGATGACCCTTGGGGATATGGACGTTCACTCGAGTGGGCAACCAGCTGCCCACCGCCACGCCACAACTTCACGTCGATTCCGCGCATCCGTTCAGAATCCCCAGCCTTCGACCTGAACCACCCTGAGGCAGGAATTCCTGTAGGAATCGGTCCAGGCAAGGATGCTCCGGATGCCCCGGTATACGATCTCGCAGACGAGAAGGTGAAATAGCTAATGAACGCTAACGTCAAGCTTTACTGGATTCTCACCGTCTTCTTCTTCGTCCTTGCCGGGCTGTACACGGTTTGGTCTCTCCTCGACCAGGCGCATCAACAGGTTGAATGGGTCGGAACGATTGCCTTGCTCCTCAGCGGGTTGCTCTGGGCTCTCATTGCCTTCTACCTCGGTAAAGTCCACAGCGCTCAGGGAGCTGAACTCGCCGAAGACCGTCTTGATGCGAACATTGAGGACGGCGATGCCGAACAGGGGCACTTCAGCCCCTGGAGCTGGTGGCCCATCATCTTGGCCGCATCCGTTTCGCTCGTATTCTTGGGTGTCGCGATCGGGCCTTGGATTGCATTCATCGGTGGCGGAATTCTCGTCGTTAGCCTCGTAGGGTGGACGTATGAGTACTACCGCGGATACTTCGCACGCTAACTCGGTGAACATTCGGCCCGCCACTACGGCTGACGCCGGTTCAGTATTTGAGCTCCTCAAGCAACTGGGAACCGAATACGCTCCCGACCGTTCTGCATTCGACGCAAGCTTTGTTCACGCCGTAGACGACCGAGCCACGACTCTCATGCTGGTTGCAGAGCAACCGCAAACCGGTGTCGTGGGATACGCGTTCGCGACCATCGCCCACCTGCTGCATACCAACGGCAGTTCAGCACAGCTTCAAGAGCTTGTTGTCGACAGTTCGGTGCAGAGCGCCGGCATCGGCACACGCCTCGTTGAAGCTGTTGAAGCAGTCTGCGCCGAGCGTGGCGTTCGCCAACTCACAGTGCCCAGCCGAGGATCCGCAGATTTCTTCGAGCGAATCGGATACCGTTCAACGGCCGACTTCCTCAAGCGCGTTTTCGACTAGAGCCTCCGCTCACTCTGGATGATCGCGCTCGGGTGCGGCCTACGTTTGCCCGTTGCCGCGATGAGCGCCTCTCAGGCCCGCAATGAGACTGTGGCACGCCTTCCGGGTCGGGCTGTTGAACTAGCGTGCCGTGCGCAGCCTCTCGAGCCTGCCTAGCAGGTGCGCGTAGGGCAGCGACGCCGAGTTCTCCGGTGATCTGGGCCGCGACTTCTAGCCCCGGCCGGCGTACCGAGCGGTTCTTCCTCTTCCTGTCCGGGTTAACACCCTGTGGGCCCCGCCGGAAATAATCGGCGGGGCCAACAGGGACAGAATGAGGGGAGCTAGTGGTGCCCGTCCTTTGACTGTTCAATTTCTTTCTGCGAGACCGGCGCGATGCGGTCTTCGAAGAACCAACGCGACGCTGATGCACGCACGCGCTGACCCGTCGTGATCTTGCCTTCGGCGTTCGGGCGAATCATAAGCGGCTTGTAGTCGGTGAAGTTGACGAGCTTCCAACGCTCGTACTCGTCGAGCTGTTCATGAACTTCGATGTATTCACCGTGTGGCAGGCGCACAATTCGGCCTGACTCGTAACCGTGAAGAGCAATCTCGCGATCCTTTTTCTGGAGTCCGATACAGACGCGCTTCGTGAGGAAGAACGCGATGATCGGGCCAAAGATCAGTAGTGCCTGACACGAATGGATCACGCCCTCAATTGAGAGTTTGAAATGCGTTGCTATCAGGTCAGAGCTTGCTGCGGCCCAAAGAACGGCGTAGAAAGTGACTCCAGCGGCACCAATTGCAGTGCGGGTAGGAGCATTGCGTGGACGGTCAGCGATGTGGTGCTCGCGCTTGTCGCCTGTAACCCACGCCTCAATGAAGGGGTAGAAGGCAACGATCGCAATGAAGAGCCCCAGGATCACCAGCGGCGCAATGATGTTGAATGACCAGGTGAATCCGAACCACTCCGTCTCCCACCCTGGCGGTACTAGTCGTAGCGCGCCGTCAGCGAACCCGATATACCAGTCAGGCTGAGTACCCGCAGATACGGGGGAGGGGTCGTAAGGGCCGTAGACCCAGACCGGGTTTATCGAGAATGTCGATGCGATCAACGTGATTACACCAAAGACGATGAAGAAGAATCCACCAGCTTTTGCTGCAAAGACGGGCATGATCGGGGAACCGACGACATTGTTGTTGGTTCGACCGGGAGCCGCAAACTGGGTGTGCTTGTTGATGATCAACAGCAGCATGTGCACACCGATTGCGGCGATGATAATTGCCGGCAACAACATGATGTGCAGGATGTACAAGCGACTCACAATGTCGACGCCAGGGAACTCTCCACCAAACAGTAGATATGAGATCCAGGTTCCAATTACCGGAATTCCCTTGACCATTCCGTCGATGATGCGCAGTCCGTTTCCGGAGAGCAGGTCATCGGGGAGAGAGTAACCGGTAAAGCCTTCTGCCATCGCGAGGATGAAGAGTACGAAACCGATGAGCCAGTTGATCTCACGAGGCTTGCGGTAGGCACCGGTGAAGTAAACGCGGAGCATGTGCAGACCGATGGAGGCTACGAAGAGCAGCGCAGCCCAGTGGTGCACTTGACGCATCAGTAGTCCACCGCGGATGTCAAACGAAATATCGAGAGTTGAGGCCATAGCGGCCGACATTTCGATGCCCTTTAGGGGTGCGTAGGAGCCTTCGTAGTGCACTTCGACCATGGATGCTTGGAAGAAGAACGTGAGGAAGGTTCCTGAGAGCAGGATGACAACGAAGCTGTAGAGAGCCACCTCGCCGAGCATGAACGACCAGTGGTCGGGGAAGATCTTGCGACCTAGCTCCTTGACAGCTCCAGAGATGCTGGTGCGTTCGTCGATGTAGTTCGCTGCAGCCGACGTGAAACGCTGCCCTCGTGTTTTCGACGGTGCGTCCTGGGTGGGTGTGGTTGTCATAGCTTGCGCTCCCAGAAGCTTGGTCCGATGGGCTCAGTGAAGTCGCTCTGCGCGATGAGGTAGCCCTCTGAGTCAACCGCGATCGGCAATTGCGGAAGTGGACGTTTTGCGGGTCCGAAGATTACGGCGGCTTCCCGCTTGATGTCGAACTGCGATTGATGGCATGGGCACAGCAAGTGATGCGTTTGCTGTTCGTAAAGTGCAACAGGGCAGCCAACGTGGGTGCAAATCTTGGAATAAGCGACGATTCCGTCGTAACTCCAGTTTTCGCGGCCCTCAGAGATTTCTAGATCCTCGGGCTTGAGGCGCACGAGAAGAACGGCGGCTTTGGCCTTTTCTTCAATGCGGTGCTCTGAGTCGTTGATTCCTTCAGGGATGACTTGGAATGCTGACCCAAGAGTCAGATCTGATGCCTTGATCGGCGTGCCACTGGGGTCGCGGGTGAGCCGCATTCCCGGCTCCCAGAAGGTGTGCTTGAGAAGCTTCACCGGGTCTTCAGCGGGAGCCAAATCGCGGAAAAGAACGATTGCCGGGAGCGGACTGACAACAAGGGCACCGATGAGGGTGTTGCGCAGTAGAGTGCGTCGACCGAAGCCCGACTCCTTATCGCCGAGAGTGAAGATTTCAATCGCCTTAGCGCGGGTTTCTTCGCTCCCTCGTGTGCCATGACGCTGTTCGACGAGGTCGTGACCCTCCATGAGTGACTTCGACCAGTGAACTGCGCCGATTCCGATGCCGAGGAGCCCGAGGGTAATTCCGAGACCGAGGTACAAGGTGTTATTGCGAACCGACTCCATGTTGCCGGGCTCGATGGGGAATGCAATGTAGGCAGCTACAGCGAGCACGCTTCCAATGATCGAGACGAAAAAGAGCGCTGAAACGCGACGCTCTTGTTGCTGGTCAACCTTGGGGTCCAGATCCGTTACGCGTGGGCGATACGGAGGGAACCCAGGGTTGGGTACTTCGTCTGTTGCGACGACAGCGGTGCCTGCATCGTGTGCAGTAGCGCTGTGCTGCGCGACGTCCTTACCCGCAGCCATGCTGCCGGCGGTATCGCCGTGGTCGTCTGCCATTCTTATCCCTTCAACCGTCCGCTGTGTAGCGGTCGCTAACTAGTTTGACTTAGCCGTGAGCCAGACCGTGATTGCCACGATCGCCCCAAGGCCGAAAATCCAGATAAATAGACCCTCAGAAACTGGGCCGAGCGATCCGAGGGTAAACCCGCCGACAGAAGGAGTCTCATCGAGGTACTTGAGGTACGTGATGATGTCCGCCTTCTCTTCGGGAGAAAGGTTGGTGTCATTGAACACTGGCATGTTCTGCGGGCCAGTGAGCATTGCCTCGTACGCGTGCTTCGCCGAGACACCGTCAAGGGACGGAGCAAACTTGCCTTCAGTAAGAGCTCCACCGGCACCGGCAACGTTGTGACACATTGCACAGTTGATGCGGAAGAGTTCAGCGCCGTTAGACACGTCGTAGCCTTCGCCCGTGAGGTACATGTCAGCAGGAATTGCGGGGCCAGGGCCCTGTGAGGCAACAAAGACCGCAAGGGCTTGTACTTGCTCGTCAGTGAACTGGACTGGCTTCTTTTCAGCCTGCGGACCGGTTGCGGCTAGCGGCATACGGCCGGTACCGACCTGGAAGTCGGTAGCAGCTGCGCCAACACCGATCAATGTCGGACCTTGGGTGCTTCCTTCAAGGTTGAGGCCGTGACACGTGGCACAGTTGGCAGCGAAGAGCTTTCCGCCCTCTTCAACAAGTGCTTCAGCGGACGCGCTGGTTTCCGCAGTCGCGCTGGAAGTGAAGAGTGCGTACGCACCACCTGTACCCACGAGACCGACAAGCAACAGGGCTACGGTCGCAAGGGGGTGGCGTCGACCGACAGGTCGAGACCTGCGAGACGCGCGGACTGCCGATGAGGCCATTGCTTTTTTTCCGTTTCTCATTTGAGTACGTAGATGATGAGGAAGAGGCCAATCCAGACCACGTCAACGAAGTGCCAGTAGTACGAAACAACGATTGCTGTCGTCGCTTCCTTGTGGCCGAAGTTTTTGACCGCGAATCCGCGTCCGAGGACGAGCAAGAATGCGATAAGACCGCCAGCGACGTGAAGGCCGTGGAATCCGGTCGTGATGTAGAAGGCCGAGCCGTAGGAGTCGCTCGAAAGGCTGACGTGCTCAGACACGAGGGTGGCGTACTCAAAGACTTGGCCGGTGACGAAGACGGCGCCCATGGCGTAGGTGAGGAAGAACCACTCGGTCATGCCCCACTTGCGGACGTCGAAGAGCTTTCCCGTGCGGCGGACCTGCATCCGCTCTGCAGCAAACACGCCGAACTGGCATGTAACCGACGAGAGCACGAGGATGATCGTGATCGTCGTTGCGAATGGCACGTTCAGTTTGGCCGTCTGTTCGGCCCACAACTCGGGAGATTGCGACTTCAGAGTGAAGTAAATGGCGAAAAGGCCGGCGAAGAACATCACCTCGCTACCAAGCCAGACGATGGTACCGACCGCAACAGTGTTCGGTCGTTGGACAGACTGGGCTCCGAGCGAGCGATTGAGGGCAGCTGTGGTCACGTATCTATTATGGCTGATAACTGCGTGATGGTTTTTCAATCTCCGGCCAGTCGTCCAGCATCGGTAGGATTTCATTCATGGCATCTACCCCAACTTGGCCCGAAATCCTCTCCGAGCTCGTTGCCGGCAACGATTTGTCGATCAGTCAAGCAGAGTGGGCGATGAAATCGGTGATGAGTGGAGAGGCAACGTCCGCGCAGTTGGCAGCCATGCTCATTGCCCTCCGAATAAAGGGTGAGACCGTCGGTGAGATCGTTGGCTTCCGCGATGCGGCACTCGCCAGTGCACTTCCGTTACCGGTAGACCCGATGGCTCTCGACATCGTCGGCACCGGGGGTGACCCGTATGGCGCGGTACTCAATATCTCGTCCGTCGCGTCGATTATTGCGGCCGCGGGCGATGTGCCGGTGATCAAACACGGCAATCGTGCAGCGAGCAGCAAGAGCGGGGCATCCGACGTTCTGAGCGCGTTAGGGCTGAAACTCGAACTTACTCCGGAACGTGTCGCCGAGGTCCTTGCTGAAGTCGGGATCACTTTTGTCTACGCGGCACTTTTTCACCCTGGATTTGCGCACGCCGGCCCGACGCGGCGTGAAATGGGAATTCCGACCCTGTTCAACATTCTCGGACCACTCTGCAACCCCGCCCGCCCACAGGCTTCGGCTGTAGGCGTTGGCAGTCGAGAGCGCGTGAGCTTGTTGGTTGGAGTATTTCAAACCCGCGGCGCAACAGCTCTCGTTTATCGCGGCGATGACGGCATCGACAAACTCACCACCACCGGCCACAGTCATGTTTGGGAAGTGTCACGCGGATTCGTTACTGAGCACGATCTTGATCCGCTAGAACTTGGCATCCCGCGGGCGCCAATCGAAGCGCTATTGGGAAAGAGCCCAGAACACAACGCGGATGTCATCCGTTCGGTGCTGGCGGGAGAGAAGTCGCCTGCGCGGGACGTCGTGCTGTTGAATGCGGCTGCGGGTCTCACATCGTTTGAACTTGCGAAAGATTCCGAGCAAATTCAACGCCCGCTACTCACACGACTGCGAGAACAGCTCGAACGCGCCGAAGATTTGGTCGATTCTGGCCGTGCAAGCGCAAAACTTGACGAATGGGTAGCGGCGACAAACCGGTAGCCGATCCTGCTGAGTGCGACTTTCGCCGGTCAGAGCAACGCAGTACATCGCCGGCGTCAGCAGTTCTAGTCGGTATCGTCATTCACCCAGTCAAGGGTTTTGGAAATCGCTTTCTTCCAATTGCGGAGCAGACGTTGACGTTCCTCGTCGGCCATCTGAGGCTCCCAGCGTTCTCCTTCGCTCCAGTTGGCACGCAGTTCATCGAGTCCACTCCAGAAGTCGACCGCTAAACCCGCCGCGTACGCAGCGCCCAGAGCAGTTGTCTCAGCGACCTCAGGGCGCACGACCGGCAAATTGAGGATGTCTGACTGAAACTGCATGAGCGCAGAGTTGGCGACCATGCCGCCATCCACTCGCAGCTCAGTGAGTGCGACGTCGGCATCCGCGTTCGCGGCCTCGATCACGTCGCTAGTTTGGAAGGCGGTGGCTTCGAGCGCGGCGCGAGCGATGTGGCCTTTGTTCGCGAAACGGGTGAGGCCGAGGATCGCACCGCGGGCATCCGGTCGCCAGTGCGGGGCAAAGAGGCCGGAGAAGGCGGGGACAAAATAGACGCCACCGTTGTCGTCGACTGAAGCAGCAAGTTCCTCGACGTCTTCGGAGCGCGCAATGATCCCTAGGTTGTCGCGCAGCCATTGAATCAGCGAACCTGTGACTGCAATCGAACCTTCGATTGCGTATCGCGGGGCATCATCGCCGAGTTGGTAGGCGAGAGTCGTGATGAGCCCGTTGTTGGAATGCACGATTTCCGTGCCCGTATTCGTCAGCAAGAAATTGCCGGTCCCGTACGTGTTCTTGGATTCCCCGGCTTCAAACGCGGCTTGACCAAATGTGGCGGCTTGTTGGTCGCCAAGGATGCCAGCAACGGGTACTTCGCGCAACAAACTCGACGTGGATACCGTGCCGTACACCTCAGAGGAGCTGCGAATGTCGGGCAAAAGGGATTCCGGAATATTGAGTTCCGTCAGGATCTCTTTACTCCATGTTCGTGTCTCAAGATCCATGAGCAAAGTGCGGCTCGCATTGGTGACATCCGTCGCGTGTACTCCGCCGTCTTGACCGCCAGTGAGATTCCACAGAACCCAAGTATCGGGGGTGCCGAACGCAAGCTCACCGGCTTCAGCACGCTCTCGAACTCCATCCACGTTGTCGAGCATCCACACAATCTTGGAAGCCGAGAAGTAGGTTGCCAGAGGAAGGCCGGTGATCTTCTTAAATTTGTCAGTGTCGCCGTCGGCAATGCGATCAATGATTGCCTGAGTTCTCGTGTCTTGCCAGACGATGGCGTTGTACACGGGTTCGCCGGTTGCGCGATCCCAGATAATCGCGGTCTCGCGCTGGTTTGTAATGCCAACGGCGGCGATGCTGTGGCGGGTGACGTTCGCTTTGGAGAGGGCTTGCCCTATGACCTCTCGGGTGTTGTTCCAGATCTGGGTAGCGTCGTGCTCGACCCAGCCGGCGCGGGGAAAAATCTGATCGTGTTCGAGTTGCCCCGACGTAACAGGCTTGCCGTCGTGATCGAAAATAATGGCACGAGTGCTCGTTGTGCCCTGATCGATCGAGAGTATGTAGTTCACGGTTCTCCTCAGTTCTCTTGGGCCAGTTTTAGGCTAGACAGCGCTGACGTAAAGCCAGGATCTGTTTTCGCGCACAAACGTGCTGTTTTCGTGCTGTTCGTCGGTTTCGCCGTTATAGCGATAGTGTGCGCGAAATTCGACCGTGCCTGCAGTATCAAACATGCTGCCGCCAGTGCGGGAAATGATGTCGAGGCGAAACCAGCTCACATCCGGATCTAGATCGAGGGATGTTGGTCGAGTCGTCGGATGCCACGTCTTCAGCAAATAGGAGGTGTCGCCGATCGAGTAGGCGCTATACCGCGACCGCATTAGTCGTTCTGCAGTTGGGGCGAGTGCGTCGCCGCGATGGAACGGGCCACAGCAGTCATCATAGGTTTCTGCCGACTGGCAGGGGCACGCGTGCATTCTCCCAGCGTAGCTAGTTGCGAACTAGCTAGGGTTCTGGTTACTTAGGTGCGGCCGACATGCCCATCCAGACGAAGTCGAGTTGGTGGCCATCGGGGTCGCTGGCACCTCGCGAGTACATGAACCCGAGGTCGATGGTGTCCCGGCGCGGTGAGGCGCCAGCAGCAACAGCATTGTCGAAGAACCGATCGACTTCCGCTCGGTCTTCTGCGCTCAAGGCGAGCGACATCGCCGGCGTGTCTGTCGTGGCAGACAGTTCGTGTTCGGCAGCGAAGCTGGGGGAGAGGAGCATGAGGATGATGTTGTCGGCAACGACGATCGCTGCGGCATTCTCGTCAGCGAATTCATCATTCAGTTCGCATCGTCAACGTCATTCACCGCGACGTTAGGAAAAATATAGCGATTCATGAGGATATTTTTACACCACAAGTGACGACCGTCTAGAAGTGCGTGGTCGCCAGAAGCTGGTCGATAATGCCGATTTCATACGTCTGAATCGAGTTCATGCGTGCAGCGGTCGCCCGCACCATACTGAGGGCAGCGCTCTGACTCGCGCTGGCCGCCATGTGCGCTCCGCCAACATGGTGGGCTCGCATGAGAGTAAGAAACAGACGTCCTTGAGCAATCCCGGTTGAGGTCGCGAGGGAACGCATCTGCTCGTCAGTTGCGAGACCGGTCATTTCGGCTGCAGGCATTTCCATGCCCATCCAGGCCATGACGGTCTTGGGCGGAGCTGTACTTTCGTCCCATACGGTGAGCCAGGTATGCATAACGCCACGCTCGAACGACTGGTTTTGCAGGATGTCTGCCGCAAGCGATTGCACCGAGTCGCCATTGTCGCGACCGATCACCCGCTGGCACATGGCGAGGGCTTGCTCATGATGCAGTGCCATGTCGCGGAAAAATCCGATATCAGTCTCGTTGGGGGTGACAGCTGCGTCGCTGGAAGCTCGGCTGGTGTCGGCAACGGAGGTGCACGCGGCGAGCGCCGTACCGGTCAGCGCCAGAACACCAAACGCAAGAAACTTACGACGGGCTTGGCTGGTCTCTGAGCCGGCACGGCGGACACCGGTTCGCATGCTTAGCCTTCCATTCCGGGCATGCCACCACCGGGGTTGGCTGCGTTGTTGCCCGTGAGGGCGCCATCCGCGACTTCGCCGTAGTAGCAACCGACTAAGTAAGGGAAGGTGGTCGTGGAGTAGTAGCGGTACTGGCCGTCGCTGTCGACACGGCCGTTGCATTCATCAAGGTCGCCGGAGCCCTCAACGTAGCTGTGCGCAGCCCACGTGTCGGTGGCGAATTGTGATTCGTCGGTGAGCTGCCAGCTGCTCGTGAGCTGAACTACCTCGCTGCAGGAATCATCCGAGCAAACAACACCGGACATGATCGGGTAACCGTCGGCCGCCCAACCGATTACTAGTGATTCACCCGTCGCGACCTCGTCGGCGTCGTAGAGACAGTCGACTCCGTCAGCAAACCCGAACCAGTGCAGGTGAAAATCGGTGGGTCCGCTGTGGCTTCCACACTCTGAAAGAGCGCCTTCGAGAGACTGAACGTCGCCGCCGGTCCCCTCGGTGGGGCCGTAGATCGGTACACCATTGACGGCGACACCTAAGGCACCGAGAAGCGGTACCGAGCTGGGTTCGTCTGCTTCAGTGGGATCCACGGGGATGGTCATGGTGAGTTCGGAAATTTGGGGGGAGCCAGGTGTCGTCGCGATATAGAGATAGTCGGGAATGCTATTGCTTGAGATGACCAACGAGTCGCCGTCGCAGACAGCCGAGAGTTCCGGGTCGTCTAGCTCGGGGTTGGCGGTCTCAACGTCGCGCAGAGTCGCGGCCATCGCATCGCAGTCGCCGTTGGATGCGGCGAACGTGGTTGTACCGGTCGCGTTAGTTGCTTCGGTGGCAGGTGTAGTGGTCTCGGTGGGCGTGCTCTCCGCAGTAGTGCATCCCGCTATGGCAAGCAGCAGAACACTTGCGGTGGCTGCGGTCGTAAATAGTCGTTTCTTCGTGAATGGTGTCTTCATGGTCTCTCCTGATTGTGGTGAGAGCCATATTTTCGAAGAAGTCTATGGATTGTCTGTGACGCTGTGTGAGGGAATCAAGAAGGCTACTCCCATGTAGGGAGCCTAGGGTTACGAACGAGCGACGAGCAGCTGACCGTCGGGCTGCCCGGCTGAGTTCGTTGAACGGCGAAGCTCCGAAAGGGGTCATCGAGGATAAATTATGCGACTCTCATCTGCAGTCATGTTCGTTTCCGATCTGGACAGATCGGTCGAGTTCTTTTGCGATCTCCTTCAACTCACCGTCTCTGTTCGTGACGACTCGGCAGCACTACTCGTCGGTCCAGAAAACTACGAGCTCTATCTCCGTGGAAAAGGCGCCCGCTCAAGTCACCCGCTGTGTTCAATCGGGATTCAGTACCTCATGTGGAGTGCAGACAGTATGGAAGATCTCCAGCGCTGCGAGGACACGCTCAGAAGAGAATCAACACACGTTCGACGACAGCACCTCGACGGATTTGACGTTGTTGAGGGGCCTGACCCCGATCACGTCCTAGTCATGATTGTGTACCCGGGACCAGAGCAGGTCACTCGACATGAAATCATCCCTCGAATCTATAGTTGGTAGTTTCCCGCGCCCCGCTGCCCTGTGCTAACGACGTTTCGTGACATAGGCGGAGAGATGTTCGCCGGTGAGCGTCGACTTCGCTGCGATGAGCTCGGCTGGCGTGCCCTCGAAGACGACCGTGCCTCCGTCGTGGCCGGCACCCGGCCCGAGGTCGATGATCCAGTCAGCATGGGCCATCACTGCTTGGTGGTGTTCGACAACGATGACGGATTTTCCGGAATCAACGAGGCGATCGAGAAGCCCGAGAAGCCGCTCAACATCGGCCAAGTGGAGGCCAGTGGTCGGCTCATCCAGCACGTAAACATCGCCTTTGTCTGCCATCTGGGTGGCGAGCTTAAGGCGCTGGCGTTCGCCGCCGGAAAGTGTTGGCAGGGGCTGGCCGAGTCGCAGGTAGCCAAGTCCAACGTCAACTAGACGGTCGAGGACTACATGGGCGGCGGGAGTGCGTGCCTCGCCTGTGCCGAAGAATACTTCGGCTTCAGCGACAGACATTCCGAGCACTTCACTGATGTTGCGTCCGCCCAAGGTGTATTCGAGGACGGACGCCATAAAGCGTTTGCCCTCGCAGACTTCGCAGGGAGTGGAGACTGTCGCCATCACCCCGAGGTCGGTGTAGATGACACCTGCGCCATTGCAATTGGGGCAGGCGCCTTCCGAGTTGGCGCTGAAGAGCGCCGCCTTGACTCCATTTGCTTTCGCGAATGCCTTACGAATCGGTTCGAGAAGCCCGGTATAGGTGGCGGGATTGCTGCGCCGCGACCCCTTGATGGCTCCCTGGTCGACAGAGACGACGCCGTCGCGGGGAACTACAGATCCGTGGATCAGAGAACTCTTGCCGGACCCTGCAACCCCGGTGACGACGACGAGGGTGCCCAACGGGATATCGACATCCACATTCTTAAGGTTGTGCGTTCTGGCGTCTCGGATTTTCATCGCCCCAACGGGGGTGCGAACGTTTTCCTTCACGGCAACACGGTCATCAATGTGGTGGCCAGTGACGGTGTCACTCGCGCGCAACTCCTCGAACGTACCCTCGAAGCAAATTTGACCGCCGTCAGTGCCTGCACCGGGGCCAAGATCAACAATGTGATCGGCGATTGAGATAGTTTCAGGTTTATGTTCAACGACGAGCACGGTGTTGCCTTTGTCGCGCAGGCGAAACAGGAGCTCGTTCATCCGCTGAATATCGTGCGGGTGGAGGCCAATGGTTGGCTCATCGAAGACGTAGGTGATGTCGGTGAGTGACGAGCTGAGGTGGCGGATCATTTTGGTGCGCTGCGCTTCACCGCCCGAGAGGGTGCCGGCGGGGCGATCTAGGGAGAGGTAGCCGAGTCCAATCTCCACAAACGAGTCGAGGGTTTGCTGAAGTGCTTCGAGCAGCGGGGCGACGGATGGTTCGTTCAGGCCGCGCACCCACTCGGCGAGGTCACTAATTTGCATGGCGCAGGCATCCGCGATGTTGATTCCTGCGATTTTGGATGCTCGTGCGCCTTCGTTGAGCCGTGTGCCACCGCAATCGGCGCAGGCTGTGAACGTGACTGCCCGATCGACAAAGGCGCGGATGTGCGGCTGCATCGCTTCGCGGTCCTTCGTTAGCATCGACTTCTGGATTTTGGGAATCAGCCCCTCATAGGTCATGTTTATCGACTGCATCTTGACTTTGACCGGCTCTTTATAGAGAAAATCGTGCAGCTCGGTCTTGGTGTAATTCTTGATGGGCTTGTTGGGGTCGAGGAAGCCTGACTCGGTGAAAATGCGCACCATCCAACCATCGGCGGTGTAGTTGGGGATGGTGAGGGCGCCTTCAGCGAGTGACTTGCTGTCGTCGTAGAGCTGGGTGAGGTCGATGTCGTTGACGGTTCCGCGGCCTTCACACGTCGGACACATACCGCCGGTGATGCTGAACTCGCGGCGCTCTTTCTTCGTGACGCCCGCTTTTTCGAAGGTCACGGCACCCGCGCCGGAAATGGATGCCACATTGAACGAGAAGGCTTGCGGAGAGCCAACATGGGGGTCACCAAGGCGGCTGAACACGATGCGCAACATGGCGTTGGCGTCGGTCGCGGTGCCGACTGTGGAGCGCGCGTTGGAACCCATCCGTTCCTGGTCGACGATAATCGCGGTCGTGAGCCCCTCGAGCACGTCAACGTCTGGACGGGCCAGCGTCGGCATGAACCCTTGCAGGAAGGCGCTGTAGGTCTCGTTGATCATTCGCTGTGACTCGGCGGCAATCGTGCCGAAAACAAGCGAGCTCTTGCCGGAACCAGAGACTCCCGTGAACACGGTGAGGCGGCGCTTGGGAATGTCAATACTCACGTCGCCGAGGTTGTTCTCGCGGGCACCCCGCACCCGAATGAGATCATGACTGTCCGCCGCGTGGGTGACGGGGGAGTGTTGGTTGCTCGTGCTGGCCATCGTGTTGCCTCCCGGGGTGGCGCGTCTGCGTGACTGTCGATTAACCATTATCTCGGGAGTTGATGCGTTCAACGAGTACTGATGTCACGCCCGTTATTCGTGCTTACGCCGGAGCTAAATTGAGGCGAGGAGCTCATTCATGTAACTGATTTCACTCTTTTGAGTGAGCACCATTCTCTCTGCAAGAGAAGTCACGACCTCGTTGGTCGACCGCTCGAGGAGTGCTTGGGCCATCTCGACCCCTCCAGTGTGGTGCGCGATCATGAGCTCAAGGAAAATCGCGTCAGAGCCATCAGCGCTTGACTTCAGTTCCTCCATCTGTTCGAAGGTGGCCATGCCCATCATCGTCATGTCCGACAAATGTGCGGAGCCCGTATGGCTTGGCGTGCCATCGAGCGTCGGCTGAATCATCCATGTCATCGGCGGTTCGGCTGAAGCTTGCGGCAACTTCCACATCGTCAGCCAGCCAAACATTTGGCCAACCTGCTGGCCCTGCGAGGTAGCAATGTCATAGGCGAGCGTGCGGATTTCTTCGCTGTCACTCTTCTCGCGGATGATCGTCGACATTTCAATCGCCTGCTGGTGGTGAACCTGCATGTCACGAGCGAAGCCAGCTTCTGCGCTTGTCGTCGATGGGGTCGATGTTGCTGGGGGGAACACGAAGCGCCCAAGCAGAATGCCAGCGGCCAACAAAAGGACCGCGGCCAGCACGGCGGCGACTACCTGAGCCCTAGGCCGCTTCACCTGCGCTTCTGCTGCGTCACTCACGCGATGCGCCCGGGAGCGTCAACACCGCCTGAACACGAAGCGCCAATCTCAGGTGAGTCACCGGCCTGCCAGAATTTGTCAACGAAATCCTGAAGCCGAGGGTCGTCTACGCCATTCAGCTCTACCTGATTAGCCCAGGCCGAGATGACGACGGGAGACTGAAGGTCGGGCATGGGGGAGAGTACCGAGTAGGTCGACGGCACAGCATCTTGGAGTGACTTCAAGTCGTTGCCCGTCACTTCATCCGGGTTGTAGGTAATCCAAACGGCGCCATGCTCAAGCGCGTGCACGGCATTTTCGTTCGGAACAGGTTCGGTGTAGATGCCGCAATTGAGCCAGGCGGCGGCGTGCTCGCCTCCAGCGGGAGGGCTCTGCGCGTACTCCACCGCGCCTTGAACGTGTCCGGCTGCGGTATCCGGATAGTTCTGCAAACCGTCGATTTCGATGGCCTCGGGGCTAACTTTTGGCGTGCCATTCGTGACGACAAGGGTGATGATCAGGGCCAGCACACCGATCGCTGCAACGATGCCGGTCACAATGCCGATTAGCCGATTGCGCTTCTCAGAGGCCTGCTTCTTTTTGAGGGCCGCGACCTTCACTGCGCGACTTTCAGCGCGTTGCTGTTTCACGGTGAGGTCTTTGCGAGCAGCGGGAGGGATAGGCGGTTCTGAGTTTCGGGGATTCACGGCAGGGTCCTGTCATCGGTTTGGTCGGCAGGGGAAGGATGTGATTTTCAAGGCTAGTTCATTGAGTTTGTGAGGGACGTAGGAGAAGAGTGCTGGCAATGCTGCGGGCGTGCGCCGCTACGGTGTCTTACTTAACACGTCTCTAGAGCAAGGATCCCAGATCTGAGCCAACGGTCGGGTAGGCAGCGGTCGCAGACTTGAGCTGACGAGTAGTGAGCCCCAGTTTGATGGCGAGTCCGAAGGTGTTGACTAGTTCGCCGTATTCTGGTCCTAGTAGATGAGCGCCGACAATACGGTCGTTCGACCGGTCAATAAGAATCTTGACAGCGGCAGTACTCTCGCCGACACGGAAATTGGAGTACCAGCTGCTGGTGTCGGAGTACCGAACCTTAACGTCGATTCCCTGTTCTTTGGCCTCGGATTCCAATAGGCCGACGCGGGCGAGTTCGGGAATAGTGAAAACTGCGGTCGGGATTCCGGAGTAGTCGGGAACAGTGGTCGTGCCTTTGATCATGTTGGATGCCGCAACTTTTGCCTCGAAGACTGCTACAGGGGTGAGTGGCATTCCACGAGTGTCTGCCGAGTCGCCAGCGGCCCAGACCGCTGCGTTGGTTGTACTTTGAAGGTGGCTGCTGACTGCAACGCCCTGAGTGCTCCACTCAACGCCAGCGGCATCAAGGTGAAGCGTGTCGAGTTCAGCGACTCGTCCGGCGCCGTGCACGACGAGGTCGGTCTCAATGGTCTCAATGGTGCCGTCGCGCTCGACAGTGACGACATACCCTTGGTCATTTTTCGTGATCGCTGTGATGTCTGTGCTTCGCCTCAAGACGATGCCGACTTCTTGGCCGCGAGCGACGAGAAGTTCGACGAGATCAGCGTCAAAGCCTTTGAGCGGGCGCGGTCCGCGGTCCACGATTACCGCGCTGCTTCCAGCGCGAGCAACGATATGGGCAAACTCAAACGAAACGAAGCCGCCGCCGACAAAGAGAATCCGATCGGGGAGGGCGGGAAGCTCCAGAAAACCTGTGCTGTCAATTACGTGCTCATGGCCAGAAAACTTAAGGGGGCGCGGACGTGCTCCTGTAGCGATCAGGAATCGGTCAGCAGTGTAACCAGTGCCGTCAATGTCTATCTCGTTTGGGCCAGTGAATTGCGCGTGGCCGTGAAGCGTGTCGACACCGTTGCTGCGCAGATTGGTCTCCATGCGCCGGGGTACGGGGTCGGTAAACCCATGCTTGTGCTTTATCAGGTCCATCCAATTGATTGACAATCCAGCCTCATCGATGCCCTTGCCGCGCATGAGGCGCGCACTATCGATAATTTCGGCACCACGGCGCAGGATCTTCTTGGGGTCACATCCCCGAAGTGCGCAGGTGCCTCCATAGGGGAGGGAGTCGACGATGGCGACGCGCCAGCCCGTCGAAGCGCCTTTGTTGGCTGCTGCGATGCCGGCCATGCCGGCACCAATAACGATCAGGTCGTACGAACTATTCATGAGTTATTCCTTGGGATGGTGACGGAGCAGGCGGAATGCGTGCAGAAACCTGGTGTCAGGTCACTCGACTGCTAGTGCAGCGCGAAGTTGGCTGAGCGTGGGCGCTCCCTCGTATCCGTCCGGCGTGTTGTACCGGCGACACGCAAGACCGACTTGTGAATCAGGTTCTGCGAACAGGTCAGCTCCGTTTAGCTGCAGGCTGGGGGAGCCGAAAAAGCCCACATCGATCGCCTGTTCGGGTGTCTCAACCAGCTGGTGAATCACTGTGAGCTCGCGGTGCTCAGCGGCCAACAATTGCAGTCGCTGATCAGCAACCTTCCAATTCGGGCATCCATCAAAATAAAGCAGCGTGATTTCCATAGCATTGAGACTAAACCTTGATCTACGCTGCAAGGTCAAGGGCCTAAAATCAAAGTATGCGCATAGGAGAAGTAGCAAACACCGCAGGATTGCCTGCGCAGACAATACGCTTCTACGAGCGGCGAGGTCTGCTGCCTCAACCTCAGCGCGACTCGAACGGCTATCGTTCCTACGACTCGACCGTGCTGTCTCGTCTCGGATTTATCCGGAACGGGCAGGGGGCTGGACTAACTTTGCTCGAAATCGCGACAGTGCTCGAATTGCGCGGCGACGGTCTTTCACCGTGCGCCCATGTCCGCGACCTCTTGTCAGAAAAACTGCACGACGTTCGGCGACGCCAGACCGAGCTCGCGGCTCTCGAGGGAGAACTCGAGACTCTTATCGGTCGTAGCGAACGGCTCGATCCAGCTCACTGCACTGACTCTGAGATTTGCCACATAATCACTCCCGTGTAATCAGGAATTGGCTCGCGTTCTGACAGTGACGACTTGGGCGACGATGATTGCGCTTGCCACCGCAACTGCGACGACGACCGTGAAGAGGTCACTCTGAAGCTTGAGAATAGTGAATGGGATCAGGATCGCTAAGTCGAGAACGATCGTCAAAATCGGCAGCCAGATATTAGCCCCAATCTTCGACCGAAGGTGACGGATAACGCCCCACTGCACGGCCATATCCATCGACAGGTAGAGAAAGGCTCCCATCGAAGCAATTTGGCTCAGATCGAGGAATACCGTGACGAGAATGGCGAGACCGGCAGTGATGATCATGGGCTGATGAGGGACTGCTTTCGGCAGTGACGGAGCCTGACGCATATTCTGCAGCATTGCGTACAGGCGTGACACGGAGTAGAGGCTCGCAAGCAATCCTGAGAGAGTGGCGACGACGGCAATCGCGACCGTGATTCCCACACCCCAGGCGCCGAAGAACGGCTCCGCGGCCTGCGCCAGAGCATAATTTCGAGCATCCACGGCACCGCTCGCCCCAATGCTCGAATTTACCGAGACCGTGATCAGGAGGTAGAGAACGGTGCAGATTGCGAGCGAAAAGAGAATTGAGCGAGCAATGTTGCGCTTGGGATCGCGGATGTCATCACCCTGATTAGTGATGGTGGTAAATCCTTTGTACGCAAGCACGCAGAGTGTTGTGCCGGCCAGCAGGCCTACGAAGCTCACGGGATCGCCAGACGATTGTGCAAAGAAGCCATCGCCACCGACGGCAACGCCGATCAGTCCCGCGATCGCGAGAACGGCAATGCCAAGGATCTTTAGTATCGCCGTGATCGTCGCTGAGCGTTCGACGAGCGTGTTGCCAACGAAATTCACGATCGCCGCTGCGACAATCGCAGCCACTCCAAGCACGGGTACCAGGATCACGGAATCCTGAAGGTCGAATGGACGGAGAATGTAGGTGCCGAAGGTTCTCGCCAACAGGCTTTCTGCGACCACCATCGACACGAACATAAACAGCGAAAAAGAACCAGCAGCCACACCAGGGCCGTACGCATCTTTCAGGAGCATGGCGATGCCGCCGGAGGACGGGTTCACGCTCGAATAGCGGACATATGAGTAAGAGCTGACGGCAGCGACGATTGCGCCGAGGAGGAAAGCAACGGGAAAGAAATCACCAGCGAATTCCGCAACCTGGCCGACAAGCGCAAAGATTCCCGCGCCGATCATTACTCCCGTTCCGAGTGAAATTGACCCAGTCAACGAGATTTTATCTTTACGATCAGACATTGATCCTGCTTTCCGTTCCGTTGTTCTTACGCTCGGCGGTCTGATGATCATAGATTGTTGGTTCTCTTGAGAACTGAAGAAACGACATCGCTGCTGGTTTGTAAACCTCGCGAGATTGCAAAGCCGCTGGCAAGAACGCTTCCGACTAAGGCAATGATCAGGAGTGCGATGGCTGCGAAAGTGAGGCTGCTCGCTCCAATCCACCCGGCAACCGGGTAGGTAATGAGGAAGCAGGCGTGGGAGAGCGCGAACTGGGCTGTGTAGACAAGGTTGCGGCTGGCGGGGGTGGAGGCATCAGCGAGTAGTCGTGCTGATGGCGTACCAACCAGCGAAGTACCCATGCCGAGAACCAGCCAAGTGGCCAGAAGCCAACCCCATCCGGCAGTCATTGTTGTGGCTGCAGCTGTCACGACGACAGCAGAAACGAGCCCGGCGCTGACGAACACCATGCCAGCAATCATGGTGCGGATGACGCCAATGCGAGCTGCAAGCCAGGGAACGTTGAGCGCGACTATTAGTGAACCGACTCCGTAGCTGGCCAACGTTATCGCGAGGGCTGCATCGTTGAGTCCGAATACGCTTCGGGCATACACAACGGAATTGACGAGCACGATTGCGGCCCCAGCGGCAACCACCACGTTGGCCAGCATGAGAAATTGCAGCGTTGTTGTGCGCGCAAAGATTGTTATTCCGAGGGGGAGTCGTTGCCAGAAAGAAGTCGGGCTCGACTCGGCAGCGTGAGGCGGAAATTTCGATGCGATCACGAGGACTGCTGACGTAGCGAAACCTGCGGCTGTACCCACGAACAAATTGCTATAGCTGACCAGCGTAAGTAGTGCGGCCGCGATCATGGGACTAACAAGAGACTCAAGGTCGTATGCCAGTCGGGACAGTGACAACGCCCGAGTGTAGTCCCGAGAATCAGGCAACACTGCCGGAATGAGGGACTGAAACGCTGGGGTGAACGTTGCCGATGCAGACTGAAGAACAAATACCAGTAGGTAGATCTGCCAGGTCTCTGTCACAAAGGGCAGCATGAGCGCGATTGCCAGCCGTGCCAGATCTGCCGCAACGAGGACCGCTTTCTTGGGCATCCGATCCACGATGGCTGCGACGAGCGGGGCAACTCCCACATAGGCCACCATTTTTATGGTGAGTGCTGTTCCGAGGACTGCCCCTGCCGCGTCTCCGGCTAGGTCGAAGGCTAATAGGCCAAGAGCGACAGTGAGCAAGCCGGTGCCCAATAACGCAATCACCTGCGCTGAAAATAATCGTGCGTAGGTGCTGTTGCGGAGTACCCGCAGCATTAGTTAGGGTCCGTTGGCTCAATCCGCGACGTGCGGTGGTGAGCTGGTTCAGAACTCAAGGAGTGTTCGGCTTGGAAAATTGCTTCGCTCACCAACTGACTGGCATGCTCGTTGGCAAGGCGGTAAAAGATCTTTGTGCCGTCTTGGCGAGTGTGAACGATTCGCGCTAGTCGCAGCTTCGCTAGATGTTGCGAAACGGATGCCGGTGACTTGCCGACGATATCCGACAGGTGGCTCACGGAGAGTTCGTTGCTCCTCAGGGCCAGGATAATTCGCACGCGAGTCGCATCTGCGAGCATCGAAAAGACTTCGACCGCCAGTTCGACGGAGGCGTACTCCGAATTGGTCGAACCATCGTTATCTGCATTCATACGCAGATAGTAGCATTTATCATTGCGGGCGATTGAGGTGCCACCTTCAATGTGGATAGTCTTCCCGTGTGAGCGCTATCGATCTTAACAGCGACCTTGGCGAGTGGGATCTCGACGAGGAGCTTCCGGGTGCCATCGTTCCAGACGAGGCCGAGATGTTCCGTCTCGTCACGAGTGCGAACGTCGCAGCAGGCTTCCACGCTGGCGGTGCCGAAAGTATGCTTGCCAGCGCTCGACTGGCGTTCACGCACGACGTCAGTCTTGGCGTGCATCCGTCATACCGTGACCGAGATGGCTTGGGGAGGCGCGCACAGGAAATCAGCTCCGCACTCCTCATTCGTGAAATTTTAGAACAGGTCGAATCGCTCAACGTAGCGGCGACAGTGGCAGGAACGTTCGTACGGTATATGAAGCCCCATGGTGCTCTCTACAACCGCATAGCAGTCGACAATGTACAGGCGGATGCAGTGGCTCGCGCCTCGAAAGAAGCACACTTGCCGCTGTTGGGACTCGCTGGAACCGCTATTCATCGTGCCGCAGATCGTCATGGCGTGCAGTTTTTTCGCGAAGCATTCGTCGACCGTGCCTACCTTGTGGACGGCACTTTGGCGCCGCGCTCGATGCCCGGCGCCGTAATTACTGATCCCGCAATGGCAGGGGAGCGGGCGGTTGAGATGGCGCTCGAAGGTAGGGTCTTGGCGATCGATGGCAGCTCGCTCACCGTCGAATTGGACTCGCTTTGTGTCCACGGAGACACT
This sequence comes from marine actinobacterium PHSC20C1, assembly GCA_000153145.1. Lineage (GTDB taxonomy): Bacteria > Actinomycetota > Actinomycetes > Actinomycetales > Microbacteriaceae > Rhodoglobus. Next base: position 493,356 of record CH672415.1, read on the forward strand.
CCGGGCGCCGTCGTCATGGCGTCGGCTGCGCGAACGATGCTCACGGACGCAGGTCTCGCGATTCGGTCGTTCGCATGAAAATCCTTCCTTTCGGTGACCGCGCACTCTTGGCGGAGTTCAGCAACCTCGACCAGACGATGAGGGCTTTTAGAGCATTCGGGGTCGCTCGTGCGCCAGGGATCATCGAACTGATTCCGGCAGCTTCCACGGTGCTTGTTCGGCTCGACCCGAACAAGCTCTCGCTGCGTGCGGCGGAGCAATGGGTAACGGATACATACGGGCGCGCATCGAGAGTCGACACCGGGGGAGAGGTAGTGGACTCGAATGTGATCATTCCGGTGCGCTACAACGGTCCCGACCTTGCCCAGACAGCCTTAATGCTAGGGATCAGTGTCGCAGAGCTGATTTCCCGCCATTCGCAGGCTCAGTGGCGGTGCGCCTTCATCGGGTTCGTCCCTGGCTTTGCGTACCTTGCCAGCAAAGACGTTGATTTCGATGTGCCTCGGCGACACACTTCTCGGGCGACGGTTCCGCGAGGTTCAGTTGGTTTGGCGGGCGAGTTCACTGGTATCTACCCACGCAGCTCACCGGGAGGCTGGCAAATAATCGGAACGACACCGCTGGAGTTATGGAACGAATCTCACGACGATCCCGCGGCGATCACTCCGGGAATGACGGTGCGATTCGAGGTAGACACTTAATGAACCAGCTGAATATCGTTCAACCGGGGCCTCTCACTCTCGTGCAAGATTTGGGGCGTCCTGGCTTGGCTCATCTCGGTGTTGGCGCATCGGGGGCTATGGATCGCGCTGCGTTCGCACTAGCAAATCGTCTCGTTGGCAATGCACCGGATGCTGCTGGTCTCGAGATTCTCTTCGGTCCCGTCACGATCAGAGCCGAGGCCTCCGTTTGGGTTGCAGTGACAGGTGCTTGGGGAAATGTTTCGGTTGAAGGGCGTGAAGTTCCGCCGCATACCGCAACGCTAATCGGCCAAGGGGAGCCCCTTGTGCTCGGCGCGGCCGATCATGGCATTCGGTATTACGTGGCAGTTCGCGGAGGAATCGATGTGCCGCTCGTGCTTGGTTCGCGCTCGAGTGACTTACTCGCACGTCTCGGTCCGTCGCCGCTTGTCGCCGGCGAGGTGTTAAAAGTCGGTACTGCTGTCCAGGGCCCTGTGGCGCTCGTCGATGTTGTGCCGGTCGACGCACCATCAAACTCCCCGGTGACGCTCGAAGTGCGTCCCGGGCCGCGTCGCGACTGGTTCACTCCTGAGTCCTGGCGTGAATTGCTTGAGCGCGAGTGGATAGTGTCGCCCCGCTCGGATCGCACTGGCATCCGGCTTGAAGGTCCGGCCCTTGAACGAAGCGAGCAACGCGAATTGCCCAGTGAAGGGATGGTGCCCGGAGCTATCCAGGTGTCACCGGATGGCGCACCGACGATACTCGCCGTTGATCATCCGGTAACCGGGGGATACCCGGTGATTGCGGTCATTACAGATGAATGGCTTGACTCGCTTGCGCAAGTACGACCAGGGCAGGGCATCCGTTTTCGGCTCGCTACAGGCCGAGGCTGAGCGTTTCTCGTGAGGATGTCGTAAAGTTCGCGAGAACCGGTGAAGCGAATAAGAAGTTCTCTCATTTATTCGAGTCGGGAACGATTCGCGTATGGGCTGCGAACGCTAAGGCGGCGCCGATTCGCTCGTACGTGAGTCAGTGGCGCCGTGAGAGATGCAGACATGCTGATCGGATGCCCGCAGGAGGCTGACGCGTGGGGGGCGGCGACATCTGGACAAGCTGACATAATGTGCATTATCGGAGACTTGAATGGGTCAGGAATTTCCAGCAGAGCTCGCGCTCAACAATACGGACCGCGGTTTAGAATTTCTCCGATCGAAGCACGTCGATGTTGCTCATGAATAGGATCATGGCGTAGTCGTCGTAATAATGCTCCCGAAGATAACTGGCGATTGCCGTGGCCGTCTCAGCGTCACACACAATCTCGATGCGGATGTTGCTGTTTGCCTCCCAACCGGCATCTCGCACGCCTCGACTTCCTTTGCCGCGGGCATCGGTGATTGTGTATCCGTGCGCATTCAACCGATCCAGATCGCGGACGAGCGTGCTCTCGAGCGCTGCTTCGGTAATAACGGTCAGAAGTTTGCGGGTATGGCTGTGCATGTGTCTCATCCTCTCGCGAATGTATGTACCCACTCGGCGAGCCCATAGTAAATCGGGATACCGAGCAGCACATTGAACGGAAACGTGATTCCCAGCGCCGCGGACAGCGACAGTGTGGGGTTGGCCTCCGGTACGGAAATGCGCATCGCCGCCGGTACCGCGATGTAGGAAGCGCTAGCGGCCAGCGTGGCGAGGATCGCCGTGCCACCGACGGACAGGTCCAGAGTCCACCCCAGCCCGACCCCAACCAGTGCCGAAAACAGTGGCATCCCAATTCCAAAGGCGATCAGAAACGGACCATAGAGGCGAAGGCTGCCTAACTGTTTAGCGGTGATCAGCCCCATCTCGAGCAAAAACACGGCGAGGAATCCCTTGAAGAGATCGAAGAAGAGCGGCTCGATTGGTTTCAGCCCCTCCGGCCCGGCGGCCCAACCGATGAGCAATCCCCCGAGCAATAGGACAATCCCTTTGCCCAGAAACACCTCGTGCGCCACGGACTTCCAGCGCGTCTCGCGCGAGAGGCCTCGCGCGAGAACGATTCCTACGAGGATGGCTGGCACCTCCAGCATGACCAGGAGCAGCGGCATGTGTTCTTCGAACGCAATCTGCCGGCTGCCGAGGTAAGCAACCACCACAGCGAATGTTCCGACACTCACCGAGCCGTAGTGCGCGGCGATGGAAGCCGCATCCGCGCGCGTGAAGCGCCCCAGATACCGCAACACGGGGAACGCGACCAGTGTGAGCACGAAACCCATAGCAATGACGGCCAGCATGTGCGGCAACAGGCTGGCGAAAGGCTGCTTGGCGAGCTCAACGCCGCCCTTCAGGCCGATCGCGAGCAATAAAACGATACTGACAAATTCGTACACGGCCGCCGGAAGGCGTAGCTCCGACCGCAGCAGCCCGGCGACTGCTCCAAGCAGGAAGAAGAGAATGATGGGATCGATCACGTTGTGGCTCTCTTATGTGAAATTGCCCGTTGTTTGACGGTGAACCGCGACCCCAGTGGCGAGCACGCCCCTGATGCACGAAGTGTAATACACGCTATAGAATACACGCTAAGTATAGCCGGTATTACATAACGCGTGTCAACTATGATGAAACGATGGCTGACTGGACGTTTCTCACCAACCACGCGCACGTTCTGTTGTGTGTCTCGAAGGATTCAGGGATGCGGCTGCGGGACATCGCGGAGGCAGTAGGCATCACCGAACGTGCCGCCCAGCGCATCATTGCCGAGCTCGTCGCCGACGGTTACCTCACACGAGAGCGCGACGGCCGGCGCAACCGGTACCAGCTTTACCCCGAGTTGCCGCTTCGGCATCCCTTGGAGCGCAACCACCAGATCGGTGAGCTTCTCATGACGCTTGGATCCGACCAGCACTCCTAGCAACTGCGGTCGAAGTTTCAATCACTGCGACTACGTGGCGGTTCTCTCCGTCGCGAGATATCGGGTGATCGCCTCAGCAGCGGTCTGGTGGTCGATCGTGTCAGGTTCGCCGGACATCGTTATTGTTCCGACAATCGTGCCGTCCACTCGCAGTGGAATGGAGCCGCCATGACCCTTCATTCGGTCATGGTCCAGATCGAGATCAATGAACTCGGTCCCTGCCTCCACGTGACGAAGGCGCACCAGCAGCGACGGCTCACCGAAGTGCCGTGCCGCTGCGGCCTTTCCCGCCAGCCACGGGTTGTTGTCGGGACCGGATGATCCGAGCTTCGCCCGAAACACCAGATCGTCGCCGAGCACGATATCTACGGCGAGATTCAGCTTCCATTCGCGAATCACCTCGACCGCCTGAAGGCCGAGCGCGACGGCGTCATCGTTCGTGAAGTGGGTAAATTGAAGACTATTCAGTGGTTCCAGATCGGCGACGGTATACGCGGGTTCAGGGCGAGTCATGGCAGTTCGTGTTCGTGCTCGGGATACGCAATCTCAACGAGCTCGGCTGGTTCATAGGTATCGCTGGTGGCGGCAAGCTCCTCTCCCGTCCACCAGCGGTGTGTGAGCACGTCGACGCGCTCGTCGTCGGTCCACAGTTCGCTCGAGGGCTCAAAGGCGTCGACGACGAGCCTGAAAAACTCAGCGTGACCGGTGTCGTGATCGGCGGCGTCCCACTGGACGGCAAAATCGTGTGCCCAAACCGGTGCGCCGAGGTCAGCGACGAGCAGTCCTGTCTCTTCATACAACTCGCGGATCGCGGCCTGAAGGTGCGACTCCCCCTTGTCCACTCCCCCGCCGGGCGTCAGCCAACGCGCCACACCGCTGGAGTCTGGCGCCTTGGTGAGGAACAGCAGGATGCGGCCGTCTCGATCGAACAGGAGTACCCGGCTGGTGAGCCGGTTGACCCCAGTGACCGTCACCGGATTCAGGCGTTCAGGAAGTCGGAAACGTCGCCGACATAGCGAGTGTTGTTCTCGGGAACCGGCTCTACTGCAGCCGATGCAACTTCAGCGGCGAACTCGCTCACGTTGTATAGGCGACCAGCGGCTTCCTTGCGAGCCTCAATTGCTCCAGGGTTAGCTCGCTGCAGGAGAGTCGCCGTGATGGTGCCCTCGATCATGTCGCCTGAGACGACAACAAAGCCGATGCCTTTAGCTTCGAGCTCCGGGATTAGCTCGCGCAGCGCATCCTCACCGGCACGCTTGCTTAGGGCGACTGGAACGTACTCCGGCATTGTCTCAACAGTGCGGATGAAGTGCGCTTGGTGGCTCGTGACGAAAACGACACGCGAGCCCTCGTGCAGCAGTGGCAACATCGTCTTCAAGAAGTTGACCTGTGCATCACGGTTAAGCTGCATGGCGTAATCCTCAGCCATGCCACCTTCCATGCCGCCGGATGCATTGAGCACGAGAATCTCGAGGCCGCCGAACTCTGCCCTAACAGTGTCGAACAGCGTGGAAACGGTGTCGCTGTCCGTCAGGTCAGCGCCAATTGCAATGGCCGAACCATCCGTCTCATTGAGCTGTGCAACTAATTTGAGGGCGCGAGCCTCCTTGTTGCGATAGTTGATCGCTACGCGGGCGCCGGCCTGCGCAAAGTAGGCGGCCGTATCAGCGCCAATCCCCCGCGATGAACCTGTAATCAGGGCGCGAGCGCCATCGAGCGAGTGAGCTGCCAGAGGATTCGAGTTTTCGCTATTCACCCTACGACTTTAGCGGTCGAAGCCGCGCTGTGCAGTGCGGTAAGTGCTAGCGTCGGGAGTGAAGATTTGTCGAACAGCGCAACGATGAAGGGCGCCAGCTAATGCTCGTAGATCTAACGCAGTACCTCTGGATTCTGTGGCTTGCTCTTGTCGTGCTGTTTATTGTGATCGAACTGCTCACTCTTGAGTTCACATTTCTTATGATCGCTGCAGGAACCCTCATTGGCGGCCTCGGCGCCAACCTTCTCGGGTGGCCGTGGTGGCTTCAGATCACACTTGCCGCCGCTACCGCAGGACTGCTCATCTTCACCATCCGACCGGTGCTTCTCAAGACCCTCGAAAAAGGTGGCGACCCTGCAAAGAGCAACATCGACGCACTCTATGAGCTCGGAGGACGAGTCACCGGTGCCTTCACAAATGGCATCGGTGAAGTGAAACTCGACAATGGGGAAACCTGGACTGCACGCATCGATGACCTTTCCCCCACTCCAACTATCCCTGTGGGTAAACGTGTTGCCGTTGCGGCGATTGATGGTGCGATTGCTGTCGTCGTTCCCGAGCCACCCAAATCCGGTACCACCGAACCTCGAGCGAACTCAAAGTCGCCGAGAAAGGAAGAAAAGTGATTGATCCAGCTGGATTCATAGGCCAGATCTTCGTGGTAATTCTGCTCGTAATTCTCGCAATATTCGTCGTCACGACGTTGTTCCGAGCGATTCGTATTGTTCCCCAAGCGCGGGCCGGAGTCGTCGAACGTCTCGGAAAATACCGCAAGACTCTCCTCCCGGGCCTCAATATCCTTGTGCCTTTTATTGACCGGATGCTGCCGCTCATCGACCTCCGCGAGCAAGTTGTATCGTTCCCGCCGCAACCAGTTATCACCGAAGATAACCTCGTTGTTTCGATCGATACGGTTGTCTTCTTCCAAGTAACGGATGCTCGCGCAGCGACCTACGAGATCGGCAACTATCTCGGTGCCGTCGAACAGCTGACCACCACGACACTCCGTAACGTCGTCGGTGGCCTCAACCTTGAAGAAGCGCTCACGAGCCGCGACAACATCAATTCACAGCTGCGCGTTGTGCTTGATGAGGCGACGGGAAAGTGGGGAATTCGCGTTGGAAGAGTCGAGCTGAAGGCAATCGACCCGCCCCTCTCGATCCAAGATTCGATGGAAAAGCAAATGAGAGCAGAGCGAGACCGGCGCGCGCAGATTCTGACCGCCGAGGGAACCAAACAAGCAGCAATTCTTGAGGCTGAAGGTTCGCGTCAAGCAGCAATTCTCGAAGCAGAGGGTCAGGCAAAAGCTGCCGTTCTCCGTGCAGACGGTGAAGCTGCAGCAATCAAGACTGTATTCGCCGCGATTCACGAAGGCGATCCCGACCCGAAGCTTCTTGCGTACGAATATCTCCAGACGCTGCCTAAGATTGCAAACGGTGATTCCAACAAGATGTGGATCATCCCGTCTGAACTGACAGAAGCGCTCAAAGGCATTGGTGAAGGATTCTTTAGTGGCAAGGGACCAGTCGCGCGTTAGCGCAAACTCGTCGTACCTCTCCCCCGCACGCCCCCGCGTGCTCGCGCACCGGGGGCTCGCGACAGAGGCGCCCGAAAACACAATGCTTGCCTTTGCTAAGGCAGTGGCCGTTGGTGCCCAATACATTGAAACCGATGTGCATTCGAGCCTCGACGGAGTCGCTGTCGTCTCGCACGACTCCACCCTGCACCGAGTTGCAGGCCGAGATTTAGCGGTTGACAAGCTAACAATGGCTGAGCTCCGGCGCATTGACCTTGGCGACGGTCAAGGATTCTGCTCTCTCGCTGAAGCACTCGACGCGTTTCCAGAGACGCGTTTCAATATCGACGTGAAATCCAGCGGAGCTGTTTTGCCGACAGTGCGCGCCATCCGGGATTTGACAGCAACAGAGCGTGTTCTGGTTACCTCATTTGATGAGAAGCGTCGCGCCGCAACTGCTGCACAATTGCCTGGAGTCGCCAGCTCTGCATCCGCTCGACGATTCATGGTGGCACTGCTGAGTGCAAAGACGGGGATATCTCCCGCCATGCGACGTTCACTTGCCGGGCTTGTTGCCATCCAAGTACCCGAGAAGGCGCTAGGGTTGCGGGTGACCACTCAGCGGATGATCCAGCGCGTGCACAATCTCGGACTCGAGATGCACGTGTGGACCATCAATGAACCGCAACGAATGCGTCACTTGCTCGACCTCGGCGTCGATGGAATCGTCACCGATCGAGCAGATTTAGCCCTCGAAGTCGTGGACTCGCGCGCCTAATTAGGCAGTGCATAATCCACGTCTTTGCAGCGAATTCGTTGTTAAAGACTGACAACTCGCTGTGAACACTGCGCGCTTGGAAGCATTCGTTCAGCAAGAGGGTCTATTACTTGTAGAGACCGCGAATTGAAGGAGGCCACACGATGGCAGATCGCAGCTTGCGCGGCATGAGACTTGGTACCCAGAGCCTACAGAGCGAAGAGGGTGTCGAGTTTTCCCCGCGGAAAAAGAGCACATATAAGTCAGCCGACGGCAGCACGTTCGACGTGATGTTTTCGTCTGACGCTGAGGTTCCCCAGCAGTGGCAGGATGCCAAGACTGGTCAAGAGGGAACGCTCCTTGATAGCGACGGTGAACTTGTCGAACTCGATGAGGTCGACGTTAAGATTCCACGTAGCCACTGGGACATGCTCCTTGAGCGTCGCACGCGTCCCGAACTAGAAGAACTTCTTCAGGAACGTCTCGATTTCTTGCGCGCCCGTCGCGGCCAGCAAAAAATCGGAGCCTAACGACGTACTGCTTTCAGGGTCGCCGCGAGCCCCCACCCGGTGACCCTGAGCAGTGCCTCGGCAACTATTCCTGCATGCATTTTTGAACGGCCTGTTGAACGCTCTACAAATGTGATCGGATGCTCCACCACTCGGTAGCCCGCACGTTCTAAGTTCCAGGCAAGCTCCACTTGGAAGCAGTATCCCTGCGACGAGACCCCGTCGAGGCCAAGCTCCTGAAGAGCCGTAGCCCGGAATACGCGGTATCCGGCAGTGAGATCCCGAATGTGGGAGCCTAAGATCGTTCGCGCATAAGCATTGCCAGTGCGCGAAACGCTGTGTCTGAACCACGGCCAGTTCTTTACTGAGCCACCATCGACCCATCGTGACCCGATGACGAGGTCGTTTCCGGCTTTCGCCAGCCTGATCATCGCGGGAAGATCTGTGGGGTCATGCGAACCGTCGGCATCGATTTCGACGATGTATTCGTAGCCGCGCTCGAGCGCGACTGCAAATCCAGCAAGGTAGGCCATTCCTAGGCCTTCCTTTTTTGCGCGGTGGAGTACGGAAACCCCAGGGTCAGTGGACGCAAGTTCGTCGGCCCGCTCCCCCGTGCCATCCGGGCTTGAATCATCCACAATGAGCACATGCGCTCGTGGGACTGCCTGACGCAGGCGACCCACAATCGCAGAAATATTCTCAATTTCGTTGTAGGTGGGAACAACCACCACGACGTTAGGCATTTATTCTCCGACCGGCGAGTGCAGCGACGACGAGTGCGCCGAGTCCAATTCCTGAAACGAGCCACTCGAGCTCGCGGCCCCACACCACTGCAGGCGTAATCGCGCTGCTCAGCGGAACATCCTCAATCATCGTCGCCGCGGCGTACCACGGCAGCTCAGCGATAGTTGTTCCGTCAGCCGCGATGATTGCGCTCAGGCCGACGGTAGAAATGTTCACGACGCTGCGGCCGAGTTCAAGTGCACGAATCCGTGCTGTTGCTAGCTGTTGAGCGCTTTCATCTGTGCGCCCGAAATCAGCATTATTTGACGACGCGATGATGACTTGCGCGCCTTGCTCGACAGATTCGGTAAGAATTTGGTCATCTACGATGTCGAAACAGATGTTCACTCCCACCCTGACACCGTTGACATCCACCACCATGTCCGTAGTGCCTGGGGTGTAATCGCGGGCTATGAGCCCGATGAGATCTGGCGCGAATTGCGCCCAGAATTCGCGGTTTGGAACATACTCGCCGAAGGGAACGGGGTGGCGCTTGTCGTAGATATCGACGACACCTTCCCCCGGCATCCACAGAAGTTGGCTGTTGTAGACGTTGCCATCACGTTCAGTAATGTCCCCGGAGATGAGAGGTGCTCCGGCGCGTTCAGTGACGTAATTGAAGACGGCTGCTGCAGAGCTATTGCTCAATGGCGAAATATCGGTGCCGCCTTCCGGCCACACTACCAAGTCAAGTTCCTCGCCATAGAGAGGTTCTGTAGCCTCTAGCTGCGCAGTGAGTAGGTCGCCGCGATTGCGCTCATCAAAATATGCTGCTTTGCCATTGCCCTGTACTGCGCCAATCCGCAGTGTGCCCTCGGGCGGTGAAGTCCACGATGGAACGCTTACCAGAAGAGTAAAGACCGCTACTGGAACAAAAGCAGTGCGCAACGCTCGTGATACATGCTGCGATCGTACGTCGAGCGGCAATTCGCGATAGCGAGACCATGAGTAGTCAGCAGCGGCCACGAGGAGCGCGGTCACCAACACCATGACGAAGCTGACACCCGAAATACCAAGCCAAGCAAAAAGTCCTGCGAGTGGGCTCTCAGATTGTGAGAGAGAGACCCGCCCCCAAGCAAAACCACCATACGGCCAGACGCTCGCCCAGGCTTCACGGGCAGTCCATAAGCCGGCAACCACTATCGCGAGGCCAATAGCTGCGCTCCATCCTGCACCGAACGCACGCGGTATCCATCGATAAGCGAGCGTGATCGCTAACGTGCCAACTGAAAAGAAGAGTGCTTCGAGAATTGAGAGCGCAGACATCGGAACCGGACCTAAGAAGAGCGAGGCCCACTGAATATGCGTGAAATAGAATGCGGCTCCGGCAAGGAAGCCGACGAGTAGTGCCCCGCCGACACTTCTTCCTCGTGCGGCGATCAGCACGAGTGCGATGCCGACGAAAGTCAGCGGCCAAATATCCTTGTCAGGGAATCCCGCATCCAACACAGGGCCCGAGGCCAGTGCGATAGCGACCGCGGCCCAGAGCGGCAGCACAGCAACAGGTTTGTGGGGCATCACGAGTCGAGCCTAAGCGACAGAACTGTATGCGACGATTCCACGCCGGATGCCGTCGAGTGCCTTGCGTGCGGTGCGCCCAACATCGCCATCGGCAACGACCGAGAGCTGATCAAGCAGATCGATCGCCTGCTTCGTTGAGCGAACAAAGTCGCCAGCGGCCATATCCGCTAGATCGAGAACCGCGTCCAGGTTTGCACCGTTCGCCCAGCGGTACATTGCAAGCGAAAGGCCGGTAGACAGTGGCTGACTTCCGGGCAGGTGATTGTCGCGCTCGAGGTCGTCAAGTTGGGCCCACAGGGTGGAAGTCTTGTCGAACGCCTCTCTGAAAGGCCCGCGAGGAAGATAGCGATCGGCAAGGTCGCCCTCATCACGCCGGGGCTCGTAGACCAGCGTTGTTGCCATGGCAGCGAGTGACGCGGCATCTAGACCGTTCCAGAATCCATGACGAAGACTCTCGGCGACAAGTAGATCGCGTTCGCCATAGATGCGGCGTAAAACGCGACCGTGTGCATTGAGGGTCATCTCGCCGTTTTTTCCTGGCTCAATGTATTTCAGCTGAGTGAGAATGTCAGTGACCCTGTCAAAGATCTTTGCGACGGCGCCCGTGCGGGTCTGAATCTGGCGGCTGAGTTGATCAGTTTCGCGCTTCAACCGCCACCAGCGCTCGGCCCAACGAGCGTGTGTTTCACGTTCAGGGCACACATGACAATCATGCTTCTTCATCTGGTTACGAAGACTAGTTAGCTTGCGCTGGCGACGTTCGCGCTCAGCCCGCTGACTGGCATCGTTTCGTGGTTGTGACTTCTTCTCTAGGTCGTTCAGTTCACGACGGATGCGCGAGTACTCGGTGAAGTCGCCCAGATGGCATTCCATCGACTTTGCATACCCGTCGAGGGAATTCTTCTGCGAGCGGACTTTGCGTGCGAGGTCGACTACGGCGCGGTCTGCCTGAAACTGCGCGAAGCTCGATTCAAGGATCTCGCGAGTGTGCTCCCGACCGAAGAGCTCGATGAGGTTCACTGCCATGTTGTATGTCGGCTTGAAGCTTGAATTGAGTGGATAGGTGCGCCGCGATGCAAGAGATGCGACTGCTTGAGGGTCTAAACCATCAACCCATTGGATGACCGAATGGCCCTCAATATCGATACCGCGCCGCCCTGCACGCCCAGTGAGTTGGGTGTACTCCCCCGGAGTGATGGGAACACGGGCTTCGCCATTGAACTTTTCAAGCTTCTCAAGGACGACCGTGCGAGCTGGCATGTTGATGCCTAAGGCAAGAGTTTCGGTCGCGAATACCGCTTTGACGAGCTTCTTCTGGAACAGCTCCTCCACAACTTCTTTGAACGCGGGCAGCATGCCGGCGTGATGCGCGGCGACTCCACGCTCAAGTCCATTGAGCCAGTCCCAGTATCCGAGAACGGCAAGATCTTCATCGAGTAGAGTGCGGCACCGCGCTTCAACGATCTCGCGGATCTCATCGCGTTCCTGAACAGTGGTCAGTCGAACCCCGGCTCGAAGAACCTGATTTACTGCCTGATCGCAGCCCATGCGACTGAAAATAAAGAAAATTGCCGGTACCAAGTTCTTGGAGTCAAGCATCGCTACGACATCCGCACGGTCCATTCTGGTTCGGGCCGGGCGACCACCGCGTGACTCGTAGCGGCTGCTGTTCTTGCGATTACGCACGCTTTGACTGCGGCCGCCAAAGCGGGCCATCTGAACCAGTTCAGGGTTTACCCGGTTTGTGGCAGCCAGGCCCGAGGAGTCAAAGAGGTCGACAAGTTTGGAACTCACAAGAACATGCTGTTCGAGGGGTACCGGGCGCTCTTCTGAGACGATTACTTCGGTGTCACCGCGAACGGCCTGCAGCCAGTCACCAAATTCCTCGGCGTTCGATACGGTAGCGCTGAGCGAAACCATTCGAACATCGTCAGGAAGATGGATTATCACTTCTTCCCACACGGCACCACGGAAACGATCGCCCAAGAAGTGCACCTCGTCCATTACGACGGTGCTGAGGTTCTTCAGCAGATCAGACTTGGCGTACAACATGTTGCGAAGGACTTCGGTGGTCATCACGACAATGCGTGCGCTCGCATTGACGTTGGTGTCACCAGTGAGCAAGCCCACGTTCTCGGGACCATATTCGCTGACGAGCTCTGAAAACTTTTGATTGCTGAGTGCTTTCATCGGCGCCGTGTAGAACACCTTGGGGCCGTTGAGCTGCATCGCCCGGTAGATCGCAAACTCAGCGATTATCGTCTTGCCGGCGCCCGTCGGTGCGGCGACGAGCACGCTCTTATCGTCTTCGACAACGTGACAGGCTGAGATCTGGAACTCGTCGAGATCAAAGCGCTGGCTGGCGCGAAAGGCTTCAAGCACGGGGTAACCGTGACGCTTCTTCGCCGCAGCAAAGCGTTCGGCGGGAGACAAATCAGTCATTGACTACAGCCTAAGCGTTTGACGTTCAGACGTCTGCGCTGAGCTCGGCATCAAACGCCGCTGCCCGCTTCGCTGCACGTCGATCGTGGAGCCACGCGATGAGGGCGGCAGAAAAGTAGAGGAAGACCATCGGGATTGCTAAGAGGAACATTGAGACGACGTCTGCCGCAGGCGTTGCCATTGCCGTGAACAAGACGATTGTCAGGATAGCGACCCGCCAGCCCTTCAAAATCGCATTCGCCGAAAGAACGCCAACGAAGTTCAACAAGACGATGAAGACGGGCAAGACGAATGCGATGCCAATTGCGAGCATGAGCTTCACGATGAAGTCGTAGTAGTACTTCGCATTCAAATTAGACAGATCTTGATCGCCCGCAAAGCTCAGAAGGAGAGTCACTATGTTCGGCATGAGGAACCAGCCAGTGGCACAGCCGGCCAAGAAGAGCGGAATCGCTGCGGACAAAAAACCGACAGCATAAAGCTTTTCTTTACGTACGAGACCTGGAACTAGAAAGGCCCAAATTTGATAGAGCCACACGGGGCTCGCAGCCACGATTCCGACAGTAAGAACGATTTGGAAGTGGATGTCGAACGCTTGAGTAACAGCGTCGTAGTTGAGCGCCGCGCCGCGCCCCGTTGAATCTGCAATGTTAGTAATCGGAGCGCGCAGAGCGTCAATCACAAACTCGACGACAAAAATCGCGCCAATAGCGGTGACAAGGATCGTGATTCCCGAAATCGTCAACCGCTTTCGCAGCTCTATCAGGTGCGCGCCGAGCGACATCCGTTCGTCACTCTTAGTGCGCCACCTACCGGTACGCGCCATAGACGCTACGGCTTAGGAGGCGTGGAGTCGTTGGAGCCGTTGGAGTCGTTGGGCGACGAAGAACCAGTGTCGTCGCCGTTCTCGTCTTTCATGGTCTTGACCTCGCTGCGGAAAATACGCATTGATTGGCCGATGCTTCTGGCGAGTCCGGGAAGCTTGGGTGCGCCGAACAACAGCACTATGACGACCAAAATAATGATCAGGTGCGCCCCGGTGAGGTTGCCGAACATATGGGTACATCCTTTATCTGTCGAAGACTACGTCGTGCCATCATACCTACGCACCGTGCTTAGTCGCTAAGGCGGGGCGGCGATTAGTCGGAGCCGGTGCCGACTTTAGGTAGTGGTGCAAACTCCACGGAGAACCAACGTTGAGGTCGTTTGCCGAATCCGATGAGAACGTAATCTGAACGACCAGTCCTTTTCGGGTGGTACAGAACCGCTGCAGGCTTCTTGAGTAGTTCACTATCTCCAGCGCTCACCAAGGACTTCACGGCGAAGTGTTCAGTGCCGGAATTGTCGCGATAGTGGACCGCAATTCGAGGAGTGCGCCGACCGCGCTGATACACGCTACTAACGGCGGTTGTCTGGGCACCGCTGGCGAGTAAATAGGCGCGAATGGCTCGGCGTCGAAGCCAAGTTGCACTCCAGAGGAGTGCGATAAAGACGATGCCGACACCGAAGAGCCAGCCCATTTACGCCCAGCCCTCAGGCCACTCTGTTGCGCTCGCATCTCGCTTGGTTATCCGTTTGGCGCGCGAAATTCTGCGCTCATGGCGCGCCAGTTTAACCTCACCGCGTCGATTCTTGTGGTCTTCGTGCCGAGCACGAATCTCGCTCATTTCGGCGAGCACCGCGATCTGAGGCTTGCTGAGCGAATCCGAATCGATATCGAGCTCCGCAGTCTTGTCGACAAGTTCAGAAAGGTCGTGCATCAGTGCGACAGCTTTACGGAAGAGCAGGAACGCGATAACGGCAACCACGATCAAGAGGGTCGCCACTAGGAAAACCCAAATAAGCAACCATCCCCACCATGAGATCACGGGATCACCTACGGCAGTTCCGTGTAGCGGTGAGCGCCAGCCCGCGTCCAGCGCGCAACGGCCTCGCGAGCTTCCGAAGGGGCAACTACAGTGACGACTCCAGGCAGCCCGGCTATGAGCCGTTTTAATCCGTGAAAGTGCGGAACGCGAACTGTCGTGCGTACGCGATCGCTAGTGGGAACCAATTGGGCATCCTTGGCAACGTAGTCGCCCAACAATGCAATCGCGCTTTCGACGACCTCGATCGTGACCTCGATGTCTTCTGGGGAAGTATCGAAGAGGGTCTCTGGCAGATTCACATCGCCAGCAGTGTGCGTGATCGCGTCCGAGGTCATAGCGGGCTGCGAGATGCGGTCGACACGGAAAGTGCGCACATCCTCGCGAGAGTGGCACCACCCACGTACATACCAATCGGTATCCACCGATTCGACGCGCAAAGGATCGATATGGCGGCGCTCTGACTCGCCACGAGAGTTTCTGTAGTCGAATTCGATTTGGGTGCCGGCAGCTACCGATTCGCGCATTAGCGACAGGGTTTCGTCAAGCTCGCTTGCTTCAACAGCCATCGCGGTGGGCTGTGCCGACGCTCCCCGCGAAAGCTTTGACATGAGGCTGGCGATCGCAGCACGATCAGCGTGCTCAGGTAACCCGGAGAGATACTGCAGCCCGACGATGAGGGCTGAGGCTTCGCGGGCAGAGAACCGGGGAGAATCATCGATCGCGACCATGTGGGTTAGCACAATCTGGTCATTCTCTTCGAAATCATCCCAGGCGATGTCAAAGAGATCGCTGTCTTGATAGGTTGCGGTCTCGCCAGGGATTCCCGAGACAGCGATGAGGCGCACGGCATCCCGAATCTGCTGTTCGGGAACGCCGAAATGCGCGGCCGCTTCTGCGACACTGACTCGGTCGTGGTCCATCAGGTACGGCACAAGCGCCAAAAGGTAGACGAGCTTGTCTTGCGCGCGCAATGGTTGGACTTTCCTAACCATGATCGGCCGCCGTTCTTGTCAGGCGTTCGATGACCGCAGTTCGTAAAGTCGGAGGTGAAACAACGACTACCTCTGGTCCAAAACTTGCCAGTTCATCCGCAAAGATATTCAGGTCTGTGAAGTGAAGCTCGAGAGCTGCCGTCGCGGAAGTTCTTGCCCCGCGTCGCTTACTCAACCGCGTGGCAGCATCAGTACCGGGTTCGACGTTCAACACTGCAACGTTCGACATCCAGACGGCTTCAAGTTCGGCCAGTGCGCGAGTTGCGGCGTCAATCGTTGACTCCTCAAACGTTTTTTTGCTCGCGCGTATCGGACTGACGATCCGACGAAGCAAGAAAGTCTTGAAGAGATCGGTTGCCGGATCCTTTGCGTACAAGTGCCATCTGCCCTGGTGTTGAACGAGCGCGAGTGGTGCGACGGTGCGCTGGCTTGATGTCTGATCCCCCGGCTTGAGGTAGTCGAACGATACGACAACCCGCTTATCGAGCGCGGAGCGCAGCGGTTCGAACGACTGGTCTCGGACGCGCAATTGAGGTGCGTAGCTCAAGACAGGTTCTGCCGTTGCAATTCCAAGCGAACGCAACTTGACCATTGCGCGACGTGACTCCTCCGACAGCGAACCTTCGCGCCACACCATCGCGGCCAGTCCGAGAAGTGTCGACTCTTCGGCCGAGAAGCTGATGTCTTCGGGAAGTTCGTAGTCAGCGCGCGGAATGCGATAGCGCAGGTTGTGGTTGTTGCCCGCTTGTTCTGGGGACTCGATGGTTTCTAGAGGTACCCCGAGCTCGCGAACGTCATCTTTGTCGCGCTCAAATTGTCGCTCAAGGTTCGCGTTATCGCCGGAGTGCACAAACCGTTGACGATACCCCTGCACGGTAGACAGGATCTCGCTTTTGGTGAGTCCAGCCTCAGATGACAGTAAAGCTAATACCAAGCTAAACAGTCGTTCTTCGTTGGGAACTTTGGGTAGTGGCACGAGTCAAATCCTATGTCTCTGACACCCGGCCGTGTCGTGGGAAAGCGATTACTGCTCTTGGATTCCAAGAATGTCGAAGACAAACACCAACGTTGATCCGCTGGTTACGCCGTCAGGTTCAGTTCCTTGTGCGAATCCAACACTTGGTGGAAGCACAATAAGAACTTGAGATCCGACAGTTTGGCCGATGAGAGCCTCGGCTAGCCCGGGAGGAAGTCCGCGATCTGACTTATCGCTGCTCTCCATGAGGTAGTTACCAGGGACTCCGGCCTCTTCCCAGCTGTTCGTGAAGGTTGAATCTGCGTCCCACTCGATGCCGCTCACGTGCATGACTGCCACATCGCCTTCGGCAAGGGTCGCACCGGACCCTGCCTTGAGCGTCGCGAACTTCAGTTCGGCGGGAGCATCAGTTCCGGGGAAGGTGAAGCCAGGTTGGCCGTTTGGGGCAAGGACTACCGCTGGGAGTCCGGGCGGAGCTACCCGATTGGCGCCATTGGCCTTGCCAGGGTAGCGAGCTTCGACGTCGCTCACCATCACGATTGTGTCGTCTTCAACGAGGGGGAGCTGGTTCTGGGTAATATTCTCAGCCCCCAAAATCTCTCCGGCGGCACCGACGGTCACGATGCGTGAGCCGACTGTTGAGCACTCGGCGATTTCACCGAAATGAGGTGCTCGCTCAGTGACAGGGACGCGCAGTCCTGCGTTGTCATGGCCTGTAGAAATGAGCTGCTCGCCCGTTTCGCCCTTGTAAATGGTGATCTGGACTGTGGCGATGTCGCCGGCGTTGACCTGCTCGCCGTCGCCGACGCTTATGGTCTGACTCTCAACGTTTTTGGCAATCAACGGCGTGGGGAACTCGGCCTCTGGGTCGCTGCTGAGGTCTCCACCGGCAGTCACCAGGGCAGAATTGCTGCCGGAATCGTAGAGTGGAGTGCAGGCAGCCAAGTCAAAAGGACCGTTGGCGCAGCCGCTCAGGGATACAAGGACTCCGGCACTCAGGGCCACCACTGCAAGCTTGCGCACAAACACTCTTTTCGTTGACACAGACATCGGAAATACTCTACCGCTCAGAAGACCCGGCCTCTGCCGCTGCCTTTGCTTCTCGGGCAGTCTTTCTCAAACGCTTTGAACTTGTGCTGCGTTCGCCGAGCGCTCCTGGCGTCCAAATTTCAACATCCTCATCGCTGAAGTCAGTCTTGGATGCCCGACGCTTGAGTTCAGGGAGCACGGAACCGGGTGCCAGACGGCGTGCCGTCATGAGGAACCCGGTGTGGGCGACCATTCGGTGATCCGGGCGAACCGCGAGCCCCTCGACGTGCCAACCGCGCACGATTGTTTCGCTTGATTCAGGCTCCGTGTACAGCCCTGTTGCGCGAATCGCTTCCGCAACGCGTGATAACTGTGTCACGGTCGCGATGTAGCACAGTAGAACACCACCGGGCGTGAGCGCTGTCGCACATTCTTCGATGCACTCCCATGGCGCGAGCATGTCGAGCACGACTCGGTCTACCGAACCAGGTTCTACGGTTGCTGGCAACTGCTCCTGCAGGTCACCTACCGTCACCGTCCAATTGTTCGGCTTCGCGCCGAGGAATGCTTCGACGTTGGACTGAGCGATCTCCGAGAACTCTTCGCGGCGTTCGAAAGAACTCAATGTGCCTGTTGCGCCGATAGCACGCAACAGCCAGAGCGAGAGCGCGCCTGAACCGACACCCGCCTCGACTACATGAGCGCCCGGGAAAATATCAGCTTGCCCAATTATCTGAGCCGCGTCCTTGGGATAAATAATCGCGGCACCGCGAGGCATAGACATTACGAAGTCGGTGAGCAGTGGGCGCATCGCCAAATATTCGATGCCGGTGGAGCTTGTGACCACGCTGGCATCCGGTACACCGATTACGAGATCGTGGCTGAGTACGCCGCGGTGGGTGTGAAACTCTCCCCCGGCCTCGAGCGTGACGGTATTTAGTCGACCTTTCGGCCCGGTGAGCTGAACACGGTCACCAATGCGGAACGGACCGCTCTGTCGTCGAAATACATCGGTCATCGAATAGCTACCTTTGAGTGAAGTTCTGAGAGATGTGCGAGCGTGCGCCCGTCAAGAGTTGGCCAGAGTGCGTGAGTTTGCTCTTCGGGGATTTCCACCATGAAGGGCACGCCAATGACAGTTGCTCCAGCCGAGAATGCCGAAGTTGCCCCAGGAGGCGAGTCTTCGATTGCAACGCAATCGGCAATTGATACGCCGAGCGCGTCCGCACCGACCCGGTATGGGTCTGGATGCGGCTTCGGGTGTGCAACGTCGTCTCCAGAGACGACTGCATCGAAGCCGATGAATCCAAGGTTGTCGACGACGTGGTGCGCCATCCGGCTGATTGACATCGTGACGAGAGCAGTCGGAACTCCCGCTTCGCGAAGTTCAAGCAATAACTCGCGCGCGCCCGGGCGCCACGGGATGCCGAACTCCTTAAGTTGGGCCATCACGCGGTCAGTCAAACGATCAACGATTGACTGCTCATCTAACTCGACTCCCTTGCCCTGCATGGCTCGTGCCGAGGTGAATAGACCGCTGCCGACAACCGCCATTGCGTCATCGTGGGTCCACTCGCCGCCGAACGATTCAACGAGTTCGTTTTCGGCAGAGATCCAGTAAGGTTCAGAATTTATGAGGGTGCCGTCCATGTCCCATAAAACGGCAGCCGGAGTGGAGTGAGTCACAACGGACCATCGTAGTTCTATCCTTGAGTTAGTGACACTCGTGGCACTCGACCCAAAGGAGACCAGTGACTAACACCCCATTCGCGAACGGACGACTCTTGGTCGTCGCCTTCGAGGGGTGGAATGACGCCGGAGAGGCGGCCAGTGGCGCCGTCAGATCTCTCAAAGAACAGCTTGACGTCTATCCCATCGCTGAAGTCGACCCGGAAGAATACTTCGACTACCAGTTCAATCGGCCCGTTGTTTCGTATGACGACGACGGTAACCGTGCGTTGACTTGGCCGTCGGTCGCTATCTATGGACCGTCGCGCCCTAATGCTGAGCGTCCGGAGAGCATTGCCGCTGACGCCGAACTTCAGCTCAGCGCTAACAATCAATCAAATATTTACCTACTTCTGGGAACTGAGCCGTCGCGGTCCTGGAAAGCATTTACCAGGGACATTCTCGAGACAGTCGTAGAAAACGGAATTACCTCGATTGTGTTTTTGGGGGCGATGCTCGCTGATGTCCCACACACTCGACCAATTTCGGTCTTCACCTCAAGTGAAAATCCCGAAGTTCGCACTGCGCTCGGTATCGAGCGCAGCAGCTACGAGGGGCCAGTAGGAATATTGTCGGTGCTCGGACAGGCCGCGGAGAAGGCCGGGATTTCGACGATGTCGATTTGGGCATCCGTTCCGCACTATGTCCACAATGCGCCGTCTCCCAAAGCGACGCTGGCAATTATCGACAAACTCGAAGAAATTGTGGATGTTGTGATCCCTCGCGGCGATCTTGTGACTGAAGCAACCGATTGGGAAACAGGTATCGATGCCCTCGCCGGCGAGGATGACGATATGTCGTCCTATATCGAGCAGTTGGAACGCGCCCGAGACACGGTTGACTCCCCCGAAGCCAGTGGCGAGGCGATCGCGCAAGAATTCGAGAAGTACCTTCGCCGCGGCGATGACAAGCCTGATCAGGGCTCAGCTGGAGACGAGCCCTGGCGGGGCAAAGACTAGCTGACCTAGACGGGCTGGATGACGTTGAGCGATAGCAACACGTAGAGCGTCACGCCCAAGAGAACTCGGTAGATTACGAACGGCAAGAAGGAACGCTTTTCGATGTAGCGCATCAATGCCGCGATAACTGCATAACCAACAAAGAATGCGATCACTGTCGCTACTGCGGTCTCTGCGTAGCTAAAGGTCTGATTCGTTTCACCAAAGCTGTGCACGAGCTCATAAAGTCCACTACCGAATACTGCTGGAATCGCGAGCAGGAAGCCGAAGCGCGCCGCTGCGGGCCTTGAATAGCCGAGGGCGAGTCCGGCCGTCATCGTTGAACCAGAACGCGAAACGCCGGGCACTAGGGCAAGCATTTGGGCGAGGCCAATGGCGATGCCGTGACCGTACGTCATCTGTTCAAGCGACCGAGTTCGCTTGCCGAGGTAGTCGGCGATGCCCAAAATGATTCCGAAAACAATGAGTACCGTCGCGACGAGCCACAGCGAGCGGAAGGTGGACCGAATGTACTCCTGCGCAAAGAAACCCACGAGAACGATCGGGACGGTACCGATGATGACGAGCCAGCCGAGCCGAACATCCGGATCTTGACGTGAAATTACTTCGCGATGTGCGCCACTGTGATTACGAAAGTGTTGAAACCAGCGACTCAGAATGCGGCCGATATCTTTGCGAAAGTAGAGAATTACCGCGAGCT
This sequence comes from marine actinobacterium PHSC20C1, assembly GCA_000153145.1. Taxonomy (GTDB): domain Bacteria; phylum Actinomycetota; class Actinomycetes; order Actinomycetales; family Microbacteriaceae; genus Rhodoglobus. The sequence goes on from CH672415.1 coordinate 514,459, forward strand.
CGGTGCCCAACTGGGTAATTGCAGTGAATGTCGCCCCAGGGTCACTTGCCGAGGGCAAAAACTCGCCCATGATCCGTAAGTGCGCGCTTGACGAGATCGGAAGAAACTCGGTGAGGCCCTGAACAAGCCCCAAGATTATTGCCTCAATAAACCCCATGGAGCGCTCCAGATCAGGTGAGAATTAGTACTTGAGAAGCAGATCTCCCAAGACCTGCCTGCCAAAGACTAATGCGTCTAGGGGCACTCGCTCATCAACACCGTGGAACATGCCCGGAAAGTCGATCTCAGGAGGCAATTGAAGGGGCGCGAAACCGTAGCCAGTGATGTCGAGTCGTTTGAGTGCTTTGTTATCGGTTCCGCCGGACATGAGGTACGGAAGTACGGGGGCTCCCGGGTCGAAAACGCCGAGACTTCCGATCATCGCATCAACCAACGGACCGTCGAAGCTTGTTTCGAGCCCGATATCCCTGTGCATGATCTCAATTTCGATTTCAGCGGGCAACAGCGCCCGCACTTGAGCGAGCACCTCATCCTCTTCGCCAGGAAGAGTGCGGATGTCGACGAGCGCCTCTGCGACATCAGGGATCACATTGTGCTTGTAGCCGGCTTTCAGCAGGGTTGGATTGCTCGTCGTGCGCAGTGTCGCCTGCAAAAATCCTGATGCCGTGCCCGTCGCGAGAATCAGTTCGTCTGGACCGACCTCTTCTGGGTCGATGTCCAAGATGCGCGACAGCTCTTTGATGAGCAGGGTGGTTGTGTCGGTTAACCGCACGGGCCAGTCTTGGCGACCGAGGATTGCTACTGCCTCGGCGAGTTTGGTGACTGCGTTGTCGTTGATGACACGGGAGCCGTGGGCGGCCATCCCTCTGGCCGTGAGTTTGATCCACACGAGGGCCTTCTCGCCGGTCTGAAGCAAATAGGCGCGTTGACCCTGAAGGTCGACAGAGTAGCCTCCAACTTCGCTTATCGCTTCTGTGGCACCGTCGAAAACATCCGCGTGGTGGTCGACCATGAAGTGCGAACCAAATTCACCGCCGTTTTCCTCGTCGGAGAAGTAGGCGATGATGAGGTCGCGAGCGGGGCGCTTGCCTGCGCCAAGAATGTCACCGAGTGCGGTGATGATCATGGCATCCATGTTCTTCATGTCAACAGCGCCTCGACCCCAGAGCAGGCCGTCGCGAATGACTCCCCCGAACGGATCGACTGACCAGTTCTTCGGATCCGCGGGCACAACGTCGGTGTGGCCGTGCAAGATGAGCGCCGGACGCTCTTTCGCGTGTGGTGCAGAAGTTTCGGTGTCGTAGCTGCCTTCGACGCGGGCCACAACGGTGGTTCGGCCGGTCGCGGCGTCAAAGTACTGAGTGGTCAATCCCATGTCTTCGAGCAGCGCGCCCAGATACTCCGCAGCGTCGGTCTCACCGTTAGAGCGGCCCTCGCCGTAGTTGGTGGTGTCGAACCGGATGAGATCTTGCGCGATGCGAGCGGTGCGCTCGAGTGTTGGCTCTGAAGACATAAGGCCACGCTAGCGGCCTGACCGGGAAATTTCTCCCTGCCACGGCATAGTCGGTAGCTCGCACGCGCTGCCGCCGATCGGATGCGTCATTTCACGCTCAGAAATGGTGCTATTCTCTTATCTCGGCGGTGCTCTTGTAGCGCCGTTGATGCGCGCGGATGGCGGAATTGGTAGACGCGCTAGCTTGAGGTGCTAGTGCCCGAAAGGGCGTGGGGGTTCAAGTCCCCCTTCGCGCACAGCGAAAGATTCGGACTTACGAATCGGTAGTTAAGAAATTTGGTCGGCAGGTCGTTTTATACGGCTGCCGGCCTTTTTTCGTTTCTGGTGCACGGTTTCAACGAACCTCGGTGCAGCCGTCTCGACTGCTGAAAGTTGGCTGAAATTCCCGCCCGTGTGATCTTAGCGATGTATCGTTGAGTATCGGCAGGACCGAATCGGGTCCTCATCCACCGAGTGGAGGCACAGCATGAACAACACATTTGGCACCGGGCGACGCGATTCTCACCGCCGTCCATTTGCAGAGGCATCCGGACAGCCGGGTTTCGGACTCTGGGAAACCTTTGACAACCTACGCGGCGAGTTCGAGCGTCGTGTAGCTCCACGAATGGGGCGCGGCGATGTGCGGGTAGCAATTCTGGCGCTGCTCGCCGAGGAACCCATGCACGGCTACCAAATCATCCACGAAATCGAGGACCGTAGCCACGGCGCGTGGAAGCCGAGCCCTGGTTCGGTCTACCCAACGTTGCAGCTTTTGGCTGATGAGGGACTTATCGAGGCGCACGAAGCCGACGGCAAGAAGACCTACACACTCACTGAGCAGGGTCGCGACGAGGTGAAGACGAGTCGTCCAGCACCGTGGGCAGACTCGAATCCGCGCGATTCCTCGCATTCAACGGCGCTCCCCCAGTCCGCCGCAAAGCTCGCGGAAGCAGTCGTGCCGATCATGCGAAGTGGCACCCCTGAGCAGGTCGCCGAAGCGGTCGCTGTTATCGACGACGCTCGTCGTAAGCTGTACGCAATCCTCGCTCAAGACTGATCGGATGTCGGTTCACAACCGGCATCAGGGAGATTCGATGACCAACGCCAGACAGCTGCGCGCCCGCTATCGTCGGATCCTGCGTTTCGCTGCCAGGTACATGGTCTTGGAGTGGTGGTTTGAGTTAGTTCTGCCGCGCTTCGGCCTCGAGCGGGTTGCGGCACGTCGTCGGCTTGCGCGGGCAAGCCTCATTGCGCGCCACTTCCACACGCTTGCGATTGACCTCGGTGGTCTCATGATCAAAGTCGGTCAATTCATGTCGTCACGACTCGACGTGCTTCCCGCCGAGATCACGCGTGAGCTCGAGGGACTTCAGGATGAGGTACCTGCCGTTGACTTTCACCTCATTCGTGAAAGTGCCGAGCATGAGCTCGCGGTGACGCTCGAGCGCGCCTACGAGTATTTTGATCCGCAACCGATTGCAGCAGCATCATTTGGTCAAGTGCACCGAGCGCGGCTATTGCCGGCAGATGTCGCCGACGTGGGCTTCAGCAATGTCGTAGTCAAAGTGCAGCGCCCCGGGATAGCCGACATTATTGATGTCGACCTGTCGGCACTGCGGAAAGTCGCCAACTGGCTCAGCCGCGTGCGGTTCATCTCGCGACGTGTTGACCTTCCGGCGCTTCTAGAAGAGTTCGCAATAATCAGCTTGCGCGAGATCGACTATCTCAACGAGGGCAGCAATGCGGAACGTTTCGCAGCGAACTTTGCTGACGACCCCAGAGTTGAAGCGCCCGCCGTGGTGTGGGAACGAACCACACGACGGATTCTGACGCTCGCCGACGCGACCGCGATCAAGATCAACGACCGCCGACGCCTCGAAGCAGCAGGCATCGATCCTTCAGCGGTCGCCGATGAACTGTCGCGCGCAATGTTCGAGCAGCTCTTTATCCACCGTTTCTTCCACGCCGATCCTCATCCCGGCAACATTTTTGTCACGCCTGCCGACCCCGCACACACAGACGCCTCGAGGCCAAGCTGGGTTCTCACCTTTGTGGACTTCGGGATGATGGGCGAGGTTCCCGAGAACCTCAGCCGAGGGCTGCAGCGCCTGATCATTGCCGCCGCTGCCCGTGATGCCCCTGGACTTGTCGCCAGTGTGCGAGACATGGGAGTGCTTCTTCGCTCGGCAGAGACGGCACCTCTTGAGCGAGCCATGGGCGAACTATTCGACCGATTCGGCGGCATGGGATTCGCCGAACTTCAGCGAGTCGACCCAGAGGAATTCAAAGAATTCGGCAACGAGTTTGGTGACGTCATGCGCACCATGCCGTTCCAGCTGCCGGAGAACTTCCTCCTCATCATTCGCGCTGTCTCCGTTACGTCCGGTGTCGCCAGCGATCTCAATTCCGGCTACAACGTGTGGACTGCTATCGAACCGTTTGCACAGAGACTCGCGAGAGATGAGAGCGGTGGCACAGCAAAAGAGTTCGCCAAGCAAGCGCTATCGTCGGCCGGGCTCATTTTGCGCCTTCCCCAGCAGCTGGAGAGTGTGGCCACTCTCATGCAACGAGGTCAGCTCGCAGTTGAGACGCCGAGCGCGGATAAACACCTCAGAGTGGTGGAACAACTCGTGCGCCGGGTGCTCTCGGCGATTCTCTTTACGGCCTTACTCATCGGTGGAATTTTGTTGCGGCAGACAGATCCGATTTTAGGAAGCGTGCTTCTGTTTAGCTCTGCGCTCCCTCTGGCGCACGCACTCTTCGCTGGAATCGTTGCCGCAGGCCGGCGGTTCTAAAAGCCCGTTGGGTGCCTGCTGCGGGCGGTCGGCACTGCCTGAGAGTCGCCCATGAATCTGCGCGATCGGCTATCGTGGAGGCAGGTTCGCGCGCGTTTACCGCGAAACGTCCTTGTCTAGCCGGGCAATCCTCGGCTCGTAGTCGGCAGAGTTGTCGGCGTCCAGCCGTGCCAGACATTCGCACGCACGGCACACTTCACATCCTTAGCTGCGCAGTCTCGTGGCTCCCTTTCGCAGGAGAAGCTCATCGCTATCACTCAAACACCCCGCTCGAACCGTTACCGAGCGGACCCATCGGTACTCACCGCACTTCGCACCCCTCGCATTCTCACTCGAGAGGTGTTGGCCGGACTGGTAGTCGCGCTAGCGCTCATTCCCGAAGCGATCTCGTTCTCGATCATTGCGGGGGTAGATCCTCGCGTCGGCTTGTTTTCGTCGTTTGTGATGGCCGTATCGATCGCCTTCCTCGGCGGAAGGCCGGCGATGATTACCGCAGCGACGGGAGCTATCGCACTCGTGATTGCACCGGTTGCCCGCGAGTACGGCATGGACTATTTCATCGCAACAGTGATGCTTGGCGGAATTCTTCAAGTAATCATGGGCGTACTTGGTGTCGCGAAGCTCATGCGTTTCATCCCTCGCAGCGTGATGCTCGGGTTCGTGAATTCGCTCGCCATCCTCATCTTTATGGCCCAACTGCCGCACCTGATCAACGTGCCATGGATGGTGTACCCCCTCGTCGGGATCGGGCTCATCATTATGGTTCTGATGCCTCGCTTCACAAAGGTGGTTCCCGCTCCCCTCGTCGCCATCGTTTTGCTGACGATCGCCACGGTCACAATGGCAATCGCTGTGCCCACCGTTGGCGATCAGGGCGAACTGCCCCGCAGCCTCCCGGAGCTCTTCATTCCGAATGTTCCCCTCAACTGGGAAACTCTTTCGATCATCGGCCCCTTCGCGATTGCTATGGCGCTCGTTGGATTGTTGGAGTCGCTCTTGACCGCGAAACTCGTCGATGACATCACTGACACCCACTCGCGAAAGACGCGCGAAGCATGGGGCCAAGGCGTCGCCAACGTGCTTTCCGGCCTCTTCGGAGGAATGGGCGGATGCGCCATGATCGGTCAGACCATGATCAACGTGAAGGCGTCAGGAGCTCGCACGCGCATCTCAACGTTCTTGGCTGGAATTTTCTTGCTCATCCTGGTTGTCGTTCTTGGCGACGTTGTCGCGGTAATTCCTATGGCAGCTCTTGTCGCCGTCATGATCATCGTCGCAGTGTCAACGTTCAACTGGCACAGCGTTCAGTGGTCAACTCTCAAGCGCATGCCCAAGAGCGAGACGACAGTAATGGTCGCCACCGTTGTCGTCGTGGTCGCCACTCACAACCTCGCTATTGGCGTTCTCGTCGGTGTAGTTGTCGCGATGGTCGCATTTGCGCGTCGAGTAGCTCACTTCGCTACGGTCGATCGCAGCTTGCCAGACGACGAGACCGTGCCCACCGCGTACTACCGCGTAAATGGAGAACTCTTCTTCGCCTCGAGCAATGACCTGACAACTCAGTTCGAGTATTCAGACGACCCGGACCGGGTAATCATTGACATGTCGAACTCCCACATTTGGGATGCCTCCACTGTCGCGGCCCTCGACGCAATCACAACGAAGTATGAGCGTCGAGGGAAGCGCGTTGTTCTCATCGGGCTCAACGAAGCCAGCCAGTACATGCACGAACGACTTGCAGGCAATCTCGGCGGCGAAGGCTAGCGAGAGCAGCCGGCAGCGGTCAGTTCGCGAGCGGCTCCACCGAGAGCGTCGAATGATGCGTATTGGCGGAGCCGTAGGCTGCTGTCACCAGGATGGGCAAATGGTCTGACGAGCCACGCGCGAGGGTTTCGACGCCCTCAATCGTGAACCCCTGCGACGTCACAAAGTCGAAGTGCCCGCGGAAGAATTTATAGTTCGTATACGTCATCCGATCGCTGAGCGACAGGTCATACCCGGTCTTTTTGACGCGCTCGCTGAGGCCGTCTTTGAAGAGCGGGTAGTTGTAGTCCCCCACCATCAAGATGGGCGAGCCAGAGCCGAGTGTTTGGAGTAGTTCGTGAGCGGCTTTGATCTGGTTGCGTCGCAGGGAATTGAGCGCGGTCAGTGGGGCGGCATGAAAAGACGCCAACACGAGCTCATGGCCGGAATCTCGGTCAACCAAGCGTGAGCCGAGCAAGCGTTCTGACGTGGGAGAAAAGACTCGATCGTGGAGCGACTTCTTGAGTTCAAAGGAATTACTCGCTGTTTGCTCGTAGCGTTCGCGCCGATAGTAGATCGCGAGTCCGAGACGATTGTTCTTGGTTGAGTCGGCAAGATGCAAGTTGCCTATTTCGGCGGGAAGCTCGGCAGCGCTGACCTCTTGGAGGCACAGAGCATCCAGGTTAGGGGTTTCTGCCAGCGCGGCCAACTCAGTGACGGCCCTGTGCTTACGGAGGTTGTAGCTAATTACGCGAATCACGAACCTATATACCTCTTCCTTAAAGAGAGAACCAGCCTATGCGCCATGGTGGGAAAGTGGTTGAGATTGTCGGTTGGAAAGCAAACGCACAGGAATCCCAATGAGGACGATGACTATGCCGACCGCCACACCAACGATGGGCACCGTTGCCACCAACACCAGACACGCAGCGGCACCCAGCACGTTGACGGACCGTGGCATTCGGCGTTGAGCAGCCGGTTGAGTGAAGGCCGCGACGTTGGCAACGAAGTAGTAAAGAAGCACACCGAATGATGAGAAAGCGATCGCACCTCGCAAATCGGCGACTAACACCACGCCAAGTACAACTACTGCCAGAACTAACTCAGCACGGTGCGGCACAGCAAATCGGGGATGAACGGCCGCTAGCCATCGCGGCAAATCATTATTTCGTGCCATAGCCAGTGTTGTGCGGCCAATTCCCGCCATCAGCGCGAGCAAAGCTCCGAGCGATGCCACCCCGGCGGCAAGAGCGACAATTCCGGATGCCCAACCCCAGCCAGCGGCATCCAGAACATCAGTGATCGGCGCTCGTGACGTTGCCAATGCTTCGGACCCTAGGGCGGAAAGCATCACAAGGCCCAAGGTGAGATACAACCCAGCGGTGATCGCCAGGGCAGTCATAATCGCGCGCGGGATTGCGCGAGCAGGATTGCGTACTTCTTCGCCCAGAGTGGCAATGCGCGCATATCCTGCGAACGCAAAGAACAGTACGCCGGCAGACTGCAGAATCCCATAGGGGTCGACGTCGCCAAATACTACGACTGGATGTGCGGCCAAAGTTCCAGAGGTAAACGCCACGACGATAACTCCGACAAGGATGACGATTACGAAGACAAGAACCAGTTTGGTTGCAAAGACTGTGCGGTTGATGCCGAGTAGGTTCACTATGGTGAGCACGATTACGGCGACGATGGCGACGGGCTTCTGCCATTCGGTTGGAGCAACGTACGCAGCGAAAACTAGGGCCATCGCTGCGCAGCTTGCAGTCTTCCCGATGAGAAATGACCACCCTGCGAAGTAGCCCCACCACGGGCCAAGTCTTTCTCGACCGTAAACGTATGTGCCGCCCGCTACCGGGTAGACGGCGGCCAATTGTGCGGAGGCCGCCGCGTTGCACCAGGCCACAAGAGCGGCAATAACGAGACCGATCAGTAGTCCAGCTCCCGCCGCATGAGCTGCAGGTACAAACGCCGCAAATACGCCAGCGCCGATCATCGACCCGAGACCAATCACGGTCGCGTCGACCGTGCTTAATCGCCGAGAAAGCGTGGCGTTCCTGTTCACGTGCTCACACTACTCCGGGCGTGAGGCCAACCTCAGCATGCGACACAATCGCTGGGTGAACGGTTGTCGACGGCACGGCAAACGTCAGCTGTCGCCGTCGCTATTCGACGAAACGGATTCCGTTGCCCAGCCTCGTGCGTACGTCGAAGAGTTCATTGCCGCCAATACTGCGACTCTGAGCGGATTCAGGCCCAGTGCGCAGCAGGTGAGCCAGAACACTCTGTCGCACAACGAGTGCAGGCGCCCCCCGCACCGAACCGAGCGAGGCGTGCGGTTGATCTAGTGCATCGTCGGGAACAACAATCACGAAACACGTAAACGCGACGCCCAATTGGCGACTCAGCATCTTCGCGCGTGATGCTAGTTCGTGCATCGGTTTTTCTGGCTGAACATGGGGGCCGATCAGCTCACCACGGCGAATCTTCACTGGTCCGCCGAAATCTTCGGAGAGCATCGCAAATAGTCCAGTCGGGCCGAGTACAACGTGATCAATCTTGCGTTCTGGCGGACCAGTAGATACGTCGTGCCACACGGTGAAACCAATGCCCAACGCACTGACGGTACGCGCAGTTGCTTCCTCTGCAAGCGCATCCGCGAGCGTGCGCCGCAGTTCGCGCGGTGCGGTGCGCACGAGAGTGGGATCGTATGGGTCATCGAGGCTAGCCCCTCGGCCAACCCATTCCCGCATCCCGTCAAGGTAACGCTCGCGTCGCCATCCTCCTGGATGCCCGTGAGCCTTGGCTCGAGGGCGGGAATTCTCGCGCGACGGCGCCGCAGCCCGAGACGAGAATGATGACCCTGCCGTACGCGGGGAACTGGTGCGACTACGTGAACCCGCGTCGTATCCCCGACGTTTCTCCGGCGTACCCACGCGATCCCAGGCATCCTGAACGGCCGTGAAGCGCTCGGGGTCTCCCCCGGTATCTGGGTGAGTTTCCCGGAGTGCACGCCGAAACGCCTTCTTCAGTTCAGCCTCGCTAGCCGAAGCCTCAACACCGAGTACCTCGTAAGCGCTCGCTGATAAGGGGCTATTAGGCATGACTCGCTCTCATGGTGCAACTGGCGACGCAGTTTTGGGTGAAACGTCCACATTACCGAACCTCGCTGGCAACGTTCGGGATGTCGTAGGCAAGTGCCCAGTCGGCGGGCGTAGCGTTGTGTCGTGACCGAACTTCGCAATATCCCCCTGACCACTATCGACGGCGCTGAAACGACGCTGGCAGACTTCCGTGACAAGGTGGTTCTCATCGTCAACGTAGCTTCGCGTTGTGGCCTCTCGCCACAGTATGAACAGCTCGAGCAATTGCAGAAAACCTATGGTGAACGCGGATTCACGGTTCTCGGCTTTCCGAGCAACCAATTTTTGCAGGAGTTGAACACCGAAGACGCAATCAAGGAATACTGCTCAATGACGTGGGGCGTGACTTTCCCGATGTTCGAGAAAGTGAAGCTCAACGGCAAGTCGGCGCATCCGCTGTTTGCGGAGCTCAAAAAGACGGCAGACGACTCTGGCAAGGCCGGTCGTGTCGCGTGGAACTTCGAAAAGTTCTTGGTCACCCCCGGCAACGAAGTTCATCGTTTTCGTCCGACGGTGGTACCGGATGACCCGGCCATCGTCAATGCGATCGAAGCTGCACTTCCGGCTTAGGCTAGAACTATGACCACGCTTTTTGACCACGAGGAACACGCCAGCCGTTACGTCATGAGTATTGACGGTGCGCTTGTTGCGGTCGCTGATTACCGCCTCAACGGCACATCAATTTCGTTCAATCACACGTATACCCAGCCCGCACATCGAGGCAACGGTTATGCCGCCCAACTCGTCAAATACGCCATGGACGACGTTGAAGCCACAACGGCAAAGCGAGTTCTCCCGATGTGCTGGTATGTCGCTGAGTGGTTCGACGCGAACCCCGCCCGAGCTCAGTTGCTGAGCCGCTAACTTAGCTTCTTGCGCCGCCGCTACTTCTGTCGCTGTAATTGCACAAGCAACTCTGGCCCACGGCTATCGAGTAGCGCCCCACCGACACGTACGCCAACAATCAATAAGACTGACCCAACAAGGATTCCCGTTCCGAGGGCCAGCCAACCCAAGAGTGCGTTACCGGTAGCGAAACCGATCAGGGCAAGGATCATTTCGGGAAGAGCCAAGACGGCGAGTGCTGTCCACGAGGCAAACATCGACAACATTAGTGTGAATCCGCCTCCAGGTCGTGACTTAAACGGATTTTCCCCTGGGGCAGGCACGGAGAATGCGAATCGCCCTGACACAAGGGAGGACAGCGCGAATCCGGTGAGGAGAACACCAAGCGAAACGCCGAGCAGCCCGGCTAGGCGCTCCCAGCTGTCGCTCACCCACACACTCGCGACGGTGATAATTATTGTGGAAGGGACGGCAAAAACACTCACCGCAATGACCCTGCCCCAACGATCAGCGCGACCACTGACTCCTGTCTGAAGATGAAGACTGAACGCGGTGTTGTCGTAAGAGACATCGGTATAAATCGACATCCCGAGCAGCACTGCCACGACGGGGCCGACAAAGAGAAGCCCCGAGAGGTCGCCGCTGGCTCCCGTGTAGAAGAACACCAGCGCGGGTACTAAAGGAACACTAATTAGGGACTGCGCATAGCGTGGGTCCCGCAACCAGTACGTGAGCGCGCGTGCAGCGACGGCACCGGTTGGTGTTCCGGAAAAGACTCGAAACCACCCCAAACCGCGCCGAGTAGCACCGACAGAGGTTGCAGTGGCCGGGCGTTCGAGAGCCCTATCTAGCGCCCAACGCCAGACCAGGATGGAGCCGACGAGGGTGGCAACGCCAATTAGTCCGTGGATAGCGGCTGCGCCAGGGTTGCCGAAGGCAAGATCACCGGGAACTGCCCAGATGGCACCGATTGGTGTCCACGCGACGACGTCTGCAATCGTCGGCAGTACTGTTCGAAGCTCGCGGAATAGAGCAGACACAGCAAGGATTGCTGGACCGAGCAAAATGAGTGGAATCAGGATCAGTACAGTCTTGGCTTCACGAGCTCTCCGGCCGGAGGAGATGCGCACGGTGAGAGCCGCGAGCATCCGGGATCCGACGACGCACGTCAGTGCGCCTATTGCGCCACACAACAGCGCAACGATTCCGATCAGTGGTGTTTGCCACCACACCAGGCTGGTTGCAAGAGCAGCAAGACTCGTAATGATGCCGGGCACTCCGAGGATGCCGCTCACCGTTAGCGCGAGTACGAGCGTGTTAATCGGAATCGGAAACGTAGCGAGCTTGGCGGGATCGACAGTCTCATCAATGCCCGAACTTAGCAATGGCAATACCGTCCATCCGAGTATCAACAATGCGCCGCCGAGGACAACAGTCGTGCGTGCGAGTGTGTCGGGAGCAAAGCTCAGGGTAAACAAGCCCACGACGGCGAGCATGAGCATGAACAGCCCGTACATAGTGCCCAGGATGACTGCGACAGCTTGCCACGGGCTCCGGCTTAGAGCATTCGCGAGTAGCCGAAAACGCAGTCTTATGAGATGCGCAACCACTCTGGACCCTTTCCGCGACGGCGGCCACCGACTAACTCGACGAACCGGTCCTCGAGTGTTGAGGCACCACGCACTTCGTCAGTGGTGCCTGAGGCGAGCACTCGGCCGTCGGCAATGACGGCGACGTGGTCGCACATTCGCTGAACGAGATCCATGGCATGGCTTGAAACAATGACGGTTCCGCCGGACTCTACGAAACCGTGCAGAATATCCCGGATGTTTGCTCCAGAAACGGGGTCAACCGACTCGAACGGCTCATCGAGAACGAGCACTTGCGGTGCATGGATTAGCGCGCACGCGAGGGCAATTTTCTTCGTCATGCCGGCCGAATAATCAACGACGAGCGTTCCGCTAGCAGCATCCAAGTCAAATAGTTCGAGGAGGTCTGCGGCGCGTTCGGCTACCACCGTGCGTTCCATCCCGCTAAGGAGGCCAGCGTAGGTGACTAACTGCAATCCCGTAAGGCGATCAAACAGCCGGACACCATCACTGAGAACGCCTATGCGCCGCTTTGATTCGACGAGATGGGTCCAGACGTCGGTGCCGTGCACGGAAACAGTGCCGGAGTCTGGCCTGAGCAGCCCCGTCGCCATTGAGAGCGTTGTTGTTTTGCCTGCGCCATTTGGGCCAACGAGCCCAAAGAATGAGCCACGCGGAACGACGAGATCCACGGAATTCACCGCGAGCTTGTCGCCAAAACGTTTGGTGAGTCCGCTGATTTCCAGAGCGGGCGAGAGACTATTCACATCGGGCACATGCCTAGCCTAAAACCGAATACCACTCACTGGGCGCTAGGCGATACATTCTGCGGCTGCGAGTAGATACTAGAGTCGAATAGTTGCGTGCGAATTCAGGGCGTCACGGTCAAATGAAAGGCTCTTATGACGATTACTGCTGCTGCCGATGGGTCAGCGCTCGGCAATCCAGGGCCAGCGGGATGGGCATGGTACGTCGACGACAACACCTGGGCTGCCGGCGGTTGGAAGCACGCAACCAACAATCAGGGCGAGCTCATGGCCGTTCTCCAACTCTTCCGCTCGACCGCCCACGTCGATGATGACCTGCTGATCCTGTGCGACAGTCAGTATGTGATCAACTCTGTCACTAAGTGGATGCCCGGCTGGAAGAAAAAGGGATGGCGCAAGTCTGACGGCAAGCCGGTGATGAATGTCGATTTGCTCAAGCAGATTGACGAGGCAATCACCGGACGACTTTACCGTTTTGAATGGGTACGCGGCCACGTTGGGCATCCGCTCAATGAAGCAGCCGATGTACGTGCCCGCGGTGCGGCCGAAGCCTTTCAACGTGGCGGTGTGTGTCCGGTTGGCCCGGGATACCCCGGCGCTACGGCTAGCGACGCAAGCCTGACCGAGCCTGCCAACGACATCGCTCCCCTGTTCTAGCGGAGCCAGGGTAAATGCCCGTTTCCTTTTTTCGAAAGGTGTGAGTTGATGCCGGACTTTCTCGTTGCGGGCGGAGCAGCTTTACTCTCCGGCAGCATGCTCGTTATCGGCGCGCTCGTTGCATGGTTTGTAAAAGTTCCGTCATCGGCGACTGCGGGCATTATGGCGTTTGGGGCCGGCGTATTGTTGTCAACATTGGCCTACGAACTTGTGCAAGATGCCAATGAGGGCGGTGGGGTTACCGCGACGATTGCAGGCTGCCTGGTCGGTGCCATAGCGTATGTGATCGCCGATACAGTGCTAGCGCGCTATGGCGCGCAACATCGCAAACGCTCAGCTGGTTTGCAAGCCTCAGAGGGCGACAAACAGGGCAGCGGGACAGCTATCGCGGTCGGCGCGCTCCTTGACGGCATCCCTGAGTCCCTTGTGCTCGGTCTCAGTGTTGTGGCTACCGGCGGAGTCAGTCTTCCTCTGCTGGTGGCGTTCGGGCTATCCAATGTCCCGGAGGGGCTTTCCGCGAGTGCGGGAATGAAACAGTCTGGCCGTTCTGCACGCTACGTCTTTGGGGTGTGGGGCAGCATCGCGGTGGCGAGCGGGATCGCGGCGATGCTCGGGACCTTCATGCTCGCTAGCGCAAGCGAGTCCACCATCGCATTCGTAACAACAGTCGCTGCGGGAGCGATTTTGGCGATGCTGTCGAACACGATGATTCCCGAGGCATTTGCGCGCGATCGCACAATAACCGGGCTCATCGTTACTGTCGGATTCCTGACAGCGTTCGCGCTTCACGAGCTTGGCTAGGCGCTGTAATCTCTAGTGTCCGTCCGTCCGTCGGGCGTGGCCTAGGCGCCTAGGCGCCTAGTGCTCGGGTGAGAAGAACGCTGAAATGGCGGCGCTGAGCGCGAGCGGGTCTGCAACGCCGCACAGTTCGCGCGCCGAGTGCATCGAGAGCAGTGGCAGTCCAACATCGATCGTACGGATGCCCAGTCGAGTTGCCGTGATCGGCCCAATCGTCGAGCCACACGGCATGTCATTGTTTGAGACAAACTCTTGGTACTCGACGCCAGCTTGGCGGCAAGCACGAGCCCACTCTGCAGCACCAACACCATCCGTGGCATAGCGCTGGTTGGCGTTAATTTTTAGCAATGGCCCTCCGCCGAGACGCGGGCGGTTTGCCGGGTCGTGACGTTCCGGGTAGTTCGGGTGTGCAGCGTGACCAGCGTCTGACGAGAGACACCATGAATCAGCTACTGCGCGCATCCGATCGGTATCTGTGCCGCCGAGCCCACCACCGATTCGCGCCAAGAGGTCGGCAAGAAATGGCCCTGCGGCGCCCGAACGAGTTGCGGAGCCGACCTCTTCGTGGTCGAACGCGACAAACACGGGGATGTGATCAAGCTTGGTATTGAGACCGAGGAGAGCTACGAGCCCCGCGTGAACTGATGAGAGGTTGTCGAGACGGCCCGAGGCAAAAAGTTCTTGATTGAGGCCAAAGACGGCGGGCGCAGCCGTGTCGGCGACAACAATGTCGTAGCCGTCAATGTCTGCTCCAGAACGCTTCGATGACTCGGTTGAGAGGAGGGTCGCCAGATGGTCGAGCAGATCGGCATCGCCCTGCTCGCCCAATCCCACAACCGGATTCATGTGGGCTTGACGCTTGAGCGTCAATCCATCGTTGACCTTGCGATCAAGATGCACTGCGAGCTGCGGAAAGCGCAATAGCGGCCCGGTGCGCACGAGCTCCGTGGTTCCGTCACTGAAGATAATTCGTCCAGCCAATTCAAGTTCACGGTCAAGCCACGAGTTCAGCAGCGGCCCACCGTAAACTTCTACTCCGGCCTGCAGCATCCCTTCCGAACCTGTTGTCGGTTTTGGCTTGAGCTTAAAGCTCGGAGAATCAGTGTGAGCGCCGAGGATGCGGAACGGAGTTGTTGCCGTCGCCTTCGTCGGCTGAATCCATGCTGCGATCGCGCCGTCGCGGATCACGAAATACTTGGCGGCCTTGCGGGTACGAGCGCCATTCCAGTCGTCGACCTCGTGTAACTCACTGAAACCAGCATCCCGGAGCCGGCGGGCAGACTCTTCTACCGCGTGAAAGGACGACGGGGATGCAGCAACAAAGCTAGCGAGATCATTTACGTGTGTGAGCGCGGCAGTCATGCGTCAATTCTTGCACTGAATGTTGAGCGTTCCACTCGCGGAAGCGCGTTTGCGTTATGGCTAGAACCAGATGCTCAGCCATGGAGTGACGGGCGAATGGAAGGTGCGCTCAACGATGATCGAAGCGCCCTCGGTCACCTCTGTTACGCGTCCAGCGGCGACGAGCGAACTGGCGGTCACTCCCCCGAGGTACAGAGAGCTGAGCTCATTTACGGTGAGCGCAAGCAACGCGGTCTCGGCATCAAAGGCGTCCACCTTCGTTACTCGAGGTACCCCAGAGTCGTTTGTTTCGAGAAGAAAACGACCTTCAGCGAACCCGAGAGCATCGCTGACGTCGAATCCGATGCGAGCGTGACCGGCGTAGCTTCGTGAACTCAATGACGCGACCACATCCAGAATTCGAAGCCAGAGATGGTCGATCGGAGCTTGCGAGACCGCTCGCCGATCAGTCAGGTGCCACAGCAGGGGCTCATCGACCGAGCGCAACTCGGCGCGCACTTCACGAACCAAATCAACCTCAAGAATATAACGCCACAAGGCTTCGTATGCCTCTGGAGTTTCCGCGAGAAGGTAATCGACGGTCAGCTTGTGGTTAGTAAAGTCAAGACCGCCGCCTGTAACGCGATAGACCACATAACCGCGTGGTGTTCCACTGTCGTCATCAAACTGCACGATCCGCGTTTTCTTGGTGTAGTCCTCATCGCCCGGTGCTAGCCCAGCGATTTGATCCCAACGCAGCGGCCACCCGGCGATTTGGCCCGGCGTCGATAGGCGGATGCGGTCGAACATCTCTGGCGCGCCGCTGGTGAAGTCAGTGGCAGAGACAGGCTGTAGACGGCCACGGCGCTCGGCTGACGTCAATGTCGCCCGCGTGGTGTCTATCGTGAGGTCTGCGGCAAAGACAGCAGGACCAAATCCGAAACGACCATAGATCGTGGACTCAGATACTGTGAGCATCGCCATCGGCACACCCATTTCAGCAGCCGAGCGCAGTTCGCCCTCAAGAAGAGACCGCGCAATTCCTCGCCGTCGATGAGTCGGTGAAACAGTGACGGAGCTAATCGCCCACGCGTCGATGCTGCGTCCGCCTGGAACTGTCAGTTGCTCGGTCCATGAACTAGTCGTCGCCACCGGAACTTCAGGCGCGACTAAGCGGTCATCCCATACGCCAACCGTGCGCCGGTACGTTACGCCCGCGAAACTTGAATCAACCTGCTCCGTAGACATCGCTGGTCCGTGAAAACCTCGAGAGTCGGCCTGAAACCAGGCAGCGAAGTCTTCTCGATTCGACGTGTCCACCAAGCCATAACGCAATCCAGCGCTGGCCAATAATGCTGTCGAGGTCTCGTCTGCGGGGTGTTTAGCGAAGTCGTTCGTCATACCGCAACGCTATCGCGAACCCTACTGAATGAACCACGGCGGATAGACCGCCACTTTGGTTACGAAGGATGCAGCGTCGAGCAACTCTTTCACCCGATCGCGAGCTTTGTCGCTAGCAACTCCGACAAGTTGCACTTCGTCGAAGGCGAATGAACCGTGGATAAGCACTTCTGCGTCTTCGGTGAGTTCGTCGGCACGCAAATTTCCGAGCATACGCGTCATCGCTCCCTCGTCGGTCGCAAAGATCGTCTCACCGGCCGCCGCATCTCCGTCTGCCAGAACGGCGTCGGTGCCGAGCGCACGAATCGTAGTTACGAGGAACACGAAATCGGAGGATGACGCAGCTCGAGCGGCATCCGACCAGCGCGGTTCTCCAGCGCCGTCGCGAAGCTCCCGCCACGTATTCGACTCAGGAACGAGACTAAACGGCACGTAGCGATCGACAGTCTCGCCAGTGCTGAGCGATGCCGTTCCGCGCATCTCGCGGGTCAGCGGAGAGCTGACATCCAAAATTGGGGATTCGATTTGAGCAGCGGCCACCAATTGGCCCGTCAGCAGAATATTTTCAAGATTGCTGATGTGGGTGACGTGGTAGACACGTTGATCAGCTAGCGCCGGCATCTTCGAACTGGATGCGCGAGGAGCCCCGGGAACTCGTTTTGCACGCGACGTCGACGCGGCGCGGGTAACCGGCTTGACGGGCGCAGCCTTAGGGAAGCAGGAATCACACAGTTGATTCTCGAAGCCGTGGATGCACTCGGTGCCGCTCATTAGGTCCTCTCTCGGAGTTCAGAAATGACCTCCGTACCCAAGGTACGGCAATTATTGCAATCGCATTGCCGCCTGTGCGCGCTGGGCCAGTTCCCGCAGTAGCGTTTCATGACTCGAATCAAAGATGCGGGGCGTGGTGTCGAAGATGCAAACTGCCCCAATTATTTCCCCGCTGGGCGTCGAAATCGGATACCCGGCGTAAAAGCGAATAAGGGGACCACGCACAACCCAAGGATGGTCAGCGAATCGTTCGTCAAGCAATGTGTCCTCGAGAACGACGAGTCCCTCTGTCGTGAATGCGGTGCTACAGAATGCACCAGCCTCTTCGCGTCTCAAATCACCGACACCGGATGTTGACGTAAACCAATGTGCTTGTTGATCGTGGAACGTAACGGCAGCCCCCGTTGTGCCGAACATCAGTCGTGCAGCGTCCATTACTTTTTCCAGCGCGACAGCTACTGAATTGGCAGTGAGTACAGAACCATCGAATGCTGCATCGTTGGCGGTGGCTTCAGCCGCAGGGTTTGAGTCGGCAGCAGAGTAAGCCTGAGGATTGAGCTTCTGAGGAACAGCGACGTGAGTCAGTCGAGAGGCAATGGCGGGTGCAAGCTCACGGGCCCAATGCGCGTAGGTGTGACTCTCTAAAGCTACGCGGGGCCCGCCTGATGGCGTCGTGACAGGAACGAAAGTAACGCTCGAACGAGTAGCGCATAGCTCTTCGCTAATCTCGTTGAGGGTCACTGCGTTGGCATTGACGATGCGCAGTAGTGGTCCTGGGAGCGACAGCAACTCATCGACAGGTGCGATTCCCAAGACAAAGGTCTGGAGTACGCCGCCGCCGCGTTCCTCGATTGTGTCGAGCACCGTGGTTACGTCTCGTCGCCAGGCAAAGATAGAGCGCATTCGGAGCACCTCGCCTCCGCCCAGGGTCAGCACGAGGGCGTCGAACCGCTCTAAACGTGACCACTCGATAACGACGCCGGCATCGGCTGCCGACATTGAAGGATCCGCAACGATGTCGACACCGCATCCTCGACTAGTAAGTGCTGCGAGATTGCGAGCAAGATGACCGCCGAGCCCTAGCTCATGGGTGCTAACGCCGTAGCCGGTCGCCTTGCCTGGACCCAGAAGCAAAATGCGGTCAGGATCAGGACCCACGGCCTCAGCGCGCGGGTTATCACTGGGTACAGCGAGTCTCTGCCAAACCTGCGGATACGCAGCAAGACACAACTTGACAATTGGCCACGCCAAAAGCGCAACATATCTCCGAAGCAATCGTTTCCCACCCGAACGTCCAGACACGGACGCCCTCAACCTACAGAGTATAGACCTGAAAACTTTTCAGTAGGGGGCAATCTAGATAAAACTGAGAATTATTTTCCTGCTGCTTTGGTTGCGCGTTCGGATTTGATGCGTGCATTCTCGTCATTGACGGCAGCATGGACCGAGCGTTCTGCAACCAGCCACTGGGGCATTTCGACGAGCAGAGCTTTGATCTCTGCAGAAGTCATGACATCAGGGGCACCAGCGCGCGCAAGACCTGAAGTGGAGACGCCCAATTTCTGTGCAACCACCTGTCGAGGATGAGGACCTTCGCTGCGCAGTTTGGTCAACCATTCTGGCGGTGACTCGAGCAGCGCAGCGAATTCCTCGCGACTAATTTCAGAGTCACGGAACTCATCTGGAGTGGCTGGCAAGTAAATGCCAAGCTTCTTGGCAACTGTCGCGGGCTTCATGGTCTGGACTGGCACCTCCCAAGACTAACCTGAACGCATGCCTTCTTCATTCACCGTCGCCTTTGTGCTCGGAGCGACTCCGGGTAAATGGGCTCGCGTCTGGCACGAGAGGCTTGCCGACGTTGCTCTCAACCTTGTTCCGTGTGAGCAGGATGATGCGATGGAGATGCTGCGAAGCGGCACTGCAGACGTTGCCCTTGTTCGACTCCCCATTGACCGTGCTGTCGATAGTGACCGTCCGCTTGCGGCAATTCCGCTCTACACAGAGCGTGCCGTGGTTGTGGTTCCCAAGGATCACGCCATCGCCAAGACAGACTCAGTCCACTTGAACGAACTCGCGACGGAAAACCAAATTCCTGGAGAGTGGCGTGCTGCCACCGAGCTGGTAGCGACGAACGTCGGAGTAGCAGTGATGCCTCAATCCGTTGCACGAGCACTAATGCGACGGGATGTATCGGCTCACCTCATTGATGATGGCCCCGAGTGGCAAGTCGCTGTCGCGTGGCGCGATGGTTCTGTCGACCCTCATGTCGAGGAGTTCATTGGCATTGTTCGCGGGCGTACTGCGCGAAGCTCACGAGGAACGGCCGTTGGATCAGAGTCTGACGGCGCTGCTGCGGAATCCAACCCCACTAAGAAGTCGGGTAAGAAGCAACCGGATCCGAAACGTAGTGCCGCGCGCCAACAGCACCCTCAAGGCAAAGTGCGTAGGCCTGCCCGTCCTGGTAAACACAAACCGAAATGGCGCTAGCGCCTGCAGGGCAGAAACTCGAGAAGCGCGGCTAGCTGTTGGCTGACGGATCGCTGAGTTCATTGGCAATACTCGGTGCGATAGCATCAGCCCACGTGCGATAGCTTTGCCGTCCCTCGATCGCCTCGGGGTCTTCCGGCTCTGGCTCGAACTCCACGTGGTGTACTCGCTCGCGCTGGTGAGCCAGTGCTCGAATTTCCGCATTGTAGGCAGCACCAATGCGGAAAACATGGCGTTGATATGCGGCAACGAAATTCGACATTTTTGGAGTGTTGCAACTAATCACGAAGATTTGAGCACGTGGTGGGGCATTCACGAGCAGGGCGTCAACGAGATTGGTTAGGTTGCGAGCCCATTTTTTCGGTGGCATGAAAGTAAGCGACTCGAAAGTTCCGAAAGACAGAATAACTGCATCCACGCCCGCGAGCACGCGAGCGTTCAAGTGTGACTGCGCATCCAACGTTGTGAGCCGCGGGCTCGTAATAGTTGCTACTTCGATGCCCCGACCAGTCATGACTGCAAGTGAACGTGCGATCGACCCCCCGAGTGCAAGCTCGTGAGACGCAACCCCGTAGCCGACCACAACGCCTGACCCGCACAACACAATGCTTTGCATATGAGGGCCATCGACGCGTACCGGGGGTCCAGCTTCAGGTACGGGCAAGCCTCTCCAGGAATGAGGCGAAAGGTAAAGCCAGATGAGCATGAACGGCTTCATGACTAAATGTCCGAGGGCAGCGAACATCTTCGAACTCCGTTTCGGGCACTGTCGGAGGGCGTCGCAGTAAATATTGCGACGATAAAGCCCCGGCGGGAGGGGCTGCACTATACGCAGCGAACTATATCACCGGGCTAACGGGGGTGCCTATAGCAAAAAGTGCGAATCGGAGTGCCCGACCATTGGCTATCGCGTGCTAATGCTCGCAAACTTACGCACAGCGAGCGGCACGAAAATGGTCAACATGATGACGATCCCAATTAAGACAGTGAGCACAGGATGTTGCTGTGACCACACGTCGGACTGCGCTGAACCAGGTGGGGTATTTCCGAAGAGTTCGCGCGCCGCTTGGACCAACGCTGAAACTGGATTGAGCTCGGCAAACACTCGCAACGGTGTCGGCAGCGTCTCCGCTGGAACGAAGGCATTCGAGATGAAGGTGAGTGGGAAGAGCACCAAAAACGACACGTTATTGATGACCTCAGGACTGCGCACACTCATTCCAATAAACGCCATCACCCAAGACAATGCATAGGCAAACAGCAGCAAGAGTGCGATCGCTGCCACAGCCTCGAACGGACTTGAATTAATGCGCCATCCGACGATGAGTCCCGTCGCCATCATGACCACCATGGAGATGGAGTTGATCAACAGGTCGCCGTTGGTGCGACCGACTAACACGGCAGATGGACTCATCGGCAGCGTACGGAAGCGATCGATAATTCCGTCTTTCAAATCTTGAGCCATGGCTGAACCTGAATACGTGGAGCCAAAGACCACGGTCTGAGCAAAAATACCCGCCATGATGAACTCGGTGTACGTGCTGCCGGGGATATCGATAACGCCGGCATAAACATAGGTAAACAGCAACACAAACATGATTGGCTGCAGTGTCGTAAACACCAGGATGTCTGGCACACGCTTGATCTTGATGAGGTTGCGACGCGTGGTGATCCAACCGTCGCTGAGCCATGCCATGACAGGCGATGATGTCGTCGGATACGGAGTCTTCTCGCGAACCGTGGTGCTCATTTTTGTGCCTTCTGTGTTTGTGCTGACGTATCCGTGTCTGTGTTGTCGGCCCCGTCGACGCTCGCGGTATGACCTGTCAGTTTGAGGAACACATCATCGAGTGTTGGCCGACGCATTCCTGCGTCGTAGAGCTGGATGCCGCGGTTCGCAAACTCTGTGAGGATCAGTTGCAACGCCGCTGGAGCATCTTCGGCGTTGACTGTAAGTCCACGGCCATCGAGGCTCACGGCAGGTTCGGTGCTGCCGAATCGGGTCAGGATTTCGCGGGCGGCGGTTGAGTCATCCAGCGACACCAGGCTTACTTCAACTCGCTGACCGCCGATCGATGCTTTTAACTCATCAGAGGTGCCTTCTGCTATGACCTTGCCGTCGTCGATTACAGAGATGCTGTCTGCGAGTTGATCAGCTTCTTCAAGGTATTGGGTGGTGAGAAGCACTGTCGTGCCCTCCCCTACCAGCGTTGTGATGATGTCCCACATTCCAATGCGGCTGCGTGGATCGAGACCAGTGGTTGGCTCGTCGAGAAAGAGCACTGGCGGACGCATGACGAGGGCGCCAGCAAGGTCGATGCGTCGCCGCATGCCACCGGAGAATCCTTTGACGGGGCGATTTTGTGCTTCGGTGAGGTCAAAGAGGCGGATGAGTTCTCGCGCGCGCTCACGAGATTGCTTCGCACTGAGGTGGTACAGCCGCCCGACCATGTCGAGGTTTTCGAAGCCAGTGAGGTTTTCGTCTACGGCAGCGTATTGACCGGACACCCCGATCATGGGGCGGATGCGCTCCGGTGAAGAGATTACGTCGATTCCATTGATGGTTGCCGTGCCAGAGTCAGGCCGAATGAGGGTAGTGAGTACCTTGACAGTGGTTGTTTTGCCCGCACCATTGGGGCCGAGAAGAGCTGTGACAGTTCCCTGAGGGACCACTAGGTTGAGGCCATCGAGGGCATGCACGGGTGCTGCGCCTTTTGGCGTATAGGTCTTTCGCAGATCCACTGCTTCGATATAAGTCACGGAGCAACGCTAGAACACACCGGTGACATCGCAAAGACACGCCGATGGATGTCACATGCAATTGACACAATCGAACATATGTTCGAATATGAACAGGTGTCCCCTGTATCCGCTCATGCCCTTTCAGCAATAGCTGAAGCTCTCCCGAGCGCGCCCAGCAGGAGTGCAGCGGCTGATCGGGTAACCGAACTTCAGTCTCGCATCGCTCAGATGCAGTCCCGCACGTTGGATTCGCAACTGATCCCCACCCACCCGGCTATAGGTAAATTGCTACCGGGTGGTGGCCTGCAGCAGGGCACCGTCTATTCGATCGACAGGTCAATGATGTTGCTGATGGCGCTGCTAGCTCCACCGTCTGCGGCAGGTTCATGGTGCGCTGTTATTGGGGTGCCTGAGTTCGGTATCGAAGCTGCGGAACGGTTCGGGGTTGACCTTGAACGGTTGGTATTAATTCCGCATCCGGGCGATCAGTGGCTGGCAGTTACCGCCGCAATCGTCGATGTAGTCGATGTCGTTGTCACTCGCCCGCCAAGGCGAGCATCCGATTCTGCAGTAGCTAGGCTTGCTTCGCGGCTTCGACAGCGAAAATCTACGCTGCTCATGATGGGTTCGTGGCCGCAGAGTGAGGCCATGGTTTCTCTGGGTGAGAGCTTGTGGCACGGCATCGGCGATGGGCACGGGCATTTAGCTGCGCGGGAAGTGACGGTGACGGTCACGAGCAAGAGTGCTGCACGCCCGCGAAGTGCACGGTTGTGGCTGCCTGATTCTTCAGAAACTATTCGGGCCTATAGCGATCATGAGACCGTGAAGCCCCCACTGGCGGCGCTGCCCGAATTGACGGTGCTAACGCAGCGGGTGTCAGCGTGACTGGCGTGCCAGTTCCGGCGCCAGTCCAAGCGTCGCTCTCCGCGTCACTCCCCCGTGTGCTTGTGCTGTGGTGCCCCGATTGGCCTGTGGTTGCAGCGAGACAGCACGAGAAACTACCAGTGGATGTCCCGTTTGTTCTCACAGAGAAAGGGCTCGTATTTGCTGCCTCAGCTTCCGCTCGCGCAGAAGGGATAAGCCGTGGGTTGCGGTTGCGGGAGGCCCAGTCGCGATTCCCGGGGCTCATTGATCGTGCTTATGATCCCGCACTCGATAGTCGTGCATTCGAGCCTGTGATTGCGGGAATAGAGGAACTTATCCCGGGCGTTCAGCTTCTCCGGCCCGGCATGTGTGCTGTTCGAGTTCGCGGAGCCGCTCAGTATTACGGTGGTGAAAAGGCTGCCGCGCTCACGGTCATCGACCGAGTCAACGAGATTGTCGCTTCTGATGCTCGGGTGGGAGTTGCGGATGCCCTTTTCACTGCAGTACACGCCTCTCGCAGCACTGTGGGAGTAGATCAGGTCTCTCGCTCGGCGCGCGCACGGATCATCCCCGCTGGAGAGTCTGCGCAGTTTTTGGCTCCGCTGGCTATCTCTGTACTTGATGAACCCCAGATCGTCACGCTGTTGATAAAACTTGGTATTTCCACTCTTGGCGAGTTTGCGCAGCTTGCGCACGCGGATGTGCGCACTCGATTCGGTGATCTCGGTGCTCGACTGCACGCACTTGCGAGCGGCCGTGATCCGCAAGCATTTATTGCGCGTACTCCTCCGCTCGACCTCGATGTCGTGATCGACTTTGAGCCAGCACTCGATCGAGTCGACCAGATTACGTTTGGTGTACGTAGCCGAGCCGATGACTTTATTGAGGGCCTAGTGCGAGCTCAACTTGTGGTCACCGCGATTCGTATCGAACTTGACTCTGAATCTGGTGAAATTGCAGAACGAGTGTGGTTGCATCCGCGGTCATTTGCCGCCACCGATGTTGTTGATCGAGTTCGTTGGCAGGTACAGGGCTCCAACCTTATTGAGGCCGGACTAAGTTCAGGCATCAGCCGTGTGCGCATTGTTCCCGAAACAGTGGATGCGATCGGCAACCACGAGACGGGTTTGTGGGGGTCGGGTCTTGAGCCGCGCATCCACCACGGTCTCGCCAGAGTGCAGAGCATGCTCGGGCATGGTGGTGTACTTGTGCCAACGGTGCAGGGCGGGCGCACTCTGCAGTCGCGACAGCAACTCACTGCGTGGGGCGATCGAAGCACGGGGCAACGGTCTGTGCAGCGGCCGTGGCCAGGGTCTTTGCCTGCTCCGCTGCCAGGCACGGTATTTTCGTCGCGTCATGCCGTGCATGTTTTTGCTCACGACGGCAGCTCTGTTTCTGTGGATGAACGGGGTCACGTCGTTGCGGCGCCTGCGAGCTTCGCCACAAGCGATTCTCGCTCGCGCACACTTACTGCCTGGGCGGGCCCATGGCCGTTAGACGGGCGATGGTGGGAGGCACAATCTCGGGGCCGTTCGTGGCGTTTTCAAGCTGTTGACGACACGGGATGCGCGTGGTTGCTGGTGCTTGATGACGGCGGTTGGTGGGCCGAAGCGAGGTACGACTAATGAGCGTAGGACTGGTGGGTGGGCTCCATGGCGTGGTCTAATCCGCCGATCCCGTGGCGTCAACTAGAGCGCACACTGTCGGGTTTCGGTACGGTAACTCCGATTGGTGAAGCGGGTGATGGGCGGGCGATGTCGCTCGTCTCAAGCAAACGTGCGCCCTATGTTCCACCGAGCGAGCCACCGAACGACTCGAGTGCAGCACCCAGCCCGGCTGTTGAGACTGTGCCCTATGCCGAGTTGCACGCTCATTCAAGTTTTAGTTTTCTTGATGGGGCGAGCATGCCAGAGAAGATGGCAGAAGAAGCTGCTCGCTTAGGGCTCTCGGCTCTTGCTCTGACCGACCATGACGGGCTCTATGGCATTGTTCGGATGGCGGAGGCTGCCGCTGAGTTGGGGCTTCCTACTCTTTTTGGTGCCGAACTTTCGTTAGGTCTGACCGGACCACAGGCAGGAAATGCCGACCCTGAGGGCGACCACCTTCTGGTGCTTGCGCGCAAAGAGGAGGGGTATCACCGGCTCGCACTGGCAATTACTCGCGCCCAACTCAGAGGCGGAGAAAAGGGACGGCCGCACTACGAACTAAACGAGTTGGCAGAACTGGCAGGCGGTCACTGGTTTGTGCTGACAGGGTGCCGCAAGGGAAGAGTACGTCGAGCGCTCAACGGTTCGCTCCCCAATTCAGCGCCGACGAGCGAAACGATGTTGGCTGCTGGTCATGAACTCGACCGGCTGAGCGAACTCTTTGGCAGCGAAGCAGTGATTGTCGAACTCTTTGATCACGGCTACCCCCTCGATTCTGCCTACAACGATGCGCTTTATTCGCTTGCTGAGGAACGCGGATTGCGTGTGGTTGCTACTTCCAACGCTCACTACGCAACTCCGCGCCAACACCATTTGCATTCGGCTATTTCGGCGGTGCGCGCTCGGCGCAGTCTTGATGAAATGGATGGCTGGCTTCCGGCAGCAGGCACCGCTCATTTGAGGTCGGGGGCTGAAATGGCTACCCGTTTTGCCCGTTACCCAGGAGCAGTAGCAACAACGGTGGAGATCGCGCATGAGGCTGCGTTCGAGTTGAGACAGGCTAAACCGGCTCTTCCCGATCAGGATGTTCCGGAAGGGCACACGCCGGCGAGCTGGTTGCGCGAGTTGACGTGGGCGGGAGTGAAGGATCGTTCGATTGAACTTTCTGAGCAGAATCGGGCTCGCATCCAGCGTGAACTTGATGTGATCGAGGAGAAGCACTTCGCCGGCTATTTCTTGATCGTGCATGACATTGTGTCGTTTGCTCGCGGCCGAGGGATTCTCTGCCAGGGGCGGGGCTCGGCGGCAAGCTCAGTGGTCTGTTACCTCTTGAAGATCACTGCGGTTGATCCGCTTCGCTACAAACTCCCCTTTGAGCGTTTCATTTCGGCAATGCGCGAAGAGGAACCCGATATTGATGTTGATTTTGACTCTGAGCGCCGAGAAGAAGTCATCCAATACGTCTTTGAGCGTTACGGGAGGGAGAACGCGGCACAAGTGGCGAATGTAATCCAGTACCGACCTCGATTTGCCGTGCGCGATATGGCGAAAGCTCTCGGATACAGTTCCGGCCAGCAGGATGCGTGGTCGAAGCAAATGGAACGGTGGGGTTCTGAGGTCTCAGGAGTCGACCACGACATCCCGGATGCTGTGGTGGAGCTTGCTCAGCAGGTGATGAAGTTTCCGCGGCATTTGGGCATCCATTCTGGCGGAATGGTGCTGACGCAGCGCCCAGTGGGTGAAGTCGTGCCGATCGAGCACGCCCGAAAAGAAAAACGCACAGTTGTGCAGTGGGATAAGGATGACTGTGCGTGGATGGGGCTGGTCAAGTTCGACCTCCTTGGCCTCGGAATTTTGTCGGCGATGCAGTACAGCTTCGATTTGGTGGATGAGGCATTGGGTGAACGATGGGATCTCGCAACAATCCCTGCTGAAGAGCAGGGCGTGTACGACCAGTTGTGTCGAGCAGATGCTGTCGGTGTCTTTCAGGTAGAGAGCCGGGCGCAAATGGGGTTGTTGCCGCGACTGCAGCCCCGCGAGTTTTATCACCTCGTTGTGGAGATTGCGCTTGTGCGCCCTGGCCCGATTCAGGGTGGTGCCGTGCATCCGTATGTGCGCCGCAAGATGGGCGCTGATCCCATCACGTATCTACACCCGAATCTGGTCGAGCCTCTCGAACGCACTCTCGGGGTGCCGATTTTTCAAGAGCAATTGATGCAAATTGCGGTGGCTGTTGGTGGTTGCTCTGCCGATGATGCGGACCTTTTGCGCCGGGCTATGGGCTCTAAGCGGGGAATCGAACGCATCGATAAGTTGCGGTCGAAGCTGTATGCCGGAATGGCGAGCAACGGAATTGTCGGTGCAGATGCTGACCGCATCTACGAAAGTATTCAAGCGTTTGCCGGTTTCGGATTCGCCGAAAGCCATGCGTTGAGTTTCGGTTTGCTCGTGTATGCCAGTGCGTGGATTCGTTTGCACTACCCGGCCGCGTTTCTTGCCGCACTCTTGCGTGCGCAGCCGATGGGGTTTTACTCCCCACAGTCTTTAGTGGCGGATGCTCGACGCCATGGTGTGCAGGTGCGTGGTCCTGACATTCAACGTTCTGGGGTTTTTGCCGTGCTTGAGCAGTTAGTGGATGGCGCAACGGCACCCACGGGAGACGCTCGCTGTCTAGATCATGAACAACCGCCTATCGGCCCGTTCGATCGCACCGCCCATTTTGATACTGACGATCATCGGCGTGATGGCGCTTTTTCTGTGCGGCTCGGTTTGGATGAGGTGAAAGGCATCGGTGCTGCTGTCGCGGAGAAGATTGTCGCTGAGCGGGAGTCTGGTGAGTTCGCTTCGATGAATGATGTGGTGCGCCGAGTAGGTCTCACGACGAAACAGCTGGAGGCGTTGGCTGCAGCCGGGGCTTTCGAAGTGTTGGGGCTCACCAGGAGAGAAGCGCTCTGGAACGCAGGTAATGCTTCGCATGATCGGGAAGAGTATTTGCCCAACAGCATGGTTGTTGTGCAGCCACCACTATTTTCTTTGGCAACCGAGTTTGATCAGCTGATGGCTGACTTGTGGGCAACGGGAATCTCACCGCAAAGTCACCCGGTGGCTCACGTGCGGGAGGCGTTGACCCAGCGTGGAGTTCTTGCTGCTGCTGACCTCACCGTTGCCGAGTCTGGGCGTCGCATTGAAATCGGCGGGGTGGTTACCCATCGGCAACGTCCGGCAACGGCCAGCGGGATTACGTTCATGAATATTGAAGATGAGACGGGACTCATCAACGTAATCTGCAGTGTTGGCGTGTGGGGACGATATCGGCGGGTGGCACGTGACAGCGCTGCACTAATTGTTCGGGGCATTGTCGAGAGGTCTGCGGATGGTGTGATTAACGTGCTTGCTGACCGTTTTGAGCCGCTCGCGGGGCTCCCCCGCACCCAATCGCGCGATTTCCATTAGGGCAAAGTTCATTACCGTTGTGTGAACTTTTCGAAATACATGACACATCCGGCCCTGTACTGATATAGCCTTATGGAATCGTTCATGTTCTATACAAGGCATGGATGCGGCCTCGACTGTCGGGGCCTGATAGAAACGCTCCTGGAGGAGTTTTAAATGGCACTAGGTACCGTCAAGTGGTTCAACGCAGAAAAGGGCTTTGGCTTCATCGCCCCCGAGGACGGAAGTCCTGATGTGTTCGCCCACTACTCGGCCATCGCAACAAATGGCTACAAGTCGCTCGACGAGAACCAAAAGGTTGAGTTTGACATCACACAGGGTCCCAAGGGACCCCAGGCGGAGAACATCCGCCCCATCTGATCTTGATAGTTCAGTAACGAAAACGCCCCGGTCCTATACCGGGGCGTTTTCTTGTTAAGCAGTGACCCCGAGCTCTAGCTAACTTTCTAGGATTGGGTGTTCTTGCTGAGGTAGTCGATCCGGGTTTGCAATTGAGTTACCGTCGCCTGAGCTACTGCTGGTCCCCCGCAGACTCGTCGTAGTTCTGCATGAATGAGGCCGTGCGGTTCATTGGCTAGCTTGGCGCGGCGCCCCACAAGATTGTTCAACAGGGTGCGTTGTTCCTTGAGTGTGCGATAGAGAGGCTGCGGCTGGTCAGCTTTTGGCCTGCTCTCGGCGCGACGGGACTGACGTTTTTGGCGCTGTAGCAGCAGTTCACGCACTTGCTCTGGCTCCAGAATGCCGGGAAGTCCGATGAAGTCGAGTTCTTCATCACTGCCAGTTTCTGCCGCGAACCCGAATTCGTTACCATCAAAGAGCACGCGGTCGAAATTCGCGTCTGACTCGAGAGCTTCCCAAATGAATTCGTCAGCGAGCTGATCACTCGTTTTCTCTTCCCGATTCTCGCTATCGAGAAGGCTGTCATCGAGAAGCTCATCGTTGGCACTGTCGCGATCGAGCGCGTGATCACGCTCCTGTTCGAGCTTCTCGGCAAGGAGCATCAGTGATGGCACACTCGGCAAGAAAATCGATGCGGTCTCGCCTCGGCGGCGAACACGCACAAACCGGCCGACGGCTTGGGCAAAGTAGAGCGGAGTGGATGCGGAGGTCGCGTAGACGCCAACCGCAAGTCGAGGAACGTCGACGCCTTCAGACACCATCCGCACGGCAACCATCCAACGACTGTCGCTTGATGCGAACTTCTCGATGCGAGCCGACGATTCTTTCTCGTCGGAGAGCACAATGGTTGCCGGCTCCCCGGTGATCTCTTTGATGAGACCGGCATAGGCGCGAGCGGCAAGTTGGTCGGTGGCAATGACGAGGCCACCCGCATCCGGAATTGAGTGTCGCACTTCGCTGAGACGGCGGTCCGCCGCTCGCAACACCGCGGGCATCCACTCGCCTTTGGGGTCGAGGGCGGTTCGCCACGCTTGCGAGGTGACGTCTTTAGTGTCGCCCTCCCCTAGCCGCGCTTCCATCTCATCGCCCATGCGTGTTCGCCATCGCATCTTGCCGGCGTAGGCCATGAACATGACGGGACGCACGACACCATCGGAAAGGGCGCGACCGTAGCCGTAACTATAGTCAGTGACGGAGGTGCGGATGCCGTTGCCGTCGGGCGCGTAGGTGACGAACGGAATGGGGGCGGTGTCGCTTCGGAAGGGGGTTCCGGTGAGCGAGAGTCGTCGAGTTGCCCGTCCAAACGCTTGGTGAATTGCATCGCCCCAGCTCAACGCGTCACCACCGTGGTGCACCTCGTCGAGAATGACAAGTGTTCGCGCCGAATCGGTGATCTCTTGGTGCAAAGACGCTTTCATAGCGACTTGGGCGTAGGTTACGGCAAGTCCGTTGAATCGGCGTCCGCCCCAGGCATCACCGTTTGAGAATCCAGGATTAAGACGAAGGCCAACGCGATCGGCGGCGTCTGCCCATTGCCGTTTGAGGTGATCGGTAGGCGCAACAACAGTGACACGGTCTATGTCGCGTCGAGCGATAAGTTCGACAGCGAGCCGCAACGCGAAGGTGGTCTTGCCTGCTCCGGGGGTTGCTGCAGCGAGGAAGTCGAGCGGCTCCCGCTCAAAGTAGAGGTCGAGGGCTTCGGCCTGCCACGCTCGCAGCTTGGACGCGGTGCCTCTGGCGGCGCGTTCAGGGTACGACGGTGAGAGATGTTCCGCCGCGAACGTGCCCACGGTAGGGCCAGGCAATGGAGTGCTCACTTGATAAGACTTTACCGCTTGCCGCTGACAACGTTCGCCGCGCGTGCGGAGTTTCTCCTGCTAGGCATTAGTCGCGTTGGCCCAGCCGCGGGCGTTCGGAACGCTCGACGCCCAACAGTCGTGCTGGACCTATCGCTCCAGTTCCGAATCGCGCAGATGCGGCTTCCATCGCTTCTTCCGCGTCACGCCAGCCATCGGTAGTGTCCCACAGGCTCAACTGTCCGGCTCCTGGCTCTACAAGCTGTTCGCCGCGCACTCCCACTAGCCGCACCGGCCGACCCCTTACCGCGAATTCTTCATAGATGCCCCGGACTGTGTCGTAGAGCGTGCGCCCGAGGTCTGTCGGTTCGGGCAGGGTTCGCGAGCGAGTCACGGTACTGAAGTCTTCAAATCTCAGCTTCAGCACAACCGTGCGCGCAACCATTCCAGCCGAGCGTAATCGAACGGCGACCTTTCCTGAAAGACGCAACAACTCCCGGCGAATCTCGTCGGCGTCGAGAATGTCGACTTCAAAAGTTGTCTCGTGCCCAATGCTCTTCTCCGCTGGACGTTCCACCACATCACGCGGATCGTTACCCCACGCAAGGTTGTGCAGTTTTACGGCACCAGCCTCGCCGACCGCCCGCGTTAGCGTCTGGCGGTCCGCGTGTGCAATATCAGCGATGGTGGCGAAGCCACGCTCGCGCAGCACTTCCGCGGTCTTGCCGCCAACACCCCACAGCGCAGAAATTGGCAACGGGTGCAGAAATTCGGTCGTCTTATCGGCTGGAATCACCAGTAGTCCATCGGGTTTAGACAGGCCAGACGCGACTTTCGCTACATACTTGGATGCCGCCGCACCCACTGAGCAGACCAGGCCAGTCTCCGCAAATACCCGAGCGCGCAACAGTGCTGCTACGTGCTTTGGTGACCCGTAGATAGCGCGGGCGCCAGCGACATCCAGAAAGGCTTCATCGATTCCCAAGCGTTCGACCTTGGGAGTGAGGTCATCGCAGATCTCGAAAACCTTCTTTGAGAAGTATTGGTAGCGCTCAAAGTGTGGCTCGAGAACAATGGCTTTAGGGCAGCGACGAAGCGCAAGAGCCATTGGCATTGCAGAGTTGACGCCGTACTTGCGTGCTTCGTAGGTGGCCGCCGTAACTACGGAGCGCGAGGAGTTGTGGCCAACAATCACCGGCTTTCCGATAAGTTCTGGGCGGTCGAGTAACTCAACAGAGGCGAAGAACGCGTCCATGTCGACGTGAAGGATGGTCGCGGTGCTGTCATCGACGTCTTCAGCGGAAACGTACCGCGTTAGTCCGTCTTGTTTGCCCATCTATGCATTATCTCAGGTCCCTCTGACGCTGGCAGAACGTAGAAAAGGGGCG
>CH672415.1:546676-547972 GCA_000153145.1 marine actinobacterium PHSC20C1
CGCCCCTCTCTGTGAAGAGTGATTAGCGACGTGAGCCGCGCGTGATCAGTCCGTAGAGGAAGAGCACGAGCACTGAGCCGCCGATGGCGACCAACCACGTCTCGATGGAGAAGAACTCCTCGAGCCCTACTCCGAAAATGGCACCGCCGACGAAACCGCCGACGAGTGCACCGACGACACCGAGAAGAAGTGTCGCGAGCCAACCGCCGCCTTGACGTCCGGGCAGGATGGCCTTAGCGATTGCACCGGCGATGAGTCCCAGTACGATCCAACCGATGATTCCCATTGTGTGTTCTCCAAACGGTGGTTTAGTGGTCTTCGGTATGAAGACCGTCAGTAGACATAATCATGCACCCCGTGTGGGGGTCAAAGCTATACAGATTTCTCACAGAAATCACACGGGTTTCACACAGACAGGAATTGAGGCAAGCTAGAGAAATGGAATACCTGCATCCGTGGACCAGATACGTCGCGATCGGAGACTCCTTTACTGAGGGAATTGGCGACCCAGAATCGGACTCCCCTGGCGGTAATCGAGGGTGGGCAGACCGTGTTGCTGATGTGCTCGGCCACGGCACACCAGACTTCGCGTACGCCAACCTCGCCATCCGTGGACGATTGCTCAATCAGGTGCACGAGGAGCAGGTTGAGCCGGCACTTGAACTCAAACCCGACCTGATTAGCGTGTCGGCTGGGGGCAATGACATTATCCGTCCAGGTTCTGATCCCGACGAAGTCGCGCACCGTGTAGAAGCGCTTGTTGCCGAGTTACGCCGCGACGACGCGACGGTAGTTCTCTTCACGGGGCCCGATATCGGGATGACTCCGGTCCTGAATCGGATGCGCGGCAAAGTGGCCATCTATAACGAGAATCTGCGTGCTATAGCGCAACGACACGATGCAGTGGTTGCGGATATGTGGTCGCTGCAGGAGCTCGCCGATCCGCGAATGTGGGCACCTGACCGACTTCACTTCTCCCCCATCGGCCACCATACGGTTGCCAGAATGGTGCTGAGTTCGCTCAACGTTGCGAACGACCTTGAGCCGTTTCGGCCAGAGCTGCTGCCGCCGCGGCGGTGGCGCCAGGCTCGCGTTGACGATATGGGCTGGGCTCGCGAACATCTGATGCCGTGGGTATTGCGGCGCATCCGCCACCAGTCCTCTGGAGACAATGTATTGCCGAAACGTCCCAGTTTTTAGCCCGTTTCATTGACGGTCTTGCCTTCAGCGCTAGCGATGTCGCTAGCGAGCGAGAGGCAAGGACGTATCGAACGAATACCGCACAACGATAGAGGG
>CH672415.1:548071-672394 GCA_000153145.1 marine actinobacterium PHSC20C1
CCCTCTATCGTTGTGCTTCAGTTATTAGCCGCTATAGCCGGAACGGCCTGCAGCTGGGCAGTCGAAGGGATCTCCGTCGGCGCTCAGGCCAACCTCGTTGAGATGACGGATGACGATTCCGTATGACGTGACGAGTCCGACCTCTGTGTAGAGGATGTCCTTAGTCTTGCAATATTCTTTGACCATTTCAGCGGCGCGCGGCAAGTGCGAACGCGGCATTGTGGGGAACAAGTGGTGCTCGATCTGGTAGTTCAAACCACCCATGAAGTGATTGATGACGTGTCCACCGCGGATGTTGCGTGCCGTGAGGATCTGGCGGCGCAAGAAGTCAACCTTCGCGCCCTTCGGCAGAATTGGCATTCCCTTGTGGTTGGGGGCAAACGATGCGCCCATGTACAGTCCGAAAATTCCCATCTGAACGGCCAAGAAGGCAAACGCCATGCCCACAGGCAGGAACGTGAAGAGCACCGCGAGGTAGCCGATATTACGCACTAGCAAGAGTGTGATCTCAAGACCGCGCTTGTCTACCTTCTTCTTGAGGTTGAAAACCTCTTGGAAAGCGTGGGAATGAAGATTGAAACCCTCGAGCAAGAGTGCCGGGAAGAAGAGGTAGCCCTGGCGGTTAGCCATGAACTTTGTGATCCCCTTGAGGCCGACGGCCTTCTCCTTTTGGAAAATGATGAAGTCTGTCTCGATATCAGGATCTTTGTCGACAGTGTTGGGATTCGCGTGGTGGCGCGAGTGCTTGTTCATCCACCAGGCGTAGCTGATACCGACAACGAGGTCAGACATCAGGCGGCCGAGAGTGTCATTGAGCTTGCTCGACTCGAATACCTGACGATGAGCGAGTTCGTGGGTTATGAAGGCGTACTGCGTAAAGAGAAAGCCCATGGCTGCCGCGATAAGCAACACATACCACGTGCCCGCGAGCATTGCGAAGCCGAACCAGGCCGCAACCATCGCGATGGTGATGACGGCAAAAGTAATGATGTAGAAGCGCCTGTCACGGCGCAGAAGACCGGCCTCGCGTACCGTGCGCAGCAACGCAGCGAATTCACTGATTTGATTACCGACACCGCGTGGACCAGTCTTAATTACACGTGTGGGATCGGCTGAGAGAGAACTACTCACGTGACCTCAGAAGTTTCGAATGACTTCCCAGCCATGTGACAAGCGAAGCGGGTGCTCCAGATCAGTCCACCCTATCGTGGGACCCTGTGAGCGCCGTGTTTATTCGATCACTAAAACAAACTTTGTGGATTCGTGAGCCTCCACCATGGGCCTGGATCATCGATCTCGTCACTAAACTCCAACGAAATGTCCACAGTTTCGTTGCCCACGCGAAAGTGAACAGTCCCTGCGTTGTCACCAGCATCGGCCAAACGGACCGGTGAGGCATCCACTGTTATCGTGATCTCGTCATCGCCCCAAACCAGCTTCTTTACGGTGTTACTGGCCACCGCGGCAGCCTCGTCGCCCCACGGCGTGTCGTACTCTGCGAACTCGTCACCGTCGCTGGCGAGCGTGACCTCGGTGTACCCCGCCGTTGCATCAGCAATCAATTCGCGGATCGCCGCGGCCACTGTTGGATGGTCTGGACCACCAAGTACCACCCCAACGAAGGTCTTCTTTTCGCCGCCGATAACGACGTCCGCAGAAAACAGGAGACATGCCCAATCGTCTTCGAGTGTTCCGGTCTTTATCCCATCAACACCGTCAATGCCCAGGAGCTGGTTGCGGTTGCTTACGGTGCCAAGTCCGGGAACCTCGGTGGATGGCGTTGCTACGATCTCGGCGATCACTGGATTCTCAATAGCGAGGCGAGCCAGCTCGGTGAGGTCCTCGGCGGTACTTTGATTCGTCTCCTGAATTCCAGATGCCTCCGTGAGAGTTGTCTGCTCAAGGCCCTGCTCTTTCAACCACTGTGCGGCTGCAGCGGTGAACGCCTTTTCGGATCCGAATGCCCAGTGCGCGAGTGACTGTGCATAGTTGTTCGCCGAAGCGAGAAGTACGACATTCATGACTTCGCGCTGTGACAGCTGTTGACCGTCGAATACCGGCCAGACCAGACCGAATTGAGCTTGCTGTGTGTAGTAGTAATCCAGATCGGGTTGACCGAAAGTAATAGTGGGGCCCGCTTCATCCACTGCCAACGGCTTCGCGTCGAGCACTACAAGCGACGTAATGACTTTTGTGATGGAGGCGATCGGCAGCGGCTCCTCGCTTCCCGCGCGCGCTAAGACGCCCGTCCGATCGAGAGCCGAAATCGCCGAGGCCCCGTAACTGGGCAAAGTGAGTTCCGGCTCCGCTAGTTCTGGCGCAGCTGCAGAGAGAACGGTGGCCGAAACCTGACCGAGAGGCGCGAGAAGCGTCAGGGGCAAGTAGAACGCGGTCGCAAGAACTACCCCAACCGTAGAGAAAACAACGAGGCGACGGCGACGGAAAATTTGGCGTTGATTCAGCGGCACTTCACAACGCTAACAGGTGAGGATGCGTCGGCAGCTAGCGAACACGAAGCGTGTACATTCCAACGGCACTTGCCGCGGCAACGTTGAGAGAATCCACACCGTGCATCATCGGGATTTTAACGACGCTATCCGCCGCCTCGATCGTCTGGCGCGATAATCCGTCGCCCTCGGTGCCGAGAATCAGCGCAACTCGTTCAGGCGCGTTCGCAGCAAAAGTATCGAGATCGATCGAGTCATCGTTGAGCGCAAGCGCAGCCAAGTGAAAGCCGGCAGCCTTGAGGAGCGCTGCGTCGGCTGGCCAGTTCAGGATGCGCGTCCAGGGCACTTGCAAGACGGTCCCCATGCTCACTCGAACGCTACGCCGGTAGAGCGGATCAGCGCAGCGAGGTGTAATGAGCACCGCATCCGCCCCGAGAGCAGCGGCCGACCGAAATACTGCCCCGACGTTGGTGTGGTCAACGATGTCTTCGAGAATGACGATGCGGCGCGCATCCTTGATTAGCTCTGAAACCGAGCGAAGTGCGGGGCGGTGCATGGAGGCGAGTGCGCCGCGGTGCAGGTTAAACCCGGTGAGCTGTTCAAGTAGTTCTGACTCCCCCACGTACACCGGTGCATCCGAATCTCCGAGAAGCTCAGCAACATCATCGAGCCACTGCTCAAGCACAAGCACCGCACGGGGTACGTGGCCAGCTCGCAATGCGCGAGCGATCACCTTGGACGACTCAGCGATGTAAAGTCCACCCTCGGGTTCCGTGCGGCGCCTCAGGGCCACATCGGTCAGATTGGCGAAGTCGCTCAACCGCGGATCGGAAAGTTCGGTGACCCGGACGACGTTCACTATGTGATCCCATCTGTGCTGAATTGCGGCCAAGAAAATCCTGGCCAAATGTTTGTGCTGCTAGCAGTGTCTACGCTGGAGGTGTGCAGATACAAAACGGCAGCGACGACATCGATCGTGCTGCAGAGCTACTGAGCGGAAAACTCATCAGTGTGCTCACTGGTGCTGGTATCAGTACCGACTCAGGCATACCTGATTATCGCGGTGAGGGTGCGGCTGTTCGCAATCCGATGACGTTCCAACAGTTCCAGAGTGCTCCTGAATATCGTCAACGCTACTGGGCGGGAAGCCATCTCGGGTGGAAGCGCTTCGCGGCATCCGCCCCCAATGACGGACACGCTGCATTGGCGGAGCTCGAGCGTCGCGGCCTCAGCAATGGAATTATTACCCAGAACGTCGACGGCCTACACTTGCGTGCTGGCTCCACCCGCGTCGTGGACGTACACGGCAGTGTCGACCGAGCTCGTTGCCTACGCTGTGGACAATATTTCGCTCGGCAGCCGCTTGCTCAGCGCATCTCAGAGCTCAATCCGTGGATTGAAGCATCCGATTCGCACGCCCTCAACCCCGATGGTGACGCCGACGTACACGAAGTCGACCGGTTTGTGGTTCCCGAGTGCACCGTCTGCGGTGGCATGCTGAAGCCGGATGTCGTCTTCTTTGGTGAATTTGTTCCGACGAGAAAATTCCACCTCGGGGCTTCGCTAGTCGATCAATCGGGGGCGCTCATTGTTGCTGGTTCGTCCCTAGTGGTGAATTCGGGAATCAGATTGGTCGAGCGTGCCCTGCGCAAACAGATTCCGCTCGTAATTATCAATCGAGGTATTACGAAAGCTGATCGCCGTGCCGACGTTAAGATCGACGGTGGAGCATCCGCAGCATTGTGTGAGTTATTGGAGCGACTAACGACTAGTTAGGTGTCCAGGAGCACGCGGCAAAGCATGCTCTGTTGCTCCTCGTGAGCTCTAAATCTTGTTCCTGAATGGAGTTGCGTGTTTATTTATCTCGTACGTCACGGAGAGACCGACTGGAACCTCCAACGGCGCATTCAGGGCAGTACAGACATTCCGCTAAATGAAACGGGTCGCGCTCAAGCGCGTTCAACCGCGGATTTGTTGGCTCGGCGGAGTTGGGACGGCATTTTTGCGAGTCCACTCTCGCGCGCGATGGAGACAGCACAGATCATCGCGGATCGTATTGGGCTGGCATCGCCCCTTCCGCTTCCCGCGGTAGTCGAACGAAACTACGGGGACGCTGAGGGTCGAACAGGCGCAGAACTTGACGAGCTGTACCCGACGGGTTTTGATGTGCCTGGACGTGAGTCACGTGAGGCCGTCATCGATCGAGTGATTCCGGCGCTCGTCCAACTCGCCCAGACTCATCATGGTGAGTCGCTCGTCGTTGTCGCGCATGGAGGCGTCATCGCGTCCGTAATGGCAGCGGTGGCCCCCTCGGAACCACACGGCCAGATCGCCAATGGCTCTGTTCACAGTTTTCGGCACGATGATGGAACACTGCGGCTAGTCGCTTTCGACGATCCGATCGAGGCCGAATCAGAACTCAGGGGCGGCGACGACTTCGAATCCCAGAATGCGCTTGCACGCCGAGAGGCCTCGCTCTAGCAACTACTTTTCGGTCGCCCGTTTCGAACGCGCCGCCACAGTCTCGTTTAGTACCTGAGCGAGTGTCTCAGCACCCTTCTTCCACGTGAACTCTGCAGAACGAGTGCGCGCTGCCGTCGAGCGTGACTGCCATGTTGCGGGATCTTCGAGTGCTTTCACTTCGCGAACAAGTTCGGCAGGATCATCCGGACTGAAGAATCCGCCAGCGTGCCCCGAGATTTCACGAAAAATCGGAATGTCGCTAAGCAGCACTGGCGTACCCAGCACCATTGCTTCGACCTGCGGCAGGCCAAAGCCCTCGTCACGCGACGCACTTACAAGCGCGGTTGCGCGCGACAAAGTTTCTGCATAAACCGCGTCACTTGCGCCGTTGTGAAAGATCAGGCTTGCCTCAGGAGCAAGGGCGGTCAATTCTGCCTTAGTGGAATCATCAGCGCGACTCATGAGGTGAAGCGTGTAGCCAGGCAAGTCGTGAAGTGCGCGCGCGATCAGTCCAACGTTCTTGTACGGCATATATGAGCCCATATAGACGAGTTCGCGCGTCGAAGGTATCTTGCGTACCGCGGACTCTGCTGGGCCGTCGGTGCCAAGCGTCACGACAGAGATAGGTCGCTTCGTGAGTTTGTGTTCCAGCATCTGATCCCGCGTCGCCAGCGAGTCGGTGACGTGCGCATCAGCACGGTTAAGCAGCGCCCGCTGGAATGCCCACGTGAGGTGGTAGATCCGCCACATGACGCGAACGGCCCACGGCAGGTTGCGAGGAGGTGTGGGGTGTTTGTAGTAGATCAAGTCGTGAACCGTGGTCACGAGCGCGTAATCGCGACCAAAAGGCCCCATCGTCTGCATGGGAGTGAAAACAACATCCGGCTTCAGCTTGTTGACGTGTCGTGCAACCCAAGGCTCAGTAATCCCTGTCGGTGAGGGAGCCATTTCCCAGGGAAGATCGGGAAGAAGCTCGAGTTGACGCTTGTCAGAGATCAGCATCGTCACCGGGTGCAGTTTGCTGAGTTCCTCGACGAGACGAGCGCCATAACGACTGATGCCGTCATGACGTCCGATACGGGTGTAGCGGCAATCGAAAACAATCTTCATGAGGTGGATTCCGCAACTGTTCCCGAATTCAGGAACGAGACAATGAGTTCGGCTGCTTCTCGCGGCCGTTCGTAATGGATGAGGTGGCCGACGTGAGAGAAAAGTTCGAGCTGGGCATCTGGGAACAACTCAACGAGGCGTTCTTGAGCGGGCACCGGGCTGATTGGGTCATTTTGCGCCCCAATCAGCAGCGTCTGAATCGGGATCTGTTCCGCGAACATACTGACGTCGGAACCGATTGAAGCTTCAAAGCCCTCGAGCAAACTGTCCCTGTTTGCATAACTGCTGAAGTGAGCATGATGCTGTTTGTGGATCCACCGACGAAGTTCAGGCTCGCGAGACTTCACCATCGCAAGGCTCATCACGCGTACGACGAGCCAATTGCTCAAGAGTGGAGCACCAAGCGCATGCGGAAGCGCGCGCGCGAGCTGGTAGAACCAGAGAGTAATTTTGCTCAACACTGCATTCGGGCCTGATAGCGCTGGGGCTGCAATTGGATTGACCAGGATCAACTGCGGTGTGGCCAATCCACGCGCCAAGGCGGCCGAAACCACTATTGATCCGAAAGAGTGCCCGAGGAGCACGGCTCGGCCGCTGAGTCCTAAGGAGCCGACGAATG
Organism: marine actinobacterium PHSC20C1; assembly: GCA_000153145.1. Classification (GTDB taxonomy): domain Bacteria; phylum Actinomycetota; class Actinomycetes; order Actinomycetales; family Microbacteriaceae; genus Rhodoglobus. The sequence continues at coordinate 554,711 of CH672415.1, forward strand.
CTTCTAGCCACATGGCATAGCCAGTGATGTCATGCACATGGCCATTGAGCGGTTCTGATTCGCCGAATCCTGGAAGATCTGGGCTGATGATGCGGATTCCGCGAATATGCGCGCAGACCGCGTCTAAGCCGTGGTGGTCACCGCGAAACCCGTGCACAAGTACTAGTACGGTTTCCGCGTCTGCTGGTCCATATTCCCAGTACCGGGTCTGAGCGCCAAGCACCTCAATACTGGAACTTCTCGCCGGGTTGGCGTCGAGTAGGGCTCCGTAGGGCGATGCGGGTCTCATTCATCCAATTCTAGGCAGTCGTCGAGCGCTTGCACGTTTCTGACGTGTCGAGTCACAGAGAAATGTCTCGCGCGGAAGGATTTCCGCGAGCCGTGTTCCTGCTGTCGGTGCGTCCGCCTACGCTGAGTTCATGAGTAACTCTGGCACCCTAGCCACCTTCGACCTTGAAACCACCGGCGTCGACGTAGAAACGAGCCGCATCGTTTCCGCCTGCATAGCGCTCGTTGACGCTTCTGGTGTCGTTATTTCGCGCTGGGACTGGCTTGCAGACCCAGGTGTCGAGATTCCCGAGGGCGCAGCAGCAATTCACGGAATCTCAACGGAGCGCGCTCGGGCTGAGGGCCGTGATGCCGCGATTGTTGTCGCCGAAATCGTGCAGACGCTCAAAGTTACGTGTGCACTTGGTATCCCGCTTGTCGTCTACAACGCGCCGTACGATCTCTCTTTGCTCGACCGTGAGTGCCGCCGGTATTCAATCGATGGTCTCCGTGAGCCATACATCGTTATCGACCCTCTCGTAATCGATAAGGCCGTGGATCGTTACCGTCGGGGAAAACGCACTCTCGAGGTCACGTCCGGTCTTTACGGCGTTGCGTTAGATGATGCTCACGATGCGGGCTCTGATGCGATTGCAGCGGCTCGTGTTGCTCAGGCTCTGCTGGTCAAATTCTCCGAAGAGTTGAGCATCCCCTTCTTCGAACTGCATGAGAAGCAACGCAATTGGTACGCGGATCAAGCCGCCAGTTTTCAGGACTACATGAGGTCGTCAAAGGGCGATCCTGACTTCATCGCGAACGGCGAGTGGCCCGTCCGCTCGGTTGCTCAGTAGTCCACGGCTTAACGACTGAAGGCGACCGGATTCCGGTCGCCTTCAGGAAAAACTGGGTTCTACTAGTTGCCGAAGCCCTTGTAGCGGTTCTTGAACTTCTCAACGCGGCCGGCCGAGTCCATGATGCGCTGCTTGCCCGTGTAGAACGGGTGTGATTCCGAGGAGATTTCAACGTCGATCACCGGGTAGGTGTTGCCGTCTTCCCATTCGATGGTCTTTTCGCTCGTCACGGTCGAACGAGTGAGGAACGTTGAGCCAGACGCGAGGTCGCGGAAAACGATTGGCGCGTACGTGGGGTGGACATCTGACTTCATTGGATTTCCCTGGATTCTGGATTAAAAATAAGACATGGGCGATCACGCGGACCGACACACAAGCTTATCAGAGGTTTAGGCGGCTCGTGCGGTGTACCGGCCGGCGTCTTTCGTGATGAGAAGTTCAAGGCCAAATGCGGCACTCAAATTCTCTGATGTAACAACGTCATCAATCGTACCCGCGCTATGCACCGTGCCATTGGTAATAATCAGCGCGTGGGTAAATCCCCGGGGAATCTCTTCGACATGGTGAGTCACCATGACAATTGCTGGGGCGCTCTCTGCCTGGGCGTAACCGCTGAGTAGCTGCACAAGTTCTTCGCGTGCGCCGAGGTCGAGGCTCGCAGCTGGTTCATCAAGGAGAAGGAGCTCAGGATCAGTCATTACTGAGCGTGCGATTTGCACACGCTTCTGTTCGCCATCGCTGAGATCGCCGAAGCGACGATCTTCAAGGTGCGACAAGCTCCATTCCGAAAGAACGCGGCGGGCGCGGCGAAGGTCAACCTTTTCGTATTGCTCATTCCACCGGCCGGTAACCGAATAGGCGGCAGTAAGTACAACATCGATTACTCGCTCGTTATTGGGAACGCGGCGGGCCAGCGCTGTCGACGCGAACCCGATACGCGGCCGTACGTCGAATACGTCGGCGGAGCCGAGAGTGCTCTCTAGCACAACAACTTCGCCGGAACTGGGGTGAATCTGCGCAGCAGCTAGTTGGAGCAGCGTGGTCTTTCCCGCACCGTTTGGCCCCAAAATCACCCAGCGATCAGACGCTTGAGCGCTCCACGAAATGGAGTCGAGGATTGTGGTGCCGTTACGGGTAACGGATACATCAGAAAAGGAGAGAACGCTAGCCATGATCACCCATCCTATTCGTTCCTGCCGCCGCGCGCGCCAGCGACTCGAACGATCCAGATAGTCTGAGTCCTAGAGTTGCGCGGATCCGGGTCTTCGCGACGTGAGTTGTCGTTCGGAAGGCACTAATCTTGGCAAAATTTCTCGTCATTCTTGATGTGGATTCCACTTTGATCGAGAACGAGGTTATCGAGTTGCTCGCAGCTCGTTCTGGCTCGGAATCTGAAGTTACTGAAATCACGAATCGCGCTATGAACGGTGAACTTGATTTCGAGCAGAGCCTGCGCGCACGCGTCGCGACACTCGCCGGACTGCCGGTTTCTGTGATCGATGAGAGCCGACGTGATATTCGAGTGACGCACGGTGCCCGCGAACTAATTGCAACGGTCGTTGCCGCTGGCGGTCGAGTCGGAGCAGTTTCGGGAGGCTTTCACGAGTTGCTTGATCCGTTGGCTCAGGAGCTCGGATTGGATTATGCGCGCGCAAATCGCCTTGAGGTCGTCGATGGCAAGCTCACGGGGAGGCTCACCGGCGCCGTCATTGACGCGCAAGCGAAAGCCGATGCCCTCCGTGAATGGGCGATCGACTCCGGCACTCCCCTATCGGCGACTGTGGCGGTTGGCGATGGTGCCAACGATCTTGAAATGATGAAGGTAGCGGCACTGTCGGTTGGCATCACGGCAAAACCGATTGTGCGCGCGACTGCGGATGTGCATATTGATACTCGTGACCTCAGCGCCTTGCTGCCTCTGTTGGGGCTGCGAGGCTAGTGACCCATTCCTAGGCCGCCGTCTACCGGAATCACCGCGCCCGAAATGTAGGCGGCATCATCGCTAGCCAACCACGTAATTGCCTTCGCCACTTCGCGAGGCTGCGCAAAACGATGTGCCGGAATTTGCTTGAGATATGCATCTTGCTGCTCGGCTGGTAGCGCCGCGGTCATGTCAGTTTCGATGAAACCTGGAGCTACGACGTTGGCGGTGATCCCTCTGCTGCCCAGCTCGCGGGTGAGCGAGCGAGCGAGACCAATGAGTCCGCTCTTCGATGCGGAATAGTTGACTTGACCGGCGGAACCAAGAAGTCCAACAACACTTGAGACGAGGATGATGCGCCCAAACCGCGCCTTCATCATCCCCTTAGACGCTCGCTTGACGACGCGGAATGCCCCGGACAAGTTCGTGTCGATTACTTGAGTGAAGTCCTCATCGCTCATTCGCATGAGCAGCATGTCGCGCGTAATCCCAGCATTGGCGACAACGACCTCTACCGGGCCAAGCTTTTCTTCAACTTCAGCAAACGCTGCGTCGATACTTGCTGCATCGGTGACGTCTGCGGTGACAGTAAGAGTGCCTTCCGGGCCGGTGCCCGAGCGGGCAGTCACCGCAACCCTGTGCCCCTGTGCGACAAACTCTTCGGCGATCGCGCGGCCGATGCCGCGGTTGCCGCCAGTGACGAGAACGATCCGTGATTCAGTTGCAGTGCTGCTCATGGTTCCCAGCATATAGTCGCGAACAGCGGCGTAGTCTTAGGGGGCACCTTCCGCGGCAAACTAAGAAAGCCCATGAACAGTCCTGAGTCGATCACTTCCCTGCCTGAACGGCCTGATGACGAGCGCCAGCGGCGCATGATCAACTACTCCATTGCAATGGGGATTCGGATCGTGTGCGTGCTTCTCTGTGTATTCGTTCGGGGATGGTGGTTGGTCCTACCCATCCTCGGTGCAGTGGTGTTGCCCTACGTTGCGGTTGTGCTTGCGAATGTTTCGACGAGGCGATCCGGAATTCTCAACGCACCAGGCCAGCTCGCCTTGGACCAGGCCCCTTCAGAGAGTTCCTCTAGCCCGCCCAGCTCATCAGGCGGAGCAACTCGGTGATCGGTGAGAGCGGCCCGACGATATCGCGGTGCTCACGAGCAGGCTGCCTTCACAGCGCCCAATGGAATGTCAACTGGCGTAACCCTCGCATCCACGGGCTCGATCGCGTAAAAGTGTGGTTGGCGTGCGACGAACACGTGGACTATCTCCGCGAATATTTGGGGGCACGGAGCTTTCCGGTCATTGTTAGCGACCTCTCGCAATCAGTAGAGGTTGTCCCGGATGGGGCAGGGCTATGAAAAAGTGGCGCTTTGTCCTCTCCCAACGCTGGTTCGGCTATCTCGCTCTCGTGATCGCGTTTGCAATTGGCTGCGTGTTTCTCTCGCAGTGGCAATTTGATCGGCGTACTGAGGCGGCAGCAGAGGTAGCGCGAGTCGCAGCCAATTGGGAATCGTCGCCGCAGCAGCTTGACGCTGTGATGTCGGAGCTCGACAAATTCGACGTCGACAACAAGTGGATTCCCGTTGCACTCAGTGGCACCTACTTAGCGTCGGAACAGCTGTTGGTGCGCGGGCGACCGTACTCGGGGCAGCCGGGGTTCGAAGTTCTTGTTCCCTTCGAACTTGAGAGTGGACGAGTGATCGTTGTTGATCGCGGCTGGGTGCGCGCCGGTAACAGTCAAGATGCGCCGGATGCAGTGCCTACTCCCCCGACAGGGCTTATCGACGTAATCGTGCGGCTGAAACCAAGCGAACCAACAGTTCGGGGTCGTTCTGCGCCGGCCGGGCAGGTTGCCACTATTCACCTGCCGACGGTTGCAGACATTATCAAAGCGCCAACGTACACAGGCGCCTACGGGCTACTCGCGTCCGAAAGCCCTAGCGTCGCCACTGTGCCGAAGGCTTACCCCAAGCCTTTGCTTGATGAAGGCGCGCACTTGTCTTACGCATTCCAGTGGGTTGCGTTCGGTGTCTTGGCATTCATCGGACTCGGGTGGGCGGTTCGACAGGAGTATCGCCTGATTAACGAAGCAGACCCCGCAGAACGGGAGCGCGCTAAGAAACGTCGGCAAAAAGTGGAAGACCGAGGCCCAACGGATGCCGATATTGAAGACGCCATCCTCGACGCCTAGATCGCGTGACGTTGGTCAGCAAGATAACGCCATCCGGACTGGGCCGAAAAGCTAGGCCAAAGAGCTAGGCCAACGAAATCAGGTCTGCGTAGTCTTTGTTCCAGTGGTCTTCGATGCCGTCAGGCAAGATCAGAACTCGCTCGGGATTGAGGGCCTCGACTGCACCCTCATCGTGACTGACCAATACAACGGCACCCTTGTAGTTGGCGAGGGCGCCGAGGATTTCCTCGCGGCTCGCAGGGTCGAGGTTGTTTGTCGGTTCGTCGAGCAGCAGCACGTTGGCACCACTTACTACGATCATCGCAAGAGCAAGCCGAGTCTTCTCTCCGCCCGAGAGGACACCCGCCAGCTTTGCTGAGTCATCACCAGTGAAGAGGAATGAACCGAGTACGCGACGAGCTTCCATCTCTGTGATGTGTGGTGAGGAAGAGACCATGTTCTCGAGAACCGAGCGCTTCACGTCAATTGTTTCGTGTTCCTGCGCGTAGTAACCGATTCGTAGACCGTGGCCAGGCTCGATGCGGCCCGTATCGGGTTCATCGACGCCAGCAAGCATGCGTAGCAGCGTGGTCTTTCCTGCACCGTTGAAGCCCAGGATGACGACCTTCGAGCCGCGATCGATCGCTAGATCAACCGAGGTGAAAATTTCGAGAGAACCGTAGCTTTTGCTGAGATTGAATCCCATAAGCGGAGTGCGTCCACAAGGAGCTGGGTCGGGGAAGCGCAACGCTGCAACACGATCCGCGGTACGCACGTCGTCCAGCCCAGCAAGTAGCTTCTCGGCTCGTGCCACCATCTGGTGCGCGGACGCAGCTTTCGATGCTTTAGCGCCGAATTTCGCTGCTTGAGCCTGGAGGGTACTTGCCTTCTTCTCAGCGTTCGCTCGCTCTTTCTTGCGACGCTCTTCGTCGGCCTGACGCTGACGAAGGTAGTGCTTCCAGCCCATGTTGTACTGGTCGATCTGCTGACGGTTGCCGTCGAGATAGAAGACTTTATTTACTGTGTCTTCGACGAGTTCCACATCGTGGCTTATCACGATCAGACCGCCAGCGAAATTCTTGAGAAATTCCCGGAGCCAGACAACGGAATCAGCATCGAGGTGGTTTGTGGGCTCATCGAGCAGCATCGTGTCAGCGCCCGAGAACAAAATTCGTGCAAGTTCAATCCGTCGGCGCTGGCCGCCCGAGAGCGTCGAAAGCGGTTGATCGAGGATGCGGTCAGGCAAACTCAAGTTGCTTGCGATGGAAGCAGCTTCGGCCTCAGCTGCGTAGCCACCCAGGGAGTGAAAACGATCGTCCAGTTTGCTGTACCGATCCATCGCAGCACTGCTGATCGCAGGGTCGCTGCTGCCCATTTCGTCCTGTGCTTGGCGCATCTTGAGGACGGTGCTTCCCAAACCACGAGCGTCGAGAATGCGAGTGCGTGCGAGATCTTCTGGATTGCCGGATCGAGGGTCTTGAGGAAGGTAGCCAATTTCACCGGTGCGCTCAATTGTGCCGCCGGTAGCTTCCAACTCGCCGGCCAACGTTTTTGTGAGGGTAGTTTTACCGGCACCGTTACGGCCAACCAACCCGATCTTGTCGCCGCGGTCTACTCTGAAGTCGACACCTTGCATCAGCATGCGTGCGCCAACGCGCAACTCGAGATCATGCACAGCAAGCACGGTAAAACGTCCAAATCTTTGGGGTAGGGGTTCACGGGCGACAGCACCAACCAACTAGTCTACTTCCTAGTGCTGGGAGTACTGTCCAGTTGCAGATTTAGACGATCAGGAGCGGGTCCGTATGAGCAGCCTGAGTCTGCGGTTGAAGCCGACGATCGTCGATCGTGTATTCGAGCGGAATGTTGCCTCGAATGTGGTGTTTATTACTCTTGGCGCCGCGCTTACCGCCATCGCTGCCCAGTACTTGGTTCCGCTCTATCCCGTACCAGTCACGGCGCAGACTCTTGCGGTAATGCTCGTGGGAATGTCACTTGGCGCAGTTCGCGGCGCGCTATCAATGCTGTTGTACATCTCGCTCGGCGCCCTCGGACTGCCAGTCTTCAGCAATCTCAGTGGCGGACTCGATGTGCTCTCTGGTCCTAGTGGCGGATACATCGTTGGTTATGTAGCTTCGGCCTGGGTGGTAGGAATCATGGCTGAACGACACTGGGATCGCACTTTTTGGCGTGCTATCGCCAGCGGGGCCATTGCGACGCTATTCACCTTTGCTTTCGGCATACTCGGCCTCAGCCTCACTTTCCAGCGCATGGGAGCAGACAACGATATCGGCAAACTCTTCGAAGTTGGAGTTGCTCCACTGCTCGTTGGTGCGGCGATAAAAGTCACGATAGTAGCAGTCGTACTTTCGTGCGCTTGGAAGGCACTAGGGCGCTATCGGCCAGAACCTTCCGTGCAGAGCTAGCCTCTACTGGACTGTTCGAGAGGGACCTTAGATTGAGAATCCGAGCGCACGCATCATGTCGCGCCCATCATCCGTGATCTTCTCTGGTCCCCATGGCGGCATCCACACCCAGTTAATTCGAAATGCTTCAACTACTCCATCGAGGGACTGCGCGATTTGCTCTTCAATTACGTCGGTGAGGGGACAACCGGCTGACGTAAGCGTCATGCTCACAATCAGCGCGTTGTTCTCAGGATCCCAACTGAGGTCATAAATAAGACCAAGGTCGACAATGTTGACACCGAGCTCGGGGTCAACTACATCTTTGAGCGCTTCTTCGACCTCGTCGAAGAGAGCGGGCGCCAGAACTGTAGACATATATCTAGGCTACGCTCGTGTCGGTCAAAAATCGATCGTAACCTTCGTTTTCAAGGCGATCTGCAAGCTCAGGGCCGCCCTGTTCTGCGACGCGACCATCGACGAAAACGTGTACAAAATCGGGCTTGATGTAGCGCAAGATTCGCGTGTAGTGAGTGATCAAGAGCAGGCCGAGTCCTGTGTTCTCGCGAGCACGGTTCACGCCTTCAGAGACAATCTTCAGCGCGTCGACATCGAGCCCAGAGTCAGTTTCGTCGAGAATCGCGAACGTCGGCTTGAGCAGTTCAAGCTGCAGGATCTCGTTTCGCTTCTTCTCGCCACCGGAGAAACCTTCGTTGACGTTACGATCCGCGAAAGTCTTGTCCATGCGCAAAGCCTTCATCGAGGAATTGACCTCTTTGATCCACGGCCGAAGTGCAGGGGCCTCGCCGCTCAGCGCGGTCTTTGCGGTGCGAAGGAAGTCGGCAACCTTAACTCCAGGAATTTCTACCGGGTACTGCATAGCCAAGAAAAGGCCAGCTCGGGCACGTTCGTCAATGCTCATGTCGAGCACCTCTTTGCCGTCGAGAGTTACGGATCCGCTCTCTACGTGATACTTCGGGTGGCCCGCAATCGTGTACGCGAGGGTGGACTTTCCTGAGCCGTTCGGACCCATGATGGCGTGAATTTCGCCCTGGTTGATCGTGAGGTTGACACCCTTGAGGATGTGCTTCGAACCCTCTTCGGTCTCGACGCTGACGTGCAAATCTTTCACTGACAGTACTGACATTTGTTTCTTTCCTTAATGGTCTTGTGAGGAGAGCTACTAGCCCTCGATGGCGACAGTCTGCTCAGGGTCAATAAAAACCCCGCCGTCGTCGTCGATCTTCACTACAAAGACCGGTACAGGTTCATAGGCTGGCAGGCTCAAGGGCTTGCCAGTGTCGAGCGAAAATAGGGAACCGTGTGCCCAGCACTCGATCGCCCCATCTTCAACGAATCCTTCTGCAAGCGAAATATCGCCGTGGGTGCACGTGTCGCCGATAGCGTGGATGACTCCCGCAGAGTCTTTTACAATCGCGATGGCGGTGCCGTCAAGCTCGACCCGGTAGGCCTTATTAGGCTCTAGCTCGTCAGCTGCGCACACACGTTGAGCGGTCACGCCTTGCTTCCTTCCAACTCAGACTCGATCGCAGAGTGCAAGCGGGCTTCGAGCTGTTCGTCTCCGACTTTCTGGACAATCTCTGAAAGGAAGCCGATAACAACGAGACGGCGTGCTTCTGCCTCTGAAATTCCTCGAGCTTGCAGGTAGAAGAGTTGTTCATCGTCGAAGCGCCCAGTTGCACTAGCGTGGCCAGCACCTTGGATATCGCCAGTCTCGATTTCTAGGTTCGGGATTGAGTCGGCACGGGTGCCTTCGGTCAATACCAGGTTGCGATTCTGCTCGTAGCTATCAGTGCCTGCGCCGTCGCGCCCAATCAGCACGTCGCCAACCCAGACGGTGCGAGCTCCCGCACCTTGAAGCGCGCCCTTGTAGTTCACGCGGCCACGAGTGTGCGCTGCCTTGTGGTGCATGTAGACGCGCTGCTCGAGGTGCTGGCCCTCATCGGCAAAGTACAAACCGTAGAGTTCGCCGTCAGCGCCCTCCCCCGATAGATGTACGGCTGGATTGACGCGCACAACTTTTCCACCGAGCGAAATTACGGTGTGCTTGAGGGTCGCATCGCGTCCCACCTGCACAAAGTGACTCGCAAGATGAATAGCTTCGTCATTCCAGTCCTGAACGCTGACAAAGTTCAGTGATGCGCCCTCTTCGACTACTACTTCAACGTTCTCGCTCAAGAGAGCGTCGCCCGAAGACTCCACGATGATCGTGCTGTTGCTGTGAGGACGTGCCGTAATTACGGTGTGAGCGCCGCGTGCTGTATTGCCGAGGTCAGCCCGTGAAATTCGAAGTGTGACGTGCTCTTCGCTCGTCACCGTGATTGCCAGAGCCTGCTCGAACGAAGTCCACGCATTAGCGGATGCCCGTTCTTCAGGTGCACCTGCCGATGCGATTCGCTTGTCGTCTCGCGCAATCCATTCGACCGTTACGCCAGCCGGCGCATCCGTCGTAAATGTGTAAGCCGAGCCATCTAGCGCGTCATCCAGTAGCGGCTTAATGAGCTTTACCGGGGTTAGCTTCCAATCCGCCTCGATCCCAGTAACGGGAGCGAAGTCGGAGTGCTCGAATGATTTAGGGCGCCCAGAGCGAGTCTGAACAGGCACGAAGTTTTTGTCTTCGGCGTCCCATCCACCATCGCTGTGAGCTTTGAGTCCGTGTTGTTCTGGTGTAACGACGGTCATTTAGCCGACGGATCCTTCCATGCTCAATTCGATGAGCTTATTGAGTTCGAAGGCGTACTCCATGGGCAATTCGCGAGCAATAGGCTCGATGAAGCCACGAACGATCATTGCCATTGCTTCATCCTCTTCCATTCCGCGTGACTGCAGATAGAAGAGCTGTTCCGCGCTGACCTTAGAGACGGTCGCTTCGTGACCGAGTTGAACGTCATCCACACGGATGTCGATTGCCGGGTACGTGTCGGAACGCGAAATTGTGTCAACCAATAGCGCATCACAACGCACCGTATTTGCCGAGTGGTGCGCCTTTTCGTCAACGCGCACTTCGCCACGATAGCCAGCACGGCCACCGCCGCGAGCGACTGATTTCGAGACGATCGATGACGTTGTGTACGGCGCCATGTGGATCATTTTAGCGCCAGCATCTTGGTGCTGACCTGGACCCGCGAATGCGACCGAGAGCGTTTCACCCTTTGCGTGCTCGCCAACCAAGTAGATCGACGGGTACTTCATGGTCACTTTGGAACCGATGTTTCCGTCAATCCATTCCATAGTCGCGCCCTCATGGGCAATCGCACGCTTGGTGACCAGGTTGTAGACGTTGTTCGACCAGTTCTGAATCGTCGTGTAGCGAACGCGAGCGTTCTTCTTGACGATGATTTCTACAACGGCCGAGTGAAGAGAGTCCGACTTGTAGATCGGAGCAGTGCAGCCCTCAATGTAGTGAACGTAAGAACCTTCGTCGGCAATGATCAGGGTGCGTTCAAACTGCCCCATGTTTTCCGTATTGATGCGGAAATATGCCTGAAGAGGGATCTCTACGTGGACGCCCTTCGGTACGTAGACGAATGAGCCACCCGACCATACCGCGGTGTTCAACGCGGCAAACTTGTTGTCACCGGCTGGGATGACCGATCCGAAGTACTCGTCGAAGAACTCTGGGTGCTCGCGAAGCGCAGTGTCGGTGTCCATGAAAATGACACCCTGTGCTTCGAGCTCAGAGTTGATCGAGTGGAATACGACTTCAGATTCGTACTGCGCTGCGACACCGGACACGAGACGGTTGCGCTCAGCCTCGGGGATACCGAGTTTTTCGTAGGTGTCACGAATGTCTGCAGGAAGGTCTTCCCAAGTTTGGGCTTGCTTCTCTGTTGACCGAACAAAGTATTTGATGTTGTCGAAGTCGATGCCGGAGAGGTCAGCGCCCCACTTAGGCATCGGTTTACGACCGAAGAGCTCGAGACCTTTGAGACGCTTTTTTAGCATCGATTCTGGCTCGTTCTTCAGCGTCGAGATGTCGCGGACGACTTCTTCGTTGATGCCCCGTCGTGCAGAGGCTCCCGCAACGTCGGAGTCGGCCCAGCCGAACTCATACTGGCCCATGCCATTGAGTTCCGGACGATCAATCAGCACGTCGGACATTGGTACCTCATTTCCTACCCCTATCAACCAAGGTGGCTGCGTTGGCATTCCTGCACACAGCAAATAACCGGGAATATTTCGTGGGGTACGCGTTCACGGTGACAAAACACTGCGTGGGCGAACTTAGACTGAAACAGGACAAGCAAGGCACTACCTCGCTGTCATCATTGACTTCCCGGCATGGGCTGTGTTCCTGAACACAAACCATTCTACAGGGAGAAGCCCGAAATAACAGGAGGTACGGCCGTGAACGCCGTCATCGCACGAATGTCTCAGTTTGTAAGCGCGCGAGTGCAGTCGGTCTTCACTGTTGTTGGTGCGCGATTGCCGCAGTTTGTTGGCGCTCGCGTGCGATTCTTCGCTGTCGCTACCCTCGTCATCCAGATCCTGATCGTCGCTACTGGTGGCGCCGTTCGCCTCACAGGCTCAGGTCTCGGATGCCCGACCTGGCCCCTGTGCACCGATGCGTCATTGATAGCCACGCCTGAAATGGGATTGCACGGCGCTATTGAATTTGGTAACCGATTGTTGTCGATCGTGGTCGGACTCGTTGCCGTCCTCATGGTGCTCATGCTGCTTCGAATCCGACGCGAACGCCGAGATCTGATGACACTTGCGCTGGTGATACTCGGCGGAACAGTGCTGCAAGGGCTGATCGGCGGCCTCTCCGTTCGCGTGCAACTTGACCCGAGCGTCGTTGGAGTGCATTTCGCGATCTCCGCCATCCTGGTCGCGGTGAGCGCAGCTCTCGTCTATCGGGTGTGGTGCGGGCAACGCGGTGCTGAACGCCTCGTGAGCCGGCCCATAACAATCTTGACTCATGTAACAAGTCTGCTCGTTGCTGTGACCGTTATAGCCGGGATTCTCACGACGGGCGCAGGTCCGCATGCCGGGGACGACGGCTCTGCCCGTAACGGGCTCGATGCGAGCATCCTGCAGCACGTTCACAGTTGGCCAGGCTACGCACTCCTCGCCGCGACACTCGCGCTGGTAATCATGCTTGCGCGCGCCCGTCACCGCAGGATCATGGACTTTGCCGTGATCCTGCTCGTGCTCGAAGTGGTTCAAGCGCTCATCGGCGTGATCCAATCGCGAACAGGACTACCGATCTTGCTCGTTGGCAGTCACATGGTGATTGCCTGCATGATTGCCGCAGCAATGACAGCACTCGTGCTCTCGCTACGCTCGAGCGCACCCACGAACGAACGCGCCGTCACTCAAGAAGTGCTGACGGTGGCGAACTGAAAAGCGCTAGCGGCTAGAACGGAAGCAGCGGATCGATGCCGACCGCGAGGAAAACTAGCGTCAAATAGCTGATCGAACTGTGGAAGACCCGCATTGCTTTTACCTCGCCGTGCCGAATCGCCGTAGCGTACAAACGGTGAGATTCGATGATGAACCACGCACCGCTGGCCGCTGCAACGACCGTGTAGACCACACCCATTCCTGCGATAGGAACGAGAAGCAGAGAGCAGACCACGGTCGCCCACGCATAGAGAACGACTTGAAGTCCAACTGCAGCGCGGCCGCGCACCACGGCGAGCATTGGTACGCCGACCGACTGATACTCAGCCCGGTACTTCATCGACAGTGGCCAATAATGCGGGGGCGTCCACAAGAAGACCACGGCGAAAAGAACCCAGGCAGCCCAGGACAGATCGCCGGTAACGGCGGCCCATCCGATGAGAACTGGCATGCAGCCAGCAATTCCGCCCCAAATGATGTTTTGAGGTGTTCGTCGCTTCAAGAGCAGCGTGTAAACGAAAACGTAGAACAGGATTGCGAACAACGACAGTGCCGCGGCAAGCCAGTTGGTAAAGATCGCAAGCCACACGACGGAGCCGATTCCTGATAGCCAGGCGAAGACGAGCGCCTCACGGTCTGTCAGCTCCCCCGTCACAAGGGGTCGGTTCTTGGTGCGTGCCATCACTCGGTCGATGTCGCGATCGATGTAGCAATTGAAGGCGTTAGCGGATGACGCACTGAGGATGCCGCCGATGAGAGTGGCAAGAACTAGCCAGAGGTTCGGTATGCCGTTCGCGGCGAGAACCATCACCGGAACCGTCGTCACGAGCAGCAGTTCAATGACGCGTGGCTTGGTAAGGGCAACGTACGCGCGAATTTTACGGAGGATGCCGATGCGTTGCTGCTGCGTTCGGGCTTCTAGAGTGACATCCATACTTTTGATTCTAAGCCGCTGGAGGAATCGTGTTGACCGCAGACGTAGTGAAGCAACGTTCGCGTGCTTGGTTCCCTATACTTGGGTAGCCCGCCTCTCGGTGGCCCTGCCCAATCTTGCGTTCGCGCAGCGTTGGCAGATCCACCGACCGAGCCAATGATGTCGCGTGGCGGGTCGTTCATGTGCCCCGATCGTTCGCGGTAGGGCACTTCGCTTGCAGAAGGGTCATTATTCTCGTGGCAGCTTTTCAATGGGATCACATCGATAACAAAGCGGTAGACACCGCTCGAATTCTTGCGGCTGACGCCGTTGAGAAGGTAGGTAACGGGCATCCCGGAACCGCGATGAGTTTGGCGCCGGCTGCGTATCTGCTCTTTCAGAAGGTGATGCGTCGCGATCCAAGCGACGATCAGTGGCTCGGCCGTGACCGCTTCATCCTCTCAGTGGGGCACAGTTCGCTCACCCAGTACGTGCAGCTCTATCTAGGCGGCTACGGACTGGAGCTTGATGACCTGAAGGCTTTGCGCACTTGGGGATCACTGACCCCTGGGCATCCAGAATTCGGTCACACCAAGGGAGTCGAGATCACGACGGGCCCGCTCGGTCAAGGCATCGCCTCATCTGTCGGATTCGCTTACGCAGCGCGGTACGAGCGTGGGCTCTTCGATCCAGAAGCCAAACCGGGTACAAGCCCGTTCGATCACTTCATTTACGTCATCGCCGGCGACGGTGATCTGCAAGAGGGCGTGTCCTCTGAAGCATCGTCGCTCGCTGGTCACCAGCAGCTTGGCAATCTCATTGCCATTTACGACAGCAACCAGATCTCGATTGAAGACGATACAAACATCGCCTTTACCGAGGATGTACACAAGCGTTACGAGTCATATAACTGGCACGTACAGGTTGTCGACTGGAAGAAGACCGGCGAATACGTCGAAGACGTTGAGGCACTCAACGCCGCGATTGAGGCTGCCAAAGCGGTTTCCGATCAGCCTTCCCTCATTATCCTTCGCACAATCATCGGTTGGCCCGCTCCCACCAAGCAGAACACTGGCAAGATCCACGGATCAGCACTGGGTGCGGACGAACTCGCTGCGACGAAGAAGGAACTCGGCTTTGACCCAGAACAGACCTTCGTTGTCGACGACGATGTCATTGCTCACACTCGCCTAGCCGTCGACCGCGGCAAGCAGCAGCGAGCTGAGTGGACCGAGTCCTTCGACAAGTGGGCTGCCGCTAATCCTGACCGCAAGCAGCTGCTTGACCGGGTGCTTTCCGGAGAGCTGCCTGATGGCGTCGAAGAGGCGCTCCCCGAGTTCGAGGCGGGAAAGGACGTGTCGACTCGTGCTGCAAGCGGCAAGGTGCTCGGAGCCCTCGGAGCGCTCATCCCCGAATTGTGGGGCGGCTCGTCCGACCTCGCAGAGTCGAACCTCACCACCATCGCCGGTGGTAAGTCGTTTATTCCTAGCGAGCACTCGACTTCGGAGTGGAGTGGAAACGAGTACGGCCGTGTGCTCCACTTCGGCATCCGTGAGCACGCAATGGGCGCGATCATCAATGGGATTGTTCTGCACGGAAATACCCGCGCCTTTGGCGGAACGTTCCTGATTTTCAGCGACTACATGCGTCCAGCTGTTCGATTGGCTGCCCTCATGGCAGTTCCGTCGATCTTCGTTTGGACTCACGACTCTGTGGCTCTCGGAGAAGATGGCCCAACACATCAGCCGATCGAACAATTGGCGAGCCTGCGCATGATTCCTGGCCTCGATGTCGTGCGTCCCGCTGATGCAAACGAGACTGCCTGGGCGTGGAAAACGATTCTGGAGCGCCGCAACGGTCCCGCCGGAATCGCTCTCACCCGACAGAACGTACCGGTCTTTGCGCGTGGAGATGGCGACGCAAGCGGAGACACTTTTGCATCGGCGTCGCGTGTGGCTCGCGGAGCATACGTTCTCGCTGAGGCTCCCAACGGCTCCCCCGATGTGATTCTTATCGCGACGGGTTCCGAAGTTCAGCTCGCAGTCGAAGCTCGCGAAGCTCTTGCTGCTGACGGCATCAATGCCCGCGTCGTTTCCGCTCCGAGCCTTGAGTGGTTCGAAGAGCAGTCCGAGGGATACCGCGAGTCGGTATTGCCTTCTACTGTGCGTGCACGCGTATCGGTAGAGGCAGGACTCTCTGTCGGATGGCGTAATTACGTTGGCGACGCAGGTCGCAGTGTCTCGATCGAGCACTTCGGCGCATCCGCTGATTACAAGACGCTTTTCCGTGAGTTTGGCATCACCACCGAGGCCGTAGTGGCCGCCGCACGCGATTCTCTGGATGCCGTCTAGGCACTCTAGAAAAGGAGACAAGAATGACTAACGAAACCCCCACCAGCGCACTCTCCAATCTCGGAGTGAGCATTTGGCTTGACGACCTCTCGCGCGAACGAATCAACTCTGGAGGACTCGAGTCGCTCATCGAGTCGCGCAACGTCGTTGGCGTAACCACAAATCCAACGATCTTCGCTACTGCCCTTGCGAAGGGCGAGGCGTACGACGAGCAGGTTGCACAACTTGCTACTCAAGGCAAAAGCGTCACTGAAGCCGTATTCGAAATCACGACCGACGATGTCGCTGCTGCGAGCGATATCTTCCGTCCCGTCTACGATGCCACTGCAGGTCGCGATGGCAGGGTCTCGATCGAGGTCGAGCCGGGTCTCGCTCACGATGCAGAGGGCACTATTGCCCAAGCGAAGCAGTTGTGGGCGAAGGTCGCGCGTGAGAACGCGATGATTAAGATTCCTGCGACCGTCGAGGGATTAGAGGCGATCACCGAGACGATTGCCGCGGGAATCAGCGTCAATGTCACGCTCATCTTCAGCTTGGCTCGTCACCGCGACGTTATTGAGGCGTACCTGTTGGGTCTCGAAAAGGCCAAGACTGCAGGGCACGATCTTTCGAAGATCCACTCGGTAGCTTCGTTCTTTGTTTCGCGGGTAGACACTGAGATTGACAAGCGTCTTGACGCGATCGGCACCGACACCGCCACCGCGCTCAAGAGCAAGGCCGGCGTTGCCAATGCGCGTCTCGCCTACGAGCTGTACGAGCAAGCTTTCGCAACTGAGCGTGCGGCGGCGTTGCTCGCTGCCGGTGCAAACAAGCAGCGTCCGCTCTGGGCATCCACCGGTGTAAAGGACCCGAGCTTGCCGGACACCCTGTACGTCACGGAGCTTGCGGTCGGCGAGACTGTCAACACGATGCCAGAGAAAACTCTCGAAGCTACTTTCGACCACGGAGTAATTAGTGGCGAGCAGGTCACGGCTAACTACGATGCAGCGAATATGACTCTCGATGCTCTCACCGCGCTGGGAATCTCGTACGACGAGGTCACCGCGCTTCTCGAGAAGGAGGGCGTAGAAAAGTTCATTGTGTCCTGGAACGAGCTGCTCGACACCGTATCCGCAGCCCTAGAGGCTGCAAAATGAGTGTAAAAATTGCTGTCTCGGGCGCCGCGGCGCGTGCCGTAGATCGAATCATGCCCCAACTCGTCAATGACCTTGTTGCGAGTCGCATTACCGGCGGTGACGCTAGTCTGTGGGGTGCTGATGCCGAAGAAGAGTCCGCAAAGCGACTGGGTTGGGTCGAGGCGGTCTCTGTGGGTCGCCCTCTAGTCGCGGACATCTATGCACTGCGCGACAAGCTGCGTTCCGAGGGCGTAAACCACTTCGTATTGGGTGGAATGGGCGGCTCTTCGCTTGCGCCCGAGGTCATCACACGCACTTACGGTGTCGAGCTGACGGTTCTGGACTCTACTGACCCAGCGCAGGTGCTCAGTGCGCTCGGTGACCGTTTGAACACCACGGCAGTCATAATTTCGTCGAAGTCTGGTTCAACTCTGGAGACCGACTCCCAAAAGCGCATTTATGAGAAGTACTTCACAGATGCAGGAATCGATCCGCGAACTCGCATCATCATCGTTACCGACCCCGGTTCTCCGATGGATGTTGCGACACGCGAAGCCGGCTATCGAGTGTTCAATGCCGACCCCAACGTCGGCGGACGCTATTCGGCGCTGACCGCTTTCGGTCTAGTGCCCTCTGGGCTGGCGGGCGTAGACCTCAATGAACTGCTCGATGAGGCCGAAGCTGTCATGGTCGAGCTCGCTGTCGATGAGCGCCATAATCCCGGGCTGATTTTGGGCGCAGCAATCGCTGGCACCGATCCGCTCAAAGACAAGCTCGGCATCATCGCCGACGGTACGCACATCTTGGGCTTTGGCGACTGGGCCGAGCAGCTAATTGCTGAGTCGACTGGTAAGCAGGGCACTGGAATCCTTCCGGTCGTGTTGAACGCTGACTCCCCCGAAGTCGCTGAAGGTCTCGAAGATTTGCAAATTGTTCGTCTTGTCGGCGACTGGGACGACACCAAGGAAGTTCTTGAGGGAGAAATCGAAATTGCCGGCTCACTCGGTGGTCAGCTTCTCCTTTGGGAGTACGCGACGGTAGTCGCCGGCCGAATTCTTGGCATCAATCCCTTTGATCAGCCAGATGTTGAGGCAGCGAAAATTGCGGCCCGCGAACTGATTGACAACCCGGCACCGCCGCAGGATCCGACCTTCAGCGTTGGAGACATTGAAATTCGTGGAACCGACGGTGTTGTGTCAGACAGTACCGACCTCGCTGGGGTTATCTCTAGCCTCTTGTCGTACCTAGAAGACGACGGTTATGTAGCTATTCAGGCGTACGCCGATCGCGTTGCGTATCCCGAGTTGGCTGAGATTCGCGAGCGGACGGCCGCGCGAACCAGGCGTCCGGTTACATTCGGTTGGGGACCGCGGTTCCTGCATTCCACTGGACAGTTCCATAAGGGTGGACCCGCTGTCGGCGTCTTCCTGCAAATCATCACGGTTGAAGACACTGATCTGCAGATACCCGACCGCCCGTTCACTTTTGGACAGTTCATCCGCGCACAGGCAGCGGGCGATGCGAGCGTGCTTGCTGAACACGGTCGACCGGTATTGAGTTTGACGGTGTCGAATCCCAAGGTTTCGCTGCCGCTCTTGCTCAACGCGATCGGATAGCTGCGGCACGTTTGTGCAGCACACAGAGGAGAAGCATGTCCCCCGTTGAGATCAGCGCTGACTTTAACCCGCTGCGACTGAGTTCTGACCGCAGGCTCAATCGTATCGCAGGTCCAAGCGGGCTTGTCATATTTGGTGTCACTGGCGACCTGTCGCGAAAAAAACTGATGCCTGCAGTGTATGACCTCGCTAATCGGGGACTGCTTCCCCCCGGCTTCGCTCTCGTCGGCTTCGCGAGGCGCGAGTGGGAGGATCAAGACTTCGAAAAAGTCGTTCATGACGCCGTGAAGCAATACGCACGGACCCCATTCGATGAAGATGTTTGGAAGCAACTCGCTCAAGGCATCCGTTTCGTTCAGGGCGAGTTTGATGATGCTGAAGCTTTCGAGCGGTTGAAGTCAACGCTCGACGAGCTTGATCAGGAACGCGGCACTATGGGAAACCATGCGTTCTACCTGTCGATACCACCGAAGTCCTTTCCGCAAGTCACCGAGCAACTTCGTAACTCCGGCTTGGCAGAACAGGTCAACGGACAGTGGCGTCGTGTCGTCATTGAGAAGCCGTTCGGTAGTGACTTGGAGACGGCACGCGAACTCAACGACGTTGTCGAGTCAGTATTTCCGCCTGACAGCGTTTTTCGGATCGATCACTACCTCGGTAAGGAGACAGTGCAAAACATCCTTGCGCTGCGCTTCGCTAACCAACTGTACGAACCCCTCTGGAATTCACATCACGTCGACCACGTGCAAATCACTATGGCCGAGGACATCGGCGTCGGCGGACGCGCGGGTTATTACGACGGCATAGGTGCCGCCCGTGACGTTATCCAGAACCACCTCTTGCAGCTACTCGCCCTTACCGCAATGGAAGAGCCGGTTTCGTTCGATGCCGCCGACCTTCGTGCTGAGAAGGAAAAGGTCTTGTCGGCAGTGCGATTGCCTGCTGACCTTTCCAAGCACACTGCCCGCGGCCAATACGGTGGCGGCTGGCAAGGCGGCGAAAAGGTGGCCGGCTTCCTCGACGAAGAGGGGATGAACCCTCAGTCGACTACGGAAACGTACGCCGCGATCCGGCTCGATATCGGAACACGTCGATGGGCCGGCGTGCCGTTCTATCTGCGTGCAGGCAAACGCTTGGGCCGGCGGGTTACTGAAATTGCCGTCGTCTTCAAGCGCGCCCCGCAGTATCTTTTTGAGGAGAGCCGTACTTCTGCGTTAGGCCAGAATGCTCTAGTAATCCGGGTTCAGCCGGATGAAGGTGTGACAATTCGATTCGGATCGAAGGTCCCCGGTGCCGAAATGCACGTGCGGGACGTGACGATGGACTTCGGATACGGTCACGCTTTCACCGAAGCCAGCCCGGAGGCCTATGAGCGACTGATCCTCGATGTTCTTCTTGGAGATCCACCGCTATTCCCGCGGCACGAAGAGGTTGAACTGAGCTGGAAGATCCTCGATCCGATCGAAAAATTCTGGGCCTCTCAAGGAGCGCCAGAGGAGTACCGTCCAGGAACATGGGGTCCAAAATCAGCTGACGACCTCATGGAACGCGATGGACGAGTTTGGAGACGACCATGATCGTTGATTTGCCCGATACAACCTCGGCCAAAATCTCGAAAGCGCTCGTGCGCATCCGCGAAGACGGAGGCGCTGTCGCCCTGGGGCGCGTTCTCACTTTGGTAATTGCGACCGAACTCGGAAACGAAGAGGAAGCGATTGCTGCCGCGAATGATGCGTCACGCGAACACCCAATGCGCGTGCTCGTCGTCTCAACGAGCACGACTGAAGGTGCGCGAAACGAAAAGGCCCGCGTCGACGCTCAGATCCGAGTCGGCGGAGATGCCGGCGCGAGTGAAGTAATTGTCGTGACCGCGCATGGTGACGCCGCACTCGACCAAGAAAGCCTTGTAACCGGCTTGTTGCTGCCTGACGCGCCCGTCGTAGCCTGGTGGCCGGGTGAAGCGCCAGCTAGCGCGTCTGAATCCCCTCTGGGGCGAATTGCTCAACGTCGGATTACCGATGCCGCAGCAAGTGCAAATTCCCTGGCAGCGATGCATCGAATGTGCGAGAGCTACGTTCCGGGCGACACAGACTTTGCATGGACACGGTTGACGCTGTGGAGGGCCCAGCTCGCCGCGGTACTGGACCAGCCACCCTACGAGCCGATTACCGCCGTTACCGTCAGCGGAGCCGCAGACTCCCCATCGACCTTGCTGCTCGCCGCTTGGTTGCAAATGCAGCTTAAAGTCGAAGTCTCACTGAACGTAGCCGATGGCTCCCCCGTCCCTACCGGAATCCATTCAGTTGTTCTTGAACGTAAGTCTGGAACAATCAAGCTCGAGCGCAACGTCGCGAGTATTGCCACGCTGACGCAGCCCGATCAGCCGGTCCACGACATCTCCTTGCCTCGGCGTAGTCTGCGTGATTGTCTCGCAGAGGAACTTCGACGTCTCGACCCCGATAGCCTTTTCGGGCATGTAGTTCGTCGTGGTGTGAGCGAGATAACCGCATCGCGTGAGGCAGCATCAAGGAAAGCGAAAATCTAGTGAGCAATGAGCGTCGGGCAATAGTCCACACAACCAAGACTGAACTAGCCCAGGCAGTGGCAGACCGCTTCCTCAGGAAGGTTCCGCACATAATCGCTGAATTTGATGAAGCAACCATCGTCCTCACGGGTGGATCAATGGGCCAGGCTGTGCTCGCGGCGATCAACGATTCCCCGAAGCGCGACGCAGTTGATTGGTCTCGAGTCAATTTCTGGTGGGGCGACGAACGCTGGTTGCCCGCCGGCGACGCTGAACGTAATGATCTTCAAGCTCACATCGCACTACTCGACCACGTTCCGGTAGACCCAGCTCGTGTCCACGCCTATCCGGCGTCTAACGCCGGATTGAGCTTGGACGACGCGGCTAGATCGTACTCGGACGAGCTGGCCAAACATGCTGCTCGGTCTGGCAAGTTTCCGAACTTCGACATTGTCTTTCTCGGCGTCGGCCCCGATGGGCACATTGCGTCGCTCTTTCCCGAGCGTGAGGGAATCCGAGAGGCCGAAGCGACCGTGATTGCTGTTCGCAATTCACCCAAACCGCCCGATGAGCGCTTGAGCCTCACCCTCCCGGTACTCAACTCGTCAGTGCGCATCTGGGCCGTCGTAGCGGGAAGTGACAAGGCCTCGGCGCTGGGTCTCACGCTCGCCGGAGCTAGCTACAACGAAGTCCCGGCAGCAGGTTTGGAAGGCCGGCGAAAGACTCTGTTTTTTGTCGACTCAGACGCTGCCGCTCAAGTACCTGACGCCCTCATCGATCCTGGGGAGTTCTGGACGAGCGCTGATTCCACGGACGAGCACTAGCCCTCGTTAGCGGCGTAAGGGGCCCCAACCGATTCGGTTGGGGCCCCTTACATTTAACGCTAAGAATTGCGGGAAAAGATCTGGGCTAACGCCGCAGAGGGTCCGTTAGGAGCTCACTGTTCCCCGACGAGTGCGCAGCTGGACGAGCGCCTCTTCTAGAAGCTCAGAAGCTTCCTCATCGCTCCGACGTTCCTTTACGTAAGCGAGGTGAGTTTTGTATGGCTCAAGTTTTGCTACGGAGGGAGGATTTTCTTTATCGCGGCCAGCGGGTAGCCCCGTTGACGGAGAGTCGATCGTTTCAGGAATCTCCTCGTCGGGAAGAGTCGCCGAAAAAGAACGCACGGTCTCGTTGCCTTGCGCATCCCAGTATGAAACCTGAATGCGTTCGGCGTGGAAACCACGATCTTGTTCACCCATGGGACCTGCGCCAACGCGCGATCCGCGAATTGCACTACCGCCTGATGCCACTGTGTTCCTTTGTTTGCTGAGGCTGGAGGTTCTTAAGCGCCGTCAAACTTGGTGATGAGTCCAAGAACGACGATGCAGCTGATCCACACGACTCCGAGGATCACGGTGATGCGATTCAAGTTGCGCTCGGCAACTCCCGATGCACCGAGGTTGGATGTTACTCCCCCACCGAACATATCGGAGAGACCTCCACCGCGACCGCGGTGAAGAAGGATAAGCAGTGTGAGCAGCAAGCTCGTAATACCGAGCAAGATCTGCAACACAACCTGGAGAATTTCCACAAAGAACCTTTCGAACAGGCCGTTCAGGCCTCGAACAGTATAACGTCTAGGTGCCGACGTGCTTGGAAAAGCGCGAAATGCTAGCAAACTCGGCAACGTCGAGACTTGCGCCACCGACGAGAGCGCCATCAATGTTGGGCTCTCGCATCAAACTAGCAATGTTGCTGGATTTTACCGAACCGCCGTAGAGGATTCGAGTCGCGTCGGCGACTTCGTCTCCAAGCACTTCCCTGAGAGTCTCACGGAGTCGGCTGGCGACTTGTTCTGCTTGTTCCGGTGTCGCAGCCTTGCCCGACCCAATCGCCCATACTGGCTCGTAGGCAACGACGATCTCGGGTGTGCCTGTGATGCCAGCCAGTCCTGCCTTGAGTTGAGCCACGGGTACTGCACTCGGGCCATGAGCTTCAAGGTCATCTGCGGTTTCGCCGACACAGAGAACGGGTACAAGACCGTTCTTGAGTGCCGCCGCTACCTTGCGTGCGAGCTGATCGTCAGTCTCGCCATGCATTGTGCGGCGCTCTGAGTGCCCTACAAGCACATAGCGGCAATCGAGCGACGAGAGGAATGCACCAGAAATTTCACCGGTGTAGGCGCCGGATTCGTGCTCTGAAAGGTCCTGGCCGCCGAAACGGACATCAAGTTTGTCGGCAGCGATCAGAGTTTGCACTGACCGCAAGTCAGTAAAAGGCGGGAAAACTGCAACTTCGGCACCATCGGAACCAAAGTCGTGATTCGCGTCCTTGAGGGTCCACGC
This sequence comes from marine actinobacterium PHSC20C1, assembly GCA_000153145.1. GTDB lineage: Bacteria > Actinomycetota > Actinomycetes > Actinomycetales > Microbacteriaceae > Rhodoglobus. The sequence goes on from CH672415.1 coordinate 578,540, forward strand.
CAGCTTTTGCACGAATGCAATCGACTGAAGGTGGTCGAGATTCATCTTCCAGTTACCCGCAATGAGCGGGACACGCTTTAGCTTTGCCATCCAAGTACCTCCAGTCCAGGCAGGGGCTTACCTTCGAGGAATTCGAGGCTCGCGCCGCCGCCTGTAGAAATGTGTCCAAACTGTTCGTCGTTGAAACCTAGTGCCCGAACCGCCGCTGCGGAGTCTCCTCCGCCGACAACCCCAAAACCATCGGTTTCTGTCAGCGCCTGTGCAATCGCTTTCGTGCCTGCAGCAAAGGCTGGGAACTCAAACACACCCATCGGGCCGTTCCAGAACACAGTCTTAGATGCACGAATAACGTCTGCGAATCGAGTCGCGGTGTCGGGTCCAATGTCGAGGCCAATGCCTGCGCCCGCGAATCCGGTGCTCTCAATTGAGTCGGCAGCGGTTACCGTGTGGTCGGCGCTCGGACTGAACGACTCGGCCACAACGACGTCTGTGGGCAGAATAATCTCAACGCCAAGCTCTTTAGCCTGAGCCAAGTACTGCTTCACCGTCTCAAGTTGATCGGCCTCGAGCAGACTGGCGCCAACTTTGTGCCCCTGTGCGGCCAGAAACGTGAAAAGCATTCCGCCGCCGACGAGGAGAGAATCTACCCGCGGCAGGAGGGAGCCGATCACGTCGAGCTTGTCTGAGACTTTCGAACCGCCGAGTACGACCGTGTATGGACGCTCAGGGGTAACGGTCAAGCGTTCAAGAACATCAAGCTCAGTCTCGATGAGGATCCCGGCAGCACTGGGAAGAATCTTCGCCAGTTCAAAGACACTGGCCTGTTTGCGGTGAACGACACCGAAACCGTCAGAGACGAACGCGTCGCCGAAGCGAGCGAGCTTGTGTGCAAACTCTTCGCGTTCAGTCTCTGACTTGGATGTTTCGCCTGAATTGAACCTCAGATTCTCGAGAAGCGCTACTCCACACTCTTCGAGCTCCGCAACAGCCTCCTCGGCCGCGTGGCCAACGGTGTCCTTGGCGAAGACGACAGCCTTGCCAAGAAGCTCCGAAAGCCTCTGAGCGACCGGTTCGAGGCTGTACTGTGCATCAGGTTCGCCGTTCGGGCGACCGAGATGCGAAACGATGACTACACGTGCGCCTTCGTTGATGAGCGCGTTGAGGGTTGGTAGCGAAGCGCGTATGCGCCCGTCATCTGTGATCTGGCCGTCCTTTAGCGGGACATTGAGGTCACAGCGGACGATGACGCGCTTTCCACGGAGATCCGGTAGCGCTGAAAGAGTTCTGAGGCTCATGTTCGTCGGGGGTTAGAGGCGGTCGCCGACGTACTCTGCGATATCAACGAGGCGGTTTGAGTAACCCCACTCGTTGTCGTACCACGAGGCAACCTTTACCTGGTTTCCGATTACCTTGGTCAGGCCAGCGTCGAAGATCGACGAGTGGGGGTCCCCAGCAATGTCGCTCGACACGATGGGGTCCTCGGTGTACTTCAGGATTCCCTTGAGGGGGCCTTCCGCTGCTTCCTTGTAGGCGGCATTGATCTGCTCAACAGTGACTTTGGAGGAAGTCGTAATGGTGAGGTCGGTGATCGATCCGGTGATTACGGGAACCCGCAACGCGTAACCGTCAAGCTTGCCGACCAGCTCTGGGATAACCATGCCGAGTGCCTTTGCCGCACCAGTTGATGTAGGGATTACGTTCTGTGCTGCAGCGCGAGCGCGGCGTAAGTCTCCGTGGGGACCGTCCTGAAGGTTTTGGTCCGCGGTGTAAGCGTGAACGGTAGTCATGAACCCTGTGTCGATACCGAAGTTGTCCATGAACACCTTGGCCAAAGGCGCGAGGCAGTTCGTGGTGCACGAAGCATTCGAAATAATGTTGTGCACAGCGGGGTCGTAGGTTGCCTCATTGACTCCGAGCACGACTGTCGCGACGTCATCGCCAGTTGCTGGTGCGGAAACGATTACCTTCTTCGCGCCAGCGGCGATGTGCTTTGCAGCATCTGCCGACTTGGTGAAGTGACCCGTCGACTCGATGACAATGTCTACTCCCAGCTCGCCCCAAGGCAAGTTCGAAGGATCGCGCTCAGCGAATACTTTGATAGCAGTTCCATTGACGACGATCTGATCGTTATCGAAGGTTACTTCGGCGTCGAGACGGCCCGTGATCGTGTCGTACTTGAGGAGATGAGCGAGAGTTTTGTTGTCTGTGAGGTCATTGACAGCGACAATTTCAATGTTGCTGTCCTTGGCCAAAGCCGCTCGAAAGAAGTTGCGACCAATGCGACCGAAACCATTAATACCGATTTTTACGCTCACTGTTGCTCCAGAAAATCAGGCGTCTAGGACGCGTCGTACTGTAGTGGTGGGGTGTTACTTTCAGCGGAGACAGGGCTAAAGCCGGGGCCTAACCCGGCCACGATGCCGCTACGAGAGTAGCAGCAGACCGTTTGTCTTCGAGCGCGCTGCGCTGAAGCGGTCTTGTACGTTGGCCCAATCAACGATGTTCCAGAATGCCTTGACGTAGTCGGCGCGCACGTTCTTGTAGTCGAGGTAGTACGCGTGCTCCCAGACATCGAGCATGAGTAGCGGCACAATGCCGGCGGGTAGGTTGCCCTGCTGGTCGAAGAACTGAACGATGATGAGTCGCTCCCCGATGGAGTCCCACGCGAGCACAGCCCAGCCGGAGCCCTGTACGCCCATTGCGGTCGCAGTGAAGTGAGCTGTGAACTTATCAAACGATCCAAAGTGATCGTTGATCGCGCTCTCAAGGTCGCCAGTCGGCTTGTCGCCGCCATTGGGAGACATATTTGTCCAGAAGATGGAGTGGTTGATGTGCCCACCAAGGTTAAAAGCGAGGTCTTTCTCGAGCTTGTTGACGTTCGAGAGGTTGCCAGAGTCGCGAGCTTCAGCGAGACCAGCAATCGCAGCGTTCGCACCAGTGACGTAAGCCTGGTGGTGCTTGCTGTGGTGAAGCTCCATGATCATTGCGCTGATGCTTGGCTCCAGCGCCGAGTAGTCATACGAAAGTTCGGGAAGGGTGTATTCAGCCATCGGAAGTCCTCCTAGAATCCTGAGACCTGCGTCGGCTGGCAAGCGCGTGCAGGCGATTTCTTCCAGTCTAACCACGTCCACCCAACACTCGTGCCGCATGGAACGAACGCTAAGCTTCCTCCAACTCAGCAGGCAGGTTTGCTTCAGTTCCGGCGATTCCTAGGTCGCTCGCTCGCTTATCTGCCATTGCCAAGAGGCGTCGAATTCGACCGGCTACGGCATCCTTCGTCATCGGCGGGTCAGCGTGGTGCCCGAGTTCGTCCAGGCTTGAATCGCGGTGACTCAACCGCAATTCACCGGCGTACCTTAGATGCTTAGGTACGTCATCGCCCAAAATTTCTAGCGCTCGTTCGACTCGCGAACACGCTGCAACAGCAGCCTGTGCAGAACGTCGCAAGTTCGCGTCGTCGAAGTTGACTAGACGGTTGGCCGTAGCCCGCACTTCGCGTCGCTGACGCAGCTCATTCCAGCTAACGACCGTCGTCTCGGCACCCATAATGGTGAGCATCGCGCTAATCGCTTCACCGTCGCGAATCACGACGCGATGCACTCCGCGCACTTCACGGGCCTTAGCGGCTACCCTGAGGCGGCCAGCGGCACCCACGAGCGCCATTGCGGCCTCATTGCCAGGGCAAGTTACCTCAAGCGCGGCAGAACGACCGGGATCGGTTAGTGAGCCGGCAGCCAAGAAGGCGCCGCGCCAGACCGCTGCCAGCTCGCCACGACCACCCGTGGTTACCCGGTTGGGCAATCCGCGAATCGGGCGGCGTCGTGCATCCAAAAGCCCGGTTTGACGGGCGAGGGTCTCTCCCCCATCGAGAACGCGAACTAAAAGATTGTTCGAACGGCGGCCACCAGAGGAAGCAACGCGCGAAACTTCGGAGCGCACACCGTATAGCTCTGCAATATCGCGTCGTACACGCCGTGCGAGCAATTCAGTCTCCAGCTCGGATTCGACAGCGATTCGCCCCGAAATTACGTGCAATCCGCCCGAAAACCGCAGTATCGTCGCCAACTCAGCGGCGCGCTCGGTCGTCTTGCCCAACTGAATTCGTGCCAGTTCGTCTTTGACCTCAGCAGTTAATGCCACTAACTGGCCTTCCTTCCACGATGGCGGTGTTCATGGATGAGCAATTTACTCTCGTCCGCGATCCCGATGTTTGATACTTACGGCAACTCCGGGCAGTCCGCTGAGAATAGCCGACAATTCTTCGGCGATGGCGACCGATCGGTGTTTTCCACCCGTGCAGCCGATCGCAATCGTTGCGTGTCGTTTATTCTCGCGCTGATATCCGGCGAAAACAGGTTCAAGAGCTCGCGCGTAATCTGCCACGAACTCTTGTGCTCCGGTCGCCCCAACTACATACGCGCGCACTCGCTCATCGAGTCCGTCAAGCGCTTTAAGTTCGGGGATCCAGAAAGGATTCGGTAGGAACCTGCAGTCAGCAACCATATCGGCGTCTGCTGGCAGACCATACTTGAATCCGAAGCTCTCAATAGTAATACGCAAACCCGCATCGGTTTCCGCCGAGAACTTTTCAATGATGGTCGTGGCGAGCTGGTGGATATTGAGATCGCTCGTATCAATGATGATGTCGCTGCTGGCGCGAATTTCAGCCATTCGAGTGCGTTCGGCGGCTATCCCGTCGAGAGGTGTGCCGTCTTCCTGCAGCGGATGGGGCCGGCGAACCTGTTCGAAGCGGCGCACGAGGGCCGCATCTTCTGCATCCAAAAACAGGACTCGGAGCGAGGTAGACCCGCGGAGAGCTTGGATCGCCTCTTGAGCGTCAGAAAATAGTTTTCCCCCGCGCACATCGATGACGGCTGCGACGCGTGGAAGCGAATCGCCAGCGCGAAGAGCTAGGTCTACGAGCGGCAGAAGCATTTGGGGCGGCAGATTATCGACGACGTACCAGCCGAGGTCTTCTAGAGCATTTCCGACGGTGGACCGCCCCGCGCCAGACATGCCAGTCACAATGAGCATTTCTTGCTGTTCGCTTGCGGAATTCATGGTCGTCTCAGACTACCTGAGCTAGCGTTCGCCCAACTTCTGAATAATCGCATCGGCGGTGGAAGCCCCGATGCCGGGCACCTCCATGATTGCTTCCGTTGACGCAGCCCTGAGGCGAACAACCGACCCGAAATGTTGAAGAAGCGCCTTTATCCGGGATGGACCTAGTCCAGGCACCGTCGCGAGGATCGACGAGACGTCCTTGGATCGTCGCTGTCTCTGATGTGTAATCGCAAAACGATGGGCTTCATCGCGAAGTCGTTGGATGAGGAACAATGCATCGCTATTGCGTGGAAGGATCACCGGAAAATCTGAATTCGGGAGCCAGATTTCTTCGAGTCGCTTTGCAATGCCAGCCAATTGGATTCCCGATACTCCGGACTCCTCTAGCGCCCGCTGTGCGGCGGATACCTGAGGCTGGCCACCGTCAACGATGAGCAACTGCGGCGGGTATGCAAACTTCGCTGTCGGGGTCGAAACATCCCCGTCAGAGCCGGAGTCTGGCATGAGGTGGGCGGGCGCCTCGGAGGCAGGAACCGAGCTCTCTGGCACGGCGTCCCCTGCCGCGAGATAGGCCAAACGTCGTTTGAGTACCTGATATATCGAGTCGGTGTCATCGGTTGTCGCGGCAATGTTGAATCGCCGATAGTGCTTTTTCTTGGGTAGGCCATCTTCGAACACAACCATTGACGCCACAACGTTCGTTCCCGACAAGTGGGAAACGTCAAAACACTCCATGCGAAGAGGCGCCTCCGCCATTCCCAGTGCTTCCTGAATATCTGCCAACGCTTGGGAGCGAGCGACAAAGTCGCCGCTGCGCTTCGATTTGTAGAGCATTAGAGCGTTCTTTGCATTGGTCTCCACGGTCTGTGCCAGGGCTGCCTTTTCGCCCCTCTGAGCGACGCGGAGGCGCGTTCTGGCACCCAACCCGCGGCGCTGTGAGAGCCACTCCTCAAGCGCTGCGCTGTCCTCGGGCACAGCAGGGACAAGAATGTCGCGTGGTGGCGGGGCGTCGTCGTAAGCGTACTGAAGGACGGATTCCACGAGGCCGCCAAGATCGACATCAAGTTCCTTGTCTACGACCCAGCCTCGCACTCCTCGGATCCGACCACCGCGAACCACAAATTGCTGCACGGCTGCGGCGAGCTCGTCGTGAGCAATCCCAAAGAAGTCAGCGTCTACGTCTTCTGACAGGACTATTTGATTCTTTGCGAGAGCTGTCTCCATCGCACCAATTTGGTCACGATATCGAGCGGCGGACTCATAGTCCTGGGCAGCAGCGGCCTGTGTCATGTTTTCACGGATGGAGTTCAACATGCGGGAGTCGTTCCCCGCCATGAACGAAGCGAAATCGAGCGCAATCGACTTGTGATCTTCGAGCGACACTCGCCCGACACACGGGGCAGCACACTTACCTATATCGCCAAGCAAGCACGGACGTCCCGTCTGTTGCGCTCGCTTGTATACCGAAGTAGAACAACTCCGCATAGGGAACGCCTTGAGCATCACGTCCACAGTGTCGCGAATAGCCCAAGCCCGAGAGTAAGGTCCGAAATATCGAGCATTCGGCAAGTTTCGGTTTCGCGTCACGAGCACACGCGGAACAGCATCCCCCATCGTGATCGCGAGATACGGATAGGACTTGTCGTCTTTGTACTGAACGTTGAAGGGTGGATCGAACTCTTTAATCCAGGTGTACTCAAGCTGCAAAGCCTCGAAGTCGTTGCCGACTATTGTCCACTCGACGTTGACTGCAGAGAGGACCATGCGGCGGGTTCGCTCGTGGAGGCTCGACAGAGGTGCGAAGTAGTTGCTGAGCCGCGATCGCAGGTTCTTCGCTTTGCCGACGTAGAGCACTCGCTTGCGCTCGTCAGTAAACCGATAGACACCCGGTTGAATAGGGATATCCCCCGAGCGAGGACGCCAACTGACGGTTTCAGCCATCGAGGCCCCTTTCGCTACTAGACACGGTTGCCACTGAGCACTTCGGCGAGGAACTGGCCCGTGTGACTACCTTTGACCTTTGCTAACTTCTCAGGCGTGGCTGTCGACAGGAGCTCACCACCACCTGCACCACCTTCTGGGCCAAGATCGATAAGCCAATCCGCAGACTTGATCACATCAAGATTGTGCTCGATGACAATGACCGTGTTTCCCTTATCTACAAGTCCATTGAGCACCATCAGCAGCTTTCGCACATCCTCGAAGTGCAATCCGGTCGTCGGTTCGTCAAGGACATACACGCTTCGGCCCATCGAGCGCTTTTGCAGTTCGGTTGCTAGCTTGACACGCTGAGCCTCACCTCCGGACAGCGTTGTCGCACTCTGACCGAGGCGAACGTATCCGAGTCCAACCTCTTCGAGAGTTTTCAAATAGCGATGGATGCTCGAAATCGCTTCGAAGAAATCGGCGGCTTCGCTGATTGGCATGTCAAGAACTTCAGCAATGTTCTTCGACTTGTACTTCACCGCGAGCGTGTCGCGATTGTAGCGAGCCCCACCACACACTTCGCAGGCGACGTAGACATCCGGCAGGAAGTTCATCTCAATCTTGATAGTGCCGTCACCTGAGCAGTTTTCGCAACGACCGCCCTTCACATTGAAGCTGAAGCGACCTGGAAGGTAGCCGCGAGCTTTCGCATCGCCAGTTTCGGAAAAAAGTGTACGAATTTTGTCGAATACACCGGTATAGGTCGCTGGGTTGGAACGCGGGGTGCGGCCAATCGGGTTCTGATCGACGTGCACAACCTTGTCGAGGTTCTCGAGCCCTGTAACGCGGGTGTGCTTCCCGGGGATCTGCCGCGCCCCGTTGAGCTCGTTCGCGAGAACCTTGTACAGAATGTCGTTGACCAAGCTCGATTTGCCGGAACCGCTCACTCCCGTCACAGCGGTAAACGTGCCGAGAGGAAATTTTACAGTCACGTTCTTGAGGTTGTTGGCCTTTGCGCCTTCGACGACAATCTGTCGATCCCGATCGATAGGCCGACGCTTTTTCGGAGTTTCGATTGCTTTGCGGCCTGAGAGATAGTCAGCCGTAATTGAACGCTTGTTCTTGAGAAGATTTTCGTAGGAGCCTGAGTGCACAACTTCGCCGCCGTGCTCGCCAGCTCCGGGCCCGATGTCGACAATCCAATCGGCGGTGCGAATGGTGTCTTCATCGTGCTCAACGACGATGAGTGTGTTGCCGAGATTCTTGAGCTTGACAAGGGTTTCAATGAGTCGGCGATTGTCTCGTTGGTGCAGACCGATACTTGGTTCGTCGAGCACGTAGAGCACGCCCGTGAGGCCGGAACCAATTTGGGTTGCCAGACGAATACGCTGAGCCTCGCCACCGCTGAGAGTTGCTGCCGCACGTGCCAAGTTGAGGTAACTCAAGCCAACTTCGACTAAGAATTCGAGTCGAAGCCGAATCTCGCGAAGTACCTGGGCAGCGATTCGAGCATCGCGCTCCGAAAGGGTGAGCTCGTTCATGAAGCCGTAGGCATCGATGAGGCTGAGCTCGCAAATATCCGAAATATTGTGGTCAGCAACAGTAACCGCAAGAACTTCTGGCTTGAGGCGCTTTCCGTTGCAGACTGGGCACGGAATTTCGCGCAAGTATGCCGCGTACCGCTGACGCTGAACGTCAGTTTCGGCTTCAAGATACTTTCGCTCGATGTATGGAATTACGCCTTCAAACCCGGTTGAATACTTCATCTCGCGGCCGTACCGGTTCTTCCACTTGACCGACACTTTGAAGTTGTTTCCGGTGAGGATCGCGTCCCGGACATCTTCAGGAAGCTCGCCCCATGGCGTATCGATCGAGAAATCTAGATCTTGGGCCAACCCGCCAAGAAGCTTCTCAAAGTAGTTGTAAAGCCCCTTGCCCGAGTTGGTCCACGGGAGGATCGCACCCTCGGACAGGCTTACCGAGTCGTCAGCAATCAGAAGGTCCGCATCGATTGACATGCGAGTGCCGAGCCCTGAGCACTCAGGGCACGCACCAAATGGCGCGTTGAACGAGAACGTCCGCGGCTCAATCTCAGTCAGTTGAATGGGGTGGTTATTGGGGCACGAAAGCTTTTCGGAGAATGATCTCCACGCCGCATCCCCCTCTTCGTCAACGAAGTTGATCGCAACGATGCCGTCGGTTAGTCGAAGTGCGGTCTCGAGAGAATCAGTGAGTCGAGTAAGGATGTCGTCGCCGGCGACCAGGCGGTCAACGACAACCGAAATGTCGTGTTTGATCTGCTTCTTTAGCTTCGGAGGGTCACTCAGCTGGATCACGTCGCCGTCGACGAGCGCGCGCGAGTATCCGCTCGACGCTAACTCGGCGAAGAGATCGACGAACTCGCCCTTTTTTTGTGAAATTACTGGGCTAACGACTTGATAGCGCGTACCAGTGTCGAGCTTCATAAGTTGGTCGGCGATTTGCTGCACGGACTGACGTTCAATCTTTTCGCCACACACGGCACAGTGAGGAACGCCAATTCGAGCCCACAACAGCCGCATGTAGTCATAAATCTCGGTGATCGTACCGACCGTCGACCGTGGGTTGCGGTTCGTGGACTTCTGGTCAATCGATACCGCGGGACTCAAGCCCTCTATGAAGTCAACATCGGGACGGTCAACCTGGCCGAGGAATTGCCGGGCATACGCGGAAAGGGACTCGACGTAGCGTCGTTGGCCTTCGGCGAAGATCGTGTCAAACGCGAGGCTCGACTTGCCTGAACCGGAAAGCCCGGTGAATACGACGAGAGAATCCCGAGGTATTTCGAGGTCGACGTTCTTCAGATTGTGAACTCGGGCGCCGCGGACGCTGAGGTGAGAATTGGGGATCGACTGTGCTGTAGTCACTCTTACCATTCTACGGAGACCACTGACATTGCCTGAACGTTTACCTAATGCACGTGATAATGAATAAATGCATATTGCGCACGTGACCAGCTTCTATTCAGTACCGGCGCTCTCCCCCTCGAGCGCTGTCCGCGCACGGGGCATCGCGTATCGCGCTGCTGGCCACGAATTTACGGTGATCATGCCGGGGGCGGGCGCCTCGGTCGAGTGGACCGAGTACGGAACGATCGTCACCGTTCCCGCTCGAGGTGCTGCGCTACGACGCGGGTTTGTAGCAATCCCCCGCGCGATTGGTCGAGCACTCGATCGTCTCGTTCCCGATCGACTCGAGGTCGCCGACCGGCTTAGTTTTCGGCAGCTGGGAGTATGGGCTCGCGAGAACCACGTGCCTGCTGTGCTCTTTGCGGATGACGTTCCCACGGACTGGGCGTCCGATCGAGCAGTGCAGAACTATGACCGAGTCATCTGCAGTCCTTCATCCCCAACCAGCGCAGAGGTGCAATCATCGGCGGCCAGCCGACAGGTCTTCCTTCATCCTGGCGTCGATCTCGAGATCTTTACGCCTTTGAGACACAACTCCGCGCTGCGTGATACGAGCGGGGCCGCAACTATTTTGGTGTGCGCTGCTCCCCTGACCGCTACAGGATCAGTCTCTACGGCGATCGATGTAGTCCGCCATCTCATCAACCAGCGTAAGGACACTCATCTTGTGGTGCTCGGCGACGGACCGCTGCGCAGCAGGCTAGAGAGGAGTTCTCACGGACTCCCCGTGCAGTTCTTGAGCGCGCAGACGCTCTCGCTAGCTGAACGATCTGAAGTGTTTGCGACCGCAGATTTCGCCCTCGTCACACTGGGTGGCAGTATCGGCCATGCCGTTGCCCTTGAGTCACTCGCGTCGGGAACACCAGTGATTCTTAGCGGTACTGACCACATCCACATCGAATTCGGCAACGGCGGAGGGCTTAATGCCGAGGAGGACATGACCCAGATCGCCCACGCGGTTGCGGTGCTCTCCGAGGAACCCGTAGAGAGTCGTCGGCGGGCTGCACGCGATTCAGCGCTCCCCTTTGATGCGATGCCGCTTGCCCGTGCGATGGTGACGCTTCATGAGTCGTTGGGTTCATAACAGCCGCTAGCGCAAGTGGCCAGCCTGCTCCATCTGGCGAAGCTCCTTCTTGAGATCTTGAACTTCATCACGCAGTCGTGCAGCCAACTCAAACTTGAGCTCGGATGCGGCCTGCAGCATCTGTTCATTAAGATCCGCAATGATTTGCTCAAGATCGTTTCCGCCGCTGGCGGCGATACCTTCTCTCGATAGTCGCGGAGTAGGCGTACGTTTCTTGCCGTCGCGATTGCGAGTAGCGAGCAACTCGGCGGTGTCTGCACCTTCACGGAGTAATGCGTCGGTAATGTCCGCAATTTTCTTGCGCAAGGGTTGCGGGTCTATGCCGTGTTCGGTGTTGTAAGCGACCTGTTTCTCTCGACGCCGGTCGGTCTCGTCGATCGCAAACTGCATGGAGCGCGTGACGACATCCGCGTACATATGGACTTCGCCTGAGACATTTCTGGCCGCGCGACCGATGGTTTGGATGAGTGAAGTAGATGACCGAAGAAATCCTTCTTTGTCCGCGTCGAGAATAGCGACGAGAGAAACTTCAGGTAGGTCGAGTCCCTCACGAAGCAGATTAATTCCGACGAGCACGTCATAGACGCCCTGACGGAGTTCAGTGAGAAGTTCAACTCGACGCAGAGTGTCAACGTCGGAGTGCAAATAGCGCACTCTCACACCGTGCTCTGACAGGAACTCGGTCAGTTCTTCTGCCATCTTCTTGGTCAATGTCGTGACCAAAATGCGTTCGTTTTTTTCAACGCGCAATCTGATCTGCTCTAAGAGATCGTCAATCTGACCCTTGGATGGCTTCACAACGATGTGGGGATCAATCAATCCTGTTGGGCGAATGACCTGTTCGACAATTGAGTCTGTGATCCCCAGCTCGTAGCGACCGGGAGTGGCCGATAGATAGATTTTTTGACCGGCACGTTCCAGAAACTCCTCCCACTTGAGGGGGCGATTATCGAGCGCACTTGGCAGGCGAAAACCATGTTCGACCAGTGTGCGCTTTCGTGAAGCATCGCCCTCGTACATCGCCCCAATTTGAGGCACTGTGACGTGCGACTCATCAATCACGACCAAGAAGTCTTCAGGGAAGTAGTCGAGTAGGCAGCTCGGCGGTTCTCCCGGCTGACGACCATCCATGTGAAGAGAGTAGTTCTCGATGCCGTTGCAGAAGCCAATCTGCTCCATCATTTCGATGTCGAAGGTTGTTCGCATTCGCAAGCGTTGTGCTTCAAGCAACTTTCCCTGACGCTCAAGTACTCCAAGTCGGTCGGCTAGTTCCTCTTGAATCGAGACGATTGCGCGCTTGATGGTGTCAGGACTTGCGGAATAATGTGTGCCAGGGAAGACCGAGACGGCATCCATTTGTTTGATAATTTCGCCCGTCAACGGATGCAAGGAATATAGCGCCTCGATCTCGTCCCCGAACATTTCGATACGAATAGCGAGCTCTTCGTATACCGGGATGATTTCAATCGTGTCGCCCCGTACGCGGAAATTTCCACGAGAGAAGTCGTAGTCGTTGCGCTGGTACTGCATACCCACGAACTTGCGAATGAGCGTCTCGCGGTCGATGCGCATACCGACCTGAAGCGCAATCATTGCTTCGAGGTAGGACTCCGCGGCGCCCAAACCGTAGATGCTCGAGACGGTCGAAACCACAACGGTGTCTCTGCGACTCAAGAGCGAGTTTGTAGTCGAATGACGGAGACGCTCGACCTCGGCGTTGACCGAGGAATCCTTCTCGATGAAAGTGTCTGTCTGCGGAATGTACGCCTCGGGTTGGTAATAGTCGTAGTAGGAGACGAAGTACTCAACAGCATTGTTCGGCATGAGATCGCGGAACTCATTCGCCAACTGCGCAGCCAGTGTTTTGTTGTGCGACATGATCAGTGTCGGTCGCTGAACCTGCTCGATAAGCCACGCCGTAGTCGCAGACTTGCCCGTTCCCGTAGCTCCCAAGAGCACGACATCCGTCTCCCCCGCATTGATGCGCTGAGCGAGCTGGCGAATTGCTTCAGGTTGATCACCGGATGGCGTGTACTCGCTGATCACCTCAAACGGACGGACAGAGCGAGTTGGTTCCATTCATCAAGTCTAAACAACCGCACTGACAACTAGATTAGAGCCGGCTTCGCAGCCGTTCTTCTATGAGCGACCACACCTCGTCCGCTCGACGTTTGGTCTCGTCTAGCGAACCGTTTGCGTCGATTACGATGTCGGCGACCGCCTGACGCTGTTCAGCAGTTGCTTGGGACGCAATACGCCCCGCTGCCTCATTCGCATCCATGTTGCGATGCCTAATGAGCCGCTGGATGCGCACGTCGGATTCGGCCTCGACCGTTACGACCAATTCAAAGCGATCGAGCGACTGAGCTGACTCCACTAGCAACGGAATGTCATAAACAACGACCGCCTGTGGATCGATGCGGGATGCCTCGTCAAAGCGTTGTTGAGCGAGACGGCCAATTGCAGGATGAGTTATGGCATTGAGAGCCGCCCGAGCGCTGTTGTCTCCAAAAATAAGACTGCCGAGCGCACCGCGCTTCAACGATCCGTCGAGTGCAATCACTTCGGGGCCGAATTGTTTCGCAATTGAATCAAGCACTGGTGAGCCAGGAGCCACTACTTCACGGGCCAAAGCGTCCGCATCGACGATCACAGCGCCTCGCTGCTGCCAACGCTGAGCGACCGTCGATTTTCCGGACGCGATCCCCCCGGTGAGCGCTATTAAGTGCATGCCCTAATGCTAGCCTCAGCGTGTTGAAAGGAACTGCGATGTTCGAGGTGCTCACTGGAAGCGGGTTGGCCGTGGCGGCAGGGCTCAACGCCTACATCCCGCTTCTCATTCTGGGCCTCGCTGGACGGCTGTTCGACTTCGTTGAGCTTCCGGCAGCCTGGGTCTGGCTAGAGAATCCTTGGGTTCTTGTCATCCTGGGCGTGCTCCTGGTCGTGGAGGTTGTCGCGGATAAAATTCCTGTGGTCGACTCCGTCAACGACTGGATCCAGACTTTGGTTCGTCCGGTCGCCGGTGGAATCGCCTTTGGGACTGGCGCAGCAGCGGAGACTGCCGTTGTCACCGATCCCGCCTCCTTTTTCAGCTCGAACGCCTGGATTCCGGTCGCAGTTGGGGTAGTTCTTGCGTTGGGAACTCATGCAGCCAAAATGCTAGTCCGGCCGGCATTAAATGCCGCTACCGCTGGCACAGCAGCACCCGTGGTGAGCGCAGTAGAAGACATCAGTAGCGTGCTCTTGAGCATTCTGGCGCTCGTCGTCCCAGTGATCGGTATTCTGGCGCTCTTAGGACTCATTACCCTGGTCGTTCTCCGCATCAAGCGTCTGCGACGAAGGCCACAGCCAGTTCAGTAACCCGCTAAGGCCGATCGTTAACTGACTGTGGCCAGCCTCCCGAAGGAGACTGGCCACAAACGTTCAACTAGGAACTAGTTGTTGCTCGAGAGCTTCTCGCGAAGAGCGGCGAGAGTTTCGTCGTCTGCAAGCGTTCCTGAACCGGCAGCAGAAGCAGCTTCTTCGTTCGAGAACGAAGATGCTCCGGCGGGTGCACTGCTGATCGACTCTTCCTGAATCGCTGCAGCTGCAACCTGCTTCTTGTGCTGTTCCCAACGAGCCTGGGCTGCAGCGTAATCCTGCTCCCACTTCTCGCGCTGCGACTCGAAACCATCTTTCCATTCGTTGGTCTCGGGGTCGAAGCCGTCCGGGTACTTGTAGTTGCCCTGGTCGTCGTACTCGGTGAGCATTCCGTAGAGCGCCGGGTCGAACTCGGTGCCTTCGGGGTCAACGCCCTCGTTGGCCTGCTTGAGGCTCAACGAGATGCGACGGCGCTCGAGGTCAATGTCGATGACCTTGACGAATACTTCGTCGCCAACCGAAACAACCTGCTCGGCGAGTTCAACGTGCTTGCCCGACAGCTCGGAGATGTGCACGAGGCCCTCGATGCCGTCTGCAACGCGAACAAACGCGCCGAACGGAACGAGCTTGGTGACCTTACCCGGTGCAACCTGTCCGATTGCGTGGGTGCGGGCAAATACCTGCCACGGGTCTTCCTGTGTTGCCTTGAGGGAGAGCGACACGCGCTCGCGCTCGAGATCAACTTCGAGGATCTCAACGGTAACTTCCTGGCCAACTTCAACAACTTCTGAAGCGTGCTCGATGTGCTTCCACGAGAGCTCAGAAACGTGAACCAGTCCGTCTACGCCACCGAGGTCAACAAACGCACCGAAGTTAACGATCGAGGAAACGACACCCTTGCGAACCTGGCCCTTGGCGAGGTTGTTGAGGAACGAAGTGCGGCTAGCCGACTGCGTCTCTTCAAGGAGTGCACGGCGCGAAAGAACAACGTTGTTGCGGTTCTTGTCGAGCTCGAGGATCTTGGCTTCGATCTCTTGGCCGAGGTACGGCGTGAGGTCGCGGACACGACGCAACTCGATGAGCGATGCGGGGAGGAATCCACGAAGACCGATGTCAACGATGAGTCCACCCTTGACGACCTCGATAACCGAACCGGTGACAACGCCATCCGATTCCTTGATGAGCTCAACGTCGCCCCATGCACGCTCGTACTGTGCGCGCTTCTTGGACAGAATGAGACGGCCTTCTTTGTCTTCCTTCTGAAGAACAAGTGCCTCAACAGTGTCGCCGACGTTGACAACCTCTGTGGGGTCAACGTCGTGCTTGATGGAAAGTTCACGGGAGGGGATTACACCCTCGGTCTTGTAACCGACGTCGAGGAGTACCTCGTCACGATCGATTTTGACGACGGTACCTTCGATAAGGTCACCATCATTGAAGAACTTCAGCGTCTTTTCGACCGCGGCGAGGAAATCTTCAGCAGATCCAATGTCATTGATGGCGACCTGCTTGGGTGCCTTGTCGGTCGTTGCGATTGTCATGTAGTAGTTGCTCCGGTATGGGTCGCGCCTCGAAAAGCGCTCAATTGGGCCAACGGCGAAATGAATCTGTATTCTCGCCGAAGGCAGGCGAATAAGAAGTCGCAATTGCGACACTCCAGCCTAGCGCCTCGCTCGGCAGAAGACCAACCGAAAGACAGGCGTGCCTCCCGCTATTTCTCTGGAATGCGCGCGAAGTGGTCGGCCTGAGGAGTCGTTCGCACCTGACCTACTCAGAGTATGGCGCTAAGAGCGCGGTACGTAGAGTGTCGAGTCCGACTCCCCCAACGTTGAGCGCCCGATGATGGAACGCTTTCAAGTCGAAGGAATCGCCTTCGATTGCCTTGCACTCATCTCTCAATTGCTCCCAAATTCGTTGGCCGACCTTGTACGAGGGCGCCTGACCAGGCCAGCCAAAGTAGCGGTTGACTTCGAAGCGCACGTTGGCTGGATCTAGCGTCACGTTCTTGGTGAGGAAGTCGAGCGCGTAGTCGTAGTCCCAGACTCCTGTACCGTCGAGTTTCGGTTTTCCCAGGTGTACACCGATGTCGAGGACGACGCGGGCAGCTCGCATCCGCTGTCCGTCGAGCATCCCCAAACGGTCTGCAGGGTCGTCAAGAAATCCGAGTTCGGCCATAAGACGCTCCGCATACAACGCCCAGCCTTCCGCGTGTCCCGAAGAACCGGATAACTGGCGTCGATAGGTGTTGAGCTGATTGCGATTGTAGACCGCCTGTGCGATCTGCAAATGATGACCTGGCACACCCTCGTGGTAGACGGTGGTCGCTTCGCGCCATGTAGTAAATTCAGTCACCGACTCAGGCACAGACCACCACATGCGGCCAGGGCGCGAAAAATCGTCGCTCGGTCCCGTGTAGTAGATAATTCCGTCATGAGTGGGCGCGATCCGGCATTCGAGCGCGCGCATCGGCTCGGCGATGTCAAAGTGAGTGCCGGCGAGGGCAGACACCGCTTCGTCGCTGAGCTTCTGCATCCATTCACGCAGTGCGTCTGTGCCGTGCAAAGTGCGAGAAGGATCAGCATCTAAGAATTCGATAGCCTCGGCGACTGTTGCGCCCGGCTTTATCTCGCGCGCGATATCTTCCTGTTCGCGCGTCATGCGCGCTAATTCGTCGATCCCCCACTCATAGGTTTCGTCGAGGTCAACTTTTGCGCCGAGGAACCGTTGGGATTGCAAGGCATACAGGTCACGGCCGAACGCGTCCTCGGTTGTTGCCAGGGGCGCAAGTTCTGTGCTGAGAAACTCTTCGAGCCGGCGATAACTGTCAGCCGCGGCTGACGCCCCCGAGGCGAGTTTGCGATCTAGAGCTGAGTCCTCAGCGACAAAGGCTCCCGCCTGAGCAATGAAGTCATCGAAGAACCCACCAGGCGACGAAATCTGCTTCGCCTGATTGACGACCTCGGCCACTTGGCGCTGGGCGGGCACAACAGCTTGATCGCTCCCCTGTCGCAGAGTTGCAATGTAGCCCTCAATCGCGTCTGGAATGTTGTGCAGTCGATCGGCAATTACAGACCAATCGTCTCCCGTTGCAGTCGGCATCAGGTCGAGCACTCCGCGAATGTCTTGCGCTGGGCTTGCAAGGTTGTTGAGATCGCGCATCCAGAGGCGAGCCGCATCCGACTCAAGGTCAAGTCGTAGTGTCGAAATCATCTCTGTTTTTGTAACGAGATCGACGCTATCGATGACTGTTGCGGCCTCTAGCCGAGACAACACGTCTCGTGTAGCACTGATCATCCGAGCATGGCCGTCTGGCGAGTAATCGGCGTAGCCGGAATGAGCACCGGGCAAGCCGATCCAGGTGGCAATTGCAGGATCCAGTTCGGTTAGCGTTTCAACCCACTCTTCAGCAATTGCATCAATCGGAGTGGTCTCGCGGCGATCATCGTTCGTACCGTCGGCGGGCTGAAATACAGAATCTGACATCGTTGTCTGGCTCCCTTTATCGTTAGGTGCTGAGCTTCACAGTTGCGCACGGTGCGGTGCTGTCAGGTGTCGAGCTCACTCGCGAGCAGCTCGGCCAATGACTCGAGCACGGTTTCAGCGCCGGCGTCTTCCGATGACAGCGTTACCGTATCGCCGTACTCGATGCCCAAAGAGAGCACGCTCAGGATGCTCGCTGCATTTATTGTCTTCGCTCCCGCAGTTGTGAGCATCACCGTTACCCCTGAATTACTGACCGCCTGAGCGAATACCGAAGCAGGCCGCGCGTGAAGCCCAACCTTTGATCCGACGATTACAGTTTTGCTGGCCATCGGGGCTCCTTCACGGTTGCTGTCGTTGTCACTGGGAGTGTTCGCGCTTGCTAGTGTGCGGCGGAATCCCAATTGTGTCCTGTGCCAATTTGAACATCTAGAGGAACAGAAAGTGACGCCGCACCTGACATCCGCTCATGAACGATTGTAGTCATCCGCTCGAGTTCTCCCCCAGCGATTTCGAAGACCAACTCATCATGCACCTGCAGGAGCATTCGGGACTTAAGGCCCTCCACGCGCATATCGCTGTCGATCCGCAGCATAGCGAGCTTGAGTATGTCGGCGGCAGAACCTTGAATTGGCGAATTTAGAGCCTGTCGTTCGGCGTTGTCTCGCAATACACGGTTCTTTGAGTTGAGATCCCCAAAGGGGCGACGGCGCCCGAAGATTGTCGTCGTATAGCCATCAGTTCTAGCCTGCTCCACGACGTTGCGAAGGTAGTCTCGTACAGCACCGAAGCGAGCAAAGTAGTCGGTCATTAGAGCCTTAGCTTCGCTCGTCTCGATTCGCAATTGCTTGCTAAGTCCAAAGGCACTGAGCCCGTAGGCCAAGCCATATGACATTGCTTTGACCTTCGTGCGCATTTCAGCGGTGACTTCAGCTGGCTCTACACCGAAGATTCGAGAACCAACAAACCGGTGAAGGTCTTCGCCTTCATTGAACGCCTGAATTAGTCCCTCATCTCCGGAGAGGTGAGCCATGATCCGCATTTCGATCTGTGAGTAGTCTGCGGTCAACAGGGTGTCAAAACCTGCCCCTGCTTCGAATGCCGACCGGATTTGGCGGCCCGTAGCGGTCTTGATCGGTACGTTCTGCAAGTTTGGGTCGTTCGACGCAATGCGCCCCGTACTCGAGCCTGCTTGCTCGTAGGTTGTGTGGACGCGCCCAGAATCGTCAATCGCTTTCTCGATTCCCGTGATGATTTGGACGAGCTTGGTTGCGTCTCTGTGCTGCAAAAGGAGGTTAAGGAACGGATGTGGAGCTTGTTCCTGAAGGTCGGCAAGACTCGCGGCATCCGTTGAATAGCCGGTCTTGTTTGCGCGGGTCTTGGGCATCTCCAACTGGGTGAAGAGAACCTCTTGAAGTTGCTTGGGGCTGCCCAGATTAATTTCGCGACCGATAACCTCAAAAGCGTTGCGGGCCACTTCTTGGGCGGTTTCGGTAAGCGACGCGCTGAGATCGAGCAACAACTGCTGATTGACGGCAATGCCAGTGCGTTCCATGCGCGCAAACACGGGTACGAGCGGCATTTCGATGTCGGTGAGGACGCCTAGCGATCCTTCGTCGAGTCGCCCGGCAAGATATTCGGCGACACGCACCACATACCAAGACAAGGTTGCTGGGCTTAGAGCTTCAGTTTCCGGCACCAATTGATTGGGGTCGCCCTGATCAATAGTTTCGCCGAGGTAGTTGTAGACCTGGGCTTCAAGTTCTTCTGGTTTGCCGCCAGGCTTGAGAACCCACCCCGCAAGCATCGTGTCGAAGGCAATCCCAGCAATGTCGAGCCCGTTCGCGGAAGCGATCTTGAGTTGAGCTTTTGACGAATGCATGAACTTCGGGGCATCACTTGCTAGCCACTCGGTGAGAGCCACGTAGTCGAGTCGGTCAGCAGCCCACGGGACGAAAGCCGTTTCGGTGGCGGTAGCCAGACCGAGCCCGGTTACCGTGCCATCGACGATTGCGACGGTGAGACCGAGCGGAGCGGACCCATGAGCGCTGTTCGTGTCGATCCACTTGGCTAGTTCTTCGTCAACCATCGTGCGAACGACGGGCACGGTAGTTGATGCCTCGGCTGGGGCATCGGCAACGGGGTCGTCGCCGCGCTCTGCCGCCGCGATTTTGAGCACGCGCTGGAGCAAAGTCTTGAACTGTAGTCGGTCAAATACCTCACGAACCGCTGCTTCGTCGATCGGTCGTCGGTCGAGCGCTGTAACAGTTACCGGCAACTCGACGTCAGTAAGCAAGTGGTTGAGCTTGCGGTTTCGCACAGCCCGATCCATTTGATCTCTGAGGTTTTGCCCAACGACGCCTTTAATCTCATCGGCATGCGCCAAGATCTCGTCTAGCGACCCGTAAAGATTGATCCACTTGACAGCGGTCTTCTCTCCTACTTTGTCGACACCGATGAGATTGTCGCTCGTTTCTCCAACGAGAGCGGCCACATCTGGATACTGGTGAGGTTCGACGCCATACTTTTCGAAAACGGCATCCCTGTCGTAGCGTTTCAGTTCGGAAACGCCACGAGCATTCGGATAGAGCAACGTGACATCGTCGTTGACCATCTGGATAGCGTCACGATCGCCCGATACAACGAGAACGCGGAATCCATTGTGTGAACCCTCATGAGCGAGGGTCGCGAGGATGTCATCAGCCTCGTAATCCTCTTTGCTCAGCGTTTGAACCCCCATCGCCTTGAGCGCTTCTTCAAGAAGGGGAATTTGACCGACAAATTCCGGCGGAGTCTCTCCGCGAGTGCCCTTGTACTCGGGGTACTCCCGCGTACGGAATGAGTACCGCGAGATATCGAACGCGACCGCAAGGTGCGTCGGTTTCTCGTTCTGTAGCAGCGAAATGAGCATCGACAAGAAGCCGTGGATGGCATTGGTGTGCTGCCCATCGCGGTTCTGAAAACTGTCGACCGGGAGCGCGTAAAACGCTCGGAAGGCCAGCGAGTGGCCGTCAATGATCATGAGGGTAGGCTTTTGATTATCCGACACGCAGCCAGCCTAGCCGCGCCTGCCGACAGCCGGAACGACTTAGCTTGAAGGGCCCCTCTGTGAAGTATCCCGATGACCTTGATCCTGAACTCGTTGCACGTCTCATTGAGTCTGGAGGCGGCGCGCTGACACGCAAGATGGGGATCGAGTTCTTGGAACTCGGGGCCGAACGCTCGGTAGCCACAATGCCCGTTGAGGGGAATACCCAGGTGATCGGCATCCTGCACGGCGGCGCTCACGTAGTGCTCGGCGAGTCGCTCGGTTCAATCTCATCAGCAATTCATGCCGGTCCTGGCCGGATCGCCATGGGTATTGAGGTCAATGCCACTCACACTCGCGCCGCGAGTTCAGGAATCGTGACCGCAACGTGCACCGCAATTGCGTTGAGCCGCACGCTGGCGACTCACGAAATTGTGATCCGCGACGAGCAACACCGCAGACTCTCGACAGTGCGCATCACGAACATCCTCAAAGACCGTCACACCACGTAGGCGCGTACCGCAGCAAGGAAAGTCACGTGCTGCGCATAGCCCAGCATCTGCCCGGGTAATGCCGCAGACTATTTCTTGGCGCTGAGCTGATCGATAATTGCCTGAGATACATCGTGCATCGTCAAGCGACGGTCCATGGATGCCTTCTGGATCCAACGGAAGGCATCTGGCTCGCTGAGCCCCATCTTTTCGTTCAGTAGGCCCTTGGCTCGGTCGACTAGCTTTCGAGTTTCGAACCGTTCAACGAGGTCGCTGACCTCGGCTTCTAGAGTAATGATCTGGGCGTAGCGGCTAAGAGCGATCTCAATGGCGGGCAACAGATCGCTCGGAGTGAACGGCTTGACGACATACGCCAAGGCGCCGGCTTCGGATGCGCGTTCGACGAGTTCCTTCTGGCTGAACGCCGTCAGGAGCACAACGGGCGCGATGTGGTTGGCGCTCAGTCGCTCCGCAGCGGAGATACCGTCGAGCTGTGGCATCTTTACATCCATGATGACCAGGTCGGGACGCAGCTCGGTAGCGAGAGCAACGGCAGTCTCTCCGTCACCGGCCTCACCGACAACCTCGTAGCCTGCGTCACGGAGGATTTCAACGATGTCCATGCGGATGAGCGACTCGTCTTCGGCAACGACGACGCGGCGAGGAGCAGTGGGATTGGTGTTTTGGTCAGTCACAGCAGCAAGCCTACGGTATTCTATTCAGCGTTGTAGTCAGCCGAATTGGCGGAATGGTAGACGCGGAGCACTCAAAATGCTTTGTTCGAAAGGACGTGTGGGTTCGAGTCCCACATTCGGCACAACATTTAGTGAATTAAACCGAGATCCGGAATGCAGATCTCGGTTTTTTCGTTAACGAACTGTGCCAGCGTGAACCAAGAGGTTCAACGCTGGCACAGTTTTCTACTTCGTTAGCGTGAGTTACTTGCTCTCCCAAGCAGGCGCTTTCGCGTTGATCGCGTCACCGATAACGTGAACGCGCAGGTCGTTGGTTGATCCTGCGATTCCGGGAGGGGAACCGGAGATAACAACGACTTTGTCTCCAACTTCCGCAAGCTTTTGGTCAAGGAGCACTTGGTCTACCTGACGGTACATCTCGTCAGTGTGTGTCACACGATCGACGACAAACGACTCAATACCCCAGATGAGAGCCATGCGACGGTGGATCTCAGGATTTGGCGTGAAGGCTTTCATCGGGATACGGAATCGCAATCGCGACATGCGTCGTGCAGAGTCGCCGGACTCCGTAAATACGCAGACGAACTTGGCCTCGACGAATGACGCAACCTCGGCCGCGGCGAGTGTGATCGCACCACCCTGTGTCTTCGGTTTGGTTCCAAGCTCAGCAATACGGTCAAGCCCGTGCTCCTCGGTCGACGCAACGATCTTTGCCATCGTCTGAACCGTAATCACGGGGTACTCCCCCACGCTCGTCTCGCCACTGAGCATGACTGCGTCAGCACCATCCAAGATCGCGTTAGCAACGTCGGAAGTCTCGGCGCGAGTTGGTACGGGACTCGAAATCATTGACTCAAGCATCTGAGTGGCGACTATTACGGGCTTTGCCATGCGTCGCGCCAACTCAACAGTGCGCTTTTGAACAATCGGGACGGCCTCAAGGGGAAGCTCAACGCCAAGGTCGCCTCTGGCTACCATGATCGCATCGAAAGCATCAACGATTGCTTCTAGGTGATCAACAGCTTGAGGCTTTTCAATCTTGGCAATGACAGGAACTCGGCGGCCCTCTTCATCCATGATTTCGTGTACGCGAACGATGTCGTCTGCATTGCGTACGAACGACAGCGCAATGAGGTCAGCACCGAGCTTGAGGCCCCAACGGAGGTCGTCCTCGTCCTTCTCAGACAGCGCAGGAACGTTTACGGCAACACCGGGAAGGTTGATGCCCTTGTTGTTCGATACGGCTCCGGCAACGATGACTTCGGTCGTAACAACCGTGTCGGTCGCGCTAACGACCTTCACCTTGACCTTGCCATCATCGATAAGCAAGAAGTCGCCAGCGGCAACGTCTTGAGGCAATCCCTTAAACGTAGTTCCGCAAATTTCGCGATTGCCTACGATGTCTTCAGTAGTGATCTTGAAGATGTCACCAACAGCGAGATCGTACGGGCCATCTTCAAACTTGCCGAGACGAATCTTGGGGCCCTGAAGGTCAACCATGACCGCCACTGCTCTTCCGGCATCCTCCGCGGCACGACGCACATTTGCGTACACCTCTTCGTGAACCGCGTAGGTTCCGTGGCTGAGGTTCATGCGAGCAACATCGACACCTGCATCGATGATTGCCCTGATGTTCTCGTAGCTCGACGTAGCCGGGCCAAGTGTCGCGACGATTTTAGCGCGTCTCATAACTTCCTTTGACGATTCAGTGGTGGTTGAACGGGTGGTGGTGGTGTAACAGTTAGGCGGTCATGCCGCGGTCAGTTGGCCGAACAGGGAACGGCAGTTGAGTCTCCCCTTCAAGGTAGCGATCTACAGCGGATGCTGCAGCCCTACCTTCAGCGATGGCCCACACGATAAGTGACTGTCCGCGTCCGGCATCCCCGACAACATAGACGCCTGGCGTTTCAGTCTGGTAGTCGGCATCGCGAGTGAGA
This sequence comes from marine actinobacterium PHSC20C1, assembly GCA_000153145.1. Classification (GTDB taxonomy): domain Bacteria; phylum Actinomycetota; class Actinomycetes; order Actinomycetales; family Microbacteriaceae; genus Rhodoglobus. The sequence continues at coordinate 602,553 of CH672415.1, forward strand.
TTTCCCCGATCATCCGCGTTGAGGGGAAGTTGTGTTTCGAGAGTGTCAGTCTCGGGACCTGTGAAGCCGAGAGCGAGGAGAACGAGGTCCGCGGGAATCTCGCGTTCCGTGCCCGCTTTCGGAACACGACGGCCGTCGATAAATTCGGTTTCCGCAACGCGGATTGCACGAACTTCTCCAACAGAGTTGGTCAAGAACTCCACCGTCGAAGCCAGATAAAGGCGTTCACCGCCTTCTTCGTGGGCGCTCGACACCTCAAACAGCGTTGGCGTTAGCGGCCATGGCTGGTGTTCGGGACGTTCTGCGGGAGGCTGAACACCGATCGCGAGATTTGTTACCGAAAGCGCGCCCTGTCGGTGAGCTGTGCCAATGCAGTCTGCTCCGGTATCGCCACCGCCAAGGACAACGACGTGCTTTCCTTCTGCGGTGACCTGTTCACTAACCGCGTCACCCGCAATTGCCCGATTCGACTGCACCAGGTATTCCATTGCGAAATGCACGCCGAGCGAGTCACGGCCCGGAACGGGCAGGTCGCGAGGCACTGTCGAACCCGTGGCAACTACGACAGCGTCGTAACGTGAACGAAGATCATTCCACGAAATATCTACCCCGATATTTACACCAGCGCGGAATCGCGTTCCCTCGGCTTGCATTTGAGCCAGTCGCGACTCAATATGACGCTTTTCCATCTTGAAATCAGGGATGCCGTAGCGCAGCAGGCCTCCGATGCGGTCCTCGCGCTCGAAGACAGCGACGGTGTGGCCCGCTCGAGTCAACTGCTGTGCGGCAGCGAGTCCGGCTGGCCCCGATCCGACGACGGCAACAGTCTTTCCCGTCAATCGTCCGGGCGGATGCGGGGTGACGTTGCCATCCGCAAATGCCTGGTCGATGATCGAGACCTCGATCTGTTTGATCGTGACCGCAGGTTGATTGATTCCCAAAACACAGGAGCTTTCACATGGTGCTGGACAAAGCCGGCCCGTGAACTCGGGAAAATTGTTCGTCGCATGGAGGCGCTCAATCGCTTCGGCACTCTCGCCGCGACGCATGAGGTCATTCCACTCTGGAATGAGGTTGCCCAGTGGGCAACCCTGATGGCAGAACGGAACGCCGCAGTCCATGCAGCGACCAGCCTGCCGCGTCAGTTGACCCGACTCTTGCTGTTCGTAAACTTCCTTAAAGTCCATCAGTCGAAGACTGACAGGGCGTCGCTTCGGCAGCTCACGCTCTTGGACCTTGAGGAATCCCTTCGGATCAGCCACCGGTGACCTCCTTAATTCGTGCCCAGGTAACATCCCCATCGGGATCAAGTCCCTCGGCCAATGCGGTCTCGCGAGTCTGAATCACTGCCGCATAATCTCGCGGCGTGACTTTCGTGAATTCGGCCGCCGTCACTTCCATGTCGGCGAGCATTTGCTCGGCGACTACCGAGCCAGTCTCTTCGAAGTGTCGCTCGAGCAGATCTTTTACGATTTCGACGTCTGCACTCCCCAATCCGGAAAGCACCAGCTCACCGGAACTCAGCGAGTCCCCGTTGACTCGTTCTTCGCGCAATTTGTGGATGTAAGCGGTGCCACCTGACATGCCAGCGCCGAGATTACGGCCCGTCGTGCCAAGAATCAGTGCAAGACCGCCGGTCATGTACTCGAGGGCGTGGTCTCCAACGCCCTCAGCCACAGCGGTCGCGCCCGAGTTTCGCACCATGAATCGTTCTCCGACTTTGCCGCGGATAAAAATGCTCCCGCTCGTGGCTCCATAGCCGATGACGTTTCCTGCGATGACGTTTTTCTCGGCCGCGAAAACACTGGTCAGATCGGGGCGCACGACGACTGAACCGCCCGAGAGTCCCTTTCCGACGTAGTCATTGCTGTCTCCGTAGAGTTTCAAGGAGATGCCAGCAGGCACGAACGCTCCAAGTGATTGCCCCGCCGATCCATGCAGCGTGATCGTAATAGTGTCAGTCGGAAGTCCGTGCTCGCCGTGCCGAGCTGTAACTTCGTGTCCGAGCATCGTGCCGACCGCACGGTCGGTGTTGCGGACGGGCAGATCAATGCTGACCGGAGTCTTGCTCTCGAGCGCTGCTGCGCTCAGCTCAATCAATTGCTGATCGAAGTGCTCAGCAAGCTCGTGGTCTTGAGCCACTGATTGAGTGCGAGGCTCGTCTGCTGCGAACACCGGACCCTCAAACACAGGCGAAAGGTCGAGCCCGTCGGTCTTCCAATGCGAGACCGCGCGATTGACGTTAAGCAACTCGCTGTGGCCGATTGCCTCTTCAAGCGTGCGGAACCCCAACTCAGCGAGGTACTCGCGAACTTCCTGAGCCAGGAACTCGAAGAAATTGACAATGAACTCCGGCTTGCCTGAGAAACGCTCCCGAAGCTCAGGGTTTTGGGTCGCAACACCAACCGGGCAGGTATCCAAGTGGCAAACCCTCATCAGGATGCAGCCAGAAACAACGAGAGGTGCCGTTGCGAAACCATATTCTTCCGCGCCGAGGAGTGCGCCAATGATGACGTCCCGGCCGGTCTTCATCTGACCATCAACCTGAACGACAACGCGATCACGCATTCCGTTAAGCATCAGAGTCTGCTGCGTCTCAGCCAGACCGATCTCCCATGGCGTACCTGCGTGCTTAAGAGAGTTAAGCGGGCTCGCACCGGTGCCGCCATCGTGGCCAGAGACCAGTACGACATCTGCCTTTGCTTTAGTGACACCAGCAGCAACAGCGCCGATGCCCTTCTGGCTAACGAGCTTGACGTGCACTCGTGCTGAAGGATTTGAGCGCTTGAGATCGAAAATTAGTTGCTTGAGGTCTTCGATCGAGTAGATGTCGTGGTGGGGTGGGGGTGAAATGAGCCCAACCCCTGGAGTGCCGTGACGAGTACGTGCAATCCACGGATACACCTTGCTCGCAGGCAGCTGGCCGCCCTCACCTGGCTTGGCCCCCTGAGCCATTTTGATCTGGATGTCATCGGCGTGAGTCAAATACATGCTCGTTACACCGAAGCGACCGGAGGCGACCTGCTTGATCGCGCTGCGACGAGTGGGGTCGAGCAAACGATCTACATCTTCGCCACCCTCACCGGTGTTTGATCGCGCCCCTAACTGGTTCATCGCGATCGCAAGCGTTTCGTGAGCTTCTTTACTGATTGACCCGTAACTCATGGCGCCAGTGCTAAACCGCTTGACGATACTCGCTACTGATTCGACTTCGTCGATGGGAACCGACGTGCGACCCTCCATGTTGAACGCGAAGAGTCCACGCAACGTCATCAAGCTTTCCGCTTGCTCATCGACCTTTGCCGTGTATTCGCGGAAAATGTCGTACCGACGAGTACGGGTCGCGTGCTGAAGCTTGAAAACAGTCTCCGGGTTGAACAAGTGCGGCGGACCTTCGCGACGCCACTGGTATTCACCCCCGGTGTTGAGGCGCTCATGAACCGTCGGTGCACGATCTTCAGGATAGGCAGAAGTGTGACGAGCGGCATTTTCGCTGGCGATAACGTCGATTCCGACACCGCCGAGGATGCTCTTTGTTCCAGTGAAGTACTGGTCAACGAGCATCTGCGAGAGTCCAACAGCCTCGAATGCTTGCGCTCCGGCATAGGAACTGACGACTGAAATCCCCATTTTGGACATGATTTTCAGAACGCCCTTGCCAAGAGCTGTGATGAGGTTGCGAACCGCTTTCTCAGCGGTGACATCGGTAATCGTGCCATTGCGCACGAGCTCTTCCGCAGTTTCCATCGCCAGATAGGGATTGATTGCGGATGCTCCGTAGCCAACTAGCAGCGCCACGTGATGAACCTCACGCACATCACCGGCTTCAATGATGAGGCCGACCTTCATGCGATCCTGCTGCCGGATGAGGTGATGGTGAACCGTCGCGAGCATGAGCAGCGACGGGATCGGTGCCAAATCCTTGTTGGAATCGCGATCAGACAACACGATGAATTCAGCGCCGTCCGCGATTGCAGCATCGGCTTCAGCACACATCTCGACCAAGCGAGCTTCCATCGCCGACGGTCCAGCGTCGACTCGATACAGCCCACGAATCGTGGTCGCAAGGCGGCTTCCCGGATGCGGTTCAATGTGCTGAATTTTTGCCAGCTCATCGTTGTCGATCACGGGGAAGGGCAAAGCAACCTGCTTTGCGTGATCCGGCGTCGCCGTGAGGAGGTTGCGCTGAGGACCAACGCCCAAACGCATTGACGTCACAACCGCTTCGCGGATCGAGTCGAGTGGTGGATTGGTGACTTGAGCGAACTGCTGAGTGAAGTAGTCAAAGAGCAGTCGAGGGCGATCAGATAAGACAGCGATTGGCGTATCGGATCCCATTGCCCCGAGAGGTTCGGCACCAAGCCGTGACATTGGTTCGATGAGGATACGAACTTCTTCTTCGGTGTAGCCGAAAGTGCGCTGACGCCGCGTGACCGATGCGGGTGTGTGAACGATATGCTCGCGCTCCGGCAACTCTTCAAGCGCGATTCGACCGCTCTCGAGCCACTCTGCCCATGGCTGCGATGCAGCGAGCTCAGCCTTGATCTCATCGTCCTCGATTAAACGACCCGCTTGAGTGTCAACCAAGAACATCTTGCCAGGGCGGAGGCGTCCTTTGCGAACCACCTTGGTCGGCTCAACATCGAAAACACCGATTTCACTCGCGAGCACAACAAGACCATCGTCTGTGACGAGGTAACGTCCAGGACGAAGACCGTTGCGGTCGAGAGTGGCGCCAACGAGAGAGCCATCCGTGAAGACAAGTGCTGCCGGGCCATCCCACGGTTCCATGAGCATTGAGTGGTATTCGTAGAAGGCGCGACGACGAGGATCCGCGTCAACCTGGTTTTCGTAGGCCTCGGGGACCATCATCATCATTGCGTGCGGCAACGGGCGTCCTGCAAGGTTCAGGAGCTCAACGACTTCGTCAAAGGATGCTGAGTCACTCGCGCCCGGCGTGTTGATCGGCAGGATGTCCTTGATGTCTCCGAATACGGCAGATTCAAGCTGTGACTGGCGAGCACGCATCCAGTTGCGGTTGCCCTGCACGGTGTTGATTTCACCGTTGTGGGCAACCATGCGGAAGGGCTGCGCTAAGGGCCAGGAAGGGAACGTGTTTGTCGAGTACCGAGAATGTACAAGGGCTAGCTTCGACGCGAAGCGCTCATCGGATAGGTCGGGGTAGAACGGCTCAAGCTGCAGAGTCGTCACCATGCCCTTATAGGTCATCATTCGACACGACAGTGACGGGAAATATACGTGCAGTTCACGCTCGGCACGCTTGCGAAGACGATAAGTCTGGCGATCAAGATGGATGCCGCGCAGTGTGCCCTTGAGGTCAACACGCTTCGACCGCAAGAACAGTTGCTCGAACGCCGGCATAGCTCCGCGAGCTAGAGAGCCCAATTGATCAGGCTGGATAGGGACGTCACGCCAGCCGAGAACCGTAAGGTCCTCTTCTTCAGCAAGCTTTTCAATGCCTTGCTTCACGTCGTGACGCGCAGCGGTATCTACAGGCAAGAATGCAATTCCTACTGCGTAGCGGCCATTGCTCGGCAACTCAAAATCGACCACTTCGCGGAAGAAGGCATCCGGAATCTGCGTCATGATGCCAGCACCATCACCGGTGCCAGCGTCAGAGCCAACAGCGCCGCGGTGTTCTAGATTTCGCAGCGCTTCGAGCGCGGTCGCGATAATGTCGTGCCCCGGCGTGCCGCGCAGGGTCGCGACCATTGCGAGACCGCAAGCATCTTTCTCATTGGATGGGTCATACATTCCTGTTGCGGCAGGAATCGAACCGAAGCGTTCAAAGGGTGGGGTAACAGCCATGCCGTACCGTCCTCACGTATTACTGGTGCGGAGAGGGACTTCTATGGCCCAGAGACAATTCAGTGCCGGATTTAGGCCTGAGGGGGTGTGGCCGCTTGTGGCGGACTATTTCGACGCAGTGACAGGAGCGGACTCCTCGACAGCATTGACGACAATGTCATGCTCGGAATATCTTTCATCGGAGTTTACAACACCATCGGCGGTCCACACGTGACCATCGACGTACGCGCTGCGTTCAACGCCAGTGTGGCGACGCGACTGCACGATAAAGAGGATCACTCCAAGAGCAATCGTCAGGATTGCACCCCAAACATTTACCCGCAGCCCGAAATACACTTCGCTTGGATCAATGCGGATCGACTCAAACCAAACCCGCCCGATTCCGTACCAGATCATGTAGAGCGCCCAGACCTTGCCCCACTGGAGACGAACAGGTCCCGTAGCGGTAAATACCGGGACGGTGAGGCCAAGCACGTGCTTCTTTACGAAGCCAAACTGACGCTCCATAGTGAGAAGGAAGACAATCCCGACAACGTTCCAAATCATTTCGTACAGGAACGTTGGATGAAAGAGTGTGTCCGCGGGTAGTCCAGCGGGGAATGCGGAATTAGTGGCTTCGATTTCGAGGCCCCAGGGCAAATCGGTCGGCTGCCCAAATAGTTCCCGATTGAAGTAGTTGCCGAGACGGCCAACAGCCTGAGCCAGCAGCATGGCAGGAGCCAGAGCATCCGCAAAAGTCCAGAATCGGATGCCGGTCTTGCGGGCACCAATGTAGGCACCCACAGCGCCGCCGATCAGCGAACCGAAGATTGCGTTACCGCCGTTCCAGATGCGGATGACCTCCCACGGATCAGCGCCCTCGTAGAAGTAATCGCCGGGGTGAGTCAACACGTGATAGGCACGTGCGCCCACGAGCCCGAGTGGTACCGCCCAGATGATGATGTCGAGCACAATGCCAGGCTCGGCGCCACGGCTCGATAGTCTGCGAGACGTAAGCCACGTTGCCGCGACGATTCCCACCAGAATGCAGATCGCATACGTGCGGATAACAATGGCTTGGCTCGGATCGAGTCCAAGACCGCTCAACCACTGGCCAAAGGGAATCGTGACCAAGGTCACCCAAGACTCGGGGGGACTCGGAATACTGAACGGCACAAATGACAAAGCGGTCACCTTTCTGGACTGCGACTAGGCAAGCGTACCGGTCGAAAGCGAAGCCGCTGTTTCTGCGACCGCACTCACACCGCCACTGGCCAATGCGCTAACAAATACGGAACCGACGATCGCGCCGTCAGCATAAGAAAGTACCTCGCGAACCTGATCGGGCGTCGAGATACCTAAGCCGACACAGGCGCTCGTCGACCCAGCATTACGCAATCGCGCAACCAGTGTCTTCGCAGCACTGTCAACATCTGATCGGGCGCCGGTGATGCCCATAGTCGATACTGCGTACACAAAGCCGGTGCTCGCTTCTACAGCCCGCACCAACCGAGCGTCGCTAGACGACGGAGCGGCCAAAAACACTCGGTCAAGCCCTGTTCGCTCGGAGGCGGCGATCCACTCAGATGCTTCGTCGCTCACGAGGTCGGGAGTAATGATTCCCGCTCCCCCAGCGGCGGCAAGCTCATCGGCAAAGCGATCAACACCAAACTGCATAATTGGGTTCCAGTAGCTCATGAGGAGCACGGGAGCCGACACCCGCGATGTAATCTCCGCAACGGCAGCGAACCCATCCTGCAGGCGGAATCCATTGGCAAGTGCAGTCTGTGTAGCCCGCTGAATCGCGGGGCCATCCATTACCGGATCGGAGTATGGGAGTCCCAATTCAATGACATCGACCCCGTTTTCGGCGAGTGCGACGGCGGCCTCGATGCTATCTGCGATCGTGGGATAACCGACAGGCAAGTAGCCGATGAGGGCACCAGAGCGTTCACGGTTTGCCCGCGCGATAGTATCTTCGACCGCACTCATGACTTCTTCTCCGCTGCAGACTCTGCTGCATCGAGTAGTTCAAAGTATTCGGCTGCGGTTTCCATGTCTTTATCTCCACGGCCGCTGAGGTTAACAAGGATCACCGAATCCGGGCCTAGTTCCTTTCCGAGCGACAGCGCGCCAGCCAAGGCATGAGCGGACTCGATAGCAGGGATTATCCCCTCGGTTCTGCTGAGCAGACGCAGAGCATCCATCGCTTCGGCATCGGTGATCGGCAAGTAGTGTGCACGACCGATGTCTTTGAGCCAGGAATGCTCAGGGCCGACTCCGGGGTAGTCGAGTCCTGCGGAGATTGAATGGGATTCGATGGTTTGGCCATCTTCGTCCTGCAGCATGTAGCTGCGAGCACCGTGAAGCACGCCAGGGCGGCCTCGCGTGAGAGTTGCAGCGTGGCGTTCCGTGAGGTGGCCTTCGCCTGCCGCCTCGTACCCGTAGAGGGCCACGTCGGCGTCGTCGAGAAAAGCATGGAAGATTCCCATGGCGTTACTACCGCCACCGACACACGCCACAACAGCCGTTGGCAACGCGCCGGTGAGCTTGAGGACCTGCTCGCGAGCCTCGTCTCCGATGACCTTGTGGAAATCACGCACCATAACGGGGAAGGGGTGCGGGCCAGCAACAGTGCCTAATAGATAGTGCGTGTTGTCAACGTTTGCAACCCAGTCACGTAGGGCATCGTTGATTGCGTCCTTAAGAGTTCTCGACCCTGTCTTGACTGCGATGACTTCGGCGCCAAGCAACCGCATGCGGGCCACGTTCAGCGCTTGACGTTCTGTGTCGACCTCGCCCATGTAGACGACGCAGGACATTCCAAAAAGCGCAGCGGCTGTTGCGGTGGCCACACCGTGCTGGCCTGCACCGGTCTCGGCAATGAGCCGAGTTTTACCGAGGCGACGGGCAAGCAATGCTTGACCGAGCACGTTGTTGATCTTGTGTGAACCCGTGTGATTCAGGTCTTCGCGCTTCAGGATGATGCGCGCTCCACCCGCATGCTCAGCGAATCGCGGAACTTCGGTAATAAGTGAAGGCCTACCCGTGTAGCTGGCGTGTAGCTCCGTCAACTCGGCAATAAAGGCCGGATCGTTTTTTGCCTCGTTGTAGGCGGCATCGAGTTCATCGAGAGCCGCAATCAACGACTCCGGAACAAAACGTCCACCAAATTCTCCGAAGTACGGGCCCAGTTCATCTCTCAGCATTAGCAGTCCAAAAAGTCTTGCAAGGTAGCGATGGGATCTCCAGTGACGAGCGCTTCGCCGACGAGAACCACGTCTGCACCAGCCTTGCGATAGTGAGCAACATCAGCGGCGGTCTTTACTGCCGACTCGGCGATGCGAATAACTCCGCTCGGGATCTGATCGGCCAGCTCGCCAAACAAGTTCTGATCGAGCTCGAAGGTACTCAGATTGCGAGCGTTGACGCCAACCAAACTTGCGCCGACGTCCAATGCACGAGTCACTTCGTTGGCAGAATGCGTCTCAACGAGCGGTGTCATTCCGAGCTCAACGATCAAGTTGTACAGCGTCGCCAAAGTCTCTTGGTCAAGCGCCGCGACGATCAGGAGAACGAGATCGGCTCCCGCTGCGCGCGCTTCAAACACTTGGTACGGCTCAGCGATGAAATCTTTGCGTAGTACGGGCAATCTGACGACGGACTTCACCGTGATGAGGTCGTCTAGCGAACCGCCGAATCGGCGCTGCTCCGTCAATACGCTGATCGCACTCGCCCCGCCAGTTTGATAGGACGACGCAAGGGACGCGGGGTCGCTGATCTCCGCAAGTGCACCGCGCGAAGGGCTTGAGCGTTTGATTTCGGCGATGATGTGCACGCGTTCGCGCGGAGTCAAGGCTTCTAGAGCATCCAAAGCCGGCACGGCGTCCAGCGCCGCGCGTTCAACCTCGATAAGGCTGACAGACTCACGGCGAACGGCGGCGTCTTCTAGGGCGCCGCTGACTAAATCGGAAAGCACTCTAGTTGTGTGGTTCGACGGTCAGCTTGTCGCCACCGACGCCATAGCCAAGCTTGCGAAGGACTAGACCAACAATCAGTCCTACGATCACGAGACCAGCTGAGGCAAATACGAGCCACGGGATGACGAACCAGAATGCGAGCGTTCCGATTGTGAACGCGACCAACATAATGACGACAGCTGTCCATGCCGCCGGAGAATTGCCGTGGCCGGGGTCATTATCAGTACTCATCAGGCTCCATTCTTTGCTGATCCTAAATTCTAGCGGGACTAACGCTTACGGTTATGCCATTCAGTCTGCGGTGGGATCGATCCCTCTGCTCTGAGCATCCCATTGTGACGCAGGATCGTCCGCAACCACCGTAGACGCGCGATCGTATTTCTTGGTCGCGACCGGCCATCGATGGGCGGTAAGACTCGCGCCGAGACCGATCAGGACGATAAACGATCCGGACACAACCGCGGGCACCGACCACGGAGTAGACGCGACCGACACGACAAGAGCCCGAAGCGAATCGTTACCGCTAATTCCTGTTGCCTCGGTGATGATCGCTGACGAGGCCACGATGGGATCACCCAGCGCAGATTGCCAGACCAGGACGATAATGACGCCAACAACCGCAGCAAGGATCCCAAGAACACGTCTCACCATGAGCGTGGAGATGCTCAGCGCCGCTACCAAGGCAAAGACGGAGAGTGCAAGAGCAGCGAGCGAGCTAACAGCATCGCTACCCAGGGCTTCGACTGTTGACCCATCGGTCAGTTCGAATGTGAACCACACTTGAGTCCACGAGAGCATAGCTAACGCTGCCATGAGTACCAGTCCGCCCAATATGAACGGGCGAGGATTCTTGCGGTTCACGAACTGAGCTTTCTCATTGCGTTGGCGACAGCAACCGCACGTAGTGGCGCCGCAGCCTTGTTCTTTGCCTCTTGGTGCTCGGCTGCTGGATCAGAATCAGCGACAAGGCCCGCACCCGCTTGAACACGAGCCACTCCGTCGACGATCGTTACCGTGCGGATCGCAATCGCAAGATCGGCGTCGCCTGCGAAGTCGAAATACCCGACGACTCCCCCATAGACACCGCGCTGTGCTGGCTCGAGTTCGTCGATAATTTGAAGAGCTCGGGGCTTGGGGGCGCCTGAGAGCGTTCCTGCCGGAAAAGTTGCGCGAAAGACGTCTACTGCGGATGCGGTTGGCAGTAAATCGCCTTCGACCGACGACACCAAATGCATGATGTGGCTGAAGCGCTCAACCTGCATAAATTCGGTTACGGCCACAGTGCCAGGAATGCAGACCTTGAGGAGATCGTTGCGAGCGAGGTCGACGAGCATGAGATGTTCTGCACGCTCTTTAGTGTCTGCGAGAAGTTCTTCGGCCAGGTCAAGATCGTGCTCGGTGTCAATGCCGCGAGGGCGCGAGCCGGCGATCGGGTGCATGTGCACGCGTTTCTGGGACACCTTCACGAGCGCTTCTGGGCTTGCCCCGACGATTGAGTATGGGCGACCGTCAACATCAACCAACGACAGCAAATACATGTAGGGCGAGGGGTTGAGAGTGCGAAGGACCCGATAGACGTCTAATGGACTCGCCGTGAGTTCATGGTCGAATCGCTGTGAGATGACGACCTGAAAGACATCGCCGTCTCGAATGAACTCCTTAGAACGCGCGATTGCCTGCGAGTATTGCTCCGGTGTCGTGCGTGCGATCGGCGACGGATCAAGTTCAATATCAACCTCGGCGAGAAACGCCTCTGTCGGCCGCGCAAGTCCAGCCTGGAGTATGTCTAGGCGCGACTGAGCTTCGGCCCACAGCGTCGACGCATCGAGGTGACCATCATTGAGGGCCGTCGAAATGAGCATCACTGTTCCATTGCGGTGATCAAGTACCACGAGGTCTGACACGAAGCTCAATGCCTGGCTGGGAACGTCAAAGTCTGCCGGCGGAGCATCGGGTAGGTTTTCCAACTCCCGAATTGCTTCCCAACCGATGAATCCAACAAGACCACCGGTGAGGGGCGGATGGCCAGATACTCGTGGTGTCTTCCAGCGCTCGTTGAGATGGGCAAGCGCCTCTAGGGGGGCGTTGGGGCAGTCTTCACCGAGGACTCGCTCTCGCGAAAGTCCATAGTCGATCCACTCAACGCTGCCCTCGTGTTGTGTGAGCACACCAAAACTCGCTACACCGACGAAGGAGAAACGAGACCAAATTCCGCCTTGACCGGCAGATTCCAGCAAAAAGGTACCTGGCTTGGCGTGCGCAAGCTTGCGATAGACGCCAACCGGAGTTTCACCATCCGCAAATATCTGTCGGATGACCGGGACGACTCGATTACCCGCCGCAAGGAGCTGCTCGAACTCTGCGCGACCTGTTGTGCTATTCATCCGAGAAGCCTTGGTGAGGCACGAGCGGGTCAACTTCAAAGCACGAGTGTGCACCCGTGTGGCACGCCGGCCCGACCTGCTCGACGCCAACAAGAAGCGCGTCACGGTCACAGTCAAGCGCCGCCGTTCGGACGTACTGGCGGTGACCGCTTGTGTCACCCTTGCGCCACAGTTCTTGGCGGCTGCGGCTGTAGAAGGTTACTCGGCCTTCTGTGAGGGTGCGCGTAAGCGCCTCAGCGTTCATGTATCCCAGCATGAGGACTTCGTTTGTGTCCCACTGTTGAATGATTGCCGGGAGGAGGCCGTCTGTCCCAAACTGCGCGCGTTCGAGAACGTCGCCAATAGTTTCGAGTGTGAGTTCGTTGCTCATCGCGTAACCAATCCTTGATTTCTCAGTGATTCTTTCACTTCGCCAACGGTGAGTTCTCGATTGTGGAACACGGATGCTGCGAGCACTGCGTCTGCACCAGCCGCAATCGCTGGCGCAAAGTGCTCGAGCGCTCCGGCGCCACCACTGGCGATCACGGGAACAGTTGCGAACTGACTGATTGCGGACACGAGCTCAAGGTCGAAACCCTGTTTCGTCCCGTCGGCGTCTATGGAATTGACGAGCAACTCTCCAGCCCCTCGTTCCATAGCCTCGCGTGCCCACTCGAGCGCGTCGCGATCAGTCTCGGTGCGACCACCGTGGGTGGTCACTATCCAGCCGTCACCACGTCGCTTGATGTCGAGACTCAGTACGAGTACTTGAGCCCCAAAACGGTGAGCGATGTCATCGATGAGCTGCGGGCGAGCAAGGGCTGCACTGTTGACACCGACTTTGTCAGCACCGTGGGTCAGTAGCTTGGAAACGTCATCTGGCTCTCGCACTCCCCCGCCGACGGTGAGAGGGATAAAGATCTGTTCCGCTGCCGACCGCACGACGTCGTACATCGTGGCACGGCCTTCAACGGTTGCCGTGACGTCGAGAAAAGTAATCTCGTCGGCACCTTGCTCGTAGTAGAGACGTGCGAGCCCGACAGGGTCACCAGCATCGCGAAGATCCTTGAAATTCACGCCCTTAACGACGCGGCCGTCCGCGACATCGAGGCAAGGAATCACCCGAACAGCGACAGCCATCGCTAAATCCTCGCAGCGTGAATCGTGCTGACGAGAATGGCTCGCGCCCCGACAGAGTAGAGCTCATCCATCACGTGGTTGGTATCTGTTCTGCGCACCATCGAACGAACCGCGACCCACTCGGGATCTTGCAACGGTGACACCGTTGGGCTTTCGATTCCGGGCGTAACCTTCGTTGCCGCTTCAAGGAGACGCGCAGGCACGTCGTAGTCGATTAGGACAAACTGGCGAGCCACGAGCACGCCTTGCAGCCGACGCTGAAGAGTTGCGGCACCATCAACTTCTCTGCCAGAGCTAATAAGAACCGCAGTCGAGTCGAGAATCACCGGACCAAAGATCTCAAGGCCCTGAGCGCGAAGGGTGGATCCCGTTGAGACAACATCGGCAACGGCATCCGCAACTCCAAGACGAATCGCAGACTCAACTGCGCCATCCAGGCTCACGAGTTCGGCTTTTACACCGTTGCGTTCGAGGAACGCGCCCACGAGTCCCGCATAGCTTGTTGCGACGCGTACGCCGTTGAGATCGGAGAGTTCGGTGAAACGCCCAGGCTCACCAGCAAAACGGAAAGTGGATGCGCCAAAGTCAAGACTTGAGATCTCCACTGCTGGTGACAGTGAGTCCAACAGAAGATCACGACCGGTGATTCCGACGTCGAGTGCACCCGACCCAACATAGGTGGCGATGTCACGCGGGCGAAGGTAGAAAAATTCGACGCCGTTACGTTCATCACGCACGTTGAGTGCGCGCGGATCGCGGCGCCCAACATAGCCAGCTTCGTACAGCATTTCGGAAGCGATCTCGCTCAGCGAACCCTTGTTGGGCACTGCAACTCTTAACATGTCAACTCTCAGTCAATTCGCGCAAAAACGGGTGGGTTGGCGTTAGAGATGTCGCCACACGTCCTCGGGGGTGAGTCCCTTGGCGACCATGAGTACCTGGAGGTGATAGATCAACTGGGAAATCTCCTCAGCAGTTTCTTCGTCAGACTGGTATTCGGCGGCCATCCACACTTCGGCGGCCTCTTCAACGATTTTCTTGCCGATTGAATGCACACCGGCATCGAGCAAGGCGACTGATCCTGAGTTGGTGGGACGGTCAACCGCTTTGCGGCTCAGTTCAGCAAAAAGTGCGTCAAAGTCTTTCACACGTCAAGGGTACCGCCCCGAAGGACGGTCCCTCGCCGTTTGAGAAGATGAGGCAGTCTGACTAGTTCGTGCCGAGAAGATCGATCACGAATGTCAAGGTGCGACCAGACAACTGGTGTCCTCCACCTGCGGGGCCATAAGCCAAGTGTGGCGGGCAGATCAGCTGACGGCGTCCGCCGACCTTCATGCCGGGGATGCCTTCCTGCCAACCGCTGATGAGAGCAGTGAGCGGAAAGTTAATGGACTGTCCACGGCTCCATGAGGAGTCAAACTCCTCACCAGACTCAAAATCAACGCCCAAGTAATGAACGTCGACGGTTGCGCCGGCAGTAGCTTCAGCTCCGGTTCCTTCTTCAATATCGATAACAACGAGTTCAGTGGGCGCGGGGCCCTCATAGAACTCGACCTCTGGCTTGGTTTTTCCTGAATCGCTCATCTGACCAGTCAACCAGATTTCGCGGACAAGTCCTGACTAGTGGTGATGCACATTCGCACGCTCACGTAGCTCGGTTACCCTAAGTGAAGGATCATCCGAGCGGAAGACTGATGACCCAGCGACAAAGGTGTCTGCACCAGCGGCGGCAGCGATTTCAATCGTGCGTTCGTCAACGCCTCCGTCGACCTCGAGCCACACATCGAGTCCGCGCTTGTCGACAAGCTCTCGGAGCTGCCGCAGTTTCGGCATCGTCTCCTCCATGAAGCTTTGGCCCCCAAAACCAGGTTCAACTGTCATGACGAGAACCTGATCGAACTCTTCTAAGAGCTCGAGGTACGGCTCGATTGCTGTTCCAGGCTTCACAGCGATACCGGCTCTGGCTCCCTGAGACCGCAGCGTACGCGCAAGCGCGACGGCATCCGAGGCTGCTTCAGCATGAAAAGTGACAGCGAATGCGCCCAGGTCTGCGTAGTCGGGCGCCCAGCGATCGGGATTGTCAATCATGAGATGAATATCAAGCGGGATCGTCGAAACCTGCTGAATGCGTTCTGTCATCTGAAGCCCGAACGTGAGATTTGGCACAAAATGGTTGTCCATAATGTCCACGTGCACGAGATCTGCATTTGATATCCGCGAAATGTCACGCTCTAGGTTCACGAAATCTGCGGCAAGAATACTGGGGCTAATGCGCACTGACATGTTTAGAGCCTATCTAGGAGTCAGCCTTGACGAGCAGCTGAATAAACATTGCATCTGTGCCGTGGCGGTGGGGCCACAACTGCACGTGACTTGCCTCGGGCAGGTCAAGCTCAGCCTTCGAAATTTCACGAAGAACGGCGGGGGTATCCATTTTCGACACGGAAGGCACCTTGCGAAGGACCGAACCAACAATCGCTTTGGTTTCTGCCGCATGTGGTGAGCATGTGACATAAGCCAAGACACCACCCGGCTTCAACGCGGCGAGTGCGGAGTGCAGCAATGCCGTTTGTACAGCACCCAGTTGCGCGACGTCTCCCGGCTGCTTGCGCCAACGCGCCTCAGGACGGCGACGCAGTGCGCCGAGGCCAGTACACGGCGCGTCGAGGAGGATGCGGTCGAACTCCTCAGGATGATCTTGACCGATCTCAACACCGTCTTTCTCCCACACCACGGGTGGGGACTCGAAAACTGCTAGAGCGTTGCGCACCAGTTTCGCGCGCGCAGGAATGAGTTCATTGGCGATCAGCGTAGCTCCGCCGATAAGCGCTTCAGCAGCGAGCAAGGCAGCTTTGCCACCGGGGCCAGCGCACATATCGAGCCATGACTCCCCCGCGACGATCGGACGCGCTCTGCTCAAGGTCAACGCGGCTAATTGCGAGCCTTCATCTTGAACCCGCGCTCTCCCCGAAGCAATCGCAGCGTTCTTGCCGGGATCGCCCTCGCGCAGAGTGCCGCCCACGGGCGAATACTCAGCGACCGTTACGTCGATCGAAGCCGCGTCAGCAAAGCCGGGTAGCGCCGCGACAGAAACTCGAGCCGGCACATTGTCGGCGGCGAGAAGCCCCTCGAGCTCGTCCTCACGGCCTTCAGCAACAAGCACCTGCCTGAACGCACGCGTCACCCACATCGGATGCGAATACGCGAGAGCAAGAGCCTCTTCCCCCGAGCCTGCAGCGCCGATCACTCGTTCACGCCAAGTCTCTGCATCATGCTGAGTGATTGCACGCAGTACGGCGTTGACGAAACCAACTGCTGATCGGGTGCCGATTGTCTTTGCCAACCGAACAGACTCGTCCACGGCGGCATGCGACGGCACACGCATCGACAAGAGCTGGTGCGTCGCTAGGCGCAATACGTCGAGGACGGGCGGATCGATCTTCGACACCGGACGACCAGCAGCCTGGGCAATAACCGCGTCGTAATACCCCTGCATGCGCAAAGTACCGTAGGTAAGCTCAGTTGCGAGCCCAGCATCCGCGGGCGATAACTTCGCGCGGTCGAGGTGCACCGGGAGAAGAAGGTTGGCGTACGCATCCGACTCTCGCACCGCCATGATTACATCGAGTGCGACCCGACGGGCTGACTGTGCGTAGCTCACGAAGCCACCACCTCTGATTCTGAATTCAGGCCGCGCCACCAGGCTGCAGCATCCATTGCGTTACGTCCCTCGGGATGGACCCTCAGGAGCTCGATCGGTTCTGAAGCGGTGCCTACGAAGACCTTTTTGTTCACGAATGCGACGCGTCCGGCAGGAAGGGCCGGAGTATCCCTCGCAATTGCTGCCTCGAGGACTTTCAATCGCTTGCCACCAACAGAGGTAGACGCGCCCGGTTCGGGAGTCACTCCCCTAATGTGATTGTGGATTGCGGCTGCGGGTCGTGTCCACTCAATTGTGCCGTCAGCGAGAGACAGCTTTGGTGCCAAAGTAATCTCACCGGATTGAGCAACAGCGTGAGCGCTGCCGTCAGCGAGCGAATCAACCACCTGAACGAGCAAACCGGCGCCTGAAACGGACAACTGTTGCAACAGGGCACCAGCCGTTTGCTGAGCGCCGATCGGCTGAGTCATGGTCGCGAAAACATCGCCGGCGTCCAGTTGCTCGACTAACTGAAACACGGTTGCCCCGGCGAGAGCATCGCCAGCCATAATCGCACGTTGAACCGGTGCCGCGCCTCGCCATTGAGGCAAGAGGGAAAAGTGAAGGTTTATCCAGCCTAAACGTGGAATAGCGAGTACATCCTTCGGAACGAGCCCGCCGTAAGCCACAATCACGCCAAGGTCAACGTCGAGGTCGCTAATCGCTTCCGAAGCAGTCGAATCAAGACGGTTTGCGCGGATGACGTCGATGTCGACTGCTTCAGCGCGCGCCGCAACTGGAGTCGGGGTCATGACTCGACGACGTCCCTGAGCGGAGTCGGTGCGGGTGAGGACCCCCGCGATCTCATGATCGGTCTCAAGCAGCGCGTCGAGACTGGGAACAGCAACCTCGGGGCTACCGGCAAAAAGAAGACGCAATGAAGTCATCCAGCAATTCTCTCGCGAAAAACTGGCAGTGCGCGCACTGCACGGTTAGAGATCGACAAAGGGCTCAAGATCGTCGAGGTGTACCCGGAGGCCAGGAGCCGGCTGATTCGCCCGGGGAGTGCCAGGCTTTCTGCTGCCGCGTGACACAGTCGTGGCTGCCACTACTAGCGCCTTCAGTTGTTCAGCGACTGCTGGTCCGGCTTTGTAATCGAACCGGATGATCGTACGAACAATGCCATCTGGCAGGTCCACCGGCCCTAAGACGTCGATGGGGTCTACTGGCAGCTTCTCGATGGCCTCCGCAACGAGCGCAACCCGGCCCGTGAGAGTGGCGACGCGCACTGCAGGCGGAAACCGCAGCTCTCGTCTATCCGCGAGTTCGGCGCGCGCGAAGTCCTCTTGACGCCAAGTGACAAGCGATGTGGCGAGTGCTCCCCCAGCACCGACGACAACTGCTGGCGCGCCGTCCGCGGCTAACGCAATCGCATTTGACCACCACCGAAGACAGTCTTCAGCAACACGCAAACTTTCGCGTGCGAGCATCCCTGCACCGTCAAGGAGAAGCACCGCTCGATAACCGCCGTCAGCTACCGGCTCTGCGCCGCGGGTCGCGATGACAAGCGATGGCTCCGCTGAAACTGTTGTCACTGGGTGATCACCGTCGGCAATGATCACTCGGAACCCAGGGAAGGCTCGCCCCAACTCGTCCGCAGTGCGCGCACTGCCTGAGCCCACCATGCGCAGGCGCGTTCCATCGCACTCGCGACAACGCCATTTAGCTGCCAACGCCCCACACCACACACAACTCGGGGTTGAGGAGGCTGAGCGTTGCGCGAGAGGACCGGCACACGTAGTGCACCGAGCCGTTTGCGAACAGTCCGCACACGCGAGCCGCGGTGCGTACCCAGGCCGCGCGACCTGCACAAGCACAGGGCCCTCATCGAGGCCGGCACGCGCTGCCTTCCAGGCGGACGACGGAATTCGGGCCATCGCTGCAAGTCGATCCTGACTCTCCTGATTGGCGGTAGGAATCACTTTTGGCGGCCGAATACCCCCGGGACTTACCGCACCAAGCCAACCGAGTTCGACGAGTCTCTGCACTTCTGTGCTGCGCGAATGACTCAGAAAAACGAGAGAGCATCCTTGCTTTTCCTGACGCAGCAGTGCCGCATCGCGAGTGTGGACGTAGGGAGTGAGGTGTTCGCTATAGAGGGGGTCACCGTCATCCCACAGGACGATCAGTCCCAAGTGAGCCGCAGGCGCATACACCGCAGAGCGATTTCCAATAATTACATAGGGAGTGCCATCGTGGGCTCTAAGAAAATTGCCGTAGCGGCGCTGATCACTCTGCCGCGCATCGAGGCGCAGCGTGCGATCGGCAGGCACAAGTGCAGCCACCGCCGCTTCTAACTGTTCCTGATCTCGGTAGTCCGGTGTGGCAAGAATTGCGGTTTGCCCGCCGGCAAGAGTTCGCGCAGCTAGTTCGGCCATAGTTTGTGCCCAACGACCGACCCAGCGCCCCGGGGCGACTTCGACAACTCCGGTCGGTGCTGCCATTGCGGCCCTTTTGCTCTCCGAGAGGAGAGTTGAGATGGCCCCCGCGTCGAAGTACGAAACAGGTTGCGGCGCTCCTGACGGGCTGTACGGTGACTCGTTTGCGTCCGGAAGTGACTTTTCGGCCCGTGCATGGCGTTTAGGGATACCGAGTCGCAACACATCGGCAGCAGTGCCCGCGGCACGATCCGCCACAGCGCGTGCGAGAGTCCACACCTCCGGAGCTAACACGGGGAACGGCGAAATCACCGAGTCAAGCTCGCTGAGTTTGCCCGCGAAACCAACCGTGTCCGTTATCTCGACGATCCACCCCTCAACTACGCGACCCAGCGTCTTGAGCGGCACTTTGACTCGAACACCAGCACGTGCGGTCTGACGTAGCTCTTCAGGCACTGCGTAGTCGAACAGCCGATCAAGTTGAGGCAGCGGCGAGTCAATGAGCACCCGGGCAATGGATGCTTCACTCATCTCTAGAGCCCGGCGGCCCCGCGAAGAGCGTCAACGCGGTCAAGTCGCTCCCACGTGAACTCGGGGAGTTCACGGCCGAAGTGACCGTAGGTTGCGGTCTTCGCGTAGATGGGACGCAAAAGATCGAGATCACGAATGATCGCACCGGGACGCAAATCGAACACGTCATGAATAGCATCGAGAATCGTTTCATCGGAAACGTGTCCCGTTCCGAACGTCTCAACGTACAGGCTGACCGGCGCGGCACGGCCGATCGCATACGCAATCTGGATCTCAAGGCGATCAGCAAGCCCTGCAGCGACAGCGTTTTTAGCCACCCAGCGCATTGCGTACGTGGCAGAGCGGTCAACCTTTGAGGGGTCTTTGCCGCTGAATGCTCCACCCCCGTGACGAGAAGCTCCACCGTAGGTGTCTACGATGACTTTTCGACCGGTCACGCCAGCATCGCCCTGAGGCCCGCCGATCTCAAAACGGCCGCTCGGATTCACAATTGCGTTCAGGTTTGACAGATCGAGGCCCGAGCTCTCGGCAATGGGACGCACGACGAGCTGTTCAATTTCTTCGCGCAGTTGCGCTGTCGAAATATTTGGGGAGTGCTGGGTGGAAAGCACAACGGTCTCAATACTGCGCGGAATCGAACCCTCGTAGCCGACGGTGACCTGAGTCTTGCCGTCCGGGCGCAAATAGTCGACGAGCCCGAGCTTGCGAACCTCAGCGAGACGCTCGGCCATACGGTGAGCGAACCACACCGGCGCTGGCATGAGTTGAGGTGTTTCGTTCGTCGCGTAGCCGAACATGACGCCCTGATCGCCGGCACCGAGAATGTCGAGCTTGTCGTTTGAGTGACCTTCACGAGTCTCCAACGCGACATCAACGCCCTGGGCAATGTCTGGCGACTGAGCGCCGATAGAAATGGAAACCCCACACGAACGACCGTCAAAACCGACATCCGAGGAGTTATAGCCAATTTCTGAGATTCGGTCGCGCACGATCGCTGGAATGTCCGCATAACCCGTCGTGGTCACTTCACCCGCAACGTGGACTAAACCAGTCGTGACGAGAGTCTCGACTGCAACACGAGCGTTGGGATCTTCTTCGAGCAAAGCATCCAAGATGCTGTCACTGATCTGATCGCAAATTTTATCGGGGTGTCCCTCGGTAACGGACTCCGAGGTGAAGGTGCGCAGGGGCGAAGTCATAAGCCGTCTCCGGTAGTGATGAATGGATGTCAGCGGGCTGCGAACACAAGATCCAGAATGCGGTGGGCCACCGACAACTTGCTTCCGTTTGCCTCGCCCACTCTATCTCCGAGCTTGTTGATCACAATGACAGTGTTACGGTCTGAGGCAAAGCCTTCAGTCCAACCGACCCGGTTGATGACGAGAAAGTCGCAGCCCTTACGCGAAATCTTTGCCTGCCCGAGCTGTAGCAGCACGCTGTCGTCTGTTTCAGTCTCTGCCGCGAAGCCCACAATTATCTGATCGCGCGAACGATGGGACGATAACGTCCGCAAAATGTCTGGATTCTCTTCGAGCCGCAGTTCGAGAGTGCGTGAATCGCTACGCTTCTTGATCTTGGACTGAGCAGTCTCTGCTGGGCGATAGTCAGCAACCGCAGCGGCCATAACAACGAGATCTGCTGTCACCGCTTCAGCCTCAACAGCGGTCTGCAACTCCAGCGTCGTACCAACCTCAATTAGGCGCACTCCAACTGGGGGCGCTACTTCAAGGTTCGCGCCAATCAATGTGACGGATGCCCCGCGGGCTAGCGCAGCATTCGCAACAGCGACGCCCTGCTTACCACTTGAGCGATTACCGATGAATCTAACCGGATCGAGGGGCTCACGTGTGCCACCAGCAGTGACAAGCACCGTGCGCCCGGCGAGATCGTGACTGGATGCCACAGCAGCAAGCGCTGCAGCGACGATGTCGCTCGGTTCTGACATCCGGCCCTGACCACTATCGGATCCGGTTAGTTGGCCAGTCTCCGGCCCAACGATGTGGATGCCGCGTGACCGCAGCGTCTCGATGTTTGCGACGGTCGCCGGGTTCTGCCACATTTCTGTGTGCATGGCTGGAGCGATTACGATCGGCGCGGTGCTCGCCAAAATCGTGTTGCCAAGGAAGTCACTCGCCTGGCCAGTAGCGATCTTTGCGATCGTGTGTGCCGTTGCCGGAGCAACCACTATGAGATCCGCCGCTTGGCCAACCGCTACGTGACGAACTTCATCAACACCTTCATACAGGTCGGTATTGACTGGATTGCGGCTGATTGCCTCGAGTGTTGGCAGTCCAACAAACCGGAGAGCGTTGCTCGTGGCCACGACATGAACATCGTGGCCCGCGAGCACAAGCTCGCGCACAACAGAGACCGCCTTATAGGCAGCTATTCCGCCAGAAATTCCGACGACGACGTTGAGCGCGGCCACCGAAGTAGGTTCTATTCGCCGCTGAGTCGCTTGAGTTCGAGCTTGTTCTCGTTGATCTCGTGAAGAGCAACTGAGAGAGGCTTGTCTTCGATCGTCGAGTCTACGAGTGGACCTACGTTGTCGAACAGGCTTCCCTCGTGGAGGTCTGCGTAGTAGTCGTTGATCTGACGAGCACGCTTCGAAGCGAAGATTACGAGCTGGTACTTCGAGTCAACCTTCGACAGCAGTTCGTCGATGGGGGGATCAATGATGCCCGAGTTCTTGTCAACCATTGGAGTGCTCCTTGGAGTCGGAAGTGGTCGCGCCAGCGGGCGCATCCATCAATTCTACGACTTCTTGAGCCGCTTGGCTTACTTCTGTGTTTACAACCTTCACATCGAACTCTTCTTGAGCCGCCAATTCGACCTTTGCAGTCTCTAGTCTGCGCGCCTGTTCTGCCGCATCTTCGGTTCCGCGTCCGATCAGTCGGCGCACCAATTCTTCCCAGGTTGGGGGCAATAGGAACACCAGTAGTGCTTCGGGCATGACACTTCGCACAGAGCGAGCACCCTGCAGATCAATCTCTAACAGAACGCGCTTGCCCTCGGAAAGCGCTGCGTCGATCGGTGGTCGTGGCGTGCCGTAACGGTACGAATTATGCACAACGGCCCACTCGAGCAATTGGTGATCCGCGATCATCCCATCAAACTGTTCATCACTCACGAAATAGTAATGAACACCGTCGATCTCCCCCGGACGCGGTTTGCGGGTGGTCGCCGAGACGCTAAGAAGGACATCCGGATGGTTCTCCCGAATGTAGCTCGACACTGTTCCCTTACCGACAGCTGTTGGCCCAGCCAGCACAACGAGTCGAGTTGGTTCTGGACCCTGACGATCAGATAGATAAGCAGTCAGTCGCTCCCGCTGTTTCGGGCCAAGACCTCCGACACGCTTGCGATCTGCGATAGACAATTCTTCCATGACCGATTCAACGCGTGTTGGGCCCAAGGAGGGAACGCTGAGTAGAAGTTCTCGCACTAGGAGTCGCGCTTCTGGGCTTTCCGGCGTCGACCACGCAATTCGAGCGACGCTGAGTGCGGTTCTCGCGCGCTCAGCTACTTCTCGTTTGACGGATGCGCGTGCGCGACGTGCGGCAATCGCGGCCCGAGACGCAGCGGCACGATCAACCTCAGGTGGCTCAGGACGTGGACCCATCAGCGAACCTGCTCTCGTAGCTGAGATCGGAGTGAGCGCAACTCGGAAGGAATCTGACTTGAGCCCTCCTGAAGAACGCTCCGCGATACTGTGACAATAGTATTTGCGACGGCCACACCATAGAGCTCGCGAGCCTGCTCGACGAGCGCGCCCTGAGCCCCGAATCCCGGCGCCAAGATAGGCAAATCGACGAGTTCAGCTGTGCGTAGACCATAGTCGGCGACATTTACCGTCGCACCAATCACAACGCCAAAAGAACCGAGACCGTTCTCAGTGTTCAACGCTTGCACGTCTCGAACAACACTTGCGGCAACCGTTGAGCCCTCATGCTCGCCGTCGACGATGCGGGCGGACTGGATGCTGTGGGCGGAAGCGTTCGAGGTTGCAGCGAGCACAAAGATTCCCTTGCCTGCGTCTCGCGCGAGCTCAAAAGGACCGGACAGTTCAGAAACGCCCTGATAGGCAACCGCGGTCATTGCGTCTGCTTCCAACGGTGATCCCGGAGTTAGCCATGCCTGACCATACGCGTCAACCGACGACGAAAGATCGCCGCGCTTTACATCCGCGATGACGAGCAATCCAGCCGAACGCGCCAGAGCAAATGACTCCTCAAGCACCGCATAACCGGCGGAACCGAAACGCTCGAAGAACGCAATTTGCGGCTTGATCATGCCGACATTGCCCGCCGCGGCATCCACGGCACGCAACGTGAACTCTCGAACGCCGTGAGCGTCGTTAGAGAGCCCCCAACTTTCGAGCAAGAACGGATGCGGGTCAATGCCCATACAGACCCCACCGAACTCTTCGAAGGTGGCTGCCAGTCGTGCAGAAAAACTAGGCATTGTTTGCCACCTTCTCGAGTTCTGCAGCACGGTCGAGTGCGTAATCCTGAAGCGAGCGCACATCAAAGCCATCACGAATGGCTTCGAACGAAGCGACTGCGGCAGAGAGTTGCGCGATCGTAGTGAAGATCGGTTTGTCTGCTGCGACGGTTGCCGTACGAATTTCGTAGCCGTCGGCGCGCGCGCTTCGTCCACTCGGGGTGTTGATTACTACATCAACTTCGCCGTTATTGATGAGCTCGACGATCGAGGGCTCGGTTGCATCAAATTCCTGCCCCATGAAGTACTTGCGCACAACTTGGGCCTCGATGCCGTTCCGAGCCAAGATCTCCGCTGTTCCTTCTGTGGCAAGAATCGTGAAGCCCAACTGGCTGAGGCGCAAGACGGGGAGAATTACGGCACGCTTGTCACGATCAGCGACCGATACGAACACGGAACCGCTGTCCGGTAGGCCGCCATATGCTGCCTCTTGGCTCTTGGCGAAGGCCTTGGGGAAGTTGGAATCGATGCCCATCACCTCTCCAGTCGACCGCATCTCCGGGCCAAGCACCGAATCGACAACATTGCCCTCGACCGTGCGGAACCTCTTGAACGGAAGCACTGCTTCCTTCACCGATACTGGAGAGGTTGCCGGAACCTGAGATCCATCGAGCACAGGCAGCAACCCGCTATCGACGAGTGAGCGGATGCTCGAGCCAGCCATCACTAGTGCGGCGGCCTTAGCCAACGGAATGCCGAGAGCTTTCGAAACAAAGGGGACGGTGCGGCTCGCACGCGGATTCGCCTCGAGCACGTAGAGAATTCCCTGCCCGATGGCGAACTGAACATTGATGAGACCACGAACGCCAACGCCCTCAGCGATTGCCAGAGTAGCCTCGCGAACCCGCTTCAATACATCGCGACCGAGTGTTACCGAAGGTAGTGTGCAGGCGGAGTCACCCGAGTGAATCCCCGCCTCTTCAATGTGCTCCATGATTCCACCGACATAAAGCTCGTTACCGTCATAGATCGCGTCGATATCAATCTCGATCGCATCGTCAAGGAACCGGTCGACAAGCAACGGTGAGGTTTTCGAGATGATCACGAGATCGCGAACGCGCTCGAAGTAATCGGCAAGAGCGTCGGTGTCGTACACAATTTCCATGCCGCGACCGCCAAGAACGTGCGAAGGACGCACGAGAACGGGGTACCCAATCTCCTCGGCAATCGTGATTGCTTCAGCCTGGTTGGTGGCCGTGCCATTCTTCGGAGCGAGCAGCCCAGCGTTGTCGAGAATCTCCGAGAAAAGCCCGCGCTCTTCGGCAAGATCAATCGCCTCGGGTGTTGTTCCCAGAATCGGAATGCCCGCATCCTTCAGTCCTTGAGCAAGACCCAAAGCTGTCTGACCGCCCAGTTGCACAATGACTCCCATGAGTTCGCCGCTCTGGCTTTCCGCATGAATAATCTCGAGAACATCTTCTAGGGTGAGGGGCTCGAAGTAGAGCCGGTCACTCGTGTCGTAATCGGTGGAGACAGTCTCTGGATTGCAATTGATCATGATGGTCTCGAAGCCGGCATCCGAGAGTGCGAATGATGCGTGTACACACGAATAGTCGAATTCGATGCCCTGGCCGATACGGTTCGGACCGGAGCCTAGGATGACGACCTTGCGCTTATCGCTCGGCGCAACCTCAGTCTCGGTGTCGTAGCTCGAGTAGTGGTACGGCGTAAGCGCGGGGAACTCCCCCGCACACGTGTCGACGGTCTTGAACACCGGGCGCACGTTGAATCCCCAGCGGATGTCGCGAACTTCAGCCTCGGTAAGGCCGCGAAGATCAGCGAGCTGAACGTCACTAAATCCGTGGTTCTTGGCGTAGTTGAGCAGATCGGCCGTCAATTCGGGAGCGGCAGCAACGTCTGCTGCGACTTCGTTGATGAGCGCAATCTGGTCGACAAACCAGGGGTCGATCTTGGTCGCGTCGAAAATTTCCTCGGTGGTTGCTCCCGCCCGCATGGCCTGCTGAACCGTGATGATGCGGCCGTCGGTTGCGATTGAGGACAGGGCGAGCAGTTCAGCTTTGTCACCGACCTCGCCGTTCCAGTGGAAGCTAGAGTCGCGTTTTTCGAGCGAGCGCAGTGCCTTCTGCAACGCGGTCGAATAGTTGCGACCGATCGCCATTGCCTCGCCGACCGACTTCATGGTTGTCGTAAGCCGCGTGTCTGCTGCGGGGAACTTCTCGAACGCAAAACGCGGAACCTTGACGACGACATAGTCGAGCGTCGGCTCGAAGCTCGCCGGCGTCACCTTCGTGATGTCGTTCGGAATCTCATCGAGACGGTACCCGATTGCGAGCTTTGCCGCGATCTTGGCAATCGGGAATCCTGTCGCCTTTGACGCCAAAGCGCTCGAGCGTGAAACACGCGGATTCATCTCAATAACGATGACGCGGCCATCGGCGGGGTCGATCGCGAACTGGATGTTGCAGCCACCGGTGTCAACGCCGACCGCGCGGATGATGTCGATGCCAATATCGCGCAGGTTCTGGTACTCGCGGTCGGTGAGTGTGAGCGCTGGTGCAACGGTGATCGAGTCGCCAGTGTGCACACCGACGGGGTCAACATTCTCGATCGAACACACGACGACCGTGTTGTCGGCGGTGTCGCGCATGAGCTCAAGCTCATACTCTTTCCAACCCAGGATGCTCTCTTCGAGAAGCACCGAGGTCGTCGGGCTCTGGTGTAGGCCATCGGTAACCATGCGTACGAGTTCTTCGCGAGTGTAGGCGAAGCCTGACCCAAGTCCTCCCATCGTGAAGGAGGGACGAATCACGAGAGGGTAACCGAGGTCTTCAGCGAAGTCGACCGCCTCAGCGACGGTGGTCGCAATGTGTGACTTTGCGACATCCGCCCCACAATCAAGAACAAGTTGCTTGAAGATCTGGCGATCCTCGCCCTTATTGATCGCTTCGAGATTGGCACCGATCAGTTCAACGTTGTACTTCTCGAGGATGCCGTGAGCGTCGAGCTCGATGGCAGCGTTGAGCGCCGTCTGACCGCCGAGAGTCGGAAGCAGAGCATCCGGACGCTCCTTGGCGATGATCGACTCGATGACCTGCCACGTGATGGGCTCTATGTAGGTTGCATCGGCGAAATCAGGGTCGGTCATAATCGTCGCCGGGTTCGAGTTCACCAGAATGACGCGGATGCCCTCTTCGCGAAGCACACGGCAAGCCTGGGTTCCGGAATAGTCGAACTCAGCAGCCTGACCGATAACAATCGGGCCGGAACCGATAACGAGTACCGATGAAATGTCTTGTCTCTTAGGCATTACTTGCTGTCCTTTGCGTTCTCGAGAACAAGGTCACGAAATCTGTCGAAAAGATAGTTGGCATCGTGGGGACCGGAGGCGGCCTCCGGGTGGTACTGAACTGAGAACGCAGGGATGTCGAGCGCTCGCAGGCCCTCAACGACGTTGTCGTTGAGGTTGACGTGGCTGACCTCAACCCGGCCGAACCCTGCTGGCGACTGGCTGATCTCGCCTACCGGTGCGTCGACGGCAAAGCCGTGATTGTGCGAGGTGATTTCGGTGCGAAGCGTCTGCACGTCGATGACCGGCTGATTAATTCCTCGGTGACCGAAGGGAAGTTTGTAGGTTCCATAACCAAGCGCACGACCGAGTAGCTGGTTGCCGAAACAGATGCCGAAGAACGGAAGCCCCTTCTTGAGTACCTCGGTGAGCAACGCAACGTGCCCGTCGGATGCTGAGGGGTCACCAGGACCGTTCGAGTAAAAGACAGCGACGGGATCGATCGCGAGAATCTCATCAAAAGTGACAGTCTGAGGCAGCACATGTACTTCAAAACCACGCTCAGCCAAGTAGTTGAGGGTCGAGGTCTTGACGCCAAGATCGAGGACAGCAAGGCGACCGATGCTCTGCCCGGTCGCTTCGACTACGTAGGGCTCGCTGGTGGAGACCTCCGATGAGAGACTGCGTCCGGCCATCTGAACGGCCGCCTGAACAGCGGCGAGTTGCTCGTCATCACTCAGTTGCGCGTCTGCGCCCGAGAATATCCCGCCACGCATCGACCCGGAGTCACGCAATCGGCGAGTGATTGCGCGAGTGTCCACTCCACTGATACCAACGACTCCCTGCTCAGTGAGCTGCGCGTCAAGCGACCCTTCGGCGCGAAAGTTTGAGACAACGCGACTGGCGTCGCGCACGACAAACCCTGAAACCCAGATTCGAGATGACTCAGGGTCTTCGGAGTTCACTCCAGTGTTGCCAATATGCGGAGCGGTCATTACGACGATCTGACCCGCATAGCTGGGATCTGTGATGGTCTCCTGGTAGCCCGTCATTCCCGTTGCGAAGACCACTTCGCCCAGGTTCCTACCGCGGGCGCCGTAAGCCTGTCCGCGATACCGCGAGCCGTCCTCCAGTACGAGTACTGCTGGTTCAAAGGTCACTTGGGCTGCCTTTCATTGCTGACGACGCCATTGAGAGCCTGTTCGCAGGTCTCAGGGTCATCCATTCGGAAATAACTATCGACTGCGGTGCCATCGAGAGTCCACTCGATCACCTGCAGTCCGTTCTGCTCGACCACTCGGTCGATGGTCCAGCTCGCACGCGAAACTGCGCGGAGATTAATACGCGAAATCCACAGCTCCGGCGAGCCGGCACGCGCGACCACAATGCCTTCAGGGTGCGCTTCGATTCGACAGTTGGCGCGGAACCCAAGACCGTGAACATTGACACGATTAAGTCGATCCCCCGCGAGAGTTGTCGCAACATATTTGCCGGCGAACCGAATCTCATTGGACGACAGGTTTGACGGGGGTGTGACAGGTTGACCAATGTGCGCCTGGCGTCGCTTGCGCGAATACCAGCCCAACACCATGAGGGCGAGCAAGAGAACAAGAATGCCAAGCACAATCAGGAGGGAAGCATCTTTAGTCATTATTGACCCCCACCGCTGCGTTCTGGGCAACCTCTGCCGCATCGACTACGTCGCCGTCGCGTACTGTTTCGTAGCCATTGTGGATAGTGGTCATTATTCGACCAGGAAGGTCGCGTCCAAGATACGGCGAGTTTGCGCTCTTTCCACGCAACGAATCTGTGTTGAAAGTGGAGCGCGCACTCGGGTCTACCAACACGAGGTTCGCAACGGAGCCCAGCGCGAATGGCCTGTCATAGCCCTCAAGTCGCCCGATCTGTGCTGGCTTCTGGGAGAGGACGCGCGCGACATCAGCCCACGTCAATTGACCAGTATCAACCACTGCCTCTTGCACTACGTTGAGCGCAGATTCGAGTCCGACCATTCCAAACGCGGCTTCAGCCCATGAGCACTCTTTAGCCTCAGGCGGATGTGGCGCGTGATCGGTCGCGACGATATCAATAGTTCCATCGGCAAGTGCTGCGCGAAGCGCATGAACGTCTTCATCACGACGAAGTGGCGGATTCACCTTGAAACGGGCATCGTAGCCCCGCACGAGTTCTTCGGTGAGCAACAAGTGGTGAGGAGTGACCTCCGCCGTGACGGCAATCCCCCGAGCTTTTGCCCACCGAATAACGTCAACCGAACCTGCAGTCGAAAGGTGACAGATGTGAAGCCGAGCCCCGACATGCTCAGCGAGCAATACATCGCGTGCAATGATCGACTCTTCCGCGACCGCTGGCCATCCCGCCAGCCCGAGTTCGCTCGAAACGGCGCCCTCGTTCATTTGAGCATCCAGTGTCAGTGTCGGCTCTTGCGCGTGCTGTGCGACGACACCGTCAAAAGTCTTCACGTACTCAAGAGCGCGTCTCATGAGAAGGGCGTTGTGAACGCACTTTCCATCGTCAGAGAAAACTCGCACTCGCGCTCGTGAATTAGCCATAGCGCCAATTTCGGAGAGCTTCTCCCCCGCAAGCCGTTCGGTTACGGCGCCAATCGGGCGCACGGTGGCGAAGCCGTGCGAGTCGCCCAAGGACTGAACCTGCTCCACGACTCCTGCGGTGTCTTGAACGGGAAGAGTATTTGCCATTGCAAAAACTGCGGTGAATCCGCCCATTGCAGCAGCTCGGGTGCCTGAGAGTACTGTTTCACTCTGTTCAAAACCAGGCTCACGCAAGTGGGTGTGTAAATCCACGAGGCCAGGCAACGCTTGGAGTCCAGCGGCGTCAATCGTGCGATCGGCAGAACTCGAGTCCGTAAAAACCCCACGTTCAATCGTGAAATCGGTGCGCTCGCCGCTTGGCAAGGTTGCGTTGACGATTCTGATGCTCACGAGAGTCCTCTTTTCAGGGTCGATACGGGTTCAGGGGCGGCAGGCATGCTTCCTACGCTCACCGCTCCACGGCTCCGGACAGCAAGTGATAAAGCACGGACATTCTCACCGAGACGCCGTTCGCCACTTGCTCGAGCACGGTGGATTGAGGCGAATCTGCGGCTGCAGCCGAGATCTCTAGGCCGCGGTTCATCGGCCCAGGGTGCATAACCATGCTACTTGCTGGCAGCGCCTGCAGCCGCTCGTCATTGAGGCCCCACTGCTTCGAATATTCACGTGCGTTCGGGAAGAATGCTGCAGCCATCCGTTCACCCTGCACCCTCAGCATCATGATGACGTCTGGACGTTGGGCAATCGCGTGGTCTAAGTCATAGGAGACCGTGACCGGCCAGCCGCTGAGGTTTACGGGAAGCAATGTTGCCGGAGCAACCAACGTGACATTCGCGCCGAGAGTTGTCAGCAACCACACGTTGGATCGCGCGACTCGAGAGTGCACGATATCCCCGACGATCGTGACGCTCACCCCGTTGAGATCTTTACCGCGTGCAGCGGAGCCATGCAGCCGACGACGGATCGTAAACGCGTCTAAGAGGGCCTGAGTGGGATGTTCGTGTGTCCCGTCGCCCGCGTTGACAATGCCGGCATCGATCCATCCGCTATCTGCAAGAGTTTTCGGCGCGCCAGAGGCCCAGTGACGTACTACGACTGCGTCAGCGCCCATTGCGGCGAGTGTCTGCGCTGTGTCCTTGAGGTTTTCGCCCTTGGACACGCTCGATCCCTTGGCAGCGAAGTTGATGACATCGGCGCTCAACCGTTTCGCAGCAGCCTCAAAGGAGATCCGCGTGCGCGTTGAGTCTTCGAAGAAGAGGTTGATCACTGTTTTGCCGCGAAGCGTAGGAAGCTTCTTGACTTCGCGTTCAGAAACATCCGCCATATCTTCGGCAACATCGAGGATCGCTATTGCCTCGTCGCGAGGTAAGCCCTGCGTTGTAAGTAGGTGTCTCATCCGATCGTCACCTCGTCGAGTCCGTCAATTTCTTCGAGCCGAACGTTGATACGTTCGTCCGCTGAGCTGGGAAGGTTCTTCCCTACAAAATCGGCCCGGATCGGAAGCTCACGATGGCCTCTGTCTACGAGGACGGCCAGTCGCACCGAGCGGGGTCGTCCGAGGGAACCGATCGCATCAAGGGCGGCACGGATGGTGCGGCCCGAGTACAGCACGTCGTCGACAAGGACGACGGTTTTGCCGTCGATTCCACCGCTAGGGATCTCGGTTGGCGCTGTCGCTCGCGTTGGATTCTGCGCAAGATCATCGCGATACATGGTGACATCGAGCGCACCAGTAGGAATCACCGTGGAATCGACAGAATGGATGATCGCAGAAATGCGTCGCGCGAGCGTCACGCCGCGGGTGGGAATACCCAAGATTACGAGATCGCTGGAGCCGCGATTGGACTCAAGAATTTCATGGGAAATACGAGTCAACGCTCGGGTGATATCAGCATGCTGCAGCACAGTACGTGCAGACATTCTGACCTCCTTCCCCGCCTCTCTGGACGGAATTTAAAGGAAATCTGTTTCGTCGACTATAGCCTGTCTTGACAGGCAGTTCACACTTGCCATCGTTGCGGCTAGGAACCCCAACGTTTAAGCAAGAAACGCTCGAGCACTCCCACCGCGGTATCGGTAATCTTCCCCAGCAGTCCAAGAAGGATGATCGTCAGGAAGAGCCGATCAATTCGACCATTCTGCTGTGAATCCACGAGCAAGTATCCGAGGCCCAGAGATGCTCCGAGCAACTCCCCCGCGACGAGGAACAACCATGCCTGCGCCAGAGCGAGCCTCAGCGAAGAAATCACCGCAGGCACAACTGCGGGCAGCTGCACAAGGCTCAACAGCGCCGGACCCGAATAGCCGTAGCTTCTGCCCAATTCCACGAGGTGGGCATCCACATGTCGCAAGGCGGAAGCGACAGTCGTGTAGACGGGAAAGAATGCTCCGATCGCGATGAGCGCAACCTTCGGGTCCTCGCCGTACCCGAGATAGAGTCCGAGCAACGGCACCCACGCGAGCGACGGCACGGCGCGAAGTGCGCCAAGGGTCGGGGCGAACAGTTCGGAAACGCGCGTTGATAGACCAACAATTGCGGCAAGCACAAGGCCAACTACGGAACCAACAGCAAAACCCACAAGCACGCGCTGGGTCGAAATTGCTACGTGCTGATAGAGCACTCCTCGCTCGTAGAGATCAACGCCAGCGGCCCACACGCTCAGGGGGGTCGGCAGGCGGTAACTCGCTACAAGACCCGAAGTTGCAATTGTCTGCCAGAGCACAATCAGAACGATCGGAATTACTGCTCCTAGGACTGTTGCGCGTCCCCAGCGGCGGCGACGGCGAGGAGAGCCGGAAATAGCGGCCGGAACGGCCTCGACGTTATCAACGACGGGCCGCTCCAGCACGTGCAATTCGTTACTCGGTGACACGGCTCGGATCCGCACCGTCGACATACGAGGTCTCGAATAGCGAAGCAAGGGCGTCATCAATTTGTGACTGTTCGGCCACAGCACCGGAATCGACGAAGATCGGGCCGATTACGTTGAGCACGTCAAGCTGCTTCTGGCCAGGCGCAGGATCGATAGCGAGGTTCGTACGCTCCAGCAACACAGAGTTGGCGATGGGAAGATCGATACCGGCGACATCAGCGAAGATCGCAGCAGCGTCGTCAGGGTTGTCCGCAGCCCATTTGCGTGCCTTTTCGTAGGCATCGACGACGACCTGAGCAAGATCAGGCGACTTTTCGAGGAAGCTTTCCGTTGCGTTCAAGAACCCGTAGCTATTGAAGTCAGGGTTGTCGTAGACGATGCGTGAACCGGCGTTCACAACGGATGCGCTCATGAGTGGATCGAGTCCCGCCCACGCATCCACCGCGCCCGATTCCAGCGCAATCTTTCCGTCAGCGTGCTGAAGCTGCGTAATCGTGACCTCGTCGAGGCCAATCCCCGCCTCAGCGAGTGTCTGAAGGAGGAAAAAGTACGGATCGGTTCCGGCGTTTGCACCAATGTTCTTGCCACGGAGATCAGCGGCCGACTCAATCGGCGAATCCGCTGCTACGACAATCGCCGACCAGTTGGGCTGCGAGTACACGTCAACTGTTTTGATCGGCGATCCATTCGCTCGAGCGAGGAGCGCTGCGGAGCCAGCGGTGGAACCAATGTCCAAGGCACCCGCTCTCAGCGCGTCATTCGCCGCTGCCGAGCCAGATGACTGGATCCACGTGACATCCACGTCATCGCCGAGGGTTGCTTCGAGCCAGCCCTCTTCCTTGATGATGAGGCTCAACGGGTTGTAGGTAGCGAAATCGACCGCGAGGTGGTCGGCGCTCCAGCCAGCGGCAGTGTTGGCGGCGGGAGCGAGTGCTGAACCTTCGCCTGCGACGCAGCCAGACAGTCCGAGCGTCAGGGCGATAGCGCCGGCAGCAGCGGTAGAGAAAAGAGAACGGCGAGACATAATTTCCTTCGAGTGAGTGAGTGAGTGAGAAGTGGTGGTGCTACTGGGAGCTGAGATGGTGAGTCGGAACCCCGAGGCCCTCGAGCAGCTCGGCACGGAGTTCCGCTAGGTCTCCACTCCCGCGATCCCGCGGGCGAACACCGGGAACGGTGACTGTCGAACGAATACTCAAAAGTTCGCTGGAGTCCTCAGGGACAATTGCGCCCAAAAGAATCACGCGATCAGCGAGATAGAGAGCTTCGTCAACGTCATGTGTGACAATCACGATCGTGGCCGGTTCAACGGCGTGAAGTTCGAGGAGCAAATCTTGCATCGCGAGCCGCGTTAGGGCATCGAGAGCCCCGAACGGCTCATCGAGCAGGAGAACACCAGGCCGGCGTGCCAGCGCTCGAGCCAAAGACACTCGCTGCGCCATACCGCCGGAGATTTCCCGCGGACGCAAGTGAGCCGATGCCGAAAGCTTGACCAAGTCAAGAAGCTCAATGACTCGGTCGCGGTCATCGCGATTCCGTTTCCCTCGTGGAAGTCCGACCTCGACATTGCGCGTGATCGAACGCCAGGGAAGTAGACGCGGCTCCTGAAACGCGATAGCAGAGCGCGCATCTAGACCGGTGACTGGAGCTCCGCCAATGTCGATGGTTCCACCGGTAGGAGAATCTAATCCCCCTATGTGCCGCAGAAGCGTGGACTTGCCACAGCCGGAGGGTCCGATAAGGACAACAATCTCACCCGCTGTGATCTCAAGATCGATGCCGCTGAGAACGCGACGCTCACCAAAGCTTCGCGAGAGATCGCGAATAGAGACGGACAGCGCATCGGCGGCCGTGCTGCGGCGTAGGGATGAAGAACTCATTCCTGAACGCTAGAACCGCTCGGTCGCGATCGCTATCTGGGCCGTAACGTAGCGTCACGCAGGAGCGTAACGCTACGTCACAATGGAGCAGACTATTCGTTGCTGGCGGCGATCCGACCGAGCAAGCCGTTGATAAACCCGGCAGAGTCTTCAGTGGAATGGACCTTGGCTGACTCCACCGCTTCGGAGATAGCTACTCCGGCAGGAACCTCATCGTTGTAGAGAATTTCCCACAGCGCGATGCGCAAAAGCGCACGGTCAACTGCAGGCATCCGATTCAACGGCCAGCCCTGCGAGTATGTCTCAATGAGTTCATCGATTTCGTCGCCGTGCTCAGTGATGCCGACAACAACCTGCTGAGCGTATGCCCACGACGTTGCGCGCGCGGGATCGCTCAACGCTCGCGATGACTCCGTTGCCAAAGCTTCGTTAATGCTTTCACCGCGGACGTCAGCGCCGTACATAAGGTCAAGTGCGCGCTTACGCGCCTTGCTACGTGCCCCCATTTAGTCGTTCACGCGACCAAGGTAGCTGCCGTCGCGAGTATCGACTTTGACCTTGGTGCCTTGCTCAAGGAACAACGGAACCTGAATCTGGTACCCAGTCTCGACCGTGGCGGGCTTGCTTCCACCCGTTGAGCGGTCTCCCTGAAGGCCGGGCTCGGTGTACGTGATTTCCAGAACCACGGATGCCGGAAGCTCCACATAAAGGGGCTCGCCGTTGTGCAACGCGATTACCACGTTCTGATTCTCGAGCATGAAGTTCGACGCATCGCCTACAGCAGCCGCGCTCAAAGTGATCTGGTCGTAGTCGCTCGTGTTCATGAACACGTAGTTCTCGAGATCCTTGTACAGGTACTGGAACTCTGAACGGTCGACGGTCTCGGTTTCTATCTTCGCACCGGCGTTAAAGGTGCGGTCTACGGTCTTGCCGGTTCTTACATTCTTAACTTTGGTGCGCACGAAAGCGCCACCCTTGCCAGGCTTGACGTGTTGAAACTCAATCACGGTCCACAAGCCACCGTCCATGTTGAGAACGACGCCGTTCCTGATGTCAGCGGTAGAGGCCATGCGTAAAATCCGTTTCTGTTAACGAGCAAAAGCGCGGTTCAGTCGCGAAGGCGACAAATGCGACGTTCGAGTCTAACTGAGTCGCCGAGCGACCGCGTCTAGGCCCACAATGTAAGAATCAAAACCAAATCCTGCGACCACACCGGTTGCTACTCCCGAAATGACGCTCGTGTGTCGGAACTCTTCACGAGAATGAGGATTCGTAATGTGTACTTCAACGAGAGTCAAACCCGCGCTCGTCACTTGAGCCGCGGCATCCCGTAACGCGTACGAATAGTGAGTAAATGCGGCGGGGTTGATGATGACCGGCGAGCCAGTATCAACGGCCTCATGCAGCCACGAAATCAACTCTGTTTCACTGTCGGTCTGACGGAAGTCAATAGAGATCGGGTTCGCGCCTGACAATCCAGACACGTGTGCGTCAATCGTTTCGCGCAAGTCAACGAGCGTGCCCCCGCCATAAACGTCTGGCTCTCTGCTGCCGAGTCTGCCGAGGTTGGGCCCATTGAGGACAAATACTGTGGTCACTGCTCCACTCTAGCGAGGCTGTTGCCCGCTAGACCCCAACTTCCTGATATGCGGAATAGAGCATGGCCTCATCGGGACCATTGAGCATTGTTGGGCGGCCAACGGCGTCAAGCACTACGAAACGAATCATGCCAGCGCGTGCTTTCTTATCGCGCTGCATCGTGGCGAGGAGTGTGTTCCACCGTCCGAGCGGGTAGTCGATGGGCAAACTCAAGGATTGCAGGATGCTGCGATGACGATCGACAACCTCTGAGCTGAGCGAGCCAGCGAGATGAGCAAGCTCCGCAGCAAAGACCATACCGACGGAGACGGCAGCACCGTGCCTCCAGCGATAGCGCTCTGCATGTTCGATTGCATGGCCTAGCGTGTGGCCATAGTTCAGAATCTCCCGGAGTCCAGTCTCCGTGAAGTCTTCGCCGACGACTCGAGCTTTGAGTCCGATCGACAACTCAACAACTCGACGGAATTCGTCAGAGTGTGGGTCGATGACTTTCTCAACATCCGCCTCAATGATGTCCAGAATTTCAGGTTCGCCGATGAATCCGCACTTTACGATCTCTGCGAAACCAGCCAAAATCTCGTTGTGAGGAAGATCCTCGAGAACATCGAGGTCAGCAACAACTGCGCTCGGCGCGTAGAAAGAACCCACCAGGTTCTTACCTTCAGCAGTATTAATTCCGGTCTTCCCGCCCACTGCAGCATCGACCATGCCCGCAACGCTCGTTGGACACTGGATGAGCTTCACGCCGCGCAACCAGGTGGCGGCAACGAAACCTGCGAGATCCGTGGCAGCTCCACCGCCGAAGCCAATCACCGCATCCGTGCGAGTGAAATCTGTCTGCCCCATGATTTGCCAGCAGAAGGCAGCCACCTCGACGCGCTTCGCGTCTTCGGCATCCGGAATCTCGGCAAGCAGAACCTCGAAGTCCTCAGAGAGTGCCTCGCGGAGCGCGTTCGCCCTGGCACCGACGGTCGGAGGGTGGATGATCAATACTTTTGCCACTCGTGAACCGAGCTGGTCCTTGAGCTTCGGCAATAGTCCTCGCCCGACGAGCACGTCATACGGGTCTGTGCCCGCAACGGGGATGATTGTGGTTTCAGTCGTCATTGTTGTTGGGTTCCCAACCAGTCGGCGATTTCGCGCGCAACCTTTTCCATAGGCATGAGTGATGTATCGATAGTGAGAGACGACAGTGCGTCATAGATCGGACGCCTTGCAGCGACAAGCGTTTCCCACTCGTCAGCATTCTTCGCCAGCGGTCGGCGGCTGCCAGTGATCCGCAGTTGAGCTGCGGCCTTTGACATCGTCAGCTGGACAACACGGTGCGAGGCTAGGTCAGCACGTGTCTCACGATTGAGCACCGCTCCGCCGCCCAAAGTAACCACGGCAGGCTGGAGAAGCGCTTCCGCTACCGCCTCTCGTTCCCGCTCCCGGAAGTACTCTTCGCCAAACTCAGCAAACAGCTCAGGTATTGGACCGTGCGAGGCCACAACTACTTTGTCAGTATCAATCAGTGGGGCATCCAGAATTTTCGCGAGTCTTTTGCCGGCACGCGTCTTTCCTGAACCGGGTGCCCCAATGATGACAACGATCGCTCCGCCGTCATTGATCATAGGTAGCCCGTGTTGTGTGCAGAGCATCGGGAATTGACACGAGGTACGAGTCAAGATTCCTCTTGGTCTCGCTCAGCGAATCGCCACCAAATTTTTCGAGAACAGAGTTCGCGAGCGTGAGCGCGACCATTGCCTCTGCGACGACCCCTGCAGCGGGGACTGCACAGACATCGGAACGTTGATGATGAGCAATTGCTGCTTCACCAGTTGCAACATCTACAGTTCGGAGCGCCCGCGGCACGGTTGAAATTGGCTTCATTGCTGCTCGAACTCGCAACACCGTTCCCGTGGTCATTCCGCCCTCGATCCCTCCAGCGCGATCGCTTTCCCTAGCTATGCCGTCCGCAGAATGTACGAGTTCGTCGTGGGCGACAGAACCGCGACGCTTCGCAGTCTCGAATCCGTCGCCAACCTCAACACCCTTAATCGCCTGGACGCCCATGAGCGCAGCAGAGAGCTGAGCATCAAGTCGACGATCCCAGTGTGTGTACGAACCAAGACCGGGCGGCAACCCGTAGGCGAGGACTTCGACGACGCCGCCGAGGGTGTCACCATCTTCGTGCGCCAAATCTACTTCAGCGACCATCTTTTCGGATGTCGCGGCATCAAAGCACCGCAGAGGATCAGCATCAAGAGTTGCGACATCACTAGGAGTCGGAAGTGCGCCGTCTTCTGGGGACCGCACTGTGCCGATCGACAGCGTGTGGCTAACTAACCGAATTCCCAGGCCATCAAGGAATGCACGAGCTACAGCACCTAGGGCTACTCGAGCTGCTGTTTCACGAGCGCTCGCACGCTCGAGCACGTTACGAGACTCGTCAAAGTTGTACTTTTGCATCCCGACGAGGTCCGCGTGGCCCGGACGCGGGCGGGTAAGCGCAGCACCACGGCCTTTCGGCAGACTTTCGGGATCAACGGGAACTGGGCTCATTACGTCAACCCAGCGCGGCCACTCGGTGTTACCAATCCGCAAAGCGACTGGGCTTCCCATCGTGAGACCAAAACGAATCCCGCCGCTGAGCGTCAACTCGTCTTGCTCGAACTTCATGCGCGCACCGCGACCATAGCCGAGCGTACGACGGACAAGATCCGCCTGAATTTGTTCAGGAGAGATGGGCACGCCAGAAGGCATTCCCTCAAGAATTGCAACCAATTCTGGACCGTGTGATTCACCGGCCGTTAACCATCGAAGCATGTATCAATCCTCCCACACGAGTGAGTGCGCCTCTCGCGCATCCATGCTCCGCCGTCGCCGTCGTGTGCGCTACTGCGTCGACTCGAGCGCGTTGCGCATTGCGTCAATCGCATCGGCTTCACGCAGCAGCGGTTGGTCTGGAGAACCATTCGCAAAGATTCGGACCTGAGCTATCGCCTGATTGATCAGCAAATCGTGTCCAGAAATGACAGTGCCGCCCACTGCGTACCAGTCATCCGCGATCGCACTCGGCCACGGATCGTACGCAACATCAAAGAGTGCGGTTGTTGTGCGCACGGACCCGGCAAAGTTCAGATCCATCACGCCGCCAGGAATTGTGCTAATAATCGCCGTCGGTGGAGCCTCTGTCGACGATTCGTCGCCCCACCGGCGTACAGAAACGCTCACTCCTAGTGTTCGACCAAGCTCGTCGAGAACTGCTGCTTTCGAGGGAGTTCTGGCAACTATTTCGACATTTGTCGCTCCCAGTCGAGCTGAGGCGACCAGCAGCGAGGCCGCTGTGGCTCCTGCCCCCAAAATCCACACCGAGTCTAAATGTCCGATGCCTGCGTCAAGAAAACTCCGCATCGCACCTTCAACATCCGTATTGAACCCGCGAAGTCCAGCGTTGGTAATAAGTACTGTATTTGCTCCACCGACCAGGTCAACTAGCGGGTCGACCCAGTCGAGTAGCGGCACAACATCACGCTTGAGCGGCATCGTGAGCGATAGTCCACGCCAGCGTGAATCTAGAGTGCGTAGAAATTCCGGGAGCGACTCCCCCGTAAGTTCGATTGGGTCGTATTGCCAATCGAACCCCAATGCGTCATAGGCGGCACGATGGATGACCGGGCTTAGCGAGTGGGAAATCGGCGCTCCAAGAACAGCGAGCCGAGTTCGAGCTGCCTCAGGGGCGCCTAGCGGCATTGCAGAAGCGCTCAACAATAGCTTCCGTTTTCTTCGCTTGCCGCGCACCAGTCGCGCAGTTGCTGGGCGGAGGCCTCATGGTCCTCGACAGTGGTGTTGAAGACAGTTTCGCCCGTCTTGAGATTGATGGGCACGAAGAACAACCAATCACCGTCAACGGGGTTTAACGCGGCATCAATTGCAAGCTCGCCTGGCAACCCAATGGGGCCGACCGGCAACCCGAGGTTGGCGTAGGTGTTGTACGGATTGCTCGCGTCTGCGCGTTCCTCATCCGTAGTCCACACCGTGTGAAGGTTGCCTGTTCCATAGGCCACCGTTGCGTCTGACTGCAGAAGCGTTCCCTGATCGAGGCGATTGTAAAAGACTCGGGAGATCTTGTAGAAATCGTCGCTGTTGGGGCCAGCTTCCCTTTGAATGAGTGCGGCCATCGTCAGAATACGGTGACGGTCCTCGACCGAGACTCCCGCGGCATCCAACTTCTCGTACATGGTGTTGACCATCATGTCGAGCACAGCGTAGGGATCCTTGCCACCATCAATCTCGTAAGTAGCCGGGAACAGGTATCCTTCAAGGCTCGGCGCCTCCGCAGGCAAACCAAAGTGTGCAAGGTCTTCGGATGCCGACTGCAATTCAGCCAGAGGAATTCCCGAGGTTTCCGAGATAATTTCTAGCGCATTGGGGAGAATCGTGCCCTCGGTGATGAGGATGCGATCCGTTACCTTGTTTTCTGGATCGAGAAGGGCATCTAGAGCAGACTGCGCGCTCATCTCCCCCTGCAGCGCATAGTTTCCAGGAAAGAAAACTGGATCACTTTCTTGCGCGAGCAATAGGTCATAGAACGCGTCAAAACTCATCGTCACGCCGGCTTCGTTGAGCGATCGGGCGATGTCTGATCCGATATCGTCCGAATTTACGGTGACGACGACTTCTTCGCCGTTGCCTGAGCCCTCAAAGTCGTTGACAAGCTCCCAACCAAACAACTGACGAACTTTGTCTTCGTAGTTAATCCATCCATAGGCGGCAACTGCTGCACCCGCGATTGCGATGACCAGAACGGGGATGCCGATAATGAGCCACAGTCGACGCTTTCGTCGTGCTGATGGAACTTTGTCCGAAGATTCTGGTGCTGCTGCTACTGGGGTTTGCGCGTCGACTTCAGCGGGGTTTGATGATCTAGCGTCACGCGCCGCTTCCGCTTCGCGAGCCTGACGTCGTGTCAGTGGTGGATCTTGCGCAGTATCGCCGCTCGAAACCAGCGGAGCGGCAGTCGGATCGTTCGCTGTCTGTGATCGTGCCGATTTTGGTTCAGGCGTCTCCGGCTGATCAGAAAAGATATCGTCCCAGTTCGGTTCATCAGCCATAGTTCAGGATCCTAGCGTCGGTTGGACGAGCTCTCCCGGCGGGCGCGCTGCCGAACGCTCGAAGTCGAGGGCGTGTTGCAAAATTATAACGGCGGCTACCTGATCGACCACCGAACGGGAATTCTTTGTGGTTCGACCAGACGCGCGCAGAGCTGATTGCGCGCTCATGGTCGTCATCCGTTCGTCAACGAGACGCACTGTGATGTCAGAGCCGTCGGCGAGCTCCTGCGCAAAAGCGCGGGCGTCTGCAGTTGATGGAGTATCACGTCCAGAGAGTGCGATCGGCAACCCAACGACGAGTTCAACGGCCTCGAATTCGACAGCTAGGAGCAGAATCCTTTTGATGCTGCTACTAGCTCGTTGAACAGTCTCGACAGGCGTTGCGATCATCCCGTGAGGGTCACTGCGCGCAACGCCGACGCGAACTTTGCCAACATCAATGCCAAGCCGTGTTCCCGTGCGCATAAGTTACGCCGAAAGTGTCGCGGTGATCAGCGCTAGCGCGTCAGGTATGGCTGCAGGATTTGCTCCGCCACCCTGTGCGATATCTGGCTTGCCCCCGCCGCCGCCGCCCAATACTCCTGCGGCAGCTTTTGCGAGTGCTCCTGCCGCAAACCCGTGTGCGCGAGATGCGTCGTTTGTTGCGACGATTACGGCGGGTTTGTCACCAATCGTCGCTGCGAGAGCAACCACTGATGCTTCCGCGCCCATACGTTCACGAACTGACTGAACAAGTCCACGCAAGTCGTCAGTTGACGGAAGTTCGCCAACGTTCTCGATTACAGCGTTTACCGAACCCAGCGCTCGAGCTGATTCGATGAGAGCCGGTACACGTTGAGACAACTGGCCAGCCTCTAGCTGGGCAATCTTTCTTTCAGCCGACTTCAGATTCGCCATGAGTTCTGCGATGCGATCGGGAAGCTGTTCACGAGGGGTCTTCAGACTGGAGGTCAGCTCGGAGACGATTGCCCTCTCGGCAGCAAAGTTTCGGAAAGCGTTCATGCCAACAAGTGATTCGACACGGCGGTTAGACGAACCGACAGACGATTCACCAACGAGTGAAATCAATCCGATTTCTGCCGAACGGGAGACGTGTGTACCAGCGCAGAGCTCGAGGGACCACGGGCCCCCGATCTCAACGACCCGGACGGTATCTCCATATTTCTCGCCGAATAGTGCCATAGCGCCAAGGTCCTTGGCATCATCAAGAGCCATGATGCGTGTCGAAACTTCGAGATTATCGCGCACCGCGGTGTTGGCAACCTCTTCTATCTCAGATTTGGTTTCAGCAGACAGAGCCTGCGACCAAGAGAAGTCCAACCGCATGTAGCCGGCCTTGTTGTACGAGCCAGACTGGTGCGCATCTTTTCCAAGAATTTGACGCAGCGCCGCGTGGATTACGTGGGTAGCTGAGTGAGCCTGAGTCGCCCCGCGGCGCCAGTCAGCATCAACAAGCGCGGTCGCCGGATCTCCGACTCCCACCTCACCGGCGGTGATCCGTACTTTGTGGCTAATGAGTCCTTTGACTGGGCGCTGCACGTCGAGAACTTCGAGGTGGAAACTAGCCCCGACAATGGCGCCGGCATCCGCTTCTTGACCACCCGACTCGGCGTACAACGACGTCTCCGCGAGGATTATTTCAGCGATCTGGCCTGATGCTGCGCGAGATACTGAAACTCCGTCGACGATGATGCCGATCACGCTCGAGTCGGTTTCGAGGGTCTCGTAGCCCGTGAATGTGGTCTCGCCGTGTGCCCGGAAGGCCCCATAAACCGAAAGGTCAGCAAGGTACTGCTTTTTGGAACTGGCATCAGCCTTTGCGCGGTCACGCTGTTCTTTCATCAGCGTGTCGAAAGCTTCACGATCGACAGAAAGTCCTGCTTCAGCTGCCATTTCGAGTGTGAGGTCGATCGGGAACCCGAAGGTGTCATGCAGCAAGAATGCGGTGTCGCTGGGAAGCTCGGATGCGCCGGATTCTTTGGTGTGAACGACAGCAGTGTCGAGAATTGTGGTTCCGCTCGCGAGAGTACGCAGGAACGTGTCCTCTTCAGC
This sequence comes from marine actinobacterium PHSC20C1, assembly GCA_000153145.1. GTDB lineage: Bacteria > Actinomycetota > Actinomycetes > Actinomycetales > Microbacteriaceae > Rhodoglobus. Next base: position 646,270 of record CH672415.1, read on the forward strand.
AAGTACAACGCGGGAGATACGGTCGTAGTCTTTTTCGACTTCGGGGTAAGCATCTTTCATCGCGTCTCGAGATGCGGGAAATAGCTCTGCGAAGGTCGTACCCTCAACGCCTAGTAGGCGCATCGCGCGCACCGTGCGGCGCAGAAGACGGCGCAAAACATAACCGCGGCCTTCGTTGCTCGGGGTCACACCGTCTGCGATGAGCATGAGGCTGGATCGCACGTGGTCTGCGACAACGCGCAAGCGTACGTCTGCCTCGTGATCGGCGCCGTAGGTGTGACCAGAAAGCTCAGCTGCCATGTCGAGCACGGGACGAACCTGGTCAATCTCGTACATGTTTTCGACGCCCTGCTTGAGGAACGCGACGCGCTCCAAACCCATACCGGTATCGATGTTCTGGTTGGGTAGCTCGCCGAGAATCGAGAACTCTTTGCCCTTGCCTTCGCCGCGAAGGTATTGCATGAAGACCAGGTTCCAGATTTCAACGTAACGATCGTCATCTGTTGCCGGTCCGCCGTCAGCGCCGTACGCGGGACCACGATCGAAGAAAATCTCTGAACAGGGGCCCGCTGGACCAGGCTGACCTGTCGACCAGTAGTTGGTGTCCATCCCCAGTCGCTGGATGCGCTCATCCGGAAGTCCTGCGGTTTCTTTCCAGTAGGCGACCGCATCGTCATCGTCTTCGTAGACAGTTACCCACAGATCTTCGGGGAGGAATCCGAGACCGCCGTCACTCTCTGGCAGGGTTAGAAACTCCCAAGCGAACTGAATTGCTTCCTTTTTGAAGTAGTCCCCAAAAGAGAAGTTTCCGTTCATTTGAAAGAACGTGCCGTGACGAGGTGTCTTTCCTACCTCTTCAATATCAAGAGTTCGGATGCACTTCTGCGAGCTGGTGGCACGGTCGAACGGTGCCGGAACCAACCCAGTGAGATAGGGCACAAACGGAACCATGCCGGCAACCGTAAACAGCAGCGTTGGGTCATCACTGACCAGTGAAGCTGAAGGAACGATGGTGTGACCACGCTCACCGAAATAGGTCAACCAACGGTTCTGAATGTCTGCGGTCTGCATGGGATCCCCGGGAACTCAATAATGCGGCCCGAGGGCCCTGATTGTCTTACTTAGAACGCTGCGAAAAGTCGGAGATAGCTTCTTCGGCTTCTCCTACCGCTGCACGAAGCTCAGCCTCGCGCTCACGGTAACCGTCTACAACGGCGCTCGTGAACTCACGCGTCTTACTGTCAATGTCGGAGAAAAACTGCTGGCCCTCTGGGGTTTTCGCAACTTGATGCGCTGCTACGAACCCGACGGCAATACCAACTACGAAAAGAACTGCGCCTTTCATGACTTCTCCTTCAGATTGAGGTGCACAAACGGTACACGAACCGTATTAGCTTAGGCGGTTTTGACTGATCAGCGGCGGCGCTTCGGGCGGATGCTCAGCAGCGCGGCGCGCACTCCCGCGCTGAGACCGGCGATCTTGATCAACGGGCCTCCCACAGTTGCTGCGCCAAGCGCGACGAGTGCTGCGACGTTGCCAGTGGTCTCCTCGACGTTACGAGTGATCGCATCCACGCGAGCTAACTGGCGATTAGTCTCAGAAATGGTAGCGGTCGCCTCGGTGAGCATGGGGTCGAGGTTGTCGCTAACACCGCGAATAGCTGAGCTGGTTTCGTCGAACACTCGCCCAAGTTTGAGGAGCGGCACGGCAAGCAGCCCCACCAGGATTGCGAATACTCCGGCCGCGATGAGCCCTGCGATATCTCCGCCAGTCATGGCTACTCCGATCAGTGTCAGAAAACGTTCTAGTCACACGCTATTCGAGAATCACGCCGACTTGCTGCCGAACGCGAAAAAAGGGCCGAGGCATAAGCCCCGACCCTTCTTTGTTAGCTAGCGTGCTGCGTAGTACTCAACAACGAGCTGAACTTCACAAGTAACGGGAACCTCGGCGCGCTTTGGGCGACGTACGAGACGTGCCTGCAGCTTGTCGATTTCTACCTCAAGGTAGCCCGGAGTCTTCGGAAGAACATCCACGTGTCCACCTGCTGCGGAGACCTGGAAAATTTCCATGCCCTCGCTGCGAGCCTTGACGTGCATGAGCTGTCCTGGCTTGACGCGGAACGACGGACGGTCAACGAGCTGGCCGTCAACCAAGATGTGGCGGTGAACGATCATCTGACGAGCCTGAGCGGTCGTGCGGGCGATTGCCGAACGAACGAGCAGAGCGTCAAGACGCATTTCGAGCTGCTCAACCAAGTTCTCACCGGTAAGACCGGGGGTCTTGCGAGCCTCTTCGAACTGAATCTTCAGCTGAGCTTCACGGATTCCGTACTGGGCACGTAGACGCTGCTTCTCGCGAAGACGAACAGCATAGTCACTGTCTTGCTTGCGCTTGGTGCGGCCGTGCTCTCCCGGAGCATAGGGACGTTTTTCAAGGTACTTTGCTGCCTTCGGCGTGAGGGCAATGCCCAGAGCACGCGAAAGGCGAGTCTTGCTGCGGGTACGTGACTTAGTAGACACAAGATCCTTTTCGATTGATTCAAGTAAGAACACTCTGGTGATTACTCGCACGCGAACGCGCGTACACAACACACCAGAAGAAAGTAGAGGGATCGCCCAATGGAGACTGGTCGGCTACAGACCATTGCTCCGCGATATCCGGTTTCATTGCAGCCGCGCGCCGAAACCGTATCGATGGGACGCATAACTCTAACACGCCGAGCCTTGTCACGGAGCGAAACGCCGCACTTGTCGGAGCCCAGGCAACCGACAACGTTAGTCGCCGTGGATGATTTCGCGCAGCTTTGCTAAACGAGCAGACACGTCCCGCTCGTTTCCGTTGTTAGTTGGCGTGTAATACTCCGTGCCCTTGAGGATGTCCGGAAGGTACTGCTGCTTCACCACTCCGTACTCCGAGTCGTGCGAGTACTGATATCCCTTGCCGTGGCCAAGTCGCTTTGCCCCTGGGTAGTGGGCGTCGCGGAGTGGTTTCGGCACCCGCCCAATTTTTCCCGCCCGGACATCGGCGATCGCCGCGTCCAGCGCCACATAGGCAGCATTCGACTTAGGGGCCGTTGCAAGGTAGACGACGGCTTCGGCAAGAGGAATTCGACCCTCGGGCATACCAATCATTTGCACGGCGTCAGCCGCAGCGACTGCTATAACCAGAGCCTGCGGATCGGCGACACCAACATCTTCAGCCGCGCTGATAATGATTCGTCGAGCAATGAAGCGAGGATCTTCGCCAGCTTCGATCATCCTTGCCAAGTAATGGATCGCCGCGTCGACGTCGGAGCCGCGAACCGACTTTATGAACGCGCTAATCACGTCGTAGTGTTCATCGCCCTGACGGTCGTAGCGCAATAGAGCGCGATCGACAGCACTCGCAACATGTTCGGCCGTGACCACAGCCGGGCTCTGAGCATCAGAGTGGTTCGCTGCCGATACCGCAGATGCCTCGAGCGCTGTCAACGCACGCCTAGCGTCGCCCGAGGAGAGACGCACTAGGAGCGCTCGAGCTTCTGGCTCGAGCACAACGGCATTCTTGAGGCCGCGAGCATCAGTAACTGCGCGGTCGACCAACTCCCCTACTTCATCATCGTCAAGTTGGTTTAGCGTCAGCAATAGGGAGCGGGACAGCAGCGGCGAGATCACCGAAAAGGAGGGGTTCTCTGTCGTCGCGGCGATCAAAATGATCCATCCGTTCTCGACACCCGGCAGCAGCGCATCCTGCTGGGCTTTGGTAAACCGGTGAATCTCATCGAGGAACAGAACGGTCGATACGCCGTATAGGTCGCGCGCAGTGAGCGCCTCTTCTATGGTTTGGCGCACATCTTTTACACCAGCCGTCACGGCAGACAGCTCGACGAACTTGCGTTGCGAACCCCGAGCTATCGCCTTCGCGATGGTCGTTTTTCCCGTGCCGGGAGGTCCCCACAGGATGATGGATGCCGAACCGTGACTGCCGCCAACGTCTGATGCAAGACTCATCAGCGGTGAACCGCGCTGCAGCAAGTGTTTCTGGCCGACGATCTCTTCCAGCACTAGCGGACGCATGCGCACGGCGAGCGGGGTCGCCCCGCTATGAAGAGTTGCGGAAACGTCCATGTACCAATGGTAATAGTCCGCAGCGGACGAAAGCGCAGGCAGTGATCGCACAGTCGGGACGCCGTGGCGTTTGGTTGAGATTCCCACGAGACCGTAAGGTTCATTGTGGCGTTCCTACGACAGCGGCAGAGTCCGCGATTCTTCAAGGAGTAATGGTGGCATCCAGCAAGAAGCATTCACGCGAGCAAAAAGAAGCTCGGGGACGCCTGCGCCAGTATTCAGCCCGCAATCTCGTCCACGAGAACACTCGTGCGCGCCGCAAACGCGACAACCTCCTTTCTGTCGGCATTGGGCTTGTAGTCCTTGCACTCGTCGCAACCGCCCAGATCTTCTATTTCACCGCTGGGCCCGGAACTCCCGCGCCTGCTCCATCGTTCACTCCTGAGCCGACTGCAGCAGCTCAAGAAAATGTCGGCGACGTCCCGAATGAATCCGTTTCCGAAGATCGCGTGTGGACTGGCGAGCTCACTTTGAATGACGTTGCACTTGGCATCGAGCTGGACGGCGCTGCAGCCCCTCAAGCCGTCGCCTCCATTGTCGATTCCATCGCCAATGACTACTACGTCGGAACCACCTGCCACAGAATGGTGAAGACGGACAACGCTGGACTAATTCAGTGTGGCTCTCTCGATGGCACCGGCGCCAGTGACCCTGACTATGCCTACGGTCCAGTCGAAAACGCTGGGGTAGGCGGGCTCTACCCCGCTGGGACCATCGCCATGGCCCGGACAGGCAACAACGCCTTCTCCAACGGTCGACAATTTTTCATCGTCTTCGACGATGCGATAATCCCCGATGACACTGCCGGCGGCTACAGCATCGTCGGTCAGGTCGTTTCTGGTCTCGATGCATTGCAATCTGAGATCGTCGCTGGAGGCATCGTTGATGATGCCCAAGATGGGGCCCCGGTTACAGCCACAAGCATTACCGGCTTCACGATCCAGTAACAGCGTCAACGACCGTAAGCCCGGTTGTCCTAAGCTTGGGTCACCCGGGCAGCGGCTTCCGGCATAATCAGCAAGGTGAAGTAATTGGCTACACAGGAGCAGAACGAGTGGGGACGCGTCGATGAGACGGGAACAGTCTTCGTGCGAGAGGCAGACGGCGAACGTGCGGTCGGCCAGTATCCCGATGGCACCCCGGAAGAGGCTCTCGCCTACTTCACCCGCAAATATCATGAGCTAGCGGGCCAGGTAACGCTGCTCGAACAGCGCGTAAAAAATGGTGCGCCTGCCGCAGATGTGTCTAAGACCATTGCTACGCTCAGCGACTCTCTCGCCACAGCCAGTGCGGTAGGCGACCTGGCTGCCCTCGTGGCGCGCGTCCAGGCCCTGGACAGCTCGGTTTCCGAACTTACCGAAAAGCAGAGCGAAGAAGCGAAAGCAGCGCTAGCCGAAGCGGTTGCGGTTCGCACCGCACTTGTTGTCGAAGCTGAAACCCTCGCCGCCGCAGATCCCGCAAAGGCACAGTGGAAGCAAGTAACTGCGCAGATCGATGACATCTTTGCTCGCTGGAAAGCACATCAAGCTGATGGCCCTCGCCTGCCTAAGGGTGATGCCAATGATCTGTGGAAGCGGTTCCGTGCTGCCCGCAGCACGATCGACACGCACCGTCGCGCGTTCTTCGCCGAACTCGACTCCTCGCACAAACAGGCACGGGCCGAAAAACAAACTCTCGTTGACGAAGCGGAAGCACTGGTCTCGCAGGGCGTTGACGCCATTCCCGCCTACCGCCGCCTGCTTGACCGGTGGAAAGCTGCTGGTCGCGCAGGCAAGAAGTTTGATGACGCACTCTGGGCTAAATTCAAGCAAGCTGGAGATCTCCTTTACGCCGCAAAGTCTGAAGTCGATGCCCAAGACAACGTTGAGTTCACTGCAAATTGGGAACTCAAGAAGGCCCTGCTAGAGGAGGCCGAGCCACTCTTGACGGCGACTGACCGAGTCCAAGCGAAAAAGACTTTGATGTCGATCCAAAAACGTTGGGATGAAATCGGCAAGGTTCCTCGCGAGAAAATCAAGGTTGCTGAAGAGCGTCTCCGCAAGATCGAGACGGTAGTCCGCAAGCTTGACGAAGATCACTGGGACAAGCACAATCCAGAACGTCAAGAGCGTTCCGAAGGGTTCCTCGGTCAACTCAACGACGCAATCGCGAAACTCGAGGCAGAGCTTGTCGAAGCGCAAGCAACGGGCGATGCAAAGAAGATTGCCGCTGCGCAGGATGCTCTGGATGCACGCAAGGCATGGTTGAGCGCGCTCAAATAGCGCGAATCATCCACAAGCGTCGCGTTCTCCACTGAACGCGCTTCTTGCTCCCGTGCGGAAGTGAACCGCCGCACGATAGAGGTATGACTCCCCGATTGCCACCTGTGCTGAGTGCACTGGACCTTCCACTAGTTGAACTCCAGTGCGCAACTCTCGACGGAGAGCTGTATGCGTTGGACCAATGCTTTTGCCCCATCGATGAGTTTGAGACCATACATTTGCGCGCACGCGCGCTCGGAATGGTTCTCGACCCAAGAATTATCGCCGAACAGCTGAGCGCAGCGTGGGTGTGGGGTGCGTTGATCGCTCCCCCACGCCGCCATCAGCTGTGTGTCGCCATCGGCGCTCGTACCCGGCCGCATCCCAGCCTGAGCGCCACGCTGCGCGAAGTAGTCATCGACCCGAGCGACATCGACACAGTTTCGGGAGTGAGCGTCACCACGCGCTTGAGAACGGTCGTAGATCTGCTCAGGTTTAGCGCTGACTTCGGGACACGAGAAATCACCGCAGTGTCGATGCTGATGCGTGACGGCAGCCTTGATTACGCGGACTGCATGAACGCCCTCACCGCCCGAAGGAACTTGCCCCAGAAACGCCTCGCACTAGAGCGGCTCACGCAAGTGGGCGGCAGCTCCCCGCGCGCTCACGCGAGCTAACCGCTATTGACTCGATACACGTCGTAGACGGCATCAACACGGCGCACTGCGTTGAGCACTCTATCGAGATGCGTCGTATCCCCCATCTCAAAAACAAACTTGCTGATCGCCAGTCGGTCTGTCGAGGTGTTGACGGTCGCCGAAAGAATATTGACATGCGTTTCGCTCAGAACCTTCGTGATATCTGAAAGCAGTCCTGCACGATCGAGGGCTTCGACTTGAATTTGCACGAGGAAGAGACTCTTAGACGTTGGCGCCCACTCAACATCAATCATCCGCTCGGGTTCGTCGAGTAGCGACTGAACGTTTTTGCAGTCTGCCCGATGCACCGACACTCCAGCACCACGGGTGACAAACCCCACGACTGCGTCCCCAGGCACCGGCGTACAGCAACGCGCAAGCTTGACGAGGATGTCAGGGGCACCTCGAACGAGAATTCCTGAATCTGAGTGCTTGTACGGGCGCAGTTTTCCCTGAGCAGGGAAGGTGAGCTCGCCTTCATCCTCTTCTGTGCCTGTGCTCAGCGAAGCAACAAGTTTCTCAATCACTGATTGAGTCGAAACATGGCCTTCGCCAACAGCAGCGTAGAGCGCGGAAACATCTTCGTATCGCATCGACGCCGCAAGATCGCTGAAGGACTCTTGATTCATGAGCTTCTGCAGTGGCATGTTCTGCTTGCGCATCGCTCTAGCAATGGCATCTTTGCCCTGTTCGATGGCCTCATCGCGGCGTTCTTTAGTAAACCAGGCACGAATTTTGTTGCGGGCTCGAGTGCTTTTTACGAAAGTGAGCCAGTCCTGACTCGGGGCAGCATCCGGACTCTTTGAGGTAAAGACCTCGACAGAATCGCCACTGGTCAGCGCAGTTTCGAGAGGAACAAGTCGACCGTTTACCTTGGCACCCATTGTTCGGTGCCCGATTTCAGTGTGGACTGAGTACGCGAAGTCAACAGGGGTTGCGCCGGCAGGAAGTCCGATGACCTTGCCTTGCGGAGTGAAGACGTAAACTTCCTTCGCCCCAATCTCATACCGCAAAGATTCGAGGAACTCACTTGGGTCGGAGGTCTCTGCCTGCCAATCAGTGATGTGCGCGAGCCAAGCCATGTCGCTATCGACTGGACCGGATTCGACGATCTTGCCAACGCTGCGGTCTTTGTACTTCCAGTGAGCAGCAACGCCGAACTCCGCACGGTGATGCATCTCACTGGTACGGATTTGGATCTCAACCGCTCGCCCCTGAGGACCGATCACGGTGGTGTGGAGTGACTGGTACAGGTTGAACTTGGGCGTCGCGATGTAGTCCTTGAAGCGCCCAGGAATTGGGTTCCAACGCGCGTGAATCGAGCCAAGAACCGCGTAACAGTCGCGAACAGAATTTACAAGCACGCGGATTCCAACGAGGTCGTAAATTTCATCGAACTCACGACCACGAACGATCATCTTCTGGTAGATCGAGTAGTACTGCTTGGGCCTGCCTGCGACGGACCCCTTGATGCGAGAAGTCTTAAGGTCGTCATTAACCGAAGCAATTACTTGCTTCACGAACTCGTCTCGCTGTGGCGTTCGTTTCGTGACTAGGCTTTCGATCTCCACGTAGATTTTGGGGTGAAGTACTGCAAATGAGAGGTCTTCTAGTTCTATCTTGATCGCTTGAATACCTAGGCGATGCGCAAGGGGTGCATAAATCTCGAGCGTCTCTTGTGCCTTGCGGAGCGCAGACTCTCGCGGCACAAAACCCCAGGTCCGTGCATTGTGTAGCCGATCCGCGAGCTTGATAACGAGCACCCGAATGTCTTTCGACATCGCGACGATCATCTTTCGGACGGTCTCCGCTTGTGCGCTGTCTCCGTACTTAACTTTGTCGAGCTTCGTGACCCCGTCCACGAGCATCGCAATTTCGTCACCGAACTCAACGCGCAGCTCATCAAGTGAGTACTCGGTATCCTCGACGGTGTCGTGCAATAGCGCGGCAGCGATTGTTTTTTCCCCGATACCCAGGTCCGCCAAAATTTGAGAGACAGCAACGGGATGGGTTATATACGGTTCACCGCTCTTACGCTTCTGACCGTCGTGCGCACGAAACGCTGCAGCGTAGGCACGTTCTATGAGGGCGAGGTTAGCCTTCGGATGATGAGTCTTTACGGTGCGCAGAAGATTCTCTACGGCACCCGCTGGCTGTGCGCGTGAGAAAATCCTAGGCAAGAGCGCACGAAAAGAGGCCGTTGACTGTGGTGATTCGCTCATCCCGCTACCTCCTAGCGCAATTCTAGAGCGCGATGAGGCGTGGAGATAACGCGGCCGATCCGGGGACCGAGGCGAACCTGCGAACGTTCATTTACACGTTCGCACATGCTGACTACTTGCTGTCCTTCTCGACGGCACGCAGCGCAGTGAGTCGTTTGGTGCGGCTCAGGATGTCCGGCTCATTCTCACGGAACTGCGCATACAAGGGCGCAGCGATAAAAATAGTCGAGTAGGTTCCAACAACGATGCCGATAAACAGCGCAAGTGCAATGTCGCGAAGCGTACCGGCGCCAAGGACGTAGGCACCGATGAACAAGATCGCGCCCACCGGGAGCGCCGCGACAACTCCTGTGTTGATCGAACGAACAAGCGTCTGATTCACCGCAAGGTTGACGGACTCTGCAAAGGTTCGTCGAGACTCAGCTCCGTCTTCAGAAGTGTTTTCTCGAATCTTGTCAAACACAACCACGGTGTCGTACAGCGAGAAACCAAGGATTGTGAGGAATCCGATGACTGCTGACGGCGTGATCTCGAATCCGAAGATCCCATAGACGCCGGCGGTGATGACGATGTCGTGGAGCAACGCAATCATGGCCGCGATCGACATCTTCCACGTTCGGAAGTAGATCGCCATCATGATTGCCGCAAGTCCAATGAAGACTAGAAGTGCGCGCAGGGCGGAGCTCGTAATGTCAGCGCCCCAGGAAGGACCAACAAACGATGCTGCCACCTGGTCGTTGTCAACGTTGAACGCGCCCGCTAGAGCATCGCGTACCTCGTTCGACGAGCTCGGCTCAAGCTGTTCCGTTTGAATGCGCAGCGAATCAGTGCCCACCACCGTGACCTTGGGATCAGCATCAGCGACGACACTAATAACGGTATCCGTGGCCAAATTCTGAGCATCAGCGTTCGTGTCCGGGTTAGCAAGAGCTTCCACGGAATCGATCTGAAACTGCGATCCGCCAGTGAATTCAATACCGAAGACGTAACCGCCTCGGAGTGTTGGCACGATGATCGAGACCGCGAGCAGCACTGCAGCGAGGATGTACCACACCCGGCGACGGCCGATGAAGTTGACCGACACTTGGCCGGTATAGAGGTCGTTGCCAAACTTCGAGAAGCTAGCCATCAGGAGTCCTTTCCGTCTGAGCTGGAATCCTTGGTGGCGCCCGCCAACTCAGCAGCTTTTCGTTCAGCAATGGTTTGGCGTCGTGCGGCCTCGCGAGTGGCTCCGGCCGTTCCCTTGGTCGCTACCGGGGTGCGGAATTGAGCTCGACCGCGATAGACGGCACCCAACGCCTTCGGATCAAGACCGCTTATGGGGTGTCCGCTAGCGAAGAACTTCGTGGTAGCGAGCAACTGCAGCATGGGGTGTGTGAAGAGGACGACAACGAGCACGTCAATCACGGTAGTAATACCGAGGGTCAAGGCGAAGCCTCGAACGTTTCCGACGGCGAGCACAAACAGCACCACTGCCGAAAGCAAGTTGACGGCCTTTGCGGCGAAAATCGTGCGAAGGGCACGCTTCCAGCCAGCCTCAACGGCACCGGTTAGCGATCGGCCGTCACGAAGTTCGTCACGGATACGTTCGAAGTAGACGATGAATGAGTCAGCCGTAAAACCAATTGCGACGATAAGCCCCGCGACACCGGCAAGCGAAAGCCGGTATCCGTGTCGCCAAGAAAGATAGGCGATCACTAAATAGGTAAGCACTCCGGCGACAATGAGCGAGGCGACCGTGACTAGGCCCAGAAGTCTGTACTGGAACAGCGAGTAAACGACGACCAACAGTAGACCGATCAATCCAGCGATCAGTCCCGAGTTGAGCTGAGTTGTTCCCAACGTTGCGGAAATTGTCTGGTTGCTCTGTACTTCGAACCCGATGGGAAGCGCACCGAATTTCAGCTGATCAGCCAAGACCTTCGCGCTGTCCTGGTCGAACGAACCGGAAATCTGCGGATTACCACCCGTAATAATGCCCTGAGTTGTCGGCGCTGAAATTACGCGACCGTCGAGCACGATTCCGAAGCGGTTTCGCGGGTCAGTCTGGTCAAAGCCGAAGAGGCGAGTCGTCATCGTAGCAACGTCTTTCGTACCTTCGTCATTGAATGTAGGAAATACACCCCACTGACCAGTACTGACGCCCTGTGAACTCGTGATCAAGCCACTGCTTGCGTCGGTGATCGTGCTGCCTTCAACTTCGACCGGTCCGAGAATGTACTTGAACGCATTGTCTGAGTCGCACGTGATGAGCGCTTCAGCAGCCGGAGCGACACTGAACGAATCTAGAGATGCGCAATCGAAGTTGGTGTATTCGTCGAATAGCGCTTCCGTAATCCAATTCAGGTCGCTGGCATCGGTTGGCGCAGCAGTTGGTGTCGTCGCGAGCGTTGGCTCGGGAGTGGCCGTTGCTGACGCTCCGTCGGGTGTTCCGGCAGCATCCGTCGGCTCTGGAGTGGCTTCGGCGGAAGCCGAGGAAGCGACCTCGGTGTACAACACCGGGCGGAATTCCAACTTTGCCGAAGACTGGATGCGGTTGAGCGTCTCTTCGTCAGGAACGCCAGGGATCGAAACAACAACGTTGCTCGCGCCCTGAGTCGTTACTTCAGCTTCTGCGACGCCACTGGCATCGACGCGATCACGGATGATCGAAACTGCCTGAGTCAATTGCTCGCCAGAAACGGTCTGACCGCTCTCGAGCAGAGGAGCGAGAACGATTTGCGTTCCGCCCTCAAGGTCAAGGGCAAGCTTGGGAGCCCAGGACGCCGCTCCGAACATGGAGCCAGCACCGATCAAAACGGTGAGCCCCACCGTGACTGCCGTGAGCCACACTATGGCTCGCCATGCGTTCTTCACAGGGGTAGTTCTTGCCACCTATTTGACTCAGCTTTCTTAACAGAGCAGTGCAGGAGCGCACGCCGTTGGACAATCGCCCTCGGGAGGGACGACTCTCAACACTAGTGGGTTACTCGGACGCCTTTTTCGACTCAGTCGGCTGTGAAGCGTCAGAATCGGAAAGCTCGCCGAACTCTGGCTTCGTCTCAGCAGGAGAAGTCTCGTCTCCGACCTCGCGCTCCGCTGCTTCGCGGTTAGCAATCTCCATCGCTTCTTCAACCGAGCGGGGAGTGCCTTCTACCGCTTCGTCTTCAACAACAACCTTGGCGAGCGTCTGGCTGTGAACCTTGACGATGACGCCCTTGCTGATCTCGATTTCGGCGGAGTTAGCGACGGTGTCCATTGTGATGAGCGTTCCGAAGAGTCCGAAGTTGGTCATAACTTCGACTCCAGGAACCATCTGGCCGCGGAGCTCTTCTTGCTGAGCTTTGCGCTTACGGCTGTTGCGGAACATGAAGAAAATGAGCACGCCAAGAATGGCGAGCATCGCAATAGAAAGAGGATCCATGAGGTACCTTTCGGTCGGTCTGTGGGCCTGGCGCTCAAGCTGAGGCGCGTACTAAGCCAGTAAAACTATAGTTCATCACTGAACAGGGTCGAATTCCGTTCAGCCATTCCGAAGTGTTCCCAAGCGGCCCGGGTGGCTACTCTGCCTCGCGGTGTACGCGAGAGCAAGCCAATCCTCACGAGGAACGGTTCGACAACAGACTCAACAGTCTCTGCTTCCTCCCCGACTGATACCGCAAGTGTGCTGAGTCCCACTGGTCCCCCATCGAACCGGGTAAGCACTGTTTGCATTACCGCGCGGTCCAATCGGTCAAGCCCGCGCTCATCCACGTCGTAAAGCTCGAGCGCCGCCCGAACTGCATCACGGGAGGCTGGGATGTGATTGACGAGCGCATAGTCACGAACTCGGCGCAACAAGCGATTCGCGATTCGGGGAGTGCCACGACAGCGACCTGCTATCTCAGCAATCGCCGTTCGATCAATGTCGAGGTCCAGCATCACTGCCGCGCGAACGAGCACTTGTTCGAGTTCAGGCTCGTCGTAAAACTCAAGGTGTGCGGTAAATCCGAAGCGGTCGCGGAGCGGGTTAGGCAAGAGCCCCGAACGCGTCGTGGCACCAACAAGGGTGAAGGGAGCGATATCGAGAGGAATGGATGTCGCCCCAGCGCCCTTGCCGACCATGATGTCGATGCGAAAGTCCTCCATCGCAAGGTAGAGCATCTCTTCGGCTGAGCGGGCCATCCGATGAATCTCATCGATAAAGAGGACTTCCCCTGGCAACAACGATGACAGCACAGCAGCGAGGTCGCCGGCGTGTTGGATTGCAGGCCCGCTCGACATTCTCAGCGGACGATTACTCTCATGCGCAACGATCATGGCCAAGGTGGTCTTGCCGAGTCCTGGCGGACCTGCAAGCAGGATGTGATCGGCGGTGCGGTTTTGCATAGCCGCCGCCTTCAACAGCAACTGAAGCTGACCACGCACTTTTTGTTGGCCAACGAATTCATCGAGAGATTTAGGGCGGAGCGCACCTTCGAATGCGAGTTCCGCTTCCGATTCGATAGTCGGGTTTGCCCCGACATCTTCGTTGTCTGTCACTACGAACCTGCCCGACCAACTTGAGACCCGACGAGCAGGAGCGCGCGGCGAAGAATCGCTTGGGTGTTCTCTTTCTCCGCCTCGCTAGCCTCGGCAAAAGCTGCTTCCGCTGCAGGTCGCGCGAGCTTTTCAGACCAGCCCAGTCCCTGTAACGCCATCGAAACGCTCTCAGAAATTGGCGTAGCGGCAACCGAATCGGGGCCGCGCTTCAGAGCAGATACTTCAAGCTTGCCCGTGAGGTTGAGCACAATGAGCTTTGCCGTCTTCGGTCCGATTCCCGTCACCTTGCGGAACGCTGAGTCGTTTTCTTCTGCAACGGCGCGGGCAATGTCGTCTGGAGTAAGCGCAGCAAGCACACCCATAGCGCTCTTGGGCCCGACACCGGTCACTCCTCGCAAGAGAGCGAAGACATCGAGCTCTTCGCGAGTGCGGAAGCCATAGAGCGAAAGATCATCTTCACGAACTATGAGCACTGTGTTCAGTTGTGTCTCGGCACCTACGCGAACGGAGAGCGCGTGCTCTGGGATGACGCTGACGGAGAGTCCAACTCCCCCAACCTCGATGACTATTGAAGTTCCGACCGCGGCAAGAACGGTGCCACGAAGGGATGAAATCATAGGTTCAGCCTACGAGCACCCGCCGACTTCTCGGCTGACCGCCACGCCTCCTGAGCGGGCGTCAGGCTAGTCGAGCCAACTGGAGCCGTAGGGGCGCTGTGGCGAGAGCTAGTCGCACTAGGCGATGATCCCTTCCACGCCGCACAAATCGCCAGCGCACACGCATCCGCCGCATCTGCAGGCTTAGGCGCTTCGGCCAAGCCTAGAACGCGCGCCACCATTGCGCCGACCTGTTTCTTTTCAGCCCCGCCGTAACCTGTTATCGCTAGTTTTACCTCGGTGGGCGTGTGCATGGTCACCGCAATACCGCGTTGGGCAGCAACATACATTGCAACGCCGCTTGCTTGCGCTGTCCCCATCACGGTACTGACATTCAATTGAGCGAACACTCGTTCAAGGGCGAGTTGGTGCGGAGCATACTCCGCAATCACAGCATCAATTCCTTCGCCGATGTGTCGCAGTCGTTCTTCTAACGCCATTTCTGGGGGTGTGCGAACAACACCAACATGCACCAGCGTTGCACGGCGATCAGCCGCAACGTCGACCACACCGATGCCGCACCGTGTAAGCCCGGGGTCAATCCCGATTACACGCAGCGCCATCGACTAGTCCTCGTCGAGTTCGGCCTGCACCTCAGGCGTAATGTCAAAGTTCGAGTAGATGTTCTGAACGTCATCGGACTCTTCGAGAGCATCGATAAGTCTGAAGACCTTGCGAGCAGTGTCCGCATCGACTTCGACCTTGAGGTTCGGCACAAACTCAGCTTCTGAGGAGTCGTAGTCGATGCCTGCTTCTTGAAGTGCATCGCGGGACTGAACGAGGTGAGCCGTATCGGTTATTACTTCGAAACCTTCGCCGTGATTCTTGACCTCTTCGGCGCCCGCGTCCAACACGGCCATCAGGATCTCGTCTTCTGTGACCCCCTCAGTCTTGGTGATCGAGATGACGCCTTTGCGCTCAAAGTTGTAGGCAACACTGCCCGGATCAGCGAGCGAACCGCCGTTGCGGCTCATAATGGTGCGAACGTCTGCGGCAGCACGGTTCTTGTTATCGGTGAGGCACTCAATCATGAGCGCGACACCGTTGGGCCCGTAGCCCTCGTACATAATGTTGAGGTACTCGATTGCATCGCCGAGTTGACCCGAACCACGCTTGACTGCACGGTCGATGTTGTCGTTAGGCACTGACGTCTTTTTCGCCTTCTGAATGGCGTCAACAAGAGTCGGATTACCCGAGAGGTCAGCTCCGCCGATCTTGGCGGCGACCTCAATATTCTTGATCAGTTTCGCGAATGACTTCGCGCGGCGAGAATCAGTAATCGCCTTCTTGTGCTTGGTAGTTGCCCATTTGGAATGCCCTGACATACGACTATTCTACCGGGCTAGGCAGCTGTCCGCCTCCGCGAATCCCCGTGCTACTGCTCGACAAGCGCGCTACGCACGCCGAGTGAGCGTAATTGGAGTTGAGCAAGCCGTGCGACAGTCGACGCATCGCCCGCTCGCCACAGGGAGACCGCGTCTGGCGCTATCTCAGCAAGTTCCGAAAGTTTCTGGGTAGATAGCGCTCGCAATGCGAGCAGATCTGCCCCGCCGGGAGAACTCAGAAGGTTCTTTGCCTCGGCCACGCGACGTGCAAACCGAATACGGGGCAGTAACCACACGAGCAGGATTAGTACGATGGGAACGATTGCAATCACCAGTCCAACCGTCATTGCGGTTGCAATCACGGTGTCTTGCTGACTCTGCCCTGCGCTCTCCAACGCCGCTCCTGCATCACTCGCACCATCAAAAGGCACGCGGATACCAGATCCGATCAGGGGAACGGACCCAAGAGTGTCCCCTAGCTCAACCATCGTCGATTTGAATCCGGCTCCCGCCTCTTGCATCTGAACACCGAGCTGCTGGAACGCTGAGATCAACTGGTAGACCCAGATGCCGAGCGCGATCCACACAACGATGAAGACCAACGAAATGATATCGCTGGCAAGTTGACGGGCACGTCGAGGCGGGTGGTCTGCGTACAGTTGCATGCATCCATGATGCAGGAATTAGCTACTGCTGCGCACTCGAGATACGAAGTACTCGTGAAAACGCGTATCCCCCGTAATTTCCGGGTGAAAAGAGGTGCCCATGAGTGTGCCCTGCGCGACGGCAACGACTCGCCCATCATCGAGAGTTGCTAGAGCTCGAACATCCGGCCCCATTGAAATGACAACGGGAGCTCTGATGAACACTGCTCGCACCGGTACTTCACCGAGCTCGGGCACTACGAGGTCGGTTTCGAATGAGTCAGTCTGCGAGCCAAAAGCATTACGCCTGACGACGATGTCGAGACCGCCAAAGGACTGCTGGCCCTCGATTGCATCAAGAACGGTATCTGCGAGCATGATGAGTCCAGCGCAGGTTCCGTACACCGGAAGACCTCCTGAGATTGCTGACCGGATCGGTCCAGCAAGCCCGTAGAGGCGCGCCAATTTGTCGATCACACTTGATTCTCCGCCAGGGATGATGAGGCCAGCAATGTGCTCCAGCTGTTCCGGCGTCTTGACCGCAACCGCGGTTTCGCCCAACTGCTGGAGCACATGCAAATGCTCACGAAAATCGCCCTGAAGCGCGAGAACTCCGATCGGGAGTTGATCGACTAGGTGCTTACCAGCCACGCTCAGAGAGACGGTGAGGAGCAGCCAGATCCGAAACGTTGATTCCGACCATAGCTTCACCGAGTCCGCGCGACGCTGCCGCGATAACGCTGGGGTCATCGAAAAAGGTCGTTGCCTTAACGATTGCGGCCGCGCGCTGAGCTGGGTTTCCTGACTTGAAGATTCCCGAACCAACGAAGACGCCATCGGCGCCGAGCTGCATCATCAATGCGGCGTCTGCGGGAGTTGCCACACCACCAGCGGTGAAGAGAACAACGGGGAGCTTGCCGGTTTCGGCGATCTCGCGAACGAGGTCATAGGGGGCCTGGAGCTCTTTCGCCGCAACGTAGAGCTCGTCAGCAGTCTTCGAACGCAGCTCGTTGATCTGGCCCTTAATCGTGCGGATGTGCTTCGTCGCCTCAGAAACGTCGCCGGTGCCGGCTTCACCCTTCGAGCGAATCATCGCAGCACCCTCGGTGATGCGACGCAGTGCCTCGCCCAAGTTCGTTGCACCACAGACGAAGGGAACATCGAAGTTCCACTTGTCAATGTGATTCACGTAGTCGGCAGGGCTCAGTACTTCTGATTCGTCGATGTAGTCAACCTTGAGCGCCTGAAGAACCTGCGCTTCAACGAAGTGACCGATTCGGGCCTTGGCCATCACGGGGATCGAAACTGCTTCGATGATTCCGTCAATGAGGTCGGGATCGCTCATGCGAGCTACGCCGCCCTGTGAGCGAATATCGGCGGGGACTCGCTCGAGTGCCATGACGGCAACTGCGCCAGCATCCTCGGCAATCTTCGCTTGTTCGGCGTTAACGACGTCCATAATGACGCCGCCCTTGAGCATTTCTGCGAGTCCACGCTTAACGCGACTCGTGCCCTGTTCGTTTGATCGTGTGTTCTCGCTCATAGCTTTAACGCTAAGACCGGATGCCGGGAAAGAATGCAGCCAATTTGAACTCAGTGGTTCGTTGGCCACGCCTTCGCGAGCTCATCCCGAACTTCGCCGAGCAACCGCGGAATCGCCTTCGTGCCAGCCACGATAGGGAAGAAGTTTGAGTCAGTAGCCCAGCGCGGAACAATGTGCTGATGGAGATGGTTTGCGATCCCCGCTCCAGCAAGAGCGCCCTGGTTCATTCCGATATTGAAACCGTGGGACTGCGACGTTTCGCGGAGAACTCGCATTGCTGTCTGAGTCAGCGACGCGATTTCAGCTGTCTCCTCATCGGTCGCGTCGTCGTATAGAGCAACGTGGCGGTACGGGCAAACTAATAGGTGGCCGCTGTTATACGGAAACAGGTTTAACAGCACATAAGCCGTCGTTCCCCGAGCAACGATCAACGCTTTCTCATCGTCAAGGCCCGGAGCTACGCAGAAGGGGCAATCGTCCTTATCGGGCTGCGTCTGATCTTGGATGTAGGCAATACGATGCGGCGTCCAGAGTCGCTGAAAGGCATCAGGCACTGCAGCAAAATCGTTGCTTGACTCCCCCGCGGGCAACTCAGCACCGTCGTAGTCGCGCACGACTAGACCTGCGCTCGAGTTGAGATCGCGTCGGTGATGCGGGCAATGGCATCCGCAATCGGAATCCCGTTCTCTTGGGAGCCATCACGGAAACGGAAACTGATCGAGCCTGCAGCCTGATCCTGTTCGCCCGCGATCAACTGGAACGGAATCTTTGACTTCGTGTGCGTGCGAATCTTCTTCTGCATGCGCTCGCTCGATGCGTCGAGTTCAGCGCGCACTCCGAGTGCCTTGAGTTGGTCCACGACGCCGCCGAGATACTCTTCGTAGGCTTCAGCGACCGGGATACCAACAACCTGGACAGGCGAAAGCCAGACAGGGAAGGCCCCAGCGTAGTGCTCGGTGAGCACACCAAAGAATCGCTCTATCGAACCGAACAGCGCACGGTGAATCATGACAGGACGCTGGCGTGAACCATCCGCTGCCGTGTACTCGAGATCGAAACGCTCTGGCAGGTTGAAGTCGAGCTGCACGGTAGACATCTGCCAAGTGCGGCCGATGGCGTCGCGGGCTTGGACTGAAATCTTGGGCCCGTAGAACGCTGCCCCACCAGGGTCGGGGACGAGTTCAAGACCTGACTCGGCCGCGACCTCGGCGAGAGTCTGAGTTGCTTCATCCCAAATTTCGTCGTCGCCGACGTACTTCTCAGGGTCCTTCGTCGAAAGTTCCAGATAAAAGTCGGTGAGACCGTAGTCACGCAGAAGTGAGAGCACGAAGTTGAGGGTATTGGTGAGTTCAGCCTTCATCCCCTCCTTCGTCGTGAAGATGTGGGCGTCATCCATCGTCAAACCACGAACTCGAGTGAGGCCGTGAATAACACCAGACTTTTCATTGCGGTACACAGTGCCGAACTCAAAAAGACGCATGGGGAGCTCGCGGTACGAGCGACCACTCGACTTGTAAATCAGGATGTGCATCGGGCAGTTCATGGGTTTGAGGTAGTAGTCGGCACCCTGGCGAGTTATTTCGCCTTCCTCGTTGCGCGCCTCATCGAGATGCATCGGCGGGAACATGCCGTCTTTGTACCAGCCCAAGTGACCGGAAGTTTCGAACAGCGCCTCTTTAGTGATGTGAGGCGTGTTGACGAAGGAGTAGCCCTCCTGCAGATGACGAGTGCGGGAGTAGTTCTCCATCTCGTGACGGATGATTCCCCCCTTGGGGTGGAACACTGCAAGGCCGGAACCAATTTCGTCGGGGAAGGAGAACAGGTCAAGTTCTGCACCGAGCTTCCGGTGATCGCGCTTGAGTGCTTCTTCTTGACGTGCCTGGTACTCCCGAAGCTCGTCCTTAGTTGGCCACGCGGTGCCGTAGACACGCTGAAGCTGCTTATTTTTCTCCGAACCACGCCAGTATGCCGCAGCCGTTCGTGTGAGCGACCAGCCGTTGCCGATCATGCGAGTGTTCGGCAGGTGCGGGCCACGGCACAGGTCTTTCCAGTAGACCTCGCCGGTTTTGCCGTCGATGTTGTCGTAAATCGTCAGCTCAGTACCGCCGACTTCGACAGACTCGTTGTCACTGTCCGCATCACCCTCACTTACGGCACCCTTGAGACCGATGAGTTCGAGCTTGTAAGGCTCGTTGGCGAGCTCTTCACGAGCTTCAGCCTCGGTTACGACACGACGCTGAAAACGCTGACCCTGACGGATGATGCGATCCATCGCCTTGGTGATCGCTTTGAGATCCTCGGGCGTGAATGGTTCCTCGACATCGAAGTCGTAGTAGAAGCCGTCGGTCACGGGCGGACCTATTCCGAGCTTCGCTTCGGGATTAATGGTCTGGATAGCCTGAGCGGCAACGTGAGCGGCCGAGTGACGGAGAATATTGAGCCCATCAGGCGAGTCAATAGTGACGGCCTCGACCGCATCCGTGTCAGTTACCGTCTCGGCAAGGTCTTTCAACTCGCCGTTGACGCGCATGGCGACGACGTTGCGGTCGGTGTACAGGTCAAATCCAGTCTTACTCACAGAACAACATTAGCGGCGATCAGGTCGCCACTGTGTCACTTGCGAGCCACACCAAAAGCTTGCACGGCTTAAACGAAAAAACCCGACCTAAGTCGGGTGTTTTCGAGTGAGCGATACTGGGATCGAACCAGCGACAGTGATACTGGGCGGTCAGTGATCTAGGCGAAAATATGACAGACTTGGGCGAGTTTCCGCGGTTTCTGAAAATACTCAGCGACACTGGGAATCACAAGTGGACATAGTTTCCGATGAGATAACGACGAGATAGTGCTTAAGGCGTCGGTTCCAGAACTGAAAGGCCATCATGGCTGAATCAACCCTTCCCCCAGAAAACATCCCACCGGAGACGAAAAAGAAAAAACGCCAAAGACGTGAATCCTTCGGAACCATCCGAGAATCATCCAGCAAGCGATACGTCGCATCGTATATGGGCCCCGATGGAAAACGATACCGGGGCCCGAAGAGCTACGCGTCCAAAACTGAGGCACGCGCTTGGCTTACGCGAGTGCGGACTCTGCTCGACAGCGGCGACTGGAACGTCGCCTCCGCATCCGCCGATGGCGCAGCGAAAGCAGGACGAACAGAAACCCTCGGGCCGTACGCCGAAAAGTGGGTACTGAACAGGGTGAAAACCAATGGCGAGCCCCTAGCTCCACTAACCAAGAAGGACTACCTGAGTTTCATTCGGAGGCTGCTCCCTCCCCTGTCGGAAATGCGAATCGCGATGATTACACCGACCGATGTGCGCGAATGGAATGAAGCACTGCGCGCGACCGGCAAAATCACCCAATCCGCACGTGTCTACACCGTGCTTCGCTCAATAATGGAACAAGCGGTCGACGACGGAATCATCCAAGTCTCACCCTGCAAAGTCAGAGGGGCCGGAAACGCTGTGACCGGCATTGAGGTGAAGCCACCCACAGCGGCAGAGCTCGAAACGATTATGAAAGTCATCGACCCGCGATTCAAAACCATGATCGTTCTCGGCGCCTGGGCTGCATTGCGGTTCGGCGAGGTCACAGAGCTGCGCCGAAAAGACATCCTGATAGTCGAGGAGGGAACAGCCAAAGCGCCACGAACCACCATCTATGTCGATGTCTCGCGCGGGGTCACTCATATCCCCGGGGAAGGTTTTATTCTCCGACCACCAAAATCTCGCGCAGGCGTCAGAATCGTTGCTCTTCCACCCCATGTCAACGACATCGTTCTCGAACATCTCCGAGACCGGGTCGGAGAAGACCCTGAATCACTGATCTACGAAGCCATGTCGGGAGGTGGCCATCATTTAGCTGCGTCCACCTGGACTGACTACTGGTATCCGGCGAGAGAAGCCGCTGGCCGTGGAGATTTGCACTTCCACGCTCTGCGGCATTTCGGCGCCACAGCGTATGCGCTAACCGGCGCAACAATTCGGGAACTGCAAGACCGCCTCGGGCACACCACTCCGAACGTCGCGATGCGGTATCAGCACACCACCGGACGCGGCGCGGAGCTGGCAGCCAAGATGAGTGAGTTGCACGCCTCCGGTTCCGGAAAGGTTGCGAAACCGGAGGGCAAGAAAGCTAAACCAAAAGACAAGGACAAAGCAGAGGGCAGTTCAAAAAAGAGGAAGAAGCAGAAGCAGCCTACGGGTTGACTTGTCACGCTCGGAGCTGCACCCATTCACTACATGACCACAGTCATTCAGGGCAATGCCCACGACACCACCGGCCGCTTCGCCACCCAGAACCGAGACGAAGCCGCGGTTGGCCTTGCAGCCACGAAAGAGCCCGAAACTTGTCGAATCTGCGGCACCACAGACATCGACGACGGCGATGACCCCTGTGATGCCTACATCAGCCTCGGGCATGAAAAATGCCGTGAATGCCGCAGCATCTTCAATGATGACGGCGACGTCGAACGGATTATGAGGGTGAATCGCCGTGGGTTTTGTTCCGTGTGATCCTTTTGGAAGATGGAACTATGACTAACCTTTACCCAGCCGATTTTGTGAGCGTGCGTTGTGGTTGCTCGCGCAGGCTCGTCCTGATCAGCTGTCTGATTTCGCTGCGGCCAGCCATGTCGCCGGCCGGCTTGGCGTGAATCCTGAAACGTTGCGGCTATGGGAGAAGCGTGCCGATATGGACGCCGGTCGTGAGCCCGGGACGACCTCCGAGGCGCACGTGGAGGTCAAACGGTTGAAGAAGCAGATCGTGGAGCTAGAGAAGGCGAACGAGATCCTGCGGTCTGCGAGCGTATTTTTCGCCACCGAGCTCGGCCGCCCCTCATCGAGATGATCCGCTTCATCGACGTGATGAAGGATCGTTTTGGGGTCGAGCTCGTCTGCCGCACGATGCGCGCAGCTGAGGCGGGATTCGTGACAGCCCGCGGGTATCGTGCGGCGAAAGGCCGCCCGGCGTCGGCGAGAACCCTGTCGGGTCAGCTAATCAGCGGCGAGATCGCACGGCTTCACGCCGAGAACTATGGCGTCTACGGGGTCCGGAAAATGCATCGCCTGCTGAAGCGGCAGGGCTGGGAGATCGGCCGGGATCAGACCGGACGACTCATGCGAGCCCAGGGGCTGTGCGGCGTCAAACGGTCAAAGCGGGTGTTCACGACGAAATCGGATCCAGCAGGGCGGCGTCCCAGGGATCTCGTGCAGCGACGCTTCCATGCTGATGCACCGCGCAAGCTCTGGGTCGTTGACGTGACGTATGTGCGCACCTGCCAGGGCTCCGCCTATGTCGCGTTCGTCACTGACGTGTTCTCACGTCGTATCGTGGGCTGGAACGTCGCAGCGACGCTGAAGGCCGACATTCTGCCTCTTCAAGCACTGGACATGGCCGCCTTCGACGCCGGCGACGACCTCACTGGGCTGACCCATCACTCCGATCACGGATCGAACTACATGGCTCTGGTCTACACAGACCGGATCGCGGAACTCGGCGCGGTCTCCTCAACAGGGACCGTCGGCGATTCTTACGACAATGCGATGGCCGAGGCCATCAACGCGCTCTACAAGACAGAACTGATCCGTGCGCGCGGGCCGTGGCGCACCGTCGAGCAAGTCGAACTCGCAACGCTGGAATGGGTGTGGCGGTGGAATAACCAGCGCCTTCATTCCGAGCTCGATTACCGCACCCCGACCGAAGCAGAAAACGAGTACTACGCTGATGCTGAATCACTCTTGAGAGCGACCGCTTCCCAAGAGAAAACCTAGGAACGAAACCCAGGGCGATTCAATGTTCCCAGCGGTGGAGTTGCTCAGGTTCCTGCGTGCGTCACCTAGGGGCGAATGCACTGAGGTCTCCTCCTCCCGATCGGACGAAGGCACGCACTGCGTGGCCAAGCTGTGTGCGTGCTTCGAGCAGACTGTCGGCGCGGTTCTGCTGTTGCTGCTGCGAGGCGGTCGAGCCTAGTTTGGGCAGTCGGTTGACACGGTTGAGTTCCTTGCGTGCTAACTCGATCGCGGGAATACACAGCGTGCGCCTGGTGCCGTTCGACCAGACGAGTTCCGTTCGGTTCGTCCCGATGCGAACAATGGGATTACCTTCGGGGTGGTTTTTGGGTGACATTCGTAGATCTCCTATCGACATTCGGTGCGGAATTTTTCCGTACGTTCCACTGTGCGCGGCATTTCAGATCGCACGAGTGCCGCTCGGCACTGTTTCAAATGCCGCGCACAGGTGTCGCGTGCATACAAATATTTCGAGATCCAGACCAACCCGTTACGGGCCCATTAGAAGAGCAATACTCGACAAAGACTCGGCTCTCCTCACGGCGACAATTCGAGCACGCTGCCTCATAGACGCAGACGACGATGACGCATGTTGGATTTGGACTGGCGCCCGAGTGCCTAGCGGATATGGATTTGTTGGGCGGGGTAGTTCGCGGCAGTTCACTCACCGACTGCACTATTGGGGTTCGCAGTCGTTCGTCGGTGAGCTCTCCAACTTGGACAGCATTCATCACCTTTGCGGTCAACGTGCGTGCGTCAGAATTACGCATCTTGCTCCCGTGTCGGCATTCATGAACTCGATCGAGGCGGGTGCCCGTGGTGTGCTTTTGAGTCGCATCAAATCGCTCACGGAGGCGCTTCGCAGCGCCGATCCCGCTCACCAACTTCTGCGGGGCGGCTGGGCAGTCTCGGCCTCGACGATGAAGGCGAAGTTCAATTTACCCGCCACTAATCTCAGCGACACGGAGCGCCTTCGTCTCGCCGCGAAACGGGAAAATAGGCGGGCGATGATGCAAGCGAACCAAGAGTTCCGTTTTGGGCAGGTCCTAGCTGTCCGCGCGATCAAAAAGTCAGGAGTTTCGACGGTCGCCGCGCTTAAAGCAGTCGGCATTAGTCGCTCTGGCTATTGCGACTGGGGCATAAAGCTCGACGCAAATTTCAGAGCAGAGGAGCTGTAAATGGATTTCCCCGCTTGTGGCAGATTCCTATTAGTTGGGCCTCGTTCCTGAGTCGGGCACAGGTCGAGCCCCACAGATCGTATTGAGGGAGTCCAGCAGAAACGGTTGACGATCCACTGCGCACCAGCCTTCGCTCACGCCCGGACGTCATCCTGGTGGGTGAGCTGCTTGACCTCGAAACGGTGCGGGTCGCCATCGAAGCGGCCAGCAAAGGTCATCTTGTGTTCGCAACCAGCCACGCATCATCTGCTGCCGAAGCTGTCCCGGGACTCATCAGCCAGTTCCCTGGCTCTGAACAGAATCAGATTGCGACCGCGTTGTCGCAGGCGTTGACCGCAGTTGTGGTGCAACGCCTCGTGCCGACAAATAAGGGCCGTCTGGTGCCTGCCCGTGAGTTGCTGCTGAACACCATTTCCATCTCAGCCAAAATCCGTGACATGGCGTTCTCTTCTTTGACGCAAGCGTTGAAGCTGACCGAAGGTATGTACACCTTCGAGGATGAACTGGCGATGTTGTGGGCTCGTGACCTCATCTCTGAGGAGATGGCCTACAAATACTCCAACAATCGTTCAGAGATGAAGTCGAAGCTTGACTACGCCGCAGCAAACAAAGACGAAGCGGCTAAGGCATCGAACCGCCGGGCAACCGGACTGAACGAGATGCTCGGTCGGTAGTGTCCTTCGACCGCACCTTCGGCACCGGCTCCATCTCCTATGAACCGCCGCCGAGGACACAGACCCGGACTGGGCTGATCGCTGCCGCAATCCTGGTCGCCACCGCGAATGAGGTCTTCGCTGCGTACGGCCGAGCCCTGCACGGAGCCCAGGCACTGGAATATTGGCTTCGCATCTTGATCACGGTGAATCGTACGGTGGCCAAGACATTCACCTCCGAGGACGAACTCGAACGTGCAGTCGAAACGCTGTCCACGTCCACAATGGGCACGGTAATCGCGGCGCTTCGATCGCCGGTCAACGATCCGGAACTGGAGGTTCAACTTACTCGCGCTGTTGCCGAACGGAATCGCCTGGCTCACCAGTATTTTAGCGAGTGGGCAGATATCTGGAACGGTCCGGAAACTGCCGCCCGGCTTTTCTTTGTCCTGGGCGGTTTCGTGCCCTGCGGTCTTGAATCCCCCTTGCCGCTCCTGTTCCTAAATGTGAGGCAACTCCCCCGTTTTTCTAACTAAAAGGATCATTATGGGGGTTAAGGGG
>CH672415.1:672564-712640 GCA_000153145.1 marine actinobacterium PHSC20C1
GCGCAACAAGAACTGGTGGAACCCACCCGCCGCGGGGACCCCGAATCGGCTCTGTCCTGGACCACCCTTTCCACCGGGAATCTTGCCGCCGAGCTCACCGGCAAAGGGACACCCCGTGGCGTCGGACACCGTGGCAAAACTGCTCAAGGACAACGGGTTCAGCCTGCAGGCCAACGCCAAGACACTCGAAGGCGGACAACACCCCGACCGCGACGCCCAGTTCAGCTACCTGAACAACCAGGCCGCCGAGCATCTGGATGCGGGCCAGCCGGTCATCAGCGTGGTCCGCCAAGAAAAAGGGACTGGTCGGGCAGTACAAGAACAACGGTGCCGAATGGCGCCCCACAGGTGAGCCCGAACAGGTCAAGGTCCACGACTTCATCGACAAGGAGCTGGGCAAGGTAAATCCCTACGGCGTCTACGATGTCGGCACCAATACCGGCTGGGTCTCGGTAGGCACCGACCATGACACCGCGGCCCTCGCCGTGAACACGATCCGTTCCTGGTGGAACACCGCAGGCAAGACCGCCCACCCGCAGGCGAAACGCCTGCTGATCACCGCCGACGGCGGCGGGTCCAACGGCTACCGGACCCGGCTTTGGAAAACCGAACTCGCCGCCCTGGCCGCCGAAACCGCGCTGGAAATCACCGTCTGCCACCTGCCCCCGGGCACCAGCAAATGGAACAAGGTAGAGCACAAGCTCTTCTCACACATCTCCATGAACTGGCGCGGCAGGCCCCTGTCCAGCCACGATGTCATCGTCAACTCCATAGCCGCGACCACCACCAAAACGGGCCTCACCGTCCGGGCCGAACTGGACACCGAGCAGTATCCCACCGGCGTGAAGATACCCGACGCCGAAATGACCTCACTGGAGACCAGCGGGACCCTGAGCAGGCACGAATGGCACCCCGAATGGAATTACACCCTCAAACCAGGCGACACACCAACTAAATAATCGGTGCCCCCTAAGCCTGAATCCACCGGTCTGACCTTGGGTTCAACGGCGCGTTAAATAGAGAATGCCTATCTGGTCAGGGAAAATTGTTCTTACCACAGTCCAATTCGACCCAAGAAGAGAGGCATCTCTTAGATGCAACTTTCCCACAAGAATTCCGTCCTGTCAGCGAGGTTCGACGACACAAATCTCGTGTCGGCCGCCGGCCTCATCCCCGCGATGGCCTTGGCTGTAAAAACAGGTCTCGGCGACCTCACCAACAAGCACCTTCACCTGCCCGGCTACTTCGGCGCGAACGCGGGCCTGAAAGTCACCGCCCTAGTCGCAGGGATGGTCGCTGGGGCCGACTCCATCGATGACATGGCGTTGCTGCGCCACGGAGGGATGAAGAAACTCTTCACCGGCGCGTACGCCCCATCGACACTCGGTTCGTTCCTCCGGGCATTCACGTTCGGTCACGTCCGCCAGCTCGATGCGGCCGCGTGGCGGTGGCTCGTGAACCTCGCCGACACCGCGCCGATCGTGGCCGGTATCGATGAGTTCGCTCTCGTCGATATCGATGGCACCATCAAAGAAGTCCACGGGTATCAGAAACAGGGCTCCGGGTACGGCTACTCCGGAGTCCGCGGCCTGAACGCTCTCATCGGTATCGTCTCGACCCCGAGCGCGGCGCTGATGATCCTCGGGTCCCGGCTCCGCAAGGGCACTGCCGGCTCCCCACGCGGGGCGAAACGGTTCGTCGCCGATATCCTCGCGACCGTGCGCCGGCTCCGCACTGCTACCGCGTCGGGGTCGGTGTTGTTGCGCGCCGACAGCGCGTTCTATGGTCACGCGGTCGTGTCCGCGGCGCACCTTACCGGGGCGAAGGTCTCCATCACGGCCCGCATGGATCCGGCCGTGAAGCGTGCCATCGGCACGATCGCTGACGGCGCGTGGACAACTATCCAATACACGAACGCGATCCTCGACGAGTCCTCAGGGAAGTGGGTTTCTGTCGCTGAAGTTGCCGAGGTTCCGTTCACCGCGTTCAGCAGCCGGAAGAAGACCGACCACATCGTGGGTCGTCTCGTGGTGCGCCGGATCCCGGAGCTGAATCCCAAAGAAGCGTCCGGGCAAGCGACCCTGTTCGATACCCACCGGTTCCACGCGTTCTTCACCACGTCGGATCTCGACACCGTGACCGCGGATAAGACGCATCGCGGCCATGCGATCATCGAACAGATTAACGCCGATTTGAAAGACAGCGCCCTGGCTCATCTGCCGTCGGGGATCTTCGCCGCGAACGCGGCATGGCTCGCGTTGGCGACGATGGCCTTCAACCTGTCTCGCGCGGTCGGGACTATGACGGGCACTGATCTTCGCAAGGCCAGAACGGGTACGATTCTCCGCAAAATCATCCAGGTCCCGGCCCGAATCTCGACCTCAGCACGCCAAGTGCGTCTGCATTTGCCGACCGGGTGGCCTTGGGAGGCGGCATGGTCGACGCTGTTCGCGGCGGCCTGCGGCCCGCCACGAACAGCGTCCAACTGACCATCCCGCCACCCGGCCTGAAGAACCACGGAACATCATCGGCAGCAAGGCCGGACGCACCGTCATGCCCGCTGCCACGAAACTCAGATCAAACCGAAACGACCGTGCTCACTAAACCGGACCGGTGGATTCAGGCTAAGTAATCTAGAGGACGATTTGTCGGTTGAATCCTGAGATGCCAACTCTTACACTATATGGAGCCAAAGGGTTGACACCTGATACTCTTATCATATTTACTTGGTTGGGCGGCTGGATCGGTCGCTACCCTTGATAGTTCAGGAGTTCAAAGATGAACAGATCGAACATTCCGCTCCGGCGATCGGCATCGCGCGCGCTCGCGCTCGTGCTGTCGGCGGGTCTATTAGCGGCTTGCACTACTACTACTGGCTCAGGAAATACCGTCGCCGAGGATCTCAACGGGAGTCTAACCTTCGGCTACTTCGAGCCTGCTACGAGCCTTGATCCCCAGCAGGGCACCTCGTCGCAGGACCTGCCTTGGCTCCTGCCCGTCTACGAGTCACTCTTCGCATATAACGAGGACGGCTCCATCGGTCTGGGTCTTCTGGACGAGTATGAGCAAACCGATCAGTCGTTGACTATGCATCTGCGGGACGGACTCACTTTCCAAGACGGGACGTCCTTGGATGCTGATGCCGTCGTCGCGAACATCGAGCGCGGTCAAACACTTGAGACTTCGTCCGTCAAGTCGGATCTCGCGTCGATCTCATCCGTCGAGGCTGTCGACGATCTGACGGTCGAACTCACACTCTCGGAGGGAGATGCCGCTCTTCCCGCGAAGCTCGCCGATCGCGCGGGCATGATCATCTCGCCCGCCGCGATCGAGGACGGCACGAACCTGGCCATTAATCCAATTGGTGCTGGCGCTTGGAAGCTCGTCGAGTATGCTCCGGGTGACAGCCTGCAGCTCGAGAGATTCGACGGCTACTGGAATCCGGACGCAGTCAAGCTTCAGGACTTGACCATTCGACTCATTGATGACGATGACACACGGCTCAATGCGATTCGCGCCGGCGAGGTCGACATCGCCCAGATCACGGCCGCGCAAGTCGAGCTCGCATCTGCCGACAGTGATCTCACTGTGCGTACGGATCCGTCGCTCGCCGTCGACCACATCGGTCTGAACATTGGGACGCCGCCCTTCGACGACCCGCTCGTTCGCGAGGCGATCAACTACGCGATCGACAGGGAAGCGCTTCTCGAGGGTCTCTACCGGGGCAACGGCATCGTCGCTTGGCAGCCGTTCCCGCCGGGGTACTTTGCCAACGACCCGTCGCTCGAGAACGCCTTCCCCTATGACCCCGAGAAGGCGAAGGAACTGCTCGCCGATGCAGGGTATCCGGACGGATTCACGTTCGATCTCAAGACGAACAACCAGGCCTTCCGAGTACAGTCCTCGGAGGCGATTGCGGGCATGCTCGCCGACGTCGGGATCACAGCCAATATCATTCCTCTGGAAGGTCCCACCATCCTGGATGAGTTCTACTACCAGCTCACCGTACCGGCCTACTTCACGCCGTGGGGCGGTCGTGCGGACCCATCGCAGACCTTGGACAACCTCTTCAGTCCGACGGGGCTGAACAACCCGGCCAAGATCGCCAATCGCGAACTGACAGATCTCTTGGATGAGGCCAGGGCGTCGACGGATCAGGACGCGCGCGGAGCCCTGTTCCGTGAGGCCTCGGCGAACATCATGGAGGAGTCTCGAATGATTCCGCTCATGTTCCCGGGCGTGACCTTCGCCATCCGCTCCAACGTGATCGGATACTCCACCGGGCTCACCGGGAAGGCCAACTTCCTGAATGTTGGTGTAGCGGCGGAGCAAGAGTAGACAATTAGTAGGTCTCAACGAGGAGGCGGCGGAGAACATGACAAGAATCGAAATTCACCCAGGTCCGGATGATACTCCGTGCTGAGATTCGTTTCCCGCCGCCTCCTTGCCCTTATCCCACAGCTCCTCGTCGCTTCGCTCGTGATTTTCATCCTCACCGCGCTCATGCCTGGCGATGCGGCGATCGCTCGAGCGGGTGGCGAGAATGCGACACCGGAGCTGATTGCTGAGTACCGCGCACAACTCGGACTCGACGATCCTCTGTATCTCCGCTTCTTCCACTTCGTCGGCAATACCCTCACGGGGAATTTCGGGGTTTCATTCATCACCGGTGAGCCGGTCATCGACATCCTCGCGAGGCGTATCCCGGTAACCCTGAGCCTTGTGATCCTCGGATTCATTCTCGCCATCGCCATCGCCCTGCCCCTCGGAATATTGGCGGCGCTCAACCCCAACGGCTGGGCCGATCGTATCTCCCTCGCTGTCGCCACCACCGGCGTGGCAATTCCCAACTTCTGGTTCGGCATCTTGCTCGTGCTGCTATTCAGCCTCACGCTGAAGTGGTTGCCAGCGACCGGTTTCGTGTCCATTCAGGACAACCCGTGGCAGTGGTTTCTTCACTTGTTGCTTCCGGCGTTCACGCTCGGGCACGCACTGAGTGCCGAACTGACACGTCAGTTGCGTGCTTCGCTCGGAGACCACCTTCGCCGCGACTACGTCCGCACAATGCGCGCGGCAGGCCTAGGCGAGGTCAGCGTGGTGGGCAAGCATGCTTTGCGTTCGGCTCTTGGTCCGGCTGTCACGACGCTCGGGCTGCAAGTGCCCGTCGCAATCGGAGCTGCAGTAGTCATCGAAGCAGTGTTTGACCTGCCCGGACTGGGTAGCCAGATGGTCCAAGCTGTGTTCTCGCGAGACACACAGGTGCTGCAAGGGGTCATTCTATTCACGGTAATACTCGTTGTGCTCGGCAACTTCCTTACCGATCTAGCATACGCCGTCATCAATCCGAAGGTGAGAACATCGTGAGTCAACCGTTGGAAGTGCCTGCTGATTCGCAAGAAACGCCAAGTAGCGATGTCATGGCTTCTGGCACGGAGTTAAAGCGCAAGGGTATCTGGCGACGTATTTTGAGTCGGGGCCCCGGTCTGGCCAGTGTCATTTATCTCACCGTTCTTATCGGTCTCGCGATCTTCGGGCCCTTGATCGCTCCCCAAGATCCAAATCAGAATGACCTGCGCGCGGTACTCGAACCGCCGTCGATAGAACACTGGCTCGGCACAGACGCCCTTGGTCGCGATGCTCTGTCGCGACTTCTGTTTGCGAGCCAAGTCTCGCTGCTGGCGACGGCTCAGGCCGTTGCGGTCGGCTTGCTCGTGGGGGTTCTGCCGGGCGTGCTTGCGGGATACCTCGGGGGAATTATCGATACGATCATCAGCCGCATAGCTGACGTCTTGTTAAGCTTTCCATCCCTCATCCTCGCGCTTGGTATCGTCGCTATTCTCGGGCCCGGTCTCACGAACGCGATGACTGCAATCGGAATTGCATATGGGCCGCGGTTCTTGCGCATCGTGCGAGGCCAGATCCTGTTTGTTCGTGGCGAGACCTTTGTTGAGGCGGCTATCTCTACCGGCATTCCGCGATGGCGCGTTATCTGGGCACATATGCTGCCAAACGCCTGGCCTGCACTCATCATTCAGATATCGTTCATGCTCGGTCTCACGCTCATCATTGAGTCGAGCCTCAGTTTCTTGGGGCTAGGTGTGCAGCCGCCCAACGCAAGCTGGGGATCCATGATCGGCAGCAGCAAGGCCTACATCGAGCTTGCACCGTGGCTGGCGTTCGCCCCCGGGCTGGTCATCTTCTTCACATCGCTCGCTTTCAACACCCTCGGCGATGTGCTGCGGGACGAGGTATCAGGAGGACGTGAAGGTTGAGCACTCAACAGGTGAGACAGGCTGAAGCAATACCGAGAGGACAAGCCCCCCTCGTCCGCGTCGATAATTTCTCATTAGATATAATTCGCAGTGGCGATCCGGTGGCCGTGCTGACGGGTATCAACCTGACAGTGCACAGCGGAGAGGTCGTCGGACTCGTGGGTGAGTCCGGCTCTGGCAAGAGCACACTCGCCATGTCAATGATGGGTTTAGTGCCGAAGCGAGTGTCCCGATTACGGGGCGGGAGCATCGAGATCGACGGGTTTGAGGTTACGGGAAAGTCGACGAGGGATCTGCGGGGAATTCGCGGGAACAAAGTTGGCATGATATTTCAGGAGCCCATGACCAGCCTTGATCCTGCTTTCCGGGTCGGAGACCAGATTGCTGAGGTAATTCGTCGGCACCGTGGTGGCACTCGGCGGGACGCTCGGGCGGAAGCAATTGCCAATTTGAAACTAGTTGAGGTCGCTGATGCAGAGCGACGGGCCGACTCCTATCCGCACGAACTCTCGGGGGGCTTGCGGCAGAGGGTCTGCATAGCAATGGCGATCGCATGCCGTCCCGACTTGCTCATCGCGGACGAGCCCACGACCGCCCTCGACGTGACCACTCAAGCGCAGATCCTTGACCTGTTACGACGCCTGCGCCAAGACATGGGAATGGCAATCGTACTGATAAGTCATGATCTCGCGGTCATCGCTGAGTTCTGTGATCGCGTCATGGTGCTGTACGCGGGCCAGATGATAGAGCAGGCACCTGTCGATCCGTTCTTCGATCGTCCACGTCATCCCTATTCCTCGGCATTGCTGCAATCGCTACCCGAGAATCAGAAGCCACTCGTCGAGCTATCAGTGCTACCAGGAGCTCCGCCGCAACTGGGGATGGTGGCTCCGGGTTGTCGATTCGCCGTCCGGTGCGCGCACGTTGTCGCAGGCCGATGTGATGTAGCGCCCATTCAAATGTATGGCGAGGATGCCCGCCAATACCGTTGTATCCGAGCCGATGAACTCGAACTCCCGGGAGCTGACAATGAGTGATGATGTAGTTCTCGCCGGTATAGACCTTGTGAAGGACTTCTCGGGACGCACCGGCCTTATCAAGCGGTCGACCGGAAACGTTCGTGCTGTCGATCACGTCACACTTGAACTCAAGCGTGGTCGCACTCTGGGGCTGGTGGGCGAGTCCGGCTCGGGCAAGTCGACTGTCGGGCGACTCCTGCTCAGGCTGATCGATGTGAGCGATGGTGCGGTATTACTGAACGATCAGGACGTTACGCAGAGCAAGCACCGTTCGCTGCGCAAGCTGCGCAGTGCGATGCAGATGGTGTTTCAAGATCCCTACTCGTCGCTCAACCCGACTATGCGCGTCGGCGACATTATTGGCGAGCCCATCAGCTATCACCGGGGACTGCGCGGTACGGCTCGCGACAATGAGGTCGAACGACTCTTGGTAAGTGTGGGGCTCGCAGTCGAGCAGGCTCGGCGGTTCCCAGATGAGCTCTCAGGCGGCCAGAGACAGCGTGTAGCGATTGCCCGCGCCCTCGGTTCCGAACCAGACATCCTGGTCTGTGACGAAGCGGTGAGCGCCTTGGATATCTCGATCCAGTCCCAGATTCTCAATCTGCTTCTCCACCTGCAGAGCGAATTCGGTCTGACGATGCTCTTTGTTTCGCACGATCTCAGCGTTGTGCGGCACGTCAGTCACGACATCGCCGTCATGTATCTCGGTCAGATTGTCGAGTACGGTCCAGCGGACAGGGTTGCCGATCAGCCGGCCCACCCTTACACGGCGGCCCTCCTATCGGCGGTCCCGCAAGCCAAACCGTCGTCTCGTCGGACGAGCGAGAAGGTCATCCTGGAGGGTGATCCACCGAGCCCTTCAGCCCCGCCGAAGGGCTGCCCATTCGTGAGTCGTTGCCCCTTTGCTTTCGAGCCGTGCCACGAGTTTCGACCGGCACATACGCCTGTGAACGGTGGAGGCACCGTGGCGTGTCACTTGCAGACATCCGGTCCCACGCTTGGAGGTGCATCGCTTGGAGGCGCAGCGTTTGACTCCGAGAAATCCGCTACGAAGCACTAAACTAAAATAAAGTAATAGTATACTGATATAGAGAAAGAGGAGACGCATGGCAATCACGAAGCTGGCAGTGGTGGGTTCGGGCACAATGGGGCATGGGATCGGGCAACTCGCTGCGATGCAGGGCATAGCGGTGCGTGTGTTCGATGTCGACGAGGTGGCTCTTGACCGTGCACGCGCAAGTGTGGCTACGAGCCTGGAGCGCTTCGTACGCAAGGAGACAATTACCGACGCACAGTCTCACGAGATCCAAGGCCGAATGGACTGGACGACCGACCTCGATGCTGCCCTTGTTGGAGTCGAAGCTGCGATCGAGGCTGTCCCCGAGGTTCTCGCGCTCAAGCAGAAGGTCTTCACCGATCTCGATGAGCGCACCGGACCCGAGGTCATGCTTGCAACCAATACGAGTCAGTTGAGTATCACCACCATTGCCTCGTCT
The DNA here is from genome assembly GCA_000153145.1 of marine actinobacterium PHSC20C1. Lineage (GTDB taxonomy): Bacteria > Actinomycetota > Actinomycetes > Actinomycetales > Microbacteriaceae > Rhodoglobus. Next base: position 681,352 of record CH672415.1, read on the forward strand.
GCGAAGCACCCGGAGCGTGTCGTCGGCATGCACTTCTTCAATCCGCCCGTCGTAATGCGCCTGGTTGAAATCATCCGCGGCACGATGACCTCGGACGAAATGCTCCAGCGGGCCATCGACTTCTCCGACCAGCTCGGCAAGGAGAACATCGTCTGCCAGCGGGACACCCCTGGCTTCATCACGACGCGAGCGATCATGGCGCTCCGACTCGAGTGCATCCGCATCTTCGAAGAGGGGATCGCATCCAAGGAAGATCTCGACAAGGCGATGCGCTTGGCCTTCAACCACCCCATGGGCCAGTTCGAGCTCAACGACTACAACGGCCTCGATATAGCCCTTCAGGGCGCTCGCAACCTTCGTGAGGCATACGGCGACCGTTTCGCGCCTCCGCCCAGTCTGGTATCTCGCGTCGCCGCCGGACAACTGGGGCGCAAGACCGGAGCTGGCTGGTTCGAGTATCCGGACACTCAGAAGTGACCACGACGTCGTCAAAGCCCATAGATCACCAATAGCCGAGGAGAAACCATCATGACCAAGGAAATGCCAACGTTCACCGATGTGTTGTACGAGAAGTCTGACCATGTTGCGCGCATCACCATCAACCGTCCTAAGTCTCTCAACGCCTACACCGGCATCACCATGCGTGAACTGTGCCTTGCGATCCAGGATGCATCATTCGATGCGGAGATCGGAGTAGTCGTCATCACCGGAGCGGGCGACCGCGCATTCTGTGCGGGCGGAGATGTCAAGTGGGAGGACGAAGGGGGTCTTGAGGCAACCTACGACTACTTCCCCGACATTCACAACGCGATCCGTTGCTGCCTCAAGCCCGTTATCGCGCGCGTCAACGGTTACGCGATCGGCGGTGGCCACCACATGGCATACGCCTGCGATCTGACTATCGCCGCCGACCACGCTTTATTCGGCCAGAATGGCCCGAGCGTAGGCAGCCCTGCTGATGCGTTCACCGTTGCCCGACTCGCCACGATCATCGGGCACAAGCGTGCCAGGGAAATGTGGTTCCTCAACCGTCGCTACACAGCGGACCAGATGCTCGACTGGGGACTTGTCAATGCAATTGTTCCGCTCGCCGATCTCGATGCCGAAGTGGACAAATGGTGCCAGGAGATTCTTTCCAAGAGTCCTACGTGTCTACGTGTGAACAAGGCATCCTTCGAAGGGGCGCTCGACAGCCTGCGCAATCCGACGTTCTCGGTCCAGCGCATGATCGCCCCGAACTACTTGGGTTCGGAGGAGCAGCTCGAAGGAACCAAGGCGTTCCTTGAGAAGCGCAGTCCTGAATTCAACAAGTTCCGCCGCAACATCCCCGAGTTGTACACGAGCGGAGTCTGAACTGCGCATGCCAATTCTTACCGAAGATCACGGCCACGTTCGCGTCATCACTATCGACAGGGCGGCCGCACGCAACGCGATCAACAGGGAAACCAGAGATGGTCTCGAGAAGGCGTTCACCGCCTTTTCCGATGACGACGATGCATGGATCGCAATTCTGACCGGCGCGGGAGACAAGGCGTTCAGTGCTGGTGCTGACCTCAAGGAGATGGACCCGGCGGCGCGCGCCGACCCCAACTATGTCGCGCCGCCGTTTGGATTCATCACAAGGGACTACCACACTGACAAGCCGCTTATCGCGGCGATCAACGGGGTTGCCCTCGGTGGCGGTCTCGAGCTCGCGCTTGCCTGCGATATACGGCTCGCAGCTGACCACGCAATGCTGGGCTTGACGGAGGCGCGGTGGTCACTGTTGCCGGGAGGCGGGGGTACGCAACGTCTCGCCCGCGGTATGCCGCGAGCCGTCGCCATCGAGATGCTCGTGACTGCAGAGCCGATCACGGCAGGTAGGGCGTACGAGGTCGGGCTGGTCAATCACGTCACCACATCGGCCGACCTGATGCCGCGAGCCCTCGATCTGGCGAAGACCATCGCCAGCAACGGTCCACTTGCTGTGCGAGCGGCCAAGCGTGCCCTAGATGAGGGAGAGGGGCTCCCACTTGCTGATGCGCTCATGCTTGAACAGCGACTAAGCAAGGCGTTGTTCAGTACTGAGGATGCAATCGAAGGTCCTCGCGCATTTGCCGAGAAGCGCACACCTCAGTTCACCGCTCGATGATAGAAATAGATGGAGACAGAGCATGACAACGACTTCCGCCCAAGAGACCGAAGGGCTATTCCAACTCCCGACGGAGGTAGAGGAATTCCGGCAATCTGCCCGCGCGTTCGCTGAGCGTGAGGTCGCTCCCTTGGTTGATGAGGCTGAGCGGACCAGCACCTTTCCTGTTCAACTCTTCAAGCGTGCGGGCGACCTCGGCTTACTCGGCCTGCAATTCGATCCCGAATGGGGAGGTGCGGGAGCGGGACTGCTTCCTGACCTGATCTTCAGGGAGGAGGTGTCGCGGGTGTGTGCCGGCATCGCTGCGGGGCTGGGCATTCAAGGGCAGATCGGCACCGCGTACCTCGCGCGTCACGGTTCGTCCGAGCAGAAGGACAGATGGTTGCGCCCAGCGCTCGCGGGCGACCTGATCACGGCATGGGCTCTCACCGAGCCTGACGCGGGCTCCGACGTCAGAGCAATTCGCACCCGCGTCAGCCGCGATGGCGACACTTTCATACTCAATGGTCGCAAGACGTTCATCACCAATGGCCCCACCGCTGGCGCAATCGGAGTGGTGGCCCGCCAGAGTGACGACCGTTTCGCGGTGTTTGTTGTCGAGGCAGGTGACGAGGGATTCGAGTGCGAACGCGTGCTCGAGAAACTCGGCTGTCGTTCGTCCCAGGTCGGCGAGCTCGTATTCGACAACGTCAGGCTCGACGAGTCGCGTCGGCTCTCGCCGCCTGAGGGTTCAAGTATTGAGGCAATTCTCGATGTGCTCATCAGAGGGCGCGTGCTTATTGCGGCGGCTTCTCTCGGGGTGGCGAGTGCCGCGTTCGACATGGGATTGGCTTATGCGAAGGAGCGCGAAGCATTTGGCCGGCCGATCGGCCGATTTCAAGAGATCTCGATGAAGTTTGCAGAAGCTGATGCCCGCATTGCTGCCGCTCGGCTACTCACCTACCGCGCGGCTCACCTATGCGATACGCGGGATGCCGTTCCGATCCGGGAGTGCGCACAGGCCAAGCTCATAGCCAGCGAGACCGCGCTGTGGGTAGTCGATCAGATGATGCGTGTCTTCGGCGGCATGGGCTTCATGCGGGGCTCACCTATTGAGCGGCTTTACCGCGACGTTCGGTACTTTCAGATCGTGGAAGGAACGACCGAGATCCAGCATCGCATTCTGGCAAAGGAGCTTGGACTGTGACAACTGAACTGCTCAGCGATAGGGATGGAAGCGTAGCGATCCTGACGCTCAATCGTCCTTCTGCGGGGAACAGCCTGACGTTAGGGCTCATCGATGAGTTGGGCCGAGCACTCGCGGACCTTCGCGAAGACCCCGCTGTCGCGGTTATTGTTATAACTGGTAGTGGCGACCGTGCGTTCTGCGCCGGTACTGACCTCAAGGACGCGCCGCCCGTGACACCATGGGATGATCAATTTGGGGTCACCCCACACCATCTCTCCCGCGGCATGGAGGTATGGAAACCTGTGATCGCGGCGGTGAATGGCTATGCGATCGGTGGCGGGTTTGAACTCGCTCTCTCCTGCGACCTACGCTACGCCTCTAGCTCGGCCACATTCTCTCTGCCCGAGGCACGGCTCGGAACCATGCCAGGAGCCGGGGGTACCCAGCGGATCATCCGTCAGGCGCCGCACGCCCTTGCGATGGAACTTCTGCTTCTGGGGGAGCGATGGGACGCAGCAAGGATCCTCGCTGCAGGCTTGCTCAACGGCGTGTGCGAGCCAAGCGAGCTCATGGCAACGACCATGGATGTTGCTCATCGCGTTGCTCGAAATGCGCCGCTCTCCCTCCGAGCTATCAAGCAGGCAGTCTCTCGTGGGCGTCACTTGGAACTTGGTGCGGCGCTCACCCTTGAGCGTACCTTATTCAATTTGCTCCGCAATACCGAGGACCGCAAAGAGGGACGTGCTGCGTTCGCTGAGAAGCGCGACCCTGAGTTTCGCGGTCGTTGACGACAATCCAAGGAGAATGACATGAATCAAACACCATCCACCAACCTTAGGGGCCGGGGTGCCATCGTCGGTGTCGGTCGAACGGCAATGGGGAACCTGCAGGGCAGCACTGCGCTCGGACTCGGCCTCGAAGCCCTACGGCTCGCCATCGAGGATGCGGGCATCAGCAAGGATGAGATTGATGGGATCCTCACCCACCCAGGTACCACCTCGCGAGAGGGAGCAAACCACTACCTGCGCTTCAGCGAGGCCGCAGGCATCGATCCGCGCTACGCAGCTTCGAAGTCCATGGGAGGGTCGACGGCGGGGGCGCTCGTGCAGGAGGCGATCATGGCGATCGACGCGGGACTGGCAACTACAGTCGCATGTGTTTTCGGTGACGCGGCCCGAACTGGGGGGCAGAAGTTCAATTCGCCTAGCGGAGATCCCGGGCTCAGCTGGGGGATCTGGGGCATGTTTGGCCCGCAGGCGAACAGCGCGATGGGGGCACGGCGGCACATGGCACAGTACGGAACGACGAGCGAACAGCTGGGCGCGGTCTCTGTCACGTTCAGGGAACACGCTCAGAACAACCCTGATGCGGTCATGTACGGCAAGACGATCACGCTCGAGGATCATCAGAAGTCTCGCATGGTGGTCGAGCCCTTCCACCTCCTCGATTGCTGCCTCATTAGTGATGGTGGAGTGGCGATAATCGTCACCTCCGCTGAGCGGGCGAAGGATCTCAAACATCCACCCGTACTCGTGGCTGGAATGGGCCAGGGATACACGGCACGCAAGAACGAGCGGGAGGACTGGTGGTATCTGCCTCACCAGAAGAATGTTCTCGAGTCGGCATTCGCGATGGCAGGAGTGGGACCCGAGGACATCGACGTTGCCCAGTTCTACGACAATTTCACATTTTCCGTCCTGCTATGGCTGGAGCACGGCGGCTTCTGCCAACCTGGTGAGAGCGGGCCCTTCGTTGCGGAGGGAAACCTCAAGATGGGCTCGAGGCTACCTTCCAATACGCACGGTGGCAGCCTCTCCGATGCTTACATGCAGGGCTGGACACATATCGTCGAAGGGGTCCGCCAAGTGCGTGGCGAGGCAGGCGACCGCCAGGTGCCGGGCGCAGAGACATGTCTGACAACGGGCCGCGGCATGGCGCTCAACACCGCGAACGCATTGGTGCTGACTCGATGAGCGCCTACGAGAAGCTGCTGCCCGATACCTTGGATGGCTCGAAGCCCTTTTGGGATGCATGCCGTCGTCACGAGTTGACTATCCAAGAATGCCTAGAATGCGGCCATCGACGCTGGCCAATCGGTCCTGCATGCACTCACTGCTTGTCCACCGACTTCTCGTGGGTTGGGGTTGCGGGTACGGGTGAAGTGTGGTCGTGGATCACCTATCACCAAGCGTTCAATTCCGCATGGGCGGCTGACGTTCCATACAACGTTGCTCTCATTCGGATGGATGAGGGACACACCATGATCTCGAACATTGTGGGCGTGACGCCGGACGAAATCAGAATAGGTCAACGGGTGGAGGTCCTGTTCGAGGATGTGACCGATGAGGCGTCGGTCCCCAAGTTCCGACCGGTGAAACCGTGAACGATGCGTGCTCCCTAAGCGTCTCCGGGCTGGTGGCGGAACTCAGCCCAATGCGGATTCTCCAGCACAGTCTCGAACGCACCGATGTGGCGCATCATGCGTCGAGCGGCCACATCCGGTTGCTTGTCTCTGATTGCCGCAAAGATGCGTTGATGAGCCTGAATCGTGGCATCGATTTCAGTGCCGAGCGCATCAAAGGCGCGACTGAAAATGAGCTGCTGGGTCGTCGCGGTGAGCGCTGAAATTACCCCGTTGTGCGAGGACTGGGCAATGAGAACATGGAACCGTGCTGCCTCCTCGGCAACGATCGAGGGATTGTCTCGGTGTTTAACTGTACGAGCGAGACACTCATCGATACGAGCGAGATCTTCTGCGGTCGCGCGCACTGAAGCGAGTCGCACCGCGAGGGGTTCCATGAGTGCGCGTGCTTCGAGTAGTTCATCGGTCGTCGTGTTCTCGACGGATAGGATCACGTCGAGAATCGTCGCCAATCGCTCGATTTTGGGCCGCGTAACGTATGCCCCGCCGTGCCGTCCGGCGCGCATCTGGACGAAGCCGTCGGACTCCAGCAGCATGAGCGCCTCGCGTACCGTGGCACGACTGACACCGAGTTGTTCGATTAGTTCGCGCTCAGTGGGGAGTCGGTCCCCAATCACCAACGCACCGCTGCGGATCTCGTCGCGGATTTGGGCCGCGATCACTTCGGCGAGCTTGCCCTGTTTGATCTTGTCGAACACCACATCGGGCAAATTTATCTCGTCTCCGCGAATCAGCCTGTCGACCCGACTCATCTCATTGGTGGAATTACTCGTATACGAGTCAACTATATTCTACACCCACCGCGTGCGGTCAAAGTATGCTACTATTAGCATAATATTTGGAGGGATCCGATGAAGCTCAATTCGGCCGACGACGAAGCGGACCGCCCCCTAGCGGGAGTCAGGGTCCTTGCTCTTGAGAACTATGTGGCAGGCCCCCTCGCCACCATGCTGCTTGCGGATTGGGGCGCCGATGTGGTCAAGATTGAACCGCCTGCCGGTGACACGTACCGCACGTTCCCGCCTGTTGAGAGTTCCGCAGCCGGTACGAGCAGTGTGAGCTTTGTCCGCCTCAATCGCGGGAAGCGCAGTGTCGTTCTCGACCTGTCGACCGAGTCCGGTAGGGAGACATTCCTGCAGCTCGTCGCACGTGCAGACGTTATTGTGCAGAATCTCAAGCCGGGCAGTCTTCTCAAACTCGGGCTGGGCTATGCGGTGTTGGAAGCAGCAAACCCTCGGGTTATCCTCGTCTCAATCTCCGGTTTCGGCCAACCAGACGTGATGCCCGGGCCGTACACGACGATGCCGGCATTCGATCTGATCGGTCAGGCGATGTCCGGGTTGGCCTACACGACCGGCCAGAACGACGCCCCGCCTGCCCCGATCGGCTTCCCTATCATCGACACGACCGTCGCCGACTGGGCGGCATCGGCAACCCTACTCGCCCTCTTCCAGCGCGAACGAACGGGACGCGGGCAGCATCTCGACGTGTCGATGTACGACGTGGCCGTGCACTTGAACGAGTACAACATGGGCGCTTTTGGCTGGACAGGGAAGGTGCCCACGCGCGGTCGCCTTGCGACTTCGGCACCGTTCGAACTTATTCGCGCCAGTAATGGCTTCGTGGCAGTGGCGGTCTCCGGCCAGACCATTTTCGAGCGTTTCTGTTCAGCGATTGACCGAAAGGAGCTCGCCATGGACCCTCGATTCGCGAACGGCACAATGCGGTCCGAAGAGATGCCTCACACCCTTATCCCAATCATCGAAGAATGGTCCTCTAGAAGGACAGTCGATGAAGCGCTGGCACGTCTCACCAAGTTTGGGGTGCCAGCATCGAAGGTTCAAACCCTTGCCGACGTTTTCGAATGCCCTCAGGTGGAGGCGCGAGAGATGATTCTGCGCGTGCCCGACGACGTGCTGGGCGAAGTGGCAACAGTCGGCAACCCGATCAAGGGAAACCTGATTCCTTCTGTCTTGGTGCGCCCGGCTCCCCAGCTGGGCGAGCATTCATCGGAGGTCGTTGAGGAGTGGCTCGACGCTCCGGTCGCTTCCTCGGCACGAACGGACGGCTGATCGACGTGAAGCTCACCGAAGAACTGGAAGCTGTGCAGGAGATTGCGCGCGGATTCATGCACCGAGAACTTATGCCACTTGAGTCATCGGTCATATCGACCGAAGTCACGCGTGGTTTCGACCAGGTTCCCCTCATCGATCCCGTCGAAGAGAAGCGGCTCACAACCAGCGTGAGGGACTTGGGTCTGTGGGGGCTCGAGGTTACAGAGGAACTCGGCGGTGCCGGTCTTGGTCTGCTCGCGAAGGCTGTGGCTGTCGAGGAGATCAACTACAGCATCACACCCTATCGGCTACCACCCGAGAGTCCGAATATCTCCTTTCTCGATTCGATTGCAACACCCGAGCAAAGGGAGCGCTATCTCTATCCGCTTTCGCGAGGCGAGAAGACTTCGGCGCTCGCTCTAACTGAGCCGGACGCCGGCGCCGATGCAGGCGGGATCCGCACGACTGCGACGAAGACCGCTGACGGATGGGAGATATCGGGAAGCAAGCTTTGGATCTCCTGGGCCGACACTGTCGACTTCTTCATCGTGATCGCCCTGACCGATCCGATCAAGCGGAATCGGGGCGGAATGACCGCGTTCCTTGTTGATTCCCCTATTGAGGGACTCGAGATTTCCAAGCCGATCGCCACGATGGGCGAGCAACGTCCGTTCGGCCTTTTCTTCGACCGGGTCCGGGTCCCCGATAGCGCCATTCTCGGCGAAGTTGGCGAAGCGTTCGCCCCTCTGACGAATCGTTTGGGCGTAAGGCGGGTCGAGATCGGGGCGCGATGTGTCGGTATGGCTCAAAGACTTGTGGACATGATGTGTCAGTACAGTCTCGAACGACACACATTCGGCGCTCCACTCGCAGAACGTCAGGCGGTTCAATTCATGATTGCGGACTCCGTCATGGAACTTCACGCAGCTCGGCTCATGGTGCGAGACGCCGCAGGAATGCTCGACAGCGGAGTGAAAGACATTCGGATGGAGGCAAGCACGGTGAAAGTCCAGAGTACTGAGATGCTCAGCCGCGTCGTCGATCGCGCGATGCAGGTTCATGGCGCGATGGGCTACTCGAAGGAGCTGCCCATCGAGTTCGTGTATCGCAATAGTCGTGTACTTCGGATCCTCGAAGGGCCATCGGAGATTCACCGTGCGCAGATCGCTAAGCTCGCGATCAAAGAAAGGGGGGCGCGGTGACTGCCGCGCTCGCGCACCTGAGCGTGCTTGAGGTGGGCGACGACAGCGGGGCGTATGCCGCTAAGCTTTTCGCCGGACTTGGTGCCCGTGTGATGCGAGCCGTGCTGCCCCCGACCTCCAGTATCGACGGACTAAACGTTGATCCTGACCCCGTAGTGGAAGGCTTCCTGCACCGATCCAAGACCACGGTAATTCTTCCTGTGGACCCGGAGGAGCGGACAAAAGCACTCCTGGAGATGATCGAGGTAGCGGACATACTCATCGAGTCCGGTCCCCCCGACGTGCTTGCACGATTCGGGATTCCGTCAAGCCACCCCGTCCTCGACCGGATCGATTTGGTGCGTACACGAGTCTCACCGTATGGGCTCGATGGCGAGCACGCACTGGATCCAGCAAGCGACTTGGTCTGCTCCGCATCCGCTGGATTTCTTTCGCTGGGGGGATGGCCCGATCGAGCTCCAACACGTGCTTTTGGCGATCAGAGTTGGCGCATGGCTAGCTTGTACGCTGCAGTTGGTTCGATGGTCGCAATCCTCGAGCGGGACGAGTCCGGGATTGGCCAGCAAGTTGATGTGAATGCGCAGGAGGCGGTCTCGACAGCCCTTGAGAATTCCTTGCAATATTACGACCTCGAGCATGTCGAGAGGCGGCGAACCGGCGCTGGTTATTCCGAAGCTGGTTCCGGGGTTTACGCCTGCGCTGACGGATACGTCTATGTGATGGTCGGCAGGCTGAGTACAGCTCAGGGCTGGGTGAATCTCTTGAATTGGCTCGACGAGGAGAAGGTTGAGGGGGCATCAGAACTGCGACTTCCGAATTGGACAGACCACACCTTCCGTCAGAGCGACCACGCTCAAACACGGTTCCGCGAGATATTCGACGCATTCGCAAAAGATCGCCCCAAGGCAGAACTCTATGTCGAGGCGCAGCAGCGGAACATCGCGATCTGTCCAATAAACTCCCCCGATGATCTGCTCGAGAGTGACCAGTTACGCGCACGAAACTTCTTTGTGCACAGCGGCGATGCCACGTTTGTCGGTGCGCCCTATCGCTTGTCCAAGACACCTTGGGTGTTAGAACCCAGCGTCAGCGAAGTGCAGCCATGACCGCGGGTCACCTCCCGCTGTCGGGACTCCGAATCCTCGACCTCACGTGGGTTGGGGCAGGACCCATAACGACCAAGGTGCTGGGCGAATACGGTGCCGAGGTGATCAAGGTCGAGTCCCGCACGCGGCCTGATCCGTTGCGTCGGACACCGCCGTTCGCTCCTGGTGGTGACCCGCTTGAAGCATCGGGGTACTTCGCCGATCGCAATGCAGGCAAGAAGAGCGTTTCGATCGATCTCAACCACCCGCGCGCGCGCGACCTAGTGCTCCGACTGGCAGCGGTGAGCGACGTGTGTGCGCAGAGCTTCCGTCCCGGAACTATGGAACGCTGGGGACTCGGCTACGAGGATCTCATCGTCGCGAGACCTGACATCATTTATCTTGCGATGCCCATGCAGGGCGAGACGGGACCACACGCCGAGTTCTCCGGATTCGGTGCCACGTTGGTGGCGCTGTGCGGCCTGCATGAACTCTGCGGCTTTCCGGACCGTGAGCCTGTCGGGACGGGAACCAACTACCCCGATCACGTGCCCAATCCGATGCATGCCGCTGTCGCCGTGCTTGCCGCCGTGATGCACCGTCGGCGCACCGGAGAGGGACAGAGAATCGAACTCTCCCAACTTGAGTCCACACTCAACGTCATCGGTCCAGGAATCGAGGCCGCAGCCTTGGGCGACTCGCCCCATCGTGACGGGAATCGCGTGAAATACGCGTCCCCGCACGGCGTCTTCCCGGTGAGCGGTGACGACCGCTGGATTGCTTTCGGCGTGATGAGCGACGATCAGTGGCTGGAGCTTGTCGACGAGTGCCGCATCCCAGCGCTGGCCGACGAGAGTCTGCGTACTCTTCCAGCACGCAAGGATCGCGAGGACGAGTTGGAGGAGATAGTCGCCGCGTGGACTGCCGGTCAGGACGGCGACGCTCTTGCCGCGCGACTCATGCGTCGTGGCATCCCCGCATCTCCAGTGCGCAATGCGAGCGAATTGCTCGACCCGGCGAGTTCTCTGCGTGCACGGGGTGCGTTCGAGTGGCTCGATCATCCGGTGATGGGATCATCGGTCTACTCGGCGCCGACCGCTCGACTATCGCGGACGCCAGGGCGTCTGAGCAGTCCGGCTCCACTGCTCGGTCAGGATACCGACTCCGTACTGCTGGATACTCTCGGAATGGACGCCGCCGAGTTCGAGGACCTGCGTAGTGCAGGCGTACTCGACTGATGGAAGGATGCTCGTGACCGATCCCCGAACTTCGCCCTTGACCGGTGTCAGGATTCTCGACCTCACGCGAGTGCTCCCCGGGCCATTCGCGTCGATGATTCTCGCAGATCTTGGTGCCGAGGTTATCAAGGTCGAGCACCCCAAAGGCGGTGACCTGGAGCGCTCCAGTGCGCCGAAGGGCGTGAACGGCGAAGCGTACCGGTTTGGCATGCTCAACCGGAACAAGCGGTCTATCGCGATCGACCTCAAGTCAAGCGAGGGTCGTGCGCTCATCCAGGAACTGGCCACCACCGTCGACGTGGTTATGGAGGGGTTCCGGCCGGGTGTCGTGACCGAGCTCGGCATCGATGCCGCGACTCTCCGAGCCATCAATCCGCGCATCGTGTACGTCTCGATTTCCGGATACGGGCAGGACGGCCCATACGCCGACCTGCCGGGTCACGATCTCAACTACATGGCCATGTCGGGCTTGCTTCGGTACTTCGCAGTAGACGGCGCGCCGCAAGTGCCTTGGCTCCCCATTGCGGATATCGGCGGCGGCGCGACGATGGCTGTCGCGGGGGTGCTCGCCGCACTGGTTGGACGTGCTACGACCGGCAAGGGTGACTATCTCGATCTGGGCATGGCCGAGGGCGCGCTCTACTGGCAGCAGACGAGGGCTCAGTGGTACCTCGCGACGGGGGAAGACCCGACACCCGACGGGTTGCCCGTAACGGGCGCTCTGCCAGGGTATGGGGTGTATGAGGCCGCCGACGGAGGCTGGCTCAGTATCGGCTGTATGGAGCACATCTTCTGGGAACGGTTGTGCGAACTACTAGTGATGCCCGAAGATGTCCACCGTCAGCACGATCCTGTGGCCAGGGACGAATTGCAGAATCGGATTCGTGCGACGGTCCAGACCAAAGGGAGGGATGAATGGTTCGCGGTAATGCGCGAGCGAGGCATCCCCGCCGCGCCCTGTTTGTCGATCGCCGAAGCGCTTGAGAACGAACACTTTCGATACCGCGGGCGTGTTGGTGGGACCGGCGCCCATGATCGGGTGCGATCACCATTCCACTTCAGCGATGCACCTCGATTGCAGACAGAACCCGCTCCAGAGCTAGGGGCCGACACCGACGCGGTACTCGCCGAGGCAGGATTTGCGAGTGGTCGCATCGCGGAACTGCGTGGGCTCGGGGTCATCCGATGAACGACGTCGCCCTCGGAGTTGGCTTCGGGCCGGGCACTCTCGGGTTCCCGCCCGGTGAAGTGATGCTCAGGTTCGGCGAACTCGCAGAGGAGTTGGGCTTTGCGCATTTCTGGGCCAACGACCACCTGTCATGGCCTCATCCGCTCGTTGACCCGCTCGTGCTCCTTTCCGCTGTCGCGGCCCGCACTCAGCACATAGGACTCGCAACGGGTGTCTACCTGCTCCCGCTGCGATCGCCCGCAGCCACCGCGCGAGCTTTCGCGAGTCTCGACTACGTGAGCGGCGGACGAGTGATTCTGGGCGTTGGCGTGGGAGGCGAATTCGCTGCGGACTTCTCGGCGGCTGGAATCACGGCGGATCGACGAGGGGCCCGAGCGGACTCGGCTATGCGGTTGCTGCACCGTTTGTGGCAAGGTGAGCCCGTTGACCACCACGATGATTTCTATGAGCTGGATCACGTCTCGGTTCTCCCTCGCCCGATTCAGCGCGACATTCCGATCATTGCGGGCGGACGATCGGAGGCGGCCCTCCGCCGCGCGGCGACCTTGGCTGACGGATGGATGCCGTACCTTATGAGCCCCGAACGCATTCGCCAAGGCATTGATCGTCTGCGCGAGATCTCGGGCAAACAGGATCACCGCGTGATCGCCCACGTCTTCACCTTCTTCGGTGAGAATCGTGATAGGGCGCGCAAGGACGCGATCGCCTATCTATCTTCTCAGTACCAGCGGGACATGGAGCGGACCGTCGATCGGTGTGTCCCGCACGGTCCCGCCGAGGTGGTTGCCGAGGAACTGCGTCGGTTCGCTGAGGCTGGGGTTACGGATATTGTCATTCGTCCTCTTGCCGAACCCGATCAACTCCTTCGTTCGCTCGAGCAGGACGCTGGGACCGTGCGGTCCCTCTGGCTGGAAGGCAGTCGACGATGATGTCAATGAAACCCCCGGAAGCGCTCCCTCTCAGCGGGGTTCGGGTTCTCGCGATCGAGAACTTTCTGGCCGGCCCGTACGGAAGCATGCTACTTGCGGACTTTGGTGCAGACGTGATCAAGATCGAGCCGCCTGATGGTGATGGCTACCGTCGAGCAACTCCGAACTACGAGAACGAGCGCGGCCGGATGAGCTACAGCTTCTTGCGTGTCAACCGCAACAAGCGCAGTGTCATGATCGACCTCAAGACAGAGTCCGGGAAGGAGGCGTTTCTTCGGTTGGTGGACGAGGCTGATGTGGTGTGGGAAAACCTGCGGCCGCAGGCGATGGAACGCCTAGGCCTCGGCTGGGATGTTCTCCACGAGCGGAAACCGAGCCTGGTCTACTCGACCATCTCAGGCTTCGGCCACGGTGACGTGATGCCGCCCGGCCCCAACGGAGCCGTACCAGCCTTTGACATCGTCGCGCAGGCGATGAGCGGGATGATGACGCGCGTGGGGGAGGAAGGGCAGGCGCCACTTTACCTCGGCGCACCCATCGCCGATCAGCTCTCCGGCATCATGGCGGCATTCGGAGTGACTCTCGCCCTGCGCACAGTCGAGAAGACGGGTGAGGGGCAACGCGTGGACATCGCCATGTACGACGTCATGGTCTCGCTCAATGAACAGTCGGTGGGGCACTACTCCCATTTTGGCAAACTGCCGAAGCGCGGCCTGAGTCCGACGTCAGCTCCGTACGGCGCATTCCGAACTTTGGACGGCTGGGTAGCGATAGGTATCGCGAGCGATTGGATCTGGGCAAAATTCTGCACGTCGATCGACCGTCCAGATCTCATCGACGCGGAGGGGCTGCGCACCGGCATGCAACGCTCAAGCAACCAGGAGGAGATACTTCGACCGATAATAGAAGAGTGGGCCAAAGCCCGCACTTCAAAGGATATCGCAGCACTGCTCGCCGCCGCCGGCGTTCCCGCTGGCCCCGTGCAGAACATCGCTGACCTCTTCACTGATCCTCAGGTGAAGGTGAGGGAGATGCTGGTCAACGTTGAGGACCCGGTAATTGGAAGTCTCACAATGGCGGGAAACCCAATCAAGCTCGGGCTGACTCCACATCTGCCGCTGCGGACCGCGCCACAACTCGGGGCCGATCAGGGTCTTCTCGATCAGCACGACATGTCGACCGGTGGTGGCGGATCGGAACAATGAACAGGGTTGCGAGCGGTGGGGCGGCCGACGGCGAAAACCCCGCTGCACCGAAGTCGCGGGGTGGATTGCTCATCGTGACTCTGACCTTGGCGATGGCGACCGGGGCCACGGGCACATACACGCTCGGGGCTCTCTCTCCGTTCATTGTGTCGGAGTTCTCCCTTGGCGCTGGTGGGATCGGAGTGCTAATCAGCGCGCTGTACGTCACTGCGGCCAGCTTCAGCGGCATTATCGGCCGACGAGCCGACCGAGTTGATCCTGCCTTCATCATTCTGGCAGGAGCGTGTTGCTCCCTCATCGCGGCGGTTGTGTTCGCGGTTGCGCCGAACGTTGCCGTACTTGTCGTTTTCGCGCTGTTCGCCGGGCTTGCAATGGCAGCATCCAACCCGGGCAGCAACGGAATGATCGCCCGCAGGCTTCCTCCGGGTTCGCGCGCATATGCAACTGGTCTCAAGCAATCGGGTGCTACTGGGACGGGACTCTACATCGCTGGGGTCATGCCGACTCTTGCGATCATAGTTGGCTGGAGGGGGGCAGCTCTTGCGGCGGCAGTCATCCCGATGCTCGCGATCATTGCAGTTCTGTGGAGCAGGCGCGGTCAGACAAATGAACTTGATCTTGACGCCGTGCCCGACGCAATTGAGCATCCTCGCCAGTCCCGGTGGCTGTTGTGGCTATCGGCGTACGCGTTGGTCCTGGGAATCGCCACTGGGATATGCAATGCGTTCTACGTGCTGTATTCGTCCGAGAGGCTCGGATTCACTGTCGTCGAGGCCGGGTTCGTTTTCGCAAGTTTCGGCGTGGCTTCGGTGATCGCGAGAGTCGTGTGGGCGCGCCTCGCGGAGCGCGGGCTCGACACAGGCCGTCTGCTCGCGATCATCGCGGTGATTGGCGCAGTATCTGCCCTTCTTTGTCTCGCGGCTCCCTATATCGGGGGGTGGGCGATGTGGACCGCCGCGGTGTTCGCGGGCTCATCCATAGTCGGTTGGAACGCGTTGGCCATGGTCACCATCATGAAGCGTGTGCCCGTGAATGCGGTTGGAGCCTCATCGGCAAGGATGCTCAGGGCGTTCTTCATCGGCCTTGCGATCGGACCGCTCCTCTTCGGAGGACTTGTCGAACTAACCAACTATCTGTTGGGCTGGATACTGCAGTTCGCGGCACTTGGGCTGGCGCTCGTCTTCGCCATTCTGTTCGGACGCGCGCTGCACTCCCGTACGTCTCGGGAGGTGGCATTGTGAAGACAGGCATATCCCGCGCGGTCTACCCGCCAGATTCGTGGTCGTGGAGCGAATCAGACGTGCGAACCTACGCCCTTGCGATCGGCGCACCACATTCGCCGCTGGATGAGGATGATCTCCTATTGGTTAAGGACGATCAGCCGATCGTGTTTCCTACGTTCGCTGTTCTGCGGGCGGATGCGCATAGCCTGCGTTACGTGCCCCTCCAGGACGTGCACTACGACGCGCTCGATGTCATCTACGCGGGACACGAGCTTGAGGTGTTCGGCGCGCTTCCCGCGGAAGCACGAGGCACGACGACCACTCGCCTACTCGACGTGGGCGATATAGCCTCCGGTGTGCTGGTGGTCCGAGAGGCAATCACGGCCGATGAGTCGGGCCTGACTCTCGCGCGGAATGTTGTGACGAGTATCATCCGTGGGGCGTCTGTGGGCATCCCCGCGAAGCGCGCCGCACGCCCCGCAGTGCCCGATCAATTCGACTGTGAAATTGTTGTCCCAACCCTCCCGCAGCAGGCCTTCCTTTATGCCCAGACGGGGGATCACAATCCTCTTCACCTGGATCCAGTCGCAGCACGCCTGGGGGGATTCTCGCGACCGATCTTGCATGGACTGTGCACATACGCGATGGTCGCGCACGCGCTCGTGCGGGAGCTTGGCGAGAAGCGCTGGACATCGATGCGCCGAGTTGGAGCGCGGTTTACAGCGCCGGTGACTCCGGGAGATCGGATCATCGTGCGGGCCTCGACCTCTGGCGAGGGCATTCGCTTCGGGGCGTGGGTTAGGGCTGATGACGAGGAACGACAGGTGCTGGCCCAAGGCGAACTACTGTTCGATGACTGATAGGCGACGATATGACATCTGACTACACATACATCCGTTCAGCGACGGTCGCAGGACACGTCGCGGAGGTGCGCATCAACCGCCCCGAACGCCGCAACGCGTTGACGATCGGCGTGCTCAGCGAGCTGTCGCATGCCCTCGATGCCGCGGTTGCCGACCCCGAGATTCGAGTGGTGATTCTGGCGGGCGAGGGGAAGTCCTTCTGCGCGGGCGCAGACCTGCACGCTGTGCACAATACTGAGCTCGCCGAGCGCAACGAGATCGGTCTCGGATCCGCGCGACTGTGGGAGCAGCTCGGCTCTCTTGAGATCCCGGTGATCGCGGCCGTACAAGGACACGCGATCACGGGTGGGCTTCATCTAGCGATGTGCTGTGATCTCATCGTCGCTGCCGAGGATGCCGTTTTCCAGGACACGCACGCCCGATTGGGCCTCGTGCCCGGATCGGGTGAGCCGCAGAGAATTTCGCGGCGTATCGGCATCGTTGCGGCCCGTGAGATGCTCCTGACATCACGGCGATTCAGCGCGGCGGAGGCGCAGCAGATGGGAATGGTGAGCCGAGTGGTGCCTGCCGAGCAGCTTGAATCGGCGGCTCTGGCTCTCGCTGGCGAGATTGCAGCGAACAACCCCCGCGGTGTGCGCTACATCAAACGCATGCTCAATGGCGGATGGGGCAAGCCCTACGGGGAGGCCCAATGGGAGGACACAATTCTGAACTGGGGCGGTCGCCTTAACGAACGTCCGGATGATGACGCGGCGGAGCGCTTGAAAGCCTTTCGTGAGCGTTCCAGAAGGGAGACGAAGTGATCTCACTAGGTAGCTTGGGCACGGACCTTGACGAATTGCGACAGGTGGCGCGCGCGTTCGCGGATCGCGAAATCGAATCTCGCGTGGATGAGGCGGAGAGTGCTGAGCACTTCCCGACTGAGCTCTTCCGCCTCGCCGGAGCCAACGGATTCATCGGCAGTCACTACCCCGTCGACGTCGGCGGCGGGGGAGGAGGGATCGCTGCAGCGATGGTGCTCCGGGAGGAGTTCTCCTACAGCTCTGTCGGCATCTCCTCTGGTCTCGGCCACCAGGATCACGTGGGCACCGCCTACCTCCACCGCTTCGGGTCACCCGAGCAGATCGATCGCTGGCTGCGACCGGCACTCGCCGGGGAGTTCGTGATCGCTATGGCGGTGACGGAACCGGATGCTGGATCCGACGTGCGGCGCATGCGCAGCAAGGCTCGCCGCGAGGGGAACGAGTGGGTGATAACCGGGCGCAAGACGTTCATCACGAATGGACCACTGGCCGATGGGATCGCCATTGTCGTTCGCCTGGCAGATACGACCGACCGGTTCGGTGTCTTTGTTGTACTGCGCGGAGATCCGGGCTACCAGTGCGAGCGCACTCTCGGCAAAATGGGCTGCAATTCCTCCGAAGTCGGAGAGCTTGTGTTCGACGACGTGCGTGTCGGGCCCGACCGCATGCTCTCGCCAGAGGGCGGCAGCTCATTAGAAGACGTGCTCGACGTGCTCGTCCGCGGTCGGGTTCTTGTGGCAGCCTCCGCGCTCGGACTGGCGAGGCGAGCATTCGACGTCGGGATGGAGTACGCGAAGCAACGGGAAGCGTTCGGGAGGCCAATCGGGCGATTCCAGGAAATATCAATGAAATTCGCGGATGCGAGCACGGCGATCCGGGCGGCTCACCTGATCACCTACGACACCGCCGCCCTGCTGGAACGCGACAGCACGGTTCCCGTGCTGGAGTGCTCGCAAGCGAAGCTCTTCGCCTCAGAGACCGCGGTCATGGTCGTGGATCAGATGATGAGGGTGTTCGGCGGCGCGGGCTTCATGCAATCGTCCGTCATCGAGCGGCTATACCGTGACGCCCGATTTTTTACGATCGTCGAGGGCACCGTCGAGATCCAGCACCGAATAATCTCCTCCCACCTAGGGTTGTGATCGTGGTCGATTCGCTTCTTCACGCTGCACCATCCTTCAGGCTGGATGGCAAGACTGCCCTCATTACGGGCGCGAGCAGGAACATCGGCTTCGCGATCGCCTGCGCCTTTGCGCACGCCGGAGCGGACTTACTACTCGTGGCGCGCGGAAGGGAACGGCTCGAGCAGGCAGCGGTCGCGATCCGCGATGGTGCGGGAGTCAGGGTCAAGACGGTCGTTGCCGATGTCAGCACTCCGGAGGGTCTCGACAGCGTTGCGGCAGAAGCTGACGGACTTTCCTCCGTCGACATTCTCGTGAACAACGCCCATACGGTCGGCTCCTCGCCGGGTAAGTCCCTCTTCGAGCTGGAGGAAGACGTGTGGGATGAGGTACTCGCCACTAACCTCCTTGGCCCGTTCCGCTTGTGCCGCAAGTTCGGCCGCGCGATGTTGGACGGCTCGGGGGGAAGCATCATCAACGTGGTTTCGGGCTCCGGGTTCTTGCCTGCTCCCGGGCTCGGCGCATATGGGTCGAGCAAAGCCGCGCTCTGGATGATGACTCGTTACCTCGCCGTCGAGGGCGCTCCCAAGGTTCGCGTCAACGCGCTCTGCCCCGGCCTCGTAAGTGAGGATGGTGAGCCGAGGAACGATTCGCATCGTGCCATCATCAAGGATGTGCCCATGGGCCGGGTCGCGACACCTGATGAAGTCGCGGGGGCGGCCCTCTACCTCTCATCGCCTGCTGCGAGCTACACGACCGGCGAGGTTCTCATCGTGAACGGCGGCCGCGCGTGGTAGCACAAAGCACGTCGCTGTCGTCAATGAGTGACCGAGTCCGCCTGTGCGTTATCCTGTCACGAGCGGTTTGGCTAAGTCTCTGTGTGAAAGAAGGGTTGCCTGAATGAAGATCGTCGTTCTGATCAAGGAGGTCCCCGACACGTGGGGTGACCGTCGGCTCAATTCCGAGACGGGACTTCTCGACCGTGCGGGGGCGGAACCGGTGGTCGACGAGATCAACGAGCGTGCCCTCGAGGTTGCCCTCACCTACGCGGATGCTCAGACCGGGACCGAGATCGTCGCGCTCGCCATCGGCCCAGCGAGTGTTCCCACGAGCCTGCGGAAGGCGCTCGGCATGGGCGCCGATAGTGCTGTACACGTTCTTGACGACGCTCTCGTCGGGGCCGACATCACACTGACCGCACAGGTGATCGCCGCGGCAATCAAGCGGATCGGCTTCGACCTCGTCATCGCGGGCAATGTATCGACGGATGGCGGCGGATCAGCGATCCCGTCCATGGTTGCCGAGCTGCTCGGAGTTCCCGGTGCAACCTACCTCAATGCTGTCGAGATCACGGTGGATGCGGTAACCGGTCGACGGGAAACTGAGGCTGGTTCTTTCGGTGTGAAGGCTGCGCTGCCTGCGGTCATCTCCATAACCGAGGCACTGCCGGATGCCCGTTTCCCCAACTTCAAGGGCATCATGGCCGCGAAGAAGAAGCCGTTCGAGACGCTGTCCTTGGGCGACTTGGATATCACGCCCACTGAGGAGTCTCGCTCGATCGTGCTCAATGTTACCCAGCGCCCCGCGCGGACCGCGGGCACCGTCATCACCGATGAGGGCGACGCGGGCCAGCAACTCGCCGACTTCCTTGCCAAGAACCAACTGATCTAGGGACGATCCGTCATGACTGAATTCGCAACCGACTCCATCCTCGTACTCGTGGAGGTGTCGCCGAGTGGCGCTGTTCTACCCAGCGCCGCCGGCCTGATCGGTGCCGCCGCCGCGATCGGATCACCCGTTGCGCTCGTGGTGGCCGCCCCGGGCGCAGGTCCCGCCGCTGCGAAGGCTGCTGGCGAGTTCGGTGCCACGCAGGTGCTCGTCGCTGAACGACCGGATGCCGCCACCTCCCTGCTCGTACCCACAGTCGACTCGCTCGCTGCCGCTGCCGCCTTGGTCAGCCCCCAAGCGGTGCTGCTCTCTCATTCGGTGCAGGGCCGGGATGTCGCCGCCCGGTTCGCGGCGCGTACGGGCTCCGCGCTGGCGGTAGACGCCGTCGGAATCTCGCGTGACGACGAGGGACCTGTCGTCCACCACTCCGTGTACGGCGGTTCCTACCTGGTCGATTCGGCGGCCTCGTCGGGAGCGATTGTGTTGACGGTGCGGCAGGGAGCGATCGAGGCCAGGGCGGCAGCCACGAAGCCCACCATCGAGACGCTCGAGGTACCGGCGAGCGGGATGCGCGATGTCGACATCGTCGACTTCGAGGAGGTCGTCGTCGCGTCATCCCGACCCGAGCTTCGGGGAGCGAAGACCGTGGTTTCGGGCGGTCGTGGACTCGGATCGGCAGAGAAGTTCGCGCTCGTTGAGGAGCTCGCCGATGTGCTGGGAGCTGCGGTCGGAGCATCCCGAGCTGCGGTGGATGCCGGCTATGTGCCCCAATCGCACCAGGTGGGTCAGACGGGTGTCACGGTCGCTCCGCAGCTGTACATCGCGCTCGGGATCTCAGGCGCGATCCAGCACCGCGCTGGCATGCAGACCGCGAAGACGATCGTCGCCATCAACAAGGACGCGAACGCTCCGATCTTCGAGATCGCCGACTTCGGCATCGTCGGCGACCTGTTCGCGGTCGTTCCGCAGTTGGTATCCGCGATCCAGTCGAAGCGGAAGTAGCTCTCGTGGTACGTCAGGGTCTGCCCCGTTCATCCGGAGATGATCCGGGCGCGGAGTCGAAGTCCGAGCTGACCACTCCGCCAGCCGCTCCGCCAAAGCCTGATACGGCGGCCCCGGCCGTGCGGCGCGGACTCTCAGTGCTGCCCGATCGGGTCATCGCTCCCGCGACAGTGCCGGTTGAGCCCGCGCCGCCGGGAACCCGACCAGAACCTGCTGTAGGGCGTCGGCCGATCGGCAGGACGGCCCGCGCCATCCTGATCGGTGTGGGCCTGATCGTCCTCCTGGCGCTGGCGGTCCTTCTGGCCCGCTGGCTGGTCGGACTCGACGGCGTGCGGGACTTCATGACGACCTACCCAGGCCAGAGCGAGCTGCCCGAGGGGGCGCCGGTAGGCTTCCCCGCGTGGCTGGGCTGGCAACACTTCTTCAATACCTTCCTCATCGTGCTCATCATCCGCTCCGGCTGGCAGGTGCGCACGCAGAAGAAGCCACCAGCATCATGGACGCCGAAATGGTCGAGTGGCCGCAAGATCAGCATCACTCTCTGGCTGCACCAGTCACTGGACCTGCTCTGGCTGGTCAACGGTGTGATCTTCGTCGTGCTCCTGTTCGCCACCGGCCAGTGGATGCGAGTTGTGCCAACCAACTGGGATATCATCCCCAACGCGATCTCCGCCGGCCTGCAGTACGTCTCCCTCGACTGGCCGACCGAGCACGGCTGGGTCAACTACAACGCCCTCCAGCTGATCGCCTACTTCGTGACAATCTTCATCGTGGCCCCGCTCGCGGCGATCACCGGGGTGCGGATGTCCGGCCTGTGGCCAGCCCAGGCAACGCGCCTGAACCGCCTCTACCCGGTCGAGTGGGCGCGCGCCGTGCACCTGCCCGTGATGCTGTACTTCGTGGCGTTCATCATCGCGCATGTCGCCCTCGTGCTGGCGACCGGGGCGCTGCGCAACCTCAACCACATGTACGGCGGACAGGATGCCGTCAACTGGGTCGGCTTCGGAATCTTCGCCGCGTCCCTGCTGGTCATCGTCGGGGGTTGGTTCGCCGCCCGCCCATTGGTGATCGCGCCCATCGCGAGCCTGTTCGGTCGCGTCGGACGCTAACTAGTTGTACTGCCCAGGGACGTTGGTTGATGTGTGACGTCTTGAATTAATGAAGACCTCCGGTGGAGGGTGGAGCTGTCTAGGTCCCATTCCCCCAATCCGGAGGTCTTCGTGTCTCACGCTAATGCTGCTCTTGCTCCTATCCGAAGGCTGCGCGTCGCGCGGCTGATCGTCGATGAAGGATGGCCGGTCGCTCACGCAGCGGCGTTCTTTCATGGGGTCTGATGTCGGTTTGGTTGAGTCTGTCACCTAAACGTGCAGCAGACCCTGACTCCCTCAGCGATAGCCGCACCACCCTCCTCCGCTCCACCCGTCCTGTGCAAAACCCCGGCGGCGATAGCCGACGGTTGACCTCGCGGCGATAGCCGATGGCGGGGCGGGACATTGGCCGTGCGGTGGGGCCGACCCATGTTAAGAGCTCGGCGCTTCGCGCCTCGCGTGACTCCGTGATGCCCTTCTGTGTGCAACAGGATGTTTACTGGTTGCTGCGCAACTGTTTCGGGGAGCGGGCTGTCGTGCAACGAGATGTCAGCATGAACCGTTCAGGTTCATGGGGGCGTCGAAGTTGTGCGGCAGGTTGCGACTTGTAGTGTGCTCGCTGCGCTCGCCACGCTTCGCGTGTGCAACGGTGTGAGGTTCGGTTCGCAACGTAATGTTCACCTCACCGGTCTGTGTTCATTTAAGTGGACGACTGTTTACTTTTGTGGACTCCCCGAGTTGCCGTCACGCAACGCTCAGCAGCCTCTTCGTGAACGTCACGTTCTGTGAATGGGTTCCCTGCCGGGGGCAGCCTTCGGCATCGGTGAGGTCAGACGGGTGACGCAACGTCTCGTGGTCGGGCCGTCAACGTCACGTTCGCTGAACATTGTGTTGCCCGCTGCCCGCTGCCCGCTGCGCGCTCATGTGGGGTTACCAGACCGGTGAAGTCAGTGGCGAAGCAGGTGACTCTGGCGGTATGTGGTTGAGGCAACCGGACCGGCCAAGTCAACATGCGGGCATCACCGGACCGGCGGGCGAACAACGTGAGCGCACGCAGTGGCCAGTTCCGGGAGGAGACGACGGGTGAGCGCAGCGAACACGGAGAGCCGCCGGGGCGACGGAGCGAAGCGACGTCTAGGTGAGGTACAGGAACGCAACGGTATGTGGCCCGGAGTTACATCGCTGGGCGGAGCACAGATTACGGAGGGAGGCTCGGCCGTCGGCGGCTAACGGCCTGGGCGATTCACGGGACAAAAATGTTGCGGCGACTGGCAGTTTTGGGGCCGGTTTCGCCGCATGTCCTTGTATCGAGGCGCGACAGGCGTTTCATCTAACGTCGGAAGGTCGTTTTGTTGTGAGCAAGCTATTGGCAGCACCGCGGGTGTGGCGTCTGGCACGGACGGGAACGATCGAGCCGAATGCGACAACAACGAATCAGCGGGCGGCAACTTTTGCGGCTTCGGCTCCGGACGGAACTGTGTTGCTGACCAGGCGTGATGATGACGGCCTTTCGCATTGGCTTATTGCCCCGGATGCGACTGGTGTGGAGCGGTCAGCGCTGCATCTTGCGCAGACAGTTGCTGCTCGCGCTGTGGAGCTCGTCGATGACATTCCGGAGCTGTTCGAATCGAAGCACTTTGCGGTTGCCCGGTATGAGACTGGCAGCATCATTGGTCGTGACACTCAGGTTGGTTCTGACCTGTCAGAAATTGCGCGACGTTTGGCGACGGCTCTGAGTTCAGGTGAATGGGTTGCGGCGGTTCTGCGTCACGGCTGCTGATCTCCCCAAGGACGACATCCCACCCGTCTGGGGGCATTTCTGGATCGAAGTTTGTAGAGTGCTAACACCTCTGTGGCCTCTTCTGTGCTGCATCATGGGCTCGTTGATCCAGTGAGTCGATCGGCATTTCCTTGCTGGCGTCGACATCGCCAGCAAAGTAGTTGTTGGCTCTCTCGTCGGTGAGGGGTTCGTTGCCGTCGATGAAGATGAGGTGGTTGTCGCATTCGTTTGCTGCGATGTCGTCAAAGATTGTTTCGACTGCTGCTGGCGACCGGCGCGCTACTTACCGAACAGCGATTTGATGAACCCAGTGATTCCTAGCGCCGTCGGTAAATCTTTTGCTGTCCGGGGCGCTGGTACTGATGGTGCTGTGACCGGCCGTGGGGCATGCAGCACAGGTGGTTTAGGTGCTTTCGGTGCTGGGGTAATGATGATGGCGTAGAGGCCATCACGGTAGTCGGACTGCGTCACTGCTAGGTTCTGCGGACGGCTGTGGACGATCTGCTTCAGTGTGTCGTCGTCGAGCTGTTTCGGGTAGAGCTTGCCGATTAGAACACCATTGACTTCGACATGGAGGTGCTCCCCATTGCGGATGACTTGGCACTTGTGGTCTCCGGCACCAAGTTCAGCTAACGCCTCCTGGTGTTTGATGGTCTGCTGAACGTTGACGCGACCTTTGCGGGGAACGTAAACCCATTCAGCCGGTACGAGCACGTCAGCGCCACCATCGCGGTAGGTGAGTGTGGTGTCGAACACCCCCCCCCCCCGGCCGCATCCAACCATTTGGCAATTTTCTCGGCTCGGGTTGAGGAGAGAAAACCGACCTGATTCTTGCCGACATGAACACCGACAGCATTCTTGTCGTAACTGTTCTTGGGGTCGCGAATCAGTCTGGCTTTGACAGTTGTTCCGTCCAAGCCAGCTTTTCCAAGTGGAGATCCGAAGTACCCATCGCCGACTACATGTAGTGCTTCCACTTTGTCCACCATTCACCTCATTCCTTCGGCTGACAATATCTCATTGAAACGACACCGTCAGTTTTCAAGCAAGTTGAGACGTCTGCCGGAGTTTAAGCGCATTCACCGGCTCAGGCGTTTTCGCCACACGCGGAAAGTGATTACTCCGGTTGTGAGTCTTGGGCACCGGCTAGTGCAGCAAAAGCTTCACGCAGCCCAGGTCGGTCACGATTCGTTCCCGTCAGCCCATGGTCGACATAGATGCGGTCGGGGCGACACCAAGGGCTGGGAGGCCATCACGTTGCGCGGGGGTTTATGAATGGTTGCCTCTCACCTGAATTGGTCAGTGGGGAGGTCATGTGGTGGAGGGGTTTACGTCAAGGGGATATCACCCACCTCATATGCTGTACGCCCATCCAGGACCGCAACACAAAAACCACGGGCCATCAGAACTCGTGCAGAGACATACGCCTGGTCGGTATTTGCAAGCAGCGGAACGGACACCCCGTCACCTCGTTTGAGGAGAGACGCATCGAGGCCACCAACATCAAAAAGGTGGGCCAGGTCATCGAGGGCAACTTGGCAATCCCTTTTGGAAGGGTGGTCGAGCAACCTGATTTGAATGAAAGCGGAGTGAATTGTCAGGCTGAGCGAACGGTTCCGCCGAGCTAGGTTCAAGACCCGCTTCTGTGTTGTTGTCGTCATACTTCTATATGGTGCATTTCAGCCGGGATTACCGGTCCGAGACCAAAACTGCATTCCGCAGTCTTGCCAATGCCTTCTTTTCAATCTCAGAAATCCGTCGCTGGTCAATATTTAGCGCTGCGGAGATAGCAGCTTGGCCGGGGGCGCTGCAAGCTCCGGGGAGCTCGAATCGGGCGAGCAGAACCTCACGTTCAATTCGCGGGATTTCGCTCAGCATCCCGTCCAGAAAAATCTGCTCAACGACGGTTTGCTCAACTCCCCGAGCGTCCGAAATCAGGACATCTGCTGCGGTACCAGGAGCATCAGATGAAAGAGGGGCATCCAGCTGGGTCGGAAAATGCCAAGCACTCGCTTCCGATGCGAGCGCCGCATTGGCTGCGTAACGTTCGGATATGCGGTCCCGATTCCCGACCAGTTCAGCATCAAATGCATGCTTGGGGATGGATACGCTGCGGCCCGAAAGTCGAATTGCCTTCCAGATAGCTCCCTGAACGAATGCTGTTGAGTAGCCCGCAAAACGGCCACGAGTGGGGTCGAACGTCTTCGCTGCCTCGACGAGGCCGAAGTACGCCTCACTATTCAAATCATCGAGGTCGACGCCGCGGCCAGTGAATTTATGCGACAAAGATTTCGCCCATGCATAGCCGCTCATCGCGAGTTCATGCACAGCTTCCATCTCACCATTCGAGATACGGGCTGCAAGCGCCGCTTCGCGCTCCGGAGTGGGGGCCTGAGTGCCGGGAAGGTCATTACGTTGTGCCATGGGGTTCCACCTAAGAGGTCGTGAGGAACCTGGGCGGTTCCTCACTTACTTAGATGCGGCAAAACAAGGTCTCAAGGACGCGTACTAAAAGATTTATGCAAAAGAACTTCTACGGGGCTCTTCAAGAGTGACCCGAGAGCGCATACGCCCTCGGGTCATTAGGCATCGGGCAGTTACCTACTCCAAGACCCCCCAAGCTGTTTAGTCTGACCAGTGACCGTCATGTTCAAAAACGGGACAGTCATGGCCTCTTCCAAAAGAGCTGAGCTCCGGAATACATCCCCCTGAGAAGATTGGAGCAAAATCTCATCATGTATGGGGAGTGTTAGACGATCGGCACCCAAAAGCTCTACAACATTCTTGAGGCCGACATAGAACACATCAGCGGCACTCGCCTGAATCATCAAATTGGGAGTCTGATACGGGCCTCTATTCGGGACAGGCAACAACCGGCCCCACGGGGTTCGTAGCTCCTTACCGGCGATAGCATCAGCCTTCAAACCCTCGCAGTAGGCATTCAACGCCGGGAATGAATCCCAGACTGAACGGATGGTTTCAGTGGCTTCCGCTTTCGAAATCCC
Organism: marine actinobacterium PHSC20C1; assembly: GCA_000153145.1. Classification (GTDB taxonomy): domain Bacteria; phylum Actinomycetota; class Actinomycetes; order Actinomycetales; family Microbacteriaceae; genus Rhodoglobus. The sequence goes on from CH672415.1 coordinate 708,528, forward strand.
CAACTGCTGACTAAGCCCCTGGGCGCCACGGCCATAGAGAATACCCAAGAAAATCGTTTTACATGTGGCACGTGCAATATCGTCCTCACGTGCCTGTTCCCCAAAGACTTTCACCGCGAGCTCCCGATAAACATCCGTGGTCGACAAAGCCTCCTGAAGGCCCTCATCTTGTGAGAGTGCGGCCGCCACCGTTGGTTCTGCCCTGTCAAAATCTAGTGAGATAAAAACAGCCCCGTCTTCGGGGATGATGAGACTGCGGTACTTCTTAGACAGGGAAGTGAGTGCCGGACCCGTCACACTCCCACGACCTGTCTTCGCCCCTCTCAGATGCACCATGGGGAAGACGTGGCCATCATCGTGGAGGTTATTTGCAATCTGGTTGAGGCTGAGACGCGCCGACCTTCTACTTGCCGCTGCGCGAAAACGTCCCCAAAAATAGCGGCCCTCAGAGCTATCAGGAATCTGCGCCCGGTCAAAGAAATCCCGACTCAACGACGGGCGCCCATCAAAATCTCTGATGGTGATGTCGCGCCCCGCCAACCATCCAGTGACAGCTTCCGCCTGAGCATCCGTGCCCACCGCCGAAAGATCGATCCCGTCCTCCGCAGTTGCCGCAGCAGTCACACTGCGGTTCAAGTCCTGAGCCTCACGCAAACCCTCGACATCGACACGGACTCCACGCCGCTGCGATTCGCGGAACGCCTGGTCAAGCGCGACAGTCAGATTCATCATCAGGTGGCCCGCAGCCGGAACTTGAAGTGCCAGCGCCTTCATCAGAGAAGCGGCCTGGCGGGCGCGCGGGCCTGCACCCGGTGCCATTAGGGGAAGCTCCACGCCGGGGTGTGCTGAGTGGAACGCCACAGCAACGTCGTTAATCCACGAGAAGTCCTCCAAATCGTATTCAGTAACACGAGCCAAGGTATGAACAACCTCTGGAGACATAGCCCATGCCCGGCGTTGACGATCCTGAATTTTGGATGCCACCGCGCGGACCAGGAACTCATCAGCAATGTCAACCGTCCACGCCGTCTTCAGATCTGCGACCCCAAGGACGGTGCCCGGGGCGTTGAGTGCAATGCCGAGTGGGCGCTTCTCTACAAGCCACTTATCGAAGGTCGGCAAAGTTGCTGCCGTTACGAGCGTCATGCTGCGAGCGATTCAGAAAGAGCTGTGACAACCCACATAGGGGCCTGCCCCTGTTGTTCCACCAAAAGGAGGTTGTGGCGTTGACCCGCAGCTACAGCAGTTGCTGCTGTGGCGAGCAGGGCTGCTCGCCATGCTTTCGGCTCATCGTTGGGGTGCGCGAACGGACCACGGAGCTCTTCAGGCAGTTCGATTGGTGCCCCATTGCTTTCATCCGTGATTGTTGCCCGGAGTGCACTGGTCAGCATCAACGTCGCGCCTCTACGGGCAAACAACGTAGCCAGAAGTGTCTGCCACTGAGGGGACAGCGCAGGAGTACCTTCCCCCACGCCAATCTGGGAGGTGCGGGGGTCCAACTCGTTACCGGCTTTGTCCCATCCGGTAATTTGCCACCGTGCAACGCGGTTCGATTTCTCTGACTGAGTCACAGTGTCAATGCGAAAATAGCCACCCTCAACGGGTATAGATGAACCCAAAATGGTTCCAAGGGTGCGGCCCCACTCGCGATTCGCCGCCCGGTCGGACTCGAAACGGAGTGATGATAGCGCCGGCGGCAGAATCGGAAGGGAATCGGCGTTACCTGTCGTAGTCAGGGTACGCAGGACACTGGCTTCAGCGGACTTGCCCTTAAGTTGGCGCCAAGCATAGACAAGGAACTCCGCCCAGTCGTCAGAAAGAGTGCTCGACGCATCAACACTTTCGAGCCAGCCCTCCAATGCCAGGAGGCCCACCTCCCTGCCATCCTCCGTAGTCAGGTGAGAGGCGGCGCCGACAATTCGGGCCGCCCAGTCATGGCTAAAACCAAGGCCAGGGATGATGCGTGACGGACCCGCCTGAATGCCATGCAGCAGAATCGTGTGCACAGCGGCGACAAGCAGGGGGCGAGCACCCACCACATATTCAAGGAGAGATGGGTGGCGAAACCCAGTGCGGCTCAACACCGACCCCACACCGGAATAGGCATACCGAATGGGAAGGAACCGGCGGCTAGTGTCCCCTTTGAGGTGCACCCGGTTTCCACAGGCAGTCACAACTACGCCGGAGGCGGGCAAAGTGGTGGAAACTCCGAGCTTGCGGACAGCGAATTCGCCGTCTGTGGCCGTGGTCAACTTTGTGATGACCTCCCCATCTACGCCTGTGCCTCTGACGACCTCGTCCGCGTGGAAGAATCTGTTCTTCTCGCTAATTAGGGCGCCTAACCGTTTCTCGTTCTCTGTGTCGGCTTCTGCTGTGGCCTTGAAGTCTGTGCAGCCAGGGTGTCCCTGAGCGATTAGTCGTCCAATGAGCAGCGAGAGACTCTTACCAGTGCCGGCGTCGGATGCTGTAGCAAGGAACCCCACAGAGCCCGTAGTGATAGAACGGCCTACGGCAGTGAGGATGTACAACATGTGGCGCGCCCTGTCACCATCCGTGGCATATGGCAGGTCGTTCATGAGCTCCAGGTTGAGAAACTCATAAGCCGCTTGGGCTTCTGCGCGAGTCGGGTTTTCGGGTACAGAATAGGCAGCCCACTTCGCTCGCTCCCGATGGGGGATTACGACCAATGCGCGGGCCTTTCGGTCATACCCAGGAATCGAAGCAATGCGGCCAGTTGACGTCAGAATCGGGCCTGTGCTGACATGCTCAACAGGAGGTAGCACCCCGGGGTTCTCCAGGTTTGCCAACACTGCCCGGACAATGTTCGAGTCAATCCGGGCGGAGTACGTGGTCTTCGTCCCCTTTTTCGTCTCTGTCTGATAGACGGGTTGGGCGGCTGCTAGAAGCAGCGTTCCCGCATTCGCCTCGTTCCAAACGCGGACCGTGCCTGATGGCATATAGCTCACGATGGCCTGGTGTACGCCGGAGGTGGCCTGCATTGAGAATGCGAGCGGCAGAGTGCTATCGCTCGCCGAGCGGGCATCACGAACTGCTTCCGAGAATGCTTTGACGATGAGGCCAGAGTCTTGGTTCATCTCAATCTCTCTGCGTTTTCCACCGGCGACCAGTGATTCAATGACGGGAGGGACATGCCCCTCCGTTACGAGCCAGGATGCCGCAGCGTCGGGGTTGCCCGCGTGTTCGGGGTCCAGAGTGATGAGGTCAAAGGCTCGGAGGGTGGTCCGAGCCGTAGTTCCGGGGCTTGTGACGAATACGCAAATGTCACGGATGAGTTCGGCCTGCTCCCCATCTCGGCGGTATTGGGTCGCAGGTCCATCTGCTGAGACTTCCAGCCAACCAAGCTCGGCAAGGGACCGGGACATCTCCGAAATACCAGTTGAGCGGTTGAACTGGTCACGAACGGTATTGGTAAGAGGGGCCTGGGCGCGGATGTCATAACCAGACGCCCGATTGTCTGAGGTGTCACTCATGATGTCGATGATTACGCCCAGGCCAAGAAGTTCAGAAGGGGTGACGGAAGTCAGTTTGCCTTGTGACCCAGAGAGCAGGGGGCGTACATCCTTGGATTTTCCGAATGCCAAGTTGCCCAGAACTTTGTTACCACGGGTAGCAGTACGGCTGGGGAGTGCCTCAATGAGTGAGATAAATTGGGCGTCCGAGGCGCACTTGACGCCGAGCCAGTAGCTTGCCAGCTCTGTAGCTACGCCTTCTGACCAGCCCTTGTTGAGCTTCTTCATGAGGGGTTCACACGAAGCCTGGGTGGCGGCATCTGTGAGGACATCCCCAAAAAAGCTATTGTCCTTTGTCGGTAGTTCGAGGACGAGCGGATAGACGGCCCCTGTTCCCGACAGGATTTTGCCCTGAATGCCCAGACGCACCGGCAGGTCAAAGACCGAACCATCCTCAATCGCTTCCATGTCTATTGCATGGGTGGGAGAGGCAACAGTTAGACCCTTGGTCGTAAGAGAGCGGAAGCGTGATAGGACCTCTCCGCGGCGGGTGTCTTCCTTGGGGTCGAGGGTAGGTGAGTCGGTCATACTTATATATGGTGCATTCCGCGTCGTAATACCGCTTTTTGGAAAGAATCTCAAA
>CH672415.1:712694-765107 GCA_000153145.1 marine actinobacterium PHSC20C1
GGCGCAACAGTCGTAGCCTCACCGACATCGACCGGATGATCGAAATCAAAATCTCGTACGACACCGACACCGACCCCGACCCCGAGTTGGCGTTGGAGAACACCCGGTTTTGGGCTCCACTCTCGCTCACGCCGGAACAGAAGCATTCCATCGAGGACCCGATCGAGATGGAGGCGGCCGCAGATGCGTTGCCCATCGAGCAGGTCGCGAAACGGTGGATTATCAGCTCAGACTCCGACGAGGTTGTCGCCCCGGTGAAGCCCTACATTGATGCCGGGCTCAACCACCTAGTCTTCCATGGGCCCGGCCACGACCAGAAATGTTTCGTGGAACTGTTCGAGCGGGACATCGCCCCGCGCATCCGCGCCCTCGGCTGAGGGCACCGCGCCGGCTGAACGCACCTGATCGCAACGCAATTCAGCTCGGCGAATGGCGAATGACGCTGCCGCGCGCACGTTTCTGCGCGACACGCCTCCGAATGGGCGAGCGTCACACTGAAACGTGCGCGCGGCCGGGCAGATTCAGTCGCGCGGCGGGGTCGTGCAGGTGCGGGTGGTGGTGGTGGCGAAAAGAAACTCCAGTTGGGCGTGCACGGAATGTTCGGCGGCGAAACGGATGCGCGGGTCCACGTCGGGGTAGACGGTGTCAGTCACTTGCGCCACCAACTCAAGGGGAAAGGCCCGCGACGACACCTGCCCTGCTGCTGCCGACCCTGTTCGCGCGACCCCCGTCGTTGCCGTCTTCGTATTCTGGACACCCTCCACCCCGAGCCGCGCGAGCACGGCACGCACTTCGGAGAGTCGCTGCTGGCGGAGGTCGAGAAGTCGGGTGCACGCCTCGGCCAGTGACGGCAGGTGGGGCCCGTGCCCGGGCAGCACGGTGAGGTTGCCCAGTTCGCGAAGACTTTCGAGCGAGTGCATGTACTCGCCGAGGGAGCCGTCGCCACCCACAATTACGGTGCTGCCGCGGCCCAGGATGGTGTCGCCGGTCAGTACCGCGCCGCCGTCCGGAAGCAGCAGGCACACCGAGTCGGCGGTGTGCCCGGGGGTCGCCACCACACGGATGCGCACTCCGGCCGCATAAATCAGTTCACCATCGGTGAGGGGGTTGCCGCCGATACAGTACGCCGGGTCGAGGGCGCGAACGGGCGCCCCGGTCATCCGGTGAATGGTGCTGCTGGCTTCGGTGTGGTCGGAGTGGTGGTGGGTGATGAGCACCAGTGCCGGGCCGGATGTGGCAAGGATGGCGAGGTGGTCGGCGTCGTCTGGCCCCGGGTCAATAATCACACTCGCTCCGGCCACACCAGAGAGCACATAGGTGTTGGTGCCGTCGAGGGTCATTGGTCCGGCGTTGGGGGCCAGCACGGTTCGCACGTCAGCCATTAGGGCGTCCTTCTTTGGTACGGGTGTGGTGCCGGTCGGGCGGAGGTGCGGTGTGTTCGGTCACCCCGTAGCCGGCCTCGGCGGAGATGACCGCGACGGCGGTACCGTCACGAACTTCGACGGTGGGGGTGACGGTAAAGGGCTGGCGTGCCCGGGCGGCATCCATAGCCTCCTGCACGGTGGTACTTTCGGCGAGCCGCATCAGGTTGAGCAGCGTCGGGAAGATGATGCTGCTCTCGCCCGCTTGCGCACGCTTCACCATTTGCGCGGGGAGTGCCCACTCGCAATCGACCGTTTCGCCCCCGTCGGCGATTGGGTGCTGCCCGTTCGGTGCGACGGCCACAAAGAAGCGGGTGTCGAACCGTCGGGGGGCCACCACTGGGGTTACCCAGTGCCCGAAGTGCACGGTGTCGTCGAGGTGCAGCAGACCGCCCGAACGCTGCACCACCTTCAGGAATGCGGCATCCGTTCGTTCCTGCTGCTCAACCGGGGTACCGTCGGTTCTTACCGCCGATAGCAGGGCGGTTTCTTCGAAGGTTTCGCGGATGGCGGCGATGCGCAGGGCGCGCTCTAGCGGCGGCAGCTGGCTGCCGCTGGCGAGCAACGGCATCCAGTTGTCGCTGTGGTCGTCGGCATCGACGGCGCCCCCAGGAAAGACGAGGGCGGATGGGAACACCGCGTGCGCATTCCGGCGCACCATGAGCACCTCGAGCGGGTTATCCCGGATGAGTACCATGGTGGCGGCGAGGCGGGGGGGCTGTGGTGGGGTCATTTTTGGGGCTCCTGACATGAGTGTGGGTCAGGGTTTCTGTGGTATAGGAGGGGGCATGGGTAACCCGATAGGTTTGGAATTTCTCACAAGCCTAGACCTGCTCGGAGTTACCCATGCGTGCCACTACCCTACTGAATCGCGTCCTTGATTTGCCCGGAAGTGGCTGGGTTGTTGCGCCCCGGGTTTAATGGAGGTTCTTGATCACCTGAAAGGTTGAGAAGCAAATGCCAGCATTGAAGAAGTATCCGACCGAGCTGAAAGAGCGCGCGGTCCGGCTCGTAACCGAGGCGCGTGGTGGTCCCGGCGGTGACCGCGGTGCATGCTCGCGTATCGGCCAGCAGCTCGGTATTCCCTCCGACACGGTGCGAGGCTGGGTCCAACGCTCGGAGATTGATGGCGGTACCCGGCCAGGAACGACCACCGATGACGCGGCCCGGCTGATCGAGCTTGAGAGGGAGAATCGCGAGTTGCGTCGGGCGAATGCGATCCTGCGGAGCGCGTCGGCTTTCTTCGTGGCGGAGCCAGGCCGCTCACACAACAGATGATCGATTACGTCGATGCGAACAAGGACGAATTCGGGGTCGAGCCGATCTGCAGCCAACTGCCGATCGCCCCGCAAACCTACTACGCAGCCCGGAACAGGCCGCCCTCAAAACGCGCCGTCAGTGACGAGGAGACCGCGGTGAAGATCCACACTGTGCACAGGAAGAACTACGGCGTCTATGGTGTCCGGAAGGTGCATGCGCAGCTGAAGCGAGACGGCCACCCGGTCGCCAGATGCACGGTCGAGCGGTTGATGCGTCGCGAGGGATTACGGGGCGTCTCACGGCGCAAGGGGCCACGGACGACTGTTGCTGGGCCGTTCAGTGAGCGCCCTGGCGATCTCGTCGACCGACGCTTCACCGCACCGGCACCGGACTGCCTCTAGGTGGCCGACATTACGTATTCGGCTCAGTCCCCGGTTATGTGCAGTTGTGTCGGAGGTCCACGTGCTGCGTGGGGATTCCCGTTGCCGTGACTGCACATAATCAGAGGCCTTTCAGGAAGCCGAGGAGACGGTCGCCGGGTTGGAATCGGTTGGGTGTAGGGCTGGGATCGGGCAGGTGTTCCAGTACTGCTTCTTTGGCGGCGAGGTCGGCTTCGAGATATTGCTGCGTGGTCGCCGGGCTGGAATGCCCCAACCATAAGGCGATCGTTGCCAGGTCTGTTCCGGACTGGAGCAGGTGCATCGCGGTCGCGTGGCGTAGCGTGTGCGGTGAAATGTGCTGGCCCCGCAGCGACGGGCAGCCCTGTTCGGCTATGGCGACGGCGCGATCGAGTCGGTCACGCACTCCTGACCGCGACATCGGGGCGCCGGCCTTGTTGGGGAACACGGGCGCGTCGGGCGCGGTGTTGATCCTGCCCAGCCAGGAACGTAGGTCGCTGGCGGTGTTCTTCCAGAGCGGGATGACACGTTGTTTGCGGCCCTTGCCGTGCAGGTGGACCGCGCTCTGACGGTCGGCCAAGATGTCACTCACGCGTAGCGCAGTGATTTCTGAGACGCGTGCACCGGTGTTGTAGGTGGTGGCGAGCATGACTGCGTCTCGGCGACCGCTCCAGGTGTTGCGGTCGGGGGCGGCCAAGATGGCGGTGATCTGCTCACGGGAGAGGTAGCCGAGCACTGGCCGGTCGAACCGTTTGGCTCCGATAGCCAACACCCGGCTGGTGATCGGTAGCGATGCCGGGTCTCGCACTGCGGCGTAACGCATAAATGAGTGGATCGCTGCCAAGCGCACGTTGCGGGTCCGGGCACTGTTGTGGCGTTCGGTCTCCAGATAGTCGAAGAAGTCCAAGACCAGGGGCGCGTCCAAATCGGCCATCTGCAGTGTCGAGGGCGACGTGCCGGTGCGTTTCTCGATATAGCTGAACAGCAATTCGAACGCGTCGCGGTAGCTTTCGATGGTGCGGGCGCTGGCGCCGCGCTGGTCAACCAGACGCCGCAGGAAGAAGTCCTGTACCAGTTGTGGGAACTCGATCTGTGGGGCCCTCATGACACACCTGCCCCACGGTCGGCGAAGGCTTCGAAACGGGCCGAGATGATGTTCATCAGTTCCGGAACAGCGGAGAAATACCAGTAGAGGTTGCGCACTTCCATGTGACCCATATAGGTCGCTAGCACCACGATTCTGGCATCGACATTGACGTCTTGGGCGTGCCAAGTCTGGATCCGCCGGACCACCGGTGAACCTACCGGAAATCCCGGACAGTTCGGTTCGGTAAACCGTCCCGAATCCCCCGTTGACCTCACCAACGAACCTCTCAGCGAAATAGAGGTGCAGATCAGGCAGGTGTCGGCGGAGGCTGGCCTGTCGGGTGTCATGCCAGGAATCCTGGAGATGCTTCACGCTGCCGAGTAGATTCGAGTCGTGGATGAGCTCGGAGCAACGCCAAACTGTCCCGACTGCCTGTGCTGCATGGCGGTCGCCGGGTCTGTCGAACGCCCCTACTGGGCGTGTGAGTCGTGTGGGCTGGTCAAGCTCTGATCGGTAGCCACGCCGAACCACCTAAGTGCATCACCGTCAACCTCTTCAGCTTCTTCTAGCTGCCCGATCTCGTTCAACCAGGAGGGTTTTGGTGCACCCGTTGAGTCCAGACGGAAGAAGACCACTCCGGCGATCGCCATGTCCCAGTCGAGGTGTTCAGTCGTTGGCGGCCGCGAGTGCGTCAGCGCTATGGCGGTTGCGTCATCCGCCCTCCACAGTCCGGCGCTGAAATCATGAAGCTCCCGGCCCGCGTCGTTGGGTCGTTGTCGCGCAAGCCATCTCCGCATTCTGATTGCCGCGTCGAGCGCTGTGAGCTCCACTGAGTCGATGGCGACCATTTGATGCCCCATTGTCGCCATCAGCCTGTCGAGTGTCCTGGTGCGGGTGTCACGGCTGCCTGACTCCACGTGGGAGATGAGTGACTGGTCGGTTGCAGATGCTTTCGCGAGTTCAACCTGGCTCATCCCAGACGTCTGGCGTGCGGCGCGGAGCTGGTGGGCAGTATTTGGCATCGTGTCCTTTTTATGGTCAATACGCCAAGAGTAACAAGTGGACGTGGGGTGCCACGCATAGCTCCTGTATGACGACAGCAACCCTCACCCCAACCCCGGCCGTGCCAACTGAATGGATTACCGTTCAGGAAGCTGCGGAACGTTACCGCTGCTCAACGAAGACGATTCGCCGCTGGATCTACGACGGAATCATCAAGGCGAAGCGTGTCGGGCCACGCCTGATCAGAATTGATGCCGGCTCTCTTGAAAACATGGGTGAAGAGATGGCGTACCGCGACAACGAGTAGCGGCGTTCGCCTCAACGTTCGCCTCAACGCTCAGGTTTGGCAACTGCTCGCCGTTGAGCTCGCGGAACTCGCCACTCGACGGGTGGCCCAGTCTCGCTCCCGAGTGAGGATATTTTTGTCGCGGAAGTTCTGTGGTGTGTGGTCGCGGACGAAGTCCCTGTATTCCTCGGATGCGCCATCGCCGCGCCACAACCATTCGGTCGGCACAGGCTTCGTATCGGTCATCCATGCCAAAGGCATTTCACCTCGGCAAGACAGCGCGTAGGCGAAAGCGGTCGCGATCAAGGTCTCATATCGTGAGTCTCTAATCGGGTCGGGAGCTTCGAGAACATCCAGCGGTATTTTTGAATACTCCGGTGCCTGAATGAGGCGACTGATCGCCTCTGTCAGATGGCCGATCGCGGCCGGTTCGTCACCGAACTCAAGGGCACGCTCAACCGCGGTTGCGGTGGCTGCCGCAGAGATAAACCTGGGCTCGGGTTCCATAGGGCCAACATTAGTGATCTCGCGGCGCATAACACTCCTATGGGCTGCGGGTTAGCTTGAAAGCGGAGCCGTTATGTAGACATGGCTGGAGGCGACCAAACGGCTGAATCCGGGGCAAAACCGGCAGAAGATAACTCCCAAATGATACTTAAGGGGGCAAAAAACACCCCCCGCACCAAAAATCCCTCGGAATTACGGACGCTTCTCAGCGAGCTATACCGCGATCGAACCAAAGTAATTGATGCTGATAAGTAATTAGTTCACGAATGAAGCCACCGTGATAAATCTCGCGTCCTTATCCGCGCAATACGCACTGATTTCACTAAAGGAAAACCTCCACTTGGAGCAGGATCACAGATACAACAGCGACGACCCGAACTCCGCACGCACCGATGTCCGAGGCCGAGGTATACGAGGCCTCACAATTACGATAAACACTCAGACCATCATCAAGTAACGCCATCAGCAGAGCGGTGCGCGATTACCGCGAGGGCTAGGTTGAGCGGACTTTGACTCAGCACTATCGCTTGGGTGATTGACGGCTCCAAATTCTGCACCTATCCATCTGAAGTATTGAAGCCGCTACGCTGACGACGGGCAATGTAAACAACTTCAATATTTCCGCTTGCCACATAGCCTCCAAGGAGCTCCAGCATGCAGTCCAGTGACGAAGTCCAATCGCTTCTAGTAGATTTTTGGGAGCATAAGAATGAGGCTGACCGTCGGCAAAAAGAGGAGGGCAAGAAGGACGCTGGCGCGCAGGCACGCAATGCGCGCCACATGAAGAAGCTGGGTACCTTCGTCCGACAGATGTTCGTCAACGCGGGCCTAAGCGAAGCTGATGTCATGGTCAACGGCGTCATCCCAGGGTACTTTCGACGATCAAAGAATTGGGATGTGGTAGCCACATACAAAGGGCAACTCGTCGCACTTGTCGAGCTAAAGTCGCAAGTTGGCAGCAATGACAGCAACGGGAATAACAGGATCGAAGAAGCCCTTGGTAACCCCAAAGACGCAGCCACAGCTCAAGAATTGAATCAAGTGTTCGGAAAGCTCCCGATTTGGACGGCGTTCGGCGTCGTGTTTGGATCATCTCCGGAAAACGCCAAAGCAGTCGGACTACCAAGTAATCCGCTCTTTCCTCTCGATCCAGTATTCAACGGTATGACATATGGGCGTCAGTGGGAGATCGCTATTGAGCGTTTCATCCAGACCGGGTCTTATTCCGCGGGGTGGATGGTTACGTCGTGGGTTTCAGCAGAGGGACAGGTCAAGTATGTCGAGCCTGTCGCGACCGCAACGGCGCAGACATTGGAGACACAAATTCAGGCACGTGTAGCGTTCGCCAAGCAAGTTCTCGGCTGACGCGAACTCTGCTCGCGGCAGAGAATCTAGAATCGCAGATCCCGCTGGGGAGGCGATCAACGCCGCGCAGTTTGCCTCGTTCAAACTGGTTGGAACTTTGACTATTGGCCCCGACACATTCTCCCTGGGCCTAGCCTCGGCAAATACTTTCGACGCAATGAGGCGCTCATCCACTCAGCCCGCTCGCTCCAGCTAGCCGTCGACAGAGTTGCGCATTTGGCTGATTGAGCGAGATTTTTCACGAATTTTCGTGACCGTGGAGTCATGACACCAGGCGAGTTCGTTGACAGAAGCCCTCACGCAACCGAACGGTAGAAAGTTGCCGACGGCGGGTAATCAGCCGCCCGCCAATAAACAGTACCGCTCGCTACGAGAAAGCAACTGGCTATGAGGGTCGCTCCGAGAGCGCGAACCCGACTCTTTGGAGCAAACTGGCAGCCAACTCCTTCAGGTCATCGTCACCCGTTCCCTGTGCGATCGTGCCAAGCAGGACGCAGTAAGCAAGAGCGGACTCCGGTTGCGAATAAAGCGATTTCTCAATCGCCATTGCGACACCCGACGAAATGGACCTAGACACGTTTCGGAAGGTGGCTTTCGTTTTCTCAAGCTTAATTGTTTCGGGCTTAGCCATCCCCGGCACCATCCACGACAAATACCATCGGCCCAGAAACGGATAAAGGATTGCCCCGGCAAGATGTGGCGTCACTGGGAGCAAGATCGATGGTTGTCCATCGGGCATGGTCTTTCGCGACCAGTCAAGTTGATGGTGCGCAGCTTCGACAAGAAGTTGGTCTCTAATCAGTTCCAATGATCCCACGAGGTCTCCCTTGTCTTACCTAAGAATTACCCAACAATCTAGACGACGAGGCTCAAGACGAAGACGCAGAAACAGCAAGATGAACCATTCTTAGACTACTCCGGACGTAACCGGCGCTTAACTATGGCAAGAGGGGCGAACCGCTCGCGTGTGGTTAATCTGGATTCAGAGCGAAGTCTCCGTCCCCACTCTCATAGTGAGACGCATGGGTGTGAACTCATAACCTAGGTGCAATGAGTGCGTCTAGCGTCCTGACGGAGGCGTCGATCGCGCGCACCGGTGCAAAACTTCGAATGCTTGCCCGGACATCACGCTCGTCTATCCAGCTTCGGCACGGCTACTTGTATCGCTTATTGACTCCGACCAGATCTTCGGTGACATCGTTGCTCGTGACAAACCTCAATTTCTCAAGCGCATCAAGGAGCTCGACTGCACCACGAGCTCGCGCGATCTTGGGCTTGTCCCGCCCAACCTGCCGTCGTCGAGAAAAGTCACACCGAGCGCAACTAGCAATGCCAACAGACGTTCAGCCACGATGTTCTTCAAACGTGGCTGTAACAGGGCGACAACGTCGCTTGAAGTAGCGTCGCTTGCGGCGATGAGCTCCGCTACTTGTAGTTCTACGGCAGATCTAGGCTGACGGTGGCCCGCGCTAGCCGCCCAGTCAGCGCCAGCAAGATGGGCGCATGTGTCCTCGTCGTCAGCAATGAGCTCAGCGCTGAGCAAGAGAGGGATTAGCGGGCCGATCTTCATGGCCCTTGACATTCGAGCACAGTTTCGCTGACTGGTAACTAGCCACTTAGTTCGAGTAACACTGACAGTGTTTACACGAACTTCGTGTGAGAGCACGCCTCGTAGCGCCAGGGGGTTTGCGTGATTTTGGAGCATAGCCCACGTCGATGAGCCGCCCTAAGAACGGACAAGCTGATAGCCGAACGATCCCTCTCGAAGGCGGCCCAGAAATCAACCGCTGGTCCAATAGCTTCTTCAGATCAATTGGGGAAGTTCATCCCGAATCCCGGGCCGACCTGGCTCTCCAGTTCGATCGCGGCCACAAGAGCACCCTTGCGCACAACGAGTAGGTCCCGATCCTTCATCACTCGAAAGTAGCCGGGCACCGTATTCAGCCTGCGCGTCTTAGACAGTTCTGCACCATCGCGGGCGTTGGATTCGACAAGCCCCGCAATAACCGTGTCGAAGCCATCCACATTCTTGCCACTTGTGACGCTGGCTCGTCCGCCTTCATCGACCGTACCCGCAGCTTATGTTTCTCCGCCGCGGCTGCGCGCGTCCCAGAGCAGCTAATTGTCGTGTTTAGCCTTCGTGTCAATGTCGTCTAGGTCGCGTGACACTTACTCTTGTCTCTAAGAAATATGAGTGCACCGTCGTCAAGTTGGTATATCTGTTCAAGCAATGCGGTGCCTAGTTTCCGACCCGCCTCGCCTGCATCAATAAGTTCCGATTGGGTTTCGTCCGACAAGCTGCTCCATTGTGGAACTCTGATTCTTTTCAAATTTTGTGCTTGAAAACGCAGGTAACCTCCCCCGATTTTCACCGAATATGCTTCGACAAAAAACTGGGCAATTCCAGACCTCAAGACGGCCTGGAGCGCTCGAAGGTTCCACTCCGATGAGGTTATGAAGTACAAATTGTGGTGCGGGTAAAGAGTGCCTGGGTCGTAAGTGATTGCGTCCCCGTTCCCCTTGATATCAGGGATCAACAGTTTCTCTTGCCACGTCAGGCTCGGAGTGATGCGATCGATCGTCTTGTACCAACGCCGCGCAGGGGCGGACTTCGCCGTGTGCCGCAGTTCTAGTGCAGCACGGTGTTTCTCGAGGTGAGCAGCCAAGCGTGGATAGAGCGCGAGATCTACCAGCGGTCCCTCATCGGTATACGGATTGACGATCCCCTTACCCGACCATCGGAGTTGCCCGTTGGGTACGTCCTTGTTGGTCGCCAGTGGAAGCTTGCGATCCTCTTCAACGTCTAGGTCTTTGAATAGCCCGATGAAGGCCTTGTCGTTGCCAGTCGCGACGCCAATGCCAATTCGACACCCCGCCTCACCGAGGGTTGGGAATCTAGATTCCATGTGTCGGATGACTGGCAGCAGGTGCGTGATATTCAATAGCCACGGATCGCTCCCCTTCGCGACACGATCGATCTGCTGAACCGCTGCCGAGCGACTAGGGCCTTCTGGCGTCGTTAGTGCGATAAAGAGCTGGTCTAGGTGTGGTTTTTCCGCAGACTCTGCCTTCGTTATTCGGCTGGGCCCGTCGCCCTCTCGACATATGACTGTTATCGATGGATACGCCCCAACGCTGACTTCGAACGCCTCGATTCCATACATGTCCACATAGTCGCGAAGATGAAAGTTCAGAGCGACCTTCTCGCGAATCCCTCGACCGTAGTCATTTTTAACCCATGCGTCGGCACAGATAAAACTAAGTTTGCCGCCAACGTTTAGATGATCGAGCGATTTCTCTATAAACGGTACATAAAGGTCAGCTCGTCCCACCATCGTTGAAAATGCCTTGCGGTACGCAACGAGTTGATGTGGATCGATCAGTTCTTGCCGCACATAAGGTGGGTTACCAATGACGAAATCAAACTCAAACTCGAACTCAGCCCACAAATAGTTGGCGTTCACCAGCCAGGCGTCGAGCAGTCGAGCAATCTCATGATCAGGGAGCCCCGCTTCAACCAGATGATTTCCTAGTCGAGCTTTGAAACTGACGAAACTCTCCGTGTCGAGCTCCACCCCACGAATTGCATCCAGAAGCTGATCTACTCGGGGTGCGCTTTGCCGACGCCAGCTTTCCAAAAGGCGGTCCACAGCACCTAACAGGAACCGCCCGCCTCCGAATGAGGGTTCCAGAAGCTTGACGTCGAATAGGTTATCGGCTGAGTCGTAGCCGATGAGGTCCAGCATGAAATTTACGACGGTTTGCTTCGTGAAGATCGCACCGCGCATCTTCTCGTTGTTCCCATAAACGGGTTCATCAACTAGTGGCTGGTCCTTCAGATCGACAACAGGAACAAGGCTCGTCATAGTACGTCAAGACTACCGATCACCACCGACGACAGCCGACTGTACCGCTGGGTGTTCAAAGCTTCGTGCTCAGCAACATAGTTCGGACTGGACAGTGTGGTCGCGGAGAGATCTCTGTTTCGCTTCGACGTCATCTGCTGGATCGAAAGCCATGAACGAAAATGTCCTGTCGCTCACCGAGCCGGACTCAAGATTATTCTCCGCAGCCATTAGTGCGGCTTCGGCGAACAGTTCATTTCTCCGTGCATGACACCTCCATGCGCGGCAAGCAGTCAGCAAACGGGGCCTTATCTGGACATGGCTGGAACTGGCAAGAAATGCCTGAATTCCGGGCAAAAGCCTAAACAGATAACGCCGAGATAATGCTTAAGTGCCAAAAAACACCCCCGACAACGAAAAAACCCCCGGATTTCCGGGGGTTTTTCAGTGAGCGATACTGGGATCGAACCAGCGACCTCTTCCGTGTCAGGGAAGCGCGCTACCGCTGCGCCAATCGCTCATGCTATTTAGTTGAAACACTCTTTACGAGGTGGAGACGGGATTTGAACCCGCGTATACGGCTTTGCAGGCCGCTGCCTCGCCTCTCGGCCACTCCACCGCACATGAGAAGTGCCAGCGAGGCTGACACTTCTCACTCGAGCGGATGACGAGATTCGAACTCGCGACCCTAACCTTGGCAAGGTTATGCGCTACCACTGCGCCACATCCGCAATTGCACCCGAATTCGTTACCGTTTTCGCGTGCTAGATGACTGTATACGATGTCTGCCCTGAGAGCCAATTCGATGACGAGCGTGTCGTGGACATATGCGAAGATTGCTCTACGGGCGATTGGCGCAGTTGGTAGCGCGCTTCCTTCACACGGAAGAGGTCATCGGTTCGAGTCCGGTATCGCCCACCAGAATTGGCGCGAATTTATTCAAGTTTGGCCCTCGTATTACTCCTGAGGCAGCGTGATGAAGCTACTAGCCTTGGGGAATGCCAAAGACATCGCTGCGCAGACCAACACCGCTGCGAGAATTCTTCGTTGGTGTTTCCTACCTCTTTCGGGGATTTCGAATCTGGGTCACTGCGCCGCGGTTGATGTTCCTTGGGATGGTGCCTGCCGCAATAGTCGGGGTGCTCGCGATCGCAGTGCTGATCTCGCTTATTGTGAACATTGAACCCATAGCCGCTTTCGTGACGCCTTTTGCGAACGACTGGACTGATTTGGCGCAGTCAGCAACGCGAATTGCCGCCGGTCTAGCCCTAATTTTGGCGAGCATCCTCATCCTGGTGAACACGTACACGACGGCGACGTTGATGGTTGGGGATGCTTTCTACAGAAAGATCGCGGCACACGTCGACAGCGTGCATGGTGCACCTCCACCGCCTGCCGCACTTGGCTTGTGGGCTGACGTACGGCGTGGGGCTGCAGAGGGCCTTCGGGTGCTGTTTCCGACCGTTGGGCTCGCAGTCTTGGTGTTGGTACTCGGCTTCATACCGATTGTTGGCAGCATCGTTGCGGCGGTTGCAGGGGCGCTCCTTGGCGGCTGGCTACTTATCGTCGAACTAGGCAACATTCCCTTTGAATCACGAGGGATGCACCTGACCGCACGCCGACGCGCACTGAGAGGGGCCAGAGCACGATCGCTTGGGCTCGGGACCGCAACCTACCTTGTGTTCCTCGTGCCTTTTGGCGCCGTCGTGGCAATGCCTGCTGCCTTAGCCGGGGCGACGCTCCTCACCCGCTCTCTACTCGGTGAGGACGCGCTCTCGAACAACCCGGCTTCCTCGTCCGACTTTGCTGAGCAGCCACCAGCATCCTGAAGATACGACGAACGAGTAGCTCGCGGTCGCAACAACGCCCAACAGCTGCTCCTCAAAAATTCCGGTTTGTCCCGTGAACAGGAAACCCGACCCGGTGGCGAGTATCCCCAAAGAGAGGACGCCGATGCTTCCGCCCAACAAGTGCGTGTTGACGAGGAATCGCAATTGGTTGCCAAGCGGTGACCCTCGCCGAACCGTAAAGACACAGGCGACAGCGCCTGCAACCAGCCCGGCGACAGCGGCAGATACCGGGGTGAATAGCGGTGCTCCGGCTGTGACCGCGATCAAGCCGCTCACGAGACCACCAGCGAGTGACCTCAGGCTGATGGCGCCATGATTGATCAGTTGAACTGATATCCACCCGACGGCACCGGCAATTGCGCTCACTGCACCGTTGAGCATGATGAGTTCAACGAGATCGTCGATGGCAAATTCGGCACCAACCAGCCATCCGATCCATGACAGCACGACCACACAGAGTGCGACGATCCCGACAGGAACGGGAACAAACATCCGAGCGCCCCTGATAAGCGACTTTCGCTCAACCACGAGCACGGCCAGCATGCCTGCACCGACGGCAACGCTCATCACGAGAGCACCTCCATGGTCAATCGGGTCCAGCCCGAGAAGTTCGCCGGCCGCAGAAGGTTCGAAAACGCGAACCGCAGTGGGGACGAACACCCCAATGGCCCAAATCGTTCCGTAGACGACGCTCCTCAGGAACGAGGCACCAGCGCTACGAGCGACCAGCGTGACTAAGTAGCAACAAATTCCGCCGAGCAATGACAGCGCTGGCACCATGGCCGTGCGCAAACTGCCAGTCAAGAGCGGCCCAAACGCAAGCCACGCCAACACCCCCGGTGCAGCGCAGACAAGCGACTCCACGATAATTTTTGTCCACGACGCGGCAGGCAAGACACGGGCGTACAACACGATCAACGAGAGCAATAAAAACGCGAGAGCGATCGCTGCCAAGGCACCCGCCGCAAATTCTTGAGCCACAGTCAAACTCCCCCCACAACAGTCTTAGGGGCGATCACAGCCCTGCACAATGGCTAGCTCAAAGAATCACCCGAAATCGGGCCCACATTCACCTAGTTGTTGTTCGACGTCAGCGCGATGAGCCGAGAAACAGCGCGCAAGTATTTCTTGCTGTATCCCCCGGCGAGCATGTCGTCGGGGAACACATCATCGAGCGGTGTTCCTTCGGCGTAAATGCGCACCTGGGCGTCGTAAAGGCGATCCACGAATGCCACGAAACGCAGCGCATCCGTCTGATTTTTGAACGGATGAACGCCCGTCAGCCCAATCGCATCGATACCCTCAATCAGCTTCACGTAGCGCGAGGGGTGCACCCCGGACAGATGCTTCAGCACATCATCGAAGGAGTCGAGGGTTACGGTGCCCGCAATACCTGAAACCGCAATCGCCGCGTCGTCCACGGAAACTGCATGCGCTCCAGTGTCTCGACGTCGATAGTCGAGACCATCAATCCTGATTGTTTCGAACTTGGCAGCAAGAGAGTCAATCTCTCTGAGGAAGTCTTGAGCGGCGAACCGCCCCTCACCTAATGCGTTGGGTGGAGTGTTAGATGTTGCCGCGATCTTGGTACCCGACGCAACAAGTTCCGATAGCAATCGGGAGATGAGTCGTGTGTCACCCGGATCATCAAGCTCAAACTCATCGATGCAGACGAGCGAGGCGCCCTTAAGCAGTTGCACAGCGGGCGCATAGCCGACGGCTCCGACGAGTGCCGTGTACTCGATGAAGGTTCCAAAGTATTTTCGACCAGCCATTTGATGCCAGAGTGCAGCGAGCAAGTGGGTCTTTCCGACACCAAATCCGCCATCGAGGTACACCCCAGGCTTAGCAACTGGAGCCTTCTTACGAGAGAAAAGTCCGGCAGACTTCGCGCCAGCCACGAAGTGCCTCATTGCAGCTAGAGCTGCCCCTTGGGATGGGTAGTCTCTATCCGGTCGGTACGAATCCAGAGTGGCCCCGATGAACTGGCGCGGGGGCACAAGTTCCGCAAGCATCTGCGCTCCGGTCAACGACGGGATACGATCGACTAGACGCTCAGGAGTCGTAGTCGCGATAGCGCTCATTCTCAGCCTCGGTTATGTTTCGAAGTCTTACGGCAACGCGGTGTAATCAGCGGCGAATGCGTAAATTCTTGGGCAAGGGACGTCTCAAGCTTAGTTTGAAGCCCACGCCAGTTTTTCCACCCACAATCGGAGGTAGCTATGACTATCGAACGCGATCCAGCCCCTCAATTCGCTGCGTTTTCCAACCCTGAACGGTTAGTTTCTGCAGACTGGCTTGAAGAACGTTTAGGCAAACCCGGACTCGTCGTTGTGGAGTCAGATGAAGATGTTCTTCTCTACGAAACCGGCCACATCCGTGGTGCGGTCAAGATCGATTGGCACACTGATCTCAATGATCCGGTAACCCGCGACTACATCGATGGCGAAGGTTTTGCCGAGCTCATGTCTCGCAGCGGCATCTCCCGCGACACCACCGTCGTAATTTATGGCGACAAGACCAACTGGTGGGCCGCCTACGCTCTGTGGGTATTCACGCTGTTCGGCCACGAAGACGTACGCCTTCTCGATGGTGGCCGCGCAAAGTGGGAAGCGGATGGTCGCGAGTACACCCTTGAGGTTGCTTCACCGACTCTAACGGAGTACCCGGTCGTCGAACGCGACGATTCAGTCATCCGTGCTTTCCGCGATGACGTACTCGCGCACCTCGGAAACCCGCTAATCGATGTTCGCTCCCCTGAGGAATACAGCGGAGAGCGCACCACGGCGCCCGCGTATCCGGAAGAGGGCGCGCTCCGTGCCGGTCACATTCCGAGCGCGCAGAGCGTGCCGTGGTCGAAGGCAGTTGCAGATGACGGCACTTTCCGTCCACTCAACGAACTCAACGAGATCTACCGCGACGGCGCTGGCCTGAAGGATGGCGACAACATCGTGGCGTACTGCCGCATCGGGGAACGTTCGAGCCACACCTGGTTTGTGTTGAACTACCTCATGGGTTTCGACAACGTTCGAAACTACGACGGATCGTGGACCGAATGGGGATCCCTCGTTGCTGTTCCTATCGTTATTGGCACAGAGCCAGGCGAAGTTCCACGCCGTTAGACTTAAACGATGAGTGAGCAGCAGATCCCGACGCAGTTGGCCGAAATTCGCGACGATTTTTTGGGCCTTGAGCTTCGGGATCGGCTGCAACTCTTGCTTGAGTTCGCAAACGAACTTCCCGAGCTCCCTGAGCGCTATCGCGATCATCCTGACCTATTCGAACGGGTCGAGGAATGCCAGTCACCGGTCTTCATCTTTATAGAGGTTGCCAACGACACGGTGCACATGTACGCGACGGCACCTCCTGAAGCACCGACGACGCGAGGATTCGCTTCAATTCTGGTTCAGGGTCTGTCGGGTCTCAGCACACGTGAAGTGCTCGAGCTATCGGATGACTTCCCCCAGTCCCTCGGGCTCTCTCGTGCGGTCAGCCCGCTCCGGTTGCGCGGCATGACCGGCATGCTGGCTCGGGCGAAGCGCCAAATTCGACTCAAGAACGTTTCTTAGTCGCCGACGACGCATCACTGGCGGCGGTGCGATCGCCGAAGCGGATGTCATCAAGCTGAACTTTCAGCCAGTCTCGGATCGCCCCCAGCCACCGTTCGCTGTCGTAGTTCCACAGCCGTGTATGACCGGCGGTATCAAACTCTTCGTAGGTAACAATGTCTGGCCGCAGCTCGGCAAGGGCCCGTGACGGCTCCACGGGAACGTAGCCGTCGTCTTCGCTGTGCATCAGCAGTATCGGCCGGTCGAGTTCGTTTGCTCGGTCAACAAAGTTCATTGAACTCAGGTCGAGCGGATTGTCGGTACCGACGAGTAGTTGTGCTTGATCGCTTCCGAGCAATGCTTGGGCGGCCCGCTGTACTACCGACGGCAGGCGGTTTAGCGTCCCATGGAGTTCGATAGTCGGTCCCCACGCAACGACCGGAGAGTCGAGTACTAGTCCAACGATCATTTCGCGGTGCTCAGCCAACATGAGGGTTTGTAGCACGGTCGCGCCGCCCATCGACCAACCCATGAGGATGACACGCTCCGCACCAGCGGAGCGTGCATACCCGATCGCTGCTTCAACGTCGAGGTATTCCGTGGATCCAAGACCATACCGACCGTCGCTGGAGTCCGGTGCTTCTGTGTCGTTACGGTACGAGACAGCGAGTGACGTTATCCCGGCTTCGTAAAACTCACCCAGTGCTCGAACTGTTTCAGGACGTTGCACTCCTCGCCCGTGTACGTGGATGGCCCACGTTGAGCTCGGTATCGCTGCGGGCACTAGCCACGCAGGAGCGGGGCCTAGGTCGGTGGCGATACTGACCTCGATAAAGTCGAGGCCGAGCCCTGCTGGGCTGAGGTAGAACCAGCCGCTGCTTCTCGCGTTGTCGCCTCTCTTCGGGACTCGAGTTTCAGTGCTCAATAGCTCGCGCGCGACCCACTGCGGTCCCTGTGCGACGACCTGTCCAATTTGCGCATAGCCCGTCTCGTCGGCGAACCAGAGACCGTAACGGCCGGGTGCTCTACTCTCCAGAGTCGACGACAGCACAATTGTTGACTCGCCGACAGCCAAGACGCGGAGATCACTGTCAGCGCGCCCCGGTGGCGTCACGACTCGGCGAGCCAGGATCACCGAAAGCGCGGCCCCGAGAGCGAGTCCAAGCCCAACGATTGCGGCGGCGGCTAGTGCAAATCCACTCAAGATTCGTGCGGCAAGACGCAATCGACCCAGTGCCCGCATCCGTAAACCTCCGTCTCGAGGCCGCCTAGCGCGGCGTGCCTCGCTAGCGATCCATCCCCTGAAGCCTAATCTTCACTCGTGCCCGATACGCCAGCTGGACCAACACCACCCGCGGCATTTGCTTCAGCGGTTGAGTCTCTTCGTGCTGCAACATTGCGCCCCGAGCTCGCGGTTACTGAAATTAGTGCCCCGACTCAGATCGCACCGTGGTCCTTTGCCCTTGCTGCGGATGTAACTCCCGCGCGCCACGGAGAAGATTCAGATCTCGGCACCGGACGATTCGTTCTGCTGTACGACCCGGAAGCTCCCGATGCCTGGGACGGTGAGTTCCGGGTGATTTGCTTCGCACAGGCACCGCTGGAACCCGAAATCGGTGTCGATCCATTCCTTAGCGAAGTAACTTGGTCATGGCTCGTCGACGCGCTTGACAGTCGCGGAGCCACCTACGATCAGGTCTCGGGAACTGCCACACGCATCCTGTCGACCGGGTTCGGTGAACTTGAGTCTCAGCCAGACGGCGCACAAATAGAACTCCGCGCCTCGTGGAGCCCCAAAGACCTCAGTATGGCCGCGCATGTGGAAGGCTGGAGTGAATTAGTCTGCATGCTTGCCGGACTGCCACCAGCGATCGAAGGAGTCACACTATTGTCGGCCCGTAAAGTTGGACGTGAATAGCGTCACCGAAAGTGCAGCCTCTGAGGGCGAGTCGCACGCCACCCAAGCCCCTCACGAGCCTGTGATCGTCATTGACGAGCGGGAAGACTACCTTGCCGCTGTCGAGGCGATTGCCGCAGGCAACGGACCTATCGGAATCGACGCTGAGCGGGCAAGTGGCTACCGCTACTCACAGCGCGCCTACTTGATTCAGATCTTCCGCCGTGGCGCAGGAACTTTCTTGTTCGATCCGCCGGCAATCGGTGATTTCAGCGAACTCAACGACGTTATCGCGAACGAAGAGTGGATCCTACACGCGGCGACCCAAGACTTGACGTGTCTTCGTGAAGTTGGCCTCTACCCCACTCGACTCTTCGATACTGAACTGGGTGCACGGATTGCGGGACTCCCCCGGGTAGGGCTAGGCACCGTCGTTGAACATTTTTTGGGGATCCATCTAGCAAAGGAACATTCCTCCGCAGACTGGTCTACTCGCCCACTGCCGCAAGCATGGCTCGTCTACGCAGCACTCGATGTCGAACTACTCGTCGACCTTCGCGAGGCCCTGGGTGAACTCCTTGATTCCGCCGACAAGCACGACATCGCGCAGCAGGAGTTTGATTCGGTGCTCGCTCGCGATCTCATCATTGTGCGGGCAGAACCGTGGCGACGGCTCAGTGGTGTGCACTCCGTTCGTGGCGGAAAGAATCTCGCAGTAGCCCGCGAATTGTGGGTGGCTCGCGATGCCTACGCTCAAGAGGTCGACACGGCCCCGGGTAGGTTGGTACCCGATTCCGCTCTCGTTGCAGCTGCGCGCGTTCTGCCAGAGACTAAGCGTCAGCTGTCGGCGCTGAAGGAGTTCAGTGGCCGTGCTAGCCGTACTCAGCTTGACCGGTGGTGGGCAGCGATTCAAACAGGGCTCGCCTCCACAGACATCCCGTCGTCTCGGGTCGTAAACGACACGCTTCCCCCACCACGCGTGTGGTCAGAAAAGAACCCAGAAGCCGACCGGCGTCTTAAAGCCGCCCGCGCCAGCATGATGGAAGCATCTGAAGAGATCTCGATTCCTATCGAGAACCTCTTAACCCCTGACTACTTGAGACGGATCGCTTGGACGCCACCGACTGAAATCTCTGTAGAAAGCATCTCCGATGCGCTGCGAGAGCTAGGTGCCCGACAATGGCAACTTGACGTTTCTGCACAGTCAATCGCCCAAGCCTTTGTCGAAGCTAACCAAACGCCCGAGGACTCCGACGACACCGAGTCGTAGGAACAGTCAAAGGATTCCACACCCCAATCTCCGACACTTAGGATCAGTGCTACATCCAAGGATTTAGTGGAGGCATTGTGGCCAAGGAAACTGAAATTGTGTTCGTAGATGGAGTCCGTACTCCATTTGGACGTGCTGGCGAGAAGGGCATGTTCTGGAATACCAGAGCTGATGACCTCGTCGTCAAGGCGATGATTGGACTGCTGGAGCGTAACCCGCAGATTCCACTAGATCGTTTCGACGAAGTGGCTATTGCGGCGACAACTCAGACCGGTGATCAAGGCCTCACAATTGGTCGAAGCGCAGCACTCCTTGCCGGGTTGCCGAAATCCGTTCCCGGCTACGCGATCGATCGCATGTGTGCCGGCGCCATGACCGCCGTCACTAACGTTGCGGGTGGAATCGCTTTCGGTGCTTATGACTTGGCAATCGCTGGCGGCGTCGAACACATGGGACATCACCCGATGGGATCCGGCGTCGACCCCAACCCTCGGTTCCTAGCAGAGAAGCTTGTCGATCCTGAGGCGCTCAACATGGGCAACACCGCCGAGAAGCTTCACGACCGTTTCCCTCACCTCACTAAGGCTCGCTCTGATGCCTTTGCTCTGCGTAGCCAGCAGCGTGCAACCGCCGCCTACGAGGCCAACAACATTCAGCCCGACCTGATCCCAGTCGCCACACGAAGTGACGCCGGATGGGGAATGGCTACTCGCGACGAGGGCCTTCGCCCAGAAACAACCCTTGAGGGCCTCGCGGCACTCAAGACCCCGTTCCGACCCCACGGCCGAATTACCGCCGGCAACGCTTCCGGCCTCAACGACGGAGCAACCGCCAGCATCATGGCGAGCGGCGAGACCGCCCGCGAACTGGGTTTGAAGCCCAAGATGCGCATGGTCAGCTTCGCCTATGCGGGTGTCGAGCCCGAGATCATGGGCATCGGACCGATCCCATCGACAGAAAAAGCGCTGCGCAAGGCGGGGCTATCGATTGATGACATTGGGCTTTTCGAGCTAAACGAAGCGTTCGCAGTGCAGGTTCTCTCGCTGCTCGATCACTACGGCATTGACGACGAAGATCCTCGCGTGAATCAGTGGGGCGGTGCAATAGCAATGGGCCATCCCCTCGCATCGTCTGGCGTGCGACTAATGATTCAGCTCGCTGCTCAGTTCGAACAGCACCCTGAAGTGCGTTACGGGCTGACCGCGATGTGTGTTGGTCTCGGCCAGGGCGGATCTGTTATCTGGGAGAACCCCAACTACAAGGGAGCAAAATAGCCATGACGCATGAATTTGCACGCCTTGCCAACTTGACTAAAGATGAAGTCATCACCCACTCCTTCGTTCGCGATGTGCCGCTGTCAGGGGGACGAACCCTTGCGCTAATTACGCTCGACAACGGCAAAGACCACACCCGGCCCAATACCCTCGGCCCGGCCACCCTGCTTGAGTTTGCATGGGTACTCGATGAACTGAAGGCACGCGCATCCGCCGGAGAAATTCATGGTGTGGCCGTTACAGGCAAACCGTTTATCTTCGCGGCGGGAGCTGACCTCTCAAAGGTTAGCGAGATTCCAGATCGCGAGACTGGCAAACAAATGGCTCAACTGGGCCACTGGGCGCTCGGAAAGCAGAGCGACCTCGGCGTCCCGTCGTTCGGCTTTATCAATGGACTTGCCCTCGGTGGCGGCGTCGAGGTTCCCCTCAACGCCGACTACCGGACGATCGATAGTTCGGTACCAGCGCTTGCTCTCCCCGAGGTTTTCCTCGGTCTCATTCCCGGTTGGGGCGGCGCTTGGTTGCTGCCCAACCTGATCGGTATCGAGAACGCTCTCAAGGTCGTCATCGAGAATCCGCTCAAGAACAATCGCATGTTGAAGGGCCCAGAGGCCTTCGAACTCGGCATTGCCGATGCCATGTTTGGTCCGGCCAACTTCCTGGAGGACTCGATTCGCTGGGCTGACGGCGTCATCGCCGGAACCACGAAAGTCAAGCGCAAGAACGAGCCGGGAAAGATTGAACGCACTGTCAAATGGGACATTGCAATCGGAATTGCCGAGAAGATGTTGGCCAGTCGTATTGGTCGCGTCGCGAAGTCGCCATACGCAGCGCTCGAACTCCTCAAGGCAGCGAAGAACACCGACAAGAAGACAGGGTTTGAAGCCGAGGATGAGGCTCTGGCTGACATGATCTCTGGCGACCAGTTCCAGGCGAGCATCTACGCCTTCAACCTGGTGCAGAAGCGAGCAAAGCGGCCCGCTGGTGCGCCAGACAAGGCAATCGCGCGCAAAGTAACCAAGGTTGGCGTGATCGGCGCCGGCCTTATGGCTCGCCAGTTCGCCCTACTTTTTGTTCGTCGGCTGCAAGTTCCGGTCGTGATTACCGACCTCGACCAGGCTGCAACGGATGCCGGTGTTGCGGCAATCCACTCAGAGATCGACAAATTGAATGAGAAGGGTCGTCTCTCATCGGACGACACCAACCGGCTCAAGGCTCTTGTTACGGGCACTACCAACAAAGCAGATTTTGCCGACTGCGACTGGGTTATCGAAGCAATCTACGAAGAACTCGGCGCGAAGCAGGCAGTCTTTGCCGAGGTGGAGCAGTTCATCTCTGACGAGGCGATTTTGGCGACAAACACCTCGTCACTGTCCGTCGAGCAAATCGGTGCGAAGCTCAAGCATCCCGAGCGCGTGGTCGGGTTCCACTTCTTCAACCCCGTCGCGGTCATGCCGCTCATTGAGGTTGTGAAGACGCCCCACACGAATGACGAGACTCTGTCGACAGCGATGGTTACGGCAAAGAACTTGCGTAAGAACGCCGTCATCACGACGGACACTCCCGGCTTTGTCGTGAATCGCATCCTCGCCAAGGTGTTGGGCGAGGCAATGCACGCCGTGGATACGGGTACCCCGTTCGAAGTCGTCGAGGAGTCGACACGTCCCTTCGGGCTGCCGATGACACCGTTCGAGCTTCTCGAACTTGTCGGGTTGAAGGTCGGAGCTCACGTTCTCGACACGCACCACGCAGCGTTCCCCGAGCGGTTCTTTGAAAGCAAGAACCTGCACAAACTTGCTGAGCTCGGCTACATCTTCGACCGTGACGGTAAGGGCAAGTCGAAGGGTATTTCGAAGAAGGCTGTAGAGATTGTCAAGGGAGGTTCATCGCCGATGACGGCAGAAGAGCTGCAGGTGCGCATCGAAGACGGTCTTGCAGACGAAATCCACCGGATGCTCGAGGACAACGTCGTCGCTGCCGCGGAAGACATCGACCTGTGCCTCATTCTCGGCGCGGGTTATCCGTTCCAGATGGGTGGAGTCACGCCGTACCTTGACCGTGCTGGCGCGTCCGAACGTGCTTTCGGCGGCACATTCCACGATCCGCAGATTCGCGGAGTCTAGAAGAGTCGCACACGTTGGGGCTACCCAGCGAAACGAAAGGGCCGGTTAGGACGTAGTGTCTGGACCGGCCCTTTCTTTGTAGGTATTGAGCGCCAAATCACATCGGGCGGTGCTGTCGAGCCAGCTCTCCTCGCGAGGCTAGCTACGTTCAGCGGGAAGCGGAGCAGCGTGCGGTGCAGCGTCACTGATCGGTCGCGCAATTGGAATCTTGCTGCCTAAGACCTGGGCAACCACATCACGAGCGATATGTTGAGGAGTCAAACCGACCTTATTTAGCACGTAGTCGCGGCTGCCATGATCAAGGAATTCGGCAGGAAGACCAAGTTCATTAACTGCAGTATCGACGCCTTGGGCCCGCATGTCTTGACGGATCCGCGTACCGATACCACCAACACGAACGCCGTCTTCGATCGTGATGACGATTCTGTGCTCGGCCGAGAAGTCAATCACGCTCTGCGCCACTGGAACAACCCAGCGGGGGTCAATTACCGTGGCGCCTATGCCCTGAGCCGCGAGTAGTTCTGCAACTTGAAGACCGGTTTTTGCCATCGAACCAACAGTCACGATCAGAACGTCGCGCTGTTTGTCTTCGCGAAGCACATCTACGCCATCGTCTGTCCGACGAAGGGCGTCGTACTCGGCGCCCACAGTGCCCTTAGCGAAGCGAATAACTGTCGGCGCGTTATCTACCGCAACCGCTTCGCCCAACTCCTCACGCAACCGCGCAGCATCTCGAGGTGCAGCGATTCGGATGTTGGGAACAACCTGCAGTAGCGCAAGGTCCCACATGCCGTGATGACTTGCGCCGTCCGGGCCGGTAACGCCTGCCCTGTCAAGCACAAACGTAACGCCAGCACGGTGGAGTGCGACATCCATGAGTACTTGGTCAAACGCGCGGTTCATGAATGTCGCGTAGAGCGCGACAACGGGGTGTAATCCGCCATAGGCGAGGCCTGCTGCCGAAGTGACTGCGTGCTGTTCTGCTATACCAACATCATGAACGCGGGAAGGATACTTCTCGGCAAAACGGTGCAAGCCCGTTGGGCGCAACATCGCCGCCGTTATCCCCACCAAACGCGGATTCTCGTCTGCGAGCTTCACAATCTCTTCTGAGAACACGGACGTCCACGACTCAGCGCCGCCCGACTGTACTGGCTCACCCGTAATCGGGTCGATTTGACCAACCGCATGGAACTGATCCGCTACATCGAGCAGCGCAGGCTCGTAGCCTCGACCCTTTTCAGTAATCGCATGAACGATCACTGGCGCACCATACGACTTTGCCTGCTCGAGCACTTCGGTTAGTGCCGCGATATCGTGCCCGTGCACCGGCCCTAAATACTTAATATCGAGGTTGGAATACAGAGCCTCGTTGTTGCTGAATCTGGAGAGAAAGCCGTGAGCACCGCCACGAATTCCTCGATAGAGGGCGCGCCCGGGCCCGCCAAAGGCCCCGAAAGCACGCTGACTCGAGCTGTACAGCGAACGATAGGAACGTCGAGTACGCACACTGTTCAAGAAGTGCGCCATCCCCCCGATTGTTGGAGCGTACGAGCGGCCATTGTCATTGACAACGATGATGAGATTGCGGCTGTTGTCATCACTGATGTTATTGAGCGCTTCCCACGTCATACCTCCGGTGAGCGCACCGTCGCCGACGACTGCCACAACGTGACGGTCTTGTTGTCCTGTCATTTCGAAGGCTCGGGAGATGCCGTCAGCCCACGACAGAGAACTAGAAGCATGAGAGCTCTCGACAATGTCGTGCTCTGACTCTGAGCGCTGCGGATACCCGGCGAGACCGCCCTCAGTTCGCAGCTTGCTGAAGTCTTTACGTCCGGTCAGAATTTTATGAACGTAACTCTGGTGTCCCGTATCAAAGACGATTGCATCTCGTGGCGAATCAAAAACGCGATGGATTGCGGTCGTGAGTTCGACCACTCCCAAATTTGGGCCGAGGTGGCCGCCTGTTCGGGAAACATTCTCGATCAGAAATTCGCGGATCTCCTGAGCTAGCGCGGTAAGTTGCGTGGTGGAGAGACCGTCAAGATCTCGGGGACCGTTAATTCCCTCGAGTAATTTCATAGCTTCAGTCTAGGCTTCTTCGATTGCGTTTGAACAAATGTGCATGAGGTTTTGGGCAACCACGCAGCTACTTCGACAACGCAAAAAGCGCGTGGAGAGAGCAGTACTCTCAACCACGCGCTTCAGCGTCAAACGCTAGTTAGACCAGCGAACGCAGAACGTACTGGAGGATTCCACCGTTGCGGTAGTAGTCAGCTTCACCAGGAGTATCAATACGCAACTTCGCATCAAATTCCACCGTCGCCTTGCCCGCAGGCGAGTGAGCGGTCGGTACGGCCACTACGTGCAGCGTGCTCGGAATCCGGTCGTCGTTGAGCTCTTCGACACCAGAGATGCTGATGCTCTCGGTGCCGTCGAGTCCGAGCGACTCCCACGACTGGCCCTCAGGGAACTGCAACGGCAACACACCCATACCGATGAGGTTTGAACGGTGAATCCGCTCGAAGCTCTCACAGATGACTGCCTTCACACCGAGCAAGCTTGTTCCCTTGGCTGCCCAGTCACGCGACGAGCCAGAGCCGTACTCTTTGCCGCCGAGAACCACGAGCGGAGTCTCCTGGGCTGCGTAATTTTGCGCTGCATCATAAATAAACGACTGCGCAGCATCCGGAGTGGTGAAGTCGCGTGTGTAGCCACCTTCAACGCCATCTAGGAGTTGGTTCCTGAGACGAATGTTGGCGAAGGTTCCGCGAATCATCACCTCGTGGTTTCCGCGACGTGAACCGTAAGAGTTGAAGTCCTTGCGGTCAATGCCGTGGTCGGCGAGGTAGATGCCGGCCGGGCTGTCGCCCTTGATCGAACCTGCTGGGCTGATGTGGTCGGTAGTAACCGAGTCACCCAGCTTCGCCAGAACGCGGGCTCCCGTGATCGAGCTGACCGGAGTGATCTCCATGGTCATGCCCTCAAAGTATGGGGGCTTGCGAACGTAGGTTGACTTCTCATCCCATTCGAAGGTGGAGCCAACCGGTGTTGGCAAGTTCTGCCAGCGCTCGTCACCGTCGAAGACACCCGCGTACTCGTGAGTGAACATCTCACGGTCGATCGAGGAATCGATCGTCGCCTGCACTTCAGAGGCATCGGGCCAGATGTCCTTCAAGAAGACATCGTTGCCGTCCTGGTCTTGGCCGAGCGCATCGCTGTCGAAATCGAAGTTCATCGATCCGGCAAGCGCGTAGGCGATAACCAGAGGGGGGCTCGCCAAGTAGTTCATCTTGACGTCGGGGTTGATGCGACCTTCGAAGTTGCGGTTTCCCGAGAGCACAGCAGTGACTGCGAGATCATTTTCGTTGATGGCGCTGGAGATTTCGTCCTGCAACGGACCGGAGTTGCCAATACACGTCGTGCAGCCATAACCAACGGTGTAGAAACCGAGCGCTTCTAGGGAAACGTCGAGTCCCGACTTCGCGTAGTAGTCAGTAACTACTTTCGAGCCGGGAGCCAGCGTGGTTTTGACCCATGGCTTCGACTTCAGGCCCTTTGCCGCAGCGTTTCGTGCCAACAAGCCAGCCGCGAGCATTACCGACGGGTTCGATGTATTCGTGCACGAAGTGATCGCTGCAATGGCGACTGCACCATGGTCGAGAGTAAACGGGTCTCCGCCATCGATGCTCACCGAAGTCGGTGACGATGCCGTGTATGGCGCGTGGCTAGCGTGGGTGTGCGAACGCTCGTGAGCAGAATCTTCATCCTGTGGTGTCAGACCAATCGGGTCTGAAGCCGGGAAGGTGCCTTCGACTGCCGCATCGACCTTGGAGTGATCGTTCGCCGCGTAGTTGTTGAGGTCGATCTCGAACTGCTTCTTCGCGTTTGTGAGCTCGACGCGGTCCTGAGGACGCTTCGGGCCAGCGATCGAAGGCACTACCGTGCCTAGATCGAGCTCTAGGTACTCACTGAACGCAGGCTCGATGCTCGGGTCGTGCCAGAGCGACTGAAGCTTCGAATACGCCTCGACGAGCGTTACTTGTTCTTCGCTACGACCGGTGAGACGCAAGTAATCAAGCGTCACGTCGTCGATCGGGAACATTGCTGCGGTCGAACCAAACTCGGGGCTCATGTTTCCGATAGTTGCACGGTTCGCGAGTGGCACTGCGCCAACTCCCTCGCCGTAGAATTCAACAAATTTGCCGACGACACCGTGCTGGCGCAACATCTGCGTGATTGTCAAAACAACGTCGGTTGCAGTGACACCGGCGGGGATCTCGCCACGCAGCTTGAAGCCAACAACCTTGGGAATAAGCATGGAGACGGGCTGGCCGAGCATTGCTGCCTCGGCTTCAATTCCTCCAACTCCCCATCCGAGTACGCCGAGACCATTCACCATCGTGGTGTGCGAGTCCGTGCCGACGAGAGTGTCGGGGAACGCACGGGTCTTGCCGTCTACTTCTCGCGTGTAGGTGACGCGAGCGAGATGCTCGATGTTGACCTGGTGAACGATTCCCGTTCCGGGTGGGACAACCTTGAAGTCGTCGAACGCGGTCTGTCCCCAACGGAGGAACTGGTAGCGCTCACCGTTCCGCTCATACTCGAGCTCAACGTTGCGCTCGAGAGCGTTCTCTGAGCCAAAGAGGTCTGCGATTACCGAGTGGTCGATCACGAGCTCTGCCGGCGCAAGCGGATTGATCTTGGTGGGGTCGCCACCAAGCTCAGCAACTGCCTCGCGCATTGTAGCGAGGTCAACGATGCACGGGACTCCAGTGAAGTCCTGCATTACAACGCGTGCTGGAGTGAACTGGATTTCAGTGTCAGGTTCGGCGCTGGGGTCCCAAGAGCCGAGGGAAGTGATTTGCGAAGCAGTGACGTTCTTGCCGTCTTCTGTGCGCAATTGGTTCTCCAGCAGAACCTTGAGGCTGAATGGAAGCTTTTCGTAACCCGGCACCTTATCGATGCGGAACACTTCGTAGTCGGTTGATCCAACTGTGAGTGTGTCTTTCGACCCAAAACTATTGACTGTCGACACTGTCATCTCCCTTGCTACGGTTCTTCAATCCTTGCGCGGAGCGTGCGCTGCATCCAGCAAGGTAATCCTAAGGCTGCATCGCAATTCTTATACTGCGATCGAGGTCAAAAGTATCTTGACGTCGAGATAAATATACACCATCGTCATTGCGCGGTCTGGACGCCACGGCGACGATAGCCATCTACTCGGATGAACTGCGGCCGTATACCGTTCGCATGAGCAACCACGTCACCCAGAGCACTCCGGCGTATAGCGGTACTCCCAAAAGCAGTTTCATGGCCGCAAGAGCTTGTGTCGCCTCAGCAAAATACAACGGAAGCTCCACTCCGAGCCGGACGGCAAACAGACCCGCCCACACAAATGTGGCGATCAGAGCGACGCGATACTTTGCCTTGTCGGCGCGCCAGTCACCAGCTGAGTTCACCAACAGCGACGCAATGACGCCTACCAAAGGCCTGCGCACGATCACGCTGACGATAATTGCGGTGAGAAACACCGCATTGATGATGAATCCGAGTACGAAGTTGTCTTCTGCCCGACCCGTAATCAAGGCGAGTCCTGCGGAGAGCCCAACACCGAGCACTCCGACGAGCGCCGACGACACCGGCGTGCGCGTGATCAGCCGGACGAGCACGAAGCCAACCGCAACAATGACGGGCACGATAACCGAAATCACGAGTTGCTGGGTGATAGTAAAAATCACTAAAAAGCTCAATCCCGGCAAGATTGATTCAATGAGTCCTCGAACTCCGCCCATCGCCGAAAGCAACGCTGTCGGTGTCGGGGCTTCACCGGGTGCGACTTGTCCGACTGCTGAGCGACGAGCAGCGGAAACCAAAGCTTCCCGAACAGATGGATCTACAGGTGCTTCCTCGCCACCCGCGGCGTTCGACGACTCGTCAGCAGGAATCACGCCTGGGGCGCCTTCTCGCCTGTCGCAGGCACGTGGAGCGGAATGAGGTCGCGCGGCGGCATCGGAGTGTTCCCTCGTACAACCACAATCGACCGGAAAAGTTCTTCAATCTTGGTCGCTGCCTCTGCACTCGCGAGAGCCTCACCGGCGATTACTCCACGCAGGAACCATCGCGGGCCGTCTACTCCGACAAATCGCGCAATGCGCTTTTCTTCAGGCTTTCCGCCAGCGACAGGAATTTCGGCGAACACTTCTGGACCAAACGGACCATCGGAAATCTTTGTCGTGCCACCCTGTGTGTGTACTTGCTCGATAATTTGCTGACGAATCTCATGCCAGAGCCCGCTCGATCGCGGTGCAGCAAAGGGCTGAATCTGAAGAGTGGAGCCGGCGTAATCGAGTCCGACCGCAACTACCCGCTTGCTGGCCTCCTCAACTTCAAGTCGTAGATGGAGATCTTGACGCGGCAAAATCTTCACGCCGCCGAGGTCAACGTAGGGCCGAACTGCGTTCGCTTCGCTTTCATCAAGCGGTCCATCGGTCGCCCGATTCTCCGGTGCAGACTTGGGGTGCTCTTGGGGTTCAAGAGATTCTGTGCTGTCGCTCACGAAGTAGCTCCTTGTTGTGTTGATTCTGCGCGGTACCCTGTCGAGCCAAAGCCCGACTCACCGCGATGACTTCCGGGAAGTGTCGAAACCGGGATAAAGCGAGCTCGGGACACCGGCATAACGATCAATTGCGCGATTCTATCCCCCGGCTCGACCTCGAAGGTGGACGTTGGGTCAGTATTGAGCAACGTGACACGGATCTCTCCACGGTATCCGGCATCCACTGTGCCCGGGCTGTTGACGATAGTGATGCCGTGACGTGCAGCGAGGCCGCTGCGCGGCACGACAAACGCCACGAAACCGTCAGGGAGCGCAATGGAAACGCCCGTCGCAACCGTCTCGCGCTCGCCGGGAGCGAGCGTGTAGTGCTGAGCAGAGCAGAGATCCGCTCCTGCATCACCGGGGTGGGCGTAGACGGGCACCTGCCTACCAGAAATGAGCACCTCAACGTTGTCAATCACGAGTCGAGGCTAGTGCAGAACTGGAGGCAGACCGAAACGCCGCCGACAAATTCAGTGTGTAATGGATGAGTGACTATTTACCGTGAACGCCTGTGGCCGACCGCTTGGCTCTACATCAGCACCGCACTCGTCATTCCTGCGAGCATCCTGGTCTTTATGCCGATCAACATTGTCGTCGGCTACATCACCGCCGCCGTGCTCTACGGCGCAATTGTGCTGTTCTTGCTGTGGACGGCACCAACGATCGAAGTCAACGAATCGGAACTTCGGGCCGGCAGAGCCCGACTTCCGGTCTCAATTATTGGCGAAGTCTCTGCGTTCAACGGCGCAGAAGCGACTCTCGAGCGCGGTCAACGCCTTGATGCGCGTGCCTGGCTCATGATTCGAGGCTGGGTGTCTCCAGTCGCGAAATTGGAGATCGTCGATGAGAGCGACCCGACACCGTATTGGTTGTTGTCGAGTCGCACTCCCGAGTTGCTAGCTGAAGCAATTGCGCAGTCTAAGCTGCGCACTCCAAGCAAATAGCTCCGAGCTTGGTGTTGTGGTCTACCTGCGAACGGTGCTTCACAAGGAAGCAGCTCACGCAAGTGAATTCGTCGGCCTGAGGAGGCAGAACAACCACATCGAGGTCAAGGTCAGATAGGTCTGCTCCAGCGAGCTCAAAGTTCGCCGGGTTGTCTGAATCCTCGACGTCAACCGAGCCCGACATCTTGTCAGGAACACGCTCTTTAAGAGCTTCGATCGACTCGGAGTCGTCGTCAGTCTTACGAGGTGCGTCGTAGTCGGTGGCCATGCCCATCCACTTCTGTTTTACGTTGAATCACCGGAATCGGCGGGCACAGTCTCCATGAAAGCGAGCCGAATTGCAAACCGCCGAATCTGCATCACTGTGCAGCGCCTGAGACAACTGTTATCCGAGGCGTGTTATTCCCACGTTTTCGGCCAACTCCGTGCGATCCTGAAGCGGAATCGTCAGGGCTGGAGAAGTTCACTATGGAAGACCTTCGGGTAGTCGAAGTACAAGACGGTGCACTGATCGTTTCAGGCACCGACGGAACGCAATACCGTCTCGCCGTAGACAGCGTGCTCCAATCGCGCATTCGGCAGAGCAGAGCACCGTCGGGAACGGGTCCCAAGCTCGCCCCGCGTGAGATTCAGGCACACATTCGTTCTGGAATGTCGGCTCAAGACGTCGCCAGCGTGACCGGGGCTGATCTTGAATACATCCAACGGTTCGAGGGGCCTGTCATGGCCGAACGTGAATTCGTTGTGACCTCCGCTCTTGCCGTCCCCGTGCATGTCGCCGGAGAGACCGATTCGCTGACATCCTCGCGCACCTTCGGTTCGGCCATCCGCGAACGCTTGCTCGAAATGAGTGCGGCTGACGAGCGTTGGGCTAGCTGGAAAGACCCGGAGTCAGGCTGGATAATCAAGCTTGCCTTTACAGCGAGCGACATCGCGCATGACGCCCGCTGGCAGTTTGATCCGAAGCGTCAATCGCTGGTTCCCCTCAACAATGAGGCGAAGACGCTGTCCCAACAGGGCGAGCCCACTGGCGCCCTAATCCCCCGCCTTCGTGCAGTTGCCCCTGCCGATCACACGGCGGATGCAGCACGCTTCGATAGCGGTGCGTTCGACGTTGACGACCTCGACGACGAACCCGCACCGATTCGCCCCGCCGAGCTTCCTGTAATGCGCGATCGCAGCACAGAGGCGGGAGTCGGCAACCAAACGGCAGACCTTCTCGATGCACTGCGCCGTCGGCGTGGAGAGCGTGAACCGGCAAGTTTCGATGCTGACGACGAGTCAACCGTCGACGCCAGCTCAGAGCCATCGATGCGACTTCTTGACCCTCCCGCTGCTGACGAACGCCGTGATGCGCCCGCGCCTCCACAGGTCACTGCACCACAACCGACCACAAAATCACGCCGACGTCGAGTAGCAATGCCGAGTTGGGATGACATCGTCTTCGGCACCAAGCCAGACGAAGACCCCGCCTAGGTCGGCGAATCAAATAAAGCCCCGGCTTAAGATCCGCTAGAGCGCAAACGCGCCAAATCTCAGTAACGGCACTCGCAGTTCATCATCAGACCATGAACCGTGTTGACCGACCATCTGTCGACCATGCTCGTTGGCCACTCGAGAGTCGTAGTAGGCAATGGCTTTGCGGGCTGCAACGATAATGTCGCCGATACGGCCTTCGATTTCTGTGTCAACCTCACCAAACCAACCAGCGGCAATCGCGTCGGCTCTGCTGACAACCCAGGCGCGATGACCTTCAGTGGCGTTCCAGCGCTCCCAAACATTCGCCCGCTCCTCAGCGTTCAGCTCCGGATCAAGATGGAGCTGAAGGCAGCGCGGCTCCCCTGCCACGTGTTTCACGCCGATAAGCAATTCAGGTGAAGTGTCATAGAGAACGTGCGCGTGCGGGGGGACGTCAATCATTCCGTGATCAGCGGTGACGAGCAGCCCTTGATCAGCGGCGAGTCCTCCGAGAACTCCGGCCAGAGCCGAATCAAAGGACTCGAGCGCATGCGTCCACTGAGGGGATTGCCAGCCGTGAGCGTGCCCAGCCATATCAAGTTCGGGCGCATAAACGTAAGTAATCGATGCTGAGTCACTTGTGCCTGCAATAGCGACGGCAACGCGCAGCCGCTCCGCCAGCGATCCCGCCGCGACGTAGCGCGCTCCGCGAAGAACTGCACGAGTAAAGCCGGAATCGCGATAACGAGCAGCACCAACGGCCACTGCGGTGTGACCTCGGTTGGCAGCGCGCTCGAAAATTGTAGGCGCTCGCTGCCAGGTTGCCGGGTCAAGGAGTGAATCCCATCCGGACAATTGATTCAGAACGCGGTCATTGACCGTATCCAAGGCGCTATAGCCGACGAGCCCGTGCTGTCCGGCACGGACACCGGTCGTCAAACTAGCCAGTGCCGATGCGGTCGTTGTCGGGAACCCGGACTGGATAACCGCATTTTTGGAGAGCACAGAACTGAGCGTGCGGGCGTGTCCTGCACGCGCCTTGAGGCTGTGAATGCCCAACCCGTCAACGAGCACGACAACCGCGTGTCTAACGGCAGGCAAGCTCAGTCGATTTGCCTCGCCTTCGATTGCCTGAAGTGAACTTGACAACACATCGGTAAGGTTCGCTGAGTCTGGGTTGAGCGCCGGTAACATTAGGGCAATCCTATGGCTACTCCCACTAAACCCACCCCAGACTCCCCTGCCGGCGAACGCATCGAAGACATCGATGTCACAACCGAGATGCAGGGGTCATTCTTGGAGTACGCGTACTCCGTGATTTACTCGCGCGCGCTTCCCGATGCGCGCGACGGCCTGAAGCCGGTACAGCGTCGCATTCTCTATCAGATGAGCGAGATGGGTCTTCGCCCAGAGAAGGGCCACGTCAAGTCTTCGCGTGTCGTCGGTGACGTCATGGGAAAGCTGCACCCTCACGGCGACGCTTCAATCTATGACGCTATGGTGCGACTGACCCAGAGTTTTATTCTGCGTGTTCCGCTTATTGATGGTCACGGCAACTTTGGCTCGCTGGATGATGGTCCAGCTGCCCCTCGCTATACCGAGGCTCGACTGCAAGCGTCCGCGATCGCGATGACCGATGATCTCGATGAGGACGTAGTTGACTTCATCCCCAACTACGACAACTCAACGACGCAGCCCGAAGTGCTTCCTGCCGCCTTCCCCAATCTGCTCGTCAATGGTGCGAGTGGTATCGCCGTCGGTATGGCTACAAACATGGCCCCACACAACCTCATAGAGGTCGTTGGCGCAGCCCGTCACTTGCTTTCGCATCCAGACGCTTCTCTCGAAGAACTCATGCAATTCGTTCCTGGCCCTGATCTGCCGACCGGCGGAAAAATTATAGGGCTTGCTGGAGTAAAGGACGCGTACGCGAACGGTCGTGGTGCGTTCAAGACTCGAGCAAAGGTTTCTGTCGAGTCGATCACCGCCCGCAAGATGGGACTCGTCGTCACTGAACTCCCCTATCTTGTCGGGCCGGAACGGGTCATCGAAAAGATCAAAGATGGTGTCAACGCCAAGAAGATCGTTGGCATCTCTGATGTGACAGACCTCACAGATCGAAATCACGGATTGCGACTCGTCATCGGCATCAAGACCGGATTCAGTCCGGATGCCGTACTCGAGCAGCTCTACCGACTCACCCCGCTGGAGGACAATTTCAGCATCAACGCGGTCACCCTCGTCGACGGTCGCCCGCAAACTCTCGGGCTCAAAGCACTGCTTGAGGTCTTCCTCAAGCACCGACTCCAGGTAGTGACCCGACGGAGCACGTTCCGCCTCACTAAGCACCGCGAACGCTTGCACTTGGTTGAAGGGCTGCTTGTCGCAATCGTCGATATCGACGAAGTTATTCAGGTCATTCGCCAGAGTGACGACAGCGACCAAGCACGCACCCGATTGCGCGATGTTTTTGACTTGAGCGAGCTGCAGGCCGAGTACATCCTCGAACTTCGACTCCGGCGCCTCACCAAATTCAGCAGGATCGAACTAGAAGCCGAAGCTGACAAACTTCGTGCCGAAATTGCCAGACTTGAAGCGTTGCTGTCGGACGACACCCTGATCCGAGCGCTTGTTTCGGATGAGCTTGAGCAGGTCGCTGACAAGTTCGGGACACCTCGTCGCACGCTGCTGACTGAAGCCCCAGCATCCATCGCAACCACATCACGTTCTGCCGCTCGCAAGAACCTACCCGTACTTGAAATCGCCGACGATCCCTGTGTCGTCCTCCTGTCGACCACTGGCCGGGTTATCCGTGTCGCCGTTGCCGAGGGCGATAGCCTGCTCGCTGCGCCCCGACGCTCGAAGCATGACGCGATCCGTTCTCGCGTGACGACAACGAGCCGTACTGAGATTGGGGCGATTACTAATCGCGGCCGCCTCATCCGGTTCACCGCCATGGATTTGCCCAGCGTTCCCTCGAGCTCTGTCCAGTTGGATGCTGGCGCGAAGATCAACGAGTACCTCGCGATCGAGAGCAAAGAAAGGGTCCTTGCACTCGTTTCACTCGACAGCGACCAACCCATTGCTCTTGGCACCCGGCTTGGTACCGTCAAACGGGTCATTCCTGGTGGGTGGCCGTCAAAGCCCGAGTTCGAAGTGATTGCGCTCAAAGACGGGGACGAGTTGGTCGGAGCTGCTCACAGCCCGGATGATTCCGAGCTGACGTTCATAACTTCGAACACCCAGTTGCTTCATTTCTCTGCTTCCGCGGTCCGTCCGCAAGGGTTGACTGCTGGCGGTATGGCCGGAGTCCGCGTGGATGCCGG
Organism: marine actinobacterium PHSC20C1; assembly: GCA_000153145.1. Lineage (GTDB taxonomy): Bacteria > Actinomycetota > Actinomycetes > Actinomycetales > Microbacteriaceae > Rhodoglobus. The sequence goes on from CH672415.1 coordinate 748,160, forward strand.
CGCCAGCGTGATCTTCTTCGATGCCATCGATGCCGGCTCAGCTCCCATTGCTGTCACGGTTTCCGGTTCAAGCGCAACTATTGCTGGCACAGACCCTGGTCGCGCGAAAGTCAGCGCCTTTGAGCAATTCCCGGCCAAGGGACGCGGCACTGGAGGGGTGCGCGCCCACTCCCTGCTCAAGGGAGAGGACGTGCTCACTCTTGCATGGGTCGGAACGGCCCCTGCAACCGCGGTGGCGCCAGATGGCGCCATCCGCCAACTCCCGACCGAACTAAGCAAGCGCGATGCCTCAGGGGCACAGCTAGACAGCGTCATCGGATCCATTGGAGCTACTCCCTAGCGCTGGCACGCCGATGAGCGCGGCTCCGCGGTTAACGCTGCCCGATCTGGCTGCCGCAACCACGTCGCGGCTGAGTAACGGCGGCTAGACGTCGATTCGGTCGCGATCGAGACCTTGACCCTGGATGATAAATTCCTTACGCGGAGCTACCTCGTTGCCCATGAGTAGTTCAAACACTGCTCCAGCGCCTTCTGCATCCGAAATATTTACGCGGCGCAGCACCCGATTGTTGCGATCCATGGTGGTGGTCGCCAGCTGGTCAGCGTCCATCTCCCCCAGTCCCTTATAGCGCTGGATGGGATCTTGATAGCGCTTGCCCGACTTTTTGAGGCTCGCGAGCACAGTGTTGAGCTCTTTCTCCGAGTAGGTGTAAATCGTCTCGTTCGGTTTTGACCCCGGATTCATGACGACAATTCGGTGAAGCGGCGGAACGGCGGCATACACACGACCGTCACGAATCATGTCCGGCATGTACCGGAAGAAGAGCGTCAGGAGCAGCGTACGGATGTGCGCACCGTCAACGTCAGCATCGGCCATGATGATGACTTTGCCGTAGCGAGCGGAAGCAAGATCGAAGCTGCGCCCTGAACCGGCACCAATCACTTGGATGATCGACGCGCACTCCGCGTTCGACAGCATGTCGCTGATCGAAGCCTTCTGTACGTTGAGAATTTTGCCGCGAATTGGCAGAAGGGCCTGGTACTCACTATCGCGGCCGAGTTTTGCTGTACCGAGCGCTGAGTCGCCCTCGACGATGAATAGTTCGCTGTTTGCAACATCGCTCGAACGACAGTCGACGAGCTTCGCAGGCAAGCTGGAACTCTCTAGGGCGTTCTTGCGTCGCTGAGTCTCTTTGTGCGCACGCGCCGAGATTCGTGATTTCATCTCGGCTACGACCTTGTCGAGCACGAGTGAGGCCTGCGCTTTGTCATCGCGTTTCGTAGACGCGAACTTCTCTGCCATCGAGTTTGCGATGACCTTTGCAACAATCGAGCGGACGGCAGGCGTACCGAGGATCTCCTTGGTCTGCCCTTCGAACTGCGGCTCTGGCAAACGCACCGTGAGCACCACGGTGAGTCCAGCGAGCACGTCGTCTTTATCGAGCTTGTCACTGCCGAGCTTGAGACGGCGCGAGTTCTTTTCGGTTTCGGTGCGCAAGAACTTAAGCAAGCTTTGTTCGAAGCCCGCCATGTGCGTTCCGCCCTTAGGCGTTGCGATGATGTTCACGAAGCTCTTGATCACCGTGTCGTACCCTGTGCCCCAGCGCAGTGCGACATCGACGACGCAATCCCGGGAGACTTCGGTGGACACCATGTGCCCGTTTTCTTGCAACACGGGAACGCTCTCGGTGAAGCCACCGGACCCAGTGAGTCGCCAGATATCGGTAATCGGGGGGTCCGTAGCAAGATGCTCAACGAACTCCGAGATACCGCCCTCGAACGCGAAGCTCTCATGGCGGGGCTCATCGCCGCGCTCATCCGTGACGTTTAGCGTCAGGTTGGGCACGAGAAATGCGGTTTGGCGCAGCCGATCAATCAGTCCATCCGACTGAAACGTTGCACCCTTGGTAAATATTTGGCGGTCAGCCCAATAGCGAACCCGCGTACCGGTTCGAGCCTTGGGCACCTTTCCGACGATGCGAAGTTCGCTACCTGACACAAATGGGGTAAATGGCGCATCAGGTGTCGGCGCGCCCGTATCGGCGAATGTCCCTGGCTCCCCGCGATGGAATGACATTGCCCAGGTCTTGCCATCACGATCAACTTCAACGTCGAGTCGTTCAGACAGAGCGTTGACCACCGAGGCCCCGACGCCGTGAAGTCCACCGGATGCCGCATACGACCCAGAACCAAACTTGCCGCCCGCGTGGAGCTTTGTGAAAACAACCTCGACGCCGGAAAGACCCGTTTTGGGTTCGATATCGACAGGAATACCCCGTGCCTGGTCCCGCACTTCGACACTCTCATCGGCATGCAGAATCACACTAATCTCAGAACCGTGCCCGTCGAGCGCTTCATCAACCGAGTTATCGATGACCTCCCAGAGACAGTGCATGAGTCCCCGTGAGTCGGTCGAACCAATGTACATACCTGGGCGCTTGCGAACAGCTTCAAGTCCCTCAAGTACTGAAAGGTGACGGGCTGAATAGTCAGAGCTCGCCATGTTGTGCTCCTAGAGTTTGACGACGGAAGGCCAACATAGAGACTACGTTCTTCACACGACATTCCCTCTCATCAACACTCGTCAGACAGCTGGTTGACCAGCAGATGGGTTCTGGTACGCGCTGAGCGAAATGCCCGCAATATGAGAACAATCTGCAGGTCCGCATGCTTGTATAGGCGTACGGATAACAACCGCTAGCAAGAAGGAGTAGGCCATGTCGAACATTGCAACAGAAGACACCACAGTCGATGAGATGGACTACACCCTCACGGCGCTCGATCGCTGTGACAGTTGTGGCGCGCAGGCATACGTTCGCGCGACCCTCGCGAGCGGCGATCTGCTCTTCTGCGCCCACCACGGTGCCAAGTTCAAAGACAAGCTGTTTCCGACAGCGGTGAACTGGCTCGATGAGTCGAGTCGACTGACTGCCGGACGAACCGTTTAGCATCGTCAATTAGTTTGTTCGCTGCCGGCCCTCTGCCGGTGTGACCTTCGTAGGAGAACTGTGAAGCGCATCCGACATTATGTCTCGCGTCTGATTTCGCTCGACGTGAAGAACATGCTGGCGGTAGCGCGAGCAATTAGTTTGCGCAGTCGTACGCCAGTCATTGTCATTTTGATAGACATGGTGTGGTGTTCGTTGGTTTACCAAGCCGGCTATCTCGATTACGAAGAGTTTGAATTCAACGTCTTGAGCAGAGCTGAGCGCCGCACTTGGATCACTAGCGGCAACGCCAACTCAATCGTCGTCAAGTACAACCAGCGAGAATATCGGGAGCGGTTTTACGACAAGCCAACCTTCAATAAGACTTTCGATGAATGGCTTGGCCGCGACTGGCTAGATCTGAGAACTGCAAGCGAAGCAGAATTCGTAGAGTTCGTAAGAACCCATGATCCGATCATGGTCAAAGTAGTCGACAGCATGAGCGGCGCCGGAATCGAGAAGCACTCCGGTGAAGAGCTCCGCGATGCCAACGGTCTCTACCGTCAGCTCATGGACAACCGGCAATTCCTAGTTGAGGCGTTCATCAAACAGCACCCAGGAATGTCAGCCCTGTGTCCAACTAGCGTGAACTCCCTGCGCATGATCACGTTCTTCGATGGCACTGACGTGCACGTTCTCGAAGCGGTACTGCGCATGGGCAACGGGGCCGACGTTGATAATTACGGGCGCGGCGGAATGTACACCGTTCTCGACGAGAAAACGGGTGTTGCGCCGTATGGTGCATTCGACAAGTACGCAAACACTTTCACTGTTCATCCTCAAACCGGAACACCTATCGTCGGTTTTAGAGTGCCGCTCTACGACGAAGTGCTCAGCACCTTAGACACGGTGTCGCGCGTGATTCCGCAGATTCCGTACGTTGGTTGGGATATTGCGATCTCAACGTCTGGTCCTGCAATCATTGAAGGCAATTACAACACCGGCGTTTTTCAGATGAAGCCGAGCCTCACCGGAATAAAGACGGGACTGCTCCCCAAGTTCCGTGAAGTGATCGACTTCTAACAGTCGCCTGGGGCGCCCGCCTAGCAATCGTTAGATCGCTAGCGACTAGTGAGACGCGCGGCGAATCACGCCTAGCGGGGTGCTCTGATGATCCTGCCCCAAAGGGTTGTCTTTCAGCACGCTCAACACGAGACCGTTAGTCGACCGGTCGGTCGAACCAAGGATGTTGCCGCCGAAGTCATTGATGTCTACAACCGCGACCGTAATGTCCGCATCTAGGGCGCGGGCGATATCGCCAGCTACCCCGTTCGGGCGGTCAGGGCCGAGGACAACATGAGAATCGTACGGTGGGATGGTGTTTTTGGTTGGACCATCAATGGCGCGAGCTTTGGGGCCAGCAATTCTGTAAAAGTCACCGCGGCGCCCGATTGCTTTTGTCACCGCCGCAACAGCAGCGGCGAACAGAATGCGTGGAGTGCCGCACTCTCGAAGTGCCATCTCCATCGTCTCGGGCATGCCCAAACCGATTCCGTGTGAGGTTTTAGTCACGTACTTCGAAAGGGTTGTTGCGAGCTTGCGCGGGGCAATGTCGGATATCGGATAGGCGCGACCCTGCGTGATACCGACAATTTTCTCGGTGACGAAAAGAATGTCGCCATCTTTCACGACATCCGCGGCGTATTCCGACACGACCTGGACGATGTCGTCGTCACGAACCACTAGTCGAGTCTTGATGGGGAGTCGTTCGAAAACGACCCCATCGACCTCGACCGTGAGACTCTTACCAGCGTTCGCTTCAGCACCCATTGTTGGCCTATTCGAGGTAGTCGCGCAGTGACTGCGAGCGTGACGGGTGGCGCAACTTGGCCATCGTCTTCGATTCGATCTGACGGATACGCTCGCGAGTTACGCCGAACGTATCACCGATCTGATCAAGAGTTTTAGGCATTCCATCGCCAAGTCCAAAGCGCATGCGGATTACGCCGGCTTCGCGCTCGGAGAGCGAATCAAGCAAGCTCTCGAGCTGCTTTTGCAGCATCGTGAACCCAACGGCATCTGCGGGAACAACAGCCTCAGTGTCCTCAATGAGGTCCCCAAATTCGCTGTCGCCGTCTTCACCAAGTGGTGTGTGCAGCGAAATGGGCTCGCGGCCGTACTTCTGAACCTCAACAACCTTTTCAGGCGTCATATCCAGTTCGCGCGATAGTTCTTCTGGAGTTGGCTCGCGGCCGAGGTCCTGAAGCATCTGGCGCTGAACACGAGCAAGCTTGTTGATGACCTCAACCATGTGCACAGGAATACGAATTGTGCGGGCCTGGTCGGCCATTGCGCGAGTGATTGCCTGACGAATCCACCACGTAGCGTAAGTGGAGAACTTGAAGCCCTTCGTGTAGTCGAACTTCTCGACTGCGCGAATGAGCCCCAGGTTGCCCTCCTGGATCAGGTCGAGGAACTGCATTCCACGGCCCGTGTAGCGCTTAGCCAGCGATACAACGAGACGGAGGTTTGCGCCGAGCAAGTGGCTCTTGGCGCGCTGTCCATCTTTAGCAACCCACTGAAGCTCACGACCGAGAGTTGAGCGTACTTCGGAAGGCTTCATCTCAGCGAGCTTGTCCTCGGCAAATAGGCCGGCCTCGATACGCATCGCGAGCTCGACCTCTTGAGCTGCGTTGAGCAGTGCGACCTTACCGATTTGCTTCAGGTAGTCCTTGACAGGGTCAGCGGTAGCACCAGTGATCGCTGCGGAATAAACAGGAACGTCGTCTTCGTCATCAACAAGCGAAAGGACTAGAGCACCAGTGGGCAGCGCCTCATCTTTGCTCGTCGACTTCTCTTCTTGGTCATCGTCCTTCGACTCGTCTTCACCATCGGCTTCGACGATCTCAACTGAGGAGGCGGCTGACTTTCTAGTCTTAGCCGGCGCCTTGGCCTTAGTGGCTGCAGGCTTCTTGGCCGTCGCAGCCTTCTTTGCAGCAGCTGAGTCGGCAGCCGACGTCGTCGTCGCTGCTTTCTTTGCTGCTGGCTTCTTAGTCGCTGGCTTCTTTGCGGTGCTCTCCGCGCTGTCTACAACTACAGTCGCTTCGGCTGCTGCGTCGGCAGCTTTCGTGCTCGCTGCTGCCTTAGCAGGAGCCTTTTTCGCTGCAGTTGTCGTCTCCGCAGCCTTAGTTCGGGTCGCCATGTGAACACCTTTCCGAGGTTTTCGGGCAGTACTAAGACCCATGTCAAGTCTCTACGCACGCCGTTGCACGGCGAATCGGCTAGAAACAAGACCGGGTCTTACTAATATTATGACACGCTTTTCGCGTGCACTGCACCAGAGCTAGAGCGGCAACCCTGTAGTGCTGTCATCGTCACCCGCACGGCGAATTGCAAGGAACTTTTGAAGCTCTGCCGCAATCTCGTCGGCCGATGGTAGTTCACCATCTTCGTCAGTAAGCGGCGACCTCATGGGGTTCTCTTCCATGTAGTTGTCGTGGCGCTCTTCGAGAGTGCCAACTAGTCGCGCGAGCTCTTGGTTGCTCTCTACTTGGCTATCAATCTTTGCCACGAATTCCCTGCCGTCTTCTCGGAGCCTGTCTGTTGGGAAGATCAATCCTGTGGCAGCACTCACGCTCTCGAGTGCGGTAACCGCGGCGGTCGGCCACTCGGTATCAGCAAGATAGTGCGGGATAAGCAGCACGAAACCGGCAGTCGGATGCCCCAACTCTTGCAGTCGGTATTCAATCAAGTGCATCGCATTAGCTGGTACCTGAGTATGAGGTTTCCAGACCGACAACGAATCAATGAGCTCGCTGCGATTTCCGCTGACGGTAACGCCGATGCTCCTCGTGTGTGGCACGGGCATAGGGATCGCGTGTACCCACGTCGTGGATTTCACATCGAATTTCTCAACAAGCCTCAGAACGGCGGCAGAGAATCGTTCCCACTGAAAGTCGGGTTCATAGCCGGTCAAGAGGAGAAATGGCTGACCGAGCTCGTCCTTCGCTAGGTACACCTCAAGTTTTGCCGGCCGATAATCGCTCAAGTGATCTTGATCAAAATAGATCGTTGGACGGCGTGCGCGGTAATCGAGCAAGGCATCGTTGTCGAAGGAAGCTACCACCGAGCGCTCAAGAGTATCGAGCAGATACTGACTGAACTGGCTCACAGCGCCGCCTGCATCGGCAAAGCCGGTAAGGCCGGCGACGAGCGGGAGACCGCGCGGCACCCCCGCAACATCTGTCGCGATGTCATATAGGCCGGCTGGATCTCGCATAATCCAACTCTAATCGCGCTCGAGCTCGCATCCCGGGGATTGCGGCCCTCAGCGTCATGCTGCTAGCGAACATGCAGGCTGATGCTGGATATCATGAGCACATGACCGTTGCTACGTTGCACTTGTCCACCTCGTCCGCCTCCGAAGTTGAAACAGATGTACTTGTTATCGGGGTGATTAAGACTGAATCGGGACCGAAGCTTGTCGATGACTCGTCAGCTCTCTCCTCATTCGCCGAGGCACTGAGCGCAATTGGCGCCACTGGCGCGCAGGACGAACTGCTCCGCATTCCAGCATCCGGCATTGGCGCTAGCGCAGTCGCTTTTATTGGCATCGGCGACCAGACCATCACTCCCGAAGTATTGCGATACGCCGCCGGCTCAGCGGCGCGCCAATTGCGCGGAGCAGCACGCATCGCCTTGGCTCTCGGCACACAGACTTCACCAGACACCCTCGCCACTCTTGAGGGTGCGGCAATCGGTGCCTACTCGTACGACGCCTACCGCTCGTCGAAGCCGGAAGCAGCGAAGAGCCTCGCGACCGACATCACCATTCTGAGCCCAGTAGACGACATCTCGCTTATCGAGCGCGCAGCAATAATCGCGCACGCGACCCACATCACTAGGGATCTCGTTAACGAGGCTCCCGGCGAGCTCTACCCGGAAACTTTTGCGGACCGCGCGAGCGAACTCGCCGCGCTCGCTGATGTCGAGGTAGAAGTTCTCGCAGAGAAGGAGCTCGAAGCCGGCGGCTTTGGAGGAATCCTAGGCGTGGGTAAGGGATCAAGTCGAGGCCCGCGACTTGTCAAAATTAGCTACAACCCAGCCGGCGCTACTCAGCACCTTGCTCTGGTTGGCAAGGGAATCACTTTCGACTCCGGCGGGCTTTCGCTAAAGCCGGGCCTTGGCATGATCGGCATGAAGTTCGACATGAGCGGCGCTGCGACAGTCATGGCGGTCCTGGAGGCGTGCGCGAAACTGGGCACCAAGGTGCGGCTTACCGCATGGCTCTGTCTTGCAGAAAACATGCCGTCTGGTACCGCAATTCGTCCCAATGACGTGTTGACCATCCGTGGCGGCAAAACTGTTGAAGTACTCAATACCGACGCTGAAGGCCGCCTTGTAATGGCCGACGGACTCGTTATTGCCAGTGAAGAAAACCCCGACGCGATTATTGATATCGCTACCCTCACTGGTGCTGCAGTAGTCGCGCTCGGCAATCGTTATGCGGGAACCATGGGTGACAAGCAACTTGTCAATCAGGTAGTCGCGGTCGCAGATCGCGTTGGCGAGCCGTTCTGGCCGATGCCGATCAGCCCAGAGCTGCGCCCGATGCTCGCGTCAGACATCGCAGACATTGCGAACATTAAGGCGGGTAACACCGCTGGCGGCATGCTCATCGCGGCAGCATTCCTTAAGGACTTTGTCGGCAAGCGCCCAGACAGCGGCGAAACCATTCCTTGGGCCCACATTGATATCGCCGGACCATCTGACAACCGCGGCGGAGGCTGGGGTTACGTTGGCAAGGGCGCTACAGGAATCGGTGTAAGGACACTCATCGAACTGGCCGAGGAATTTTCCCGACCGTAGTAAGGTTTTTACGCGGGTACTTTCCGCACCATCCGGTCGCACCGTGAACACACTCTGCGTACCGTCGAACAAATTTCCTTACAGAGGAGCTGCTGTATTGGCTGAGCACAATTTTGACCTTGTCGTTCTTGGTGGAGGAAGCGGTGGCTACGCAGCTGCCTTGCGCGCCTCCGAACTAGGCATGACCGTTGGATTGATCGAGAAGAACAAACTTGGTGGCACGTGTCTTCACGTCGGTTGTATCCCGACAAAGGCGCTACTCCACTCGGCAGAAGTCGCTGATGTAACTCGCGAAGCCGCTAAGTATGGCGTAAACACCACGCTCGAGGGCATCGACATTGCCGGCGTCACGAAGTACCGCCAGGACATCGTCGCGAGCAAATACAAGGGACTCCAAGGCCTCATCAAGATGCGTGGAATCACCGTCATCGAGGGTGAAGGCAAGCTGGTCGCGCCCAACACGGTTCAAGTCGGAGAAGACACCGTTGTTGGCAAGAATGTAGTTCTTGCTACCGGTTCTTATTCGCGATCGCTTCCCGGTCTCGAAATCGGTGGTCGCGTAATTACCTCGGAGCAGGCCCTTGAGCTCGACTTCGTGCCCAAGAAGGTTGCCGTGCTCGGTGGCGGCGTAATTGGCGTGGAGTTCTCTAGTGTGTGGAAGAGCTGGGGTGCCGACGTAACGATCATCGAAGGCCTCCCCAACCTGGTTCCCAACGAAGACGTATCGGTAAGCAAGCAATTCGAGCGTGCTTTCCGCCGCCGTGGAATCAACTTCCACACAGGCGTTCGCTTCAAGAGCGTCGAGCAGAGCGATGACGGCGTTGTCGTGACACTCGAAAACGGCGAAACGGTTGAAGCTGAGCTTCTCCTCGTTGCTGTCGGTCGTGGCCCGTCAACTGCGGGTCTTGGATTCGAAGAAGTTGGAATCGAAATGGACCGCGGTTTCGTACTGACCAATGATCGACTCGCAACTAACGTTGCAGGCGTATTTGCGGTTGGCGACATCGTTCCCGGACTCCAACTCGCCCACCGCGGTTTCCAGCAGGGCGTTTTCGTTGTTGAAGAGATCGCTGGCCTCAAGCCAATTGTGATCGATGACGTGAACATCCCCAAGGTCACCTACAGCGACCCTGAGGTTGCGTCCATTGGACTGACCGAAGCTAAGGCTGTCGAGATCCATGGTGCCGACAACGTCAAGGCTTACGACTACAACCTGGGTGGAAACGGAAAGAGTGCCATTATCGGCACCACCGGATCGATCAAGGTCGTACGCGTTGTAGATGGCCCAGTCATTGGCGTCCATATGATTGGCGCGCGAGTTGGCGAACTGATTGGTGAAGCACAATTGATCGTCAACTGGGAAGCACATCCAGAGGACATTACGCCGTTGCTTCACGCACACCCCACCCAAAACGAAGCCCTCGGCGAGGCATTTCTCGCCTTGGCTGGCAAGCCGCTTCACGCGGTATAGGCTCCGCCTCAACCACGGAACTAAGCTATTGATGACAAGCATCACAAAGGAGCAATACTGATGAGCGAATCCGTTAACCTTCCGGCACTCGGAGAGAGTGTCACCGAGGGCACGGTGACCCGCTGGCTGAAGCAGGTCGGCGAGCGTGTAGAGGTGGACGAGCCCCTGCTCGAGGTCTCAACCGACAAAGTCGACACGGAGATCCCCTCCCCTGTTGCTGGCGTCATTGAAGAGATCTTGGTCGCCGAAGACGAGACAGTTGAAGTTGGCACTGCGCTGGTAAGAATCGGTGACGGTTCTGGCGGCGCAGAGGCTGCTCCCACAACCGATGCTGAGGAAGCTCCCGCTGAGGCCGAAGCTGAGCCTGCTGCCGAGACGGCTCCTGCTGCCGAAGCATCCGCTCCCGCGGAAGCTGAGCCTGCTGAGGCTGAACCCGAAGCCGCTTCTGCGGCCGAAAAGCCTGCCGCCTCCGAAGAGCCTGCTCCAGCAGAGGCTCCAGCAGAGGCTCCAGCAGAACAAGCGTCAGAGGCTCCCGCCGCACCTGCCGCTGATCAAGAGGCTGTGCAAGCTCCCGCGAGCACTGAGACAAATGCTGACGACTCCGATGACGACGACGACTCGCAAGCCGGTTACCTTACGCCTCTCGTTCGCAAGCTCGCCAATGAACGCGGCGTCGATTTGACGACGATCACTGGCACTGGTGTCGGCGGCCGTATCCGCAAGCAAGATGTGCTCGCTGCAAGCGAAGCAGCCTCAAGTACCGAAGAAACGGCGGCGAGTTCAGCACAGGCTGCGCCGCGCGAAGTTTCGCCGTTGCGGGGAACGACAGTTCCCATGTCTCGCTTGCGCAAGGTAATTGCTGAGCGTGCGGTCATCTCGATGCAGTCGTCCGCGCAGCTCACGTCCGTAGTCGAGGTCGATGTGACGGCGGTCGCAAACTACCGCACTTCGGTCAAGGACGAGTTCCTTGCAAAGACCGGCACGAAGCTTTCATTCTTGCCGTTCTTCGCACTTGCTGCGGCAGAAGCGCTGACGTCGAACCCGATTATCAACGCGACGATCGAAGATAACTCAATCGTGTACCCGGCTCAAGAGAACATCAGCATCGCAGTTGACACCGAGCGTGGACTACTCACGCCCGTTATCCGTGATGCAGCGTCACTTGACCTTGCCGGACTTGCATCACAGATTGCCGACCTCGCTGCGCGCACTCGTGACAATAAGCTGACGCCGGACGAGCTCTCTGGTGGCACGTTTACTTTGACTAACACGGGTTCACGGGGTGCACTGTTTGACACACCTATCGTGTTCCTCCCGCAGTCGGCCATTTTGGGCACGGGAATTGTCACCAAGAAGCCAGTCGTCATCAGCGATGTAAATGGCGACTCCATCGGCATCCGCTCGATGGTCTACCTCGCACTCAGCTACGATCACCGCATCGTAGACGGCGCGGACGCTGCTCGATTCCTCGTTGACGTGAAGAACCGCCTTGAAGGCGGCGACTTCGCCGACAAGCTCGGAATCTAGCGTCACCTGAATTATCCAGGCAGCATGTAGCTCCTGATTCGCCAACCGGCCTCGCCCTTCACGAGAAGGACCGAGGCCGGTTTGCTATTGTCGCCGTCGTCAAATTCGAAAAGCACACTGTCTCCGAGCTGTTGTTTCTCGACGCTCACGGCTGGGTCAAATAGTGCGCTCTTGGGCAACTCGCCACCGGCAAGCACCGAATCGATGAGTGCACGATCACTGAGGTAGGCGGGGGTGCCCGGCGGCGAAACCGCCTCAAGGCAGACAACCGAGAGATCCCTCAAGCACCCTGCGCGCGTGTTTAGCAGCACCGTTAGCGCTTTCTGAGCATCACCCTGTAGATCGGCTGCACGGGTACTGGACTCTCGAGAGAGTTCATCAGCAGAGTCAGATTCGATGGCGTGCTGTGACTCCTGTTGATGCCCATCGTTCGATCGTGTCGTATCTCCCGACCCCGGCCAGATGAGGACGAAGCAGGAAAGAATGCTGACCATCGCCGCCGCCGCCAGCACCCAGGTGCGCGTTCGCACTGGGCGACACCAGTCCGCGAATGCCCGGCGCCACACCTGAATCCGGAAAATTACAGGACGCAGCAAGTCGCCAAGCTGGCGATCGAGCCAGAGCGGGAGCGCAAGGACCGATCGTGCTTCGTTTGACGGCCGAGCCTCAATTTGCGCAGACACCGAAAGTGGCCGTGCTGGAGCCTGCCGTGCGAGGGAGCTGATGGCGGTGTCTGCTGTTAGCCGAAGCGGCTCTGGCGCACCGAGCGCGAAGAGTTGAGTCTCGAATTGTTGCTGCCAGTCCGGACCGTTGGTGGTTTCGTTGTCCGCGAGCCAGAGGCTGAGGTCACGGATTGTGCCCATCACTTCTCGATCAGCGCGAACTGCAGCGAGAACACTTTGGGCCAGGTTTGCAAGGTTTAGGCGATCTTCACGAAAGTAGTCGTCGCCCTGTAGCTCGCGCGGGGTCGGATTGACAACTCGCAACTGCGCAGAACTGAAGTCGATAAAAAACGGGCAGCCAGCCTCATCAAAATGGACGGTATCAAGACTCAGATTCCCCATGCTGACGCCGGCTTGATGAGTGCGGACGAGCGCATTTAGAAGCGGCGCCAGTATCGTGATCGCCTCACCCGGTCGAAGCATCGTTCGTTGCCGTAGAAGTCTTCGGAGCGAACCTGAGCCGACCCATCCGAGAATCAGGACCGGCGACCCATCCGTGGCGGACGCGAGATCGTCGATAGCGATGACAAAATCCCCGCTGGCACGCGACAAGCATTCGGCTTCTGCGAGTATTCGCGGCAGCGGGATGCTCGCGTGAAACCTCTTGAGCGCCCTAATCTCTGTTCTGAAATGTCGCGACTGCGACCCGACACCGACGTGTTCGTGAGAATTCGGGCGTGTCAGGAATACCTGGGCTCCCCCTATCTCAGCGAGGGCGCGCACAGTACGGTAGCCAGCCACGGTGTCGTCAATCACAGCACAATCTTTACGGGCGCGCTCGCCCTCACGAGGATCCCCACGAGAGTTGTGGAGAAAGTCTCATCGCGCTCTTACCCTGAGGTGAGGTGGGTTGCTCCACTGCGTACTGAGCCCAAATTGTGCTGACCGTCAAAATAAGGAAATCAGCACGGCCCTGAAAGCCGTATCCTAGAAGCATGGCACGCAGCGAAAAAACTCCGAAGGCTCCAAAAGCTCCGAAAGAACCCGGCCGCATCAAGCAGATGTACCAGGTTTTCCAGATGACGAGACGGTACGACAATCTCGCAGTATGGTTCTTTCTCCTAGCATTCCTGCTGCCGATCCTTGTGGGACTCGCTCTCGCATTGCTGCTTTCGCCCGGCAATGTTTTGGGCTTCGTGCTCTACATCGTCGCCGGAGTAATGGCAGGATTGCTAGCATTCCTCATCGTGCTTGGCCGCCGTGCTGAGCGGGCTGCATACTCGCAGATCGCCGGTCAGCCTGGTGCAGTTGGCGCAGTGCTGAAGAGTTCGCTCCGTCGCGGCTGGACCGCAAGCGAAATGCCTGTCTCCATCAGCCCTAAAACTCAGGATGCCGTCTACCGCGCCGTCGGCAAGGGTGGAATAGCACTCATCGGCGAGGGTCCTCGTAGTCGCACCCAGAAGATGCTCGAGGATGAGCGCCGCAAGATGGTTCGCTTCTTGCCTAACGTACCCGTGCACTTCATTTACGTCGGCCCAGACGCAGATTCTGTCGCACTGCACAAGCTCGCCCCCACCTTAGGACGACTAAAGAACGTTCTGCGCAAGCCAGAGATTCTGGCAATTTCGAATCGACTCACTTCGCTGGATAAGAACGGGCTCCCCATTCCCAAGGGAATCGACCCGATGAAAGCACGGGCGCAACGGTCTCAGCGCGCTTAGATTTGGCCGCACTTGAGCCAAAAGACTCACGAGCGATCTAGCGACGGACGAGCAATGTGCCAGCAAGGCGGTCGTGCATTCCGCGCTGGTCAGGATCCCAAATTACTGCGGGGATCACAATCGCCATGAGCAACGTTCGTACAATCGGGCGCCAAAGGCCCAGATAGCCGCCTGCTACAGGAACAACCCGTAGTCCGGCCATGAGGTGACCGATGCTGCCGTTCGCCGTGAGGAGCATCACGATCTGCGCAGCAACAAAAACTCCGAGGGTAGCGAAAGCGTCGTAGTTGAAAAACGCGATGGAAACGACTACCGCGAGTCCCCAGTCGATTGCGAGAGCAGCGAGCCGACGGCCTAACCTCCCAATAGAACGCGGTCCTTCTGCCGGAAGGCCAATCCGCTTGCCCGGCCACTGATCACTGGATGTTTGCTGCTGATTCACTGGCTTAGCCTAACCAATCCCAGCTGCGTAACATGCCGGAAACAATCCGGAGATGCAGGTGAAATCCGGCTTCTGTAGTCTGGTAAGCGGTTGTAACGACAGCCGATCGCCAATGAACCCCTTGGAGTTCCACTCAATGTCTCATCCGAAGTTTGCAAATTCGTCTGAGGTTCTTGCTTTTATCAAGGACACAGACGTGAAGTTTCTCGACATCCGATTTACGGATCTTCCCGGTATCCAGCAACACTTCAACATCCCCGCGGCCACCGTCGACGAGGACTTCTTTTCCGTAGGTCAGCTCTTCGATGGTTCATCAATTCGAGGCTTTCAGTCGATCCACGAGTCGGACCTCCAGCTCATCCCCGACGTAAGCACTGCCTACGTTGACCCCTTCCGCGTTGAGCGAACTCTCATCATCATCTTCGACATCTACAACCCGCGCAACGGCGAGATCTACGCTCGCGACCCGCGCCAAGTTGCTAAGAAGGCCGAAAAATACCTCACCTCGACGGGGATCGCAGACACTGCGTTCTTTGCGTCCGAAGCAGAGTTCTACATCTTTGACGACGTGCGCTACGAAGTTTCAGCCAACAAGAGCTTCTACGAAGTTGACTCCAGCGAAGGTGCTTGGAACAGCGGACGCACAGAAGAGGGCGGAAACCTCGCCAACAAGACGCCATTCAAGGGCGGATACTTCCCCGTCTCCCCCGTTGACCAACACGCTGACCTTCGTGACGACATCGTCGTGAAGCTCATTGATGTAGGACTCGACGTTGAGCGCAGCCACCACGAAGTCGGCACCGCGGGACAGGGCGAGATCAACTACAAGTTCGACACTCTCGTTCACGCAGGCGATGACATCCTGAAGTTCAAGTACATCGTCAAGAACACGGCAAACGAGTGGGGCAAGACGGCAACGTTCATGCCTAAGCCACTCTTTGGCGACAATGGCTCTGGAATGCACACTCACCAGTCACTGTGGAACGACGGCACACCGTTGTTCTACGACGAGAAAGGCTATGGCGGACTCAGCGACGTAGCTCGTTGGTACATCGGCGGGCTGCTCAAGCACGCTCCTGCTGTGCTCGCGTTCACCAACCCGACAGTGAACTCTTACCGTCGCTTGATCCCCGGATTCGAAGCACCGGTAAACCTCGTGTACTCGGCTGGAAACCGTTCAGCTTCGATTCGTATCCCGATTACCGGAACGAACCCCAAGGCAAAGCGCATTGAGTTCCGCGCCCCTGACGCATCGGGTAACCCTTACCTCGCGTTCGCTGCTCAGCTCATGGCTGGCCTCGACGGCATCAAGAACAAGATCGAACCGCACGAGCCCGTTGACAAGGACCTCTACGAGTTGCCGCCCGAGGAAGCACGCCTGATTCCTCAGGTTCCCGCTTCGCTCGAAGAGGCTCTCGTTGCTCTCGAAGCCGACTATGAGTTCCTCATGGAAGGTAACGTCTTCACCAAGGACCTCATCGAGACGTGGATCGATTACAAGCGTACGAACGAACTGCTTCCGTTCGCACAGCGTCCGCACCCGTACGAGTACGAACTGTACTTCGGCGTGTAAGCGCTAAACACAGCACACGTTCGGGGATGGCAAGGGTGTGCACGACGAGTGGCCGTCCCGAGCAGCCCGCCGCAGCATCCGACCCATCTTGGTGTGCACGCTAAACCCGCACCATGGGTGACAATGGAGCATGAGCTCCGTCGGCACACCAGACCCCAACTCGTCTTGGCTTTCAGATGAAGAGCTTGCAGAGACCCGCCGGCGACTGCCGCTTCTCTATGTTGAGGCTGTTCCAGTGCGCGTGGATGGGCTGGGTCGCGTCACTGAGGTCGGCACTCTGGTGCGCGGCAATGACGGCGAGATAACTCGCACCCTCGTCTCTGGCCGGGTGATGTTTGGCGAGAGCCTGCGCGATGCGCTCTTCCGTCACCTCGAGAAAGATCTGGGCCCGATGGCCTTCCCGCTGCTCCCCGCGAACCCGACACCATTCACGGTCGCCGAGTATTTTCCGTGGCCAAGCGAGAGCCAGTACACGGATGTTCGCCAGCACGCCGTCTCGATGGCCTACGTCGTTCCCGTCACGGGTACGTGCGAACCCCGCCAGGATGCACTCGAACTGACCTGGCTCAGCCCGGCCGAGGCAGCATCCGAAGCGGTCACAGCCGACATGGAGGGTGGCCGCGGAGCACTACTGCGTGCAGCACTCGCCTCGGTCGGCGTTCTGCCGTACGTTTTCGTGCCTGCCGTGTGATCAATCCCCGTCTCAATTTCGGAAATTCAGGAAATCGCGGCCGAGCGGTGGCGCTGCCTCGAGCGG
>CH672415.1:765207-1099205 GCA_000153145.1 marine actinobacterium PHSC20C1
TTGCCGCATCCTTCTGGATGCGGCCCGAACTGCGTAAGCAGGAAGAGTTAGGAGCGCACAGCGTTTGAAACACCGTAGAAACGGCGTTCAAATACGCGACGGGAACGGCGCGTAGCCCGAAGATAGTCCTCTTCAAGCTTGCTGGCAGATCCAGGCGGGTACTCAAGCATTCTCGAGATGCCTTCAAGCTGAAGCCTGTCGGTGGGCAGAACATCGGACGTTTTTGAGGTCCACAGAGTGATTGCGGACCGCGCACGCGAGGCGAGAATCCACGCTTCACGGAGTCGCGCCGCATCCGAAGCTATTACAAGTTTTTCCGCAACCGCCGCGTCTAGCGCATCGAGCGTTGATGTCGTGCGGAGCCCGGGAACTCGAGCGCCGTGCTGCAATTGGAGCAGCTGCACAAACCACTCGACGTCGCTCAGTGAGCCTCGGCCAAGCTTAAGGTGCCGCGCAGGATCGGCCGCTTGCGGGAGGCGTTCAGACTCGACTCTCGCTTTTATTCGCTTAACCTCGCGTACGTCTTGAGGCGAGATCGCCTGCGGATAGCGAACGCGATTAGCCAGGGTTTCAAAATCACTCAGCAGCGCCTGGTCGCCCGCTACGCCACGCGCACGCAACAGAGCTTGTGCTTCCCACGTAAGCGACCAACGCTTGTAATAGGCGTCGTAGGAGTCCAAAGAACGAACGATCGCGCCGTTCTTGCCCTCAGGTCTAAGGTCAAGATCGAGATCGAGAGGTAGTTTCACGTCCTCCGTAATCCGCTTGAGCCCCTTTGCGAGAGCTTCGGCTCGCTTCGCTGCTTCTTCGCTCGCTGCACCAGCGGCGCGGTAGACGTACATCACATCCGTGTCCGAGCCGAAACCTGACTCGGCGCCGCCGTAGCGTCCCATGGCGATAACCCCGAATTCAATGCCGTCGGGGTCCGGACGCAACACCGCCAATGCTCCTTCAAGCATCGTGGTCGTCACGTCGCTGAGACCGCGACCCAATTCTTGGATTGTCGTTACGCCGAGAATCGACCCAAGCGCCAGACGCAAGACTTCCCGACGTCGAGCGGTGCGAAGGGCGACAGCTGCCGCATTTTCATCTCCGCGGTGACGAGAAACGATCGCACGCGACTCTTCCCGAAGAACCTCGATCGTGCGAGGTTTAAGTTCCTTTTCGTGTTCAAGCCAGGCTGCGGCGTCAGGGATCCGCTCAAAGAGCGCACCGACATATTTGGATGCTGACAACACGTGGGTCAGTCGTTCTGCTGCACCTGACGAGTCGCGCAGCATTCTCAAGAACCAGTACGCCTCCCCCAGCGCTTCGCTGAGGCGTCGGAACGCAAGAAGACCGTAATCGGGGTCTGCTCCATCGGCAAACCACTGCAGCATTACCGGGAGCAGAGTTTTTTGAACCGTCGCTCGACGTGTGAGTCCCCCTGTCAGCGCCGCGATGTGCGCAAGCGCTCCCTTGGGGTCTAGAAAACCGATAGCCGCAAGACGTGCAGCAGCCTGATCGCTCGAAAGAGCCAGGCCTTCCTCCGGAAGCGCAGCAACGGCCGAAAGCAACGGGCGATAAAAGAGTCTCTCGTGCAAGCGACGCACTGCAATCTTGGTTCGCTGCCACTGCTCAGTCAGATCGCTTGCGCTCTTCGCAATTCCAGTAGCACGGGCGAGCACACGGAGATCGTCAGGATCTCGAGGCATCAGGTGCGTACGTCGCAATCGCGAGAGCTGAATGCGGTGTTCCAGTAGTCGAAGAAAACGATAGTCGCGCGCAAACTCACCGGCCTCGGTGCGGCCAATATAACCATGCTCCGCTAACGCTATGAGGGCTCGCAGGCTCGATGTCTGCCTGACCTCTTCATCATTCTGACCGTGAACGAGTTGCAGCAATTGCACGGTGAACTCAATGTCGCGGAGACCGCCTCGACCGAGTTTGAGCTGAACGTCGCGCTCCTCAGGCGGAATGTTTTCGGTCACGCGTTCGCGCATTCTCTGAACCGACGCAACAAAATTTTCACGTGATGCGCTCGACCACACCATGGGAGAGACACCGGCAATATAGCGGGCGCCAAGCTCACGATCACCTGCGAGCGGCCGCGCCTTGAGGAGCGCCTGAAACTCCCAACTCTCAGCCCAGCGATCGTAGTACGCGAGATGCGATTCAAGCGTGCGGACGAGGGCGCCATCCTTGCCCTCGGGACGGAGGTTCGTATCGACTTCCCACAGCCCTGGCTCTAGCGTGAGATCATTGATGCCCCGCATGGTCAGTACGGCGAGTTTTGTTGAAATTTCAACAGCACGATCCGCATCAATTCCGTCTGGCTCGGTGACAAATATTACGTCAACGTCGGAGACATAGTTCAGTTCTCGGGCTCCCGCTTTGCCCATTCCAATAATGGCAACTCGCGTGGAGGCGACATCAGCCGGTGAGTACGGCACTGACCGTCGAGCAACGAGAAGTGAAGCCTCAAGGGCTGCACCAGCAAGGTCAGCCAGCGCCATAGCAACCCGGTCGACTGCCGCCAACGGATCTTCTTGGGCCAGATCCCACGCAGTGAGCTTGGCGAGTTCCCGCCGATAACGGATGCGCAGCGCAACCCACGCGTCCTCGTGTTCCAACCCTTCTGTCGCTTCAGCAAGCACCGCCACATATTCGGCTGGCGTTGGCGGTGCAGAAATGGCTGAGCACAGAGCATCCAACTCTTGGGGATGACGTACAAAATAGTCGCCAAGTCCAGAAGACGCACCAAGAACCTGAAGGAGACGCACCGCGGCGTCTTCACTCTCAAGAAGGGGCTCGAGCTGATCGGGAGCGGTCTCAGAGAGCGTGAGAAGCAGATGCAAAGCTTGGTCAGGATTTGCTGCCCGCGCAATTAACCGCGGCACTTCCGGTCGATCAAGCGCGGTAAGACGCTCACGAGCCTCGCCAAGCTCTAAGAATCCGAGTTTAGCTAGTTCGGTCAGAGTGTACGGGGACCTAGACATGGGATGACCGAAGCCGCTAGAGAACCTCTAGGCTACTCTCCAACTCATATGGGGTGACTTGAGCGCGGTACGCCTTCCATTCACGACGCTTATTGAGCAGAACGTAGTTGAACACCTGCTCACCCAAAGTTTCGGCAACGAGCTCAGAGTTCTCCATGATGCTCAGTGCGTGATTGAGATTGGAGGGCAACTGCTCGTAGCCGAGCGCACGACGCTCGTGCTCCGAGAGTTCGCCGACAGCATCCTCGGCTTCGAGCGGCAGCTCATAGCCTTCCTCGATGCCCTTGAGGCCCGCTGACAGAAGCAGCGCATAGGCAAGGTAGGGATTTGTTGCAGAGTCAAGCGCGCGGTACTCAATCCGGGCACTCTGGCCCTTACCCGGCTTGTAGAGCGGAACACGCACGAGCGCGGAGCGATTGTTGTGACCCCACGTGACGAAACTAGGCGCTTCATCGCCGCCCCATAGCCGCTTGTATGAGTTCACGAATTGGTTAGTAACGGCGGTAATTTCCGGCGCATGCTTGAGCACACCCGCCATGAACTGGCGACCGACTTTAGACAGTTGGTAGTGCCCGCTCGCATCGTAGAAGGCATTCTGGTCGCCCTCGAAGAGCGACATATGGGTGTGCATTCCCGAGCCTGGCTGGCCAGCCATCGGTTTGGGCATGAAAGTTGCGTAGACGCCCTGCTCGATCGCGACCTCTTTGATCACAGTGCGGAACGTCATGATGTTGTCTGCGGTCGTCAGTGCGTCGGCATAGCGCAAGTCAATCTCGTTCTGACCTGGGCCAGACTCGTGGTGGCTGAACTCAACAGAGATTCCCAGATCTTCGAGCATCCGCACCGAACGCCGACGGAAGTCGTGAGCTGTACCACCGGGAACGTTGTCGAAGAAGCCAGCAGAATCAACAGGCTCTGGGCGTCCCTGCTTGAGCTTGCTCGACTTGAGAAGGTAAAACTCAATCTCCGGGTGCGTGTAGAACGTGAACCCGCGGTCAGCAGCCTTGGCAAGCGCACGCTTGAGCACGTTTCGGGGATCAGATGCTGCCGGCTGACCATCTGGCGTGGTGATGTCACAGAACATGCGGGCGGTCGGATCAATCTCGCCGCGCCACGGCAAAATCTGGAAAGTGGTTGGATCTGGATGCGCGAGCATGTCGGCCTCGTAGGCGCGTGTAAATCCTTCAATCGCTGAACCATCGAAACCCAGTCCTTCAGCGAATGCACCTTCAATTTCGGCAGGCGCAACAGCAACACTCTTGAGCGTTCCAACGACATCCGTAAACCAGAGTCGAACGAACTTGATGCCGCGTTCTTCAATTGTGCGAAGAACAAAGTCGCGCTGCTTGTCCATTGACATGAAGTCCCTCAATCCGTGCCGTGTCGCGAAATTGCGACCCCGATTGTGCCCTTCTTAGGCTACTTGCTCTGAGCCCGCAATGCAGCGCACTCGCCGTCGCACGTCTCCAATCCCTTAGCCCAACAGTGTCGTTAGACTGGCCGTTATGACTGACCAAGCCGCAGCTGCCGCCCAAGCAAAGCTCAAACGCGTCCGCACTCGCCATTTTCAGACAGCTAAAGAGAATGGCATCAAGATTGTTGGCCTCACGAGTTATGACCAGCTCACGGCTGGCATCTTTGACGAGTCAGGTATCGACTTTCTGCTTGTTGGTGACTCCGCCGGTAACAATGTTTACGGCTACGACACGACCTTGCCCGTCAGCATCGATGATCTGATCCCGCTCACTCGAGCTGTAGCCGGAGCGGTCACCCGCGCCTTTGTCGTCGCAGATCTCCCATTTGGTTCCTACGAGACTGGTCCAGACGAAGCACTCCACACTGCATTTCGCTTCATGAAAGAGACTGGCGCTCACGCTGTGAAGCTTGAAGGTGGCGTTCGCAGCGCCGAACAAATTCGGCGAATTGTGGATGCGGGAATTCCGCTCATGGCTCACATCGGTTTCACGCCGCAAAGCGAACACGGTCTTGGCGGCCACGTGATTCAGGGTCGCGGAGAAGGATTCGAACAACTACTCGCTGACGCACTTGCAGTTGAGGAGGCTGGCGCTTTCGCGGTTGTCCTCGAGATGGTTCCCGCGGAAGCCGCAGCCAAAATTACTGAAGCACTGCGAATCCCAACAATCGGTGTCGGAGCCGGGCCCCACGTTGACGGCCAACTGCTTGTCTGGACCGACTGGGCAGGACTAACAAAAGGACGGATTCCGAAATTCGTTAAACAGTACGCAGACCTGCGATCTACTCTGGCGGGCGCCGTTACCGAGTATCGCGCTGAAGTTGAGGCCGGCACCTACCCGACTGCCGAGCACTCGTACTAGGACGACCGAATAGAGGAGCTAGCTCTTCTTCCAGTCGTCAGCTTCATCCTTCGCCCATTTTTGGGCGCGTTCAGCGATAATCTGCGGCGCGCGTTCTGCCTGCTCGCGAGTATCGAACGGACCATCACGATCAACTCCGAGCGACTGCGGACCCTCTTCGACTTCACCGGTCTTATGGTTGTACCACCACTGCGTCATGGATTCGTCCTTTCGTTGAGTCCAAGGCTACGCCGGTAGACTGCTGTAATGCCTCGGAATAACTCTGGTCACCTCGTTCCGGGAGTAATCCCACCCGCACTCGCTGTTCCCCCAGCTATTACTCGCCCGGAATATGTTGGCAAAGCTGCCCCTAGACCATTTACGGGCTCCGACGTCTACAGCGCAGAAGCTATTGATCGCATCCGTGAGTCCGGAAAAATTGCGGCCGGAGCTGTCGAAGCTGTCGGTGCAGCAATTGCTCCCGGCGTGACAACTGCCCAACTAGATCAGATTGCGCATCAGTACATGGTCGAGCGTGGCGCATATCCCTCGACATTGGGATACCGCGGCTTTCCCAAATCTTGCTGCACAAGCATCAACGAAGTGATCTGTCACGGTATCCCCGATGACACAGTCCTCAATGAGGGCGACATCATTAACATCGACATCACCGCGTACAAGAACGGCATGCATGGTGATCTCAACAAAACTTTCCTCGTTGGAGATGTCACCGAAGACGCACGCAACCTTGTTGAACGCACACAGGAGGCACTCAACAGGGGAATCAAAGCTGTAGCCCCAGGCCGTCAAGTAAATGTCATTGGTCGAGCAATCGAATCGTACGCGAAACGTTTTGGCTACGGAGTAGTCCGAGATTTCACCGGCCACGGCGTTGGCGAAGCGTTTCACTCCGGCTTGATCATTCCCCACTACGATTCGGCGCCTCAATTCAGCGACGTAATCGAAGTCGGCATGGTGTTCACGATCGAACCAATGTTGACCCTCGGGACGTATGAATGGGACCTGTGGGCTGATGACTGGACTGTAACGACCAAGGACAAAAGTTTGACCGCACAGTTCGAACACACGCTAGTTGTGACTGAGCGCGGTACTGAAATTCTGACGCTACCCTAACCACGCGAAAGAGGCACAGCATGACCCACGCTCTAGGAATCGACATCGGCGGAACAGGAATCAAGGGTGCCGTAGTCGATACAGCGACCGGCGAGTTGGTGAGTGAACGAAAGAAGATAGCAACGCCAAAATCTGGCAAACCCGGCGCGATCGTTAACGTTGTAGTCGACCTCATTGACCAGCTTGGCGGCATCCCAGCGTCAATGCCTGTTGGCGTGTGTTTCCCTGCAATCGTGCGCAACGGAGTGACGATGTCTGCCGCTAATATTTCGGACGACTGGATTGGGCTTGAGGCCGAAAAGCTCTTCGAGACGGCGCTCGGACGCGACATCCACTTTGTTAACGACGCGGATGCCGCTGGCGTTGCCGAAGTACGCTACGGCGCAGCGAAAGGGGTTCCCGGGCTCGTATTGCTCACCACACTTGGCACAGGAATTGGTAGCGCGTTGATCTATGACGGAACGCTCGTCCCCAACTCGGAACTCGGCCATTTGCAGATCGGCGGCCGAGATGCTGAAAAGGGTGCGTCCTTCGCGGCGAAGGAACGTCGAAGACTCAGTTGGAGCGCCTGGGCAAAGCGACTACAGCGCTACTACTCTCACGTGGAGCTTCTCTTCTCCCCCGACTTGATCCTCGTCGGCGGTGGAGTGTCGAAGAGCCACGAAAAATTCTTGCCACTGTTGAAACTCAACGCGCCCATCATCCCAGCCGAGCTGCGTAACAACGCAGGAATCCTTGGCGCTGCTGCACTCGCTGTAAAGGAATAGGTGCATGAGCCTTCACTCGAACGAGCCACACTCTGGTGACCTTGCTGGGCGACTTAACTGGCTGCGAGCGGGAGTTCTCGGAGCCAACGATGGCATCGTCTCCGTCGCAGCAATAGTTGTCGGAGTCGCCGGTGCAACCTCAGCCATCGCCCCCATCCTCACCGCCGGAATCGCTGGACTAGTCGGCGGCGCGATCTCTATGGCGCTCGGTGAGTACGTCTCGGTGAGCAGCCAAAGCGACAGTCAGCGCGCGCTCATCGAGAAAGAGCGCCGAGAGCTTGCTGAGATGCCAGAGGAAGAATTGGCTGAGCTTACGGCGATTTACCAGTCCAAAGGCATCAGTCCCGCTACCGCCAAACTGGTTGCGGAAGAACTCACAGAACATGACGCCCTAGCGGCACATCTTGAAGCCGAACTCGGGATTACCGAACACGCCGTTGTTAGTCCCTGGGACGCTGCCGGCGCTTCAGCCCTGGCATTCACCATCGGTGGAGTTCTGCCACTGGCCGCAATTCTTATCGCGCCAGAACCGGTGCGAGTGCTGGCAACCTTTGTGGCAGTGCTTACGGCACTCATCATCACTGGAACGTTGTCCGCTCGGGTTGGCGGCAATAGCTGGGTTCGACCGACACTGCGCATCGTTATCGGTGGGGCGCTCGCTCTTGCCACTACCTTCCTCATCGGAACGCTGCTTGGCAATTCGGGTGTGGTGTAGGCGCTAGCTTCGGAAGAAGAGGAATGGGCCGGCTAGTACGCCGGGTTCTGTTCACACGAGGCCGAAACCTTCGTGCTGGACGGTCATCTATCTACGATGTACGTTGCCGCACACCTCTAGCGATCTACCCGAAGACTTGGCGAGCAGCCTTAGCGTCTTCTGTCTGATCTTGCTCCGGACGAGGTTTACCTAGCCGACCGAGTCACCCCGGCCGCTGGTGGTCTCTTACACCACCGTTTCACCCTTACCCCAGACCGAAGTCTGTGGCGGTCTACTTTCTGTTGCACTGTTCTCGCGGGTTGCCCCGGGTGGGTGTTACCCACCATCCTGCTCTGCGGAGCCCGGACGTTCCTCGGTACCCTTGCGGATAACGCGACCGTCTTGCCGACCCATTCAGCTGCCAAGCCTATCGCCCAGAGCTCGCTGGACGCACCACTGAACTGCTACAGGCCAGACTGATCGGTACGGACGAGAATCGCTTCACTGCTGGCGCACATAATGATGGCGTCAGGTGCTGCTGCGCGAATCTCTTGCATCTCGTTCTCAAGAAGTTTGACCCCTGATGCTTGCGAGACCCCACCGCGCAGGAGCGACGCGCCAGTGCCATAGCGCGACCGCTGGCGTTCGTACAGCGCAAGCAGGTCTGCAGGAAGAGTGTTTTGAAGAGCCGTACGGCCAGTGCGGATCGTACCGAGTTCAGCTTCAATCTCTCGCAACGCTTCGTCGCGGCTGGCTTCGAGCTCGGAAACTTGGCTTGCCAAGTTGCCTGCTTGTTCGCTGAGGTTGTCGACAACTTTCTGTTGACCCTCCAAACGTTCCATTACGGCGATCTCAATATCTTCAAGGTTGCTCAACCGCGTACGCAATGCCGTCAACTCTTGTTCAAATGCTGCGGCATCTTTAGCGGACGACGTTGCATCCAGTCGTTGTGTATCGCGGGCGATTCGCGCTTCGACAACCTTGACATCGGAGTCGATACGGCTGAGCTCAAGTTCAATATCTTCTTTGATCCCGCGCTCTTCGAGCATCGACAACTGAAGCTTCTCGCGGTGTTGCTGCAAGTCAGTGAGCCCCGCGTGCTGCGGAAGCTTCTTGGCACGGTGCTCGAGTTGGGAGATTTTCGTATCGAATGCTTGCAGCTCGAGTAGTAACGCTTGGTCAGCGGGGCTAGCGGTCAACGCCATAGTCATGCTTCTTTCTGTATACCGGTGCGCTTACTGCACAACCGCAAAATCCCAAGGATCGGTGCGCAATTCGCTCACCGAAATCGTTACTTCTGGCAAAAGGGCCCGCAACTCATCGGATGCAGCCTCCAGCCACAACCACTCACTCGCCCAATGCGAAACATCGACTAGCGCAGGACCACGCATGAGCCGGGCATTTTCACGCGCCTCAGATGCGGGATGGTGCCTCAGGTCGCTCGTGATGTACACATCGGCGGCAAGTACTGCAGGGTCATTCAAGTATGCGTCACCCGCTCCCCCACACAACGCCACCGACCGGACGATCTGATCGAACTCTCCTGCGACACGAATACCAGCCGCCGTCGCCGGCAGTATCTCACCGATAAGGCGAGCGAGGCGACCGAGCGTCATTTCCTCCGGCAGCATTCCAGTGCGGCCGATACCGCGATCAGGAGTCTCGCCCATGACGATGGGTGCAACATCAGTGAGACCCAATTTTGCCGCGAACCGACCCGATGTACCGGTCTCGACGACATCCGCATTGGTGTGTGCCGTAACGAGAGCACACTCGGCGCGCACGAGTTTCGTCAGCACGGCACCCTTGTATCTGTCACTTGCGATGGAGGTGACTCCGCGCAGGAGCAGAGGGTGATGCGTAATGAGCATGTCTGCGCGATCGTCGATTGCTTCCTGCACAGTATCGAGAACCGCGTCTACCGCCAACGAGATGCGGGAGACGGGCGCATCGAGGTCGCCAGCGACAAGCCCGACAGCATCCCAAGACTCGGCACCGGACGGCGGCCAGAGTTTCTCAGTTGCGGCGATTACATCGGCGACAGTAGTAGACACGCTTTCAGTCTAGGCGGGGCGCGAAGCACGCTTAGTGTGGCCGGCTTCTTGGCGACGGATTGCGGGGATCCCCGCCACAATCGGCGTGAGCAATCCAAGGACCAAAGCGACAAGAACACCGAGGTCGGTTGCTGCGAGTTCAGAACCCAAATCAACACCAAGCGCGGTAAATCCGTAACCCTGCCACGACAACCAGCTGATAGTTGCGCTCGTCAGGGCAAAGCCAACCGCGGAAATTACCACGAACGCGCTGAGATTGACCCAGCGAACATCCGGGTAGATCCCACCTCTCTTCGTCAACGCTGCGCTGTCGAGTCGACGAGTGCGGATCATTGTCTCTGCAGCAAAGATGCCTGCCCATGCTGCGGTAGGAACCGCAAGTGTTGTAGCAACATCCCGGAAAATTTCGTTGATGCCGCCGTTCACCCCAAACGCGAATAGGACAGCAAGCGCACCCAGTAGGACGCCAACGATCACAATCGACCACTGGCGCGGGAGACGAACGCCAATCGCTTGCA
Source organism: marine actinobacterium PHSC20C1 (assembly GCA_000153145.1). GTDB lineage: Bacteria > Actinomycetota > Actinomycetes > Actinomycetales > Microbacteriaceae > Rhodoglobus. Next base: position 775,668 of record CH672415.1, read on the forward strand.
GTGCGAATCCACCCGAGTACAGGCTCAATGTGATGCCCGAAAGCAAACTCAGTGCTGCAGCCAGAAGCAACGGGATGGGGAACCACCCTGGTAGCAAAAGCAAGAGGGTGTCAAGTGGCGACGCGAGGAATCCACGCGCAATTGCGGGATCGGATGCCGCAAGTAGTGCTCCATACGCAATCAACACGAATGCTGGGAGCGTTGCTCCGAAGGCCGCGGAGAGTGCCGAGGCCGGCCCGCTCGACGACGGACGCTGATAACGGGCGATATCGGCACCGCTGTAAGCCCACACCAGGCCCAGGAAGCTGAAGACAAGAACTGCGCCGGTCAGCGTGAGGAGCCAGGAGCCATCTGGCGTTGTCAGCGCTTGATTGAGGTCGACGTACTGTGCCGTGAAGCCGATTAAGCCCGCCACGAGAATGCCAGAAATGATACTCAAAATCAGTTGGATGCGGGCGAAGAGCGGGTAACCAGCAAAGGCAATGACGAGAGCAACGAGGAACGACAAGGCAAGCGAAATGAGCAGCAGTTGACGATCCCCCAATCCAACATTGAGGTCAGAACCTACGAGCACTATCGCTACGGATGACGCTAATACCCAGAGGAGCACAGCGCCCCAGAACAATCGCGCGACGAGTGCAACGGCGGACGGCACGATGTTGCCGATGAGCCCGAATGCGGATCTCGAAATTACCATTGTGGGCTGCCCGCTTCGCTTACCTGCGAGGGTTGTGAGGCCCAAGGGCACAAATGACAACGCAACACCGGCAAGGATCGCTACGACGGACTGCCGCAAACTCATTCCGACGCCGAAAACGGCCGCACCAAGTCCGACGCTGACGATTGAAGAGTTCGCTGCAAACCACAGCCAGAACAGGCGTGCGGCGTGACCAATTCGACGATCAATCGGAGTGGGTTCAAGGCCACTCTCTTCAAGGCTGAAAACAGGCTGAGCGGTCGGCGCTACGTCTTCTAGGCCGAGAGGCTGTTGGCTTACACGCGCGGTCGAGAGGGGCATAGGGGCGGGAACTGGCGACACGTTCTCCGTCGCTGCAGCGGCGGATTCGGCCCCGGTTACGGCCGCGGAGACTGGGATAGCTCCGGCTGCAAACGGTATCGAGTCAGTATTGAGTGCTGACTGTGGGTTGGGGATCTCCGCTGCGTACGTCAAGCGATCGCTCGCGTCGACTGCGTCGTCCGATTCGGCTTCGCCCGGTTCTTCACCGATCGAGATCGAGCCTGTAGCAACCGCCGAGAGTGGATCGCTCTGGTGCGGCGCTTCGTTATCGGCAATGAGTGCGTCTAGTGGATTGGGCTCGTCAACCTCGACCGCGTGATCGCGGTCGTCGACGCCGTCGGCTTTCAATAGATCGTCGAAGTTGATGGGCTCTGTCGGTACGTAACGCGGAGTCTGTGCTGAAGCAAAACTAAATGTTTCTGGTGCTGCTTCTGAGTCGTCTTGCGCAACGTCAGCCGGAGTTACTTCCGGTGAGCTCAATGCAGCGTCGTCGTCTATTCCCGACGTTGTCGAGCTTTCGTGACCGTTCGCATCATTCGAGCTATCGGATGTCGCAGGCGAGTCGAGATCGAAAGCGAACGGCGTCTCGCCGTCGCTCACCGAAGTGGAGTCGTGCGGGTCTCGTTCTGGAGACGCCCCTGCTGCAGCGGCACCATCGTCACTGCCAGAAATCGGTGGCGTGAACCCGAAGTCACCAAATGAGACGTGCTCATCGAGATTCGACCGTGGAGTCGATGGGGCGGTTACCGGCTCCACGAGGGGTGGCGGCGTGAATGGAATTTCGTCGTAGTCGCCGTCTTCGTCTGCCGGAAGACCTGGCGATGGGTGTACGTCTCTGCCGGTCGAGAGGTTGGCGTCCACAGATTGCGCGTCACCCTCGAGTTCGACGGTGGCATCATCAAGGCTCAGCAGCCCTGATACGGCGTCAAAATGCGGAACAATCGTTTCAGTCTCAGGTGCGGGCTCGGATTGCGCAGCCGGCTCCTCGTCAAACGGCAACTCGGGCTCAGGCTCAGGAGTTGGATCGGTTACAGATTCACCATACGTAGCTGGTGCGGCGAACTCTGAGAAGTCAGGATCCTCAGGCGCGAGAACATCGTCGAATCCAAGTGCTATCTCGGGTTCCCTATCGTCGTCAGCGGGCTGGACGTCGGCGCTTTCCGTGGATTCTGATTCAGATTCTGATTCTGATTCTGCGGGCGACGCCCCGTCGACGTGGACTCTGTCGTCGTCGCTCGGGTTGTGCTCGCCGAGGACAGGAAGAGTGATCGATCCCGTGGGATCAGCGTGTGCCGCAAACGGAATCTCGTCGTCAAAGTCGTCGGCCGGTGCCCACGTATCACTCGGCGGTGGAACATCCCAAGCGGGCAATGGTGCGGAAGGGGTCTCGGAAACGGCAGGTGCGGCCGCTGAAGATTCGTGATCGGCCGCTGCCGGAGAAGGGGCGGCATGCTGTTCATCGTCGGCACCATCATCCCGGGCAGGCTGGGGTTTGGCGCGGAGGGTGGTCTCCCATTCCCGATACTCTCGAGCCTCTTCTTCACGAAGTCGAAGTTGAGCCTCGAGAACCTCAATAACGCTGAGGGTTCCTGTCGAATGGTTTTCCGGATTGTCGGCCCAGTTCAGCAGCTCATCGTCAGCCATGGAACGTCGAAGCGGAGGTACAGGCGCGTCCTCGACGTCAGCCTCGTCCTCGTCCTCGACATCGGCTTCAGTCTCAGCCTCGGCGATGTGGCCAGCAGCCTCCAGCGCTTCCTCTGCAGCAGCCGTTTCAGACTCTTCGGGAATGCTGCGAGCTTCGGGAGCGAACTGAGAATCTCCATCACTAGGCACGGCAGTCGAGGCGGACTCAATCACGGCAGAATCGTCAGAAGTGGCCGGCTCCAAATTGCCGACCTCTCCCTCGTCGGTGTCGTCGGCTTTTAGGGCTTCTTCAGCAGGCGATTCAGTGGTGTCGTCCGGCAATTCAGTCGGCGCTGCCTCGGCGTAGTGAGCGCTACTAAGCGACGCGAATGCGTCATCGAGCTCAGAGCCGGACTTGGGCGCTGATAAATCGGCACGGTCGCTGTCGTGTGGTTCCGCACTATCTACGTCGCTTGAGGAACCATCCGTTTCGATGTCGAATGCTGGACTCTGCGCGAGATTTGCAGCAGCAGGAGTGTCGACTCCATCGAGATTCCACATTGGTGCGCCAACGATGACTTCATCAGAGGCAACGGGAGTCTCGTTCGTCCCACTCCCTAGCGTCGGCGAGGAATCAACGTCCTCGTCGGCCGAATCGTTCGAATCGGCGACGTTGGGCTCGAGGGGTCCTAGCTTCCAGAGATTATTGGTACCTGGGCTGTCAGCGGTGGGCGTCGACGCGTTCGAATCGCCGGCTGACGACATTTCGGCCCAGGACGTATCAGTATCAGGACCATCGTTCGACGGAGCCACTGCGGACTCGTTTGTTGCGAACAGAGAATCAAAATTGAAATCAGCAGACTCAGTTGTGTTGCTATTCACCGAGTCTTCGACGGACGCGTTTTCCTCCTCAGCGCTATCGCTCTCGGCAGAGTTGTCCGAATTCGACCCATTGGTTGCTTGACCGCGCCGAGAAATACGTGCCGCGAAGAAATCCGGTGTCGTGTAGTCAATAGGAATTTGGTACGGATCGTCGCTTGGCGCGGCAGCAGACTTCGGCGGCGCGTATTCGTCGGACGATGGCTTGGCGGTCTCGGCAGCTTCACGATCTGAGAGAGCTGAACGTTCCTCGTCCGAGAACCCATCTGGCGCATCAAGCTGAGGAACGGCTTGAGTGGGATCGGGTGCAGGAGCCATTGCCCAGGGTGGCTTTCCCTGATCTAGACCATCAGACATTTCAGAACGCTGGAACTCATCATTCAAGTCAATAGAGCCTGCGAGGGGCGCGGCACTTGGCGGCGGCGGGAAAACAGCCTGCGGTGAATCGTCGGCGGAATTACTGCTTTCGAGCTCGGCGTCCAAATCAAAAATTCCTGAATTTGACGCTTCGCTCAGGTCTACGCGAGACGATTCATCGCTGTCATCCGCCGAATCTGCGGCGGGATTACTCGACGCTGCAGGTCGAGGAAAAGGTAGCTCGAACTCATGCTCAGAAGACGTTTTGTCGTTCGCATCGTTCGCGTCGTCAACGTCGTCGTGGAATGCCATGCACAGATACTAAGGCGATACCAGTGTTTTGCGGGGATGACGAGCCGTGCTAAGTACAGTTACTGCGACAAATATGAGCCCGAGACCGCCCCACGCTGTCGGGGTAAGTAGCTCCCCCACGACCACAACTGCCAGCAGAGTTGCGACTACAGGTTCGAGAAGGGTGATCGTGGTGGCTGTGGAACTCCTCGTCGTGCGCAGCCCGACGCCAAAAAGCAAATATGCAACAAACATGGGGCCGACGATTAGGTAGCTCGCGATCGCTAACGACGGCACCGAATGCAGCAGTGGTGCACCGAAGATCATGAGCACGGGAAGAAGCCCGATCGCGCCGGCCCCAAACACAGCTCCCATCGTGGCACCCGAACTGTGGCCCGCTCGGATTACTCGTGTCGAGCAGTATGTATAGAGCGCATAGGAAAGTCCCGCGAGCAGTCCAAGGACGATCCCGAAAGTTGCGGAACCCTGGTCGCCCTGATTCAAAGCGTGACCGCCGAGAGAGAGCAACACGACCCCGAGTAACGCGATCGGTGTCGTTACTTTCCAGAGCGTGCTCAGGCTTTCGCGCTCTATCACCCGTTCAAGAACTGCCGCAAACACTGGACCGGTGCCCAATGAGACGACATTTCCGACCGCGACTCCCGCGAGATTCATGGAGCTGTAAAACGCGAGGGGGTAGACGAATACTCCAACGGCTCCGAGAAGTAACCATCGACGCGAGGAGACATCGTGAAACGCCGCAATTGCCCCTCGAAAGCTGACTAAGAAGAGCAGCAAGCCACCACCGACCATCGTGACTGCCCCGACGGCAATCGGGCTAACTGCTCCCGGAAAGAAGCTTGCGGCCGTTCCCGTTGTGCCCCAGAGCATCGCGGCGCTCACAATCGCTACAGTGCCGAAACTCTCTGGCCGCAAAGCTTGCATGTACTGACAATAGCGATGCTGTTATTAGTTCCACGGTCGCACGAATAAGTGTGGCGAAGCGATCATCGAAGCTGCGCTACGAGCCCTGTAGTCCGCGGTAGACGGCGAGAATTGCAGCAGCGCTTCGAGAAATATCATCTTCGGACGTCGCCCAGTTCGACACGGATACCCGCATTGCCGCAGCGCCATTCCAGCTGGTGCCACTAAGCCAACAGGTTCCTTCAGCTTGAACGCCAGACACCACTGCACGGGTCAGATCGTCATCGTCTCCGAATCGCACGAGCGCTTGGTTCAGGACAACATCGTTGAGAATCTCAACCCCCGCTTCTTTTGACAGTTCTGCCACCATCTGGCGGGCTCGCGCACAATTTCGGTCGACTAAATTCTCGACCCCCTTACGACCTAGCGCGCGCAGAGTCGCATAGACGGGAATCGCTCGAGCCCGCCGAGAGAATTCGGGAACCCAATCGAGAGAGTCGCGCTCCGTGCCCTGAGTTTGGATGAGGTACGAAGCTGCTGAAGTCATCGCCGCACGATGATCGGCCGGGTGCTTCACGATGGCAAGACCGCTGTCGTATGGGACGTTCAACCACTTATGTGCATCAGTAGCCCAAGAATCAGCAAGCTCGATGCCATCCGCGTGAGTGGCGAGAGACGTGCTGGCACGCGCCCAGAGGCCAAACGCGGAATCGACGTGCAACCACGCGTCCGACTCGTGAGCAATCTCAGCGATTTCCCTCAACGGATCAAAAGATCCGCTATTTACGTTGCCTGCTTGCGCACAAATGATAGTTGGACCGTCCAGCGTCGCCATGAGTTCACGCAGGCTATCTGCTCGCATTCGACCCTGCTCGTCGGATTCCACACGAAGTAGAGAGCGTGTTCCAAAACCGAGATAGCGCATTGCAACCTCGATCGTCACGTGAGCACCGGCGCCGATGACGATATTGACGCGTGGCGCTCCAGCCAGGCCGTCAAGCTCAACATCCCAGCCACGGCGCCGCAACACGCTGTGCCGCGCCGCCGCCAGACAAGTGAAGTTTGCCATCTGACACCCCGTCACGAACCCGACCGAGGACTCCCTGGGCAGGTCGAAGAGCTCAAGAATCCACTCGGCAGCGATCTCCTCCACAACCGCCGAAAAAGGCGATATGGCGTGAATCCCCGCGTTCTGGTCCCACGTCGACACCAGCCAGTCCGCAGCGAGTGCGACGGGGTATGTGCCGCCGATGACGAAGCCGAAATAACGCGGCGAGCTGCACGCAGTCATTCCAACCTCGGCTTGGCTAGCTAGGAGATCAATGATCGAAGTCGGGTCGTCGCCGTGTTCAGCAAACGGAGTATGCAAGTTTGTTAGCAACTCGTCACGACCGACTTTTACGCCGAGATGACGCGTTGCTAGGCCACCGAGATAACTCTGTGCGTGACTACGAGCTCTTTCGAGTACAGGGTCAGGACGCTCTAATGACATGCTGCTCCACCTCGCGAAGGTATGACTGACCCCAGCGGATCACTGTGGATCGTGCATGGAGCCTACCGCTGCTGGTGACACTTCCAACAGGGCGAGCTGTGTCGCTGACGAAACAAAGAATGCCCCCGCGAACCGCGGAGGCATTCTTTAGTGGTGGGCCCTACCGGGATCGAACCGATGACATCCACGGTGTAAACGTGGCGCTCTACCAGCTGAGCTAAAGGCCCGCAGCGACGCAATGCGAAGCAGCGCTCGATAATGTTACAGGTTTTTTCTTACCGTGATGAACACGAGAGCCGCACTCATGACCACTCGGCGATCTCCATGAGCGAAATTGCGTCCTCGTACTCCGAGAATTGGCGAATGCCGCCAAGCGGAGCCTCTACTACCCAGCGCACGATTCCCGATCGATCGATAAGAAAACTCGCACGCGAAGCGAACCCTTTGTCTTCGAGCAAGACACCGAAACTGCGCGCAACATCGCCGTGGGGCCAGAAATCCGACAGTAAAACCAATTCGAAATTGCCGGCATCCGCCCACGCCCTGAGCGTTGCCGTGGAGTCAACAGAGATAAATACGAGTGCAAGTCCCGCAGCGACGAATCGCTCTCGTTCACGATGAAGCTCCTCAAGCTCAGTCGTGCAGGTTGCAGAAAAAGCGAGAGGAAGAAAGACCACCATCACTGGTTCGACCTCAAGCAAGGCACTCAATTGCACACTCTGCCCGTGCTGATTCTTCAACTCGAAGTACGGCGCGTTCTCGCCTACGGCAATCGCCATGCCTAGATACCTTTCGTTTGGGAGTGCGCGACCTGTTGTTGCCGGCGCAATTGCACTCGGTTCGAGACTTGCCGCATCCGACAACTAGAATCGTTGGGCGTAGTCGATCCCATCACATCCGCAACCCGGTCGTGCCTCGACTCGCACGACTCTGTTCTCTACACGAAAGAGGTCAACGGTGACGGTAAACGACCAGGACCCATACTCGGTAACCAACACCGACAAGGACCCGGAGGAAACCGCCGAGTGGAACGAATCACTCGACTCCCTCGTTGCAGCAAACGGCCCCCAGCGGGGTCGCGAAATCATGCTCAGCCTTTTGAAGCGCTCAAAAGATTTGCATCTTGGTGTGCCGATGGTTCCCACCACGGACTACATCAACACCATCGCCAAAGACGATGAGCCTGATTTTCCCGGCGATGAGACGCTTGAGCGTCGCTATCGTGCCTGGATTCGCTGGAATGCAGCGATCACCGTACACCGCGCACAGCGCCCCGGCATCGGTGTCGGTGGGCACATTTCGACCTATGCGTCATCCGCTGCTCTTTATGAAGTAGGGCACAACCACTTCTTCCGTGGTGCAGACCACGAATCTGGCGGAGATCAAATCTTCTACCAGGGTCACGCCTCCCCCGGAATGTACGCTCGCGCCTTCCTCGAAGGTCGTATGAGTGAAGACCAACTCAAGGGTTTCCGCCAAGAGAAGTCGCAAGCTCCCAACGGCATTTCAAGCTACCCGCACCCTCGCCTCATGCCAGAGTTCTGGCAGTTTCCAACAGTGTCGATGGGGCTCGGCCCGATCAATGCCATTTATCAGGCGCAAAACAACAAATACATCAGCAACCGTGGCATCCGCGACGTCTCAGAGAAGCAAGTGTGGGCGTTCCTCGGCGACGGCGAGATGGATGAGGTCGAAAGCCGAGGTGCCCTCCAGTGGGCTGCCAACGAGCAACTCGATAACCTCAACTTCGTCATCAACTGCAACCTGCAGCGCCTCGACGGCCCGGTCCGCGGTAACGGAAAGATCATTCAGGAGCTCGAAAGCTTCTTCCGCGGTGCCGGCTGGAACGTCATCAAGGTCGTTTGGGGCCGCGAGTGGGATGACTTGCTCGCCAATGATCACGAGGGTGCCCTGCGCGACCTCATGAACCAGACCCCCGATGGCGACTACCAGACCTACAAGGCAGAGTCGGGAGCCTACGTCCGCGAGAACTTCTTCGGCCGCGATCCACGAACGCTCAAGATGGTCGAGCACCTTTCTGACGATCAGGTGTGGAACCTCAAGCGCGGTGGCCACGACTACCGCAAGGTGTATGCAGCCTTCAAGGCAGCCAGCGAGCACAAGGGCCAGCCCACCGTCATCCTCGCGAAGACGGTTAAGGGCTACGGCCTCGGTCCCAGCTTCGAGGGCCGCAACGCGACCCACCAGATGAAGAAGCTCACGCTAGACAACCTCAAGAAGTTCCGCGACGAAATGCACATTCCGATTACGGATGCCGCACTCGAAGCAGATCCGTATCAGCCCCCGTTCTACCACCCCGGTGAAGACGACGAAGCGATTCAGTACTTGCAGGAGCGTCGTCGCGAACTCGGTGGTTACGTGCCAGAGCGCCGCACCAAGTACACGCAAATCGAGCTGCCTGAGGCGAAAACCTATGACGTCGTCAAGAAGGGCTCTGGTAAGCAGGAGATCGCCACGACGATGGCGTTCGCTCGACTGCTCAAGGACCTGCTGCGCGATAAGTCAATTGGTAACCGCATCGTTCCGATCATCCCGGATGAAGCACGCACGTTCGGTATGGACGCCTACTTCCCGACCGCGAAAATCTACAACCCCGCTGGGCAGCACTACACCTCGGTAGATCGCGAGCAATTGCTGGCCTACAAGGAGAGCCCGCAGGGTCAGATCGTGCACGTAGGAATCAACGAGGCTGGCGCTTTCGCAGCGTTCACCGCCGTTGGCACCTCGTATGCGACTAATGGCGAACCGCTGATTCCGGTCTACGTGTTCTACTCAATGTTCGGCTTCCAGCGCACTGGCGATGCCATGTGGGCTGCCGGTGACCAGATGGCGCGCGGCTTTATCATGGGTGCCACCGCCGGACGCACAACGTTGACGGGTGAAGGTCTGCAGCACGCTGACGGTCACTCACTGTTGTTGGCATCTACTAACCCCGCGGTGATCAGCTACGACGCAGCATATGGGTATGAGCTTGGACACATTGTTCGCGATGGTATCGAGCGGATGTACGGCGGCAAGCACGAAGACCCCAACGTCATGTACTACCTAACGTTGTACAACGAGCCTCTTGTTCAGCCAGCTGAGCCGGAGAACTTCGACGTCGAGGGTGCGCTTAAGGGTATTTATCACTTGGCTTCTCCGACGATTACCGGCCCGAACGCGCAGTTGATGGCATCCGGTGTTGCGGTGCCGTGGGCGCTTGAGGCGCAGAAGCTTTTGGCCTCCGACTGGGGCGTTGCAGCGGATGTATGGTCTGTTACGTCGTGGACCGAATTGCGTCGCGAAGGTCTTGCGGCTGAGGAGCACAACTTCCTCTATCCGAATGAAGAAGCTCGTGTGCCCTATGTCACGTCGAAGCTTGCGGCGGCAAAGGGTCCCTTCGTGGCTCTAACCGACTTCATGCACGCAGTGCCCGATCAGATCCGCGCCTTCGTGCCTGGTGATTTTGCGACCTTGGGCGCTGATGATTTCGGTTTCTCGGACACGCGCGCAGCAGCACGACGCTTCTTCAAGATCGATAGCCACTCAATGGTTGTTCGTACCTTGCAGTCGCTTGTGAAGCGCGGCGAAATGGATCCCGCGGTTCTCGCTCAGGCAATCGAGAAGTACAGCCTCCACGACGTCAACGCGGGAACAACCGGTTCTGCCGGCGGCGAAAGCTAGGACGCCACCATTCCCCCGGTACAGAAGACCAAGGCGCAGACGCTCGCTTGGTTGCGTGTCATTTCGGGCGAACTTGCTACGGCGACCCTAAAACAGCTTGAGGACACGCTGCCCTGGTATGGCGAAATGCCACCAGGGCGGCGTTCCGCTGTCGGCCTCGTCGCGCAGGCCGGCATTACGAGCTTCATCAGTTGGTTCGAAGATCCCACCTCGACTCCGTGGATAGCCGCGGATGTTTTCGGCGCTGCTCCTCGCGAACTGCTTCGCTCGGTTTCACTCCAGCAAACGCTTCAGCTCATTCGCATCACGGTCGAAGTGGTTGAAGCTCGCGTAAAGGCAGATGATGACGTGCTGCGTGAGGCGATTTTGTTGTACTCGCGCGAGATTGCTTTTGCTGCTGCTGATGTTTACGCACGCGCTGCAGAAGCGCGCGGGTTGTGGGATGCACGTCTCGAAGCGCTCGTTGTCGATTCAATCCTCAGCGGCGAATACGACAATGAGCTCCCGAGTCGGATTGCTGCTTTGGGGTGGAACGGTCATGGCGAAGTCTGTGTCTTGGTTGGCACTGCCCCGCGGATGCTCGATGTCGACCAGTTGAGGCGAACCGCCCGCCATCTGGATGCCGACGTTTTGATCGGCGTGCAGGGCAATCGACTTGTACTAGTAATTGGCCGCGCGAGTCCGCGTTCCGAAAAGGCCGAAGATGCTGAGCCCCTTCCGTTCATTACGATCGCGGAGCAACTGGAACCTGGTTTCGGTACCGGATACTTGGTGTTGGGCCCAGAAGTTCCCAGTCTTGTTGACGCTTCTAAGAGCGCTAAAGCTGCTTTGGCAGGCTTTGCTGTTGCACGATCATGGCGGAACGCTCCACGGCCAACGCTCGCAAACGACTTGCTCCCTGAGCGCGCATTCGCTGGAGACCCGCTCGCGCGCTCCACCCTCATCAACAAGATTTACAAGCCGTTGCAGGCACACTCGACCGACCTGCTTACGACACTCTGGTGCTACCTAGACAACGGCCGCTCGCTTGAAGCAACGGCACGCGAGCTCTTCGTGCACCCGAATACGGTGCGTTACCGACTGAAGCGTGTCAGCGAGGTCATCGGCTGGGATGCCACGGGGGCTCGCGAGGCGCTAATCCTGCAGGCAGCGCTGATTGTTGGCTCGATTTCTGATCCTGAGTCGGGCCGCTCCAACTAGCGCGACTCGCATTTTGGTGAATACACACAACGATCCCCCAAAGGTTTGGGTGGGGTTATCCAAGCGGTTCCGACGAAAGATTGGCAGACTAGCTAAGTGATTGTTGTAGTAGCGCCCGGCCAGGGCTCCCAGACCCCCGGATTTCTTGAGCCTTGGCTCGAGGATGCCGCATTGCGCGATCAGCTCGGTGCGATCTCAGAGGTCGCGGGTATCGATCTCATCAAGCACGGAACCGTGTCAGACACCGACACTATTCGCGACACGGCCGTAGCCCAGCCGCTCATCGTCGCAGCGGGCATGCTGACCCTCAGTGCGCTAACTGCTGGCGATCGCCGCAAGCACATTGGTGCGGTGGCCGGTCACTCGGTCGGCGAGATTACTGCGGCAGCCGCTGCGGGAATCCTCACGGATGATGATGCGATTCGCTTCGTGGTCGAACGCGGTTCTGCGATGGCGTCGGCAGCCAGCCTCGAGACGACCGGAATGTCGGCCGTAATCGGTGGCGACGAAGTCGCGCTTCTCGAACTTCTTGCAGAACTCGGACTGCAGCCGGCAAACTTCAATGGCGGTGGGCAGATTGTTGTCGCCGGTGCACTGGATGCTCTTGCGAAACTCGCTGAACAGCCGCTCAAGGGAACGCGCGTTGTTCCACTTCAGGTCGCCGGTGCATTCCATACTCGCTTTATGCAGCCCGCAGTGGCGCACCTCGAAGCTTTTGCCGCTGGTCTCGACAAGCACGAGCCGACACTGCCGATCTACACCAACCGTGACGGTTCGTTGATCGAGAGTGGCGAACACTATGTGGATCTCCTCGTGGGTCAAGTTTCGTCTCCAGTGCGCTGGGATCTCACCATGAATTCTTTGGTGGATGCTGGCGTCACCGGAATCATTGAACTTGCGCCGGCAGGCGCACTCGTTGGTCTCGCGAAGCGTGGACTCCGGGGTATCCCGGCTGTCGCGGTCAAGACACCAGAAGACTTATCAGCAGCATTTGACCTGATGGAGGCCAACGCATGACCGCACCAACCCTCACCCAGTCCGCCGGGTCACAGTTCACCAAGATATACAGCTACGGCGCCGCACGCGGTGATCTGATCGTCGACAATAATCAACTCGTAGAAGCGATTGATTCGAGCGATGAGTGGATTCAGCAGCGCACCGGAATGATCACGCGTCGTCGCGCTTCAGCCGGCATCCTCGCGCTCGATCTTGCAACGGATGCCGCCCGTGAGGCAATCGAGAAGTCGGGAATTGACCCGGCCGAGATCGGCGTCGTCATTGTCGCGACGATCAGCAACGTGCAACAATCTCCGTCAATTTCCGCCGTTGTTGCGGATAGGGTCGGCGCAAATCCAGCGGCTGCGTATGACATGAATGCCGCGTGTGCAGGATTCAGCTATGCGGTGACTCAAGCAGATGCTCTCATTCGCGCGGGCGCCGCGAAGTTTGCCCTCGTCATCGGGGCTGAGAAGCTCTCGGACGTGGTCGATCCCACCGATCGTTCGATCTCGTTCCTGCTTGGCGATGGTGCTGGCGCCGTCATCATCGGTCCGAGCGACACCCCAGGAATTTCAGCCGCCGTGTGGGGTTCGGACGGTTCGAAAGCTGACGCGATCAAGATGAACGCAACTCTCGTCGACTTCCGCGAGGGTGACGCCGCCTGGCCCACCCTGCGCCAAGAGGGCCAGACAGTCTTCCGTTGGGCCGTCTGGGACATGGCGAAGGTTGCGAAGGAGGCGCTGGATGTCGCGGGTATCACCGCAGAAGATCTTGCAGCTTTCATCCCCCACCAGGCCAACATGCGCATCATCGACGAGTTTGCAAAGCAACTCAAGCTTCCTGAATCAGTCGTAATTGCTCGGGATATCGCCGACACCGGAAACACTTCGGCGGCGTCAATTCCGCTGGCAACCCACCGTTTGCTCGAAGAGAACCCTGAGCTCAGCGGCGGACTCGCCCTGCAAATTGGCTTTGGTGCCGGACTCGTTTTTGGCGCACAAGTAATCGTTCTGCCCTAGTAACACCGTGAAACGTGACTGCTGGCCTACACTGGCTAACGGTCAATTTACATCCCAAGGAGAAAACACATGGCACTGTCCACCGAAGAAGTCATGGCCGGACTGGCTGAGCTCATCAACGACGAGACCGGCATTGCGACCGACACTGTCGAGATGGACAAGTCGTTCACCGATGACCTCGACATCGACTCGATTTCAATGATGACGATCGTCGTCAACGCTGAAGAGAAGTTCGACGTAAAGATCCCCGACGAAGAGGTAAAGAACCTCAAGACCGTCGGTGACGCCGTCACCTTTATCACCAACGCTCAAGGCTAGAACGAGCTAATCGCGGACGGCCAACCGACACTAAGTTCGGTTGGCCTCCGCGCAGCACCCAGTGGATGCACAGACCCCTTGTGTGATTCCTGAGCCGTGTATTCAAAAGGAACGTGAAATGACCAAAAAGATCGTTGTAACTGGCATCGGTGCCACTACGCCACTCGGCGGAACCGCGACTGAGTCGTGGAACGCCCTCCTTGCCGGTGAATCGGGCGCTCGTACGCTCGAACACGACTGGGTTGCGGAGCACTCTCTCCCCGTGACCTTCGCCGCGCAGGCAAAAGTTCGACCCGAAGAGGTCTTGGAGCGCGTTGAGTACAAGCGACTCGACCCTTCTAGCCAATTTGCACTGATTTCCGCCCGCGAAGCATGGGCGGATGCGGGTTCGCCCGACGTGGACCCCGTGCGCATCGGTGTTGACTACTCCACCGGAATTGGCGGGCTCTGGACACTTCTCGACGCGTGGGACACGCTGCGTGAAAAGGGACCGCGTCGCGTCTTGCCCATGACAATTCCAATGCTCATGCCGAATGCAGCAGCTGCCGCGATCAGTATGGCTATTCCCTCGCGCGCCTACGCTCGCACCGATGTTTCTGCGTGCGCATCGAGCACAGAAGCACTAGCGAACGCGTATTCGCACCTTCAGGCCGGACTCGCTGATGTTGTCATCGCCGGTGGCACCGAAGCCGTAGTTCACCCCCTTCCGATCGCCGCGTTCGCATCGATGCAGGCGCTATCGAAGCGCAATGACGACCCGGCAACAGCATCCCGCCCCTACGACATATCACGTGATGGTTTCGTTCTCGGAGAAGGCGCTGCCACACTCGTGCTTGAGACCGAAGAGCACGCGTTGGCGCGTGGCGCAAGGATCTATGCGGAGCTTGCCGGGGGTGCAGTCACAAGTGACTCCTTCCACATCACCGCCCCGGATCCTGAGGGAACTGCAGCGGCTCGCGCCGTGCGCGATGCGCTCGAAGCTGCAGGCGCAACACCAGACCAAGTGACGCACATCAATGCTCATGCGACAAGTACGCCAGTCGGCGACATCGCTGAGTACAAGGCACTCTTGCGAATATTTGGCGACCACCTGCCCAACATTCCCGTTTCAGCCACAAAGGCTGCCACAGGCCACCTCCTGGGCGGCACAGGGGCACTCGAGGCAATCTTCACCGTGCTCGCTCTCCACCACCGCACTGCTCCCCCCACGATCAACCTGACTGAGCAGGATCCTGCGATTCCGCTCGATGTTGTTACTTCACCTCGCGACCTCGGGGCTGGGCCACAATTGGCGATCAGCAATTCATTTGGTTTCGGCGGCCACAACGCTGTCGCTGCCTTCCGTTCGGTCTAAACCGAATCACCGAGACTGCTCACGCGGTACTCGTGGCATTCGAGTTGTCGCAGCAAAACGACGCTCTACCAAGACATCGCTCGGGGGATCCTCTGATCTTCACGGGCGATGTTTTGTTGTGCGCGAAAGCGTTAGCCGACATCGACAGAAATGTCTGACGCCGGCGCTACTGTCTCGTTATGGTTCAACCCGCCCTGCACAGCGTACGTACGCCTAGCCTCTCAATCTCGTATGAGTCCGTGAACGATGACGCAGAGACCACAGTCGTCCTGCTTCATGGCTTCCCCTACGACGTTCGCGCTTATGACGAGGTGGTACCCATACTTGCGAAGCGAGGCTTGCGGGTCATCGTGCCGTATCTTCGCGGCTTTGGGCAGACTCGATTTGCTAGCTCTGCGATCGTTCGGTCAGGTCAGCAGGCCGCTTTGGCTCAGGATTTGATTGACCTTCTTGACGCCCTCGGAATCGAGAAAGCTGTGGTCGCCGGCTACGACTGGGGCGGGCGAGCTGCGTGCATCGCGTCGGCACTATTCCCCGAACGCATCATCGGTCTCGTCTCAGTCGATGGCTACAACATTCAGAATATTGCGTCGGCACATCAGCCGGCGCCACCTGAAGAAGAGGCGACATACTGGTACCAGTATTATTTCCAGACCCAACGTGGTCGCTACGGACTTGAACAGAACAGGGACGAACTGTGTCAACTGCTCTGGCGCAACTGGTCGCCCACGTGGGAGCAAGCAGAGACAGCGTTTCTGCGGACGAGCCCGAGCCTGCACAACCCTGACTTCGTCGACGTCGTCATTCACTCGTATCGGCACCGTTATGGCGCGGCAGACGGCGACCCGCACTACCAAGAACTTGAAGATCGCCTGCTTACTCAGCCACAAATAACGGTGCCGACAATCGTCCTCGATTGCGCTGCAGACGGAGTTGGCGTCTCCTACGCCGAGGCCGACTCAGCGAAATTTGAGGGCCCGTATGAATTCCGTACTCTAGACGGCATCGGTCACAACGCCCCTCAGGAGTCACCGAATGACTTCGCCCGCGCGGCTCTAGATGTACTCGATATGGCACGGATTCACGCGTCAGAGGATTGAACGACATCCATCGTGTTGAGTGCACTCTCCGTCGAACTCCGATGCGGCGGAGTCAAACACAACGTCGAGACAGTCTTGCCACTCCACAAGTGGAATGCCCGTATCAGCCGCTGTCTCTAGCGTGTGAGTACGTTCCGAGAGCACTGTCATCCCACCTTGTGTAGCCAGACAACCGCGGAGTCTTGACCGGCATGGCGGAACGACTCAAGTTCGTCATCCCACGCTTGCCCCAGGGCCAAGCGGAGTTCACGGTGAAGCTCGAAGGCATCAGAACCGGCGACCTCCATCGCGTAACGAACCCGGTCTTCAGGAATAACCACATTGCCGACACTGTCAGTCTGCGCAAAGAATATTCCAAGGTCAGGAGTGTGCATCCACCGACCGCCGTCACTGCCTGCACCCGGGTCTTCTGTCACTTCGAAACGAAGGTGCTCCCATCCGCGGAGCGAGGAAGCAAGCTTGGCACCAGAGCCTTGCGGGCCCTCCCAATAGAACTCGGCCCGCTGGGAACCCTTGAGAACTGGCTGGTCATCCCAATCAAAGTTCACGGCACGTTCAAGGGCGCGACCGGCAGCCCACTCGATGTGAGGGCAGAGCGCGCGAGGAGCAGAGTGCACGTAGAGCACTCCGCGAGCGTTTTGTGCAGTCACGATATCTCCGTTCCGTTTGGGTGCGACTTCCCCATCGACCCATGAACGGTGCTTGTGACAACACTGGAACTGTTAAATTGTGCGGCGAACCGCTTGGGGACATTATCGCCGAAGAATCAAGCAAAATACAAGCATGTAGTTACATTTATGCAACTTCCACCGTTTTAGGTGCGGTCGAGCGCCTCGGGAAGTCTGCTCCGCCACTCCTCGGGAGCCTCTGCAGCGGGAGCAGCCGGAAGGTTTCCCTTGCCGTCAGGCTCGGGAATCGCCGAAATGAGCGCACGAGTGTATGGGTGAACGGGATCGTTCCAAATGCGGTCAGAAACTCCGGACTCTACGATCATTCCGCGGTACATAACAACGGTGCGGTCTGCAATAAGTCGAACGATTGCGAGGTCGTGCGAGATGAAGAGCAACCCCGCGCCGGCATCAAGCGCGAGTCTGCGCATCATGTCAGCAACAGATGCCTGACTCGAAGCATCCAGAGCAGAAATCGGTTCGTCCGCGACGAGGAGAGACGGGCGAGCAGCGAGAGCTCGAGCGATAGCAACACGCTGGCGCTGTCCCCCCGAAAGCTCGTGCGCGTAACGGGAGACCATTTCGGTAGGAAGTCCAACGCGGTCGAGCCACTCTTCGGGCTGCGATCCTTCGTCCCCACGTTCGACGGCGGCACGGATCCCCTCGGCGATTTGTTGACCGACTCGGATCCGCGGATTCAACGATGAGTTGGGGTCTTGGAAAACCATCTGAATAGACGTGAACTGTGCTCGGCGACGACGAACCCCTAAGAGGGGAACCTCGGAACCTCGGTAGGTGACGGAGCCCGCACGGGGTTTCTCCATACCTACGACAGCACGCGCCAAG
The DNA here is from genome assembly GCA_000153145.1 of marine actinobacterium PHSC20C1. Taxonomy (GTDB): domain Bacteria; phylum Actinomycetota; class Actinomycetes; order Actinomycetales; family Microbacteriaceae; genus Rhodoglobus. The sequence continues at coordinate 793,440 of CH672415.1, forward strand.
CTGGACTTGCCACAACCGCTCTCCCCCACCAGAGCGAGAACTTCACCGGGCGCAATTGTCAGCGAAACCTCGTCGACAGCACGCACGACACTGGCGCCGTGATATTCGATAACGAGGTCAGATACCTCGAGCAGCTCGCTCATTGCGTTGCCTCCTGAAAGCCTTCGGCACCCGGCAACGACGAGAGAAGCTCTCGCGTGTAGGCGTGTTGCGGAGTCGAGAAGATTGCTTGGCGCGGCGCAGACTCGACAACTTCACCGTGACGCATCACCGCGATGTCATCCGCAATTGCGCTCATGACCCCTAAGTCGTGCGTAACGAGAAGCACAGCAAGCTGACGCTCGTCAGCAAGGTCACGAAGCAAATGCAGGATGCCCGCCTGGACGGTCACGTCGAGAGCTGTCGTAGGCTCATCCGCCAACAACACAACGGGGTCGCACGCCAGAGCGATAGCAATGGCAATCCGTTGGCGCTGACCGCCAGAGAACTGATGCGGGTAGCGAGATAGCGCCTCATCGGGATTGGGAACACGAACGCGCTCAAGCAGTTCGATGGCGTGAGCACGCGCTTGCTTTGTCGAAAGCTTGAGGTGGCGCTTCACGTGATCGGTCAATTGAGTGCCGACCATCAATTGAGGGTGCAGACTCGACGACGGATCTTGGAAGATCATCGCGATCCGGCGACCCCGGATGTCGTTCAGTTGACGATGAGACATCCCAACTAACTCCGTGTCACCGAGTCGGATGGATCCGCCAACAACCGCATTGCTCGGGAGCAACCCCAACATCGCGAGCGACGTGACAGTTTTACCGGAGCCAGACTCCCCCGCGAGACCCTGAATGCGTCCGGGGGTGAGTGAAAGGCTAATGCCTTTGACGATCGACTTCACGTTATTACGCGAGCCGATGCCGATCGTGAGAGCGTCGACGGTCAGGACCGGTACGCCGGGCGTGCTGGCAGTATCCGTGCCCGCTGTTGTGCTGTCGTCGATCATGAACGGGCCCCCGCTCGAGAAACTTGAGATGTCGGATCGAAGATGTCGCGCAACGAGTCACCAACAAAATTGAACGCCATTACCACGGTGAGAATAGCGAGACCGGGGAACAAACCGATCCACCAGCTGTCGAAATTCTGGATCGCGGCCGAGATCATCGATCCCCACTCCGGCGTCGGTGGTTGAGCACCGAGTCCGAGGAAAGAAAGGCCAGAGAGCAACAGAATTGCGGTACCGACATCGAGGCTGGCGAGCACCAAGATGGGGCCGACAACGTTGGGTGCAACATCCACGCGCAGTGTCTTGAACGGCGAGAATCCCATCAAGCGTCCCGCCATCACATAGTTCTGGGTTCGAAGCCCCAACACGATACTTCTCGTCATTCGTGCGTATTGCGGCCACGAAACAACGAACGCTGCGATCACGGCATTGAAGAGCGACGGTCCAAGAGCTGCCGCAACAACCATGGCGAGGATAACTGTTGGGAACGCCATAACAAGGTCAGTCAATCGCATGAGAAGTTCGTCAACCCACTTGCCGAAGTAACCGGCAATTGCGCCGATCAAGGTTCCGACCACGAGCGACATCAACACGAGCATGAGTGCAAGCGGAATAGTAACGCTCGCGCCGGTCATGAGTCGAGAGAAGATGTCACGTCCGAGAGCATCCGTGCCCATTAGCGTGTCGATACCGGGAGCCTGCAGTCGCGGTAAGTCTTGGCCTAGTGGGTCAAAGGGAACCCACAGTCGAGCAGTAAAGGCGATTCCGACCCAAACAACGGCAATAACGGCACCGATGACGCCCAACGGCGTCACCCAGGCTGCTGGAATCTTTAGCCAACGCTTTCTCATGCGAGCCTCACCCTCGGGTCGAGTACACCGTAAAGAAGGTCGACGGCGAAGTTTATGGATAGATACACGACACCCACGACGAGTCCGACGCCCATAACGCCGGGCAGGTCGAGGCTCGTTGCAGAGTTGTACGCGTAGCTGCCGAGGCCTGGCCATGCGAAGACCGCTTCAACGAGCACTGTGCCAGAGAGCAGAGTTCCGAACGCCAGACCCACGATTGTCAGGATCGGCAGCGATGCTCCCCGCAGTACGTAGCCGAAGAGCAAGCGTGAACCGCTGAGACCCTTGGCGCGACCGGCGCGAACATAGTCAGCGTCTAAGACTTCGAGGACTGACGTACGCACAAAGCGAGTCAAAAGACCAATGGTGAATAGCGAAAGCACAAAGACGGGAAGCATGAGGTGAGCCAATGCGTCGGTGAAGGTCACCCACTGGCCCGCCAAAAGCGAATCGACCGTATAGAAGCCCGTTACCGTCGGCGGCGGCGGAAGAACGGGCGAGAGCCGGCCAGCGCCGGGCGCAATGCGAAGTTGCAGGAAGAAAAAGTTGAACGAGACGAGCGCCATCCAGAACGTCGGGATGCTGAGCCCGATCAACGAAAAGACGCGCACGAGCTGGTCACTGATCTTGCCGCGGCGATAGGCCGCGAGTGAACCGAGGGCCACGCCGACACCCAAGCTGACGACAATCGCGAGCAGGGCAATTTCGACTGTCGCAGGTACTGCCTTAGCGAGGTCGGATGCGACGGGCTGAGCAGTGCGCAACGAAATTCCCATGTCGCCCTGAAAGAGGCCACCAATATAGTTTGCGTACTGAACCGGAAGCGGCTGGTCGAGCCCTCGTTCTTGAATGTACGCCTCTACTGTTGCGGGATTGCTCGCCGCCCCCTCACCGAGCGCTGCAGCAATCGGATCACCTGGCACAAGGTTCGCTAGAGCGAACGTCACTACGGTGACTCCGAAGAGGAGCAGGACTGAGGTTCCGAGGCGACGAAGCAGGTACCCGACCAGAGGTGATCTGGTCGAGTACCCGCGAGTCGCGCGGGGTGTGTTTCCCACGCTAGAGATTCTTTCTACTTAGCTTGCAGTTCGGCGATGTCCATCGTCCATGTGGAGTTGTAAGCAACTCCCTCAATGTACGGCGCGGTCGCAATGTTCGATCCGGGCACGATCAGCGGAACGAACGGGCCACGCTGCTGCAGAGCCTCAGCGAAGTTGCTGAAAGCAGTTTCACGTTCTTCGAAGTTCGTTGCGTTCTCGGCTGCTGCTGCCAGATTGACGACATCCGAATCCTGCTCTGCGGTCCAGCCTGCGCGGAGTCCAACCTTCTGTCCTGCCGCGAAGGGAAGGAAGTTGGCCGAGTCAGCGTAGTCGGGACCCCAGAACCAGATGCTGAATGCTTCAGCGCCGGTTACGTAGCGGTCAATTTGAGTCGTGAACGGTGCCGGAGCAAGTTCAATAGTGATGCCAGCATCCGCGAGCTGCGACTGAATACGCTCAGCCAACGGAGTGAAGCTCACGCCGCCAACCGGGTAATCGTTCGGGTACTCGAGAGTGATGCTCTCACCGTCATAGCCGGATGCCTCAAGCGATGCCGCGGCAACGTCGAGGTCCTGCTCAACACCGTCGGCGAGTGCACCGAGGAACGAAGGCGGGATGACGCCGGTCGCCTGCTCGGAGCCGGCCCCAGCGAGTTCAAGAAGACCCGGGTAGTCGAGGGCGTAACGAACCGCGTTCGCGAAATCAGGGTTCGAGGTAACGCTTCCAACTTCGGAGTTTTGGTTGACCAGCAGGAAGATGGTCTGCGCTGACGCGGTCGAGAAGACGTTAATGCCGTCACTCAGGCTTGCAACCTGGTCACCACTGAGGTCGACGGCGATTTGCGAGTCGTCGCCCTCAAGGTTGATCTTCTGCGTTGCTGCTTCAGACACGTTACGGATGACGACGCGGGTGAAGTCGATCTCTTCTTCGCCGTTGTAGTTCTCGTTCTCCGTGAGTACGACCTGCGACTCGAAGTTGATCGAGTCGAGGATGTACGGACCCGATCCTGCTGAAGTCGTGTTCAAGAACTCTTCTGCAGCGTCAGAGTCGTCGGTGGTTCCACCGTTTTCGATGACGAGCTTCGAGTTGAGAATGGCGAGCGACGGGTTCGTCATGAGTGCAGGCAACTTGAGCGACGGAGTCTCAGTGCTCAACTCGACGGTCATGTCGTCGACCTTGGTGACGGTGATGCCACCCATGAGGAAGTTTGCCTTGCTCTCGGTCATTCCCGCTACGCGATTGAGCGAGAACACAACGTCGTCAGCAGTGATTGCCGATCCGTCGGAGAACACGCGACCGTCTTCAAGGATGAAGGTGAAGACCGTTGCGTCATCGTTCTGAGTGAACGTGGCGAGCCCCGGAACCGGGGTGGACTCGTCCGAGCCGGCGAAGTCAAGCAGCGTCTCGTAGAGAGCCTTCGAAACCATGTAGCCGGTGGGAACGTAGTTGCGGCCCGGGTCACTGGTTTCGAGTGTGAACGCGGTATCGATAACGATGCTGTCGCTTACTTCGGGTGCTGCTGCTGCGCAACCGGCGAGTGCCAGTGACGCAGTCAACCCGAATGCTGCCGCTACATAGCGGAACTGTGTACGCAAAGGGAACTCCTTGGGTTATGGAACAGCCGCTGGACGGCTTTTCATGAGATTGGCATAAATCCCGCTAGTCTGTCCAATCAAAGGAACGATTGTTCACACCTTGATTCAAAGATGAGGGAGACTTCACACAATATGTCCAGCAAAGCACCTACCGGTTCGTCCACTACTGGACAATCACCGCCCGTATTGGATGAGATCAACCTGAACATATTGAGTGAGCTGCGCTATAACGGACGAATATCAATGTCTGCCCTCGCAGAGAAGGTAAACGTCTCTCGCGCGAATGTTTACTCTCGCGTCGAGCAATTGATGTCCGACGGCGTGATCACCGGATTCAGCGCCCAGATTGACCCCGCGAAGGCCGGTCTAGGCATCTGCGCTCTAGTGTTTCTCTCCGTACATCCTCAAACCTGGGCGAGTTTCCGTGATCGGATAACGAACATGACGGAAATAGAGTCCTGCCGGATCACGACGGGCGAGCACGATGCGATGCTTTTGATCCGCAGCCATGAGGTCGGAGCAATCCACGACTTTATTGTTGGCGTTCTCTCCGTGCTCCCTGAAGTGAAATCACTTGAGACAGTTCTCGTTCTCGACGAGGTATTTCAACGGCCCTACTTGTTGCCTCTGGACTTGCCGGAGCGCCCACAGGAACCCGCTCAGCTCGGACTCACGCGATTCACGCGCGCAGACCCCAACCGTGCAGGAATCAACAACTGAAGTCAGCGGCAAGAATCGCACTGAGCTACAGAACCTGAACGCAAACGCTTTTCCCAGGGACCCCATCGAGTACGAATTCTTCAACTAGCTCAAGCCGATCGTCGGCGCGCTGCCCTAGCGTCGTACGACTATCCCCTAGTAACGTCGCGTCACTTGCAATGACGTGGTGTACGAAGTACTCGTCAAGAACGCCGTCGCGATAGCGTCCGACACAGTGCCCCGACGTCACGGTGTCCCCAAAGTAGAAGCCCCAGACAACTCCAGAATTCTCGTCAAACTCAAAGTGGGTCGGATCGGCGCTAACCGTGCTCGCCGTTGACTTCTCGAGCACGAAGGTAGTTCCATCAAGTTTGGGTTCGCTACGAAGTCGCGGATCGAGATCTGGCCACGCGATGCGACGGTCAGCCTCAATGCATTTGCTCACGTGAGAGGCCCCATCCTTCTCGAACGTCTCGTAGAGCTCAAGTTGCCCCTCTTGGTTCCACCGGATCGTGCTGTGGGCCTCACCGAGAACAACGTCGGCGCCCGACGACGGTCGGTGCGCAAAACGAATCGTCAATTCATTCCCATCACGACGACCCACGAAACGCCCTAGGCTCACCGAGTCGCCAACGTACTCACCCCACACCATTTCGCCTTCCTGGCGGTAGCGGAACCGTGTCGGAGCGGTCGGTGAAACCGCACTACCTGAGGAGTACGTCATCACGAATTCGCGATCATTGATCGACTCGGGAACAGGGTTCATTGCTGGCTGGGGCTGAAAAACGTCATTCACGCCTTGAGTATGGGGCCGCGAGGCGCTCGGCACGAAATCACTACTGAAGCGTCTTTTTCATCCACAGATTGTCGGTACAGGCCAGACGATTCGTACTGTCCATCGGCCAAGTTGGTGCACTTTGTCTCGCGGCTGTTGCACGCTTGACACGCTAATCACGGCCACTATGCGATCAGAAGGAGTGGACACGCGAGCACTTTAAACGCCGCGATCATCACTGTCACTAGAGTCAAGTTGTGCATACTCAGCATTGACTTACCCGGAAGGTCTGACATGTCGATCCGCCACAGCTTGCTTTCAATATTGGCCCAGGGGCCTTGCTACGGCTATCAACTTCGAGCGGAATTTGAGAGACGCACCGGGTCGACTTGGCCCCTCAACGTTGGGCAGGTCTACAACACTCTGGATCGACTCGTGCGCGACATGCTCGTCGTTAGGGCTGTGAGCAATGGCGAGAAAGATAGTGACTCAACCGCCGTAACGTCACCTCAGCACACTTACTACACAATTACGGAATCCGGCAGAACTGAATCTGACCAGTGGCTCTTCTCCCCTGTGGAACGGTATTCCGTCGGCCGGGATGAACTCGCGCTCAAAGTGACGATCGCCATATCTCTTCCGGGCGTTGATGCAAACGATGTAATTACGCAGCAGCGGCAGGCGACACTTGGCGCCCTCGACTCCCTCACTCTCAGTGCGCAACAGCGACCTGCAGCGTCGGACTCTGGGGAGTTTGCCCAAAATTTGGTTGCAGACTCGATGCAAGCGCACGCACAAGCTGAGTTGCGTTGGCTCGATCACGTGGAGGAGTCCCTAATCACCGCGCGTTCAGCGGGCCGTTCTCTCGCATTTCCGCTCGATACCGCCAAACCAAAGCGCGGACGGCCGGCGTTCGATTCTCGCAAGAAGGTAGCTCACGACTCATGACTGATGTCCCAGAGTATGTTTCTGCGAATCTGGCCAGTTGGGACGAGCGCGCGCCAGTCCACGCTAAGTCGCCCTCCTATGCGGTCGAGAAGTTCGTCAGCGACCCAGAATTTCTCAGCGGGGTTGTACGATTCGATGTGCCACTGCTCGGAGATATTTCGGGCAAGAATGGCATCCATCTGCAGTGCCATATTGGTACAGATACAATCTCTCTCGAGCGTTTAGGTGCCACAATGACGGGCCTTGATTTTTCGCCGTCAGCACTCCTCGAGGCACGGTCGCTTGCCGAGCGAACCAAGCTTCCGACCCGCTTCGTGCACGCTGAAGTTTATGACGCGCCCACGGTTCTCGCCGGTGAAGAGTTCGATCTCGTCTACACGGGGATTGGTGCGATCTGCTGGCTGCCGAGCATCGATCGATGGGCTGAAACGGTTGCTCGACTCCTTCGAATTGGCGGGCAACTGTTTATTCGTGATGGTCATCCCATGCTGCGCGCACTCGATGACGCAAACGCTCGTGAGCTTGTCGTGCGCTACCCATACTTTGAGCAGCCGGATGCCTTGGTCTGGGATGAGCCGGGCACGTATGTTGAAACCGACCATGTTTTCACCGCCACAATCGGGCACGAATGGAATCACGGTCTCGGCGAAATGATCACCGCGCTCATCTCCCACGGAATGCGAATTGACGGACTCGTGGAGCATGACAGCGTGCCGTGGGAAGCACTCCCTGGGCATATGACCCTCGACGACGATGGCGAATTCCGGCTAACCAGTGGCCGGGAGCGTCTGCCTCTCTCGTTCACGGTGCAAGCAACTCGCATCGCCTAGCTCTTGCGCCGCACAGGCTATTTCGCGTCGTCATACCGATCGACAATCGCGACAGTGAGAGGAAACGTCACCGGTAGTTCTCCGAACAGCAGTCGGCCAGCTTCGTGCGCGGCGTCATCGATTAGAGCCGCAACGGTCTCGGCGAGTTCCTCGGGAGCGTGCACGACCACTTCGTCGTGAAGAAAAAATACGAGGTGTGGTGACTCGGTGAGCCATTTCCCTTCTCCGAGCGAGACGAGACGACTCCGAATGCTCGCCATCCAGCACAGCGCCCACTCCGCCGCTGTGCCCTGCACGATAAAATTACGGGTGAAGCGCCCCCATGATCGTCCACGCTCCCTGAGGGCGGCGCGTTCTGCTGGGGTCAGTGATTCATCGTAGGTTCCTGTGTCTTCACCCCGCGGTGAGCTTCGACCAAGTTGAGTTGACACAATTTCTCCACGTTCGCCCGCCCGTGCAGCATCCTCAACAAGCTGAATTGCTCGGGGGTAGGCGCGGGCGAGCTTGGGCATGAGCCGTCCACTCTCACCAGTAGTTGCCCCGTACATGGCTCCAAGCATTGCGAGTTTGGCGTGAGCACGAGTTTCGACTGCACCACTGGCAACGATGCCCTCGTAGAGGTCCCCGGACGATCCCGCTTCGACCATTCCCCGGTCTGCGGACATCGCAGCGAGGATGCGCGGCTCCAGTTGGGAAGCGTCGGCGACTACTAGCTTCCAACCTGGGTCGGGAATTACGGCACCACGGATCAAATGCGGGAGTTGAAGCGCACCTCCACCGCTGGTCGCCCACCGGCCGGTCACTACTCCGCCTGGCACATAGTCAGGACGAAAACGACCGTCATGCACCCACGAATCAAGCCAGTTCCAGCCGTTGGCGGTGAGCAACCGCGCCAGCTTCTTGTAGTGAAGAAGCGGGCTGATGACGGGATGTCGAAGTTGCTTTAGCTCCCATGCGCGAGTTGAGTTGGTCTGGATTCCCGCAACATTAAGGGCCCGAAGAAGGTCGCTAGGAGACTCAGGATTCAATTGGGGCGCGTCGAGTAATTCGCGAATCTCGTCAACCAGATCCTGCACTTTGCTTGGCCGGGCGGATTCCATAGTCGGACGCGGTCCGAGCAAATCGGTGAGGATTCGATCATGCGCTTCAGCACTCCACGGCAATCCAGCGAAACGCATCTCTGCCGCGATGAGGGCGCCAGCAGATTCGGCGGCGAGGAGGCGCAGAAGTCTTCCCGAGCCCGTCGAATTCGCAACGGCTGCACGTTGAAGCTCAAACTCTGCCGTAGCGTCGAGAGAATCTCCCCCGTCATCGAAACCTGGCGCATCAATTTCGAAAAGGGTGGAGGGTTCAACACGGGGACTTGCTTCACTTGGCGAAACGACGTTGGGTGCAAGTGCATCCCACGGGCCCGCTGGCGCGAGAGCGATTGCTGATGACGCGCTGAGAGCCGAATTTCGGAGAATGGTGTGGCAGAGCCGCAGATCGAAGCAGCGTTGCACTCGCACGCGTGCTTTCAACAGCTGCGGGTACCACTCCGCGGTATCGTTCCACACCCAACGCGGATGCCCGGGCTCGTTTTCGGTTACGAACGCTACGAAATCTTCTACCGGGCGCTGTTCTTGCACGACGCCGTTCGAGTCCAGTCGCGTTGCCCGGATCTCGTGGTTGATTCGTGAAAGGACGATGAACACGTCCCTAGTCTGCCCTGCACCGCTGACGCTGACTCACGGATCGCGACAACAATGGCAATCCGCGGACTAGCCGCCGCTCCACGATCTTCAGCGATAGCGGAGCGACGGCTCGGTACAACTCGTGCGCGGCGTCGTTAGGCTGCGTATTCGCGCGGCTGTTCTACGAGGTAACTGCTATACGCGCTCAGGGTGAGGAAGGTAGGGAAATCTTCCTCGAGCGTGACTTCGCGAAACAGCGCAGCTGCATCATCAAAGCGATCGCCGGGCGTCCGTTCGATCGCGCCAAGCACTGTCTCTAGCTCAGCCTCAACATGCGCGTGCGTTATGGCTGCGCCCTCAGCGGTAACAACGCGCTGGTGCATCCACTGCCACAGTTGGCTGCGACTGATCTCGGCGGTCGCCGCATCCTCCATGAGGTTGTCGATTGCTGCCGCGCCGACGCCGCGCAACCAGCTTTCGATGTAGCGCAGTGCTATCGAAACGTTGGAGCGAACTCCGGCATCGGTGACCGCGCCATCGATTCGTAGGTCGAGCAGGTCAGCACCGGTTACGTGTACGTCATCTCGTAGACGGTCAACCTGGTTGGGGCGATTTCCCAGTACTGCATCAAACTCTGCGCGTGCTGTTGGAATCAGATCCGGATGCGCAACCCACGTGCCATCGAAGCCATCAGTCGCTTCACGGCGCTTGTCACTGCTGACTGCATCTAGGGCTCGTGCGGTCACGTCAGGATCGCGACGATTCGGGATAAACGCACTCATGCCGCCAATGGCATGTGCTCCCCTCTTGTGGCATGTTGACACGAGCAGTTCGGTATATGCGCGCATGAACGGAACCGTCATGGTGATGGCTGACCGGTCAGGAAGAACGAAACTTGCACCCCGTCCGCGGAAGTTCTTGATGATCGAGAAGATGTAATCCCAGCGCCCCGCATTGAGTCCGGCGCAGTGCTCGCGCAGTTCGTAGAGGATCTCATCCATCTCAAAAGCGGCGGAGATCGTCTCGATCAGCACTGTCGCGCGGATGGTGCCGTGCGGAATACTGAGTGCGTTCTCTGCGAAGGTGAATACGTCATCCCAGAGTCGCGCTTCGAGATGATTCTCGATCTTCGCGATGTAAAAGTACGGGCCACTGCCGCGCTCAATGAGCTCGCGCGCGTTGTGGAACATATAAAGCCCAAAGTCGACGAGAGAACCGGATGCCGGACTGCCAAGCCCAGCCCTGTCTGTGTACCGCAAGTGCTTCTCAACCAGGTGCCAGCCTCGAGGGCGCATAACGATCGTCGGTGTCTCCGCCCCCAGCGCGTAGGTCTTTCCTTCCGGAGTGGTGAAGTCGATCTGTCGACGGATGGCGTCGTGCAGGTTGATTTGCCCGCCGATCACATTCGGCCAGGTAGGACTCGTGGCATCTTCTTGGTCGGCAAGCCAGACCTTAGCGCCGGAGTTCATCGCGTTGATTGTCATCTTGCGGTCGGTTGGCCCCGTAATCTCAACGCGTCGGTCGCTAAGCCCAGGGCCGCCTCCGGCAACGCGCCAAGTGGGATCTTCGCGAATAGCAGCCGTGTCTGGCAGGAACTTCAAGTTGCGGCCATTGGTGATCTGCTTGCGAGACTCCATGCGAGCGGCGAGCCGGTCGTGGCGTCGACCAGCGAACTGGTCGTGGAGTCTCGTCAGAAAGTGCAGAGCTTCTGGGGTGAGGATCTCGTCGAACCGTTCGTGCGAATCGGCGAGTAGTTCCATTCTGTGCGTGGTCATGATGAGTCCTTAGAAAGTTTGCAACAGTGTCGATTTAGTGAAATTGGGCGGTTTCAGTGCTTCCGACCAGGGCGAGCGTTTCGCTCGCGGGGTTCAGCGCGGTCGCGATGCGATCGAAGTACCCCGTTCCGACTTCGCGCTGGTGGCGCGTCGCCGTGTAGCCGTCGTTTTCGGACGCAAACTCTGCCTCTTGCAGTTCTACATAGGCGCTCATGTGGCGCTCGTTGTAGTCCCGCGCCAGGGTGTACATGGAGTGGTTGAGGGCGTGGAAGCCTGCCAGGGTGATGAATTGGAAGGCATATCCCATAGCGGCGAGCTCGCGTTGGAAAGTCGCGATCTGCGCATCGTCGAGGTGGCGCTTCCAGTTGAATGACGGAGAGCAGTTATAGGCGAGCTTCTTACCGGGAAACTCTTTGTGGATGCTCTCCGCGAAGGTGCGCGCCAACTCAAGGTCAGGCTTTGCGCTTTCGACCCAGAGTAGATCTGCATAGGGAGCGTAAGCGTGGCCGCGACTGAGCACCGTCTCGATTCCGGGAGTGGTGCGATAGAAGCCATCACTCGTTCGCTCACCCGTGAGGAATGGCTTGTCACGGTCATCCACATCGTTAGTGATGAGGTCGGCTGCAAGCGAATCGGTGCGCGCAATGATGATGCTCGACACCCCGGCAACGTCGGCTGCAAGGCGCGCTGCGTTGAGAGTTCGAACATGCTGGGCAGTGGGGATAAGAACTTTGCCGCCCATGTGACCGCACTTCTTTTCTGAGGCCAGCTGATCTTCCCAGTGCACGCCGGCAGCTCCGGCCTCAATCATGGATGACATGAGTTCGTAGGCGTTGAGGGGGCCGCCGAATCCTGCTTCAGCGTCGGCGACGATCGGTGCCATCCAGTCGGTCGAGGGAGCGCCGCTTTCGGCAGTCTCGATCTGGTCGGCACGCAGGAGGGCATTGTTGATGCGTCGCACAACCGCGGGAACGCTGTTGGCCGGGTAGAGGCTTTGGTCAGGATAGGTCTGCCCTGAGAGGTTTGCGTCGGCGGCAACTTGCCAACCGCTGAGGTAAATCGCTTCGAGTCCGGCCCGCACTTGCTGCACGGCCTGGTTTCCGGTGAGTGCGCCAAGCGCCGCAACCCATTCAGTGTCGTCGCGCTGGATGAGATTCCACAGATTCTCTGCGCCGCGGCGAGCGAGCGTGCGATCCTCACGAACACTTCCGCGAAGCGCGATGACGTCTTCGGCGCTGAAGTCGCGTTCGACACCGTTCCAGCGAGCATCCGTCTTCCACTCGGTTTCGAGCTCGGCTGCGGTCTGGTTCTGGTCGCCTGGGCGGTTGCTGGTCATGATCGGCTCCTCGGTCGGTTTGTCGTTGCGTTGATGCTGTGTTTCTTCGACTCTGGGGCCGCTGCAGTGGTTCTTAACCAGAAAATAGGGCAGAATTCTTGCCATTCTTCTGTTTTTCAGCAGAAGGCCGTCAAGGAGGACGCCAAAATGACCCCACGCACGCTCTCAACAGCAGACGATGAGGACATGCTCGATTCCCTCACCGTTGGCCGGCGCATCCGACAGCTCCGCACTGATCGCGGTCTCACCCTCGATGACCTTGGTGCCGCGCTCAATCGCGCCGCCTCTCAAGTGTCAGTAATCGAAAACGGCAAGCGCGAGCTGAAACTCAGCGAACTGCAGAAGCTGGCCCGAATCTTTGACGTGAGCGTGGATGACCTGCTCAACGCTGAGCCGCCATCGCGACGAGCAGCTCTCGAGATTGCTCTCGAGCGCGCCCAGCGCGGCCCACTCTACAATTCGCTCGCCCTGCCAGAACTACCGGTGCGCAAGTCGCTAAGCGACGAAGCTATCGAGACGGTGCTCGGCCTGCACGACGAATTACAGCGACTCCACAGGGAACGCGCGGCAACCCCAGAAGAAGCCCGCCGCGCGAACACCGAACTGCGGCGCATGATGCGCAAACGCAACAACTATTTTGGCGAGCTAGAGACAACGGCCAGAGAGCTACTGGATGCCGTCGGCCACACCGGCGGTCCACTCTCCCAACGCGTGGCCTCCGACCTGGCCACGCACCTCGGGTTTTCGCTGCACTACGTGCCCGACTTGCCCGGATCAACTCGCAGCGTGACGGATCTGCGCAATGGCCGCATCTATTTGCCGGTTGCTCAGGCCGAGAGCACCGACCCTCGTTCGACGCTTCTGCAGGCTCTCGCTGGACATGTTTTGGGCATCCGTGAGCCGGCAAACTATGCCGATTTCTTGCATCAGCGGGTCGAGACAAACTATTTGGCTGCCGCCCTGATGGTTCCCGAGAAGACCGCCGTAGAGTTCCTGACCGCAGCGAAGGCTCAACGCGAGCTCTCGGTTGAAGACCTTCGCGATGCGTTCGCGGTTCCCTACGAGACGGCTGCCCACCGCTTCACCAACCTTGCGACCGAGCACTTGGGTGTTCCCGTGCACTTCTTGAAGGTGCACGAAGGTGGAACGATCTCCAAGGCCTACGAGAATGACAATGCGGCGTTCCCGACAGATGCGCTCGGGGCGATCGAAGGGCAAACCGTCTGCAGAAACTGGAGCGCCCGCAAAGTGTTCGACGTTGAAGATCGGTTTAGCCCGTATCACCAGTACACCGACAAACCAGGCGGCACCTACTGGTGCACGTCACGTATCCAATCGAACCATCGAGGCGACTTCTCGGTGAGCCTCGGTACACCTTTTGCGTCAGCAAAGTGGTTCCGCGGCCGAGACACCGCCAACCGGGCGGTATCTTCCTGCCCCGACGATGGATGCTGCCGAAGCGCACCCACAGACCTCACCGAGCGGTGGTCAAAGCACTCAATCCCCAGCGCACGGCTTAACAGTTCCCTGCTGGCCGCGATGCCGACCGGAATGTATCCGGGCGTCGACTCCACCGAAGTCTTCGAATTCCTAGAGACCCACTCCCCGAACAGCTAGGTGCTCGACTTCCCTACTCGTGCAGCAGCGAGCCGTCCTTCTTCAGGACATTCTTCTCGCCAGCCTCAATAGCGACAGAGAAACGGTTTTGTTTGGGAGGCATCGGGCAATTGAAGTTGTAGCTGAAGGCGCACGGCGGGAGGATCGCGAGGTTGAAGTCGAGAACGATGGTGCCATCGGGATTCGGGGCGATAAACAGGAATCGTCCGACACTGTAGGTGTCGACCCCGCTAGTCGCATCAGCGAAAACGAGCTGCAGCGCGCGGCCCGCTTTGAAGGCGGCAAGGCTGTAGTCGACGCCATCTTTCGTGAAAGATATGTCGCCGGGAATGGGCTGCTCACGCTCTTGACCATTGTCTTTGAGGTGCTCGAAACCAAGCGTGGTTCCTTCGGGATTCGGGGTGAACGCCGCCGTAATTACCCAATCAGGGTTATAGGGGTAGGCATCAATCGTTCCGAACTCCTGAATTGCCGGAGAATTGGTGTCCCAGACACGCAGTGCGTGGTTGCCCTCAGGTGCCTGAATGACAAAGCCGGTCACTGTCTCCCCGAAAACGATCGAGCTTGGATTATTGTCGCTCTTGCTGCGCACCACGACGGTACCCTCGACGAGTCGGCCATCCACAACAATGTTGTCTTCAGCGGTAGCGGTGACTGCCAGTCCAGTCTCATGAGGAGTCCACGTGCCCGGAACACCCCAAATTGTCTGCTCCGCGTCAACCCACTGGGTGTTAGTCAAAGCAAGATTGCCGTTCTGCTGCACCACCGTCTGATCGCGGCGAGAGCGAAAGAGCGCAAGCTTAGCTTCGGGGGTGAGCGCGGGAGCGGCAGTGTCAGTCATAGAGTCCATCCTTGTTGAAGTCCCTCAATCCAACCACCGCCGACACGGGATTATTTCAGGAAAGCCATTCGGGATCGCTCGAACCCCACTCCACCGGCGCAGCACTGAAGCTCCCAGGGCCGCCATCGTAGTGAGGCGCTGCCATGGCAGTAGTGACACCGTCTCGGGTCGCCACAGTCGGAACAAAGCCACCGGACGCAGTCGGTGCGTGCCGTGGGCGCCGCTCGTGCAAAAGTTCGGCAGCGAGGCGCGCGAGAGACACCTCAACAAGCCAAGAATGACCAGCGTCAATTCTTCGGCGCACAGCCGTCGTAATACCTGCAGCCAAAAGATACCCGGCAGCATGATCAAGGGCTTGAGCAGGAAGCGCACCGGGCGTTCCCGAACCTTCTCCCTCCACCATCGCAATCCCTGTGGCCGCCTGAACGATACTGTCGAAGCCACGGCGCTCAGCCAACGGTCCAACAGTTCCCCACGCGCTCAGTCTGCCAACGATGATTCCCGGGCGTCTCTCGGCAAGAGCCGCGGGTGAAAGTCCAAATTTATCTAACGAACCCGGGCGGTAGGCGGTGAGTACGACATCCGCAGTCTCGAGAAGTCTCTCGAAGGCGGCCCGTTCGTTGTCGTCGTCGAGATCAAGCAGTGCAGAACGCTTGCCTGCACCAGTGTCAAGGTGCTGCCAGCCAATTTCAGGATGCCGTGGGCTATCGATACGCAATACCTCTGCGCCCCACAACGCGAGAGTACGACTCGCGACTGGCCCCGCGATCACGCGACTGAGATCGAGCACCCGCAATCCAGCAAGCGGAGCATCCACCGTCGTTTCAGCCAGTCCGGCGCGATCAGTGTCATTGAGCGGGGTTAGTTCGATGATGGGCTGCTCAGCAAGCTGGACGGCTTGCGGATGCTCAGACCACTGCTCCGGCGTGCGCACCACTGTTGCGACTCCCCCGGCAGCCAACACCCGCTGTTCGACGTCGGCGGCACTCATTGAGTGCAATGCGAGCATGAACTCGTCAGCACCCGTTTCGTCGGAAAGCGCAAGTGCACTCAACAGAGCGGCCCGGTGATGCGGATAGTTGGCGTGGGTGCGCACCCAACCGTCGCTGCACGGCCAAAATCCGGAGAGTTCTGCCCACGCCGAAACGGGTTCGCCATTCAGCCGGAAGTGCTGATCGCTGGTAACAGCCGTAGCAATCTTTACGGGATCGAGTTCGACGGAGGGCACAGCGCATCCGACCCGACGTGCCGCCAGTAGTGAAGCCGAAAATGATGCAGCGGCTATGGCATCGTGAACGAAACGCCCCGCCGGCAGCGCACCGGTCAAGGGCACCGCCGTGCCGTTGTCACGGACTAGGGCTAGCGCTGCGGCGTCCTCGCCAAGGGATTGCCACGCGGCATCCAGCAAACTCATAACTTGATAGTGCCACGCCGGTACGATTTAGACCATGGAACCTATTAGCTTCAGTTTTGGCATTGTCGGCCTCATCATCTTCATCATCACGGTCGTATCTATTGCCAAGAGCAACAATCACGGCGTTCTTGGCAAGTTCGTCTGGATATTGGTCGCCTTTTTCTTGTCGATTCTGGGTTCAATCCTGTGGCTAATCTTCGGTCGCGGAAAAGTGCGCAACTAACAGGTTCGCTTTAGTGGGCGCCAGCTCGCTCTAGTAGGTGCTAGTGCCCTTTGCGCGGTTTGATGAAACCCGTGTCTTCGAGCTTCTCCCGCTTCTGTGCCCGCTTGTCTTTGATCGACAGCTTGGCCTCTTTTTTGGTGTTTCCGCGAGGCGATTTTCCAGCCATGATTACTCCGCTTCCCCTCGTCAGTTGGCGTGCTCACCATGACCATAGCCCATTCCTCAGAGGAAAGCACTTCCGTTCTGACCAGCACTTTTTAACCGGATGCGCGGCCCGCGAACATAGTCTCGATATAGTCAATCGACCGCACGTTTTTTGGTTCAAGGGGAACTATGACCAACACCGCATTGCCCACCACCCGAAACGGCACAGTTGCCGTCGCAATTCTTCGTCTGGCAATCGTTGCCCTCGTCACTGGAGCAGTCATCGCAACAGTGGCTGAGGCTGCTGCGCGCGTCACAATTAACCCGTTTAACATGTTTGGTTACTTCACAATCCAGTCGAACATCATTCTCGCTATCGTCTACACAGTCGTCGCGATCGTCGCGCTGCGAGGGGACGCTGCATCGCCAGCGCTGAATATTGCGCGTGGCTCTGTTACGACGTACATCATCATCGTTGGACTCGTCTATGCAACGCTGCTGGCACCGCTTGGTGCAGCTGGCGGCGTACCCGTTGCGTGGGCCAACACGGCCCTACACATCATTACGCCCATCTACGCGCTCGCGGACTGGATTCTGTTTTCCGACCGCGCGCGCATCAGCTTCAGACGCCTCTGGATCGTGCTCATCTATCCGCTCGTCTGGGTCATCGTCGTGCTCGTACGTGGAGCTACCGATGGTTGGGTCCCGTACCCGTTTCTTCACCCGGACACTGGCTACGCAAGCGTGTTTTTCTACGTTGGACTAATCGTCGTAGTAATGCTCGCCTTTGGCTCACTCGTGTTCTGGATTGCACGCAAGCGCTCTGTCTTGCGAGTTCCGTAACGCGAGCCGCAGCGGCAGCGGCGCTAGTCGGCACATGTGGCGGCGCGCTGAAGGTCGACAACTTTCTCGAGAAGAAGGGCAGACAGTACGGCGATGATTAACGGTGATGTCTCTTTCTGGTGGAGCCAGGTCGGGCGCGACGCCCCTCGTGCCCCACTGCCCGGTTCGCTCCGCGCCGATGTCTGCATCGTCGGCGCTGGCTACACGGGACTCTGGACCGCCTACTATCTGAAGAAGGCGGCACCGCAACTGCGAGTCGTCATTCTTGAGCAACGATTTGCTGGCTACGGCGCATCGGGCCGCAACGGCGGCTGGCTGACGAATGCTGTGACCGGCGGGCGCGACCAATACGTCACAACGCATGGCAGGGACGCCACTGCGCGCTTCCAAACGCACATGAATGAGACTGTCGACGAGGTCATTCGGGTCGCTGCCCTTGAGGGCATCGATGCTGACATCGTCAAGGGCGGCGAGTTCACTGTGGCGTACGACGCACCGCAACAAAGTCGGCTCGTTGCATCAGTGCGCGCCGAACACTTGTGGTCGATGACGGATGTCGAACTTCTCTCGGCGAAAGAGGCGACCGATCGTATCAACGTAGTCGGCACGACCGGGGCCAGCTGGCACCCCCACTGCGCGCGCATTCAGCCAGCGAAGCTCGCTGCAGGTTTAGCCCGTGTCGTAGAGGCACTGGGCGTTGAGATTTACGAAGACACCCGCGTAAGCGAAATTTTGCCGCGCCGTGCCGTCACTGACCGCGGCACTGTTGAGGCCGAATTCGTGGTGCGCGCGACCGAGGGCTTCACGGCGGGCCTAAAAAACTTGCACCGCGCGTGGTTGCCGATGAACTCCTCACTCATCGCCACTGAGCCACTGAACGCTCAAGTTTGGGATTCCATTGGGTGGAACGGTCGTGATGCTCTCGGCGATATGGCGCACGCATACATGTACGCGCAACGCACCGCCGATGACCGGATCGCGATTGGCGGGCGCGGCGTGCCATACCGATTCGGATCGAAAACCGATTCTGACGGCCAAACGCCGTCGAGCACGGTCGAACTTCTTCGCGGCATCCTTCACCGTTTCTTTCCCGCGACCGCCGACGCCGCCATCGATCACGCTTGGTCCGGCGTACTCGGAGTTCCACGCGACTGGGCAGCAACAGTCGGACTCGACCACAACAGCGGGCTAGCGTGGGCCGGTGGCTATGTGGGTACGGGGGTAACAACCACGAACCTCGCCGGCAGAACGCTCACCGACCTGATCCTCGGAACCCCGAGCACTCTGACCGAGCTGCCCTGGGTAAATCACCGGGTGCGCAACTGGGAACCAGAGCCATGTCGGTGGCTTGCCGTCACAGCGCTCTATCAGGCTTATTCCATGGCAGACCACGCCGAGTTCACTCGGCGCACCACGACTTCCCCTCTAGCGACGATCGCTGACGTGGTTTCCGGGCGCGGCCACTAAGCAAAACGAAGGGTTGACCCAAAAGCTAGGTCGACAGGTGTTGCGAGTAGGGCGGGATAAGGAAAGTCCCCGGGCACGAGGCCCGGGGACTACCGATTTACTTCACATGCCGTACGTCAATGAATCAGTACGAAGAAACCACTGATACCTCATCAATTGACCACCACTGCGGAGCCGATCCCGTCTGGGTAACCCGGATGTACCGAGCGCTAATCGGAGTGATCGAGATTGGACGCTTCCACCCGTACGCTATTCCCGTAGCGCCAGTTGTCCACGTAACTCCATCGACGGATGTTTCCAGGTCGAAACCTCGTGGGTAGTCCCACGTCGCCCCAGAGGGAGTCTGCACGGTGACCATGGCGACAGTCTTGTTTGACCCCATGTCGATGCGATACCACTCGCCGCCCGCCATCGCTTGCCCGCTACTCCATGATGTCCCGTTCGCACCGTCTATTCCGCCAGCTGTAGAAGTGCCAGCCGCTGTCGACGATGCCGAGGCGGTCCAGCCGGTATGGCTAATCGCTGTTGGCGAATAGCTAGATAAGCCCCCGGCGTATTTCGCCAGGGTAGCAACGAACCTCGTGTTCTTCGTGAAATTAGCGGTACCGAACTTTCCTACCTTCGACACGAACGTAGACGAGTTATCGCTGTTGATAATCGGCACCGGATTGGGGTTGTCGTAGTACATCCCCCAATAGGCGAAGCCATCGTTTGCGGATCCTTTGACCTTGTACGTCCAGGCGGACCACGAGACACTCTGCGCGTTCAGCCCAGCCATGAAGCGCGACCACACGTCATCGTTGTAGTAAAGCGAGTATTCGCCATACAGCATCGGCACGCCTGGGTTGGCGAGCTTTGCTGGCAACCCAGCGAGTTCGTTGGTTACGAGTTGGTTCTGAGCAGTCCAGTCCTTCGAGTTGGGCATGTCGTAGGGATGGTACTCATATACAACGTTCGTCCACCCATAAGTCGACGGCGATGCGATGGAGTTCAGGCTGAAGAACGCACCGAGGAAGATCGTGTGGTCCGAGTCAATGGCCCGAACGGCGTCGTATAGCCGATCGTAATAGTCGCTTTTTTGAGCAACATCATCGGCGTCCTCGCCGTAGTCGATCAGTGGCTCATTGATAAGGTCGTAGCCGGCGACGCCTGGATTGCCGTTGTACCGGGTTGCGATGGCCTTCCAGATATCCTCTGTCCAGTTCTGGTAGGTGGCACTCCCCCAGAAGCCGTTGGGGTTCGGTCCAATCCGGCCGCAACTACCCCAAGGGCATCCACCTCCTGGCACAGTATGAAGATCGATGAGTACGTACATGCCGCGTGCGGACGCCTCGCTGATCACCCAATCAAGCTTGTTCCACGGGTTTGACTTCCATGTACCGTCGAGGTTCAGAAGGGTATTCCACCCCACTGGCACCCGGATAAAATTCATACCCGTTGCAGCAATGTTGTCGAGGTCTGTCGTCGTTAGCCACGCATCTTGGTGAGCATTGATGATTGTCTGCGCTCCGGCGCCACCGAACCGTGACGTCAGCGTGTTGTTGAGCGAATAGTCGTCGTTGTATAAACCTGCAGTCAGTTCACCGACGGACCACCACCGTGCGGATGTCGCGGTCTGTACGATGCGGAAGTAGCGAGCAGCTTGCGCAACGAAATGGATCGTGGTGGCTTTGTGCGTTCCCACGCCGGAGGCGACGGTCGTCCAACTTGAACCATTCTTAGAGAGCTGAAGGTTGTATCCGCGGGGGTAGTCCTGCTCATCTGACGTGTTCTTGGCAGCGTCTGTTGTGACGTTGTTCATCGTGATGAGTGCGCCCATGTCTACGCTGAGCGTCTGTCCGCTCGATTGGGCCACGCCGGTCGTCCAGCGTGAACTCGTTGAGTTGTCGGCCACGTTAGTTGGCGAAGCCCCAACGCTTGAGCTGATGACCCAACCTCCGCGATCGAGGTTGTTGCCCGAGGAGATCGCAATCTCAGCGATCGACCACCATTGCGCAGACGTGCCATTAGAGGCGATGCGCAGATAGCGGCCTCCCTTCCCGCCTTGGAAGTCGGCTTGGATTACCCGGTTAGTGCCAAATCCACTCGCTACGTGAGTGAACGCCACGTTGTCATACGACGTGTACACGTCCCAAATTCGGGGAAAGTCGTTAGATGTCGCGGCGCCTGAGTCAAAGAGCACCTTGTCCATGTCGACGTTGCGACCGAGGTCGATTGTGTATGTCTGACCTGGAGCCTGAGGTGCTCCGCTCTGCCATACCGTGGCCACGTCTCCGTCCAGCGCCAAACTTGGCGTTGTTCCGCCTGCGGTCGACGATGCCGTCGCTGTGTGTGTTCCGTTGAAGAGTACTGGATCGTTGAAGAGGTTGATCTCCCCCACCGACCATAAGGTACCGGCGACAGCGGTCTGCGAGATCCGCACATATCGCACAACCTGCGGACTGAATTTCGCGGTTGTTACACCGTCGGTACCTGCCTGGTTGGCCACACTTTTCCAGGCAGTGCCATTGTTCGATGTCTCAATTGCGATATTGCGTGGATACTGACCCGAGTTGTTTGAGTTGTCGATCGAGAGCCGATTGAATAGCGTCGGGGCGCCCAGATCGAGGCGGATCCATTCCGAGCCGGTTTGGTTACTGTTTGTGGTCCAGCGCGTTGTTGAGGCACCATCGAGGGCAGAGCTCGGTGTACCCGCCGAGGCGGTTATCGTCCAGCCGGTACGGTCGACCGCGAATTCACCCAGCGGTGACATCCAGTCTTCTTGGGCGAGCCACCCACCAACATTCGTTCCGCGGAGATTGACGGTGGCGCCGGTGCCCGAGTTCTTTTTTAGCACGGCTCCGCTCGCCTTGATGAAGTCGGAAGCGCCGATGGCGACTGCTTCCGCTTCCAATGCCGGTGTGGCCAATGTCGCCACCAGGGCTGACGCCACGATTGTCGCAACAATCATCCTTTTCTTCATGATCCTCCTTGATCACAGCCAAGCGCCGTACCGAGCTGGCGCATGCGGACCTGCGTCCACGGCGATAGCCTCCCAGAAGATCTAACACTTTGTCTAGTATTTAAAATAAATACTGAATAAAGTCTAAAGTGGGCCGATGCCCGCCCGCGGCCTCAGTGTGGCCTCACAAGCAGGAGCCTCGGGGCTTGCCCGGAATCAGAACCAAGACCATGATTGTCTCGGTAGGGCGGATGGGACTTGAACCCATGACCGACGGATTATGAGTCCGCTGCTCTAACCAGCTGAGCTACCGCCCCGTGCCCGCACGAGTGCGAACGCGTATCTACGTTACCGGCAAATCGGGTGCACAGAGTGTCACGCCATCCGGCGGATGTGTCGCGCCGCCGAGCATCCTCCATTATGAATCTTCGCGGGCTAGGGACTTTCCTTGACTGGCAGCCGGGTGGATGCGACCTGGATCGAGATTCCCACTGCGACGAGCACGCTCAAGAGCAGCGCGACAACGCCTGACCAAAACGCCACACCATAAGAGTCTGGAGCAGGACTGGCATCCATTTGCGGCTCCAAATAGAACCAAATCGTGGCACCGGCGTTGACACCCAGCACGAGTATCGCGACCGGTAAAAACCATGCAGCGATCAGCAGCAGTCGCAGGCCCATGAAGATCTCCTAACAGTGGGTCTTGTGAAATACGAGACTAAATCAATACCGCCACGAGAGCTACCGCGCGCGTTCGGCATCCTCTCGAAAAACTTTGAGCAGGCTCTCAACCAGCGCTCGTAGCGTTACAACATGACAGATTCACAGAAAGCGCAGACCACAAGTCCAGCAAAGTCTGGTGCTCGCAAAACTCGGCTGCAAAATGCGGAGCACGGCTTCACAGCTTCAAAGGGTCTCACTGACCGCATGCAACAAGTACTCGTTGATCTGCTCGAACTTCAGTTACAGGGCAAGCAAGCCCACTGGAATGTGGTCGGTAAGAACTTCCGCGATACCCACCTCGTACTCGACGAGATCATTGACTTAGCTCGCGGCTTTAGCGACACCATTGCCGAGCGGATGCGCGCACTCCACGCCACCCCAGACGGCCGCAGCGATACGGTTGCAGCAACAACAACGCTCCCCGAGTTTCCGGCGGGTGAAGTTGACACCTCGCACACGATCGATCTGCTGACAGAGCGACTCGAAGGCACCGTCGCAACCATCCGTGAGGTTCACGACCCCATCGACGAAGAAGACCCTACAAGCGCAGACCTGCTGCACGCCATCATCGAAAGCCTCGAACAGTATGCGTGGATGGTCTCAGCAGAAAACCGTACGCCCGCCAAAAAATAATCGCTAGGCGACTCTGAACGTCATCGCGATGTCACTCACGAGAGCGTCTCTAGGCAGAGGCGCTCTCGTTATTTTTGCCCAAAGCTGCCGGGTCGGTGACCTCTTCGCCACGATACAGACTCTCGAACGTATCCAGAGTGCGCTGGATGTCGTGAGCAGCCACGATCGCCAGGCTCTCTTTCTTCAACCTGAGCAGCTCTTTCGCGGGCAACGTCAGCACCTTAGTGAGCTTCGCGGCCAGATCCTCAATATTGCCTGGCTCAAACAGGAAGCCGTTCTCACCGTCATGAACAAGATGAGGTAGTGCCATCGCATTCGCGGCGACAACAGGCAGACCTGACGCCATTGCTTCCATGGTTGAAATGCTCTGAAGCTCCGCAATCGACGGCATCGCAAACACCGATCCGCGTTGGAGTGCATCGCGAAGTTGGTCCTGCTCAACAAAACCGGTGAGCGTGACTTGATCTTCAAGACCCAAACTCGCAACGAGCGCACGGAGTTTGCCCTCAAGCTCTCCCCCGCCCACAATTTCGAGCTTGACGTTGAGCTCGCGATCCATGATTGAGACAGCACGAATCAGTTTGTCGATCTGCTTTTCTTCAGCCAACCGCCCCAAAAACACAATCAGGTTCTCGGGTTTCGGCTCAAGGTTGCCGTTGTAGCCGTCAGCATTAATGCCACACGACACCGCAATCACGTTGCGCACTGAGGTGTTCTCTTCGAGATAGTCGGCAGCTCGGCGTGTAGGCGTCGTCACACGTTCAGCGCGAACAAAGGAACGAGCAGCAGCATCCCACCCCATGCGGATTGCTTTCTCGCGCATAAAACGCGGGATGATTCGCGCGTGGTCTAGCAAATTTTCGGGCATGAAGTGGTTGGTACCCACCAGCCGGATGCCGCGTTTGCGACCCTCAATCGTCATGCCGCGGCCGATGATGATGTGAGACTGAAAGTGGATGACATCGGGCTTAATGCGATCGAGAACGATTGCCGAATTGCGCCTAATGCGCCACGGCAGCGAGAAACGCAACCACGGGTGACCCAACCAACGCCAAGAGTAGAGACGGTGCAACGTCATCTTCTGACCCTCATGGGTCTCCACCATCTGGCCAAGCTTCTTATTGGAATACGAGGGGGCCACGATGTGGACATCGTGCCCGCGCTCGGCCAGCCCAGCGGCGAGCCTCGCAATGAAAGTAGCTGCACCATTAATTTGAGGCCAAAAGGTGTCAGCACCAATAAGGATGCGAAGTCGCGGTTTGCCTTCGTGGGGCGAGCGTTTCACAGCGGAAGTCACAGTCGAAGAGTTCCTTAAGAATTTTGCGTCACGAGCCAACTCGTTTGAGACCCGGTCAGGTCAACGGCACCTAATAACGTACCCCACACTGCGACCAATCGCGGGTTGCTCAGCCGGGCTTGGGGAAACCTATGACTTGAGTTGCGGGTGGTGCTTCGAGAGCAAGAACACACCCCAAATAGCAATCGCGCCGGTAATCACAAATGCGATCACTGCCCACAGCGGCGCGTCAGACGCCTCGCCCAACACGATGATGCCCACGGAAACAGCAACCAACGGATCAACGACAGTGAGCCCCGCCACAACCAGATCAGGAGGCCCAGACGCGTAAGCAGTCTGCACGAAATAAGAACCGAGCAGAGAGGCCGCAATCAACCCGACAATGCACAACACGGTCAGCAGATCAGTGCTCTCGAACCCTAAACCCAAAATTACGATTGTCTTGATGCGGTCGATGACCACTTTTGCGAGGGTTGCCACAAAACCAAACAACATTCCGGCGCCCAGAATGTAAAAGACCGGCGATGCATTCTTGCGAAAGATCATGAACAAGACGATCCAGCCGGCCAAAACAATTACCAAGACGATCAACACGATCGACAATTCCCGCGCCGCAATCGGCGTCGACTTAGCGAACATTGCCGCAAGCGCAACAAACACGCCAACACCGCCAACACACATCACGATCGCTCGAATCGAAATGGCATCCAATCGAATCTTGGTCAATCGTGAGTTCATAATTGCTGTCATCACTAGCGCGACGGCGCCGAGAGGCTGAACCACCATAATCGGTGCGATTGCCAGACTCGACAGTTGGAAAACAATTGCGAAACCAAGAAACGCCGTGCCGATCACCCAGGACGGCCGAGCCAACAACGCTCTGATTTGGGCGAAGTCCAAGCCTGAACTAGCTTCCCCACCGTGAAATTTCTCCATGCGGGCGACGCCGCGGTGCTGAAATTGTGCACCCAGCGACAGGAGAATGGCACCAATGAGGGCCAGCGGGATTCCCACCGCCTGCGATGGGGTGAGACTGATCTGATCGGTGAGGTCAAGAATGTCCGGCGGCACCCGTCAAATGTACTCGGTTCAACCGGGATATTCTGGGTGCATGGCCGTTCTTCCCATCATTATCACCGGTGACCCGGTGCTCCACACTCCTGCGAACCCGGTAACGGCCTTCGATAGCTCTCTGAACACGCTTGTCAGCGACATGTTCGAGACCATGGAGGAAGCGCCAGGCGTCGGCCTCGCTGCACCTCAAGTAGGCGTCCCGTTGCGCGTTTTCGTTTACGACTGGATCGATGACGACGATGCTCACTGGCGCGGAGTAGCCATCAACCCAGAGCTGTGGCACACTCCAACGCCCGTTTACGAGCCCGGCGAAGCCGATGAAGAGGGTTGCCTTTCTATTCCTGGCGAACGTTTTGGGCTTGTCCGTGCTGAGCGCGTCATCCTGCGCGCCGTAGATCTAGACCAGAAGCCATTCGAGATCGAGGCATCCGGTTGGCTCGCTCGAATCTTCCAGCATGAGTACGATCACCTTGACGGTGTGCTCTACGCCGACCGATTGCGCGAATCGGATGCCAAAGCAGCCGCAAAAGCGATTCGCAAACAGGGCTGGGGACAACCAGGCCTCTCATGGCTTCCCACCGAGGAACATCTCGACGCTTAAGCGCTGCTCGTCTGCGGCACCTTGACTAGCTGAATGCTCGAATTGCAGCAGCCACGAGTGCCGCTGCAATAATCACGAGGATGAACGGCACTCGTAACGCGAAGAGGCCAGCGGCAGCTACCACTGCGGGTAGCCGCGCATCCACTTCGAAACCTCGCGTTGACCCAAAAGTTTGCACCACGACGAGAGCTGCGAGAAGCGCGACCGTGACGAGATTCGCAAGCCGTGACACAGTTGGTTTTTCGGCCCACGAAGCAGGAACAGCAAAGCCAGCGAGCTTGAGGGCGAGCACCGCGATCGACGCGAGCAAGACGATATGCCAGATAGTCATCGCTCCCCCATCGGATCAGGTTCGGCTTCAGCGAGATCGCTCTCCCGAGTACCAAAGAGGTTTGTTAGGCCGACGACGACTGCGACCAGAGCAGCAGCTAGTACTGGCACTCCGGCAGGCAAAACTGGCATCAGCACTGCGGCAACGACGGCAGCGCCCACAGCGACAGTAATCGGCTGCAATTGCTTGAGTCGCGGCCACAGTAGCCCCAGAAACGCCGCTGCCGCTGCGGCATCGAGCCCGTAGCGGCTCACATCGCCCAACTGATCACCGATAAGGGCACCGATCAGTGTTGTGAGATTCCAGCCAACGTAAATGACAAGCCCGGTCCACCAGAAGCCCGCCCGCTGGCTCTCAAGCGTCGGCTGTGCTGTAGCAACGGCGGTCGACTCGTCGATAGTCCAGTGGCCGGCAAGCAACCGTTTGAGTCGCCCTGGGCCAATCATCGGCGCCACCCGCAGCGCGTAGAGCGAGTTTCGAGTTCCCAGAAGAACCGCGCTTGCGATCGCGGCCCCTCCGGCCGCAGCACCACCCGTTGCGATGACGCCGACAAGCGCAAACTGGGAACCGCCCGAAAACATCAGCAGGCTCAGCACACACGTTTGCCATACGTCGAGCCCAGCGGCCACCGAGAGCGCCCCGAAAGAGATGCCATAGGCGGCAACGGCTAGGCCTACCGCAAAGCTTGATCGAATCGCAGCAGCAACCTCGGGTGAGCTCTGAGGTTGTGCGCCTGTCACACCGCCCGCCCCAGCGATACCAAACCGGTTTCGTACGCGATCACGACCAACTGCACGCGATCTCGAGCCGCGAGCTTTGCCATGATGCGGGAGACGTGAGTCTTTGCCGTAAGGGGGCTCAAGAAGAGCTTCACCCCGATTTCTGCATTCGTGAGCCCTTGTCCAACTAGTGCGAGCACTTCGCGTTCGCGATCTGTAATGACAGAAAGCACGCTGGCATCCACCGCCACTTGCGAGCCGCGCGCAAAACGCTCAAGCAATCGCTTAGTGACACCAGGGCTCAGTAGAGCGTCACCGGATGCAACGACGCGAACGGCTCGAATCAGCTCAACAGGTTCTGTGTCCTTAACGAGAAAGCCACTAGCTCCCGCGCGAATAGCCCTCGCCACATATTCGTCAACCTCAAAAGTCGTGACGACGACGATGCGAGTCTCAGAAAGTTCTGGAATGGTCGCGATCTGTTCGGTTGCCCAGAGCCCATCGCCGTCGGGCATCCGGATGTCCATGAGAACGACATCTGGCCGCTCGCGCCGCACAACCTCGATCACGTCTGTACCGGTCGCGGCTTCGCCAACAACTTCAATATCGTCTTCGGCGTCGAGCAAGCTGCGGAAGCCCGCGCGAATCAACTGCTGATCGTCTGCAACGACAACGCGAATCATGAGGATGCCGGTCGACGCGGAATGCGCGCTGTCACTAGGGCGCCGCCAGTTGTCGAAGTGCCCAACTGGAAAGTTCCTCCGAGGAGATCAGCTCGTTCACGCATTCCTAGCAAGCCTCGTCCCTCGTTGTCGACTGTCTCGTCGATACCAACACCGTTGTCGGCAATAGTAACCAGATAGTCGCCCTCGTCGGAGCCGACCCTCACGCTTGCTTCGGTTGCGTTGGCATGACGGACGATGTTCGTTAGAGACTCTTGCACAATTCTGTACAGTGCCAGCTGAACCGCTGTCGGAGCTTCTAACGTCACGTCACAAGAAAGCGTCACCTCGAGGCCCTGCGCGCGCACCGACTCAATAAGGCTGCTCAAGCGCGAAAGATCTGGCTCCGGTACAGGCGGCACCGAATCAGTGTTATCCTCTTCGCCTGCCGGCCCCTCGGTTCGCAGCATTCCCAGCAGGGAGCGCACCTCATCAAGCGCGTCCTTGCTCGAGCTCTTGATACTTGCCAGCGCAGCTTCGGCCTGCTCTGGCTGTTTGTGCATGAGATGAAGACCGACGCCCGCCTGAACGTTTATTTGGCTGAGTGAATGAGCCAATACGTCGTGCAATTCTCGGGCGATACGAACACGTTCCGCTTGCAACTCGGCTTCCCGCCGGTCTGTGAATGCTCGCTGAAACTGCTCGAAGTGCTCGCCGCGTCGACGATATGATTCGGCGAATCCTAGAACGAGCAATAGTCCCAGCGTCGTCACGACAATACGAGGTGGTTCAAGTGCGATGCCCGCGAAAAGCGCCGCGAGGAGCGTGGCCTCCCACACGACTATCAACGAAATCCATGTCCAGGTACGTGCACCGCGCGAAATTGCGATCACGATTGCAAAGGCGAGCGCCAAGAACGGCGGAGAAATCACGGTGTAGCCGAGTAGGAAGTCGGCAGCTGCAGCAGCCGACATCACCGCGATGATTGGCCCAGGGAAGCGGCGAGCCCAGAGCAGCAGCACTGGCCCGAGCAGCGAAAGCAACACGAGAACCACGCCAGAAACACCAAAACCAGTACTGCGAACCACGCTGATCACCGTGATCGGAACCTGCACAAGCAGAGACGCAACGACGGGCAGCCAGAGCCGAAGCATGGCTGAACGCTGAGATCGCGGAAAACCAAAGCCGTGACCAATCATCATCCTGTCAGCCATAGCACTGGCAGTTCGAGACGATCGATCGGATGAGGGCATGCCTCGATGCTAGTTGCCGACAGCAAGGCTCACATCGGCTTTCAGGCGCACGCCTCGCTACTCCCAGCGGAGTACGCGCCCGACACATTGTCTCCGTCTCCCCACGGTCGGAAAAGTCAGCACAAGAGCTTCCTCCAGAATGCACAAAGTCCCGGCCACCTCAGTGACCGGGACTCATAAGCTCCTCGACTTGGACTCGAACCAAGAACCTACCGGTTAACAGCCGATTGCTCTGCCAATTGAGCTATCGAGGATCGCTGTGCAACGGAACTACTTTAGCAAACGATTCAGCAGTTCAAAAACCATCAGGGGATTCGTGCGAGGTATGTCGGAGAAAGTACGCGGGTTGGCGGGGCGATGAGCTTCGGAATCCCGTTGTCATCGATGCGAAAACTGGCGACCGAGTTCGAGAATTGATTGGACACGTGCAACACGTTCTCGTGAACCACCATGTGCCGGGGCCAGTCCCCTTCGCAGGAGACAGCGGTGAGCGGCGCAACACTGCGTCCGTCCTCAGAGATTGTGAGCACAGAAATAAGGTTGCTGCGACGCACTCCGACGTAAGCGTGACGTCCGTCGCCTGAAATTGCGATGGCGGACGAGTGATCGCCCTCTGTCGCCCCTGGGAGCGCGATCGCGCACAGTTGATGCAGGGTGCGCTCGCGCCACTCGAACACGATGAAACCGAGCCCGAGCTCGCCAAGCACGTAATAGATTCCCCCGGGGCGAGCAATGATGTCCCGCGGCCCAAATCCGGCAGGAAGTGCGACTTCACTGACAGGGGTAAGCGCAAAGTCGCTGTAATCAAAGATGCGGATGCGATCTGCTCCCAGATCAAGAGTCACGAGGGTGTTCTCGTCGATCACAAGCGAGGCGTGCGCGTGCGGCCCTTCTTGCTGCGGGCGTGGCCCTAAACCGATCGGGGCTTCAATGCTCCTCGTGTCGAGAGTAGTGGGGTTCGCCCCTCGCTCGATCACAGCCAACGTTCCCGTGCCGTAGTTTGAAGCGACCAGCATGGAGCCGTGAACGCTGATGTGACAGGGGTATTGCCCGCCACTCGAGGTCGTGGTCGCCTCGCTGAGGTTCTCGCCGTCACGATCAAATGCTGCGATCTGACCCGATCCCTCTAGCGTGGAATACACACGGTCACCATCGACGACGATGAAGGATGCGGAGGGCACCGCTGCCGCAAGATGCGACAGTTCAAGCGATCCATCCGGGCGGCCACGCATGACCGAGATGCCTTCCGATTCGCAATCCATATCGGGGCCGAAGCCACCAACCAGCCACAGCGTTGCTCGGGACTGCTCAGTGTTGTTCATTCTTGAGCTCCAGAAGAGAGTTCGCAAGCCCCTGAACGTAAGGATGCCACGGGTTCGACAAGACATCATCGAGTTCGCCGATGCCCACCAAAATTCCTCGGTGCATTACCGCAATCTTGGTGGCAACACGACGAACAGCGGCAAGGTCTGCCGTGACGAGGAGCGCCGAGAATGAGCGCTGCTCTTGCAGCGAAACAATGAGGTCGAGAATGGCTGCCCGAACGTTCACGTCGATTCCCGCAGTGGGATCGTCAGCGACGAGCAACTGCGGCTCAAGAATCATGGCGCGTGCAATTGCAACCCGCTGCCGTTGGCCCTTGCTCAACTCATACGGGTAGCGGTTCATAACTGATAGCGGCAAACGCACCGTATCGATCAATGTCGCTACCGCCTCTGCGGCGTCACGTTGGTTGAAACGACGATCTCGCACGAAAATCGGCTCAGCAATATTCTCGCCAACCGTGAGGCGACCGTTAAGATGGTTGCCGGCATCCTGCGGCAGGTAGCCGACTCTAAGACTCAAATGGTCACGGTTGCGGCGACTGACCGAACGCAGTTCAGTCCCCAATACGCTGAGTTCTCCGCCGCTGAACAGTGGCGAGCCGTATGCGCCAGTCTCCGCTTGAAGCGCCACCGCCTTGGCGAGAGTGCTCTTGCCAGAGCCACTCTCGCCAACAACGGTTAAGACTTCGCCAGCCGCAATTTCAAAACTCAGCCCGTTTACGGCAACAGAGCGTGTTTCAGGATTGCGCGATGGGTAGCGCAGTGACAGGTCACGCGCGTGCACTGTCGGCTGAGTAGAAGTCACCTCAATAATCTACGGCAGTCAGAGACCTCAATGCTTCGCGTCGCTCGGCTTGTTCCCGAGGATCTGGAACCGGCAGAGAAGCGAGCAACCGTTGCGTGTAGGGATGCTGCGGCTTTCCCAGCACGTCAGAGCCGACGCCCTCTTCAACAAGTTGCCCCTTGTAGAGCACGGCGATCCTGTCCGAGAGCATGTCAACGACCGCAAGATCGTGGCTGATGAACAGCGCCGCGAATCCGAGGTCGCGTTGGAGGTCGGCAAACAGTTCGAGCACTTTTGCCTGAACAGAGACATCGAGCGCACTTGTTGGCTCATCGGCAATCAGCAGCCGAGGCCGCAACGCGAGGGAACGCGCGAGGCTCGCACGCTGACGTTGGCCACCGCTCAGTTCGTGAGGAAAACGATCGCCAAAAGCGCGTGGCAACTGCACTGCTTCCAACAGCTCGTTGACTCGTCCGCGAGCTTCCTTCGGATCCTTGGCCTGACCGTGAACGATCAACGGTTCCGCAACACACTCCGCGATTGTAAGTAGCGGGTTGAAGCTGGATGCCGGATCCTGAAACACGAAACCAATTTCGCTACGGACAGGGCGAAAGTTGCGCTCTTTGAAGCCGAGCATTTCGTGACCCAAAACCTGCAGCGAGCCGCCGGTGATCTTGTTGAGACCACCGATCGCGCGCCCAATCGTTGTCTTGCCCGATCCGCTCTCGCCAACAAGCCCGAGAACTTCACCAGGAGAAATGCTGAAGCTCACACCATCGACTGCGCGGAATGCTGGCTGGCCGAATCGACCAGGGAACGAGATCCTCAGATCCGTGGCGACAACAACGGGCTCGACCTGAGCATCGCCGCCGGCTTCCTGGCGATCAACGACTCGAGCAGCAGCACGCGCAGCCCCGGTTCCGACGCGAGGAACAGCAGCAAGCAACTTCTGGGTGTACGGATGCTTCGCAGAGTCGAAGAGTTCCTGTGCCGGAGCCTCTTCAACAAGTTTGCCCTGATACATCACAGCAACACGGTCCGATAAGTCCGCCACGATTCCCATGTTGTGGGTAATCAGGATTATTGCAGCACCGAATTCGTCACGACAGCGGCGAAGCAAATCGAGAATCTCTGCCTGCACTGTGACATCGAGCGCCGTCGTCGGCTCATCAGCAACAATGAGTTCTGGCTCGAGCACAAGAGCCATCGCAATGACCACGCGCTGCTTCTGCCCACCCGAGAACTGGTGCGGGTAGTAGTCGACGCGCTTTTCCGGCTCGGGAATTCCCACCTTGCGCAGAATTTCGATCGCCTTGACTCGAGCCTGCTTCTTGTTTACCTTGCCGTGAGCTCGGAGGCCTTCAGCGATCTGCCACCCCACGGTGAAAACAGGGTTGAGGGCGAGTGACGGCTCCTGGAAGACCATGGCGACATCGACTCCACGCAGTTCGCGCAGTCGCTTGCCAGACATCCCAACGACGTCTTTGCCATTGAGCAAGATTGCGCCACGCGCAACTGCAGTCTCGGGCAGCAGACCGAGCACAGACTTTGCTGTAACGCTCTTTCCGCTGCCACTCTCGCCGACAATCGCAAGAACTTCTCCCGGCGCAAGCGTCAGTGAGACGTTATCTACCGCCTTCACGTCACCGCCATCGGTAGCGAACGTCACTTCAAGATTCTTGATTTCAACAATGTCGCTCATGAGCGAGCCTCCAAAGGATCGATCGCTGACTCATCGTCGTCAAGGTCAACCGTGTGCAGTGCAGAAGTCTCAAGCACGGGAGCTGACTGATCAGCGCGACGGCGAGTGCGCAATCGTGGGTCAGCGAGGTCATTGAGGCTCTCCCCCACGAGGGTGATTCCGAGCACAACGAGAACGATCGCAAGACCGGGGAACAGTGAAGTCCACCAGATGCCGCTCGTGACATCCGAAATCGACTTATTGAGGTCGTAGCCCCACTCCGCTGCAGCGGACGGCTCAATACCGAAGCCGAGGAATCCAAGGCCAGCCAAAGTCAAAATTGCTTCAGAGCTGTTGAGCGTAAAGATCAACGGCAGGGTGCGCGTTGCGTTACGGAACACGTGACGGAACATGATGCGCGGAGTACTCGCACCGAGGACCTTTGCCGACTCAACGTACGCCTCTGACTTGATTCGTACCGTTTCTGCACGGATCACACGGAAGTACTGCGGAATGTAAACCACGGTAATCGAGATCGCCGCCGCAAAGACACCTCCCCAGAAGCTGGAACGACCACCGCTGATAGCGATTGCCGCAACGATCGCGAGCAACAGCGTCGGGAACGCGTAGACAGCATCAGAAATGACGACCAAGACACGGTCAAGCCAGCTACCGAGGTAACCGGAAACCAGTCCAAGGAGCACACCGGCGAAGATCGAGAGCGCAACTGCCACGACAATCACGAGAACCGCAGTACGCGATCCCCAGATCACGCGAGACAGCACGTCATAGCCGCCGACAGTCGTACCGAGAATGTGCTGGCCACCCGGAGGAACCTGAGCGCCAAACGTGCCATCGTCATCGCGCAGTTGCGAGAAGCCGTAGGGGGCAAGCAGCGGCGCAAAGAGAGCCGTAAGCAAGAAAATTCCGGTCAGGATGAGACCAGCAACGAGCATTCCCCGCTGAAGGCCAACTGACTGACGCACGTGGTGGACGACGGGCAAGCGTCGCCAAATACGAACCAATCGAGAGTTTGTTGTAGTCATGATTAGTACCTCACTCTCGGGTCGATGATCGCCGCAATTATGTCGACGATGAAGTTAGTTAGAGCAACGATTACAGCCAGCAGCACAACAATGCCCTGTACCGCAACGAAGTCACGCGCGCCGAGGTATTCGACGAGCTTGAAGCCGAGGCCTTTCCACTCGAAGGTCGTCTCAGTCAGCACCGCGCCTCCCAGCAAGAGCGCGATCTGCAAACCGATGACCGTAATGATCGGGATAAGGGCTGGCTTGTACGCGTGCTTGCGTACGAGACGGAACTCGCTAACGCCACGTGAGCGTGCGGCATCCACGTAGTCCATCGACAACGAGCCGATGACGTTAGTGCGCACCAATCGCATGAAGATTCCGGCCGTGAGTAGACCGAGTGCGAGTCCAGGCAGCACAGCATGCGAAAGCACATCGCCAATTGCTGCAGGACTACCCAAACGGACTGCATCAATCAAATAGATGCCCGACGGGTCATCCATAGACGTGAGTTGCAGTTCAGTGCGAGTGGATGCACGTCCGGCGACCGGCAAAACCTTCAGCCACACGGCGAAGACCAACTTGAGGAGCAGCCCTGCGAAGAAGACGGGGGTTGCATACGCGAGGATTGCGGCAACACGCAGCACTGCGTCCGGCCACTTATCGCGAAAATATGCTGCAACCATTCCGAGAGGAATACCGAAAATTAGTGCAACAAGAATCGCGTAGGACGCGAGCTCAAGCGTGGCACTTCCGTAGGTCACAAGGAGTTCGGAGACGGGGCGGCCATCCGTGATTGCCGTACCGAAGTTTCCGGTGAAGATCTGACCCAAGTACTCGAAGTACTGGACGAGGATCGGACGGTCGTACCCGGCTGAGCTAATTCGCTCAGCCAATTGAGCCGCCGTCAAACGGCCACCGAGTGCGGCCGTAATTGGGTCACCAATCGAGCGCATCAGCACGAACACCATCGTTACGAGGATGAACACCGTGGGAAAAATGAGGAGGAATCGAACAATAAGAAATCGAGCGAGAGGATTTGTAATCCCCCGAAAACGCCGGGTGGGCGTTGGAGATTGTGCCGGATTAATCACGGCGGGAGCAGACTGCGACATACCTACCTATCGTGCAGAAAATGAAGACGAGGAGGTGACCCACATTGTGTGTGGGCCACCCCCTGTTCGTCACAACGCTAGACCGAGGCCTAGCTGGGGCGAATTACCCTAGTTTTTTGCCAAGCTACCGTAACGGAACTTGAACGAACCATCGAGCGTAGCTCCGGTAACGTCCTTGCCAGTTACAGCGATTTGCGCTCCCTGAAGGAACGGAACTGTCGACAGCTGAGCTGCGACCTTCGCCTGGATTTCCTCGATCATTCCCTCACGCGTTGCAGGGTCGAGTTCGGTTGCTTGAGCCACGATCAGATCGTTGACTTCAGCATCAGCGTAGTGGTTGCCGAGGAAGTTACCATCGCCGAAGAACGGGGTCAGGTAGTTGTCAGCATCGGAGTAGTCAGGGAACCAACCCAGCTGGTAAGCCGGGTAAGCATCTGCCGTGCGCTCCTTGGCGTACGTGACCCACTCAGTCGACTGCAAGCTCACCTTGAAGATACCGTCGGCCTCAAGTTGGCTCTTCACAAGCGCGTACTCGTCACCCGAGGACTCACCGTAGTGGTCTGGGTTGTACTGCAAGTTGAGAGCAACAGGAGTCTCGACTCCGGCATCCGCAAGACGCTTCTGCGCAGCTTCAGTGCTCGGTCCACCCGAACCGTCGCCGTAGAGGTCCTTGAGAACCTCAGTTGCGCCGGTCAGTCCGTCTGGAACGTAGGAGTACAGCGGCAGGTAGGTGCCCTTGTAAACCTGATCAGAGATTTCCTGGCGGTTGATGAGGTCAGCAACAGCTCCGCGGACCGCAAGCGACTTCGCTTCGTCGGCCTCAGGAGTTGCAGCGCCGAAGGGCTGCGTGTCGAAGTTGAACACGATGTAGCGGATTTCTCCACCGGGGCCCACGACGACATTGACGTTGTCATTGCCTTCGAGGTCAGCGACGTCCGTTGCCGAAAGGCTACGGTGCGCGACATCAATGTTGCCCTCTTGAACATCGAGCTTCAAGTTCGAAGCATCGGTGTAGTACTTGAGCGTGATGCTGTCGGTCGCGGCTGCTCCAAGAACGCCCTGGTAGTCAGGGTTAGCCTTGAAAGCCACGATGTTGTTGAAGTCGTAGCTGTCGATGACGTACTGGCCAGCAAACGCGTTGCCAGCAACGATGTCAGCGTCAGGAGTAACGGCATCTGCAGCGAAAACGTCTTCGTCAACGATCGGTGCAGCAGGGCTCGACAGGATCTGTGCGAACGTCTGGTCATTACCATTCTTCAAGTGGAATACCACTGTGGTCTCATCGACGGCTTCAACGCTGTCGATGTTGCCGAGAAGAACTGCAGGCCCGTTTTCATCAGCAATTGCGACCTGGCGGTCGAAGCTGAACTTCACGTCAGATGACGTGAGGTCGTTGCCGTTGGCGAACTTGAGACCCGACTTGAGTACAACCGTGTACTCGTCTTCGCTCGTGTACTCGGCGGACTCAGCGATGTCAGGTTCAACATCGGAAGTGCCGAGCGGGGAGTTAAGCAGGAACGGGAAAACCTGGTTCATTACTGCAAAAGAACCGTTGTCGTACGAACCGGCCGGGTCGAGGAACGTGACCTTGTCAGTCGTGCCCACGATAAGCGACTCAGAACCGCCACCGCCGGAGTCTCCTCCAGCTTGGCAGCCAGTCAAAGCAAGCGCGAACGCTGCTGAACCGGCAACTACAGCAAGGACTCGCTTGCTGTTCTTGGATGCGGATGTCATATCCGTCTACCTCTTCCTGTTGCGTGCAGAAATGCGACGGCGCGTTTGTAGGCGCCGCGCACTGTAGTTCTCCTATGGAAACACAAAGTGAGACGTAACCACTAGGTTGTTGGCATCCAAATGAACGATGTTTACACGAACGCAACCAAGCGGGTAGAACTACTAGTCCTCGCGGAGCGCACGACGCTCAGCTTCGATCCGCATCAGGTCGCGTTGAGTTTGCACGTAGCGTGCGGGATCACTCTCTCGATCCATGCGCTGTAGCACCCCGAGAAGCTCACGTTTCTGCCGCAAAAGATCGCGCTCTACAAGGTCAGTCGTTACCTGCACGCAATACACCGGGATGCGGTCCTCGCGTTCAGGAATCGGCGCGACGCTCAGTTGCTTCACAAAGGTCGCGAACGACTGGGGCACCTCTTCAGCAACGACCGAGGCCCACCCCGGCTGCAGGGCACGATCAACCTGTGACGCAATCGCGTCGCGAACCACAGCAAGCGTGCCGTCTGCGAAAGCAATCTGCGTGAGCTTGCGAATAAGCTCGTCGCCCACAACGTCCGGATGCTGCAGTACAGCCATGAGCGCGTCGCGCTCAAGGCGAGTGCTGGCATCGGTACGCAAATCCATGATGGACGGTCCCTGCTCCGGCTGCGGGTCAGCAGGCGCCCCCGACGAACCCTGCTGCGATGGGGCGTGAGCCGGCGCGGCACTCGGTCCCTGACGTTTGGCAGAATTCACCGCGCTCTGGACCTCGGTTGGTTCCATGCCCAACCAGCCAGCAACACTGCGAACGTAGCCGATACCGAGCGCTTGATCGCGAATTCCGGCAACGACAGGAGCTGCTGCACGCAACGCAGCAACCCGGCCCTCAACAGTCTCAAGATCGTGAACAGCAAGTTCGCGCCGAATCTTGAACTCAAACATTGGCTTGCGGGTGCTCACAAGACGACGAACAGCGCCATCGCCCTTCTTGAGACGCAAATCACACGGGTCAAGGCCGTCAGAAGCAACCGCAACAAAAGTTTGAGCGGCAAAGCGATGCTCCTCTGCGAACGCGCGGTTCGCGGCCTTCTGACCTGCCTCATCCGGGTCAAAAGTGAAGATCACCTCGCCAGTGGCAGTCGTGTCCGCATTGTCGTAGTCGCCGATCATCCGCCGAACAATCTTGATGTGGTCAACACCAAACGCGGTTCCACAGGTCGCGACGGCGGTCGTAACGCCTGCAAGGTGGCATGCCATCACATCCGTATAGCCTTCGACGACAACGATCTGCTTGCTGCGCGAAATATCTTTCTTGGCGAGATCGAGACCGTAGAGCACTTGGCTCTTGTGATAAACCGGCGTCTCGGGCGTATTGAGATACTTGGGGCCCTTGTCGTCCTCAAGTAGCCGGCGCGCACCGAACCCTAGAGTCTGGCCGGTAACATCGCGGATCGGCCACACCAGTCGCCCACGAAAACGATCGTAATATTCGCCACGCTCGCCCTTACCGATCAGGCCAGCAACGACAAGTTCCTCAGACGAGAACCCCAACGTGTTGAGATGCTTCGTAAGAACGCCGCCACGGGGAGCAAAACCGATCCCGAAACGTTCGGCCGCAGACTGATCGAAACCGCGCTCCCCCAAGAACGCGCGCCCAGGCTCAGCCTCAGGCGTTGCCAACTGCGTTACAAAGAAATCGGATGCCGCCTGATTAGCCGCAAGGATTCGTGCGCGGTTGCCGTGGTCGGTTGCAGCCCCGCCATCCTCGTAATGCAGCTCATAGCTGATTCGGCCGGCAAGACGTTCAACTGCCTCAGAGAACGAAACATGGTCCATGCGCTGGAGGAAAGTAAAGACGTCGCCGCCTTCTCCGCACCCAAAACAGTGGTAAAAACCGACCTGGGGGCGCACATGAAAACTCGGGCTGCGCTCTTCATGAAAGGGGCACAAGCCCTTCATCGAACCGGAACCAGCACTCTTGAGCGTGACATAGTCGCCAACGATGTCGGCGAGGTTGGTGCGCGAACGCACCTCGTCGATATCGTTTCTTCGGATCAGGCCAGCCACATTCGTAATTGTAGGCTCACCGGCAGGTGACTCTAGCCAACCAGCTTCGTGTGCCAAGCAATCGCGGACTGATCCGTAAGGCTGGCGACCTGATCAACAACGGCCCGCTTGCGCTGATGGTCGTTGTCGGCGTCGTTCCAATCCGCAGCAAATCCGGATTCCAGATTGCGCGGGGCAGTCCACAGCAACACATCAGCAAGCTCAGTCAGCACATCGCGCTGCTGCTGATAAATCGGGCGGCGCGCGTTCGTAGACATGACAAACGCAGCGACAATCCCCTTGAGCACCGCAATCTCAGCCTGAATCTCTTGAGGCACAACAAGACTCCCGCCAAAACGCGCAAGGGCATCAGTGTTGTGCGCTTCCCGAGTGGCCTGCACCGCGGCCCCAGCGAACCTACCGATGAGCTGACTCGTGAGATTCTTAAGCCGTCCATGCGCGGCCCGGCTGGCATCCCACTGATCAATCCACGGGTCGAGAAGATCAAGTCGATCGAACGCCGCAATGAGCTCGTCGTGAGTGAATTCGCCACCAATCCACTCGAACATCGACTCCACGAGGTCATCGTGATTGACGCGGGCACCGAGCGCAGTGACGTCAATGTAATCGCCGACGATCGCATCCTCAAAGTCGTGTACCGAATACGCGATGTCGTCAGAGAGATCCATTACCTGAGCTTCGATGCAGCGCTGCCGGTCAGGTGCGCCAGCACGAAGCCACTCAAACGCAGGAGTGTCGTCGTCGAAGAACCCGTACTTGCTGCGACCGCTTGGATCAGGAATACCCTGCGCACTCGGCCACGGGTACTTAGTACTAGCGTCCAAGCTCGCACGCGTCAGATTAAGCCCATACGTGACACCGTCAGGCCCAAAAACTTTAGGTTCAATACGCGTCAGCAGGCGCAGAGTCTGCGCGTTACCCTCAAAGCCGCCAATATCTGCCGCCCACTCATTGAGCGCACGTTCCCCATTGTGGCCAAAAGGCGGATGCCCAAGGTCATGCGAAAGACATGCGGTGTCGACCACATCGGGGTCAAGCCCCAAACTATCGGCGAGCTCGCGGCCCACTTGGGCAACCTCGAGCGAATGAGTCAACCGATTGCGGGCAAAATCGGTGCCCATCGTTGGGCTCAAAACCTGTGTCTTCGCGGCGAGACGGCGAAGCGCGCTGGAATGCAACACTCGTGCCCGATCCCGCGCAAAATCACTGCGACGACTCGAATGCTGCTCCGGTAGCCAACGCTCAGCGTCAGCCTCCGTATACCCCTTAGCCGCCACTGGTACTCAGCTCTGCTTGGTTGAGCTCTGAACGATGCGTCTCCTGGAGTTCACGACTGTCAAGCCAACCCTGCGGAAGCGAAGGCTTCTTAGGGGTACCGGCACGACCTCGCTGACCTTCAGCATCCGCACCGGGATACTGCTGAGACCAATCAAGTTGGGCCAGAAGATCATCGAGTTGCGCAAGCGACTGAACGGTCGCCATACCGGCACGCAGTTCACCACCAACCGCATAACCCTTGAAATACCAAGCGACATGCTTGCGGATGTCGCGGCACGCACGATCCTCTTCGCCGAAGAACTCCACCAACAACTCCGCGTGCCGCTTGAAAGCGGCCGCAACCTCGCCAAGACTTGGCTCCGCCTTGAGGGTTTCACCACGGAAAGCGGCGGCAAGGTCACCAAAAAGCCACGGGCGGCCGAGGCAACCGCGTCCAACAACGACACCATCGCATCCGGTCTCATCGACCATGCGCAAAGCATCCGCAGCACTCCAGATATCACCGTTACCCAAGATCGGGGTGTCGGTGATCGTGTTCTTGAGCTTTTCAATGGCCGACCAGTCGGCGGTGCCCGAATAGAACTCGGCGGCGGTACGTGCGTGCAGCGCAATGCTCGCGACGCCAGCACCCGCCCCAACGCGCGCCGCTTCGAGATACGTCAAGTGGTCAGAATCGATACCCTTACGCATTTTGATCGTCAACGGAACATCTCCGGCAGCTTTAACTGCCCCCTCAACAATGTCCCGGAACAGATCAATCTTCC
This sequence comes from marine actinobacterium PHSC20C1, assembly GCA_000153145.1. Lineage (GTDB taxonomy): Bacteria > Actinomycetota > Actinomycetes > Actinomycetales > Microbacteriaceae > Rhodoglobus. The sequence goes on from CH672415.1 coordinate 834,494, forward strand.
ACGGGAGTGCCGCTCCCCCACCCTTGCGAGTGACCTTGGGCACAGGGCATCCGAAATTCAAGTCAATGTGGTCCGCGCGATTTTCGGCGACCAGCATCGTGACAGCTTCTTTGACCGTCTTCGGGTCGACCCCGTAAAGCTGAATGCTGCGCGTCGTCTCTGACTCGTGGTGCGTGATGAGCCGCATGCTCTCCGGCGTACGCTCAACCAAGGCTCGGCTCGTGATCATTTCGCTGACGTACAGCCCAGCACCATATTCGCGACACAAACGTCGAAAAGCTGTATTCGTGATGCCCGCCATGGGCGCCAAAACGACAGGCACATCGAGCTTGAGACGCCCGATGGCAAGCTGTGGCGCGACACGCGGGTCGGCAGGAGCAAGAATAGTCACGTAGCAATTGTCCCATGTCGCGCCTGAACTGGCGTTGCATTCCCCGGAAGGCTCAGAATGACGGCAGGAACCGACCGAGTTCGCGACGATGCTGAGCGCCGCGGCATCCCAATTGAAATCGTCGAACGCCCTGTCGCAACATCACTTGAGCATGCCGCCCAGCTGTTAGGAATTACCCCAGCGGAGATCGTGAAATCGCTCGTCGTCAAACGCAGCGACGGCAGCTACCTGTTCGCGCTCGTACCCGGCGACCGCCAAATCTCTTGGCCAAAACTTCGCGCAATTGTTGGGGTCAATAAGCTCCGGATGCCCGAAGCCGACCTTGCGCTCGAAGCCACAGGTTTTGCGCGCGGCACCATCACGCCCCTCGGCAGCAGCACCGCCTGGCCCGTGTATGCCGACAATCGCATTGCAGGCAAACGAGTCTCAATGGGATCAGGAGAACACGGCTACACCGCGTGGGTGCTGGCCGACGATCTCATCAGCGGGCTCGACGCCACCGTCGCAGACATCACCATCGAAGGAACGACCAACTAATGGCACTCGACAATCACCCGAACGTATTCCGCTTCGAGGGTCGAACGTGGGTGAGTGAAGCTGAAGGTGGCGAAGCGCTCAAACAACTTCGCGCGCAAAGAGCCTGGGATGCCGAAAACGCTAAGCTTCAGCGATGGTGGGTCGCGTTGGCGATTGGAGCCGTCGCCGGTGTGGCCGCTGTTCTCGCAATCGGGACGACTGCAGGCTTGGATCCAACCCTCTACTTGCTTGTGCTTCCGCTCGGGTTTGGTGGAGGGGCAATTCTTGCCGCCCTCATCAACAAGCGCTTCAATGCTCCTGACCCGCGCCACGCGTCGTTGCCCGATCGTCCAACCACTGTGCCGCTCACGCTCGTGCCCTCGCGAGTGGCCAAAGCCGCTCCAGAGCATGCGACCGCAACCGAACTCATTGAATGGTCGAACAGAGGTTTCGTCGGCTAGACCAAACCTTCATCGATCTGACGGTTCACTAATGCTTGAGAGCGGTGATCGTCAACGATGCACGAATCGCCTTCACAGACTCCAACATTGGGGTCGCCGACCTGCTGAAGGGCAAAAGTCGGGATTGGCTTCGTTGCGGCATCCATTAATTACGCATCTCTCTCAGTAAGTACCTGTGTGAGAACGTTAGCGAAAGTTTCACTCTCTTGCGCACCTGAAACTCCATATTTGCCGTCAATAACGAAAAATGGCACACCCTGGATGCCATATTGCATCGCAACTTCCATGTCAGCCTTGACAGCTGGGAGGTATTCGCTCGACTCAAGAACTCTGACAACGTCATCGCGATCGAAGCCAATGGATGCCGCGATGTCAGCAAGAACTTCAATGCGGCCCACATGTTCGGTTTTGATGAAGTACGCGTCAAGGAGACGCTCTTTCATCTCAAGCTGGCGGCCGTGCGCCTTCGCATAGTGAAGAAGTTCGTGAGCTTTGACCGTGTTCGTCTGGTGGATGTGCTCATAGTCGTAGTCGAGCCCTAAGCTCGTGGCGATGTCGGTAACGCGAGTAAGCATCTCTTCGACCTGCGGCAATGCGAGCCCTTTGCGCTCACTCAGGAACTGGGTGGGGGTACCTTCGTACTCAACAGGGGTATCTGGAGCAAGCTCGAAGGAGTGGTATTCGATGTCAACAGCAATCCCTGAGCTGTCGACGGCGGCTTCGAACCGTCGTTTTCCGATGTAGCACCACGGGCACTGAACATCAGACCAGATATCGACTTTTACAGGGGCAATCGGGTTTACAGCAGTTTCATTCACTGTGACTCCAACGTGTGGACGTTGAGGATATTCCCGCTCCCGCGCTCGGAAACTCAGGAAATCCTAGAACGCCCAGCCGTTAGCCCGCTTCCAAGTAGCCGAGAGCTGGCCGGTCCCTCTGGATTTCCTGAATTTCCGTGGGCGGGCGGGCCTTGCGGGACGCTAATGCGATCCCAATTGCTTCCTGAACTAAGCCCCAACGGTTAAACACCATTTTTGCGCTCACGCTCATCGCATGGAACCCAGCGATAGTGATCTCGATTCCCTTGAGGTGGTCTTCTTCGAACGTGTGGGCATGAAACTGTTTTCCATTGATCTCCAGCCCGACAATTCCGTTGACGACGATGTCAATCCTTTTGTTCTGGACGGCGACCTGAGTTTCCACACAGTGGCCGGCAACCCTCAATCTCGTGCGCGCAATACTCTCCGGAAGGCTGTCGCATCTGCCGTCAATCCATGATCGTATCCATCGTTTGTGGATCGGCAGACTGAGAAGAAGTTGCTCGAAATCGAACTCATCAATGCGGCCCGAATGAAGCGCCCAGTCGATAGCCGCGACGGCAGTCTCAAGATTCTCATCAACAACAACGCGCCGGAGAGCCTCTGGCAGGCTGACGTGCCAGATAGATCCGCGTTCGACGATCGACGGCGGATCCCAATGTAATCTCACCCCTCGGCTCTCGCCGATAGGTACTCTTCGGTTCCACTGGCTACGCAATCGCGCCGCATTCTGAGGGACCGATACCTGAAGTGGATACTCCCCTAGGACCCAGCCACCCCAGTCCTGGATGGCTGATATTCCTGTTAGCCGCCCGCCGACTCGAACCGCTCTCACCCGCGGCTCAGCTGTATCAACAGTCGTGTACCAGCCTTGCCTGGCCCTCTTCACGAGCCCTTCCTTTACGGCGCGGGTCAGGTCAACGTCTCGCGCTCCTCTTGCCACAAGTTGCCGTTTCTGAGCAAGACCGCCTAGGTCGTCCACGAGCGCCGGAATGTCCACCATGTGGAAAGCGTCGCGAGTTCAACACAAGGCCACGTTGCGGGATCCGCTATTAGTGGAATCGCCGCACACACGGCGAGTGTGGAGTAGGTGTCGAAGTTGAAAACTCAGGAGATACGCGCAACTTCTCCCGTGCCTGTCAGCATTCAGTGCGGGAGATTCGTCAGCGTGGTCGCTTTTCCTGAGTTTCCGAAGGGACAAGGGGCAGGTTTACAGGAACGGGCGCATCTGCACAAGCCGGAACGCGCGTTTACGGGAAGCTGAGTAGCGGAGGGCCCGCCCACGTGCGGTATCTCAAGCGGATGCCGCTTGAGATACCACACGGACGAATATCACTCAGGGGCTTGCTAGCAGCCGATGAGCTCCTGCGCGAGGTAACCGCGCAGTTCTTCGAGAGGCATCCGCTTTTGCTCCATCGTGTCGCGCTCGCGCACCGTCACGGCATTGTCATCGAGCGAATCGAAGTCGATCGTGACACAGAAAGGCGTACCAATTTCGTCTTGGCGACGGTAGCGACGACCGATCGCACCGGCATCATCGAAGTCGACGTTCCAGAACTTGCGCAGATCAGCGGCAACGCTGCGGGCAAGTGGAGAGAGGCGTTCGTTGCGTGAGAGCGGCAGAACGGCAACCTTCACTGGCGAAAGACGGCGGTCGAGACGCAGAACGGTTCGCTTGTCGACTCCGCCCTTGGCGTTGGGCGCTTCGTCTTCGGCATACGCGTCAATGAGGAACGCCATGAGTGCACGAGTGAGTCCAAACGCGGGCTCAATCACGTAGGGCGTCCAGCGCTCATCCTTTGCCTGGTCGAAGTACGACAGGTCAGCCCCGGATGCTTCAGAGTGCGTGCGCAGGTCGAAGTCGGTGCGGTTCGCGATACCCATGAGTTCGCCCCACTCGCTACCGGCGAAGCGGAATCGGTACTCGACATCCACGGTTCGCTTGGAATAGTGGGAAAGCTTTTCTTGAGCGTGCTCGTAGAAGCGCAGGTTTTCGGGCTTGATGCCGAGGTCGGTGTACCACTTCATCGACTCGTCGATCCAGTACTGGTGCCACTCTTCATCCGTTCCGGGCTCGACGAAGAATTCCATCTCCATCTGTTCGAACTCGCGGGTGCGGAAGATGAAGTTTCCGGGAGTGATTTCGTTACGGAACGACTTACCTACCTGGCCGATGCCGAACGGCGGCTTCATACGAGCAGCGCCCATAACGTTGGCGAAGTTGGTGAAAATACCCTGGGCGGTCTCGGGGCGCAGGTAGTGCATGCCCTCCTCGTTGTCGACTGGGCCGAGGAAGGTCTTGAGCAGGCCGGAGAAGTTTTGTGGTTCTGTCCACGATCCGGGCTGACCTGTATCGGGGTCGCGGATGTCGGCAAGCCCGTTGACGGGAGGGTGGCCGTGCTTCTCTTCGTAGGCTTCAAGAAGGTGGTCGGCGCGGTAACGCTTGTGGGTGTGCAGCGATTCTACGAGCGGGTCGGAAAAGACCTCGACGTGACCGGATGCTTCCCAGACTTTGCGGGGCAGGATGACGGCGGAGTCAATTCCTACGACATCGTCACGGCCTTGAACAATGGTCTGCCACCACTGCTTCTTGATGTTTTCTTTGAGAGCCATTCCGAGGGGGCCGTAGTCCCAGGCTGAGCGTGAACCGCCGTAGATCTCTCCCGATTGGAAGACGAAACCTCGGCGCTTGGCGAGGTTGATAACGGCGTCGAGGGGGTTAGGCGTAGCCACAGAAACTCCAATAGTCAGCCGGACTGGATGCACGGTCGGCGGATGACCAGTTTAGCTAGACACGAAGCGCAGCAATAACCGCAGCGACGTCTTCGTCAGTATTCCAGAGATGGAAAGCTGCACGCAGCCTTCCGGCACGTACCGATGCGCTGATTCCTGCAGCGGTGAGCTTCGCGAGATCGGCGCCGCTCTCGTCTGGCCAGGTGACAATGGCCTGATTTTGGTGCGGAATTCCGAGGGCATCGCAGAGCATATTGCCAAGTCGACTCGAATGCTCCCAGACTTCGGTCATGTTGAGGTCGGCAAACATTCCGATTGAGTGCTCGGCACCGACCCAGGCTTGCCACGCTGGCGAGACGTCGAATCTGCGGGCATCTGTTGCCAGGTTCATGGCGGGGCCATAAACGCTCGCCCACACGTCGTCGCCGGCGTACCATCCGGCCTGAACCGGCGTGACGTGTTGTGCGAAATCCTCGGAGATTGTGAGGAACGCGACGCCGCGAGGCGCACACAACCACTTGTAGGCATGACACACGGTCGCGTCGAACAGGCTGGCATCCACGGGGTAGACGCCGGCGGCTTGGGTTATGTCGCACAGCGTTCGTGCTCCGTAACGTGTTGCGGCCGCGATGATTGCGTCGACATCTGCCACTGCACCATTGCACGACTGCACGAGGGAGAACACGACGAGCGCTGTGCTCTCGCGAACCGCGCCGGCGAGGTCGGCGAGCTTAACTGAGCGCACAGTGAGCTCCGGGTGCTGCAAGAACGGAAACACGATCGAGGTGAAGTCAGATTCAACACACACCACTTCTGAGCCCGCAGGAAGCGAGCACGCGATGACGGATGCCAGCACTGAGGTTTGAGAGCCGATTGCTACGCGCGTGTGGTCTACACCAACGAGTCGCGAATAGTGTCCCCGCGTGCGCTCGACGATTTCGCCATAGTGCATGGGATTGCGTTGCGCCGCTGACCAGGTTGCAAGGTCATCAGCAAGCGCGGTGACTGCTGCCTTGGGCGGCAGTCCCATCGTGGCAGCGGCAAGATAGCCGCGAGTGTTCTCGAAGCTGTCAATTGCCTGTTCCATAGCCGGTGTCGTCATGCCTCAATAGTGCTCTCGCCCCATTCATGCGACAAGAGCATGATTGACATATAAACAATAACGTTTAGTTATGATTATGAGCATGGACACTACCCCTGACCTCCTGACGCTGCGCATCGTTCGCGCGATCTCTGATCACGGCACGATCAGCGGGGCCGCGCGTGCGCTCGGCTACAGCCAACCCGCGCTCAGCCAGCACCTCACGAGGACCCAGTCGAGGCTCGGGCTCGCACTCGTGGTGCGTTCTGGGCGAGGTGTCCGCCTCACCGAAGCCGGTCGTGCACTCGCCAGCCACGCCGTCACAGTAATCAATGCCGTGGATGCCGCGAGCGCCGAACTCGCAGAACTGGCTGGCTTGTCGAGCGGAACGGTGCGCATCGCTGCTTTTCCCACTGTTTCGTCAACGGTTATTCCGAGGCTGATCCGACAGTTGAGACAACAGCATCCGAATCTGACGGTGAAGTATGTGGAAGCGGAGCCTCCTCAGGCGCTGCAGTTGCTGCGCGATGGCACGGCAGATGTGGCGATTACGTTTTCGTACCCTGGTGATCGGGCAGACCCACACCTCTTGCGTGATGGCGGCCATACGACGGTCCCGTTGTTCACAGAGCCCGTAGTTCTCGCGCTTCCCGACAGTCACCCCTTGGCGAGCGCAGACAGCGTGAGTCTCGCGGACCTCGCCGACGATGCGTGGATTGCTGGCTGCGCACTATGCCGCGGTCATCTACTCGCCCTGTGCAGCGTGGAGGGATTTGCTCCGGCGATCGGCTTGGAGACAGATAATGCTCTCGCGGTGTTGAGTTTTGTGTCGCGTGGGCTTGGTGTTGCGCTTCTGCCTCAGCTGGCACTGGCATCGCTTACCGTGCCGGAGGGCGTGAGCATCCATTCTCCGCAGCCAGCAAGCGAGCGCACCATTCAGTACGTGATTCAGCCGGGAGCAACACGGATCCCCAGCGTCGCGACGACGATTGCTACGCTTACTGCGCTTGGCGGGTCTGCGTGGGGGTTGCGGGACTATCCCGAGAGCGAGCCAACCGCGCGGTAGGCGGTTTCAATTTCGGCGGCAACGGCTTGAAGTTGTTCGGCCGTGGTGTCTGCGCTGAGACTGAATCGCACAGCAGTTTGCGCAATGGCGTCATCAATTCCGAGAGCCGAGAGCACGTGAGAGACTTCGTCGCTGCCCACCGCGCAGGCTGAGCCTGCGGAGCAGATTATGCCGGCGCGACCAAGCTCGAGCAAGAGAGATTCTCCACTCGTGCCGGGGAAACAGAATGAGGCATTGTTCGGAAGTCGACGCGATTCGGCGGCGTCTGTTGGCCCCGTATAGATCGCTTGTGGTACTCGCGTGAGTACGTCAGCCACGAATTCGTTTCGTAGCTGAGTTGTGCGTTCGGCACGGTCGACGCGATCGCTCTCCGCGAGCGTAAGAGCATGCGCGAACCCAACGGCCCCGGCAACATTCTCAGTGCCGGAACGTTTTCCGCGTTCCTGTCCTCCGCCATGCAGTACTGGTTCGAGACCGCGGCGCCCTTTCACGATGAGTACACCGATTCCTTTCGGCGCCCCCAGCTTGTGTCCCGAGAGGCTAAGTGCGTCGACACCGAGCTCGGCTATGTTCAGCGGCAGCCAGCCTGCGGCCTGAACTGCATCCGTGTGCATTGGTATCGCAAGTTCACGACACAGCGCTGCGATTGCAGCAATGGGCTGAACGACACCGACCTCGTTGTTGGCGTACATGATTGTGCAAAGAGTTGTGTCTGGGCGAAGCGCCTCGCGTGCTTGCTGCACGTCTACGAGTCCGGCGCTATCTACCGGCAGTACTGTGACCTCAAAGCCGTGGATGCGTCGCAAGTAGTCGACAGACTCCAGCACTGCTTCATGCTCGATAGCACTCGTCACGATGTGTCGTCCGCGCGGTTCCGCGAGTGCCAGCCCTTTGATCGCGAGGTTGTCTGACTCTGTTCCACCTGAAGTGAAGACGACATCGGATGCCCGACACCCGATCACGGCGGCGACACTCTTTCGCGCACCATCAAGGGCACGCTTCGCGGACTCCCCCAGTTCGTGATGACTAGAGGGGTTGCCAAAGTCTCCCGTCAGCAGTGGCCACATCGCTTCGAGCACCTCGCGGCGGACAGGGGTTGTTGCTGCTGAGTCGAGAAAAATCATTAGACGGATGCGCTCACTGCAATGTCGAGACCGAGATCGAGCGAGCGAACACTGTGGGTGAGTGCCCCTACTGAAATCACGTCAACGCCCGTTGCTGCGATTGCGGCAACAGTGTCAAGGTTCACGCCACCGCTCGCCTCTACGATCGCGCGGCCCGCCACCATGGCAACTCCGGCACGCAAGTCGTAGGTCGAGAAGTTGTCGAGCATGATCGTATCTACGCCAGCAGACACGACGGTCTCCACCTGATCGAGCCGATCAACCTCCACCTCAAGATGCGTGGTGTGGCCGATGCGAGAACGGGCGCGGCGAATCGCCTCAGCGAGATCGATCCCCTCGGCCGCGAGGACCGCAAGATGATTGTCTTTCGCCATCACGGCATCGGAAAGACTGAAGCGGTGGTTGTGACCACCACCACACCGCACGGCGTGACGTTCGAGAGCTCGCAGCCCAGGCGTCGTCTTGCGGGTATCGACGATGCGCGCGCGAGTGCCAGCCACTTTCGCAACATAGGCTGCCGTCTGAGTGGCGATTCCTGACATCCGCTGGCTGAGGTTGAGAGCGATTCGCTCCGCCCGCAAGACGGCACGTGCGTTACCTGACACGGTTGCGAGTTGTTGGCCTGCGGTGAAAGTGTCGCCATCGTTGGCATGCAGCGTGACTTGGGCTTGAGCATCCACGAGCATGAAGGTGCGCGCGAACACGTCGAGTCCGCTCGCAACGCCAGGCTCGCGAGCGTTGAGTACTGCGGTCGCAACGGCACTGGCAGGAACGAAGGCTTCGCTCGTCACGTCTCCCCACGGGGCGTCCTCAGCGAGTGCTAACAGGATGACGTTGTCAACGAGTTCTTGATTCATCGTATGGCCGTCTCTGCTTGGTTCTCTGCTTGGTTCTCTGCCGGATTTCGATCCTCGGCTGGGAAACGATCTTCGGCGGGAATGAAGGCTCCGGCCACGTTTACGGCCGCCCAGCGCGTGGAAAAGGCGAGCTCTTCGTGTGTCCCGGGGTAGTCAGTGCGTTCGTGAGCACCACGTGACTCCTTGCGACGGAGCGCCGCAACAACAACCAGTCGAGCAATGTCGAGGAGATTGGCATTTTCGGCACCCTCAACGGTATTCGCCTCGGAGTGCCAGCTCGCGAGGATTGCGGCTGCTTCTTCAAGGCGGGTCGCATCACGCTCGAGACCGACGTGCGTCCACATGAGTTCGCGCAACTGACCGCGCGTGAACGACTCTTTACCGGTGATTTCGAACTGGGGCTCCACAGCGTCGACCTCGATCGCACGCTGGGGCTCATTGAGCGCATCGGCTGCACGCCAAGCGAAGACCAAAGACTCGAGCAGCGAGTTTGAGGCGAGGCGATTTGCTCCGTGAACACCGGTGCAGGATGCTTCGCCAACCGCATAGAGTCCGCGAACGCTTGTGCGACCAGAAATGTCGGTACGGATGCCACCCATCCAGTAGTGAGCTGCTGGCGTGACGGGAATGGGCTGGGTTCCCCACTCGAAGCCGTGCTCGGCGCATACTTCGGTGATTCCGGGGAATCGCGTGGCGAGGAACTCCACACCGAGGCCAGTGGCATCGAGCATGATCGGTCGACCGCCTTGCTTTTCCATTGCTCGAGCAATGCCACGCGCAACAACGTCGCGTGGGGCAAGCTCGCCATCGGGGTGCACGTCGAACATGAAGCGTTTGCCGTGTTCATCGAGCAGCGTTGCACCTTCTCCGCGAACCGCTTCAGAGACGAGCGGGTTGCCGGGGACCGCGAGCGAAGTGGGGTGGAATTGAAAGAACTCGACATCGGCGAGCGCAGCCCCGGCACGGTAGGCGGCGGCAACCCCATCTCCGGTCGTCACGAAGGGGTTTGTTGTGTGTTTGTAGAGCTGGCCTGCTCCGCCACTGGCGATCACTACAACGTCGCCATCAATCACGCGTGAGTTCCCATCAGGGGCGATCACGTCAATCCCGGTGACTCGGGGTTTTCCATCGGCGTCGGTCTCGGTGACGAGGTCGCGCATGAAGGTGTACGCGTAAGTCTCAACCGCGAGGGCACGGACCGCACGCACAAGCGCGACCTCGATCGCAAGGCCCGTGGCATCTCCGCCGGCGTGGATTACTCGACGTGAGGAGTGGGCTGCTTCGTGACCTCGATCGAGTTCGCCATTCGCGATGCGGTCGAAATCCACACCGAGCGAAATCAGTTCTTGCACCCGCAATGGACCCTCGCTGCACAACACTTCAACAGCATCCCGCTCGCAGAGACCGGCGCCAGCACGCATAGTGTCGGCAACGTGGCTCGCAATCGAGTCGTCCGGGAACAGAACCGCAGCAATACCGCCCTGTGCGTACTTAGTGTTGCTCTCTGCGAGTTCTGATTTGGTCACAAGAACCACATCGTGGTGAGCACTCGCTCGGTACGCGGTGATGAGCCCTGCAATGCCTGTGCCGACAACAATGACCCTGGCCACGGTTATGCCTCTTTCGTAGCGACCGGTGGCTTGGCAGCGAGCATCCGCTCAAGGGCAACCCTGGCGGGTTCTGCAACATCCTCAGAGACCGTGATCTGGTTCAGAACTTCACCACGAACGAGACCTTCGAGCACCCAGGCAAGGTAGCCGGGGTGGATGCGGTACATGGTCGAGCATGGGCACACCACGGGATCGAGGCAGAAAATCGTGTGCTGCGGGTTCTCGGCGGCCAGTCGGTTCACCATGTTGATTTCGGTGCCGATTGCGAACGTCGTCGGCTCGGTCGCGGCGGCAACGGCCTTCTGAATGTAGTCGGTCGACCCTGCCTCATCTGCGGCATCCACGACAGGCATCGGGCACTCGGGGTGCACGATCACACGGACACCGGGATGCTCGGCGCGGGCCTTCTCAATCTGGCCGACGGTGAAGCGCTTGTGCACGCTGCAGAAGCCGTGCCAGAGCACGACCTTCGCTTCGTCGAGAGTCTGAGTGTCGTTTCCACCGAGCGGCTTGTTGGGGTTCCACATCGGCATGAGATCGGTCGAGATGCCCATCTTCTTCGCCGTATTGCGACCCAGGTGCTGGTCAGGGAAGAACAGCACGCGCTGACCACGCTCATAAGCCCACTCGAGCACGGTGGTGGCGTTCGAGCTTGTGCACACGATTCCGCCATTGCGGCCGCAGAAGCCCTTGAGCGCGGCAGACGAGTTCATATAGGTCACGGGGATGATCGGCACGCGGCCATCGGCATCCGGCTCGGTTCCGTAAATCTCGGTGAGCTGCTCCCAGCACTCTTCAACAGAATCGATGTCGGCCATATCGGCCATCGAGCATCCGGCGGCGAGGTTCGGCAGAATCACTGCCTGATCGGAGCGCGCGAGGATGTCTGCGGTCTCGGCCATGAAGTGCACGCCGCAGAACACGATCGCTTCCGCGTTTGGCACGGTCTGTGCGGCGTTGGCGAGTTGGAAAGAATCGCCCAAGAAGTCGGCGTGCCGAACGACCTCGTCGCGCTGGTAAAAGTGACCGAGAATGACCGCACGATCGCCGAGTGTTGCTTTGGCAGCAATGATTCTGGCGTGCAGGTCTTCGTTGGATGCCTTCTGGTACTCAACGGGCAACTGCCCCTGACGCGGTGCGCCTGTGGGGATTACGTCGCCCATCGAGGCGCCGGGGCCATAGCTGGGTACGCCGAGATCAAATGTCCAAGGACCATCTGCGAGTTCAGGCGCACAGGTTTCGCCATCACCGGTCGCGGTGATGCGCTGAATTGTCGAATCAATTGATGACACGAGTACTCCCTGTCTTTTCATGCCCCAGCGGGCCGTTATCGACGAGCTCTACGCCCTCGTCATAGCGGTACAGCCTCGGCGGCCGGTGACGTCCACCCGAGACAACGTGGTTTGTGGGTACGAGCGTGCCCGAGTTCTCAATCTGGCGGCGGAAGTTTGCCGGGTCGAGTTCCCGCTGCAGCACAGCCTCGTGTACGAGCCGCAATTCGCTCAGCGTGAAGGTCTCACCAAGGAAGGCGCGCGCGATTCGCGAGTACTCCATCTTGGTGCGCAGTCGCCAGAGGGCGTAGTCAATGATGACGTTGTGATCGAAGGCCAGCTCGGGAAGGCTGTCGGCGGCGAACCAGCGCACGTTTACGCCCTCGGCTGCGCGCTCTGCCTCTTCCTGCCGCACAAGCGCCCAGTAAATGATGGAGACCACTCGACTGTTGATCGAACGTTCTACATCACCGAAGGCATAGAGCTGTTCGAGGTAGGCGGGTTCGAGTGCGGTGGTTTCGAGCAGATTGCGAGCCGCAGCATCCGCCAAGCTCTCGTCGTTGGCAACCCAACCGCCGGGTAGTGCCCACTGACCGGCGAATGGTTCACGGGTGCGGCGCACCAGCGGGATCCAGAGGGCGCTCTGTCCAGACTCCGGAATGGGGCGAAGCGCGAAGATCACAGTAGAAACGGCGAGTGAGATCTTTTGTTCGCTCTTGTTCATCGCCGCCCCCTTAGTAAGTGTCATGTTGACCTGAACACAGAATACACGTTAAAGTCAGTCCGACCAAAACGGCGAACGGACTAGCTGGAAGAGGTACTCGGGGCGTCGACAGCGCCACCGAAACGTCGCGTGCGCTTGGCGTAAATCTCAATCGCGTACCACAACTGCTCACGAGTGAAATCAGGCCACAGCGTGTCTAAAAACACCATCTCGGCGTACGCGCTCTGCCACGGCATGAAGTTGCTCATCCGCTGCTCCCCCGACGACCGCACAAACAGGTCAACGTCGGGCAGTTGCGGCTGATAAAGACGCCTCTGGATGAGCTTCTCCGTGACGGCAGACGGCTTCAACTTGCCTGCCGCAACATCATCCGCGATCGAACGTACGGCATCCGCGATCTCATTGCGGCCGCCATAGTTGACACACATTGTGAGAGTCAGGGTGTCGTTCTTGTCAGTGAGCTTCTCGGCGAACTGCAATTCCTTGATCACGGAGGTCCACAAACGCGGTCGCCGGCCCGCCCAACGCACGCGCACTCCCCACTCATTGAGCTGGTCGCGGCGACGGTGCAACACATCGCGATTGAAACCCATGAGAAACCGCACCTCTTCGGGGGACCGACTCCAATTCTCGGTCGAGAAGGCGTACACACTCACATGCTTGACACCGATTTGGATGGCGCCGGCAACAACATCGAGCAGGCTCGCCTCCCCCGCCTTGTGACCCTCGACCCGCGTCAGTCCGCGCGCATTTGCCCAACGGCCATTGCCATCCATGACGATAGCGATGTGCTCAGGAACGGCACCCTTGGGCAGACTCGGTGGGTGGATGCCTGTCCAATCAAGCGGACGAAAATCTTCGGCATCCTTGTGAGTTTTTGCTACGCGGCTCATGCGCTCCGATCCACATGCTGAATGGAACGAAGACTGCGTTCCAAATGAAATTGGGCATAAGCGGCAACGACGCCGCTGGCTTGCGAGCGCGAACGTTCGTCGGCGGCCTCGGCAACATCCCATGTTCCCGCCAGCAGTGCGCCGAGCAGTTCTAGCGTGTCTTCGCTCAAACGCGGAGCACCAGGAGGGGCAACCTCATCGGAAACCACACCGCCCATCTGGGCTACGAAGACCGAGTGCGGACCTGGCGCACCGGTCACAGCACAATCGACAAAACTCGGCGCCCAGCCGGCAATCGAGAGGCTGCGCAGCAGATAAGAATCAAGCGTCAGGCTGGGATTGTGCTCCCGCCGCGCGAGCGAACGCAACGCGCCAACCAACAGGAGATATTGCTGCAGCGAGCCGTCATCATCCGTGACCTTATCGGCCGTTTCGACCATCACACTCGCTGCCGTGTAGCTCGCATAATCGGCGGTGATATCTGAGCCGTAGGACCCGAGTGACTCAGCCTGCTGAATGATGTCGAGGCTGCGCCCGATGTAACACTGAATGTCGGCGACCATAAAGGGTTCAAGCCGCGCCCCAAACTTTGAGGCAGTACGACGCACCCCTTTTGCTACCGCGCGAATCTTTCCGTGCTCTCGCGACAACATGGTGACGATGCGGTCTGCTTCACCCAATTTATGGGTGCGCAGCACGACGGCTTCATCACGATAGGTAGGCACCCGTCAAGTATCCCCCTGTTGCTGGCTCTTTGCCTCAGCGACCGCCCGCAGCGACCACGTTTTTGGCCAGCCCTATCTGCCAACAGCGTTACCGGTAGATTGTGAACGACGCACTGAAACTATGAGACACGCGAACGCGGCACAAGGAAGAGCATGATGATTCTGGTCACCGGTGCAACCGGCAGTCTCGGCCGCCACACTGTCGATCTGCTGCTGCAATCGGGATACAGCGTGCGTGGGCTCAGCCGCCACCCCGGCCCAGGCAATGTGGTTGCCGACCTGAGTACAGGAGTAGGGCTTGCGGATGCTCTCGCCGGAGTCACCACTGTCGTGCACTTGGCCACGGGCGCGAATTCTCACGATTCGCAGCAGACACGGCAGCTCTTGAGGGCATTTGCCGCGCATCCCGTCAAGCACCTCATCTTTATGTCAATCGTTGGCGTGGATCGGCACTCCTTCTCCTACTATCGAGACAAGTACCTCAGCGAGCAACTAATCGCTGATTCGGGAATCCCGTACACGATTCTTCGCGCCACTCAGTTTCATAGTTTTGTGGCACGACTGTTCACGGGTCAGCAACGACTACCGGTGACAATCGTTCCTCGCTTTAGCGTGCAGCCCGTCGCAGTCGAAGAGGTCGCCGAACGCGTGATCGAGCTCGTCGATGCTGGCCCAAGCCAGCGAGTTCCGGACTTTGCTGGACCGGAACAGTTGAGCTTCCGCGAGCTCGCACAGCAGTGGAATGCTGCTCATTCTCGTCGTCGGCCCGTGTGGGCAATCCCGTTTCCTGGCGCCGCTGGTCGATCGTTTCGTGAGGGCGTTCATCTTTCGGCGCTTCCCGGTGATGCGCACGTGCCGTTTTCTGCCTTCGCGCACGAGCACGCTCAGACCAAGGGTTTGTAACTACGCCAAAGTTTGCTGAGGTATCAGCGCGCCGCCGGCGAACCTACACTCGCGCCCTCAGCATGTCGGCCGTCCCGATTTTTTCGGAAACTCAGGAAATCCACGCAGGTAGATGTAACGAAGCACCAGTTTTCAGGGTTCAAGTCACGGCTCGCGCGAATTCTCCTGAGTTTCCGATGGTCGCACTCGCGCTGCGGCGCGCCGATTGCAGGCTTGCCCGCCGCACAACTGAGAACGCTGCCTCACGCATGGTACGAATAGTGCGTGAACGAGACTTTCGAGATTCCGCTGTGGGCTGGACTGTTGGCCGTCGGTGTCGGCGCAATGCAAGGCGCGATGTTCGCTTCCCAGTTTCGCGACCGCCGGCTCGACCTTCTGGGCATCGCAATTATTGGAATTTCGACGGGGTTCGGCGGCGGAATGGTCCGCGATATTGTGCTCGATGAGATCCCCGCCGTTCTCACAACAAACTGGTATCTCATTGTCGCGACGGGAGCCGCACTCTTCGGGATGCTGCTCGAGAGACTCATAGCCCGCCTGGGTCCTGTCGTTACCGTGCTTGACGCGCTCACAATCGGACTCTTTGGCGCTATCGGAACCACGAAAGCGCTTTCAATTGGACTCCCCGAAGTACCTGCAGTCTTCGTGGGAGTTATCTCAGCCATCGGTGGGTCAATCTTGCGCGACATGCTCCTGTCACTGCCGATCGCACTCATGCATGTGGGATCGCTCTATGCGATTGCCGCAACAGCCGGCGCCACAAGTCTCGTAGTGATGCGCGCCTTCGACGTTCCCGTGTTTCTAGCCGCCACAATCTGCGTTGGACTCACGGTCGGAGTGCGCGTATTGGCGGTGCTGTTCAACTGGACGCTGCCCGAACAGCGCACCATCAGCGGCATGCCCAAGTTCCGTAGACCCTAGTACGCACTTTGCCGCATCTGACTACGCGGGTCTCTGTCAAGATCAGACGTCGCCGAGAGTGTCGGTATCTGCTCCCTACAATCACTTGACTGTGGAGCGGTCGCGACGACCACGCGCTACAAGCAACCCGACACCAAACGCCAGAAGCACCAGGGTAGATCCTGCGGCAATCAACAGTGTCGATGATCCCGTTTCGGCCAAAACGTCAGCTCCCGCTACGTTAGAGGCTTCAGAAAAGGTGAATCCGTCAATCGTCGTTCGTGCGTTGGCAAAACCAAACTGGGTGTACGAGACAATGACGTCAACCACGCCTGGCTCGTGGGCGGGAGCAACCACCGTCCATGAGCCGTTGGACTGGGACAACTCTGTGCCGACCACGCCACCAAAGCTCACTTCAGTGATCACAGGGAAGCGGGATATCGCTACTGGCACCAGCGAACCATCGCTAGTGCCGTTCCCCAGCTGTCCAAAAGAATTAGCTCCCCAGGTGTAAGTGTTCTCGTCCGAAGCCGCGGTCAACGAATGTAAGCCACCAGCCTCAATCCGCGTAAACGTCACGCCGTCTGGCGCCGTGACCATCACCGGCACCGTCGAAGTTGTGATCGTGTTGTTTCCCAACTGCCCGTTGACGTTCAATCCCCAAGCGTAGGCATTTCCATCAGCACCGATCGCCAGTGAATGGTCGGCACCGGCGGACACCTGCGTGACTGCCAGACCACCCATCGGTGAAACCAATACCGGTGCCAACGAGGAAGTTGTCGTAGCGTTTCCTAGCTGCCCTGAATCGTTGTTGCCCCAGGCATAGGCCTTGCCGTCGGAACCCACCGCCAAAGAATGGAGGTCACCGGCTGACACTTGCGTGAACGATACCCCGGCAGGCGCCGAAACCAGCGCCGGCGCCGGGGTTCTGCTAATCGAGCCGATACCTAGTTGCCCTCCACGGGCCTCGCCCCAAGCATAGGTTTTGCCATTACTGCCAATGGCCAGCGAATGGCGGTCACCTGCTGACACTTGCGAGAATGTCACGCCCGCGGGAACTGCGCCCGCGGACACCTTCAGCGGCACACTTGAGGCTAGGGTCGTGCCGTCCCCCAGCTGCCCACTGCGGTTATAGCCCCAAGAGTAGATATCTCCGTTTGAGCCCACCGCTAGCGAATGGAAGCCACCGGCCATTACCTGCGATATCGTCACACCGCTGGGTACCGCACCCGCCGACACCAGCAACGGAACCGAGGAACCTGTCGATGTACCGTTCCCCAACCGCCCGTCGGTGTTCCGACCCCAAGCGTAGGCATTTCCATCGGAGCCCACCGCTAGCGAATGGTCGGCACCGGCGGAGACCTGCGTGAATGTCACGCCGTCCGGCGTCGACACCAGCACCGGCACTGACGAGTTCAGGATCGAATTGTTCCCCAGCTGCCCTGAGGAGTTATAGCCCCAAGCATAGATATTCCCATCAGAGCCCATAGCCAAGGAATGATTGATCCCGGCCGACACCTGAGTGAACACCACTCCAGGAAGGACCCCGGACACTGTGGTGCCGCCCGCGGTCGGGCCGGAACCAAAAGTTTCTGCCGGCGCGGCGAAAGCGGAACCACTCATACCAACGAGCAGCGCTGAGAGCGCAACAACACTGGCTACACGAAAAGAGAACATGACAGCTTTCTTCGGGCTGACTGGGCCGACTAGGGGCCACTACGGTAGAGGGTGCCGCGAGCTGGTGCTCCACTGCCCCAAAGGCCTAAAACCCTGAGGCTGGGCCGTAGGCCAACATGAAGGTGCTTTGACTTCGGGTAATCCTGCGGTTGCCCGAGTCGTCTAGGGCCGCAGGAATTCCTTTGCGCAAGGCTATCGCCCTCAGCGCAAGTGCGACTGTATCTCACTATCGTGTCGTGGCCGCACTCGCTTAAGTGTTCTAGCTTGCGACCAGTTCAGCCTCAGGCGCCGTGCGCGTAGCCCGAACCCAACGATTGACGGCCGAGACGATCGCCTCGAGTGATGCGCGGGAAATGTCTCCATCAATTCCGACGCCCCAGAGGCGTTGGCCATTTATGTCGAGCTCGACGTAGGCAGCAGCCTGCGCATTGCTGCCGGTACTCATGGTGTGCTCAACGTAGTCGTAGAGCTTCACCTCAATACCTTGACCCTGTGCGGACAACATGCCCAAGAACGCGTCGATCGGACCGTTTCCGACGTGGCTGGCGTCCACCTCGGCGTCGTCGACACGCAGCCGCGCTTCAAGACTGACTTCACCGTCGTTGGCGCTAGTCGTGCGTGTGCCAAGCAGTTCGTAGCGGCCCCACTTTTGATCGGCATGATCTGCGGATGCCGGCAGGTACTCGTCTTGGAACGAAGTCCAGATTTGCTCGCTCGACACCTCGCCGCCCTCGGAATCGGTCTTCGATTGAACGACACCGCTGAACTCGATCTGCAGCTTGCGTGGCAGATCGAGGTTGTGGTCGGCCTTGAGCAGATAGGCGACGCCGCCCTTGCCTGACTGCGAGTTCACGCGAACGACGGCTTCGTAGCCGCGGCCAACATCCTTGGGGTCAATCGGCAGGTAAGGAACAGCCCACACGAGTTCGTTGACATCTTTGCCTTCGAGTTTGGCTTGAGCCGCCATCGCTTCGAAGCCCTTCTTGATGGCATCTTGGTGCGATCCGCTGAACGCAGTGTAGACGAGATCGCCAGACCAGGGGCTGCGCTCGTGCACCTTCAACTGGTTGCAGTGTTCGGCGGTGCGGCGAATCTCGTCGAGGTCGCTGAAGTCGATCTGGGGGTCAATCCCCTGAGTGAACAGATTGAGTCCGAGTGCGATGAGGTCGACGTTTCCGGTGCGCTCACCGTTGCCGAATAGGCAGCCTTCAATGCGGTCAGCGCCAGCCATGTAGCCGAGCTCCGCAGCGGCAATCGCAGTTCCACGGTCGTTGTGGGGGTGCAGCGAGATCAGTACGTTCTCGCGGTGGTTGACGTTTCGCGACATCCACTCGATGGAGTCGGCATACACGTTGGGGGTCGCCATCTCGACCGTTGCTGGCAGGTTCAGGATGACCTTGCGCTCGGGAGTCGGCTGGAAGACCTCAAGTACTTGGTTGCAAATGTCGACAGCAAACTCAAGCTCGGTGCCCGTGTAGCTCTCGGGCGAGTACTCGTAGTAGACCTCGGTCTCAGGCGCCATCGCCTCGGAAGCCTTACAGATTCGCGCACCATTGAGGGCAATATCGATGATGCCCTGCTTGTCTTTGCGGAACACGACCTCGCGCTGCAAAACGCTCGTGGAGTTGTAGAGGTGAACAATCGCCTGTTTGGCGCCCTTAATTGATTCGTAGGTGCGGACGATGAGTTCTTCGCGGGCCTGGGTGAGCACCTGAATGGTGACGTCATCCGGAATTGCATTGGTCTCGATGAGCGAGCGAACGAAGTCGAAGTCAGTCTGGCTTGCCGATGGGAAGCCAACTTCGATCTCCTTGTAGCCCATCTTGACGAGCAGATCGAACATGATCCGCTTGCGCTCCGGACTCATCGGATCGATCAGTGCTTGGTTGCCGTCACGAAGATCTACAGCACACCAGCGGGGTGCCTGGGTGATGCGCTTGGTCGGCCATGTACGGTCCGGCAGATCAACAGAAATGATCTCGTGAAACGGACGGTACTTGTGGATGGGCATCGAAGATGCGGACTGATTGTTTTTCATTCTGTGCTCCTGCTGTTCTCAAAGCCTTGTGGGCCACTCGTTACGGATCTGGTCAGCCAATGACAAACTCCGCGACGAGTGAGGCCTGGATTAGGACTCGTCGCGGCAGCTAAGGAGGAGCAGACCGAACAACACAAATTCAGACTACCACCGCGAACGCCGCAAGAAACGAGTGGTTCCCTAACCGTTATCGCCCGGCCGCGCTTCACCGAGAGCTGGAGCTAGAGCTAGAGCTAGAGCTAGAGCTAGAGCTAGAGCTAGAGCTAGAGCTAGAGCTAGAGCTAGAGCTAGAGCTAGAGCTAGAGCTAGAGCTAGAAGCCGAGTCGTCCGAGCTGCTTCGAGTCGCGCTGCCATTCCTTGGCAACCTTGACTCGAAGCGACAGGAAGATTTGCTTACCAACAAGCTTCTCGATTTCCTTCCGAGCGCGGGCCCCGACATCTTGCAGCCGTTCGCCACCCTTACCGATAATGATGCCTTTTTGACTGTCACGCTCAACGAAAATGTTCGCGAAAACTTCGAGAAGGTCTTTGTCATCTCGCTCGATCATGTCGTCGATCGTGACAGCGATTGAGTGTGGCAGTTCGTCCATGACGCCCTCAAGAGCTGCCTCACGGATCAGCTCCGCAACGCGAGCCTCCGTGGACTCATCGGTGACTGTGTCTGTCGGGTACAGGGCGTGCGAAATGGGCAGTAGTTTCACGAGCTCGGTCGACAAAATGTCCAGCTGAATGCTGTCGAACGAAGAAATCGGGATGATTTCATCCCAGTCGCGCAATTCGCTCACCGCTTTTAGCTGCTCAGCGACACCCGGTCGTGAGGACGCATCAATTTTGGTGACGATGGCCACCTTTTTTGCGCGAGGGAACGAGTCAAGCTGTTCATTGATGTAACGATCACCAGGACCGATCTTCTCGTTTGCCGGGATACAGAGGCCGATCACATCGACTTCGCCGAGAGTGTCTTGAACGATCGAGTTGAGGCGTTCCCCTAGCAGCGTGCGTGGCCGGTGCATCCCTGGTGTATCAACGATGATGAGCTGACCGTCTTCACGGTGCACAAGCCCGCGGATGGCTCGACGAGTTGTCTGCGGTTTCGACGAAGTAATGGCCACCTTCTCACCAACAAGCGCATTGGTGAGCGTTGACTTTCCGACATTGGGTCGACCAACAAAGGTCACAAATCCTGCTCTGAACTCACTGGCGTCGGTCACTGTGATTCACCGTTCTCTCGTTCATCCGAGATTGAGTCGTTCTGATTGTCTATGGTGGGGTCTTTCGCAACAAGCACCGTACTGATGCGTTTGCGTCGCCCTTCGGTGCGCTCGGCGGTGAGCACAAGACCTGAATAGTGCGCTACCGCACCACTCTCAGGCAGTCGACCCAGCGTCTTCATGATCAAGCCACCAACGGAATCAACTTCGTCGTCATCAAGTTCGAGACCAAAAAGGTCTCCCAGTTCGTCGATCGGCAGTCGCGCGCTCACTCGGAACGTGCCGTCTGCGAGTTCTTCGAACTCCGCTACTTCGCGGTCGTACTCGTCGGAAATATCTCCGACAAGTTCTTCAATGAGGTCTTCTAGCGAGACTAGTCCTGCAATGCCGCCGTATTCGTCGACAACCATGGCGAGATGGTTTGATTCCAGTTGCATCTGGCGCAGAAGACTGTCGGCTCGCTGGGATTCCGGCACGAACAGCGCGGGGCGCGCAAGCTGTTCGGTTGTGAGCTTGTCTGCCTCAATCGGCTGCTCGTACACAACACGCGCTACGTCACGCAGGTAAAGCACGCCCATCACCTGGTCGATGTCATCACCGATTACTGGCACTCGTGAAACGCCGCGACTCAGGAACAGTCCCATCGCAGCGCTCGCGGTAACCCCAGCTTCTACAGTGACCATGTCGGTTCGCGGGATCATGACTCCACGAACAACGGTGTTATTAAACTCGAAGATTGAATGGATGAGGTCTCGATCGTCTTGATCCAACACTTCATGTTCGGTAGCTTCATCGACCATGCTCAGCAATTGTTCCTCGCTAGAGAAGGTCGCCGTTCGCGGTCGTCCCGGTGTTACGCGATTGCCGATGGCGACGAGCGCGTCAGCGATGGGGCCCAAGATCACGCGGATGCCGCGAACGAGCGATGCGGAAACTTGCACAACTTTTCGCGAGTGAGCTCGTCCAACGCTGCGAGGACTGGATCCGACTAGAACGAAAGATGCCCCGGTCATGATGAGCGCGCTAAAGAGGAGTGCAAGCCACCATTGCTCGAATACTGTGGCAAATACGAGGGTTACGAGCACCGCCGCCGTGGTTTCGAGAACAATTCGCATGAAGTTGAGCGCATTGAAGTGAGCGCCCATATCTTTCGAAATTGCCAGAATCGAATTCTTCGCGCGGCTGCGCCCAGCAAGCTCGACGAGATCGCTTCTACTGAGCACTGTCAATGCGGAGTCGGCCGCGGCGAGAAGTCCGCCGATGGAAACCAGCAGGATTGCGACGGTAATAAAAATGCCGTTCAGCATTTTCGGCTACCTTTTTCGTTCGGAGAGAGCGAATCCAAGCAAGATTTCGCGCTGGAGACCAAACATTTCTTTTTCTTCCTCAGGTTCCGCGTGGTCGAATCCAAGCAAGTGGAGAAGACCGTGGGTAGTCAGCAGCAGCATTTCCTCAAGCGGCGGATGCCCGGCAGTTTCGGCCTGGGAAATTGCAACCTGTGGGCACACAACGATGTCACCGAGTAGGCCGGCCGGAGTTTGGCGGTCTTCGGTTCCCGGCCGCAATTCATCCATGGGGAAGCTGAGCACATCGGTGGGGCCTGGCTCATCCATCCACTGCACGTGGAGTTGTTCCATGGCCGCTTCGTCGACAAAGACAATGCCTAGTTCGGCATCCGGATGCACGTGGAGCTGGTCAAGCGCAAAGGTGCAGAGTCGCTGAAACGCGTGCTCGTCTACCTCGACGGCCGACTCGTTGTTGATTTCAATTGACACGCTATCGTCCCTCGTGAGTGCGGTTGCGGCCCCGTGGCCGAGAGTGGCGGTTGAACTTGTCGCGCTGCTGTTCGGCATCGTACGTCGTATACGCATCGACGATTTGGCCGACGAGAGTGTGGCGCACGACGTCAGCGCTCGTCAGTTCGGCGAAATGGATGTCGTCGATGTCGCGAAGTACGTTGGAAACGAGCTTGAGTCCACTTGCGCCCTCGGGCAAGTCGACTTGCGTGATGTCACCGGTAATGACCATTTTGGAATCGAATCCCAATCGGGTCAGGAACATTTTCATTTGCTCAGGGGTCGTGTTTTGGGCCTCATCAAGCACCACGAACGACTTATTGAGGGTGCGACCGCGCATATAGGCGAGTGGCGCAACCTCTACCGTTCCCGCAGCAAGAAGTTTGGGAACCAATTCCGGATCCATCATGTCGTTGAGGGCGTCATAGAGCGGTCGAAGGTACGGATCGATCTTGTCGGTGAGCGAACCAGGTAAGAACCCTAAGCGCTCCCCTGCTTCAATCGCTGGGCGACTGAGAATGATGCGGTCGACTTCTTTTCGCTGCAGCGCCTGCACTGCTTTAGCCATCGCGAGGTAGGTCTTGCCCGTTCCCGCTGGACCGATACCGAAAACGATCGTGTTGTTGTCCATAGCGTCGACGTACTGTGACTGACCGAGCGTCTTCGGACGAATTGCCTTACCGCGCGCGGTGAGAATTGTTTGGCCCAGCAATTGGTTCGGGCTTCCTTGGCTCTGCCGCAGGATGCTCGCAGATGACTCAACTTCGATCTCGCCGAGGTCATGTCCGCCGCGCACCATTGTGACGAGCTCCTCTACTAGCTCTCGAGCAGCTGCGAGGGGTTCTGGCGATCCCGTCAATGTGATCTCGTTGCCACGAACGTGAATCTCGACGTCGGGAAACTTGCTTTCCACTACCCGAAATAGTCGGTCGTGGGGGCCGAGAAGCCGCACCATAGCGACACCGTCTACCTCGATTGAGATGCTTTCGCGCTCAATCGGCTGTGTTTTTTTGGAGCGTGCGGACTTGGAGTCACTAGTGACCAAGGGTGCCTTCCTCGAGGTTTCCACCGAGCACATGGGCGTGCACGTGAAAAACTGTTTGTCCGGCATTTTCGCCGGTATTAAAGATCAATCGGAATTGACCATTCGCGTATTCGTCTGCGAGCCGCTGGCCGACAGCAACGAGTTCAGCCAGCAACGCTGGGTTGCCAGCAGCGAGCTGCGCAACGTTAGCGAACTCTTCAGTCTTGGGCACAACAAGCAAGTGCACTGGCGCTTGAGGTGCGATGTCGCGAAACGCAATTACTGAATCTGACTCGAAGACAATATCCGCGGGAATCTCGCGGGCGATGATCCTCGTGAAGATCGAAGGTGAATCAGACATAGTCCTAGCCTAAACCTCTAGCCCCAACGCCCGAGCTTGACGTTCAAGACTGCGAGTGCGGCAGGCCCAGCCGTTGATGTGCGCAATACCTCGTTACCCAGTCGAACAGTGGATGCTCCGGCCGCGGTCAATAGTTCTAACTCATGATCCGCCACGCCACCCTCTGGCCCAACGACGAGCACGATATCGCGACCATCAACCTCAAGTTCCGAGAGGGTTTCCGTGGCAGTTGGCTCGAGCACGAGCATCCGCGTGGTTGCGGCGAACGCGGCAAGCTGCTTAGTCGTTACAAGATCGAGCACGTCTGGGAGCCAGGTGCGCAAAGACTGTTTGCTGGCCTCCCGCACGATTGCTGCCCAACGATCGCGTCCCTTAGCAACCTTTGGCCCTTGCCAGCGCGAAATACTGCGAGCTGCTGACCACGGGATTACACCATCGATGCCGAGTTCAGTTGCTACTTGTACGGCAAGCTCATCACGGTCCGCCTTTGCCAGCGCCTGAGCGAGAAAAACCGCAGGGGTGCTTCGAGCAGTGCGCTCTGCATTGGCAACTTCGATCGTCAGCTCTGTGTGTTCTGCGGTAGTGATTGGCCCAGAAACTACGAGCCCAGCTCCATTACCGATCGCCACTGTTTCGCCGACCTTCAACCGAGACACCGTCACAGCATGACGTGCTTCAGCGTTGGTCAGTGAAACCGTGTCACCGACCTTGGCGTCTTCGAGTTCTTCATCGATATAGAGATGCGCCACGGTTTTTCCTACAGGAACCGGTCGCGAAGTTTTGCGAAGAGACCCTGCTGGAACTCAGCAAATTCTGGCTCTTTGCTCTTGCGGATGGCAGCAAGCTGTTTGATCAAAGTCTGCTCAGCGCCACTCAGTTTGGTTGGAGTGACCACTTGGATTCCCAATCGCAGATCGCCGCGACCACCACCACGCAAGCTAGTGATGCCGCGCTCCTTGATCGTAAGCACCTCGCCACTCTGCGTACCGGGCTTGATGTGCACCTCAACCTTGTCATCCAATCCGTCAAGCGTGACGGTAGTGCCAACGATTGCATCGATCATCTGAACCTCGACGGTAGCGAGCAAATCGTCGTCTGAACGGCTGAAGATGTCGTGATGCCGCACCTTCATCTCCAGGAAAAGATCTCCGCTCGGTCCGCCAGCTGGTCCGACTTCACCCTGGCCGGGCATCTGCAACCGCAAACCGGTTTCGACGCCGGCCGGAATATCCACCGAGATGGTGCGTTGTGCGCGCACTCGGCCTTGACCGGCACACGTGGCGCACGGGTTCACAATGATGTTGCCATAGCCACGGCACGTACCACAGGGACTCGATGTCATCACATTGCCCAAGAGGCTGCGAACCTGACGTTGAATCTGGCCACTACCCTGACAAATGTCACAGCGAATTGGCGATGAGCCGGGCGCCGTGCAGCTGCCCTCGCAGGTCTCGCACAGTACGGCTGTATTGACCTCGATGTCGCGAGAGACGCCGAACATCGTGTCCTTGAGGCTGACTTCGACTCGAAGCAGCGCATCTTGACCGCGCTCCCGACGCGAACGGGGACCAGCAGTCTGACCGCCACCTCCACCGCCGAAGAAGGTTTCGAAGATGTCGCCAAAGCCAAAGTTTGCCCCACCGAAACCGCCGCCGCTTCCGCCCATGTCGTACTGCTGACGCTGCTGGGGGTCACTCAAGACGTCATAGGCGTGGGTAACCGACTTGAAGCGCTCCGACGCATCAGCGCTCGGATTCACATCGGGGTGCAGCTCACGCGCGAGCTTGCGGTACGCCTTCTTGATTTCTTCCGGCGTGGCCTCGCGCGCAACGCCGAGTGCTTCGTAGTGATCTGCCAAAGTTCCTAGTGCTCCTTACGAGCTAGTTGTCATCCAAAAGTCGAGACAGGTAACGCGCTACCGCGCGAACTGCTGCCATATTGTTCGAGTAATCCATTCGAGTCGGGCCGAGAACGCCCACTCGCGCAACACCGCCGCCAGACGAGGAATACCCACCCGTAACGACAGAAGTTTCTTCAAGTCCAAATTCTGCGTTCTCTCGCCCAATGCGAGTAGATACGGATCCGCTCGTTACTTGCATCTCTCCAAAGAGCCTCAACAACGTTACTTGCTCTTCTATTGCCTCAAGCACGGGAAAGATGCTGCCAGAGAAATCTTGTTCGGTGCGTGCGAGATTTGCTGTGCCAGCTAGTACAAGCCTGTCGTGACGATTGGCCAAAACCTGCTCAACCAAACTGGATGCCACTTGGCTGACTACCGGACGACGCTCGACAGAAAAAACGTCTGCAAAATTCGCGAGGCGCTCGGCCGCTTCTGGAAGCGATTGGCCGTTAAGCGCAGAGTTCAGCTTGGCGCGCATTTCGCCCAAGAAAACGTCATCGAGTGCCTCTGAGACGTCAATTAATCGTTGCTCAACACGACCAGAATCAGTAATAAATACGGTCATAATGCGAGATGCGCTCAATGGCACTAACTCGATATGGCGCACTCGAGCAGTCGCTAGGGATGGATACTGAACTAGCGCAACGCTGTTAGTTAGTTGAGAAAGCAACCGCACAGTGCGCGCAAGAACGTCATCTAAGTCGTCAGCCTGTCCAAGGAAAGACTCAATTGCTTGGCGCTGAGCGCTCGTCAGCGGGCGCAAGTCTGCGAGTTGGTCCACAAACATGCGATAGCCCTTGTCTGTGGGTACACGGCCAGACGAAGTGTGTGGAGCAGTGATCAGCTCTTCATCTTCAAGCAGCACCATGTCGTTGCGGATCGTTGCCGCGGACACACCAAATGAATGACGCTCCACTATCGACTTCGATCCGACAGGCTCGCGCGTAGCAACGTAGTCCTGCACGATGACTCGAAGCACGTCAAGCCCGCGGGCGGAAACCATGCCACCACCCACCTCTCCTGATTGGCACTCAATCCGTTCGACTGCCAATCTTACTCGACACACCGCGACACAACCGTTGCACCGCGCAAGTCATTAGCGCTAGCGTGTCTCTGTACTTGAGCGCAACCCAACCGGGGAGATGCTCAGGTGTGAAACCGAGCACTTTGATGAAACCCGGGAAGTTCCCTCGTTCACCTGAAAGGCACGAAATCATGACTGACGCAAATCCGCAGCCCGCCGCTCCGCAGCCGGCAGCCCAACTGACCACGGCTGAGGACAACCAGTGGGCGTCTTTCGCTCATCTGGGTGGAATCATTGGCTTCCTGCCTTCGCTCATCATCTGGCTGGTATTCAAGGACCGTGGTGCGTTCACTAACGCTGAAGCCAAGGAAGCCTTGAACTTCCAGATCACGATCGCCATTGCACAGATTGCGCTATTGATTCTTGGTTCGATCCTCACTGCAGTAACCTTCGGCCTCTTTGCCATCATTCAAACTCTTCTGAGCTTCGCCATTTGGGCGGCTTCGTTGATCTTCTCGATCATCGGATTCACCAAGGCAAAGGACGGCACTAGCTACCGCTACCCATTCGCACTTCGCCTCATCAAGTAACACGGTAGTTACTAGCGAATTGAGATTCAGCCCCGGGAGCTTCCGCTCTCGGGGCTATTCTTTTTCCCAATGCAGGGTTTAATGGAGTCATGTCAGATTCCACACCCCCCACCAGTTCACCGTACGAACCAATCCAACCGATGAGTCCGAGCGATGAGAAGCTCTGGTCGACACTCATTCATGTCGGTGGAATCTTTTTCGCCTTCATTCCAGCCCTGATCGGCTACCTAGTGTTCAAAGACCGCGGACCATTCGTGCGCGCTCACACCCGCACGGCACTCAACTTTCAGATCACCATGGCCATCGGCTACTTCCTCGGCGTCGTTCTCTCAGTCGCGTTCATCGGACTGCTGCTGATTCTCGCCGTCGCCGTCGTCGTCGTCATTTTCAGCATCGTCGCGGCTATTGCTGCCAATAACGGGCAGGCATACAAGTACCCGCTCACGTTCGAGTTCATCAAGTAGCTCAAACTCTTCGCTCTAAATAGGGGCGTCAGCTAGCAATCGCCGCACTACGGCATCCGCGAGCAGGCGCCCCTTTAGTGTGAGCTCGATCGTGCCCTTCAGCGCGGCACGAGCATCCACTAGCTCTTCGGCGATGAGGCCAGCGACAGCTTTGCGGCCGTCAGCATCCAACGTGTTAATGTGCAACCCGTTTCGAACTCGCGCGCGCAACAACACATGTTCGAGATATTTGCTCGAATCAGCCAGGGTCTCTCTGCCAGCGGCCGGGGAATGTCCAGCGGCAATCCGGTCGGCATAGGCTGCCGGATGTTTGACGTTCCACCAGCGCACTCCCCCAACATGGCTGTGAGCACCGGGGCCGATTCCCCACCAGTCGTTGCCAAGCCAATACCCAAGGTTGTGGCGGCTCGTGTTGCTGATTGCTGGATCATCGGTACGCTTCGCCCAGTTGCTGACCTCATACCATTCGTAGCCAGCCGCATGAAGTTTTTGTTCAGCCAGCTCGTACATGTCTGCCTGCAGGTCATCATCGACGGGTGCAACATCGCCGCGGCGAATTTGCCCAGCCAGCTTGGTGCCCGTCTCGATAATTAGCGCATAGGCCGAAACGTGATCGGGGTTCTGCGAGATCACGTGGTCAAGCGAACGCTCCCAATCAGCCAAGCTCTCGCCAGGGGTTCCGTAAATGAGATCAAGACTCACATCAAGACCAACCTCGCGAGCCCACTTCACTACGTGAGGAACCCGCTCGGGATCGTGAGTGCGCTCCAAAGTCGCCAACACATGCGGAACCGCGGACTGCATACCGAAGGAAACGCGAGTAAATCCAGCGTCTTTAAGCGCGAGAAGATACTCGCGGTCAACCGAGTCAGGGTTCGCTTCGGTCGTCACCTCAACATCCGAAGTGAAACCCCACGTCTCGCGCGCCGCAGTGAGCATGCGGGTGAGATCAGTTACCGGCAGAAGAGTCGGTGTGCCACCACCGAAAAATACAGTAGATGCTTCGCGGAGAGCGACGCCAGCTTGGGCGAGCACGCCGGATGCCAGTGACATTTCTGCGATAGCTTCCGTAGCGTAGTCGGATCGCTTTGCTCCGCGCAGCTCCTCGCTCGTGTAGGTATTGAAGTCGCAGTAGCCACAGCGAACCCGACAGAACGGAACATGAATGTAAACGCTCCACGGTCGGCAATCAGAATCGACTGCGGCGCTCTCGGGGAGCAATCCATCCAAGGGAGCGGGATCAGCTATCGGCAATGCACCTGGCACGAACAAGTCCCCTTAAGCAGCTGATCACGAGCGTGCCTCGAAAGCACTTTTCGGCACTCGTCAATTGTTGCACCTTGCACATGGGAGCATGTAACGGTGGAGACTCACATTCTTTGGGACATCGACGGCACCCTCATTCACAACTCCCGCGATGGCGCCACCGTCTACCGGGACGCGTTCACGCGTGTCACAGGAGCAGCGCCGCGTCGAACCATAACGAACCCGCACGGCATGACAGAAGGCCAGCTTCTGGCTGAGCTTCTCGAGCTGAACGGTCATCCGTCCTCCATGCTGGATGCCGTACTCGCCGAACTCGACGAACGTACGCGCGAACAGCATGAACTGGGATTCGCGCGTGAAGCAGTCGCCGGAGGCTCGCAGGCCCTGCACGAAGTCGCGAACAGAGGCTGGCGGAACGGTCTGCTGACCGGAAATGGCCCGCTGCACTCTCGCTACAAGCTCTTGGCAGCCGGCTACTCCATCGACGATTTCGACTGGAATACCTCGTTCTTCGGAGACCACTCACCAGATCGCCACCACCTCACCGCGCTAGTGGCACCGCGACTCGGTGCGGGCACTCCCATAATTATTGGAGATACGCCCAACGATGGGCTAGCCGCTGACTCCGCAAACATCCCCTTCATCGCTGTCGCGACCGGAGCGTACACAGTCGCGGAACTGCGCAACACAAGCGCCCTCGTCGTAGTCGAAGATCTCGAACGTGGCCTCGCCGACGTTCTCAACACAATCAGTGAGCTGACCAACCGCGGCTAGCGTCCTAATTTGTTGGAATCGCTCCCGAAAGAGCACGCAAGTAGCGCCCAACCACGATGTGCTGCAGAAGACGGAGCGCAGGCGACAGCAGCATCCACTTGATGGACGCAGGTCGCGAGAACGAGCGAACCGTTATCCACACCGAGTTGTCGTCACGCCGCTCAATCATGAACGCCTCTTCGCCACGCAGCGGATGCCCTTCTAACGTTCCATACGCAAACCCGGCACTCTGTGGTTCGTCAACGACGTACACCACCCGCACAGGCTCATGAGCGGTGAACCACCCGCGACCAACGCCAAGAATAATTGTGTCTCCCGGGCGAACTTTAGGGTGCGAAGTGCTGTCCTTCGACAGATCAAGTGGCTGACCAGCCGGATCACGCGGCAGCAGCGTTACGCCAAAACCGCTGCGGCGCTTGACACCCCACGTGAGAATCTGTTCTCTCGCAAAAACCCAGCGCTCCTCGCCGTGCCCGATGCGCGCACTTCGATTGACGCGACGAAAACCTGTCGGCGGAAGTACCGTAAATGTGCTGCCGCGCGTGGCACCCACCGCTCCGTATGTAACGGGCGCATTGGGGTAGGTGCGAGCATCCAATTCGTCTACTTCTTCTCTTTGCCGGACTCGACGTCACCAGACAGTGCCGCAATAAATGCAGCCTGCGGCACCTCGACGCGACCAACCATCTTCATGCGCTTCTTGCCCTCTTTTTGCTTCTCGAGGAGCTTACGCTTGCGGCTAATATCGCCGCCGTAGCACTTAGCCAAAACGTCTTTGCGCATCGCGCGAATTGACTCACGAGCGATGATTTTGGAGCCGATTGCTGCCTGGATAGGAACCTCAAATTGCTGACGCGGAATCAGTTTCTTCAAGCGTTCGGTCATCAGCACGCCGTACGCATACGAATTGTCGCGGTGCACGATCGCGCTAAACGCGTCCACCGCCTCACCCTGAAGCAGAATGTCCACCTTTACGAGGTCAGCCTCTTGATGGCCGCTGGGCTCATAGTCGAGGCTTGCATAGCCCTGCGTTCGGCTCTTCAAGTGATCAAAGAAGTCGAAAACGATTTCGCCGAGCGGCATCGTGTAGTGAAGCTCCACGCGGTCTGTACCGACATATTCCATGCCCTGCATAGTTCCGCGACGCGACTGGCACAACTCCATGACCGTGCCGACGAAATCCTTCGGCGTAAGAACCGATGCCTTCACCATCGGTTCGCTCACACTAGCGATCTTGCCGCCAGGGAACTCGCTCGGGTTCGTCACGGTGGTGGACTTCTTATCGTCACCCATCACTTCGTAAATCACCGACGGCGCCGTGGCGATCATGTCGAGGTTAAACTCGCGTTCGAGCCTCTCACGCACTATCTCCAAGTGCAGCAGCCCCAAAAATCCGCAACGGAAACCGAACCCGAGAGCAACTGACGTCTCAGGCTCATAAACGAGCGCAGCATCCGACAGTTTGAGCTTGTCGAGGGCCTCGCGCAGCACGGGGTAATCGGAACCATCAATCGGGTACAGTCCCGAGAAAACCATCGGCTTGGGCTCGGAATAACCCTTGAGCGGAACCGTAGACGGTTTAGCGAAGTTGGTGACCGTATCTCCAACCTTGCTCAGGCGCACGTCCTTCACGCCCGTGATGAGGTATCCAACTTCGCCAACACCGAGCCCCTTAGTCGGCGTGGGCTCCGGTGAGCTCACACCAATTTCAAGCAACTCATGCGCCGACTTCGTCGACATCATCATGACTTTCTCGCGCGGCGCCATCTTGCCGTCAATCATTCGCACATACGTAATAACACCGCGGTAGGCGTCATAAACGGAGTCGAAAATCATTGCGCGAGCCGGAGCATCCGGGTCACCCACTGGGGCGGGAATCAGGCGCGTGGCCTCATCTAAGAGCTCAGGGACGCCCATGCCCGTCTTACCGGACACCCGAAGGACAGTCGCCGGGTCGCAACCAATAAGGCCAGCAATTTCCTCGGCGTACTTATCGGGATCGGCGGCAGGCAAATCGATCTTATTCAGCACCGGAATGATCGTAAGGTCATTCTCCATTGCCAAATACAGGTTTGCGAGCGTCTGGGCCTCAATGCCCTGCGCCGCATCCACCAAAAGAATCGCACCCTCGCACGCAGCCAACGAACGCGACACCTCGTAGGTGAAGTCGACGTGACCAGGAGTGTCGATCATGTTGAGCGCGTAAGCCTGCTCTTTACCATTCTCGTCGGTAAGAGACCACGGCATGCGAACAGCTTGGCTCTTGATCGTGATGCCGCGCTCACGCTCAATATCCATGCGGTCTAGGTACTGCGCCCGCATATCGCGGTCGCTAACAACCCCCGTGACCGACAACATGCGGTCAGCGAGGGTCGACTTGCCATGATCGATATGCGCGATGATGCAAAAGTTGCGGATGAACGCGGGATCGGTCGAAGCAGGCTCAAGTGTGTAAGAAGCGCGAGGAGACATCCGCCCAATTCTCCCACGATAGCGACGATCCTGCGTGCACCTGACTTATGGGGTGTTCCGAGGACCGATTAGAGCGCTGCGAGAAGTAGGAATGGCAACGAAATAACCGCTCCCGCGACGACGATCACAACCCAACCAAACGTTGCGACTATCGCCAGCACGATGCCCCAGATCGAGAAGCTACGCCCCGACGGCTCATCCCGTAACCCGAAAACGCCCAACACAATCGCGGCCAGCGGCACCACAACACTCTGTGCAAAGAAGAACGAGGCAATACCCAAGCTCAGAGCCAGAATGCTGAGCGTGCGCTGCGGACGAGCAACGGATGCCGGAGGGAGAGATTCAGGCGCTGCATTCGTAGCGCTTGTGCCACCCTGATCTGTGGGGGCCGCAGCATCGAATGAAGAATCGGCGGTCGAATCGGCGGGAAGATTAGAAAGAGTCGAAGTAGTCATAAGTCCAGAGTAGAAAAAAGGGTCACCCTGCTGAATCGGGGTAACCCCCGGAAATCTGGGAGGGACCACCCGCCGCCTGAGACAGAGGCGTGAAGCTTGGCGTGGCAAAATCGCGCAAGAAACCGAGCTGAGGTACCTTGGTTGCTGAAGACAACAGGTACAGGAACCGACAACAACGCCGTGCAAACATAGTTTGCTCGGCGTTGGGGTCGCGCAATTGCTCCGCAATTGCCATAGCTCCACCGGAACCCGTGCAAACATAGTTTGCTCGGCGCTGGGGTCGCGCAATTGCTCCGCAATTGCCATAGCTCCACCGCGCTGGTAACATTGCCCGTTGGCTTATGCATACGGTTCTTCGTCGAACATTATGCGCATCGCGGCCGGGAATCAGAACACCGATTCTCTTCCACGGCCGCCCCACCATCTCTGATCCACAAACAAGAAAGCACATAAACGTGGCAAATATTAAGTCGCAGATCAAGCGCATCGGCACCAACAAGAAGGCACAAGACCGCAACCGTGCGGTCAAGAGCCAGGTCAAGACCGCTATCCGCGCAACCCGCGAAGC
This sequence comes from marine actinobacterium PHSC20C1, assembly GCA_000153145.1. Lineage (GTDB taxonomy): Bacteria > Actinomycetota > Actinomycetes > Actinomycetales > Microbacteriaceae > Rhodoglobus. The sequence continues at coordinate 868,187 of CH672415.1, forward strand.
AATCACCGCGGGTGACAAAGAGACCGCAACCGCACGCCTGCTCGCAGCAACCAAGACTCTCGACAAGGCTGCAGGCAAGGGCGTACTGCACAAGAACCAGGCAGCGAACCGCAAGTCGGCCATCGCCAAGCAGGTCGCAGCACTCTAAAGACCTCTAGTCGGCCCAACGCCGACCACACTAAACGCCTCTACCGTTCACGGTTGGAGGCGTTTAGTGGTTAACGGTTACCGCGCGCTGCCACTACCGCGATCATGCGCTCTAAGGCAAAAACAGGGTCCCGCCCCAAACCTTTCACTTGAGCATCCGTGTCGGCAATCGTCTCGATAGCTGCGCCCAAACCCTCGTCGCTCCAGCCCTTCACATCTTTCATGGCGCGCTCCGCCTGCCACGGTGCCATACCGAAAGTCTTCGCCGCCTGCCCCGACGACATCGAACCACCCGAAAGTTTTGCCATTGTGCGCAGCTTCATGGCGAACGCCGCAACGATGGGCACAGGGTCCGCTCCCGAGGCCAACGCATGGCGCAGAAGAACCAGAGCCTCCCCTGGCCGTCCTGCAATAGCAGAATCAGCCACCTTGAACGCGCTGGTCTCTACTCTGCCCGAGTAATAGCGAGCGACAGTTGCCTCATTGATTTCGTCGGCATCGTCAGCAATCAGCTGCTGACACGCAGCGGCAAGCTCCGCAAGGTCAGCAGAGAAAGCCGACACGAGCGTACGCAAAGCACCAGGCGTCACGCGGCGGCCCTTGCTGGAAAATTCGGCAGCGGCGAATTCGTACTTTTCGGTGTCTTTCTTCAGATCGACGCACATAATTTCAATGCCACCGCCTGCGCCAGCGCGAATAGCATCCAGCAGCTTCTTACCGCGGACTCCCCCAGCGTGACGAAGAACCACATATGTGTCATCAGCGGGAGCATTCAAGTAGGAAAGTGTCTCGGTTATGAACGCATCCGTACACTTCTCGACATTCGTTATCCGGATCAATCGGGGTTCGCTGAACAGCGAAGGGCTCGCCAAACTAATCAGTTCACCCGGAGCATACTGATCTGCTTCAAGATCGCTCACTTCAAGATCGCTCACTTCAAGACTGGGATCTTCTACTTTGAGCGTCTCGCGCAACAATCGAATTGCTCGGTCAGCCAGAAAACCCTCAGTACCGCTCACCAGAACGATAGGTGCCGGTCGAACCTTGTTCCACGCCAATTGTGGGATTGCAACCTTCGCCTTAGCCGACGATCGTGCGGGGGGTTTAACAGCCACGAGACTCCTCAACTTGAATTGCGAACTCAGCCTAATGCCGCCCGCCCACATGCGCGTCGGGGAAGGACTATTCCTTGATCTTGTCGCTCACTGCTAGCTCTGCTGAGTCATCGAACTCCGTCTCGAGGACTTCCTGATCGGTCAAATCAGAAGCAAACGCAGCAGGACCTGAAAGTCGAGAACTCGCAATGAGCGCGCCCACGAATATCAGCAGTGCTGCCCCGGTGAGAGCTAGATAGACAAATGGAGGAATACCGAAATAGTTCGACGCGGACGCCACCGGAAGGCCAGTAGGAGAGTAAAGATTCGGCCACGAGGTCAGAATTAGCCACCAATTGTTTCCCCAGGCAATAATCGCGCTTCCGGCAATCACAAGCACAAACAGCCGGCTTCGCACTCGAAGCGAAAAGCGCCTCCCCAGAACTCCAAAGAACCCGGCGAACACCATCGAGTATGCGAGGATTCCGCCGAAAACGTACCGGCCCTGCACTCCTCTTTCGGCGACCCCGAACATTTCATAAATCTTGAAGGAGTTGACAAAGAGAGTGGCGATGATGATCGCGGGGAAAGACAAAAGCACGATCGCGGTTCCGCGGTTGCGGGAGAAAACAACGACCACGATCAAGGCGATCACGAGAACTACCCCTGCAATTCCAACCAGCACAACAGGAACATCATGACCGCCGTCTTCTACGCGTACTCCTCGCGCCCAGAATAGCGAGTTCATCCTCAACCAGAAGTTGGCGAAGTACTTCAGAAAATCAATATCTGCTAGCGGTTCGCTCAGCGGACTCCGCAGGTTTCCAGCCACGCTTGGTTGAACTGAGCCGACAAGAACTATGTTGCGAATCCACCACCATCCCCCGATCAGTGCAGCGACGATCGATGGAGTGAGCGCAAGCAGTAGCTTGTTTCTCCTCTTCGGATGCCCCGAGAATATCGCCAAGAATGAAAGCCAGACGATCATCGGAATCGCGAAGAGGGCAAATCCCTTAGTCAACAGAGCCATTCCAAAGAGGACTCCAGACCCAATAAGCAGACTGGTGGTGTAGTTGGGCGTATACCGCGCTCGTATCAGCAGGTACAACGCACCACTGATTGTCGGGACCAGAAGAGTATCGTTCGAAACTAGGCCCGCGAACCCGATGAAAAACGGAATTGAGAGCAGAGAGTAGGCACCGATAATTCCAAGCGATCGGGAGCCGGAAACTAGGCGGATGGATCCCGCAATCGCTGGAACGGAAAGGGTCACCAAGAAGACCGAGAATATTCGCATCAGCAGCATGGCTTGGTCCCACTTCAAGTTGTCGAGGTCTGCTGTCGCAACGACACCGGCTGTGAGGAAGTAGTACAGCGGTGGATGTTGCACCATGTTGTCGATATCGGAGAGATCGGGCCCTGAATCGGCAAGAACGTGTGAACGATCCTCAGCGAGGGGAATCGGATCGAGCTTTGAGACATTGGCAAGCGCTCGACCAGACTCGAGCCAGGCAAGATGCACGGATGGCTCTATCCCCGCTTCGTAGGGAAGTGGCCAACCACCACCATCCACTACGCGCACTACAGAGTTGTAGTGGTTCCGCTCGTCAGGACCGCCAAAGTACGGAACGGCGACCGCAGCAAAAACTCCGGCCAGAAAAACAAGAAGCGTTGCTGCCGCGATGTGAACGAGATACGCACGCTCGCTACTTATTCGTACTTCTCGCACCCATAAACCCCTTGCCTCGATTTTCCACCCTAAACCACCGATCCACTAAGCAACTACCGCTGAACTTGCGGGCACCCACAGTGTCGCTTATCCCTGTATGCCACCCCGCCGCTCTGACCACATTCGGAGCATCCCGGAGCCGCTACCGGGCGACACTAATACCAATCCGCTGGTGTCACTTCGCACCACCAAGGTTCCCGCGTCATCGAGCATCTGGAGCGCGTCGGGGGTCGGATGCCCATAACCGTTTGCAGCTCCAACCCCCACCAGCCCCACGGTCGCCTGAAGCTCCACATAGAGCTGCGGAAACTGATCGCCAGATCCGTGGTGACTCACCTTGACAACGTCAACTGGCGATAGCCCGCCCTCAGCGACAAGCCGCGATTGAGCACTCTGCCCCAGATCACCAAGAAACACCGAACTAAGACATTTCTCTGAGCAGTCTGGTCGAGGCACAAATTCTATAATCACGCTGGCATCATTGCCTGGATCGATACCACTGAGTCGCTCGGCAGGCCACGCAACCGTCCAGCGTAATTCTCCAAGTTCGCCCTGATCGCCAGTACGTGCCGGAATCACCTGCGCGCCCGTCGCCGAGAATTGCTCCAGCAAGCGGGCATCCTGCTCCGAACCCACCGGACCAACGAGTACGGTATCTGCTCGTCCGACGACTGCCTCAGCTCCGCCAACATGATCGTGATCAAAGTGCGTGAGCACAAGCAGATCGATCCGGTCGATACCGAGCCGATCGAGACATTCTGTCAGCAGTGGTGGAGCTGCCCCAGTATCGACGAGTGCAACGCGGTCCAAGCTGCGAACAACGACTGCATCGCCCTGACCGACATCACACTGCGCGTACTGCCAATCGCGTGGCCACGAGAGTGCAGCACTTACGTGCGAGCCGACCACAACAGCGCCGGCCAGTGTCGTGATGACAACAAGTGCCACGGCGGCTCGCCGCCGCCATGGGTGCCTCATCATTAGCGACATCAGCAGCAAGGCGGTAATTACACAGAGCGCTGCCACTCCGATCCACCCCTCCAACCAAGGGATGCGCGCTCCCGGCAATCCGGCAAAGAACATCGCCACAGCAGCGACCCACGCCGAAGGAAGCCAGGCAATCCATATGAGAAGCGTGCCAAGGGCCGGAACCACCGGCAACACCACGCACGCGGCCAACCCTACGACCGTTGCAACCGGCGCGGCAGGAGCTGCCAGCACATTAGCGACCACTCCGTAGGTTGGTAGCGAAGGTTGCAGCAGCAGGAGCAGGGGCTGGCAGGCCAGTTGCGCCGCCAAAGGAACGGCGATGACAAGTGACAACCCGCGCGGCATCCATTGGCTGAGGAATTTGGACAGGGGCTCTGCGAATAGCAATAGACCCGCGGTCGCGAATACTGACAGCGCAAAGGCGAAGTTGCGCGAAAGCCAGGGATCGAACACGAGTAGCGAGATCGCTGCGATCGAGAGAACCGCCATTCCCCGAATGGGCCTCCCGCTGCCGAGCGCGAAGAGAACGAACGTGGCCATGAGCGCAGCGCGCAACACACTCGGATCCGGCGTGACAACGATCACGAAAGCCAGTAGCACCATGACCGCCAGCACGATTCGTACCACTCGATGCACCCCCATTCGAGCTCCGAGCAACATAATTAGTCCCACAACAATCGCGCAGTTTGCACCAGAGACCGCAGTGAGGTGACTGAGCGAACTTGTCTTCATGGCAGCATCTAAATCGTCAGTAACCGCACTGGTATCGCCGATAGCGAGTCCTGCCATGAGCTCGCCGCCACCGCCCGGTAGCGCCCTTGCCGCCTCAGCGAAGATGTAGCGAAGCTGATTAGCCCAGTCGATCCACCAGCCAGGGTTCGCGCGCCACTGTGCCTCGTCAGAGGCAAAAACTAGCAGTGCGCGACCGTCGCCCGGCTCCGTCACCGTGAGGCTCCCCGTAACCACAAATTCGACGCCGATGCCCCACCCGGTGTCCGACGGCAGGATTGCCGGTTCGTCACCATCGGCATTGGTGCTGAAGCCGCCAGTCTCGCGAAACACGAGAGCAGGTGAGTCGAGCTGGACGCTCTCGCCGTCGAAGCTCACTGATGAGACTCGCGCGTGAAAATAGTCATCCCCGAGCCGCTCCGTTGATGTGGTCGTTGCCACAACCTGAACTTGAGCGTGCCGAGCAGCGAGAGCGGTGAGCGTATCTGGTTTTCGTGTACCCTCCTGCAGAGCGACTGAGGTAGAACACAGCGCTGCAAGGGCGCACGCGAGCGCAACGCTCGCGAGAATGCCACTTCGCGAACCTGCCGCGAGAGCTACAGCGGCCACGAGTCCAGCGAGGAACCACAGTGCGACCGCGCTTGCCGTTGACCACTGCGGGGCGCCTATCAGCAGCACCGCGACGAGCCACGCGAAGGCTACCGGGATGCTGAGTCGCAAATCAAGGCTCATACCCTGATCAATTCACGGAGTCCCTCAAATGTTGCATCTCCGATTCCGGCGACGTTTCGCAAATCATCGATCGTCACGAACGGGCCGTTACTCTCGCGCCACGCGAGAATTCGCTTGGCCATAGCCGGGCCAATTCGCGGGAGCGTGTCTAGCGCTGCCGCGTCGGCAGTATTCAGGTTCACTCTGGAGTCTGATACCGCGGCCTCCGCTGATTTCGCGCCAACTTCGGGTACTGAGAACTGTTCACCGTCGGTAAGCAGTCTCGCCAAATTGAGCTCATCGTGATTAGCCGACTCAGTGAAGCCGCCGGCCGCCGCGATCGCGTCGATGACACGAGACCCTTCGGCCAACTGGAAAAGGCCCGGTCGCGCGACCGCTCCCGTGACGTGCACAAAGAGGGCCGGAGAATCGAGAGAGAATTCTCCGACCTGCTCCCCCGGAGCTGTGCGCGAAAGCTCGACAGCATCCGGGCGCTCGGTCAGCGCTGCCGCAAGAACCGCACACCCCAGCGCAACGAGAACGAGGACTACAACCGCGCCAACGCGCAGCCGCAGCCGCGTTCTTCTGGCCTGCTCAAACTCTTCCACCCACAGAAACTACGTGCGCCCAAGACAAAAGGGCACGTGCAGTTTCGAAGTGTGGAGTTGCTTATCCTTCGGTGGCTTGTTGGCGAGTCGCTATGTTGACGAGTTTCGGAGCGCGAACGATAACCTTCACGATCTCGCGATCTCCAACGGTGCGGGTCACAGCGTCGGACGCGAGGGCAAGTGCTTCGAGCTCGGCCGCATCAATCTTGGGCGATACGTCAAGACGATCGCGAACCTTTCCATCGACCTGCACAACGGCAGTCACAGACTCTTCAACCAACAGGGAAGGATCTGCCTTGCGCCAGCCAGCAAGCGCGACAGTCGGCTCGTAGCCGAGCTTCTCCCACATCTCTTCGGCTGTGTGCGGGGCAAAGAGGCTGAGGGCGATGGTGATCACTTCTGCAGCTTCTCGCACTGCAGCATCCCCACCTCCGGCACCTGAGTCGATTACCTTGCGAGTGACGTTCACAAGATCCATGATGCGGGCGACGAGCACATTGAATTTCAGCGACTCAGCGAGCCCAGGGCCGTCAGCCAAGAACCGGTGTGTCGCGCGACGGAGAGCGCTATCGCCTGTCTTCCACTCGATCTCTGGCGCGCTGCTCACATCCCGCACAAGACGGAACGCCCGTGCCAAGAATTTATGGGACGCTGGCGGCGAAACGTCTTCCCAGTTGATGTTGTCTTCAGGCGGTCCCGCAAATGCGAGAGTCAATCGAAGTGCGTCAGCACCGTGCTCAGCAATCTCGCCTGAGAACGTGACGGCCTTGCGGCTGCGCTTCGACATTTTCTTGCCCTCAGACAGCACCATTCCCTGGTTGAGCAGTGCGCTGAACGGCTCGGTGAAGCTCACATAGCCCAAATCGAAGAGGACCTTCGTGATGAACCGCGAGTACAGCAGGTGCAGGATGGCGTGCTCGACACCACCGACGTACTGGTCTACTGGCGCCCACTTCTCGGCTTCGGCCGGGTCGAACGCCTTATCGGGATCGTTCGGCGACAAGAATCGCAAGAAGTACCACGAACTGTCGACGAAAGTGTCCATCGTGTCAGCGTCGCGCAGCGCAGGGCTGCCATCGCGCGGGTCGGTGACGTTGATCCAGTCTTCGGCGGCAGCAAGCGGAGACTTGCCCTTTGGCTTCAAGTCGAGACCCTCAGTCGAAGGCAATTCAACGGGCAACTGATCGAAGGGAACTGGAATCAGTTCACCGTCAGAGCCGTGGATGATCGGGATGGGGGTTCCCCAGAAACGTTGGCGGCTAATAAGCCAGTCGCGCAGACGGTAAGTTTTGGCGGCGCGACCCGTTCCGGCTGCCTCCAACTGTTCCACGATCTTCTTGATCGCGTTGTTCTTGCTGAAGCCATCGAGCGGGCCTGAGTTGATCATGCGGCCATCGCCCTGTAACGACTTACCCGTCTCGCGCGGGTTCAACGGTGGCAGGTCATCCGGAAGGATCGCCATGCCATTTTCGTCGAGTTCGAGAACAGGAATCGCACCGGTGATGGGCGCGTTCGTGTCAAGGACAACTCTCACGGGCAGGTCGAACTTGATCGCAAACTCGAGGTCACGTTGATCGTGTGCAGGAACGGCCATAACCGCGCCGTGCCCGTAGTCGGCAAGAACGTAATCGGCGGCCCAAATCGGGATGCGCTCGCCCGTTACCGGGTTGATTGCAAAGCGGTCGAGTGGGATTCCCGTCTTCTCTCGGCCGGCATCCTTACGCTCAATCTCAGTCTGCTTTTGAGTCTGTTCGAGGTAGCGAGCGAACGATTCTTTGACGTCAGCGCTCGCCTCGTCAACAAGTTCGGCAGCAAGGTCACCATCAGGGGCAACAACCATGAAGGTGACGCCGTAAAGAGTGTCAGGGCGGGTCGTGAAAACGGTGACCTTCTCTGAGCGGCCTTCGATCTCGAAGTCAACATCCGCGCCGATCGAACGACCGATCCAGTTGCGCTGCATTGAGAGAACCTTCGACGGCCAAGCGCCCTCAAGCTGATTGAGGTCATCGAGCAGCCGGTCGGCGTAGTCGGTGATCTTGAGGTACCACTGGGTGAGCTTTTTCTTGACAACAACCGCGCCAGAGCGCTCAGAGGTGCCGTCAGCAAGAACCTGTTCGTTTGCGAGTACCGTCTGGTCTACCGGGTCCCAATTCACCCAGGAGTCCTTGCGGTACGCGAGGCCCTTCTCGTACATCTTGAGGAACAACCACTGGTTCCACTTGTAGTACTCAGGGTCGCTTGTGTGCAGCACGCGGTCCCAATCAAATGAGACACCGTAAAGCTTCATGCTTTTCTTCTGCTGGTCTATGTTGTCGTACGTCCAGCCGCGAGGGTCAATGCCACGTTCAATTGCCGCGTTCTCTGCGGGAAGACCGAAAGAGTCCCATCCGATGGGGTGCAGAACGTTGAAGCCACGCTGACGCCAGTAACGCGCAGCGATGTCGCCGAAAGCATAAGCCTCAGCGTGCCCCATGTGCAGGTCGCCGGACGGATACGGGAACATATCGAGAATGTATTTGCGAGGGCGCTTGTCATTGGGGTCGCTCGTCGCAAAAGGCTTGAGCTCTTCCCACTTGGCTTGCCACTTCGCATGAATCGCAGCGACGTCGTAGTCCGATGCGGCATCACGATCGTCGTGGGCACCAGCGAAGTTGGGCTGCTCAGTCACGTAAATACTCTCAATTCATTACAGGGAAGATCCAAGATTACCCATATCAGGGCCGCACTCGAGGGGGCTAAACATGACCGGGTACATCAATTGTCTATAAGTTGACGCATCTCACAGTACACAGCCAAGCAGGTTGTCGAGCAACGACGACTATCTACTCTGGCTCTACGCCAAGAACAGCAAGAAGCGCAGCAGCCTTGAGCTTGACCTCTGCGAGTTCTTCCGTGGCACTTGAAAGCGCCGTAATACCACCACCGGCCCCAATCGTGGAGCCCCGGTCATCCATCACAATTGAGCGGATGACCATGGCCAGGTCGACGGCACCGTCGAGGCCCACATAGCCGAACACTCCCGAATAGATGCCACGCGGTGATCGCTCAAGCGAGTCAAGAATGAGAGTCGCGGAGTGCTTAGGCGCTCCCGTCATCGACCCAGCAGGGAAGGTAGCCGCTATCGCATCGACAGCGCTCACCTCGGGCCTGAGCTGCCCGGTGACTGTACTGACCAGTTGATGCACCGTGGCGTAGCTCTCTACCGCGAACAGGTGCGACACGGCGACCGAGCCGACCTCGCAGACTCGCCCAAGATCGTTGCGCATGAGGTCGACGATCATGAGATTCTCGGCGCGTTCTTTGTCACTCGCGAGCAGTTCAGCACGGAGGCGGTTATCTTCGGTCGGGTCGCGATCGCGGCCCCGAGTGCCCTTGATCGGCTTGGTCTCGATCCTTCCGGAGGGATCAATCGCGAGAAACCGCTCGGGCGATGAACTCAGCAGCGCGATGTCACCGACCTGCAGGAAGCCCCCATGATGACTTGGATTTGCCGTCCGAAGCGCGAGGTAGGTCTGCACTGGATCGGCGGCGGGTTCTACACGCACGTTCGTTGTTAGGCACAACTGATACGCATCACCCTCGACGATTGAATCTTGGCACTTCGCGATCTTTGCAAGGTACTCATCGTCGGTGTCACGCCACGTCGCGCTCGGCCGTTCGACGCTCACGGTGAGTGATGGCACAACGGATCGGTGTGCTGCTCGCTCGACGAGAGCTTCCATATCGTGCTTCCACTGCAGAAGCTCTCCACCCCAACGCTCCCCCAACGCCATGATGCTGAGACGACGTGACTCGTGATCGCACACAATCGCGCGATCTACCCAGAGCCACGCAGCATCCGCTGTTGGCGCAGCAACAGAAACCGGCACCCCCATCGTCGCCGATCGCAGCTCGTAGCCCAGCCAACCGACCCATCCCAGCCGAAATCCAGGCGCAGTCTCAGAACAATCAACGTCAGGCACCGAAAACTCGCGCCTCATCCAATCAAGGACCGGTTCGGCGAGCTCGGTACTGAGCACCGCTCGAGAAGCCAGAGCAAGGTAGCTTCGACCCGACGTTGCCGAGACTCCACTATCGAGCCACACAGCTCCCGACACATCGTCACCACGCACTGCCATCAGTTCGGCGAAGACCGCTGCAGGGTCGACCCAGCTCGGCAAGTCAGCGGAAAGAACGCGAGAGCGCATAACCTAAGCCTATGAGTGCGAACGCGGTTTACCAGTGGCAAGGCAATCAACTCACCGAGGTAGATTCTGAATCTAACGAAGCCGTGCCGCTAACCGTTGCTGACTCGTGGCTAGTCGACGGTGGAAAGACTCTTGGTCTCAATCTGCATCGTCAGCGATTCTTGGATGCCGTACCCAACTCTCTGCACGAGGTTGCGAGCGATTTTTTTACAGCTTCGATCGCGCAACTTCCGCGCGCTGGGGCCTGGTTTCCGCGTGTAGAGCTTCGCGGAGCCGAGTTCTTCCTCTCTCTCCGCCCTGCCCCTGAACGTCACCGGTCAGCCAAAGTGATTAGCTTCTCGGGCGATGATCCGCGAACTTCACCGACAGTAAAGGGGCCAGATATCGCTGCCATGGGCGCGCTGCAGGCTGGCGCCCGCACCCACGGCGCTGATGAGGCAATCATTGTGAGCGACGACGGTTACGTCATTGAGGGCGCCTACAGCGCTGTGCTCTGGTGGCGAGGCGAGATTCTGTGTGGACCGCCAGCCGATTTCGACCGCATCGATAGCGTGACTGCTCGAAGTGCCCTGACGCTCGCACGAGCGCTCGGGCTTGACACTCACGAGGAGGCGGTTACGCCGTCCGAGCTCGAGGGCACAGAATTGTGGGTCCTCAACGCACTGCATGGCATCCGAATTGTCTCGGCCTGGGTCGACGGCCCCGCGTTGGCTGAGAAGCCTGGGCGGCTCGTACAGTGGCGCACTCGTCTGGCTGCCCTCTCGCGCACGATTTAGCCAGCCACTGCCCGGATACGGTCGCTAGGCTCACTGTGTGGACCCGGTTGACCTCTCCCTCAACACAGCACCGTTTGCCGCCGTCGGCGACTTCGGCCAGTGGCTCAACGACGCCCTGAGCTACGTTCTCGACACTGTGCAGTCGGTTGATCCGGCCTTGCGAACGCCGCTGGCTGGGCTCGCAATACTGTTGGAGACTTCGATCCTCATCGGATTGATTGTTCCCGGTGACACGATCGTCATCGTCGCGAGCACTGCGGTCGATGGGCCAGTCGAGATGGTGGCGTTGATTGCAGCGGTCATCGTCGGTGCGCTCGCTGGAGAGAGCATCGGATTCGCCCTTGGTCGCTATTTCGGGCCAAAGATTCGGCACTCGGCACTGGGCAGACGTATCGGTGAGGCGCATTGGGAACAGGCTGAACGCTATCTTGGGCGCCGTGGCGGAATCGCCGTGTTCATTTCTCGATTCCTTCCGGTGTTGCACTCGCTCATCCCCGTAACAGTGGGAATGAGCGCGATGAGGTACCGCACCTTCATGGCGTGGACTGTCCCTGCGACAACAATTTGGTCGATCGGCTATGTCTCGGTCGGGGCGCTTGCTGCTGGTAGTTTTCGAGAACTGCTCGACCAGCTGCACTACGCCGGCTACATTTTTGTGGCGATTGTCGTTGGATTCGTGGTGCTGGCGCTCGTTGCCAAGAAACTTCTTCAACGTTCACAACGACGGCACATGGAACATTTAGACAGCGACTCCGAGTAATTTCGGCTGCCAGTGGCGTTGAACCAAAAGAGGGGCGAATGCACGCGCATCCGCCCCTCTTCACTGGACTAGCCAGTGGTATTTGCTAGCTGAGGCCGTTTTCGCTCAACCACGCACTTGCGATGTCGTCAGACGACATTTTATCTACCGTGCTCTGCACGTTGAGTGCCACGAGGCCCTCAGGGGTGAGCTTGGCGCTGACAGCATTGATGACGTCCGCAATCGAGTCAGCAACATCCGCATTGACGAGTGGAACAACGTTGGATGCCAAGAACAGTCCCTCAGGGTCAGTCAGGCTCACGAGGTTCTCAGTCTGGATCCGCGGATCGGCGCTGTAGACGTTTGCGATGTTGATCGTTCCGGCTACGAGAGCGTCGACCGTGGTGTCGCCCGTTGCGGTAAAGCTCACCGTTGCACCGTAGGTGTCTTCAAGACCGGCAGGACCGTAGGGACGCTCTTCGAGCTCAGCGTTTCCACCGAGCTTGAGGTCGCTCACTCCCGCGAGATCCGCGAGGGTTTCAAGCGAGTTCTCTGCAGCGAAGTCTGCTGTCACGTTGTACGAATCCTGGTCAGTAGCGGATGACTGGTCGAGTACGGTGAGCCCCTCGGGCAGTGCGTCGGCCAACTCAGCGTAAACATCCTCGGACGCCGTAGCGGTCGTGTCGGGGCTGTAGAACTGGAGAAGGTTTCCCGTGTACTCCGGGAACACGTCTACTTCGCCGCTCTCAAGCGCGGTGAGGTAGGCGTCGCGCTGACCGATCTGGAACTGACGATCAACGTCGAATCCAGCGTTCTCGAGGGCCTGCGCATAAATTTCGGCAATGATTTCGTTGGAGTAATACGCCTGCGAACCAACAACGATGGTCTCGCTGTTGGCGTTCTCATCACCCGAACCGGTGTCTAGAGGGTCACCGGATGCACACCCTGACAGGGCCATTGCCACCCCGACCGCGGCGGCGCCAAGCGCGAGCCGGCCTTTGTTTTTTGCTGTGAACATTTCTATCCTCTTCCTTCTTGGGCAGGCTTTGCTGCCACCGCACGACGTCGAGGTGACGACGTGCGGACATCTTTAGCACGCCCAGCCGAGACTCCGCGGGGAATCGCGAATTGCTGAATGAGCGCGAATATTCCATCGAGCGCGAGCGCGAGCGCGGCGATGAGTAGAGCACTACCGAGCATCTCGTCGTAGCGCTGTAGCGGCAGTCCTCGGAAGATGTAGATACCGAGGCCGCCCAATCCGACGTAGGCCGCGAGCGTGGCCGTGGCAACCACTTGGAGCGTGGATGCGCGCAGCCCTCCTATGAGTAGCGGTAGCCCGATAGGCACTTCAACTTTCCAGAGAATCTGCCACTCGGTCATGCCGACGGCACGCGCAGCGTCTATGACACGACGATCCACTGCCTCGACCCCTGCGTAAGCACCGGCAAGAATTGACGGTATCGCGAGTAATACGAACGCGAGGATGGCGGCGAACTGCAGCTGTGCTTGAGCGACGCCGATGAGCAGCACGAGGAACAGGATGAGGCCGAATGATGGCAACGCTCGAGCTGCCCCGGAGAGTCCGACCGCAAAGTCACGGCCTTTACCCGTGTGGCCGATGAAAAATCCCAACGGAATTGCGATGAGAGCTGCGAGTGCCACAGAAATAAAGGTGTAAAAGAGATGCTCTTCGAGACGGAGGGGAATGGGGTTGCTGCCTTCGAGCCGCTCTGGTGAGAACAGCCACTGCAGTGCTTCAAGGAGCAAATTCATGCGGCTGCCCCTTCTAGCGCTGCTTCCGGCTGGCCATTTTTCACCTTTTTGACCGTTGTCCACGGCATGAGTAGCCGCCCAAGCAGAACGAGCCCCCTGTCGATGAGCAGTGCGACCACGACGGTCATCACGACACCGGCAAAAATTTCTTCGATGATCCTACGCTGGAATCCGTTGGTAAATAGATACCCCAGGCTCTCAACCCCAATCAAGATTCCCACAGTTACGAGACTCACTGTCGAAACCGCAGCAACCCGCAGTCCGGCGAGAACTACCGGTCCGGCAAGCGGAAAGTCGACAGTCCAGAATCGGCGCCATCCACCGAATCCCACTGCTGTCGCCGACTGCCTGATCGCAGGATCAACCGACGCAAGGGCATCCGCGACTGACCGCGCCATAATGGCGACGGCGTACAGAGTCAGAGCAATCGTGATGTTAAGTTCACTGAGAAAACTGATGCCAAGTAACGGCGGCAGTATCACGAAGAGCGCTAAAGACGGAATTGTGTAAAGCAATCCCGCAACGGTCAACAGGATGCCTCGAGTGAGCTTGAAGCGGTACGCAAACCAGCCCAACGGAATTGAGATAAGGAACCCGAGAACGATGGGAGGGACGCTCAACCGAACATGTTCGAGCGTCAGGCTCCAGATCAAATCAAGGTTATTGATGATCCAGTTCACTCGTGCCCCGACCCGCCAACGAGTACTCCAGCGCCACGACCTTCGCTGTCCACGAGAATCGTTCCCGCAGCAGTCTTCTTGAGAGTGAGAGCGCGTTTGCCGCGGTCAGTGCCTATGAAGTTCGCGACAAACTCGCTTGCGGGATTCGCCATGATTTCGTTAGGGCTGCCGACTTGCGCAATCCTGGCACCCTTTTCGAGGATCACGACTTGATCGCCCAGGAGGAATGCCTCATCGATGTCGTGGGTGACAAAAACGATCGTTTTATCGAGCTCATGCTGGAGACGAATGGTCTCTTGCTGCAATTCAGCCCTGACGATCGGGTCGACAGCTCCAAAAGGTTCATCCATCAATAGGATGTTGGGGTCGGCTGCAAGACCGCGCGCGACTCCCACTCGTTGTTGCTGACCCCCGGAAAGCTGACTGGGGTACCGGTCAGCGAGCGTTCGGCTCAGCCCAACCGTGTCGAGAAGTTCAAGGGCTTGAGCCCTGGCCAGTTTCTTGGGCACACCATTAAGCATGGGAACGGTCGTGACGTTATCTATGACCTTAAAGTGCGGAAGGAGGCCCGAATTTTGCATGACGTAGCCGATGCTCCGCCGCAGAGCGACTGGCTCTTTGCGCATGATGCTGTCGCCATCAATCTCGATGTCGCCCTGACTCAGATCAACCATGCGGTTGATCATCCTGAGCAGAGTTGTTTTTCCACTGCCCGATGACCCCACAAACACGGTGATCTTGCGCGACGGAATCACGAGATCGAAATTATCAACAGCAACGGTACCGTCGCCAAAACGTTTGGTTACTGCTCGAAATTCAATCAAGATTTCGGCTCATTCCTCGCGCCACTGCGCGGATCGACACTTGCCAGCACTATTAGCTAAACAGTATTCGAAGCCGCTGTCATTCCCGATTGGGGATAACTAAGCAGATTTACATGAAGCCGAGACTTGTTACCAGCCGATGTTGTCGCCGATAAACCCACGAACGGCCGAGGTGCTTACGTTGATGAATTCTTCGTCACCCTGAGGGTTCATAAGGAAAGCCCGAGCAACGAGAGCATCGCTCATCTCAAGACCAGCTTCAAGCGTGAACCGCGATGCAGCGGAGTTGTCAACTCCGAAACGAGCCGAAAGTGCTTCGACAATTCGCTCAGCTACAAGGGACTTGTGCGTACGGCCATTAGGCAACGGACGAAGATCAAGTTGGTCTCCAACACGGAGTCCGCGGAATCCAGGCTCCGTGCGGTAGGTGTCGATCACAGAAGAAAAAGCTGTGCTGAGTGCGCCACGCCAGTCGGACTGAGCCGGGTCATTGATGGCTTCAGTGATGCGCGCCATTACGCGCTCGAAGTTGCGCGAACCGAGAGCCTGAAGCAACACGATACGGTCGGGAAAGTAGCGGTAAACGGTGCCGATAGACGCTCCTGCGCGCTCGGCGACCATGGCGGTGGTGAGCCGCTCAATGCCGACTTCATCGACGATCGATGCTGCTGCATCGAGTAGTGCTGTAAGTCGAGCGGTGCTTCGTGCTTGCACAGGCTCGTTACGGAGCGAGACTGCTGGTTCAGCCGCGATGTCTATGGTTGTTTGTGCGGACACAATGGCCCCCTTCTCGGTGTCTGATCAATCCTAACCTTTAGAACGCTTGTTCTACGGGAGGTAGAAGCTGACTTTTTTCTTAGTTGACGCTTTACAGTGGACTCATGTGCGGTCGATTTGCCATGGATGACACGGTCAACGAAATGATTACGGAGTTCGTAACGGCTACGGGAAGGCCTCCCGAGGAGTGGCAAGCGGACTGGCTTGCGACACCCATCGTGCGCCCAACTGATCAGATTCCCATACTGCTCAAGACCCGCGCCCACCGTGACGATCCTGACTCAGAACTCATCCCTCGCGCGGCGTTAGCGCAGTGGTGGCTAACTCCACCGTTCTCCCCTGTGTTGCGAGGCAAACACGCCACTTTCAATGCCCGCAGTGAAACTGTTACGCAGAAACCAACATTTCGGGCTGCAGTCGCACACCAGCGCGCCGTGCTTCCGTCGATTGGATACTTCGAGACAAAGAAGAGTTCCGGGACGTCGGTTCCGCACTACATCACTCCACCGGAAGGTCTACTCTTTTTTGCCGGGCTCTATTCTTGGTGGCAAGATCCGTTGCTTAGCTCTGATGACCCGACACGATGGCACCTCACAACGACGATGCTGACGCAAGCGGCGACGGGAGCACTGGCAGAAATCCATGATCGGATGCCGGTCATCATCGCGCATGATTCCCTCGATGAGTGGATCGATCCACGCACTCTCGGAGACGAGAGTTTGGTGCAAGCGACGGTTGCCGCATCCGCTCGGTTGAGCGAGCAATTGCACGCCGAACCGCAGGTTTAACGGTAGGCCAGTCGTTTCCGATGCCACCGTGGTAGCCGGGTGACCTTAGGCTGGAGTAATGGCTCGAACCGGCAAGGCCCACACGCCCTCGCAGACTGCAGACGAAATTCTGCATCGCGCGGCTCGCATCGAGGACACGTTCCACCGGTGGAGGGAACGCCGCGGCCGAAAGCGTGGGCTCACAACCACGATCATTCCTTACAGCAGCTATGGAGCGCCTGACTGGGCTCGTGTTGTGTGCCGGGTTGTCCTCACCCGCGGAACCGAAGCGTCAAAGAAGCGTGCAGAAAAGGTTCGCGGCTGGCGCAGTTTCTTCAGCATCCCGGTCAACGATGAAGTTGTCACGGTCACCATTGGCGGCACTGAAGTGCAACTGAGCCCGTCACGCGGAGGCGTTATTGATGAGCAAGTGGATGTGACCCTTGCCCCAGGATGGCAGACCGCAACAATAGGTTCGGCAGGTTCCGATCCCACCATTGCGCACATTTTCGTTGTCGACCCCCAAGCCAGTTTCGGGATCATTTCTGACGTGGATGACACGGTCATGGTCACCGCCCTGCCGCGACCGTTGCTCGCGGCCTGGAATACGTTCGTTCTTGATGAGCACGCGCGGCGACCAGTTGCTGGCATGGCGGTGTTGTACGACCGGCTTGCCCGCGCAAACCCTCTCGCGCCTGTGGTCTACCTTTCTACCGGCGCGTGGAACGTTGCGCCTACTCTTACTCGTTTTCTTCGACGCAACCTCTATCCGAGAGGAGCCATGCTCTTGACCGACTGGGGGCCGACCCACGATCGATGGTTCCGTAGCGGCGCAGATCACAAGAGAGACAACCTTCGACGACTTGCTACCGAGTTTCCGAACATCAAGTGGTTGTTGATTGGTGATGACGGGCAGCATGACGAGGAAATCTATGGCGAGTTCGCTGCCAGCCACCCCAACAATGTTTCGGCGGTAGCAATACGACAGCTGTCAACGGGTGAAGCTGTTCTTGCCGGTGGACGCAGCAAGTCTGCAGAACGAGAACTCGAGTCACCGGTTCCGTGGCGCTTCGCACCAGACGGGGCACGGTTGGCCATTGAGCTTCGAGAACTCGGGCTCATCAACGACTGAGCATCAGCCGACTATCGGGTGTACGTCGATTGTTAATTTTGGCGCACGATGAGTCGATGTGCAGGATCAAGGCTCCTGACGCTGCAATGATTGTCTTATGGCGTTACCAATCGAAGACTATGCCCTTATTGGCGACTGTCAGACAGCCGCCCTCGTAGGCCGTGACGGGAGCATTGACTGGCTCTGCTTTCCCCGATTCGACTCTGCATCGATGTTCGGCGCACTGCTCGGCAATGAAGATCATGGTCGCTGGCTTGTTGCCCCCATTGCGAGCATTGACGAGCCTGCAACAGTTTCGGTGACGCGCAAATATCGCGAGAACACGTTCATCCTTGTAACCACGTGGGTCACGGATCAAGGTGAAGTCGAGGTCATCGACTTCATGCCATACGGAAATCGCCGGGCAGACGTCGTTCGTCGTATACGCGGAATCCGCGGTTCGGTTGCGATGCACACCGAGCTGCTCATCCGATTCGGCTACGCAACAGCACTCCCCTGGCTACACCAGGCACCCGAGGCAGGCGGCCATGCGGTAATCGGTGTTGCAGGACCTGACGCAATTGTCGCTCGAGGAATCGAACTGCACTCGGCCGACCACAAGCACACAGCAGACTTCGTTATTGGGGAAGGCGAAACCCGCGACCTGACCATGACCTGGTATCCGGCGCACCGCAATCCGCCAGCAGCCGTGAACGTCGACGATGTACTCGCCCGCACGAGCGAATGGTGGCACAACTGGGCCGCCCACTGCGAGCCGACCGAACAGTACCCGGAGATCGTCAAGCGGTCTCTCTTGGTACTTCGCGCGCTCACTCACGAAGACACCGGCGGAATTGTTGCCGCGGCCACGACGAGTCTGCCCGAATGGTTTGGCGGCAGCCGCAACTGGGACTACCGCTATGTCTGGCTGCGCGACGCAGCTCTTACCCTTCATGTATTGCTCGACCATGGTTACATCGCCGAAGCGGAAGCATGGCGACGTTGGCTTCTCCGCGCAATCGCTGGCGACCCCGCCGATGTTCAAATCATGTACGGGCTTTCCGGCGAGCGCTGGCTCGAAGAACGCGAAATAGATTCGCTGCCAGGCTACGAAGGCGCGACACCCGTCCGCATAGGCAACGGCGCCTTCAATCAATTCCAAGGAGACGTCTTTGGTGAAGTGATGATCGCGCTACAAGCAGCCCGCAGATCTGGTGTTCACGAGAACGACTTCTCATGGCCCCTGCAGCGCGCCCTCATGACGTTCGTCGAAGACAACTGGAACCGACCTGACAACGGTATTTGGGAGATTCGCGGCCCCGAACGACACTTCACCCACTCGCGGGTAATGCTGTGGGCCGCAATGGATTGTGCGATCACCGCCGTCGAAGAGTTTGGACTCGAGGGACCGGTCGAAAAGTGGATCAAGATCCGGGCAGAAATTCACGACGAGATCGAGCGCGACGGTTGGGATGCCGAACGCGGCACGTACACGCAGTACTACGGTGGAGCCGGCGTTGACGCTTCCCTCCTGCAACTCCCCCAGGTCGGATACCTTGCTGCGGATGACCCGCGCATGGTCGGCACCGTTGCGGCGATCGAAGACGAACTCCTCGTCGACGGCCTTGTACTGCGGTACCGCACCGAAACCGGAGTTGACGGACTTCCCGAGGGGGAGAATCCGTTCCTCGCTTGCTCCTTCTGGTTAGTCGAGCAGTATGCCTCTTCCGGGCGAATCGACGATGCAACGGTGCTGATGGATCGCCTTGTAGGCTTCGCCAACGATGTGGGACTCATTAGCGAGGAATACGACACGGTCAACGAGCGCCAAGCCGGAAACACGCCGCAAGCACTCAGTCATCTTGCGCTCGTGCGCGCAGCGGACGCGATTTCGAAAGTAAAGAGCCGCAAGTGAAGTTCATAACGACGCTCACCCTCGCGCGTCGTTCGCCTCTGCTGCAGGTGCTGAAGACTTCGGTCGCTGCAGTTGTCGCATGGATGGTTGCTAGCTTTGCGCTTCAACAGCCACTGCCCATATTTGCCGCGATTGCGGCGCTATTGGTCGTTCAACCGAGTGTCACTCAGTCGATAGAGAAGGGACTCGAACGCAGTATTGGCGTCGTCGCTGGTGTCGCCATTGCGCTTGGCGCCGGCCAACTCTTTGGCGACCACAGTTGGGTGATTCTCAGCGTCATCATCATCTCCGTGATCGTTGCCTGGGCGCTGCGCTTGGGCCCTGGTTCTGCAAACCAAATCCCCATCAGCGCGATGCTGGTGATCGCGCTCGGCGGCCAGAACTCCGGCTATGCGCTTGAGCGTATCGTCGAAACAATTATTGGGGCATTGATCGGTTTAATCGTCAATCTCGCCATCGTTGCCCCCGTCTTCGTTAGCCCCGCCAGAGTGGCTGTCGC
The DNA here is from genome assembly GCA_000153145.1 of marine actinobacterium PHSC20C1. Taxonomy (GTDB): domain Bacteria; phylum Actinomycetota; class Actinomycetes; order Actinomycetales; family Microbacteriaceae; genus Rhodoglobus. The sequence continues at coordinate 888,243 of CH672415.1, forward strand.
ATCACTCACCAAGAGGACAGCTGCGGTACTCGAATCTTTGGCACGAGCGCTGAGTACTCCGCAGTCCGACGCTGAGCTTCGCAAACTTCTTGCAGAATCTCGGATGCTTCGGGATCTGCGCGACGCCGCAGCCATAGCACTTCAGCAAGGTGCCGACAGCCTCACCCTCAACCCGCGAAAGAGCAAACATCATCGGCTCCTGCGGCGTGAGACAGAATTGTTTGCGATGTTGAGCGTGCTCGTCACCCGCACTTTGGGCATGGCCCGCGCCATTCACGACCGCTACGACACCAATCTCATGACAGATCCGGTCGTGATCTCAATCGCACGAGAACTCGAGCGCGCAGCCCACGACTTGCGAGTGCGCGGACGGGCGCCTGGCGAACGCGAATCCGCACCGGCGACGATTGAGCTTCTCACGCTCACGGCGCCGCTAACGGTGCTCACTCCGCATCCGCAGCACTGGATATTGATCGGCTCACTGCTAGAAGACATTCGCCGAGTCCACGAGGTAATTGTCGGGGACAAAGACCGCGGTTAGCTGGCCAGAGTTCGAATTAGTCCGCAATCACGGCGCACTCGTTAAGGCAGCGGACAAAACGTCCGGTCTCGCCCGACAGTGTGCGCCGAACCGTCAACAGCTTGAGCACTGCGTCATCGATTACAGACTCATCGAGCACGTCGTCGTCGATCGCCTGAGCCACAGCATCCACGATTGCCACGGGGTCTACAGCCCCGACATAGAGCAGCATCGTGTTCCCGGCTTCTATAGCGCGGACGGCATTCGTGACCTGGTTCGAGTACTCTGGCACGCCCGAACGCTCCAACATTCCCATGTCATCCGTGATCACGACGCCGTCGAAGCCGAGCTCGTCCCGCAGAATTTCGTGCCATTTCGTCGAGAAGGTTGCAGGTTCCGGGTCTACTGCGGTGAATGCGAGGTGTCCGAACATGACGACGGGTGCTCCAGCATCGATCCCCGCCTTAAACGGCAGCGCGTGGCTGGTGCGCCACTCCTTCAACGACAGGCTGGTGGAAGGGATGCTCGAGTGCGAATCGCCAGGCGCTGCGCCGTGCCCTGGAAAGTGTTTGAGCGTGGAAAGCACTTGCGACTCACCAGCGACCGCTTGCGCTACCCGGGCCGCCGCATCAGCCCCCGTTGCGCCAAATGATCGGCTGAAAATAAAGCTTGATTGATCACTCGCGATGTCAGCCACCACACCAAAATTCACGGTGACACCGACTGATTCCAACAGTGCTCCGCGCTGAGCAAAAGCATCAAACGCTGCCTCAGGTTTGAGGGACCGCAATTCGGATGCCGATCTAGCGTTGTCAGTGGGCACGCGCCGAACGATGCCACCTTCTTGATCGGTCGCAACGAGCACGGGGAGCTCCGATTCGCTACTGAGCGCCGCAGTTTCAATGCTTAGTTGTGCAAGGCTTCCCGGAATATTGTCGCCCATAAGAATGAAGCCGCCGACGCCCTCGAACACGGCAGGCAGGTCCGCGGCGGGTTGAGTGCCAGCAACATGCACCATCAGCATGCTCATCACTTTTTGTTTGAGCGTCATGGTGCCGAGCCGGTCTCGCGCGTACTGATCGACCGGGTCAACCAGCACCGGTTCGGCCCGCGGCGCAAAGGTAGGGGACGGCACAATCGTGCGCTGTGGTTCCGCGCTACACCCGCCAAGGCTAGCGAGGAGGGCAACAGTCAAGACGACCGTTAGGTACCGCCGTGCGCTCGCCATCCTGCGATGTTACCGGGCCTGTGCGAGCACGAGCTCACTTGAGCCACGTGAGCGAGGCAAATTCCTCGGCGCTGAGCCCAAACTGTTCGGCGGCATGCGCAACGGTGGATCGCGCTGCCGGTACTGCCGCGCTCTTGCGCACAAGGACGTCGATTCCTGCTGGCGACAGTCGAGAGCGTGAGAAGCGGATCACGACAATGTCAAAGGCATCGTTCGCTCCAACTACCTGCCAACGGCTCGTGAGAACCTTAAGCCACCCTTTACCGCGCCAAACGAATTCACCGTCTCTTAAGCGGTCAGTGCCGACGATGGTCTTAGGCTCGCCCGCAGTGTTTGTGTAGCTCACTGTGTCAGAAAGCGTCAGCTCTGCGGCGTCGACCGTTTCATACGTAAATTCTGGATTGTGGCGCGTGCCATCGAGCCACATCGGAAAATTGGTCGCCTCAACACTCCACGTGCCGGGCAGCTTGGCGGCAAGCACCGAAGCATCAAATACATCACTCACGAGATCAACATAGGTCACTGTTGCTGTGAGTCAGTAATGAGCCCGCCGAACACCGCTACTCTTGCCGCATGCTTCGCTCTCTCATCGGCTCATCCCATCCGGGGCCGAGTGTTGCAGTCACGTTGATTTCATTCGCGCTCGCTGTTGGCGTTGGTCTTGAACCGTGGCAAATTGCTGCCGTTACGGTCATGATTCTGTTCAACCAATTTTCGGTTGGCCTCTCGAACGATTGGCTCGATGCGACACGAGATCGTCGCAGCGGCCGAACCGATAAACCCATCGCTGTTGGCGAGATTTCATCGCGTGCAGTTGCTGTAGCGGCGCTCGCTTTCGCTTTGGCCGCCGTCCTGCTTTCGCTCACCTTAGGTCCGCTCGCGGCGATCGCGCACGCCGTGTTTCTTGCGAGCGGCTGGGTGTACAACCTCGGAGTAAAATCGACCCCAGCCTCAGTGATCCCCTACATCGTTGGATTCGGATCGCTACCGGCCATCGTGACTCTCGCTGCCTCGCCACCCCAGCTCGCGCATTCATGGGCGCTTGCTGCCGGCGCATTATTGGGAGTTGCCGCGCACTTCAGCAATGTACTGCCCGATCTCGGTGACGATCGCGCCACTGGTGTTCGCGGACTCCCCCACATCATCGGGGCGCGATCGTCCGGAATTGTTATCGCCGTGAGTCTGGTCGCCGCATCACTGGCTGTTGTGTTTGGCCCTCCAGGAACCATCGGCGCGATACCAATCATCGGCTTCGCGCTCACTCTCACCGTGGCAGTGACGAGTGTCGTACTCGTCGTGAAGAACACAATGAAACGCATGCTCTTTCAACTGACCATTGCCGCAGCAATGATCAACGTTGCACTCCTGCTGCTGTCGTCTCCGCAGTTGAGTTGAGCAGATTTAGCCGAGAGGCGAAGCAACATCTGCTGGATCGGGGTCAACCTGTGCAGGATTACGGATGCCCACGAACGACACAATCGCTCCCGCAAACAGCAGCGCCGCCGTAACGATAATTACACGGTGGAAATTATCGGCGTCAAGCGGCCCGACAACGATCACCCCAAGAAGCGCAACAGTAATGAGTCCGGCAATTCGGGACACGGCATTGTTTACAGCCGACCCCACCCCTGCCTGTTGCGCACTGATCGCACCGAGAATTGCGGAGGTGAGGGGTGCAACCGTCATCGATAGGCCGATCGAGAACAATACGACGCCCGGTAAAACCTGCGTGAAGTAGTTGACGCTCTCCTGCATCGCAAGAAACGTCACATAGCCGACACCCGCGATTGTCGGGCCGAGAGTCATGAATAGTCGAGGGCCGTACTTTCCACTCAGTCGACCGAAATATGACGACAGCGTGATGATGCCTATCGACGACGGCAAGAATGCCAGGGCCGCGAGCGTCGCCGGATAGCCCGCGACCTCCTGGAGATAGACAACAAGGATGAAGCCACCGAGCGCCAACGCACCATAAATGAATATGGTGGCGATATTTCCCATACTGAAGTTTCGTTGACGGAAAAGCACAAGTGGCAACATGGGCTGTGGGGCACGCCTCTGCCACAACACGAAGGCAATCAAGCTGACAACTCCCACGACCATCGGCACAAACACTGCTGGACTACTCCAGCCGTAGTTTCCTTGTTCGATGAGCGCGAAGACAGGCCCGCCGAGACCTACGATTCCGAGTACAGCGCCGAGGTAATCGATGCGGGTGTCTGGGCTGCGTTGGTCTTTGTGGCCGAGAACAACGAGCATCCATAACGTCACTGCGATGGGCAAAACGTTGATCGCAAACACGAGTCGCCAACTGAGAAAATCAACGAAGATGCCGCCAAGAACCGGGCCTACGATGAACGCTGCGCTGGTCCACGCGGTCCACTGACCGATGGCATGGGCCTGCGCCGATCCCCTGAATGTCGACATGATGAGCGCGAGCGAACTGGGAACCAGTAGCGCTCCCGCCACACCCTGGACGCCGCGCAAGACAATGACCAGTTCCGCGGTTGGCGCGACTGCGATGAGTAGCGAAGCGATGCCGAACCCCACAAGTCCGATTCGCAAAATGACGATGCGACCGAAAACATCGGAGAGCGAGCCCGCAAGCAAAATGAGCGACCCCAGCGTAATGAGGTAGGCATCGACTACCCACTGCTGCGTGCTGAGGCCGCCTCCAAGCTCGTTGCGAATTGCAGGCAGCGCAACGTTGATTACCGAACCGTCTAAGAACGCCACAAACGACGCCAGGATTGCGATGATCAGAATGAGTCGTTGGTCGCGTGTCACACTGCTATTCAACACCCGCACCACACAAAATTATGCCCGCTCAGACGCTAATCGAGGCGATTGAAGCCAGATACCCGGACGACTGCAACACCCTCCGCGGCAGATTCCACCAGATCCACCGTTGCCGCGATCGACCAGTCGTGGTTTCCTTCCGGGTCGGCGATAATCTGTCTAACCTGCCATTGACCCGGCAGTTCCGTGATCGCGATCATCGCTGGTCCCCGCGCATCCCCAGCGGCAGACATGCTGCTGTGCTCATCGAAATAGCGGTCAAGTGCTTCGCCCCAGGCCTGCTCATCGAAGCCTGCCGCAGCATCCAACTCGCCGAGTGCGACGGCGTCGTCTCTGGCCGCCAGTTGCACGCGGCGGAACATTTCATTGCGCACGAGAACTCTGAATGCTCGCGCATTCGTGACAACGGATGCCGGCGTTGGCGGAAGCACGGGCTCAGAGCTGGTCGCACTGTCAGCCCCGTTCGTCATGGCCTCCCACTCATCGATGAGGCTCGAGTCGACCTGGCGTACGAGTTCTCCGAGCCACTCGATCAGATCGAGCAGCTCATCAGTTTTGGCATCATCCGGAATCGTCTGCCGTGTAGCTCGATAGGCGTCAGAAAGGTAGCGAAGCACGAGCCCTTCACTGCGCGCAAGCCCATAGAACCCGACGAAATCAGCGAATGTCATGGCGCGTTCATAAAGGTCGCGCACTACGGTCTTGGGGCTGAGCTCAAAGTCTCCAATCCACGGCTGGCTCGCCCGGTACATGTCAAATGCAGCGCTGAGAAGCTCGTCGAGCGGTTTTGGCCACGTGACCTCTTCCAACAATTCCATGCGTTGGTCGTACTCGATGCCTTCGGCCTTCATCGCAGCGACCGCTTCACCACGGGCCATGAACTGCTGTTGAGAGAGCACCGGTCGCGGGTTGTCGAGCGTCGCCTCGAGTACAGAAATCATGTCGAGTGCATAGTTGGGCGATTCGCGATCGAGCAGATCGAATGAGGCGACGGCAAACGGCGACAATGGCTGGTTGAGAGCAAAATTAGCCTGCAGATCTACCGTGAGCCTGATCTCAACGCGCTCGTCAAAGCTCTCGATTTCTTCGCCATCGACAACAACGGTGTCAGAAACTCGATGCTCTTCCACAATTTCGGCGGTGCGTAACGTGCGATAAATCGAGAGTGCTTGACGAGCAAGTTCGCGCTGCCGGTGGCGGGGCTCGTGGTTGTTTTCGACCAGGTGCCGCACGTTCGAGAAGACGTCTCCGCCACGTGCGATTACATTGAGAATCATGGCGTGATTCATGCGCATGTTGCTCGTGAGCTGCTCCGGCTCGGCAGCGATCATCCGTTCGAAGCTAGATTCGCTCCACGTGACGAAGCCCTCCGGGGGCTTCTTGCGCACAAGCTTTCGCAACTTCTTGGGATCGTCACCAGCTTTGGAAACCATCTTCGCGTTCTCTGACTCGTGGTCCGGCGCTTGAGCGACGACAGTGCCCGCGGTGTCGAATCCTGCCCGGCCGGCACGACCAGCGATCTGATGAAACTCCCGGGCGGTGAGCTGCCGCATCCGGATGCCATCGTATTTAGTAAGTTGCGTAAGCAACACAGTGCGGATCGGTACGTTGATACCGACGCCGAGGGTGTCTGTTCCACAGATGACGCGAAGCAAGCCGCGCTGGGCAAGTTGCTCGACAAGTCGGCGATACTTCGGCAACATCCCCGCGTGATGAACTCCGATGCCAGACCGAATCAGTCGAGACAATGTCTTTCCGAAGACAGTTGTGAACCGGAAATCGCCAATCGCGGCCGCAATTTCGTCGCGCTGCTCTCGAGAGACGACCTTGATGCTTGTCATGGCCTGCGCCCGTTCAAGCGCGGCAGCCTGCGAGAAATGCACAATGTAAATCGGGGATTGACCGGTCGAGAGCAAGTCCTCCACGGTCTCGTGGATCGGAGTGAGCGCCCACGAATAGTGCAAGGGCACTGGGCGTTCGACTCCCGTGATGAGGCTTGTTTCGCGGCCAGTACGACGGCTCAGGTCATCCGCAAGCGGCTGCATCTCGCCGAGCGTCGCCGACATCAGCACAAACTGCACGTGAGGCAGGATGAGTAGCGGTACCTGCCAGGCCCAGCCGCGCTCAGGGTCAGCGTAGAAGTGGAACTCGTCCATAACGACTTGGTCGACGCGAGCATCCGCTCCTTCACGCAACGCAAGGTTCGCAAGGATCTCCGCCGTACAGCAAATGATGGGGGCGTCAGCGTTGACCGAAGAATCGCCTGTAACCATCCCGACATTCTCGGCACCAAAAATCTCGACCAGCGCAAAAAACTTCTCGCTCACGAGCGCTTTAATCGGCGCCGTATAGAAAGTGCGCTGGCCTTGGGCGAGCGCGATGGCGTGGGCCGCGATGGCCACGAGCGACTTTCCCGTTCCCGTCGGTGTCGACAAGATCACATTCGCGCCAGAGACTAACTCGATTACAGCCTCGTCTTGGGCCGGATACAGGCTCAACCCGCGATCGGATGCCCATCCAACGAAAGCGTCATAGGTTGCGTCTGCGTCATAGGGCGTAGGAAGCGCATCCAAGAGTGAGGCCATTGTTCAACCGTAGCCGGAGCGCGGCCTCGGTAGCGCCGCCCTAGCTGAGTGCGAGCATGACCACAGCGATAAGCGCGAGCACCATTCCCACAAGCTGTACCCTGCTCACTCGTTCGTTCAGCGTAAAACGGGCCAACACGATGGTGGCCAGCGGGTAGAGGCTGACTAATACGGAAACAACCGCCAGGCTCCCCGCTTGAAGCGCGAAAAGGACAAACGCGTTTGACGCGCCAACCAGTACGCCACCGGCCGCAGCGAGAAATCGCGCGCGCGAAACGCTCACGACAGGACCACCCTCTGGCTGGTGATCGAACTGAGCAAGAAATCGTCGAAGCGGCGAACTCAGCCGGGTGAGTGCGAGCAAGATCAGCATGACACCGAGGCCCACAAGAATCTCGACAACTGCCGTTGCGAGCCCAGCAGATTCAGGCGCGCGGTGAAGAGCAATAAGTGCGGTGCCTAGGCCAACTCCCGAAACCAAACCGACCACGACGGTTCGTGGCCGCACACGAGCGGCGGCATCCGAACGCGTCACAGAAACCAGAAGGGCGCTGACCAGGGCGAGCACAATTGCTACCCACGCCAGTACTGGCAACTGCTCCCCGGTGATGACGGCGAATGCGACTGGAACAACAGCACCAACCACCGCAATGAGGGGTGCCACGAGACTCATTGGTCCGTCGGCGAGGGCAGCATAGAAGGCGAGCAACCCGATGATCGCGCTTACTCCTGCCACCGCGCCCCACACAATGGCACCGGATTCCCAGCGCACAGTCACGAAGGGCATCGCCGCGAGCAAAGCAAGTGTTGCGAACACGTGGATGATCGTCGTCGCCGGAACAACGCGGATCCGACGAGTGCTCACGCCCCCGAAAAAGTCAGAGACGCCGTAAAAGAGGGAGCCAGCAAGCGCGAGCACGACACTGACAATCATTCCGCTAGCTTAGAGCCCCTGACCCCGATCACGAGTCGCCAGTGCTCGCGGGTAGAATCTGGTGTGCTCAATTCAAGTGAATCCTCCACCGCCGGCCCCAGTGGTCTCGATCCGACGGAACTTGAAACGACCCTCAAAGTGTTGAAGCAGATGGCCGAGATCGACGACGAACACCCCGACTTTGTGACCGTTCGGAGAGCCACGGCAGCGATGTTCAAGGCGGTCAAGAAAGAGCGCCGGCTCGAAAAACGCGCCACAATTGCCGATGCCGACCGTCAAGTAATCGCGGCTACCGCCACCGGTGCCTCAGATCGCATTGACGACGAGACCCGCGGCATCCCCATCTCTACAAGCACTACGACGCCGTCGGCTGGCGAACTGATCAAAGCGCGGCCGTGCTACATCTGCAAGCAGCCGTACACGACCGTTGATTCCTTCTACCATCAGCTGTGCCCAAGCTGCGCAGCCTTCAACCATGCCAAGCGTGACGCGCGCACTGACCTCACTGGCAAGCGCGCTCTACTGACCGGCGGCCGTGCAAAGATCGGCATGTATATTGCGCTTCGATTACTGCGGGATGGCGCGCACACGACCATCACAACGCGGTTTCCCAGGGATGCCGTTCGTCGGTTCTCGAGCCTGCCCGATTCTGCCGATTGGTTGCACAGACTGCGCGTCGTCGGAATCGACCTCCGCGATCCCGCTCAGGTTATCGGTCTAGCCGAGTCTGTTGCCGCTCAGGGCCCACTCGACATCCTGATCAACAATGCGACCCAGACTGTACGCCGCTCTCCTGGTGCGTATCAGCCGCTCGTCGATGGCGAAACGGCACCATTGCCTGACGGTCCCCTGCCCGAACTCGTGACGTTTGGCCACACCAACGATCCGCATCCGCAGGCTCTCGCCCAGTCGGTGTCAGCACACCCCATTCTCGCGGCGGCCGCAACACGCGCAGAAGAACTAACCGAGCAGGCAATGACGGCGGGCTCGAGTTCGCTTGAGCGTCTCGCCGCTGGCACCGCGATCGACGCGGGCGGTCTTGTTCCCGACCTCGACTCGATCAACTCGTGGACTCAGCACGTGGATCAGGTCGATCCCCTCGAAATGCTCGAAGTTCAACTCGCCAACACCACGGCACCGTTCGTGCTCATCTCGATGTTGCGCCCCTCGATGGCCGCCTCCACCGCCCGTCGCAAATACATCGTGAACGTATCGGCGATGGAAGGGGTATTCGGTCGCGGCTACAAGGGCCCAGGGCATCCGCACACCAACATGGCCAAGGCCGCCGTGAACATGCTGACGCGCACGAGTTCTCGGGAGATGTTTGAGAGCGACGGCATTCTCATGACGAGCGTCGACACCGGCTGGATTACGGACGAGCGCCCCCACCCCACAAAGGTGCGGTTGGCCGAAGAAGGTTTTCATGCGCCTCTCGACCTCGTCGATGGAGCAGCGAGGGTCTATGACCCAATCGTGCGCGGCGAGGACGGTGAAGATCTGTTCGGCATCTTCTTGAAGGACTACGACAAGAGCTCATGGTGACCCCGGCAGAATTTCTCACGGCGACTACGAGTGGAACAAGGGTCGTCGTACGTCACCTCATTGACGACGGTCGCGCGACCGATTCACTCGGCTACTTTCACCTCTCCGATGAGACCCACTGTGTTGTCGCGACCAAGCGCGGGCTCGAAACTATCGAGCTTTCGCGGGTGATCGCAGCGAAGGAAGTGCCACCACCTCCAGCGCCGCGCCCTCGCACTACTTCTTCGGAGTAGCTTTCGCCTGTGCTTTCTTGACCGGGGTTTTCGTAGCCGCAGCCTTCTTTACGGGAGCTTTTTTAGCAGGCGTCTTCTTTACTGGCGCTTTTTTAGCAGGCGTCGCAGTTGCTTTCTTGGCCGGAGCAGTTTTCGCCGCCGGAGCCTTCTTTGCCAGCAGAGCATCCACGCCTTCGGCTGGAGTGATCTTGCCGGGGTTGAAGTTGCTCTGGGGATCAGCCGCACCAAGGAGGCCGCGCACGAGCTTGAGGCCCTCGGACGAGATGTCTTGTTCAAGCCAGGGCGAATGCTCAACGCCAACACCGTGGTGGTGCGAGATCGTTCCGTCGTTGTCAACGAATGACTGTTGGATGGCGCGCTTCACGGTGTCGTATTCGCCAAGCGGGTCGTCGCCGAAGGTGAACGCGAACGTGAAGTAGAGGCAGGCTCCCGAATGGTATGAGTGCGACATGTGCGACATGATCCAGCCCTTGGTGCCGAGCGAATCGTAGGCGTCTTGGGCTGCCTTATGCGCGGCAGAGTGAAGCTTCACCACTGATGACCATGGTGTTGCTGTTTCTGAAACGTCACCCGCTGCCCCCATGTCGAGGAGGAAGTCGCGCAGATAGGGAGTGTCGAATTTCTTCTGGTCGTAGAGGATGCCCGGTCCCTTACCAACGCCCATTCCGCCGTGCTTGGCGACAATCTTGTCGACCAGTGCTTTCTGGCGCTTGGCGTGCGAAACGCTGCCCTCAAAGCCGATGAACGAGAGGCAAATGTCGTCGAGATTCCAGCCTTTCGACTTCATGATCTTCGGCAGGGCCGTCTCGGCGCTGAACTTGCTGATGCCCGTACGAGTTTTGCTCGTCGCGAGCGAAAAACCTGTCTCTTTGGCGTCAGAGATGCGGGTGATAGATGGCGCAGCATCCGATTCAGCAATCGCCTGCATTGCAGCAATTCCTGACTTCCAGTTGCGGAAGAAGTAGGCGTAGACGTCTCGCTTGGCCGGAATACGGTGAACTTGCACCGTGACCTCAGTGATTACGCCAAGGCGGCCCTCGCTGCCAAGAATCATTTCGCGAACGCTTGGCCCACTCGAAGTACTCGGAAGCGGGCGAAGTACGAGAACGCCGCCGGGGCGAACCATTCGCAATCCGCGAGTGATATCCGCAATGTCGCCGTACTTGTCTGACTGCATTCCAGAGGACCGTGTCGCTACCCAACCGCCAACAGTGGAGTGCGTGAAGCTGTCAGGAAAGTGTCCAATCGTCCAGCCCTGAGCGTTGAGCTGCTCTTCAAGGTCGGGGCCCTGCGCTCCCGCCTGAATGCGCGCGAGACCGGCGTCCTTGTCTATAGCGACTACCTTGCGCAAGCGTCCAAGATCGAGGGAGATAACGACGCGTTTCTCGGCGGGCATCGGCTCAAGGCTTCCCGCGATGTTGCTGCCGCCACCAAAAGGAATGATGACTGAATTCGCTGCGACCGCGGCATCCACAATCGCTTGCACTTCGGCTTCATCCGCCGGATACACGACAACATCTGGGCTTCGCTTGATTGCATTACTGCGGATTCGTACGAGGTCGCGCAACCCCTTGCCGTAGGTATGGATGACCCGAACCATGTCGTCGCGAGTGACATTATCTGCACCGACGATCGCCGCAAGCTGTTTGGTGAATGCCGCCGTTGCTTTGCTCTTGGGAACGTCAAGCTCGTCGAACGACGGCTCTCCAGCACGAGTGGCAGAGCCAAGGTCGAGACCAACCGCATACTCCACAAAGGGAGCAAAACCAGGCTTGTCTTCGTGGTGGAAACCCACGCCCTCGTTGCCCCAACCCCACCACTTCATGTGCTTGACAGAGGTCATTTCGTTCCCTTCGGAGTTGCTCTTGGCATCGGGTGAATTGTCTCGTGCAATTGGCGCACGGTTTCAGATAGTCGAGTTGAGAAGGCTTCGGGAGTCTCAGAATCACGGCGGTACTGCAATTCGCCAAAGACTACCGTGACGGGGAGTCGACCGCGTTTGGGCCAGTTATAACCGCGCGGCATTGCTACAGAAGCTCCAACCAACGCGATCGGCAAACAGGGCACGGAGGTGTTTATCGAGAGTGCCGCAGCGCCAGGCTTAAACCGCGAAAGAACTCCAAGGCGAGTCCGGCCGCCTTCGGGAAAAATGAGCAATGGCACACCGCGATCCAACAATCTGCGCGATGCTCCCGCTCGCTTGCCTTCGGCATTTCGCTCGATTGCAAAGGCGTTGAAGAACAGTGTCGTGAGCCACTTGCGCCACCACACTTCAAAGAAGTAGTCGGCAGCCGCACCCGCAGCCAGATAGCGAGAACGCTTACGTGGGAGTGCCCCAATGATGAGCGGAGCATCGAGATGGCTCGAATGATTCGCGACCGCGATGAATGGACCCTCGTGGGCATCGATGTTTTCGCGCCCCTTAACATCGACTTGAACGAGTGACCACACGAGTGGTTTCAACAGCCCGCGCTGCGCCACAAATCTGAAGCACGCCATCGTCGGCGAGGTGAATCGGTCGAAGGGCTGCGTCATGTCGTCGTCGTGTCTCTCACGCCATGAGGTTCGGAGCCCTCGTCACTTCGGCTTGAAGAAATTTTGGCCGAGATCCAACGAATTGTGCGCCGCGGTAAATGTCGAGCAAACCATCCGATGGCTCGGTACCGAACAGTAGGTATGGATATGACTTTGCCGCGTGCTGAATCGCGCAGTGCGCCCAAGACAAGGGTCGGTGCGTCAATCCACAGGAACGAAGGAATAGAACCGGTGCGGATGCCCGCCCGCTCGTGGAATTCGGTGATGACCCATCCCGGCATCAGCGCCGTCACAGTAACTCCTGTATTGCGCAGTTCTACCGAGAGTCCTTGGCTGTATGAGGCCACCCACGCTTTGATCGCGGAATATGACCCCATGGTGACGAGACCTGCAATGCTCGACACGTTGATGATGCGGCCGCTGCCGCGTTCGCGCATGGCTCGGCCTGCTGTGCCCGCCAGGATCAGTACGGCCCGACACATAACGTCAAAGGCATGTTCATGCACCGATGCTGAGTCAACATCGGTCAATCGGGCGTGTACGCCGAAACCTGCGTTGTTGACGAACAGGTCAATGGGCTTGGCGCGATCTGCCAGCCGGTGTGCGACTCTCAGTACGTCGTCGCGATCAGCGAGGTCGGCGCTAATCGTCTCTACGGTGACACCAAACTCGGTGCTCAAACGCGAAGCGGTGGCGTCGAGCCGAGTTTCGTTACGCGCTACCAAAACAAGGTCGCTGCCATCCCGGGCAAGTTGTCGCGCAAACTCTGCACCGATTCCAGAAGTGCCACCGGTTATTAGCGCAATTGCCATGACGCCAAGACTACGGCAAGCACCCGGCGTCGATTGGGTTTTTGCGGCAGGGTCGCAACTAGAATCGAAGCAAGTTGCTGTCACCACACTGCGTCGAGCGGAGGAAAACAATGCCGAGAAGTCATGAAGTTGCCCTCGACGATATGTCGATTCCCGCACCAGACTTTGATGTGCGAGCGTATGCAAACGATGCGCAGGCCAGCTACCGCGATTACCTCAATTTGGAGGCGTACCGGGCGCATCCTCTGAGTGCAGATACTCTCCGCATTCTGCGCTACCTACAGGTTGTCGAGCGCGGCACAATGACGCACTTGCGCAGTGTGCTTGTCACCGCAACCCATAAAGATGCGCGAGTTACGGCGTTCCTCATCTCATGGGCATTCGAAAAGTATTGGATTGCGGACGCCTTGGATCAGATCATCCGCGCACATGAGGGTGGCGAAGCTGACCGCGCACCGTTTCGTACGCCAGTGGAGCGTACGATTCGCGAATCCATTGTCGCCAATATCATTGGGCTCCCCATGATCGCGGTTCACATGACTTTAGGCGCCGTCGATGAGTGGCTCATGCAGGCCGCCTACCGTCGCCTCGTTGAGTTGGATCCCAACCCGCAACTCATCGATACGGTAACTCGATTCCTCGCCACCAAGGGCCGGCAGCTTGAGTTCTTCGAGGGCCAAGCTCGCAACCGCCTCTCGACATCGACTCGCGCGCAAAAAGTTACCCGCCGGCGGCTAGCCAAAACTCCCTGGCCCATCGGAGCACGCGCTGAGCCCCGCGAGAACACCGAGTTCTTTTTCGGACACCTCTTTAGCAGTCACCCTTCCACCATCGTTGAGATCGACGCCCTCGTTGACTCTCTCGCTGGCCAAAAAAATCTCAACCTGATGAAACGGGCCGCCGCCTTATGACGACCATTAGAGCCCTCACTACCGAACACGTCTTTCTTACGGGAGCGACGGGGTTTGTCGGCCAAGCGATCCTCGAGCGACTGCTTTCCAGCCATCCAGAGACCCGAATTTCTATTCTGGTGCGAGGAAAGGGTGCAACCACGGGCGAGGGGCGACTGACTAACCTCATGCGCAAACCGGTGTTCGCACAGTGGATGGAGTCACTCGGCAAGGAGCAGGCTCTTGCCGAAGTCGCGCGGCGAGTCACCGTCATTGAGGGCAGCCTCACGGATGTCGGCACGCTGCCGGACGACATCGATATTGTCATCCACGGAGCATCTACCGTCTCGTTTGATCCGCCGATCGATGAAGCCTTCGACACCAATGTCGGCGGAGCAACAGGTATTTACACCGCGCTGCTCGCGAGCAAGTCTCGCCCGCACGTTGTACATATTTCCACTGCCTATGTCGGCGGCATACGAAAGGGCATCGTCCCCGAGGCATCGCTTGTTCACAACGTCGACTGGCGAGCCGAATATGAGGCTGCGCGCACTGCCCGCACTCGTGTTGAGTTCGAATCGCGCCAGCCAGAAGCCCTCCGTGCACAGTTGACGGCGGCGAAAGCACGACATGGCAAGGCTGGCCCGCAAGCAGTCGCACAGTTCACTGAGGCGGCACGAGCGGAGTGGGTGCACGATCGACTTGTCGATTATGGGCGGATGCGCGCCGAAAGTCTGGGGTGGACCGATGTCTACACCCTCACGAAGGCGTTCGCCGAGCGGGTAGCCGAAGAGATGTGGGCCCAGGCCGGGCATCGCTTGTCCGTAGTGCGACCGTCAATTATTGAGAGCGCACTCCATCACCCCTTCCCGGGCTGGATTGACGGTTTCAAGGTCGCTGATCCGTTGATCCTTGCGTATGGTCGCGGTCAGTTACCTGACTTTCCCGGCCTGCCTGACTCGATCCTTGACGTCATCCCGGTTGACTTTGTCGTCAACGCAACGCTGGCCGCGGCAGCAGCTAAGGCTGATCCGAAGGCGCCCAGGTATTACCACGTGAGTTCTGGCGCTAGCAATCCGCTGCCGTTTCATCGCATGTACGAGAACGTCAACGCGTACTTTACTGCGAATCCGTTGCCTGCCGAAGATGGAGAAATTAGCGTTCCGCTGTGGCGCTTTCCCGGCGGTCAACGGGTCGAACGGGCACTCGTTAAGCGCGAACGTCAGGCAGCCCGTGCTGAACGAGTAATTACGCGCATGCCGACGACTCCGCGAACTCGCCGCTGGCTAGACGAGGTGAAGAGCGGCCAACATCAGCTCGAGGTTTTGCGCGCCTTTACCAATCTCTACCGCGCCTATGTGCAAACCGAGATCATCTTCGACGATGCCAACACGCGCGAACTATTGGCCTCGTTGCCTAAGAAAACTGCCCACAGCGCCCGATTCGATGTCACCGAAATTGACTGGGAAAACTACTTTCAGCAGGTACATTTTCCGGCAATCACGACGCTTACTCGCGCCTTCGCAAATCGCCCGGCAGCAAAGACGCGCACCGCAAAGAAGCTGCCCGAGAGAACCGATGTCGTCGCGGTTTTTGATCTCGAAGGTACCGTCGTCGACTCGAATCTTGTAAAGCAGTACC
Organism: marine actinobacterium PHSC20C1; assembly: GCA_000153145.1. Taxonomy (GTDB): domain Bacteria; phylum Actinomycetota; class Actinomycetes; order Actinomycetales; family Microbacteriaceae; genus Rhodoglobus. The sequence continues at coordinate 903,962 of CH672415.1, forward strand.
TTTTGCTGTGGGGCGGCACCGTGCCTCGTGCCAAGGTCCTGCACGATCTCGCCAACTTCACGTTCTCGCTGCGCAAGTACATGCGCGCTGAGCGCCGGGACCGTGGCGAGTTCATCCGAACCTTCATGCGTCGCTACGAAGGCTTCAAAATTGCTGAGATCGAGCGGATGGTACGCGGCAGTTTTGGCCGAGCCATGATGCGTCGTGTGATGCCGGATGCGCTGCGTCGAGTTCAGGAGCATCGTGACGCTGGCCACCGCACCATCCTGGTGACGGGCACGATCGATCTCATGGTGACGCCGTTTTTGCCGTACTTTGACGAGGTCGTTGCCGGGCGGATGCACGAACGCGACGGGATTCTCACAGGCTTCCTGGCTGATCCACCTTTGGTCGATGAGGCACGAGCGGCTTGGTTGCGTCACTACGCCGACCAGAATGGCTTCAATCTCACACAGTCGTACGGGTATGGCGATAGCCACGCTGACCTGATGTGGTTGCAGCTTGTTGGCAACCCGAGTGCGGTCAACCCCGACGTGAACTTGTACAAGCACGCTCAAGAGAAGCGCTGGAATGTGCTCGATTGGAAGCGTCGCTCGCCCAACTCCCGCATCCCGCGCCCTCGAGACGCGGCCGCTGCGACACAGGAAGGAGATGGACACAGCTCGACGCCGTCGAGCCAGTCCTGATTACCTCATGGCATTTGATATTGATCGATACACCTCCACCTCGAAAAAGGTTCAGTGGGGTGACCTAGACTTCACCGAGTTCGAGCGCAACCCCCTGCCAGACGCTACGCTGCGCAGCCTTCGCTACATGGCAGACGTCGAATACCACACCGTCTGTTATCTACGGGATTTGCTGGTAACGCCCTCCCACAAGGAGGTCGACGTGAGTGCATTCATGACCATGTGGAATCGCGAAGAGTTTTGGCACGGTGAAGCCCTCTCCAAGGTGCTGGGTGCACATGACGTGACGCTTGACTATGACGAACTCAAGGCAACCCGATTGAAGCTCGGTTGGAAGGACCGCCTCGATCCCATCAAGCAGTCGGTACTCGGAAACGTAATCGGTAAAGACTTCATCGCCGTGCACATGATTTGGGGTGCCGCAAACGAGTGGTCTGCGGTTGCCGCCTACAACCGCCTTGCGGACATGGAAAAACATCCGGTTCTCTCTGAATTGCTTCGAAGGATTGCGAAGCAAGAGGCCCGCCATGTCGCGTTCTATGCCACGCAGGCTCGAGAGCGACTTGCGAAGAGCAAGAAGGCTCAAGTTCTCGCTCGCCTCGCGTTGAAAGGCGCGTGGGGGCCGGTTGGCTCGAGCATTATGCCGGCAGAAGAGGTCACTCATGTCATGGGTCATCTCTTCTCGGGACCGGAGGGTTTGCGCGAGATTCGCAAGCTTGATGAGCACATTTCTCGCATGCCTGGCCTTGAAGGCCTCACCATTGTGGAGACCTCCATGAAAAAGTATGGGGTTGCTGCGTAACAGGCGTAGGCTTCTCGCTGGACTATTGGCCTCAAACGAATTGGTAAGTTGGAACCGTGGGCGTAAGAATCGAACGAATTGACCTTCCTGGGTTTGGTGTTCGCAATGATGTGATCACTGACTCTGGATGCCGTGTCAGCGTAGTTTCGCTGCGCTCTGGTGAGCGCGATCTTGCATTCTTCAATGCGGACGACCCGGATTCGAATGCAGCATCGATCTCGTTGACTGATGATGAGGCTGCAGCTATTGCCGAGGTGCTCGGTTCTTCGTTGACGTTGAGTCGTTTGTCAGTGCTTGGCGAGAAGGCTGAGGGGCTCTACACCGAGGAGATTTCACTTCCCAGCGGTTCCGGATTCATCGGCCACCCGATGGGCAATATGAAGGCTCGCACACTCACAAGTGCGTCAATTGTTGCGATCGCACGCGGCAACGATGTTGTTCCCTCTCCAGGGCCTGAGGTCAAGTTCGAGTCGGGCGATGTCATTGTTGCGGTGGGAACCCGCAAGGGCCTCGACGCACTTGGCAAGCTCATCAACCGCGGCCCCAGCTAAGGCTCGCGTATGCACGAGACGACGCAGCTCCTCATCGAGGTTGGCGCTCTCCTGCTGGTACTCAGCGTGTTGGGCAGAATTGCTGCGCGTTTTGGTTTTTCCGCGATCCCTCTTTACCTACTTGCGGGACTCGCTGTCGGCGAGGGTGGGCTGTTGCCATTTCAGGCCAGCGAAGAGTTCTTCGAGGTGGGCTCACAAATAGGTGTGATTCTGCTTTTGGCAATGCTCGGGCTTGAGTATTCGGCTGAAGAGCTCGTCTCTAACCTGAAGACGTCCCGGGTTTCGGGAATTCTTGATGGGGTTTTCAACGCTCTGCCCGGTGCCCTCTTCGCAATCCTGTTGGGTTGGGAACCGGCCGCGATTGTTGCTCTTGCAGGGGTGACTTGGGTTTCGTCGTCTGGCGTTATTGCCAAAGTTGTTCGCGATCTGGGTCGACTCGGTAACCGCGAGACACCGACGGTGCTTTCCATACTTGTGTTGGAAGACCTAGCGATGGCGTTCTACCTGCCTGTGCTCTCAGCGCTCGTGATCGGTGCGGGGCTCTTGCAGGGCGCATTCACGGTCGCTATCGCCGTCGCTGTTGTGATGCTCATTTTGTATCTTGCGCTGCGCCACGGCCGTTTCTTGTCTCGGCTACTTCCCGACAAGAACGCCGAGGCACTGCTTCTTGGCGTTGTCGGACTCACCATGCTGGTTGCTGGTTTGGCGGAGCAGGTCAACGTTTCTGCCGCTGTTGGCGCGTTCCTCGTCGGTATCGCTATCTCCGGCCCGGTCGCCCATCAATCTGCTCAGCTCATCACTCCCCTGCGAGACCTTTTTGCGGCTGTTTTCTTCGTTTTCTTCGGGATCTCCACGGCGCCAGCAGACATCGTGCCCGTTCTTATCCCTGCAGCCGCACTCGCGGTCGTCACAATCGCCACGAAGACCTTCTCGGGCTACCTAGCGGCAAAACGTGCCGGAATCGCAGTCGCGGGTCGTTGGCGCGCTGGTCTCATCCTGACTCCACGAGGCGAGTTCTCGATCGTTATCGCGGGGCTTGCGGTCGGTGCAGGCATCGAGCCAACGCTCGCGCCGCTGGCAACTGCCTATGTGCTTATTACGATCATTGCTGGGCCGATTCTGGCGCGCATCCCCGACACGAAGTGGTTCAAGTCGAAGGTGCGAAAGACGAACGGGTCTGCACCGCCGACAGCACCTTTCGCTGCGGTGTAGCCATCAGGGAACATGCTGCCAATGTTTGAGGCGAGGAGCCGCGAACAGACATGAAGCGCTCCGTCGCCCTGAACTAACGCGCCGTGATACTAAAAAGCCCCGCAATCTTTACGATTGCGGGGCTAAATGGTGGATCCAAGGGGATTCGAACCCCTGACCCCCTGCATGCCATGCAGGTGCGCTACCGGGCTGCGCCATGGACCCATTTGATTGATCTTCGTCACCGAAAATGCAACTTCTCAAGATTACTACACACGCGGCCCATCCAGAACCATTCGGAGCTGTTGCGGGGAAAACTTATGGGGCGGTCGACATCCACTTGGATGCCGCCCGCCCCATCGCGAGCAGAAACGCGCGTAAGTCAGCTAACCGATGTGATTAGGAAACGGGGATAACGAGGCCCGCGTAGAACTCGTTGATGTACGCCTTTGTCTCGTCCGAGGTCAACAGCTCGTACAGCTTCAGTACGCGAGGGTCGCTCTTGAGTTCATCGCGAGTGACGAGCGTGTTGTAGTACGAGCTCGTTGTCGGCTCGGTGACCAGCTGAAGGTCGCCGGTCAGGCCGGCTGCACCCGCGTAGTTGAAGTTAACGATTGCCGCATCCTGGTCATCGAGAGCGGACGGCAAGCTGGCCGCGTCAATCTCGATGAAGTTGTAGTCGTGCGGGTTTGCGGTGATGTCGGCGACAGTCGACGGCGTATCCGTGGTCTCGATGATTCCGGCATCCGCGAGCAGCAAGAGCGCACGGCCCTCGTTGCTGGCGTCGTTCGGCAACGCAATGTTCGCGCCATCCTTGAGATCAGCGAGCTCGTCAACAGTCTTGGAGTAGAGAGCCAGCGGCGGAAGGTACACCTGGCCGACAACGAAGAGGTTGTCTCCCGTGTTCTCGTTGTAGAGATCAAGGAAAGGCTCGTGCTGGAACAGGTTCACATCGAGGCTGCCCTCGCTGAGCGCCGGGTTCGGCGTCGTGTAGTCGGTGAACTCAACGATGTCGAGCTCGAGGCCAGCGTCAGCAGCCTGACCACTGTCGATCACGAATTGCACAATTTCGCCAGCCGGCGTTGCCGTAGCGCCAACGGTGAGCGAACCGAGAGTGCCGTCCGCAGGGGCGGCGTCCTCGGCTGGAGCCGAGCATCCGGCGAGAGTAATAGCGAGCACGCCAGCGGCGGCCACGGTCGAGAGGGAGAAGAACTTGGAGCGAGACATGACATTCCTTAATCGAGAAAACGAACAGTGGTGAGTGAAAACAGAAAACTACTCAGGGGTAAGCCGCCGACGACGTCAGCGGTGAGACATTCGGTTGGCCAGGCGAGCGCCGACCACCTGAACAATCTGCACAATCGCAACCAACACGATGATTACCGTGACAATGTGAATCACGCTGTAACGCTGGTGGCCATAGCGAATAGCAACATCACCAAGACCTCCACCACCAATCGCGCCCACAATTGCCGAGTAGTTCACAATCGACACCACTGTCGTTGTAAAGCCACGGATGAGGCCAGGAACCGCCTCAGGAACTATCACTTTCGACACCAGTTGCCACCGCGTCGCACCCAAGGAATGCCCCGCCTCGACGAGCCCCTCGTTGACCTCACGCAGCGAGATCTCAACGATTCGGGCGTAGAACGGAATCGCGGCCACTGTCAGCGGAACAATTGCCGCCGTGACCCCAAAAGCCGAACCAAGCAGCAAGCGCGTGAACGGGATTAGGGCGATCATCAAAATGATGAACGGGATCGACCGGCCCAGGTTCACAACGGCCTGCAGCACCGCATTCACGATCCGGCCAGCGATAAGACTGCCAAAGGGGCGCTCAAGAATGCCACCACGATCGGTCACCACGAGCAGGGTGCCCGCTGCGAGGCCGACTACCAAGGTGATGACCATCGTGATAGCCACCTGGAAGAGAGTCTCCCCCGTAGCTTTCAGGAGTGTCTCAAACAACTGCGGCCAGAAGCCGGGAGCATTGGAATCGATCATCGTCCGCTCCTCACGATCTCAACAACTAGTCCCTGCGCGCGCAGATCGTTGATTGCGGCCGCGTGTTCGTCGATACGCCCCGGCAGTTCGAGTCGGGTTCGTCCTGACTGCGCTCCCCCAATGGTCTCCATCGCGGCGCCAATAAGGCCAACATCGAGCTGATGCGTGCGAGCAAGCTGAGCGACCACCGGTCGTTCAGAGGAGAGGCCAACGAAAGTCACATCAATGACGGTGGAGTTTCCCTCGGGCAATTCGCCAAGCGGGAACAATCCTCGCGCCAGCTGTGACCCAGACGTGGCGAGTAAGTCGACCAAGCGGCCCTGTTCGAGAATGCGGCCGCCACTCATGAGCGCCGCAGAATCGCAGATGCTCTTGACGACATCCATTTCGTGCGTAATCAACAAGATTGTGAGGCCGAGTTCACGGTTGAGCCGACGCAACAGCTGAAGAATCGAATCAGTCGTTTCAGGATCGAGCGCGCTGGTCGCTTCATCACTGAGTAGCACTCGAGGTCGCGATGCTAGAGCACGAGCAATACCGACACGCTGTTTCTGCCCACCGGAAAGCTGCGCCGGATACTGCTGAGCTTTGTGCTCAAGACCAACAAGTTCAAGAATTTCGTTCGTGCGAGTAGCGCGCTCACGCCGATTGACGCCGAGCACTTCAAGCGCCAGTTCGACATTGCCGCGAACTGTGCGGCTATCGAGCAAGTTGAACTGCTGAAAGACCATTCCGATTTCACGGCGGGCGTGAAGAAGTTCGCGATCGTTGAGGGCGGTCAGTTCACGGTCCGCAACGGTAACAGTGCCGGCGTCTGGCCGTTCGAGCAGATTCACGGTGCGGATGAGCGTGCTCTTTCCCGCACCACTCTGACCGATCACACCAAAGATCTCGCCGCGGTCAACGTTGAGGCTTACATCGTCGAGCGCGCGAACAGAGTTCGCGGCGGCACCAAAAGTCTTGGTGACGGAAGAGAGCGTAATCATGAAACCCCAGTAAAAGAAGGCGACTCTAGAGAGCCGCCCCGGGGTAGAACTGCCCGGCTACGTCAAGACAACCAGCGCATCCGAGCGCGGACAAATTGAGTTACGAAGTGTGAAGCAATCTAACGGGAAATTTAGAGAGAATCGGCTTCGGGGTCCGCAGGTGCTGCGATGTCGATCGGAATGACTGGGCAGTCTCCCCACAAACGCTCGAGCGAGTAGTAGAGGCGGTCCTCTTCGTGGAAGATGTGCGCAACAACATGGCCAAAGTCGAGGAGAATCCAGCGGCCCTCGGCCCGGCCCTCGCGACGCATCGGTTTAGCGCCGGCCGCGATCATTTTCTCTTCAATTTCAGACGCAATTGATTGAACGTTGCGCTCATTGCGACCAGTCGCAAGGAAGAAAATGTCGGTGTAGGGCGTGGGACCTGTGACATCTAATGCGACCATATCGGTCGCCTGCTTGGCGTCGGCGGCGTGCGCGACAATGGAAAGTAGCTCGTTAGCACGAGGAGAAGCAGTCACAGGATCCTTAATCGGAAATAAAGCAAAGAGTTAAATCTACAACATATTGAAGGCGAACGCCGCCACAAGCAGGCCAGCGACGACTACGGCCATCGACGATGCCGAGATAAGCAACACAGTGAGTGCACGCGTACCCTTCGGCTTTTGAGTTTGCGTTACCGACTGATTAGAGAAAGTGCTGACCGCTTTGACGGCTCGAACGGGTGCTGAATCGGTTGACACCATGTCGCTGTCATTGAGGTCAAGAAGCGAATCGATGTCAGCGTGATCGAATCGATCGGATACGCCACTGGCCGAAAGCGTGTTTGGCAGGTCGATTGAACCCGTCAGCATCGCTTCACCGCTTGAATTCAGCGGTCCGCGGATGTCGGTAGCGAATGGGATTGCCGGCAAGACCAGAGCGCTCGTAGTGCTGCTGCCACTGCCGATTGTGCGGGTGACAACCGCATTGCTTGTGTCGTCGTCCTCTGCAGTTGCCTGTCGGGTCCAGTGACCCGCCGGAGCAATCGAAACCGCTGCTGGCGACACATCAAACGGTGGCGAGGGCGCCTCTGTTGGCGCAGCCTGCACGTTAGCGACATTAGAGACATCGCTCGGCAGTGGTGTGACGGCCGGGAGATCAGCGTCAAGGCGCTTTCGTGCAAGTTCATCAAATTCTGCACGCGCGTTGCTGAGGTTGGTGGCCACAGGAGGAATAGCCGATACGACATCTTCACGAGCTGGCTCAGGTGCAAGCCCTAAGAGACCCTGAAGAGTGGTACGAGTACTCGACTGCGGTTGTTCGTCCGCGGGCTGTACTGGCGCCGTGGAGTCTGTAGGAGCATCTACGCTGTCGCCCGTGAGGTCGACGAGCGGTGATCGAGGTGCGTCGCTGAGGCTTGAGTCTTTACTCGAACCGTCAGCGTTGGCCAGTAATGACTCAAAAGCGCTCAGGGCATCTTCCGGTGCCGCCTGCGACGATGCGGCTTCAGGAACGACTGCGAGCGGGTCAACAAGCGCTGGCGGCTCGATGTAGGCCAAAACATCTGGATCGAGCGCAAGTGGCTGGGGTGCTGCAGGTTCGGTTCGTCCAGCGAAATCCGAGTATGGGTATGGAGGCACAGCTTCTGCGTCTGCACGAGGCGCAGGCATCGCAGAGAGGTCTGTGACTGCATCCGGAGTCTCTGGCTGCGTTGTGACGGATTGGTCGGCTGCCGCTGTGGCGTTTGACTCCGCATCTTGGCGAGCACGGAGCTCGCGAAGTTCTCGGCGAGTCAGTGTGCGGTCAGGAGTGGTGGCGTCGCGCGGCGAAGCTGACGTCGCCGGAGGGAGAGGCGAAAAGGCCGAGTCCTGAGCTTGAACCACAGGAGGCGGCGCAGCACGGTAGGCGGCATCTGTCGAAGGTTGCGAAGTCGCGGGCGCAGGTGGCACGGCAGAAGCTGCAGGAGGCGTAGCGGCGCGAGCCGACTCCGCGTCGGGAGTTGCCCGAGAGTCTTCGACGGGATTTTCCGAAACTTCTTGCGAAGGGAACGTCGTGAAGCCCTCTTCAGTGGGCTGCTCCTCGGGAGCTCGATTGCGCTCACTCTGACGCGCCGCGCGACGCGACTGCGGCGGCGGATCGTGAAAAGTGGTCATGGGATACTCCGATACAAATGGTGCTTAGCGATGTACTGAACGACACCATCCGGAACCAAATACCAGACCGGGAAACCCCGACTGACCCTGGTTCGGCAATCAGTGGATGAGATCGCAAGCGCCGGCACTTCTAGCGAGCTTACGCCTTGCTCAGGCAATCCGCTAATGGTTAAGGCGTGTCCTGGCCGTGAAACTGCTATGAAATGGGCAAGAGTCCAGACCTCGGAAACGTCTTTCCACTCCATAATTTGAGCAACAGCATCCGCACCCGTAATGAAGAAAAGGTCAGCATCAGGATAGGCCTGGCGCATATCGCGCAGAGTGTCAATTGTGTAGGTTGCACCCTCGCGTTCCAAGTCAACGCGGCTGACATTAAAGCCGGGGTTGGCCGCCGTCGCGATTACTGTCATTAGATAGCGATGTTCCCCTGAAGTGACCGTCGATTTCATCCACGGCTTGCCAGTAGGAACGAACACGACCTCATCGAGCCCAAACTGTTGCTGCGCCTCGCTTGCGGCAACGAGGTGGCCGTTGTGAATGGGATCGAACGTTCCGCCCATGATGCCGACGCGCCTACGTCGCGGCGTCGTCTCGGCAGACACTAATAGGCCCTAGTGAGCTGCGCCGTGAGCGTCGCCAGCCTGTGACGGCTTGGCAACGTGCCTGTTGGCAATATCGCGGAAGCTCCACGCCACAAAGCCAAGAGTCGTAAAGACGACCGCGGCAATAATCGGAAAGGCGGTCGCCGGCATGATCAACGGGGCCAGCTCTTCGCTCTCCGCGAGAACGTTAAGAAAAATCGACATCAAATCTCCATTCACAAAACCAAGAACAGTCTAGCTGCGCACCTGGCCGCTGCCGCGCACAACCCACTTGGTGCTGGTAAGTTCCGGCAAACCCATAGGTCCGCGAGCATGCAGTTTTTGTGTGGAGATTCCCACTTCGGCGCCAAAGCCGAACTCCGCACCATCCGTGAATCGCGTCGACGCATTCACCATAACTACCGCTGAGTCGACCTCCGCTAGAAAACGGTCTGCGTTCGCAAGGTCGTTCGTGATGATCGATTCAGTGTGCTTAGTGGAGTACTTCGTGATGTGGTCGATCGCAGCATCCAGACCGGCGACAACCCGCACCGCGATGTCGAGGCTCAAATGCTCAACCGACCATGCGTCATCTTCAGCCGCAAGGGCGTCGGGAAATAGCTGCCGCGCGCGCTCATCGGCGTGTATCGTGACGCCCGATTCTGCGAGGCGAGCTAGCACTGCAGGGATTAGCCGCTCTGCCGCTGCCTCATGAACCAGGAGCGTCTCTAAAGAGTTGCACACGCTTGGCCGTTGCACTTTTGCATTGTGCACAATCTCGATGGCCGTTGACGTGTCCGCGGATTCGTCGAGGAACACGTGCACGATGCCCGCGCCTGTCTCGATAACGGGCACTGTCGACTCCTGGACAACGGTCTGGATAAGCTGGGCACTCCCCCGAGGAATGAGCACGTCAACATAACCACGAGCTTGCATTAGCGCTTTCGCCCCATCGCGACCGAACTCATCTATTGTCTGCACCGCAGCGGGTTCGACGCCAACGCTATGAAGCGCGGACTGAATGATCTCTACGAGTATGCGGTTGGAATTCTCGGCCGCTGACCCTCCACGCAGCACGACAGCGTTACCACTCTTCAAAGCCAGCGCAGCGATGTCGATAGTGACGTTGGGGCGTGCCTCATAGATGGCACCGATTACCCCGAAAGGCACTCGAACTTGAGAGACAGAAAGACCGTTGGGAAGCACGGATCCGCGGACAACTGTTCCGACAGGATCTGCCAAGTCAATAATGTCGCGGACCGCTGCTGAGAGTTGTTCAATGCGAGCCGTGGAAAGTCGCAGGCGGTCTTGCAGCCCCTCGGCCATTCCGCTGTCGCGGCCACGCTGAAGATCACGTTCATTGGCCTCGACAATGCGGGAGGCATGAGCAGAAACATCTCGGGCGATTGCCTCGAGAGCTGCATTCTTCTGAAAGGTAGTGAGGGTCGAAAGCGTGCGCGAAGCCGACCGTGCGGCCTCCAACTTGTCAGCAATCGTGTGCGCGGCTAGAACGGAATCAACCATGCTCAGAGCTTAGCGGCGGTGACGGACTAGTTCCGCCTGCTACGAAGCGGTGTTGTCTGCTTCGAACCAGGTACCAATTGACTCACCGGCGAGAGCGGCAGCGACGCTTTCTGTTCCGGCAAGAAGCACGGGAATGCCCGCGGCAGCAGCATGCTTGGCAGCCGCGACCTTCGTGCCTGCACCTCCTGTGCCAACGCCCGCTGCCCCGACGTCGCCGAAAGTCACATCGCTGAGGTCGTTATCGAAGGCGACGAAGTCAATGCGTTTGGCACCGGGATCAGCGGGAGGCTTCGTGTACAAAGCATCGATGTCTGAAAGCAACACGAGCACGTCTGCGCGCACCAGAACTGAGACGAGAGCCGCCAAGCGATCGTTGTCTCCGAAGCGGATTTCGTGCGTCGCAACAGTGTCGTTCTCGTTGACGATGGGTAAGATTTTGAGCCCCAAGAGTCGTTCCATCGCACGCTGGGCGTTGCTGTGGTGAGTTGGGTTATCCATGTCACCCGCGGTCAACAGGATCTGTGCGGCAACAACGCCGTAGCGATCGAAGCTCTCTTGGTACCGGTAGATGAGCACGTTCTGACCAACAGCGGCCGCAGCTTGTTGCGTTGCCAAGTCGGTCGGGCGTCCGTCGAGCTTCAAGAACGGGATGCCGGTGGCGATCGCACCCGACGATACGAGGATCATTTCAGAACCGGCCGCATGCGCGGCTGAGAGAGCATCGACGAGAGCGCCGATTTGGCCCACGTTGGCACCGCTGACCGATGACGATCCAACTTTGACAACGATTCGGCGCGCCCGAGGAATATCGGCGCGCCCGGCGGGCTTGCTAGTCACGGTCATCCGAGTCTTCGTCTTTCTCAACGGCGAAACCCTCATCATCTACCCAAACACCAGCCTCGCGCTCAGACTGCAATTCAGCACGAGCTGCTGCCTTTGCATCCATGCGCTCGAGGTAGCCACGACGACGGTTGCGGTTGGTTTCACGCGGATTATCGTCAAGTCGAGGGTCGGTTCCTCGCGGAGCCACAATCAACTCTGCTGCAGACGAGAGAGTGGGCTCCCAATCGAAGACGACACCGCCGCCGCCACCGCCACCGATAACTACGGTAGAGCCGGGAACAGCGCCAGCCTTGAAGAGGTCGTCCTCTACCCCAAGCCGAGCAAGTCGGTCAGCCAAATAGCCAACCGCTTCTTCGTTCGTAAAGTCAGTCTGAGCAACCCACCGCTCGGGCTTGTCGCCTACGACGCGATACAGGTTTCCATAGGTGCCACCTTCGACCTTGACAACGAAGTCTTTCTCGTTGACAGCGCGAGGACGCAAAACGATCCGCTCCTTGACCGGAGCATCGTTTCGAGCTTCACGGTCAGCGATAACAATTGCCGCTAGAGCAAAAGAAAGTTCGCGCAATCCTTTATGAGAAACTGCAGACACTTCGAAGACACGGTATCCGCGTTCTTCGAGTTCTTTTCTCACGAGGTTCGCTAGGTCGCTGCCGTCAGGTACATCGATCTTGTTGAGCGCGATGAGCTGCTCTCGTTCGAGCAGAGGCTTTTGCCCCTCAGGAACCGGGTACGCCGCGAGTTCACCAAGAATTACGTCTAGATCGCTGATCGGGTCGCGGCCAGGCTCGAGCGTTGCACAGTCCAGAACGTGGAGCAACGCGGTACACCGCTCAACGTGACGCAGGAACTCGAGTCCCAAGCCCTTGCCCTCGCTTGCTCCCTCGATCAGACCGGGAACATCAGCAATCGTGTAGCGGATGTCGCCGGACTCTACGACGCCGAGGTTCGGGTGAAGAGTAGTGAAGGGGTAGTCCGCGATCTTTGGCTTCGCAGCGCTCATCGCGGCAATCAAACTCGACTTGCCTGCGGACGGGTACCCGACCAATGCCACGTCAGCAACGGTCTTAAGTTCAAGGAAAATGTCGCCCTGGTAACCGGGCGTTCCGAGAAGAGCAAAGCCGGGAGCCTTGCGCTTCGTTGAAGAAAGCGCAGCGTTTCCGAGTCCACCCTGTCCTCCTGGGCCAACGATGAGGCGAAGGCCAGGGACATCCATGTCTAGGAGTACTTCGCCATCAGCATCACGTACGACGGTACCGACGGGAACCGGAAGCAAGAGTTCTGCTCCTGCGGTGCCCGCTTTATGGTCACCCTGACCGGGCTGACCGTGCTGCGACTTGCGGTGCGGTGAGCGGTGGTAGTTCAGCAGCGTAGTGACCTGAGTGTCGCTAACAAGCACGATGTCGCCACCGTCGCCACCCTTACCGCCGTCGGGGCCGGCAAGTGGCTTAAACTTTTCGCGCTTGACCGAAACACAACCGTTTCCGCCGTGCCCCGCCACGAGATGGAGAGTTACCTGGTCGACGAACGATGCCATGATGGTTCCTCCTTTTTTCTCGTGAATTACGGGTTAAGCGATTGCTGTGTTAAATGGCGAGAGCGAGCCGAAGCTCGCTCTTCGCTGTAACGTTCGCCTGCGAGCAGGCAACGCGGAAACTAGACGTTGACGATGTTGACGACCTTGCGGCCGCCCTTTGCACCGAACTGTACCGAGCCCGCTGCGAGAGCGAACAGAGTGTCGTCGCCGCCACGGCCGACATTGACGCCGGGGTGGAAGTGAGTGCCGCGCTGACGGACGATGATCTCGCCGGCGAGAACAACTTGGCCGCCGAAACGCTTCACGCCGAGGCGCTGAGCATTGGAGTCACGACCGTTGCGGGTGGAGCTTGCGCCCTTTTTGTGTGCCATTTTTCTGGAAGTCCTTTACGCTCGTCAGCTACTTGATGCTGGTGATCTTGATGCGGGTCAGTTCTTGACGGTGACCCTGGCGAACCTTGTAACCGGTCTTGTTCTTGAACTTCTGAATCACGATCTTTGGACCGCGCTCGTCGTTCAGAACCTCGGCAACGACCTTGATCTTCTCAAGCGCCTTGGCGTCGTGAGTGATCTTGTCGCCATCAACGAACAGAACTGGAGCGAGCTCAACATTGCCGTTCTTATCGGCTGCGATACGGTCGAGAACGACGATCGTGCCGACCTCTACCTTCTCCTGCCGCCCACCGGCGCGCACAACTGCGTAAACCACTTTTGACCCTTACTTAACGATTAATAGCTAGAACTACTGAAGCTTGTGGCGAATTCTGCGGGCAAGGCCCAGCACACACCAAGGATCAACGATACTCGACGTGGGCACTCCCGGTCAAACGACACGCTTCAGCTACTTCCGACTGAATCAATCATGATTGACGATCCGGCGAAAATGAGAACGTGTACACCGGACATTGATCGCGATCTTGATGATCGAAACCACAGTTCAAGTGCAGCGAGAACAATAGTACGCCGCCGACCCTCACCCGGTCAAAACCACCACGTCACGATCTGTCCTCAATTAGGCTCGCAGCATGACCGTGTTGATCGACCAGCCCATCTGGCCAGCTCACGACACCGTGTGGGCGCACATCGTGAGCGACACATCTCTCGACGAATTACACGCTTTCGCACAGCGTGCCGGTATCCCTCGGCGAGGCTTTGACCTGGACCACTACGACGTCCCGGCGCGCATGTGGACCGAACTCGTCGCACTCGGTGCAGAACCCGTAAGCGTCCGAGAATTTGTGCGCAGACTCGAGGGCAGCGGACTTCGCGTGCCACAACGAGATCGGTCCTGAACCCGAGCTACCCCGAGCCCGATCGCGCTAGCTGGACGCCAACTGCAATGAACGCAGGGCGGCTAGTGCGGCATCCGCGGCATCAATAGGCACAAAAATGTGATCGTGATAGTTACCCGCAATCACATTGCAACTAATCTGCACATCGCCGAGCGCCCGCGCGAACGCTGCTGTCAGGCCGACGGCCTCGAGGGCTGAGTTCACCTTCAGTGTGATCCACGCCGAACGGAAGTCGTACGGAATCGCCTGACGCAGAGCATCCGTCTCGCTCATGACGACGGAAATGCCCTCTGCCTCAACCACCAACGCAACGACGGAATCCAACTCGACTTCACTCAGCGCTAACACCGTGGTAAACACGAAGATGCCGGGATTTAGCTCGGGCTGCATCGTGGCCAGGAGCGAATCCAGATCAGAGATCGCGGTCATCGAACAAATCTAGCGCCAAACGGCACCAAACCCCTCGACGCTGCGGGAGACTGCTCCCGTAGCGATATCAACGAGATACGTCGTGACGCTCTGAGGACGCGCAGTCATTACATACTCATCAGAGTCAAGCACTGACACATTTGGTTGAACCTCAATGGCGACGAGTTGTCCATTCGGAGACACCGTGAAATCAAGGATCGCTCCCTTGTTGCCGACCGTTTGATACAGGATGCGCGACACATCGCCATCGTCATACGCAAGCACGCTACTGAAGGTTTTGCCTGACTCTCCCACCAAGACCATCTTGGCAACGAGTGCCCCCTCTGAATTGGCATCAGTCTGACCCAGAAATGGCTGTTGGCCGTCAATAGGAGACGGACTCAACCGGCGCTCTGCGCCGTCAACCAGCGACACTGCAGCACTGCCACGGGGGTCCCCCGCTACAACGTGCGAACCATCAGCTGAAACCCGATCGAACTCAAAGTACTGCCCGAGTGGCACTACGGCGCCGGTCGTTGAATCTACGCGCACAATGGTGCTCTCGGTTGTGAGCGCCACAATATTGGATGACCCCGGAATGAACTGCCACCCTGAGACTCGCATCGGCTCGCCATCGATATCCAGCACGGCAACAACGTCTCGACCTCGATCGACATCGATCGTGTAGAGAGTGTGCGAAATCGTCGGAATCGGACCAGGGTCATCACTTGAAATAGTAAAACCAAGGAGTGACCCCGTGCTCGAGGAATCGAGATCGGCCACCTCCCCAACTTCGGGCAACAGCAGTTGTTCGGCAACCCCACTCTGAGGATTGACCAGGTGAAGAGTGCCCGTGCGATCTGCGGCGGCCGTCGCCACCGCCAACACCTCACCCACCGGCACAAACTCTTGGATACCCTCGCCCTCAAACAAGACAACTCGCTCAGAGCCACCAAGACCCGTGCGCACAATCGCGTCAGCAGGTACGCCCCTGTCGAGATAGTAGAGCCCAGGCTCGCCCGTGGTGAAGGTGTGGGTAATCGTCGCCGCAGAGCCCCCAGAAGGGCTCACAACGTCACGTACCGTCACGGTGTACTCCGTGTTGTAACCCAGCGGCTCTGCAAACTTAACCGCCACCACATCCGCTTCGCTTGTCACGCTTACACCCGCAGCGGGTTCAACAGACACTGCACCAGACCCGACGGTCGAGATTGACTGGTTGAAAAAGAGTCGAAGAGTTTGATCAGATGACGCGATGACAGCATCCGTATCGAGTTGCGCACTCGACAGCTTTGGCCCCTGCAGGCTTCCCAGCGCGAGAAACAATCCACAGAGCACCACGAGAACACCGACCGTCCCGGCGAAGACGAAACGAAACGAGCGCATGCCGGAGCGTGGGCCGCCCGGGCGATCGCTAATAGAGATATGGCTCACTTGGCCGCTCCACAACGCTCATCTGCTGAGGGACAAGCACGAGAGGCATGTCGCTTCGTGCGCTCGGGTTGGTCTCAAAGGTTCCCGTAATTTCCACCCACGAATCGACCTCTAGATCGTCGGCCCACCGTGGCGCGTAAACAGCGACCCCTGTCGGCTGCGCATCTACAGCACAACACGTCACCGTAAACCGTGAGAGGTAGAAGATATTGTCGGGATCATCATCGCTTGCGGTAATGAAACCCACAACGTTTGCTGTCTTATCCGCATAAAAACTCGGATCGCTCGTTTGGCGCAAAAGCGACGCCCAGTCAACGACTGTGAAACTGGAAATTAGTGACTGATCGGCACTCGCAACCTCGTCTGCATTTTGGCTGTCACTGCCGACAGTTGACCCTACGATGTCGCGTTGGCTGGCTGTCGCGCTCGACAGAGTCGCTGGAGGGACAACCACCAAGGAAATCGCTACAACGCCAGAGAGCACGAGCGCTGCGCCACCAACTGCCTTCGACCACACCCTCTTCGGTGCGGCTTCGTCAGAGCTGCGAGGACGAACAGCAACACTCAGCACTCCAAGCACGAGCGCAATCACCGCCATAACGACGGTAAAAACGACGTAGCGCGGATGAATGTAGAGCACGAGTTGCTGAGTGGCTGCGAGCCAAATTGTGGCGCTCACGGCGACCACAATGAGGATGACTCCCCACCAGCGTTGAAGACTAGGCAACATAGTTGATCACCAACCCAATAAACGCACTCATGAGCGCAACGATAAGAGAGAGCTGCACCAAGACTTTGGCAGTGAAAGTAGTGCGCATGATGGCAAGCATTTTGATATCAATAATGGGACCGAACACGAGAAAAGTGACGATCGAACCGGGCATGAACGTGCTGGCAAACGGCAGGATAAAGAACGCGTCAACGCTCGAGCAGACCGATATGACAAAAGCCAGCAGCATCATGGCGAGAATCGACCAGAGCGGATTGCTGCCAAGCGAAACAAGAACGTCACGGGGAACCGCAACCTGAATTGCACCAGCAATGAGCGAACCAATAAAGACGGCCGGCATGAGAACACTCGACTCGCGCATAAAGATGTCGAGGCTCTTTTCAGAACGCGACTGACGATGGTGATCTGCGGTCGCCGAGCACTGTGCTGCGAAACGCTCAGTGAGCATCGCCTGCGGTTGCGAGTGAACACTGAACAGCCAGCCAACAATGTTGGCAATTGCAAGACCGCCAAGAATCCGACCGACCAAGATTCCGTCATCGAACCCAAACGCTTGGTAGGTAGTGAGGATAGTGATGGGGTTGATGATCGGCGCCGCCAACAGAAACGTCATCGCCTCAGGCACCGAGAAACCTTTAAGGATGAGCCCACGTGCGAGAGGCACATTGCCGCACTCGCACACCGGTAGCGCGATCCCAAAGAGCGAAATGGCTGCACGACGAAACACCGGCCTGTGCGGCAAATAGCGCATCAAAAAATTATCAGGCAACCACGTTTGCACCACGATCGAGAGCACGATTCCGAGCACCACAAACGGGAGCGACTCGATGATCACGCTCGTGGCTAAGGTCAATAGATCCTGGCCTAGTCCGGGAACGCCAAGGATGCCCAACTCGCCGGTGAAGGCGCGCAAACTGAGCAACCCCACGACCCCGAGCGTGCCAATCGCCAGCCACAGCCAGCGACGGCGCGAGCGGCGAGGTCGAAGATCATGCCGATGATGATCATCGACGCTCGCAGGCACAGTGAGACTCACACGCAAACCCTACAAAGTCATAGCTCTGAAATAGCCGAGGCTCCCCACAAGTTTTTAGTCCTCGCTCGGCGCTGCCGTTACAGTTTTGCCCTGGCTGCTCGCACGGCGTGAACCGCGCGCTTTGCCGTGACCTGGCTGCTTTGGCTCAGGAAGCGCTTCGAGCACCGAACCCAAGATCTGCTCAGCATCCTGCGTGCTGATCTTCGGTGCAGCCTGTGACGTCTTCGAAATCGGGATATCAAAAATTGCTACTGCAGTTTCTGCAGCACCCTCAACAACGTCGGCGGTCTGAGTAGCAGACGTGTTTGCCTTCTTCTCAGCCTTGGCCGTATTCGACTTCGAGCCTGAACTGGATTTCTGGGGCGCCGCTGTCTTTTGAGGAGCATCCGACTTTTGAGGAGCATCCGACTTTGCGGACTTGCCCGACTTCTGGGTAGTCTCTGGCGCCTCGGCCGCTGGCACGCGCTCTTCAGCGGGGTGCTCCGTGGCAGAGAGAACAGTGCTCGCTGCTACACGTGCAAGGGCGTTACGCACATCTTCGGTAATGGCATGAGTGCCGTTACCTGCGCCATTGCTCGAAGCACCATTGCTCGACTTCGATGGGCTGTTGGATTGCTGGTTCTGGGAACCACCGTTTGCGCCCGAGCCCGAATTTCCTCCGCCGGAATTGCCACCGTTACCGCTGCCATTACCGCTGCCATTGCCATTGCCGCCACGATTGCGTCCACGACGCCCGCTACCAGCTTGCTCATTCTGAGTCGGCTGCTGACGGTGCTTTGTAACGGGATCGTGGTGCACGACCACACCACGGCCAGCACAGACTTCGCAGTTTTCGCTGAAAGTCTCGAGCAAGCCGAGACCCAACTTCTTGCGAGTCATCTGTACGAGGCCAAGTGAGGTCACTTCTGCAACCTGGTGCTTGGTCCGGTCTCGACTCAAGCACTCAACGAGTCGACGCAGTACGAGGTCGCGGTTCGACTCGAGAACCATGTCAATGAAGTCAACGACGATGATTCCACCGATGTCGCGAAGACGCAGCTGGCGAACAATCTCTTCAGCGGCTTCAACGTTGTTTTTAGTGACAGTCTCTTCGAGGTTTCCCCCGGAGCCAACGAATTTTCCGGTGTTGACATCAACAACCGTCATGGCCTCGGTACGGTCGATAACAAGCGAACCACCCGACGGCAGCCAAACCTTGCGGTCGAGAGCCTTCTCAATTTGCTCGGAAACGCGGAACTCTTCAAACGAATCGACCGTGCTCTCGTGAGGCTGCAGTCGATCGAGCAAATCAGGCGCTACAGATCGAACGTAGTTCTCAATTGTCTTTCGAGCGTCGTCACCCTCGATGACAAGTTTGTGGAAGTCCTCGTTGAAGACGTCACGAATAATCTTGATCAGCAAGTCGGGCTCGGAGTGCAACAGCGCCGGGGCCTGAACCTTGTCGACCTGTGCGCTGATATCAGCCCACTGGTTAGTAAGGCGGCTAACGTCGAGAGTCAGTTGTTCTTCCGTAGCACCCTCGGCGGCCGTGCGGACGATAACGCCGACGTTTTCCGGCAGAACACCCTTGAGGATCTTCTTGAGGCGTGAACGTTCGGTGTCAGGAAGCTTTCGGCTGATGCCACTCATCGAACCATTGGGAACGTAAACAAGGTAACGACCCGGGAGCGAAACCTGGCTCGTAAGTCGGGCACCCTTGTGCCCGACCGGGTCTTTTGTGACCTGAACAAGCACGCGATCGCCTGGCTTGAGAGCGAGCTCAATGCGGCGTGCCTGCGGCTTGCCGTCAGCAGAGTTTTCTGCAGCGGCATCCCAATCGACCTCGCCAGAATAGAGCACGGCATTACGCCCACGCCCGATGTCAACGAAGGCTGCTTCCATGCTCGGAAGTACGTTCTGTACGCGACCAAGGTAGACGTTGCCGATCAGGCTTGCGTCTTGAGCCTTGGCGACATAGTGCTCTACCAGCACGCCGTCTTCGAGAACAGCAATCTGGATGCGGTCAAACTTTGAGCGGACCACCATGACGCGGTCGACGCTCTCGCGGCGCGCAAGGAATTCGCTTTCAGTTACGACTGGACGGCGACGACCAGCATCGCGGCCATCGCGGCGACGCTGCTTCTTGGCCTCGAGGCGCGTCGAGCCCTTTACCTTGGTCGGTTCGTTGCTTGGCTCAACCTGCTTTCGCGGCTGGCGTACACGAACCACCGTGTTGGGAGATTCATCACCGGGGCGAGCATCTTCACCTGAACGACGACGCGATCGGCGGCGGACATTGCCCGCTTCGTCCTGAACACTGTTGTCGTCGCTCCGCGTGTCAACGTTCGACTTGCTGTCGTTGCGCGAGCGAGGTGCGCGTGCAGGAAGATCAGGCAGGTTCGGCGCTTGGAAGAGCAACGAGGTTGTCGACGGAGGGCTAGCCTTTGCGGTCGCCTTGCTTGTCGCCGCCTTGGTTCCTGAGGCAGCGCCATCCGACTTTTTGGCAGCAGTCGCCGAGGTTCGGCGCGAACGAGTTCGGGCTGGGGCTGCGGACTTCTCACCGTTGCTCGCGCCGTCATCATTCGAGTCCTTGTCGGGACTCGCAGCGAGCTCAGTTACTGCGGTCGGCACATCAAGACCGAGGTGCTGGTTCGCAGTTTTTGCTGCAGGACGCTTCGTGGACTTCGACTCGTGCGGGGCGTTGTCCACTGCCGATGCCGCGTCTTTTGCCGTGGTTTCCGCCGACGCCGAAGCGCTAGCAGCCGAGTGAGCTGTTTCCGCAGCCGGCGTCACCGCCGGCGGCGTCTGTGCCACAGGCTTCTCCACCGGTGCTTTGGAAGCAGGAAGAATACGGCCAAACAGTCGCTTCTTCTTCGGAACTTCTTTCGACTTATCGCTTTCATTCACCATTGCTGGTGTACTCCTTGCCCTAATGGGTGACCGCGCCGCCCACCGGGTACTCTCTCGTGCGCTATTCCCCCGCCAAACCTATGGCTGGTGAACCGCTACTAATTCTTCTAGGTCCTGCAACGGGCCCGTGGCTCGCGTTGCAGTTGTGCTCTGTCACAGCACTTCGGAACTGGCTATCCGACTCGCGCAACTAGCGTTGCGTAACTGGTCCGGTCGCTATGCCCGGTAAGCCTTCTTGGTGTTGCTCCGAGCGCGGCCCGGAATAACTACGCTTCATTATCGCACGCATTCTCAGAAAGTGAGCCTGACGCGCATGCGATAATCCCAGCATGACTGCTTCCGGGGTTCGAAACAGGCCCATTGCCCTAGCCATATTTCTTATCCTCGCCGGTCTGATCGGACTCTGGGCGTCATTTCAGTTGATGGTCGAAAAGATTCACACCTTGGAAAGCCCTGGTGACGCACTGAGTTGCGACTTCAGCATCGTTATTCAATGCGCTGCCAATTTGGACTCCGCACAGGGCGCGATCTTCGGCTTCCCTAACCCCATTCTTGGGCTTGTTGGATTCATGGCACCAGTCGTGGTCGGTGCGTCAATCTTGGCCGGTGCGCGATTCAATAGCTGGTTCTGGGTGACATTCAACATCGGGATCGCTGGCGCATTCGCCCTCTGCATGTGGTTGGCCTACCAGAGCATCTTCAACCTCGGCACGCTCTGCGTGTGGTGCATGACCGTCTGGTCCGTCACCATCCCGATGTTCTGGGCCGTCACGCTACGCAACCTCAAAGTCGGCGCGATACCAGCACCGCGCAGCCTACGTAAAGCGGCAGGGGCCGCATACGCATGGGTGCCCGTCATCACGATTGTGGGATACATCATCATCGCGATCGTTGCGCAATACCGCCTAGACGCCCTCAGCTACCTGTAGGCACCCGGCCGGCTGCTTGCGGCAGCGAAAATGGGGTCCGGCACAAGCCGAACCCCATTTGAATCGTTGCGCTAGGCGCATCCGCTCACTCTTCAGTGATCGGGAAAGTTTTAGGCGAACCAGAGCGCCAATTCGCGCGCTGCAGATTCCGGTGAATCACTGCCGTGCACAAGATTCTGCTGAACAGCGAGTCCCCAGTCACGGCCAAGGTCTCCGCGGATCGTTCCCGGTGCGGCGGTAGTCGGGTCAGTAGTGCCCGCGAGGGAACGGAAACCCTCAATCGCGCGGTTGCCTGCAATACGCAATGCGACCGTTGGACCCGACTGCATGAAGTCGAGGAGAGGCTCGTAGAACGGCTTTCCCTCATGCTCCGCGTAGTGCTGCGACAGCAAGTCAACGTCTGCTTGGACGAGTCGCACGTCAACGAGCTGGTAGCCCTTTGCTTCGATGCGACGAAGAATTTCGCCGGTCAAGTTTCGAGCAACGCCATCCGGCTTAATCAGTACAAGAGTCTCTTCGATGTTCATTGTGTCTCCTCAAAGGGGGTGGTGATGGTCTGTTTACTTAAAATTTCTGCTTTGGCTCTGTCGATCTGGCGACCCTTGATAAAGCAGTAAGTCCAGATGCCTGCGAACCCTGCGCCGACGAAAAACATGGGAACGAGAATGAAGCCCAGCGCAACAAGGCCAACTTGAAGTGCCCAACCGAGCCACAGTGCCCAGGAATACTTGAGCAATCTCGCGAGAGCGATAAAGACGATGATGAGCACGGCGCCACCAATGAACGCGGGCGCAGGAGCGAGAGCCTTCAGCCCAAATGCCGTGAGCGCGACAAAGAAAATCAACGTTGCATCGAGCACCAACACGATGCTCAACAAAAGTTCAGTGACGGAACGCACCGAAGGCGCGGGAGAGACCGCGGTCACGACTTCCAACCTTCGATCTCACCTAGCGCGATTGCCTCACCAACGAGAGTGACCGAGCCGGTCACAACGACGGCACGGCGCTCGTTCTCCGCGGCCCAACCACGAGCCAACTCCATCGCCTCGGAGAACGAATCGAAGTCGGTGGTCTCATCAGAGAAACTGCGAACCGTCTCAACGAGCTCGTCTGGCGCAACAGCGCGATCCGATTGCGACGTGGTCACATAGAAGCGATTCGCCACGGGAGCAAGCGCCTCCACGATTCCCGAGGCATCCTTGTCGTCGAGCACAGCGATCACAAACGCGATCTCGTCGAAAGTGAAGTACTCCTTGAGTGCTGCCGCAAGAGCCTTCGCTCCGTGAGGGTTGTGCGCAGCATCCACAATTACCGTTGGCTCTGCACCGATGACCTGCAACCGTCCAGGAGAGGACACCGTTGCGAGGCCCTCCTCGAGAACGTCGTGCACGAGGGCTTGACTACCCGCGCCCAAGAACGATTCGACCGCGGCAATCGCAAGGGCAGCATTGTGGCCTTGGAATTCGCCGAACAAAGGCATGAACAGATCGGAATATGTTCCTGCGAGTCCGCGAACGGTAATCAATTGGCCGCCGACAGCAACCGCACTACTGACCAGTTCGAAAGCATCACCCTCGAATCCGAGAGTCGACTCTGTGAGGTCAGCGGCGCGCTCCAACTCAATCTGCGCGTCTGCCGACTGAACAGCCGAAACAATCGCAGCAGCAGGCTTGATGATGCCCGCCTTCGTACGAGCAATCTCTTGCACGGTCGCGCCAAGACGGTGCATGTGATCCAAAGCGATGGGGCTGAACACAGCGACCTGGCCATCAGCGACGTTGGTGGAGTCCCACTCTCCTCCCATGCCAACTTCAAGAATTGCGACATCAATGGGAGCATCGGCGAAACTCGCGAACGCGAGAACTGTGAGCGCTTCAAAGTAGGTCAGTGGCTCTTCGGCCTTCGCCAACAACTCTGCGTCTACCATCAGCAAGAACGGCCGGATGTCAGCCCAGTTGGCAGCGAGAGCCCGATTCGAGATCGCGCGGCCGTCAATCACAATGCGTTCATTCACGCGGATCAGATGTGGACTCGTCATCAGCCCAGTACGCAGACCATACGCGCGCAAAATGCTCTCAACGATGCGACTCGTCGACGTCTTGCCGTTGGTGCCGGTGATGTGAATCACCGGGTAGGTGCGCTGGGGATCACCGATGAGCTCTACGGCGCGTCGAGTTGCCTCGAGTCGCGGTTGGGGCGCCTGCTCCCCTATTCTCGCAAGCAGCTCTTCATAGACAAGGGCGGCATCCTGCGCATATTCGGAGTCTTCTAGCTCAAAGTCAGAGTCTTCGTCGATGTTGGTGCCCTCAAAGCCATCGGCAAAGGGGCTGAGGTCGGCTAGCGGATGCGCCGCCTCGAGCTCAGCACGCTCCTCGTCGCTGAGAGATTCATCGTAAGAATCGTCAGGCTCCGGATTGTTATCGAATTCGTCATCGCGTTCAGACATTGGTTGTTCCTATCTTGGTGATGTCAATCACCAGTCCGCCCGCATTGGCATATTTTCCTGCCGGCAGTTCGGTACGGTACGTCTCCAGTGTGCCCTCTGGAAGGTCATTCGCGAAGCTCTGCACAGAGGATTGCGCTGCAAGCGTTTCGGAAGCAATCATGGCGCCGTGGAAGCCGATCGCTTCGTGGTCGGCTGCATCGAGAGCGCTGATCACCAAAGTGATTCGGTCGCTCACCTCGAACCCTGCAGCCTTGCGAGCATCCTGAATTACGCGGATTGCATCGCGAGCGAGTCCCTCAGCAGACAGCTCAGGGGTGAGCTGCGTGTCAACGATCACAAAACCACCATCAGACAGGAAAGCAATCGCGCTTGCGGCATCCGCGGCTTCCATCTGAAGCTCGTATTCGGTGGGTTCCAATGGCATCCCATCGACGGAAACCCCTTCGGCAGTCGCCTCCCAGTTGCCTGCCTTTGCTTCCTTGATTACATGCTGCACTTGTTTGCCGATTCGTGGCCCGAGCGCTCGTGCATTGACGGTGAGTTTCTTGGTGATGCCGAAGCTTTCCAAGGATCCCTCTTCAAGCGCTTCAAACCGCACGCTCTTTACATTGAGTTCGTCGCGCAGAATCTCGCCGAAGGGAACCAGTGCGTCTGAAGACGCGCTGACGACTGTCAAGGATGCCAAGGGAAGCCGCACGCGCAGGCTGCGCATCTTGCGAAGCGCGAGTCCGCTCGAGGCGATCTCTCTCACCCGGTCCATCGAAGCAACGAGATCGTGATCGCTCGGGAATGCAGATGCATCCGGCCAATCCGTCAGGTGCACACTGCGGCCGGCTGTAAGCCCACGCCACATTTCCTCCGCAACAAGCGGAATGAGCGGCGCGGCAACGCGCGCAACAGTTTCGAGCACGGTGAATAGCGTGTCGAACGCGTCGGTGTCATCACCGAGCCAGAAACGATCGCGGCTGCGACGCACGTACCAGTTTGTAAGAACGTCAGCGAAGTCACGCAGTTTTGCTGCCGCTGTCGGGCTGTCAAGTGCGTCGAGTTCAGCGGTGACGTCTTCGATCAGCTCACGAGTCTTAGCAAGAAGGTAGCGGTCGAGCACGTTGGTAGAGTCTGTGCGCCACTGCGCCTCGTAATTGTCGGCTGCGTTCGTGTACAGAGTGAAGAAGTAGTAGGTGCTCCACAGCGGGAGCAATAACTGGCGGACGCCGTCACGGATGCCCTCCTCGGTAACCATGAGGTTGCCGCCACGAATCACTGAACTCGACATCAGGAACCAGCGCATCGCGTCAGCGCCGTCGCGCTCGAAGACCTCAGAGACGTTCGGATAGTTGCGCAAGCTTTTCGACATCTTCTGACCGTCATTGCCAAGAACGATGCCGTGACTGATGACATTCGAGAATGCTGGCCGGTCGAAGAGGGCCGTCGATAGCGTGTGGAGAGTGTAGAACCATCCGCGGGTCTGTCCGATGTACTCAACGATGAAGTCGGCAGGACTATGCGTATCGAACCACTCTTGGTTCTCAAAGGGATAGTGCACTTGAGCGAACGGCATCGATCCGGAGTCGAACCACACATCCAGCACATCTTCGATACGGCGCATCGTGGATTGACCACTCGGATCATCAGGGTTCGGACGAGTCAACTCATCGATGAACGGGCGGTGCAGGTCGGGCTCGCCCTCGTGGTTGAGGGGCAGGCGGCCGAAGTCAGCTTCGATCTCAGCAAGCGAACCGTAAACATCCATGCGCGGGAAGTCAGGGTTGTCGCTCTTCCAGATCGGGATCGGCGAGCCCCAGTAGCGGTTGCGGCTGATAGACCAGTCGCGGGCGTTGCCAACCCACTTGCCGAACTGGCCCTCCTTGACGTTCTCTGGAACCCAGTTGATCTCCTGATTGAGTTCGCCCATTCGGTCACGGAACTCCGGAACCTTGACGAACCAGCTCGAGACGGCCTTGTAGATCAAGGGATTGCGGCAGCGCCAGCAGTGCGGGTACGAGTGCTCGTAGCTGGCGACCTTGAGCAGGCGGCCCTCTTCGCGCAACAACTTAGTGAGCGGCTTGTTAGCGTCAAAAACTTGAAGTCCGGCGACAGGCGGAACAGTAGCCAAGAACTTGCCGCCATCGTCAACCGAGATGACCACGGGGATTCCGGCTGCGGCACACACGTTTTGGTCATCTTCGCCGTAGGCGGGCGCCTGGTGCACGATGCCGGTACCTTCGCCGGTCGCAACATAATCGGCGACTAGGAACTGCCAGGCGTTTTCGGTGCCGTACGTTTCGACATCCGCATAGAAATCCCACAGGCGGTCGTAGCGCACTCCTGCAAGCTCTGAGCCCTTGAGCGTTCGCGATACCGCGGCGAGCGCGGATTCTGCAGATTCGTAGCCGAGTTCTTTTGCGTAAGCGGCGACGGTGTCACCCGCGAGCAAGTACTGGGCCGAGCCCTCTTCAGAGCCATCGCCAGCGCCCAAAGGGCCAGAAGAGAGAACTGCGTAGTCAATGTCTGGACCAACGGCCAGAGCGAAGTTCGTGGGCAGAGTCCACGGAGTTGTGGTCCAAGCGAGTGCCTTCACACCGGTGAGTCCTAGTGCTTCCGCCTTCACCCCGTCGAGAGGAAACGTTACGGTGACGGTCTGGTCTTGACGCATCTTGTAAACGTCGTCATCCATGCGAAGTTCGTGGTTCGAGAGGGGGGTCTCGTCATTCCAGCAGTACGGGAGTACCCGGAATCCTTCGTAGGCAAGGTTCTTCTCGTGCAACTGCTTGAACGCCCAGATGACGCTCTCCATGAAGTTGACGTCGAGCGTCTTGTAGTCGTTCTCGAAGTCAACCCAGCGGGCCATTCGCGTCACATAGTCTTGCCACTCGCCCGTGTATTTAAGAACCGATTCGCGAGCAGCGGCGTTGAACTTGTCGATGCCCATCTCTTCGATTTGGCTCTTCTCGGTGATTCCAAGTTGGCGCATGGCTTCGAGCTCTGCAGGTAACCCGTGCGTATCCCATCCGAAACGACGTTGCACTTGCTTGCCACGCATCGTCTGGAATCGCGGGAAAAGGTCCTTGGCATAGCCAGTCAGCAGGTGGCCATAGTGCGGCAGTCCGTTAGCAAAGGGAGGGCCGTCGTAGAACACCCACTCATCCGAGCCTTCACGCTGATTAATGGATGCCTGAAAAGTGTCGTCTGATTTCCAGTAGGAGAGAACTTGCTCTTCGATCGCCGGAAACTTCGGCGATGACGCAACGGAATCGTCTGAGCTGTGGCGGGGATACGACATGAGGCTCCAGTGGTACGTGGGTGCGGATAATCTGCACGAGGACGACCTCTCAGCCGCGGTACCACCCCGCTTGTGTGCCAAGAGACACACCACTCATATCGCTGTGACGGGCTTGCCCGTTCGGTTCTACCTCTTTCGTGAACTGCCGAGGCTGCTCACGATAGTTTCTTCCGAATGCTCCCCGGTGATAGCCGGTTCATCGCGTGTTCCTCAATGATACGCGAGTTGGCTGACTGTTGAGCGCTATTTCTTTGCGACAGTAGCAAGCGCTTCGGCACCGAGCTGAGCATCGTGCATTGTGATGATGAACTTCTTGCCGTTCATCCGTGTCACTAGAATCGCATCTCCCTTGGAAAGCACGATTCCGCTGCGGCCGTCTGGCGCCCAACGCCAGCCGTAGCCACCAAATTCGCCGATCGGATTCACATCGACGACGGCGACAGAGTCAATTTGATCTGGCGCGATCGTGGTTCGCGGCCAGCCCAGGGCCGAGCGAACTCGCAAGCCGCGATGATCGATAGTTACGCGCCACGAGAGTGTGCTCACGGCGAGTGCGATCACGATGATCCCGATGCTGGCAGGCAAGAGCAGTTCTGCGGGATTTGAGAATGCTTGGATCGCGAGTGCCACGCCGAGAGCAACGAGGGCGACGACGGCGATCACCACGACGCCGGGGCCAAGGCGAGTGCTCGTCGAGAAGTGCACGCGCTGAGTATCTGATCCCGTGATCGGTTTTGCGGCAACGGCTGTCGACGTGATGGTTTCGGCAGCTGGCAGCATGAGCCACGCGAAGACACCAAGCACGGCCGCGATGAGGATCTTGTGCGCCCAAAGGAGCCCACCGTGTGGTGCGCCCTTCCAACTCACGACCGCGGTGAATGCTGCGAAGGCGAGTGTAATGAGCAGTGGCAGCGCAATGATCCCCCCGACGGTGCTGTAACCATCGGGACCGTTTGTTCCCCAGTGCGAAGCGACAGGGCGTGGCAACTCGGGAATCCACAGAGCCATAACGAAGGCCGCAGACAGGGTTATGAGCAGTGGGATCACGACGCCGATCACGATGATCAGGCGGCGTGCGCGTGTGCGCTTAGACACAGCGTTCTCGGCGGGAAGGGTCATTGGTATTCCTCTCGGATGAGGGCAGTCAGGGCGGCGAGCGACACGTTGTTACTGCGAGCATCCGCCACAACGGCGGCAACCCCGGCGGCAAGCGAATCGTAGCTATGAGGTGATGCAGAAACAATCGCGCCTCGTCCACGCCGAAGCTCGATGAAGCCTTCGTCTCGCAGTTCTTGGTAGGCACGCAAAACGGTGTGCATATTGATGCCGAGCGATTCGGCAAGCGCGCGCGCGGTTGGCAGTCGCTCCCCTGCCGCAAGGGAACGATCGATTACTGACGATCGGATGCTCGTCGCGAGCTGCTCGAATAGCGGCGTCTCAGACGCTGGGTCTACTCGAATCAACATTCCTCAAGCATAGTTGTTCTAGTTGAACTAGCACAAAATTGGTGCGCCAAGAAGCCGTCACCCCTACCAGCGGATCTCC
This sequence comes from marine actinobacterium PHSC20C1, assembly GCA_000153145.1. Classification (GTDB taxonomy): domain Bacteria; phylum Actinomycetota; class Actinomycetes; order Actinomycetales; family Microbacteriaceae; genus Rhodoglobus. Next base: position 932,792 of record CH672415.1, read on the forward strand.
GCCGTCGTTGAGAGCGGACGGCGCCCGCTCGGCCCGACCGACTCAGCTGAAGGCACTCCGGACTCGTGCATCCTCGACGGGAATGCCAACCCGGTTCTCTCCTCCAACTCAACCAAATCCACTTGATACACACGGAACTCGTCTAGTGCCGTGACGCTTAAAACCGGAGATAGGGCTTGGCTAAGCAAAAACGCCCTGACAGCTAGATCACCGTCTCGGCGGTAGGCCAAGACCTTCCAGAACTCGCGTGGCAACGCTACGCCCCGATACAGCTGATCGTTCTCGTGAAAAACCGGTCCGGCCATGACAGAGACTCGCAAGTTGTCGATCTCCACATCGTCGTACAGGGCATCCTCCAGCCTGCCCCACACGCCCTCTCGGCTCGACTGATTGAAATCGTCCATTTGTGGGGCGATGTTCGTATAGGTGAAGGAGTCGCTATTCGCCTGCTGCGCACTCTCTAGGCTCCCCCACGTCACATCGGCCCGCCGTGCCAAATGCCCACGATCGAGTCGATTGCTCGCGTAGAGCTCGTTGCCGATCTGAGCGGAATCAGGAATGCGCTTGTCCTTGACGAACGCAAGCTTCGCCCGGCTGAGCTTCTTTAGCGCTCCACCGTCGATATTCCACGCCACCCAATAAGCGAAACGACGAGTGGAACTCATCACGAGCGAGAAATGTGTGTAGGGCAAGGTCGTTCCGCCCTCCCACACACGCACGTCGTCGACGATGCGTTCGCCCAGGGACGGGGCAGCTACTTCAACGCCCAAAAAATCCCGGTCGTAACCGCGGTCGGCTGCGTCCTCTCGTTGCTGAAACATAGGATCATCTCCCGTTCACCCCACCTCGAGTGTGGTTTCCACAGTAAGTCCACTCGACGTCAGGCACCTAGCCGCGGCATTCGCGAGAATCGCGATTGTTACGCATCCCACAAATCTTTGCGGCTTTGTTGGTTAAAGGAGCACCGTCGTGGCCACGATCTATGACTATGGTTATTCACGCACCCGACTATTCAGTTGGACTGTCTACAGTTCGCAGACAAAGGAAAGGAGTGTCGCGTGTCGACTCTCACTTTGACCCTCGGCCGGCCGACGCTTGCCGACACAGTCTTTTCTCGCAGCCTCGGCACTGACCTCGTTCTCGTCAGCGCCGGCGCCGCACTCACGGCTGTAATGGCTCAGCTCGCCGTTCCCCTCTACCCAGTGCCCATCACCGGTCAGACGCTTGCGGTTCTACTGGTTGGCGCGACGCTCGGCGCAACGCGCGGCGCACTGTCGATGGTGCTCTACGCGCTTCTCGGAGTCGTCGGCATTCCCGTCTTCAGTGAGGCCTCGTCTGGACTTGGCGTAATCACGGGCACCACCGGCGGTTACGTTATTGGCTTCATCTTCGCTGCCGGTTTCACCGGATGGCTTGCTCAGCGCGACTGGGACAAGAAGTTCCTCGGCGCCGCGCTTTCGTTCCTCGGAGGCACGGTTGTCACTTTCGCTTTCGGCCTGACGTGGCTGGCGATTGTCACCGGCGGCACGTTTGAGCAAGTGCTCGCCTGGGGTCTCTACCCGTTCATCATCGGCGGCCTCATCAAGGCGGGAATCGCTGCAGCGATCATCCCATCGACGTGGAAGCTTGCTGGCGCGATTTCGCGCAAGCGCAACCAAGAGTAGTTCTCTAGCTTCACAACCGGGTCGGTTTCGCTCACGCGGACCGGCCCGGTTTTTTTGTCCTGCTAGACTTTATGGACTGAGTTCAACAATACTTAGTTCGCTTGCACCCGAGCATCATCCCTCCCACACAAAGGACTCCATTGAGCGCGCCCCGCACTGTTCTGTTCCCCCTCGCCTTTGCTGCCAGCGCGGCACTACTTGCTGGCTGCACCGCCGCACCAGAACCTGCGCTTGAACCCGTGTCAGGTGGCACTCTTGTGTACGCCACTGGCGACGCGGAACCCGGATGCCTCGACCCCCACGTTGGCGGCAACTACCCCCAAGCTCTGATCAGCACCCAGTACATCGAGTCGCTCGTGTCCAAGAACAGCGACGGTGAGATCATTCCGTGGCTCGCAACGGAATGGACAGAAAGCGACGACGGGCTCACGTGGGACTTCACACTGCGCGATGACGTCAATTTCACCGATGGCACTCCATTTGATGCCGAAGCCGTCAAGGTGAACGTCGAGCATTTAAAAGACCCCGCAACCGCCTCATCAACTGGATACCTCGCCGTTGGCAAGATCGACGGAATCGACGCCGTCGAACCTGACCATGTTCGTTTCACACTGTCGGCGCCGGATAGCGCCCTGCTGGAATCCTTCTCCCAGCCGTGGGTTGGCATCCAATCCCCCACAGCGCTTGAGCGCGAGCAAGCAGTCAACTGCGAAAGCCCCGTCGGCACTGGTCCCTTTGTTATCAGTGACTGGGTGAAGCAGCAGTCGATCACCCTCGAGCGCAACGAGAACTACAACTCAGCTCCCGACGATGCACAACACACTGGCCCCGCTCTGCTCGACTCTCTCGAGTGGCGCTTCATTCCGGATGCCGCAACGCGTTACGCTGCCCTGCAATCAGGCGATGTCGACGTGATTGACAATGCTCAGCCGAACAACATCTCTTCGGCAACGAGCGACTCCGGTATCGAGGAACTCAACGCTCCCCGACCTGGTGCGTCGAACCGCATCGAGCTGAACTCAGGCAAAGCACCATTCGACGATATCCGCGTTCGCGAAGCCTTCATCCGTGCAGCGGATGTCACCCCCGGCATTGAGAGCCTCTTCTTTGGCACCGCCGAGCGTTCATTCTCGGTGCTCTCGAGTGTCGAGCCTGCCGGTGTTTCGTCACCTGACGCTTTTACTACTGACGCCGACGCTGCAAAAACACTGCTCGACGACGCCGGCTGGGACACCATCGATTCCGACGGTTACCGCACAAAGGACGGCGAGCGCCTGAGCCTTGTGTTCCCTGTGAGTACCAACCAGTCGATTCCCGCAGAACAGTCGCTCTTCGAGCAGATTCAGGCTTCCGCGAAGGACGTCGGCTTCGAGGTCACGCTTCAGCCGACCGACCTATCCTCCTGGTACGGCGCACTGTTCACAAACGAGTACAACCTCGTGAGTGCGCCATATACGAAGGTCGGTGCCGATGTGCTGCGCATCCTGTACCACTCGGACTCGATCATCCCGGCTCCCAGCGGTTACTACGCCAACCTGGCGCAACTGAGCGACCCAGCCCTCGACCAGATCTTGACTGAGGCAAGCCAGACCTCTAATGAGGCAGAACGCCAGTCGCTGTATGCCGAGGCGCAGTCGATCATTGTCGACGGCTTCTACGTGCTTCCCTTGTACGATCAACAGAATCACTACCTCTACAGCACGAGCGTGGAGGGATTCCGCGCCCTCCCCACTGTGTCGGCACCGACCTTCTACGACGCGTGGCTTAACAAATAGGATTCACCGTCGTGACGGATACGTCAGTAGCTCCCCTCACGGGGAACTCGTCCAGCCCAGCGGCGCGCATGCGTACGCTGGGCTGGCTGGCGCGCCGTGTTGGTGGCGGAATCTTCGTGCTCTGGATGGTCGCCACGGTGATCTTCTTCGCACTGCGACTGATTCCCGGCGACCCTATTGACGCGATCTTGGGTGGTCCTGGTTCTCAAGCATCCGCCGAAGCTGTCGAACAGATTCGCAGCGACTACGGTCTCGATCAGCCCCTCATCGTTCAATACTTTCTTGCGATGGGCAAGCTTGCCGTCGCCGACTTTGGCACGTCGTACGCCCTCAAAGTGCCGGTTGCCCCCTACGTGCTCACCCAGTTGTGGTCAACGCTCGTGCTCACCATTGCCTCACTGGTCGCCGCATGGGCTTTCGCATTGGGCCTGACCCTCGCAACGAGTGGTCGTGGGCGGGCAGCACGCTCGATCGGTTCAGGTCTCGAGCTGCTCGCGGCCGCGGTTCCGCACTTTTGGCTCGCATCCCTGCTCATTATCTTGCTGAGCAATACATTGCACTGGCTTCCCCCTATCAGCGTCCCTGGACCGCTTGGACTCGTCTTGCCTGTGCTGACGCTTGCCCTGCCGCTCACCGGATTTCTCGGGCAGGTCATGCGGGAATCTCTCGCCAACGCGTACGAGCAACCATTCGTTCTCTCGGCACGAGCCCGCGGCGAGAGTGAATGGGGCGTTCGATTGCGGCACGTGCTTCGTCACGCTGCCCTTCCCGGAATTTCGCTGTCAGGCTGGGCTTTTGGCTCGCTGCTGAGCGGCGCTGTAGTCGTCGAGACAATCTTTGCGCGCCCCGGGCTCGGACGAACCCTGCTCAGTGCCGTTACCATCCGCGACATTCCGGTCGTTACCGCTGTCGCGCTACTCTCAGCGCTCACGTTCATCCTCATGACGATCGCTACCGATGCCATTGACCGGATCGTCGATCCTCGTGTCACAAAGGTGGGTGAGCAGTGACTGAAATTCTGGCAGGCCGACTCAGCCACTCCTCTGGTGTCGCTCCCGGCATCCGGGGCTGGCAACGCGTCTTAAGTAATTTCGGTGTGTTTGTCGCACTTGCCGTTCTGCTCGTTATTCTGACCACAGCACTTGCCCCTCAACTCATCACAACAGCCAACCCGAATGCGGTGTCGCCTGCAGAGGCCTTCCAGACTCCGTCGCCGTCACACCTTTTCGGCACTGACGAATCCGGACGTGATGTCTACACGCGGGTCGTGTTTGGCGCAGGTAATTCTCTGCTCATTGGGATCGCCGCGACGGTCGTCGGCCTCAGTCTCGCCCTAGTGCTCGGCCTACTCGGCGGACTCGGCAACCGACTCGGTGACTTCGTGAGCACCCGAATCGTAGAAGTCATGTTCGCACTGCCCGGCCTACTGCTCGCACTTGTCTTTATCGCCATTGCTGGCCCCGGCGTCGTGACCTCAACAGTCGCGGTCGGCCTATCCACAGCGCCAGGTTATGCCCGCATCATTCGGAGCCAGCTTCGCAGCGTGCGTAATGCTGGCTACGTCGAGGCCGCAACCGTGCTCGGACATTCGCGACTGCGCATCACGCTGCAACACATCCTGCCCGGTGCCCTCGCGCCCATTTTTGTTCTCGGCACCCTTGGCGTTGGTCAAGCAATCGTGTGGGCATCATCACTCGGCTTCCTCGGCCTCGGCGTCGCGCCGCCAGCAGCAGAGTGGGGCGCCATGCTCTCCAGTGGGCGCACCTACATCGATGTCGCGTGGTGGCTCACTGTGTTCCCCGGCCTTGCCATCGTCGCGACAGCAGCCTCCTTCACTGTGCTCGGTCGTGCCCTCAATGCACGAACACGACAGGAGGTTGGCGGATGACCGACTCCCCCCTCCTCGCAGTGCGCGGTCTCAGCGTGCACTTTGCCCACACCGCCGCTCCCGTCGTGGATCACGTGAGCTTCGAGGTGTACGCCGGCGAATGCCTCGCCATCGTCGGAGAGTCTGGATCGGGCAAGAGCGTCACGGCCCGTTCCCTGCTCGGGCTTGCGCCTGCCGGTGCCCACGTGAGCTTCGACGAGCTGAGCCTGGCGGGAGAGGTACTTCCGGCGCCAGGGTCTCGTCGGTGGCGCACGATTCGCGGAGCATCCATTGGGCTGGTTCTGCAGGATGCCCTAGTGTCGCTGGACCCGCTGCGCCCGGTTGGTCGCGAAATCGACGATGTGCTTCGCCTACACACCAAGCTCAACCAGACCGAACGCCACGAACGAGTACTTGAACTTCTGGATGCCGTCGGAGTGCCAGACCCGGCACTTCGAGCGAGCCAACGCTCGGGAGAACTCTCGGGTGGGCTGCGCCAACGTGCACTAATTGCTGCGGGCATCGCTGCTGGGCCCTCGTTGATCATCGCCGATGAGCCGACGACTGCACTTGATGTGACGGTGCAAGCGCGAGTGCTCGACGTGTTGTCATCGCTGAGAGACTCCGGCACGGCCATGATCCTCATTACGCATGACTTGGCCGTTGTTTCCCGCGTTGCCGAACGGGTGGCTGTCATGAGTGGCGGACGAATCGTCGAGAGCGGAGCGACGCAATCAGTGCTCAGCGCACCGGCCACGCTGCCGACCCAGGAGTTGCTCGCGTCCATTCCCGTTGATGTGCCTCGCGGCGTGCCTCTCGAGCTTCCCTCAAGCGAGAGCTCGGCAGCGGTGGCGGTGGCGGCTCGAGATGCTTCGGTGCTGCCTGAGCTATCCATGCTCGACTCCGCTTTTGCGACACTCAAGCCGACCCTTCCGGGCGGCACTGCTGTTCCCGCGCTTGAGCTTGTGAATATTTCGCGCCGCTATGCAACGCGACACGGTGCCCCCATTCAGGCTCTCGATAGTGTTTCGCTGACCCTCACCGCCGGCACAACACTGGGCCTCGTTGGGCAATCAGGGTCTGGCAAAACTACGATCGCCCGCATCGCGCTAGGGCTAGAGCAGGCAGATAGTGGCGAAGTGTTACTCAACGGCGCACCGTGGAATTCACTCAGCGCTGGCGAGCGCCGACCACTTCGCCACACTCTGGGCGCGATCTACCAGGATGCGCTGAGCTCGTTTGATCCCCGACTGAGCGTTGAACGTATCCTCGTCGATGCTCTCAGCGCTGGAGCCTTGGCTACTCACCGCCCCCTGTCGACCACGGATGAACTGCTCGATGCCGTTGGGCTGCCTCGCACCGTCAAGAACCGTCGCCCACTGCACCTCTCGGGTGGGCAACGGCAACGCGTCGCCATAGCCCGGGCGCTTGCTCCGGGGCCGCGCACGATCTTGTGTGACGAACCAGTGTCGTCTCTGGATGTTTCAACTCAAGCCCGCGTGCTCAATTTGCTTGACGAACTCCAGCGACACTTGGGGCTGAGCTATCTCTTCATTTCCCACGACTTGGGGGTCATCCGGCATATGAGCGACAGCGTTGCCGTGATAAACCGTGGGCGCATTGTTGAAACTGGGCTCACGGACAAGATTTTCACGGCGCCCCGGGAGCCGTACACTCTGTCGCTCCTCGCGGCCCTGCCCCGGGTGAGAGGATGACTCGGTGACATCACCCCGTACGCCCGGCCGTGGACGCCCTCCGGCAGCATCCCGAGAGCTTCTTCAGGAGGCTGCCTTCGAGCTGTTCGTCGAGAACGGCTACACGGGAACGACAGTGGACCAAATCGCTACGAGAGCCGGCGTGAGTCGAAACACGTTTTTCAACTACTTTGAGGCCAAAGGCGAGGTATTTTGGGTTGAACTGGATGCCGCGACTGAGCGCTTGAAAATTGCCCTGACTGAGCAGCCTGCCGCGCCGCACCAACCTAGCCTTGCCATTCGGGATGCGATGCTGCAGTCCTTGGCCCCTGTGGAGTCGCAGCACGTGCCGTTCGTGTTGACGCAATATGACCTCATCGGCAGCGTCACGGAAATTCAGGCATCTGCAATGAGCAGGTTTGCAACGCAGGCCCGACTCTTGGGTGGCTATTTGCAGCGCTGTGGCGCAGATTCAGCAACTGCTCGAGTACAGGCGTACACACTTATTGCCTGCGTGGTCGCGGCAGCTCAGGAATGGGCGCAAGCCGGACCCCAGCGCGGTCGCCTTGAACCTTTCGTGCAGAGAGCAATTGCCGCGACCTTGACTGTCGAGTAGAGCCCGCCCATCGTTGGCCGCCCTCGGCAGCTGAGCTCAGATCGACAACAGACTGACTACGGACTTATGCTCGATGAATTGTCAGCAGAATCCCTTTGACTTGGAGAAGTGCCATGAGCGAAGACCTCCCCACCGAGCCTTTCGACCCAAGCAATGGCGACGTTCCCACGGAGCCTTTCGACCCCAATAGTGCTGACGTCCCTACCGAGGCCTTTGAGCCAAGCGGTGCTGACGCTCCGACAGTTCGCTTTACTCCGGCTGCGGACGCTTCCGAGCCACTGGCCGGCGGTCTCGCGAGCGCTGATGATGCCCCAACGGTCCCCCTCAACCAGCAGCCAGCGGCCACTCAGCCGTTCGCAAGCGGACTTCCCCCTGCTGGCGATCCTCCGTCCACTGATGGCCCTCCATCCGAGGCGGGCCGCAAACGTCGCACGCCAATCGTCCTCCTGTCAGTTCTTGGCGGATTATTGCTGATCGCGATCATCGTTGTACTGTCGTTGCTCTTCGCTCGCGGCGGTGACAGTGAGCCTGGAGTCGTCCCCAGCTCTACTCCCTCAGCGAGCCCTAGCGAGAGCGTTGCGCCGCCGAGCGAAGCCCCTGAAGAGAACCCTCCGCCCGAGGAGGAGCCGACAACAGAACCCGCTCCGCCACCCGCGGCTGGTCCGACATTCGCTACGTTTACTGCGCCGGCCACCGCAAATTGCACGAGTGCTAACCCGACGAGTCAGATCACCTTCTCGTGGAGCAGTGCCGATGCCTCGCGGGCCTGGTTCGGAGTGCACACGGAGAACGCAAAGGCGGCACCGTATGAAGAGGTGCCAACAACCACGACCTACACGTTCGATTATCAGTGCAGCAACGACAGCGAGTTCTACACGGTGACGCTCGAAGACGCGAACGGCAACCTCGCGCACAAGACCGCGACCATTACAAAGAACTGATCTTCGACACGGCCACGTCGCTACCAAGATCGACCGCAACGTGGCTCCAGTTCGTCGGATAACATAGAAATACAACCCACACTCAGGCACCTCTTTTTGACTCGGTGCCGTATATATCGAACCGGAGTAATTATGTCGTCGAGCGTTCCCGAAAAACCTGCCCTAGAAGGCCTCGAAGACAAGTGGGCTCCCGTGTGGGAGAACGAGGGCACCTACCGGTTCGATCGCCAGAAGGCTCTGGCGGATGGTTCTGACTGCGTATTCTCGGTCGACACTCCCCCACCAACGGCATCCGGAAGCCTGCACATCGGTCACGTGTTCAGCTACACCCACATGGACTTGGTCACTCGCTTCCAGCGCATGCGCGGCAAAGAGATTTTCTACCCCATGGGCTGGGATGACAATGGTCTCCCCACTGAGCGTCGGGTTCAGAACTACTACGGAGTGCGCTGCGACCCCACGCTCCCCTATGACGAGAGCTTCGATCCTCCTCAGCAGGGTGGCGAGGGCAAATCGACAAAGGCTGCTGCGCAGTTGCCGATCTCTCGACGCAACTTCGTCGAGCTGTGCGAAACCCTGACGGCAGAAGACGAGAAGCAGTTCGAGGACCTGTGGCGTCAGCTCGGCCTGAGCGTTGACTGGAACCTCACCTATCGCACTATCGGCGACGACGCTCAACGCGCCGCGCAGCGCGCTTTCTTGCGCAACCTTGATCGCGGCGAGGCCTATCAGGCCTACGCTCCGACGCTGTGGGATGTCACGTTCCGCACGGCGGTTGCCCAGGCTGAGCTCGAAGACAAAGAGCAGCCGGCCGCCTACCACCGCCTTGCATTTCACAAGGCCGATGGTGACGACATCCACATCGAGACGACGCGCCCTGAACTGTTGCCTGCGTGTGTCGCGCTTGTGGCTCACCCCGAGGATGAGCGCTACAAGCACCTCTTCGGAACTATGGTTTCGACACCAGTGTTCGGTGTCGAGGTTCCGATTCTGGCCCACCACCTTGCTCAGCAAGATAAGGGCTCCGGAATCGCAATGATTTGTACGTTCGGTGATGTTACTGACGTTGTTTGGTGGCGTGAGCTTGATCTACCGAACCGCACGATCATTGGTGCCGACGGTCGCATAATCGCCGACGCTCCTGACGCAATTGTGGGCGATTCGGCTCAGGCCGCCTACGCCGAGCTCGCGGGCAAAACGGTCTTCAGCGCAAAAGCCGCCATGGTCGAGATGCTGAAGGCATCCGGCGAGATGATTGGCGATGCCAAGCCGATTCAACATCAGGTGAAGTTCTTCGAGAAGGGCGACAAGCCTCTCGAGATCATTTCGACGCGCCAGTGGTACATCACGAATGGTGCCCGCGATGAGAAGCTGCGCGGCCGTCTTCTTGAGGCTGGCAAGCAAATCAACTTCACCCCCGACCACATGCGGGTGCGCTACGACAACTGGGTTGGCGGCCTCACGGGCGACTGGCTCATTTCGCGCCAACGCTTCTTCGGCGTGCCGATCCCTGTTTGGTACGAGCTCGATGCTGACGGTGAGAAGGGTGCCCCGATCGTTCCGAGCGAGGCATCGCTGCCGATTGACCCGTCATCAGACACCGCTCCCGGCTACACCGAAGATCAGCGTGGTGTTCCCGGAGGCTTCGAGGGCGAACTCGACATCATGGACACCTGGGCTACCTCGTCGCTGACCCCACAGATTGCTGGCGGTTGGGAAACCGACCCCGAGCTCTTCGATCTCGTCTTCCCGTACTCTCTGCGCAGCCAGGGTCAAGACATCATCCGCACGTGGTTGTTCTCGACCGCGCTGCGTTCCGAACTCGAACACGGAACTGTGCCGTGGCGCAACGCCGGCATCTCCGGATTCATCGTTGACCCCGACCGCAAGAAGATGTCTAAGTCAAAGGGCAACGTTGTTACGCCCAAGGGAATGCTTGACGACCACGGTTCGGATGCGGTTCGCTACTGGGCAGCATCCAGCCGCCTCGGTACTGACGCGGCGTTTGACCCGCAGAACCCGAAGCAGATCAAGATCGGGCGCCGCCTTGCGATCAAGGTGCTGAACGCCTCGAAGTTCGTGTACTCGTTCCCGGCTCCCGCTGCTGCGGCAATGGATTCCGGTGCGGTCGTCACCGAAGCTCTCGACCTCGAGATGCTTGCTGAACTCGCTTCGGTCGTTGACCAGGCCACCACGGCGCTCGACAATTTCGATCACGCCAAGGCGCTAGAAGTTACGGAGAAGTTCTTCTGGACCTTCTGCGACGACTACCTCGAACTCGTGAAGGAGCGCGCCTACGGCGCAGGAACCCCCGGAGCCCAGGCTAGCGCCAACCGCGCCCTGCACACCGCCATTGACGTGTTCTTGCGACTCTTCGCACCGTACCTCCCGTTCGCAACAGAAGAAGTTTGGCGTTGGACGCACGACACATCGGTGCACTCCGCTTCGTGGCCGACCGCTGACGAGCTCGGCGTGACCGCTGAGCCGAGTGGGCTGTTCCACGCAGTAAGCCAGGCGCTCGTCACGATTCGTCGCGCCAAAACCGATGCGAAAGCATCACAAAAGACTGAAGTGACCTCGGCTACCCTCGCGGGACCAGCCCTGATTGCAGCAGCGATTGATGATCTGAAGGCAGTCGGCCGCATCCACGACCTGACGATTGTAGAAGCCGACGAGATCGAGGTTCGCGACATCGTTTTGGTCGAAGCCGCACCTGAGGTTTCTGCCTAAAAGTCTGCTTCGGGTTCGACGTCGGGTTCGGCGTCGAGCCCGAAAACCGCGTATTGTTGAATAAATGACGAACTCAGAGAAGCCTTCGTACACGATCCGTGACATCCAAGAAGATGATTTTGAGCAGTGGAAAGCGCACTTCGTAAAATACGGGGTGTTCTACGACACTGAGTTCACAGAAGAAATCGTTCAGGGCGTTTGGGAATGGCTCATGGATGACTCGGCACAACTGAACGCTGTTGTTGCCGTATCGCCCGAAGGCCGCCCCACCCCCGGTGACATTGCCGCTTTCGGCCTTTACCGCCGCCTTCCCGACACGTTCACCGCCTCCTGGGGTTGGTTCATGGATGACCTTTACGTCGATCCTGAGCACCGCGGAGCGGGAGTTGCCGGAACGATTATCGACGACATTGCTGCCCGCGCGGCAGAAGATGGCGGCGGAAAGCTCCGCTGGATCACCAACAAGGAGAACGACAGCGCTAAGCGCCTCTACGACAAGGTTGCCGACCGCACGTCGTGGATCCTGTACGAAAAGAACGTGTAATGCAGCTCGGCACACGATGGTCAGTTGGCGAACCGGTTCCTGAGCGCCTCGACGCAGCAATGCGCGAGGCGATCGCGAAAGTCGAAGCGGATATTGCACACCTCGACACCAGCGCCTGGCGCTGGACGTTGACCTGGCTCGAAGCGCGGCCAGTCGCCGAACTCGACGACGGCACCATCGTGCGCCAAGCCTCAGACGGAAACGTCACGATAGAAGAACCCACCAGCTAGGCACCGCGAACACACAATCGCAGGCGGCAGGCCGCCGGTGAGATTACACTCTCGCGAGAAGCTCACCGTGCGGCATTGCCAGCCACCCCTCAGGCGAATCGGCCCAGGCTCGCCACGCGCTGCTGATCTGCTGCAGCACCGCTGGCGTTGCGAGCGACTTGCTCAGTGCGTCCTCGGCAAACGCTGACTCCAGCACTCTCGCTTCCCACATGCTCCCCCACCATTCACGGTCGATCTCAGTGGAAAAATTCCAGATGGATGCCGTGACCGTGAGGTCGGTGAGCCCTGCTTGCTGCGCCCACGACTTCATTCGCCTACCCGCGTTCGGCTCTCCCCCATTGCTTCGGTGTACGGCGTCGTAGAGGTCGGCCCACGCATGCAAGCCAGGAAGCTCGGGGTAGGTGATGATTCCGGCATAGTCCACATCGCGCACCGCAATAAACCCGCCCGGTTTGGCGACGCGCTTCATCTCAACAAGAGCCGCGACCGGATCACCGAGATGCTGCAGCGTCTGGTGCGCGTGCACGAGATCGAAACTGTTGTCGTCGAACGGCAGCGCATACGCATCACCAACGATGAAACTCAGGTTGTCGGCGGTGAAAGCTGACGCCTTTTCTATTGCCGCGGGAGCGGCATCCAAACCAATGACTGCGGCGGGAGCGAGTCGCTCGGCAAACTCAGCGGTAATGGTGCCCGGCCCGCAACCAATATCGAGAAGCGAGAGCCCCGGCTGTAGGTGTGGCTCAAGGTACGCAGCAGAGTTGGCGATGGTACGCCAAGTGTGCGATTTGAGAACACTTTCGTGATGGCCGTGGGTATAGCGCTCGCTAGTCATACTCCGAGAATAGGGTGGATGCATGACCAACCCTTTCTTTGACCCCAGCACCCTGCCATTCGGCATGCCCCCATTCGCCGATATCGAAGATGAGCACTTTGCTCCCGCTTTCGACAAAGGCATGGATCAGCAGCTTGCGGAGATCGAAGCGATCACGTCACAGACTGCTGCGCCGACTTTCGAGAACACGATGATTCCGCTGGAGCAGAGCGGTCAGTTGCTCAACCGGGTAGCGATCGTGTTCTTCAATAAGACCTCAGCAGACAGCAACGAAGCTTCGGATGCTCTCGAAGAGGTGGTCGCGCCTCAGCTCGCAGCCCACAGCGACGCAATCAGCCTCAATAATGCCCTCTATGAGCGTATCCGCGGCATCCATGATTCCCTCGATTCGAGTGATTTGGACGCCGAGGCCCGCTATTTGGTCGAGCGCTACTTCACTGAGTTCACACTGGCGGGCGCCGGGCTCGCGGATGACGCGAAGGCGACGTTGCGCGACTACAACTCGCGCCTGTCGAGTTTGACAACAAAATTCGAGAAGAACCTTCTCGCCGACACGAACGATCTTGCGATCGTGGTCGATAGCGTCGACGAGCTTCACGGTTTGGAATCCTCAGAGATTTCGGCAGCGGCGAGTGCCGCAGCCGATCGTGGTCTTGATGGCAAGTATTTGATCACGCTCATCTTGCCGACCAACCAGCCTCACCTTTCTGTGCTGCGCAATGCTGACGTTCGCGGTCGAGTTTTGGCTGCGTCGCGCGCCCGCGGTATTCGTGGTGGGGAGTTCGATAACCGTGCTCTTGTTCTTGAGATTGCGAAGGTGCGTTCACAGCGTGCCGCCCTCCTCGGCTTTGACAGCCATGCTGCGTGGGTTACGGCCGACGAGACTGCTCAGAATCCGCAGAGGGTCGCTGACATGCTTGGCAAGCTCGCCCCTGCTGCGGCGCGCAATGCCCGCGAGGAGCATGCAGCGCTGGAAAAGCTCGCCGGTACCGAAGTTTCTGCTGCCGATTGGGCGTTCTACTCTGAAAAGGTTCGAGCCGAGCAGTACAACGTCGATACCACTCAGATGCGGCCTTATTTTGAGGCCGAGCGAGTGCTGCGCGATGGAGTCTTCTTTGCCGCAACGAAACTCTATGGCGTGACCTTCAGCGAACGTTATGACCTTCCCGCTTACCACCCTGATGTTCGAATTTTCGAGGTTACCAACGAGGATGGCTCTGAGGTTGGGCTCTATACGCTCGACCTGTACACGCGTGACTCGAAGCGTGGCGGGGCGTGGATGAACTCGCTTATTTCGCAATCAGATTTGCTCGGGCATCCAGTGATCGTCACAAACAACCTCAATGTGCCCAAGCCTTCGGCCGGCGAAGCAACACTGCTGACCTATGACGAGGTCAATACGCTGTTTCACGAGTTCGGGCATGCCCTGCATGGACTCTTCGCTCGCGTGACGTACCCCAAGTTCTCTGGCACTAACACCTACCGGGACTTTGTTGAGTTCCCCAGTCAGGTCAACGAGATGTGGATGCTCTGGCCCGAGGTTCTCGACAACTATGCGCGTCACTATAAGACTGGCGAGCCGATGCCTCAGGAGATCGTGGAGCGCATCCAGGCGAGCGCCGCGTTCAACGAGGGCTTCCTTACGAGCGAATATCTCGCGGCTGCGCTCATCGACCAGGCTTGGCACCGCATCGGCGCCGACGACGATGTGAGCGACGTCTCGGCTTTCGAAGCGGAGGCTCTCGCCCAGGTCGGTCTCGACAACGCCGCAGTTCCTCCGCGGTATTCGAGCACCTACTTTCAGCACATTTTCGCGAATTCTGCGTATGACGCTGGCTACTACTCCTACATCTGGAGTGAAGTTTTGGATGCAGACACCGTTGAGTGGTTTACCGAAAATGGCGGCCTAACGCGGGCTAACGGAGATCGTTTCCGCTCGCGCCTACTCGGTGTCGGGGGCTCGAAGAATCCCCTCGAAGCATTCCGAGACTTCCGCGGACGCGATGCCGAGCTTCAGCCCCTGCTGAACCGTCGCGGACTGAGCTAGGCGGAGTAGCCCATTACGTCGCTTGCCGCTCGCACGATCGCGTCGGCGTTGATCCCATGAAGGGCATAGGCGTCTTCGACACTCGATGACTGACCGAATTCGCTGACACCGAGATTGCGAATGCGATCGCCTCGCACTCCTGCTAAAAACGCAAGAGTGTGAGGGTGGCCGTCCATGATCGTCACGATTGGTGATCGCGCATGGGCCGGAAACAGTTCGTCCACAATCGAACTGCGATCGGATGCCGCAGCGTCGTAACGCCGATTGAGCGACCGGAATACAAGATCGGGGCTCGTCAAGCACACGACGCCAGTGGGCGTGCCGAGCTTGGTGAGCCGCGCGGCGGCCTCAATCACTTCAGGCATAATGGCGCCAACTCCAACCAGGGTGACGGCATCATCGCTCGGGTCGTGGGTGGTTAGCCGGTAACCGCCGGCGATTGCCTGTGCTCGTCTACGCTCTCGCAGCGCAGGGTCTTCGGGCACTGGGGCAAGTTGTTGTTCGATGGGTCTCGTCGAAATGCGGAAGTAGGCGGACTGTCCAGTCGGCTGACCGATTTGCTGCATTGTCGCGAGCAAACACCATTCGAGGTCTTGAGCGAATGCCGGTTCCCAGGCAATACAACCGGGCTGCTCAAGACCGATCGAGGGAGTCGTGATCGATTGGTGCGCTCCACCTTCTGGCGCAAGCGTTACCCCTGAAGGCGTACCGATCAGAATGGATTGGCCACCGGAATAGATGCCGTAGGACCACGGTTCTAGTGCCCTCGAGACGAAGGGGTCATAGAGAGTGGCAATGGGGATCAATGGTTGACCCCAGCGGCTCCACGTCGACCCCAGTTCGGCGGCTAAGCAGACCAGGTTTACTTCGGCGATACCCAGTTCGATGTGTTGGCCCTGAGCGCCTTCGCTCCACTTGAGGAGCCTGTTGGTGTCATCAGCGAACCAGTCGTGCCGTTCGCCAACCGACCACACACCAGTCTTGTTGATCCATCCGCCTAGGTTTGTCGATGAGGCGACGTCGGGACTCAGGGTCACGACACGACGCGCGACTTCGGGCGCTGCTCGGTTGAGGTCGAGCAAGAATCGTCCGAGCGCTGCCTGGGTCGAGATGAGTGGCTTGTAGCTCCACGGCAGTTCACTGGGCACCGGATCAATCGCATGGTTTTCGATTGCCGGGCGTTGAAGCCTCACCGCGGCATCCTGGCACACAGCGGCTTCGGCGCTGGCTGCCTCAAATCGCTGCCACGGGTCGTCGAGAGACATTCCGGAGAGCTCGGCAAGCTGATTCATTTGTGCTTCGGTCAGCTGGGCGGAGTGGTTATTGGGGTGACCTTCGGTCGCGAGACCGCGACCCTTGACCGTGTACGCGAAGATCACGGTCGGTCTCGCCGGGTCTATCTCTTTATAGGTCTCCAGGAGCAAGTGGATGTCGTGCCCTCCCAGATCGCGAATACTCGCAGCCAGGTCGTGTGGACTGAGCGTCGCGACGAGTTGTTGAAGGGTGGTCGACGCATCGTCGCCGAGCAGTCTCGCGTGCACTTCGTCGGGATGACTACGCAGCAGTCGCTGGTATTCCTCGTTGGGCATGGCTTCGAGTCTTTCGCGCAACTCGACTCCGCCCGGCTGCGTAAACAGTGATTGGATGCGTCTGCCCCACTTGCAGGTGAGTACTTGCCAGTCTGCGGCTGCGAACATTCCTTGCAGCCGCGCGATCTGAACATCGGGGATCACTCGGTCGAGTGATTGACGATTGAGGTCGACGATCCACACGAGTTCGCCGAGTTGACGCGCTCCCGAGTCGGTAACGGCTTCCCAGACCGCGCCTTCGTCGAGTTCGGCATCACCGAGCAGGCTGATGAACCTTCCCGACTCTGGAGTTTCAGGAAATTGGTCGCGAACGTACCGGTGAGACATTGCGGCCCAGAGCGGCGCTGTTGCTCCGATTCCGACGCTACCCGTGGAGAAATCAACGGTATCGGGGTCTTTGAGCCTGCTGGGATAGCTCTGGAGTCCCCCTAACGCTCGAAGCGTCGGAAGGTACTTTTCCTGAAGTTCCCCCATGAGGTAGTTGATCGCGTGCAAGACGGGTGAGGCGTGAGGCTTCACAGAGACTCGGTCGATCGACGTGAGTTCGGCAAACCAGAGCGAGGTCATGATCCCCACCATCGACGCACTCGAAGATTGGTGGCCGCCTACTTTCACCCCAGAGTCGTTAGGTCGCCCGCGGTTGGCGGAGTCGATGATCGCGGTCGCCGTCCAGAGCACTCGTTGAGCGATTGAATCAAGCACGTCGTCGCCGAGGCTCGCCGCAGCAGAAAGCGGGCGAGAGTTAACCGCCGGCTCTGCCTGGACGTGGGCGCCGTGTGCGGCGTTCTCTCCCAGTTCATTTGAGATCTCGGTGTCTGACGGCGATTCGTTTGGCATCTTCATTGATCCTTACTGTGCGTGCGTTTGTGCTTTAGTGCGAACGGCTGGTTTTGGCGGGCGCGTCAGGTTAGCGAAATAGTCCGCTGTAGGCGTTGAGCGAGAGTTGGCCACCGAGGTGAGCGTAGAGCACGTTGCTGTCTGCAGGAATGTCGCGGCTGGAGACTAACTCGATGAGGCCGGCAAGAGACTTTCCCTCGTAGACGGTGTCGGTGATCATTCCTTCAAGCGTTCCGCCCAAGCGGATTGCTTCGAGAGTCGAATCGACGGGGATTCCATAGAGGTCGCCAGCCCAGCCTTCGAGAACCGAGATCTCGTCATCCCGCAGTTCACGTTCGAGACCGATCAATTGCGCTGTGTGACGTGCGATCCTCGCGACTTGATCTCGCGTCTTCTCGAGAGTCGCTGAGGCATCGATTCCGATTACACGGCGTGGGCGATCTTGCCCGGCAAAGCCTGCAATCATTCCCGCGTGCGTTGATCCGGTGACGGTGCAAACAACGATCGTGTCAAAGAACACTCCAAGTTCACGCTCTTGCACTTCCACCTCGTAGGCCCAGTTTGCGAACCCGAGACCGCCCAGGTGGTGTTCGGATGCTCCAGCCGGGATGGCGTACGGCTTGCCGCCAGAGGCTTCCACATCAGCGATCGCGTTTTTCCAACTGTCGCGAATGCCGATGTCGAAGCCGGAGTTGTCGAGCCGAACATCCGCCCCCATGATTCGAGAGAGTTGGATGTTGCCGACACGGTCGCTGAGCGGGTCGGGCCAGTCGACCCAATTTTCTTGCACAAGCACAGCCTTCATGCCGATCTTTGCGGCGACTGCGGCAACTTGACGTGTGTGGTTGGACTGGTAGCCGCCGATGGAAACGAGTGTATCTGCGCCCTGGGCGATGGCGTCGGGAACAATGTATTCGAGTTTGCGGGTCTTGTTGCCTCCGAAGGCTAGGCCGCTATTTACGTCTTCTCGTTTGGCCCACACGGTCGCTCCGCCGAGGTGGGCGCTCAGGCGTTGGAGTGGGTGCACCGGGCTGGGACCGAAGGTGAGGGGGTAGCGTTCAAAGTCTGCAATGCCCATGACGGGTCCTCTCTCTGTGGCTTCACCGCAAAGCCGATATGCAATATATTGCAACCTAGAATGGCTCATGTCAAGACTCGATGCCGCGCGTGGGTCAGAGCGGCATACAATATTTCGCATGCCAGTGCCCGAAAAGAACGCCGTTCACAAACGCTCGTTGCTGCGCGATGACGCGTATACCTCAATTCGAGACGCCATCGTCAACGGCACATTCGCTCCGGGCGAGCGACTGCGCGACACCGAACTTGAGAAGTGGCTAGGCGTGAGCCGCACCCCAATTCGCGAAGCTCTTCTGCGCCTCGAACGCGGCGGCCTTGTGGTTTCTCAGCCGGGCAAGGCAACGCTCGTCGCCCCATACGACCCCGCATCCACTCACGGTGTCCAGCAGGTCACTGCGGCCCTCCACGAACTCGCAGCGCGACTAGCACTCCCCACGGTCACGGAAGAGCAGCTCACAGCCATGGCCGATGCGAACAAACGTTTTGCCGACGCGCTCGACGCAGAGGATGTCGACGCCGCGCTCGATGCCGACGACGAATTCCACGACATTTTCATCTCCGCCAGCGGCAACGAGACAATTGCGCACGTACTTGGACAACTCACTCCAGTACTGCGACGAGTAGAGCGCATGCGGTTTAGCTCACACTCTGGACGCGAATCCGTACCCCAGCACGAGTCGATCGTGCGCCACGCCCGCAACGGTGAGATCGATGAAGCTCTGATCGCGGTCCGCGAAAACTGGTTGTCGCTTCCCCACGTAGCCTCGGGCACGAACGACTAATTGTTGTGGCTGCTCCACAAAATTTGGTGAAACCCTTTCGCAAAGCACGCGCAACAGGGCAGAATGGTGCGGTCACGCTGCGGCGCGACTCTCACACTTAGATGCCACCTAGCACGGTGTCCTGAGGGCGATTCGATCTCAGCTTTACCCGAATCCGGCTGTAATCGGTCCGCCTAGCGCGATCGCCCTCAGGAACATCACTTCTCAAGTCAAGCGTTGAAGATCGCTTCCAGCCGATCCCACGCCGCGGCGCGGACGTAAACCGGAACCTGATCCCAGGGAACGGCACGAGTGTCGATCGTGCCGCCGGCAACTCGTTCCCCC
Organism: marine actinobacterium PHSC20C1; assembly: GCA_000153145.1. Taxonomy (GTDB): domain Bacteria; phylum Actinomycetota; class Actinomycetes; order Actinomycetales; family Microbacteriaceae; genus Rhodoglobus. Next base: position 952,344 of record CH672415.1, read on the forward strand.
GTGAAGGCATAAACCCAATCCTCGGCCGGCAACGTCGCTGTGTGCTCCGTGACCCCTTCGTCGGTGACAGGAGACACGAGAATGTCACGCCCGAGCATCCACTGCAACGGTTGAGCCCAGAGCCGTTCGTCCTCTGGCCAATCGAAGAACAGAGGCCGCATAACATTTGTTCCCTGAGCAACCGCCCACTCGCTCTCTGCCGTGAGGTAAGGAACAAGGCGCTCGCGAAGCTCGACAATATTGCGACTCATAGGTAGCACCGCTGGCTCGCCAGACTGCTCCGCAATATTCCACGGTGTACGGTCACGACTCGGCGAGCGGTGATGGTTGAACTCCGAGTGGTACTGCATGATCGGCACGAATGCCGCTGCCGCCAGCGAACGAACGTAAAGCTCGGCCGTCGGCACGTCTCCACTGAAGCCGGCAACATCCCACCCCCAATAAAGGATCCCGCTAGCGCTCGCGTTCAAACCAGCAAACAGCGACCACCGGAACGCATCCCACGTAGAATTTTCGTCACCGGCCCAGAAAGCACCGTGAGCCTGCGATCCCGTGTACCCGGCACGCGAGAACGTCACGGGTGCTTTGCCCGCTCGCCTCAGCAGATCGCCATACGCGCGGGCGTAGTGAACGGGGAAAGTGTTGTTCTTTTCATCTCCCCTGCGGCCGTCGCGGTAATGCAACTCCGAACCCCAAGCGTGTTCACCGCCATCAGTCTTGAAGCCATCAATGTCCAAATCCTCAACCAAATAGCGGCGCTTTTCAGTCCACCATTGCGCTGAACGATCATCAGTGAGGTCTGGCATGAGTGAAAGCGGAAACCACCAGCCTCGATTGCGATAGGGCTTGAGCACGCCGCGCGAGTCCTCGTCTTGGATGAGGACATTCTCCACGACCGCGGCGTCTGCATCGTGACGAGCCTGCCCCACTGGATGAGGTCGCAGCTTGATGAGCGGAATCTGCCACAGAAGCACCCGGACGTCTCGTTCGTGCAACTCGTCGATCATTCCTTTAGGGTCAGGCCACGCACCCTCGACCGGAAAGCTAAAGTCGCTCAGCTGAAGCGGCGCCCCATCAACGCTCGGCGCGTATTGCGCATCCCGCCACACGGTAAACGTGCTCTCGTCGCTCCACGCCTCAATGACGACCGACCCCACCGGGATCCCGTGCTCTCGATGAGCGTCCATCTGACGCATCACTTCAGCCTGAGTGTTCCATTCGTTGCCGCTAGCCCACAGCCGGTGGACCCAGCTTGGCAACACCTCCGGACGCCCAACCTCAGCAAGAAACTGGTCGAGCACCTGAGCGGGACTTCCACTGTAGCCAGCGACCGAGAGAACCTCGGAGTCAGAACTGGGCGAATCCACTTCTGCCTCAACCCACAGCAGTTCGAGGTCGCTCTCTGCAACATCAAACCAAACACGGCGACTCGTACGGACGTGAAAGCCCCAGCCGCGCCCTCCAACAACATGAGCAAACGGCATTGGAAGGTACGTCTTACGTTCAGCACCCTGCGACTTGTACTGCTCGAAAACCACCGAGTCAAAACTGGAACCCCGCTGATCGAGAGCATCAAAACGCTCGCCGAAACCTGAGACGTGCTCTCCGGCTTCAAGGGCCAAGGCGAAACGCACCCGCGTGATGCGCTGCCCATCATCGAGCACGCTCACGCTGTTTGCGACAAGTCCCGCCGCGGCATCCACTTCTAGGACGGAGTCTGAAGCGTTACTCCAGCCCGCGGCGTGAACGGTGAACCAGCGCGTGGACTGCGAGCGCGGAGACTGCTGGGGGCCGCCAACAAAGCGATACCGGTAGTTAGCATGCGCGGTGATCGTGGTGAGCTCAACGGCAAATCCGGTACTGGCGCGAGCAAGTCGTGCTTGAGCGGAAGCCAAGTGGCCACCGTCAACCTCTTGGCCGCGCGAGCGTTGCCGAACGCGGTCAAGCGGGTACTCGGTCACTGTCTCACCGTCATCCCAAATAAGGGTGACGTCATCAACATCTGAGGTCGCGCGGACACCGAGTCGGAGCCCCTGGCCCTCTACCGGAATCGCTGGATGCCGCTGTTCGGTATCAACGGAATATGGGTGACCCGAACCCAGTGGTCGATGTCGAAGCACTAGACAATCTCTCTTTCGTTTCCATGGTGTGATTCAGCGGCTAATGAAGTGCTTTCGCCCCAGGCTGGCGGCGTGTACTCCCCAAGCTCCACAGCAAGTCGCACGTACATCGCGTGGCTCCACAGCAGTGGCGTAGCGACCGTGCCCCAGCGCTCGAGCCACTCCGGCACGCGGGTGGCGTCGAGAAGGTGGTCGTCGACTTGCTCTGGCAAAAATCTTTGCGGAGTGACGGTGTGCGCCGCCCACTCCAATTGTTGTCTCGCTTTCGCGGAATCGCCGCCAGCAGCGAAAGCAAGACCAAGCATGCAACTGAGGAGTGGCCATTGACCGCCACCATAAAAGGTGTCCCCGATATAGCGGTGCACTCCCCCGTCAACCGAAAGCTCAGCATCGATGCGAGCTGCCGTTGCGGTTCCCAGCGGTGAAGTGCCGTCAACGACGGCGAGGGGAGAAATGAGGGCGGCGAGGGAGCCATCTACTGCTTCGGAATGAAGCCACTTCACAAGATGTCCATCTCTGACACCCTGAGTTTGGATGAGTTCGAGTGCCTCAGCGGCAGCGCCTCGCGCCTGCTGTTCCATCTCGGAAGACAACACCCCGGAGTCTGCTGCGGCATTTAGCCCAGCGATGACGCAACCGAGGGTAGAAACATGACGCTCGGCTTCGTACTCTTCCCACCAGTCGAAGCATGGGCGCTGCCACGTAGCGAGAAGGTAGCGAACGGACAGTTCGATGCCTTCACCCCATCGCGCAGGCGTAAAATCGTGTCGGCGTGCGTGCGTGACTACGGCCCAGACCCAAGTGCCATAGCCGTCTGTTTGGAAATCCCACCACTCGTCGTTGCCTTCGTGGCCGTCGAATGTAAAGCGAGTCGCAAGCATCTGAGCGTTGTCGAGCGGCGTGCCGGCAGCCTCAGCCTGCTCGATTGCCTCAATTTGCGCCCGACGATCGATCAGGATGGTTTCGCACCAGTCAAAAAAACGGGAGGCAGAGTCCACCTCGTTAGCTGCAGACATCGCATCGGCGATGAAGGCGCCATCACGGAACCACGAGTAGCCGGTGTAGGCCGAAAAAGTCGGGCTCGCAGGGTATGCACCGCTGGGGTGTTGAAGCGTAGCAATCAGCTCAACGCTGTGTGCGGCAAGCGATGCGAGGATGTCGCTGTCGATGCGTGTAGTCATGAAGTGCCCTCCTGGGCCGACCGGGAATGAGACCCAACCTCGGGTGAAGAGGTTGGGCCTCATTCGGGACTAGTGCTATCCGATTACTGCGTTGATTCGTTCTTCAGCACTCGCCAGGGCCTCAGCAACTGATTTGCGACCAGCCTGCGCCTCAATCAGTTCCTCGGTGACGATGTCTTGCATCTCCTGCTGGCCCTTTTCGACGAGCGGGGTTAGCGCGATCGAGTCGAGGGAGTCGAAGACTGCTTGACGGTTGGCTGGAGTGTCCTTAGTCAGGTAAACGGCGAGCTGATCTTCGTCGCTCGTCGGCGGGAGTTCCCAACCGCTGTCCAGACGAACGTCGACCATCGTCTGCGATGAGGTCAGGAACTCTGCGAAGGCGCTTGCTTCCGCAATGTGATCGGATGCCGCTGAGACACCGACCGCGTTAGAAAATACAGCACTGGCCTGCTGCGTGTTTCCTGGCTCCACGGCGATGTCCCACGCGAACGGCGCTTCAGCGAGCGCTCCGAACACCCAGATTCCTGAGTGCATCATTCCAAGCTTTCCCTCAAGGAACAGGTTGGTGTCGAAGTCGGCGGTGCCCTGTCCCTGCTCGATTGTCGGCATGACGGTTCCGCTCTTTGACGTAAGCCATTCAGCAGCTTCGATGCCCTTGGGCGTATTGAACGCGACAGCAGTACCGTCGTCATTCAGGAAGGATGCGCCATTTTGAGCGAGCACTTTGTAGAACTCGTAGAACGACACGGGCTGGTGGCTTCCCCACGTTCCGGTGCCAGCGTCGGTGAGCGCCTTCGCTGCTGCCATCTCGTCAGACCAGGTCCAGTCACTCGTCGGGTAGTCGAGTCCTGCCGCGTCGAACAGATCTGCGTTGTAGTAGAGCACTACGTCAGAGAACGAACTTGGAAGTCCGTAGCTAACACCATCGACGGAGTAAGCGTCAATGAGCGATTCGCGATACGACTCCGGGTTAGTAACTTCAAGCGGCGCGAGTGATCCACTAGACGCCAACTGTGGGAAGAAGTCGTAGTTGGTGTCGACGAGATCCGCAACGGTGCCCGCTGCGAGGTCTGTTTGCAGCGTCGTGAAGTAGTCGCCGTAGGGCAGGGTCGTGACGTCTACCGTCACGTTCGGGTTCTCGGCCTCGAACGCGTCGATGATCGTCTGGAGGTTCTCTTCATTGCCTCCGGCCGAGGTGAAGTTGGAGTAAGTGATGGTTACAGGGTCGTCGCTGCTCGCGGGTTCCGTGGCGCACGCACTCAGCAGCAGTGCCGAGACGCCGAGGATGCCTCCCGCAGCAAGTAGTGAATGTTTCATGCTAGATATCTCCTTTGATGTCAGGTGATGAATGGATCTCTGGTGTCCCGGGGCCTACTTGATCCCTGAGCTTGCGACGCCCTGAATGATGTATTTCTGGGCGAAAATGTAGAGCGCGAGCATCGGCAGGATGCTCACGACTGAGCCGGCCATGACGACATCCCACGCGGTGGTGTACTGCCCTTGAAGCCCGGCCAATGCGATCGGCAGCGTCTGCAGCTCGGGTGAGCGAAGCACGACGAGCGGCCACAGGAACGCATTCCAACTGCTCATAAATGCGAAGACGGTGAGCGTTGCGAGTGCTGGGCGGATGTTCGGAAGCACGATCTGGGTGAACACTCGAAAGTGCCCCGCACCGTCGAGGGTCGCCGCTTCATCGAGCTCGCGGGGCACCTGATTGATCGCTTGGCGGAGTAAGAAAATTCCGAAGGCACTCGCGAAGGTCGGCAGAAGTGCACCGAGATAGGTGTTGAGGAGCCCGAAAGCTTTAAGTTCTGCAAAGAGCGGCACGATGAGCACTTGCAGCGGGATCATCATTGTTGCGAGGTAGATCGCGAAGACCACACCGCGTCCGCGGAACGGCAACCGGCTGAAGGCGTAGGCCGCTGTGGCGCTCGTGAATAGTTGCACCACGGTCGTCACTAGGGCGAGCCCAAGACTGTTCGCTACAACGCGAGCAAACGGGCGCTCGGTGAACAGTGTTTGATACGCCTCGAACGACGGACTCCCGGGCCACAGTTGGGGGGCGATTGAGAACCCTGCACCGGGCGTGATGGAGGTAATGAACGTCCATAGGAATGGAAAGAACATTGCCAGTGCGCCCGCGATGACGGCGACGTGCAGCACGACAGACTTGCTCTTTGCCGCGGGGGTCGCCTTGCGAGAGCTCCGGGATTCGGTGCGTAGTGAATCACGCATAGTGCACCCACTTCTTCTGTCCGATGATCTGGATCACCGTGACGGCGAGAATGACAATGAACAGCAACCACGACAGCGCGGATGCTTCTCCCGCGGCGCCATAGCGGAAAGTCAGGTCGTAGATCTGCTGAACAACAACCTGAGTGGAGCCACCGGGGCCCCCACCTGTCATTGCGTACACCTGATCGAACACTTGGAAGCCGTTGATGAGCGAGATCACGACGACGAAAAACGTACTCGGGCTGAGCATCGGGATCGTGACATTTTTCAGCCGACTCCAGGGGCCCGCGCCATCCACTTTGGCGGCGTCATAGAGGTCAGGGTTGATCGACTGAAGTCCGGCAAGCAGAATCACCATAACGAAGCCCAAGTCTTTCCAGGCGCTGGCGAGAATGATCGAAACCATTGCCCAGTCGGGGTCAGTCCACCAGCCCGGGCCATCAATACCGAACCATCCGAGAGCAACGTTGACGACACCGTTATTGGGGTTGAGTAGCCAGCGCCACACGATCGCGACAGCGATCCAACTGGTGACTACCGGAAGAAAGTAGATCCCGCGCCACAGGGAGCGCCCCTTGAGAGCCCTATTCAGGGCAAGAGCCAAGGCCAGCCCTCCGATGTAAACCAATGGAAGGTATCCGGCGATGTACTGGAGGGTGTGGAGGAAAACTTCCCCTGTTCGCTCGTCAGCGAGTAGGGATTGGTAGTTCGCCCATCCGATGAATTCCATCGGGGTGATGAGGTTCCATTCGGTGAAGCTAATCCATGCCGCCGCGATCATTGGCCCTAATACGAACAGGGCCAGCGGGATGGCGCTGGGGAGCAGGAAGGCGCACACAGTGAGCACGTAGCCCGCCGAGGTACGTCTACGGCGTACCCCGCCCGCTTGCGGTGTAGTGATGGTTTCTGCTGGAGTGATGCCAACGGTAGACAGCGCCATTAGGTGCGCTCCGAGGGTGCTGCCTGCTCAACGAGGCGCTGACGTACGAGGTCGCCCTGCTCCCCCGCTATTCCTTCTGCGTCGAAGGGTGTCGCGAGCACCAGGGTGGCAGCACCTTGCGCCCAGCTGGCGTCCTGCCAGGTTTCGACAGCAACAGCGATGCCTCGTCGTGCCGGCATAAGCGCAGCACGGAAGGCGGGTTCGAATCCGAAGGACCAGTGGTTCCAGTCCGCTGTGCCCTCTCCCAAAAGTATGACGATCTCGGGGTCGAGAACATGCACGAGTCCGGCAACGGCACGCCCAAGCAGGTGTCCGGCCTCACCGAATACCGCGATCGCCGCGGTATCTCCTCGGTCGGCGGCGTCGCGGAGAGCAGCGATTCCTGCGCTCTCAGCAATAATTCCGCGTTCGCGGGCGACTGCAACGAGCGCTGATTCTGAGACGAAGGTCTCGAGACATCCGGTGTTTCCGCAGGTGCATTGTGGGCCTTGATCGCGAATCGGGATATGCCCGATTTCGCCAGCGCCACCGCCGAAGCCACGAACGATCACGCCATCAACGACGATCGCTGCGCCAATTCCGGTTCCGATCGTGACGGCCAGAAAGTTTCGGTGGCGCCGGCCAAGTCCGTAGAGCCGTTCTGCCATTGCTAGCGCGTTGACGTTGTTTTCAACGAGCACTGGCAATCCGAGTTCGCGACGGAGAGTCGAGCCGATGGGAACGTTGTTCCATTTCAGCTGGGTGGAACTCACGGCGCCGGTCGCTTGAGAGTCGACAGAGCCAGGAACGCCAACACCGATGCCGAGCAGCGGTGCAGATGAACCGCCAGCGATGAATGAGCGTAACAGCGCTGCGAGCGTCATCAGCATGGTCGTTGATTCTGCATCGAATGGCTCGCTGGCGGTGCGGAGTACCGCGCCATCGATGCCAACCTCGACGAATGCGACGTGGTCGAAAGCTACTTTCACGCCGACGGCGCGACCCGCGCTTGAGACGAGCCCGAGCATCCGGGCCGGTCGGCCTCCCTGCGAAGCTTGGTGCTCGAGTTCACGCAGCAGGCCGTCGTGAAGGAGGTCCTTGGTGAGCTGGGTCATGAGAGCGGGCGACAGACTGAGCGTGCGAGCGAGCTCTGCACGGGATGCCGGACCGTGCGCCCCGAGGTGAGCGAGGATCGCTGATCGGTTTACATCGGTACGTGCCATCGGTCGAAGCGCCATTGGTTCCCCTTAGTTCAGGACTAAACAAACTATAGAATTAAGTTTCGGGGAATGTCAATGGGCAAGACACCACTAGGGCGGCCAAAAGGAAAATTGCACGCGAAAGTGCATGGTGACGGCCCGGCGGTTGTGGGCTGGACAGAATGAAACCACGCTAAAGACCGCGCGAGATCGCGCGGTGAGCTGCTAGAGCTTAGGCAGACTTCTCTTCGCGAATGGGCTTGCGAGGAATGATCGTCGGTGCCGCATTTTCCAGAACAGCAGCCTTCGTCACAATGACGCGACCTACTGTTTCATCGGACGGTACGTCGAACATGATCGGGCCAAGGACTTCTTCAAGAATCGCGCGCAGTCCGCGAGCACCGGTCTGGCGCAACACGGCGAGGTCAGCGATCGACTCGAGAGCATCACGTTCAAACTCGAGCTCAACGCCATCGATCTCGAACATGCGCTGGTACTGCCGAACTAGCGCGTTCTTGGGCGTTGTCAGAATGTCCATGAGCGCGACCTGGTCGAGCTGGGTCACCGTTGTCACAACAGGCAGTCGCCCGATGAACTCGGGAATCAGTCCAAACTTGTGAAGGTCTTCCGGCAGCACCTCGCCGAAGAGGTTTACGTCGTCGCCTTTGCTGTGAAGCGGGGCGCCGAAGCCGATGCCCTTCTTACCAGCTCGGTTCGAAATGATCTCCTCGAGGCCTGCAAACGCACCGGCGACGATAAAGAGCACGTTGGTCGTGTCGACCTGAATAAATTCTTGATGCGGATGCTTGCGGCCACCCTGCGGAGGAACGGAAGCGACAGTTCCTTCCAAGATTTTCAGCAGCGCCTGCTGCACTCCCTCACCGGAAACGTCACGCGTGATAGATGGGTTTTCGGCCTTGCGAGCGATCTTGTCGATCTCGTCGATGTAGATAATGCCCGTTTCGGCGCGCTTGACGTCATAGTCTGCTGCCTGAATGAGCTTGAGGAGAATGTTCTCGACGTCCTCGCCGACGTAGCCTGCTTCGGTAAGCGCTGTGGCATCCGCGACGGCGAACGGCACGTTGAGGCGCTTGGCGAGAGTTTGCGCGAGATAAGTTTTGCCACAACCAGTGGGGCCGATAAGCAGAATGTTGGACTTCGCAATTTCCACATCATCGATGACGGCATCTGCTGAAGTAATGGTGTTGCGGGCACGAACGCGCTTGTAGTGGTTGTAGACGGCAACGGAGAGAGCGCGCTTGGCAGCCTCTTGGCCGATAACGTATTCCTCAAGGAAAGCGTAGATTTCACGAGGCTTGGGCAGGTCGAATTCGCTCGATGCCTCTTCGCCAGCCTCAGCAAGTCGCTCTTCAATGATCTCGTTGCACAGGTCTACGCACTCGTCGCAGATATAGACGCCCGGACCGGCAATCAATTGCTGTACCTGCTTTTGGCTTTTGCCGCAGAAGGAACACTTGAGCAGGTCCGCGCTTTCCCCAATTCGGGCCATGCCGGTTCCTCTCCTTGAGTAAATACCTTGCTACCGAGCCTAACCCGATATTCGTGCACTCTCGGTCACCATTACAAGCGGCGTTTCGGCGCGTCGAAGCGTGGCTCTATTCGGGGGCGACTGACCAATCGAATCTGCCTTCGGATACGAACTAGGCTTGAAGAGTTCGACACCGTTGAGAGAAGGGGCCCCGTGCATACCCGTGCAATGCGTCTCCTTCGCGGAAGCGCCGCCGCTTTCTTTGCTACTTTCGCCGCAGCACTCTCTCACCAGCTCGCCGGCAATGTCGTTCCGTCGCTGTTCGGAGCGGCAGCCTCACTCGTCATCTCGATCGCGGTGTGCACGCTTCTCGCTGGCCGAAACGTCTCATTTGTGCGCCTCTCGATCGCGATCGTGGCGAGCCAGGCGATGTATCACGCGCTGTTTAGTTCGATGCTTGCACCGGCGGGAGTTGCACCGCACGATATGTCGACAATGTCCTTGAGCATTACGACATCGTCAGTGAACGCCAGTTCTGCCATGTCACTCGCCCACCTCGCGGCAGCCGTAGTCACGATCGTCATGTTCCGTTACGCCGAGGTCGCGTTCTGGGGCCTTCTGACCACTGCACGCTTGTTCGTAGCCCGCCTCGTGAGGTCGATAGCTCCGGTATTCCTTCGCGGAATGGATGCTCGACTCCCGGTGCCCGTAGCCCATGTCGTTGCCTTCGCAGCACGCTTTCTCTCAACGATGCGCTACCGCGGCCCCCCTGCCGCTGCATTCGCGGCTTAGCTCCGCCCAGCATCCAATTACTTTTATCGCGCTATTGCGATCTTTTTAGAGAGAACACGATGAATACTTTCACCAAATCTGCACTCGCCCTCGCGGCTGGCGTATCGCTCGCTATCGCCGCTCCCCTCGCCGCGCTGGCTCACGTCTCGATCGATCCAGGTCAGGCCGAGCCGGGCGACTACGCACTCATCACTGTCAAGGTTCCCAACGAGTCTGAGACAGAAAAGACCAATCGCGTTGAACTGAAACTTCCAACAGATACTCCGTTTACGAGCGTTCGTTTTGTTCCTGTTCCCGGTTGGGACGCCGAACTTGTGCGCAGCGAATTACCGGAACCCGTTATGGTCGGCGAAAGCGAAATTACCGAAGCCGTTACGTCAATCGTTTGGACAGCTCAGCCTGGCTCAGAGTTGGGCGACGGGGCACTTCTGCTGCTTCCCGTTTCCCTTGGCCCGATTCCTGACGTCGGAAGCGTCGTCCTGACCGCAGAACAGACCTACACCGATGGCAGCGTTGTCAGCTGGAGCGGAACCGAAGAAGACGCCGAGAAGCCTGCCCCCGTTCTCTTCATCACTGACGAGCCGGTTGGTCACCACGATGCAACGGAGACCGAAGACGCCCACGGCGACGGCGACGCCATGGAAAGCGACCACGATGCAGCAAGCGCCAGCAGCGACCCTGTGGCACGTGGTCTTGGTATCGCAGGGCTCGTAGCCGGACTCGGAGCAATCGTTGTGGCCTTCTCATTCCGTCGCCCGACAACTAAGTAGGTGCGGCTCATGCGTCGGATAATTCGCATCGGCGCTGCGCTCAGCGCGGCTACGATCGCAGCACTCGTGCTGCTCGTAGCCGCGCCCGCGTACGCGCACAACTACTTGGTTGCGAGCACTCCAGAGGAGGGCGCGATTCTCACTCAATTGCCTGAAGAGTTCTCCGTCAGCACCAGCGACACCCTTCTGGATCTCGCGGGTGACGGCGGCGGTTTCGCCATTCAAGTTGTTGATGCTTCAGGAAACTACTTTGGCGACGGATGTTTCACCATCCGAGACGACTCGCTCTCCACGACAGCAGCTCTCGGTAATGCTGGCGAGTACACGATGCTCTGGCAGCTGGTTTCTTCAGACGGTCACACGATTTCGGGAGAGATCGGTTTTGAGTGGCAGCCAGATGCCGACCAGCCGATTTCTGAGGGATTCGATGCTCCCCCCGCGTGCGGCGGTGGAACACTCGAGCAGACAGATCCCGACGACCAGGCAACCTCTACCGGCGACGGCCAAACGGATGCCGCAACGACTGTCGATGCAGCAACCGTACTTCTTGTTGCCGGGGCGATCGCTCTCGTCCTCATCGCGGGCGTTGCGATCTTCCTGATCACGGTTCGCCGCAACAGGAGCGACCAGTAACTCACGAGCACTCCCCCGATTAACGACACAGAGGCGGTCATCCATTATCGGATGACCGCCTCAGTGTGTTTCGAGAGGTGAACGAACTAGCTCGTGAGGGCTGGCATCGTCTTGCGACTCGTCAGAACCTGATCAATGAGGCCGTATTCAACGGCTTCTGTCGCGCTCAAGATCTTGTCGCGCTCGATGTCCTTGTTGACCTGTTCGGCGGTGCGGTTCGAGTGGTGTGACAGGGTCTCTTCGAGCCACGTGCGCATCCGCAAGATTTCCCGGGCCTGGATCTCGATGTCCGAGGCCTGGCTTGATCCCTCTGAACCGCCAGCAGGCTGGTGGATCATGATGCGAGCGTTCGGCAGAGCCAAGCGCTTGCCCTTCGTGCCACCTGCCGTGATTACGGCAGCAGCCGAAGCTGCCTGACCGAGAACCACCGTCTGGATGTGGGGACGGATGTATTGCATCGTGTCGTAGATCGCCGTCATCGCAGTGAATGATCCACCGGGTGAGTTGATGTACATGACGATGTCGCGGTCAGGATCCTGGCTCTCGAGAACGAGGAGCTGGGCCATGACGTCATCCGCTGAGGCGTCATCGATTTGAACGCCCAAGAAAATGATGCGATCTTCGAACAGCTTCGCGTACGGGTCTTGGCGCTTGTAGCCGTAGGCTGTGCGCTCTTCGAACGTCGGCAAAATGTAGCGAGCGTCAACATCCGGACGACCAATGCCGGCGGGCGTGTGTGCTCCGAGGTTAAAATTCGTCATTGCTAGTCCTTCTTGCTGGTGGCGTCGTCGGTAGCGCCTTCTTCGGTTCCGCCGCCACCAACGACGTCGGAAGCGAACTCGCGCAGGTGGTCAACAAAGCCGTACTCAAGCGCCTGACGAGCCGTGAACCAGTTGTCGCGGTCGTTGTCGATGAGAACTTGCTCGACGCTCTTGCCTGTCTGCTCTGCGGTGAGCTCAGCCATGCGCTTCTTCATATCGAGGATGACGCCGGCCTGGGTCTGGATGTCGGCTGACGTTCCACCGAATCCGCCAGACGGCTGGTGCAAGAGCACGCGTGCGTTGGGGGTGATGTAGCGCTTGCCCTTGGTACCCGAGGAGAGCAGGAACTGCCCCATCGAGGCGGCAAGGCCAATACCTACGGTGACGATGTCGTTCGGCACGAACTTCATCGTGTCGTAGATCGCCATTCCCGCAGTAATTGATCCACCTGGTGAGTTGACGTAGAGGTAAATGTCGCGCTTGGGGTCCTCTGCCGCGAGCAACAGGATCTTTGCGCAGATCTCATTGGCGTTCGAGTCCCGCACCTCTGAACCGAGCCAGATGATGCGATCTTTGAGGAGTTGGTCAAAAACACTTGAGACCAATGCCGGTTGGGCCATTGTTGCGCTCCGTTTCAGTAATCGCTTGGTTACGAATCTATCCGAGTACGCGCCGCGATTCTGGCTTGTTCGCCCTAGGCAAAGTACCGCGTCGTGTATTAGTGCTTGTAGGCTCGCCAAATGCATGACAACTGGCGCGATCGAGTCGCAGATATCTGGTCCCACGCCTCCTCTATGGCAGAAAGCGATGTTGTTATCGCGATCGACGATTTAGTCGCTGAGCGAGATCATGATGACGCTGAGGCTCTCTTTGAGGCTGCGGGCGCCCGCGACTATGCCGGCCTCGAGACCGAAGCTGAACCGCTCTATCGTCTGGCGCTGGAAAACGGGCTGGATGCCGCGCTGCGTCCACGCGCAATTATCCAGTTGGCCAGCACACTACGAAATCTCGGCCAGCTCGATGAGTCGATCGCCATGCTAGAACAGCAACTGCACGAGCATCCCGACGACGAGTGGACGGGGCCTACCGCCGCATTTCTTGCGCTGGCCCTCACGAGTCGCGGGGATCCCACCTTGGGAGTCTCTGTTGCCCTCATGGCAATCGCGAACTATTTGCCGATCTATCAACGATCGGTGCGCGGGTACGCGGCGGAGCTTGTTGCTGACTAGTCGAGGTCGCCGGGCTTAGCATTACGGCATGCAGCAGATGATTCTCGACGTTGACACTGGCATTGATGATGCCCTCGCCCTGATGGTCGCTGTGCGACATCCCGACGTCAATCTGCGCGCAGTCACGTGTGTCGCCGGAAACGCGAGCCTCAAGCAGGTCGTAAAGAACACGCTGAAGGTGCTAGATATGGCGGGGGCTGGTGATATTCCTGTCGCGGCTGGCGCAAGCCGTCCGCTGCTTGCGGAGGCAAACCATGCGGCCCATGTGCACGGCACTGACGGCCTCGCTGATCTCGGACTGCCGGAGTCCGCGCGTACCGTCCTCCCGCTGCACGCGGTCGAGCTCTTGCGGCGCGAGATTCTCGCTAGCCCCACCCCGGTGACTTTGGTGCCGCTCGCACCGATGACCAACATTGCTCTTCTCGTGCGGATGTATCCCGAAGTGCTCTCTAACGTCGAGCGCATCGTCTTTATGGGCGGTTCTGCATCTGTCGGAAATGCTACCGCCGTTGCCGAATTCAACACTTGGCACGATCCGGAAGCAGCCGAAATCGTACTGAGTGCTGGCGTGCCAATCACGATGTACGGACTCGATGTCTTTTATGCAGTGTCGATTCCGCCCGAAGATATTGTTCGGCTCTCTGCAGCATCCGAACCGGGCGCACAATTAGTCGGCCGCCTCTTGCAGCACATCGTCACCGTAAAGGGCGGCGAGATTCGTGTCGCCGGCGAAGGCCACGGTGACATTGGCGATGCGGGCGCCGTGTGCGCCGCCATCGATCCGGATGGGCTGAGAACGTCCAATTTGCCGGTTCGAGTCAGCCTGGGCGACCCGCTGACTCGCGGGCAGACAGTCGTCGACCACCGCACTGCTGGCCATGAGCAACACGGAGCTGGCGACCCACTATTTCGTCGAATCGATGTAGCTCTCGGAGTAGACGGTGCTCGCTACTCGAAGCTCTTCCTCGACACCATAACTGGTTGATCAAAAACTACTCGTTAACGAACTCGTGGCCAGCTAGATAACTAGCTGGCCACGAGTATGAAGCTGTGTTTTAGGAGTTGTCTGCGGCTTCTTCTACTGCAGCGTCATCCTCGACGACATCAGCATTTGCTACAGCAGTGAATGCCGAAACGTCTACCGACTTGCCCTTGGAGTCAACAACCTTTGCCTTGCTGAGCACGACCGCGAGGGCCTTGCTGCGAGCAACTTCGGCAACCATTGCGGGAATCTGGCCGTTCTTGTCGAGAACCTGGATGAACTCGCCTGGCTCCATGCCGTACTGCTGAGCGCCCTGAACGAGGTACGAGGTGAGCTCTTCTTGGCTTACCTTGATCTCTTCCTTTTCGACGATCGAGTCAAGCAGGATCTGTGAACGGAAAGTCTTTTCGCTGGCTACAACAACCTCGGCGCGGTGCTCGTCATCTTCGAGACGGTTCTCGTTCTCGAGGTGACGGTGAACTTCGTCTTCAACGAGCTTCTCGGGAACGGGGATCTCAAGAGTCTTGAGCAGTTCGTCAACGATCTGGTCGCGAGCTTCAGCACCCTGGCCGAAAGCCTTCGAGCGCTTGACCTGCTCCTTGAGGTCGGCCTTGAGTTCCTTGATGGTGTCGAACTCGCTGGCCATCTGAGCAAAGTCATCGTCGGCTTCAGGAAGCTCGCGCTCCTTGACGGTGAGAAGAGTAAGGCTGATGACTGCGGTCTCGCCCTCGTTGTCTCCACCGAGAAGTACCGACTCGAAGGTGGTCGATTCGCCAGCGCTGAGCGAGTCAAGCGCCTCATCGATGCCCTCGATCAATTCGCCTGAGCCGAGCTCGTAGGAGATGCTCGATGCGGAGTCAACCTCGGTGTCGCCAATCTTGGCTACGAGGTCGAGCTGAGCGAAGTCGCCCTTCTTGGCGGGGCGCTCGACGGTTACGAGCGTGCCGAAACGGGCACGCAAGTTGTCGAGTTCGTCTTTGACGTCATCCGCGGATGCTTCGACAGCGTCAACCGTGAGGGTGAGCTTGTCGTAGTCGGGAAGATCAAATTCTGGGCGAACGTCAACCTCAATAGCGAGAACGAGGTCTCCGCTGAAGTCTTTGACCTCAGGCCACGTGACAATGTCTGCCTCGGGGCGGCCAAGAACGCGAATCTCTTCCTCGGTTACTGCCTGGCGGTAGAAACCGTCGAGGCTGTCGCTCACAGCGTGATTGAGGATCTCTTCGCGGCCGACGCGCTGGTCAACCAGCTGCGGCGGAACCTTGCCCTTACGGAAGCCGGGAATGTTGACCTGCGACGCGATGTGGCTGTACGCGTGGTCGATGCTCGGCTTGAGCTCTTCTGGGGTGACCGAAATGTTGAGCTTGACGCGGGTCGGGCTCAACTTCTCAACGGTTGTCTTCACGTTGTGGACTCCTGTAATTCGTTGTGTGTATTTCGTCGGGGCGACAGGATTCGAACCTGCGACCTCTCGGTCCCAAACCGAGCGCTCTACCAAGCTGAGCTACGCCCCGGGCGCCGTACATAGATCTGACCGCGACGCTAAAAAAACACGCCGGTACAAAATTGGCCTCGGCAAGTCTAGCCTGAGCGCGAACGGAATGTTGACGAGATTGGCAGATCTGCAGTTCTCCCCTACTTCTTGCCAGCAAATAGGCGGTGAAAGCGGTTTCGATCCGTCTCGACTTCGTACTTTGCAAGGTTTCAGGTACAGTATTCCTCGGCGCACAGCACGATCGAGTGCCGAGTGGGGATGTAGCTTAATGGTAAAGCCTCAGTCTTCCAAACTGATGACCGGAGTTCGATTCTCCGTATCCCCTCCACTAATAAAGGCCGCCTCATCTGAGGCGGCCTTTAGTCGTTAAGTGGTTTTTTCGGCCACCTCAGCGAATCGCCGATGCGACTATTGCGCGCGCTGCTGTTCCTTCGGGGATCGGCAAGATCGGATAGTTGTGGATCATGCCCTCCCCCACATGGAAGTCAAGAGCAATTCCCTGCTCCGCCGCTTGCTCTCTGAGGCGAAGAGCGTCGGCGTGCACGATGTCGCGTGTTCCTGTGAACACCGTCATCGGGCCCAAATTCGCTAGGTCGCCGTGGATCGGACTAACCCGCCAGTCCGTTTCCGGTAGTTCAGCGCGATAGAGGGCACCGGCAGCTTTAGTTCCAGGCACAGCAAGCCAAGGGTCGCTTGGTGCAATCTCGGCAATTTTGGGGTCGGTGCCACTGATGTCGAGCCAGGGCGCGGAAAGCACGATTGCGCGGAGTGGTTCGTGCTTGCGATCGCGTAGCTCCATCGCCACAGCCAGTGCCATCCCTCCGCCCGAAGAATCGCCAATCAGGCTGACGTTGCCTGCGCCGACCTCAGCAATGAGTGACTGCACGATATGAGCAACCCGATCCACTACAACTGACACTTGTCCGGTCGGGGCGAGCGGCATGATCGGAACACTGATTGTGACGCCCGTCTCGCGAACCAGTCGCGCAACAAAACGCCAGTGCAATGGGTCGATCTCGAAGACGTAGCAACCGCCATGCAAGAACACTGCGCGTTGAGGGATACCGCCCGAGCGTGGAGCAACATCGAAGACTGTCCAGCCCTCTACCGTGCGCGACGTGACGTCGACATGCCGCGAAATGGATGCCGGGGGCTCGAAGTTGGCTGGACTCCTTCTTAGCTGGTCAACGCGATCAAGGGTCTTCTGTGGATCGCTGAACATGCGCTTTGACCCGCGAAGGGTCAGAGCTAGGGGCGCGAGCCGACTCAGAAGGCTCGCCATGGGCAACTAGCTGTCGACGCGCTTCATGATGTGAACCGGAATGAACACTCCGAGGCACGTGACAAGCAGCCCGCCGATGAATACGACTGACTCAAGGCCCTCAACATAGAAGGCTTCGCCCATCATGTAAATTCCGCCGACAAAGAGCGCCAATGAGATTACAAAGCCAAAGATGTTCACGCGACTATCTTACTCACGGCGCGCTAGGTAGTCGAAGACGCGCCCGATGACAACCGTCGTGCGTTCGCTCAACTGACCCCTTGTTACGATTCGATCGTGCCCCCTATACTGGGGCTAGCTGTTCCCCCGAACCGATCCAATGCGGCTGGATCACACGCCGCACCCGTATCGCCCCTCGCGGCAGGGCACCTTGGACGCCCCCGATGTCTAATACAATCACTCAACTTCCCCCCTTCGGCTGGTACCCGGACCCCGCTGGCAGCCACATGCTGCGTTGGTGGGACGGTCAATCGTGGACGAACCGCCTCGAAAAGCCTCGTCCTGAGATTCAGACGGCCAAGGGATTCTCGCAGCAACAGTCCACACTTTCGCGGCTTATCGCTTCTTAAGGATTAGTCAGCGCTACTCTGGGGATTCCTCCCGAAAGGAACCCAGGGTAAATGGTTGATGCACCGCGTTCCTTTATTGACCGCGTGGGCCACGTGCTCTTCCCGCGCGGGCCCAAGGACCTAACTGACGTTTCACGCTGCCCCGCCTGTTTCGTTGGACTCCCTGCCTCCTCGGTGTGCCTGAACTGCGGGCTCGACCTTAATCACCCCGACGCTCCGCTCTTGCGAGAAGAGTCATTGAACGTCGCGGCGCTGTTGGATGCCCGACTCGAACTCATTGGCAAGATCCGCTTCGAGACTGCCGCGCTCATCAATAGTGCGGTCGTCAGCTCGCCTCCCGCTGTAATTGATTCTGATGTTGATACCGGTGCCGTTGCTGATGCTGATGCTGATGCCGCTGCTGATGTCGCTGCTGATGCGGGAGCCGATGGTGCCGGCGCTGCCGACCAAGGCTCTGGCAAGGTCACGCCTACAGCTTCGCCGGCTCGCTCGCACTCGGGCATTCAGGTTCTCCTGCTCGTGGTCGGCGTTTCACTGCTCTCAGTCGGCGCAGTTTTCTTCCTCATTTATGCGTTCTTGACCTTCGGGCTCATCTGGCGCTCCGCCATTATCGCGAGCATCACAATCGCCAGCATCGTGGCAGCGTCGAAGATGAAGCAGCGCGGGCTTTCAGCCACCGCCGAAGCACTTTCCATACTTGCAGTGGTCTTCGTCATCCTCGATATCTATGCGCTGCGCGCCAACGAACTACTAGTTATCGGCGATACGGAAGGACGAATGTACTGGGGCGGGGCGCTCCTCATTTCCTCGGTGGGATTCATGCTGTGGCACCGAGCAAGCAACCTCGTCCTCATTAACGTCGTGGGATTCCTCGTGTTCCCTCCCGCGGCCGCACTTCTCGTCGCTGGCATTGCTTCAGACCGCAATTTCGAGTCATCCACGCTCATCACCGTTGCTGCGTTCGCTGCAGCTTCGCTTATCCATCTGATCGCAACGCACGGCACCTATAGGGCCATCGTGGAACGCGTCGTGACCGCGGGCTACGCGATGCTCGCGCTCCTCGTCGGGCTCATTAGCGGCGTTGTCGAAGGCTCATTCAGTCTCAACAACACTGTTGGCGCGTGGATGCTCGTGCTCGCTGCCATCGCCACCGTGCACAGCTTTACGCTGCGCGGGCACGGTCCCGCTGCGGGAGTCCGCTACGCCTATGCGTCGATAGCAGGCCTTCTCTTGGGCGCTGGGCTGTGGATCATCATCGCGCAGAGTGCATCCCCCTCCCCCGGTGCGGAGACTCCGCCGTCGCTCATCTTGGTCACTGTCGCCACTTTGGCGGTGGCAGCGCTGATCGTCGAAGCGATAGGTCACCGGCTCAGTGGCCTCGCCCATCGCGTAACTCGCTGGGCATCCGTCGGCGTCTGGGCAGTCACCGCTGCTGCCGCACTCTTCCCGCTCAGTACAGCGATAGTTCTCGCAGCTCACTACGTCGATCAGCAGCAATCCCGGCGCAGCACCCTAGGCAGTGCGACGTTCGACATCATCGAGCGAGGCTGGCCGCAACTTGCCCTGCTGTCCATCCCGCTAGCGATGGCCGTGGCCTGGGGGCTCACCGACCAACTTCGCGCCCGCATCCACCTCGTTCTCGCTAGCGCAGGGCTCGCACTCGCACTGGCTGCCCCGCTCACCGGAACACTCGCCCGCGCCACCATCGCTTGGCTTGTTTTGGCCATCGTGGCGGTCATCGTTATTGCCCTAGACAGAAAACGTCGAGGCCCTCGCCGTGTCCAACTGACCATTGCAGCAGGCGGAATGCTCCCACTTCTCCTCGCCTACAGTTCCGGTTGGTCAAGTCACGAGACGTGGGCAGTGACGAGCCTTACGACCGCGACACTAATGATTGCCGCGCGCTATCTTTTCAACCACGAAGTTGGTCGAGCCACGCTGCTTGGTACGGCAGCGGTAGTGCTCATCGTCGCGGCTGGCGGCGTGGGAGAACACCTTCAGTTCCTTTTCACCGAAAACCGCCCCAACCCGCTCGAATCATGGCTCACTGTCGCACTAGCCACCGTCGCAGTTCTCGCACTCTCGCTGTGGAACACGGCGCCGACACTCATTCCGGCAGAACGCCGGACCCTGTGGTGGATCGGACTCAGTGGCACAACGCTCGCCGCCGCAAATCTCTGGGTTGCATCAGTAAACGGTGCCCCCGCAGCGACAGCCCCTCTCGTGCTCAACATCCATCTCGTCAGCCTGATTGTCTCTGTCGCATCACTCGCGCTGTTGGGCCTTTCCCTCGCACGAAACGCGACGCGCGAGCGCCTCGAGCAAAGATACGTGGCCGCAGCCCTGCTTGCGCCAGCAACAGTGTGGGCGCTCGACAGTGCGAGCCGAGCAATTGGGTTCGCCGACATCGCGATTGAGCTTGCACCCGCCACCGCATCGGTGCTCGTCGGTGCGCTCAGCATGGCGCTTCGAGTGCGAGGAAATCAGCCGCGCATCCGACGCATCAGTGAAGTCAGCGCCCTCGCCGTAGCTGGCATCGCTGCGGCGAGCGCCGCCCTCGAGCCACGCGCGAGCCATTGGCTCATCGTGTTGCTCGTCGCAATCACCCTGCTCCTCGCATCGATCTCACGAAACGGCATCTTCGGAGCCAAGTCACCTCGACGCCACCTCGTGTGGGTCGCCGTTGCCTTCGCAACCTGGGCTCTCTGGCTGCGGCTCGACCAAACACGCGTAGATGCTCTCGAGGCTTACGTTCTCCCGCTCGCCGCAGCTGTACTCGCCATTGCCGTCTTCACAGCGCGAGCCGAGCTGCGTCACTCGCGCCTCACGTCTGCACCTGCGATAGCCCTCGTCGCCCTACTCATCGCGATCCTCCCACTCTCGCTCAATGCTGCGAGCGGAAATGGCCTGCGCACTCTAGTTATCGCAGGATTGTGTGGAGCGCTCCTGCTCACCGCAAGCTTTGTCGAACCCCGCGACCGATTCGTCGACCTGTGGGGCGTAGCGATCGTCGCATCCGGAGTCGGGCTCGTAGTCGCGACCGCGTCGCGCGCACTAGTACTCGCCGTTGACAACCGCAGTGCGCTGCCCGAGCTCGACTCCTGGCTTCTCGGTGCAGTCGCCGTTCTCGCACTCGCCAGCTTTGGGCTCACCGCGACGAACTTTACCCGCGATCCAGCCAACTCGAGATGGTCAGTCACGAGCGAAGCGCTGCTCGGCACCTCGATTGGGCTGCTCTATGCGGTCGAAACACTTGTACTTCTCGACGCCGGAAGCATCAACCGACCGCTCGACGGCATCCGCATCGTGCTGCTCGTGACACTCGGTGGTGCTCTACTCGTAGTTACCGCAGCACGGCCGCCCTCGCGTCCGCTCACCCACCGCATGAGTTACCTCGCGTTCGCACTCGCGAGCATTGTGGGAGCCATCGCCTACCTCGGTAATCTCATCAATCCACTCGAATGGATCACCGTGCCATTGGGAATCGCAATGCTCACTCACGGAGCTCTCCGAATGGCCCGAGAGGCTCAAGCACGAAGCTTCCCGTCACTTACACCTGGCCTGCTCGTAATTCTGGTCCCGAGTCTCATCGCAACGTTTATCGACACCGACAGCACCGACACTCAGTGGCGAATCCTCGCCCTCGGAATAGCCGCAGTGCTCGCGATCATCGTGGGAACGTGGCTAAAGCTGCAAGCCCCGCTCATCGTCGGCGCCGTCGTGGTGCTCATTCATGCAGCACACACGTTCGCTCCGGTGCTCGTCACCTTCTACCAACTCACCGACTGGTGGGTCTGGGCCGTCGTCGGTGGTGCCATCGTGTTGTTCCTCGGCATCACCCTTGAGCGGCGCATCCGAGACCTCAAGGTATTGAATGCGCGGTTCAGTTCGCTTCGCTAGTCCCGCGCCAGCGGCAGCGGCAGCGGCAGCGCTACTGGATCAGCGCTGCAGCCAGGTGAGCACGGCAAGCACCCGACGATGGTCGCTGCCTGAGTCCTCAAGATTGAGTTTCTGAAAGATTGACGTCACATTCTTCTCGACTGCTCCGACGCCAATGACCAGTTGTTTTGCGATCGCCGCATTTGTGCGCCCCTCGGCTACCAGAGTCATCACTTCATGCTCGCGAGGAGTCAACGTCATCAATGGATCCTGCCGGCGGCCCACAAGCTGGGCAACGACCTCGGGATCGAGCACCGTGCTGCCCGCCGAAATCCGTTCGACAGCATCCTTCAACTCATCGAGCGAGGCAACTCGATCTTTCAGTAGATAGCCGACACCGCCACGTCCAGAGGACAGCAACTCTTGCGCGTAGACAACCTCCACATATTGCGACAACAGGAGGATTCCGACTTGGGGTCGAAGTTCACGCAAACGGATGGCCGCCCGCACCCCCTCGTCGCGAAAGGTCGGAGGCATCCGCACATCGAGTACGACCAGATCAGGCTCGCACTCATCGAGGTTGGCCAGCAGATCATCCGCGTCGCCGAACGCACCGACTACATCGAATCCCGCCTCAATGAGTACCCGCACAAGCCCTTCGCGCAGCAAGACCGAATCGTCAGCAACAGCAACACGCAAAGGGCTCATGCGCTCAAGACTAGAGGGCAATCGGGGCTCGATCTGTGCTCGACTTCGGCAGCGGCAAGAACGCGGCAATCACTGTAGGACCGCCCTCAGGGCTTTCGATTTCGAGACGCCCGCCGACACCACGTGCCCGCTCTTCGATTCCGGCGAGTCCGTGCTCCGCAGTTGCCCCTGCTCCACCACGCCCGTTGTCACTTACCTGCACAACGAACCAGTCGCGATCCTCGTTCGCGTCTACGGTCAACCGCACTGTCGCATTCGAGGCCTGCGAGTGCTTGACGACGTTTGTCACGAGCTCCGCAACCACGAAGTATGCAGCACGTTCGACTTCGCTCGGGATTACTAGGGCATCAGGCAATTCCGAGGTCAACACGGTCGGCACTGCCGAACGCGACGACACAGATTCAAGGGCAGCGACAAGTCCCCGATCAAGCAAGAGCGGCGGAGCAAAGCCGCGCGAGAGCGCCCGCAGTTCTTCCAGTGCCTCAGACGACTGCGCCTGAGCCTCTGCCAGCAATTGACGTGCCTGTTCCGGATTGGTGTCGAGTTGGCGTTCCGCCGCAGCAAGGTCCATGCGCAAACGCACAAGTCGTTGCTGAGGGCCATCGTGGATGTCGCGCTCAAGACGGCGAAGCGAGTGGCCTTCAGCCGAAAGCGCGGCTCCGCGAGATGCTTCAAGCGACTCCACTTCGCGACGGAGCCCGTCTGAACGGAACGCGGTGAGAGTACCGCGCGCGAGCCACCAGTGGGTCATTACGAGTCCACGGGTGACGATTGGCAGGGTGGCGATGAAGATGAGCCCGACCCCGAACGCGACGAAGTTATCTGCGAGTTCAATATTCCAGTTCGACGTACCGATTCCGAACAGTCCGAAAAACCACGCGGCGAGAGACCAATCAGGTTCGCCCGTTGTTACTTCTCCTCGAATGAACCATGCGGAAACGCCCGTGAGGCCTACAACGAGCCAGACGAAGGCTATCGTCCACGTGATTATCGTGAGGATGAATCCGAGCACAGTCGTGTGGAGAAGGTAAAGCCAGTAGTGGGCGTTACCCAGAACCGCAGACAGCCAGCCGCCAAAGCCGGTGGCTGCGCGATCATCCTGCCAGTCTGGGCGTTCAAGTGGTTGTCGTCCTGTCCACTCAAGCAAGTTGACGTGAACTAAGCCGAAACCTCGCCCGACGTACAGCGCAAGAATGAGGACGAATAGCCCAATGAGGAAGAGGAAGAGAGTGCCGACTCCGGCCGCCACGAGCGAGATTGCTACCCCGAATCCCGTCATTGCAATCGGGAAACCCAGCATCAGGTAAAGGATCTCTTTTGGCGCCGTGCGCCACAGTTGCCAGTAGGGGTTGCGGTGGTGGGCTGGTGTTGTAGTAGTCATAGGTCTCTCGCTTTAGTCTGGCGCATTGCTGGGGCGCGTGTTCGCCTAATTCAGGATCGCGAAAGTGGGCTCGCTCCCCCAGCGTGGTGACACACAAAACAACAGTGGGGTTAGCCCCCGAGTCTGTCTGGCGGTCTCTTCACCCCCGTTGAATGGCTGGTTAGCGTTGCCTCAGCTTGCTTGAGAAATTTTTCAACAGTCGTAGCGTTGTATCTGAAGCACAACGAAGGAGCACAAATGACCGAGATTAAAGCAGTTCCACAGACCTCAGCCGACCCTGACGTCACCTCGGGTGTTGCGCAGTTCCTGGGCCCAGTAGTCACCGACCTCACGGCCCTGTCCATTGATGGCAAGCAGGCCCACTGGCACGTACGCGGAGCCAACTTCCAGGCCGTTCATGAGCTGCTCGACGTGATCGTTGACCATGCCCGCGACTGGGCAGACACCGCCGCTGAGCGCGTCGTTGCCCTTGGACTCCCGATTGACGCCCGCACCCAGACTGTCGCAGCTAAGGCGACGACCCCGAGCATGACTGCTGGTTTTCAGCAGTCCGACGATGTCATTGCAGAAGTCATCGCCGCGATCGACGCGACTCTCGTCACCGTCCGCACGGCCGTTGATGAGCTCGGCGAGCTCGACAAGGTAAGCGAAGACGTAGCAATTGAGATCGCTCGTGGGCTTGAGAAGGACCGCTGGTTTCTCTTCGCCCATCTCGCCACCAAGTAGCTTCTCTGGTGGTCGCTTTGCCTACGACGTGTTGTTCTACAACTCGTTGTGAGTGAAGCGACCATCAAGAATCGTCGCATCAACCCGCATCGACCGCAGTTCTTCACCGCTGCAGTCGAGCGGGTTTTTTCGTGTCACAACGATGTCAGCAACCTGACCGACGGCAATCGTTGACTGCGTAGACGCCTGCAAGGCTTCCGCAATAGTGATGCACTGTTCCGGATGCCACGGCTCCCGCCCATCGCGACTGCGACTCACGGCAGAAGCGATTGTGGCCCAGGGGTCAAGTGCTGCAACGGGCGCATCGGAACCCATCAGGAGCTCGGCACCAGCATCGAGAAGTGCACGTAGTGCGATGGTGCGGTGGGTGCGGCCAGCCCAGTAGGCGTCCGCCACATCTCGGTCATCCATGGCGTGTTCGGGTTGCACGCTTGCGGCAATTCCGAGAGCGGCGAAGCGCGGGATGTCTTCTGGGGACAGCAGCTGGGCATGCTCGATTCGGCCACGGCATCCGACTGCTTCAAAAGCGTCGAGTGCGAGCCGGTTGGCGTCGTCACCAATCGCGTGTACTGCTGGCGACAGGCCAGCGTCGCTCGCGGTTCGAAGCCAGTCAATAAGTTCGTCGGTTGGGATGTTCAGCATTCCCCGGTTTTCGCCGTCGCCGGGGTATGACTCCATGCAGTACGCGGTCCGAGTGTTGAGTGACCCGTCGGTGATGACCTTGAACGGCCCGACTTCAAGCAAGGGGGCCAGCTGCTGGCCGGTCGTGAGCCCTTCCGAAATCGCCCGTTCCAAGAATCTCGGGTAAACCCCAACGCGTACGCGGAAGAGATCGAATCCTTCCAGCATGCGGCGGTGCCAATTTTCGAACTCCCACGTCATCTCGAGGTCGACGATGCCGACTACTCCTCGCGATGCGGCTTCTTGCGCGCTGTCGCGAATCCAGACATCGAGAATCTCGGGTTCGACTCTACTGAGCGCGCTTCCCACCGCGAACGCTTCTTCTTCACGAAGAAATCCGGTTGGATGCTCGTAGAAGCCGAACCGTTCGAGTGCGAGGCTATTGAGCCAGCAGGAGTGCAAGTCGCCGCTGACAAGCACGACAGCAATCTCAGAGACTGCAGAATCGAGCAGCGCGCGTGTGGGCTGGTCTGGCCACAGTGCATCCCGAAATCCTTGGCCGACGATGATCCCATCGGAGTGCGGAAGCACGGAGGTGGCGAGGGTGACGGCAACTTCTGTAGCGGAGGTGGTGTGGCTGAGGTCGAGTCGCTGCGATTGCTGCGCCCACATGCTCGAGTGCACGTGCTGATCCCACAGCCCCGGCATGATCCAGCGACCGTCGAGGTCGACCGTGCTGTCGTGGGTGCCTGCCGCCGAAGTGTCGTGAGGCTCGATTGCGGCGATCTTTCCCTCGGTGAGGGTCACGTCTACTCGACGTGTTGCATCGTCTCCAACGATGCGGGCGTTACTCAGTTTCACTCGGTCGTGCCCTTGTCATTTCTGCGGCCAGTTCTGGGCTAGCGTACGTGCCATTTGAGCTGAGTTCATCCACGATGTGCTGGCGCACTTCTGGCTTCTTGTTTTGGCTCATCTTCATGCGGGCATCGAAGCGATTGATGACGATGCGGAGGCCGACGGTTCCTTTGGCGGTGCGGCGAGCGCCGGCTTCGTCGTCGCTGAGGCTCACGGGATGCTCGACGTGGTGTTCGAAGTGGTCGACGAGTTCGCTCAGTACCCGAAAGTTTTCTTCTTCACTGAGAATCTCGGGGGTGCCGTAAAGGTGGGCGGTGGCGTGATTCCAGGTGGGGATGTCGTCGCCTTCGGGATACCAGCTCGACGAGATATAGCCGTGCGGCCCTTGGATGATGATGAGCACTTCGTGCTGCCCGAGTTCGTGCAGCACGTCGTCGGGGCGTCCGAAGTGAGTGACGAGACTGATCTGGTCTCCGCTCTCTTCTAGCATCACCGGGTAGTGCGAGGCAATCATTCCGTTTGAGGTTGGCGACACGATCGTTGCCCAGGGGTGCTCGCTGATGAGGCGACGCACTTCCTGAGGATCGGAAATGATGTAGGTGGGGGTATGTCGCATGTCAGCCTCCCTGAGGGTTGGTGCCTAGTGGCGCTTGGCAGTTCGGGCACCAGTAGAGTTTTCGGCTGGCAGCCAGTTCCATCACAATGTTCGTTCCGCACACGCGGCAGGGCAAGCCTTCGCGGTGATAGACCCAGTGGCGGTCGGCACGATTCGCGAGTGCCGCCGTGTACTCGTCGGAGGTGAGACCTTCCATCGTCATCATCTGTCCCGTTGTTACACCGATTTCGAGCAGTCGGGCCCAGTCGCGCCAGAGCTCACGCAGCAATTCTTCGGCTATGAGCTTGCCGGGTGTGTGGGGGTCAAGGCGCGCGCGAAACAGGATCTCGGCGCGGTAGACGTTGCCGATTCCGGAAACTACTGACTGATCCATTAGCTGCAGCCCAATGGCGGTCTGCTTCTTGCGTACCGTCGCAACGAATCGTTCTTCGGCTTCGCCGTTCTCATCAACGAGCGGATCGGGGCCCAACTTGTTGAGAGCAATCTGCACCTCGTCGGGAGTGAGTACTTCGCAGGCGGTTGGCCCGCGAAGATCAGCACACGTGTTCTCCGTGAGCAGGCGCACACGCACGGCACCGATCGGCTCAGGGGGAAAGTCGGAGAGTTCGTCGCTGGCTTTCTCTTGTTCAGACATGCGCAGACGTGTGCGTCGCGGTGCACCGATGCTCGCTAGTGAGTCTTCGTGCTCCCCCACGACGGTGCCGTGCTGGTTGGTTTGCCCCATGCGCCCGGCAGCGGATGCCGTGGTCGCGTCCGCGGTGAAGTTGCCGGCGAAATCCC
Source organism: marine actinobacterium PHSC20C1 (assembly GCA_000153145.1). Lineage (GTDB taxonomy): Bacteria > Actinomycetota > Actinomycetes > Actinomycetales > Microbacteriaceae > Rhodoglobus. The sequence continues at coordinate 979,566 of CH672415.1, forward strand.
AGGCTCCGTAGAGCCCGAGGTGCACGCGCAGCCAGCGGTCGTGCTCGAATTCGAGGAACATCTGCTTGCCCACGGCTTTGGCACTGAGCATCCGCAGTCCATCGATGCGTTCAGCACCCGCAGCGAAGCGGCCTTGCGGGGATGACACCGCGACGTGCTTGCCGACGAAGTGCAGCGCGAACTGTCGCGCAATGCGATGTACGGAGTGCCCTTCGGGCATTAGTTCTCGAAGGGGTGCGCGGCGATGGTGCCGGTGGTCTCATATTCGGCGAGCTGGGCGATGCGGCGAGCGTGGCGCTCTTCTCCCGAGAAGGGCTCGGCGATAAAGAGGTCGATGAAGCGGGTGGCTTCGTCGACGGTGTGCTGGCGAGCGCCGATGGAGATGACGTTGGCGTCGTTGTGTTGACGGGCGAGGGCGGCCGTGGAGTCGTTCCAGACGAGTGCTGCGCGGATGCCCGTGACCTTGTTTGCGGCGATTTGTTCACCGTTTCCCGAGCCACCGAAGACGACGCCGAGTGCTTGAATGCCTGCCGTCTGATCGGCGGCAACACCACGCGCTGCCGCAATACAGAAGCCGGGGTAATCGTCGAGGGCGTCGTACTCAACGGGGCCGTGGTCGATGACCTCGTGGCCAGCATCGGTGAGGTGCTGTTGGAGCGTTGCACTGAACTCGAGGCCGGCGTGATCGGTGGCGATATGGATGCGCATTGCATCAGTCTACGGTCGCGATTGACCGCTATTGCCTACATCCGTGGGGCGCGGCATAAGGTAGGTAGGTGCGGCCACAAACCGCCCCCAAAACGAAGGAGTTGTACGTGCCCGGAGAGAACCTCACCCGTGTTGAAGCCCAAGAGCGCAAGGCGATTGTCAATGTAGACAATTACGCGATTGCACTCGACCTCACTACGGGGGCTGAAACATTTAGGAGCAGCACAACTGTTCGCTTTACTGCCACCGAAGGTGCATCAACTTTCATTGATGCCATCACTCGCACCGTGCACTCGGTGACCCTCAATGGCACTGCACTTGATGTTGCTGCGGTAAACGATGGTGTGCGCATCCAACTCGACAATCTCGCCGAGAACAACGTTCTTGAGGTTGTGGCGGATGCCGAGTACACCAACACCGGTGAGGGTCTGCACCGCTTCGTTGACCCTGTTGATGACGAGGTGTACCTCTACTCTCAGTTCGAGGTTCCGGATTCGCGTCGCGTTTTCGCTGTGTTCGAGCAGCCTGATCTCAAGGCGACGTTCCAGTTCACCGTTACCGCACCGGCACGCTGGGCCATGATCAGCAACTCGCCAACCCCTGAGCCTGTCGTGGATGGAGAGAATGCCACCTGGGAATTCCCTCCGACTCAGATCATGTCGAGCTACATCACCGCAATTGTGGCTGGCCCGTATGCCGAGGTTCGCGATGAGCTCACCTCGAGCGATGGCCGCGTCATCCCCCTTGGTATTTTCACGCGTGCCTCGCTGAGCGAGTTCCTCGATGCTGACTACATTTTCGAGAAGACCAAGCAGGGTTTCGAGTACTTCGAGAAGCACTTCCAGTACCCGTACCCGTTCCCGAAGTACGACCAGATGTTTGTGCCCGAGTTCAACGCTGGGGCTATGGAGAACGCGGGCGCTGTCACGTTCACCGAGACGTATGTGTTCCGTTCGAAGGTCACCGACGCCATCAAGGAACGTCGTGTTGTCACGATCTTGCACGAGCTGGCTCACATGTGGTTCGGCGACCTCGTCACCATGAAGTGGTGGAACGACCTCTGGCTCAACGAGTCGTTCGCGGAGTGGGCATCCACCATCGCGACAGCTGAGGCTACTGAGTGGACTGAGGCGTGGACCACGTTCGCGGCCATGGAGAAGAGCTGGGCGTACAAGCAGGACCAGCTGCCGTCGACTCACCCCGTCTACGCCTCCATCAACGATCTCGATGATGTGCTGGTCAACTTCGACGGCATCACCTACGCAAAGGGTGGCTCGATTCTTAAGCAGCTCGTTGCTTGGGTTGGCCTCGAAGCGTTTATGGCGGGTGTTGCGGCGTACTTCAAGAAGCACGCTTACGGAAACACTGAGCTGAAGGATCTGCTGGTTGAGCTGGAGAAGACCAGTGGCCGCGAGCTCATGGAGTGGAGCAAGCTGTGGCTTGAGACCGCTGGTGTGAACACGCTGCGCCCGGATGTTGTGACCGCCGAAGACGGAACCGTCGAGAGCTTCACAATCGTTCAGACCGCACACCCCGATTACCCGACGATTCGCCCGCACCGTTTGGCGATTGGCTACTATTCGCTGATCAGCGGCAAGCTCATCCGCGATCACCGCGTTGAGATTGATGTTGAGGGTGAGCGCACCGAGGTTCCCGAGCTTGTGGGAACGAAGCGCCCTGAACTCATCCTCATCAACGACGACGACCTTGCGTACGCGAAGATTCGTCTCGACGATTCATCATTGGCTGTTGCTATGAAGCACCTGTCGGACATTACTGACCCGTTGGCTCGCGCCATCGTGTGGGGTGCTGCCTGGGATGCTGCGCGTGACGCCGAAACACCCGCTAGCGATTACGTTGCGCTTGTTCTCAACAACATTGCCTCGGAGAGCGAGTCGACCACGATTCGCACTACGCTCGCTCAGCTCGTGTTGGTTGCGAAGCAGTATGTTGCTCCTGAGCGCCGTGCAGCAACGGTCGAGAAAATCGGCAACACGCTGTGGGGTCTCGCTCAGAGCGCTGAGGCTGGTTCGGATGCTCAGTTCCAGTTTGTGAAGTATTTCGCAAACGTGGCATCCACTGAAGAACATGTCACCGTTCTTCGTGCCTTGCTGGGTGGTTCGACCACTCTTGAGGGTCTTGAAATCGACACTGACTTGAGCTGGGAGCTTCTCGAAGGTCTCGTACTCAATGACGCGGCCGGCGATGCCGAGGTGGATGAAGCCCTCGCGAACGACAAGACGGCGAGCGGTCAGCAGGCTGCGGCTCGAGTTCGCGCAACGATTCCGACCCAGGCTGGCAAGCAGGCCGCGTTTGATTCGCTCGTGAAGAGTGACAAGGCGCCGAACGCTATCGTGCGCAACGTGACGATGGGCTACACCCACGTGAACGACCCCGCAGTGTTGGAAGCTTTTGTGGCTCCGTACTTCGAGGCGATCAACGATGTGTGGACGAACCGCAGCTATTCGATTGCTGAGACGGTTCTCCGTGGCCTCTACCCGGCACCGCTAGCTTCACAGGAGCTTGTGGATGCCACTAACGCGTGGCTCGAAGCGAATCCCGATGTTCCGGCGTTGCGCCGCATCATCGTTGAGAACCTTGCGGGTGTTGAGCGTGCGCTGGTAGTTCAGGCTCGCGACAACTCGTAACACCCAGACGCAACACGGCGTGCATGCCGGAGCCTAGCGGCGACTATTCAGCAGTCGCTCGCTAGGCTCCCAAGCATGGAAGATTTCACGTTGGGCGGCCTGTGGGCTGCGATCAGCGTTTTTTATGAGAACTCGCGTCCGCTGCAAGGACTGACGATTGTTGTTGGCGCGTGGCTTTTGCGCTTCGTTCTGCTCTTCGTCATCAAGCGTGTCGTGAATCGCATCGTCAATGGCGTGAAGCACAAAGAGAACATTCACGACACTCAGGTTTTGCTGACCTCTCCCCTAGCTGCCGTTCGTGTTGTTCAGCGCACGCGCACTTTGGGCGGTGTGCTTTCTAGCCTGGTCACGGTTGCCGTTGTGATCGTCGTGCTGCTTCTACTGTTTAATCTCTTCGTTCCTGGTGCCACTGGTGCGTTCGCACTCATCACTGCTGCGACCGGTGCTGGTCTGGGTTTCGGCGCCCAAAACGTGGTCAAGGATGTGCTTAACGGTCTCTTTATGGTGGCCGAGGATCAGTTGGGCGTTGGCGACATTGTTGACCTCGGGCCCGCTGTTGGCGTTGTCGAGTCTGTCGATATCCGCACCACGCAGGTGCGCGATGTGAATGGCACCCTGTGGTTTGTGCGCAACGGTGAGATCACCCGGGTGGGCAATATGTCACAGGGTTGGGCGCGCGTGATCATTGATCTTGCTGTGCCGTACGAGTCGGATGTGGATGCCGTGCAGGAGCGCATTTTACAGACGGCAGTCGATCTTTCGAAGACTCCCAAATGGGCTACTCGCATCTTGGAGGTGCCCGAGATTTGGGGCATTGAATCTATTTCGGATGAAGCCGTTGTCGTTCGTCTTGTCGTGAAGACGGCATCCGCAACAAAGGATGATGTGGCTCGCGAACTGCGCAGTCGTCTGAAGAAGTCTCTTGACGAGGCGGGTGTCAAACTTCCTGCATTGAACTCCATCGTGTTGAGTGGGTTCGAGGGTGCTGCGAGTGTTCGTGGTGCACGTCCGCCCCGCACCCGGCCTGTGCCGGTGAGTTTTCCTGAGGAGAAGCACAAGAAATGACCGATGCTGAGAATGTGACTGAGCCTGCGGATGCTGCGACACCGAGCGAGCCGACGAAGCTGCCGAAGATTCGGTTGATTGCGAAGCCGGCGGTGACTCCGGATGCTCCGGTCGATTCGATGTGGGAACTCATTGGTGGTCGCGACACGTTCGAGAAGTTGGTGCGCGAGTTTTATGTTGGCGTGGCGACGGATGAGGTTCTGTTGCCGATGTATCCGGAGCAGCCCGACCTCGAGGGTGCCATCCAGCGTCTGACAGGCTTTTTGGAGCAGTATTGGGGCGGCCCGAACACGTACAGCCAGGAACGAGGACACCCCCGCCTGCGTATGCGTCACATGCCTTTCAAAGTGAACCCGGATGCTCGTGACCGCTGGTTACACCACATGCGAAACGCCCTCGATACTCTCGAATTGCCGCCGCTCTACGATGCCGAAATCTGGGCGTACCTCGACCGTGCCGCGCACGCCATGGTCAATACGTTTGAGGAATAGTTAGGCGTATTCGTTTCGGGGATCGTTGGGATTGCTCCCGGCCAGTCGAACAAGGCTCGCTGCCCGAGGTTTTTCGAAGCCCGAGTAGACCTCCCCTACCGTTTCGACGAATAGCTCGTATCGGCGTCCGTTGGCGTGATCTTCCACCCATTGAGAGACTTCCTCGAGGTCTGCCGCGTCGAAAACTACCCAGGCGTCCAGATTCCATCCGAAAGCGGCTGAATGTGGCTTCTCCCAAAAATTGACTCGATAGACGGGATGGGCAAGTTCTTCGAGTTCTTCGCTGTGCACGGTGGGCTCGGCTTTCATGCTCGACAGCATAGGCCTTTGGGGCTTTACTCCGATTAGTTGTTGAGCATTAGTTGAGCAATCTCTCGAGGTGGAGAATTGGAGAAAGCGGCTATCGGCGGAGCTGTCCGTCGCGCTCGAGCTGACCATCAGCGGAGGCGCTGCCCAGGCCAAGGTTGCTCTCTAGGAGCCCGGGATGATGGTGCAGATCTCAGCCTCGGTGCACTTGGCCGGGTCGAGACCTTGAGCCTCGTGGATGAGTTGCTTCAGCTCCGTTTCGAGCGCCGCCAGGTCTTTCAGGCGCTCCTGAACACCTTCTAGTTTGTGTTCGAGCAAGCTCGAAACGTGGGTGCAGGGCGCTTCGCCGGCATCCCGCAGCGACAGGATGCTCATGATTTCCGAGAGCGTGAGCCCCGCGGCTTGGCTGTTGCGGATGAAGGTGACTCGGTCGACGACGGCGGGATCGTAGTCGCGATACCCGTTGCCTTGCCGCTGAGGCTCGGGCAGAAGCCCTTGCTTTTCGTAAAAACGGATCGTGTGGCGCGGAACATCCAGACGATCGGCAACTTCTCCAATAAGCATCTGGCAATACTACCGCTTGACCTTCAAGTGCACTTCAGGGTTTACCGTGAAGGCATGGAAATCACGCTGCAATACTTCGACGGCTGCCCCAACTGGAAAGTTGCCGATCAGCACATCAACGAGCTCATGAAAGAGTTCCCAGAGATCACAGTTTCGCGTCACCTGGTCGAGACGGTCGAAGAAGCGGAGCGTGTGGGGTTCCGCGGGTCGCCGAGCATCCTCTTCGATGGTGTGGATCCCTTTGCCCAGCCGGATGCCCCGGTCGGGCTCGCGTGCCGCCGCTACATCACCCCGGCTGGCTTTGCTGGCGCACCCACCGTTGACCAGCTGAGAGAGAAGTTGAACAGCCATGAGTGACAACAACTATGACCTGCTCGTCATCGGGGCCGGAATGGCTGGCATCGCCGCCGCGAAGAAGACGGCGTCGCGTGGGTGGCGCGTCGGAATCGTGGACGCACTCCCCTATGGCGGCACGTGCGCGCTCCGTGGATGCGACCCCAAGAAGATCCTTCGGCGTGCTGCAGAGATCGTCGATTCTGCCCGCCTCCTCGCTGACAAAGGAATCAACGCGGATGACCTCAGCGTCAACTGGGCTGACCTCATGCAGCATAAGCACGGCTTCACCGATCCGGTGCCCGAGAGCATGGAGAAGAGCCTCAAGGCGGCCGGCGTTGACACCCTGCACGGGATCGCGACGTTCATCGACAACAACCACGTCGAGATCGACGGCACGAAGTTTCAGGCGAACAAGTTCTTGATCGCTACCGGTGCGGTGCCCCGCGAGCTGGACTTTCCCGGCCACGAGCACCTCATCGACAGCACCGGCTTCCTGAACCTCCCCGAGCTTCCGAAGCGGATCGCGTTCATTGGCGGCGGCTTCGTGTCGTTCGAGTTTGCGCACATCGCCGCCCGCGCGGGAAGCACCCCGGTAGTGATCGACCGCGGCCGCATCCCGCTGAAAGGTTTTGACCCCGACCTCGTCGAACTGCTGATCAAGCGTGGCGAGAGCGCTGGCGTCGCAGTGCGCCGCGAAACGACCATCACGAGCGTCGAGAAACTCGCCCAAGGATTTCGCGTCACGACGCAACAGGGCGGCACGGAATCCACGATGGATGTTGACCTGGTTGTGCACGGCGCTGGGCGCACCGCAGACCTCGGCCGCCTGAATCTCGAAGCGGCTAATGTCGCCTTCGGCCCTCGCGGCATCCAAGTTTCGGAGCACCTGCAGAGCACCACGAACCCTGACGCGTATGCGGCTGGCGATGCTGCAGATACCCCAGGGATGCCGCTGACACCGGTAGCGGTGTTCGAGGCGAAGATCGCGGCATCCAACATGCTGAAGCCAAATTCGGCGACACCGGATTACAGCGCCATCCCCACTGCGGTGTTCACCATTCCGGAGCTCGTCAGAGTCGGCATGCTCGAGCACGAGGCCAAGGAGAGCGGACTCGACGTTGACGTGCGCTTCACCGACACGAGCGGATGGTTCTCCAACTACCGCATTGGTGAAACGACCGGAGCGACAAAGATTCTGGTCGACAAGAACACCGACCGCATCATCGGCGCCCACCTCCTCGGCCACGACTATGCCGAACTCGCCAACACGATCGCTCTCGCCATGAAGAACGGCCTCACCACCCGTCAAATCAAGTCGACGACTTCCGCTTACCCGTCGACCGGGTCAGACCTCGGGTCGATGGTGTGAGGTCGTGGCGGTTTCGAGTAGCGCTGTGGCGCTGAGCTCGAGCCAGCTTCTTGAAAAACAGCGGCCCGAACACGCACAGTCAGGAACGCCGGACAGCCCCGCCTGCGCATGCGTCACGGTCCTTCAACGTCAACCCGGAGCCTGTCACCGCCGGTTACGCCACGTGAGCAACGCCCTCTACACTCTCGAATTACCACTGCTCTTCGACGCCGAAGATTGGACGCACCTCGACCGTGCCGCGCACGCCCAACGGCCAACGGCCAACGCGTTCGAAGACAAGAATGCTCGACGCAAGGATATCGAGAGCTGCACGCCTCAAGGTAGAAGCTGGTGGAAATGAGCTTCGCCTGAAATCGCCGTCTGGAAGCCCCCACTACAACGGATCTGCATGGTCAGGTCGTGAGCGGACCAATCCGGGTAAAGTTCCAACATGGGCATAGGTCATATCTCGCTAACGCAAAATTTCGGAAATATTAGGTTCTCTCGCGCGACGTTGCAGGCTTTCATCGAAGAGGCCAAGCGCTTGGCCGGACCTGAAACAGAGGATGGGCACACCTATTTGACAGTGCAACGAGACTCGCAAGAATGGCAGCTGCCCACCGTGGAACAATTTCTAACGGAAATTGGATACGGCTACTCAGAGTTCACCGCGAGTGTTCGCTGGGGTGATGCTGGTTCGGTGCGGCTCGCCTATTCGTCGAATTTTCTCGCGGAGGTTGCATACCCGCATCGGCACAAAGTCGAAGAATTCACTCAGTTCGTGCTCGATCGATGCGATCAAGGGAAGAGAATTCAGTTAGCGCGAAAACCACTTCAAGTATTCATCGGTCATGGCCGATCAGAAGCATGGAAGGACTTGAAGAACCATCTCACTGACATCCATCACATCAAGGTCGACGCCTATGAGGTGGCCTCGCGCGGCGGTTTCACCATCCGTGAGGTGCTCGACTCGATGTTGAAAAGCTCGACTCTCGCGCTATTGGTAATGACGGCTGAAGACACCCAAGATGACGGAAGCATGCGCGCGCGGCAGAATGTCGTCCATGAAGCTGGCCTTTTTCAAGGGCGCTTGGGTTTTCAGAGAGCTTTGATATTGAAAGAGCGGGGCGTGGAGCTCATGTCTAATGTAGACGGCGTGCAGTTCATCGAATTCGCGCCCGGCAACATCCGCGAAGCGTTCGGAGACGTGCTGGGTGTCATAAAAAGGGAGTTTCCCGAGCGCTAATTGGCTGCACAACGCATCCGAACTCCGTCGCCACCGGTGTTGGGCCGCCCATCGTACGCAATTCCCCTCCGCGTGGATAAACCTCAGACGATCGGCAGAAGGAGAGTTGACGCCAAGCACTTCTAACGTCGAGTTTCCTTATAGCTCGGGATGCCCACCCCCTCACGCAACCACGTCGAGCAACTGCGCACTCCGGATGCCGCAGAATCGGCCCGTCGACCATGCGACCTTCGAAGCTGAAGACTCCGGGCTGCGATTCCGCTGCGGCAAGAAGTGCCCGTGCTGACGCGATTTGCTCGACCGTGGGCGCATGACTTTTGCGCACGATAGCCACTTGAGAGGGATGAATGCAGGCTGTTGCCGTGAACCCGAGCGCAGCGGCATCCCGAGCCTCAGCACCGAGACCCTCCAGATCAGAGATGTCGAGATGCACCGCGTCAGTCATCCGACGCGATTAATCATGAGAGTTGTGCTCTCCACAGATCAACCCCGTAATAGTGGAAGCTCGATGGGCAGCAGCCCAAGCTCGTATCGATTCGCCTCGACAAAGAGTGCAACCGGCGCGTGGCATCTGACGGTGCGGCCTTGAACTTGCAGGGCGCGGCGCCCGATCAATCTGCTTCGATATGGCCAACACTACTGTCGCACGCCACAGCGATCATCGTTCTCGCGACGGAGCGGGATTGACTGCTTGGTGGATTTCAAAAGAATGTACTTTTGCTGTCGCTCCGCGGTCTTGCGCGACTCGGATTCGTGGCGGCCCGCGCAAGTTCCGTTGCTTTCAAAAGAAGAGTCATCGCGACGCTGCTATTTCGCGCTTCCGTTGATTCTCGCTTGTCTGATTTCGCCGGCGCCATCCGCTGTCGCACCCACTCTTTCTATGAGATCGTGCGTAAGCTCCGACAGCTTTGCCCAACGTGGCGCCTGCCCAAGGTTAAGAGACTCCCAAGCGGAAATGGCATTCGGCAACGAAAAATCACGGTGCTCCACACCCGCCAATGCCGTCTCAACCTCGAAGATATCTGCAAGGGCGCTCACGTTACTACGAAGCGCTACCGCTTCCTTGGAAGCATCGTACGCGAGCGTAGAAACCGGCTCCGGAAGCGCCGGCACAAGTTAAAAAATCCGGTCATTAAACGTTGTGGCCGCGTCTTCTCCTTCGCGGATCCGATCGATCGCCAGGCTTCGCATTTGATCCGTACCTTCTGCATCCATAAGCCAGGCAACGGCGCTGTCTACCCGCGGAATCGAACGACCGATGTCCATGCATGCTTCTCGTATTTGATCGAGCGCGGCACCCTGTTGCTCATGTCGCTGATTCTTTACTAGCTCGCGAGTGGCGTGCGTGTAGATGAGAGTTACAACAATCAAACTGAGCGCTGCAGTCGTTTGCACGGCAGGTAAAAGGCTCTCGCCGAATTTTCCAGATAGCCATGTGAGGATCGCCACCAACGCAACCGCGGCGCCAACTATTATTCCGACAGCCAGTGCCCACGATCGAATCCTCATACGGTAATCCCTTTCGCTAGTTCTCAGTCGACAACCTACCGGAGAAGCGCCGATTTCGGACCGAGACTCCACGTCGCCCCGCGATTCGAATTCCCGCCGCGGTATCCTCCAAGATTGCGCCGCGCCCAACCTCCAATACTTGCCCTAGCGAGGCCGATGGGGCACGACAGGCCGTGAATCGTCTATTAGGAATAATGATTCCGCACCAATTGCTACTGAAGACATGCGTGTCGAGTGTCCCACTCGACCGACTTTGGGATTCCCAGCCGAACGCGCCAATGTCGCACACTTCGTCGGCGCCGTTTTGCTTATCGAATGGGAGACCTCAGTGGGATGCGATCAGGGCCGACTTGTCTCATTAGCCACGGCGTTGAGCCCACAAGACGGGGTCAATCAACGTGAAACTGACTCTGGACTCTCATCTGTACCTGAACCCCTTGCGACCGAGGTCACCCATCGTCACTTACCTCGGTTAGTCACTTTGGTTGCGCGCGCTGCCGAAAGACGCCAGATCACCGAACTGCGCGATGTCGGGGGGCCAGGATGCAGAACAGGGCCGATGGCTCCGACGAGGCCTAACCCTCGCGCAATCCCGCCCGCTCAACCACGCACTCCGCATGCCTCAGGATGGGCCCGTCGACCATGCGGCCCTCGAAGCTGAAGACGCCGGGCTGCGATTCCGCGGCGGCGAGAAGTGCTCGGGCTGACGCGATTTGCTTGACCGTGGGCGCATAACTTTCGCGCACGATAGCCACTTGAGAGGGATGAATGCAGGCCGTTGCCGTGAACCCGAGCGCAGCGGCATCCCGAGCCTCAGCACCGAGACCCTCAACGTCTGCGATGTCGAGATGCACCGCATCAATCACAGCCTTCGAATAGGCTCCCGCCGCGAGCAACACCGACGAGCGCGCATGCAACGCGACACCACGGTAGGGGCCGGAATCTTCGCGCGACGATGATCCGCCGAGCGACGCCACCAAATCTTCGGCACCCCACATGAGGGCAACCACGCAATCCAGCACTGCCAAGCTGGTGGCCGCCAGCACACCCCGCGCCGTCTCGCACTGGGCGATCGAGTCAAGGTCAGTGAGCGCATTAAAGTCGGCGACCGACTCCGGATGCTCCGGCCGCTTCGATGTGGGAACTCATCGGTGGTCGCGCCACGTTCGAGAAGCTCGTACCCGAGTTCTATGAGGGCGTGGCAACCGATGAGGTGCTATTGCCGATGTATCCGGAGCAGCAGACCTTGAGGGCGCCATCCAGCGCCTGACAGGTTTCTTGGAGCAGCATTGGGGTGGCCCGAACACACACAGCCAGGAACGCGGACACCCCCGCCTGCGCATGCGCCACATGCCCTTCAAGGTGAACCCGGATGCTCGTGGCCCGACATACGTGCAACTCTCGAGAACTCTAGGACTAACACCGCTCCGCGATGCCGAAGTCAGAATTTTCGAAAACGGTCGCGGTAAACGCTTTACAACTTCGGCGGGCCTTCCGCGGTGAAAGCCCATCATCCACTGAGTCAGATTAGCGCTCTGAAGCCCATTAGCGTGGGGCTGGTGCTGCCACAGCCCGAGTGAGCAAGAATGAGTGAATGGCAGTCGCAATCAACATAGATTTCACACTAATAGAGTGCAGGCGCTGCGGAACCAAGAACCGCGTTGCGGGTCGGCCTTGCAGCGATTGTGATGACCGCGGGCGCGAAGATGAGGTGAATGCTCGTGTAGTCCGACGACGTCAGGGCCTACACGCAGTTTCCACATTGATGCCCCGGAATGAGCCCGAGGAATCTGAAGTCCTGCCGTTCTACCTCACTCATTCAACTTGGCTCACTTCGACAGGTGAAGCCTTAGAAGAAACGCTAGATAGTCTCGCAGAGTTCTCTGCTGAGCCTTTAGTACCCCACCGCCAACTCGCACTAGCGAATGCCATCGCGCGGCTTCGCAGAATTGAAAGCGAGTTGTCCGCGCTATCGCCCAGACGACCTTTCGTTTCTAAGCTTGAAACCCTCCAGCTTGCCGCAGGTTGCTTGGTACGGATGGCTGATCTTTACCTCGCTGCTCTGCGCGCCGATTTGCCGTCGGAAGCTCAGGCCTTGGGGAAGCGTGCACAGGCCGAAATCGATGAGGCATCCCAACTCCTGAACGACGCGGTATATAACGAGAAGATCGTCGATGCACTTGGAACTACGGATCCGAAAGACTTCGCGAACGCCGCGTTCGGCGCACTTGCGGCGCTCTATCCTGACCGGAATCTCTTTGAAATCGACGCGGTTCGCAAGGCGCAGCTGACGCACGATCTCGGCCGTGAAGTCACTTCCGGCCAGGGCGCGGCCTATGAAATCTCACTCGCCTTGGCTCAATCTACTCTTGACCCGAGGCGTTTCGAGGCCGTAATTGCGGAGGCGTCGCGATTGTTCACTTCCCCTTCTCGGCTGCGCGAAATCGCTAACGAGCCCGGCGCACTTCCAACGCTACTGCGCGCGCGAAACGCAATAGTTGAATCCTCAATGGCATTTGCAGCGACCTTGACGACAGCTTTCACAGACGAAGCGAGGCTCACACGAACTATTAACCTGTACAGAGAGTTGTTCGAGTGCTCAGGAGTGCCGCTGTTCGCCTGGTACCTCCGCGTCGCTGGAGCAAAGTCGGCACCGCTTGCAAAGCTCTTTAAAGAGGATTCGACCGCGCTTCTCGCCGCGGTCAACAGAAACCCAGATCTCGCAAGCATCTTCGTGGGCGCGGACAAGAACATCCGCACCGCAGCTAGCCACGGCTTCGGGTACGAGCTAGTGGGAAACGACGTGGTTTTCAACACTAGATCTTTCGAAGGAACGATGACGGTCGAGGTTGTGATCGATCTACTTCTAGCGCTCGTTGAGAGCCTTTTGGCAGCGTTTTGGGTTTTAGATAACGAATTAACGGTCGCTGGCATCGAGGGCCACGTGTCATTGGACAACACTGCCGGAACCCCAATACTCACGGTCGCCGAGGAATTTTTGCGGCTCCTCGGAGCCTCGGTTGCTTCGTCCGGGCTGACGCCAGCGGGGTGGGAGTTCGAAGTTTCAGACTTGGCAGAGTCCAGCCCGCACTTCTATATTGAAGGACTCGCAGGCAATCCGCTTGAGGGAATCAACGAGATCACAATCACGTGCCAGCATTTGGTAAGCGGCGAACTCCGCATTCCACGAAACGCGAGCGCGCAGTTCAGGGACGCTAGGAACTCATCTCCGATGGCGTTGGTTGAAGCGAACCTAATTCTACTGAGCGCATCAACGATAAACGGGCGGAGCGCGGTCTCTGCAAAGCACCTTCGCCGGTCTGCGTGCGTCGCTGCGCTGGCCCTATTGTCCAATGACGATCTGGAAGCGATCCGCGTTCTGAGGCGTTGCGTCGCGCTCGCCCATACCGTTGAAGCCGCGGACGTCAGAGAGTTCGCAGAGTCATCGATTTCTGAGTGGCGTTCTCCAGAATCAGACCGCCGCAAACGGCTAACGGAGACGATGATGTCTTGGACCGAGCTCCCTGCCCCCACGCTTCCCACGGTCCGAACCACGACAATGACCGAGCTACAGGGTCACGTGTAGCCTCTCGCTCGGGCGAGAGGGTCTATGACATGAGCCCAGTGAAAGAGAAAGCTAGGGTTCGAACCCGGTGCTGCTGCGAGAACCGAAACTCCAGCTGTCAACGCCGCAGGCCTGCGTTGCAGTCGACGCTTTCACATCTCTATACAAAGCTGGATCGCTCCACTAGCAAACAGAAACACTGTAGACCTCTCGAGCCGCCTCCAACGCTCGGTTCCGCCTCATATTCCGAGCGCTGCAAGTTCAGCCACGATTGAGTCGACATCGCTTTGCTCTAACGTGTCGATGAAGAAGAGTTTGCGACCAAGGCCGTTGAACGAAGCTCCGACTACAACGCCTTGAGATCGGCCGGAAATCCAAAATCGATCGTGGAAGTCGTCGGATTGGTGGATCTCAACCGTGACCCCGGGCACCAGATGTTCCAGATGACCTGCCACCGCGCTCTCCACAGCTTTGTTCGAGTGAGTATTTACGATGCAAATTACGTTCGCACCAGGTTCGAGAATGGGAGCAATGAGGCTAGCAAGAAACTCCGAATACTCGTCCTCACCGACTTTCGGATTTGGCGGGAACAGATAGGGGTCAACAATAATGAGGTCGCTCGACGGTGAGAGCAACGCTAGGCGCTCGGCTACGAAGTCACCTGCTTTCTTGAACGGAGCTTTGGGCGAGATGTCTTCTTGCACCCGCACTAAACGCAGGAACGCCTGTGCGCCCTCCGAACGGAGCTTCTCTTGAACATCCTCTAGCGAGTACTGCTTCTGTGAAAACGGGAAATTGTACCCGAGTTGGTTGACCAAGTCAGTAATCTGCATAAGGTCCCGATATTTCGGGTATGGCCGTATCTCGAAGCGACCCTCCGCATAGTCAATGATGTCGTCTTCCATTTTTTCACTACCCATCGCTCGAGCACTCCTCTCCTCTTCTCATCCCTCGCCCGAGCGAAGTCAACATCGATCTCAGCGACTGAGGTCGACCCTATTTCAGGCAGGATAGGTCACGATACTTCACCGGCAGGAACTTTTGCGTAATTCGCAACGGACGAAAATCGCCCACGATGGTTGGCCAAGGATCTAGCCGATTGCCCGCAAGCATCCAGCGAACCTCCATTCGCAGCCCAGGCCTTGGCGTGAATCTCGAAAGGCCTCATTGGGGGTGCTAGCTTGAGATTCCGGCTTCAGGATTAGCAGATGCGGAGTGCCAGCGGCCCTCAAAATAGACCGAGAGATCTGCGTCGCTAAACCTCTAGCCCTCGCGCAACCCCGCCCGCGCAACCACGCACTCCGCGTGCCGCAGGATGGGCCCGTCGACCATGCGGCCCTCGAAGCTGAAGACTCCGGGCTGCGATTCCGCTGCGGCGAGAAGTGCCCGTGCTGACGCGATTTGCTCGACCGTGGGCGCATAACTTTCGCGCACAATGGCCACCTGAGAGGGATGAATGCAGGCCGTTGCCGTGAACCCAAGCGCAGCAGCATCCCGAGCCTCAGCACCCAAGCCCTCAACGTCTGCGATGTCGAGATGCACCGCATCAATCACAGCCTTCGAATAGGCACCAGCCGCCAACAACACCGACGAACGCGCATGCAACGCGACACCACGGTACGGGCCATCATCAACGCGCGACGACGTGCCGCCGAGTGAGGCAACCAAATCTTCGGCACCCCACATGAGGGCAACCACGCAATCCAGCGCCGCCAAACTTGTCGCCGCCAGCACACCCCGCGCCGTCTCGCACAGAGCGATCACGTCGAGCTCTTTCAGCGCATCGAAGTCGGCAACCGACTCCGACTTCGAGAGCATGACCGTGCGGTAGTCCGTCTGCTCCAGCGCCTCAAGGTCACTATCGTGATCCTCCGTGCCGGCCGGATTCAGTCGCACAATCGTGCGGGCCGGATCCATCGGGTTCGCGATCAGGGCAGCACGGGCCGAAGCCTTGTCGACACTGGCTACGGCATCCTCAAGGTCGATGATGATGGCATCCGCGCGCTCAAGCGCCTTCGCATAGCGGTCGGGACGATCTCCCGGAACAAACAAAATCGACGGCCCTAAAGTGAAGCTCACGGTGCGTTCTCCTCAGTCCAAACCATCACCGAGCGGGTCGCCACAGCAACCACAACCCCATCTTGGTTTCTAGCGGTGTGACGCAACGAAATGATTCCCTGGCCTGGCCGCGACTTCGAGAGTCGCTTCTCCAGCACCTCAGTCTCCGAATACATGGTGTCGCCGTGATACAGCGGATGCGGAAAGTTGACCTCGGTGAAGCCCAGATTCGCCACAATCGTGCCCTGAGTCAGCTGAGCCACGGATGCACCAACCATCGTCGAGAGCGTGAACATCGAGTTCACCAAGCGCTGCCCGAAAGGCTGCTGCTCAGACCACGCAGCATCCAAATGCAGCGACTGCGTGTTCATCGTCATCGTCGTGAAGAGAACATTGTCTGCCTCGGTGACGGTGCGGCCGGGCGCGTGAAGGTAGACCGCGCCCTCCTCGAACTCGTCGAACCAGAGGCCACGCTGCTGAATACGTTTGCCGGTCATAGGGTCGCAAACCCCAGCTCGCGTGCAATGACCATCATCTGCACCTCAGTCGTACCCTCACCGAGCTCCAGTACCTTCGAGTCGCGATAGTGGCGGGCGACAGGGTTCTCGTTCATGAAGCCATAGCCACCAAAGATTTGGGTAGCATCGCGTGCATTATCCATGGCTGCCTCGCTGCTGATCATTTTCGCCAAGCTCGCCTCCATCTTGAAAGGAACTCCGGCAACCAGTTTGCGGGCTGCGTCGTAGGTTGCCAAGCGTGCACTGTGAACTCGTGCCTGCATCCGCGCAATCTTGAACGCAATGTGCTGGTTCGACCCAATCGAACGACCAAAGACGTGACGCTCGTTGGCGTAACGAATCGACTCCTCAAGGCAGCCCTGAGCCGCACCCGTGCAGAGTGCCGAGAAGGCTACACGGCCCTCATCGAGAGTCTCAATGAAGTTAGCGAAACCACGGCCGCGCTCCCCCAGAAGGTTAGCTTCCGGCACGCGCACGTTGTCAAACGACAGCGGATGCGTGTCTGAGGTGTGCCAGCCCACCTTGTCGTAAGCAGGGTGCACTGTGAAACCTGGCGTACCGTTGGGAACAAGAATGGCGCTCAGCTCAGGCTTGCCGTTCTCACGGCGCCCCGTCACCGCGGTCACCGTCACAACCTTCGTGATCTCGCTGCCCGAGTTCGTAATGAACTGCTTCGTACCGTTGATGACCCACTCGCCATCGACAAGCTCTGCAGTCGTCTTCGTTCCTGCGGCGTCAGAGCCAGCATCCGCTTCGGTAAGTCCGAAACCAGCCAGGGCTTCACCGCGGGCGAGCATCGGAACCCACTCCTGCTTCTGCGCGTCAGTTCCCTGCTTGAAGATCGGCATAGCGCCGAGACCGATACCGGCTTCGAGAGTGACCGCGATCGACTGATCAACGCGAGCCAGCTCTTCAATGGCCAGGCACAGCGAAATATAGTCTTTTCCTTGCCCACCGAACTCTTTCGGGAACGGCAAACCAAAGAGCCCCATCTCGCCCATCTGGGCAATGATCTCGTACGGCAGTTCACGTTTCGTGTCGTACTCGTAGGCCGCAGGTGCTACGACAGTGTCGGCGAAGTGGCGAACATCTGCCTGCAGCTTCAACTGCTCATCGGTAAGGCCGAGGTGGCTGACTTCGCCGCGGGTAGCATCGTGACTCATGAGGTTTCTCCTTCAGTGCTCGCTTGTGGCGAATCGATTCGGGCAACAACCTGGTCTCGTGTGACCAGATCGCCAGGCTTCAAACTAATGTCAACAACCCCATCGAGGGTTGCGACAACGGGGTGTTCCATCTTCATGGCTTCAATAGTGATTACCGTTTGACCGGCAGTCACCGAATCTCCAGCCGCAACCGCGACAGCAACAACTGTGCCGGGCATCGGCGAACGCAACTCTGGGTCAACAACGCCAGCCACTCGTGCGAGAGTGGCGCGGTGGTCAGCAAGGGACTCGGCACGGCCCTGCGAAGTCAACGACCACGAAGTGCCCTCGTGCGCAATCCACACCGTGTGACCATCCGTGGAATGTTCGTGCGCACCCTCGGTCTCAATAGCGAGACGGATGCTCAACGCACCCCACTCGATACCGGTACTCGTCAGGCGTGCCGGGGTGGTGTCGCCCGCGATCGTAACTTCCGCAGCGCTGGGCGGTCCGGCAACCAAAACCTCGTACACCGTGCCAGCACACTCAAGACGGTAGCGGGCCGGGCGATGCTGCCCCACACGCCAACCGCTCGGCTGCTGCCAGGGTGAGCCCGGCATCCACCGATGGGAATGGATGCTCAGAGCCGCCGCCGCGAGCACTGCAGGGCTCGGCGTCGCAAACTCGATCTCGGCAAGAGCCCGCTCGATGAGGCCAGTGTCGAGCGCACCCGCGCGCACGTCGTCGCGAGCAAGGAGCGACCGCAAGAACTCGATGTTCGTCGTCACGCCGAGAATTACAGTATCGGCGAGAGCACGGTCGAGGGAGTGCAGAGCTTCGGCACGCGTGGCGCCGTGGGCGATGACCTTCGCGAGCATTGGGTCGTAGTTTGCCGAAACGGTGCCGCCCTCGACAAGCGAACTGTCGACGCGCACACTGGGCGAACCTACGCTGTCCGAACCCACGCTGTCAGCCTCGTGCAGGTGCACGATCTGACCGGCAGAAGGCAAGAAATCGTTGGCGGGATCTTCGGAATAAATGCGCGCCTCAACCGCGTGACCGGTGAGCGTCGGCGTCCCCACCGTGAGCTTCTCCCCGGCAGCAATCCGTACTTGCCACTCCACAAGGTCGATGCCCGTGACCATTTCGGTGACCGGATGCTCCACTTGCAGTCGCGTGTTCATCTCCATGAAGAAGAACTCGTCAGGGGCATTGTCGGAGACAAGGAACTCGACCGTTCCCGCGCCGACGTAGCTAACGCTGCGCGCGACCTCGCACGCAGCTTCACCGATGCGCTGACGCGTTGCCTCATCGAGCAACGGTGATGGAGCTTCTTCGATGATCTTCTGGTGGCGACGCTGCAGCGAACACTCGCGCTCCCCCAAGTGGATGATCGTGCCGTGGCTATCGGCCAGCACCTGCACCTCGATGTGGCGAGGCTTCTCCACGAGGCGCTCAAGAAAGAGAGTGTCGTCACCAAACGCGGCACTCGCCACGCGACGAGCAGAGTCAAGGGCGCCAGCAACGGCGTCGGGCTCGCGCACGATCGTCATGCCCTTACCACCGCCGCCAGCGGATGGCTTGATCAGCAGCGGGAATCCGACCTCGGCAGCAGCGGCCACCAGATCGTCGTTCGTCATGCCCGGCTCAGCGATGCCGGGAATCACGGCAACCCCGCGTTCGGTGACGTGCTTCTTCGACGCAATCTTGTCGCCCATGATCTCGAGGGCTTCGACACCGGGGCCGATAAACGTGATTCCGGCAGCAGCGCACGCCTCGGCCAACTGCGCGTTTTCGGAGAGGAAGCCGTAGCCAGGATGAACCGCGTCGGCATTCATGCCCGCAACAGCATGTGCGGCAGCAACAATCGACTCGACCGAGAGGTAGCTGTCGATCAGTACTGCGGCATCCGCCACTTGAACGTGCTTCGCGTCACGATCGTGCTCCGTGTACACCGCGATCGAGCGGATGCCCATCGAGTGCAGGGTGCGCGTGATGCGACAGGAAATTTCGCCACGATTGGCGACCAGAACGGCAGAGAACATGGCGATCACATCCGGAAGAGGCCGAAGCCCGGCTCAGGCAGCGGGGTTGCCGCGGCGATATCGAGGGCCATGCCGAGCACGTCTCGCGTGTCCTTGGGATCAATGATTCCGTCGTCCCAGAGGCGGGCTGTCGAATAATACGGGCTGCCCTGGAGTTCGTATTGTTCGCGGATGGGCTTCTCAAACTCGACTTTGTCTTCGTCGGTGAAGGCTTCTTCGCCGAGCTGATCTCGGCGCACCGTGGAGAGCACTGCAGCAGCCTGTGGGCCACCCATGACCGAGATACGCGCGTTGGGCCACATCCACAAGAAGCGGGGTGAATAGGAGCGGCCACACATCGAGTAGTTGCCTGCCCCGAACGAGCCGCCGATGACGACCGTGAACTTCGGAACACGTGTTGTAGCCACCGCAGTGACCATCTTGGCGCCGTTCTTGGCGATGCCGCCGGCCTCATATTCCTTGCCGACCATGAACCCAGAAATGTTCTGAAGGAACAGCAGCGGGATGCCGCGCTGATCGCACAGTTCGATGAAGTGAGCGCCCTTGAGCGCCGACTCGCTGAACAGCACACCGGCGTTGGCAACGATGCCGATCGGATGCCCGTGAAGCGTCGCGAACCCCGTGATGAGGGTCGCGCCGTATTCCTTCTTGAACTCGTGGAACTCGCTACCGTCGACGAGACGCGCAATAACTTCGCGCACTTCGTATGGACTCTGAACGTCGGTGGGCACAACGCCGTAGAGCTCGTCAGGGTTCACGGCCGGAGGACGCGATTCGACAACATCCCACGCGGGAGCAGCAGGCTTCGGGATCGTCTTGATGATGTCCCGCACGATCTGGAGCGCGTGGCGGTCATCGTCAGCAAGGTGGTCGGTGACGCCCGAGGTGCGGGCGTGCACGTCTCCCCCACCGAGCTCTTCGGCTGTCACGATCTCGCCGATAGCGGCCTTCACGAGCGGCGGACCACCCAAGAAGATCGTGCCCTGATTGCGCACGATGATCGTCTCGTCACTCATCGCCGGAACGTACGCACCACCTGCGGTGCAGGACCCCATAACCGAGGCGATCTGAGGGATTCCCGCGGCCGACAATTGCGCCTGGTTGTAGAAGATGCGGCCGAAGTGGTCGCGGTCAGGAAAAACCTCATCCTGCATCGGGAGAAACGCGCCGCCCGAGTCAACGAGGTACACGCACGGCAGTTTGTTCTCGAGCGCGATCTCTTGAGCCCGTAGATGCTTCTTAACCGTGAGCGGAAAGTAGGTGCCACCCTTGACCGTCGCATCGTTGGAGATCACGAGCACAGGGCGAGAGTGGATGAGGCCAATACCGGCAATAACGCCAGCGCCGGGGGCTTGGTCGTCGTAGATTCCATTCGCGGCGAGCGGGGCGATCTCGATAAAAGGACTGCCCTCGTCGAGCAACTCATCGACTCGATCGCGAGGAAGCAGCTTGCCGCGAGAGACGTGACGTTCGCGAGACTTCTCTGAACCACCGAGAGCCGTCGTCGCGAGTCGTTCGCGCAATTGCTCGACAAGGCCGCGCATTGACTCTTCGTTAGCCGCAAACGTCGGATGAGACGGTTGGGCGGCGGTAGAAATTCTCTCCATCGAACACCTTCGTTCTGCGCAGCTTGTGGCCACTTGGGTTAGTCACTACTAACTCAAATTAGGTTAGCGAGCATTAACCGAACTGTCTAGACTCAGAACATGAACGAGACCCCGACACCGCGAAGCCAAGCGAAAGCGGATCGGCGACAGGCACTCCTCGACGCCGCCGCCAGCCTCTTCGCCGAACGCGGCTTCACGCGGGTCTCGCTCGAAGATCTCGGCTCAGCCGCTGGCATTAGCGGCCCAGCCGTCTACCGCCATTTCGATGGCAAACAAGACGTGCTCGCCGCGATGCTCGTGGATACCAGTACAGACCTCTGCACGGGAGCCAAAACGGTGATCGAGTCAGCAGCCACACCGCGAGCCGCGCTTGAAAGCCTCATTGAATTCCATGTTGAGTTTGCACTTGGCAATCCCAACGTCATCCGCGTGCAGGATCGTGACCTTGACAGCCTGACCGACGACGACAAGCACACGGTTCGCGCCCTTCAGCGCAGCTACGTTGAATTGTGGGTCTCAACACTCGCCCAACTACACCCGGATGCCGCCACAACCGAGCTGCGAACGCGCGCACATGCAACGTTCGGTCTCATCAACTCGACCCCTCACAGTGGCCGCGCGGACTCTACCCGTGCCGTACTCGAGCGGATGGCTCTGGCGGCGCTCGACGCGTAGGGGCTTCTCGCAGCTTCACCATAGGGTTCTGATAGGTACGGCCCGCAAGCTTCATTCCACATCCGGAGACTCCGGAGATGACGGAAGGAAGCACGATGAAAAAGAAACTGATCGCAGGGGCGGCCGGCGTAGTTCTGGCCTCGAGTGTTGCACTGGTCGCAGCCCTGCCCGCCAACGCTGAAACTCTCACCCCGACAGCGGAAAGCTCCAGCGCCTCCGAGACAGGCGGCACCACGTCCGAGCACCGCGCAGGCCATGGCCACCGCAGCAAGGGATTCGACGCGGAGGCACTAGCCACCAAATTGGGGCTGACCGAGACCGTCGTCGCTGACGCCGTTTCAGCGGTGCGTGAGAGCGCGGAACCCGCTCCGCGTCCGGCTTCCGATGCCACCGAGGAGGAAAGGACTGCGGCCAGGGATGCCCACCGAAGTGCCTTTGCTACTGCGTTGGCCACCGAACTGAAGATCGACGAGGCCACGGTGACGTCCGCTTTGACCGATCTCCGGGCCGAGAAGGAAGCCAACCGCGAGGAACGTCAGTCTCGACACTAGCGAGACTGTCCATGGAGGGTCGGCGGCGAAACTGCTGCAGGCCCTCCCGGCACGTTAGCTCTCGTCCCAGACCTCTGCGAGAGGAATCGTGCGGTTTAGTACGGCGGAGGCTGCGCGGTGACCGGAAAGCAGCGCAGCCGTGACGGTAGCGGGATCATCCGTCCAGGTTGCTTCGCCAGCGAGATGGAGCACGCCGCCTACCGGAGTCGCGAGATCGTCATGATCAGATGGCAGAGAACCCGGGAGCATATACGCATAAGAACCCAGCGAAAAGGGATCCTCGTGCCAAGCGGTGATCTGGACGCTGCTTGGCTGCTCCACTCGGTCACCATACAGTCGCCGCAATTGCTCAAGGACTGACTCGGCTATCTGCTCATCGCTCCACTGCCGGATCTCTCGGGCTGCCGGGCCCGCCGCGAACGTCAGCAGAGTGGGCACCCCGTGCAGCGGCGTCAAGTCATACCAAGAATGCCAGCGACGCCCCTCAGTGCCCTGTTGTCGGATTGCGTAGACCCCGTCATCCCAGAACTTAGTCGGGAATCGCAAAAAGACCTTTTCGAAGGCATTCATGGTGAGTCGGCTCAGAGCGCCTGCAACCGGCTCGGGTAGCGGGGGCTCGACAGTAAAGTCGTCCGACTGGAGCACACCGATCGGCACCGTCACGATCGCGCTGTCTGCCGTTACAGTTGCGAGATTCGACGTGACAGTGACACCCGCGGTAGACCACAGCGTGTGAGAGACGACGTGCTCAAAACGGATGTCGAGCCCGGCCGCGAGCCGCGCGGGAAGCTGATCGTAGCCCTCAGGAAAGACCACCTCATCGCCGTCGATAACGTCATCGTCCAAGCCGTGTGCGGCAAGATCGTCGATCCAGGCGCCGTATTGCTCTTCTGTACGGTGTTGCAGAAACTCGCGCACTCGTTCAGCGCGCTCATCGTCCCAGTTGTGAAGTGCGAGCGCTGACTCGGTTACGTCGCGATACGAGGCATCAGGAGCTGACTGAGCGACCGTGGAAACAAGCGCGGCGTCGATCGCTCGGATGTCATTCGCGAAAGTTTTCGCTGCGTCAGCCGCAAGTCGCTCGCCATCCGGTGAGTAGTAGGCGATCGGACGGCTGTCTGGCTGATATCCCCCCACCGTGAACTCCACAGTCGGCATGCCGAAAGCTTCGGCCGCCTCCGCAACGGGATTGGCGGTGATGCCGTGAATCCACGATGCGCCAAGATCTGTGGCTATTCCGCTGGTGCGATCGGTCCACACCCGGCCGCCAACGCGGTCACGAGCCTCGAGCACTACAACGCGGCGACCAGCTCTCGCCAGCAACCGAGCTGCAGTCAAGCCAGACACCCCAGCACCAACCACGATCACATCGAAGTGCTCCATTGCCGACCTTCCTCAACAGCGCACCGGCAGCGGTGCCCTCTGAAGCTATCGATCCTGCCGCCGCAGCACAATGTTGGCTACGGCGAGTTTGGAGTGGCGAGCGGGAACCAGACGGAGGTTTTACTCTGCAGGGGTCTCTGCTGCGCCAGTGGCAACCGGCTCACGCTTGGGCACGATCCCCATGAGCGAAATGATGACGATCATCGCGGCACCACCAACGAGCGCAATGTCGGCAATATTGCCAATGAAGTACCCGCCGTAGTTGATGAAATCGACGACGTGACCGCGGGCGAATCCTGGCTCACGGAACAGGCGGTCACCCAAGTGGGTGATCGCACCGCCCAACAGAAGTCCGAGTGCGAAGGCCCACGCGCGTGACTCAATGCGCCAGGCGTATCGAATGATTGCGACGACCGCGATCGCAGCGATGATCGTGAGAACCCACGTGAATTCCTCACCAATCGAGAACGCAGCGCCGGGATTGTAGACAAGCTGGAACGAAAGGATGTCGCCAATCAACGGAATCACGGTGCCATCACCGAGGTTCGTCTCCGCCCACCACTTGCTGAGTTGGTCAGCTGCAATCACAACGGCAGCAAGCGCAAACACACCCCACAGCAAACGTCGCGAAACGCGCGAACTAGTGGTGGCCGCAGCGGGGTCGAGATTCTCGGTCATAAGACCATTCTTACCTGTCGCAGCCACCCCTCGTGTCACACCATCGTCAAGACAGTGCCAGGGTCGTTCAGAATCGCCCCAACATCGGTGAGGAATCGGGCACCCTGTTCGCCATCAACGAGTCGATGATCGAAAGACAAACTCAGCGTCATCACATCACGCAAAGCAACTTCGCCGTTGTGCTCCCAGGGCATCTTCCGCACAGCGCCCATCGCCAAAATTGCGGCTTCGCCCGGGTTCAGGATGGGGGTACCGGCGTCAATACCGAACACTCCGACGTTCGTAATCGAGATTGTTCCGCCATTGAGCGACGCTGGGGTCGCTTTGCTCGCGCGAGCATTGCGTGCCAGCGTTCCGATCGCCTCTGTCAGTTCGGCCAGCGTCATCATGTCGGCGTCCTTGAGATTCGGCACCATGAGACCGCGCGGTGTTGCGACGGCGATTCCCAGGTTCACGTAACCGAATTCAACGATCTCGTTCGCTTCGGCATCCCAGCGCGAATTAACTGAAGGGTTGCGCGCAACCCCAATGCAGAGGGCCTTCGCGAGTACCGCAAGCACGGAAGCTGCCGTACCGCCAGCCTTCAGTTTGGCAACGAGCTCCATCGTTCGCGTCACGTCAATTGTCAAAAACTCGGTGACGTGGGGTGCCGTAAACGCACTAGACACCATGGCCGCCGCTGTCGCTTTGCGCACCGATTTAATCGGTGTGCGTTGCTCCCGCGGGCGATCCTGCAGGCGCGAAGGGCGCTGCACTGAGCCAGCCGCTGTAGAACCAGCCTCTGTGGAACCAGACCCTGCCGCACCAGCCGCCACCGAGCCGGATGCCGTCGAGCTCTCAGACGAAGCCACAGCCTCGTCCGTTGAGCGATTTTCGGCCGCCCGGGTGACGTCATCGCGCGTGATGACACTCTCGGGCCCTGAACCGGCAATGCTCGTGAGGTCTACCCCAAGATCGTGAGCAAGCTTGCGCACCGGTGGGGTGGTTTTGGTTCGTGCAACCACCGGTTCCTCGACAGCAGTCTCGACAGGCGCACTTTCAGTGGCGTCTGCTCGTGCAGTCCGGGCCTTGCGAGTGGGGCGCTTGCCGCTTTCGACGGCAGGGCCATAACCGACAAGCACCGAATTGCGTTCCGGTGCGGCATCCGCCTTCGTTACTGACACCGGGTCGCCCTCAGCGCCAGCCGATGCTGAGTCACTCGGAGAATCAGCGCCAGCCGGAGCAGCACCTGCAGCGCCCTCGAGTTCAAATGTCACGATACGAGTTCCAACCGAAACAGTCGCACCGGGTTCGGCATGTAGCGCCGAAATCTTTCCCGCCACCGGCGAAGGAAGCGAAACGATCGCTTTCGCTGTCTCGACCTCGGCAATCGGCTGATTGAGCGTCACCATATCGCCGACAGCAACATGCCACTCAACGATCTCTGATTCTGTGAGCCCTTCACCCAAATCGGGCAGAGCAAATTCCCTAACGGCCATTACGCACTCCACCCCGTGAGCGAATTGACGCGACCAAGCGCACGATCAACACCATCAAGAATCCGATCAAGGTCAGGCAAGAAATGGTCCTCCAGCTTCGCGGCCGGATACGGCACATCGAAACCCGTAATCCGCACTGGGGCGGACTCTAAGTAGTAGAAGCAGCGATCAGTGAGAGTCGCAGCAATTTCAGCACCCAAGCCGCCAGATTCCGCCGCCTCGTGAGTGATTACAAGGCGCCCAGTCTTCTTCACACTTGCCGAAACAGTGTCGAAATCGACCGGTGAGAGCGAGCGCAAATCAACGACCTCAATGGAGATACCGTCATCGGCTGCAGCGACAGCGGCATCCAGAGCGGTCGCAACGAGCGGGCCATAGGTGACGAGAGTGACGTCCGATCCCTCGACAACAACCCGAGCTTTGCCCATGGGCAAGCTGACAGCATCTTCGTCGACATCACCCTTAGTCCAATACCGGCGCTTGGGCTCGAAGAACAGCACAGGATCGTCGCTGGCAATCGCTTCCCGCAGCATGCTGTGGGCGTCTTGCGGGGTAGAGCACGTCACGACCCGCAATCCTGCCGTGTGCGCGAAGTACGCTTCTGGAGACTCGGAGTGGTGCTCAACCGCGCCGATTCCTCCGCCGTACGGTACACGGATCGTCAGCGGCATCCGAACGTTTCCCGCTGTGCGGTAGTGCAGTTTCGCGACCTGGGCAACGATCTGGTCGAAGCCGGGATAAATAAACCCGTCGAATTGGATTTCACACACTGGCCGGTAGCCGCGGAATGCGAGCCCCACCGCCATACCAATGATTCCCGCTTCGGCAAGCGGCGTGTCCATGACACGATCGGTGCCAAAATCGCGCTGCAGACCATCGGTCACACGGAACACCCCACCGAGGGTTCCGATGTCTTCACCGAGCAAGACAACTTTGTCATCATCGCTGAGCGCGCGACGCAGTCCAGAGCCGAGCGCTTTTGCCAGAGTTAGTTCAGTCATTTCTCAAACCCCTCGAGGTACGCCTTGTACTGGCTCTTTTGACGCGTAAGTCCAGAGTGTTCTGTCGCATAAACGTTGTCGAACACACTGAGCGGTTCGGGGTTCTCCAATGAGATGCACCCTTCGCGGAACTCAGCGGCCACGTGGTCTGCCCGGCTCTGAATTGACGCAGCCAGTTCGTCGGTCAGCACACCTTCGGCGCGCAAATACACTTCCATGCGGGCAATCGGATCGCGCGCTTCCCACTCCTTGGCGACAACAGGATCAACGTAGCGGCTGGGGTCGTCAGAGGTTGTGTGCGGGCCGCGGCGGTAGGTCACGGCTTCGATAAACGTTGGGCCACCGCCATTACGTGCCCGGTCTAGGGCACTACGGGTCGCGGCCATGACAGCGAGCACATCGTTTCCATCGACGCGGATGCTCGGAATTCCGAATCCGGGAGCGCGATCGGCAATCGGCCGCTGTGCTTGCAGTCCCACGGGCTCAGAAATCGCCCACTGGTTGTTTTGGCAGAAGAAAATTACGGGAGCTTTGAACGACGCAGCGAAGACCATTGCCTCGCTGACATCACCTTCGCTGGTAGCGCCGTCACCAAAGTAGGCGACCGCAACGCTATCGACGCCATCTTTCTTGCATCCGACCGCGTAGCCAGTGGCGTGCAAAGTTTGGGCACCGATGATCACTGCGGGAGTTGCCATGCCGACGGAGAATGGATCCCACCCCGAGGCTGCAGTGCCGCGCCAGACGCGCACCAAATCAGGCAGTTTCACGCCGCGGCAGTAGGCAACAGCGTTCTCGCGATAGCTGGAAAACACGAAGTCGTCTGGACGAAGCGTGCGTGCGGAGCCTACCTGCGCGGCTTCTTGTCCAAAGAGTGGCGGCCACAGTCCGAGTTCACCCTGACGTTGCAGAGCGGTCGCCTCGGTATCGATGCGGCGCACAATGATGAGGTCTTCATAGAGGCTCGCGAGTTGATCACCTGTGACATCCGAGACCCAGGGGTCATAGAGATCATCGCTTAGCCGGTTTCCGTCTTGGTCAAGAAGCTGAACAAACTCAGGATTCTGCTTCTTAGCCACAGATTTCTGGGCTTTCACGGGCACGGTAGTACTCATCGTTCCTCCGATCTGCCCTTGCGCCTGCAGGTAAGCCGCGCTCAAGCGATCCTCACAACCGTGGTTGGTGAACCACAGGTTGACCCAAGCCTCGTCGCTCGGAGTTATTTTGACCGTACCTACACACTGCGCCGTACACAAGGTGACGCGCGAAAGTTGCCAGTGAAATCGTGCCTTGCCCGGCATACTGTCAGTCAGTCGGTGTCAAAAGAGCCTCGAACGGCTCAATCGCGCGCACCAGACGCAATCGTTGTCGGTGCAGGACTTTCGGGTATCGTTGCTGCCGCAGAACTCATTGCAGCAGGCAAACAGGTCGCCATTGTTGAGCAAGAATCCGAGAAAAATCTTGGCGGTCAAGCGTGGTGGTCATTTGGCGGCCTTTTCCTCACTAATTCGCCTGAACAGCGGCGAATGGGGATCAAGGATTCCGTTGAACTCGCGCGTCAAGACTGGTTCGGCATGCACGGTTACCGCGCGCTCGAAGGCACCTTCTTGGGTGGATGCTTGTTCAGCGGTCGCTCCGCAGGCCGGAGCGTCGCAGGCCGGAGCGTCGTCACGGAGTAAACGTCAACTTAGCGAGCACAGAGGCTAAAGTGAGACCGTGAGCGACACTAAAACATCACCCTCTGGCCCCGGTTGGTACCCAGAACCTTCAGGCCGCGGCGGAAAAGCCTGGTGGAATGGCACATCGTGGGGACCATCGGAATATGTCCCAGCTGGAGGTCATGCAACTCAGCAACTGATCGCTCCCTCAAGCGCAGCGGCGCCGCAGTACACCCACGCGATGTCAGCTTCATCGTCTGATATCTCGCCGTACACGTGGCAACTTTGGCTTCTAGTGTTGCTCCCCCTAGTGCCGGCATTGGCGATGACTCTCATCGATCCGACCACCATTTTTCTCAGCGCTTTCGACCCGCTCGTCGCCTACAGCGATCCCGCCTACGTAGTGGCGATCGTGGGAAGCTGGGTGGTCTTCTTCGCGACGATCTTCTTGGCATTCGCTGATGTCAGAAGTCTCAAGCGACGTGGCTTGGAGAGCCCCTTTCACCCCGCGTTCATTCTCCTCGGCGCACTGATCTACGTGATTGGCCGATCAGTTGTCGTCAAGCGAGAGACGGGAGCGGGGCTTACGCCTATTTGGGCAACGCTTGGAGTGTGGCTTGCTTCCGGGGCCGCATCCATGATCATGGCGTTCAACGCGACAGGCTTTCTCGGGTTCTAGGCTGCTCCGAATCTAACTTTCTCTGGGCCTAGGCTGCTCTCGAGCCAGACTAGCGAGCGACCGACCAAGCGCGACGCTTCACAAGAACGTGACCGCGCTTCGTTGTGAGGCGCGTCCACGCTCCGGATTCGTACACAGACGCCGACTCGTCGTCCCCGAGAAAACCGAGGCTTACGGCAGCGAACCCCGCGCCAGCAGGCAAGTAGTCGGGCTCGTCAAGCGGGCGCCCCCACACTTCGGTACGCACTTTGTGCACGATCGCTTCACCAGATCCGGTTGGAACCGCCTCAGCAACCTCGTCGATGCCTTCTCGCGCCGCTTCTTCCAGCACCGCACTAGGCACGGAGTCAATCGCGACCCACCCACCACGCGGTGGAGTGATCGCCGCCCACGTGACGGTAGTGACGCTCATCGGCAGGCTAACCGTTACGGATTCGCCGAAAGTGTCTTGCGACGCCTCGATGGCACTCTCCACTCGCCCGATCAAGGAGCGCACCGGAACAACCGCGTCAAAAGTTTCTTGGGACGTGAGTGCAAAGGTTCGAAGCCCAAGAACGGTCGGGCTCTGGTCGAGCAAACCGGCAGGGTGCAGCACAGAGACATAGACGGCGAGAACACCAGCGCCGCCAATAAGACGCACCGACCCCTCGTCAACACGAGCAGCGCGACCCAAAAAGACGTGCAGATCACCCAGGGCAAGGGAATCCACCAAAGTAAACGATCCAGTCATAGGTCTCCTAAACTACAGGCATGAGCGACCCTATGTCTGGGCTTTTAGCTGCCCTCGATCTGACCGACACCGGCGCGCGAACTAGCGAGGACATTTTTACCGGTCCAAGCCAATGGATGCCTCAGGGCCGAGTCTTCGGTGGACAAGTGTTAGCGCAGGCTCTCGTTGCCGCTCAGCGCACAATCGCAGAGGGCCGTCCCGTGCATTCGATGCATGCGTACTTCTTGCGCCCCGGAGATATCAACCTCCCGATTACGTTCTCAGTGGACCGCATCCACGATGGTCGGTCGTTCTCGACGCGGCGAACGCAGGCTTACCAGGACGGCGTGCCAATTCTTTCGGCAATCGCGTCTTTTCAGGATGCTGACGAGGGTCTCGATCACCAAGTCGAGATGCCGAACGATTTGCCCGACCCGGAGTCGCTGCCAACGACGGCTGAATCTCTGGCAGCGATCGATCATCCTGTTGCTCGCTATTGGGCTTCAGAACGCCCATTTGACATGCGGTATGTTCCGTCGCCCATCTTCATCTCAGTTGAGGGCGCCCCTGTGGCACATCAGGCTGTGTGGCTGAAGTCGGTCGGACCCATGCCCGACGACATGAGCCTGCACCGCGCCGCTCTCGCGTACGCCAGCGACTACTCGATCCTGGAATCGATCATGCGTCGTCATGGACTTGCGTGGGCTACGCCTGGCATCAAAGTTGCAAGCCTCGACCACGCCATGTGGTGGCATCGTGAAGCCCGCGTGGATGAGTGGTTGCTCTACGTTCAAGAGTCACCAAATGCAATCGGTGGGCGCGGACTTTCCCTCGGACGTATCTATGATCGCTCGGGTCGATTGATCGCCAGTGTCGCTCAAGAGGGAATGGTGCGCCCGCCGCGCTAGGGGTTCGTTTAAGACAGGTCGCGGCCCAAATCCGCCCCGTCAATGTAACGAATAGGCAACGAAGGCTACCTGCTCCGATGTCAACGGTGCCGGGGATCGTGAACACTCCGGGGCTTGTTTTGTCCCCAATCTAGCGGACTCCACTCTGCGTGAAAACCGTTAAAGCGTTACGTTTGATTACGGCCCGGTTCACGGTGCGCCACTTTTGGCGCTGAGGACTGGGTGCTACGAAATCAGGCCGCGCGCGCCACCCCGCTAGTCGGGAGGACGTTCGTACGGTTGTTTCGCACTGGAATCATTCCGACAATGATTCCCCTCCTCGCATGGCTCAATTGAGAGCCGGGTGAGTAGCAAGGTGCCTGCAACCCGGACCGTAATCGAGAAGAGCGAAGCCCTCATGGAGCCGAGCATTCAGGAGAACGTGACCGAAGAAATCGCAGTCAGCGCCAAGAACCTTTATAAGGTCTTCGGTCGCCGCCCACACGAAGCAGTCGAGAAACTCCAAAAAGGAGCTTCTCGAGACGAGATCACAGAACTGGGCACTGCTGCCGTAATCGATGCGAGCTTCGACGTTCGCAAAGGCGAAATCTTCGTTGTAATGGGCCTCTCCGGATCGGGCAAGTCAACGCTCATCCGCATGCTCAACGGACTGTGGGACACCACCTCCGGTTCCGTCACCGTAGGCGACGACGTCATTTCGGGACTTTCCGCCTCAAAACTTCGCGACGTCCGCCGTCGTCGCATCTCGATGGTGTTCCAGCACTTCGCACTATTCCCGCACCGCAGCGTTCTAGAAAACGCCGCGTACGCGCTTGAAGTTCAGGGTATTCCCCGCGAAGCACGGCTCGCTCGCGCACAAAAGACAATCGATCTCGTCGGCCTCAAGGGCTGGGGAGAGAAGATGCCTTCCGAACTTTCCGGTGGAATGCAGCAGCGCGTAGGCCTCGCCCGCGCACTTGCCGCCGACACTGATGTACTCCTTATGGACGAAGCGTTCAGCGCTCTCGACCCCTTGATTCGCCGCGAAATGCAAGAGCAGCTGCTCGAGCTTCAGACCGAACTTGGCAAGACAATCATCTTCATCACTCACGATCTCAACGAGGCAATGTTCCTCGGCGACCGCATCGCCGTCATGCGTGACGGTCGTATCGTTCAGATCGGCACGCCAGAAGACATCCTCACGGACCCCGCCAACGACTACGTTGCTCAGTTCGTTCAGGATGTCGACCGGTCACGCGTTCTCACCGCTGCAAGCGTTATGGAACCTGCCCGCGCCACGGTGATGGCCGGAGCCGGCCCGCGCGCTGCCCTCAAGATCATGCGCGACCTCCAAACTTCGGTCGCATTCGTATTGGGCCGCGACCGCAAGCTGCAGGGTGTCGTTCGTGACGCCGATGCCATGAAGCTCGTTCGCAAGGGCATCACCGACTTGTCAACGATTCTGAGCGACGACTACAACGCCGTTCCAGAAGAGACGGCACTTGCCGAGCTCTTCGTTCCTTCAGTCGAGAGTCCACTGCCGCTAGCGGTCATCGATGAGCGAGGCCGCCTTATGGGCGTAGTCCCGCGCGTCACCCTTCTCGCTGCACTCGGCAACGTCACTACCGATACCGGTGAGCTGCCAGTCATGGAACCACCGCTGACGGTGTCAACGGCACTGATCACGGACGCACTCGCCACGCCTGAAGCCGCCACCGAAAAGGAGGTCGCACGATGAATGATTTCCCTAGACTTCCCCTCGGCCAATGGGTCGAAGACGGCATTGACTACATCACCGCAACGTTCGGTGTCTTCTTTGACGTAATTAAGTTCATGATCGCGTCGGTTGCCGACGGGATGAACTTCTTGTTCACGTCACCGCCGTTCTGGGTGATGCTCATCATCTTCGCTGTAATTGCCTTCGTGGCCCGCGGATGGTTGTTCTCCGCTGGAACCACTGTCGGATTCCTGTTGATCCTCAGCTTGGATCAGTGGGAGAACGCGATGGACACCCTCGCACTGGTATTGGTAGCAGCTGCAATCGCTGTACTCGTCAGTGTTCCGCTGGGGATCCTTGCCGCGAAGTATCAAACAGTGTCCACAATCGTGAAACCAGTTCTGGACTTTCTGCAAACGATGCCCGCATTCGTTTACCTGATTCCTGCGCTGATCCTCTTCCGCATCGGTGACGTACCCGGAATCGTTGCTACTGTGCTCTTCGCTCTTGCGCCCGGCGTACGTCTTACCGAACTCGGTATTCGTGGCGTCGACAAAGAGGTTGTCGAAGCTGGCCAAGCATTCGGCTCGTCACCGAGTCGCATTTTGCGCCAGATTCAGCTTCCCCTGGCTCTTCCCTCGATCATGGCTGGTATCAACCAGGTGATCATGCTCTCCCTCTCGATGGTTGTTATTGCCTCGATGGTCGGCGCTGGTGGCCTCGGCAAGCCAGTTATTCAGAGCCTCAGCCGGGCGGATGTCTCGCTCGGGTTCGAAGCTGGACTTTCGGTAGTGCTGTTGGCGATCTTCCTCGACCGGCTCACGGCATCCTTCGGCACTGGCAAGGGATACTTCCGCTTCATCCTCGATTCGTTCAACTTCCGAGGCCGGTCCGCCGAAAACGACACTGTCGAGCCTGACGGCACTAGCGCAACCGCGTCAGCCGCCAGTACAGAACCAGCAGAACTCACTCCCCCAGTTCGCTAATTTTCGGGCGCTAACCCGCGCTCGTTTCCCGCATACAGACACCCTGTGTGCATCGACGTCAACATTGTCGACGCTTTAGCGTTGACAGAAAAGGACGACACAATGAATAAGCAGACACGCGCTGCAATCGCAATCGGAGCGGCAACGCTCCTCGGTCTGTCGGCTTGCGCCGCAGGCGGAGACGACACCGCGGCAGGTGACGCTCCTGAGAACAAGGATCTCACCATTGCCGTATTCAACGGATGGCCTGAGGGCGAAGCAGTTTCGTACCTCTGGAAGGCAATCCTTGAAGACAAGGGTTACAACGTAGAGCTGGAATACGCTGACGTCACCCCCATCTTCTCGGGCCTCAGCACCGGCGACTACGACATCGCGCTTGACGGATGGCTTCCAGTCACCCACGCAAGCCTGATGGAAGAGTACGGCGCAACCATCACCGACCTCGGCGCATGGAACACCGAAGCCGGCCTGACCGTTGCTGTAAACGAAGACGCACCAATCGACTCGCTCGAAGAGCTCGCAGCTAACGCTGACAAGTTCGGCAACCGTATCGTCGGTATCGAGCCTGGTGCTGGCCTCACCGAGGCAGTCATGACCAAGACCATGCCTACGTATGGTCTTGACGGCATGGAACTTCTGACCTCATCCACTCCCGCGATGCTCGCTGAACTTCAGGCAGCACTCGACAACGGCGAGAACATTGCTGTTACGCTCTGGCGTCCGCACTGGGCCTACGATGCATTCCCCATCAAGGACCTCGCTGACCCAGAGGGAACTCTCGGAGACGCTGAAGGAATTCACTCCTTCTCACGCGACACCTTGAGCGATGACATGCCTGAAATCACTAACTGGATCTCCGACTTCAAGATGGACTCCGAGCTGCTCTACTCGCTCGAGAACGTCATGTACAACGAGTACGAAGGAACCGACTTCGAGCCCATCGTTGCAGACTGGATCGCAGCGAACCAGGACTACGTAGACGGCCTCACCAGCTAATACTGTGTGAATCTGTGGTGCTATTAGCACTGTGATTTACGAAAAGGGGTCGCCTTCGGGCGGCCCCTTTTTGCGTCCGCCATCACGCCTCAACACCCCGCGGCTGTCACCTTATGCATCGCCGACGGAGACGTTCCCAGTAGGGTCGAAGAATGCCTGAGATTCACAATCCCGTCGTCATAATCGCCCCCGATTCGTTCAAGGGAAGCCTCAGTGCTCCGGATGCCGCAGCAGCGCTCGAACGCGGCGCTCGCGAGATGCTTCCCGATACCGCGACCGTGCTCACGTTTCCCATGGCTGACGGCGGAGAAGGCTCCCTCGACGCTATTCTCGCCGCCTGGCTTCAGCCAGCACTAACCATGCCAACCGTTGATGCTCTCGGACGCCAGCGGGAGGCCAGCTACGGCTTCGATCTCGAGGGCAATCGCGCCGTCATCGAATCCTCACAAGCAAACGGACTCCCCCACGTCAGCGACGTCGCCGCTGACCCTCTCCGCGCCGACAGCTACGGTGTCGGCCTCATTGCGGCCAGAGTCATCGAACGGGGTGCTCGCGACGTGACGCTATTTCTCGGCGGCTCCGCCAGCACAGACGGAGGCAGCGGCCTGCTGCGCGCGCTCGGCGCACGCTTTCTCGATGCCGAGGGCAATGAACTGGAACCCGGAGGTGGTTCACTCACCGAGCTCAACACGATCGACCTCAGCGGGCTCATTGATGGCGCACTGGAGACGCAATGGCACATAGCGGTCGACGTGACGAACCCACTGACCGGGACTCTGGGCGCTGCCCACGTTTTTGCGCCACAAAAGGGCGCTACGGCATCCGATGTTGAGGTGTTGGATGCCGGCCTCACCCGCTTAGCGCACGTGCTCGCCGAGCACCCGCTGGTTGCCGACCGCAGCTTTTCCGCCGCGGGAATCGCTGCACTCCCCGGCATCGGGGCGGCCGGGGGAACAGCGGCGCCCCTCGTTGCGCTATTCTCGGCGGAGCTTGTGCGGGGAGCCCAACTCGTGGCTGACACCACTGGTCTCAGCGAGGTGATTGCCAGCGCCGATGTCATTATCAGCGGCGAAGGAAAGCTCGATGCCCAGTCCCTCGACGGCAAGGTCGTCGACTACTTGCGCCGCGCCAAGAGCCGCTCGTCATTTCTGGTGGTTGTGGCAGCAATTATCGATCTCACGCCAGAGCAATCGTCTGCGGCAGGAATCAACGTGGCGCTGCCGCTGGGTTCTGGCGTCGAAAATCGCAAAGAGCTCTTTCAGTACGCGGAACATTTGTTGGAGGCGCGCGGAGCACACGCGATTGCCGAATGGCTTGACCCGACAGACCTCGATGAGGAGTTCACAGACGATGACGCTGATGACACCATCGTCGACGGCACCTAGCGGAGCGGGCTAGCGGCGCAACCTAGCGGCGCTTGGCGAACTGCAACGGCTCTTCGACGTAGCGAGCAAAAACCTCGCGTTGTTCTTCGCTGATGCGTTGAGGGCGTGACGTTGCGGCATCCACAAGCACAAGAGTTGTGGATGCTCGAACGTAAAGTTTCCGAGGATCAACGCCAATCGGCGTGTGGATCTGGTAACAGACTTCGAGACTCGCTCCCCCGACGCGACCGATCCACATCTCAATATCAATGGGTTCGCGCATGTAGGGAATCGGCAACAGGTATTCGATCTCTTGGCGCGCGATGAGCGTCATCGTTGGGCCGCCAGGCCGACCATCGAGCACAGCGGTGAGGGGCGCATCCACTCCCGCGGCTGGCCAGAATGCGTGAATGCGCGCCTCTTCGAGCAGGCGAAACACTTCAGCATTGTTGACGTGTTGGTACGCATCAACGTCTGACCAGCGCAGCGGGAGTGGGACGTGAAGCCTCATACCTAGTCGCGAGTGAGCTTGCGGTAGGCGCTGCGGTGCGGCTTTGCGGCATCTGGGCCGAGTCGCTCGATTTTGTTCTCTTCGTAAGCGTCGAAGTTTCCTTCGAACCAGTGCCAGTAGCCTGGGTTCGCTTCTGTACCTTCGTACGCGAGGATGTGGGTCGCGATGCGGTCGAGGAACCACCTATCGTGAGTGATCACCACAGCGCAGCCCGGGAACTCAAGAAGTGCGTTTTCGAGGCTACCGAGAGTTTCAACGTCCAAGTCGTTAGTCGGTTCGTCAAGCAGCAGAAGGTTTCCGCCCTGCTTGAGCGTGAGCGCGAGGTTGAGACGGTTGCGCTCACCACCGGAGAGCACTCCAGCCTTCTTCTGCTGGTCTGGCCCCTTGAAGCCGAACTGCGAGACGTACCCGCGAGACGGGATCTCGGTCTTGCCGACCTGGATGTAGTCCTGCCCGTCGGAGACAACTTCCCAGAGCGTCTTGTTTGGATCGATGCCACCACGGCTCTGGTCGACGTAGGAGATGTCGACGGTGTCGCCGATCTTGAGATCGCCGGAGTCGAGGGGTTCTAGGCCAACAATGGTCTTGAACAGTGTGGTCTTACCGACACCGTTCGGGCCGATGACTCCAACGATCCCGTTTCGGGGAAGGGTGAAGCTCAGTCCGTTGATCAGGATGCGCTCGTCGAAACCCTTGGTGAGTTTCTTGGCGTCGATGACTTGAGATCCGAGGCGTGGCCCCATGGGGATGACGATCTCTTCGAAGTCCAGCTTCCTGGTCTTCTCCGCCTCGTTTGCCATTTCTTCGTAGCGTGCGAGTCGGGCTTTCGACTTGGTCTGGCGGCCCTTGGAGTTTGAGCGTACCCATTCGAGTTCACTCGAGAGACGCTTCGCGAGCTTGGCGTCTTTCTTTCCTTGAACCTGAAGTCGTTCTTGCTTCTTCTCGAGGTACGTGGAGTAGTTGCCCTCATAGGGGTAGAGGTGCCCGCGGTCGACTTCAGCAATCCATTCGGCGACGTGGTCGAGGAAGTACCTATCGTGGGTTACGGCCAGTACGGCGCCCGGGTACTTGGAGAGGTGTTGCTCGAGCCACAGCACGCTTTCAGCGTCGAGGTGGTTAGTGGGCTCATCGAGAAGTAGCAGGTCAGGCTTCTGCAGGAGGAGCTTCGTGAGCGCTACACGGCGCTTCTCTCCACCGGAGAGCTTGTTGACGGGCCAGTCTCCCGGCGGGGTGCGCAGGGCATCCATTGCTTGTTCGAGTTGGGAGTCGAGGTCCCACGCGTCGGCGGCATCGATGTCCTCTTGAAGCGAACCCATTTCGGCCATGAGCGCGTCGAAGTCAGCATCGGGTTCGGCCATTTCGAGGCCGATGGCGGCGTGACGGTCGACTTTCGCTTTGATCGGGCCAACGCCTTCTTGCACGTTTTCGAGAACCGTCTTGGTTTCGTCGAGTTCGGGCTCCTGCATGAGGATGCCGACGCTGTAGCCGGGGCTCAGTCGCGCTTCACCGTTGCTGGGAATGTCGAGGCCCGCCATGATTTTGAGGATCGTGGACTTACCGGCACCGTTGGGGCCGACGACTCCGATCTTTGCTCCGGGATAAAACGACATCGTGACGTCGTCAAGAATGAGCTTGTCACCGACCGCTTTTCGCGCGCGCACCATGGAATAAATAAATTCGGCCATGGGACCATTCTACGGAGCATTCGGGCCCAGTCGAACCGGGTTGGGGCACTACCAGTCGATCGCGCGGGTCTTTCCAACGAGGCAGCCACCGGTGCCCAGCAACGGCTCGATTGACGACACGTAGCTTTCGGACAAGAACTGTCCGAGGAGGCATTCTCCCTTGATTCGTACGGACACCACTATGGAGTCTGCTGCGAGGCCAATCGAAGTGTTGTCAGGCGTGACTTCCATGTCTTGTTTTGCAAAGCCGTTTTCCACAAGGTTGTCGACAATGCTTCGGCCTTTCCCTCGACCATTGGCATCAAAATATTCGTTGTTGAGCTGGTCGAAAAACTGACGATTTGCTGCAGCAGCTTCTCCCGGGCGCAGAATTGGTCCGGTAGGAGTCGCCTCTGGCGAGGGTGTGCTTGACGCTTCGACGGTCGGGGTCGCAGAGGGTTCTGGCGCAGAAGCAACGCAACCGCTCAGTACGACTGCAGTCGCGAGAGTAAGCCCGATCACTTCACCGAGTCGGCGAGTTGGTCGTACGCGCATTGCAATCCCTTCGACGGCCGTGAGTCTTCAGAGCCTCGTCAAGTCTAGATTGATTGCGCGTACGATCTGATCAGAACGGCTTTTCTGCATCGCTCTCGTCACTGGGTGAGTCATCGGGTGCATCGTCGGGAGCGTTCTCGGCTTCCGTCCACTGTTGCCCCGGCGCACCGCTGCCTCCCCCGTTCGATATTGTGCGCGAGAACTGCGCTGTGCCCCACATGAGGTCGTGCCCGAGGGAGTCTGCTTCGATTTCGATGTTGGTGCCGCTGCGATCTGCGTTCTCCCACTCGCGGATACGCAACCGACCATTCAAGACGACTCGATCGCCCTTACCTACCGATGTTGAACTGTTGATCGCCAGTTGACGAAATGCAGTGATCGTGTACCAGTTGGTTTCGCCGTCAATCCACCGCTGATTGCTGCGGTCGAACCGGCGTTGAGTTGACGCGAGCCGAAACGAGGTAATGGGCAGCCCCTCGCCCGTCACAATATGGCGGGGCGCCGTCGCTACGAGGCCTGAAATGGAAATGCTGTCAGTCATGTCTGCTCCTAGTTGTGCGTCGCTGCAGCGCACTGCGCGACAGTGGATGGAGACAGATGTGGGCCGACACTCGTGCCGGGAAGCCGACCCAGCATCCGTCACTCACCAGTCTCGGAGCGCGCACTAGAGGCGGGCGGCCGCGGCAGCTATCTGTGGATGCTGAGCTCACCGCACGCACTATCAGGAGCAGTCGAGTAGACCGCTTCGACCTCATAAACCACATAAACCGCGAATCGCACCAGCGGAGCTTCTAGTGCTCGCGGAACTCCGGCCAGGCCGTGCCCGGAAGCAGGTTTGCGTGTAACGCAGCCTTGGCAGCGTCGAGCGTGGGGTAAACGCCGCGATAGTCCTCGTCTTTCAATAACTTGAAGGTGAACCCGTCTGTCACCCGGTGAACCGAGCCAACTGCTCCGGCCTGAGTGAAAGCCACCCAGGTTTGTCCGGTCAAAGTGTGATCAGTCATTTCCGAACCTCCTTCGACTAGTAAGGCGACAACGGCGTCGCTCGTTAACGACCGTACGCCGCCTCACTCAGAAGATAAAGAACATCTTTGCGGGGCGGCGTACGACTGCGTGCAGTTAGCGGATATAGCTCGAGAATGACGAACGAATCTTGTTCACCTTCGGCAGTGCGACCGCCATGCAGTAGCCCTGTCCGGGGTTCTTAGCAAAGAAGTCCTGGTGATATTCCTCACCCTTGTAGAACGTCTCAAGAGGTTCGATTGTCGTCACGATGCCGCCATCCCAATATTCGGACGCGCGGTCGCGGGCAGCCTCGAAAAGTGCCTTCTGCTCGTCACCCTCGTAAAACATGGCTGAACGGTAGGAGGAACCGACGTCATTGCCCTGTCGGTTGAGTTGGCGCGGGTCATGCAGCGTGAAATACACATCGAGGATGACCTCATCCGGAATGATTGCAGGATCGAAAGTCACGGCAACCGCCTCAGCGTGTCCTGTGGTTTCGGTACAGACGAGCTCGTAGCTCGGATTCGGCACCGTTCCGCCCGTGTACCCAGACTCGACTTCAGATACTCCATTGAGCGTGCGATAGACCGCATCGAGACACCAGAAACAGCCGCCTGCGAGATGAAATGTGTGCATAAGTTGAGCCTACTTTCTTGGTCTGGATGTCTCATACAACACTCATGAGTCCGGCGGTGTTCCCTCAGTCACTGGGCATATGCTGAATGGATGCCTTACGACGCCTCCACCGACCGATACGACTCCACCGAGTACCACCGCGTAGGCCGCAGCGGCCTCAAACTTCCCGCTATTTCGTTGGGATTGTGGAACAATTTTGGTTCCGATCGCCCCATCGCGACCCAGCGGGCGATCCTTCGCCGAGCCTTCGATCTGGGAATCACCCATTTCGATTTGGCCAACAACTACGGTCCAGATATTGGTGCCGCTGAGCGCAACTTCGGTCACATCTTCGCCGACGACTTTGCTCCATACCGCGACGAGTTGATCGTGTCGACCAAGGCCGGCTACGAAATGGGTGTCGGTCCGTACCAAGACTGGGGATCCCGCAAATACCTCCTCTCGTCGCTCGACGCGAGTCTCGACCGCATGGGCCTCGAATACGCGGACATTTTCTACCACCACCGCCCAGACCCAGAGACTCCAATTGAAGAGACAATGGGTGCTCTCGCAACAGCGGTCAATTCGGGCCGTGCGCTCTACGTTGGTGTCTCGAACTACAATCCGGAACAGACTGCCGCCGCCGCACAAGCACTGGCAGAGCACGGCATTCCGTTGACGATTCACCAGCCCCGCTACAACATGTTTGACCGCCACATTGAAGAAGGCCTCCTTCCTGTTCTCGATCAGATCGGCGCTGGCGGCATCGTGTTCTCTCCGCTCGCTCAGGGCCTTCTGACTGATCGATACATGGATGGCACGATTCCCGACGGTTCGCGCGCATCAGAGGGTCGCTGGCTTCAGCCTGGTCCGATCAGCGATACCTACCTTCAGCGAGTTCGCGCGCTCAACGAGATCGCGCAGAACCGCGGACAGAGCCTCGCTCAGCTTGCTCTGACTTGGGTGCTGCGTCATCCGCAGATCACGTCCGCTCTCGTCGGCGCTAGCAGCGTTGCACAGCTGGAAAACAACTTTGCAGCCCTTGATGGACCGTCACTCACGGATGACGAACTCACCGCGATCGAACCGCTCGCAGTCGACGGCACGAGTCTTCGCTAGCCGAAATAAGCAAACCCGATGCGGCCGGACGCAGCGTTCTCAACGCTGCGTCCGGCTTCCTCGTTAAGGCCCGTCGAACGATTCTCGTCAGAATGTCAGTGTTCGAACATATATTCGAATAACACACATTCGCGTTCGTTCTTTCGAAGGAGCAACCATGACCATTCTTGAATTCGCCGGAACCGCAAGCTCTATCCGTTCGGGCATTGTGACCGTTCAACTCAACGACGACCTCTGGCGAATCACACGACCCGATGGCGAAGTTCTCGGATACGTTCACCGCTGGCAATCGGTAGCTGGATCCCGGTATCAAGCCAAACGGATGCTGCAACGTCAACGCCGGTTCTTGCCCCTTGGTGACTTCTGGTCGATCGACGACGCCCTCGATATATTTCGGTTTTGATGTGACGCGCCTGTCGCTATGCGCTCGCGCTCGATAGCCGGGTTACAGTGCCAACATGATGCTTCAGTGGTGGAACGATCTCGTCAAATGGTTCAACTCCGATGAGGGGTGGACGATTGTCACGGGCGCACTCGTGCCCATTATTGCGATCATTGTGGGCGGAATCATCGTTGGCATGATTGCACGCTCGTCACTTCGTAGATTGATCAGCCAGCAAGACCGCCAGGCGAAGGCCGCAGCAGTCGCAGCCCTCATTTCTTCTGGGCGACGCGCCGCAGTCTGGAGCACCCTGTCCGCTGGCGAAAAGGAACACGTCGACTATCAGGCAAGTGAAGCCGAAGTCCGCGTACGACTGTTGCCACTCAAGGGCGCCAACGTTGCAGCCGACTGGGCAGCCCACAAACTCACTGCGATGAAGAAAAACTCGGTCAACTACAGCTTCCAAGCTGAACAAGACCTCGCCGAACTGCAAGAAGGCCTCATCGATTGGCAGGCCCGCCCCGGGCGCGCCAAGAAGCTCTTCGCACAAGACCTCGCAAGCTGGAAGTACGAGACTGGCGAAGCAGAAGACGAACTAGTCGTCAAGCAACAAGAGTGGGCTTCGAAACAAGCAGCTGAAGAAGCTGCCCACGCTAGCGCCGCGGCGTCGTCGAATAGCGCGAACACCGCGCCCACCGTCGTCGTTACTCCGTCGCGCGACTAGGCCTTTTGATTAGTTACGCCAGTTCGCCCACTTTCGAGAAGTGGCGTTCGAGCGCTAAGCGCCTGGACCATCGATGGCGATGACGCGGGCAGACCACGGGCAAAATCTGTCGGAAGTGACAATCTCATCCTCGACATATTGAGGAATGCCATCGCAGACACCGATCGTGACGTTCGCAAACTCAAGAGTCGTTGGATCGATGTGCCACGACCATGGCTCGTTCACTGACGAATCGCCCCGCACCACAACCCCGTTGGGTATTGCTGCCAAGTTCTCCCCGGCGAGCAGAGCTTTGGCGTGCTCAATGAGTTCGGGCGTCGCCAGTTCAATCTTGTACTGCTCACCGCCGGCAACCTCAAAGGTTGCAACAGTCGGTTGCGGGCCAAGTCCGCAGCCGGCAAGCGAAAGTGTCGCGATGGCCAAAACCGCAGCAGTCACCGCAGCTCGCAACCGCCTCGCGCCCACGACTC
Organism: marine actinobacterium PHSC20C1; assembly: GCA_000153145.1. GTDB lineage: Bacteria > Actinomycetota > Actinomycetes > Actinomycetales > Microbacteriaceae > Rhodoglobus. Next base: position 1,022,529 of record CH672415.1, read on the forward strand.
AGCGACCCTCAGTGCGCGCGTCGTAGTCGACTCGCGCGACTTCGTAGCTTCGTGTGAGAAGTTCCTCGAGCACGGCAAGGTCAACGTCAGCGAGCTTGTTGACGTAGAGGCATCCAACCGCAAGTTCGTGCTTGCCCAACCGTTCGAGCAGTTCGGGAAACTCGCGGAAGTTGCGGGCAGTGTAGAGCGAGATCTTCGCCTTGCGCGGCGAGAAACCAATCGTTGCCGTGTCACCTTCGCGACCGGTCGCATACCGATAGTGGCTCGACCCAAAGCCAACAATTGACGGCCCCCACATCACAGCAGGTTGGCCGGACGCGCGGCTAAAGATCGTAAGAAGAATTTCGGCTTCATCCCGACGCCCTACGGATGACACTCCGGCGATGAACTCAGCAACACTTACGGAAGTTACAGCAGTCTTGTTTGGCTGATTCATGGGCCGATCATCCCCTTCTTCGCGGGTGCCCTCGGCAGGATTCGAACCTGCGACCAAGAGATTAGAAGGCTCCTGCTCTATCCCCTGAGCTACGAGGGCGGGGTATACGCCTTAAACGATAGCGTGTCGGCCGCTAGACAGCTTTCGCGAGCGCGACAAGCATCTGATTGACCGTTGGAGCTCCGTGAGCACGAAAGACCTCGTGACCGTCGGCAGCAACGATCACGATCGTGGGTGTCGACAAGATGCCAGCGCGCTCGGCTTCGTCTGAATATCGCGCAACATCCAATTCCGCGTAATCAACATTCGGAACGAGAGTCGACACTTGGTCAATGGTGTGGCGCGCAGTCGCACAAGGGTCGCAGAATGCTGAAGAAAAGAAGAGCACCGTAGGACGCTGCTCAGCTGAAGTGCTGGCAGCCCCCTCGGACGTGGTGTCTGGCTTAGAGGTCGTTTCGTTCGTCAAGGTCTTCCAGTGGCTCGCTATCTGCTTTGTCCCAGGTGTATGTCACGTGAACCTGCTCGCCTACCTGCTTGGCGGTCGGGCGGTCATAACGCAATTGAGTTTCTGAACCCTCGGTATCTGCAACGTTAAGGGTCACGTAATCATCCCACCCCTCCTCGGTCGCAATACGCCGATCGTTCTGGCCGTCGTAAGGACCATCGACAAAAAACACGACGTACTCGTCACCGTGCGCAAGCTTGGGGGTTGATTCGCTCATACCCCTGTTTTATCAGACGCGGTTGAGGGAACGCTGGAGTCGGCCCATCGCCGGTAGAATCGTTCAATGGCATCTCACGCTGATTATCTTGTTTGGATCGACTGCGAAATGACAGGACTCGATGTCGAAATCGATGAACTTGTTGAAGTGGCCGTAGTTATCACCGACTACGACCTCGTTCCCGTCGACGAAGGCATGTCTATCGTGATCAAGCCCAGCGCCGACGCCCTCGAGCACATGGGCGAATTCGTCACTCAAATGCACACCTCAAGTGGACTCATTGAGGAACTTGCTAACGGTGTCTCACTGGCAGACGCAGAATTCGCCGTGAATGAGTACATCGTCAAGTACGTGCCCAACCCTCGCAGCGCCCCGCTCGCTGGCAACACCATCGGCACCGACCGAACCTTCTTGGCAAAGTACATGCCGCGGGTTGATTCACACCTGCACTACCGCAGCGTCGACGTGTCGTCGATTAAAGAGCTATCGAAGCGCTGGTTTCCCCGCGTGTACTTCAATGCACCATCAAAAGATGGCGGTCACCGAGCGCTGGCAGACATCCTTGAATCGATTCGTGAGCTCGACTACTACCGCAAGGCAGTCTTCGTTGACGACCCTGGACCGACTACAGATCAGGTTCAAGTAATTTCTGCTGATGTAGTGGCTGGATTTGCCTCGCGGCTGTAATACACTAGTAGAGTTGCTTGTCGCCGAAGGGTGAAAAACAACCTTGGTGGGCGTAGCTCAGTTGGTAGAGCGCTGGCTTGTGGAGCCGGAAGTCGCGGGTTCGAGCCCCGTCGTTCACCCCAAGTAAATAGTGGCTTGGCACGTGTTCTTAGAATCCGTGCCAAGTCGCTGTTTTGTTTAACCGGCCGCCTGTCTAGCAAGGTGTACTCATGCTGAATCTCACCGAAGAAGAGTTTGAGGCTCTCGTCGTTGAGGGACTCGATGCTCTTGATGACGAGATCGTTGAGGGTTTAGACAACGTGGTCTTCGTCACGGATGCCCGTCCCGAAGATGGCTCGCTCAATGTCCTTGGGCTCTATGACGGTGTCGCGCTGACCGAACGCGGTCAGTACGGCTTCGGAGAACTGCCCGACCGCATCATCCTGTTTCGGGAACCACTCCTCTCGATCTCAGACACCCTTGACGAGCTAACTGAGCAAATTCACATCACGCTCGTGCACGAAATCGCTCACTATTACGGCATCGACGATGAGCAATTGCACGAACTTGGCTGGGCGTAGTGGTTGGTGAGCCGTCTTAAGGTTGTGACCGCGTAGGATTTCGTGAGTGTCACGAACCTCAGGAGGATTGATGATTTCGAGCAAGCGTGCGAGCGCGTTGATGATGGCTCCCGCCGTCATGTTGGTGCTGTCGGGCTGTGCCCTGATCGAACCCGCCGATACGAGTGAGCCACCAACCGCGATGCAGCGATGCGCTCTCGGTCAAACCTGGAGCCTCGACACCACCGATCTGTCCGAAAAGTTGCTCGCTGAACTGCCTGGAGATGGTGTTCCCGCTAAGGCTGTTGAGCCAAGTGGCGGTCAAACGCTTATCTGGAAAACCGATGGCGATCTAACGATTGAATCGGATCTTGTTTTCACGATTACGGCAGAGCCGAAGAGTGATCAGGTCATGACAATCACGCGCTCCTACACCGGCACAGTGGTCGGTCAAGCTCTCATCAACGTTGATGTGGCGATCCCCCGCAAGTGGAACTTTTCCCAGTACAAGGTAGAGACATCCGCCGTGCTCAACGACGAACCTGTTGAAGAACTCAAGTACACGATCCCGCGAAACGACCTCAACGACGTGCTCGGTTTGGTAATTACGTGTGAGGCAGACGTTTTGACCATCAACCCGCGCGGAACCGACCTCATTCAGCGGTGGACGAAAGAAAGCTAGGCAGACCGAGCCCTCGCAACCGATTGGTTAGCGATTCTTAAACCACCGAGCGACGTCATTGCCGTCGAGCACTTCATCGGCTAGTGCCTGAGGGTTCTCGCGAGCGATAAAGCGCAATTCTTGGCGGGCCCAGCGTTCCCAATGCGGAGCGTAAGAAGCTCCGTCGCGCTTCAGTGCACGCACTTTACGGGCGGCATCATCGAGCTCGACCCAAATCCTGTGATCAACAATCGGGGAGGATGCTCGGCTCAGCGCGCCAACGCCTTCGATGACGATCGGCCGATCGGCATCAAGCTCGTGCCAGGGCCCTGGCGCATCAAGTACCCAGTCCCACTCCTGCCAACGCAATTCAGTGAGGATGCTTGGAATCATGGCACTCGCCGCGTCGAGCCCATCCCAGCCAGGGTAAAAGTCGTCGAGCTTGAGTAGTTGCACCGTCGGCCAGGCTGCAGCAATTGATTTGCCCAGCTCGGTTTTGCCTGAGCCCGAGCGACCGTCAATGAGGCAGCGCCAGCGGGCGCCAGGAACACTATCGAGCAATGAAGGTCCAGCTTCCCGTGAGCACAGCTACTACGGTAGCGGCGACTCCGATCAGTAAGCCAACAATGAGAGTGATCCACTCAGCGGCACCCCACCGTGATTCCCTCGCCCACGTGCGAGGTGTATCGCCGCCAAAGCCTCTGGCTTCCATGGCGATAGACAGTTTGCTTCCGCGACGGATCGAGAGCACCAGTAGCGCGAAGCCCTGTCCGGCAACGCGTCGGAGGCGACCGCGGTCGGCCACTCCACGAGCGCGGCGGGCCAGCTCAAGCGAGCGCCAGTCATCCAAAAAGAGTCCAACCATTCGCACAGCAGCGAGAGCACCGAGCACGAAGCGGTCAGGTAGGCGCAGGCGCTGTGCGAGGCCGTCAGCGAAGTCGGTCGGGTCGATAGAGATGAAGAGAACGACCGCGGGTAGGCCGATGGCCAGTACCCGCAGGAAAGTCGCGAGTGCAAGCTCTACCGATCCATCACTTATGCGAATGAATAGGAATTCGAAGTACACGTCGCCGCCGTAGCGACCGTAGAGCATGATTGTGAGGGCCGTGAGCGGAGCCGCCAGCCATACCGGCAATGTTCGCAGCCAGAACCGTCGTGGCTCAATGCCCATGAAGGCGATGATGGAAAGCTCAAGGAGGAGCGCGGTAGTCGCCGAAACCCAGTCGATTGTGACGATCAAAAATAGGCTGACGATGAGTCCAGCCCCCAGCTTGGCTACTGGGTTCACTGCAGCGATGGGGATCATGTCAACACCACCGTTGAGTCAGCGAGCGCGTCTACGAACTCGAGGTCGTGACTGACCGCGATCACGCTGCTGCCGTCATCCACGAGCCGTGCCAGCAGGGCAAGCAGTTCGCTCCAGGTTCGTGAATCTTGACCGAAGGTGGGTTCGTCAAGCACGAGCACTTGCGGACGCGTGGCAAGCGCTGTCGCGACGCTCAGTCGACGTTTTTCGCCCCCAGAGAGTGTGAAGGGGTTCGCTTCGGCGAGCGGATCTAGCCTCAGCCGCGTGAGCAGTTCCTCTACCCGAGCATCCACTTCAGCATCGGCCAGTTTGAGCGCGTGCGGCCCGACCTCCAGTTCAGCCCGTACCGTGCTTTTGAGAAACTGGTGTTCGGGATCCTGAAAAACGGTACCGATTCGAGTGAGTAGTTCACGTGATTTCCATCGGATCGGATACTCGCCAGCGCCGCTTGCGAGTGCTTTATTGGCGACAACGGCACCGGTGACGGGCGCAAGCAGCCCACCGAGTGTTAGCGCAAGGGTCGACTTGCCTGCCCCATTCGGTCCGGTGATTGCTAGCGCGCGGCTGCTGAGGATGTCGAGGTCGAGAGGCACCCCGAGCGCACGCTTGTTTCGCCCGAATCCCAGTTGCTCGGCGCGCAGTAGCGTCTGGGGCGCACCGCGTTCTGCCCGCCGGGGTCTCGCAGGCGGGAATTGTGGGACCCAGACACCACGCGCGGCAAGTTCTTCTCCCTGATGGTTCAGCACCTCGGAGGGTCTACCGTCCGCGATGACTCCCCCACCGGCGGCAAGCACGACGATGCGGTCGACAACCTCGCTCCACACGGCGACGCGATGTTCGACCACCACGATTGTTGCGCCGGTGGCTTCCGCAACCCGGATGACCGCATCCCGAACTTCGGTCACTCCGTGGGGGTCGAGATTGGCGGTTGGCTCGTCGAGCACGATGAGACCCGGCCGCATTGCAAGCACACCGGCGAGAGCGAGACGCTGTTTTTGACCGCCAGACAGCGCGCTGGTGTTTCGATCGAGTGCGACGTCAAGGCCAACTTGGGCGAGGCTGTCGCGAACGCGCATCCAAATCTCATCACGCGGCACCCCAAGGTTTTCGCACCCGAAGGCGACATCATCGCCAACCCGCTCCAAAATCACTTGGCTGTCTGGGTCTTGGATCACTAGGCCGGTGCGCCCGCGCTGTTCTGCTGGATGCACGCCATCAACGAGAAGTGTTCCCTCGGATTCTCCTTCATCGTCGCCGACGACACCTGCCAGAGCGTGCAGGAATGTCGATTTGCCCGCACCCGACTCACCAAGAATCAGTACTCGCTCCCCCGGCTCAATGCGCAGGTCAAGCCCGCGTACTGCCCAGGCGAGCCTGCTGGAGTGGCGCCACCCCCATCCTTTGACAGTGACGCCAGCAGGCTTAATCGGGATCAGACTCGCTTCGCAATCTCACGACCAGCGCCGAAGCGATTGAGCGCCCCAGTCGCCGCAAGACCTCGAGTCGCTAGCCACGAGAGCAGTCCAGCGATGAGCATTCCGCCGACAACGGCAGCAATTGTGTAAACAATGGCGAAGGAAACTTCGGCGCCGACATACCAAATCGTGAGGTCAGTGATCGCCATGGCGAGGCCAGCACCAGCGCCGGCAAGAACGGCACCGCTGACACGCCAGTTTGCATAGAGGAAGGCGGCGAACACAATCTCAGCACCAAGGCCCTGAGTGAGGCCGCTGACGAGCGTCAGAACCCCCCACTGGTTACCGATCAACGCTGACACGGAGGCGGCGACAACTTCGCCGTAGATGGCCGCTCCTGGCTTGCGAATGACCAGTGCCGTCAGCACTCCGGCAAAGAGCCAGAAGCCACCACCGACGGCCTGTAGGCCAGGAAGCAGCGCGGCAAACGGTGCCAGCGCGGGAGACGACGCCACATTCCACACGACGAAGATCAAACCGCTCGCGACGCCGATAACGCTCGCTACGACGATATCGATCACTCGCCACTGAAAACGCGAACGCAGTGGTGTGGACGTAGAAGTAGATGGTGCTGTTGTGGTCACTTTCGTGCCTTTCATTTGATGAATGGCACGGGTTTCAAGAGTGTCTGCTCCCTGCGCTGGCATGATCCAGATCAGGTTCGACGGTCGAAGCTTGGAGAAGCTCCCTCTCAGCCCGGCTCACCGGACTCCCGTGTTCGCCACCCAGTCTAATCCTCAATAGGCTCGAGATATGGAATTCCGTATTTTCACTGAGCCTCAGAATGGCGCAACATACACCGATCAGCTCACTCTTGCCCAGGCCGCCGAGAAGCTCGGTTTCAACGGCTACTTCCGCTCAGACCACTACCTGACGATGGATGATCGCACCGGCGGAATGCCCGGCCCCACTGACTCATGGACGACTCTGGCAGGACTTGCGCGCGAGACTTCGACGATCCGATTGGGCACGTTAGTTTCATCGGCGACCTTCCGGCATCCAGGAATTCTCGCCATTCAAGTCGCCCAAGTAGACGAGATGTCTGGCGGGCGTGTCGAGCTCGGTCTCGGCACTGGCTGGTTCGAGCGCGAACACAGCGCTTACGGAATTCCTTTTCCGGCCAAGCGCTTCGGGATGCTCGAAGAACAGCTCGACATCGTCACCGGAATTTGGGAAACCGATCCCGGAAGCACGTTCTCCTATGAGGGCAAGCACTACCAGTTGAGCAATTCCCCCGCGCTGCCTAAGCCAACTCAGAGCTCGCTACCGATCATCATCGGCGGCAGCGGTCCGAGCCGCACACCGGCACTCACCGCAAAGTTTGCGAACGAATTCAACGCCGGCTTTGCGACTATCGCTCCACTGAAGGAGCGCATCGACCGGGTTCGCGCTGCGTGTGTTTACTCTGACCGCGACCCCGAAACGCTCGTACTGTCGATCGCAGGCACGACGGCCGTTGGTGCAACAGAATCGCAGATCGAGGCACGAGCGACCGCAGCGAATAGTACTCCAGACAAGCTACGCACCGGCGGTTTCGCCGGAACAGCGAGCGAAGTCGTTGACAAAATTTCCGAACTTCAGGCGCTCGGCTTTACGCGTGTGTACTTTCAGCTGATGGACTTTCACGACCTCGACCAGCTCGATTTTCTCGCCCGCGAGGTCGTGCCGCAGCTCGACTAACGTCGCGCACTCGCTACGAGTCTTGGTCGACCGTCACAAAGTCGATGAGCTGCTCTACGCGTCCCAAGAGCGCTGGCTCAAGGTCGGAGTAGCTCGTGACTTTCGACAATATGTGCTGCCAGGCCCGCGCAATGTCGGCTTGGTCGTTGTGTGGCCATCCGAACGCCTCACAAATGCCGTGCTTCCACTCCGTGCCGCGGTCAATCGTCGGCCAGGCGGAAATCCCGAGACTCTGCGGCTTGACGGCCTGCCAAACATCCACAAACGGATGCCCGACTACGAGCGCGTGTTCGCCATACTTTCCGCGGCCGACGGCATCGGCAATCCGGCTTTCCTTCGAGCCTGCGACGAGGTGATCGACCAGTATGCCCAGCTTGCGTTTGGAGGTCGGTGCGAACTCCGCGACGATTCCCTCGAGGTCATCAATGCCTCCCAGGAACTCGACGACGACACCTTCAGCGCGGAGATCATCGCCCCACACCTTTTCGACGAGTTCTGCATCGTGGCGACCCTCAACGTAGATACGGCTTGCGAGGGCTGTACGGGCGCGTTGCTCAGGGGCGGCAAACGATCCTGAGGCTGTCTTGCGGGCGGCGGCCGCTTGTGGCGCGGGTTTCGTAAGTTCTACCGCCACCCCGTCAATGAGGTAGCCCCTGCCGAGCGGAAAGGCTCGCGAGCGTCCCTTGCGGTCTTCGAGTTCAAGTAAGCCGTTGGCATAGCGAACGAGGGCACCAACAAAGCCGTCGGCAATTACCTCGACGACCATCCCCGGCTCGATGGGCACTTTCGGAAGAGCCTTCGGTGCGCGTTCACGGGCGAAGTCTGCGAGCACATCGTGGGAATAGCGGTCTTCGGTCACCGATCGAGGTTAAGCGGTGCCGCGGAGTTGCTGGCGGAGGCGCGTCGGTTCGACGAAAGCTTGCTCGTCGACTTCGTGAGCCGTGCACCGCGGGTGCGACGTGAGTGCGCGCGCCACGAGCTCACCGCGACAGCAAGCGCAACACCGGTGCCTGCACCGATGCTGGCAAGCAGAATGTCAACGACATCGGCATAGCCGGCGGGCATCCACACTGTTTGAGCGGCTTCAAGCCAAGCCGCAGCGACGACACTGAACGCGAGTGCAGCCCACCAACGGCGACGACCAAACATGCAAACCAAGAAAACTCCCACGGGCACAAACGCCAGCGTGGTCCAGAACCAGAACCGACCGTTGCTGCCGGGAGCGATCACAAATGCGAGACTCGCCAGTGCGGCAAAGTAGAGCGCGGCGCACACCGCAACTACGAATCTCGATCGGAACATAGTGACATTGTCACAAGCGCATCTTTGTGCAAGTTGTGAGAAGGATGCATGCGGCCCGTGAACGGCCCCGAAAATGACAACGATTCGATAACTGCATCGGCTGAGCTGACAGTGACGGCCCAATTTCTACTGCGAAGCCACCCGGTCAATCTCTCACGCTATAGGCGGGAGCACTTTTCGCATGTACCTAGCCCACCACAAACGCACGATCAGCCGAACGATCCAGCCTCGAGCTGGACGCGCGAAAAACGTGTAAGTCCACTGCACAATCGCGCCGCTGCGAAGAGGTTCGAATCGCCATTCAGCTCGCGCACCCGAGACAAGCGTTCCAAACAGTTTCTGGAAGTCACTCAGCTCGTATCCGAACAGCAGAGGAGAATGCGCGTCGGTGATCGTCTCTACGACGTGACCACCATCAGAGAGCATGAGGGTTCGCGTTCGGCCTACCGTGTCCCAGGATCCTGATTGATTTCGCACTTCGACAACCGCGGGAAGCGGGCCAAAACGGGGATAGAACAGGGTGGGATCGAGTGGTCCCGAAATCTCATAGGCACGATGTGCGTTTGTGCGCGTCAAGGCTTCGGCGGATGCGCGGATCCCGGCTCCACGACGACGGGTCACGACGTGCTCCACTCGGACGGCCCGTGCGAACCGGCCGGATATTCCTCAAGCGGCACACGGTTTTCGCGGAACGCCTCAAGAACCGGAGCGATGATTCGCCAGCACTGTTCTGCAATATCTCCGCGAACCGATAGGACCGGATCACCGTCGATAAGCGCGGCGATTACTTCTCCGTAGGCACTCATTGCTGCGTCTCCTAGTGTCGTCGAGAGCTTGGTGCGATCCAACGAAAACGGGTCGCCTTCGCCATTGACGATGAGGTCAAGTTCAAGTGTGGCTGGCTTGATGGAAATCGTTAGTTGCGCTGGCTCAGCAACCCCGGTGAGTCCGCGAGGTAGGTGCGGCACCGGCGCAAACGTGATCACAATGTCCTGGCGGGCCTCTCCAAGCGCCTTTCCCGAGCGCAAGATAAATGGAACACCCGCCCAGCGCCAATTGTCGATTTCGAACGCTATTTCAGCCAGGGTTTCAGTGCCCAAATCGGGGTTGACTCCCTCTTCATCGGTATACGCAGGAAGCTTTCGTTCACCAATCGTTCCCGCCGTGTACCGCGCCCGGCGCGCGCACGTGCCATCGACTGTCTGTACTCTGGTCGCCCTCAAGACTTGGGCCATCGCGCCTCGAAGATCCTCAGAGCTCACGCTCGCAGGAGGCTCCATTGCTGTTAGCGCGAGCACGAGAAGCAAATGACTCTGAATCATGTCCACGACCGCACCAGCGCGATCGTAGTATCCAGCGCGGCCTTCTAGCGCGAGAGCCTCATCGAAAATAAGTTCAACTTTCGCCACGTTCGGTGCCGCCAACAACGGTTCGAATATCCGGTTAGCAAAACGCAAGCCCAAGAGATTGAGCACGGTCGACTTACCCAAGAAGTGGTCGACTCGAAAGATTTGCTCCTCTGGCAGAACCTTTTCTAGCAGTCGGTTTAGGGTGCGAGCACTGGCCTCATCGCTACCAAAAGGCTTCTCGAGGGCAAAAACGATTCCGTCTGGCAGATCCTCATTCACCAAGATCTGGCACACCTGTTGTGCGATCGCTGGCGGTAGAGCGAAGTAGAGGGCAATCCGGCCTGACGCGCCGGCGAGGAGCTCTCGCAACTGGGCAGCGTCGGTTACGTCTGCCTGCACATAGTGGGCACCATGCACAACCTCATCGGATGCAGCTGACTGCTGAGTTGCGAACGAAGTCGAAACGCGAGACTGCCACGCCAAGTCATCCATTTCTTGGCGATCAACGCCGATCAACGTCAACATTTGGGCTTGGTCGCTGGCCAGAAACGACGCTAGCCCGGGCAAAAGCAGCCGCGAAGTAAGGTCTCCCCCTGCGCCAAGAATGATGAGAGTTTCGACACGATTATCCATCGCGCGATTCCCCAAGCTGGGCCGTCACGGATGCGGTTGCTGTGACTCCCGCGAATTTCGACGCCGATCCTCGGCGAGACCATGCCATCCACCACCACACAACGGCACCAACGATCGCGGAGCCCAGGATTCCGACGACAGGCCCGAGCAGTAGCGGGCCACCAATGCTGCTGTCCGTCACAGCGGCGGCGATCGACAGGTAGACGGCGAAGAGCGGTATATCCAGTAACGCGACGATGCCGAGCGATTGGAAGGTCACCTTCCAAGGTTTACGAACTGCACCGCGCTTGAGGATGAAGCCGCTCGCCAGTACTCCCAACGCAACAAAAATCAGCGCAAGCACCGCGGCAATGAGAATGATCACGCCAATAACGCCGCCAGCACCGCTGATGAATTCTGCGAGCGCCGGAATTTCGCCGAAAAGGCCACCGACGCCGGTCACGGTTCCCCCGAGTAGCAACGTGATACCGCCACCTAGAGCCGCAAATCCGAGCATCAGCCAGCCAATTGAGAACAGCACGTGCCCCACCGCTCCTGCCGCTAACGAGTGGCCACGCTGTGCGCTACTTAGCTGGGCTTTTTGCATGCTTCGACGTTAGCGCAGCGCCACCCAGCACGTCGATAATCGCGGAAAAGGTGCTGAAGCGTGAATATTGCTGTGACACCAAAACGCGGGTGATTTGCGCAGTTCGTGGGACAAGCGGGCAGTGGAGTCGCTACGGTTTGGATATGCAATCGTGGAGGGACGCGCTCAACGCTGACGAACAGGCCGACGTTGATCGAATTCTCGACTCCGCTCTTCATGTGGCAAGGACCAATCTTGGCCACGCAAGTGAGTTCATGACCTTCGCGCTCATGACTGACGGAAGCGGTCGAGTACTAGAGATGACAGCGGACACTGCGTTGCGCAAGAAGCACCCCAATGCGGAGGCGATCTTGACGCAAACGGTCACTCAGCTGCGACAAATGGCCAACATCTCTCGCTGCAGTGCGATCGTCTCGAACACCAGAATCGCCGCTCAAAAGACTGATGCCATTGAGGTCAGAATCGAGCACCGAGCAGGCGCAGCACTCATGGTCTTACTTCCGTACACTCGAGCCAGATTCACTGGCGCACTCACCTTTGGCGAGCTTCGACTCTTCTCGCACACCGCTGAAGTCTGGGTATAACCCGAGAGTTGAACTAGCAGCGGAATATTTGCGGGGCTGCGCACGTTACTGGGGTGCATGAACAAGCGAATCCTTGTGATCGTCGTTGCTCTTGCTGTTGTTGTCATCGCAGCGATCGCCATGATTTCGATCGGTACAGCACAGAACCCGAAAAACTCTGCGGAGTCGAATACCTCGTCAGGAAGCTCTGAGGCTTCTGATGAATCAAACACAGCAACTGTGGAGAACGATGGCACTGGGGCCTACGTTGACTACAGCCCGTCTGCCATCGCGGATGCTGAGGGTCGCGTCTTCTTGTTCTTCCACGCGACCTGGTGTCCCCAGTGTGTCGCCCTCGACGGCGACATCCAATCGAAAGGTGTGCCCGCCGACGTCACGATTGTCAAGGTGGACTACGACTCCAACCAGGATCTTCGCGCCGAGTATGGCGTAACGCAACAGACGACAATTGTTGAGGTTGATTCCAGCGGAAAGAAGCTTCAAGAAAACTTTGTCGCCTACGCTGATCCGACGCTTCAGACTGTCCTCAGCGCGCTCTACTAGGCCGCGATGCTCAGCCTAATTCTTCTCTCGTTTGTTGCGGGAGTACTCACCGTCGCCGCACCCTGTGTGCTGCCGCTGCTCCCGGTAATCGTTGGCGGCTCGATGGCTCGCACGAGTAGTGACGCGGCCGTTGCAGAACGCCAGTGGTTTCGTCCGGTCGTTATCGCAACTAGCCTCGCAGGCTCGGTGATCCTGTTTACTCTGGTCTTGAAGGCGACCACGGCGTTTCTTGGCGTCCCGCAACTGGTCTGGCAGATCATCGCCGGCGGCATCCTCGTAATCTTCGGGGTCACGCTCGTGTTCCCCTCGTTGTGGGAGCGCTTCATGCTTGCCACTGGCATCCAGAATCGCGCGAACGCGGTGATGAACCGTTCGTATTCGCGGGGCGGACTCGGCGGAGACGTGATGCTGGGCGCTGCGCTTGGCCCGACATTTAGCAGTTGCTCACCGACCTATGCGCTGATCTTGGCAACGGTATTGCCTGTCTCCTTTGGCGAAGGGCTCCTGTATATCGTCGTGTACGCAGCGGGGCTCGCAATCGCCCTGCTTCTCATCGCGTTTCTGGGTCAGGCGTTCGCCCGCAAGTTGGGCTGGCTCGCCAACCCGAATGGCGTTTTCAAACGAGTCATCGGAATCCTTCTGATTCTTGTCGGTGTCGCCGTGATCTTCGGTCTCGACAAGCAGTTCCAGAGTTATGTTCTTGAGCAGGGTTGGTACGACCCGATTCAAAGATTTGAGAAAGGCATTACCGGCTAGCAGGCGAGAGAGTAGGCTTCGGGGCACCACTTCACAGGAGGTTCTCATGGTTCCCGAAATCAATTACATCGCAGTAGTGCTCGCTACCCTCTCAAGCATGCTTGTCGGCACCATTTGGTATTCCCCACGAGTGTTCGGTAACTATTGGATGAAAGCTGCAGGGGTTACCCCTAGCGGCAACTCCAAGGATGCACTTCGCCCCATTCTTGTAACGGTCGTCGTGAGTTTTATCACTGCCTGGGTTCTTGCCGGAGCGGCATTTATCGCGTTCGACTTCTACGGCGGCAGTTTTTTCGTCAATTCGCTTTTCACCGCAATCATTCTGTGGGCCGGATTCACGGCAGCGCGTTTCATCACCCACGATCAGTTCGACGGCCGCCCCAACGGCCTAACCGTGCTAAATATCAGCCACGAATTCGTGACGATCGTGATTATGGCAATCATCATCGGTGTGTGGCCCGCGTAGCCCCACCCTTCGCGCGGCTCACTGGGAGCCTGCTACGAGTGACCACATGCGACCGAACGAGCGCTTAGACGAGCTGGATCGTCGCGTGGACCAGGTCGCCCTCGTCTAGGCCCTCTGCGCGGCGCACAGCAGCCTTCACTGGCAAGAAAAAGCTGTCAGGCTCGCTACTGATAGGAAAAATCGATGTATTCCACGTGGAGCCGCCGATTGTCACTTCCACCGCGATTGAGCCAAAGCCCCGTGGAGGCGTCGGCACATCGTTGACGTTCGCGCCAACATCCGGCGGAACCTGCAGAAAGTACACGCTGGGTTTGGATTCCCAGGGTGTCAACTCAGAGGTGAACTCGAATGAGGGCTTCATGCTTCGAGGCTACTCGCGGCATGTAGGCGCCTGCTACTCGTCGGTGGAACTGCCGACGGTGCGAAGAAATTCAACCGTTGAGGCGAAAGCCGATCGCGCATCCTCACTATCCAGATGAAACTGGTATTCGTGCGGCAGTTGAGCTGCATGATCGTCCGGGTAGAACACTTCGGTGGTGTCGACTCCCAATTCGTCGAGCTTCGCTGCAAAAACTTTCGACTGTGAGTCGGTGAGCGGGTCAGCGTTACCACCCGAAATCCACGTGCGCGGGAAATCAGCCGTGACATCGTCGATAACTGACATCTGCTCGCCGCCCGGATGAACTGACCAATCTTTGTCTCCGACATAGGCCCAGAGCGCGATACGGAAACCCCAGCCACCGATTCCGGGCGCATTAGGAATCCCACTCACGTCATAAATGCCACAATTCAGCACAACAGCTGCCAACTGATCCGCAGAGAGACTCGGAGTCAAACCGATCGTCTCAGCAAAATCGGGGCTCGTGATCGCTGTGGCCAGCTGCGCGCTGAGCTGTGCACCAGCGGAGTCTCCTGCAAACACAATATTGGCGGGATCGATCTGGAGACGGTCGGCATTGTCAACTAGGTAGGCCAGCGCATCGTTGAGCTCATTCAGCGCTATCGGATATTCGGCCTCAGGGGCCACCGTGTAATTGACAGCAACAACGGTGAAGCCCTCCGCAGCCAAGTTGCGGGCGTAGGGGGTGATGTTCTCCTTGGCGCCGGAGATCCAAGCGCCGCCGTGAATCCACACAACCGTCGTGAGCGGCCCTGTCGCGTCAGCAGGCGAGAAGACGTCGAGTGACGTACTCCCGCCCGCGTCGCCATACTCCTGATTCATGGTTTCAGTGAGCGGAACACCAGTTGCGTGACGTTGCATCTCTTCAACAGTTTTCGCGGCATCCGCTTCGAACATGGAACGGATCAGCAGGGTTGCTGGCCACGGGCTAAGCGTCCACACGAGGGTAGCGATCACCCCAAGAGCGAGAGTGCTGAGCCCTACGATGCTCGATCGTCGGCGGATCCAAGGTCGATGCTGGAGGGCTCGGCTCATGTGCCAACCCTACTGGGATGAGGGCGACATTCAGGCCAGTGCTCGGCCCCGCCCTCACCATTTCTGCTAGCCCTTGACGACCTGAGTAGTGATCGCGGTGGGGTTGGCAAACAAATCAAGTACGGGGCAATGAGCGTCGACTGCTTCGCGAAGTTCGTCGTAGCGCTCCTGAGACTCTGGACCCGTGATCGTAGTGTTCAAGCGGATGGCACTAAAGCCATTTCGAACGCTCTCATCGATGCCGAAGAGTCCCCGCACATCGAGGTCACCCTCGGCCTTCACCGAGATGTCATCCACCCGGATGTCGAGAGCCTGCGCGTAGAGACGGAAGACAACCACCTGGCACGCGATGAGTGCCCCGAGAGCAATCTCAACCGGGCTCGCTGCGACATCGTCGCCCGCAAGCCCTTCAGGCTCGTCAATTCGGAAGACGTGCTTGCCCGCGGTAAGCACGGTACCGACGGAACCTTCGGCTTCACCGGTGACCGTGTAGGTGAGGTTCGCGGCTTCCGCTTTTGCGGCGATTCGCGAATTCCACGCTTGGCCAGCTGCAGTCAAGCGGCTAGCGCGCTCGGTAGTGAGGTCAGTGGTTACAGTTTCATTTGTCAGAAGTGTCATGCGGCGACGGTAATCGCTGTCAGCGCGGCGCGCACTAGTGTGTCGTAACAGCGCGACACAGTGCTTAACAATTGGTCGTCACAATCAGACCTCGGAGGTCAGATGGCGGCGTCGCGGCAGAGTATCGAAGACCAACGAAAGAGCATATCGACGTGCTGCGCCTAGAACTCTCGTACGCGCACTCGCGTAGCAAGCGGAATCGTGGCTACGGCGAATAGCGCAGCGAGGGCCAAAGCGGCAACGAATCCCGCACCATTGGCCAGTCCGCCCACTGCTGAAAAAGCGAGACCGCCGAAGGCAATAGCGATGGCACCGCCCGCAGCATCCGCAATCGAGAGCGCAGCGCTGTTAAATCCTTGGTCGCGCCTGCTGGAATGACTAAGCACAAGTGTTGACAGCCGTGGATAAGTAATTCCCATTCCGGCGCCGGCCACGAGCCAGCCGACAGCCGCCACAACCAACGGGAGCATGAAGAAGGCAGTGACAAGCTGGGTGGCGATACCGATACTCAAGAGCAGCGCCCCTAGGACAACCACCTTTTCGTGCGGAACCGAATCAGGAAGTCGACCTTGAAGAGCTGATCCAGTAGCCCACGAGACCGCGCCCACCGTCAGAATGAGCCCCGCCGCCCACGCGGGAAGCCCGTAGCGCTCATTAAGCAAATACGGAAGATAAACCTCGGTCGAGAAGAACGAAGCCGCGAATACACCGCGGAGCACAATCGTCGCGGGAAGACCCCTGCGGAATACAAGCGCTCCCGTCGGAAGCAAGGGCCGCAAGGCGACGAGGGCGATGGCGAACGCCCCAATGGCAAGCGGCCACGCGACGACACTGGCGCTTTCGCCGCCAAGGCTTATTGCCATGACGGCCATGGCAACCACGACGGCCCAGAAGATTGTGCGGCGGCCCGAGGTTTGTTCGCCGGTGAGCTCGGGCTGGTTCAACAGGACGCGCACTGCCGGGAGGATTGCGGCGGCGGCCCCAGCGACGAGAAACACCACGCCGAAGAACACCCAATGCCAACTGATCTGCTCGGCAACAACTCCAGCAAGCGGAGGTCCGATCAGCGAGGGCAACACCCACGCTGACGCAAACAGGCCGAAGATCTTGGGATGCAGCATTGCCGGATACAACCGCGCCACTACCACGTACAGCGACACAATGAGCGCACCTGAACCAAGCCCCTGCAAGAACCGACCAACAATAAAGATCCCCATAGTGCCAGCGAACCCGGCGAAGAGAAGTCCGACGGTGAACACCGCCATTGCTGCAATGAGCGGCCGAGCGGGTCCGGTTCGATCCGACCAGCGCCCAGCCAAAACCATCCCGATCACACTCGCTGCGAGGGTGCTTGAGAACGCAACGGAGTAGAGCGCTTGACCGTCTAAATCTCTACTGATGGTCGGCATGATCGTTGTTACTGCGAGCGTCTCGAAAGCGCCCAAGAAGATCAGCGCGAATGCACCGATCGTCGTCCATAAGAGTTGCGGTGCAAAAATACTGGCCGGTTGCGGTTCAGTACCCGAAAGCGCATTAATCGGGGTCTCACTTGCCATGTGTACTTCGTTCTTCAGTAGGGCTGAACTACTGCGCCTGAGAGGGATCTAAGAAATTTCAATCGTGGTGCCTTGACCGAGTTCTTCAGCATCCGAATCAGTGACGACAGCAAAAACACCCGTCGGAATTCCCGGCAAATTCGCTACCCGATTGGCAATACCAGTGAGCGTTGACTCATCCGCACCCGTGATCACGATGACATACGCGTCGTTGAAAACGTCGCCCTCTTCGACAACGAAAATGTCGCCCGCCTCATCGAGTTCAGTCGTGAACTCAACGAGCGACTCAATCCAAGGAAAACGGCTCTCGCCCTCTGCTACCTCGGTGTCAGGGGTGAGAGGAACATGGACTTCGACGACTAGCGTTGCAGATTCAGACATGACCTCAACGGTACTGCCTGCAGCCGACAAGCGGTACGTCTAGCTACTCGGCTGAGGCACGCTCCAAGACGAGCTCGCGAACACGGGCGGCGTCAGCCTGACCCTTCATCGCCTTCATTACCGCACCAATAACAGCACCAGCGGCTTGCACCTTGCCATCGCGAATCTTCGCGAGAACATCAGGTTGAGCGGCGAGAGCGTCATCAATTGCAGCAATGAGAGGACCGTCATCCGAAACGAGCTTCAAGCCTCGGCTATCGACAACGTCAGCTGGCGATCCCTCGCCGGCGATAACGCCCTCCAAAACTTGGCGCGCCAAGCTGTCATTGAGAACACCATCGTTGATGAGTGCAACGAGCGCCGCGACATCCATTGGACTAATCAACGAGCTCGGGTCTGCACCCTGAATGTTTGCGAGCCGAGCGATTTCACCAGTCCACCACTTGCGCGCCTGAGCAGCAGTCGTGCCGGCTTCAATCGTGGCTTCGATCTCACCAAAGAGCCCCGCGTTATTGACATCACGGAACTCGAGGTCGGTAAAGCCCCATGCTTCCTGCAGGCGACGACGACGCTCGGCAGGAGGCTCGGGAAGTGCTGCGCGCAACTCCTCAATCAATTCTGCAGAAGGCTCGACTGGCAAAAGATCGGGCTCAGGGAAGTACCGGTAGTCATCAGCGTCACTCTTGGGGCGACCGGCGCTCGTAACACCAGTGTCTTCGTGCCAGTGGCGCGTCTCCTGAGTGATTGTGCCGCCCTTGTGCAAGATTGCGGCCTGGCGTTGGATTTCGTAACGAACTGCCCGCTCAACGCTGCGCATTGAGTTGACGTTCTTTGTCTCAGTGCGCGTGCCAAGCTTCCCTGAACCGCGCGGGCTCAGCGAAATGTTGGCATCACACCGCAAGTTTCCGCGCTCCATGCGCGCTTCAGAAATGCCGAGCGAACGGACGATGTCGCGAATAGCAGAGACATAGGCCTTACCGACCTCAGGAGCATCCGCTTCGGTACCCGTGATCATGTGGGTGACGATCTCAACCAAAGGGACACCGGCACGGTTGTAGTCAACGAGCGAATATTCTGCGCCTTGGATACGCCCGGTGGCGCCACCAACGTGCGTGAGCTTTCCAGCGTCTTCTTCCATGTGCGCACGTTCGATCGGAATCGTGATCGTGCGGCCGCTCTCAAGCTCAATATCTACTGAACCTTCGAACGCAATCGGCTCATCGAACTGGCTGATCTGGTAGTTCTTAGCGAGGTCAGGGTAAAAGTAATTCTTGCGCGCGAAACGCGAGCTCGGCGCGATCTCACAGCCAAGAGCCAAGCCCAAAGAGATCGAATACTTGACTGCCTCTTCGTTGACGACAGGCAAGCTGCCGGGCAGTCCAAGATCGACTGGAGTGATCATGGTGTTCGGCTCACCGTGCTCTGCGCCAGAGGCAGCAGGGTTCGGCGCATCCGAAAACATCTTGGTTTGAGTATTCAACTCGACATGCACCTCGAAACCGAGCGTCGGCTCAAATAGTTCGAGTGCTTTGTCGTAGTCCATCAATTCAGCTTTAGCCACCCAACGATTGTACGTGGCGTAACGGCACCGTATCGGTACCCGGTTCGAGAGGCGCGGATGCCGGGGCCAAAATTGGTTCATCCTCCTCGCTCGGGAAGGCTTCAGCCTCGATAGTGAAGTCACCAATCTTCTCAGTTCGCTCTGATCGAACGAAGGCGATCCCGGCCAGAATCAGGGCTCCCCCAATGAATTGCGCGACTGAGAGGTTTTCGCCGAGCAAAATCCACGCGTACAGTGCCGCCGTGACGACCTCGAGCAACCCGACGAATGATGCAAGCCGGGAGCCGAGCATTTCACTGGCCATGATGCTGGTCGAATAGGCGATGCCCGTCGCGACGATCCCCACAATGAGTAGCGGCACCCACCATGGCGCCATAAACCCGAGAACTGAAACTTCTACCATGGGCATGTCGAATGGCACGAGCCCAACCAGGCCCACGAGTCCGAGCAGGATGCCGCCGATCAACAGCCCTGCCGCCGCGAGTGCAACTGCGGGCAGGCCCTCGCTGGAGCGTGCGGCAACCACGTAATAGACAGCCGCTCCCACGGCGGCGCTTGCACCAAAGATGATCCCGATGGGGTCTAGGCCGCCCGACCCTTCAGGCGACACGACAAGAATGAGGCCGCCTAGGGCAACAACAGAACCGACCAGCACGACAACTTTGGGCATCCGGCGGGTAGTGATCCAGGCAAAAGCGACGAGAAGTAGCGGCGCCATGTACTCGAGGAGAATCGCGATTCCCACTGGGATTCGCTCGACGGCCGCAAAGTAGACGAGCTGCGTAGCGGCGACACCGATGATTGCCATCAACAGGATGCGGGTGCGGGCGTACCACAGGGCAATCCAGCGTCCCTTGAGCGCCACAATCGCGAATGGGGCGAGCACGGAGCCACCAATGAGCACTCGCAACGTCACAGCAGCAGCAGGACTCCATCCCGCTTCGAGAACCGGTTTGATAAGCGCGCCAGAGAGCCCGAAACTAGCGGCGGCGACCACCGCAATGAGCATGCCGAAAGTCGTGGAAGAGCGCGTCATAATTGCTGCCTTGAGATCGTGTTGACGAGTATTTCTGATGACGCTAGTCTGGAAACAAATAAGGAGTCAAATTGCATTTTGCCCCTGACACCGTGGAGAGTCTCGAGTTCGCTGTTTTACTCGGAAACACTCACGAACTCGCGAGCAGATCAGGCGAGGACGAGCTCGTGACGGCCGACCAAGTGCACTCTCTCGTTATGCAGTTTCGGTTCAGCGGTCGCATCGACCGCGACGACTCGGAAGTCGCCGAAGTGCGCGCGGTTCGGGACCGTATCCGCGGAGTCTGGAAGCTGACACGCGACGATGCCGCGACCGAAATCAATGCGATGCTCGCCGAAGCAAAAGCGCTGCCTTTTCTGGCCCGGCACGACGACTTCGACTGGCACCTGCACGCCAACGATCCCGAAGCTCCCCTTGCAGAACGCATTCAAGCCGAAGTCGGCCTCGCGCTCGTTGACGTCGTGCGCTCCGACGCTATGTGGCGTTTGCGGCGCTGCGAAGCCCCCGATTGCGAAGGTCTCATGGCCGACCTGTCACGAAACGGCTCACGCCGGTTTTGCGGCATCCGTTGTGGAAACCGGATGAATCAAATCGCCTACCGCGAGCGGCAAGCCGCCGACGACTAGTCGCCAACGACCGCCAAACGCCAAACGCTCACTAACCGAGCGAAGGAACCTGACTCGGCAGAGTGTGCCCCCACTGCTGCTCAAGCAAACGCTCAAGAGTTGCACCCAGCTCGTAGAGTCGAGCATCGCCGCGTGCCGGTGCCATGATCTGGAAACCGGTTGGCAAACCATCCTCAGGAGCGAGCCCCATCGGCAGTCCCATACCGGGAACGCCAGCAAGGTTCGCCGGAATCGTCGTAACGTCGTTGAGATACATCGCCATCGGATCTTCGAGCTTCTCGCCAAACTTGAACGCCGTGGTTGGCGCAGACGGCGAGACCAACACGTCGGCCTTCTCAAACGCTGCCGCGAAGTCGCGCTGGATGAGTGTGCGTACCTTCTGTGCACTGCCGTAGTACGCGTCGTAGTAACCAGCGCTCAACGCATACGTGCCCAAGATAATGCGGCGCTTAACCTCGGGACCGAAACCGGCCTCGCGAGTCGCGGCCATGACATCCTCAACGGTTCCGCCGCCCTCGGGCGTGACGCGAAGTCCAAAACGAACCGAGTCGAACTTGGCGAGGTTGCTCGATGCCTCGGCAGGAAGGATGAGGTAGTACGCAGCAACGGCGTATTCGAAGTGCGGAGCATCCACTTCAACAATCTCGGCACCGAAGTCGGTGAGCAATTGAAGTGCTTCATGGAAACGCTGCGACACACCGGCTTGAAAGCCGGGGCTATCGAGCTGCTTGATGACTCCGACCCGTAGTCCCTTAAGGCTCTCGGCTGCGGCACCAGCACGAGCTGCAGCCGCAAACGACGGCCACTGCTCGTTGAGAGAAGTGGAATCCCTGGGGTCATGCCCGCCGATGACATCGTGCAGCATCGCCGCATCAAGGACCGTGCGCGAAACCGGGCCAACCTGATCGAGCGAAGACGCAAGCGCAATCGCTCCATAACGCGAAACTCCGCCGTACGTTGGCTTCACCCCAACAGAGCCTGTGACGGATGCCGGCTGGCGGATGGATCCACCAGTGTCAGAACCGAGAGCGAGCGGGGCTTCAAACGCGGAAACAGCAGCAGCAGAGCCACCACCGGAACCGCCGGGGATGCGCCCAAGATCCCACGGATTCTTGGTCGGGCCATACGCGGAGTGCTCGGTAGACGACCCCATGGCGAACTCGTCCATGTTGGTCTTACCGAGTGCAATCAGTCCAGCCGCACGCAGCTTGGCCACTGGGGTGGCGTCGTAGGGCGGAACCCAGCCCTCGAGAATCTTGGAGCCCGCAGTAGTAGGCATATCGATCGTGCAGAGTACATCTTTGATCGCGATCGGAACACCCGCGAGTTCGCCAAGCGACTCCCCTGCTGCACGACGCTCGTCGATGCGCGCAGCGTTGGCCAGTGCATCCGTTGATACGTGCAAAAAGGCGTTGACCTGACCATCGACAGCAGAAATGCGGTCAAGGTGGGCCTGCGTGGCTTCAACCGACGAGACTTCACCTGAGCTCAGCCGACCAGCCAACTCGGATGCCGACATGCGGGTGAGTTCGTTTGCTTCAGCCATTACTGCTCGTCTCCCAGAATCGCGCTAACCGCGAAGCGTGATCCATCGTGCTCGGGTGCCCCAGCAAGGGCCTGCTCAGTCGTGAGGGTGACTCCGGGCACATCAGCACGGTACACATTGCTCAGCGGGATCGGGTGGCTCGTGGCTGGAACCTCTTCGGTCGCAACCTCGCTTACTTTGGCTACAGAGTCAACAATTGCTCCGAGCTCGCCCGTAAGCTTCTCGATCTCGTCATTGGTCAGAGCGATGCGGGCGAGCGAGGCCAAGTGTGCGACGACCTCGCTAGTGATCGCGCCGGGATTCGTGTCAGTCATGGAGCTCCGGAGATGGGTGTCAGACAGGGAACCGTATAAGTGTATTCGGCTTAGCTCGGGGCGATGAGCGACAGGGCGCGTGCGTCAGTCTTATCGCTGAAGCGCAGTCGCAACGGCGCGCTCCACTAGCGGTGCATTCTCGGGAATGATGAGGTCGCTGCGGCCAATACACAGGAGCGCAAAATTTCGCATTGCTTCTGTGCCGGGTTGGAAGTACTCATTGTGACCCACCGACCCGGTGAGTGGCTGTTTCATGATCACATCGAAACCACCGCTGACCCCGAGTGACTTCGCGCCAAAGCTCGCTGATCCGGGATCCGGACCAAAGTAGGAACTATTAGGGATCGGATCCCACGCGGCCTCTCCCACAAAAACATTGCCATCGCGCACGTTGAGATCATCGACTGACTGCGCCGGGCTACCTGGGGAACCGACAAGAGCGAGGGCGTCGACTTCGAAGTCGAATTCCGACAGCGCCATCAGGGCCGCGGTAGACCCATATGAGTGCGCAACGATCGAAACGTATGGCTGATCTGCGCCGCGCTGCGCCTGCAGGCCAAGAATTGCTCCAGCGAGGGAATCGCGACCTTGGTCGGCATTGTCGATTGCGCCGACATTGGTCAAATTGGGGGTGTCGTAGCCGATCCACGCCACTGTAGCTACGGACTCGTTGCGGATAAACGGTGACTTCG
Source organism: marine actinobacterium PHSC20C1 (assembly GCA_000153145.1). Lineage (GTDB taxonomy): Bacteria > Actinomycetota > Actinomycetes > Actinomycetales > Microbacteriaceae > Rhodoglobus. The sequence continues at coordinate 1,046,019 of CH672415.1, forward strand.
ACTCAAAGTGCTGAAGCCACATCTGCTGCTGGGAGTAGAGCTCGTTGGCAGCATCCACCCAGTACGACATCTGGTTCTCGATCGTAAAGAACATGCCGGGAACCAAAAAACTGACATAGTCAGCGTCGCTCAAGTCACCGAGAACGATTGCGGCACGCCCCTGACCCGAGACATCGAGAGTGACAAGGGTACGTTGCGGGTCGGACCTGTCAGATTTGAGCGCATCCGAAATCGACGACAGCATATTTAGTTGCTGGTGGGCACCCTGCTGCACAGCTCTGCCCGCGTCGGAACTCACCACCTGGTTGAGTTCAGAAATTGTTTGACTCAAGACCGTGCGATTGCTGGTGTCACGAATTGTGTAAGGGACGCCTTCAAGATTGCCGACGAGCCGCGGAGAAGCCAGCTCTAGTGCTGTCTGACGAGCAACATCAAGGTCTCCCCACCACAGCGCAACTTCTTGAGCGGCGGGCTGCTGGGCGAGTAACTGATCTACAGCAGTCGGGCGGGCCGCAAAGTACTGAGCAATATTGTCAGCGGGGATGCGAGAAAGCGTTGACAGAGTTTGCGCGCCAAACGAGGCTGTGCTGCTATTCGCGCCGCCAACAACGCTGGCTCCTCCACCGACGATTGGTCCCACAAAAGCGGGTGGCGCGTCGCTCGTCACGATGGACCCGAAGGTTGCAACGGGCATGCTTCCGACCTCGGTGGCGGAAAAGCCTGTGACCGAGGTAGCTAAAACGACTGTGAGTTCTAACAGCAACGCCGGGTTGTCCCCTCAAAAACATTGCTCGAATGCCATCCCCGCACCCGAACACATTGGGTCAAGCTTAGGGCACAACTACCCCGTTTGGGGGTGGAACGTATGCATTAGGTCACTTTGACTACTTGTCGAGTGCTGATGGCCCCTCTTCGAGCAGCCGTGCAAATTGAGCCGCGTCAAGAATCGTGATTCCCAGCTCTTCTGCTTTCGTCAATTTGGAGCCCGCACCAGGGCCTGCCGCCACATAATCGGTCTTCTTGCTCACGCTTGATGCCGCCTTCGCCCCTGCGGCAATAATTGCTTCCTGCGCCCCCTCGCGAGTAAATCCGTCGAGACTGCCGGTAGCAACTATTGTGAGTCCCGCGAGCAGCCCATCCTTCGATTGCGCCGCTCCAGGGCCAGGATGCCCTGGCGTCGACCACTGGACTCCTGCCTCCGCCCACCGCTGAACGATTTCTTGATGCCAGTCGACCTCGAACCACTCAATCACTGAGTCAGCGATGATTTGCCCGACACCGTCGACAGCCGCAAGTTCTTCACGTTTCGCTGTGCGAATCGCTTCGAGCGAACCAAAGTAGTCAGCAAGAGCACGCGCCGCAACGGGACCAACATGGCGGATGCTCAGGCTCACCAACAGCCGCCACAGTGGCTTGGTCTTGGCCTCCTGAAGATTGGCAATCAGCTTGATTGCATTGCTCGAGGGAACAGCATCCGCAGATCCAGAAAAGAGTTCAGCGTTGGGATCGAAGGCCGGATCCGCTCCGGCGCCCGATGACTTTCGCACCCGGCGGAACGGCGAAATAGTTCGGTCAGTACCGTCGTCGTCGGTGATTACTTCACCAGTTTCAGAGTCACGCACGGCGATAACGATCGGAAAAATATCCTCGACTGTGAGGTCAAACAGTCCGGCCTCGTTAATCAGCGGAGGCACCTCGGGTTCGAGAGGCTGCGCGAGAGCGCGCGCGACTACTTCTCCAAGGACTTCGATGTCAAGGCCGCCCCTGCTGCCAGCATGCTCAATCCGGCCTCGCACCTGGGCAGGACAACTGCGAGCGTTGGGGCACCGTAAATCGATGTCGCCCTCTTTCATCGGGCGCAACGGCGTTCCGCATTCCGGACAAAGGGTTGGCATCACAAACGCATATTCACTACCGTCGCGAAGTTCCTCCACCGGGCCAAGAATCTCTGGGATCACGTCGCCCGCTTTGCGAAGGACGACCGTGTCACCGATCAGCACACCCTTGCGCTTCACGACATCCTGATTGTGCAAGGTTGCTTGACGCACCACAGACCCTGCGACCAACGCCGGCTCCATGACGGCGTACGGAGTAGCCCGCCCAGTGCGACCAATGCCAACCACAATGTCGAGGAGCTTTGTGTTTACCTGCTCTGGTGGGTACTTGTAGGCAATCGCCCACCGTGGCGCTCGTGATGTTGCCCCCAATTCGTCATGGAGGGCCAGCTCATCGACCTTGATAACTATTCCGTCGATCTCGTGCTCGACACTGTCGCGGTGCTCGCCAAAATAGCGAATAAAGTCGGCAGCCTTGTCCGCAGAATCGACAACCCTGAAGTGGGTGCTCGTCGGTAATCCCCACGTAGCGAGCACCCCGTACACATCACTCTGGCTGCGGATAGGATCTTGGCCATCGCGCGCACCATCCCAGGCTCCGATTCCGTGCACGAGCATCCGCAGTGATGCCAGTCGGCGGCGCATATGTGAGAGCTTCTCGTCTGACTTGCCCTCGGATTTCTGCCGGAGCGAGCCCGCCGCGGCATTGCGTGGGTTAGCAAACACTTTCTCGCCAATACGCGTCTGTTCGGCGTTCAGCTCACGAAAAAGCTCGAGAGGAATAAAAACTTCACCCCGCACTTCGACCATGGGCGGATGCCCTGTGCCCGCAAGTCGCTGGGGGATGCCGTCAACGCGCACGACGTTCTCGGTGACATCTTCGCCGACGCGGCCATCGCCACGAGTAGCCGCGCTCACGAGCACGCCATCGATATAACGAAGGTTGATCGCTAGACCATCGATTTTCAATTCACACAAAAAGTCGACTGCGCGCGCCGAGTCTCGCTGGACTTTCGCGGCCCAATCAGCGAACTCTTCAATGGAAAATACATTGTCGAGGCTCAGCATGCGCTCGGCGTGCTCTACCGGGTCAAAAAGTGCGGCAGCCTTGCCGCCAACTCGCAGAGTAGGACTGTCTTGACTTTGCAACTCTGGATGCTCGCGCTCGAGTCGCTCGAGTCGCTGAATTAGCTCGTCGTACTCGGCGTCATCTACGAGGACTTCGTCGCGCTCATAGTAAGCGTCGCGCAGCTCTAGGATGCGGGTCGAAAGCGTGCCAACCTCGTCGCGCGCCGCGGCGAGTGCCGGATCGACTGTCTCAGCGACCTGCTCTTCGGTCGCATTCGTTGAACCAGATTTTTCGGTGTTGTTCGCCACTCGTCAAGTGTAAACAGCGCCTCCGACTTCTGAGGCTTAGCGCTCAGATCGACACGAGTTCAGCAGCTTAAACCTCTGCAGGAACAGCCGATACGGTTCGAGCAATAGTGCACTGCCCAAGCACCCTGGTGCCAACATAAAGGACTGCAGTTTGCCCGGGCGAGACACCGTTGAGGGGCTCGTTCGGCGTAACAATCAATTCAGAGACGAGTTCGTTGCCGTCGGCATCCACGCCAGCGACAGTAACCTGCGCAACTGCAGGCATGGGATCAGAGTGAGCTCGCACCTGAACATGGCACTCGAAGCTCTCGCCCGGCTGAGAGATCAGACCGGATGCGAGCGGATCGAGTCCCGCCCACGAGTACTTGTCGCCGGCAATTTCAGCAAGCGCTAGCGCCTCCCGCGGGCCGACAACGACCTGATTGGTCTTTGGACGGATCTCGAGCACAAAACGAGGCTTGCCGTCATCCGTTGGATAACCGACGTTGAGGCCCTTTCGCTGGCCGATTGTGAAAGCCAGAGCACCTTCGTGCTTACCAAGAACGTCACCAGAACGGTCGAGAATTTCGCCCTGCTCAGCGCCAACCTTGTCAGCGAGCCAGCCACGAGTGTTGCCATCCGGGATGAAGCAGATGTCGTGAGAATCAGGCTTGTTCGCTACCGAAAATCCACGCTCAGCCGCCTCAGCACGCACCTCATCCTTAGAAGGAGTCGCCCCAAGCGGGAACATGCTGTGGGCGAGTTGCTCGGTAGTGAGCACGCCCAAAACATAAGACTGATCTTTGGCCCAGGCTGCAGCGCGGTGAAGCTCTCGGTTGCCGTTCTCATCTTCAACAATATTGGCGTAGTGGCCGGTTGCAACAGCATCGAAGCCCAGTGCCACTGCCTTCTCGAGAAGGGCAGCGAACTTGATTCGCTCATTGCAGCGCATGCACGGGTTCGGAGTTCGCCCAGCCGAATACTCGGCAATGAAATCATCAACAACATCGAGCTTGAATCGCTCGGAGAAGTCCCAAACGTAGTACGGGATCCCGATGATGTTGGCGGCCCGCTGGGCATCCATCGAATCCTCAATCGTGCAACAACCGCGAGCGCCAGTACGCAGAGTGCCAGGTTGCCGGCTCAGCGCCAAATGCACCCCAACAACCTCGTGCCCAGCCTCTACAGCGCGCGCGGCAGCTACCGCGGAGTCCACTCCGCCACTCATTGCCGCTAAAACCTTCATAAACCCAGTGTACGAGACGTGATGCTTGGCAAGTTCTTACTGCGGAAAGTCAGCGACAGGTTGCGAGAGTCCAGCTAGCGCCCGAGAACAGTCAATCGATCGGAATAGCCCGCGATTCTGGCTTGCGCAACTGCTTTCGGCAGCGCCGCCACGAACTGGGCAACCTCATCCGCCGTTGTCGACTCCCCCAGCGAAATCCGCAGAGCACCCCGAGCGGTTGGTTCATCGAGCCCCATCGCCAAAAGAACATGGCTCGCCTCGGGAACACCAGCCTGACAAGCGGAACCGGTCGAAACACTGAAGCCCGCGACATCCAACAAGAACAAGAGCGAATCGCCCTCACAGCCGGGAAAAGTGAAGTGCGCGTTGCCCGCCAAGCGATCGACGGGATCTCCCCTCAGGACCGCCTCTGGAACCGCAGCGAGAACATCCGTGATGAGGGAGTCACGGAGATTGGCGAGACGCTGAGCGCTCTCCCCGAGGTGCTCTGTCGCCTCCTGGGCTGCCGCGGCAAACGCGACCGCACCAGGCGCATCCAACGTTCCCGACCGCGACCGCTGTTGGCTACCACCATGAAGCAACGGAGTTACCGACGCCGAGCGCGCAATCACGAGAGCCCCCACCCCAACAGGTCCGCCAATTTTATGGGCAGAAACACTCAGTGCCGCGACGCCAGCGGTATGGAAGTTCAACGGAACATAACCGAATGCCGACACAGCATCAACGTGCACAGGAACGTCATGCTCGGCCGCAAGCGCTGCAATCTCTGACACCGGCTGCACAGTGCCGACCTCGTTGTTTGCCCACAGCATCGTGACAAGCGCAACATCGCCAGCGAGAGCGCTGCGCACGTACTCAACGTCAACGCGGCCAAAAGAATCGACCGGAATCCAGTCAAGTACTGCGCCCTCATGGGCCTGCATCCACTCAACGGCATCAATTGTGGCGTGATGCTCCGCATGCGCGACGAGCACCCTGCGACGCTCGACAGACCCAGAATTACGGGCCCAATAGAGGCCCTTGATTGCTAAATTAATCGCTTCAGTACCACCAGAAGTAAACGTCACCTCAACGGAATCGGCACCCAGACTTGTCGCCACCGTCTCTCGGGCTTCTTCAAGCATCCGCTTCGCAGCTTGCCCCTGAGAGTGAATCGATGACGGATTGCCCACGACAGGCAGTGCTGCGGCAAAAGCCTCAACCACAGACGGGCGCATCGGCGTTGTGGCCGCATGATCCAGATAAATAGTCACCGTAACTCCACTACTCTCGCGTGCACAATGAATGGATGCTCGCGTGTCATTACTCTAGATCGCATGAACCTTCGCTTCGACCTGAGCACGTCATCCCCCACTGCGGGTGAGCGCTGATGGCAATTGGCACTCCGGCGACAGTTGCCCTCGACGCACTAACCATTACGTTCGTCCCCCACCCCTATGACCATGATTCGGGAACCATTGAGTTTGGTGTCGAAGCCGCCACCGCACTCGGAGTAGATGCCGATCAGGTCTTCAAGACGCTCATGACCATGGTGGATGATGACCTCGTCGTAGCTGTTGTTCCGGTATCCGGCAAGCTCGACCTCAAAGCACTCGCGGCCATACTCCACGCGAAGAAAGCCGTGATGGCTGACCCCAGTGTCGCTCAGCGCCGCACGGGCTACGTCGTCGGCGGCATTAGCCCTATCGGACAAAAAACTGCACACCGCACTGTGATCGACGAAACCGTGGAACTCTTTGAAACGGTTTTTGTCAGTGGAGGAAAGCGCGGCTTCGACATCGAACTTGCCCCAAAAGACCTTGTGCGGGTTACCGAAGCGACACTGGCAGCTATCGCTCGCAGTTCTTAGCCAGCCCCTAGTAGAGCAACAGCGTTAGTCGACGACGCGCGTCAGCCACTCTCGGATCCTCGGCGCCGGCAATCTCGAAGTACTCGAGCAACCGCGTGCGAATCGTATTCTTGCCATCAGTATCGGCGGACGGGTAAAGGTCGAGAAGACGACCGAATGCATCGCCCAAATGACCGCCGGAAACATCGAGGTCGGCGACGGCTAGTTGTGCATCCACATCGTCGGGGCTATGCCCTGCAGCGCTTCGCAGCGCCTCAGTGGTGGTGTTCTCCAACCGCGCAAGCAGCGACACTTGAGCGAGACCCGCAACAGCTTGCTGATCACGAGGATTCTGCGCGATGGCCGACTCATATTTGGTGATGGCGGTAGCAAAATCTCCAGCGACTACCGCGTCGTACGCTTCTTGATGGAGCGGAGGAAGGGGCTCTTCGACAGGTTCCTGAGCATCATCCTCGGATGATTCGCCTGCCGGCAGAGTTCCGGTCACGTTGTTTTGTGCAGCAAGCTGCAGCACCTGCTCCAGAACATCCTTCAGCTCGGCCTCCGGCAGCGTTCCGGTGAACAACTGCACTGGCCGGCCACCCACAACGGCAGCGACGGTCGGAACCTGCTGAACTTGGAACGCCTGAACGAGCTGCGGATTGCTGGTGGCGTCAACAGTAACGAGTGCGAAACGACCTGCGTAGGCAGAGATCGTCGGCTCAAGCGTTGGCTCAACGCCCTGCCCGAAAAACTCAACGATGACAGGAACATTGTTGGAAAGTTCGAGCACTTGAGTGAACGAAGCATCATCGGCGTTCGTTGCGAATCCGCCAGTTTCTTGAGCCTCTCCTTTGCCTGGCGCCGTCGGCGGGGCGTTGTGCTGACGAACCAATGATGAGAGGTCGACGGCACCGCGCAAGCTAGCGGCGTTCAGTGGGGCGTTTGTCAATTCAACTCCGATGCTGCAACAAGTCCTTGGGTGTACCCGAGCAGGACGATTTTCTCACCGCTACCTGCGGCCGGGACATAAAAGAGTAGCTGATCTCCGTAGGTGGATTTGATGCCGGTTTCAGTAATCGAGATACCGGAAAGGGCTTTCGTCTGACCACTAAAGGTCACTGCCGAGCCTGCTTCTTTCGGCTTCGCAATCTTAGTTTCGTAAAGATGAACCGCAACGATAGCGCCAGCGTCAACAGTTGCCATCGCGATCGGTTCGGCTGATCCGAGTTCGTGACCGTACGTGAGCGTCGCGGTACTCGACAGCTCAGACTGCTCCTTCTTCTTGACTGCGAGTCCAACGTTGACTCGCAGGCTGTCCCCCTCGGCTTCGAAGTCCAAGTACGAGTCGCTATCGACATCCTGCTCAAGAATTTCGGCATAATCGAGCGCGACCTCGGTCGGCGACGACCTTAACAGGCCGCTATCTGAAGCCAATCGAGAGGTACCAACACTCGCTGCAACCACATCAGGAAATACGACTGACGGCTCAAGGTTTACCGCGTAGCTCACCTTGAAGTTGTCGCGAGGGTTCGCCTGCTCGAGGAACAGCGCGATAGGGGCGACTGTACTGTCGGTCTCATCGAGGATGATCGTGAATACTGTGCGCGGCCAGGAATCAGTCTGCTGAGGCAACGTCAACTGAACTGGTCCGTCAGGGATCGCGACAGGTGCATCAATTGAGCTATCTGCCTTGCGCATTTTGTAATTGGCTAGGCGATACTCCAGAGCCGCATCAGTAAAGCGCGTGTTAATGAGGTCGGTGTCTCGAGACTCGTCCGCTTCGAGAGCAGCAGCGCTGACTCTGGCGACTATCTTCTCTACCTGCCGAACGGATACCGCCGGTGAGAGCGCTTCGCCGCCATCGGAAGTCGACGTTGGCGTAGGAACTGGGGCGCCTGCGTCATTGGCCGAATTAGGCGATGTTGTCGCAGTACAGCCGGTAAGTACTAGAGCACTCACCAACACAGCGGGTACCGCAATGCGGGTAGTGGTGTTAAGGGTACGCTTCGACGGTTTGTAGCGCGGCTTCTTGGGAACCTTAGGCATTTTCTGTGGCTTCCGACGGGGTCCACCGGCGCGACGCATGTGGTGCACGGCCCACATGAGGAAAATCAGACCGAGAAGAAGAATTGCAGCGCCGCCCACGATCAGCGGTCCGGACCACGGAGTGGTGTTGTCGAGAGGCCACGACAGTGAAACTGTGCTCGGAGCGGCCTCGATACCGTCTGCAGCCAGAATAAACGACACGTCGCTAGGGATCTTGACGGTAAGCGCAAGATTCAAGTCTGCCTCGTAGCTCTCTAGCCAGAGGTCAGAGTCGTAGGGGTCGGGCACTTCTGCCTCGCTACCGCGAACGCTTTCGGTGACCAACTCGCCAGTTTCCGGATCGAGCGTGATCTTGTTGTACCAGGCATCGCCTACCCAAGCGAGCACGTCTGGCGTTCGTCCATAGGCGGCGACGATGCGGCCGGGCCCTGAGACACTGATCGTTTGATTGCCCGAATACGCGTTAAATGCAGCACCGTCGACGACTGTCAATGGTGCTGGCCCGTCGGTTTCTGCCGACACAGTGACCCCGTCGGGGGTCGCAAGAATGGTCTGCTGCGCAATGCCGTAGCCGATCATTACGGCTGCGAGCATGAAACTAACTATGGCGAGAACGAATCTCACTATCTCTCCTTTCGCGCTGCCAACAGTGATTTACATCACGAAACCCTTCGCCACGCTGGCGGAACCTCAGTACGGTCTGCAGGATAAGGGCCCGAACTAGGCGGGTGGGCAACAACAAAGACGTTCAAGAATAGCCGATGGGTTTGCTGTCACCTAGTTACTCTTCTGGGAAGTGTCTGGGAGAACGTTGAGTGCCCATCGCCAGTTATGACGAGAATGACAGTAAGACGCCAAGCACCACTAAACTCTAGAAGTCCTTTCCGCTGACCTCGAGGAGACGTCTTGGCCGCCAACGATACTGATTTCGGCACCGAAATGCGCGGCTATAAGAAGGACGACGTTGACAAGCTCATCGGTGAACTCCGTCGGGAGTTAGTCGCGGCGAAGGCCGACCGCACCTCATCCACAAAAGAGGTCAAGCGGCTACTGGCCGTGAACGAAGACCTTCAGGCTGAGCTCGACGAGACGGGAAGTCCCACTTACAGCGGACTCGGCTCCAAGCTCGAAAGCATGCTGCGGGTTGCTGAAGAGCACTCAACGCAACTCATCAGCCAGGCCGACATCGACGCTGAGAAGATGCGCAGGGCCGTTCAATCAGAAACGACCGCTCTGCGTGACGACGCCACGAGCGAATCCGAGCGCATCCTTGCTGATGCGAATCGCGAAGCAGCCGCCCTTTCCCAAACATCACGCTCTGAAGCAGACTCCCTCATTGCCCGTGCTCGCGACGAAGCGGCACAGCTAACCGCCGATGCTGCACGCGAAGCCGCAACAATTCGGGGAGCAGTAGCTACCGAAGCTGCGGATGTTCGCACGTCAGCTAAGCGTGAGGCCGCAGCTCTCCGCGCCGAAACCGAGCGCGCCATGACTGAACTCCGCGCCACAACCGCTACTGATGTCGCCGAAGCGCGCGAAGCTGCAGAAGCACTTGCCCGCGACGCCGAGCTAGGCCGCGCTACCTTCGAGGCGGAGAACACAAAACAACGAGAAGATCTTGACCGTGACATTGAGCAGGCTCGAACCGATATCGCTCGGGAAATAGAAACTGCCCGCGCAGAACTTGAAGCTGAATCCACGACAGCCCGCGAGAGTCTCGCAAACGAGACCAAGGCGGCACACACCAAGCTCGCAAACGAGACCAAGGCGGCACACACCAAGCTCGCAAACGAGACGGCGGCAGCACAGGCCAAACAAAAGGCTGAGCTGGATGCTGCCTACGCCGCACTAGAGGCAGAGACACAAGCTACACGGGCCGCAACGGAGTCCGAGGCTGCACGAATTCGCAGTGAGCTCGAAGCAGAAGTGCTCACTACGCGTGCCGAACTTGCGGCAGAGCTCACCGAAACCCGCGAGCTTTGGGAAGTCGAAGAACGGGACGCTCGCGCACAACTCGCAGCGGATGACACCTCAACTCGCGCGGCCCTCGAAGACGAAGTCAGCACGACCCGCGCGGCCGTTGAACATGAAGTAACAAGCACCAAAGCAGCGCTAGAACAAGAAGTAACGACAACCAAGACGGCGCTCGAACAAGAAGTGAAAGTTACCAAGGCTGCTCTTGAACAAGAAGTAACAACCACTCGTTCGAACCTTGAACAAGAGGTTGCTACCGCCACAGCCGCGCTCAACGACGAAGTTACGACCACTCGCGCTGAGCTAGAAGCGCATGTCAAGGTGACGCGAAGTGAACTGGCCGCAGACGTTGCGGCACAGAAGAAAGCTCTCGACCGCGAAGTCGCATCCACCAAAAAGGCACTCGCGAAGGAAGTCTCTTCAACCCGCACCGCACTCGAAAACGATGTTGAATCAACGCGTGCCGGCCTCGAAGAGGAGATCGCTAACGCGCGAAGCGAGTTCGACAAGGAAAGCTCGACCGCCCGCGCTGACTTCGAAGCCGAGATGACGAACCGGCGCAACGAGCTCGAAGCAGAAATCGCTACAGGTACAGCCAACCTTGAGGACGAGATGGCGCGTCGTCACGCCGAACTCGATGCGGAAATCGATAGCAAGCGCACCGCCCTTCACACCGAAGAGACCGAAACCCGTGCAGCTCTCGCACACGATGTGCAGAAACAAACCGCTGACCTCGAAAGAGACATTGCACGCCAACGCGCAGAACTCGCCAACGAAGTTGAGTCGACTCGGGCATCCAACCAGCACCGTTTGGATGAAGCGCGCACGACTGTCGAGCATGAGGCTGAAGCGGCGCGCATCGCGCTAGATCAAGAACTCGCCGCACGTCGCGACGAAGCCGAAAAGGAATTCTTGGCCCAGCACAAAGAAGCCTCGACTCAAAGCCAGAACTACCTCGAAGAGGCACAGGCCCAATTGGCTGAGGCAGTGCGCGAAGCAAATGCTAAGCGCCACGAAGCCGAAGAGCTCAGCGAAACATCACAGGCTGAAGCAAAGTCGATCCTGGCAGATGCGTCAACGCGTGCGGCCGACCAGTTGGCCGACGCGGAGTCACGCGCCAAGTCGATGGTCGACGACGCGGAGAAGCGTTCCGCTGAACTTGTGAGCGACGCCGAAGAGCGCCTGGCAAAGATCAAGGTGGAACGCGAGACTGTTGCCGGGTACTTCGAAAACCTGCGCGGAGTTCTGAACCAAGCCGAGGATGTTGGCTAGCAATAGCCCTTCGGGCACCTAGAATTGCGTCCAGCCTGAATCCTCGTTGCCCCAGGCTGGACGGAGCCAACAATGAAGATTCTCAACCCTTTCCGCATCGGCCTCTTGGGCGGGCTGGGAGTGCTCGTCGCAGTGGGAATTGGGCAGACAATCATCTCGCTGGCGACGATCCTCACCTACGTCGGCGCTGCGCTCTTTCTTGCACTAGGTCTCGATCCGCTGGTGTCGTGGCTAGAGAAGAAGAAGTTTCCTCGCTGGACCGCAATTCTGACCGTTTTGGTCGGCGTACTCGGCGTCTTTACCGGGCTAGTCTTTGCGATCGTTCCCGTGATCGCGGAACAGGTGCGCAACGCCGCTAACGCGATCCCCCGACTGGTGACGGCCCTGTTTGACGGAACAATCCGCGAAAACGTTGAGACGACCTTCCCCTGGCTCAACGTTCAAGAACTCCTCGATGGATTCACCACGTGGGTAACGGAACTCGACTTCACCACTATCGGCGGCGGCGTATTTGCGGTCGGCATTGGAATCGCCACAGGAATCACCGGTGGAATCATCGTTCTCATTCTCACCATCTACTTCGTGTCGTCCCTCAACAACATCAAGTCAGGCATCTATCAACTCGTTCCGGCAACTAAGCGAGCCAAGTTTATTGATCTTGCTGAACAAGTAAGCAATGCAGTTGGGCGCTATGTAATCGGTCAGGGCTCACTGGCTCTCGTCAACGGCGTGCTTTCGTTTATCGTGCTCACGCTCATCTTCCCCGCGTTTGATTTGCCGGTGAAGTACTCAGCGCTACTGGCGTTTATCGCATTCATGGGTTCGCTCATCCCGCTGGTAGGAACACTGAGTGGTTCAGTTGTTATCACTCTGCTTGTTCTCCTCTTCAACGGCCCGCCGAGTGTTGTTGCTGTCGGCATCTACTACCTGATCTACATGCAGATCGAGGCCTACTTGCTCAACCCTCGAATCATGAGCAGGGCAGTTAAGCTACCGGGCGCGCTCGTAGTAATTGCGGCACTAGCCGGCGGAACGCTACTGGGTATTTTGGGCGCGCTCATCGCGATTCCCGTCGCCGCAGCGGTTCTCCTTATCGTGCAGCAAGTCGTTGTTCCTCGCCAGGCTGACTCCTAGACCGGATTAGCGGCAGCGCTCAATCACTAGTTCAGAGCTACTGCGCTGGCTCCGGAGGCCACGTTTGGGGTAACGGCAGCACGGCTGGATTGAGCCGGGCAACTACTTCGCTCAGAACGCGGTAGGTCTGGGCCTCGCCTACCCACAGATGTTTTCCGCCCTCAACCGCAACGAATTCTAGATCGGGTACTGAGGCAAACCGTTTTTTGGCCTCCTCCGGCCGCAAGTAGTCGTCAAGCTCGGGGATAACAGCGACGAGGCGCCGTTCATCTCCAGCCCAAGCAGCTACATCCTCGGCGCTCGCACGATGAAGAGGAGGCGAGAGCAGAATTGCGCCAGTGACAGGATGCTCACGGCCGAATTTGAGAGTCACTTCTGTGCCGAACGACCAGCCCATCAACCACACATTGGGCAATCCACGCTCGCGCACGAAGTCCATTGCGGCTTGAAGATCGTGTTCTTCAAGAATGCCATCGCCAAAAGAGCCCTCCGACGTTCCACGAGGAGAGGTGACTCCACGGAAGTTGAATCTCAATACCGCCACGTCCGCTAGGGCTGGCAGTCGTGCCGCTGCCTTGCGAATAATGTGGGAGTCCATAAATCCGCCCGCGGTGGGCAGCGGATGCAGCGTAACAAGCGTTGCTGCGACATGCCCAGACTCTGGCAACGAGAGCTCACCAACGAGGGTGAACCCGTCGCTTGTCTGAAGTTCGATTTCCTCGCGCAGTGCTGGCAATTCAGTTGCGCCTCTAATGGCTTCACTCACAGTACTTAGCGCTCACAATCTAATTTTCCAGCAATGCTGGTGCCAATGGCGGCGGGCAGCGAGATCATCCGCTTCTCCCATGATGCCGTCGGCGCGCCATGTGACGGTGTGGGCTACCCCTGCGGCGATGGCCTGGGAACATCCGGGGCAGGTGTATTTCTTGACGGCGTTCCCCGGCGACACCGGCTGCACGTTCCACTCGCCGTCTGACTTGTGCTCTGTGCGTCGCGAACCGTAGATCACGCGATTAAGGTCGTCATGATCGCCGTCGTCTGGGCGACGCGAGCCGCGGGGACGATTCGAACGAGGCATGACTCAAGCTTATGCGCTCAGAGGAGCGGGTCTAGTACCAGCCGTTGGCTTCTGAATAGGCCCAAGCGCCACAGGGCGTGCCGTAGCGGCCATCAATGTAGCTGAGACCCCAAGCAATCTGGGTGGCTGGGTTCGTCGCCCAGTCAGCACCAGCGGTAGCCATTTTGCTACCAGGGAGAGCCTGCGGAATGCCATATGCGCCACTGGATGAGTTCATCGCGTAGACGTTCCAGCCCGATTCACGGTTCCACAGACTGACCAAACAGTTGAACTGGTCTGTGCCTTGGCCACGCGCCGCAAGCATCGACTGAGCGATCGCTTGGGCGGTTCCAGGGTCAGGAGTACCGGCCGCCGGTGCTTCTGGAGCAGCAGGCACCACAGGCTCTACAACAATCTCTTTAATTGCGAACTTGTCGCGCGCGATCTCGTTGACGAACCCTTCAGCAACTATGAGCGATTGAACTTCAGCACGCGCAACAGGCTTGCTGACCGGGACGCCCGATGCCGAAACCGTACTGACGGGGTTAGGAGCAGCCATCATGAGGGTCGCAACAAAGCCCAAACTCACAAGGGAAGCAAAAGCGCGAAGGCTCCAAGCGGAGCGTTGGTGGCGCCCAGAAAGATCCGCGCCCTGGCTTCTTGCCTGAGCGCGGATGGTTGATGCTCGCGAATTAGTCCACACAATAACTGCGATGTTAGCCCACAGACCTGAAAAAACAGAGGGAACTATCGAACGGCGAGCATGACATCAATCACAGAATCGAGAAGATAGTCGACTTGTGACTCGCGATAGCCGCCTTTGGTGCTGCGAAATGCGACAGTTCGTACGCGCTCGATAGTGAGAGGAGCACCATGCTGGAAGTAACTAGCGAGTTCTTCGGCGAACGCATCAACGTCTTTGACCGCGTAGCCAATCGTGAATGCACTGACCCGCGAAAACTTCTTGCCGTTCAGCCGAGCGAGCCTGTTGAGGATCTCTTGCGCTTCGGAGCGCGCGTTAGCGTACCAAGCGGATTCACCGAACTCGGCGACTGCCTGATCACGCTCGCGAGCAGCGAAGGCATCCTCGAGTCTTTCAAGTGCAGAGTCAACGTGCAGGGGTGAATAACCACCCTTTTGCATGGCGAAGGCGAGCTTGCGGATGGAACGCGACGTGACTACTGCCGCATCAGCGCGCTCCGACGTGTACGCCCGTCGCGCCTCCTCAAGGAAGTCCTCGACCTGGTCGACGTTGTAACCCTGCTTTGACTTGCGGTTACGGGGAAAAGTGGTGGTCACGGTTCTATTCTGCCCTACGTGAAGATAAGAAACAGCGCATACCCTGCAGCGGCCGATAACAGCGAAGAATCAACCCTGTCGAGGAATCCGCCATGCCCGGGCAGCCAGGTGCTGATGTCTTTGATTCCAAGGTCGCGTTTAATGAGTGATTCGGCGAGATCACCCATCGTGGCCGTACCCAAAATGACGAGTCCGAAAACTATTCCGACCCAAGCGGGCTGATTGAGCATGAAGATTGCCAGAAGCACTCCGGCGAGAATCGATGCCGCCGCCGCTCCCGCAAACCCTTCCCACGTCTTGTTCGGGCTGATGGTTGGCGCCATCGGGTGCTTTCCAAAGGAAAGGCCGCTTGCGTAGGCTCCGATGTCACTCACGACGACAACGATGAGCATCGCCAGGGTCCACCACTGACCGCCATCTTGGGCCGTAAGCAAAACAGTGAAGCTGGCCAAGAATGCAATGTAGAGCATAACGAAAACGCCAGCACCAAGATCACGGAGGACTGAGCGTGCCGAACCTCGGTGACTCGGTCGCACGAGCTCGACCAATCTCCACAAGCTCACAAACGCAATACCGGCCAGCGTTACGTACCACTGACCTTCTGCGAGCCAATAGAAGGACGCAGGAACTACCGCTACCGCCGCAACGACCGTGGGTAGTCGCGGAATGTTTAGCCCAGCGAACCGAAGCGCGCTTGCAAGCTCGAACGCCGTGAAAGCGACGAGTACTCCCGCAAAGAGCATGTAAAGCTCTTTGACGAAAATCAGGCTGAACAACAACGAAAGCCCCAGCGCTAACCCCACGGTGAGAGCCATCGCCAAAGGACGCCCGGTGCGGGCGTTGATCTTCTCGTTAGTTGCGCGAACCTGAGCTTCGAATTCGGAGACCATTAGACCTCGAGTAGCTCAGTCTCTTTGCGCTTGAGCGCGTCGTCGACGGCGTCGACGTGGGCCTTGGTGCTTGCTTCGAGTTCTTTCTCAGCGCGAGCTATTTCATCTTCGCCAACCTCGGTGAGCGCATCCAAGTCGTCCTTGGCTTTGCGACGGACGTTGCGCAGCGAGACGCGTGCCTGCTCGGCCTTGTCACGCACAATCTTGACGAAGTCTTTGCGGCGCTCTTCTGTCAATTCAGGGAGCGTTGCACGGATGACGTTGCCATCGTTTCCGACGCTGGCGCCCAAGTGGTGTGCACCGGCAATTGCCTTCTCAATGTCTTTGAGCGCGGTTTTGTCGAACGGCGTAATGATGAGGGTGCGTGCCTCTTGGTTAACCATCGACGCGAGCTGCTGCAATGGCGTGGGAGTGCCATAGTAGTCAACAAGCACCTTCTGGAACAGCGCAGGGTTTGCACGGCCAGTACGCACGGTACCGAAGTCGTCTTTGGCAGCTTCGAGTGCCTTGTCCATCTTTTCACTAGCCTCGGCTAGAACATCACTGATCACGGGGACTCCTCTGGGTCTCACCCGAGTTTAGCCTGCCGTTGTTGTAACGGCTGCAGCGGAACGCTCGGGAACTATCGGGTTGTATGGGGTAAAAGTGGTGCGACTTAGCCGTGGACGCGGGTACCGATCTGCTCCCCCACGATTGCGCGAGTGAGGTTACCTGCTGGCTCCATGCCGAACACGAGCATCGGCATCGAGTTATCCATGCAGAGGCTAAATGCTGTGGAATCAACAACTTTGAGGCCCTGTACGAGAGCATCTTGGAAGCTGATCGAGTCAAGTTTGCGTGCATCCGGATTGCTGCGGGGGTCAGCGTCATAGACGCCGTCTACGCCGTTCTTTGCTACCAAAACTTCTTCAGCACCAATTTCGAGAGCGCGCTGCGCTGCGACGGTATCGGTTGAGAAATATGGGAGACCAGCACCGGCACCAAAGATCACAACGCGACCCTTTTCAAGGTGACGTTCTGCACGCAACGGAATGTACGGCTCCGCGACCTGTGTCATTGCGATCGCGGACTGTACTCGGGTCGCGGTACCAGCCTGTTCGAGGAAGTCTTGGAGGGCGAGAGCGTTCATCACGGTGCCCAACATGCCCATGTAGTCGGCGCGACCGCGATCCATTCCGCGCTGGCTCAGCTCGGCGCCGCGGAAGAAGTTTCCACCACCAACGACAATTGCGATTTCAACATCCGCCGCTGCAGCAGCAATCTCTTTAGCGAGCGCCGAAACAACGTCGGGATTGACTCCAAGTTGGCCGCCACCGAAGGCTTCTCCCGACAGCTTCAGCAGCACCCGTCGTTTGCGTTGTGTTGTCATCGTCTTCTTTCCGTATTCGTCGTCATGTACAGGCTATTGCGTTGAGTAACGTTCAGCGGATGCATACAGCAAATTCGCCGCAAGACATCCGCTCAACAAGCGAAGTTGGCTACGGCACACTAAAGGCCCGGGACACGAGTGCCCCGGGCCTTTATGAGTGTGCTTGTTAGGCGCCTACCTTGAAGCGTGCAAAACCTGTAACGGTAATGCCCGCATCGGCGGATACCTTAGCGATCGATACTTTGTTGTCACGCGCGTAGTCCTGGTCAAGCAAGGCGACCTGCTTGAAGAACGCACCGAGACGACCTTCGACGATCTTGGGGAGAGCAGCATCAGGCTTGCCCTCTCCGCGGCTGATTTCCTCAACGATGCGACGTTCGTTCTCGACATCGTCAGCCGGAACTTCTTCGCGCGAGAGGTACGTGGGTGCAGCGAACGAGATGTGCTGCGCGATTCCGCGAGCAGTCTCGGCGTCATCACCGGAGTAAGCAACAACAACGCCAACCTGCGGTGGCAGGTCCTTGTTGGTGCGGTGCATGTAGACCTCAAACGAGTCACCCTCGAGCTTGGTCAGTCGGCGCAATTCGAACTTCTCGCCCAGGATCGCCGCTTCATCGTCGATGAGTTGCGCAACGGTGCTCGATCCAGCGGGTGCCGCAAGTCCCTCTTCAACGGTTGATGCACCGGCAGCTGCAACAGCAGCAGCAACGGCCTCGCCGAGAGCAACGAACTTGTCGCTCTTGGCTACGAAGTCGGTCTCGCACGCGAGCTCGATGATCGTTGTCGAGGTACCAGACGACTGTGCGGCGATGAGGCCTTCGCTGGTGGAACGGTCTGAACGCTTCGCGTTGCTCTTGGCACCGCGCAGACGCAGAAGCTCGGTGGCCTTCTCGAGGTCACCGCCCGCTTCTACGAGAGCATTCTTGGTCTCAACCATGCCGGTGCCGAGGCGCTCGCGCAGGGTTTTGAGGTCTTCGAGGCTAAAGTCTGCCATCTTTCGAATCCTTACTTCTTGTCGTCGGCTGCGTCAGCGGCCTTCGCGGGAGTCTTCTTTGCGGCGGGCTTGGCAGCAGGCTTTGCAGCCTTCGCCTCGTCCTTGTCAGCAGCAGGCTTTGCAGCCTTCTCAGCCTTGACAGGCTCTGCGGCTTTTTCGGCCTTGACTGGTGCTTCGGCCTTCTCAACCTTGGCAGCCTTGGCGGGCTCTGCAGCCTTCTCGGCCGGTGCAGGCTCTTCGGTCTTTGCAGCCTCTTCGGCCGGTGCAGGCTCTTCTGCCTTTGCAGCAGCGTCAGCGTCAGCCTGACCGAGAAGCTCAGCTTCCCACGCAGCCATGGGCTCTACTTCTTTGCCCTCTTCTGGCTTCTGGTGGCGCTGGATGAGGCCCTCAGCAGCAGCGTCAGCAACGATGCGCGTGAGGAGACCTACCGAGCGGATGGCGTCGTCGTTGCCCGGGATCGGGTACGCAACGTCGTCGGGGTCGCAGTTGGTGTCGAGGATCGCGATGACGGGGATACCCAGCTTGTGAGCTTCGTCGATTGCGAGGTGCTCTTTCTTGGTGTCGACGATCCAGATTGCCGAAGGAGTCTTCGTGAGGTTACGGATACCACCGAGGCTCTTCTGCAGCTTCACAAGCTCGCGCTTCTGAATGAGAAGTTCCTTCTTGGTGAAACCACGCGTGGTGTCGTCGAAGTCAACTTCTTCGAGTTCCTTCATGCGCGCAAGACGCTTGGAAACCGTCTGGAAGTTGGTGAGGAGTCCACCGAGCCAGCGCTGGTTGACGTAGGGCTGGCCTACGCGCAGTGCCTGCTCAGCGATCGTGCCCTGTGCCTGCTTCTTGGTACCGACGAAGAGGATGGTTCCGCCGTGGGCGACCGTCTCCTTGACGTAGTCATACGTCGCGTCGATGTGAGCAAGGGACTGCTGCAGGTCGATGATGTGGCTACCCGAGCGCTCGGTCAGAATAAAGCGCTTCATTTTCGGGTTCCAACGACGAGTCTGGTGTCCGAAGTGTACGCCGCTGTCGAGCAGCTGGCGAATGGTTACGACGGCCATGGCCGTCCTCCTTTTCTGGCTCACTGCTGCCCATGGCAACAGCTGCCTTCTCAGTTAATACTCGCGACCGGTTGGCGCGAATCCTGGTGCCCGGGCATACCTCCGCCCCAATCGCAGTGATGCACGAGAGGGGACTGAGTGGAGATAGCGGCCGTGTGTCGCGGTAGTTGTACTGCAACGGGGCACGCGTAGTCACCGCGAATACACGCGGTGCTGCAAAAATCATACCATCGCTCCCCCACAACTTCATCCTCGACTGGGTTGCTCCCCAACTCGTCGTTTCGAGAGCTCAGCGCTGTGCCATCAACGACAGTGAGTGGATGCTTCGAGTCACGGTTTCGGTCATCCTCGCGCTCATCGCGCTTCCGCTTGTCGGCGCGAGTGCTGCTGCTTCCACGATCCAACCGTGGGAATGGCCGATCGAAGCTCCGCATCCGATCGTGCGGCCCTATCTTGCACCTGAAACCCCGTACTCCCCCGGTCACCGCGGGATAGACATCGCTGCCGGTTCAACCTCTGAAGTCCGAGCACCGGCTGCTGGCGTCGTGCATTATTCGGGTCGCGTCGTTGACCGCCCTGTGTTGTCAATCCGGCATGACGGCGGTGTGATCTCCAGCTACGAGCCCGTGACGAGCGCGCTGGCGCCCGGGGACACTGTTGTGGGCGGCCAAATTGTTGGCGAGTTGCATGCGGGACACTGCGTCCAACGCTGCTTGCACTTTGGTGTTCGCCTCGACGGGGAGTACGTTTCTCCACTCAACTACTTGGCGGCAATTCCGAGAGCAATTCTGCTCCCCACACGAGGGCACTAGCCATGCATCTGGTCGGTTACTTGAGCGACGAGTGGTCGACGGCATGTTTGGGGGTGCGAACCTCTGCACCGACTGAGATCACTCGTCCCGGCCACCAGAACTTCTCGCCTGCGATGAACGCAAGCGATGGCACAATCACGGTGCGCACGAGGAGCGTGTCTAACAGCACACCGATACAGACGATGATTCCAATCTGAGTAAGCGTGATGAGCGGAAGTACACCGAGCACCGCGAACACCGCCGCGAGCAAAATACCAGCACTCGTGATAACTCCACCGGTCGAAGACAGAGCACGGATCATGCCTGTGCGTGTTCCATGTTCGACAGCTTCTTCTCGAGCTCTCGTCACTAGGAAGATGTTGTAGTCAACACCCAGCGCGACCAAGAACAGGAAGCTGAACAGCACAACGTTCGTATCAATCGCCGGGAACCCAAACACGGACTCGAACAGCAGCCAACTGGCTCCGAGGCTGGCAAAGAACGAAGCGACAACAGTAAGCAACAGCAATAGCGGTGCGACTAGCGACCGCAGCAAGATCACGAGCACGATGAATACGAGCCCCAAGATGAGGGGGATCACGAGATCTTGATCATTCTGCTGGGCATGCTGCACATCGAGAGCTTGAGCATCCAACCCACCGACAAGAGCATCGGCGCCGTCGATCGTCGAGAGTTCGGCGCGAAGAGCCTCAATGGCAGCAAACGATGCATCAGTTTCGGCCGCGTCATCCAACACCACGGTTATTTGCGTGATGCCATCCGCGGCCGCCGTGCTCTCCCCGATGCGGACCGAGTCCACTCCGCTAACGCCCTCGGCAGCCTGGGCAACAACATCGGCGTAGTCGGAGTTCGCGATGACGGACGCCGGTGAACCACTGCCGGCGGGAAAAGCATCCGCGATGATCTCTTGACCCTGCACCGCTTCGGGAACCTGGGTAAAGCTTTCGGTTTGCGAGAGGCCGATCTTGATCTGGGGAACGCCTAACGAGAGTGCGCCGAGGACGACCGCTCCCAGGACGGCAACAACCACGGGCTTCTTAGATACGAGCACGCCCAGCTTGTGCCAGACGCCACGCTCAGCGGAGCCTTCGGTTCCGAACTTAGGGATGTATGGCCAGAAGAGTCCGCGACCGAATAGTACGAGCGCTGCCGGCAAAACGATAAGAGCGAAGATCATTGCGATAACAACACCGGTTGCACACGCAATTCCTAGTGCCCGGTTGCCCTGCAACTCGGCAAAGACAAGAGTAAGAAGGGCAAGTACGACTGTGCTGCCGCTCGCAATAATTGCGGGGCCGGCACCACGCAATGCTCGCGACATGGCATCGCGGCGGTCCTCGACCAGGCGGAGTTCGTCTCGGTAGCGCGCAATTAGGAGCAGCGCGTAGTTAGTGCCAGCGCCGAAGACCAGTACCGAGAGGATGCCCGTTACTGAAGCATCCAGTTGGATGCCCGCGAGCGCTGCAACTCGTGCTGCCACAATTCCGGCTAGTCCGTCTGCGATACCGACAACAACGAGCGGAACGAGCCAGAGCCAGGGGCTGCGATAGGTGACTAGGAGCAATACTGCTACGACAATCACGGTTGTGAGCAGCAGAGTGAAGTCAGCACCCTCGAAGACTGCGGCGATGTCCACCGCGAACCCTTCTGGTCCGCTCAATAGCGCGGTTAGTCCGCTGGGAAGGTCGGCGTTGGCTGCTGTGCGGATCTGGTCGGCACGAGCGGCCTGCTCTGCTGCTTCGGAGAGTTTGTCGAGGGGAACGGTGACGAGCGCCGTGGTTCCGTCGTCAGAAAACGCGGGCGGAGGGACGAAGCCTTCGGCAGAATAGTCGCTGAGCGCCCCCGCTGCCGTGGTTACCGCGGCACTATCAGCATCGCTGAGGGCGTCTCCATCGCGGCTAAATACGAGAAGTGCGACTGTGGAGTCTGCGCCGGGAAGGGCTTCTGCAGCGGCTGCCGCTTGAGCGGATTCTGCAGAGTCCGGCAGCCCAATTCCAGGCAGAGTTCCCTCTTCATTGCCGGTTCCTGCCGCAAAGATCGCGCCAGACACAAGGAGCGCGCCCAGCAAAACGATCCACGACGTGCGCCGAGACGTGATGAATGACCTGAGGCGAGACATCGCACTCCTTCTGAACCCTAAGTATTTCAATTGGTTAGATATTAGACAAGTTAGGAATATAGCCGTAAACTGCGAAGCATGCAACACAGTGAAGAAGCACCGGCGAGACCCGAAGCTCGACGCCCGACGCAATTGCTTCGCGACATTCTCGATACAAGCGAGGAGTTCGAACAACACGTAGGCCGAACTCTCTCAGTGAACGCCCGAGACCTCGAGGCCATGGAGCACCTCATCATGCATGGGCCGCTTGCTCCCACTGAGTTGTCTCGTCGACTCAACATCTCCACCGCCGCTGTAACCGCCGTTATCGACCGCCTCATTGGTGTTGGTCACGTCTCGCGGGTGCAGCATCCCACCGATCGCCGCAGCGTCGTCGTCGTACCCAACCCCCGGTCCGTCGAAACCGCGATGGCAACGCTCATGCCCATGATCATGGGCATCGATCGCGTTCTCGACGAGTTCGACGACTCTGAAAAGCAAGTGATCGAGCGGTATCTCGACCGAGTAGTCACGATCTATCGGGAGCAGCTTCCTGAGCCGAGCGAGGTGCCACCCCCGAAGCCAGCAATTGCTCCGCGACGTGTCGAGAAGCCAGGGCCGCGACGCTCATCCTGGAAGCCTGAAACGCACCTCGACGCAACCACTTTCACTGGTTGAAATCCCCCGGCGCCAGTCAGGCTCGAGGATGCGCCGTGCGATAGCTCTCGCGCAGGCGTTCCGTTGACACATGCGTATACAGCTGAGTGGTGCCGAGACTCGCATGCCCTAACATTTCCTGCACCGCTCGAAGATCTGCACCGCCGTCAAGCAGATGAGTTGCGGCCGTGTGGCGCAACGTGTGCGGGCCAGAGCCACCAGAACCCGGAACCTCCGCAAGCAAGTGGGCAATGACCTCATACACGGTTCGAGTGCTTACACGTTTGCCTCGGGCTCCCACAAACAGCGGTGCCGAGCCGTCAGTCTCCTCGATTAGCTGAGGCCGCCCACGATCCAAGTAGTCTGAAATTGCATGGTGCGCGGGTATTCCGAAGGGCACAACCCGCTCCTTAGCCCCCTTGCCAAGCACTCGCACCGTTAGTCGTGAATCGTCGATATCGCTCAAACTCAACCCAGCAAGTTCGCTGACGCGGAGAGCCGACGCATAAAGAAGCTCGACTATTGCCTGATCGCGCAACGCCACCGGATCTGCGGTGGAGGCTCGCGTCGCGACACTCTGCAGCATGTCCGCCATTTGGTCGCGATTGAGAACCCGGGGAAGGTGCCGCTCCGCTTTCGGGGCTTTGAGCCGCGCCGCGGCATCCGTCGACGATTGATGCGTCTGCTCCAGCCATGCGCTAAAAGCGCGAGATGCTGCGGCCCTGCGCGCGAGGGTCGACTTCGCTAACCCGGCCTGAGACGCGTGCCACAACCAGTCCCGTAGTAGCTCGAGATCAAGATCGTCGGCTGCAATTGCCCGACGCTCAACAGCAAAACCCACCAGATTGGTGAGATCTGAACGATAAGAACGAACCGTGTGCACGCTGAAGCCGCGGTCGGCCGCGAGATACGCGGCGAACTCGTCCACAAGACGGTGAAGGTCCACGCCTCTATCGTGCGGCATGCACACGACAATTGGCCTCGCCGCGATAGCGTTTCGGGATGGCTAATCACACTTCACGCTCGCACGCGGGTGTCGCCCTTGTCACCGGCGCAACGTCAGGACTCGGTGCAGAGTTTGCCCAACAACTTGCCGAAGGCGGATACGACCTCGTAATCGTTGCGCGCGACCGACCACGACTGGATGCCGTCGCTTCTGCTTTGCGCGAGAAATTCGGCATCACCGTCGAAGTACTTGCCGCTGACCTCACCGATGCCGCACAGCGGGAGCAGGTCGAAGAGCGACTGCGCTCAGAGAACGCCCCAGTAACGATGCTCGTAAATAACGCCGGCTACGGGCTCCCTCAAGAATTCGACAAGAACGATATTGACGACGAAGAACGGATGCTCGAATTGCTCGCCACCGTTCCGATGCGCCTCAGCCACGCAGTGCTGGCCGGAATGCTGCAAAGGCACTCAGGTACCGTACTTACGGTCGCTAGCATCGCCGGCGAAGCACCACTTGGACTCTATGCTGCAGCAAAAGCGTGGCCGATGAGCTTCAGCCGCTGGGCAAACGCGCACTACCGCAGTCGCGGTGTGACGTTCACTGCACTCGCCCCTGGATTCGTGAGAACCGAGTTTCATGCTCGACTTGGAATCGAACGCGAATCGATGGCGCCGAAATGGATGTGGCTCGATGCGGGGTTCGTGGTGCGCTCGGCTCTGCGCAGTGCGGTCCGCGGTCGCGCCGTCTCGATTCCGAGCGTGCGCTACAAACTACTGTGGGCGGTAGTGAAAATCGCACAACCGGTGATCTTGATCTTCGTTGCTCGCGCAAGCCGGAAGTCAGCGGCAGGATCCCGTTAGCGGATCGTGAACCCGCGTGACTCCACATCGTCCTTGAGGTGGTCGCGTAGCGCAGCCGAGGGGCCTGCGAGAGTTTCAGGCTTGCTGGTTCGGCGGGCCGTGTGTTCTGCCCAGCCATATTCGGCATCGGGGATCGTCGGAGCTCCGGTTGCAACTTGGCGCCCAGCGTAGAGTCCGTTCGCGATCATGACGGCGTCGTAGTCACGCACGTGTTGCTCAATGTCGTCGGCGGAGTACTGCTCGCGGTGAACTACAGAGTCGCTCGGGAGCCGAGGCTTGCTGCCACGACGCGCCCCCTCACGCGGGTAGCCAATTGTGAGGCCCGCAATCGCGACTACTCCTTGGGGAAGGCCCAGCTCTTCGGCAATGAGGTTTGGCTCGTTGCGCACGGAACCGATGGGAACCGCCCCGAGTCCCAGCGATTCGGCGGCCACTAGTGCGTTCTGGAGCGCAAGGCTCGCATCGAGGGATGCGGTGAGGAACATCTCGAGATTGTTGGCCGCGTACGTGTGACCTTGGCGTTGCGCGAGATAGTGAAGTCGCGATATGTCAGCGCAGAAGATCAGCATGACGGGGGCTTCGGCGACGTAACGCTGATCGCCAACGAGATGCGCCAGGCGGGCACGGCGCTCCACATTCTCGACAACAACAATGCTGTACGCCTGAAGGTTTGAGGATGTCGGCGCACTGCGCGAAGAAACCAGAATTGCTTCGAGAACTTCTTCAGCAATCGGGGTTGCTTCGAAGCTGCGGATCGATTCGTGGCTGGTCAAAACCCGAATGGTACTTGTGACAAACTCCGGCGAAATGGTTCGCTGTTCCATCTCAAATCGCGTGTGCGGAAGTGTGGTGTCAGCGCCCGGTGTCATTCCTTAATGATTTCATGCCACGCCGAATGGTTTATGCACGCTGTTTGCGCTCGGCTTACGCGTCCTCTTCGGACGCTGCTGCGTCGGCTGAGTTGAAAGTGGAGTTCTTTGCAGAGAAAGTTTCGAGCCGATGCTCAGGTGTCATTGCTTCGATCTGTGCCCACGCCTCTGCCGAGTGCCCCGTAATTTCGGTCGTGTCACCGACCGGGATGATCGAGTGCACTGTCTGTTCCTTATACACATGCACTACGTTGACGGCTTGCCCGAAGTCGACACCAGACAGCAGTCGATCTTCAGCGCTGAGGTCGAGGGTGTAACACGTCGCGGATGCGACGGAGACGGGGATGCCGGCAAAGGTCGAGTGGGTTGAATAGTGCAGGTGTCCAGCAAGGATCGCTCTCACGTCGGTGCCACGAAGCACCTCAGCAAGTCTTTCTTGACGTTGAAGTTCTAGCATTCCCATTGCCTCGAGCATCGGGGTGGGGATCGGCGGATGATGCACTGCAAGTAGGGTGCCGTGCGGAGCCGGGGTGGCAAGTTCGTTGCTTAGCCATTGAAGTTGCGCATCGGTGATGTCGCCGTGATGGTAGCCAGGAATGGTGGTGTCGAAGGAGATTATTCGCAGTCCGTCGACCATGTAGACGCGGTCTTGTGGGGCATCCGATTCGTCATCGAAGAGTAGTGATGAGTACTGAGCGCGTTCATCATGATTGCCCATGACCCAAATTATTTGAGCCTTCATGCGCGCTGCGGCGGGCTCCACTACTTCACGCAAGCGCTTGTAGGCGTCTGGTTCACCGAGGTCGGCAAGGTCGCCGGTAAACACTATGGCTTGAGGGCGTGCGGTTGAGCGTTCGAGCTGGGCAAGGGCTTGCTCTAGATGATCAATCGTGTTCACGGCACCGTAGAGCGGTCGTCCGCCAGCGAGGAGATGGGTGTCACTGACATGGGCGATGACGTGGCTGGGTGCTGGGTATTGGCCGAGTTGAATCACACGAATAGCCTAGGTGTCTCGTGTGTCATCCGACAGGGTTGAGCTGTGCTGGTAGTTGCACAGCAGCGGGCCACGTCGTGTCGTTAACGCAGAAGGCCCGCCGCGCCACGAATGTGGCGGGCGGGCATCCTTAGTGTGTGCGTCTAGCTAGACGCTCACAATTGGGCGGAACTTAGTTCTTTGTGGTGATGACCGGAAGTTGAACCGTTCCGGTGCGCACGCTTTCAACTGCCGTGTCGAACTCTTCGGTAATTCCGTCGCTGTTCTTGAAGGTGAGCAGGCTCACAACAATGGCGACGACTACGTTGAGTGCGAATCCGGGAACGATTTCGTACATGACACCGGACAGCGCTGGGATGTTGCCCCAGATGACTACCGTGACGGCGCCGGCGATCATTCCGGCGATCGCGCCCATGCTGGTCAGCTTGCGCCAGAACAGCGAGAGAATCACGATAGGTCCGAATGCGGCTCCGAAGCCTGCCCACGCGTAGGCGACGAGGCTCAGGATTGACGAGTCCGGGTCCCACGCGAGGATGATCGCGATGACCGACACGATGAGGACACCCATGCGACCCAGGATGACCTGAGCCTTGGGAGTTGCTTCCTTCTTGGCGACGATCTTGAAGAGGTCTTCAACCAATGCCGATGACGAGACGATGAGCTGCGAGGAGATCGTGCTCATCACAGCGGCGAGCACTGCTGCAAGAACGAGTCCAGCGATCAGGGGGTGGAAGAAGATCTGTGCGAGTTCGAGGAACACGCGCTCAGGGTTCTCGAGCGAAAGCTCGGGGTGCTGCTGGAAGTACGCAACACCGATGAGGGCGGATGCCATTGCACCGAGTACGGAAACAATCATCCAAGTGATACCGATGCGGCGTCCGGCGACGGCGTCGCCTGGCGAGCGGAGTGCCATGAAGCGCACGAGGATGTGTGGCTGACCGAAGTAGCCGAGGCCCCATGCTGCTGCAGAGATCGCGGCAAGTACGGTTCCGCCGGTGAAGAGGCTGAACATGTCGATTTCGGTGTTTGCGGCGCGGATCGATTCGATGGTGTTGGCGACTCCACCGGTCTGCGTGATTCCGACGATCGGCACTGCGATGAGTGCGAGGAAGATCATGATGCCCTGCACGACGTCGGTGTAGGTTGCGCCGATGAATCCACCGAAGAGGGTGTAGAGAACGGTGACGCCACCAACAACGAGCATTCCGATCCAGTATTCGGAGCCGAATGCGCTCTGGAAGAACACGCCACCGGCCACCATGCCGGAGGATACGTAGAAGGTGAAGAAGACGAGGATGATGACGCCGGCGGTGATACGCAGTACGCGTGACTTGTCGCGAAGGCGGTTCTCGAAGAAGCTTGGGAGCGTGATCGAGTTCTTGGAGACCTCGGTGTAGGCACGCAGTCGTGGTGCTACAAATTTCCAGTTGAGCCAAGCACCGATGGTGAGGCCAATTGCGATCCAGCCTTGGAAGAGGCCGCCGATGTAGAAGGCGCCGGGGAGACCGAGAAGGAGCCAACCTGACATGTCGGATGCTCCGGCGCTGAGCGCTGCGACTCCGGGGCTGAGTTTGCGGCCGGCGAGCATGTAGTCGTCAAGGTTTGTTGTTCGCTTGTACGCCCACCAACCGATACCAAGCATTGCGGCCAAATAAATGACCATTGCGATAATTTGGAAGAACTGATCGTTCATAGTGTCGCCTTTCTTATGCACGTCCGTGGGCTAAGCCTGTCTACCTTGCCAGACAAAAGGTTTAGGAACAATCTGAGCGCCCACCGCTGAAACATCAGTTCTACTTAACTATTCGATACTGATCGCAGCAATACCGCAATTATCCTGCGTTTCTGCACATTCCTTGCGAACCTTGCAGGTAATTGCCAGCTTTTGAGGGTGTTGCGCACAGGCAATTTGTGGCGCTTTTTCACGGAATTTTTCGGCTCAGGCCGTGCGAGATTGAGATGCTTGCTTCCAGCCACGCTCACTTTCGACGACGCGACCGTCGAGTTCTAGTAGGCCGAGGTGGGCACGCACGGTCGCGAGCGCGAGCCCGCTCCGCGAGGCAATGTCGTCTGCGGTGCGGGCGCTGCGGACGCTGAGTGCGTCGAGGAGGCGGGTCGTTTCGGTGCTGGGAGGGCTGTCAGCATCCACTTTTGGGGCCGAGGACTCCGGGGGTAGGTTCGTGGGTGGTTGGGACTCCGGGGTGGTCATCGTGGCGTCTGTCTCCGGCGCACGGTCTAGAGGTGCGAGTTCCGCCATCTGGTCGGGATTGGTTACGCACACGGCGTCGTAATCGCGAATGAGGCGGTGACACCCTGCAGAGGCCGCGCTAGTGACTGGACCGGGCACTGCTCCTAGCGGTCGCCCGAGGGCCGCTGCGTGGCCGGCGGTATTGAGCGAACCGGAGCGCCAGCCCGCTTCGAGCACAATGGTGGCGATGCTCGCTGCGGCGATGAGCCTGTTTCGTTGCAAGAATCTCCATTTGGTCGGCGGTGACCCGCACGGTAGTTCGGAGATCACCGCACCGTTTTCGACGATGCGGGAGAGAAGGCTGTCGTGGCCGCTCGGGTAGAAGCGGTCTACTCCCCCGGCTAGAAAAGCGACCGTCAGGCCGTGGCTTGCGAGGGCCGCTCGGTGAGCCATTCCGTCAATGCCGTAGGCGGCACCGGAGACGATCGTGTAGCCGCGATCTACGAGACCTGCGGATGCTTCCATAGTGATGTGCTCGCCGTAGCCCGTGGCGGCGCGGGCTCCGACGAGTGCGATCCCATCGACGATTCCGGCGAGTGCAGCATCGGTGCCGCGCACCCACAGCGCGGATGGTGCGTGCCAGTCGAGGTCGTGGAGGCGTTCAGGCCAGAGTGAATCGTCGGGGATCAGCAGCCGCGAACCGAAACGCGCAGCTTGACGTAGTGCGATGAGCGCGGTGTCTGACTTGAGCCGCGGCATCCAGCGGTCGATTGCTTGACGCATGTCGTCGCCGGATACAGGGTCACCGTCCGCAGACAGCTCGGTGGCGAATTGTTCGGCATCCCAGTGCTCAACAACAGCAGTGAGCGATCGGGCTGAGCCGAGTTGCTGGATAGCGCGACCCGCGAGTCGGTCCCCTGGTTCGGCGAGCCCACTCCAAGTTGCGCGCGCAAATCGGTTTTCGATGGAGGCGCGATCGAGGTTGCCCCCGCCGTCAACGCTGACTGCCCTGACAAGGGTGGCGATTTCTGATTCTTTGAGTCCAAACATGCTCACTGTGACATTGCCTTTCGTAGATACAGTGCCTGACCGACGTGGGTGTCGTCGGGTCGGGTGTCGTCGGCGAGGTCCGCAAGCGACCAGGCGACGCGGAGCACGCGGTCGTAGCCGCGCATGGTGATTCCACCGCGTTCGAGGGCACGATCGAGACCGGCCGTGACTTTCGGGGCGAGCCGCAATTCGCGGCCACGCAGAAACGATCCCGGTACGTGCGAGTTGAGTCGCCACGGCGTTGCTGCAAGTCGGGCCCGAGCGCGGTCGCGGGCCGCAGTGACAGTGGCGCGGGCATCCGCTGTCGACAACGTTGGTCGCTCACCTGCCAGTCGCAACTGGGCACTCGTGATGCGCTCAACCCGGAACTGGATATCAATGCGGTCGAGTAGTGGGCCCGAGAGCCGAGCGAGGTAACGGCGGCGGCTGTTTGGCGGACACGTGCATTCGCTGTCTCGTGCGCCCCACTGACCGCAGGGGCACGGGTTCGCAGCCATTACGAGTTGAAAGCGACCGGGAAAGTGGGCGACGGCGTTAGCGCGATGGATGCTAATGACGCCCGATTCGAGAGGCTGCCGAAGCGCGTCCAAGGCTGCTGGCGCGAACTCGGGTGCTTCGTCGAGAAAGAGCACTCCGTCGGAGGCACGGGCGGCAGCACCCGGACGAATCTGCGTGCTGCCGCCTCCTACGAGCGCCGCGGCCGTCGCCGTGTGGTGTGGCGCTTCGAGCGGTGGTCGAGTGGTGAGGTTGCTGCCAACGGGGAGCCCGGCGAGCGAACGAATAGAGGAAACTTCGAGGGCTGCTTGGGGATCAAGGTCAGGAAGCAGCCCAGGTAGTCGCGCGGCGAGCATAGTTTTGCCCGCGCCGGGAGGCCCGAGCAAGAACACATGGTGGCCGCCTGCTGCCGCGACGAGCATTGCGTCGATCGCATCACTGCCGCCGATCATGTCGCTGAGGTCGCCAGAGTCTGTCGGCACCGCCGCAGCAACCGGCCGGGTAATGATCTCGACTGGCTCGGGTTCGAACTCGCCTCCGTGCCAGATGGCGGCATCTCTGAGAGAGGGAACCGCAATCACCCGCATATCGGGGACGAGCGCCGCTTCGTCTGCATTGCCGCTGGGCACCATGACGGTCGTAAACCCAGCACGGGACGCCGCGAGCACGGCAGGAAGCACCCCATTCACCGGGCGAAGGCGCCCGTCGAGCCCGAGCTCACCGATATGGAGAACACGGTCAATGGACTCCGCCGAGACGGTGCCGGAGGCGGCGAGCGCCGCGAGCGCTATTCCGAGGTCGAAGCCTGAGCCGTGTTTGGGAAGGGCGGCAGGAGACAAATTGACGGTGATTTTGCGGTTCGGTAGCCCGCATCCGGAATTCGTTGCTGCTGCACGAACGCGGTCTTTCGCTTCGCCGAGCGCGGTATCCGGCAGACCGATGAGTACGAATCCGGGAAGGTTGTTTGAGAGGTCAGCTTCTATTTCGACAATTGCGCCCTCAAGCCCGAGCAATGAGACTGCATACGTTCGGCCGATGGCCATCAGCGTGCGCTCACGAGATGCGCTTCAAGTGCTCGATCTCGACGGCACCACGAGAAGGCACGATCACGGCGATCGCGTCGATACGAACTGTTGCTCCCGAGCCTGGATGCGCGTCGCACCACACTGCCGCCAGGCGCCGTAATCGGGCGACCTTCGTTGCCGTGATCGACTCGAACGGATGCCCAAACAGCACACTCGATCGAGTCTTCACCTCGACAAAGACGACGTCATCTTGGTCGCGCGCGACGATGTCGAGTTCACCCTGAGAGCACCGCCAGTTTCGGTCAAGAATTTCGAGCCCTGCGCTGATCAGATGGTCGGTCGCGAGTTCTTCGCCCCGTGCACCCAGTACGTCTTTTGCTGCCATGACTCAAGAGTGCGGCGAGTGCTACGTGCCGAAACCTCTGCACGAGAGGTTGGCGCACTGGGGCGCTAAAGGACGTGATGGTGAGGAGTGGAGTCCGACCATCGCCGCAGACCCTTTTGACGAGCGCGTTGACGCGGTATCGTGCCCGTATGACACGCGGTGCCGATCTACGAGTGTGGCTCGAGCGGTGGCAGGTTGAAGACCTCCCGGTGCTCGAGCGAAGCAATACCCCCGAGATGACCGTATTCCTCGGCGGACCTGAAAGCGATCAGCAGATAGTCACGCGTCATGCGAAGTTTTTGCACCTGTGGGAAACGGGCGAGGCACGAATGTTCCGCATACGGTCATCCGCTGCGACAGAGCCGGTCGGTTCAGTGGGTTACTGGAAAAAGCAGTGGCGCGACAGGGACGTCTATGAAACCGGATGGAGCGTTCACACTGCTCATCAGGGCCACGGAATCGCTGCCCGCGCGCTCGGGGAGTGTCTCCAGTTCGCGGCAGATAACGGTGAGCGGGAGCACGTCTTCGCATTCCCTCGCACCGACAACGCGGCATCCAACGCACTCTGTGCCCACACCGGCTTCACACTCGCGGGCGAAGCCGACTTCGAGTATCCCAAGGGTCACCCCATCCGCGTTAATGAGTGGATGTTCGAGCTCTCCACGCTGCGTTAGATCAGCGTCGCGCAGTCCCCGCTATTCGAACAGCCCAGCCACGAGACTCGCGGCCAGCACGACCATGATCACGGCGATCACAATGTCGAGCACGCGCCACGCCATCGGCTTGGCGAACAGCGGACGCAAGTACCGACTGCCGTAGCCAATCGCCGCAAACCAGACGACACTGCCCAGACACGCTCCCAGCGCGAACCACCAGCGGTCGCCACCATACGTTCCGCCAATGGAACCCAGCAGCAGGACGGTATCGATGTACACGTGCGGGTTGAGCCAGGTGAGCGCGAACGCCGTCGAAAGGGCGGCCGCAAGCGTCAGGCCGGTGCCACCCGCGTTTGCGGTGAGCGCGTGGGGCCGCGCTGCCCGGCGAATCGACAGGAAAGCGTATACAAGCAAGAAGAGTGCGCCACCGATGCGCGCCACTACGAGCAACCAGCCAGCCTGTTGGATGAGAGCCCCAAGCCCCGCAATTCCGGCCAAAATGAGAACGATGTCAGAGAGCGTGCACACCAGCACAACGGCAGTGACATGCTCCCGACGTAGACCCTGACGTAGTACGAACGCATTCTGGGCACCGATCGCGATAATCAACGACAGACCGAAGCCAAATCCGGCGAGCACGATGGTGACGATCAAGGGCATGAGATGACTCTAGGGGCACAATAGGGGGATGCCGGACACGTCACTGCATGATCGCAGCGAAGTCGTTCACGCCCTGCGCACGGTTGTCGGCGGCGAGGTCGACGACAGTACTCGTCGCCGCGCTGAATTCTCTAGTGATGCTTCCAATTACCGTGTTGTGCCTCAGGTGGTCGTGTTCCCTCGCGATACCGACGATGTACTCGCAGCGTTGGCGGTGAGCCGCGAAACTGGCATCCCTGTCACCTCTCGCGGTGGCGGCACCTCCATTGCGGGCAACGCTATCGGCACAGGAATCGTTCTCGACTTCTCTCGTCACCTCAATCAGATCATTGAGATCGATCCGGATGCTCGTACCGCCCGGGTGCAGCCCGGTACCGTCTTGGCGACCCTGCAATCCGCCGCGCAGCCTCACGGTTTACGTTTCGGCCCTGACCCCTCGACGTCGTTGACGGCACCAGCAAGCAGGCCACTGCTGCCGACGAACCGGCCATGGTTGGTGGCCTCGTCAGCGAGTTCGCACGCTATGTCGACCGCGGCATCCCGATTGTCGGTATCGAACCGTCGTGCACTGCTGTGCTGCGCTCTGATCTCACCGAACTGCTCCCCGGCAGCGCGCAAGCCGCAGCCGTCGCCGGCTCAACTTTCACCCTTTCGGAGCTATTGACCGCACCGGTGCCGCTGGGGCCCAGCAATTGGCAACCGCCGAACCTCAGAGGCGAAAATTTTGTCGTTCAGCCCCACTGCCACCAGCACGCGGTCATGGGGTTTGAAGCCGATCGCGCGCTCCTGAAGCGCACCGAGGCAACTGTCACCGTGATCAATGGATGCTGCGGCCTCGCCGGAAACTTCGGCATGGAGAAAGGTCACTATGACGTTTCTGTCGCTATTGCCGAGAATGGCATCCTGCCTGCCCTCAGAAGCGCGGAATCCTCGAGCACTCTGCTTGCCGATGGCTTCTCGTGCCGCACTCAGGCGTCACAGCTTGCGAATGTAAAAGGCAAGCATCTTGCAGAGGTTCTCGCCGCGTCGCTACCCGAGCGGTAAGCAACTATTCGTCGAGTGCGAGTTCCTTGGGCAGTTCAAGATCCTTGGCACTGAGTTCTTCGATGTTGACGTCCTTGAAGGTCAGTACGCGCACACTCTTGACGAAGCGGTCGGATCGGTAAACATCCCACACCCAGACATCCGTCATCGAAAGCTCGAAGTAGAAGTCGTGCTCCGTATCGCGGCGCACCAAATCGACCTCATTCGCGAGGTAGAACCGACGCTCCGTTTCAATCACAAAACGGAACTGGCTCACCACATCGCGGTACTCGCGGTACAGCGCTAGCTCGACCTCGCGGTCGTAGTCTTCAAACTCGTCTTCATCCATGCTGTCTTCATTCTAGGCGGCACTACCGCAACCATGTGTGCCGATGAAGTTCGGTTGCTCCGAGCTGACGAATCGCATCAAAATGCGCCGCAGAACCGTACCCTTTGTTGCTCGGCCAGTGATAGCCGGGATACTCGCCATCTGCCTCGATCATCAGCCGGTCGCGTTGCACCTTCGCCACGACGGATGCCGCAGCAACCGACACACAGTCGCGGTCTGCCTTCACTCTGGTGTGCACACGTGGAGCAACGCTCAGGGCGCCGGAGAGCCAGTCGGTGGAGCCGTCGAGCAGCACCACGCTCGCCATCACGTCAACACCCGCCTCATGAAGCTGAATGAGCGCGCGTTTGCCCGCGAGCCCGAGGGCTGCGGTGATTCCGATGGAATCGACTTCAGTGGCATCCGCATAGCCGACTGCGGAAAGCGGGGCCCACTCGAGGGTGAGCGGTTCGAGAAGCTCTCGTCGCTTCTGGCTCAGCATCTTGGAGTCACGCAGTCCAATGGGCCAGGCGCCGTGCGCGGGAGTCATCGCGGTCATCCCGACTCCGACCGGACCGGCGATCGCTCCCCTGCCCACTTCGTCGCAACCGATAACAGTACGCGCGCCCGCGCTAAAAAGCTCGAGCTCAATATCGTTGCTCGGGTCAGCTACAGCCACCGTCTATTCAGCGTTCTGCGTGACCCGCTGAAAAGTAGTCGGGTAGTTGTCAAGAAGGCTCCACCGTTCGGTGGGCCAGCTGATGAGAAATGCGCGCCCGACGACCGAACCGATCTTCACGAAACCGCCAGTGGGGTCATCGCGGTGCGCGGCAGAGTCTGCTGAGTTGTAGCGATTGTCACCCATGACCCAGATGGAGTCCTCGGGAACTGTGACCGAGAAATCGTCCGGGGTCGCTTTGGTGACAGCATCAGGTAGCACAATATAGGGCTCTTCAAGAGGGATGCCATTGACGATCAGTTGCCCAAACTCATTGCAGCACTCCACAGTGTCACCGGGGAGTCCAATGACACGCTTGATGAGGTGATTGCTGCTGTCAGGAGCACTGAGTCCGACAAACGCGAGCACACCATCAACCGCACCGACAAACCAGTTCTGCGGTTCGTTCGAGATCGAGGGAAGCCACCCGCCTGGATCAGTGAAGACGACGACGTCGCCGTGCGAGATTGGGTACAGCACCGGCTCAAGCTGATTGACCAGAATGCGGTCTTCAATCTGGAGCGTGTTCTCCATCGACGACGACGGAATGTAGAACGAACGCACCAGGAAAGTCTTGATCAAGAAGGAGATCAAGATCGCCGCGACGAAGATGATCAGCAGATCGCGCAGGAAAAGTTTCCACCCGCCGCCCTTCTTGGCGGCATCGCGACGATGACCACGGCTCGCTGGCAGCGTGTCTTCAACAGATTCGTTTGTCATTTAACCCCAATAGCTCCCAGCAAGCATATGTCGCTGGGAGCTATTGGTTTGTGAATTGCGAACGTGTTAGTTGTCGCGCTTCTCTTTGATCTTTGCCTTCTTGCCGCGAAGTTCGCGCAAGTAGTACAGCTTGGCGCGGCGAACGAGTCCACGAGACACGACCTCGATGTGGTCGATAACCGGGGAGTGAACCGGGAAGGTACGCTCTACGCCTACCTGGAAGCTCACCTTGCGAACCGCGAAGGTCTCGCGAACGCCGTGGCCTGAACGACCGATTACAACGCCCTGGAACACCTGAATACGCGAGCGCGTACCTTCGATGATGTTTACGTGAACCTTGACGTTATCGCCGGTACGGAAGTCAGGAATGTTGTCTTTGAGGGACGCCTTGTCGACGTCATCGAGGATATGCATTATTGATCGCTCTCTGCGCCCGCCATGAGTCGAACGCACATAGTTAGAAAAGAATGTTTGTGCTTCAAGCGGTTACGACGCCCTCATGGCAGAGTCGAGCGCGAGCACAATCAACAATTCTGCCACAGATTTAGTCAGAAGTGCGATTCTCGTCGGGGTCGAGGATGATGACCCTACCGTTATCGAGCCGCTCCCCCGGATACGTTGGGCGTTGAGCGTCACGCTCAAAGCCCTCAACGAGAGCCGTAAACCGATTGCGTGTCTCGGTTACAAGCTGCCAGAGCGCGATCCAGAACGCTGCAACGGCAACAACAACGATCAAAGCGGCCAGCAATGGTGCATCCACAAATCCGTAAGCGATGATCACCGCATGCCAAGTCGCAAGTAGCGCGGCATCGATCCACGAGACGGCCCGCTGGGAACGCACACTCTTACGGGCGGTAGTCAACCCCGCGATCGCGAGGAGAGCGAGCGCCAAGATGGGGCACAACAAAAGGAAGAGCACGAAGTCCCAACCAACGCTCGACCCAAAAATACCCCGCCCGACCAATACCCACAGGGGCAGCACAATCACAGCAATGAACTGCCAGTAATAAAACGCACGCCTGATCATCATGCTTCTCAGGGTATCTTCGTTGTCATTAGGAATGCTGAAAAACTCACAATGAAAGACCGTGGTGCCCCCGTGCCAAATCCAGCAACCGTGCGCACCGAACCAGTGCAGCAGCGCAGCGCAGAACGCATCAACGTGCTCCTCGATGCGGCGGCAGTACTTCTCGATGAGCTCGGCATCGATGCTATTACGACGAGCGATGTTGCAAAGCGGGCGCACTCCTCTGTTGGGGTTATCTATCGCTACTTTCCCAACATCCAGTCCCTTCTTCGCGGACTCGCGTCACGCAACTTCGATAAGTACCGCGCTGGGCTCACAGCCACTCTCAACAAGAGGGCGACGAGCGCACTTGACGCACTGAACATCGCAATCGATGTGTACGTCGAATTGAGTCGCACCGAGCCGGGATTCCGCGTGCTTTCGTTCGGAAACATCATCGACCGCCGGTTCAACGTCGATCGCAAGAGCAACAACACCGCTCTGGCCGAGATTTTGACCGACTTGCTCGTCACGACCTATGGAGTACCCGCCTCCGATGAGCTCGCTTTTGACATCGAAGTCACCGTCGAAGTCGCCGATTCACTCCTCGAGCGTGCATTCTTGTATGACGCACGCGGCGAAGAGCCGTTCATAAACAAACTTCGAGAGTTCATTGCGCAGCTCTTGGCACCGCATACGAAAGAGACAACTACCGAATGATCGAGTTGAGAACGCCAGCCGAAATCAATGAAATGAAGGCCGCTGGTGAGTTTGTTGCCAGCGTGCTCACAGCCGCTCAGGCTGCGGCCAAGGTTGGCATGAACTTGCTCGAAATTGATGCACTTGCGCACAGCATGATTCGCAAGCGCGGTGCTGAAAGCTGTTACATCGACTACCACCCCTCTTTTGGCGCCTCACCATTCGGCAAAGTGATCTGCACTTCGGTGAATGACGCAGCGCTTCACGGCGTTCCCCATGACTATGCGCTCAAAGACGGCGACCTGTTGAGCCTCGATTTCGCCGTCGCTGTCGACGGCTGGGTTGCTGACTCGGCAATCACGTTTGCCGTCGGCACGCCCCGCGACGAAGACATCGTGCTCATGGATGTCACTTCACGCGCGCTCGACGCTGGCATCGCTGCTGCTGTCGTCGGCAACCGCATCGGTGCTATCTCGGCCGCCATCGGTGATGTCGCGTACGGTGCTGGTTACGAAGTGAACCTCGACTTTGGTGGTCACGGTGTCGGTCGAGAAATGCACGGTGACCCGCACATTCCTAACGACGGAAAGCGTCGCCGCGGCATGCCGCTCAAGCCGGGCCTGGTCTTTGCGATCGAGCCGTGGCTCATGATCGGAACTGACGAGATCTACACGGATGACGATGGCTGGACTCTTCGCAGCATCGATGGCTCACGAGCCGCACATTTCGAGCACACGGTAGCGGTCACCGAAGACGGCCCCTTGGTGCTCACAGCACGCTCCTAGGCCAGCTAGTACCGCGCTCGTTGCAGCTCGCTACTGCTCGTCTGGGAGCAGATCAGGCCGAACGCGACGCGTGCGCTCAACCTGCTGCTCGTGACGCCAGTCTGCGATTGCTTTGTGATTTCCGCTGAGCAAAATGTCAGGAACCGAGCGATCACGCCAGGTCGAGGGCTTCGTGTAGCTGGGGTATTCGAGAAGCCCCTGCTCGTGGCTTTCCTCGGTGAGACTTTCTGGGTTTCCGATAACTCCGGGAACGAGTCGACCAATTGCTTCGATCATGGCCATCGTCGCGACCTCGCCACCGTTCAGCACGTAGTCGCCAAGACTAATCTCGCGAACTCGAACAGTGGATGCCGCGTAGTCGATGACTCTCTGATCGATGCCCTCATAGCGCCCGCAGGTGAAGACGAGATGCTTCTCCTCGGAGAGCTCCCGAGCCGCTGCCTGCGTGAACGGAACTCCAGCAGGAGTAGGAACGATCACAACAGTTTCGGGCGTGAGTACCGCATCCAGTGCGTCCCCCCACGGCTCTGGACGCATCACCATGCCGGCGCCACCGCCATAGGGAGTGTCGTCGACTGTGCGGTGTCGATCATGCGTGAAATCGCGAAGATCGTGAACGCCGAGCTCAATTATTCCGCGCTCGCGAGCCTTGCCGAGCAAGGAAATATCGAGCACCCCAAAGAAGTCGGGGAAGATCGTAACGATGTCGATGCGCACCCGTTGACCCTAACCGCTATTTGGCGTCTGGGGCGTCAGTTTCGACTTCGTCAGCTGCGGGCTCTGACGGTTCGTCCGGAATCTCTTCAAATAGCCCTGGAGGCGGCGTAACAACCATTTCGCCAGCTTCGAGATCGACACTAGCCACGATGGACTTGACGAACGGGACGAGGACGTCGCCGTTTTCTGTCGTAACCGTGAGCAAATCTTGAACAGGAAAATGGTCAACCTGTGCGAGCGTTCCGACCTGCTGGCCGTCTCGAATTACCTTGAGGCCGACGAGCTGGTGGTCGAACCACGCATCTTCTTCAGGCTCCTCATTCGGATCATGATCGATCCACAGGATGGCCTTGATGAGACCTTCAGCATCGCTGCGGTCGAGCACTCCCTTAAAGAATGCGACCGGCTGAGCGTTGTACCACTTGAGCTCAATGAGCTCGAGTGTCTTTCCGTGCCACGGAGAACTCGTTGGCACTTGCAGCGAGAACACGGCGCCCGGAACGAAACGTCGTTCCGGGGCATCCGTATACATCTCTACTTTGATAGCTCCCTTGAGCCCATGAGCCTTCGTCAGGCGCCCCACTCGCAGCTGTGTGCGACCTTCGCGGGGTATTTTTACTTCGCCCACTGTTTAGAAGTCAGTGTCGACGACGTCGACCCGCACCTTGCGACCATCAGCCAATGCTGTGATCAAAGTGCGCAGTGCTTTCGCGGTACGACCAGCGCGACCAATAACTCGGCCGAGATCTTCTGGGTGTACGCGAACCTCAAGGAGTTCACCGCGTTGCGTGTTCTTTGCAACGACCTGAACCTCCTCGGGGTGATCGACGATTCCTTTAACGAGGTGTTCGAGAGCGGGAGCTAGCAATTGCTAAGCCTTGTCTGCGTCGGCTGCGGGGGTCTCGTCTGCGACGGGAGCCTCGACTGCTTCTGCGGCGGGAGCCTCTTCTGCCTTAGGCTCGGCCTTTTCGACCTTGGGCTTGAGAACAGGCTTCTTCTTCTCGTCAGCCTGGAACTCTGGCTTAGCTTCCTTCACCTTTACGGTGCTCTTAGCGTCTTTGTCACCCTTGAAGATGCCCCAGTCGCCGGTCAGCTTGAGGATTGCCTCAACCTGCGGGCTTGGCTGTGCGCCGACGCCCAACCAGTACTGTGCACGCTCGGATTCGACCTCGATGAACGAGGGCTCCTCTGTGGGGTGGTACTTTCCGATTTCCTCAATGACACGACCATCGCGCTTCTTGCGCGAGTCTGCAATGACGATGCGGTAGTAGGGTGCACGGATCTTGCCCATGCGCTTCAAACGAATCTTTACAGCCACAATTCTCCTGATTTAAATGTTATTGGTGGCGAACCGCTAGCCGTGAGCGTGGGGGCACACTCGGCAGAAAAGCTCTAGTGGATTCCGTTCGGGCCTGATTAGAGGGTCGGGCTACGAAGGACTCAACCGCCTATTCTGCCAGAGTTTTACGTGCTTCGGGAACCGAAGGCAAAGAAAGCCCCAAAGTGGTGGTGCTAACTGTTCTGCGAGTCCCGCCAAGACAACCACTGCTTTGTGCTCGTGAGGTCGTAATCCGGGCCGGTAATGCCCAACGTAAAGAGCGTAATGCCCTGTTCGCGCATGCTGTCCGCGTCTTCAACGCTCTTATCGCGGAGTTCGTTAGACAGCTCAATTTCGCTAATGTCACGACCGACGGTTTCGCAGTGACCTGCCAATACGCTCAACTTGTGCACGAGCGCGTCGCCGGTCGCGAAACTGTGCCAAATATCGGCGTGCTTCGCGACGAGCTTGAGAGTCTTCTTCTCGCCGCCGCCGCCGATCAGCACGGGAATCTTGCGTGTGGGAGCCGGGTTGAGCTTCGACCAGCGCGACTCAATGCGGGGAAGTGCGTCGGCGAGAGCATCCAACCGCGTTCCGGCAGTGCCGAACTCGTAGCCGTATTCGTTGTAGTCGCGCTCGAACCAACCCGATCCGGTACCGAAGATGAATCGGCCGCCACTGATGTGATCGAGGGTGCGAGCCATGTCGGCCTGCAGGTCGGGGTTTCGATAGCTATTGCAGTTAACGAGGGTTCCGAATTCAACACGGCTGGTCAGTTCAGCCCACGATGCAAGCTCTGTCCAGGCTTCAAAGTGCAAACCGTCAGGCTCGCCGTAAAGGGGAAAGAAGTGATCCCAATTGAACAAGACGTCGACGCCCAACTGTTCAAGTTCTCTCACCCGATCCCGAATGACCGAATACTCAGCATGTTGGGGTTGAAGTTGAACAGCAATGCGAACGGGACGGCTCTGAGTCATACCTCCACAGTATCGCGTCGATTGGAGTCGTTGACGCGTGAATCACTCCTCAGCGCGACCCCCTGCGGCCGGCAGCGGCGACGACGACTAGCGCCCGAGGAACTTCTGCAAACTCTCAAGCTCTTCGGGTGAGGGGCCTCCAGCGGCAGGCTTTGAACCGCCAAGTCCAAACCCTGAACCAGCGGGCGCCGACGGGGCAACAACGCCCTGCGCGCGCGCCGCCTCTTCCGCCGCTCGCTTAGCCGGGTTACCCGACTTTGAGCCCTTTTTCTTCTGGTTCTTCTTTGCGTTTGCAGACTTTCCGCCATGGCCACCAGGAATCGGGCCCATGCCCGGAATCTGTGGCGTGCCACCCTTGGCGACGGTCTTCATCATCTTTGCCGCCTGCTCGAAACGATTTACGAGAGCATTCACTTCGGTGACGGTCGAGCCTGAACCTCGAGCGATGCGCACTCGCCGCGAGCCATTGAGCAACTTCGGCATGACGCGCTCTTGCTTCGTCATTGACTGGATGATGGCCTCAGTGCGCGTAATCTCCGACTCATCGAAGTTCTCTAGCTGCTCTCGCATTCCCTTCGCGCCTGGCAGCATGCCGAGCATGCTCTTGATCGAGCCCATGTTTTTGAGTTGCTGCATCTGCTCAAGAAAGTCTTCGAGCGTGAAACTGTCGGTCGCAAACTTTTCGGCGACCTTGCGCGACTCTTCTTCATTGAAAGTCTTCTGCGCTTGCTCGATGAGGGTGAGGATGTCGCCGAGATCGAGAATTCGGCTTGCCATGCGATCGGGGTGGAACGGCTCAAAGTCGTCGAGCCCTTCACCCGTTGAGGCGAACATGATGGGGCGACCCGTAATGGAGGCCACCGAAAGTGCGGCGCCACCGCGAGCATCACCATCGAGCTTCGACAGCACGACTCCTGTGAAGTCCACTCCCTCTTGGAAGGCGCGAGCGGTCTTGACGGCGTCTTGGCCGATCATCGCGTCAATAACGAAGAGCACCTCGTCGGGGTCAACAGCCTTGCGGATGTTTGCCGCCTGCTTCATGAGCTCGGCATCCACACCTAGGCGCCCGGCGGTGTCAATGATCACAACGTCGTGCTGCTTGTCCTTTGCAAACTTGAGAGCCTGCTTGGCGACCTTGACCGGATCACCCTTGCCGTTTCCCGGCTCCGGAGCGAACACTGCGACGCCCGCTTGCTCCGCAACAACCTGCAACTGAGTTACGGCGTTGGGACGCTGGAGGTCGGCAGCAACCAACAGAGGAGTGTGACCGTCAGCGGCAAGCCACTTTGAGAGCTTGCCCGCAAGCGTCGTCTTACCCGCGCCCTGAAGGCCCGCAAGCATAATGACGGTTGGTGGGTTCTTCGCAAACTCAATGCGACGTGCTTCGCCACCGAGAATCGTGACGAGTTCGTCGTTCACGATCTGCACCACCTGCTGCGCGGGGTTCAGCGCCTGCGACACCTCATGGCCGAGGGCGCGTTCACGAACGCGGCCCGTGAACTCCTTAACGACCTCGAGGGCAACGTCAGCATCGAGCAGCGCCCGACGAATTTCACGAACGGTGCCATCGACATCCGCTTCGCTGAGCTTGCCCTTGCCGCGCAGGTTCTTAAACGTATCCGCGAGGCGGTCGGTGAGGTTTCCAAAAGTGGCCATGATCACACCAGTTTAAGGTGTCTTGGCCCGCTGAGCGAACGCAATGCGCTGAGAGCGTGCCCGAGTAGGGTGAGAGCGTGAGACACGGCATCGTAATCCTTCCCCAACAGCCCTGGGCTGAAGCCAAACATCAGTGGATCCGAGCTGAAGAACTCGGCTTCGACCACGCCTGGACCTACGACCATCTCTCGTGGAGATCCCTCGCCGACGAGACGTGGCACGCGACAGTCCCCACGCTGACAGCAGCCGCGAGCGTGACTTCCCGCATCGGGCTCGGCACGTTTGTCGCATCACCTAATTTTCGGCATCCGGTCACTTTCGCTAAAGAGCTCGCGACACTTGACGACGTAAGTGAGGGCCGCTTCCTGCTTGGCGTCGGCTCCGGGGGTACCGGTTTCGACTCGACAGTGCTCGGACAGCCAGAACTCAGCCCCCGTGAGCGTCACACCCGTTTCGAAGAGTTTGTGCGAGGGCTCGACCAACTACTGCGATTCGAAACCCCCGGCAGCGGCGGCATTAGCTTCAGCGGAGACTGGTTCTCTGCGGTCAATGCACGGATGGTCGGGGCACCTGCCCGCTCCCCTCGATTGCCCTTCGTGGTTGCCGCCGAAGGCCCCCGCGGTCTACGCCTCGCGGCCGAACTTGCCGACGGCTGGCTCACGCTTGGCCGCACCGCTGACACCCTTGACGAGTGGTGGCAGGTCGTTACAGAGACATCGAAGCGAGTGGATGACAGCCTTGAGAAGGCGGGCCGTGCATCCGAAACTCTCGATCGCTATCTCAATTTGGACGGCGCGCCCCTGTTCAGCCTCGACAGCGTTGGAGCCTGGGACGATGCGGTCGGTCGGGCTGAAGCTCTCGGCTTCACCGATGTTATTGGGCACTGGCCGCGCGCTGAAGGAATCTATGCCGGCGACGAGAGTGTGCTCATCGAGATTGCGTCGCGCTTCTCCCGGTAACTCGCCAACAATTCGCGCTAGCGTGGAGGCATGACAGCACTCATTGTTCCCATCGGCGGGCACACCCCCCAGATTTCCGACAGCGCTTGGGTCGCCCCCAATGCCACGCTGGTAGGACAGGTGACTCTTGGCGAACGCTCGAGCATTTTCTACGGCGCCGTGCTGCGAGCCGACGTTGACTCGATCACGATCGGCGCAGGATCGAACCTGCAGGACAACGTGACAGTGCACTGCGATGAGGGCTTCCCCACAGTGGTTGGTTCTGGTGTCAGCGTCGGCCACGGCGCGG
Organism: marine actinobacterium PHSC20C1; assembly: GCA_000153145.1. Classification (GTDB taxonomy): domain Bacteria; phylum Actinomycetota; class Actinomycetes; order Actinomycetales; family Microbacteriaceae; genus Rhodoglobus. The sequence goes on from CH672415.1 coordinate 1,090,270, forward strand.
TGCTGCACGGTTGCACTGTTGAAGACGACAGTCTCATCGGGATGAGCGCCACCGTGCTCAACGGTGCTGTTATTGGGACCGGATCGCTCGTCGCCGCCGGGGCCGTCGTACTTGAAGGCACAATCGTGCCACCCGGTTCACTAGTGGCCGGGGTGCCAGCCAAAGTGCGGCGTGAACTCAGCGACGACGAAAAAACTGGAGTGCGGCAGAATGCCGCGCACTACCTCGACATTTCCGCAGCGCACAGCGCAGTCAGCAGCTAGAGCTAGCCAACGAGACCCTGCACGAACACGTGCGGGGTGAAGCCGGTGAGGTCGTTGATGCCCTCACCCTGTCCGACGAGCTTGATCGGAATGCCCGTGCGCTCCTGCACGGCAAGAACAAACCCCGCTTTCGCTGAACCGTCCAACTTCGTGATGACGAGCCCCGTGACGCCAGCGTGTTGAATAAACGCTTCAGCCTGGGCAACACCGTTTTGCCCTGTCGTCGCGTCTAGCACGAGCAACACTTCGGCGATCTCCGTCTGCTTCTCGACCACTCGACGAATCTTGCCCAACTCGTCCATGAGTCCGCTCTTGGTCTGCAGCCGTCCAGCAGTGTCAATGATCGCGATGTCGATCGAGTCACGCTGGGCGCGCTCTACAGTCTGAAACGCGACGGATGCCGGATCTTGACCCTGCTGCTGTGGGCGCACAATCGATGCTCCCCCACGCTCAGCCCAGGTCGCCAACTGCTCGACGGCAGCGGCACGGAAGGTGTCAGCCGCACCAACCACAACGGTGCGCCCGTGTCCAACTAAGAACTTCGCAAACTTGCCAATCGTGGTGGTCTTGCCAACGCCATTGACACCAACGACCAGCACTACCGCAGGACGAGCGCTGAGAGTGAGTGTGGGATCCAAGCGAGCAAGTCGCTCTTCTAGAGTCTCGCGAAGCATCCGTTTGAGGTCTGCGGGGTCGTCGGTCTTAAACCTTGTGACGCTCGCCCGCAATTCGTCGATCACCGAGTCAGTGATGTCTGGGCCAAAATCGGCGGAGATCATTGCGTCTTCGAGATCGCTCCACGTCTCGGCATCGATCGTGTCGCGCGCGAACATAGATTTGAGTGCGCCCGAGAGCGACCAGGATGCTGCCATAGGTACAGGTTAAGGCAGCGGACGCTCCTCGTCCTACTTGCCGCACGCCAGAGTGGTGAAGTTGCGCACGCTACCGAACCTGAATCGTGCAGTCACCGGGGCGCGCTAGGGTTTTCGGATGCTCTCACTGATTCGCCACGGCCAAACTGACTGGAACGCTGCCGCACGCATGCAAGGCTCCAGCGACATCCCCCTCAACGACATCGGTCGCCAGCAAGCCCGCGACGCCGTCGAGGTACTTCGCGGCAGCGAGTGGGACGTAATTGTTAGCTCTCCCCTGCAGCGCGCACGCGAAACAGCGCAGATCATTGCCGATGGTCTCGGGCTCGAACTCGGCCGCAGCTACGACCTACTGATCGAACGTGAATACGGTGAGGGTGAAGGCCTCACGAAGGCCGAGATCGACGAGAAGTGGCCCGATATTCTTGGCTACCCCGGCCTTGAACCTCTTGACTCGGTTGTGAAGCGCGGGATCGCTGCGCTCGATCAAGTCTCAGTCGACTATGCGGATAAGAAAGTGATCGTTGTGTGTCACGGAACGATTATCCGTTACACCCTTTCTGAGCTTGCTGGGCGCGACTTCGATCACATTGTGAACGGATCGATTTCGACGATTGAACGACTCGCGAGTAGTTGGGCTGTGCGCACTGTCAACGGTGAGCCCCTAGCCTGGGTCGACTAGCTCGCTTCGCTCGACGCTGTCTCTTTCGCAACGCGCTGACCAACAACCGCGCTAATGCCGTCTGCTCGCATGCTCACTCCATAGAGGGCATCCGCGATTTCCATTGTCCGTTTTTGATGCGTGATGACGATGAGTTGGCTCGACTGGCGCAGGTCTTCAAAGATAGCTAGTAGTCGGCCAAGGTTCGCGTCATCGAGCGCCGCCTCTACCTCGTCCATGATGTAGAACGGGCTGGGGCGCGCCTTGAAAATTGCGATCAGTAGAGCTACAGCAGCCAGCGAGCGTTCACCACCGCTCAGCAGTGACAGGCGTTCGATCTTTTTGCCTGCAGGCTTCACCGTCACGTCGATTCCCGTGTTGAGGAGGTCGTCAGGGTTCGTCAAGAAAATGCTGCCAGTTCCGCCGGGGAAGAGCACCGGGAATACTTCGTTGAACGCATTCTTCGTATCTTCAAAGGCACTGGAGAAGATAGTCTGCATCTTCTCGTCGAGCTCGTCGATGATCGTCAGTAGGTCCTTGCGCGTGTTTGACAGATCGGTGAGCTGCTCTGTCAAGAACCTGTGGCGTTGCTCGAGCGCCTCAAACTCTTCAAGCGCGAGCGGGTTAACTCGGCCCAATCGAGCAAGTTTGCGCTCGGCTTTCTGTAGGCGCGTCTCCTGCTCGGCCCGCACAAATGGTCGACCTGATGATGCAGGCTCGTCAGTCGCGTCGTCGTCAGCTACATCTGCTGGTTCGGTGTCGTCCAGAATTGCATCGTCCGGTACTGCAACTTGGGGGCCATATTCCGCCACAAGTACATCTTCAACGAGACCGAGTTCTTCGCCAGAACGTTCAAGCAAGCTCGAGAGGTGCAACTTCTTCTCGTAAATCTGCATTTCGAGCCCGTGCACGCTTTCGCTCACCGCGGAGAGTCGTTCACGCAGTGCAGATTCTTCTTTGCGCAGTGCTGAAAGTTCTTGGTTCTGCGCCGAACGGTTGGACTCTTTCGCTGCAAGATTTACGCGCGCTTCCGAGAGGGAACGATCAACGGAATCGAGAACCGCTGGCAGCATCTCTACGACTCGAGTAGCAGAGGCGATCTGCCGTTGACGAATTACAGCCAGTCTGGCTTGTTCTGCCGCTGCTTCACGCTCACTTACAAGCTGGGCCGCAAGCTGTTCGGCTCTGGCGCGCTCGGCCCGCACGCGCTCACGAATGGTCTCCAGCTGAATGCGCTGCTCAACCTCGTGCGCTCGAGCGGTCTCAACTTCGATGAGCATGGGGTCGCGCTGGGAGACGTCGAGCATGGGGCGTGGCGCTGACTGGTATTCGTCTGCTGCTGATTGAGCTCGGCTGACTTCGGCGGTGGCGTCCATGACCGACTCTGATGCAATGTCAACGGCACGAGCGAGACGATCACATTCCGCTTGAGCAGCATCGGCTTGAATACGGTGGCGGCCAAGAAGTTCTGATTGGGCGGCAAGCTGGGCGTCGTATTCACGCAGCGTCGCGAGCGCGGTTTCGGCATCCGCCTTGGCAGCGGTAAGTTCGCGCCGCTTCTCGGCGAGCTCAAAACTCGTGCGCTCGATCTGAACGGTAACGACACCGAGTTTCTCTGCTGCGGCATCCCGTTCAGCGACCAGCTCAAGGCGGGACCGCTTAGCGCCCGAACCGCCGCGCAAGACAAACTGGGTGAGAACGTCGCCTTGACGAGTGACAAAGGTAAGGTCTGCGGCGTTGGAGAGAGTCCCGTAGGCGGCTCGCGCTGCCTCAAGGCTGTCAGCAATGAGTACGTGGGTGAGGAGTCCGTGCACTCCTTCGGGTGCGGTAACGACATCGATCGCCGGAACCGTACCCGCTGCGCTGCCGAGCGAGACGGCCGACTTCTTGGCGTTAGCCACGACGACTTCAACTCGCCCAAAGTCGCGGCTAGCAGACTGCGCGAGAGCGTCAATCGCAGAGTCGCGGTCATCGGCGAGTACCGCATCAGCGAGGGAACCAAGAGCCGCAGCGATCGCTGCTTCGAAACCGGGAGTGATCTTCACATGCTCGGCGACCAAACCACGGATGCCGTTAAGATTCGCAGCGACCAGGGCGCTAGATCCATCTTTCTGATCGACCGCGAGTGACAGCGCCGAGTTGCGGGCGGCGAGAGCATCCCGTTCACGTTCGGAAGCGTGCACTGCGTCTCGAAGGGACTCAATTTCTCCTTGGATGCTCGCAACGGTGGTCTCTGCTGCTTCATAGACGGAGTCGAGTGAACCATCACTCTCGGTCGTCGAGTTATTGGCCTCAACTTCGAGTGCTTCGAACTCTGCCTGCGCTGATTCGCGGCGCGATTGGGCTTCGGCGAGTGCCTGCTGCTGACGCACAAGCTCACCCTGAGCGGCGGTGAGAGTCGAGGTTGCGACTTCTACGCGAGCTGTGAGCCCAGCGCTCTCTAACTCGTGGCGCGAAACAAGTGCACTTTGGGCGGCAATTTCTTCGTCGAGAGAGTCGAGAGCTGCCTTCGCCGTCGCAGTTGCTGCCGCCGCGGCTCCGACTGCCTTTTCAGCATCCGCAACACCCGCCGAGAGAGCATCGGCTTCTGCCGTGACTTCGTCAACGAGCGTCTGACTGACTGAGTTACCCGAGGTCGGGGCATCACTCTGTTGCCCAAGCAATGACAGTCGCTGATTAGCAAGCGTGTACAGACTGCGCAGCCGCTCTTGAACAGATTCGAGGCCGAAGGAAACTCGGCGTGCCTCGTCAACGTCATCGCCGACCTGCGCTTGCTCGAGGCGGGCCTCACGCAACTTGTTTTGGTCGAGTTGCTCTTGCAGCACAATGCGCTGAGTCTTGCGTTCGCTCTCACTTCGGCTGAAGTCATTGATGCTTGAGCGGAGACCAACAACTTCGTCAGCGAGGAGTCGTGCGCGAGCATCCCGAACGATGGAGGCAATCGACGCTGCTTCTTTAGCGATCTCGGCCTGTTGACCGAGAGGCTTGAGCTGGCGACGGATCTCCCCCGCTAGGTCGGAAAGTCGTGTGAGATTCGCTTGCATCGCATCAAGCTTGCGAATCGTTTTTTCTTTGCGACGACGGTGCTTGAGGATGCCGGCGGCTTCTTCGATGAAGCCGCGGCGATCCTCAGGGCTCGCATGAAGCACTGCATCGAGCTGACCCTGACCAACAATGACGTGCATTTCACGGCCAAGACCAGAGTCGCTCAGCAGTTCCTGAACGTCAAGAAGGCGACACTGGGTGCCGTTAATCGCATACTCGCTGCCCCCATTGCGAAAGAGAGTTCGGCTGATCGTGACTTCGCTGTACTCGATTGGCAGCGCGCCGTCTGCGTTGTCAATCGTGAGCACTACCTCGGCACGCCCGAGCGGACCCTTGGTAGCGGTACCGGCAAAAATGACGTCTTCCATCTTGCCGCCGCGGAGGGTCTTTGCCCCCTGCTCGCCCATCACCCAGGCCAGAGCATCCACAACATTGGACTTACCGGAGCCGTTGGGGCCGACAACACACGTGACACCCTGTTCGAATGCAAAAGTGGTGGGTTGAGCGAACGACTTGAACCCCTTGAGGGTCAAACTCTTGAGGTACACGTCACCGCCTTCTCTGTGCTGGCCAATTTGATGGTCAAAACCTTGCTATACGGTACCGGATGCGCGGGGCTACGCCGTTCTGCCGCGCAGAAGAACTGGTGCCCTCACCGCCCGCTCCTTAGCGCAGACAGATAGCGACGTTGCCGGTGGGCACCGGTGACCCGTTGACATTGACTTGGGGTTGCAGTGAACTGGACGGAGCTGCATGCGCGTGCTCGTGTCATCGGGGGTAAGGATTTGGAGATCCAATGCGTCCCCCTTCACCAGTGGCTTCAGCTCTCGACGCAATCGGAAACACGCCGGTTGTTCAACTTCAGCGTCTCGCACCTCCAGATTCTGCCGCGGTTTTTGTAAAGATCGAGGGCTTCAATCCGACGGGCTCGTACAAAGATCGAATGGCCCTGTCCATGATCGAGGAGGCCGAAAAACGCGGTTCACTCACACACGATCTGACGGTAATCGAATACACCGGCGGGAGCACTGGTTCTTCACTCGCCTTTGTCTGCGCGACAAAGGGCTATCGATTTCACGCAGTCTCCTCAGATGCGTATGCGTCCGCCAAACTCAACACCATGCGGGCGTTCGGCGCAGAGTTGACGATTGTGCACAGCCCGAACGGCAAAATTAGCGGGGAGCTTATCCAGGAGATGATTTCTGTCTCCGCCACCATTGCGGCGCAGGGTGGTTACTACCAGACCGACCAGTTCAATAACCGTGACATGCTCGTCGGGTACTCCGGGATTGGACACGAGTTACTCTCCCAATTCCCGGAGGGTATCGACGCTTTTTGCGGCGCGGTCGGAACTGGCGGAATGCTGATGGGTGTCGCCGGTGTCCTCAAAGAGCACGCCCAGGACACTCGCATTGTTGCGCTCGAACCGGCATCAGCTCCCGTTCTTACCGAGGGTCGTTCCGGCCAGCACCACGTTGAGGGCATCGGTGTCGGTTTCGTGCCACCGCTGCTCGACAGCGACCTCTACGACGAAGCCCGAGCGATCGATGAAGCGCTCGCACGCACGACCTGTCGGCAGCTGGCAGAGCGCGAGGGGCTGCTAGTCGGAACATCCTCCGGACTCAATGTTGCCGCCGCGCTCAAGCTTGCTCGGGAGCTGGGGCCGGGAAAAGTTGTCGTCACCGTCGCCTGTGACACCGGGCTGAAGTATGTCGACGAGGATCTGTTCGCGGCGCCAGCGGGCGCTTGATCCCCCAGCACCTCCGGGAGTATTCTGGTCGGCTACCTCAGTAGCACCCAACCAGCCAGATTGGTGCGCTCATGACAGAGTTCGATATTGCGACCGTTGAGATTCCGCGGGAACTTGATCCCACCCGCAGCGACAAATTTTGTCAGGCCATAGCGCTGGGCAACCTCAGCCAAGAACTTGCGTTTGGCACAACCGATACCGCCTTTGATCTCACAGAAGAGCTCGGACTGTGGCAGCCAAGCGAATTTGAGAAGTATCGGATGATCGTGGCGACAGTTGATGAACGTGTAGTCGGCTCAGGTACGTATGAGACAACGGTTGGCGACGACGCCGACACTGCCTGGGTGCTCGCGCACGTGCATCCTGACTACAAGCGGCGTGGCTTGGGACGCGCGCTGCTTGCCGAACTCGAAGCAATCGCGAGAGACGACAACAAACGCCAAGTGCACATGTACGCACCCGCCACCCTCAGCGATGGCCCCGTCGTTGCTGCGCCAACAGGGTTTGGAGCTGTGCCAAAAGACAACCCCGAGACCCTGTTTCTGCTCGCCCAGGGCTTCAGCTTTGAACAGGTTGAACGGGTCAGTCGACTTGCGCTGCCTGTGACAGGCCTTCGGTCACTTGTCGACAATGCAATTGACCACCTCAATCGCGACTACGCCGTGCATGAGTGGGTAGACCTCTGCCCGGACCGGTGGCAGGCAGATCTCGCGCTGCTGTACACACGGATGAGTACCGATGAGCCATCCGCTGGCCTCGAACCCCCGGAAGATATCTGGTCAGTAGAGCGGCTGCTGGAAAACCAGAGCCGCCTCGCCGAAAGCGCACTCACCATGGTTTATGCCGCCGTCGAGCATGTCGAAACCGGCGCGCTCGTCGGGTACACGGCGCTAGCGGTGCCGCAAGAAGCCGATCGCGCCGTCAACCAGGCCGGAACGCTCGTGCTTCAGGAACATCGCGGGCACCGTCTCGGCATGTTGCTCAAGGTCGTCAACCTGGCTCACCTTGAGCGAGTCTCGCCTGGACATCCCTCAGTGATTACGTACAACGCGGAGGAGAACCGCCATATGCTCTCGACTAATGAGGCAGTCGGCTTCGTGCCCATCGGATACCAAGGGGTATGGAAGCGGGTTCTCACTTCGGACGCCTAGTTCGCTGCGGCTTCCTCATCGGCACTGAGTGTGATGGCACCCTCACGGATGCGGTGCAGGCTGTGCTGGTAGCGCTCCTTATGGATGCGAGCGTGCAGCCACGTTTCCAACGACTTCACACTGGTCAGTGCGCGAAGATTTGCAACAAAGTCATTGAAATCGCTGAGCGCCGGGAACGATATGGTCGTCACGAAATCGAAGCGTCCAATGGTGCGCGCCATAAATTCCACTCCCGCTTGCTCGTCGATGAGTCGCACGAGTGGGTCCACATTTCCTGTGGTGATGAAACCGAATCCGAACGTGAGATGCGACGTCATGTCAGTGCGCTCGCGCAGCAGACCAATGCGCATCGCCCCGGTTTCGGTAAGGCGATTAATGCGGGTGCGACATCCACTAATTGACAGGTCGACTGCCTCCGCTAGCTCGGCATAGCCCATGCGGCCGTCAACTTGAAGGAGTTCCATCAGCTTGAGATCGGTCGCATCGATCGGCAAATCCGCTAAAGCAGGTTCTTCACCGAGAAAAAAACTCTTGAGCGTTCGCTCGTAAACCATCACCTGCACGTCGACTACGCCATCACACGCACGAATCGCACGAATCTCTTCGTGCAGTTCGGCCATGGTCGCGGTGTGTAGTTCTGAGATCAGTTGGTACTTGCCCGTGCGCTCTGAGACGAAAACGGGGGAATTTAGCTCGCAGATTCGTTCGGCAAGTTCTCCAGCATCACCCTCCGTCTGAATCGACAGGTGAGCAAGCACGTGCAGGCCGAGAAGACGGGGGTGCACGGCCGCGATAATTCGGATATCGCCGGAAAGCAGGAGCGGGTTCAACCGCTTGGCGATACTTGCCCGGTTGGTGTCGAGTTGGCGCGCAATGTCGCTAAACGACGTTCGGCCGTCCTGGCGCAGAATTGCGAAAGATTGCTCGGTTAGCTGGTCCACGCGGCCAGACTATCCCAAGGAGCGCATGAAACGTAGCGTTTTGTCACTTTATTGAGTGAAATTACACGATTTCCCCTCTTGTAGGTTCCCATTCGTTACAAGTTTGCTTCTTTTCGGTTACAAGACTGCAAATATGCATTGACTTTCGCGCTGGCTGTGAACACAATGGTCACTACCAAATCACCCTCCCAAGTGCATCCATCGGGTGAATCGTTCTGCAGCCACAGGAGAAACAATGAAGAAATCGATCAGT
>CH672415.1:1099305-1100028 GCA_000153145.1 marine actinobacterium PHSC20C1
TGCATCGATCCCGAATACGCCCCCCTCGAGTACTACGCAGACTCGACCGGTGGAGACATCATCGGCTTTGACGCCGACGGAATTCGTGCTGTTGCAGATCACTGGGGCGTTGAAACCAAGTTCGAGGTCACCTCCTTCGACGGACTCATGCCAGGGCTACAGACCGGTCGTTGCGACGTCATCTTCGGTGGCCTCTACATGAGCGAGGAGCGTCTGCAGATCGCTGATGCATCCGCCATCATGAATGCGGGCCCTGCGGCATTGGCTGCTCCCGACCTCGCCGCGAAACTCAAGGAAGGCGCCGACCTGTGCGGCTTGAAAGTTGCAACCCAAGCTGCCTCTAGCAACACCGTGAGCGTTCTGAAGCTAAGCGACCAGTGCGTCGCCGACGGCAAAGAAGCCATCACCAACACCGAATACCCCAAGACCGCAGAGACCGTACTCGCCGTAATCAACGGCAAGGCTGACGTGCTCGTCGAGACAAACGTCGCGGCCGCCTACATGGCCACACAGAACGAAGGACTGCTCGCTGTGGCCAACGGCGTGTTCGACCCAGACACCACGTTCGGAGTTTTCACTCCCAAGGACGGTGTACTCAGTGCCGCAATCGCTGATGCGCTCCGCGCCCTCTATGACGACGGAACCTTCGCGAAGATTGCCGCCGAATACAACCTCGACGCGTCAATCCTCGACGTCTACTAAGAACACTCGACTGTGGGTGGT
>CH672415.1:1100418-1178649 GCA_000153145.1 marine actinobacterium PHSC20C1
CGCTCGCGCGCTAGGAATGAAGCCTGGCTCCGTAATGCGCAGGGTGGTCCTGCCGCATTGCCATCCGCACCGCGCTGCCACCGACTGGCAACGAGTTCATTGGACTCATCAAGTACTCCTCTCTGGCATCCGTGATTTCGCTCAAAGAGTTGCTCACCACCGCCCAAGTCGGGGTAAACATCACCTTCCGCTACGCCGAGTACTACACCGTCGCGATCATGTACTACCTCGTCATCGTGACGATTATCACGCTCGTGCAGAGTCGGATCGAGAAACGTTTCCTCTGGACGTCTCGTGGCGTAAAGAAGAACACCGACCCGATCAGCCTGAGCACGCGCGCACTCGCAACGGTCTCGAAGGAGAAGTAAGCATGAGCACAGAAACCGTGAACACCGTTCCCACCCTGCAAGTTTCGAACCTTCACAAGGCGTATAACGGAACCGAAGTTCTCAAGGGCGTCGAATTCCAGATCAACAAAGGTCAAGTCAAGGCAGTTCTCGGTCCGTCCGGTTCCGGTAAATCAACGATGCTGCGTCTGATGGCATTGCTCGAACCCGCCGACCGGGGAGAAATCAGCCTCGATGGCAATCGAATCGGCGCCTCAGACAACAACGGCCGCATCGCGCACCACTCCGAGCGCAGACTCGCAGTGCAACGTCGCGATATTGGCATGGTGTTCCAGAGATTCAACCTGTTTCCGCACCTCAACGCCCTCGAAAACGTGGTTCTCGCACTCACCGAAGTGCAGAAGGTTGGCAAAGCTGAAGCTCGCGAGCGCGCATTCATGATGCTCAACAAAGTGGGCCTCGGCGATCGAGACCGGCACTTTCCCTCCGAACTTTCCGGAGGCCAGCAGCAGCGGGTTGCAATCGCGCGGGCACTCGTATTAAACCCGCACGTCATGCTCTTCGACGAGCCAACATCTGCACTCGACCCTGAGCTGGTCGGAGAAGTGCTCGAAGTCATGGAAAACCTCGCCGCGGGCGGAATGACCATGATTGTGGTGACCCACGAAGTGAAATTTGCACGTCGCGCGGCCGATGAGGTCACCCTCTTCGACAGCGGAGTGATTGTCGAACAGGCGGAACCTGGCGAGTTCTTCGATAACCCTCAGCACGAGCGCACAAAGCAGTTCTTGAGCCATGTCCACTAGCAACAGCGTCGCGCTTCGCGCCGTCTATACCGACCTCGACGGCACTGATTTTTCAGCTGGGCGCGAGTTGCTCACGGCAGCAGGATTCGAGGTGAGCTACCTCGATTCTCAAGACTCTGAGACCATCATCGCGGGAGCGCAGGATGCCAGTGCTTTGCTTGTCGGCTACGCCCAAATCACACGCGAAATGATCGAGCGCATGCCAACGGTGAAGATCATCGCGCTCATGTCAATGGGCTTCAACAATGTTGATGTGGACGCCGCAACCGAACGCGGAATTTGGGTGACGACGATTGTCGGAGCAGCCACCGAGGAGGTCGCCGTACACGCTCTAACGCTCGCGCTCTCTCTGACGCGCGGGATTGAGTTCTCCCGCCGCGCTGTCGAAGCGGGGCAATGGAATGAACGAGACTCCCTCGTGCAGCCGCGCCTCAGCGAGTGCACTTTCGGCTTGATGGGCCTCGGGCGCATCGGAATGAAACTCGCCGAACTTGCTCGCCCGCTGTTCGGCGAGATCATCGGCTACGACCCGTTCATTCCGGACACTGACGAGACTCGTGAACGCTTCGTAGCGGCTGGCGTGCGTCGGGTCGATGCCGCGACGGTTCGTTCGAGCTCGGATGTCCTCTCGCTGCACCTGCCGCTCACCGCCGACACCGCCGCCATGGTCGACGCCGCATTCCTTGGCTCGATGAAACCGCTGTCGTATCTCATCAACGTGAGCCGCGGCGGACTCGTCGATAGCTCAGCTGTTCGCGACGCGCTCGACAGCGGGCACCTGGCCGGAGCCGGACTTGACGTGCTCGATGTCGAACCACCGCTGCCCGGGCATCCACTCGTCGGACATTCGCGGGCACTCATCACACCGCACATCGCCTATTTCTCTGGTCAAAGCGAAGCCGAATACGTGCGAATGCAAGCCCAAAACGTTGTCTCGTGGGCCAAACGCGGCACACCTGACACGCCTCTCGTGCCCTTAGCGGCACCTTCACTCTCCATTCACTAAGAATCTCACCGGAGTACTCATGCGCAAGCTTTCGGCCTTTGATGTGCCACTTTCAGAATTCACCCCCACGATTGTGACCGCGCGAGCCATCCATACTCTGGATGCCGCCAACACGGTCGTGGATGCCATGCTCATGTTTGCTGGCACAGTCGCCGCGGTCGGAACCATCGACGAATGTCTCGACGCAGCCGCAAAGCTGTCACCAGCTTCGCCGACTCAAGTCGACTTCGGAACTCAGGTCATTGTTCCTGGCTTCATTGATGCGCACGCTCACCCGTTGATGCTCGGCCAGCTGATGAGCTGGGTAGATTGCGGTCCAGACAAAGCGTCGAACATTCCCGAGATTGTCGCGCTTCTGAAGGCTGCGGCTGACAATGTACCCGAGGGCCAGCCGATTCGCGGCTACGGCTATGAGCAGCGCAATCTTGCCGAAAAGCGTCACCCGCACCGCTCCGAACTTGACGAGGTTTCCCTCGATCGTGAGGTCTACCTCATGAACGCCTCGGGCCACGGTGGCGTCGTGAACAGCTACACCTTCGAGCTGTTCGGAATCACCCGCGAGACCGAGAACCCTCAGGGCGGCGAATTCTTCCGCGACGCTGACGGTGACCTTACCGGCGAGCTTTCGGATGCCGCCTGCAACATTCTCACCGGCCTCGGCGGCGTGAAGGTCGGTCACCACGGCCCCAACTTTCACCTCGCAGACACTCCGGCTGAGCACGTGCGGCAGCTTGCTGTCGCTCAAGAAACCTTCCTGCAAGGCGGAGTCACAACAATCGGCGACGCCCAAGTTTCGCGGCGCGAATTCGACACCTACCTGCGTCTGGCCGAGCAGAACCAGCTCAAGACCCGCATTTCGATGTACCTGCTGTCGCACTTGCTCGAGGAAGCGATCGAGACCGGGATGCACGGCGCTTTCGGCAACGCCCATCTAAGTTTCTCGGGCATCAAGTTCTATGCCGACGGCACCCTCGGCGGCTGGACCGCGTACTTCCCCGACGGCTACGTCGGAGACCCCTGCCGCACAGGTCAGCTGTACCACGAGCCCGCCGACTACAAGGCGCTCATTAGTCGTGCTCACGCTGTTGGTCTCCAGACGGCAACCCACGCGCAATCGCCGACCGCGATCGAAATGGTTGTTGACGCGATCGAGGCTGCTCAGGCCGAGAACCCTGACAGCGACGCCCGGCACCGCATCGAACACTGCGGGCTGCCAACCCCCGACCAGATCTCGCGGATGGCGGCGGCCGGCATCCGGCCCGTCAATCAGCCCCAGCACCACTTCAACTGGGGTGAGGGCGTTGAACAGGCCATTGGTACCCCCGGCGAGCGCTTCAACCCGCTCGGTGAATTCGCGGCAGCCGGAGTTCCCATCACGATCAGCTCGGACGCCCCGGTCGCCGACCCGCGCCCGCTGGAAGCCATTCAGGCGGCGACTACGCGCATCACTCGTCGCGGCACTCAACTGGGCCCAGACAGCCTCGCGATTTCTCGGGAACAGGCCTTGCGCGCTCACACGATCAATGCCGCGTACTCGATCGGCCGCGAAGACGACCTCGGCAGCCTCGAGGTCGGCAAACGTGCCGACTTTGCAGTGCTGAGCGCTGACATTGTGGAGACCGAGCGCGAAAAGATCAGCGAAATTGCTGTCGTACAGACCTGGGTTGATGGCGTTTGCCAGTACACCGCCAACGAGAAGTGAGCAGCCTCATGACCAACGCCCGTGCGTTGAACTACAGCCCGGAAGCCACAGCAGCAGCAGCTTCCGGAGGAGTCGACGTCAACAATGCGGGGCTCGCCATCATGACGGTGCTGCGCAACTACGGCATCGACACGATCTTCGGAATCCCGGGAACTCACAACCTTGAGTTCTATCGACCGCTAAGCGAACTTGGCATTCGCCCGGTCACAACTCGTCACGAGCAGGGCGCCAGCTACGGATCCGATGGTTGGTCACAACAAACCGGGCTCCCCGGCGTGGTCATCACGACATCGGGACCCGGTCTACTGAATGCCCTTTCGGGTGCCGGCACCGCCTATTGCGAGTCGCGACCCATGATCCTGCTTTCTCCTGGCGTTGCCGAGGGCAGCGAATTTGCCGACAACGGTGCCCTGCACGAGACGAAAGATTCCACCGGTGCCGCTGGCGCGATCGTTGAGTGGAGCCGTCGTGTCACCAGCGCGAGTGACGCTGTCAACGCCGTGCATGACGCGTTCGAACTGTTCCGCTACGGTCGCCCACGTCCAGTCCATATAGAGATCCCGCTTAACGTGCTTGAGTCACTGAGCGACTGCCCCGAAGAGCTTCTACAGGCGCGTCCGGAGCGACCCCGCGCATCCGCTTACATTGCTGCCGTCGAGCAAGCTGCGGTGATTCTGGCCGCAGCGAACCGCCCCGTGATTGTCGCCGGGGGTGGTGCTAGCCGCATCGGAACCGCTCTCACTGCACTGGCCGAATCGTTGAATGCGCCTGTCGTCACGACGCTCAACGGCAAGGGCTCGATTCCCGAAAACCACCCGCTGTCGTTGGCATCAGAGATTCGCCTTCCCTCAGTGCAAAGTGTCATCAACGAGTCAGATGCCGTACTCATCATTGGTTCAAAATTGGGCGAGGCAGAACTGTGGGGCGGGGTTATCGCTCCGGCAGGAACTGTCATCCGCATTGACGTGCTTGAGTCACAACTCAGCAAGAATGTTGCGAGCGACATCGGACTCGTCGGCGACAGCACAGTTGTGGTTGGCCAATTGCTGGGTGCTCTTGCCGCGACGACGATCACCGGAAATTCGCTGAGCGTTGCCGAACTTACCTCGGTGCGGGATGCTGCTGTTGGCGAGGCCCACGAGGTTTCACCGGTTCTGTATAAGGTCGCCACTCTCATCAACGAAGCCATTCCGGACGACGCGATTGTTGCGGGTGACTCGTCACAGATCACCTATTTCGGGATGGCGAGTGTTGTGCGTCAAGACACCTCGCACTCGTTCCTGTACACGCCGGCCTATGCCACCCTCGGCTATGGTCTGCCCGCGGCGATTGGGGCAAAGGTTGCCTCACCTGATCGCCCCGTGGTGTGCGTGCTTGGCGACGGTGCCCTCATGTTCGCGGTGCAAGAGTTCATCACTGCCATTGAGCAGCGCCTTGATCTCACTATCGTGTGTGTCGATAACGGTGGTTACGCCGAGATTAACCAGAACGAACGCGACCGCGGAATCACCCCGGTTGGGGTCGTTTTGGCTCAACCCAACTGGTCGGCACTCTCGGCAGCCTTCGGTGGTCACGGCTTCTCGGTCACTGATCCGGCACAACTCACCGACACCGTCGCGCAAGCAATTGCTACGCCGGGACTCGCTCTGGTGCATGTGCCGCTGGCTGTGTTCGAAGAACACTCCGAATAGCGGCGGAGCCCCACCGGCATCCGCTCTCTCATCACTTTTTGCACTCACACTTTCAGCACAAGGACCACATCATGACCGAAATCTCGTTCGCCGCCGACGCTAAAGCCACCGCACGCACGTGGGTGGATGACAACATGCCGCGACTATCGGAGTGGCACAGTCACATCTGGCAGCTCGCCGAGCCTGCGTGGCGCGAGTTCCGTTCGGCCAAGTGGTACGTCGAGCTTCTGCGCACCGAGGGCTTCACCGTCGAAGAAGGATCGGCAGGGATGCCGACCGCCTTCAGCGCGGAATGGACCAGCGGCACCGGCGGCCCCACGATGTTGAGCTACGCCGAATACGATGCTGTGCCCGGCAACAACCAGTCAGCATCCGTAACTCAAGACAGCCGCGAGGGCATGAGCCGCTTCGCTCCTGGTCACACCGACCCGCACTCTGCGCTCGGCATTTCGACGCTCGCCGGGCTGCTCGCCACCAAGCACGCCATGGAGAAGCACGACATCCCCGGCACCCTCAGATACACGGGCGAACCCGCCGAAAAGATGCACGGCTCCAAAGTCGTTCACGGCCTGCGCGGCTACTACGACAACGTGGACGCCATCGTGAGCTTCCACCCCTTCTACATGCTGCCGCTCTGCAACACCGCCCGCTGGGACACCCAGTGCGGCGCGTATTACAGCAGGGTCTACACCTTCATTTGCGACGAACCGGAGTCGTGGCAGCTCAATGCGAACCCCAACTCCCCCATCCCAGCCTCGCACTCTGCGGCACGCGCTCCCGGCGCCAACGTTGCACTGATGTCGATGTACACCTCCTCGCGCATCATGCAGGATGCCATGCTCCCGAGCTTTGGAGGGTGGAGTCTCAGCGACGCCATCTTGCTCGACGGCCAAGCGACCGCCGACAATCTTCCGGCGCGCGTCGCCCGCATCCAGTATTCGTGGCGCACCCCCAACATCGAGATGGCGGAGCACGTGCTCGCAGTGCTCGACCGTAACGCTGAGCACGCTGGCGCTATGGCTCACTGCGATGTTGAGACCACGTGGGTGGCGCGCAGCCGTCCCGGCCGCACCAACCACGCGATGTCGACTGTTCTGTACAACAACCTCGAAGCAGTTGGTGCTCCCAGCTACGGTGCTGACGCAATTGCTGTTGCGCAAGAGATTCAACGCAATCTCGGTCTCGACGCAATGGAGAAGCCGTTCCTCGACGAGTGCGAACAGCTCATCACCCCGCAGGATGCCGAGAAGGCACTGCGCGAACACCTCGCCCCGTGGCAGCAGAACTGGACGAGCGATGACTACGTCGAGATGACGCACTACGCGCCGACCGTACGCTTCTACGTCTCCCGGCCCGCTCTCAAGCCTGCGCCAGGCAAGGGCGCTTACCCGGGGTGGGTCATGAACGCTCTCGGCGGTATCCCTGAGACGATCGACCCCACCATTGAGACCGCCGGCAAGACCGTCGCCGGCACCTTTATTGACCTGCTGGTCGACCCGGCACTTCTCGCCGAGGCTAAGAGCGAATTCGACAAGCGCGTCGCTGACAAACCGATGCCCGCCCTGCTACCCGTGGACTTCCAGCCGCCGATCGATCTCCCCTGGCCTGACTACCGCACCACCGGTGACGCACGCACCTGGGGTTAAAACGCGCTCGCTAGATTGCCGGCATTGGCGATCTAGCGAGCTGCAGTCACGCGCACGCGCTGACAGAATCTGCAGAAGTGCGAGCCACGGTTCATGAACTGCTCGCGCACAACCTCGCGACCGCAGCGTGGGCACGCCCGACCCTGCTGGCCGTAAACGTTGAGCGAGTGCGCAAAGTAGCCGGATTCGCCATTCACGTTGAGGTACTGAGTGTCGAAACTCGTGCCGCCCTCGGCGAGAGCTTTGGAAAATACTGCTCGCACTTCGGCCAGCAACAGCAGGGCTTTCGCCCGGCTGAGGGTCCCAGTCGGCTGGTTGTAGTGCACGCGGGCGGCCCACAGCGCTTCGTCGGCATAAATGTTGCCGATGCCACTCACCAAGGTTTGATCGAGCAACGCGCGCTTCACCGTCGTGCGTTTCGCCTTCAGCGCGCGCAAGAACCCGGCATCGTCAAAGTGTGGGTCGAGCGGGTCACGGGCGATGTGCGCCACCTGGCTCGGCACCGCGAAAGCGGGCTGATCAACGGTGGGCAGCATGCTGTCGATCGCCATCGAGCCGAAAATACGTTGGTCGACAAAGTTGAGGCGCAGTGCGCCGTGCTCAGGATGATCAAGTTCAATTCGGATGCGCGTGAGCCGGTCATCCGTGCTCTGATCGCGCAGAAGCACTTGCCCGCTCATACCGAGGTGCGTGACGAGCGCTTCACCGTGTGCGTCGTCGCTATCGGTTAGCGGAATCCACATAAATTTGCCCCGCCGTTGAGGCGGTAGAAATACACGACCGGTCAGACGGTCGATAAAGTCTTCGCTCGGTCCCTCGTGACGACGCAGTGAGCGCTCATCAAAGACGGTGACGGATGCCGCAGTCGCGCCGGTGACCGCCGGTTCGAGCCCTGCGCGCACAACTTCAACCTCGGGAAGTTCAGGCACGGGCTATTTTGCCGCGGCTTGAAGAATGGTCCACGCTTCGAGCGCTGCCGCCATCTCGGCTTGCTTCTTGCTTGAGCCAGTGCCTGTCGCGATTACGTCGTTCGAGAGGACAAGGCTCGCGTGAAAACGCTTGGAGTGATCGGGGCCGCTATCTTCGATGCGATAGTCGGGAACCCCACGCCCTAGTTGGGCTGCGAGCTCCTGGAGGCTCGTCTTGGGATCCATCGCGGCACCGAAACGTTCAGGGTCTGCGAGCAGCGGGGCGACCAGACGCAGTACGAGCGCGGTAGCGGCATCGCCGCCGAGGTCGAGGTAGGCAGCCCCAATGATTGCTTCGACGGTGTCCGCCAGAATCGACGGCTTTTCGCGGCCGCCCGTCTGCTCTTCACCTTTGCCGAGACGAATGTAGGCGCCAAGACCTATTAGGCGCGCAATCTCTGCGAGCGCAACAGAAGAAACGAGACTAGCCCGGCGCTTGGCGAGGTCTCCCTCGTCAAGTTCCGGGTTGTCGCGATACAGCTTGACCGTTACTGCTTGGCCAAGAATTGAGTCACCAAGAAATTCGAGTCGCTCATTGTTGGCGATGCCGCCGTTTTCGTACGCGAAAGAGCGGTGCGTCAACGCAAGCGTTAGCACATCGGGGTTGATTTCAACCCCGAGCACGGCGGAGAGCTCAGCCTGTGAGCTAGAGCCCGTAATCGCCATGTATTCGACCCGAGAAGGGAAACTAGTTAAACGTCAGCAACCTTGCGGCCCTTGTACTCCATGTACAGGGGTGTGCCGGCGGAGTCTTCGACTACCTTGGCGCGGTGCGGGAGGCTGTAAACGGTCTTGCCGTTTTCGACGGTCTTGACGAGTGTGGGAGGGGTTGCCTTCCACTGTGCGCGGCGCATGCGGGTGCTGGCCCGCGACATCTTGCGCTTGGGTACTGCCATGACTAACTCTTTTCTTCTTGGGTCTCAGGTGAATCGTTCGCGTCGTGCGAGTCTTGCGTTAAATCTTGGAGGCCGGACAACGCTGCCCACCGGGAATCGATAGGTGCTTCATGTTCATGTCCTGGATTATCAAGCAACCGAACCCCACACTCAGGGCACAGGCCGAGACAATCTTTCTGACAGACCGGCTGGAACGGTAGTGACAAAACCACCGCATCCCTGACTACAGGTTCCAGGTCGACGTATTCGTCGATAACCGTGTAGTCGAAAGCTTCGTCCTCAGAATACGCGAAAAGTTCTTGAAACTCGACTTTGACCGGCATCGTGACATCGATGAGGCATCGAACGCACTCTGCTTTCGCGGTGCCCGACACTTCAATGGCAGCCAAAATGCCGTCATGGAGCGAATCGAAGCGTGCATCAACTTTCAGTTGTGAACCTTCGGGAACGGCAATAACGGCATTGCCAAAGGCCTCGGGTACTACTACTTGGAGCTGGAGCTCTCTCATCTCACCTGGACGGTGCATGAGGTCGCGCACCAAGACGGCGTACGGGTTCTCGCTGATTCTAGACACGGTCGTCGATTCTACCCCCGCGAACCCCTCCCTGTCGCCCCCAGACAGCGATCGCACAGTGAAGCGCATTCGCGCATTGGATAGCACCGGCATCCACACCTCAATAGACTGTGCTCACAGACCCGTGCGCTCGGTATGGCGTGGTTGGCTTGCCCAGATTGGGGCGGTCGGTCTTCTCGAAACACTTTTCACTTGCTTCGGCGCGCTTTGCGTCGGCATTCGCAGTTTTCGGAGGCCTCTTGTCTGTTCTTACTCGCGTCGCGGTTGTTGCCGGCGTCTCAGCTCTTGCACTCAGCGGATGCGCGGCTGCAGGCCCGCAAACCGCTGCACCCTCCCCGATCGATTCGGCATCTCAGCCGGTCGCACTGAGCAATTGCGGCTTTGATG
Organism: marine actinobacterium PHSC20C1; assembly: GCA_000153145.1. Lineage (GTDB taxonomy): Bacteria > Actinomycetota > Actinomycetes > Actinomycetales > Microbacteriaceae > Rhodoglobus. The sequence continues at coordinate 1,110,443 of CH672415.1, forward strand.
TGAGCTTCGATTCGGCACCGGAGCGTGTCATTACGATCAAGTCGTCGACTACCGAGATGCTTCTGGCACTCGGGCTTGGCGATCGCATTATTGGAACCGCATTCCAGGACGGCCCGGTGCCCGCAGAGTGGGCGACAGCTGCCGCTGCCCTCACCTCGATCGCTGAGCGCGTGCCCAGCGAAGAAGCCGTGCTCGATTTGGAACCCGATCTCGTCTTCGCAGGCTGGGAATCAACCTTCAGCGCGGATGGTGCTGGCGCGCGCGCCGACCTAACCTCCCTCGGCATCAATACTTTCGTTGCACCCTCTGCCTGCCAGAGCAGCGGCCAACCGGCCAAATTGAGTTTCGATGATGTCTTCAGCGACATCGAAACGGTTGCCTCGATCTTCCGCGTAGACGCAAGCGAGCTCATTGCCGATCAGAGCGCTCAACTTGCATCAATTGACGCCAATGGCGCTGGGCGCACTGCGCTCTGGTTCTCCTCAGGCTCAGACACCCCGTACGTTGGTGCCGGAATTGGCGCACCCCAACTGTTGCTCGAAACCGTTGGTCTCACTAACGTCGCGGCCGATGTCGACGCGACGTGGGCTCCGTATAACTGGGAGGCCGTCGTTGATGTCGATCCCGATTTCATTGTGCTCGTGGATGCAGCATGGAACAGCGCCGAAAAGAAGATCGGTGTACTGGAGGCGAACCCTGCAACCGCGAACCTCAGCGCTGTGAAGGCTGGTCGTTACCTCGTGGTGCCTTTCGCGGCGAGTGAGGCTGGCGTGCGCAGCGTTGAGGCCGCGGCAAGCCTGTCGGCTCAGATCGCGGAGCTCGATGGCTAAAGTTTCCCCCTTTGCCCTTGGCTCTGCTCTCGCGATTGCGCTTCTGGTGTCGATCACGGTTGCGGTGACAATTGGGCCTGCCGAGATCCGATTCGACGAGGTGTGGCGGTCGATCGGTAGCCACCTTGGAATCGGGGTGAGCCCGTTGACCGAACTGCGCGATGGAATTGTGTGGCAGCTTCGTTTGCCTCGCGTCCTTACGGCTGCTGCTGTTGGTGCTGGCTTGGCGCTCAGTGGTGCGGTAATGCAGGCGATCACGCGCAATCCCCTCGCAGATCCGTATCTTTTGGGGTTGTCTTCGGGCGCCGCACTTGGTGCAGTGTCAGTGCTGTTGCTTGGCGCTGCAGTCTTGTTGCCATTTGCAGCATTTGTGGGGGCGCTGCTCGCACTGACTCTGACTCTGCTGCTCGCTGGTTCTTTGGGCGCCATCACCCCGTCGCGCACGGTGCTCGCGGGTATTGCGGTTTCCGCTCTCGCCTCAGCAATCACAAGCTTTGTCATTTTCTGGAGCGTTACTGGAGACTCCTACCGCGAGGTTCTTTCGTGGTTACTTGGTTCACTCAGCGGGGCACGGTGGCCTGCGGTCGCAATCACGATGACGGCCATTATCGTGATCGGAATCCCAGTGATGCTGACGGGGCGACTTCTCGACTCATTTGCCTTCGGAGACATTCAGGCTGCATCCCTCGGCGTGAATGTCAGCGCGACCCGCTGGGGACTACTCGCAGCAACAGCACTTGTCACGGGCGCAATGGTGTCTGTGAGCGGTTCAATCGGATTCGTCGGCCTGATCTTGCCGCACGCCGTGCGGCTGCTTGTGGGCGCGGGTCACCGAGCCCTGCTCCCCCTCAGCGCCCTCCTGGGGGCAGTCTTTTTAGTGTGGGCAGATACTCTCGCCCGCACTCTGTTTGATCCGCGAGAGATTCCGGTGGGGATTGTGACCGCAATGATTGGTGCCCCGATCTTTGCCTTCCTGCTCACTCGGCGAAAGAGCTCGACATGACGCGCCCCGAGCCGCACGACGAGCAGCCGCCAGCGGTCACTACGAACCAATTCGACCCGAGCAACGATGGTAGGCCGGGCGGGCTCATTGGCGAACGTATTCGCATCACCGCCGACGGAGCACTACTGATTGACAATGTGGATTGCACGGTAGCTCGCGGCTCACTCAGCGCACTTGTCGGGCCCAATGGTGCTGGAAAGTCGACGCTGCTGCGGGCACTCACCGCCGTGCAGCTGCCGGCATCCGGCACAGTGCATTTTGACGGCGATGACCTACTCGGAATGCCGCGGAGACAGCGTGCGCGGCTTGCTGCGTTCGTTGAGCAGGATGCCACCACCGACTCAGCGCTTACCGTCGACATGGTGGTCGCCCTTGGGCGGCTGCCCCACCAATCGCTGTGGGAGGCAGACTCGCCTGAGTCCGCTGCCGTCGTTGCCAGCAGCCTCGATACGGTCGGGATGAATGCATTTCGCGAGCGCGAGTTCCACAGCCTTTCTGGTGGCGAAAAGCAACGAGTGATGTTGGCGCGCGCCCTGGCTCAGCAACCTCAACTTTTGGCCCTCGACGAGCCAACGAACCATCTCGATATCGCCGCACAGTTGTCGGTGCTTGAGTTGCTCGATCACTTGCGCACCACAGGGGTGACGGTGCTCGCCGCACTGCACGATCTCTCACTCGCGGCGAGTTATTGTGACCACGTCATCGTGCTTTCCCGTGGTCGCGTCGTGGCCGCGGGTGCAACCGAGGAAGTGCTGACGGAAGAGCTGATCGCCGAGGTCTACGGGGTTCGGGCCTCCATCATGCGCAACCCTGTGACGGGCAAGCCTGTCATCGGCTATAGCCCGGCTTAGCGCTTTCGTTCTATCCGCGTAAAGGCGGTACGAGGCGCCAAGAGCGCACGAATCCGCGAACGCCACGCTGCGGATGCTCGAAGCTGAGCTAGCGCGGAGGTCACCGCTGCCGGGCGCACGGGTGTCTCTCGCGGGCTGAATGCGGCTGTTTCGACGCTGGCAAGCAAGCTTGTGAGCGCGCTTGTGCCTGTGACACCCATTTGCTGCACTAGCTGCTCACTTTGCTGCCGTGGGGTCGCACTGGCACTGAGCTCGAAACCCAAATCGGTGCCGGTGTCACGCACTTCACGCCACGCTGCTGAAACGGATCCCCGTGCGACTGCCGACAATCGCATGGCCCGACGAATTGCTCTCACAAGAGCCGGCACCAAAAGCAGGATCGGCAGTGCGATGAGCAGCCACCAAAGCGGGGAGGTCGCTACCGTTTCCGGCACTGCGTCGCCCGGCTGTTCATCGAGAGGCAAGTCAGGCCGCGCTCCCGGTGAAGCGCTCGACGTTGGGGCAGGCGTTGCTGCTGGCTCTGGCTCAGATTCGTCGACATCGGGGGTGCTCGGATCATCCGTGATGCTTTGCGCAAATCTCGGTTCGCTGCCAACCGAAACGGTTGGCTCGAAGCGAATCCAGCCGATGGTCGGAAAGTACAGCTCTGGCCACGCATGGAGATTATCTGTCGTCACGACGAAGCTGATTTCGTCAGTGTCCTCGTCAACTCGTTTTTGGCCCGGCGTAAACCCAACAACTACTCGAGCTGGGATGTCGAGAGCGCGAGCCATCGCCGCCATCGCCGACGCAAAGTGCACGCAGTACCCGCTCTTGGCTGTCAGAAACTCTGCAAGCACTTCTGCACCCGAGCCGTCGTAGTCGTCCGTCAGCGGCGCCTCTTCTGAATAGACGAAATCGCCATCCTTGAAAAAGGATTGCAATGCGATTGCCTGATCGAATCGGGTGGCTTCACTGCCCGCTACACGCTGCGCGGTTTCGGCGACAATGCTCGGCAAAGTTTCGGGCAGCGCAAGGTACCTCTCAAAGCCGTCTGGCAAGGTCGTCGGAGCGGCCGTCAATTGCTCGATCGACGGTGCCGGTGTGATGAAGGACACTTCATAGGCTTGGTCTCGAGAGTTTGCGCTCACCGTGGAAACACTCAGGCCATCGGACTCCCACATCCAACTACCCGTAAGGCCCGTGATGCTTCTCGATGCGTACGGCACCGGAAGATATTTACCACGGATGCGCTCGACTTCAATCTGCATCACATTCTCAGTGCGGGGCACTTGTTGGGTGAGTCCCGCTGGAAGAGCAATAATCTCGACATTGCTACTCGGCGCATCATCCCCCGCTGAGGGCCGCCAGGTATCGTCGTCGAACTCGTCGAGTACAGCAACCCGCAAGTACTGGCCATCAGCCTCGGTCGTGTACTTCAACGCGAGCAGCGGCGCATTGCGGCGCAGATCGCTACTCAAGTTGATAATCGGGTTCACTCCCGTTGAGATCAGTCCTGGTCCAGTGCCAGAGTCCCCACCAGATCCGACGCTCGGCAGCAGTACCGGAACGATAAGGGAGATCACTAATGCTGCTGACACCAGTGGCCACGCGACTCGCGCACCAAACCGGTGCGAAGCCACCAGCAAGATCGCCACGTACGATACCGCCGTCACTGCAAAAACAAACGCATCGTGCAGCTCGCTGCGCACCAGACTCGGCACAAGCAACAAGACGAGCAAGGGGATGCCGGTAAGCGCTGGCTTGCGCAAAACGAAAGTCGCAGCATCCATTGCCACGGTCACTGCGACCGCACCCCAACAGAGCAGAAACACGATTCCGGTATCGGCGTCCGCTGGAAAGCGCTGATTGGCGATCGATTCGTCACCATCACGGGCTAGCTGCGCAAACCGAGCGAAGGTCTCACCGGTGGGAACCACGCCTGCAATCGCTGTGTCCGCAGCAAACATCACTACCATCAGCGCCCCGGCAGCGAGCATCGCGGCGAGAGAGCCCAACGCTGCCCGTCGGACGAAACTGCGCACTGCCGTCGCTGCCGCGAAACCGACGAGCACAACAGTCATGAATGGGAACCACCACGCGCCCTCAGTGAGCACCGCCCCTAAACTGCCTGCCGCAATCCCCACAGCTACGGCCATGGCAGCGCTCAGCGACCACGACCGCACGCGATAGTCATGACGCTCAATGCTGGCCGCTCGCTCGACCTCAGTGACGCTCACGAATCAGCCTCGATTCCGTGACGAAGAGATTCCACACGTCAGAGACGTCGTCGAAGGACTGCACAGAGATTACTTTCCATCCGGCATCTCGCAGTTCGACCGCCAGCGGCTGTCGCTTCGCCGAGCCAAAGCGTTCGCGGTCACCGAAGCCGGAGGTCGGCTCAACAACGAACGCAACGGCAAGCACATTGCTCGTTGATTGGCTGACCAAAAAATCAACGGTCTCAGGCTCAGGATTGGCCATGAGAGCGATCACTGGACCGCGTGAAAACGAACGCGAAGATGGCTCGGCCCACCAGTCTGCAGCCGTCTCGATTGGTGCCAGTGCGGCGAGTCGAGTCAATAGTGCTTGTTCCGCAGACGATCGACGATGGAGTACCGCGGCATCCGTCAATTGAGATTGCCCTGTCTCAATAATTTGAACCAAAAAGCCTTCACGCCGCAATTGCACAGCCGCCGAAGCCAACATCGCGACGACCCACTCGAATCGAGCGCTGTGAGACGGTGAGACGGTGTCGCCCCCGATCGCGTGGAGCACGGTGGCCCGGCTCGCATCGGGATAGCCGTCAATCCGTGTATCGACTATGATGCGCGCCTCGGGGTAGCTGTGCTGCTCCTCTTGTCGAACCATGAGGCTTCCGTGTCGCGCAGATGCTTTCCAGTGAACTCGGCGCATCGCATCGCCGCGTCGGTATTCCCGAGTCATTGCGTCATCATCGTCTCCAGCAGAGCGCCGCTGGATGACGCGGGCTTCGCCGTCTCCCGATTGGGCGATGAGAGCTGTCGTTGCTAGCCGAGCAACCCTTGGAGTGACAACAAGCGAAGTGACAGAGCCGACGTTCCACGCTCCCCAGGCAAGATCGCAGGGGTCTGTCGCCTCCACCACGAGCGGACCAACCTCAAAGACTCCTCGTTTTGTCGGGGTCAGCGAATAGCTCAGCTGAGCTGAGCTGCGGGCACTCGCCACACTCGTTTTGACCGAAAGTCGCGGGAGCCAGCCACTCTCGGTAACCCAGGGCCGCCACGGTAGCGCATCCCGCCAGCGAACCGGCGATGTAGCGCGCCGCGAACGATTGTCGACGCGCAACGTGACCGCCGTAGTGCTTCCCGCCTCTACAACCGGAAACGAAAATTGACGCGAAACATTCAACGTAGATTCTCTGGTGCGCACAAAAAGCAACGCAACTACGGGCAGCGCGATACAGAAGCATCCGACATATAACAAAATCGGCATACTGACCGCATAACCGGCGATCACCGCAACTGCTCCAAGCACCACAAAGCCAATGCCTCGCCTCGTGAATCGTGCGCCGCCAAGCACAATACGGATCGATCGGCGAAGATCCGCGCGGGGCATGACAGTCGCCTAAGAAACAGCCGCGATCACAGGCACCGGAGTTTCGGCGACAATGCGAGCGATCACATCAGCAATCGAGTGCCCAGAAAGCACCGCTGCAGTATCCCCAGAGTGACGGGCTGGGATCATACGATGAGCCAGCACAGTGATCGCCAACTCATCGATGTCGTCAGGCAGCACAAAATCACGACCATCGATTGCCGCGCGTGCCTTCGCCGCACGAACCAAGTGAAGCGTGGCTCGAGGACTGGCTCCCACACGCACTTCGCGGTCGCGACGAGTCGCCTGCGCGATTGCAACCGCATATTCCTCAACGGCAGTGCTGACAAATACACGACGTACCTTCGCGATGAGAGCGCGCAGCTGCTCGACCGTCACTACCGGAATCAGCGCATCGAGCGGGCTCGCAGTCTCACGGGAGCGCAGCATTGCCAATTCGGCATCGGCGTCGGGGTAACCCATCGAAATTCGCGCCATGAAGCGATCTCGTTGCGCCTCCGGCAACGGATAGGTGCCCTCCATCTCGATCGGGTTCTGGGTCGCGACCACGATGAACGGACTGACAAGCTCATACGTGTGACCGTCCACGGTCACACTCGATTCGGCCATGCACTCCAGCAGCGCGGACTGTGTCTTGGGACTTGCACGGTTGATCTCGTCACCGATCACGATGTTCGCAAAGACGGGACCCTTCTTGAACTCGAATTCTCGGGTGTTTTGGTTGTAGACCGAAACTCCCGTGATGTCGGCTGGAAGCAAATCCGGAGTGAACTGCACTCGAGAGACCGAGCAGTCAACACTGCGTGCCAACGCTCGAGCAAGCATCGTCTTGCCGACGCCTGGCACGTCTTCAATCAGTAGATGGCCCTCCGCTAGAAGCACAGTCAGAGCGAGCCGCACAGCGTCAGGTTTGCCGTCGATCACGGTGGATACGCTGCGCACGATGGCATCACAGTGATCGTGGAAAACCTCGTCGGGCATCGCTACGGAAGTATGATCATCCATCTGTCGAGTCTGCCAGCGCTGAACCACTAGGGCAATTGCTTCCGGTCGCGCAGTTTCTTTTCAAGTTTGCGAATCGTCTCTTGTTTCTGAAAATACTCGATCTCAGCGTCGATCTGCGCGAGCTCAGCTTCCGTTGTGCTCGTATCCAGAGGTTGCAGTGCAGCGCGACGTTCGGGCGCACCGAAGCTAGTGAATTCTTTGCCCGGCTGATACTCACGGCCGATTGCGAACCACAGAATGCTGCCAATGAGCGGCAAGAAAATCACGATGAAGATCCACGTGATTTTGCCAAGATTTTTGATGCGCGAGTCAGCAATCAAGATGATGTCGATGAGCACAGCAATGAGCAGCGCAAAGAATGCGAGCGAAATCAGACTCCCCATCCGATCAGAATAGATCGAATTACCTCGACAGTCGAGTATTAATCTTCTTTAAGATCTGACTCGTCGTGCGCTTCGTCGAAACCGGCAAGCCACGCCTCTTTCGTGCCAAGCCGAAACATGTCGTCGGCGCCCGAGCGCACGAGCGAGCGAGCCCCAGGCGCATCAAGTTCGGAAACGTGCTGAGCGAGTCCGCGAACCACGGCTACCGGCAGTCCCCCCGCTTTGCCTTTCACGAGGTCGGTAGCGGCAGCGATCTCGTCGGCGATCGCGGTCACGCTTACCGCGAGCGTACGGCCAGAAGCGTCGCTAGTCCCCCGCAAGTCGTCGAGCACCCGGATTCCTGCCGCACCGATCGCTATATCGGCCTGCCCTTTGCGCCACGGCCTTCCAACGGTGTCAGTGATCACTATGCCGACGTTCACTCCGAACCGCTCCCGCAGTCCAGCGCACAGCTGCAGTGCGGTCGCGTCAGGGTCTAAAGGCAGAATGAGCACGACGCCATCGGGGGTATTGCTTGAGTCAACTCCAGCGGCAGCCATCACCAGCCCTAGCCGATTCTCGACGATTCGAGTGACCCCGTTGGGGTGCTCACGCGATGCAACGAGACGAACGGTTTCAGCCGTTATTGCTTGTTCGCGGTCGGCGGCAAGCACCTGACGGCCTTCCGCCTTACTCACGATCTTTGAGGTGACCGTCAGAATATCGCCATCCTCAAGACCACCAGATTGCTGATCGCCAGAGTCCACAACCAAGGCAGCAGCAATCACGGCTACTAGTTCATCACCAGCGACGATTTCGGGGATGCCGGGCACAGCCCAGGCGCTCATTCTCACGCGTCTAGTCTGCTGCATAGCTCAGCGCGCTCGTCACTTAACAAGCGCCGGGAGCACGTCGCGGCCAAAGACGTCGAGAAACTCGCGTTGGTTTCTCCCAACATTGTGCAAATAGATGCGGTCGAAACCTGCGTCAAGGTAACCCTGGATGTAGCGACGGTGAACATCCGGGTCGGCGCTGACGGGCATCCGATCCGCGAAGTCTTCTGGCCGAACCATGCGGGCGAGTTGTTCAAGCTCGAAGGGAGAACGGATGTCGCTCTTTGCGAACCGTAATCCACCGTTTGGCCACTCGGTGAGGGCGTTGCGCATGGCCTGCTCGTCTGTTTCTGCCCAACTGAGATGCACCCGCAACACCCGGCTCTGCGTTTCGGGATTTCGGCCCGCTTCGCGCGCCCCAGCCTCAAACCGTTTCAGAAGGACATCGATCTTCTCGAGCGGCGCCGCTTCAGTTATGAGCCCATCAACGGTCTTGCCTGCGCGCTTCGCCGCCACAGGGCCGGCGGTGGCGACAAGAATCTCGGGGGCCGTTTCGGGCATCGTCCACAATCGGGTCGACTCGAGTCGATAAAACTGGCCCTCATGACGCACATCTTTGCCAGCCAAACCGGAGGCGAAGAGTTTCTTGATGATGTCAACAGCCTCGAACATGCGATTGATGCGCTCCGGGGCTTCTGGCCAGTACTGCCCAACGACGTGCTCGTTGATCGCTTCTCCGCTGCCAAGACCCAACCAGTGGCGGCCAGGGTTCATGGCAGCGAGCGTCGCCGACGCTTGAGCGACCATTGCCGGATGCCACCGAAACGTTGGCGCCGTGACTCCCGTTCCGAGATCGCCCGTTGTGGTCGTACCGAGAGCGCTGAGCACATTCCACACAAAAGACGCCTGTCCTTGTTGCGGCACCCACGGCTGATAGTGATCGGCCGCCATCACACCACGGAATCCACGAGTTTCAGCGTGCTGCGCGAAGCCCATCACCTCGAGCGGGTGAAACCGTTCGAGCATTGCGGCATAACCGATGTGTGGCGCAGAAACAGTGGCGGGCATCTGTCTATTGTTGCGCGGACTGCGCCCGGAAGATCCTCTTGGCAACACAACCGTTGAATTCCGCGCTCACCGAGCGGATAATTAGCGGCCTACCCGTGAAGGAGCCCCCATGGACCTCGGCGCATTTTCGATCAGTCTTACGGTGAAGGATCTGGCAGCGTCTCTCGCGTTCTACGAGAAACTCGGTTTCACGTCCTTCGGAGGTGATCTGGCACAGGGCTGGTTGATACTAAAAAATGGCGACCACATCATCGGGCTTTTCGAGGGAATGTTTGAGAAGAACATGCTCACGTTCAATCCCGGTTGGAACCAAAATGCGGAGAATGTTGATCAGTTCACTGACGTTCGTGAGCTGCAAAAGCAGCTCGAAGCGCACGGTGTCGCGATCGTAAGCGGAGTCGATGACACGCCTGCGGGCCCCGCCAGCATCGTGCTTGAGGACCCAGACGGTAACCCAATCCTCATCGATCAGCACCGCTAGCGGCAGCCATGCACGTCATTCTGATTCCCGGTTTTTGGCTAACCGCTGACTCGTGGGGGCCCGTGACTGCGGCGATACGGGCTGCCGGTCACACCCCGCATCCACTCACGCTACCTGGGCTGCACCGTCACGACGCTCACCGGGTCGATGTGACCCTCGCCGATCACGTGGCTGACGTTGTAAAGGTCGTAGATTCTCTCGCGAGCAACAGCGACGGCGCGTCAACAAAGATCGTGATCGTTGCCCATAGCGGCGGCGGACCGATCGCCCATGCGGTGGCGGACGCACGACCGTCTGCTCTCGCCCGAATCATCTATGTCGACACTGTGCCGTTGCCGCCGGGCATGCCGATCAACGACGAGCTGCCGGTGGTGGACGGTGAAATCCCGTTACCAGAGTGGTCAGTTTTCGGGGATGAAGATTTGGTCGACCTCACCGACGATGTGAGGGAGCACTTTCGAAAAATCGCGATTCCGCAGCCCGCCCGTGTTGCTAGCGACCCACAAGAACTATCTAACCCTGAACGTTTCGGCGTACCAGCGACTGTGATCTGTTGCGAGTTTCCCAGCAGTCAATTGCAGGAGTGGATGGTCGCGGGTGCACCGTTTGCGACTGAGCTCGCCCAGCTCGAAGACCTTGAGCTTGTCGATCTTCCGACCGGACATTGGCCGCAGTTTACAAAACCTTTAGAGCTTTCAACAGCAATTATTACGGCATTGCATCGCTCATAAATTCGGTCTTGTCGTCAGGCGACTCTCGTTCTACACTGAGCAAACGCCAACTATTGAAAGGAGCCCAGCGTGTTTATTTTCACTCAGACGAAGAATCCCATCACCGCCGGCTCCGTCGGCACCCTCTCCGCATAGTCGGTTGACGATTCCCGCCAACCGGTTCTGACGGTGGCGGCGCTCACGGAGCACACGACCCAACTCGATCATCACGAGTCTGCGCACTTCTGCGCTTGACGATCGCCGGCCGGCGTTTCCTGCAGGAAACTCTGGCGGATCGCATTGGGTTGCCCACCTCGCAACCGCGCACTTCTGCGCGCCTGCCCGTACCCATTTCTTGTCACGAAAGTTCACTCAATGAATTCAACTCTGACGACCCACAAGGACCGTCGTAATCATCCGCCCGAACCTCCCAGTGAGTACGAAAACACTCAGAGAGTCGTGCGCAGGGTCGGCATCGCCGACCGCGTCGCGCTGCATCTCGGTGTTGCGCTGATCACCTGGAGTCGACGCCCGCGCACGGCGCGACTCCGTGCAACTGCTGCCGCTCGGGCCCAACAACAGCTCACGCGCGAACGGCTGGCTCTAGCCAGAGCGCGCGAAGAGCACCTTTACCCGCGCTTCATCATCCGATGAATCGCCTTCACTGCGACCGTTGCTGATTTGATTCGGCAACGGTCGCAGCCCGCGACTTCGCGGCGTAATTTCTCAGCGAACCCTAAGCGAAATCTCTTAGCACTCTCACCCTAGGAGTGCTAATTTTTGATTGTTGAGTCACGGTGACTCAACTTTGAGAAAGGGGTTTCCCATGACACTGTCATTTGATCCTTTTGCCGAACTTGACCGGCTCGCCAATGCAGCACAGTCCCGCGTCGGCACGCAGCCCATGCCGGTCGATCTTTACCGTCGGGCCGACGAGTATGTACTCACGGCCGACCTCCCGGGCGTGGACCCCGGCTCCGTTGACGTGGATGTAGACGGCCAATTACTAACAATTCGCGCCGAACGCACTCCTGGCGAACGCGAAGGCGCCAAGTGGCTCTCGCAAGAGCGCGTCTATGGCTCGTACTTGCGGCAGTTCAGCATTGGCGCCGGCATCGACCGTGAACAGATCAGTGCCAGCTACGACAACGGCGTTCTGAGCGTCATCATCCCAGTTTCGGAGAAAGCGAAGCCTCGCAAGATTGAGGTCAGCACCAGCCCAGCAAGTGGAAAACGCTCACACGACACCATGGCAGTCACAGAGTAGGTCGCGCCACAACCACGCTGGGCGGATGCTTCACGCATCCGCCCAGCGTCGGTTAAACGCCTCGCGCTACAGCGCCCGCAATCGTGGCGCTATGTCGCGCTCGAAGAGCTCGAGGAAGCGACGCTGGTCGCCACCGGGAGCGTGGAACACGAGGTGGTTGAGTCCGGCATCCACATACTGACGAATCTCTTCAACAACCTTGTCTGGGTCGCTGCCGACAATCCACCGTGACGCGATCTGTTCGATGGGGAGAGCGTCAGCGGCGCGCTCCATCTCGATCGGATCAGTAATGTCATGCTTCTGCTCTTTCGAGAGCGCGAGCGGCGCCCAAAACCGAGTGTTTTCAAGCGCGAGCTCGGCATCAGTGTCATACGAGAGCTTGATCTCGATCATCCGATCAATGTCTTCGAATTTGCGGTCAGCCTTCGCCGCCCCCTCTTTGACGCCAGGGATCAAATGGTCGTTGTAAAGCTCCATACCTTTGCCCGAGGTGCAAATGAAACCATCGCCAGCTCGGCCCGCGTAGCGAGCAACCATGGGCCCACCGGCTGCAATATAGATCGGGATGGGCTGTTCCGGGCGATCATAAATGCTCGCCTCGTGGGTCGAGTAGAACTCGCCGTCGAAGGAGACGCGGTCTTCAGTCCAGAGTGCCCGCATGAGGCGAACGGACTCGCGCAAGCGAGCAAAGCGCTCCTTGAACTCTGGCCACTCTTGCTCCCCAGCACCACGGAATCCGGTTGCGATCTCGTTGAGAGCTTCACCGGAGCCGACGCCAAGCATGATTCGCCCAGGGTAAAGGCACCCCATCGTCGCGAACGCCTGCGCCAAGACTGCCGGGTTGTAACGGAAGGTCGGCGTCATCACACTCGTACCGATACGTATCGTGCTTGTGCGCTCCCCTACCGCCGCCATCCAGCTCAGGGAGAACGGTGCGTGGCCACCCTCGTGACGCCACGGCTGAAAGTGGTCGCTGACCGCAACACTCTCCATGCCGTGGGCTTCAGCCGCGACCGCAATCTCTACAAGTTCACGCGGGGCGAACTGTTCGGCTGAGGCTTTGTATCCGAGAGTCAGTGTCATAGACCCATTGTGCCGGTGTTACTCGCGCGGCGCCTGCAAAAATTCAGAAACCACACGAGGAACGTACGGTGCAACGTCTCCGCCGAGCGCGGCAACCTGGCGTACAAGAGAACTCGACACGTGCGCGTGGGCAGGATTCGGAAGCATGAAAATGGTTTCGACAGCCGCAAGGTCGCGGTTCACAATCGCCATAGGAGTTTCGTAGGCGACATCCACTTGAGAACGGATGCCCTTGATGATGACGCTCGCACCAACCTCGGTGCAGTAATCAACGAGCAAACCCATGCTCCAACTGGTGACACGGATGTTGCCAGAGAGCCGGGCATCAGCCACAGCCTGCTCGATCAGAGAAACGCGCTTTGCAATGGGCAACAGCGCCGTCTTTCCGGGGTTGTGCACGACAAGAACGTGCACTTCATCAAAGGTTTTCGCTGCCCGCTCAATCACGTCGAGGTGGCCAAGGGTGACAGGGTCGAACGACCCAGGAACAACAGCGATCCGACTCATGCCTCAACGATAGTGGTTGAGCGCTGATCGCCGAGTGGGAGTTCGCTGTGCGGAGAAGTTTCGTTTCTCGCCGCGCAGCGCTCTAGTTCTTGCCGAGGAAAGCTTCAGAGCTTTCATCAAGTCGACGCTTAAGCGCTGCAGCGAGCGCCGGATGCTCGGCCAAAGTGGGATCGTCAGCCAACACCGCCTGCGCAGCCTCGCGCGCTTCGGTAATGAGTTGTCCGTCGTTGGCCACCCGCAATAGCTTCAAGCTCGAACGCCCACCCGACTGCACGCCACCGAGCACATCGCCTTCGCGCCGCAGCTCGAGATCCTTATTCGCCAATTCAAAGCCATCAAGAGTGGATGCCACGGCCTCCACTCGTTCGCGAGCGAGAGACTCGACCTCTGCCGCCGTCACAAACAGGCACAGCCCCGGAACGCCACCACGACCAACACGGCCGCGCAGCTGATGCAATTGCGATACCCCGAAGCGATCAGCGTCGAGAACAACCATCACTGAGGCATTGGGAACGTCGACACCGACCTCGATTACGGTCGTTGCGACGAGAACATCGATATCGCCCGCCGCGAAGGCACGCATAAGCTCATCTTTTTCGTCGCTCGAAAGTTTGCCGTGGAGCGCCTCAATCCGCTTGCCCGCGAGAACACTGTTGCTGCGGAGCGAAGCCAGCACCTCTGTGACGTTCGCAATCGGCCGGGGCGGTCCGGCATCCGGATCGTCAGCGCTTGAGGGTACGGGTTCAGTTCCCGGCTCCTCAGTCTTGGCATCGATGGCGGGGCAGACAACGAAACCCTGTCGCCCGACCGCCAATTCTTCAGCGAGGCGTTCCCACACCCTAGAGACCCACCCCGGCTTTTCGGCAAGGGGAACAACGTGGCTGCTGATCGGCTGGCGGCCGGCAGGCAGCTCGGCAATCGACGAAATATCGAGGTCGCCGAACACGGTCATCGCTACAGTGCGCGGGATGGGCGTAGCAGTGAGCACGAGCACGTGTGGGGGTTTTGAGCCTTTGAGGCGCAGCGCTTCACGCTGGTCGACCCCGAACCGGTGCTGCTCATCGACAACCACGAGGCCTAGGTCGACAAAACTCACGGCGTCGCCCAAGAGCGCGTGAGTGCCAATGACGAGGCGTGAAGCACCAGAGACCGACGCTAGGAGAGCTTTCTTGCGCTCCGCTGTTGGCAGCTGACCCGTGATGATGGTCGGGCGCAGTTGCGCCGACAGATCGGGACCGAGCGTGCGCACTATCGACCGAAAGTGTTGATGCGCCAAGACTTCGGTGGGAGCGAGCAGCGCCGACTGGCCGCCCGACTGCGCGACGGCAAGCATGGCGCGTAGCGCGACGAGGGTTTTTCCCGAACCGACCTCACCCTGCACGAGACGATTCATCGGCACCGGCTCAGCCATGTCGCGGAAAATCTGCTCCCCCACAGTTTGTTGGTCACCGGTGAGCACGAAGGGCAGCGCGGCGTCGAAAGCCTCAAGCAGTGAGCCAGCCGTGCGCGCAATCGCTTCTGACTCTCGTTGCTTTTGGCGCTGCTGCAACAGTGCAGACTGCAAGACAAACGCTTCTTGAAAACGCAGGGCGTCACGAGCAGTACGCCAGTCAGAATCTACTTTCGGGCGATGAACAGACTCAAGGGCTTTCGCAAATGGCAACAGTTCACGCTCGCGACGCACGGCATCCGGCACCGGGTCATCGAGGGGGCCAAGAGTGTCGAGAACAACCTCGACGGCCTTCTGAATCTGCCAACTCGCGACGGTGGAGGTTGCCGGGTAGATCGGGATGGGCTGCTCAGCCCAGGCTTTCGCCTGTTCGGGTTTCTTCAGCTCAAGCGCATCACGATCAAAAAGTTCATAGTCGGGGTGAGCAAGCTGACGAGTTCCGCGATACTGACCAACCTTGCCTGCGAAGATTCCCCGCACCCCCGGCGAAAGTTCGTTAGCGCGCCACGCCTGGTTGAAGAACGTGAGCGTCAGGATGCCCGTGCCATCGCTAATCGACACCTCAAGAATCGACCCGCGCTTGTTGCGCATCGGGCGATTGCGAACCTCACGCACTTCAGCGACGATCGTGACCGCCTCATCCAAAGGCAATTGAGCTAGAGCGGTAAGCTCACCGCGCCGCGCGTAACGCCGCGGAAAATGAGTCATGAGGTCGCCAACAGTGAGCAAGCCGAGCCCGCGCTGCATCGAGGTCGCAGTGCGCCCGCCCAGCACGGCACTGAGCTTCTGGTCGAGGGGCGAGGTCACACTAAAAGAGTACCGGTGGCCACTGGCGTTCACTCGTCACCGCCCCGGTCTCTCATCGCAGCACGAGGGCTACGTGCACGTGGGGTGCTCCGACTAGGCTCGACACGCTATGACACGCATAATCGCCGGATACGCCGGCTCCCTCACCATTGCCGTACCAAGCGCGGGCACTCGCCCAACAAGCGACCGACTGCGCGAGGCGATCTTCTCTGCCCTTGAAGCCCGCGACGCCATCGAAGGCTCCCGAGTGCTCGACCTTTACGCTGGCACTGGGGCACTAGGCCTTGAGTCCGCATCGCGCGGGGCACCCCACGTCACCCTCGTCGAGAGCAATGCACGCGCCGCCGATGCCTGCCGCAAAAACGCGACTCTCATTGCCGCAAAGGCTCCGCGTGGGTCGAAGCCGATCATCCTCACGGCCGCACGCGCTGTTCGCACATTCTTGGAAACATCCGGCGATCAGTGGGATCTCGTCTTTATCGACCCGCCCTACGAGCTCGGCAATGACGAACTTGTCGCCGCTCTAGAGCTCCTTGCCACCCAGTTGAGCCCGGATGCCCTTGTCGTCGTTGAGCGCAGCTCCCGCGATCCTGAACCAGAGTGGCCTGTCGGCCTCGAGCTCGACCGCCACAAAGACTACGGCGACACCGCGCTCTACTGGCTTCAGCCAACAGCGCCATCCCAGCCAGCGTAAGGATCCCAGCCACCGCGTTCGGTGTACTCAACCCCGTCGACGAGCAAGCCAGCGCCATCAACAACGCGGCCGATTGCCCTGAATCCTGCCGGAAGCGCAACTGACTCGGGGAAAGTCGCGAGCAGGGAATGATCTTCGCCGCCATCGAGCTGCACTCGACCGCCTACCGCCTCGGATGACAGATCAAGAGCGACACCGCTGGCGGTAGCAATGCGGCGGGCATCAATCGCAAGCCCATCACTGAGGTCGAGCATGGCAGTGGCACCGCCAAGCGCTGCGGCTTTGCCGTCCGCAATGGGTGGCTCGGGCCTGAGTTGGGCGGCAAGGGCATAGGGGTGCTGTTGTGCGAGTGCGGCGGCGGCTGCGGCATCCGGTTGCCCATCGACCACGCCCTCATCAAAAAGCAGGCGAAGGCCTTCAGCGGCGAGACCGAGCGTGCCTGAGACAGCAATCACGTCGCCGACTCTGGCTCCCGAGCGCAGCACGGGTTCCCGGCCCTCCAGATCACCAAAAGCGGTGATGACGATCGTGAGTACTGTCGAAACCGAAAGGTCGCCGCCGATCACTCCGCTGCCGGGCGCGAGGGCTTCACAGCTTTCGCGCAGCCCATCGGCGATGGCTTCGAGTGAGGAGATTGGGGTATCTGTTGGTGCCGCTATCGCAACGACAAGCCCGGTTGGCACAGCCCCCATCGCAGCAATATCTGACAGGTTGGTAGCGGCCGCTTTCCAGCCAAGATCGTATGGTGTCGACCACGCGAGCCTAAAGTCAGGACCATGAATCATCATGTCCGTGGTGATCACGACCCGCTTGTCTGGAGCGGCCAACACCGCAGAGTCATCGCCTGGGCCAATCAGTTCCGCAGCGGCCGAAGGCAAGCGCGGAAAGATGCGCTTCAGTGCGGCAAGCTCGCCGACACCACCGAGAGTGTCTGGGGTCTCGCTCTCGCGGTCTTTCGTCATATTCTCACGGTAGCCTGAAGGCGATGAGAACGACGACCCGCACCCCCGTGATTGCCATGCTCGCGATGGTTCCTTTAGTAGCGACACTGGCCGGATGCGCGGCAATTGTTCCGCTTGAACCCGCCGATGACGCGGCAAACCCCACCTGCGCCGAGGTAATCGTGCGCCTGCCAGATAACGTTGCTGGCCTCGATATGCGTGAGACCAACGCGCAAGGCACGGGAGCGTGGGGAAAACCTGCCGGAGTGTTGTTGCGTTGCGGCGTAGCGGTTCCCGATCCCACAGCATCGCTGGCTTGTGTGACGGCACCGGCTGATGGCATTGATTGGCTTCGCGACGACAGTGACGCCCCCAACTATGTCTTCACGACGTATGGGCGCGACCCTGCGGTGCAGGTTGTTATCGATAGTGATGGCGATCCCGATATCGACGGCGACGAGGTCTCAGGCTTCGACGCTCTCAGCGAGCTTGCTGGCGCGGTAAGCCAAATCACCCCCGACAGCTTTTGCGTCGCATTCTCTGATGCGCCGACTCCTGCCGAGGGCTAGCGTTGCGCGTTAGCGAACGGTTTCGAGCCCGAGTTCGATCAGTTCGTCGATGAGTTCTGGGTAGCTCATGCCGCTGGCCGCCCAACATTTCGGAAACATCGAAATAGGGGTGAATCCCGGCAAAGTGTTGATTTCGTTGACAACAAATTCGGCACCATCGAAGAAGAAGTCGACGCGGGCAAGGCCTGCACCACCGATCGCCTCGAAAGCACGGGCTGCTGTGCGTTGCATTTGCCACAGTTCGCCATCGTGCAACTCAGCCGGGCAAATTAATTCTGCTGCCGCGACATCCAGGTACTTGGCTTCAAAATCGTAGAAGTCACGCCCAGTGACGACGATCTCTCCCGCGACGCTCACCCTAGTGTCGCCGCCGTCGCGCCCTGAGAGCACACCGCATTCGATCTCTCGCCCGGTCATTGCCTGCTCGACAAGGGCGGTGGAGTCTTCCGCGAAGGCGGTCGCAAGCGCGGCATCCAGTTCGTCAGCGTGTGTCACTTTGGTGACGCCGACAGAAGAACCGGCGCGAGCGGGCTTCACAAAGACAGGCAAACCGAGGCTCGATGCACGCTGGCGCCACACATCGGGGTGTCGAGACCACTGAACAGCAGAGATCGTCACCCAGGGCGCAACAGCAACTCCGGCAGCTTCGAGCGCGAGCTTCGTGAAGTGCTTGTTCATGCCCATCGATGATGCGAGAACACCGTTGCCGACGTAGGGCAGCCCGGTGAGCTCGATGAGTCCCTGCACTGTTCCATCTTCACCAAACGGCCCGTGCAGGATGGGGAACACGACGTCAACATCACCAAGGCTGCGAGTCTGCCCCGCGGAATCCGTGACGGTTAGTTCTCGCGAATTGGAGGTCTCTGGCCAACGCACCCGTGTGCCGTTGTCAACGATCTCTGGCATTGCCTCAGGGTTCAGGCGAAAGGCTTCGGCATCGTCAGGTTGCAAAGTAAAGGCACCGTCGCGAGTGATTCCGACCGGGATGACGGTGTACTTGTCACGGTCAATCGCTGAGAGCACACCACCGGCGGTGGCGCAGCTGATGCTGTGTTCCGAGGATCGACCGCCGAAGAGCAGCACTACGGTCAGTGTGGACTTGGCCGTTGTCGTGGGCTGATCCGTCATCGTTTACTCTCCCTGAGGAAGATCGTCAGTTGTCAGGTGCGGGGCAATGTCCCGCGGGGCGAGCGTACCTGCCAGCACTTCGGCGACTTGGCTCACGATCGGCATGTCGACACCCTTGGCGAGTGCGAGTTCAAGAATGGGTGCCACAGAAGAGAGACCCTCTGCCGTCTGGTTCATCTGTTTGATTACTTCAGAGAAGCTGTAGCCCTGGCCGAGTAGCCGGCCTGCAGTGTTGTTGCGCGAAAGCGACGACTCACAGGTTGCGATGAGGTCACCGAGACCGGCAAGGCCGGCAAGTGTTTCTGCACGCGCGCCGTAGGCAACCGAGAAGTCTGTCATTTCGGCAAGCCCGCGAGTGATGATCGACGCTTTGGTGTTTTCGCCGTAGCCAACTCCGTCGACGATACCGATAGCAACCGCGATGAGGTTTTTCAGTACGCCGCCGAATTCGGTGCCAATGACATCCGTATTCACGAAGGAGCGGAAGTAGCGGTTGCGTGCCGTGACAGCTACCTCTGTTGCGGTCTCGAGGCTTGCACTGCTCATCACGGCGGCAGTTGGCTGCTCCTTGGCAATTTCTAAAGCGAGGTTGGGGCCGGATGCCACGGCAACACGCTGCGGGTCGATTCCGAGTTCTTGCAAGATCACTTCACTCATGCGCGCACCGGTGCCCTTTTCGACACCCTTCATGAGCGAAACGATCAGCGCGTCTTCTGGGATGAGTTCGCGAACGATCCGCAGGTTTTCGCGCAAGGACTGGCTGGGCACTGATAGGTAAACCTGCTCAGCTCCTTCGAGTACCTCTGGCAGTTTTTCACTGGCCCAGAGAGATCGCGGAAGGTTGATGCCGGGAAGGTAGTCGCTATTGCGCTTGGACTGCGAGATTTCGCGCGCCAGCTCTGGGCGTCGCGCCCAGAGCGCTACATCGTTGCCACCGTCGGCCAGAATCTTGGAAAACGTTGTGCCCCATGAGCCTGCGCCGAGTACCGCAACGCGACGGGGAGGAGCATGCTGGGCATCGCCACTAAGGTTACTCAAAACGGCCTACTTCACTCTGTCCGTGGTCGGCCGGGTTGTAACGCATGTGCGGTGCCGACTCACCTCGAAGTTCTTCGAGTTGTGCGGTTATTGCTGTCATGAGCTTCTCCGTAGCTTCAGCGAGCACTCGCGAATCCAGATTCTTGCCCTCAAACTCCGACAAATCGACGGGTTCGCCGAAACGAATGTGAACTGTCTTCCGGGGAAAAATACTAATCCGTTTTGAGTAGCGCGGCAGAATTTCTTGCGCACCCCAGCTAGCTGCTGGGATCAAAGGGATGCCTGCCTCCATTGCGGTGCGCACGGCACCGTTCTTGCCACGCATCGGCCACATGTTGGGTTCGCGCGTGAGCGAACCTTCTGGATAGACGACAACAGCAAGACCCTCATTGGCGATCTGGCGGGCCGCCTTCATAGGGTCGCCACCATCGCGGACTCGTGATGCGCGCTCAACGGGAACCTGCCCAGATTTGGTCAAGAGCCAGCCAAGAACGGGAACCTTAAACAGCGACGCCTTGGCCATGTAGCGCGGCATCCGCCCGATCTTCCACATCGCAACACCGATTACAACGGGATCTATATTGCTGTAGTGATTGGGGGAAAGTACGAATGCGCCGTGCGCTGGCACGTTGTGCGCGTTGTGAAGCTTGTATTTTGCCAGAAATGTCATCGCCGGTAGCAACAAGAACGCAAGCGTACGGAATGTGGCAGTCTTCTCAGACTTCGCCCGTTTCGGCTTGTTCGGGCTCGATGTCACCGTCGACTTAGCCTTCGTAGATGAAATCGGCGCCGAGGGTCTCAAGCTTGTCGACGAAGTGCTCGTAGCCACGCGCGATAATCCCAATGTTGCTCACCGTCGACTGGCCATCAGCGGTCAACGCTGCGATGAGGTGGCTGAAGCCACCGCGCAAGTCCGGAATCTCAACATCTGCACCATGCAGCGGGGTCGGGCCGATGATGACAGCTGCTTGCTCGAGCGGACGACGGGGAACGCGTCGGCTAATTGATTCCAGCCCCTCTTCGTGCACGACAATGTTGGCGCCCATCTCGATGAGAGCTGACGTGAAGCCGAGACGGTTCTCGTACACCGTCTCGTGAACCACGGAGCGGCCCTCGGCTTGCGTAAGCGCAACGATCAGCGGCTGTTGCCAGTCAGTCATAAAGCCGGGGTGCACATCAGTTTCGACGACAACGGGCTTGAGAGGTCCGCCCGGGTGCCAGAAACGAATGCCATCTTCAGCAATATCGAACGCTCCACCGACTTTGCGGTAGATGTTCAAGAAGTTCATCAACTCTTGCTGCTTGGCGCCCTCTACGAAGATGTCGCCACCGGTGGCTAGTGCTGCGGATGCCCAACTTGCGGCCTCGTTGCGGTCAAAGAGTGCGCGGTGGTGGTAACCGCTGAGCTTCTCGACGCCCTCAATGAAGATGACACGGTTGGGCTCAACGTTGATAATCGCGCCCATTTTTTGAAGGATTGCGATGAGATCCATGATCTCGGGCTCGATCGCTGCGCCCTTGAGCTCGGTGACTCCCTTAGCGAGCACAGCGGTGAGGAGCACCTGTTCGGTAGCTCCAACGCTGGGGTAGGGAAGGTCGATGTTGGCGCCGTGGAGCCCTTCAGGTGCCGTGAGGCGAATACCTTCGTAGCTCTTGTCTACGACCGCGCCAAACGCGCGCAGAGCATCCAAGTGGAAGTCAATGGGGCGGTCACCGATACGGCAACCACCGAGGTCGGGGATGAGGGCTTCGCCCAGGCGGTGCAGTAGCGGTCCACAGAACAGGATCGGGATGCGGCTAGATCCTGCGAGCGCGTCAATCTTTGCGAAGTGTGCCTTGAGCACGTTCTTGGGATCGAGCGTCAGTTCACCGTCGCCGGTCTCTGTGACGGTAACCCCATACGCTTCGAGCATTCCGGTAACGACGCGAACGTCGCTGATCGCCGGAACATCTTTGAGCACGCTTGGGGTGTCTGCGAGCAGCGCCGCGACCATCGCTTTTGTCGCGAGGTTTTTTGCACCGCGAACATTGATGCGTCCGCGAAGAGGCTTTCCACCATTGATGATTATCTGGTTGGACAGCAAACCGGTTCGCTTGGCAGCCGCTGTAGCGTCTTGAGCCAATGGATTCATCGTTACCTCTACTTCGCTGGCAAAGTCTTAGGTCGCCATGATTCTCGGCGGCTTTCGAACTCCGTGATATCTGATTCGTTTCTCAGAGTGAGGCCGATGTCGTCTAGGCCTTCGAGCAAACGCCACCTAGTGTAATCATCTATCTCGAATGAGAACTGCGCTGAGCCTGCGGTTACGGTGCGAGCCTCAAGATCTACTGTGACTTCGAGTCCGGGGTCTGCCTCAATGAGTTCCCAAATAGTTTCGATTTCTTCTTCTGTTAGCTGGGCTGCGAGCAAACCCTGCTTGCCAGAGTTGCCGCGGAAGATGTCGCCAAAACGGGAACTGAGAACTGCCTGAAAACCGTAATCTCGCAACGCCCACACCGCGTGCTCGCGGCTGGAGCCAGTGCCAAAGTCGGAGCCGGTGACCAGAATTTTGCCGTGAGTGTATGGCTCGCGATTGAGAATGAAGTCGGGATCTTGGCGCCACGCAAAGAAGAGGGCGTCGTCGAATCCGGTCTTCGTTACGCGCTTGAGAAACTCGGCCGGGATGATCTGGTCGGTGTCGACATTGCTGCGCTTGAGCGGGACGGCAATTCCGCTGACGGTAGTGACTTTCTCCATTAGCGCGACTCCTCTGCGGTTGTGCTCGTCGAAACTAGCTGTTCAGGCAGCGGGCTGTTCTCGAGATCCCAGGGGCTTGAGAGTGTTCCGCGGATGGCGGTGGCTGCGGCAACGAGCGGCGACACGAGATGAGTGCGCCCACCCTTGCCCTGGCGGCCTTCGAAGTTTCGATTGCTCGTTGAGGCGCAACGCTCCCCCGGAGCCAACTGGTCTGGATTCATTCCGAGGCACATGGAGCAGCCGGCGAAGCGCCACTCTGCACCGAACTCTTCGACAATCTTGTCGATGCCTTCGGCTTCGGCTTCGATGCGGACTCGAGCGGAGCCGGGCACGACCATGACGCGAACGTGGTCGGCTTTCTTGCGACCCCGAATGATTGACGCGAACGCACGCAAATCTTCAATGCGACTGTTGGTGCATGACCCCATGAAGACGGCATCCACTCGGATGTCTTTCATCGGCATTCCCGCGTCGAGAGCCATGTACTCGATGGCGTGCTCGGCGGAAGCGCGTTCGTTTGCGTCGGCGATTTCCGCTGGCACAGGTACGTTTTCACTGAGCGAGACGCCCTGGCCGGGGTTGGTTCCCCAGGTCACGAACGGCTCGAGAATGTCGGCGTCGAGGAAGACTTCGGCATCGAAAACGGCATCGTCATCGGTGGCTAGCGTGTTCCAGTACTCGATTGCGGCATCCCAGTCGGCACCCTCTGGTGCGTGCGGGCGACCCTGAAGGTAGTCGTAGGTGATCTGGTCTGGGGCGATCATTCCGGCGCGAGCGCCTGCCTCGATCGACATGTTGCAAATCGTCATTCGCCCCTCCATAGAGAGGGCACGGATGGCGCTGCCGCGGAATTCAAGTACGTAACCTTGGCCACCGCCGGTTCCGATCTGCGCGATGACGGCAAGGATGATGTCTTTCGCCGTTACGCCGGGACGCAGTGCGCCTTCCACGGTAACTGCCATTGTCTTGAAGGCTTTGAGGGGAAGCGTTTGGGTCGCGAGCACGTGCTCGACTTCACTGGTTCCGATACCGAACGCCATGGCGCCAAAGGCTCCGTGGGTGCTCGTGTGCGAGTCTCCGCAGACGACGGTGATTCCCGGCATGGTCAGCCCAAGCTGAGGGCCAACAACGTGAACGATGCCCTGCTCAATGTCGCCGAGCGAGTGTAGGCGAACGCCAAACTCTTTCGCATTCTTGCGCAGAGTCTCGATCTGGGTGCGGCTCGTGAGGTCGGCGATGGGCTTGTGGATCGCCAAGGTAGGGGTGTTGTGGTCTTCGGTGGCGATAGTCAGGTCGGGACGGCGAACGGGGCGGCCGGCCATCCGAAGTCCGTCAAATGCTTGAGGGCTCGTGACTTCGTGCACAAGGTGGAGGTCAATGTAGATGAGGTCGGGAGTGCCATCGGCACCCTTGACGACCAGATGGTCATCCCACACTTTCTCTGCCAGGGTCTTGCCCATAGCGCACCTCTTTCAGATCAACGATCGCACCACAAAATACGCGGCTCAATCTCTCTAGTCTACTTCCGTATGTGTCGGCGGTATGCTGACCTCAGCGCACCACCCTCGCGCTACCACCACTTGCCATTTAGTTGTTTCGCCCACAAGGCCCACACGCAGGAGAAGTTCATGATTACGCAAGCATCCACGACGTTGGAAGTTCCCGTATCCGCTATCGAAAATGCGGAATTCACTCACGAAAACGTACTCGTCTCTACGGGCAAACGTTCCGGCCTCGTTATTAGCGTTGCCGTCCACTCCACCGTCCTCGGCCAAGCCCTCGGTGGCGCCCGAATGTGGAACTACCCGCACTGGACGGATGCTGTAGCCGACTCCCTGCGCCTCTCGGCCGCGATGACTCTCAAGAACTCTGCCGCCGGGCTCAACCGCGGTGGCGGCAAGTCGGTCATCCACATTCCTATGGGCGTCGTGCTCACCGCAGAGCAGAAGCGTGATGCGATGCTCGACCTCGGCGATGCGATCGAAAGCCTCCATGGCGCATACATGACCGCTGAAGATGTCGGCACGAGCGCCGAACTCATGGCTGTCGTCGCTGAGCGAACCGAGCACGTGTGTGGCCTTCCCGCTGATCAGGGTGGTGCTGGAGAACCTGCGGATGCCACTGCCGCCGGTGTTCACGCCAGCATTCTCGCCACGTGCGAAGCCCTGTTCGGTACTCGCGAAGTTGCTGGCCGCCATCTCGTAATTTCTGGCCTCGGTCAGGTTGGTGGACGCCTCGCCCGCTCGCTCACTGCTGCCGGCGCAGTTCTCACCGTCACCGATGTGAACCTTGATCGCAAACTGCTTGCCGCTGAACTCGACGCCAACTGGGTCGATGCCGATGAAGCGCACAGCGTTGTTGCTGACATCTATGTGCCGTGCGGAATGGGCGGCGCATTGAGCCCGCGAGTCATCCGCGAACTCAACGTCAGCGGTGTTGTCGGCGCGGCGAACAACCAACTTGCTCAGCACGACGGCGCCGAGGCTCTCACTGAGCGCGGCATCCTCTGGGCACCTGACTTCGTCGTGAACGGCGGCGGCGTCATTTACCTCGACATGGCGGGCGAACCCGATGCGGATGCCGATGTCATCAATGCCCGCGTCGCCGCGATCGGTGACACTGTCGCTACGATCTTCCGCGATGCTGCGGCCCAGGGCATCACGACTTTGGATGCTGCAGAGCGTCTCGCCCAGTCACGACTCGTCGTCACCGCCTAGCTAGAGGGTGCGCGCCTGGGCTGTGCCCGGCGTGCACCGCCGCTAGTTGGCTGCTTGTTATTCGCTGTCGATGCTGACGAGTTCGCGCTTCTTGTCGACGTTCATCTTGACAAGGCTCGCAATGACCGAGACTGCCATCGAGACCAGGATGACGATGAGCGACGTCCATGTGCCGATCTCGGGCGCCCACTCCACGTGCTCTCCCCCATTGATGAAGGGGAGCTCGTTGATGTGAAGCGCGTGGAAGAACAGCTTCACTCCGATGAATCCGAGCACGAAGGCGATTCCGTAGTGCAGGTATTCGAGCTTGTCGATGAGGTCACCGAGCAAGAAGTAGAGCTGCCGTAGCCCCATGAGGGCGAAAATGTTGGCGGTGAACACGATGAATGGGTCGGTCGTGATTCCGAAGATTGCGGGGATCGAGTCGATCGCAAACACGAGGTCGGTAATGCCGAGGGCCACGAATACGACGAGGATCGGCGTGAAGACCTTTTTGCCATCGATTACTGTGCGCATCTTGCCGCCGTCGAACACCGGTGAAATGTTGATGTGCTTGCGCAGGAACCGGATGATCCCGCTTTCGGTCTCTTCCATATCGTCGTGGTTCTCAAACACTTGGCGAATGGCTGTGTAGAGAAGGAATGCGCCAAAGATGTAGAAGATGAAGCTGAAGTTTTCGATCAGTTGGGCGCCGAGCAGAATGAAAATTCCACGCAGTACGAGGGCGATCAAGATGCCGACCATCAGCACTTCTTGTTGGTACTTCCGCGGCACTGAGAAGCGAGCCATGATGATGACAAACACAAAAAGATTGTCGATCGAGAGGCTGTATTCGGTAACCCAGCCGGCAATGAATTGGCCAGCCTGCTCGACATCTCCCAGTAGGAACATCATGAGGGCGAAGATGAGCGCGAGGCTCACGTAGAAGCCCACCCACAGGGCAGACTCACGAGTGCTGGGAATGTGCGGGCGTTTGTACGCCATGATCAAGTCCGCGGCCAAGATGAGCAGCAGAATTGAGAGTGATGTTACTTCAAACCAGACAGGCAGAGTGGTCAAGAGATTCCATTCAAGGTTTCGAGGCGTTACAACTCTCGAAAGTCTCTCCCGCATCCATGTGATTTCTGGATGCCGTTGCCCCGGAGCCACTACTGAGCGGCTCGTATTGACGAGTACAACGAGGTGGGATACTCCCCTTCGCGTTCACCATGATAGTGGACGCACTCGCGCGTTCTCTCTAATAATTCACAGCTTCTCGAGTTTTCCATTGGTCAGTGTTCACTGTATGGTCAGCGTATGCTGACTATTGCCTCTCGCATTGATGTCATGAATCGCCTCGGGCGCGCCATGGCCGACCCGACCCGAGCCCGCATTCTGTTATCCCTGCTCGACAAGCCGGGCTATCCCGTGCAACTCGCGCACGAACTCGAACTCACCCGAAGCAATGTCTCGAATCACCTCACTTGCCTTCGCGGTTGTGGGCTCGTCGTCGCCACCGTCGAAGGGCGCTCCACGCGCTACGAAATTTCGGATGCCCACCTATCACTGGCGCTCACCGCCATCGTGGATGTTGTACTTGCCGTTGACGACGGGGTTCCCTGCGGCGGCACCAATTGCACTGTTCCTCTGTGCTGCGGTCCCGCGGCTAGGCCATGAGCGAAGAATGCTGCGGGCCGGTTGAGTCGCAAGTAGCACCACTGGCAAACTCTCCGGCGCCGCTTCAGACCCACGAAGAACTGGCGCCGTGGTGGATGGATCGCGCACTCGCACTCCCGGCGATCTCTGGTGCACTCCTCGCGGCATCCCTTCTCGTTCAGTTGCTAGACCCGCCAGTCTGGATCGTGCTGGCAATGCAGGGAGCGAGCCTCCTGGCGGGAGCCCTCACATTCGCGCCGAAAGCCATTCAGCACCTTCTCCGCGGCTCCCTCGGAGTTGGACTCCTCATGACCATCGCGGCCGTAGGCGCAGTCCTCCTTGACCATGTGGGGGAAGCCGCCGCTCTCGCCTTCCTATTTTCGATCGCCGAGGCGCTGGAGGATCGAGCCATGGATCGTGCACGCCACGGTCTTCGCGCACTACTGTCACTCATCCCCGACACTGCACTTGTGGAGCGAAACAGGGTCGCCACCACGATCGCAGCCGCTGAGCTCGTGGTCGGCGACATCCTCATTGTGCGTGCGGGAGACCGTGTCGCAACAGACGGCGAAGTAGCAAGCGGGCGTAGCGCCCTAGATACGTCCGCAGTCACCGGGGAATCAATCCCGGTTGCCGTCGAAACCGGTGACGCCGTACTCGCCGGATCAATCAATGGCAGCGGTGCTCTGCGCATCCGCGCCACCGCTGCCGGCACCGATAACTCACTAACCACAATCGTGCGCTTAGTCGAACACGCCAATTCCCGTAAGGGAAATCGCGCACGCCTGGCCGATCGAATCGCGCGGCCACTCGTGCCGATCGTGCTTGTTCTCGCAGCCACCATCGTCGCCTTCGGCTTTCTCGTGGGTGACCCAGAACTGTGGACCGTGCGAGCCCTAGTAGTGCTTGTCGCCGCCTCCCCTTGCGCCCTGGCCATCGCCGTTCCCGTCACCGTGATCTCTGCGATCGGCTCCGCGAGCAAGCTAGGAATCATTGTGAAATCGGGGGCCGCTTTCGAAAGAATGGGGAGTATCCGAACGGTTGCGTTCGACAAAACGGGAACCCTCACTCAGAATCGCCCTGCCGTCGTCACGATCGAAGCTGCGTCGGGAGTGAGAGCAAACGAAGTTCTGTCCATTGCCGCAACGCTGGAAGTGCACAGCACTCATCCCCTTGCCAGCGCGGTCCTCAGCGCGCGGCAGCAGACTTCCCTGATGCAACCCCCCGATTTGTTGGCGGCGCAAGTGCAAGAAGAAGCGGGGCGAGGAATCTCCGGAGTAATTGACGGAATCCGGGTACGCGCGGGCAGCACGCGATGGCTCAACGCCAGCGAACTCTCTCCCGCCGCAGAACGACTCGCCCAGGAAGGGATGACTGTAATCGTCGTGGAGCGAGACGGTAGCGTGATCGGGCTTGTCGGCATCCGCGACGAACTGCGGATTGAAGCAGCAGAGGCTATTGCGCAACTCGAGCTGGCGGGCATCCACACCCTGATGCTCACGGGCGACAATGAGCGCACCGCAACCGCTCTTGCCCACAAGGCGGGCATCGCCGAGGTGCGCGCCGAGCTGCTGCCAATCGACAAGTCGAATGCAATTGTTGAGCTCTCAGCGACGTCCCCGACGGCAATGATTGGCGACGGCGTTAACGATGCCCCTGCGCTAGCGTCCGCCGACGTCGGGATCGCGATGGGAGCAACGGGCTCAGCCGCAGCGATCGAATCGGCGGATGTCGCCTTCACTGGCAACGACCTGCGATTGATCCCCGTCGCACTCACTCACGCTCGACGCGCACGCCGCATCATGACGGGAAACATTGTCCTCTCTCTCGCCATCATTGTCGTGCTGTTTCCTCTTGCCCTCACTGGGATATTGGGACTTGCGGGAGTAGTGCTCGTACACGAGATCGCAGAACTCATAGTGATCGCCAACGGGTTGCGAGCTGCACGGGTGCAGCCCCCTGAATTGGGTGGCCCGTTAACGACGAAAGTTCCGGCCTTGTTCACACGAACATGACCGGAACTTTGCTACTGTGACCCCAGCGGGATTCGAACCCGCGTTACCGCCGTGAGAGGGCGGCGTACTAGGCCTCTGTACGATGGGGCCTCACAACAACTAGAAAAGTATGCCACATCTTTGAGACATACTTTTCCATTTAGCCAATATCTACCCACAGGATCCTCCTTGACTGCCCTTACGCGCGCCACCACCGCCAGCATCGTCGCCGTCGCAGCACTCGCCGCGCTCGCAGGCTGCTCGCTGCTCTACCCGGAGATTCCTCGTGACAACAACGGCCAGGTGTTAGAACCAACAGTCATTGGGTCGACTCAGCTTCTCGTTAATGACTGCTTCACGTTTGTCGAGGGAAGCAATCTCAGCGAAGCAGAAGTCACGCCATGCGGTGAAGCGCACACCCACATTGTGATCGGCAAGGGCGAACTCGCGAAGTCTTCGATCCCTCAGTCCGGCGGCCTTCAGAATGCGGTCTCCACTGCCTGTTCAGAAACGTTTAGTGCATTCAAGGAGACTGTTGCCGAAGGAGCAGCCCGCCCCGATCAGGAGTTCATCGTCTCTGAGCGAACTACCGACGAGGGTATTCTCATGATCGGCTATGCCTGCATCGCCACCGACGAACCTGCCCCTGAGGCCTAGAGCAGCCCCAGCGCTAACGGCCTACGCTACGGACGCTGGTCGAGGATATTTAGCACGCCCGGAACGATAGTGATGTCAATCGGGAGTGCGGCGAACCGCTCACCATCTGCATACGCAGTGATGCTGTCAGATTCGATACGGATCTGCTTACCGCGATACACAGTGACGCGCGGATCAGTTAGATGCGTTCCGGAGAATACGCGAGGGAAAACGCGCAAGAAGGCCAACCGCGACAGGGCCTCGACGACAAGTACGTCAGCTAGACCGTCATCCACGAGTGCATCAGGCGTGACCTTCATGCCCCCACCCAGCGACACATTGTTGCCGACACTGATGAGTGCGCCCGTCGTCTTAATGACGTGATCGTCAATCGTCAGCGTGTACTTGATCGGGCGCAACCGCAGCAACTCGATGATGAGGGCAACCGTATAGCGGCTAGCGCCACGCGGCCACGACATGAGATTCGCGCGCTCGTTAACAATTGCATCGAAACCGGCAGACAGCACGCAGGCAAACCAACGCGTGGCGGCAGAACCGGTAGCGTCATCAACGTAGGCGACACTGCCAGCGTCGATTGCTCGAGATGGGCGAGCGAGCCCCCGCACAACACTGGCAAGCGCAGCATCCGTGTCATCAAAGGGGATACCGAGACCACGAGCCATGTCGTTGCCAGTGCCCGAAGGAATAATGCCGAGCGGAACCTTCGTTTTAGCGACCAGGTTGGTGCCGAGATTGACCATGCCATCGCCGCCAACAACCAGCAGAGCATCCGGCTTCTTGGCAACAGCTTTGCGGCCGCGCTTCAGCAGCAGCGCAAAGTTGGGCTCCTCAAGAGCGGTGACATCGTGACCGAGTGCTCGCAACGCCTCAACAGCTTGAGGGCCAATGTGCTTGCCCTTGCCAAAAGACGCTGTCGGATTAATCGCCACAACAAGGCGCAGGGGTTTGAACGACTCCACGTGCCCAGTATGTCGCACTGCTTCGCATCGAATGCACCACAGGCTTAAGCTCGTGTCATGAATGTCACCAAGTATGAGCACGCGTGCCTCGTTCTTGAACACGAGAATGAGCGACTCGTGATCGATCCCGGCAACTTCACCAGCCCGCTGCCCGCGCTCGACAACGTGACCGCGATCGTGATTACTCACCAGCATCCTGATCACTGGTCCGATGATCAACTGAGCCGTATTCGCGAATACAATCCCAACGCGCCCATTTTCGGCCCTGCCGGTGTCGCGGACGCTGCCACCCACTGGAACGTCACCACCGTAGCCAATGGTGCGAGTGAAACTGTTGGTGCGTGGACGCTGGAATTCTTTGGAAGCGAGCATGCTGTCATCCACAAGTCGATACCGGTGATCGACAATGTCGGCGTGCTCGTCAATGCCGAATTCTGGTACGGCGGCGACTCGTTCACCGTGCCGCCGAGGCCAGTCACCAGCGCCGCCATTCCTGCGGGCGCGCCCTGGCTCAAGATCAGCGAGGTCATGGATTACGTCGTCGAGTTGGCGCCGAAACAAGCGTTCCCGACCCACGATGCTGTGCTGTCTGACAAGGGACTCGCTCTGTCAGTTGCGCGAATTACGGATGCCATGGGCAGCCACGGCGGCGTGCTGACGGTGCTCCACCCGGGCGAAACTCTCGCGCTGTAGACGGTAACGTTCGCGCTCGATTCCCACCTTTCGGCACTCTCTCAGCTTTTTGCAGTTGTGCAATTTTGCAGTCTCTGCAAATATTGCCTAGTGCCTAATTCACCCGCCCTCGGTCTTCGCGACCGCAAACGACTCGAAACGCGATTGCGCATCGAGACTGCAGCGGTCGAAATTGTTATGACTGAGGGGCTCGACGGGGCAACCGTCGACATGATCAGCGAGCGCGCCGAAATCTCTCCGCGCACGTTCTTCAATTATTTCGACAGCAAAGAGGATGCCATCCTTGGCCTCCAAGAAATGGGCGAAGTGCAGCGCGCAATCGCCGCCGGTATCGGCTCGTCAGAGTCCGACGACCTCGTCTCAGCGATCGTCTCCACAATGTTCGAAATTGTGGGACCAGTTGCCGCACGAACCCAGCTCAAAGCCCAACGGATGCTTCTCGTGAAGGAGCATCCACGTCTGCTCAGTAGACAGTTTCACCAGTTCACACAACTCAACAGCACAATGAGTGCGGCAGTTGTTGAATTCCTCACCCAGCGAGAAACTACGCTCCCCCGCGACCCTGAACATGTCGCCGAGATAGCGGTAGCCGCTTGCATCGCATCCGTTCGGATCGCAGTTAAGGAATGGGTCGCCAACGGCGCTACAGCCGAAATCGACACCATGTACCTGCGTGCGATCGGACTCACACGAGAAACGCTAAAAGTCCTTCAATGACAACTACGAACGATACCGAAGCGACCACCACGAGCGACCCGGCAACGAAACGCAGCATCCTGCTGTTGTTTGCGGGCCTCATGGTCACTATGTTGCTTTCCGCGCTTGACCAGACAATTTTCAGCACCGCCCTCCCGACAATCGTTGGCGAGCTCGACGGTGTGAACCACATGTTGTGGGTAACGACGGCTTACATCCTTGCCTCGA
Organism: marine actinobacterium PHSC20C1; assembly: GCA_000153145.1. GTDB lineage: Bacteria > Actinomycetota > Actinomycetes > Actinomycetales > Microbacteriaceae > Rhodoglobus. The sequence continues at coordinate 1,142,962 of CH672415.1, forward strand.
CCATCATGATGCCGGTTTACGGAAAACTCGGTGACCTCATCGGTCGCAAGGGACTCTTCATCGGCGCGATCGCAATTTTCATGCTTGGGTCGGTGATTGGCGGGCTCGCACCCGACATGACGTGGCTCATCATCGGTCGTGCTGTCCAGGGTCTTGGCGGCGGTGGCCTCATGATTCTGTCGCAAGCAATCATCGCCGACGTAGTGCCCGCTCGCGAACGCGGCCGCTACATGGGCGCAATGGGCGGCGTCTTCGCGCTCGCCAGTGTCGCTGGCCCACTTCTCGGTGGTTGGTTCACTGAGTCCATCGGATGGCGTTGGGCGTTCTGGATGAACCTCCCCCTTGGTGCACTGGCGATCTTCGCTGCCGTCATGCTGCTGAAGCTTCCGAAGAACAATAAGACAAAGCCGACGATCGACGTCGCGGGCATGATCTTGCTCGCAATCACTTCGACAGCCATCGTGCTCGTGACGACCTGGGGCGGCACACAGTACGACTGGGATTCGCTCATCATCATCGGCCTTATCGCACTCGCAATCGTTGCCGGAATCTCGTTCGTCATGGTGGAGCGCGCAGCCGCTGAGCCGATCATGCCGTTGCACATGTTCAAGGAACGCAACTTCATTCTCACGACGGCATCCGGTCTCATCACGGGTATCGCAATGTTCGGCGCCCTTGCCTACATGCCCACCTACCTGCAAATGGTGACAGGCGTGAACGCAACTCTCGCCGGGTTGCTGATGATCCCGATGATGGGTGGATTGCTACTGAGCTCCATTACAGCTGGCCAATTGGTGAGCCGAACGGGACGCTACAAGTGGCTGCCACTGACCGGGTCGATCATTGTTGCGATCGGGCTGGCACTGCTGTCGACCATGACCCCCGCTTTGCCGATCTGGGTGCTCTGCTCCTACCTCGCGATCATGGGTATTGGTCTGGGTATGAGTATGCAGATCCTGGTGCTGATCGTGCAAAACACGTTCCCGAACTCTCAGGTCGGTACGGCGACGTCATCAAACAACTACTTCCGCCAGATTGGTGCCTCGATCGGTACCGCTGTTGTTGGCAGCTTGTTCATCGCCCGCCTCACCGAACTGCTCGGTACGCGCCTTCCTGCCGCCGCCGCCGGTGTCACCGGTGACACGAACTCGTTGACACCAGCCGCTGTGCGAGACCTTCCGGATGCTGTCCGCGAAATCATCGTCGGTGCCTACAACGATGCGCTTGCGCCTGTATTCCTCTACATGGTTCCGCTCGTGTTGATCTCGGCCGTGCTGCTCGCATTCGTGAAAGAAGTTCCACTCGCCACCACGATCGACCGCGGCGAGGCTACTGAAACGCTCAACGTCCGCGGCGAAGATGACGGCACCGGGGATGGGGATGCGGATGCGGAAGCGGAAGCTCACGAACTGGTGACCGTCAGCGATCAGACCGGCGGGACCTCGATCATCCGCAGCCAACCGTAGGTGTCAGTGGCGGTGACCCCAGCGGTCGCCGCCACTGCCTCAGCCAACGAGTCCCGTAACGCTCACGTCCAACAACGAGAGCATGAGTTGCGGGCCTTTATTCGTGTGCTGCCAGCTTCTTGATAATTTTTGCTGCAAGGTTAGGCACATGACTGAACTGTTGATCGTGATGGTGGTCGCGCTTGTCGTGATCGCCGGCGCAACTCTTGTTGGCCCTCGCCTCGGCGTGGCATCGCCGCTCGTCTTGGTGGCGATTGGTGTCGTCGCGAGCCTCGTAGTTCCGGCGTTTAGTTCGGTGGAGATTGGCCCTGAACTCATTCTTCTCGGCATCCTGCCGCCGCTGCTTTATTCGACTGCGGTGTCGCTGCCGACGATGAACTTTCGCCGCGAATTTGGCGCGATCAGCGGTCTTTCGGTCGCTCTTGTCGTTGGCACATCGCTCATCCTGGGCGTGTTCTTCACTCTGGTGATTCCCGGACTCGGGTTCGCGTGGGGTGTCGCGCTCGGCGCAATCATTAGTCCAACGGATGCTGTCGCGGCATCCATAGTCAAGCAGACGCCGGTGTCGAAGCGGGTGGTGGCGATGCTCGACGGAGAGAGCCTGCTCAATGATGCCTCTGCACTTACTCTGCTGCGGGCGGCAATTGTGGCAACGGCTGCTTCGTTTTCGTTTTGGGGTGTTGTTGCCTCGTTCACGTATTCCGTCATTGTTGCTCTCCTCATTGGTGGCGCGGTTGGGTGGCTGAACCTAGAAGTGCGCAAGCGAATCACGGATCCGACCGTCAACACTGCGCTGTCGTTTACCGTTCCCTTTGTGGCCGCTATCCCTGCGGAGCTTGTGGGGGCTTCTGGATTGGTCGCGGCGGTCGTTGCTGGATTGGTGACTGGCGTTCGCGCGGCACGGGTTCTTTCTCCCCAAAATCGGCTTTCGGATTCTCAAAATTGGCGCATGATCGAGTTGGTGCTCGAGGGCGGCATTTTCTTGTTGATGGGGCTTCAGATTTCGAGCGTCCTCACCGATGTTGAGAACGATAACGCCGGCATCAAGGCTGCGCTCCTTATCGCGGTGGGAGCACTAGTTCTCACCGTCCTAGTTCGCGCTGCTTTTGTGGCCCCACTATTGGCTGTGCTTTCTTATCGCTCACGAAGGCACGCCAAGATGAAGCCTCGAATGCAGGTGATTCAGAACAGGCTGACCACGCCGCAAGAGATTCTGGATGCGCCGGAGCATCCGAGCGGGCTAACTCCCACAAAGTCGGCGCGCTACGTTGACCGTGTCACATCGCTGGTGACGCGCTCTCTTGCCGATATCGATTACTTCTTGCACGAACCGCTGGGATGGCGAGAGGGCACCACAGTGGTGTGGGCCGGTATGCGCGGCGCAATCACTGTTGCGGCGGCGCAGTCTCTCCCGATTGACACTCCCCTGCGCTCAACCCTGGTGCTCATCGCGTTTGCAGTCGCTGTTCTGTCACTTCTGGTTCAGGGCGGCACTATTGGCGCTCTCGTTAGGCGCATCGCTCCTGCCGTAGACGATGCGGTGGTGGATGAGAGAGCCACGGCCGAGCGCACTAGGCTCTTCGCGCTTCTCAAGGCAAGCGCGGCGACGGTGCCAACACCGGCCGCGTTGAGCGTCGAGGCAGAAGTTGGGGCTGTAGAAATCGGCGCTGTAGACGGCAATCAGCTGGATGGCGGCGATCACGCGGCGACCGCGGACGACGATGCTGATTACGCACCTCGCCGTGCTCGTTTCGAGGCTGACAAACAGCACCGGCTCGAGGTCATCGGTGCTCAGCGCACAGCTCTTCTCGATGCGCGCGATAACGGAATTTTCGACGCCGATCTGCTCGAGAATGCCCTAGATAATCTCGATGCGACCCAAATCACACTGGAGATGCGCGGCAAGTCGGATGTGTAGGCAACGCTGAGGGTGCATGATGTCCTCATGAAGCAGGATTCCTCACGACCGGATCGAACTCTCATTGCGATCCTTTCCATCATCGCCGCCATTGTGGTGATTGCCCTCGTCGTGGTCTTCACTCGGGGCGGAGCCGCGGAGGTTGACCCCACGACGCCTGAGGGTGTTGTGCAGTCGTATTCGCTGGCAGTTGTTGAGAGCGACTATTCGGCGGCGCGCGATTTTTTGTCGACCGAACTGCGTGAGAATTGCGACAAAGCTGACCTGAACACGATTCAGGGACTGCGGATGACCGTCATTTCGTCAATCATCAACGATGACACTGCCGTGGTGCGGGTTTCGATGGAGCGCGGGAGCGTCGATTTCGGCGGATCAGGCTATGTGTCTGAGGAAGTGTTCAGCCTCGTACTTGAGAACGACCTATGGAAGATTGAGTCAGCTCCGTGGGATCTGACCCTCTGCTACAACCAAGGGATAAGCGAATGACGTCAATGAGCGCGGCTCCGGCGGTCGGCGGCGTGCAAACGGTGCGCCGCGTCATCACGTACCTGTTGCTCGCGACGACGGTGATTATTGCCGCGAGTGGTGTCAGCGGGCTCCTCGATCGCTTGTTCTCGGCGAGCCGCGTCGAGGTCAGTTTCGACAATTACGGTTTGGCGACATCGTTGGCTTCTGCCCTGATCGCCGGCCCCCTTGCAGCTTTGCTGTGGTGGTTGACGTGGCGGGACGCGGCAATGGCCCGCGACCGGGCCTCCGTTGTCTGGCCTGTTTATCTCATGCTTATGTCGACTGTGGCTTTGCTGACGTCAACAATTTCGCTCTTCACGTGGGCTTCGGACGCCATTGTGAGTGGCTGGCAACCGTATGGGCTCGCGGCGGGACTTGTGTGGGCGCTGGTATGGGCGTGGCATTACTGGATGTGGCGTCACCCCAGCAAGGCACCGACCCGGTTGCCGGGCGCGGCACCCGCAATCGCGTCCCTTATCGGCCTCACGTACGCTGCCGGTGGTGTGGTGTGGGCTCTCGGCCAACTCATTGATTCTGCGGTGGATGCTGCGCTCGGCTCGGTAGTGATCAGCGATCCGGTGTGGCAGCTGGTGTTGCAGGGGCTGGTGTGGGCTGTCGGCGGTGCGCTGTTGTGGTGGTGGCATTGGTTGCGTGTTGGTGTGCGGGAGCAGTCTCACGGTTTTGCGAATGTTCTTCTTGTCTTTATTGCGGGTATCGCCTCGTTTGCGCTGTTTGCTGCGGGCATCGTGGTCGCGCTCACCGCGATTCTTGAGCTGATAACGGCGTCGCCGCAGCCTCTCGCTGTCACGCTTGAGCCTCTAGGGATCGCGATTGCTAATGCGGTCGTCGGGGCTCTCGTGCTGGTTTATCACGCCCGTATTGTCACTGGGCGTTCGGCCGGGGTGCGTTCGGCTACGAAACTCGCGAGTGCGGGTGTTTCGCTCGCGTATGCGGCGTCGGGTGTTGGCGTGATCGTGAATGCGTTGCTCGCTACGTCGAGTAGTTCGCTTATTGAGGGCAACATCCGCAGTCTGCTGTTGGGTGGGCTCAGTGCTCTGATCGTGGGTGGTTTGCTCTGGTGGGTGACGTGGCGGCCTGTGGAGGCGTCAACGACCGAGCGCGTTGCAACCCCTGGCCGACGCATCTATCTGGTGATCATTTTTGGTCTCAGCGCTCTGGTGGCCCTCATCACGTTGCTTGTGATCGGGTTCCAACTGTTCTCGTTCTTGCTTGATAGTGGCAGCGGTGAAAGCTTCGTTGAGCGTTCACGTCAGGCTCTCGGGCTTCTCACGGCCACGCTTCTTGTTGCTTCCTATCACTTTGCGATTTGGCGAAACGATCGCCACTCTGACGTTGCCGACGAACGCGTTCAGCGCATCGGCCGTGTGACGCTTGTCGCTTCTGGCGATAGCGCCGAAATTGTGGACGCCGTTCGTGCCTCGACGGGCGCTAGGGTCACAGTGCTTCAGCGTGCAGATGCAGTGCTGCGGGAGCCGGATGTCGCGGCAACCGTTGCGGCCCTTGACGGTGTCGAGGCGGCGCATGTGCTCGTCGTGGCCGGGGTGAAGGGCAAGGTTGCAGTTATTCCGCTCCACGGCTGAGCTCGCCTGACTGCGGAGATTGCGGGGCCTGCTCTTTCCAACGGACGCGCATGAGTACCGATCCCTCCAGCGAGAATGCCGCTGACGGGGACCGGTACCCTCGGTTGTTCCGTCGGTCACTGTTCGTCGATAAAGATCTCCTCAACGGTCCGGTCGAAGAGCTTGGCGATGCGGTATGCAACCGGCAGGCTCGGGTCGAACTTTTCCTTTTCGATCGCGTTTATCGTCTGTCGTGACACATTCACGCGCTCCGCCAGATCGGCCTGGGTCCAATCGCGCTCGGCTCGAAGGGCCTTCATGTGGTTCTTCACCGGTATCTCACGCTTCCAACAACCGTGGCGACAAGATAGACAATGGCCATCAGGCTGCAAAGGGAGGCAATACCGATGTCAAGGGTGACGAGACCGATGCTGTGAGCTGCGGCATAGGCGAATCCGCCCACCAGTCCCGCCCCCAGCGCCACGGCGATCGCATCCAAAATGATCTTCCGTTGCAGCTCATCCCTTCCCCGGAGATAGCGGGCATGCGCGACGATCCATCCGATGCCGGCAATGAGATTGGCAGCAATCAGAATCCAGCCAGCGACCTGCAGGGAGTCCCCTAGAAAGCCAGGGCCAAACGTGGTTAAGGCAAGGGTCACGAGCCACGCAAATGTCCAGATTGCCAGTCCGAAAGAGTTCCTTTTGGCACGCGTATTGATGGTCTGTTTACTATCTTGCACGGGTTATTCCTCCATTTGAGTCAAGTACACTTGACACGCTAGGCCGCGTTGATCACCGTGTCAAGTGTACTTGTCATTTTGCTGTTGAGCCGCCTCGGCGTTGACCTTGCTCGTCGATAGCACGTCGACCGAGGTCAGGTCTCCGATGCGAGCGCTAGGAGCATCTGAGAACATCCGGGAAAAATTCGGCGGCAGTGAGCCGGTGATCTCGCGCGAAGTCTCTTCACGCGCCAGTCCGCAAGATGCGGGCCATGAGTTCTACTGCAGCACTCCGCGCCTCGCTCGCTTCGAAGTCAACACGCAGCGACCCTCGACACCATTGATGCGCTCGAAGTTGGGCCCATTGCGCTCACAGAATCTCAGCTGGATGGGGAGTTGCGGGCCTCGCACAATCGCTGCCACAATCAAGTTACAGACCGGGGCTAAGCAGGGAGCACGAATGTCAGATGTGAAGGCCATCGAGTTCTGGCAAAAGGAAGTCCACTACTACGAGAGCCGTGCTCGTGAGTCGGGGCGGCAAGGGTTTCTCATGGTGGCCGCGGGAATTCCTATTCTTGCTGCGGCGGGAACCGCAATCGTCATCACCGAGAGCCCGCTCGCACTTGCTGGCATACCGGTGCTTTTCTCCATTATTTTTGCGACTGCAGTGCGCAATCTCGACGAGATGCACCGGCTTGCCCTGCAGTACGACCGCGCGGAAGTTCAACTCCTTCTGGCGACACGTCACTCCGACTCGCACGCTGCATATTTACCGTGGTTACTCGGCGACAAGCAACTCCCAGGTCGAGGCGACGCGGAGCGCATCTGGTCGATAATCTCAGCAATAATCCTCGTGATCATCCTCGCTGTCACCTTCTATAAGATGATCGACAATGTGCCAGTTTCGCTTTTCTGGGCGCTTGCCGCTTTCTGCGTAGGAGCAATCTCATTCCTCACGACCCTCTACCTAAAGGTGCTGGTCGCAGCAACCCGCGGACGCACAGCATTTGCCAAAGAGGCAACTGTAATTCTGGGCCTAGGTACCGAGTAGCCCACCGCCCGAGTGCAGTTGCCAGAACTCGCGAGAAAATGAAAAAGCCCGGCGTGAGCCGGGCTTGGCGGGAGTTGCTCCCTAGATGTTTTGCTGGGGTACCTGGACTCGAACCAAGAACAAAAGAATCAGAATCTTCCGTGTTGCCAATTACACCATACCCCACAGGATTCAGCCGCAGCCGAACCGATTTACTACTTTAGCGCATCCTGAGCGGGCTGTGGTTCACCCCTTGACGTCATATAGGACTTGTCCTATATTCAGTACATGTCCCTCCTTCACGCGGTGCTCGGCTTCGTCGCGATCCAGCCAATGACCGGCTATGAACTCGGCAAAGCGTTCTCGACAACTGCCGCACACTTTTGGCCAGCCGATCAGTCACAGCTCTACCGCACCCTCCATCGCGCCGAAGCCGACGGTCTCGTTGAAAGCACCACCGTCGAGCAGACAACACGACCCGACCGCCGCTTGTACTCATTACTCGATCCAGGTCGAGAGGCATTGGATGCGTGGCTGGCCTCCCCCCTCGAACCAGACAACTCCCGCGAACCTTTTCTACTGAGGCTATTCTTCGCCGCATCGCTCGGCACCGCCGGCGTTATCGAACTGCTCGACCAACGTCGCTCCGCTGCCGTCGAACTCCTCACCACGCTCGACGCTCTCGCCTCGAGCGCTCCCCAGAAACCCTCGAAAACGACTCTCGCCATTCACCTGCAATACGCAACGCTCGAATCGGGACGAACCCACGCACGCGCCGAGATTACTTGGCTCGATGAGCTTCGTGCCCAACTCACCGACTACAAGGAGTCCGCTCAATGAATGACCACGCCAACCCCATCCACCGCGCTGCGCGCATCGGCGCCACTATCGCAGCCGTGCTCTTCACCCTCGTCGCGCTCTTCCAACTCGCAGTCGTTCTCGGAGCACCCCTCGGCGAGCTCACCCAAGGTGGGGCGAACAAAGGCACGCTCCCCGCTCAGGGCCGCGTCATTGCGGGCGTCTCAGCCGCCCTCGTTCTCGTCATGGCAGCAGCAATGCTCGCTCGCACCGAACGTGGTCCCGCGAGATTCGCCCCACGCAGAATCATCGCCGTGCTCGCCTGGATCACCACCGCCTATGCGGGTGCGGGCGTCATCCTGAATCTCATCACGCCAAGTGCCATCGAACGAGCAGTCTGGGCCCCCGTCACAGCGGTGATGTTCGCAGCTTGTCTCGTCACCATGCTGCTAACGCGTGGCCGGGCGGCACGTGATTCTTAGAGCAAGTCGCGGTTGATAACCGCGGCAACCTCAGCGCCGTCACCCGCGGCAACGATGAGCTGCTGAGGCCCGGGCGGGGTAGCATCACCAATCGCATACGCTCCCGCCGTGGTGGTGCGGCCGGCAGCGTCCACGACAATCAGCCCCTCCGCGTCGAGCGCGAGCTGCAAGCCCGCCGCATAGTCGAGCGCCGTCTCATAGTCGGGGCGCACAAACGCGGCCTCGCGCGCAACAGTCTCGCCGTCGGCCAGCACAACACCATTCAGGCCATCACGGTCGCCCGCGACATCCGCCACCTCACGACGATCCACGCGAACACCACGCTCAGCGAGCATCGCCTCATCGGCCTCGCTCACGTGACCGACGCCCTGCGTGAAGACAATCAGATCGAGGCTCCACTGGGACAACAACAACGCCCGCTCGGCCAGGTCATCCGTATGCCCAATCAGCGCAATCGCCCGATCCGCATACTCATACCCGTCACACTCCATGCACGAATGGATGCTCGTCCCATAGAACGCGCGCAGCGTCGGCAACTTCGGCAGCACCTCACGCAACCCCGTCGCGATCAGCACAGCGCGGGTCGTGACCGCTCCCCCACGATGTGTCACCGTGAAGCCAGACCCGGCACTTGCCAGCGGCTCAATACTCTCAACGATCGTGCGCTCAAACGAGACGTTCGGATACTGCTCAAGCTCCTCGCGACCCATCTTGCGCAGCTCAAGAGGAGAAATACCATCACGGCTCAAAAAGCCGTGCGAGTGAAACGTCGCCGAATTGCGGGGACGATTGCTGTCGAGCACGAGAGTGCGACGACGTGCTCGCGCCAGATTCAGCGCAGCACTCAGTCCGGCCGGTCCGCCGCCGACAATGACAACATCCCAGTCGAACCGCTCACTCATAGTTGGGCGCGCAACGCCTTCAAGCGAACCAGTGACGAGTCCTTGCCCAACAGCTCCATCGACTCAAACAGCGGCGGGCTGATGCGGCGACCAGCAATCGCACTACGCAACGGACCAAACGCGAGACGCGGCTTCATTTCCTTCACGTCAATAAGTTCGGCGCGGAGAGCCGATTCGATTGCGTCGTGCGTCCAGGAATCAAGATCAGTCAGTACGGCGATCGACGCATCCAGAACCTCAGGGCCCTCGGCTTTCGGCATCGCATCGGCATCAACCGTGAGTTCAGCATCCGGAGTGAACAAGAACTGCAACAGCGCCGGCGCATCGCCCAGCAACTGCATGCGCTCCTGAACGAGTGGCGCAGCAGCGGCGAGCATCGCCAGCTCAGCCGCAGTGGGCTCAGCAGAAATTACGTCAGCAGCAACGAGGTACGGAACCAGACGGCCCGCGAATTCTTCGGCAGACAAGAGACGAATGTGGTCGCCATTCAGCGACTCCGCCTTCTTCACATCAAAGCGGGCCGGGCTCGGTGTCACATTTTCTACGTCGAAAGCCGCAATCATCTCGTCAATCGAGAACACGTCGCGGTCAGGAGCAAGCGACCAGCCGAGCAACGACAGGTAGTTGATGAGTCCCTCGGGGATGAACCCGCGGTCACGGTGGTGGAACAGGCTCGCCTCGGGGTCACGCTTGGACAGTTTCTTGTTGCCCTCACCCATTACGTAAGGAAGGTGACCGAAGCGCGGAATCGCATCCGTCAGCCCGATCTCAATCAGTGCTGTGTAGAGGGCGATCTGGCGAGGCGTGCTCGAGAGCAGATCTTCACCGCGCAGCACGTGCGTGATGCCCATGAGCGCGTCATCCACCGGGTTGACGAATGTGTACAGCGGGGCACCATTCGGGCGCACGACAACGAAGTCAGAGAACGAGCCAGCGGGGAACGTAATATCGCCACGCACCAGGTCGTCAAAACTCAGGTCGCTGTCTGGCACACGCAAACGCAATGCCGGCTGGCGACCCTCGGCCTTGAACGCGGTGATCTCGTCAGCAGTGAGGTCGCGCTCGAAGTTGTCATAGCCCTGCTTGGGGTCGCGACCGTTTGCCACATTACGGGCCTCGATCTCTTCACCCGTCGCAAAAGACTCATACAGGTGACCGGAAGCTTTCAACTTCTCGATGACCTCAAGGTAGATGTCGGTGCGCTGCGACTGACGGTACGGCGCGTGCGGGCCACCCGTCTCGACGCCCTCGTCCCAGTCAAGACCCAACCAGCTCATCGCGTCGAGAAGCTGCAAGTAGCTCTCTTCGCTGTCGCGAGCGGCATCCGTATCTTCAATACGGAACACCATCTTGCCGCCCATGTGGCGCGCATATGCCCAGTTAAACAGGGCAGTACGAATCAGCCCAACGTGGGGCGTACCCGTGGGTGACGGACAAAACCGAACGCGAACGTCGGAAGCGGTTGCAGTAGAAAATGGCGCAGACATTGAGCCCATTCTATGCGAGTCGAACCTCTCCGGAAGAGGCAGCGTCACGCACTGCGTGCCACAACTACCGCGTTGCCGTACGAACCGGGTTGCTCAGCGTGCCAATGCCCTCGATCGTGATCTCAACAGTGTCGCCCTGCACAATTGGTCCGACTCCAGCTGGCGTGCCCGTGAGAATCAAATCACCGGGCAAGAGGGTGAACACGCTCGACGCATACGCCACTAGGGATGCAACGGAGTGCACCATCTGGTCAACGGTTCCGTCTTGCTTCACATCGCCATTAACAGTCGTACGGATGCTCTGCGAGCCCACCTCGAACTCTGTCTCAATCACAGGCCCGAGTGGGCAGAACGTATCGAAGCCCTTTGCGCGTGACCACTGGCCGTCCTTCTTCTGAAGGTCGCGAGCCGTCACATCGTTGGCGATCGTATACCCGAAGATCACGCTGTCCGCGTCAGCCTCCACCACGTTCTTAGCGATGCTGCCAATCACAACAGCCAACTCACCTTCAAAACTCACGTGCTCGCTCTGCGGCGGCAGCATGATGGCGTCCCCTGGGCCAACGACCGAAGTGTTTGGCTTGAGGAACATCATCGGCTCAGTGGGTGTCGCATTGCCGAGCTCTTTCGCGTGGTCGGCATAGTTGCGACCAATCGCGACAACCTTCGACCGCGGGATCACGGGAGCCAACATCTTGATCTCCGACAGCGGCAAACGCTCATCCGTGGTCTCAAAACCGTTGAACATGGGGTCACCGGTCAAAACAACAATGTCGTCGCCGTCGATGATCCCGTAGCGGGCCCCAGTTCCAGAACTGAAACGAGCTACCTTCATGCGTCGAGCCTCATCATCCAGCCGTGCTTGTCTTCGCGACGGCCATATTGGATGTCGGTGAGCTCTTCGCGCAGCGACATCGTCAGTTCACCGGCCGGAGCATCCGCCGCTCCAAATTCAACACCATCACCCTTGAGCATGGCGATCGGAGTGATTACGGCGGCAGTGCCACACGCAAACATTTCGGTGATGTCGCCAGACTCAACGCCCTCGCGCCATTCTTCGAGCGTGACGCGGCGACGCTCAACCTTGTGGCCGCGGTCTTCTGCAAGCTGCAACACGGAGTCGCGAGTGATTCCTTCAAGAATCGACTCTGACTGCGGCGTCACTAGCGTGCCGTCTTTCTTGACGAGAACCACGTTCATGCCACCGAGCTCTTCGATGTATTTTCCCTCTTCGGCATCTAAGAACAACACCTGGGCGCAGCCCTGAGCGGATGCTTCCTGCTGGGCAATCAGGGACGAAGCGTAATTTCCACCGGTCTTTGCCGCGCCAGTTCCGCCCTTGCCCGCACGGGTGAAGTTCGTGGAGATCCAGATCGACACCGGAGCAACACCGCCAGCGAAGTAGGCGCCGGCGGGGCTAGCGATCACGTAGTAGTTGACCTTCTTTGCCGGGCGCACCCCAAGGAATGCCTCCTTGGCAAACATGAAGGGCCGCAAATAGAGGCTCGTCTCGGGAGCATTCGGAACCCAGTCACCGTCAACAGCAATGAGCTGCTTGAGTGAATCGATGAACGCCGGGATGGGCAGCTCAGGCAATGCCATGCGTCGGGCCGAACGCTGCAAACGCGCACCATTCGCTTCGGGGCGGAACGACCAGATCGAACCGTCCTCGTGACGGAACGCCTTCAGCCCTTCGAAGATCTCTTGGCCGTAGTGCAACACTGCAGCAGCCGGGTCAAGAGTGATCGGACCATACGGCTGCACGCGCGGACGGTGCCACCCGCCCATCTCTGACCAACACACGTCAACCATGTGGTCGGTGAAGTTCACCCCAAAGCCGGGATTCGCCAGAATTGCGTCGCGCTCCTCAACCGAGCGGGGTTCCTGGTTCTTCTTGACCATGAACGTGAGGGGGCGATCTGCCAACAGATTCTTCATCAAATGTCCTTAATGACGTACAGCCACAATGGCGGTGGGTTAATTCTGCGCTACAGCGTCTGCAATTGCACTGCCAATCTCAGACGTCGACCGTGCGACAGTGCCACGGGCGCTGAGATCGGCTTCAACGGCCGCAGTTACGCGGGCCGCAGCATCCGATTCGCCGAACTGTGAGAGCAGCAATGCAATCGACAGGATTGCCGCCGTGGGGTCAGCGAGTTGTTTGCCCGCAATGTCGGGCGCTGAACCATGAACCGGCTCAAACATCGAGGGGAATTCCCCGCTCGGGTTGAGATTGCCGGAAGCGGCCAAACCGATGCCGCCGCTGATGGCCGCTGCGAGGTCTGTGAGGATGTCACCGAAAAGGTTGTCGGTGACGATGACGTCAAATGTACTCGGTTTTGTCACCATAAAGATCGTTGCGGCATCAACGTGCAGATAATCGACCGCGACCTCGGGGAACTCGGTCGCAACCCGGTCAACCGTCGACTGCCACAAGCCGCCGGCGTGGGTCAACACGTTGGTCTTGTGCACGAGCGTTACCTTCTTGCGCGAACGCGACATTGCCTGCGCAAAAGCGAAGCGAACAACCCGCTCAACACCGAACGCCGTGTTAATCGAAACCTCGGTGGCAATTTCGTGGGGTGTGCCCGTGCGGATGCGCCCACCATTGCCAACGTATGGGCCCTCGGTTCCCTCCCGGACCACCACAAAGTCGACTGCCCCTGGCTCTGCAAGCGGTGACGTCACGCCGGGGAAAATTGTAGTGGGGCGCAGATTCACGTGGTGATCGAGCGCAAAACGCAGCTTCAGCAGCAAACCACGCTCGATGATGCCGCCTGTCAGGCGAGGATCGCGGGGGTCTCCCCCAACAGCGCCCAACAGAATCGCGTCGTGCTTGGCGAGCTCGTCGATATCGGAGTCTTCGAGAATCGTGCCCGACTCTAGGTAGTGGCTCGCGCCAAAGGGGAACTCGGTGGTGGAAACATCCACACCGGTTGCCTTCAGCACCTTGAGAGCCTCGGCCACAACTTCTGGCCCAATACCATCACCGGGAATGACTGCAAGCTTGATCTGAGAAGGCATACAAATACAGTACCGCTGTGCAGCACTGCACTCGATGCCGCGAGCGATCCTTTGGCGGCCCGTTTAACCAGAATTTCCATTCCTGAGTGTTTTCTGATTGCGCGCTGTACACGGTGCGCTAAAATTGGGCACATGAGTATCGGAACCGGAATTGTATTAGTAGTAATTGGCGCGATTCTTACTTTCGCGCTCGACCTGCAAGTGGAAGGGGTGAACTTCGACCTCATCGGTTACATCCTGATGATCGCCGGAGCTGTCGTATTCGTCATCGGCCTCGTGCTGATGATGCGTAAGCGCACCTCAGTTACCACCGTGCACAACAACGACGGAGTCAACAACTCCGTCAGCGAACGTCGCACGACCACAACGCCCGACGAGACCATCTAACGACTAGGTACAACCAACACAAAAGGCGCGTCCCGATCAGTCGGGGCGCGCCTTTTGTTGCATCTGGGCCGCAATCAGCGGCAACCGAAACTAGGCGTCGACGATGTCAATCGCGTGCACGTAGCGAGCGTCAATGCGCTCAGCAACCGTGGCGAGAACTTCAGCGGATGCCTGCGAGTCGACCGTAAGCACCGACAGCGCGTTGCCGCCTTCACTCTCACGCGCGATCTGCATGCCAGCGATGTTGATCTCGGCGTCGCCGAACTCCTTGCCGAAGACGGCAACGATTCCGGTGCGGTCCTCGTACATCATCACAATAAGGTGATCTGCGAGTGGAACCTCGATGTCGTAGCCGTTGATCTCGACAATTTTCTCGAGCTGCTTATTGCCAACCAGCGTTCCCGAAACAGAAACCTGCGAGCCATCAGATAGCGAACCGCGGATGGTGAGAACGTTGCGGTACTCGGGGCTATCCACATCCGTGATGAGACGAACGGTGAGCCCACGCTGGTCAGCGAGCACCGGCGCGTTGACGTAACTGACCGTCTCCGACACCACATTCGTGAAGATTCCCTTGAGAGCAGCAAGCTTGAGTACGTTGACATCGAACTCAACGATTTCACCGCGAACTTCAATGTCGACACTCGTGAGCGGGCTGTGGGCCAGTCCGGAAAAGACCTGACCGAGCTTTTCCATGAGCGGGATGCCGGGGCGCACACTCTCGTCGATGATGCCACCAGCAACGTTCACCGCGTCAGGCACGAGCTCGCCTCCGAGGGCAAGTCGAACTGACTTGGCTACCGAAACGCCAGCTTTCTCCTGCGCTTCAGCAGTCGAAGCGCCAAGGTGCGGGGTGACAATGACGTTGTCGAGGCCGAGCAGAGGTGAACCTGTTGGCGGCTCGCTAACGAACACGTCAAGGCCTGCGCCGGCAATACGGCGCGACTTGAGAGCCGTGTAGAGGGCATCTTCGTCAATAAGGCCACCGCGGGCGACGTTCACGATGTACGCGGTCGACTTCATGTGGGCGAACTGCTCAGTCGAAATCATGCCCGTCGTTTCGGGCGTCTTCGGCATGTGAATGGTGATGAAGTCTGCACGCTGCAACAGTTCTTCGAGCGACACGAGCGTGACGCCCATCTGCTGTGCGCGGGTAGCCGTGACGTACGGATCGTAGGCAATGATGTTCGTGCCGAAGCTCTGCATACGCTCCGTGATCAAACCACCGATGCGGCCAAGGCCAATGATGCCAATCGTCTTCTCAAACAGTTCAGTGCCCGAATACTGCGAGCGCTTCCACTGCCCCTGAGCGAGCGCACCATGAGCGGCAGGAATGTGACGCGCCAGGCTCAGAATGTGCCCAACCGTCAGCTCGGCTGCCGAGATGATGTTCGAGGTGGGGGCGTTGACGACCATCACGCCGGCCGCAGTAGCAGCCTTGATGTCAACGTTGTCGAGCCCAACACCGGCGCGCGCAATGACCTTCAGGAGAGGAGCGGCGGCAAGGGCATCAGCATCCATATTGGTTGCTGAACGGATGAGAACGGCTTGCGCATCAGCGAGCGCAGCTTTCAGAGCGGCACGGTCAGTGCCATCAATGTTTCGTATCTCGAAGTCGGGCCCGAGGGCGTCAACTGTTGCGGGGGAAAGTTCTTCGGCGATCACGACGATCGGCTTGGCCACAGATCTGGTCCTTCAGTTCGCGGGGACTTCGCGCTGACACAGCGAAGGCTGCTTGAGTACACAACTACAGCAACTTTAGCGGCGACGGGAAGCCGCCGTTGCCATGTGACAGCGCAGTGCGACGATAGGAGCATGATGGATGCCGTTTACATCGCCCAATGGGTGTTGCGTATCGCACTCGCTCTTGCGTTCATCGCGATGGGGGTCAGCCACTTCGTTGCCGCCCCTGCCCGCACAATGGCAGCAATGATCCCACCGGCATTGCGCCAGAAGTGGATGCCATCTCCCACCGTTCTCGTCACGCTCACCGGGCTCTGTGAAATAGCTGGCGGTCTTGGTCTGCTGTGGGAGCCAACCCGCTTTATTGCCGGTATTGCGCTCGTGCTCTTTCTGATTGCCGTGTTCCCCGCCAATGCCTATGCGGCTGAGCATCCGGAACGTTTTGGGCGCGCAGCAACCCCGTTCTGGCCGCGCTACTTTGCCCAGATGGTGCTCATCACGCTGTGCCTACTTGCCGCCGTCTAGCCCTCACTGTCTAGCCCGCGCTGTGGGCTCGGGAACGGACGGTGTCGAGCTTTCTCTGACAAGCACACAACGAAATCGTGCATTTCTTCGTCTACCTAACTAGGAGGACACAATGCCAACACAAAGAATGTCCAAGAAGTCAGTGTTTATGAAGGTCGCCCCACTGCTTGCCATCGGTGCGCTTGCTCTCTCGGCGTGCGCAGGCCCGGCACTCATTCCTGGTTCAGATGAACCCCCGCTCGATAGCGGCCCCGGCATGGGCGAAGAGGAGACGCCAGGTGACCCGATCCCCATTGAAGGGATCGACGGAACGTGGACCTTTCTCGACGGCGTTGATTCTTCTGGCGCGATGACAGTCGACTCGACAGTGACACTCATGATTTCCGGCGACGGAATTATTGGACAATCGGCGTGCAACGACTACGCGGCGTCACTCGACGGCGAACCTACGGGCCTCGTCGTCAAGAATTTGTCCTATACCGAGCGAGCCTGCGTCAACAACGAGCTTTCCGAGTTCGAAGTCCGCTACTTTGCCGCCCTTGATCGCGTAACAGTTGCGGTTCCGACCGGCGGCAGTCTGGTACTTCGGGGTGAGGGCGTGACAATGAACTTCTTGCCAGAGCAGTCGTTGCCCGAAGGATGAACGCACGCTAGCCCGCGAACTGATTAGAGGCTCGAAGAACCCCCAGTTCACGGGCAAACAGGTGCGCCGACCCCGTTTTTAGCCGAATAGTCAGGGTGGCGGTGAAACAATCAACTCATGGATCAGCGGTTCAGCCGCCAACTCGCATTAACCAACTTCGGCGAGCAGGCGCAAAACAATTTGGCACGCACACGCGTGCTCGTGATTGGTGCGGGCGGTGTGGGAAGCACGGCAATCCCCGCGCTAGCTGCGGCAGGCGTTGGGACCGTTGGTGTAATCGATGACGACCGCGTTGAACTGAGCAATCTGCACCGTCAGCACATCCACCGGTTATTGGATGTCGGTCACAAAAAGGTTGTTTCTGCGGTCGAACGCGTCGCAGATCTCAGTCCGGCAACCAACGTTGTGGCGATAGACCAGCGGTTGACGCCCGAGAACGCCCTGGCTCTCTTTGCCGACTATGACCTTGTCATTGACGGCAGCGACAACTATCCCACCCACTACTTGGCCGCCGATGCGGCAGAGATCACCGAGATTCCTTTGGTGTGGGGTTGGGCGTGCGAGTTTGGCGCTGAGGCTGGAGTTTCGTGGCCCGCCCGCGGTGTAGGTTTTCGCGATCTGTACCCGACACCACCGGAACGCGCTGCAATCGACACCAACCTTGCCCACGGAATTTTCCCGGGCGCCGTGGCCGTAATCGCTGCGATCGTCACTAGCGAAGCGATCAAGATTGCCGCCCAAATTGGCACGCCGCTGATCAACCGCACGACACGCTACAACGCGCTCAATGGCGAATTCACAGAAGAGCGCTACACCCGCTCCGCCGGAACCGCCCCCATCACGGCGCTGGCTGACTACCGCGCACTGTGTGGTTTTGGCACTGACGACGAGTGGCCCACCGGCTAGCTGCCACGCACCGCTATCTTCGGCGTGATGCCCACACAGAGTCTGTGTTCGCCCAGCGGGCGCGACTGATGCCGATTAGTGCGAGCGCAATCGCGACAATAAACGCGGCAATGCCGACCACATAGACCGCAACGCCACCCCATCCGTCTGGGCCGTTGGGCTGCAAGAACGGGTAAGGGAACCATCCGTCGAGCGCTCCCCGCGCGAACGTGAACGCCAGCCACGCAAGCGGGTAGAGGATCGCAATGCGTACGTCGCGCATCCGAAGCACCGGCCGTGACGGGCCGAAGAGCCAGTCAAGAAGCAAGAACAGCGGTACCCACACGTGGATTACTTCATTAGGCCACTGGATGCCGACATAACCTTCGTCGGGAATCCCCCGGAGCAGCACGTTATAGACGATCGCTGTCACAACCGCATACGAGACGACGGATGCACGAAGCACCCCCAGCAGGGAACTCTCCCGCTGCAGGCGCACGGCCGCCAGCCCGCTCAGCGCAAGTATGACGACATTGATCAGGCTCGACTGGATCGTGAAGTAGCTGAAGTACTCCTTCGCCACGAAGTCGTTGTGGATCGATTCGTCGATAATCTGAGTGGCAATACTTGCGAGCACGAGCGCGGCAGCGGTAATCCGAAGAATGCCGAACATTCGAGATGCGGTTCCGATACCGTGCCCGGGATCTTGGGCTACGGCGTCTGGGGAATCGTGCTGCAGGTTCGTTGTCACTCGGACAGACTAGTCTCCAGAAATATGACCGAGCAGTTAGCCGCACGATCGGTCGAGGAGTTGACTATGCCATTTATTGATCGCCACGGAAATGCGTTGCTCGGCCTACCGCTCGTCTACCGCCTCGGGCGGGACTTTCAGGTAGCCGAAACCTTTTGCTGGCGCGACCCTCGTGACAGTGACCGAGTATTAACGATTCCCGCCCATGACCTCACTTTGCCTCCCGGCGAGGGAAACAGCACCGACTTTGCCTCGGTGCCTCCGTTCCTCTGGGGGCTAATCGCCAGTTTTGGCAAACAGACGCTGCCGGCGATCTTGCACGACGAACTCGCGAATCGCGCACGGCTCGCCCCCGCGGATGAGCGCTTGGAGCTGAGACGTACCGCCGATGAAGACTTCCGCGTTGCGCTCATCGACAGTGGAGTCCACCAGTTGCGCGCTCGAGTGATGTGGGCTGCTGTCGGCATGGAACGGTACGTTCGACATGCTGGCAGACTCGCCGCGCTGCTCATCGCCCAGCTGGGTATTGGCGTGCTCGCAATTGTCTCTTCTGTTGCTCTAGGTATTGTCGCGCACCCCCTTTGGCTACTGCTCGGGCTAGCCCCGGCTATCGCTGCGCTGGTTTGGGGCAAGAACGCGAAACTAGTGCTCGCCGCGAGCTACCTTGGAGCCCTGTACGCGCCTCTCGTCGCGGCGGCGTTCACCGGTTCACGAGCCGAACAGTTGTTGGCGATTTCCGTGTGGGCAGGAACGGGCACTTCCGGCCCTCTCCCCAAGGCAGAGCCAACACTGCGCTGGCCTGATCGCGGCACGACGCCCCCACCCCGCTAGTTGCGGAACGACCAACGGCCGCCCCGCGCAAAGCGGAACGGCCGGTGGTGTGACTAGAGAAAGTTAGCGGGCTGCTGAACCGTCGGTGTAGTCGGAGTCTTGCTGCTTCCAAGCGAAGAGAGCACGCAGCTCCTTGCCGGTTGCTTCGATGGGGTGGTTCTGTCCCTTGGCACGCAGTTCGAGGAACTCGGGTCCGCCAGCATCCTGATCCTTGATGAAGCGGTCAGCGAAGGCACCCGACTGGATGTCTGCGAGAACAGCCTTCATGTTGTCCTTGACCGACTCGTCGATGACGCGGGGGCCCGAAACGTAGTCGCCGTACTCAGCGGTGTCAGAGACGCTCCAACGCTGCTTGGCGATGCCACCCTCCCACATGAGGTCAACGATGAGCTTGAGCTCGTGAAGTACCTCGAAGTAGGCGATCTGCGGCTGGTAGCCAGCCTCGATAAGAGTTTCGAAGCCGTACTGAACGAGCTGTGAGGTTCCACCACAGAGAACAGCCTGCTCACCGAACAGGTCGGTCTCAGTCTCTTCGGTGAACGTGGTCTTGATGCCACCGGCGCGAAGTCCACCGATTGCCTTCGAGTATGACCAGGCCATGTCCCAAGCGGTACCAGTGGCGTCGTTCTCGACAGCAACGATGACGGGAACGCCACGGCCGGCTTCGTACTCGCGGCGAACGGTGTGACCCGGTCCCTTGGGCGCTACGAGGATGACATCTACGTCAGAAGGTGCGTCGATGTATCCGAAACGGATGTTGAAGCCGTGTCCGAAGACAAGAGTGTCGCCAGCCTCAAGGTTGTCCTTGATGTCGTCGGCGTACAGGCCGCGCTGGTGCTGGTCGGGAGCAAGGATCACAACAACGTCGGCCCACTTGGCTGCTTCGGCGCTCGTGAGCACCTCAAAGCCGGCGTCTGTTGCCTTCGCGATGCTCTTCGAGCCCTCCTTGAGGCCGATCTTGACCTGAACACCTGAGTCGCGCAGGTTTAGTGCGTGGGCGTGGCCTTGCGAGCCATAACCAATAACAGCAACCTTCTTGCCCTGGATGAGCGCGAGGTCAGCGTTGTCGTCGTAAAAGATCTCGGTCACAGTGGTGATTCTCCTTAGTTATTTGTTCTGTTAGTTCTTGAAAACTCGGTCGGTGATGCTCTTCGAACCGCGACCCATGGCCAGCAATCCACTCTGAGCAATTTCTTTAATCCCGTAGGGTTCCAGCACTCGCAAGAATGCTTGAATCTTGCCCGAGTCACCAGTGGTTTCGATGATGAGCGCATCAGATGCGACATCAACCACGCGGGCACGGAACAGGTTTACCGCTTCGAGAATTTGTGAGCGCGTCGTGTTGTCAACGCGCACCTTGATCAGCAAGTGCTCGCGGGTTACCGACTGGTCAGGGTCGAGTTCCACGATCTTGATCACGTTGATGAGCTTGTTGAGCTGCTTCGTGACCTGCTCAAGGGGAAGTTCCTCGACATCCACCACAACGGTGATGCGCGAGAGGCCTTCGATTTCACTTGAGCCAACTGCCAGCGACTGAATGTTGAAGCCGCGACGCGCAAATAGTCCAGCGACGCGAGTGAGCAGACCCGGTTTGTCTTCTACGAGTAGAGAAAGTACGTGACTCATCGCTTTACTCCTCTTCCCACTCGGGGGCATGGTCGCGGGCATACTGCACGCTGGAATTTCCGACACCCTGCGGCACCATTGGCCACACCATTGAGTCTCGACTCACCACAAAGTCAATGACGACGGGGCGATCATTAGTTTCAAGCGCGAGCTTGATGGCCGGGTCGATCTCTTCTTTCTTTGTGACGCGGATGGCGAGGCAACCGTACGCCTCCCCCAGCTTCACAAAGTCCGGGATCATCACAGTGTCGTGGCCCGTGTTGAGGTCAGTGAACGAGTGTCGTCCGTCGTAGAACAGCGTCTGCCACTGGCGAACCATGCCGAGGCTCGAATTGTTGATGATCGCGACCTTGATGGGGATGTTGTTGATCGTGCAGGTAGCTAGCTCCTGATTGGTCATCTGGAAGCATCCATCGCCATCAATCGCCCACACGGGTCGATCGGGGTTGGCAACCTTGGCGCCCATTGCTGCCGGGATGCCGTAACCCATGGTTCCGGCACCACCCGAGTTGAGCCACGAGTTGGGGCGTTCGTGCTTGATGAACTGGGCAGACCACATTTGGTGCTGACCAACGCCAGCAGCAAAAATGCCCTCGGGGCCAGTGAGCTCACCAACACGCTTGATCACGTACTGCGGTGACAGCAGGCCGTCGTCAGGCTCAGTGAACCCGAGTGGGAACTGGTTGCGCAGCGAGTTGAGTCGCTCCCACCACGCGGTGTAGTCGGGCTTAGTGGTCTTGCTTACTTCAGCAAATGCGGCCGTGAGGTCGATGATGACGTCTTTAGCGTCACCAACGATGGGGACTTCTGCCGCGCGAATCTTCCCGATTTCGGCAGGGTCGATGTCGACGTGCACGACCTTAGCGAGAGGAGCAAATTCGCTCGGCTTTCCCGTTACGCGATCATCGAAGCGAGCACCGAGAGAGATCAGCAGGTCGGACTCCTGGATCGCTAGAACCGCGGGCACGGCACCGTGCATGCCGGGCATGCCGAGGTTCAATTCGTTCGAGTCGGGGAACGCACCACGAGCCATCAGCGTCGTCACAATGGGCGCACCCACCAGCGTTGCCAGCTCAAACAATTCAGCCGATGCACCAGAGCGCACAACGCCACCACCGACATAGAAGACGGGGCGTTCAGCTTCAGCGAGCATCTGTGCGGCAGCCTGAACCTGCTTGCCGTGAGCCTTCATGACCGGGCGGTAGCCGGGCAGGTCAACCTTGGGCGGCCAAATGAATGGGGCAGAACCCTGCTGGCAGTCCTTAGTTACGTCAACAAGCACCGGACCAGGACGGCCGGTGGTGGCAATGTGGTATGCCGCCGCCAGAGTCGCGGGGATGTCCTCTGCCTTCGTAACGAGGAACGAATGCTTCGTAATCGGCATCGTAATCCCGGAAATGTCTACCTCTTGGAAGGCATCCGTACCCATCGAGGTCGAGAACACCTGGCCGGTAATCGCGAGAAGCGGAACGGAGTCCAGGTGAGCATCCGCAATTGCCGTCACCAGATTTGTTGCGCCTGGACCCGACGTTGCGATACAGACACCGAGCTTTCCTGATGACGATGCATAGCCCTCAGCAGCGTGACCGGCACCCTGTTCGTGCCGGACCAAAATGTGACGGATTGCCGTGGATGCCATCAGTTCGTCATAGAAGGGCATGATTGCGCCGCCGGGCAAACCGAAGACATCTTTCACACCCAGCTTTTCCAGACTGCGAAGAATCGCACCAGAACCGGTCAAAATCTCCGGCGTAGTGCTCTTGGGCCGCGGTACGGGGTCAGAGGACATGTGCAAATCCTTTAAATCGAGTGGTGAGCGTTGCGCTAACTGGTGACCGCGCCGCGAGCGGCGGACTGAACAAGCTTCGAATACTTGGCCAGAACACCTCGCGTGTAGCGCGGAGGGAGGGGGGCCCAGCCTTTTCGGCGGGCTTCGAGCTCAGCGGAGTCGACAAGTAAGTCGAGCGAGCGAGCTGCGATATCGACCCGTATAAGATCACCATCGCGCACGAAGGCAATAGGACCTGCGTCTACTGCTTCGGGAGCTATGTGGCCGATACACAGTCCGGTTGTGCCGCCTGAGAATCGTCCGTCTGTTAAGAGTAGTACATCTTTGCCGAGTCCAGCGCCCTTGATGGCCGCCGTGATCGCGAGCATCTCGCGCATGCCCGGTCCACCCTTGGGTCCTTCATAGCGAATGACGACAACAGAACCAGCCTCGATCGTGCCGGCAGTCAAAGCATCCAGTGCTTCACGCTCGCGCTCGAACACGCGGGCAGGGCCCACGAACTCAGCAACGTCGAAACCTGCCGTCTTCACGACTGCACCCTCGGGAGCGAAAGAACCCTTAAGAATTGTGAGACCCCCAGTGGGGTGGATGGGGTTGTCGAACTTGCGAAGAACCTTGCCATCTAGAGGATCGATGTCCATCTCGGCCAAGTTTTCGGCAACAGTCTTGCCCGTCACTGTGAGGGCATCGCCGTGAATGAGCCCCTCCTCCATGAGCGCCTTCATGAGCACCGGGAGCCCGCCGTGGCGGTCAACATCGTTCATGACGTACTGGCCGAACGGCTTCAGGTCGCCCAAGTGGGGAACCTTGTCGCCGATGCGATTGAAGTCATCGAGCGTGAGTTCAACTTCGGCTTCGCTCGCGATGGCGAGGATGTGCAGCACAACGTTCGTGGAGCCACCAAGAGCCATTGCTACCGTGATCGCGTTCTCAAAAGCCTTCTTCGTCATGATGTCGCGCGAAGTGATACCGAGGCGCAGAAGATTGACGACAGCTTCGCCTGAACGGTGCGCGAAGTAGTCGCGACGACGATCGGCGGATGCTGGGCTCGCCGAGCCGGGAAGACTCATTCCCAGGGCTTCCGCAACGCTCGCCATCGTGTTGGCCGTGTACATACCGCCACAGGCACCCTCGCCGGGCGCAAAAGCACACTCGATGCGCTTGGCGTCGGCTTCGCTCATCCGGCCAGCTTTGACTGCGCCGACTGCTTCGAACGAGTCGATGATCGTGATGTCTTTTTCGGTACCGTCGCTGAGCTTGACCCAGCCGGGAGCGATCGAACCGGCATAGAGGAAGACAGAGGCGAGGTTGAGCCGCGCCGCAGCCATCAGCATTCCGGGAAGCGACTTGTCGCAGCCCGCGAGCGTGACCGAACCGTCGAGGCGCTCTGCCTCCATGACAACCTCAACGGAGTCAGCGATAACTTCGCGACTCACGAGTGAGAAGTGCATCCCCTCGTGCCCCATTGAAATGCCATCGGAAACGCTAATCGTTCCAAACTGCAGTGGGTACCCGCCACCGGCGTGCACTCCCTCTTTCGCCGCTTGAGCGAGGCGATCGAGCGACAGATTGCAGGGGGTGATCTCGTTCCACGAGCTCGCAATACCGATCTGGGGCTTCTCCCAGTCGGCATCTCCCATACCAACTGCACGCAGCATTCCGCGCGAAGTTGTTGCTTCAATTCCGTCGGTTACCGTGCGGGAACGTGGCTTGATATCAATCGAATCACTCTCAGACATGCTTCGAGTTTAGGGCGTAGCGAAACCTCAGCTCGCCCGCGTCGATACCACCGCTTCACGGCGGTCGGTTACAAGCTTCAAAAGCTCGGCAATCTCTGCTGTTCCGGCAACGCGAAGTTGAGCGCCAGAAGGCGCATCCCCCACGCGAACGCCAACATCATTCGGACCGAGCGCGGCGATCGCATCCTCGTCGGTTGTGTCATCGCCAGCAAAGAATATTGCGTCGGCACCGACGTAGTTACGTAGCCGTTCGATCGCGTCGCCCTTCGTGGCGGAATGGATCGAAAATTCCACAACATTCTTGCCAAATCGAACGGTCAGCCCTGGCAATTCAGCCTCCGCCCTGGCTACCGCGGTCGCCATGAGCCGTTGCGCGTCGTCAGGGGACGACAACCGCACGTGAAGTGCTCGCCCGGCAGGCTTCAGCTCAACCCAAGCACCCTCCGTGGTATCAGCGAGCTCATGAGCGAGCGCGTCAAGTTTCAGCAGCTCGGCGGCGTTCTTTTCGCTCATCGGAAGCTCTGAATCGCCGTCGTCTAGTCGGTATTCCAACCCGTGCGAGCCGCCGAAGAGCGCGTGCCCTGGCAAATGCGCAACGTGCTCCAAGCTGTCGAGGGCCCGCCCCGAGATCAATGCGAGCCGAGTATCGGTGAGTTCGAGCATCCGCAGCAACTGCACGTGAGCAGACGGCAGGGCACGAGCATCCAACGGCTCATCGACTTCGGGTGCGAGCGTGCCATCAAAATCAAGGGCAATCAACAGAGTCGGTACGGCGACAAGAGCGTCAACCGCGGCCTCGATTTGCTGCGGAGAGGAATACTGCACGACTACTTGACCCGCTTTCGTTCTACGGTCCATTCGACTTCTTCAGCCATCTCGAGCGGTGCGATTCTGCGGTGTCGGTCAGAACGAGTGGCCGCCAAATTCTTGAGGAAGGCGTTAGACCAGCGCGCCACGTCATGCTCGAGCACTCGCTTACGGAGCGAACGCATGCGAGTTGCCTTCTCAGTCTTCGACATATTGATGGCCCGCATCATTGCCTCTTTCAGGCCATCGATATCGTGCGGGTTAATCAGCAGGGCTTTACGAAGCTCTTCGGATGCTCCAGCGAATTCGCTCAAGATCAGCACACCGTCATTGTCGAACCGACTCACGACATATTCCTTGGCCACAAGATTCATACCGTCCCGAAGTGCCGTGACAAGAAGTACATCTGAGGCGAGGTAGAGCGCCACCATTTCCTTGTGCGGAAACCCCTGGTGTAAGTAGTTAATCGGCGAGTGGCTGAGCGTGCTGTAGTCGCCATTGATGCGGCCAACCGTCAGTTCAATTTCGTCGCGCAGGTTCATATACGCCTCGACACGACCACGGCTCGGGCTCGCGACCTGAATAAGCGCAACATCTCCCACCTCGACCAATCCGTCGCGAAGCAGCTCGCCATACGCCTTCAAACGGTGACGGATGCCCTTCGTGTAGTCGAGTCGGTCAACGCCGAGCATGATCGTCTTCGGGTTGCCCAAACCCTTTCGGATCTCACGAGCGCGCTGCTGAATTTCTGGATCTCGCGCAAGCTCTTCGAAGCTGCGTGAATCAATCGAAATCGGGAATGCCTTTGCCACTACTCGGCGAGTGGGTTGCCCATCAAGAGTTACCTCAATGGCCGGGTTCTTCGTCGGGTGGTTAGTGAGGCGACGGACAGCCGACGAGAAATTCGAGGCATCCGAAGAGCGCTGGAAGCCAACAACGTCGGCACCGAGCATCCCTTCAATGATCTGAGTACGCCACGGCAACTGAGCGAAAATTCCGTACGGCGGAAACGGAATGTGATTGAAGAATCCGATCGTTAGATCGGGACGTTGTTCACGCAACATGCGAGGAACTAGCTGAAGTTGATAGTCCTGCACCCAGACGACAGCACTCTCGGCACTGATCGCAGCCGCGGCATCCGCGAATCGTTGATTGACCTTGACGTAGTCATCCCACCACTCTCGGTGGTAAGCCGGCGGTGCAATGACGTCGTGATAGAGCGGCCAGAGAGTGTCGTTGCTGAATCCCTCGTAGTACTCCTCGATGTCCTGAGAACTCAACGGAACCGGAACAATCTGGATGCCATCTTGATGGAAGGGCTCGATCTCAAGGTCGGGGCGGCCTGCCCATCCCACCCAGGCGCCATCAGCAGCACGCATCACAGGTTCTAGTGCGGTAACTAAACCGCCTGGGGAGCGTTTCCACGTGAGCGATCCATCGGCCTCAACGGTGCAGTCGACCGGAAGGCGGTTGGAAACTACGACGAAATCGTACTCGGAAGGAGAAGAACTCTGGTGGGCTTCCATAATGAAGCGACTTTACCAGCGGGGCATGTTCGGTGGCTGAGGATTACTGTCACCTGCGGTCGGTTCCTGTAACGAAACCGATACATCGTCACTCCCGCTCGCGATACGCCTGCCCGCTAGGCTCAAATTTGCCCACTCCCCATGGGCGCGAGCCGCTACCCGAAGTGTTCGCAATCGTCCCGAATCGAAAGAGGCCCTAGTGACCTTCAAGTTCCATGCCCGCACGACGCCCCTACCCGCGATCCTGAGCTCTGCCGTGCTCCTCACTCTCGTGCTCAGCGGATGCACTGCTACCGAATCGGCGACAGGGGAGGTCGTTGACGAGAGCGCAGCAGCGGAGATTGACTACGCCGCGATCGACGACGATTCACTGTTTGTGCTCGCCACGTACCCGATCGAAGCTGGCGAATTGGTTGGTGACGCTCCGGAGGACCACGCCGCTGTCTGGGAGCGCTTTACGGAGCTTTTCGACCCATCGCTTCACTCCGAAATCACGATGTTTGTGGCGATTGACGCTGATCAATCTGGTGGCACCGACGGTGCCATGCAGCGCAACGGGCTCAACCCCGACGAGACCTACCTCGCTCTCGACACGAGTGGAGCGGTAGCGCCCGATGTGCTCGACCGCACCATGATTCACGAGTTCGCCCACCTCATCACACTGCGCGACGATCAGATTCCCAAGGATGCGTCGACTGTCGCAAGCTGCCAGGTCTACGCCGAGGTCGACGGATGCCCCGCCGACGATTCTTACCTCTACAGCTACTTCAGTGAATTCTGGCCCGGTTTCACAATCGACATGTTTGACGCTGAAACCGAGGAGGACAAAGAGGCTCGCTACACCCCAGACGAATTCGTCACCGATTATGCGGCAACGATCCCGACCGAAGATGCTGCAGAAGTATTCGCCGAGTGGGTGCTGGCAGACGAACTCCCGACGGGCGAGAGCGTTGTAGACAACAAGCTGCGCTTCTTCGAGGACTACCCGGAACTCGTGGAGATCCGCGACAGCGTGCGAGCAGCCCTCGCGCTGTAGCCGCTAATCGCGTCAGAGCGGCCGAGAGTCGACCGCAGCCAGTATTGCCCCGGTTGCGGTCGACTTTCGTATCCGCTTCACCGCGAGCACCGAAAGAGCAACACTGACGACCCCGAGGGCGAGCAATGCGAACGCGGCCGTAATCGCGGGCTGGGCATTTCCGCCAGACAAGATCACGTACATCCCCTCAACGGCATAGGTCAGCGGCAAGAACGGACTCACTGCCTGGAACGGAGCCGCGAGCGCCTCAATCGGATAGATTCCGCCTGTGGAAGTGAGCTGGATCGCCAGCAGGAAGAGCGAAATCACCAGTCCCCCTCGTCCCAGCGCTGCCGTCAAGAAATAGTGGAAGGCGGCGAACGAGAGCGCGGTAAGAAGCGCGAACCCTGCAGTCGCAGGCAATAGAGCCCAGTCCACCCCAACTCCGACGTGAAGAAGGAGCACCAAAAGGATTGCCTGAATCGTTGTCAGCACGGATGCCCGCACGAGAGTGGACGCGACGATACGACCGTCGCGTGCCGTAGAGGACAACGAACGGTACGAGGGCAAGCTAAGAATGAGGAAAACAGCGAGCGCCCCCATCCACAGGCCTAAGGGGACAAAGAAGGTCGCGATTGCCTGAGCGGGTTCTGTGACCTCGTTATCGGTGCTCACGGAGAGGGTGACTGGCTCAGCAGCAATGTCTGCGCTTGAATTAGCGCTGTCACCGTCGCTGCCGCTGTCGCTCGTCGGAACTTGGGCTGCCCCATCTGACAAGCCGGTTGCCAGTTCCGCCGCGCCCGTAGAAATACCTTTCGCACCTGTAATGAGTGCTCCTGAACCGGAGGCGAGCTGGTCGGCTCCCGACGAACTCTGAGAGATTCCATATTGGATGCCGCCGACAGCGTCGGCGGTCTGCGACGACAGCGTTCCCCCACCTGCGGCTGCCTTCTTGAGCCCGTCGACAACAGCTTGCAACGTGCCTTTGAGTTGGGGATCGGTGAGTTGCGCCTGGATTGCGGGATTAATTGCCGTGAGGGTTGATGACAATTGAGCGACGCTAGAGGTGTAGTCGCCAACCCCGCTGCTGAGCGCTGAAAGTCCGTCCGCTCCATTGTCTAGATCACGGAGCCCTGAGGCGAGCGAGTCAACGCCGGACGTGTAGGTAGTGAGACCCGTCGTGAAATCTTTTGCGCCATCCGACAGATCGGTGGCACCATCTGCGGCTGCCGAGAGTGCGCCCCCGAGCTCTCCGATGCTGGCATAAATACCGTCGATGTATTGCGAGGTGATCGCACGGCCGAAGGTATCGGTCATTGATTGCCCGACGACTTGCGCGACCGAACCGGTGAGGTAACTGTGCGAATCGTCGGTTCTGATCGAAATTTCTGCCTGCGCTGGAGCGTCGGTGGAGAGCGAAAGAATTGACTCGGAGAACTCTTGTGGCACCGTCAGTATTGCGTACACGTCTCCCCGCGCGAGGGCAGCTTCTGCATTTTCGGAGTTGGTGATCGTCCAGTCGAACCCATCAGCTCCTGTGAGCTCCGTAACGAGCTGGCGACCGGCGAACACGATTTGTTCATCACCGTCGAGCGCTGTTGTCGTCTGAATCTCATCGTTGTTGACTATCGCGACTGGGATGTTGTCAATTGCGCTGTTGCCATCGCCGATTGCGGCAACAAATAGCCCCGTGAAGGCCAGCGGAATCAGAGCGACTGCTGCGAAGCCTGCGATGGTCAGCCAGCGGCGCTTGGGCAGCGCTGTGGGATACGAAGTGCTCATCGAAGGAGTCCTTCCGGTGCGAGGAGGTAGAGGTCGACGACAATCATGTTGCGTTCCCCGCGATCCATTTCGTTGGTAACGGTGAGAGGGGAATCGGTGCCGAAGATGATGGTTGTTGTGGGGTCGGCCAGCCTTCCGACAGCAGTCAAGAATGCGGCCTCATCCTCGGGAGACGTGAACTGGTCGAAACGATCAAAAAATACAATCTCGGTTCCTTCAGCGAGTGCGACTGCCGCGAGAGCGACCGAACGTTCAAGCTGCGGAAGGGCGCTGATGTTTGTCGCGGTCGTAATGCGTACCGTGTGTCGTGCCGTCACGTCAGCGAGCACCTCATCAACCCGACGGATCCATTCGCGCACACTCGCCGACGTGCGAAAACTGCGGCGAAGTGGCTGGGTAACGTCTAGTCGTTCGCGAAGAACTTCGGCCAACAATATGGGGCCCTCGCTATTAGTAGCGCCAGCGACTTCTGCGAGTGCCACCGCTTTATTGACCTGAGCCGCGTGCGACGGCAACGGGTACCCTGCGACCTGCACCATCCCAGAGACGGGCGGGAGAACTCCGCTGAGCGTTGCGCCCATCACCCGGCGGTGATGACGGTCCCCTGAGGCCACAACCAAGGATCCCCGGGGAATCGCGAGTGATACCGGACCGAGTCGCTGCTCGGAGTCTCCAACAACCAAATACTCAGAACTCAATGCGAACGCACTTTGCGTGTCTGCCCATTCGAGTTCGTGGCGGTGTTCGCGCAATTGCTCGCCCTCAATGTCCACGTTAGGAAGCAGTCGGTTGAGCCAGGCAGGCAACCACCAGGCTGATGTGCCGAAGAGAGCCATCAGGGCTGGGACGAGCGTCATCCGCACCAGGAATGCGTCGAACGCGATTCCTACCGCTAGCCCGAGCGCGATCGGTTTTATCGTTCCGCTTCCTTCTGGCACGAAAGCGAAGAAGACGAAGAACATGATGAACGCGGCAGCAGTCACAACGCGGGCGCTGCTGGCAAAGCCGTGGCGCACCGCTGAAGCAGCATTGCCTGTCTTCACGAACTCTTCCCGCATTCCCGAAACCAAGAACACTTCGTAGTCCATCGCTAAGCCGAACAGCACTGCCATCAGCAGAATTGGCATGAAGCTCAGGATCGGGCCAGGGTTTTCAACTCCGATGATGTCGGCGAACCACCCCCATTGGAACACCGCAACCACGACGCCAAATGAGGCAACGACCGAGAGCAGAAACCCCGCGGCGGCCTTGAGCGGAACTAGCACCGACCGGAACACCATCATGAGCAGCAGAATCGAAAGCCCAACAACGATTACGCCAAACGGCACAAGAGCGTCGCTGAGGCGGTTTGAAATGTCGATACCAATCGCAGTCGTTCCCGTGACGAAAATTTGGATGTCATACTGGCGCTCGAGTTCGGGTGCACGATCACGAATCGTTTGTACGAGCGCTTTCGTCTCGGCGGAGTCTGGCGCGCTTGACGGCGTCACTTGGATGATCGCTGTGTCTAGGCCCTCATCTGGAAAGCCTTGGGAGACGAAGTCAACGTCGTCGAGCTTCTCTAAATCGGCAGCGATTGCTTCCAGATCATCCTGAATGTCGACTGTTTGGGTGATGTCGAGCGCAACGACAAGGGGCCCGTTATACCCCGGCCCGAATCCGTCTGTAACCAGATCAAAGGCTTCGCGCTGAGTCGAGCCAGCCGGTTCAGACCCGCCGTCGGGAAGGCTCAGCTGCAGGCTTGCGGCCGGGATAGCGAGTGTGCTCAGAATTGCCAGAACCGCAATCGAAGCCAGCCACGGATGCTTGGTCACTCCGCGCACCCACCGCGCACCCATAGTTTTGCTGTCATTCGCGGATGTCGTGAAGCGGCGGTGCGTGCGCGAACCAACCTTGGGGATGAGTCGTCGTCCCGCTAGGCCGAGTAGCGCCGGAAGGAGTGTCGTCGCAACACCCATCGCGATGAATACGGCTACGGCCGCGCCAATTCCCATCACGCTGAGGAACGGAATCCCGACGATGAGCAAGCCGAGCAGAGCAATGATTACGGTGACACCGGCAAATACAACGGCGCTTCCTGCGGTTCCGACCGCCATCGCGGCTGACTCTTCTGGCTCCTCCCCTTGAGCGAGTTGAGCGCGATGTCGGGAGACGATGAACAGTGCGTAGTCGATACCGACCGCGAGCCCAATCATGAGAGCTAGCAGCGGTGCGGAACTTGAGACCGTAGTGAAAGCGGAGAGGGTTGTGATGAGCCCCATCACGATGCCAACGCCGATGAGAGCGCTCAGCAGAGGCATCCCAGCCGCCAGCAGCGATCCGAATGTAATGACGAGCACAAGCCCGGCGAAGGCGACACCAACGACTTCGGTCACTGTGATTCCAAACGAAGTCTCCTGAAAGACTTGGCCGCCGAACTCAACTCGAAGTCCAGAATCATCGCCGATTTGTGCCGTCGAGATCAATTCTTTGAGAGTTTCCTCCGTGACATCAGTGGCGATGCCATCAAACTGCACGCGGATGATCGCCATACTGTGGTCGTCGGAAATGGCTTTGCCCGCGTACTCGCTGAATGGGCTCACCGCCGAGTCGATACCGTCAATGCGGCCGATCGCTGAAGTGATGCGCTCGATCACGACTTCAGAGTTCTCGATGCGTGATCCGCTTTCATCGACGATCACTGCTGTTGCTGCTGCGCCTGCGACCGAGGGAAAGACGGCCTCTAGTCTGTCGAGCGCCGCTTGCGACTCGGTACCGGGGATTTCAAACGACTCTTGGGTTTGCCCGCCCAGGGCAATTCCAGCGCCGAGAGCCCCACCGATGAGCAGCAGCCAGACAATGAGCACGCGCCACGAGTGACGAAAGGAGAAGCGACCAAGTCGGTAGAGAAGGATTGCCACGGGTGCTCCGGTTCTTTATGCTGCGCTGGAGGGTGAGGTTCAGCGAGGGAAATTAGTGGGCGCGAATGGGCGAAAGTAGCTCGCTCATGATCGTGATGAGCGCTGCCCTGGTATCTTCGTTGGCTTCGAGTGGGAGGGCGAGATTGTCTGCGGTGCAGAGCATGTAGGCGGAGCCGCCAAGCGCGATTCCGAAGCGCATCTTGTCGTGGGGGTTTGTTGTAGCAGCCGCAAAATAGGTCGCGAGGTTTCGAACGGTGTCGTTTGCCCGTTCGATTACCGCCACATCTCGCAGCGAAGGGCCTTGGTTGATAAACATGTGCACTTCTTGGCGGCAGTCGAACAGGAAGTCAACGAACTCTTCAAGAAAAGTCTGGCGATGTTCGGCAGACAGTCCGTTATGTTCAAGCTTGGCCATGAGTGCTTCTAGTCGGTCAATCGCTGGCCCAACAGCGGCCTCCAGCAGCGCTTCTTTCGATGTGAAGTGGTAGAGCACGCTGGATTTTGAGAGCCCTGCGAGTTCAGCAATTCTCTGAATTGAGGTACCCGTA
Source organism: marine actinobacterium PHSC20C1 (assembly GCA_000153145.1). Taxonomy (GTDB): domain Bacteria; phylum Actinomycetota; class Actinomycetes; order Actinomycetales; family Microbacteriaceae; genus Rhodoglobus. Next base: position 1,176,314 of record CH672415.1, read on the forward strand.
TAGCCCGCCGATGCAAATTCGGTAAGCGCTATGCGCTGGAGTTCTTCATGACTAGACACGAGTCGAGACTAACTGACCGATCGGTCAGAACTGTCCAATCGGTCAGTTTCCCAGCGTATCCCCAGCGCGCAGGGCTTGCCGGTGGCCGCGCTCGGGATATCGCGCTAGCGTTATACGACATCGACCTCGGAGGAACAATGCGCAAGTACCTAATGAACGGCAGCCTCCTGAGCGCAGTTGCCGGCGGCTGGACTATCTTTCAAACCTCGCGCAACGGACCACGAGACTGGCGTCTCATTCTCATGTGGCTCAGCTGGGGGCTCACGGTAGCGATCGCCGTTGGCACCATCGCCAAAGAAGCTCACGACTCCTACGAGCTCGACAAATAACTAGCGCGCGGCGCTCGCGCTTTCTACTGAAGCGCGATTTTCACGATAGCGGGCCGCAGCCTCGACGACTCCCCTGAAGAGGCGAGCATCCTGCTTGGCATCCTCTTCTGGATGCCATTGCACAGCAACACCAAAGTCAACGCTCGGCAACTCAACGGCCTGAATAATGCCGTCGTCGCCACGCGCAGAGACAACGAGGCCCTCAGCAAGTTCATCGATCGCCTGATGGTGGTACGACTTCACAGCAACGCTGTCGTCGCCTCCCAGGAGCGCAGCAAGCGTAGTCTCCGCCTCAACCGCAACATCGTTGACTAAGAATTTTCCGCCGCCAGCGCTATAGCGCGTGGTCCCGATCACATCAGGCAGGTGTTGAATAATCGTGCCACCGAGCGCAACATTCAGCATTTGCGCGCCACGGCAGATTCCTAAGAACGGCACATTTTGTTCGATGGCGGCACGCAAAAGTGCGTCCTCGAACGCGTCACGGTCTTTACGGGGCACATCTGTCGTCGGGTGCGGCTCTTGGCCGTAACGGGCCGGGTCGACGTCTTTGCCGCCCGTGAGAATCAAGCCATCAAGCCCGTGGATGATCGACGCCGCGATCTCGGAATCTACAGGCTGAGGCGGCAGCAGTACGGCGATTCCGCCGGCATCCGTTACCGCTTCAAAGTAAATCTTGGGCAAGAACGACGCAGGGAGATCCCACACGCCGGTTTGGGCCTGCTCGAGGTATGACGTGAGTCCGATTATCGGCCGTGAACGGGTGCCCATGCGGACTCCTCTCGATCAAAATTAAGAACGTTTGTAACCAAAGGATATAGGGGCGAACGGTCCAATTGGGGCTTCCTGAGAGTGGTTCTCAGGAATCTGGGCTAAATTCGGCGACTTACTCGCCTCTCTAACCGCATCGAAGCGGTTTCGGCCAGTGTGCTGCAGTTCGCACCAATTCGGCTCTCCTGCCGTTCACCGCATGTGAACGTTGAGCCCTAACCACATTGTTCTTACTTTCTGCAGCCACCCCACCTGACCCAAACCTAGGAACGCTGTTGAAACGACAAATTACTATGCTCGCCATCGGGGCGATCCTCATTGGCGGCACCGTCCCCGCGGCGGCATTCTCTCAACCAGAGAATCAGCCAACACTCGCGGATGCCGGTGCGAGCGCATCAGGCTCGACTGCTGCCAGCTCGTCGCAACCAACGGCCGACGACATCCAAACCTTTGCTTCCCCAGGAACCGCTCCTGCCTCGTCAGTTAAGCGCGACACGTTCTCGGTCGAAAAGATGCAGCAGCAAGTGGTCGTCACCGCCGCAGGCATCTCCGGCACCCTCGAAGTCTTCCCCGCAAACGGGCCAACAAATGACGGTTTCGGCTATCGCGGTTCCGAGTTCCACGGCGGTATCGACATCATGGCGCCCGAAGGCTCAGCGATCGTCGCAGCGTCGCCGGGCACAGTCGAAAGCGTTACCGATGGCGGCGGCTGGGGTCGCCACGTAATTATCGATCACGGTAACGGGATAAAGACTCTCTACGCCCACATGATCGAGGGCTCACAGGCGGTCTCCGCTGGCCAGTGGGTTGCTGCGGGAACTTTCCTTGGCTCTGTCGGCAATACCGGGTACTCCACCTTCCCCCACCTTCACTTCGAGGTCTACGTGTTCGATACTCGCGTCGACCCGGCACCGTGGCTGCCCTAAGCAGTCCACGTATCCTGTAGCTACTTCGCACTACGGCCGCATAGTCTGTGGCGAACATAGTTGTGGCCCCGACGCTGAATAGTGTCGGGGCCACAACTCATTTCGTGCTGGTTAACTCGTCTGTGGAGCGACGTAGCTACTGACTTAGAGGACTGCTGCTCCCAGCTGGATTATGGTCCTTCACGCCAACCACCAAAGGGGACCGTTTCCGCCGCCAGGGGAAAATGCTAGAGTCTGAAGGGGAAGAGAT
>CH672415.1:1178749-1467410 GCA_000153145.1 marine actinobacterium PHSC20C1
ACCAGCACGCAACTCGTATTTGCCCCGACGCTGAATAGTGTCGGGGCCACAACTCGTTTCGTGCTGGTTAGCTCATCTCAGCATCCATACGACGACGAACGTAGATCGCTGCTGCTCCGAGCAGGATCATGCTCGTGACGCCAACCACCAGAGGGGACCGTTTCCCCCGCCACCGGTAAATGCGAGCGTCGGAAGGGCAAGTGTTTCCAGCTGGGTGTCGTCGACTTCTCCACATTCACTATCGCTTGGTACCACGAAGGAGAAGGCAGGCGGATCAACCCAGTCGAACTCGAGCCCGTTGGGGTCAACCACTTGCGCAGTTACTTCAACCAGGCCGGGGCCGGCTACCGTGTAGGTGCCAGCGACGATTCCGGTCACACCGTTCACGGTGAAGGTGACAAGCGAGGGGTCATAACCCTCAGCAACGCCAAGACGGTAGCTTCCCGCAACGCTGCAACTGGTCTGGACAAACGTAACCGCCGGCATCACAAGCCCGAGCGTCACCAGATCACACTCAGGATCAGAGGGATCCAGTTGCGGCGCGAACGTGCCTGCGAACGTGAGAGTTGTTGTGCCCGCCGCGACCTGCTGGTCTGGGCCTCCACTGACGAATTCAGCGCCAGCACTCGCGGTCGCCGTCACGCTGTAATCCTGAGGGCCCTCGGGATCAGTAATTTCACCCCAGGTTGCGTTCGTTATCGGTCCCAAGATGAGCTGCTGCGGCGCATTACACGTTGCATCAAGGAAGCTCACCTCCGCGGTTGCCCTCACGACCTCAACAGGGCCGCACTCATAGATTTCCTGTTCGCTAAGTGCGCGCACCTTCTCAACCGTCGTCTCTTTCACCTTGACGGAGCCGTAGTAGAAGCTGCGAACAATAGTGACCGTCGCGAAGCCGTCATCTTCGGCAGTCGCACACGTGAACTCCGTAGAGCGCTCCACTTTCTTTGACGCACACAGTGCGCTGTCATCACTGGCAACAATGAAGGATGGCGTTGTTGCGTCGAAGTTGCCGCTGTCGTTGACGTCTTCGCCCAGTTCGCTCACCAGCATGAGCACTGGCTGATCACCGGACTTCAGAACCCATCCGCTCGGATGACTATTGCTGGCCTCAAACTGGCAAACGTACACTTGTTCAACCTGCGGATCACAGTCGCGCGCTTCGCCTTCCGTGAGGGCGCGAGTCGTGTGCTCAATCGTGAAACCCACTTGGGTCGCGCCGTAGAACAGCCGTGTCGTCGTCGTGATGTTCACAACTCCGCTGTACTGATACGTGGGACAAACAATCTCTTCGTCGACCGAGACTTCGGAGTAGGAGCACAAGCTCGCGTCATCACTGTCCACTACGAACGAAGGCTGTTTGTCGTTGAACGTTCCTGTGTCGTTGACATCGTCACCGAGCGCATTCACACTCACGTGGATGGGCTGCTTGCCCTCCTTCAGGCGGAAGCCCGATGGCGAGTTCTCGCTGGAGACGAACTTGCAGACCCACGCTTTCTTTTCGTCGCCGTCTTGGTTCCCGGGATCCGGTTTGGCTTGGGTTTGAACTCGAGATTGCGTTGTGGCCTGTGTTTGAACCGAGGCTACGGATTTGGCGGCTGCAGGCGCAGGCGCCGCTGGGGCTGGGTCAGGAGCAGGAGCATCCTTCGTTACGCCGCTGGGATCGGATTCCGATTCTCCGGTTTGACTGTTGGGCGCCGTGGTTTCGACGACAACCGCAGGCTCAACTTCGTCGGCAAATGCGGGTGCGGATACTCCAAGAAGGGCACCGCCTGTAAGCGCAATACTGGCAACCGTCGCCAATAGTTTTTTCATGAACATGATGGGCAGCTTTCTGCGGGGAGGAAGTTACATTCCGGCGCGTCGGCACGCAGCTGCAGAGTCGCGGCCGTCATTGGCGCACGATCGGGAGTGCGAGCGCATATACGGGGGTAAACGCGCCGCGGGGTGAGGTTCGGGCATCACCTTCTTCAGCACCATCGGGGGCAACCGAGGGGTTCGGTCTGGTGCTGAGCACAAAATAGCACGCCCCCTGTTGGGGGGACAGTAGACAATTGTGTCTGCCGAAGAGCGCTCGTCGCCAACCACGCCTTTACACACGGCTAGCTAAGCTGAATCGACCGAGCGGAGCATCCATGACCTCTTCACAGACGATCGCGATCACGGGTGCCAACTCTGGAATCGGCCTCCGCGCTACTGCTGCACTAGCGCGAGCGGGCCACACAGTACTTGCCCTCTGTCGGGATCCCGAGCGCTCCCGCATCGCAATCTCAACGGCGACCGGCAACGCAGCCAACGTCCAGATCATTCGTCTGGATCTTGCCGACCCCGACTCCATCCACACCGCGGCAGACGAGATTGCAACTCACGGCAGGCTCGACGCTCTCATCAACAACGCGGCCATCTTTGACCTCAATCAGCGAACCGCCGCCTTCACTGCACGCGGTCACGAGCTTTTTTGGGCGACGAACCACCTGGGACCTTTCGAGCTAACCGCACGACTCAGTCCCCTGCTGGCGCAGGCTAAGCACTCGCGAATAATTTTCGTCGCCAGCAAGGGATTGATCACGATGCCGTTGCTTCGAATCCGGTTCGATGAGCTAGATTCCCCCGGCTGGTACAGCCCGACGAAGGCGTACTATCACGCAAAGCTTGCACAGGTGATGACTGCGGTGAGCCTCGCGGAGCGCGTGCCGGAGAATGTAGCCGTCACGTGCATCCGCGTTCCTGCCGTCCGATTGGATGCCGCACGACTCGCCACTCAGCCGACGGTCCTCAGGGCGCTCTACGCCCCCAAGAACGCCACAGCGGCCGACCCCGAAAAACTCGCAGCGACGTACCTTCGGGCAGCCACGAGCACAGTTGCGCCACAGGCTGTCTACATCGACGAAAACGACCGCCCCATTGCGCTGCCTCGAGCAGCACGAAACCTCAATGATCGCGAAAGACTGTGGTCCGTCTCAGCCGAAGCTACGGGCGCAAATGCGTGGGCCTGGTAGCGGAGAAACAAAAAACCCGGGGCTACGCAACTCGCGTAGATCCGGGCTTTCTTTATCTGTACACCCCCCGGGACTTGAACCCGGAACCCACTGATAGAGGGTCTTTGCATAATGTGTCCCCTATATCCGGGTAATTATGCCCCTGACCAGGAATTTCTTCGCGAGGCTCCCAGCCTGTGTGGCCCGCTCGTTCCCGGTCGGTCCTGCGAAAACCCTGGGCCTCCCAATAACAAACAGCAGCAAAGGTGCAGTTGATCCGGCTGTCTGATCGCCTGGGCGGCTATGCGGCTCACCGCGGACTCCCACGGTATTCCAGACGCCTGTTCGGAGCCGAACTCAGTCAAACTCAGCAACCTCCACTACGAATGTTCCCCCAGCAATAGAGAGAGTCAGAATGCCGCCACTGGCTAGCGCGGACATCTCATCGGGAGTGATCGTGATCACGGTCGCCGGTGTCGGGCCGTAGAAGCTCAGAGCTTTGGAGACTGTGCGAACGATCGCACGGCGGATATGTGCACATATAAGAGGAGTGTTTGACATACTCTTCCAGTGCGCGGCATCTGGTGAATACCAACCCCTTTGGCGCAAACACGCCCGTTTCCGGAGGCGTGATTTCCGCGGCCGTAAACCGACCTGGTTGGATGCGCCGGCGCCGATGCTGGTGTTGGCTGACTGATCGATCGCGGGGTTGAGTTCGGACCTACCAACTTTCGAAACCTCGGAATCCGGCAGGTGCATAAAGCTCGCCACCAGCTCACCTAAGCGCTGCGCATCAGCTCGGGACTTACCGGTCCTCGACCAGGAGGGGAATTTTGACGTAAGGGTGATGTCCTTGGTGATGACCTCGACAGTGGGAGCCTTGTCGCCGAGGTCAGGTCTGCGCACGTAACGGATGTCTTCGACGCCAATCTCGGTATCAATCGCACCCACGCGCCGCAGAGAGTCCTGTCTGGTGATGAGGACGCGACGGCCGGTGATCACAACCCAGCCGGCATCGAGGACGGGCAGGTTCCATTGGGAGCAGGATGCTTCCCCCATTGCGAGCACGCGCTCACCGAACCCGAGGCGAAGGGGCAGTATGCGCCCAAGTTCGCTAGGGACTTCACCCTCGAACACGAGGATCGACGGCAGAACTAGCGGTTTGGGCTCTTGGGGGGGGCTTGTCCTCGGATGGAGACCAGTGCCCGCTGCAACTGCCGCACTAAGTCAGTCGCGTCCTTCGCGGCCCGGGACGTACTGCCAATCTTGATAGTTCTCTTTCCGGGAAGTTCGCTGACGCGCTCCGAGACGCGGGCACAGCCGCGACGACGGCGACAATAATGCCTGAAGCGGACTGACATTACGGCAGCTGCGGGCTAGCAGAATTGATCAATTCCGCTGTCCGAGAACTCCGCAGCAGCCCAGTTCGATGCCCATTGTCTCGTCGGACCAAACGGTGGCGATTGGTCGGGTTGGGTCTGAGATCGTCCAGATCCCGGATGTGTCACCCTTGGTTACTGAAAGCCGAATCAAACGAGGCGGCTGGAGGAGTCCAGAGAAGCTTGCGCACGAACGCCAACGCCTCAGGGGCACCATGGAGTCGGTCCATTCCGGCGTCCTCCCACTCGATGGAGATGGGGCCGGCATACCCAATAGTGTTGAGAGCTCGAAAACTAGCTTCCCAATCGACGCTGCCGTGGCCCGCCGAGACAAAGTCCCACGAGCGCCGAGGGTCGCCCCAAGGAAGGTGGGATGAGAGCCGGCCACGGCGTCCATCCACGGGGTTCATCGTCGTGTCTTTGCAATCCACATGATAAATACGATCGGCAAAGTGGAGAATAAATGCAGCAGGATCGATGTCTTGCCACATCATGTGGGACGGATCCCAGTTCAAACCAAACGCGGGGCGGTTCCCAATCGCTTCGAGTGTTTGTTCGGTCGTGTACCAGTCATAGGCAATCTCACTGGGGTGCACTTCGAGCGCAAACCGAACGCCGTTGTCATCAAAAACATCCATGATGGGATTCCAGCGGTCAGCAAAATCTTGGTAGCCCGCTTCAATGACAGATGCGGGAACCGGCGGAAACATCGCAATATACGGCCAAATTTTTGAACCGGTAAAACCCAGGACAGTGTCAACCCCAAATTTACGAGCCACGATACCCGTCAGCTTAAGTTCCTGAGCGGCGCGTTGACGAACCCCCTCGGCTTCACCATCGCCCCAAACCTTCGAGCCTACGATGGCCTGATGGCGAAAATCTATGGGATCATCGCACACGGCTTGACCCTTGAGGTGATTAGAAATTGCATAAAGCTTCAGATTGTAACGATCGAGGATGTCGAGACGTTCCTGAACGTATGAGTCATCTTCGGCGGCACGCCACACGTCAAGGTGCTCTCCAGAGCAGGCAATTTCCAGTCCGTCATAACCCCACCCGCTGGCATACTTAGCGACCTGTTCAAGCGGAAGATCGGCCCACTGTCCGGTAAAAAGGGTGATTGGTCTCGTCATTGGTGCTCCTCTGAACTCACTGCGAATCTAGCGGGTTGCCGGCGCGGTTGCGACCGAGATGGGGCCACCGGCTCTCGGTGCCGTTATGCGAGCGACGTCCACCCATTGCCGTAACTTCGCCGATTCGAGCACGGCTTGAGTAATGTTTGCGGCTCGGAGGCCATCGTCAAAGGTAGGGAGACCCTCGACAACGTCCCCTCGAAAAGAAGCGTATGCATCTGTGATGAACGCGTTGAATGCGTCTTGATACCCCTGGGGGTGACCGGCCGGTAGGTAGGAAAGCTCTTGGACAGAAGCCACTGCCATCTCGACGGACCCGATGCTCATGTTTGTCGAGCCACTCGGGCTGGAGGTGGAGAACTCTCCCGGGCGCTCCTGGTTCCACTCAAACGACTCGAGCTCCCCATCGAAGGAAAACGCCAACCGGTTCTTGCGTCCATGTGAAATCTGACTGGCGATGAGAGTACCCGAAGCACCGCGATCCGTTTCAAACAAAATGGAGGCGGCGTCTTCCGTAGCGCCCCGAGCCGGATGCGGCCGCGCGAGCGTGGAAACGAGGCGCGTGATTCTGTGGCCGGTGACAAATTCCATGGCATCACACCAATGCACCCCGATATCGGCGAACGTCCGAGACGCTCCCCCGACACTTTTGTCTACACGCCAGTTTGTTGCCGTGGCAAGTGCAAGCCAATCCTGAAGGTAAGAACCGTGTAAAAGGTGCATTTCACCAGCGTCGCCACGTGCAATCCTCGAACGAATCTCACGGACAGCGGGGTAATAGCGGTAAATGAAAGGAACCGCTGTGAGAGTTTTCGACTCAGCGCCTCGACTAACGAGGTTGGTAGCATCGGCCACAGAGGTGGCAAGAGGTTTTTCGCACACCACAGGTTTTCCAACTGCGATGGCAAGCCCTGCCTGCTCCGCGTGAAAAGTATTGGGAGTGCACACGTGAACCACATCGACGGTGTCCGATTCAATCAGGTCGAGGGTATTTTCAGCGATTGTACTGATACCCAGCCGCTGTCCCGCCCGCGCGGACTGCTCGGGGGATGAACTCGAAATCATGACGACCTCATGCCCGGCGGCTCGGATCGCCCGCGAGTGCACTTCGGCCATAAAGCCACCCCCAAGAATGCCGGCTCGCAAGTGAGGAACCATTAGTTCGTCTTCTTCTTGCTCGACAGAGCGACTGCGACGGTGATGCGATCCGCGACACGATAGACCTCTTGCCGCACGGTGAGGGTCGGAATCAGACTGAACTCCTGGAAGACCATACCGATGCCTGCAACCCGCGCGGCGAAGGTATTGGTCAACGAGACGATCTCTCTCAGGACTTTGACTGCACCACTGTCGCGGTGGTACACCCCCTGCAATATCTTCATTAGCGTCGACTTGCCGGCACCATTTTCACCGGCAAGGGCGTGAACTTCGCCGACCATCAATTCGAAATTGACTTCTCGAAGAACCGGGACGCTGTTGAATGCCTTGGTGATGTCGGTCATCTCGACCGCGAGAACAGGAGACGTGGACATGTACGCTACGCGACCTTTCCAGTTTCTCTGTTCAGCTGGGGAACCTTGACCCACTGGCATGAAGCCGCCGACTCGAGAATGGCATGATCTACGAGGGCAACCTGATAGCCGTCTCCGAAGTCGGGACGAACAGGCTTACCACCAGCAATAGCCGTGAAGAGATCGTGAGCTTCGATGATCTTCGTCTCGCCGTAACCGATACCGAGCGCAGGAATGGGCCACAGGTTGGCGCCATTGGGATGGTTCGGTCCGGTGTAAATAGTGCGGAATCCGCGGCGATCGTTGCCGTCACTCTTAAAACAGACCTGAAGTTCATCGCGGTTTTCGTAGTTGAAGACGACGGAACCCTCTGATCCGTGAATCTCCAGGGTTAAGAAGTTATTGCGTCCCCAGGCATTACGTGTCGCCTCAACGGAGCCAATGGCACCACTCGCAAACTTCACGAGCGAGAGGACTTCGTCTTCAACATCCACCGGCCCCATCGGGCCGCCGTCATTCTTGGCATTGCCGAGCGAGTCTGCCCCGGCCTGCTGGAGTGGGCGTTCGGTGATGATGTTGGCGGTCAAGCTACTGACTTCAGTAATTTCGCCGGCGAGGTAGCGGGCTAGATCAAGAACGTGGGTCAGGATGTCGCCCACCGCGCCCGATCCTGCGATCGACTTCTTGAAACGCCACGACAGCGGTGAGCTAGGGTCAGCAGACCAGTCCTGCAGATAAGTGGCACGAACATTCAGGATGCGCCCTATAGCGCCCTCGTCGATATAACGCTTAGCGAGGGAAACGGCGGGAGTGCGACGATAATTGAAGGCCACCATATGAACACGATCAGTTCCACGGGATGCCTCATACATTTTTGCGGCTTCTTCGACCGTGCGAGCCAGAGGCTTTTCGCAGATGACGTGCTTGCCCGCTTCAAGAGCCGCAATTGCAATCTCAGCGTGAAGGTTGTTGGGGGTGGCGATATCGACGAGATCAATCTCTGGATCATCGATGATGGAGCGCCAGTCACTCGTGGCCTTTTTGAATCCGAAACGCGTCGCAGCGTCAGTGGCCAGTTCGTCTGTAGCCTCAGCGATGCTGTGCTTGACAGGCATGATGTCGGTAGGCCAGAAAAACATGGGCACGGCTGAATAAGCGAGAGAATGCGCCTTGCCCATAAAACCGCCGCCGATGAGGCCAACGTTGATTTCCTTCATAGTGAGTTCCTTGTCATTTGAGCAGGCAGGTCTAGTTAGAGAAATTCCCTACCCCTTGTGATGGATGGGTGGTCAAGCGGAGCTGACAGCGAGCGCTCAGTGTCTGCCGTCAGCTCCACTTGGTAGCTACCTCTTTTTGAGGTCCCTCCAATAGCGGGACAGCGAAGCAGCGGTAGGTCCTACTTCTGGAAGAAGTTGAGGTAGATCGCAGCGAGTTCTTCAGGCGACTCTTCAGCCAACTGGTGACCCCACGGTAGGATGGCCGCCTCGACGTTCTCGGCGACCTGGCGCATCTGACGCTCGTTGTCCTTGCCGATGAAGTATTGACTTCCAACTGCAAGCACAGGCATCTTCAGCTTGGTCTTCGCTGACTGGTGGTTCTGATCGGCATCGTCGAGCGTCGCGCGGTAGATGTTGAACATCGACCGCAAACCACCAGGTGACGAGTAGCAGCGCACGTACTCGTCGAGCGCATCGGGGGTGATGGCCTGAGGGTTGTGCGTCTCATGCTTGATGAAGTAGTTGAAGTATTCCTTTTCCCTGCCGGTTATGAGGAACTCCGGGAAGTCCGGCACGCTGTAGAAGTTGATGTGCCAGAGCCACACAAACGTGCTTACGTTTTCGCGAGTGAGGAACGAGTAGTCCTCTAGGCCAAAGCCGGGGAGAATCATCTCCTGATACACGAGCTTCTTGACGCGCTCGGGCCACTGTGCGGCAACCTGGTAGGCGGTCGACGCTCCCCAGTCCTCGCCCACGAGGTTGAACGTGTCGTACCCAAGGTGGGTCGCGAGGTCGGCAATGTCTTTGGCCATGTTCGCCATGTCGAAGCCGCCCTGAGGGTGCTCGCTATCACCAAGACCACGGAGGTCGGGAGCAATGACCGTGTAGTGCGGGGTCAAAAGTGGGATGACATGACGCCAGTGGTACGAGGTCTTCGGCACGCCGTGGAGAAGAAAAAGCGGCTCGCCCTGACCTGCCGTCATGTAGTGAAGGCGAACGCCGTTGACGAGGGCGCGCCCGTGCTTAACCGGAGCGCCCGTGTGATCTTTGATGATTTCCATTTGTTTCTCCTTATCGATGAGTTTGAATTTTGATGTCGGATTTTCTCGGCTATATGAATGAATGATGAGATTTGACCTCATCGCCTCCCGAATGCAACGGCGATGATAACGAGGGCTCCCTTGATAGTCAGCTGTATAGACGGATCGATGCCCATGAGAACCAGCCCGTTGTTGAGGATGCCGATTATCAGGCTCCCTAGAATGACGCCGTAGATCTTGCCCTTCCCCCCGAAGAGACTTGTTCCGCCGAGAATGACTGCCGCAAGCACGTCCAGCTCGATCCCCGCTGCGGCGTCTGGACGAATTGCGTGACCACGTGCGGCGACAATGACGCCAGCCAGGCCGGCCAATGCACCAGAAATCAGGAACACGGAGATCTTGACTGCGCGAGTGTTGATTCCCGAGAATTTCGCGGCGTCGAGGTTGCCGCCCGTAGCAAAAATACGGCGGCCGAAGACGCTGAAATGAAGCAGCACCCAGACGATGATAATGACAACGATTGTCCACACGATCGGTGCAGGTATGCCCAAGAAGGGTGTTTCTGCGAATACAGACCAGAAAGTTGCATTAGTAACCAGCACCGGGGCGGTCCCAGTCATGATGAGGGCGATACCTCGAGCTATCGAAAGCATGCCCAGAGTTACGAGGAACGACGGAATCAGAAGCCGTGCGGTAAGGATGCCGTTGATGAAACCGACGCTAGCCCCAACGAGGATTCCCACGAGAGCACCGAGGAACCAGTTCTGCCCGAAGTTGTTCATGAACAGAGCCGCAGACACTCCCGAGAGGGCGAGAACCGATCCGACCGAGAGGTCGATCTCGCCGGTGATGATCACGAGAGCTACTCCGGCCGCCATGATTGTTACGAGCGCCGTCTGGTTCAGGATGTTAAGCAGGTTGCCCGCTGTGAGGAAGAGCGGGTTCGCGACGGTAAATCCGATAATGAGCAGTAAGAACGCTCCGTACAAGAACAGCGGTTGATCGGTTTCGGCCAATCGCTGCCTCACTCCTCGGCTGGCCTTCTCGGTTGTGCTCACATACTGTTCAGACATGGGGAAGTTCCTCTCGACTTGCTTCCAGGATCTGGTGTAGGTCCTTTTCTTCGTGCACTTGGCTTCGATCTGCGCTCGCTCTGATCGCGCCGTCGCTGATGAAGGCGAATCGCGAACATAACTGCAGGAGCTCGTCGTAGTCCGACGAACACACGAGCACCGCTGTTCCTTGATCAGCAAGGTCGATAATGATTTTGTAGATGTCAGCGCGCGCGCCGACATCCACCCCGGCCGTCGGCTCGTCGAGCAGCAGAACTTTTGTGTCCGACCCAAGCCATTTTCCGATGGCGATCTTCTGCTGATTGCCGCCGGACAGCTTATTGACCTTCGTCGATGTTGAAGGCGCTTTGACTTTCAGGTCAGTTACAATTTTTGTTGCGAACGCCTTGGACTCAGCAGACTTGAAGAGGAAGTTGAAAGAACGTAGTAGCGGCAACATGGCCATCGCCGTGTTGCTCTCGATGTCGTGGTCCACCACTAGTCCGAAGCTGTGTCGATCTTCAGGTACGAGTTTTATCCCTCTGCCGATGGCGTCTTGTGGTCGTCGAATGACTACGTCGCGGCCGTCGCACCTGATCGTTCCGGACTTCAGCTTTCGAACTCCAAAGATGCTCTCGAGCAGTTCTGTGCGGCCGCTACCAATGCTGCCTATCAGGCCAACAATTTCGCCACGACGGATGCTGAGATTCACGCCCTTGACGACGTCGTTGCTGATATTTGACAGCTCAAGTGCGACCGACGCATCAGCGGCGATCGGCGGTCGTACACTGAGACTCGTGCCACCCGTTGACACGCTCTTGGCGAGCTTCTCGCCAACAATGACTTCGACGAGCTGCGGAATCGTGACGTCGGCAGTGTTAAACACGCCGGCATTGTTGCCATCACGGAAGACCGTTACCCGGTCCGTAAGCTCGAACACCTCGCTGAGCCGGTGGGAGACATAGATGACGCCGATGCCCTTCGCCGTCGCTTCACGCACCGCGTCGAAAAGAATGGGCTCTTCTGTCTTGGAAAGTGATGACGTCGGCTCATCCAAAATCAAAATACGGGCATCCTTCACCAGGGCCTTCCCGATTTCGCACAGCTGACGATATGCAAACGTGAGAGAACTGACCAATTGTTCGGGGCGCAGGGGAAGTTTGTGGAGTTCGAGGAATTCGCTCGCACGGGAATTCAGTGCGCGGGTGTTCACGATCCCGAGGGTTGTCGGCTCGATCCCGAGAAAGAGGTTTTGCGCAACCGTCAGGGATGGGATAAGACTCAACGACTGATAGACGACCGAGATGCCAGCGTCTCGGCTGGCACGAGGGGAAGAATATTGCTGCTCGACGCCATCGATGGTGAAGGTACCACTCGTCGGCTTGTAGACACCGGCGATGACCTTGATTAGCGTCGACTTGCCGGCGCCGTTTTGGCCAAGCAGGCCATGCACCTCCCCGGGGAGCAGATCGAAATCTGCTCCCCGGAGTGCCTGGACGCTGCCAAAGCGCATCACGATGTCCCTGAGGCTCAGCAATGGTTCTACCGGACCATTCTGGTTGATCATGACCGCTCCTTTGCGTAGATGTGGCTGGTTGTTCGACGTGCTGTTACTTTGCGGGTCCGCAGATGCCGGACTTGCACGCGTCCTGGATGGCCGAGGGCGCTGCCGACTTGTATACATCATCCCAAGCGGACAGAACGTTGTTCCTGAGGAACGGCTCAGCTGGGAAAGCCAGGTAGCTGGGGTTGGTGCTTCCAATGATTGCGCGACCGGCGAAGTTGGCTTCGGCAACTCCCTCGTCGTATGGACGCTGCGCGCCGATGGCCTTCACCATGCCGCCGCTTGCGAGATCGAGGGCAATGTCAGAGGCGACGTTCACAACTGTGATGGGCAGCGTCTTACCCTGGCCGCGAAGGGCTGTGATGATTCCAACAGCAGGAACCTCCCACTCTGTGAACATGCCTTGCACGTCCGGGTTGGCCGTGAGGAAGTTGGCCGCGTCGTCGCCGGCCTTGGAGGGATCCTGAAACTCATGAACCTTGACAGTGATGTCTGGCCGGTTGTCCTTCATCCAGGCCTGGAATCCACGCATGCGCTCCTTCGTGACGAAGAAGTCGACACCGAAGTCGAGGATGCCCACCACGCCGTTCTTGGGGATGTACTTCGCGAGAGCCGCCGCGGCGAAAGCACCGTTGCCCTGATTGTCGGAAGTCACCATTCCCTGATACTGGCTTGGGAACTTCAGCCCCTTGGCTACGTTGTCGATGAAGATCAGTTTGATGCCGGCCTCGGAGACTCTTGCGTAGGCGGGTGCCATACTGACGTCGTCAACTGGGATGCTGATGATCGCGTCTGGCTTCTGCGTGATCATGTTGTCGATGCACGCGGTTTGTTTCGTCGTGTCCCATTGCCCGTCGCACACGTTGATGACCGTGCCACCGAGCGCCCCCACCTGGTCCTTGATGCCACGCACCTGCTCCGTCGACCATTCAATGTCCATCGTCTGCATGACGATTCCGACCTTGATGCTCTTCGCCTTGATTGACGCGAGGTCTGCGGCGCTCAACTCCGAAGAAGACACGGTCGCTGATTTTTCGCCCAACGGTCCGGTGCCCAAGACTTCCGTCGGCGTGAGTGAGCTCGCCGTGATGGCTGTCAGGGGGTCATCAGACGACGCGGGACCGTCGCCTGCACCGCTCGAGCACGCTGCGAGCACGAGGACTAGCGCTGTCCCTATAGCCAGCGCTGCGATTGATTTCTTCATTGAAATGTCTCCCTTGTTATGTGATGTACGGACTAGTTGGCAAGAAGGTCGTCGAGATATCGCTTACTGACCACGGCGGCATCCGTAGGGTCGCCATCGTATGAATCAAGCTCGACCATCAACCAGCTGTCGTAGCCAGAGGATCGAACCGCGGCAATTACGCCTGGGAAATCGATATCTCCCTGCCCCAGAGGAAGGAATTCCCCAGTGGCGTATTTGTAGTCCTTCAGATGTACGTGAGCCAGGCGGTCCGCATACTTTTCGATGAGTTCCACGGGATTTCCGCCCCCAGCAGTGAGGTGGGCGGTGTCCGGGCAGAACTTGATCCGCGAAAGGCTCATCAAGCGCTCAAGCGCCTCGGGGCCTTCCACTATGGTGCCGAGGTGGGGATGATAGCTGCACTCAAGCCCAACGGATGCGGCAATCTCCACGACTTGGTCGAGGGCGCGACCCAATTTGGCCATGTCATCGGGCAGCTCTCCTCTCGCACGCTGGGCACCTCCACCCACGACGAGCCGGGATGCACCGAACTCAGAGGCGAGTTTGGCCGCCTGGGAAATCTTGTGAAGTTCGTCCTCGAGAATGTCGTCATAAATGAAGTTGGCCCCGGTATAGACGGCCACCAGCTGGAGCTTGGCCTTCTTGAGGGCATCCAGTATTACGTCGGGCCGATCGGCGAATGCGGCAAGGTTCCCGTCGAACATTTCCGTGCCTTGGTAACCCACGGACGAGATGTCAGAAATCGCTGCGAGCGCGTCACCGTTAGCGAGATAGAAGAGGTCTTTGATAGCGGTGACTCCCGCGGGATGTCCGACAACACCGCCCCATGTAATGGTCGAGTATCCGATCTTCATCGATCTGCCTTTCTCTCGGTGTTGTTCCACAGCCTTGTGGCACTCACGTCGTGACACCATTGCGCCAAGAACGATAATGACACCAATAAACAGTCTTTTGTCGAAAAAAAACATTACGTTATGAATTTGTTGCAAACTTATGTTGAATCTAAGCGGATTCAACGGAGGCGACAACGTTACCGTCGCTAAAATAAGGGAATGGTTGAGATTCAAAAGAAATTCAACGGCTTCAGTTCGGCCGCCCTCTTTCAGATATTGCGGGACGGGCAGCCCCGAACGAAGGCCGAGCTTGTGGAGATTACGGGCCTCTCCCGATCGACGATCCAGCTTCGCGTCGAAACGTTGCTGGATCTCGGCCTCCTTGCACCCGTCAATGATGCCGTCTCGACCGGCGGTCGCCCCTCAGCGCAAGTCGCCCTCAATCCCACTGCGCGTGTAGTCGCCGCTGTGGACTTCGGGGCTACACAAGCGTCGCTTGCAATCACGGACCTCGTCGGCAATATCCTTGCCCGTACATCGTCAAAAATTATTATCGCCGAGGGCCCTGAGGCATGTCTCGGCTGGATGGTGCGCACGATTCGCTCCGAACTTGCAGCCATTCACCTCAAAGAAGCCGACCTTATTTCTATCGGTATAGGTCTCCCTGGCCCCGTGGAACACTCCACCGGTCGGCCATCGAATCCGCCCATAATGCCGGGCTGGGACCACTTCGACGTACCGGGTTTTGTCAATCACCACATCAAGGCAACCGTTCTCGTCGACAACGACGTCAACATGATGGCGCTAGGTGAGCAGAAGTTCGCCTGGCCCGAGATCGAGAATATGATTTTCCTAAAAGCCTCCACCGGGATTGGTTCTGGAATCATCAGTAGCGGAATCCTCCAACGCGGGGCTGAGGGTATTGCAGGTGATATCGGGCATGTCCAAATCGCCCGCGGCCATAGTGTTCCCTGTCGCTGTGGCAACAGCGGGTGCCTAGAAGCCATGGCTGCTGGGCCGGCCCTAGCCCAACTACTCACTCTGGCTGGCGTCAGTTTCGAGAGCAAACCCATTGCAACGATGAGCGACGTGGTTGCCGCTACGAAAGCTGGCGAATTGGCGGCCATCCAAGCCGTTCGACAAGCAGGCCGCGACATCGGCGAGGTCTTGACAACGTGCATCAGCGTGTTGAACCCCTCCGTTATCGCGATTGGTGGCTCCCTCGCCCTGGCCGGAGAGCACCTCCTCGCAGGAGTGCGCGAAGTGGTCTACGCCCGATCGATGCCACTGGCCACAGAGCACCTCACCATCGCGCAGTCGCGCGCGGGTCTGGACGCCGGAATCATCGGCTCCAGCGTTATGGCGATCGAATACGCCCTCTCCATTGAGAGCATCGAAGCCATGGCTGCAGCACTCGAGAATTGAACACAAGCCCGGCAATGAACCGCGCTTGGCCTAGTGAGCGATGGGACGCATCCACGTAGCGGTAAATGGTTCGCGCAGAAGTCCCTCTGCTCGCGCAATAAACTCAAGGACATGCGCCTCTCTGTTATGCGCCGCCAATAGCTCGGTGGTAGCCCACTCCTCGTGCAACACGAAACGATTTTCATCATGCAGATCAGAGAAGACTGAGTACTGAAGGCAGCCACGATCAGTCCTACTAGCGGTTTGAAGAGTGAGGAGTGCCCGCTCTAGGTGGACGCCGCGACCAGTTTGGGCAATAAAAATCGGCATCAATAGGACGATGGTGGAGGCGTGCTCGGGCGAAGTCTGAATTGTCACTTTCACACCATCCGGTTCCCGCGGGTCCCTCTTGCCGTTCAGACCGGGGCTCACTGGCCCTGAAGAGCTGCTTTTTCAAACAGCGCATGGGACGCCGGTCGCGATGGGCAATCTGCGCCGAGCCTGGCGTTCTGTGCGCGGTGACCTTCCGGGGCTAGAGAACCTGAAGCCTCACGCACTCCGCGCCACCATGGCTTCGGCCCTCGTCTATAGCGTTGGTGCTGAAAAGGCGGCGCGGCAGCTAGGCCACACAGGCACCGGCACCATCTTTGCGCACTACCTACACCGGCGGGCCTATGTGGACGACGTCGACTTGGGTGCGATGGAACTCCCGCGGCCCACTGAGCAAAGCAGTATCAGTGCATAATTTCCCAGCCGAGCAACAGCCCCACTTCTTCCGAGAGGTGGGCTTTTTGCTGCGCCGGCAGCACACGAGCCAAACGGCAAACATGCACCAAAAGTGCAGTTGGGGGCAGTCGGGACTCTCGGAGCTGGTCACCGATACAAAAAAGGCCCGGTTTCCCGGGCCTCACTGTGCACCTCCCCGGACTTGAACCGGGAACCCACTGATTAAGAGTCAGTTGCTCTGCCAATTGAGCTAGAGGTGCTTGGCGCGGTTTCCCTCTCAGGCAACCGAGGAACAACGTTACCATGAGTTAAAGCTACGAAGGAGCACAATGACCACGGAATCAACCCGACTTGCCGCAGGCACCCCAGCACCAGGCTTCTCCATGCCTGATCAGGACGGAAACATGGTGTCGCTGAGCGACTTTTCTGGCAAGAAAGTGATTCTGTATTTCTACCCTGCAGCAATGACTCCCGGATGCACGACGCAAGCTTGTGACTTCCGGGATCAACTCGGTTCGTTGCAGTCTGAAGGCTTCGTGGTTCTCGGAGTCTCGCGCGATACTCCCGAAAAACTAACCAAGTTTCGCGAGCAGGAACGACTCACTTTTCCTCTGCTCAGCGATCCAGACCACGACGTGCACGAAGCGTATGCCGCTTGGGGCGAAAAGAACCTCTACGGCAAACAGGTTGTAGGCGTCATCCGCTCAACGTTTGTCATCGATGAGAACGGCACCATCACGCTCCCGCTCTACGCAGTAAAGGCGACCGGTCACGTCGCTTCTCTCCGCAAAAAGCTGGGCCTCAACTAGCCTTCGCGTCGCGTGGTCGCCGCTAGTACAGGTTGTGTAAACAGCAGCACTAGTACGGCGACCGCTGGGGCGAGCAAGAACCACCCGATATCGGGACGCGCAAATACTCCCTGAAAGCTCCCGATCGCCACCGAGATCTGCAACACCTGCCAGACGACTGCCGCGCCGCGAATCCACGGTTGACGCCGCAGCACGCTCACGCCAATCACAGCGACCCACACGGCAGCGAGTGCGGTCAGCACTGTCAGCGCAATCGCACTCGGGTACGACTGAGGCGTTTCGCTGCCCAGCTCAAGAATCAAGTAGCCGAGGGCCACGAAAAGTAAGGTGCTCTCAAAGAAGATTATGAGAGCGAGAACAACCAAATTTGGATGCTGTCGCCCCGGTTTTTCATCTGGGACAAGTTCGTCTACCATTCGCTCCCCGTTAAATCGCTGAAAAACCATTGCTTTGCTTTGGTCGATATGCGATTCTAGTTGAGGTTGATTTCTGGCTCCCAGTGTTGCGAGCGAGACCCATATTCTTTCTCAAGCTCGACGCCGATCAGGGCGTATTTTATTTGCGCGCTCGAGTATCGCAACACATCGTAAGGAGCAACACCATGGACTGGCGCGATAACGCTGCATGCCTCACTGCTGACCCGGAGCTTTTCTTTCCGGTAGGAAACACCGGTCCGGCCGTTGACCAGATCGAAAAAGCAAAAGCTGTCTGTGGCCGTTGCTCGGTTACCGAAATGTGCCTCCAGTACGCACTCGAGACCAACCAAGACTCTGGCGTCTGGGGTGGCCTCAGTGAAGACGAGCGCCGCGCACTCAAGCGCCGTGCTGCACGCGCACGTCGCGCCTCCTAAGCACCTCACCTAGCCCACGCAGTTCAGGCTGAGTGAGCGCTAGGCTCCCGATCTACGCAGCTGACGCGATACGCAACGCTCTGCTACTTAGTGCGAGTGAGCCAGGTCAATGGGATGTCGATCGTCACTTCGGTGCCGCTTCCCATGAGCGTGTGCCAATCGATGGTTCCACTGAGCTCTCCCTGAATGAGGGTGCGCACTATTTGTGTACCCAGACCCTCCCCCACTCTTCCTTCAGCAAGCCCAACGCCGTTGTCGCGAACCTGCACCGTGAGCTTGTCGGCAGTACGCCGAGCATCGATCTCGACTGTGCCATCCTCTCGGCCCGCGAGCCCATGCTCGACCGCATTCGTCACAAGCTCTGTCAGAGCTAGCGCCAGCGGGGTTGCATACTCGCTCGGCAGGTCGCCGAAGCTTCCCACCGAGGTCGGGTGCACAGTCGTGTTGTGACTCGATGCAACTTCAGCAATGAGCTTCAGCACTCGATGGAAGACCACATCGAAGTCGACGTTTTGGTTAAGACCCTCAGAGAGGGTGTCGTGCACGACTGCGATTGCCGCAACTCGCCGCATTGCGTGGCCGAGAGCTTCGCGAGCGACTTCGCTATGAGTTCTGCGGGCCTGAATTCTCAGGAGAGACGCAACAGTCTGCAGGTTGTTCTTTACACGATGATGAATTTCACGAATCGTCGCATCCTTCGTGATCAGTTCGCGTTCCTGGTGGCGCACTTCTGTCACGTCTCGGCACAACACGATTGCTCCGACTCGCTCGCCACGATCCCGAATGGGGATTGCGCGCAGCGACACCGTCACACCCCGCGCTTCAATATCAGTGCGCCAGGGCGCGCGACCCGTCACGACCAGCGGGAGCGATTCATCCACATCTGGCTGCCCGGCGATGAGCGTTGTCGTCACATCGGCTAGAGACTCTGCCTCAAGTTCGCCAGAGAAACCAATGCGATTGAAGGCCGACAGAGCGTTGGGGCTTGCGAAAGTGACGAGACCGTCAACATCCAAACGAATCAGACCATCGGATGCTCGCGGGGCGCCACGACGGGGTGCAGCAGGAGCACCCATGTCCGGAAAGTCGCCAGCTGCGATCATCGCGAAGAGGTCGTTGGCGCAGCCATTGAACGTAAGCTCCTGCCGCGACGGAGAGCGCGCATCTCCCAAGTTTGAGTGTCGCGTAATCACGGCGACCGGCGTCTCAGCGGTGGCGTTGCCAGTGGCGTTGAGCCGTCTAAGCACCGGAACGGCACGAACACGAGTTGGGGTTTCTTCGTACCAGGCCGGGACCGCTGTGTCGACAATGCGTGACGTTTCGTACGCTTCGGTAACCTGCGCTTGCCACTCCGGTTTGATCTTTTGCCCAACGAAGTCTCGGTAGAAGAGAGTGGCCGAACTACTCGGACGCGCGTGCGCAACCGCAACGAAGTGGTTGTCATCGCTTGGCACCCAGAGAACGATGTCTGCAAACGCGAGGTCGGCGAGAAGCTGCCAGTCGCCCACCAGCATATGTAGCCATTCGATATCCGCTTCGCTCGAGCGGCCTTGCTCCTGGACTAGATCACTGAGTGTCGACACTCCTACAGATTACCCGCGCACCAGCATCCTGCTGAACAGTGAACGTCGCGGCGGCTGGTCATCAGTTTCAGGAGCTAGCCGAGAGGTTACGAGCTGCCGCACGGCAAGTCGCGCTGGCGATCGCGGTGCGGCATCCACCAGAGTTTTACCGCGGAGCACGGCACCGTCAAAGCCAGGAAGGTCGTGCGGGATCAGTATTGGATGCTCGATCCCGCCGAATCTCGATAGCGTCTGGGCGATTTGTCCGTGCGGGTTCATGCCGCTCGCACTCGCTCGCACCTTGTTCATGACAACGCTGACGTTACGCGTAGTGGTGGTGTCGAGCAGGTCTACGTGCGCACGCAAAAACCGTGACATTCCGACGGGATCAGCAGAGCCCACCGCGATGACATGATCGGCGGCGCAAACGGCGGTGACGGCCGCCGCATTGCGACGAGGGGCGAAAAGGTCGCTCGTGATCTCTTCATCGTTCTCGAGACTGGAACTAGTGTCGAGCACCGTGTAGTCAACCCAATGGCGACACTGAGCAATTGTTGTCCCTACCCGCTCGGCAGAGAGTTCGGGCCAGCGACTTGGCCTGCCGATTCCCGTGAGCACCCAGAATCCACCGACTGGTGACTCGTACCGTTGGCCAATGCGGGCCAACTCGACTGCCGTCAGGGTGTCAGTCCCCGCAAGTCGACACGCTGCGGCAAACCCTGGCGCCTCGTCTAGCATGCCGAGCGCTGGTGCGATAGATGCCCCGTGGGTGTCAACGTCGGCGAGCGCGACGCTGTGACCGAGCGCAGCCAACTCTGCGGCGATCGCAATCGCGACAGAAGTGCGCCCTGGCGCGCCCCCGGGACCCCACACCGCGATGATCTGGCCCCTGGCGCCACGCTCAGACGAGTCCGGCCCGGAACTCCGCTGCGCGTGTGCGAGCAACGCATCTACGGCCGGCCAACCGGCCGTCGCTTCCACAATGTCATACAGGCCAAGGTCACTCGCATAGCGTTGCTCGCGCTCGGTGCTGACGACTGCGATGAGCCTGACGCCTGCGTGGTCACAAGCCGCAATCAGCCGATCCGTGAGGTATCGAGCTTCTGAAGCGACAAGGGCAATATTTGCTTGAGCCCCTGCTGCGCGCGATGCGAGTTCTGGGGCGCTCACCGCACGCAAAACGATTTCGTGACCGTGATGGGCAGCGTCGAATGCAAATTTGTCTTCGAGATTTACCGGCATGGCCAGCGCGAAGGTTGCCATGTCAGCCTTTCGCGGGAAGGTTTGACGGGATCACTGAAAGAGCATCCCCATTCGCCATTGCCTCGAGCAAGCGGGCAACGCGAGAGCGAGGAACAAGCAATTCGATAGCGCTGCCCCGTGCGGAGGAGACGAAAGAGTCATCCTCGACAAGCCGCACAACGACAGCGCCAGAAATGATCACGCCCGGCGCATCGTACCCGCCTGCCTCAGTCTCGGCGCTAGCCCAAACATCGACGGATGCGCCAGACGACACCGTTTCGGCCAGTCCGCCCTGCGGAGATACCACGACGGCGGTAAGCGATAGCCCATCATGACTGCCGAGGGAGGATGCCGGAATCAGCTCGCCGGCCCCAATCGGCCGAGTCGCGATGAACCCTTCGACTGGTAACTCTCCACGCGCAATGTAGTACTGGCTCGCATCATTCAGCTTCACGCTCCGAATCACAAGATCGCTGCTCAGAACACGGTCACCCGGAGTCAACGGCGCCCCTGCCGCGTACACCTCGATTGAGTCATCCGCTGTGGCAACAAGCGAGACCACTCCAACAATCGATGCCACAACGAGAACGATGCCAATAGCGAGCCGTGGGTCAAGTGCGATAGCTCGAGCACGCGCCTGAGATTGAGTGCGGCCGGATCGACGGCTCACAGCAGATACTCGATAACTCGGGTGTTGATCATGGCACCATCGTTCGTTACAGCCCCTTAGTGGCGCGAGAGTTATCCACATCAGCCCCATTCACGAGCGCACAAGCGCATAATCGGAACATGAACGCGATCAACCCTGCAGAGGGCCTCGGGAGATTCCTCACCCTGGCCGACACTGCCGAAGTGCTCAGCGTCTCCCCCCACGAAGTCCTCGACCTCGTGCGTTCAGGCGAGCTGCCCGCAATCAAGGTTGGCAGCAAAGGTCAATGGCGCATTGAGAACTCTGTTCTCGAGTCCTACATCGAGGCGTTGTACGAAGAAACACGCCGGATGAGCCTCTGGAATCAGTCCGATATTGCCACCGTCACAGAAGTGAACTTCGGAGAACAGCGCAAGCGCTGACGCTTCCGCACTGCCGCACTGCCGCACTGCCCTAGCCTGCAGCGGCACCGGTGCCGCGCTACGGACGCACGAGCACGAGGCTCGCGAATGGCACCAACCGGTACTCCGTCACCGCAGTTTCACGGCGCACCGACCCACGTTCGTGCAACGCAATGTCTAAATGGTCTCGCCCAACACGGTCAATCGTGCCGTGCACCTCTCCCGCGACGAGCAACACCGTTATCGCCCGTCTTCGGCGGCACAAATCGCGCAAAACGTAGCTCAATCCCAATCGCTGCGACAAACTCGGATGACCGCTCGACGGCATCGTTGCGAGGCTCGGCGTGATGTGCGCTGCACCCAAGGAGATGCCCGCAATCGCAGCGAACGGAACAATGCATTGCGCAGGTCTCCCGCTCTCGTCGACAAGGTCTGCCGACATCCAATCTCGACCGACGATCGCGGGCCGAACGGCGAGTCGTGTTCCTGTAATCAGCAGTACAGAAAGGGTCAGGGGTGATTGTTCAGAGCTTCGGGCATGCAGCGCGACAATGCGATCGCGCATACTGAGCCGTCCGAGCCGCAGTCGCTCTTCTTCAGCATCGACTTCGAGATCGTCCGCTGAAATCTCCTGTTCAAGCTGGCTTTCGAGGTCGTCAAAGAGTTTGTCCCAACGCACGGGGCGACGGTATCGGCGAGAAGGATGCTCGTCGCAAGGTTATCCACAATTGAAAATTAATCATGGACAATTGGTCTAACTCCTGCTTGAGTGTGGTCTACCCCCTTATGGGGGTATACATCGCCGTCTTGACCTTTTCCCGGGAGATCATGAGTACCGAGCCGCTTCGAAAGCCTCTGCCCAGCGTGGATTACACCCCACCATCGCGACCACGCACTGGCACCCTGCCCTCAAAAATCATTCGGCCGCGCTTTGTCCCCGATGAGTTTTTCGGCCACCAGCCCACCCCGAGTGCAGACCTGCCCGACCCCGCTCCCCTTGTGGAGAACTTGACGCGCTGCGTGATCGAAGTGCTCGCCGGAGCCCGTGACCTTGAACAAATTGCGCGGTGGGTCACCGACGACGTCTATCGCCACCTGCTCAAGCGCACGGTCCTCTCAGCACGGGCACGCAGCGCGAAGGGGCAGCCAATTACTAGGCCAAGCTTCACGATGGGATCGATTCGACTGTGTGAGCCTCGCGACGGTGCAGTCGAAGCTGTCGTCATAGTCCGCGGTCGCGCTAGAACTCGCGCTGTAGCCGTGCGTCTCGAAGGTCTCGATAAGCGCTGGCGAGCGACTGCAATCAACGTTCTTTAACGACGCATGCCCCCACCGACACAGCGGTGGAGGCATACGTTGTTGAAACTCTTAGCCCTTGCGCTTGTCTTGCGCGCGACGCTGTGAACGATTCAGCGGAGCCTCTGGCGCTTCTTCGGCACGCTGACCAAACGCGCCCCGTTCGCCGCCCTGAGGCTGCTGCGCCTTCTGAGGTGCCGCTGCTTGAGCTTGACGCTGCTGAGCACGGGCAGTAGCTGCACGTTCAACCTGGCCGCGCTCGTTGCGCACCTCCACCTCGCCGGCAGCGTCCGCGCTGGGAGCCGAATAGCTGAGCGCTGCGGATTGTGTACTTGCAGCATCCAGTCCTCGTGCTTGAACAGTGGTGGACTCGCCGCCACCGCTCACCTCAACATCAAGATTGAAGAGGAAGCCGACGGACTCTTCACGAATCTGTCCCATCATGCTCTGGAAGAGAGCAAAGCCTTCACGCTGGTACTCGATGAGCGGGTCGCGCTGGGCCATCGCCCGTAGACCAATTCCATCCTTGAGGTAGTCCATCTCATAGAGGTGGTCGCGCCAGCGGCGGTCGATAACGCTGAGCACAACACGGCGCTCGAGCTCGCGCATTGCGGTTTCGCCAAGCTGCTGTTCGCGGCGCTCGTAGGCGATCGCTGCGTCTGAGTGGATCTCTTTCGCAATGAAAGCACTCGTCATCTTGCCGTGTGATCCAGCCTCGGTGAGAACCTCGTCGACCGTGATCCCCATGGGGTACATCGTCTTGAGCTCAGTCCAGAGAGCTTCGAAGTCCCACTCCTCCGAGTGACCATCGCCGGTGTGGACCTCAACGACCTCGGTGACGACGTCGGTCAAGAAGCGCTGAACGCGATCCTTCAAGTCGTCACCCTCGAGGATGTGGCGGCGATCGCTGTAGATCGCTTCACGCTGACGGTTCAGAACGTCATCGTACTTGAGCACGTTCTTGCGGATCTCAGCGTTGCGAGACTCCACTTGCGACTGAGCACTGCGGATGGCGCGGCTGACGACCTTGGACTCGATAGCGAGATCATCGGGAACCGTCGAGCGGCCCATGAGCGCTTCTGCTGCGCCACTGTTGAACAGGCGCATGAGGTCATCCTGCAACGAGAGGTAGAAACGGCTCTCCCCAGGGTCACCCTGACGACCTGAACGACCACGCAGCTGGTTGTCGATTCGGCGCGACTCGTGGCGCTCCGTACCCAAGACATAAAGGCCACCAACGTCGACGACCTTCTTGGCTTCCTTTTCGACTTCAGCCTTGACGCTCGCAAACACGTCATCCCAGGCTTCTTCGTAGTCATCGGGAGTTTCGGTCGGGTTGAGCCCGCGGCTGTTCATCTCGGCAACCGCGAGGAACTCGGCATTTCCACCGAGCATGACGTCTGTTCCACGGCCGGCCATGTTCGTGGCGACTGTAACAGAACCCAAACGCCCGGCTTGAGCGACAATGGCCGCCTCGCGAGCGTGGTTCTTAGCGTTCAAGACTTCGTGCTTGACGCCCTTCTTAGCGAGCATGCGCGACAGCAGCTCACTCTTCTCGACGCTAGTAGTACCCACGAGAACCGGCTGACCGAGTTCGTGACGCTTTGCAATATCAGCCACCACCTGCTCGAACTTCGACTGTTCGTTCTTGTAGATCAAGTCGGACTGGTCGATGCGCTGCATCGGCTTGTTGGTTGGGATCGCGACCACACCAAGCTTGTACGTGGACATGAACTCGGCAGCCTCAGTTTCAGCCGTACCGGTCATTCCCGAAAGCTTGTTGTAGAGACGGAAGTAGTTCTGCAGCGTGACAGTTGCGAGCGTCTGGTTCTCCGCCTTGACGGCAACGCCCTCTTTGGCCTCAATGGCCTGGTGAATACCCTCGTTGTATCGGCGACCCTGAAGAATTCGTCCGGTGTGCTCATCAACAATGAGCACCTCGCCGTTCATGACGACGTAGTCCTTGTCTTTCTTGAAGAGAGCGCGGGCCTTGATCGAGTTGTTCAAGAACGAGATCAGCGGGGTGTTGGCCGACTCATAAAGGTTGTCGATACCGAGGTAATCTTCGACTTTTTCGATACCGGGCTCGAGAACGCCGACGGTGCGCTTCTTCTCGTCAACCTCGAAGTCGACCTCGGGGATGAGTTTCTTCGCAAGATTAGAGAACTCGGTGAACCAGCGGTTTGCCTCGCCTGACGAGGGGCCGGAAATGATGAGCGGGGTGCGAGCCTCATCAATGAGAATCGAGTCGACCTCGTCAACGACAGCAAAGTGATGGCCGCGCTGAACCATGTCGCTTGCCTGCCACGCCATGTTGTCGCGGAGGTAGTCGAAACCGAACTCGTTGTTGGTCCCGTAGGTGATGTCAGCCGCGTATTGCTCACGGCGTTCGACGGGCGTTTGACCGGAGACAATACATCCGGTGGTCATTCCCAAGGCGCGGAATACGCGCCCCATAAGTTCTGATTGGTAGCTAGCCAAATAGTCGTTGACCGTAATCACATGCACACCCTGCGCAGCAATCGCGTTGAGATAGGCGGCGAGCGTCGCGACGAGAGTCTTGCCCTCACCGGTCTTCATCTCGGCAATGTTGCCCAGGTGAAGGGCAGCACCACCCATGAGCTGCACCTCGAAGTGGCGCATTCCGAGCGTGCGACTCGCTGCTTCACGCACGGCAGCAAATGCTTCCGGGAGCAGGTCATCGAGCGACTCACCGGCGGCGTAGCGTTCGCGCAGCTCGGTGGTTTCGTGCTTAAGCTCATCATCAGTCAGGGTTTTGAAGTCTTCTTCTAGATGATCAACAGCCTGGGCATAGCCCTTTAGGCGTCGAAGAAGTCGACCCTCGCCCACACGAAGTGCGCGTTCTAAAACATTTGCCACCGAATACTCCCATTCTTGTCGGACGGGTCCGACGCTGGCACTACTCGACGAAGCGCAGCCTTTAGACGCTTACGTCGCGGTAACGCGGTGCGTGCATTAAGCGCACAGCCGCGTTACCGGTTCGTAATCGTATCAAGTTCAAGCCAAAAACTTGGTGTGCTTAGCCGTTAGCAACCTTTCGCTTTGCTGAGCGGCCGCCGTGAGATGCCTGTTCGGCCATCTCCTCGAGGCTAATAACACCGTAATCCCAGCCCTTGCGGCGGTAGACGACGCTCGGGCGGTCAGTCTGGCTGTCAACGAAAAGGAAGAAGTCGTGGCCGACCAATTCCATGTGATCGAGGGCCTCTTCAACCGTCATGTGACTTGAGGGGAACACCTTTCGACGGATGACCACAGGCGAGTAGTCATCGTCGCCGGGCTCAGGCTCGGCGTTGGGAACTGGCACTGCCCCCGTTGCAACACTCTCGATCGCGTCGGGACTCGCCGGGGTGATATCCACAACAGCAAACCCGCCTGCACTCGCTTCGCGCAAGGAAGTAGGGCGATGATTGCCCCGGTGAACTTTCTTGCGATCACGTGACTGGCGAATTCGCTCAATGAGCTTGGCCATCGCCAGATCAAAAGCAACATACTTATCCGAACCAGCAGATTCCGCTCGTACAAGCGGTCCTGGTCCGATCAACGTCAACTCAACACGATCGTCGCCACTAGACCCATTGGTTTCGTGGTGGCGGCTTACCTTTATCTCGAAAGCAATCGCCTTATCGGCGAGATGATCTACCTTCTCTGACTTTTCGATCGCATACTCACGGAAACGATCCGTGACTCCTACATTGCGTCCGTTGACGGTGATTTCCACGGCGACCTCCTAGCCATCATGCGCGGCCACCCCGTGAGGCAGCTTTTATTGTGCGCCCTTTTCCTTACCGTAGCCCTCGCCGCTAGCAATGTCACGAGCCGCTCCGGTTCTCGGAGTGAACCCGATGGTTACCGCTGCGATAACGGTGCCTCCGGCCGCCGAAACCGCCCGCGCTGCCTCGTCGATCGTGGCTCCCGTCGTCAGTACGTCATCAACGATGATGACTCGCGATGCCCCCAGCCAGCGTGTCGCGACGAATGCGCCGTCAACATTCGTCGCCCGCTGTTGGATGCCAAGGAGTTTCTGACTTGAGGTTTCTTTTGCGACCCGCAACACGCGAGCATGGCGGATTCCGGCAGCACGCAGCACGAGAGACACTGGATGGTAACCACGAGCCCTGAACGCCCGTTTGCTCGTGGGAACAATCACGATTTTGGGTAATGGTTCGGTAGCGCCAGCTCCAACCGCCTCTTCACACGCTCGCCGCAGGGCCGGCAGTAGCGCTTGCGAGAGCGGTCTCGCTTGGTCCGTACGATGTTGATTCTTGAAAGCCAAGATGACTCTGCGCACTCGTCCTTCGTAGCGCACGGCTGCATACGTTCGCAGACCGCGAGGAGTTGCATGAATCGTCGGCGCGGCAATAAGGCACTCGGCGCACTCTTTGCAGAGCGAGAGGTCGTGCCTTTGGCAACCAGCGCACTCAACCGGCATGAGCAACGACCAAGCGTCACGAACTGCCTCACGGAGAGCAGCAAGCATCCAGCCGCCGCGTTCATCGTTGCTGCTAGGTGAACCTGTCATGTCTCAAGCGTGCACGCCAGCGTATGCCCGCGCGGAGCGCTGGGCGTTTAGGTGGAGAGTCGCTACTGCTGCACTGCCATGAAGGAGGCGTCAAGGCCCGTACGAACCCATTCCTGGCTGCCCTGCGGGCGCCAGACTTCGCCATCAGCCCGAAGTCGCAGCGCGTCAGTGTTCGTGCCGCTACTAACCAGCTGTCGCGCGCCGTCCACACTTCCGAGACTCTCAGTGGGCCCCCCGAGGCTAAACGCGGTTACCGCAACGGAATCATCGTTGCTCGAGAGCGTCGCAACAGAACTTGACCCCACCCAGGCTGCATCGATCGGTGAGCCCGATCGCGCCGGCAAAACAATGGGTTCCACCAATTGAACCGGAACGTTCCCCTGTTGGCGCACGATGCCATAGACGAGCAGTTGAGGCCCTGACGGTGAGGAGAGGTACACGAGCAGCCGCGCGCCGTCGCGTGAAACATCCAGCGACAGTATTTGTGAATCAGCGGGCAACGACGACTGGATCGGATGCTCGGTGCCGTCGATCTCGAACGTCGAAAGCGTTGCGGCGCTTCCCCTCTGCGCCGACCACACGAATCGGAATGGATCTAACGATGGTGCCGTTAACCCGGAACGAGAGTCAACGATTCGAGGATCAACGCCAACCGCAGCGTAATGAACGCCGTCTGCCGCCCCGTACGCTACGGAAAGTCGATCGGCTGACAGCACAGCAGCTGTGGCACCTGATTCAACTACGACGGTGCTCAACTCGTTGATTTCGCTGAGTCCGTCACTGGTACTGAAGCCAAATTCACTGCCGGTTCCGACTACGAGTGGGCCACCAGCGCCGGGTTCAATTACCGCGGCGTTCTGACCGGAGTTCGAGCTCTGGAGTTCACGCCCATCCACCGTCAGCACCACGATTGGCGTGTGAAGTGTCGCGGAAAGTTGTTGCCTCATTCGTTCTCGAGTCACGGAATCAGCCGACAGGGCTTCAGAGCTCAGATCGACCACCGCTCTGCCCGTGCTCAGGCTGCTCGTGGCGCCCAAAGTTGTGGATGCGGGAAAAGCGGTAAGGACAACGCCCTGCTGCAACCACGGCGAGGCTGCAGAAAGCAGAGCTTGCACCGCCCGCGACTGCGACGATTGACGTACGGGGAACCAGCGCGGGTCTGGGATGAGGTTGGCGAAACTCGGGTCGAAATAATAGAGAACTTGCTGCTCAAAGCTGACTTCGAAGCCTTTATTCGACAGCACAATTCCGGGGGGCGCAGACGCAATCCGCCATTCCCCGTTCACCCGCTCGAAGTCAAAGCTGAGCGATTGAGTTGCTGGTGAGCGCAGTTCTGTGTACAGGCCACGCTCGTCAATCACAGCCTGTGCGGAAAACGAATACGTGAGGGAGTTTTCTTCGAGCGCTGGCGTGATTGTCGGCAACTTGTCGCGTTCCCGAATGGTCGCGCTTGCTGCAGGCTTCCACGAATCGCTCATCGGGTTAGTCAAGAATTCTCGCGCCACGGAGTAGTCGCGAGTCGGCGCCCGCACAGCGTTCATGAAGTCGGTGAGAATTTGTTCCTGGGTCGAACCCGCAACGGGCCCCTCAGCTACGATTTCGTACTTCGGATCAATCTGTTCATCGATGAGCGGGCCGGTCGCAACTTCACCGGAAAGCGGGACACCGACGCAACCGGTCAGCACTGCGACTACCGCGCTAGCGGCAATGAGATACGCAAGTTTCGGGACTTTAGACATCCGAAACCTCCATGCTCGGCACTTCATCGCTTGGGGGAAGTTCCAGCGGCGACGACCGAAGTTCGACTCCTCGAGTGCGTGGCAGCGTCAATCGGAAACACGAGCCGTTGTCTCCATCCGACCACACTTCAAGCCAACCTCCGTGCAACACTGCATCCTCTAGGGCGATTGCGAGACCGAGGCCGGTGCCCCCTGTCGTCCGCTGCCTCGACGGGTCAGCCCGCCAGAAGCGATCAAACACGCGTTCGAGGGCGGCCTGGCTCATTCCGACGCCATAGTCACGAACGGCAATCGCCACGGCATCCTGATCGCTATCAACCCAGATCACGATCGGCAGACCGTCTCCGTGGTCGATCGCGTTGCTCACCAGATTCTGAAGGATCCGGCGGATGCGCCGAGGCTCGACATCCGCTTCAAAGTAGCCTCCTGGCGCGACGAGCCGCAGTTCTGAGCCCTTGCTTGCGGCCAGCGATGTGAGACTTTCGATCGCATCCTCGACAAGCCGTACGAGGTTGGTGGGCTCGGTCTCCATATCGACCGCACCTGCGTCGTACCGGCTCATCTCCAGAAGATCTGCCAACAGGAGCTCAAATCGCTCAACCTGGGTGTGCAATAGCTCAGCCGTGCGTGCGGTTGCCGGCGGAAAGTTTTCGCGCTGGTCATAGAGAACATCGCCTGCAAGTCGAATTGTGGTGAGGGGTGTGCGCAACTCGTGGGAGACATCCGACACAAATCGTTGCTGCACTTGAGAAAGTGCGGCCAGCCGGGTGATCTGCTGTTGCATGCTCGTTGCCATGCCGTTAAACGAGCGCGCCAACGTTGCAATCACGTCATCACCTTGGACCGGGATGCGTACCTCAAGCTCGCCGGCGGCCAATCGTTGGCTGGTTTCAGCCGCAAGCTTCACGGGGCCGACTACGAGTCGAACCACAATGTAGGTCACCGCGCCGATCAATGCCAGCAGGGCGAACCCGCCAAGACCGAGAGTTTGTTGCACTACGACGAGCGTGTCTTGAGTGTCACGGATGTCATAGACGAGGTAGAGCTCGTACTGCGCTCCCCGGATGTCGAGCGTCGATCCGACGATGAGTCCCGGATGCACGGAGCCATCATCAGTTTCTTCGAGCGCGACTGACTGCCAATACGTGCGCTGCTCTGTCGACTCGGCAACCGCGGCACGCAATTCTTCAGAGATGAGCACGTCGGATGCCAGTCCCTGCGTTCGCACATCGGTCGGAACTCGAGGGCCCTCTTGGCCGGGGGTGCGAAGAATTGCGTAGCTTGTTCCGCCAGTACTGGTGGCGACGCTCTCGATGACTCTTGCTGCTTCACCCATCATGACGTCTAGGTCTTCAAGCCCCAGGCTGTCATCGGCCGCGTCGAGAACTTGCTGCCCCGCGAGAGTGGCATTCGCCGAAGTGCGAGTGAGCTGATCGCGACTGGCGTCGAACAGGTTCGCGCCGACGGTCAACGACATGTAACCGGCAATGACCGCGACGGCCACCGATGAGAGCAACACCGTAATCGCTACAGTGCGCAATTGGAGCGACGAGCGCCACAGTGCAGCGACTCGCTGCACCCAGCCGCGCCAGTCGAAATCGCGCATACTCGCTACGCGCTGCTGCCGGCGCGGTAGCCTACGCCGCGAACCGTCATCACAATCTTCGGGTTGTCAGGATCTTCCTCGACCTTGGCGCGTAAGCGCTGAACGTGCACGTTTACGAGACGAGTGTCTGCCTTGTAGTGGTAACCCCAGACCTGCTCAAGAAGCATTTCACGGGTAAACACCTGCTCAGGTTTCATTGCCAGCGCAAGCAGTAGCTCAAATTCGAGCGGCGTCAGGTTGATTTTGGATTCACCGCGGCGCACTTCGTGGCCGGTGACATCAAGTTCGAGATCACCAACGGTCAACGTTCCCGTCGCAGCATCGCTTGCAGGCCGCAATCGCGTTCGCACTCGAGCGACAAGCTCCTTGGGGTTGAACGGCTTGACAACGTAGTCGTCGGCGCCGCTCTCGAGGCCCTTCACTACATCCGCAGTATCGCTCTTGGCCGTCAGCATGATGATCGGTACGCCAGACTCTTCACGAATGCGCGCACAAATCTCGATGCCGTCCATTCCGGGCAGCATCAAGTCCAGCAGCACAAGGTCGGGTGCGGCCGACTTGAATGCGTCAAGCGCTAGAGCGCCGTCTTGGCAAAAAAATGGTTCATAACCTTCAGTGCGTAGAACGATTCCGATCATCTCTGCCAAGGCAGTGTCGTCATCGACTACAAGAATTCGCGGGTTCACGTGTCCTCGATACTTTCTAGCTCTCGGGCTAACAGAGTGAGAAGCTTTCGCACAAGAGTAGTCGAGTGTGAAAGCATGAGTGCGATTCAATTGATGCAGTTGAGTAATCAAGGGTGAGACGTGAGCAATAACAGTCCGTGGCAATCGCCAGATAGCAGCGCAATCGGCAGCGAGCCCCAGCCTTATGCCCCCCAGGGCTCATCCCCGGCTCCCGCGCACTACAGCAGCCCAACTCCCTCGTGGACTCCCCCACCAAAGCCAGGGCTCATTCCCCTGCGCCCGATGACTCTCGGCACAATCTTGTCGGCATCGCTGATGGTATTGCGTCGCAATCCTCGACCCATCTTCGGGCTCTCGCTCATCATCATGGGCGTCGTCACTGTCGCATCGCTCGTATTGGTCGGCATCGTCACCTTCACCAATTTTGAGCGCACTTTCAGTGCAAGCGAAGCGGATGCCGCGACAATCGAAGCAGGCACCATTGCGAGCATCATCCTCGCAGGTCTCTTTGCCGTAGCGCTGTCTCTCATCGGAGGTTCAATTCTTCAGGGCATCGTCTCTCTTGAGGTCGCTCGGGGCGCTGTCGGAGAAAAGTTGCGGTTGCGTGGACTCTGGAATGCAGCAAAGGGTCGCATCTGGGCCCTCATCGGCTGGTCTGCGCTCGTCGCCGTTGCTTCATTTATCGGCATCGCCGTTTTCGGAATCATCGCCGCGCTCTTCTTCGCGACAGGCGGAACCGCAGGAGCCGTGTTCGGGGTTCTCGCCATCCTTGCTGGAATCGTCGCAGGGCTCGTCGTTATGGCCTGGCTTGGCACGTTCCTCGCTCTCGTGCCTAGCGCCCTCATGATTGAACGGCTCACTCTCGGGCGCGCCATCCGCCGGTCGTGGTCTCTCGTTTCGGGAAGCTTCTGGCGCACTTTTGGCATCCTGGCTTTGATCATCGTGATCGTTAATACGGTGTCTACAATCGTGACGACTCCGCTGAGCTTCATCGGAAACTTCGGTGCCATCCTGCTCAACCCCACAGGCAACGAAGCCGCGAGCACCGCATCGTTTATCGCAATTTACGTTGTGACCATGATTATCTCGGTCGCGATTGGCGCCGTCACGATCATCATTCAGTCCGCCGCCCCCGCATTGCTCTACATCGATTTGCGGATGCGCAAAGAAGGTTTCGATCTCGAGCTCACCCGTTTCGTTGAAGCCCGCCACGCCGGCGACAGCTCCGTGCCCGATCCGTACCTCACGCACGACAGCAGAACGGCGCGCTCACCAGAACCGTCACCCTCCGCGGCTTCATGACCCTAACGATTCTCACGTCGATCGCGCCGACCGCGCTGTTCTATCAACTCGCGCAGGCAGTGTTTCGCGAAGTTCCGGTCAATCCTGACTCGGATCAGGCGACCGACTGGCTCATCAATGAGCTATCCAAGCCTTCGTATCAAGCTGCAAAACCAACGCTTTTCGATCGAATATCGAAAGCATTTAGCGACTGGCTCGGTTCGCTAACAATCGGAGGCAGCAACGCCATTCCGACGGTGGCGCTCGTCATTCTCATCGCACTAATTGTCATAGCGATCATCGCCGCGATTATTGTCTACGGTCTCCCGCGCCTCAATCGCAAGAGTCGCAGCGACGACATCCTCTTCGGTGAATCCGATCGTCGCACGGCGGCCCAACTGCGAGAAGCAGCCGAGAAAGCGGCCGCGCGCGACGACTATGAGAGTGCAATTGCAGACATGTTCCGCGCAATCGCTCGAGGACTCTCTGAACGCACGCTCATAACGATGACGCCGGGCACCACGGCTCATGGTTTCGCTCTGCGCGCTGGGCATGCGCTCCCGGAGTGCGCCGCCGAGTTCGCCACCAGTGCCGACACTTTCGATCTCGTCCGCTACATGCGCAAGCCCGCATCGAGAGAACAGTACGAAGAACTTCGGTCCCTGGAACTTCGGGTTCGCGCTGCCAGGCCGATCTTGGCCGAGGCTGCACTGTGAGCGCCCCAACTGTCGTAACTCCGCGCATCCGCACCACTCTCAAGCGAGCACTGTTCTGGATCATCGCGGCACTCTTTCTGCTGAGCGTTGCGATCGTGAGCTTGAACCTCGTAGGGACAGCAGTCGAGGGTCCACCTCTCGACCCCACGAGCCCAAACGAATCGGGAACGCTCGCGCTCGCCGAGGTCTTGCGGGAGCAGGGTGTCGACGTTGTTGTCACCGCGAGCCTCAACGAAACACGGGATGCACTAGCGGTATCCGGCGACAGCACACTGTTCATTTCTGACCTCGACGGCTACCTAACCGACGAGCAGACCGCGGAAGCGTCTGGACTAGCGCGCACGGTCGTGCTGGCCGAACCTGGAATCGCGGCACTGCTCGCCGTCGCACCCGAAGTTGCTAATGCCGGCTCACGCGTTGGCACGCTAACGGCCGAATGCTCGTCGCCCCTCACCTCGAAAGCTCCCACGATTAGCGCTGGCCCCTCCAGCCTGCGCATCATCGAAAAGAATGCGGCGGCTGTTGGATGTTACGGAGATGACGACCTCGGCTACGGTCTCATCATCATCGACCGCGACAACACGCAATTGGTATTGCTCGGTGCGACCAATGCACTCACAAACGGCGGTATCACCACAGCAGATAATGCCGCCTTTGCGCTGCGCCTCCTCGGGCAGCACGACACTCTTGTCTGGTACATCCCAAGCTTTGCAGACCTCTCAGACAACGGTGGAATCAAGAGTTACGACGAGTTAGCTCCCGACTGGGTACTCCCCGTCGTGTGGCTAGCCGCACTCACTCTGCTCACTGCCGCGCTCTGGCAGGGTCGCAGGTTCGGACCACTCGTCATCGAAAAGCTCCCGGTGACGGTGCGCTCCAGCGAAACGATGCATGGCCGTGCACGACTATACGAAAAGACCGCGGCGAGGCTCCACACCCTTGACGCACTGCGGATCGGATCCATCCGAAGGCTCGCAGCCCTGTGTGGACTTGCAAGCACAGCATCGGTAGACGACATCATCAACCGGGTTGCCACGCTCACCAACCAACCTGTAGCGCAACTACGAAGTCTGCTCGTTGACATCGCTCCGACCACTGACAAAGATCTCATCGAACTTTCGGATGAACTGCTCACGCTTGAACACCGCGTCGAGTCTGCGATCCGCCCCACCTGAAAACCCAGCCACTCAACACCACCGAGCCAGAGATAGAGAAGAATCGAGATATGACTGACGAGCAACTGCGGCACGCATTCACTCAACTCCGCACCGAAGTAGGCAAGGCCGTTGTCGGTCAGGATGCTGCGGTGACTGGGCTTACGATCGCACTGCTCACCGGAGGGCATGTGTTGCTCGAGGGCGTTCCCGGCGTGGCAAAGACACTGCTGGTTCGCACTCTCAGTCGCGCCCTCCAACTCGATACCAAACGCGTGCAGTTCACTCCCGACCTCATGCCAGGCGATGTCACTGGCTCGCTGGTTTACGACTCGAAGTCGGGCGAGTTTGAGTTTCGCAAGGGACCGGTGTTCACCAACATCCTGCTAGCGGACGAGATTAACCGCACCCCGCCCAAAACGCAGTCATCTCTGCTCGAGGCCATGGAAGAACGGCAAGTTTCTGTCGACGGTCAGTCGCTCAGACTGCCGGTGCCATTCATGGTCGCCGCAACGATGAACCCGATCGAGTATGAAGGCACCTACACGCTGCCCGAAGCCCAACTCGACCGTTTTCTGCTCAAGCTTGTGCTCGATCTGCCCGAACGCGACGCCGAGATTGAGGTTCTCACGCGCCACGCTGACGGCTTCAACCCACGGGATCTCGCTGCCGCCGGCGTCACTCCTGTGCTCGATGCTGCGATGCTCGCAGCGGCTCAAGCCGCCGTAGCGAAGGTCGGATCAAGTCCCGACGTCATTGCGTACGCCGTCGATCTCGCGCGTGCCACCCGCCAGAGCCCATCTGTGAAGCTCGGCGTTAGTCCTCGCGGTGCGATCGCACTGATTTCGGCCGCAAAAGCTTGGGCCTGGCTGACCGGTGCCGACGCGATAACGCCCGACCACATCCAGAGCATGGTGTTGCCGGTTCTTCGCCACCGGATCCAACTTCGGCCAGAAGCCGAGCTTGAAGGTGTCTCTCCTGATGTCATCCTGCGGTCGATCGTGCAGCAAGTGCAGGTACCGATCTAACAATGGCGCTCTCTGGATGGTTCGTTGCCCTCGTGGCGCTTGGGATAGTCCCAATCGTCATCACGGGTGAACCCGCAATGCTGGTCGTGTGGCTAGTCTTTGCGATCGCACTCGGGCTCATCGACCTAGCCCTCGCCGTTTCGGTGCGTTCGCTGCGGTTCGAGCGCACCTCCCCCGAACGACTGCGCCTCGGTGAATCCACTAGCGCGACACTGCGAATCACGAACCCAACGCGCCGCCGCCTGCGCGCAATCGTGCGTGACGGGTGGCAACCATCTGCGGGAGCACACACCAACCGCGCCCGGCTGTCAGTGCCGGGGCGCGAACGCCGCGAACTCATCACAGCGCTCACTCCGTTGCGTCGAGGAACCCGTGAAGCCGCACACATCACCGTGCGTTCCTACGGGCCGCTGCGCCTCATCGCGCGCCAGACCACGGTGATCGTGCCTGGTGCTTTCACCGTGCTTCCGCCGTTCAACTCTCGAAAGCACCTCCCCTCGCGATTGGCACGGTTGCGCGAATTAGACGGGGCCACGAGCGTCATGATCCGCGGCCAAGGTACCGAATTTGATAGTTTGCGTGACTACGTTCGTGGCGATGATGTTCGCTCCATCGACTGGCGCGCCACAGCCCGTCGCTCCGAACTCGTCGTTCGAACGTGGCGCCCTGAGCGTGACAGGCGCGTTGTGATCGTGGTCGACAGCGGGCGCACAGCGGCCGCCCGCATCGATAACGAGCCACGCATCGACACCGCGTTTGAGTCTGCTCTGCTTCTTGCCGCTCTCGCATCGAGCGCCGGTGACCACGTAGATTTCATCATCTACGACCGCCGGGTTCGCGCCCGAGTTCAAGGTGCCACTGGCCCCGATCTACTGTCAAAAATGGTCAACGGTATGGCACCGGTGCAACCGGAACTCATCGAGATGGACTGGAATTCAGTGCCTGGGCTGGTGCGCCAGGCCACGTCTCAGCGCGCGCTAGTTGTGCTTGCCACTACCGCAGAGTCCCCCGGCGCGAGCCGCGGACTGCTCGCAATGCTCCCCCAACTGACCACCAAACACACTGTCGTGGTGGCATCCGTTGCTGATCCATCGATAGTGGACGCGACGCGCGATCGCTCCAACCGCGACGCCGTCTACCAGGCTGCGGCTGCCGAACGCGCGCTACTCGATCAGTCACGGGTGGCTACCGCGATCAACCAACTCGGAGCTTCAGTCATTTCGAAACGCCCATCTGAGCTGCCGCTCGCTCTTGCCGATCACTACATCGCGCTCAAGGCTGCCGGAAAGCTCTAACTCGTGACGCCTCGCCCACTTTGGCGCGCCAATGGCCCGGCTCAAGTGCCCACACCAGTCAGGCTGATGTGGGAACTCAATGGGATCCCCTCTGTGAGTGCTAGAGCGCTCCGCCTGCCGATGCCGGAGCCGATGCATCGTTGCCCTCACCGACGCTCTCCCGCACGAGATAGTTTTCTACGTCGAATAGGTTTTCTGCCCGGTTCATGATCGTGAGTAGCGTAGACATCGAGGCCACTTCTTCGACCTGCTCCTTCAGGAACCACAGCATAAATTGTTCGCCAAGTGCATCATCTTCGGTGCGCGCAGCAGCAAACAGTGCCTCAATTTGCTTCGTGACTCGCTTCTCTTGTTCGAGCGCGAGAGCGATCGGCGCACTCTCGTCCGTGAAGTCATTGATTACAGAATCAATGCCAGGGATTGTGATGCCTAGGTCCCGATCAAGCCGATACTGCACGAACATCAAGGCGTGGTTGCGCTCTTCAATGGACTGACGGTAGAAGTGTTTAGCCAGCTGGGGCAGGTCTCTGTTGTCAAACCAGACAGCGATAGCGATGTATTGCTGTGAGGCGGCAAACTCGTGACCGATCTGCTCACCCAACAGTTGGTCGAAACTTGTTTTTTTCATACCTCGACGGTACTCGCGACCGACGAAGCTCGCCAGCACTCCGTCAAGCTCATGCATGAGATTTTCGCGCGCAGCCCCGCTGAGTTGGGGCTCTAATTAGCGACGATGCGGGTTGCTCCCGCATCGAATTCACTGAGGTCGCCGGTGTTTCCCGCACGAGCACTTCGCCCGCCCAGAATCCACTGGTACGCCAAGAACCCAGCAAGCGCGAGAGTACCAATGCCGATCTTGATGGGCCACGGCCAGTCTTGACGCGTGACATAGCCCTCGATGATGCCGGAAACCAACAGCGCGAGGATCAGCCCAACGACGATGGTGAACAGCGCACGACCGTCTTGAGCGAGCGCTTGAGCACGAGTACGAGCACCGGGAGCAACCCAAGACCAGAAAATCATTACGCCGGTCGCGCCGGCGACAAAGATCGCGTACAGCTCTAGCTGACCGTGCGGTGCGATGTAGAGAAAGAAAACATCGAGTCTGTCGAACTCATTCATGATCGCCGCGGTAAACCCGAGCTGTTGTGCAGTGTTGAACAGCAGGTAGGGAACAAAGACCCCAACAATTCCAAACGCGATGCACTGGGCAGCGATCCACGCATTGTTGGTCCACACAAAGCCGGTGAACGATCCGCCGGAGAACTCCGAGTAGTAACCGACGAAGTCATCGCGGGCGAGCGCTTCACGCTCGGCCGGGCTGCCGAAGTTGGCGAGCACTTGCGGGTTAGAAATCGCCCACCAGGCAAAAAGGAATCCAACGAGGAACGTGGCTGCGGCAAGAGCGAGCGACATCCACCGCACTCGGTACAGCGCCGCGGGAAGCTGCACAACAAAGAATTGGGGCAATTGGCTCAGCAGGTTTGCTGATGCACCGGTGAAGCGTAGACGGGCCCGACTGAGCGTCAGCGACAATCGATCAGCCTGGGCTGACTGCCCACTACTGGTCTTCATCGCCGAGAGATTGGTGGCACCCGACTGGTAGAGATCGATGAGCTCATCGACTTCTGCGCCAGAGAGTCGACGTTGCGAACCCAATTGGGCAAGGCGATCCCAGTCTTCGCGGTGCGCGGCTGAGTATGAGTCGAGGTCCATCTGCTTAAATGATGTCATGCCCGACACACAAATGAGCAACACTCTCGCCTACGAGGATGAACCCGACGAGTTGGTGACGGGCGAAGCCGTGGCGTTGGAACTCCGTTCAGCAAGTTTTGTGTTGCGCGCTGCAGGTTCGATTATCGACTTTTTCGTCTACGGGCTTGCCCTCATCGGTCTCCTCTACGCCTCGTTCGAATTCGCTTCCGTCGCTGGACTGGACACAGCGATAGGCCAAGCGCTAACAATCAGTTCGCTCGTGATTTGCCTCGTGGTGCTCCCGACAGCCGTCGAAACTCTGAGTAAGGGAAAGTCGCTAGGCAAGCTCGCGATTGGAGCGCGCATCGTTCGCAATGATGGCGGCGCGATCGGGTTTCGCCACGCTTTCATCCGGGCGCTTCTCGGGGTGCTCGAGATCTTTATGACGGTGGGAGGTTTTGCAGCAATCGTCGGGTTGCTCAACAGTCGCGCCCAACGCCTCGGCGACCTCGTTGCTGGCACCTACAGCCAGTATGAGCGAGTGACCAAGTTTTCCAACCCAGTAGTGCAGCTTCCTGGGCAACTTGCCGAATGGGCTCAAACGGCCGACGTAGCCAAGATGCCGGATGCTCTGGCTCGGCGCATCTCCCACTTCTTGGTAGCCGCACACGGCTACACGGCAGCCACAAGGCGCCA
Organism: marine actinobacterium PHSC20C1; assembly: GCA_000153145.1. Classification (GTDB taxonomy): domain Bacteria; phylum Actinomycetota; class Actinomycetes; order Actinomycetales; family Microbacteriaceae; genus Rhodoglobus. The sequence goes on from CH672415.1 coordinate 1,218,036, forward strand.
GCATGCAACCAATCTCGCCAATGAGGCTGCCGCTTTCGTCTCACCGCTTCCGCAGGCCGAACCCGAAGTCTTTCTCTCAGCGGTCAGTGCCGTCAGACGGGATCGCGAGAGGGCGGCTCTCACGGGGGAAAAATCTCGACTCGACACCTTGGAGCCAGCACTGACGAGCGTTCCGCGCGGCTTTCCCAGCAACCGCGGCTAGGCGCGAATAAGCGCGAGGACTCGGTCGCGCACGGCCTCGAGGGTCGCGACTGAACCAGCCTCTGCGTTGAGGCGCAGGAGCGGTTCCGTATTAGACGGGCGTACGTTGAACCACCAGAACGGCTCATCCGTCGTGGTCTTTCCTGTGACGGTGAGGCCATCGAGCTCATCGAACTCGGCTTCACCGGCGAAGGCCTCACGAATACGGGCGGTAGCGGCGGCAACGTCAGCTACGACCGAATTAATTTCGCCACTCGACGCGTAGGGCGAATAGCGATCGGCGAGCACCGACAGGGGCTCCTGCTGCGAACCGAACTCGGCAAGCAAGTGCATCGCGGCGAGCATCCCGTTATCTGCACCCCAAAAATCACGGAAATAGTAGTGCGCCGAATGTTCGCCACCGAAGATCGCGCCGGTTGCTGCCATCTGATCTTTAATAAGCGAGTGACCGACATTGGTGCGAACAGCGATGGCCCCGGCTGCCTCGATCGTCTCGGCGACAATGCGCGACGTGATCAGGTTGTGGATGACATGGATGTCGCCCTCAGGTTGCAGTGCCCGCACGCGTTGAATTTCGCGCAACGCTACGACCGCAGCGACAGCGCTTGGGCTCATCGGGTTTCCGCGCTCGTCGATCACGAAGCAGCGGTCTGCGTCACCGTCGAACGCGAGTCCGACATCTGCGCCGTGTTCGACGACTGCCTTTTGGAGATCAACAATGTTTGCCGGCTCAAGCGGATTAGCTTCGTGATTGGGAAATGTTCCGTCGAGTTCGAAATACATCGGAATGATCTCAAGCGGCAACTCGCTTAGTCCAGCCGCCGTTGAGAGCACCGCGGGAACCGTCATGCCGCCCATGCCGTTACCGGCATCTACGACAACGCGGATCGGACGGATCTCGCTCAAATCGACAAGCTCACGGAGGTAGCCTGCGTAGTCAGCGAGAACATCAATTTCACGGTGTGAACCTGGGTGTGCAACCGCATCAACACCAGTCGTCAAGTAGCTCTGCGCGCGATCACGAATAGCCCGCAATCCCGTGTTGAAGCTAATGCCCTGGGCTCCAGCACGACTGAACTTGATGCCGTTATACGTGGCGGGGTTGTGGCTTGCCGTAAACATGGCCGCTGGAGCATCCAAAGAGCCGGATGCGAAATAGGTTTCGTCTGTTGAGCACAGTCCGATCAGAACTACGTTGCCTCCGCGAGCGCGAGCACCCGCGGAAAATGCTGCGGCAAAGCCTGGTGAGGAATCGCGCATGTCGTGGCCGACTATGACGTCGTGGCCCGCGGCATCCACCTCGTCGACGAATGCAGCGCCGAGCGCTTCGACAACGTCGTCAGTGAGTTGAGAGCCAACAAGTCCGCGAACGTCGTATGCCTTGATGAAAGGGGTGAGATCGATCGGATTAATTTTGCTCATATCCCAAAACTACATGGCGAACGACCTGCCAACCTTGAGGAACGGAGAGGCGCTCGGCATGGCGAGCACACAAATCGTAGCTATGGGGCTCAGCGCTATAGCTCAGCGGGCCTAGAACCGCCATCGAGTCTGCGTAGACATAGGTAAGAGTGGCCTCTGCTTCTTCATTGCAGGAGACCTTGCTACACGGGCGTTGGTTCATCGTGAGTCCTAGCCTACGACCGTGCACCCACAGGCGGGCAACTACGGCCCATAGAATGGTGGCGTGGCTAGATCTTCGAAGCGCGCTCCAACACGCTCTGTGCGCGGCAACTGGCGTGATCGCCACGGGCGTGGAATCCGTGCTGCCGTCACTGGCCCGCACTTGCCTCTATTGCGCAGCCGCCATGGAAACTTTGAATTGACCGTCGCTTCTGCCGCCCAATACTTGAAAGAGATGTGGCCTGAAGATCTAGCTAAAGCACATTTTGAGATCGGGCTCATGCCCGGCAGCAGCCCAGAAGGCACAAAAGTGGATCGGTGGAAAGTGGTCACCGATGAGCACCGGATCATACTTTTCCGGTTACCAATCGAGCGTATGGCGCGACTGCACCGAGACGATGAACTGCACCGCCGCATGCTGATTGAAAGTTGTGTGTTTCGCGCCGTTGCCGAATATCTCGGCAAAGAGCCCTGGGAACTTGCCCCCGAACACTTCCGGCACTTCTAGAGCCGATTTTACGGGAAGACCGTCAGCGGTGATGAGCCCGGCGTTTGTGGGTCGACGACGTAGGAAGAAATAAAGCCGCCCTCTGCCTGGGTGACGCTCACGTGCACGCGTCCGCTGTGGCCGAGCGCGTACGTCGTTCCGTTAGAAACGGGCACTCTCAAGGTCGACTCTGGGTCGATCGTGAATTCTTCAGCGACGCCGTCCGCCGAGGTCAGCGTCACGTCGACTGGCGCGTCGTTGGCGTTGACGACATTGAGCACAGCATCCAACCCGGCCGCGACCGTGAACTGGGTGTCTTCGACAAGCACTGGACTCGCAGCAAACCACGCAAAGTCTGTCGCTGTGACCGAACCGCCAGCTAGGACGGCCGAGGTTGTGCGGGCTGAAGCGACGACTGGAACATCGGATTCAATCTGCAGGGTGTAGCTGCCAGTTTCCAGTTCTTCAATCGGGATGTCAGTAACCACTCCTGCGCTCAGATCAAGAGTGAACCGTATGGGGTCACTCTTGGCATCCGACGATGTCAACGTCGCCGAAATCGTCGCTTGCGCGTCACCAGGAACGAAAACGCGCACGGCAGCGATCAAGTCATCCGACTGCGTGACAGCGCCCCGGAGCGCCTGCATCGCCTCAAGGTCAGTAACTACAACGCTAGGAATCACGACGGATCGTGATGGTGCCTGAGTTGGCCCGACAATCTCGACTCCGCCGGGGTCGAGCCCGCGCACAATGGACTGCTGCAGCTCCGCCGTAATCTGGCCACCCGTGCTTGTCACATGCACCACGGGAGATGTAACCCCGGGAGCGAATCCAGACAGCGACAGCACCCTCTGGCCGTTGGCAGGAACCACGATTCCGGACGTACCTGCCGCCGAAACCGCACCCTGCTCGTCGAAGATGTCGAGTGTGACCGTCGAAGCGACCTCTGTCGGATTTGTGAGCGAAATCAGTGTCGAGCGCCCTGTCGTTGTCGCTCCACCCGAGAGCCAGCTGTCGCCACCGACAGCCCGACAGCCAGCGGATGCAAAACCGACGTAGTCACCCAAATTTACGTACTGTGACTGGGCGCCGCTGAGTCGCACCACGCTATCGGGCGACTGCGAGTCCGGGGCTGCGCTCAGCACCAAAGGTGCGGCAACCGCTTCGCCAGTCTCGGCATCCGATGCAGTAATTCTCGACTGCTCTACCGCGCCAGTAGTCGATGAGAAACGCGTAACAGCTTGGCCAAGCGTGAACACCGACGACGCTGCGGCACCGGACTCATCCGACAGCCGCAGTAGCGGGCCAGGGCAGGTCAGTTGCTGTGCCGTTGGTACGGGTACGACCAGAGCACTTGGCGGAGTCGATACTCGGGAGGGAAGGTCGAGGAATGTCGCGCCAAGCACAACAGCGGCTGCTGTTCCGATCCCCACTACACCGACGATTACGCGCGCTCCGACAACGGCTGCGGCCTTTGCAGACACGGGGCGACGCGTGCTCGACGTCGGCTCGGTAGCTCCAGTCAGTTCCGAATCGTCGTCAAATTCGCTTCCAGTTGGCTCGTCAGGCAGTGCTGCTGCCTCATCAGGTGTTGGGTCACTGACAGTCATTCGCTTGCCTCAATCACGGTCACGGTACTTTCTGCCTTTGCCGCACGCAACCGTCGTCGACGGGTCGTGGGAATAGCAAGCAACAGGGTGAGGCCGATGACGACAGCTTGACCAACGAGCACTGCTTGACCGAATTGCGTTTCAGTGTTGCTCGGTCCCGCCGAGCCTGCGGTCGCATTTACGTTAGCGTCCGGATAGTGCCACAGGTACCCCTGCGAGGTATCACCAATGGGATTAAGCAAACTGTTGCCATCGAGTGCCTCGATGATCCGTTGGCGAGTCTCCGCTGTCTCCTGATCTGATCCTGGGGTCAGGACGATGAAGGCAATGTTGAGTTCTTCGAGTTCGCTCGCGACATCAAAGCCACTGCGAGACGCGATGTTGCCTGCGAGCGTTGCACTCTTTTTCTCTGCCGCCGAGAGCTCGGTATTCGTCGCGGCGATTGTCGACTGCTCATCGAGGCCAGAGCCGCGACCGCGATGGATGTCAACCGCGATCGTTGAGTCTGATGCGACCGTGAGTTGAAGAGTACCCAAGCCCTCTTGCTGAGTTGACTCTGCCGAAACAAACGCGGGGAGCATCCGGCCATTGCTGGCAGCCACTGGGGCAGCGCCTGACGCGAGCGACCACAGCGGAGCAGAAGCAAGTACCACCACACCGGCAAGTGCAACAAGGGCGGGCAACGCGGCGTGCTTCTCAAGGCTTTCAATTGCAACGACGACGGCACCACACAGGCCAAGCCAGTAGAGACTGAGTGCTGCGCCCGCCCACAGGGTGACAGGCAATTCCCCTGAAGCGCTGACCGCTACGTGTGTTGCTGCCACGGCACTCACAAAGCCCAACAGCGCGAGCGCAAGGGAAGGAACCGCGCGACGCGTTCCCGGGACGAAAAGACTCATGAGGGCGAGCGCAGCAAACGGTGCAAGGAGAAGCGCCACCAAGAGCGGACCGTACTGATCGTTGAGGCCAAGCGTCGACAGGAGCGCGCTCCAGCCATTCGAGCCGGGAACGACGCTTCCGATCGCGAGTTGCCAGCCATTCGAGGCGATTCGGGCAATCGGTAGGCCAGGGTCCGCAAAAATCGCCCAGACTGTGCCGCGTGCAACCTGCTGCACCACGAGGGGAGCAAACAGCGCCGCTGCCGGAAGAACAATCCACAGCAAGCGATGGGCCGACTTGGGCCGTGCAATGACCCACGCGAGCAAAGCAATGATTAAAGCAGGGGTAATGCTCGGCGCTGATGCCGCAATTGCTGCAAAGAGTAGCGCCGCAATTGCTGACATCGCCCAGTTGTGCGCCGCGCGCAAGACTGCCAACACGAGCCACGGAAGCAAAATGTGGACAAGAACTGCACCAAGCTGGCCCTCACCGAGCGACACCAAAAAGCTGGGAGCGAGGGTCCACGCCGTCGCAGCAAGCATGGGAGCCCAAGGGCGTTCGGAAATGGATGCCGCACAGAGCCACGCCGCGAGTGCGGCGAGCGGCAGCGCCAGTAGATACAACACGACCACGCTGAATGAAGGATTCCAGAAAGTTAGGGAACCCATTACCGCGAGTACAACGGCAAAGGGATCCGCCGCGACGACCTGCTGCGCTAAGTCATTCCAGCCGTAGCCGACATGAGCCCACAGCTCCGAAACTTTCGACGACAGAGGAAGCAACCCTCCCCCGGACAGAGCCCGCGCATCTACAAATCGGGAAAAACTGAGGACTCCGACTACGCCCGCAAGCAAAACTACCCACGCACCGCCAGCACCGAAGAACCGAGGACGAATAATCTCGAACGCCGCATCTGGAGCATCACCGGCACGTTCGTGGGCACGCAGCTCGCGCAGCTCTGCCCACGACACGCGCAAGGGATCAACAGCGCCGAACCCGAGTCTCTTATTCCGCTTGAGATTGCGTCTCGCGGAGACGACACCACCGTCGAAAATTGCCGCGAATGCGGCAGCGAACTCGCCCGCGACGGCCGTGGGCCGCTTAGCAACGAGGTGGCCAAGCGAGCGCAAGATTGCCAGCGGCAAGAAAGTGAGCCAGTGCAATGGCACCGCGAAACCTGGCGCGTAGACCAGGCGGCGATGCAGTTGTGCAAACCGTTGAGCGCGATTGTGCGCGGCGGCTGAAACCGAACGCTTGCCAAAAAGTTCAGGACCTCCGGCGCTCGCGACTCGAGCATCCGCTACGGCCACAACACGGTGGCCGGCCAATCGGGCTCGAACGCAGAAGTCGAGCGCCGCATCCACCGAAGTTAGTTTTGGATCGAATCCGCCAAGCGCTGTCCACACTTGACGTCGAACGAGCATGCCCGCGCCAGCTACCCCCAGGGTGTCGGTCAAGATGTCGTGCTGCGCCTGATCAAGTTCATCGTTGACCAGACCGAGCGATCGACCAAGTGGGGTAAGGGATTCACCGAAGTTTGAAATAACGGCCGGATTGTCCCAGCGAACCAGTTTGGGTCCGGCGACAGCCACCGATGGTGCAATTTCGACAGCACCAAGCAGAGCGCGCAGTGCACCAGGGTCTGGGGCGCTGTCGTGGCTCAACAGCCAGAGCCACTCGTTTTCCGCCGCCTGGGGCGCAGCCGTTTGCAGCGCCTGAGACAAAGCGCCGCCAAAGGTTTTGCGGCCGTGCGAGTCCGAAATCTGCGCCGGAGCAGATTCCACCATGATCGACAGCGATTCATCATGGGAATCAGCGTCGACGGCAATTAGCGAATCGGCTCGACGAGTTTGGGCCGCAATCGCGGCAAGCGTTCGTGGCAGATATTTGGCACCGTTGCGGGCGACTAAGACTGCTGTGACTCTCGGCTGCATTTGTTTGAGACTAAGCGTCGCGGGCATTCAAGAGCACTCGACTCGCTGCGGTTTGACGAGACTGGGAATTGCCCCCGGCGAAAGGCTAGGGACCCTAGCCTGCGCGCTTACGCAGCTTGCGTCGCTCGCGCTCTGAAAGCCCGCCCCAAATACCAAATCGCTCGTCGTTTTCTAGAGCGTATTCAAGACATTGGCTGCGTACTTCACACGTCGAGCAGATTTTCTTGGCGTCTCGAGTCGACCCACCCTTTTCGGGGAAGAACGCTTCAGGATCTGTTTGAGCACAGAGCGAATCTGTCTGCCATGAAAGTGCGTTGCCATCTTCGTCAGCGAGTGGTTGCCGAACGCCAGGGACCCCGAGTCGAACGGGGTCAACAAACCAGTCGTCAGGAACCCCTGAGCGGTATCCGCTGTTGCCCATCTGGTCTCTCTCCCCTCCGCTTTCAATGCTTCGCATCAAATCGCGTTACATAATTACACCGGTGTAGTTCCGCAGAGTCAAGTCGCAGATGATAATTGCCTCGACCAAAACTTAAGGGTTATGGCGCGCCGTGACTTCGATTAACTCAGCAAAGCGAGATCGTGATCAACCATCGCTGCCACGATTTCATCAAAATCTACCGTCGGCGACCATCCGAGAACTCGCCGAGCCTTGCTCGCATCGCCCATTTGCACCGGAGCATCACCCGACCGCAAGAGCGAATCAGCAACCTGCACACGCTCGCGCCAGTCCGCAACGCCCGCGCGTACGAACGCCGCTTCCACAAAATCACGAACCGAGTGCGAAACACCAGTCGCGACCACAAAGTCGTCAGCTTCGGAGTGTTGGGCGGCCAGAAAGAGCGCGTTAGCGTAATCGGGCGCCCAACCCCAGTCCCGCTGCGCATCTAGGTTTCCGAGCTCCAGCGTCTCCTGCAAGCCCTTCGAAATACGAGCCGCAGCCGCCGTGATCTTGCGAGTCACAAAGGTTTCAGGTCGTCGCGGCGACTCGTGGTTGTACAAGATCACCGACGATGCGGCTACCCCTGCCGTCCTGTAAGCGCCAACAAGGCCGTGAGCGTACGCTTTCGCCGCCCCATAGGGGCTAGTCGGTCGCACGACTGTCTCTTCGTTCTGAGGAGCGACAGTAGGCGCACCAAATATTTCCGCGCTCGATGCCTGAACAAAACGGATGTCAACATCACCGCGATCGTGGAGCAGCTTTACTGCCGCCAACATCTCAGCAACAACCGCACCATTGAGCCGCGCGGTAAGAGTCGGATTCTGCCACGACTGGTAGACGGAGCTCAGAGCCGCAAGATTGTAGATCTCATTCGGTTCTACGCTCGCAATCAGCTCGGCAATCGAGCTATCGGTCGCCAGGTCGAGTTCGTGAGCTGTGACTCCCTCGGTGACCACCTCATCCGCGTCTCTCGTGACGCCATGAACTTCGTAGCCGCGAGCAAGGAGAAGCTCGGCGAGGTACGAGCCATCTTGCCCCGTAACGCCAGTGATCAATGCGCGCTTCATTTGAGGCCGGCAAGCTCTCTCTGTTCGGCGACGTCAGCTTCGACCATCATCGCAATCAGTTCCGGGAACTTGACCTTCGGCTTCCACCCCAGTCGTTCGAGTGCCTTGCTCGAGTCGCCAACAAGAAGGTCGACTTCGGCTGGGCGCATGAATCGTTCGTCGAGTTCAACGTAGCTACTCCAATCGTCGATTCCGACGGCGGCGAAAGCGTGATCGAGAAGTACGCGGATGCTCTGCGTTTCTCCGGTCGAAATTACGTAGTCATCTGGCTCATCTTGCTGCAGCATCAGCCACATCGCTTCGACGTAGTCGCCAGCAAATCCCCAGTCGCGCTGGGCATCCAAATTTCCGAGCGTAATCGTGTCTTGCAGCCCCAGGGAGATTCGAGCCACCGCTCGGCTCACCTTGCGTGTGACGAACTCGGGGCCGCGGCGTGGTGATTCATGGTTGAAGAGCACGCCAGAAGACGCATGCATGCCGTAGGACTCACGGTAGTTAATGGTCATGTAGTGGCCATAAACTTTCGCAACGCCGTAGGGCGAGCGTGGCCACAATAGGGTGTCTTCGTTCTGCGGAACAGTCTGAACTTTGCCAAACATTTCAGAACTGGATGCTTGGTAGAACCGCACCTGCTGGCCGGTTGCTGCCGTGTGAAGGCGTACGGCTTCAAGTGCGTTGAGCACGCCCATACCGGTTACTTCGCTTGTGAGGTGGGCGTTCTCCCACGAGTAAGCCACGAAAGAGATTGCCCCAAGGTTGTAGAACTCGTCTGGTTTTGCCACGCTCATTGCTCGCATGAGACTTGAGAGGTCGGTGAGGTCCCCTGTCAGAATCTCGACATCGGGAATCAGTTGTTCCAGTAGCTCACGCTTCGGGTTATTTTGCCCGCGCATGAGACCGAAGACTTTGTAGCCCTTCGAGAGCAGCAGCTCGGCGAGGTAGAGGCCATCTTGGCCGGTGATCCCTGTGATGAATGCGCGCTTCATAGTCATCTTTCTTGCTTGCGGCCGGCTCTTCCCGGGCTCCGAACCGAAACTTCGGCCGATGTAACGCTACTGGAACTTGAGCCGCAGTGCAGTGCGCTCACAACTGCGCACCGTGTTAGATCTCGGTCGACGTATCATCCGATCGCGTTGTCGCCACAATGAAAGCTCCCTTGTGTACCCGGATGCGCCAGACGAATATCGCCTGCGTGCACACGGATACGGTTTCGCCGATTGCGAGCCCCCAAGCGCCACCTGCAGCGCCGTAGCTTGCACTGAGGGTGAGGATCGCGGGCACACCGACTGCAGCGGCGAGCAGCACACTGATCATGAACTGGCGGCGGGCCCCCATTCCGACAAGAGTGATACGACCGAGCGAGGTTCCTAGGGCAATTCCCAGTGTTGCGACGCCGAGACCAAGCGCCGTTGCCTCGTTGATCGCCACTTCGGCGCCGAAAAGAAATTCGGACAACCAAGGCCCCAATAGTGCAAACGCGGCGAGGCCAGTGAGCCCCAAGGAACCGTGCACCACAAACGATCGCCGAATACGGTGAGCAAACTCTGCATCGCCCTCTTCTACAACCCAGCCCTGAAGCGCGTTTCCCAGCGCAGAGACCGAATACTGGCCGATGCGGTACAACTTGTCGCCAGAAACATAGGCGGCAGCCTGAGCGCTCGCTGCAGTCGCACCGACAAAGGTGACCGCGAGAGAGTTGTACGCTCCCCCAGCGACCTCAGTGGTCACGGCAGAGCGGTTCGCACGGAAGACCTCACGAACAGCAGAACTGTCACGACGCGCAAGCTCGGAGAAACCCGCCGTGCGAATGGCGAACAGACTCACGCTGACGAGAGAAGCCAGAACGAGCAGTACCGGATACCAGAGCACGTCTCCCGCGTTCAACACCACTACAGCGGCAATAACCGTCGCCACGATGCGCGGAGAGATTTCGTAGATCGCAATGAGACTTGCGCGCCCTAGCCCGATCATGAACCAGGCGCTCGACAGTCCCGTGAGGCTCATAGCGACCGCCATCACTGCGGCATCCACTCGATAGTTGCTCGGCGACACCACGGCAGCGATTACGCCAGCCAGCACCGCGCTTGGCAGCCAAATAAGCAGTCGAGCCTGCAAACTTGTCGCCAACAAACGGGGGCGGATGCTCGGTTGAGCCAACGCAATCAGTGGAGGCCCCACCGTATTGAAGCCGAGCGCGACGATGAGCGCAAAAAACCCACCACTCGACTGACCAACCGCGATCGCGAGCCAGGCATCGGCACCAGCAACCCTCGCCAGAATCGGCAAGAAGAGAAATGGCGTGATCAGCGACAAGAACGGTAGCCCCGCAAAACCGAGGATGCGTTTGGCGAAGCTGCCTCGAGCGGTCATGAGTGCAACACTATTGCGTTGCCGCCACAAACATTTGTCCAACACCACTGACCGTGAGCGTGTCTTCCTCTGCTGTGGCAAAGACAGAATCTCCGCGCGCCAACGAAACCGACCCGGTTGTCCCCTCGACAGTGAACTCGCCATCGGTGCAGAGCAGGATCGCGGCACTGGCGACAGCGACTGTCGACGCTCCGGTTATTGCCGTGAGCTGAAAGTCGGGAACGGCCGGGCGAAATACTGTCGAATTAGTGCCCTGTGGTTCTGGCCGCAAGTATGGCACTGGGCTAGCCGAGAAATCGAGGACGCTCAGCAGCTCAGGAACATCAACGTGCTTCGGAGTGAGGCCACCGCGCAACACGTTGTCCGAGGAGGCCATCAGCTCAATCCCGACACCGCGCAGGTAGGCATGGATGTTGCCAGCGGGCAAGAACAGCGCCTCACCCTTCGTGAGGGTCACGTGATTGAGCATGAGCGCGATGAGTACGCCAGGGTCGCCAGGGTAATAACCCGCGAGAGTTCGGACGAGAGCGAATTCGTCGCTCGCATCCTCTGCCGCGAGCGCCGAGACGCGCGCCACAAGATCGCCGACAGGCGATTGCGCCGAGATCAACCACTCGAACATCCCGCGAATGGTGGAATCGTCGCGAGCGAAAGCCAACCATTCGGCAAACAGACCGGGATTGGGGGTCGCGCTTGCGGCATCCACAGCAGCAAGTCGTTCAATGGATGCTCGGGTGTCGGCCATCGCGCGAAAACCGCACAGCGCCTCGAACTTTTCGCTCACCGCAACGATGAGTTCTGGCTTAGCCGAGGCATCTTTGTAGTTGCGGTGAGCGGCGGTGAGGGGAATCCCGGCCGCATTTTCGCGCGCAAAACCTTCGATCGCTTGATCCGGCGTTGGGTGCGCTTGTAGCGAGAGTGGCGCACCGGCGGCAAGAACCTTGAGCAAGAAAGGCAATTGGGTGACGCCGCTGCCAAGGATCAGTGAGCCTGAGCGTTGAATCCACTCGGAAAGGTCCCGTGCACCGTCGGCGAGCGCCGGATCGATGACGACGCTTGGGCAACCAGGGTGTGCACCTAGCCAGAGCTCCGCTTCGGGCTTTCCTGTTGGTTCCTTTGCTAGCAGAGCTGAGATTTCGCCGGATGATCCCCAAGCGTAATCGCGCGGGGTATTAGTGATGCCTACAAACATTCAGTCCACTCTTCTCGAAGCGTTAGACCAAAGTACCAACCGTCTAGAAGCGACGGGTACTCACGCTTTAGGCTCGCAATGATTTCGACAAGCAATGGAGCGACGACTATGTCATTTGAGACCCTCAGCAGCGACTTCTACGGCTATGAGAACGCCCTCACGGATCAAGAAAAAGGAACGATCGTGAAGCTGCGTGCCTTTCTCGACAAAGAAGTGCGGCCAATCGCCAATGACCTCTGGGCAAAAGCAGAGTTCTTCAACCGCGACGTCGTCGTTAAGGGCCTCGCCGACCTCGGCCTCTTCGGTCTCCCGTGGGCCGAGACCCAGCCGTTCAAGAATTCAGCCGTTTTTCGCGGATGGATCGCGCTTGAGCTTGCTCGCGTCGATGCCAGTGCCGCAACACTTGTCGGCATGCAAAACGGCCTCGTGATGGGTTCGATCGGTGTGGCAGGCTCCGAAGAACAGCGCGCAGAATGGCTGCCGAAGTTTGCGTCGGGCGAATTGCTTGGAGCGTTCGGCCTCACCGAACCGCTTTCAGGTTCGGACACTGCCCAGGGCCTCCAGACTGTCGCCAAGCGCGACGGTGACAACTGGATAATCAATGGTGCCAAGCGCTGGATTGGCAACGGCTCGATCAGCGACGTCACGATAATTTGGGCGCGCGACGAAGCTGACAACCAGGTCAAGGGCTTCATCGTGCCGACAAGCACTCCCGGCTACTCAGCAACACGCATTGAGAACAAGCAGGCACTGCGCATCGTGCAGAACGCAGACATCGTCCTCGAAAACGTTGTCGTTCCTGAAACCAATCGCCTTCAGAAGTCGCAGTCCTTCCGCGAAACCGCCGCTGTTCTGCGACTAACTCGCGCCGAAGTAGCGTGGGCTGCAGTGGGAAACTCGATTGGCGCCTACGAAGCCGCTGTGAAATACGCCGACGAACGCATCCAGTTTGGCAAGTCGATCAGCAGCCACCAGTTAGTTCAAGAGCACCTTGCCAAGAGCCTCGGAAACATCACCGCATCGATCGGTATGGTCACGCGAGTCTCCGAAATGCTTGATGAGGGCATCCAGAAGGATGAGCACGCTGCTCTGGCGAAGGAGTACACGACGAGCCGGATGCGCGAGACCGTCGCCTGGTGCCGCGAACTGCTTGGCGGCAACGGAATCGTTCTCGACTACGGCGTCATGCGTCACTTTGCCGATGCTGAAGCAATCTATTCGTATGAGGGAACGCGCGAAATGAACACCCTTATCGTGGGTCGCGCGATCACAGGCAAGGCGGCATTCGTCTAATCTTGCGTAATGCGACTCATTGAGCACCCGAGGGCGCGCGCCTGGTTCCTCATACTGTCGCTGCTGATTCTCTTCGGCGGAGATGCGTGGCGCTATTCAGTGGGCTGGGGCGTTTGGGGCGTTGTTGCCGGCGGACTCGGCATCGCGTCGGTTGTCATCCTTGTTCAAGGGCGACACCACTGGAGTATCGGCGGGCTGCCGTACCCCTTCGTTGTTTTCATGGTGCTCGCAACAGTCTCCCTGGCATGGTCGCAATACCCGGCCGCGAGCGCTCTCGGGCTCGCTACCACCTGGTTCACTGTGATTGGTGCTCTCGCACTCGCGATCAGTTTCAGTTGGGGTGAACTCCTCAACGGGCTTGCACGGGTGTTGAAGTGGCTCATCGCGGCATCACTGCTGTTTGAGCTAATCATTGCCGCCATCGTTCGAGGACCAATTTTGCCGTGGACCGTGCAACCCGAAGTCGCGGTTCCGGGCTACGACACGATTCCGAAAATGCTCTACTGGTCGCGCAATGAGCTCTTTGAGACGTTCGACGACGGCCGCATTCAGGGCATTGTCGGCAACGCGAATCATCTCGGATTTTTGGCGCTACTCGGCCTGATTGCTTTTTCAATTCAGTGGGCGACGGGCAGTGTAAATAAACGGTGGTCGATTACCTGGATTGCTATCGCTGGCGCAACCCTGTTCTTCACTCGCTCTGCGACGGTGACTGTTGCTCTCGCTGCGGTCGCCATCACTGCGGTGGGGCTGCTCATTATCCGCAGCCGCCGCACGGAGGGTGCCCGGCGCTGGAGTGCTGTCGGGTTTGTCGCTCTGGCTGGCGCGGGAGCCGTCGTGGGGTTCGCGTTGCGGGGAACAATCTTCGGCCTCCTCGGCAAGAGCAGCGATCTGACTGGTCGCGCGGATATCTGGCAGACGGTCATCGGACTCGCCGAGCAGCGCCCCGCATTCGGCTGGGGATGGATCAGCTTCTGGATGCCCTGGACTGAGCCATTCAAGGGACTCGTCATCCGTAATGGTGTCGTGCAAGTTCAAGCGCATGACACGTGGCTAGATCTGTGGCTCCAGTTGGGCATTGTCGGAGTTGTTGTGTTTGGCGCTCTGGTGGCTTCGGCCCTGCTGCGAGCGTGGCTTGCTGCGGTGGATCGCCCTCGCACGCTGCCTGGTGTTACTGATGCGTATTCGGCACTGACACTTTTGCCGATCTTGGTGATGGTGGCGCTGGTCGTGCAGAGCATTCCCGAAAGCCGACTGCTTGGTGAGTACGCGCTGGCAATGCTAGTTATTGTTGCGGTCAAGACGAAACGGCCTGATTGGACGGTGCGAACCCTATGATTCAGCCTCCGCCCCGCTACCGCGTGATCATTGACACGGGAGCTGTCGTGCTCGGTTCGGCACGCGTATCAGCTGTGCTGTCAACGGCAACAGTTGCCACAGCACTCGTTGCCTTCGCACTGCGCAACACAATCGGCACCGCCGGGCTAATTGCCATCCTGATCAGTCTCGTCGTGCTTGTTGCGGTGTCGCTTGCCGCCCAGTGGGGCAATATTGGTTGGCGTGCGCTTGTCCCTATCTCATTGATTGTGTTTACGATCTGGGCCTGGCTGACAATTTTTTGGAGCCAGTATCAGTGGGCTTCGCTCGCATCGCTGAGCTACATGCTCGTGTTCACCGTGCTGGGGATCTACATTGCGCTCGTCCGAGACACAATCCAGATCGTTCGCACCTTCGGAGACGTAATGCGTTTCGTGTTGGTCGTGTCGATCGGTTTAGAAATTCTCACCGGGCTCGTGTTCGACACGTCTTTCAAAGCTCTCGCGATTGCAGGAAATCTCGGCACTGCCGAACCAATTCAGGGTATTTTTGGCGCCCGCAATCAACTGGGCATCATCGCGGTCATTGCACTCATCACTTTTGCTACCGAGCTCCGTACTCAGTCCCTGCAGCGCGGTTACGCCATTGGATCGGTCGTGCTCGCCAGCGTTGTTCTTGTACTCTCGCAGTCTCCCCTCGCCTTCGGCACCGCGTTGGTCATTCTTGCGGCGAGCGCCGCACTCTATGCTCTGCGGCGGGTTCCATCGGGGCGACGCAGATACTGGCAATTCGTTTTGATCGGATTCGTTGCCGCTGTCGCGGTCATCAGCTGGCTATCCCGAGTTGCGATTGTTGCCTCCTTCGATGCGAGCGGCGACCTGACGTACCGGCTTCGCGTGTGGCGCCAACTGTGGTCTCTGGGTGAGATTCACCGTCTAGAGGGTTGGGGGTGGATCGGCCCTTGGAATGCCGACCTGGCGCCGTTTACTGCATTCGGCAACTTCGGCGGTCGAGTTCCCGGCTCAGCCCACAACGCTTATCTCGACGTCTGGTTTCAGCTTGGCCTCGTCGGTTTTCTCATTTTCGTCGGACTTCTCGGGCTCGCCTTTATGCGTTCGTGGTTGCTCGCATCTCGCCGACGCAGTGTTGTCTACGCGTGGCCAGCGCTCGTGCTTCTCGTGCTTGTGATTAGTGCGTTTGCGGAGAGCTCACTGCTCATCGAATTTGGTTGGCTGACGTTCGTGGTGTGCTGTGTAAAGGCCGCGAGGGAACTTAGCTGGCGAAACGCGCTCGATACCAAGCCCCAGTCATCTGGGTAGTCCTAGGCACCGCGGGCGCTTCTGGTCTCTAAGCTCGAGCGGAGAGAGCTTCGAAGTGCTTTCGAGACTGCCAGGCAGACTCCACGATGTCATCGACTGTAAAGCGCGCGCTCCACCCGGTCAGTTCACGGATGTTGTCGACAATTCCTACGACCGCGGCTGGGTCGCCGGTACGGCGATCCAGAACCGTGGCCGTGAGTTCGCTACCAGACACCTGCAGAATCGCTTCCACCATCTGGCGCACCGTGGTTCCGACGCCAGTGCCGATATTGAGCACAGTGTTTCCTGGTTGCGCCGGGAGGGCATCGAGCACGGCAAGGTGCGCTTCGGCGACGTCACTGACGTGAACGTAATCGCGAACGCACGTGCCGTCTGGGGTGTCGTAGTCTTCACCAAATATCAGAGGTGGTTTGTTCGCTGCGATCTGCTCAAAACAGATCGGGATGAGGTTGAGAGCTTGAGTGTCGCCGAGCTCTGGACTGCCTGCACCGCCAACGTTGAAATAACGGAGACTTGCGGCGCGCAACGGCCACGCCAGCGATGATGCCGAAATGAGCTGCTCCCCCACAAGTTTCGTGGCGCCGTAGGGATTGATGGGGTTGGTTGTTGCATCTTCAGCAATAGCGCCTGAGGCTTCGCCATAGACGGCGGCCGATGACGAGAACACAAGCTTGTGAACTTGCGCCGCTTGCATTGCTATCAGCAGTTGAGCAACGCTGCCAACGTTTTGTTCGTAGTACCACGCTGGCTTCTCGACCGATTCGCCGACTTGTTTTTGACCAGCAAAGTGGATGACCGCATCGATGCGGTGCTCGCGCATCAGGCCCTCGAGTTGGTCGGCAGCGCCAGCGGCAATATCCAGCGACACTAGGGGCAGGTCTGGCACTCGTGCGCGAGAACCGGTTACCAGGTCATCTACGACGAGTACGTAATCGCCCCGTTCGGCCAGGAGTCGGGAGGTGTGTGCTCCGATGTACCCTGCGCCGCCGGTGACCATAACTCTCATACGGTCAGTCTACGAGCGGAATCGCTTCAGCCTGTTATCTCGCGACAACAGACCTCAGCGATTACCGCTCTCGACTACGCACAGTTTTTGTAGCGAGCAACGTCCGAAGTGAGCACCCCGGTGCCGCCAAGGATGACAACTTTCGTCGCCCCGAGGTCTATGACCGCTTGAAGCACATCTTTGGGAACGCACGACGTGCCGACGATGTACAGTGGCGCGCCCTTTGCTCCAGCAACGGCAGCACCCGAGAGAGCGTCAGGGAAGTTTTTTCCTGTCGCAAAGTACACAGTGCTCGCGCTCGCGAAGCTGGAATCGTTGAGCGCCACGGAAGTGTCATAGCGATCAGCGCCTCCGTAGCGAGTGACTTTGCCAGCACCCAAGAGGGAAGTCAGCTGGCTCTCGATACCGGCGGAAACGGCACCGGCACCTCCCGCAATAGCAACTTTTGTCACTCCCAAGCTGGTGAAGAGATCAAGCGTGGCGGCATCGAGAGTCGTTGCGCTGCCCTTGACCAGAATCATCGGCCCGCCGGCAGCCGCTGCTGCTGGACTTGCCGATAGCGCATCCGGGAAGGTTCCGCCGGTCGCGATGAACGCCGTGGTCGTCGTGCCTGCAGGGAACGATGCGGCTGCGATCAACCGGGAGGTCTCGTAGCGATCCTTTCCATAGACGCGCGAGACAGAAGTCGACAGGGTCTGAAGAGTGTCGAAAACCGATTCCGATACGATCGCGGGCCCACCGAGCACGATGATCTCTTTCGGAGCCAACCGTTGCAACTCGGTCTTCACGCTAGTAGACACCGAGTTTGATGCGACGAGCAGTAGTGGGGCGCCTGAGATTGCCGCCGCACTTGAGGCACTCAGCGCATCAGGGAACTGCGCGCCTGTAGCGATGTAGACCCGGTCGACTGGGGTGGTCGAATAGCTCTTCTTTACTAGCAACGACGAAGTCTCGTATCGGTTCGCGCCACCGACTCGCTCAACGGCAGCCGTTGGCTTGATGTCTGTCGGGTTGCCGAACCAAGAGTAGTAGTAGTACCAGAAGTTGCGGTTTCCGTAGGAGGAACAGCTATCCCCTAGCCCACCAAGGTTAGCCAGAGCAGCAGCGTTGGGAACGTAGGGCGTGTAGTTGTAGAGCGCCGCCGTCGCGTAGTTCGAGACATTGACCTTCTTAGCTCCACAGGCCGAGTTGTTGGGAAAGTACGCAATTGTGTGCGTGCCAGGCTGTTTGGCAAAGTTTGCTGCCTTGTACGCCTTGAACTGGCGAGTACCTGTGAAGACCTGGTAACCGAAGCCTTCGTAACTGCCGGAGCAGCCCGCAGGCGTATCAGGGCAGCCATAGCCTAGGGCAAAGTTAATGTTGTGGTAGGTCGGGTTTGAATTAGTAATCAGGCCCTGCTCTTTTTGCAAGGTAACCAGGATCACTTTGGCGCTGATGCCGCACGCGACTTGTGCGCGGTAAATAATCGTCGACGCAAGCAACTTGGTTCCACCAAGGATCTCGTTACAGATCAAGTTGCCCGTAGTTTGCGACACTTCTTTGGCGCGCGTACTGACGGTCTGGCGCAAAGTCTTGAGGATGCCCGTTTTGGAGTTGAGGAAAGACTGGATTTGAGCTTCGGTCATCGCGCTGCCGTTGTAGAACTCAGCGTCGCTAATGATGTTTCCCGGATCGAACTCACTACCGGAGATCGCGGCGGCGGGCGACGGAGGGCTTTGAACGACCATTCCCACTGCAAGAACAGCGGACGCTACCGCTATGCCGAGCGCCCGAATAGCCCCCTGCTTAAAGCCAATTTTCGCAACCAATTTACGCCCCCCTCGGACATTACAGTCCAGATAACCCTAAACCAATAGTTGAAACCGCGATATAGCGAGTGAAAATTGTAGACAGTTCCCGGCTAACCCTTCATCGCAGCGCGGAGTTCGACCAGCACATCACGTGCGCGGCTGCAGCAGAAACGAGGCGAGCACGTGCGCGCTCAAACGACCGTCGTGCAACTCTCGCGCGAACGCCGGCCCCGCATTCGCTACCGGAAGGTATCGCTCACGATCCGCCGCGATGTCTCGGATCTTTTGCTCAAGTGAATCGGGAGTCGCTTCAACGATCGGAAGCTCTCGCGACGAACTTTCTCGCACGTGATCCCGCACCTGATCGTGCAAGTGCGAGACGACGAGGCGCCCCGCTGCCATCGCTTCAATTGCCGCGGTTCCGTAGTTTCCGATACGGAACTGGTCGATAACGATGTCCGAGTTGCCATAGACCTGCGGCATCTCGGCGGCAGGAACCCCTCGCACAACGCGATAGTCGATGAGTCCCTCATCGTGGAGTCGGCGCATACTCTCGTCGATGAGGTGCGTTCCCTTGACGATGTCCTTGGACGGGGCGTGAACGACTCGAAGCTTGCGCTGCTGCAGCGGCTCGTCGCTGCGAGCCCACTTGTCGACGTCTATGACGATGGGAAGCCACTCGGCTTCCGGCCAATCGAGAAGCAGTTCAGGTGTTGACACGAATACAGGCACTCCCGTCGCTTCCAGAACGCGTCGTGTCAGCAACGCCTTGCTTTCAAAGCTGGGGATCAAGGGCCAGTCGGAATCGTTAAACGGGGACCATTGGTCAATTTTTCGGTGCCGACTGGGCAGCCGCAATTCGGTGCCGTGACACAGCGCGGCAACCGAGACACCGCGTGACTGAAGAGCGCGAATCTCAGACTCGGTATCTGAGTCAAAGAGAGTGCCGAAAAGTGCGCGGTTCGCTTCCAGGATGGCGTGGGAAAAGCTTCCGGCTACGGCCTCAAACTGCCGCTTTTGCCACGACTGAGAGAAGCGCGTGACATTGACGGGCACAGGGTTGTCAACCGGGTAACCAAAATCACCCGGCTTTACGTAGTGCATACTCACGGCTGAGACATCGGGAAGCAGCTCGGCGGCACGAGCCCACCGAAAGCCTTGACCGGCGAAATTGACGGGCGCGATGTACAAGCGGACGCCGGTGTCTTCCGCTTGCGGCGCCTGCGGAACATCGGCCAGTCGGTAGCGGTATTGTTTCGCGCGCAGTACTGCGCTTAGCCGTTCAGGCAAGCGCTCAAGCACCGCGGCAATTATTTCTTTCACTGGTTGCGCCACTCGCGTTCCCTTCGCCGTCGCAACGACTAACTGCTTCTCTGGCCGTCGAGAAACTCCGATAAGACTGCCGCGCTCAACTTCCCACTATGAACGCTCTCCACGAATTCAGGGCCGCGGGCAGCCAATTCCAACATCCGCTGACGGTCGGCCAGCAGAGCACGCATCTCTTGTTCGATTGCGTCGGGCGATAGGTCAATAATTGGAAGGGTGAGTCCAGTCTCAGCGGAGACGAAGTCGCGCACTTGAGCCGAGACATACGAGACGACAATTCGTCCAGCTGCCATGGCCTCACACGCTGCTACTCCGTAGATTCCCAAACTGAACTGGTCGAGAACGATATCGACCGAGGTATAGAGCGCTGGCATCTCGTCAGCCGGAACGTTCTCTACACGGATATAGCGAATGAGTCCCTCGGCCTCAAGCTTCTTCATTACGGGGTCGACAAGATCTGACCCCTTGACCGCCGCTTTGCTCGGCGCATGTGCTACGACAGGAACACCACCGTGGGAGAGTGCTGGCGAATCTACCGCCCACGCTGCGGTGTCGACAACGACCGGCAGCCAGTGCCCTTGGGGAACATCGAGGGCTAGGTCAGGAGTCGAAAAGAAAATGGGAAGCTGGCAGTTCTGCAACCGCACCTGAAGTTCAGAGGAACGTTGCTGCAGCGCGGGCGTCAACGACCATCGTTCGCCATGAAACGGTGACCACGTCATCCGTTCCGCATGGCGACTAGGAAGCCGAATGTCGCTTCCGTGAAAAAGCAAGCCAACGGAGATTTCAGCGGCCAACAAATCGTCGATGTCCGCATTCGCAGTCCGCAGCTGAGCATCTCCAAACAGGGGTCGGTCTGACTCAACGAGCACGTGAGTGAATTGTCTCGTCACTGCTTCGCGCTGCGCGGTCTGCCACCGAGTTGACCAACGATAAATCCCAAGAGGAACAGGCTCGCCGCAACCAAAACCAAAATCTTGTGGCCCTACGACCGCCATATTCGTCGCCGCGGCTCCTGAAGAATACCGATTAACCGCCTGCGCCCAAGCCCACCCTTGCCCGGCTGAGTTCGCCGGAGCGATCAGTAGTCGGGAACGTGCATCAGGGTCGAGGACCTCTGGCGTGGGCATGAGCGCAGCATCGTAGCGTTGCGAAGATGGCAACACTCGCAGTTGAACTCGAGTCGGCAACGACAGAATGAAACCAATCACGAGACGCTTTACCCCGGCTTTGACGCGCATCATCCACGCGCGCATCCGGCTGCTGGCATCACTCATTCGGATGCCGCGTCTGCCAGAGCCGCCGCGCGAATAATCGTGCGCATTACTTCGCCATCGCGTTCGAAACTCAGTTCCCGTGATGCCTCATCTACACGCAGTTTTGTGCGAGCGATGGCATCAGGAGTCAGCGAACGAATAGACGCTACGCATTCGGCAACACCGAAGCCATCACTGACAACCCCGAGTTCCTTGCTCTCGACAAGTTGCTGCATCTCAATGCTCGGTCCAACCGCAATGGCAAGGCGCGCTTGAACGTAGTCAAAGAATTTATTCGGGAGGGTGTATCGCGCGTTGGTGTGGGTCGGAGGTATCCAAAAGACGCCAACATCAAACCGATTAAGGGCCCCTGGCAGTTCAGCGGGAGTCACGGGAGGGTTAAACCGAATGGATGCGAGTCCCCCTGCCCGAGCCTTCAACTTTCGAAGATAGGCACCCCCGTCGCCACCCTCAACAAGAAAGAGATCAAGTGAGTAGCCCGACCCGAGCTCTCTCGTGGCATCGATCATCGCTTCAAGGTTGCGGCCGTGGATTGCCGCCCCGCTATGCACCATTCTTATCGCCGAAGGATCAGCTTCCGACGGACTCATTTGGCGCCAATGAGTCGAGTTGCGCACTACCGTCGGCCGAACGCCGTAGTCGCGCTCGTAAAGCCCCGCGATGGAGTCGCACACCGTTGATGTCGCCGCGGATCGCGAAAGATATTTCGCGCAAATGTGTCTCATCAAGGGAGCGACCAAGATTCGCCAGGACAGTACGTGAGTGCGTTCCTCCGGCGCCCACTCGTGCAGATCTGACCACACCGGGGCTCCGTGAGCCAGCGCATGAGCTGCGGGAATAGCGCGCGCGTCGTTCGCGACAACCAGATCGAATTTTTCGTCGGCAATCGCGGTGAGCGCAAACTGAACTGCGGGAGCTGCAAGCTCAGCACGCGACCACTGACGAAGTGCTAACAGCGCTACACCGCCTAGCGTTTGCGGCAGCGATGGGAGGTCCGCCGGGATCTCGACGTGAGCCGACGCATCCTCTGGCCGAGAGCCATAGCCAATTGTTGTGACGTGGCCAAACTCCGCCAAAATTCCAAGCTGCCGAAGGACACGCGCGTCGCGTTCGATCGGGGAAAACGAAATACAGAGAATCCGGAGCGGCGCCATAGTTCAATAGTAGGGTTCATGAGTGCCCAAACCTCACTTGCTCTACGTCGCTTGGGGCTATCCCCCCGCACGCGGCGCAGGAATGTACCGAGCACTAGCAACCGCAAACGCCTACGCCGAAGCGGGCTGGCGCGTTACTGTTCTGACCGCTACTCGTGAGACGTTCGCATCGCTGACAGGTACTGACGAACTCGCTGAACAGCAGATTCACTCTGCAATCACAGTTGTGCGCGTTCCCTTCGACCTCTCGCGGGGAGAGACCAACCTTTCGCGGTGGACACGACTTCGCGTAGCCTCACCACTCCTGTGGAGCTTCCTTAAGGCTCTGGCAGAGCGGGCTGCATTCCCTGAACCTCGCTACGGCGCCTGGCGTGTCCCCTTGGTCTCCGCTGCGCGCGAAGTCCACCGCCGCTCGCCCGTCGACCTGGTCATCAGCACGGCAAACCCCAACGTTGACTTCTTGCCTGGCTACTATCTCAACAAGAGCCACGGCATCCCCTACGTTATGGACTACCGCGACACGTGGCATCTCGATATGTACCGAGGTTCGCGAATCGGCTCGCGATCTTCCCGCTCCGCGCGCTGGGAAAGAAAGCTAATAAAACACTCGAGCGAAGTGTGGTTCGTCAACAAGCCAATTCTCGAGTGGCATGCCAAAGAATTTCCCGCAGACGCCGCAAAATTCCACGTCGTCACCAACGGCTTCGATCCGGAATATCTGCAGGGTCAAGTTGACCGCATATCGTCTGCAGCCGGACTTACCTATGGGTACTTGGGCACAATTTATGGCCCAATGCCTGTTCGCGAGACGCTTGAGGGATGGCGGCAAGCGCGCAAACTCTCTCCAATTTTGGCGAAGTCAACGCTAGAGATCCACGGTCGCCTTGGGCACTATTCCGTACCCAATGCGGAGATCCTAGAACTCATCGAGAGCTACGCCGGTGACGGTGTTCGCTATATGGGAATCGTTAGCAAGACACAGGTTGCCGAGGTGTACTCCCGGTTCGACGCGCTGCTTCTCATCCTTGGCCAGAGCACCTACATTACGAGCGGCAAGGTCTTCGAGTACGCAGGAACCGGCCTTCCCATCGCATCACTGCACCACCCAGAGACCGCTTCGACCACCGTGCTGCAGGACTACCCACGGTGGGTTGCAGCGGCAGATGTTTCCGTCGACAGTTTCGCTAACGCCATCGTTGAGCTCAGTACGATGGCGCTTGACTCAGATTCAAACGCTCAGGATGAGGCAAGAGAGTCCGCGGCTCAATTCGAGCGGTTGAGGCAACTCGAACCTCGGATCTCAGAGTGGACTCGTCAAGTGATGTCAGAAGGTGGCAACAAGTGACACCCCTAACGGTGCTACTCCTCGTGGCCAACGATAGTGAAGCAACTGAGCGACTTGGGTCTCAATACCAGTCTGCGGGCCTTGCAGAAGCGATTGCCGCCGCGGTTAACCGCAACGTGGTGCTCACTATCGCCACACGCAACCCCGAAAAACACGCCAACAAGTCATACTCCCGCGACGCGATTATCCACTCCATGCGAGCAGAACGTGCGCCTCTAGTTGACCGACTCCTGTTGGTGATGGGTGCGGAGAAGTTGCGCACAACTTTGTCCACGTCTCCGATCGGCCGGCTCATTAACTCACTGAGCGCAACCGACCCATCCCGCATTTTTGCCAGGGCCTACCGGCAAAAACCTGCGAACGCTTCCGGGCACTTCGATCTCGTGATTGCGTTCGACACCGCCGCAATCCGAACAGCGTGGTCGTTCAATAAGCGCGACAGCACGACTGCCGCGGTCTTCGGCGACGCTGCCGCGATCGCCTACCTTCGCGATAACAATTAGTCGCTCTTCGCGCTAGCTGATCCCCGCGAGTGCCGCCTGCTCCGCGAACTCGGGAACCTGCGATACCAACTCTTCAAACGTTCCGACTGCCACGATCCGACCATCCTGCATGAAGCACACTTGGTCATTATCGCGAATCGTCGAAAGCCGATGAGCTACCGAGACAATCGTAATTTCACCCCGGAGTGAACGGATCGCTGACGCGACATCCGACTCGGTTTTCGTATCGAGCGCACTCGTTGCTTCATCAAGCACGAGAATCAGAGGGTCAGAGTAGAGAGCGCGCGCAATGCCGAGTCGTTGACGTTGTCCACCCGAGAGAGACATTCCTCGCTCCCCCACAGCCGAGTTCATTCCCTCGGGGCGCGACTCAACCGTCGTCCACAGCTGAGCACGTCGAAGCGCACTCTCGACTCGCTCCGCATCAAAATCGGTATTCCACACAAGCGCGACATTCTGCGCTATCGATCCCTCAAAAATCGCCACGTCCTGGGGAACGTACCCAACGCGGGCCCTCCACGACGCCAGCACATTCTCCAAAGGCTCGCCATCGAGCTGGATCAGGCCGTCGGATGGAACCAAGAGCCCGAGAAGGATGTCAACAAGGGTGCTCTTTCCTGCGCCCGATGATCCGACCAAGCCCAGGGTGCTCCCCATTGGTATGGACAGATTGACATCGTCAATAGCGGGAGCTGCCGAGCCGTCGTAGGTGAAGCTCACGTTCTTAAGCTCGAGTGACTTTGGCGACTCACTAATGGGGTCGTGGCCAATGGTCTCTGCCCGCTCGATGTAAACGCGTGACTGGTAAATGTCATCAATAACCGCTTGCACGTGCGGTGAGCTCGCGTGGGTGACGGTCAAAACCGACTGAAAACCGGTAAGCGCTGGCACAAGTCGGAACCCGGCAACGCCGAAAATCGCGATAGCGGCCAACGCATCCGCAAGGCCACCTCCGACATAAGCAAAGCCACCGACCAACAAGAAGCCACCGATGAGGGCTGCATCCAAGACAAATTTGGGCACTGCAGAGAGGAAATTAATGTTCGCTCGTGCTCGCGTTGTGTGGATGCGGTTGGAGTGCACAACCTCTGCGACTTCGGATGCCTTATTGCGGAGAGTGATCTCCTTGAGCGCCGACACCATGTCAGTCATCAGGGTAGCTACCGCGAACGAGTAGTCGCGGTTAGCGCGGCCAGCCTGGACTGACTTGCGCGATACGACGACCGCGAGCATTACGGCCATTGCGCCCAAGTAGAGCACGGTAATGAGCGCTGTCGCCGGCTGCGCAATAACGAGCACAGCAAAAATCGACACCGCCGTAATCACGAGCGTCGGCATTGTCATTGCCGGCAACAAGAAGGAAGAAATTGTGTTGGCAATCCCTACGTCGGCCAAGCGCACCAACTGGGCTGTACTGCGCTTGAGACGGTCGGACCATGGCGCCCTGATGTAGGCGTTGAAAAGCTTGTCGCCGATCTCAAGCTCGTACGATGCGAAGCGACGAGTCGCAACCCACTGGAGACTGATGCTCAGAATCGACTTCGTGATGATTAGGAGAGAAACCGTAAGCACGATCCACACATAGTTTTCCGAGGCCACTGCACCGACGATCGGAAGCTGTACCGGAAGGTTCGCGACCATCGAACTCAGCGAGATCGCGAGGAGTCCAAGTGCAGCAATGTCGAGAATCGCCAGAGAGGTCGACGCCGCGATGTAACCCCACAAGAATCTCTGTGCACGCTCTGGAAGCAGCGGTACGAGTTCCCGGAGTGTCCTAAGTATCAATCTCATCGTTTCTCGTTCCTAGCTTGAGGCTCTTCGCTCGCGGTCGTGCCTGAGACAAACGTAGTGTCAATAATGAACTGGGCGCCTGCACGTGCAATTGCCGTAATTGACACGGCCTGACCTGCACGTTCGGCAAGGGCGCCGCGCGCGGCGGCGTCTGTTTCAGTAGTGAGTGCAGCAATCATCGCGTCAGCGACCTTGACTGAGCTGTAGTCAGCCACCCAGCCAGCATCAAGGTCTGAGACGAACTGAGCACCCGGACCTGCTCCGGCAAATATTGCCGGCGTTCCGCACGCAACAGAGGCATAAAGTTTGGTGGGAAAAGCAAGGTCGTAGCCTACCCCGGGCTTCACACTCGCGAGCGAGGCAACCGATGAACGCAACATTTCAGCGACTCGAGCCGGAGGTACGCGGGGCAAGAACTCGACGGCGCCTTCCCCTAGACCCTTGCCACGTCGTTCCAACTCCGAACGATCGGCGCCTTGCCCAACGAAGATGATTCGCGCAGTGGGGTGAGTTTCACGCACGAGAGCTAAGGCATCAACGAAAATCGTTGCTCCATGAACTTCTGAGGCAGTTCCGGCATATAAAAAGTAGGGCGAATCGTGTGGATAGTGGATGCCCTGCTCAGCAAAAAGGTCAGTATCGACTCCGTTGCCAACTTCTTTCACTCTCTCAGCTACGCCTAGTTCGGCGAGCCGTTGAGTGACTGTCGATGAAACTGAGAGAACTCCCGCAGCGCCCAGAAGCGCCCAGAGCTCGACCGCGCGAACTGCCTTCACTACGACACTGTTCGCCACCGTAACCGACGCGTCAGACCAGATATCGGCGGCGTAGTAGAAGTAAGGAATCCGACGAATTGCGCAGACGACGCGGACGACTGCTGCCGTCGTTGGGGGCGGCTCGACCACGACGGCGGCGATTCCGCGCGAAAACATCAGGCGAAAGACCAGCGGCACGTCAAAGCTCAAATACTGCAAGTAGCCACGGACGTAGCCGTCTTTATTGCGCACAACCGGGAAGCGCCGAATCTCGACCTCGCTATCGACGGCGTCATTCGCAGCATCCGCCTCCGAGGTGAATGTAGAAGTAATGACGACCGTGCGCGCTCCGGAACGCGCCAATGCGTTGGCAAGAGCCGCGAGACGGAACGATGCCGCCGCGGGCTCTGGCGCGAATATTCGTGACGCAATTGCCACCGCTCCGCGCACGCGCGGGTCACGGCGATCGGAGCGCACAGTGGGGTTCACGCTCATGGCTCAAAAACTCACGGACTGTCCCGTTCGCGCGGACTCAATCACGCCCTCAACTACAGCGAGGGTTCGCTGTCCTTGCTGCATCGTCACGATCTCGCTCGGAAGTCCAAGGACAGCGTCGCGGAATGCCTCGTGTTCTACCCGAAGTGGCTCGCGCTTCGGGAATGCGTAGCGTGTGACATCCCCCTCGCTAACGCCCCGGAATGCCGTGACAGACTCCCATTCCAAGGGGAAAGTGCCGTTGGCGTAGAAGGTCAGGTCTCCCGTGGAGGTGTCAGCGACAAAAGTTCCGGTTTCACCGGTCACAATCGTGACTCGCTCCTTCATTGGGCTGAGCCAATTGACAACGTGGTTGACGATAATGCCATTCGCCAAGCGGCCCGAGGCAATGATCATGTCTTCGTATTCGCGCCCGCTCTTGAGCGCGGTCTGGGCGAACACGGTGGAGTAGGTGCTCTGCGCAACCCAGGCGGTGAGGTCGATGTCGTGGGAGCCTAAGTCTTTACCAACACCGACATCAGCGATGCGAGCGGGGAACGGGCCCTGGCGCCGTGTAGCGATCTGAAACACTTCGCCCAGGTCGCCTGCGGCGATTCGTTTCCGAAGTTGCTGGAGAGCAGGGTTGAACCGTTCGATGTGTCCAACGGCGCCGATGAGTCCAGCGGCGTCAAAAGCATCAACCATGCGCTGGCCGGCTTCGACGGTCTCGGCGATGGGCTTCTCCACCAGAGTGTGCACACCGGCGGCAGCAAGCTTGAGCGCTGCGTCCTCGTGAAAACGAGTCGGAACAGCAACGACAGCGATATCAATTCCCACCGCAATGAGGGACTCGATATCCGGGAGCACGGTCAGCTCACCGGCTACTCCGTGCGGATCTCCGCCTGGATCGGCGATTGCTACCAGCTCGACACCATCGATTTCTCGAAGCACGCGCGCATGGTGTCGGCCCATCATCCCGACGCCGAGCAGCCCGGCGCGCAACGCTGCCATTAGCTTCCCGCCCCGGCGAGCGAGTTGACTGCGTTCACGATTCGCTCAAGATCTGCTTTCGACAGCGAGGGGTGGACGGGCAGCGAGAGAACCTCTTGGGCTGCTTTCTCAGTCTGCGGCAGTTCAAGATCGGGCGCGAAGCGTGTGAGCGACGGTAGTCGGTGATTGGGAATCGGATAGTAGATCCCCGAGGCAACAGCGAACTCTTCGCGCAGCGCTGCGGCGAAACCGTCACGGTCAGCTTCAACGCGAATCGTGTACTGGTGATAAACATGCACCGCGTCGTCGGCAACCGGTGGCGTAACGACTCCTCGGAGATTCTCAGTGAAGAACGCAGCATTCGACTGACGGGTTGCAGTCCACCCATCGACCTTGGTGAGTTGCACGCGGCCGATCGCTGCATGGATGTCGGTCATGCGCGCATTGAAGCCGATAACTTCGTTTTCATACTGGCGTTCCATGCCCTGATTACGCAGGAGCTTGGTTGCGCGAACAAGGTCGGCAGAATCGCACGCGACCATTCCACCTTCACCGCTCGTCATGTTTTTAGTTGGATACAGGCTGAACATGCCAAAAGTGCCAAACGTGCCAACTTTGCGTCCGCCCAATGACGCGCCGTGCGCTTGCGCTGCATCCTCAAAAATCATCAGATTGTGCTTGGTGGCTATGGCCTCGAGTTCAATCATCAATGCCGGATGCCCATAGAGATGCACGGGCATGATCGCTCGGGTTCGCGGGGTAATCGCCGCTTCGACCGCCGCCGGATCAATGCTGAAGTAGTCAGGTTCGATGTCTACAAAAACGGGTGTCGCGCCGGTGAGTGCGACCGAGTTTGCTGTCGCTGCGAAAGTGAATGAGGGAACGATGACTTCGTCGCCGGGACCGATGCCAGCGGCAAGTTGGCCGAGGTGTTGTCCGGCCGTTCCCGAGTTGACGGCAACACACGAGCGCCCGTCGACGAAATGTTCGCCAAACTCTTGCTCAAATGCGGCAACTTCAGGACCCTGCGCGATCATTCCGCTGCGCATAACCCTGTCGACGGCTGCCCGCTCGTCTTCGCCAATGATTGGTCGCGCTGCGGGGATGAGTTCTAAGCTCATGCGGACACTTCCTCTCTCAAAACTCCATCGATCTCGATGTACTTCTCGCCGGTCTGCGGGCACTCCCAGGCGTTCTCCGTTTCGACGAGACGCATTCCCGACTTACCGACCCACCCGATTCTTCGCGCTGGTACGCCAGCCACTAGCGCGAAGTCAGGAACGTCTCGCGTGACGACGGCGCCTGCTGCGACAGTCGCCCACCGCCCGACTTCGACGGGAGCGACGCACACGGCGCGCGCGCCAATTGAAGCGCCCGTTCTGATGGTGACGCCGACGGGAGTCCAATCATCAGCGCTCTTCAATGAGCCATCAGAGGATATCGCGCGGGGATAGGTGTCATTGGTGAGAACCACAGCGGGGCCGATAAATACGCCAGCCTCCAGGATCGCCGGCTCATAGACGAGCGCGTAGTTCTGAACTTTGCAGTTGTTACCGAGAACTACACCAGAACCGATGTACGCGCCCCTGCCGACGATGCACTGCGTGCCGAGCACGGCATTTTCCCGCACTTGTGCAAGATGCCACACGGAGCTACCCGGGCCGATTTGCGCACTAGCTGCTACATCTGCCGAGGGCTCAACCCTCGCATCTGACAATTCATCCACAGGAAATGTGACTCCAAAAATTGCGGCAGGAATGCCGAACTCCAAGGTTATCGCGTTCTGACAGAATGGACGCTATGCATACCGAATCAAGCTGCGAGGCCGCGGCGCCAGGACTCGACTATTCGACTTGGATCGTTATTCCCCTCTATAACGAAGCTTCGGTGATCGCCGGTGTTGTTTCGGAGCTGCTCGGCCAGTTCGCGAACGTGGTGTGCGTAGACGATGGCAGCACGGATGGTTCAGCACAGGCCGCCCTTGACGCTGGCGCGAGGGTGCTCACCCATCCGCTCAATCTTGGGCAGGGCGCCGCGCTGCAAACTGCAATCTCGTATGCAGTAGCTCAGCCGGGCTGCGAGCACATCATTACGTTCGACGCCGATGGGCAACACCGCATCATCGATGCACTCCACATGCTTGAGCGAGCGCGGGAAGAGAAGCTAGACATCGTCTTCGGTTCTCGATTCTTGGATGACCGCACTAACCCCGGAATCCTGAAACGCATCGTCTTGAAAACTGCGGTTGGTGTCACCAATCTCACCACTGGTCTAAAACTAACCGATGCCCACAACGGGCTCAGAGTACTCAGCGCTGAAGCTGCATCACGAATCAACCTTCAACAAGATCGCATGGCCCACGCGACGGAGATCGTTTTGCAACTCGGTCGCACGAGACTTCCCTGGGGAGAGAGCCCCGTAGAAGTGCTCTACACCGACTACTCAAAAGCAAAGGGTCAGTCGTTGCTCAACTCGATCAACATTCTCTTCGATCTCGTAGTGAACTAGGGATACGCACATGCTCATTCAAATCATTCTGATCGTCGCATTGCTGGCAATCGCCTTCTACTTGATTCGCGCAACCCCGAGCGCACGCCACCTAGCCGTTCGACGGATGCTCGTCTTTCTCGCGGTCATCGGCGGAGTCGTCGTTATTCTCTCCCCCGGTCTGCTGACCTCGGTTGCCAACGCCGTCGGCATCGGTCGAGGAACTGACCTCCTTCTTTACGGCTTCATCGTCGCTTTCTTGCTCTATGTCGTCACCGACTTCAAGCGATCAACCCAGCTCAGCCGCGCAAACACCCAGCTCGCGCGCAAGCTAACGCTCGCAGAAGCGCACTTGCAGGACGAAATCTCTCGGCGGGGTGCCAACCCCGACGACTAAAGTCGACTACCTGACCACTTCGGTGTTTGCGGATCGCACACCACTTTCAACCAAAGGACTCGTTCTCTAGTGAAAATCGCAGTTGTTGCCCTCGGTAAGATCGGCCTCCCGCTGGCCGTTCAATTCGCCTCAAAGGGCCACGACGTTGTGGGTGTTGATATCAACGCCGAGTTCGTCGACCTCATCAACAAGGGCATCGAGCCATTCCCCGGCGAAGCTCACCTTCAAGAGAAGCTGAGCGAACTCGTTCCCGCCGGCAAACTGCGCGCAACGACTAACTATGCTGACGCTATCCCCGGTGCCGACGCCGTTGTACTCGTTGTGCCGCTCTTCGTCGACAAGGACGCAAAACCAGACTTCGGTTGGATGGATGTCGCCACCCGCTCCCTCGGCGAACACCTCACTGCTGGCACCCTCGTTTCCTACGAAACAACGCTCCCGGTTGGCACAACTCGCAACCGTTGGAAGCCACTACTCGAGGAGGTTTCCGGCCTCACCGAAGGCAAGGACTTCCACCTCGTCTTCTCGCCCGAGCGCGTACTCACTGGCCGAGTCTTTGAAGACCTCCGCAAGTACCCCAAGCTTGTCGGTGGCCTCTCCGCAGAAGGCGCTAAGCAGGCGACCGACTTCTACAACGCTGTACTCGACTTCGACGAGCGCCCAGACCTCACCCGCGAAAACGGTGTCTGGGATCTAGGGTCGGCTGAAGCATCCGAGCTCGCCAAACTGGCAGAAACAACCTACCGCGACGTCAACATCGGGCTTGCGAACCAATTTGCACGCTTTGCCGGCCACAACGGCATCGACGTTTACGCCGTGATTCAGGCCACCAATTCGCAGCCCTTCAGCCACATTCACCAGCCAGGCATCGCCGTTGGCGGCCACTGCATCCCTGTGTATCCACGTCTTTACCTCTGGAACGACCCCGACGCCACGATTGTTCGCGCCGCACGCGAAGCAAACGCTGGAATGCCCGAATACACGATCGGCCTGCTCGAAGGCGCCCACGGAGATCTCAGCGGTGCCCGCATCGTCGTTCTCGGTGCCGCCTACCGCGGTGAAGTGAAAGAGACCGCATTCTCCGGTGTCTTTGCTGCCGTAGATGCTCTCACCACGCGCGGAGCGACGGTGCTTGTGCACGACCCGCTCTACACCGACGAAGAGCTCACTAAGCTCGGGTTCACCCCGTACCACTACGGAGAGCCAATCGATGCAGCGGTAGTCCAAGCCGACCACAAGGAATACCGCACACTGAGTGCAGAGCAGCTGCCCGGCATCCGCACCTTTGTTGACGGACGCCGCGTCAGTAGCGCCGAACAGTGGCCAGGAGTGACCTACCGAATCATTGGAAGCGGTTCGTCAAACTAGTCTGCAGCAACTCCGAGTCGTTGAAAGCGCTAGGCCGAAGGAGTTAGTTCCAGCGCACGCTGCTCGACAGCGATCGCTGCTGTGCGAGTGAGTTCCCTCGCCATAATCGTCACCATGCCGGCAAAAGCGAGCGAGCCGATGCCCCAGACGACCATCGGTGCTGGCACACCAGTCCAGAACCATTCTGCGCCAGCGTTGAGATTCCAGCCGGGAACATCGTTGCCGGTGATATATCGGCGCATATTCATGTGCAGAGCAACCAGGTTCGCAACGCTCAGCGCAATGATGACTCCTATTGTCTGCACCCGGCCGAGTTGGAATTGCTTTTTACCGGCTTGCAGTACGAGTAGTCCGCCCATGAGCACCATGATCGGCAAAATGTAGCGGGGCTGTACTTGCTCCCCCACCTTGTCGCCTCCCTGCGTGAGGACGTACGTGGGGAGGACCCACAATACAAATCCAACAGCCGCAATGACAAAGGCCTTTCGGCCATTCAGAACCGAGAGTCCCACAAATCCGACACCGATAAACGCGGCAAGTGCAAGGAACGTAACCGACTCCGGGATTGGTGTGTCGAGCCAACCAAGAGCCCAGCCACCGAATGCTCCAGCCCAGAGCGAGGGAACATTGAGGAAGTTGTAGGCGAGGAGCCCAAAGCCGGCGAGGTTCGCGGCAGCACCCGCAGCCTCTTCAGTTCCGGCGACAACAATGTCTTGACTGCTGAAGCCACTGATGCCACTCGCAGTTTGACGTGATGTGAGAAAGAAGGCTGCCGAAACGGCGATCATCGCTACAGGCAGTATCGCCAACGTCCAGAAGCGTCGAGAATTCTCGAAAGCGATGATCGCGGCGACACCGATGCCCCCGACGACATACAGTGCCGAGTCACCACGAGACCCCGCCGCCATGAACACCGCGACTACGAACAGTGCGCCCAATGCGACCCGCCTCGCGCGCGTTGGAGTTTCAAAGTAACCCAGTAGAGCGAGCCACGCTGTGCCAACTCCGGCTACTGCCCAACCACTTGGGTTGTTGGAGGCAAGCAAGAACAGGCCAAGTGGCACGGTAGTGATGAGCCAACCCCACACGAGCGCAGGGCGACGGTTTACTGGCAAGAGCACGTACAGCGCTGCCGTGATCGCCACAAAGAGCACGACGTTAAATAGCCTCATTGCCATCACAGACGCGAGCACATCGTCGCCAACAAAATTGCTCATCACTGAGTAATAGAAGGGAGGATAAGCGCCAACAAAATTGCCGCGGTTTGTCTCGACAAGTCTGTCGCTGTTGTAGTCAAGCCGCGACTGGCACGCGGCACTTTCATCACTGTAAAACGCGTAACAAGACGACTGAAGGACCGCTTGAGGAACCATTCGGGTTTTGGGTGACTCGGTGGACTGGCACAGGTCGGCATCACCGGTGGCACACCAAATGCTCACCAAATGGTAATCATCGTCAGGCGCTGCGCCCATGGGCGAAGCAAAAGCCCACGCTGACAACGCGAGCAACGCCAACACCGGCGCGAGGTAAATCAGGCGAAAACGCCGAAGAAAACGGGTGCGCGCGGACGCAGAAACAGGTTCAGAACGGCCGGGTACCATCCGTACAGGCTATCTCAGAGACCGCGAGCGCCGCGCGAAGGCGCCGAGATATCTCCAGCTCCTTCTTCGCGAACCGCGAGCGTGGTATTTCGGTGAGACGGAAGAAGCAGGGCAAGGGCGCCGGCGAAGCAAAGTGAGCCAACTATCCACGCGACATTGGGTGTGATTACGAGAGCCCACCACCACTCGCGACCGGCGTTCAGATCGGGGCTCAGCGCATCAATTCCAGTGACATATCGGCGGATGTTGAGGTAGAGCGCCACGAATTGTGCGCCAGAAAGCGCCGCGACAATCAACCACACTTGAACTCGTGAAAACCGCACGCGCTGCAGTCCGGAAGTGACGAAGACCACGCCAACAAACACGATGATGAGGGGAAGGAGATAACGGGGCTGGTAGTCGTCACCGACATCTTTGCCCGCGAGCACCAGCAGCATGACGGGAATGGCGGCGAGTGCTGTTGCTCCTAGAGCCACGACGAGCGACTTTCGCGGTGAGGCTGCTTGGGCCGCCACAAAGCCAGCGCCGATCACAGCCGCGAGGCCGCTCGCCCAAACAATTGCCGGCATCGAAGTATCGAGCCAACCAAGGCCCCACGACTGTCCAAAGATTCCTGTCCAAATGGACGGCACCTCAGTGAGGTTATATGCGATGCGCGGAATGATGAGGCCCAAGCTGAGGGGATCGTCCGAGCCGCCCATCACTGAATCTCTTGATCGTGACGCTCGGAACAGAAGTGCACAGATTACAAAGCCAGCAACTGGCAACAACGAGGAAAGCCAAAAGTGTCGAGTGCGCTGCGCCGAGAGAAAAACGGCAGCAAAAACCGCCACGACAAAGAGAATCGTTGCATCGCTGCGAGAACCGGATGCCATGACAGCGCTGAGCAGGAAGAGCGCACCAAGCGCGACCCGCTTTCGACCGCGCACTTCGTAGAAGCCGAGTAAGGCGAGCCACCCGTAGCCGACGCCCATGAGAGCCCACGCGCTGGGATTATTCGATGACAGCACGAACAGCCCAAGCGGGACTGTCGTGAGGGCCCACTGCCAGATCAGTATCTGACGCCGGTTGATCGGCAACAGAAGATAGAGCGCAACGCCAAGGCCGACAAACAGCGCGATGTTGACGAGGCGCATTATGAGAACGGAAGCGTGAACATCCTGCCCGACAAAGACGCTCATGGTGCCGTAGTAAACCACCGGATATCCACCAGCGAAGTTACCGCGCTCGGTCTCCTCCGTGGCCCCGGCGGTGAAGTCGATGCGGTCTTGGCATGCAGCGCTCTCGTCAGCGTCGTAGGCAAAACACGCTGGGTTGGCGACGGCGGGAGGCACGAGGCGGGTACCAGGGTCGCCGCTCGGCGCACAGTACTCGGAATCGCCCGTTGCACACCAGATGCTCGTCAGATGAAAATCGTCGTCGGGACTAGAGCCGACGGGTGACGACAGTGCCCAAGCTGCGAGCGCAACGAAGACCAGAATGGGCGCCACGATCATCCCGATTCGACGGTCTGGGCGCGACAGCACGGAGCGCAGGCCAGTCAACATTGGACAAAGCTAACGCCCGTAAACCTAGAGACTGCTGTGAGCGGAGACTACCGGCGCAGTCGCGCGAACACTTTGTCTACTGTCGCCTTCACTCCGGTGTGACGCAAATGATGCCAGGCCATCCGAAGGTCGTGCTGCAACCCGTAGGGTTTGCGAACTTTGCCGCCAAGCACCACCCCGCGACGTCGAGTCGCAGCGTGATCTGCAGCGTGCCGCGGGTTGGCGACGAAGTTCACGAGTGGCGCGAGAGTGCGCTGCCAGTAGAAATCTTCGCGCACGCGCTCTACGTTGCGCTTGCACTCGGCGATGAAGGCCTCGTCGTAGAGCACGCGATCGAGGGCTGCGGCGAGAGCATCCACATCCTGCGCTGGCACGGTAAGGCCGAGCCCTTCGTTTTCGATGAGGTCAGCAAAGCTGTCGCCCTCGGTTACCACCATGGGCAGCTCTGCCCAGAGATAGTCGAGAATGCGGGTACGGAACGAAAACGTCGTCTCGATGTGCGACATATGGGTACTGACACCGGCATCCGCTTCGGTCAGATAGTTTTGGCGATCGGAGTAGTCGACCCACTCCTCGTTGAAGAAAACCGAGGTGTTGAGTGCGCCGAGGTCGCTCGCGAGGTCGTGAGATTCGCGAACGATTCCCATCTGGTCGACGCCGGGATGTCTGGTTCCTAAGAAGTAGAGCTTCGCTGTCGTACGGGTTTGCGAAAGTTTCGCGACAGCACGGATCAGCGTTTTGGGGTCGAACCAGCTGTAGACTCCGCCACCCCAGATCATCAGTTTGTCGTCGGCGTTGATGCCAGGCAGCACTCCCTTGAGGGTGTCGCGGGTGTGTGCCGGCGGCGTGCCTTCGAGGCCGAAAGGCACAACGCTGAGCAACCCCTCAAGGTGCGGGTCGTTTTCGTACGTGGTGGGGCTGAGGCGCCCGAGCGCTGCCATTTGCCCAAAGTAGAACAGGCGCTGGCGTTCGGAGGCACACATGAAGAAGTCGCCGAGAGCAAGCTGCTCGTTGAGAACTTCAGTAGCGGTTGTCACACGCAGTTCCCACGTCGCACGCGCGAGTTCACGGCCCTGCTCGAGCATCTCAAGGTGCATCGGGTCGTAAATGTCAACGACGGTGATCTTGTCTGTCGTTCGCAACACCTCGAACTGGCGCATCGCGTGCCCCTGGAAAACCACAACATCGCACCACTGTTCGAGCTTCGCGAAGGCGTCGTTCTCCCCCGGTGTGACGAGCGTAAGTTCGAACGGAGCATCCACTGGTTGCAGCTTGGTCGTCGTCATGAGCGTGACTTCGTTGCCAGCTTCGGCGAGCGCGAGAGCCATATTCCACGACCGAATGGCAGGACCAGCCATTCGCGGCCCGACGGGGTCGCCCGTGATTATCAGTACGCGTGTCACCGCGCTGCCGCCAACAGTCCTTCGAGGTATTCTCCATAGCCGCTCTTGACGAGAGGTGCTGCGAGGGCGGCGAGCTGATCATCCGAAATCCAGCCTGCACGCCACGCGATCTCTTCGATGCAGCCGATCTTGTAACCCTGGCGGTCTTCGATGACGCGCACGAACTCGGTGGCCTGAACCATTGATTCGAAGGTTCC
This sequence comes from marine actinobacterium PHSC20C1, assembly GCA_000153145.1. Lineage (GTDB taxonomy): Bacteria > Actinomycetota > Actinomycetes > Actinomycetales > Microbacteriaceae > Rhodoglobus. The sequence continues at coordinate 1,255,181 of CH672415.1, forward strand.
GGTGTCAAGCCACGCGGTGCCGCGATCGAGCACGTTTACTTGCAGCTGGCCGCGATCGAGGTAGTGCTCGTTAATGGTCGAGATTTCGAGCTCGCCGCGAGCGCTCGGCGTAATCGACTTGGCGATCTCGATGACAGAGTTGTCATAGAAGTAGAGGCCGGGAACCGCATAGTTGCTCTTAGGTTCGAGCGGCTTCTCTTCGATCGACTGCGCAATGAAGTTCTCGTCAAACTCGACAACGCCGTAGGCGCGTGGATTGCGCACGTGATAAGCGAAGATCAGTGATCCGTCGACATCGTTGTGTTGACGAAGGTTGGAGCCAAGCCCCATACCGTGGAAAATATTGTCACCGAGAACGAGAGCAACTTTCTCGTCACCGATGAACTCTTCGCCAATAATGAATGCCTGCGCGAGCCCATCTGGTGACGGCTGCACGGCGTAGCTCAGTTCGATACCGAGCTCGCTGCCATCGCCGAGAAGTCGCTGGAACTGCGACTGGTCATCCGGTGTCGTGATAATCAAAATTTCGCGGATGCCAGCACTCATGAGCGTCGACAAGGGGTAGTAGACCATCGGCTTGTCGTAGATGGGCATGAGTTGCTTGGAAATGCCCTTAGTGATGGGCCAGAGGCGCGTGCCGCTTCCGCCAGCCAAAATGATTCCGCGCATTAGTTGCGTTCCTTTCGGTTCGCCTCGTAGTACTCCTTCACGGCAGCGTACGACGGCAGCGAACCATCGGCGAGGCGTTCAGCAAGAGTGGGGGCAATTTTGTCTTTGGGCGAGAGCACAAGATCGCCGAGCTCGGGCGGGAAGACCAAACCAATCTCCGGGTCAAGCACGTTGATGTCGTGTTCGGCTCCCGGCTTGTACACGTCGCTCACAAGGTACGTCAGCGTGGCGTCGTCGGTGAGCGCAATGAAAGCGTGTCCGAGGCCTTCAGCGACGTATACGGCACGGCGGTCGACAGCGTCGAGAATGACCGAGTCCCACTGGCCGTATGTCGGCGAGCCCACGCGGATGTCGACCACGAAGTCGATGCCGCGGCCGTGAGTGACCGTGACATATTTGCCTTGCCCTGGAGGAACATCCGCATAGTGGATGCCGCGCACAACGCCGCGCTGCGAGACAGAAGTGTTGGCCTGCCGAAGGTCGAGCGGGTGCCCCACTACCTCTTCAAGTTTGTCGAAGCGGTACCACTCTAGGAAAACTCCGCGATCGTCAGCGAATTGTTTGGGGGTGATTTCGTAGGAATCGGGCACCGAGAGTTCGCGTATCTGCACAGCCAGAATCCTACCCGGCGAGCCTTGGAAGTCAGTTCAGGGCTGCGCGGTGTCAGTTCAGTAGCAGATCGATCTAATCAACAGGCTGCAGCACATCGCGCACCGCATCGAGTGGCCCGCGGCTATAGCGGTGATAGTGGCCAGCAAAAAACGCGCGAGTAACAGCAGGGATCCGGTGGCTGCGAGCTTCGGGAAGCGAACTGCGCATCCGCTCATGATCGAGTTTTGCTAGCGCCCGGTGCACTTTCTCGTCGCTGACGCGTGAACCGAGTCGCTGCAATCGATCGACCAAGACGCCCATGTTGGCTTCGAGTCGAGCATTGCGGGCGCGACGCGGTTCAACCATGCGCCGGAACTTGCCAGTGAGGCTGAGTTTGGTTGCCCCGATCTGGTTCGCACCGTGTTGGCGATAGTCGATCGTTGCCTCGTCAATAAAGTCTGTGGATGCAACAGCCGAGGCGATAATTCCCAACCACTCGTCGTGCACCCAGCCCGACGGAAATGGCGCCGCATATTCGACAAGTGATCGGCGGAACATGGCACACGCGCCAGTGACTAGATTGCGTCGCAACAGCACAGAAAACGCATCACCGGCATGGATGCTCGCCACTTCGCCAGCGCTCACTCCGAGCGCTCCAGCGAGGGTGTGTCCCAGCGGAATCCCTGTCGCGTCGACGAGTCGGGCATCACTGTGGATGAGCGCGATTAGTGGCTGAGCCGCAAACTCGAAGGCGAAGCGCTCGAGCCGACCCGGATGCCAAACATCATCTTGGTCGCTCAGCGCAATGAGCTCCCCCGAGCACGCTCGGATCGCTTGCTCAAAGTTCTTGGTGACGCCGAGGGCCGGGTCATTTTCAAAGACGGTGAGCTGCACTGCGGGATAGCGGGCCGCGATCTCGCGGACGCGAGCAATGGTGTCGTCGCTAGACGCATCATCCGATACGACAATTTGCTGAGGGGCTAGCGACTGTTCAAGGATGCTCACTAGCTGTTCTTCGATGTACACGGCACCGTTGTGAGTGCACAGGGCCACCGAGATGCTTGGGGTGGGCATTGGTGCGCTCATTGCTCCAGCCTACGGCGCGCACTAGGCGGTATTGCGCAACGCCAAGCCAACTATCATTGTGGAGTCATGCCTGCCGATCTCACCTCTGGGGTGCTCCCCCGCGTCGCAGTGCTGCTGGCGACCCACAACGGCCGACGGTGGCTTCCCGAACAACTCGATAGCGTGCTCAATCAAGAGGGCGTTGAGGTCGAGATTTTTGCGCGTGACGATGCGTCGACGGACGGCACAGCCGAATGGCTTGCCGAGCGCGCGGCCACCGAACCACGCCTAACGGTGATTCCCAGCGACGGTGCTTCTGGCAGTGCTGCCGCCAATTTTTATCGCCTAGTGCAACTCGTCCCTGCCGACCGCGAGTTTTACGCTTTTTGTGACCAGGACGACATCTGGGTGCCAACGAAGCTCACCAGCCACGCGCGACTCAGCGCAGCACTCGGTGTCGATGCCGTGTCGTCAAACGTGACCTCGTTTACTGCCGACGGCACTCAAAGCCTCGTACGCAAAGATTTTCCTCAGCGCCGCTTCGACTATTTGCTCGAAAGCCCTGGCCCTGGCTCCACCTTCCTGATGTCGAACCGGCTCATGGCTCTTGCGCGTGACTACCTCAACTCCCCTGACGGAATCACGCCTCCCCAGTACCACGACTGGTTGCTGTACGTGCTGGCTCGAGCCCACGGCTGGACGTGGCACATCGACGCCGTCCCCACGGTCGAGTACCGCCAGCACGACGCAAATGTCATGGGAGCAAACGTCGGCACCCGCTCCGCACTCTCTCGACTCTCGCTCGTACGAGAACAGTGGCACCGCGGTCAGGCACGCCAGCTCGTGCGAATCGCACTCAGCGTCGCCGACGACGAACATCGAGCGGAACTACTCCGGATGCGCGAGCTCGTCGATGAGCGAAATCTTCGGGCTCGCTTTGCTCTCGTTCGCCGCGCGTCACAACTCAGGCGACGCCCAAGAGATCAATGGATAATTGCGCTATTGATTGGCGCTGGTGTGTGGTGAACGGACAAGGCAACTCTATGAAGATTCTCGTAGTCGGCGGCAGTGGCTTTATCGGCACTCGCCTCCTTGAAACTTTGCACGAGCAAGGCCACGAATTCACCAACTTCGATCGGCACATCTCAGCTCGCTTTCCGGATCGCTCAATCGCTGGGGATGTGCGTTCCGCCGAAGAACTTACTGCAGCCAGCGCAGGACACGACGCGATAATTAATCTCGCTGCTGAGCACCGAGACGATGTTTCTCCCCTGAGCCTCTACACCGAAGTCAACGTCGGTGGCGCACACGCTCTTGTTTCCGCGGCTGAAGCCAACGGCATCCAGCGAATCGTCTTCACGAGTACCGTCGCCCTCTACGGGCTGGACAAGAACAACGCTGGCGAAGATTCAATCCCAGAGCCATTCAATGAGTACGGTCGCTCAAAGCTTGCAGCAGAAGGTGTTTTCAGCGCGTGGGCGAACGCGGATGCTGCCCGCTCTCTTGCGATTGTTCGTCCGTCGGTAGTGTTCGGCGAGGGCAATCGCGGCAACGTCTACAACCTGGCCAAGCAGGTTTCCTCTGGTCGGTTCATCATGGTCGGCAAGGGCGAAAACAAAAAGTCCATGGCCTATGTCGGCAACATCGTCGGCTACATTGCGAGTCGTCTCGATGCCCCAACTGGTATTGAGATCCGCAATTTCGCTGACAAGCCTGACCTGTCAACGAAAGATCTCATCGCGATCTTGCGCGACGAGATGAATGTGCATGCGGCGAGCAGCGTGCGCCTGCCGTTGGGGTTGGGGATAGCTGCGGGCTACGTTTTTGATGCTGCCGCTAAGATCACCAGACGCACTTTTCCGATTAGCGCGGTTCGCATCCGCAAGTTTGCGGCCGATACGACAGTGAACACCGACCGACTACGCGACTCTGGCTATACCGCCACCTATACCTTGCATGAAGCACTGAAACGCACTCTCGCTTCAGAGTTTCCTGCCAACTCAGTGTCGTCATCCACCGGCACAACGCCCCATACCGACAGGAACCCTTCATGAAGATTCTCGTGACCGGCGGCGCCGGATTTATCGGTTCAAACTTTGTTCGACGCACGATCGAAGACACCTACCCCGGGCTCGCTGGTGCGGATGTTGTTGTGCTCGATGCGCTGACGTACTCGGGCAACCTCGAGAATCTTGCCCCCGTTGCAAACTCCCCTCGGTACAGGTTCGTGGAGGGTGACATTCGTGATGCCGACCTGCTCGACACTCTGCTCGTCGACATCGATGCAATTGTTCACTTTGCCGCCGAGTCCCACGTAGATCGATCGGTGCGCGATGCAAGCGCCTTTGTTGAGACTAATGTTCTCGGCACTCAACGCTTGCTTGATGCTGCCCTGCGGGCGAAGACACCACGCTTCGTCCATGTCTCTACCGACGAGGTTTACGGCTCAATTGCCGAGGGATCGTGGGACGAACAGCGACCGCTTGAACCCAACTCTCCGTACTCGGCCTCCAAAGCTGGCAGTGATCTTCTTGCCCGCAGCTACTTCCGCACCCACGGCTTAAATCTCTCAATCACTCGGTGCTCAAACAATTACGGCCCGTACCACTTCCCTGAGAAGCTGATCCCGCTGTTCGTGACCAACCTCATTGACGGCAAACATGTTCCGCTCTACGGCGAGGGAAACAATGTGCGCGACTGGCTGCACGTTGACGACCACTGCCGTGGAATCGCGCTAGTCGTCTCTGGTGGCCGCGCTGGCGAGATCTACAACATTGGCGGGGGCACCGAGCTAACAAACAAAGAGCTCACCCAGCTGCTCCTAGACCACACCGGAACTGACTGGTCGTTTGTTGACCGCGTCGAGGACCGCCTAGGTCACGACCTGCGCTACAGCGTCGACATCTCCAAGATCCAATCTGAGCTCGGCTATGAGCCGCAAGTCCCCTTCGAGTCAGGCTTGGCCGACGTTGTGCAGTGGTATCGCGACAATCGCCAATGGTGGGAGCCGCTCAAGGCCAAGGCTGCTCTGTGACCCGAATTGCTGTGGTTGGTGCTGGCGGGATGCTCGGCACCGACCTCATGCGCGCGCTGAGCGACCACGACGCAACGGCTCTAACCCGCAACGAACTCGACATCACTGACGCAGACGCCGCAGTAGAAGTTCTCAGCGGCTATGACGTTCTAGTCAACGCCTCCGCGTACACCCGAGTGGATGACGCAGAGTCCGACGAAGAAAACGCCCATCTTGTCAACGCGGTTGGCCCTCACAACCTCGCTCTCGCTGCCGCACGGCATGGGTCACGGCTCGTGCAACTTTCCACCGACTATGTCTTCGACGGAACAGCAACTGAGCCGTACCCGGAGGACGCACCACGTCATCCAGTGTCGGCGTACGGACGCACGAAGGCGGCGGGTGAACTGCTTGCGCTCGAGCACAATCCTGGTCGCACAGCTATCGTGCGCACAGCGTGGCTCTACGGCAAGCATGGTTCAAGTTTTCCGCGAACGATGCTCAAGCTCGCAGCCGATCGCGACACGCTTGACGTCGTCAACGACCAGCTAGGCCAGCCGACCTGGACCGGCGACCTGGCTGCCCAAATCGTTGCTCTCATTGATGCCGGAACACCATCAGGCATCTTCCACGGCACCAACGCGGGACGAGCCTCATGGTTCGATCTCGCGCAAGCCGTTTTCGTTTGTGCTGGACTTGATCCTGATAGGGTCAAGCCGACCGACAGTTCAGCTTTTCAACGGCCAGCGCCGCGTCCAAGTTTTTCTGTACTCGGTCACCGGGCGTGGTTGGATGCGGGGATCGAACCGATGCGTGATTGGAAGCAGGCGCTACAAGCCGCCTTTGATTCAGGAGCATTGACTGCAGAATGACCACTCTCCGCGTCATCATCGATGAGATGCTCTCGCCGACTCCCGGCAGTGTTGCCCGTTACTCAGAAGAGTTGACGAGAGGGCTCATTGCTAGCGCCCCGAGCAACTGTTTCGTTGAAGCGTTCGTGTCGGCATCCACTGAGGCTGAGTACGCGCTCATCGCAGATCGGCTACCTAACCTCGCCAGATTGCATAAGAGTGCCCTAAGCCGTCGCGAGCTTCGCGCATCCTGGCAGCACGGTTTTACGCGTGTTCCTGGCAACGGCATGCTGCACGCCACGAGCCTGCTCGCACCGCTCAGACGTCATGATCGGCTCAATCGCGGCGATCAGATCGTCGTCACAGTGCACGACACGGTCGCCTGGACTCGCCCGGAGTCGATCGGATCTCGACAGGCCAGCTGGAGCCGAGCAATGCTGAAGCGCGCAGAAAAGCATGCGGATGCAATCGTCGTTCCCAGTCATACTGTTGCAGAACAGCTTGAGGGAATTGCCAACTTCGGTGACCGCGTACGGGTAATTAGCGGCGCCGCGAGTACTAGCCTGCGAGTGCCAGAGAACGTTGACGAACGTGCAGCCGAACTCGAACTTCCTGAGCGATTTCTACTTGCCATTGGCGGACTTGAACCACACCGTGGCATCGATCACTTGATCCGCGCCCTTCGAGACCTTGACGATGATGTTGAATTGCTCTTGGTTGGTCCAGAACCTGGCGATGAATCAGTCGCCGAATTCGTAGCAGCACAGGGTCTCGGCGCTGAGCGGGTCCGTTGCCTCGGAACCCTCAGTAACGACGACCTATCGATCGCGTTCGATCACGCAGCTGCATTCATCTACCCGAACCTCGATGTCGGATTCGGGATGCCAGTGCTTGAGGCTCTCTCGTTCGGTATCCCTGTCGTACATTCGGATGCTCCGGCCCTGCTCGAGCTTGCCGCCGACGCCGGAGTCGTTGTCGAGCGAGAGCCAAGCGAAGGGTACGCGGAGGCCCTGAGTGAGGGCATTAGTCGAGTACTCAATGACGCTGCCTTCGCCGAGCGCTTGTTTTACGCTGGCCAAGATCGCGCACGTGCCTTCAGCTGGCGCATGTCAGCAGAAAAGGTCTGGCAGCTTCACGCCGACCTCTAGTCGCGCTGGTTACTCAGCGTTCTCGTCGGCTACGGTCGGTGCTGTCGCCTCTGCGACGAGTTGACGAATGTACTCGAAGTCGGGGAACTCAGGATCGATGTCGTTCGACGGCGCCAATTCGAGCGATCCGATGGGGAGCGTGCGAGTCTTGGATGCCAAGTTCACGAAGTATCCGAGACTTCCCTGCGGGATATCTGTCGTGACCACTTTCGAGCTCGCCGCGGCGATGGCCTGAAGCTTGGTGAGCACGTTTGACGGCGTGAACTGCTCGACGACGGCCTGCTGGAGTTGCCGTTGGCGTTCCATGCGGTCGTAGTCGGTGGTGTCGTGACGCGAACGGGCGTACCAGAGCGCGTGGTAGCCATCCATGACCTGCACTCCGGCAGGAATCCACTCTGCAACGATCGTGAAGTCGGCGTCCGCGTGAATCGGCACGGCTTCTTCCACATTGATCGTGACTCCGCCGAGGGAGTCGATCAGGTCTGAGAAACCTTGCATGTCGATGAGGGCGTAGTACTGGATGCCCAGGCCCGTGATTCCTTCGACCGCGTCGCGCATCGCTTCGATACCCGGTGAGCTGCCGTTCGCTGTCGCGTCGGGGTAAAGCTCAGGGGTATTGAGTTCGACCTCGGTGTAGATGGAGTTAAGCAGGCAGACATCAACATCACAGCCATAAGCCCCATAGCCATCGGGGTACTTGTCTGCCAGCGGCGACCCTGCGACGAATGGTGTGAGTTCCATGTTGCGCGGAAGTCCAATAATTATGGCTTCGCCGGTCTCGGCGTCAATACTGGCGAGACTGATACTGTCCGGGCGCAATCCGTCACGGTCAACTCCGGCATCCCCGCCGAGAAGCATGATGTTGTATCGTCCGTCGATGGGTTCAAGCGTTGGCGCCGCGATAAAGACATCGCTTAGGAATGAGTTCGCCGTTGTTGCAACATACGCGCCATACCCAGCGGTGCCGGCGACTACAACGAGAACGATGGCGCTGAACGCTGCAACGATGGTTCTACCGGCTGGAGTTGCGCGCCCCAAATTCGCGAGGTACCAGGCATTGACGGTAAGGATGAGCCACAGCACCGCGTAAAACGCCAAGATAAGGGCGATCGCCCACAGGCCGATAGTGCTGCTGCTGATCGTGAGCAACGTCGCGGGCGCGGCAGCCGACAATCCGATCCCCGCAGCAACAAGCAAGACAAAAATAAGGCTGGCAACTACCCCGAAACGACCCAGCTTTCGGTTTCCCGCGAGTAGCTGAGCAGAACCCGGAATGAGCACGTTGAGCCCCAGGAGCCACCAGGCTCTTTTTGTCATCGTCGCCGCCGAGCGATCGGCCGGCTGACGAAGAGAACTTGCTGCGCTCACAGGCTCGCGTTCAGTGCGGCGTTTTTGTCGTCGACGAGCGCTTCAAGCTGCGCCGCATATTCGGCAAGTTTGCGGGTGAGATCGGCGTCACCCGAGCCGAGGATGCGGGCAGCAAGAATGCCAGCATTGCGGGCCCCACCGATAGAAACAGTCGCGACCGGGATCCCCGCAGGCATTTGTACGATTGACAACAGCGAATCCATGCCGTCAAGCCGCGAAAGAGGAACCGGAACCCCGATCACCGGAAGAGTCGTGACAGACGCCAGCATTCCCGGAAGGTGAGCTGCGCCACCCGCGCCGGCAATGATCACCCGGATGCCGCGATCAGCAGCCTCTTTGCCGAAAGCGATCATCTTCTCGGGGCTGCGATGAGCAGACACCACGTTCACTTCGTGAGCGATGCCAAAATCTTTCAACGCCGCAGAGGCATCGACCATGACGTTCCAGTCAGAGTCTGATCCCATTACGACGGATACTTGCGGTTGAGTCACGGAACCCATGCTAGGTCTCAATCCTTCAGAATTGCTGCTGCGGCACGCGCGCGGTACACGACATCGTCGAGGTCGTCGCCGCTCACATTGACGTGACCGACCTTGCGTCCGGGCCGCGGAGCCTTTCCATATTCGTGGAACTTTGCAGTGGGCTGATTGGCCAAAGCGATCGGATAACGCTCGGCAATGCTTCCCGAGGTTGGACCACCGAGCACGTTGATCATCACCGTCCACGGAGAGCGCGCATCCGTCGCTCCGAGAGGGAGATCAAGCACGGCACGCAAGTGTTGTTCGAATTGGCTCGTGACTGCGCCATCCATGGTCCAGTGTCCGCTGTTGTGCGGGCGCATCGCGAGTTCGTTGATGAGTAGTTGCCCATCAGCGGTTTCGAATAGCTCTACAGCGAGAACACCCGTTACTCCGAGCTTCTCTGCGACCGTTTGAGCGATCATGGCGGCGGTGGCCGACAATGCGGCCGTCATCGACGGTGCTGGCGCGATGACTTCGGCACAAACACCATCAAGCTGAACTGATTCCACAAGGGGCCACAAGGCGACCTCACCGCTCGGGCTTCTCGCCGCCAACTGGGCAAGCTCTCGGGTGAAAGAAACAAGTTCCTCGGCCAGAAGTGCGCCGCCGCCCTCGAACCAATCAGCAACCTCGGCAGCGTCAGTGACGATTCGCACTCCCTTGCCGTCGTAGCCACCGCGAGGGGTCTTAACGATCACTCGTCCGCCGTTTGCTGCAACAAACGCGTCGAGTTCTTCCGGGGTCGACACACTCGCCCACGCAGGAACCGGCAGGCCGAGGCGCGTCAATTCTTGGCGCATCACAATTTTGTCTTGCGCAACAGCAAGAGGAGCGGGGCCCGGATGCACGGAAACCCCAGCCTCTACGAGCTGAGTGAGCACATCCTGTGGCACGTGCTCGTGATCGAAAGTGATCACATCGACGTCGCGAGCGAAGTCGAGAACTGTGGCGGCATCCGTATAGTCGCCAACTGCAGTGGCGGCAAGTGAAGCCGACATTCCGTCGGTCTCAGCGAGTACTCGCAACTCGAAACCAAGCTCGATTGCGCGCGGGATCATCATTCTGGCTAGTTGACCTCCGCCAATAACGCCAACGATCGGTCGCATTCGTGACTCCTGCACTATCTAGGGGATGCCCAGCTTCGGGCTGACATTGGCGGGTTAGACTTCCAACCGCCCTGCCCATTCTTGTCTACTGGAGAGATCACATGCGAAAGCTGCTCGGCCAGTTTCTACGTTTTGGCGTAGTAGGCCTCGGCGGTCTTGTGATCGATGTCGCGATTTTCAATATTTTGCGACTCACAATTCTCTCACCCGATGTGCTTCACGAGGGACCAGTGATTGCGAAAGTGATCTCTACAAGTCTCGCGATTGGCGCCAACTGGGTAGGCAACCGCCGTTGGACTTTCGCCACTACCCGACGCACAAGAGCAGCTCGTGAGGGCATCGAGTTCGCTATCGTCAGCGTTGCTGGCATGGGAATCGGTGTGCTGTGCCTCTGGGTCTCGCACTATGTGCTCGGCTACACCTCGCTGCTAGCTGACAACATCGCCACCAATGTTGTCGGGCTCGCCCTTGGCGCAGTCTTTCGTTTTGCTCTCTACCGCTGGTGGGTTTTCAGCCCCAGCCGCGGAGTGCTGGCAGCAGAGCACGCTGCCGTTCACGCAGCACACGTGACAGTGGATGCTGCAGCCGATGTTGCGCTAGGGGCGACCGAGCGCGCGGTAGGTCCAGCCGGCTTCACGCCACTGCACCGGGTCCAGGCAGTTTCGACCGTCGAGGATCGCGCGCACCGCAACGACTGAATCAAGTGAATTCGGCACAATCTCGCGATACTCGCGCCACTCAGTGAGCACGAGGATGACGTCGGCATCGTGCGCCGCCTCGTCAACCGTGGCGACGTAGTCGAGATTTGGCCGGATCCGACGGGAAGTTTCGATTGCCTGTGGGTCAGTTGCACGCACCTGAGCGCCAAGCTCAGCGAGTCGTGCTGCCACATCAAGAGCCGGAGAGTCGCGGACATCGTCAGAGTCAGGCTTGAAAGCAAGACCGAGCACGGCGATGCGCGCGCCCTTGATGGTGCCGCCGAGTACTTCACGGCAGAGGTCGACCATTCGCTCTCGACGGCGAAGGTTGATTGCATCAACTTCGCCAAGGAAGTTCAATGCGTCCCCGGCGCCGAGTTCTGATGCCCTAGCCATGAATCCGCGGATGTCCTTGGGCAGGCATCCACCGCCGAAGCCGAGACCGGCGTTCAAGAATCGACGACCGATGCGCTTGTCGTATCCGATTGCGTCTGCCAGCTGGGTGACGTCTGCGCCGGCGACTTCAGCGACTTCTGCCATCGCGTTGATAAAGGAGATCTTGGTTGCCAAGAAGGCATTGGCAGCCACTTTGACGAGCTCCGCTGTGGCGAAATCGGTGACAACTCTGGGAATGTCCTGCTCGAGCACTGAGGCGTATACCTCGTCGAGCACACTAACCGTATGGTCGTCGTTTGGCGTTACACCGTAAACAAGTCGGTCAGGGCTGATGGTGTCTTGTACCGCAAATCCTTCACGCAAGAACTCAGGGTTCCAGGTCAAGTGAGCGCCGACTGCTTCAATGCGCGCGGCCAGTCGCTGAGCTGTTCCAACGGGAACTGTCGATTTGCCAGCAACAACGTCTCCGGGAGCAAGGTAGGGAACAATCGCGTCGAACGCGGCCTCGACGTAGCGAAGATCAGCGGCGTTTGAACCCTCCTGCTGAGGGGTGCCCACTGCGATGAAGTGAACCGTCGCGCCCTGGGCCGCACTCATATCGGTGCTGAATCTTAGAGATCCTGCTGCAAGTGTTTCGGTGAGGAGTTCTGGCAGTCCTGGTTCGTAAAACGGCGCCTGACCTGAGGAGAGTAAATCTACTTTGGCCTGATCAATGTCGATCCCAACCACATCATGGCCAAGCTTCGCAAGCGATGACGCGTGCACGGCGCCCAGGTATCCACATCCAATTACTGAGATCTTCACGCCGGGAAGCCTATCTGATTAGAGCTGACAGTGAGCATTCAGCGGCAAGCGTCTGGCAGTGCGAGAAGCGCCTAGCGAGATCCCCACGCTGTCGTCTCGTCTGAGGCTTGAGATTCATCGCGCTGCCGCCTCATCGATACAACATTTTGATTGTTTTCCATGAGGTCGTGCAGAGCAGACTGCGTGATCAGTACGGACGGGATGTCCCGCAAAACCACCGGGTAGTCGTGGCCAGCATTGATGAGCAGATCGCCGCTGCCGAACATCCGCTGAATCCACGATTGCCGCACTGTGACGTCATAACCACGACTGTGCAAAAGCTCTTGCCGTACCCGCACGAAAATTCCGCTGACGAGCACCACCCGCCGGGTAGTGATCGTGTAGTTCTTGGCTAGCCATGCAAAGTACGGAAGAAACCACGCGACAACAATGAGAAGAAGCGCGGCAGTGAGGAGGGCTAGGTTCTGCCAGTCTTCGGAGAAACTACCAAAGAAGTACCCAAGTGCGCCCGCAGTTGCGACCAAAACGATGCCGGGAAAGATGAGCGCACGTGCGTGTGAGCGGATGCGGGCGACAATCGCCTCACGCTGAACGCTCACGGTCTCATTTGGCATAGGTCATTCATACCGCAGGTGAGTGACGTCACCCGCCGCGACGTGCTGCACTGCGCCGTTCGCATCGTCTCTGACGGCGAGCTGGCCTTGGTTGTCGATTGTTTCCGCTACTCCGAAGATGCGTCCCCCTCCGGGGAGCTCGACTCGAACTCGGCGGCCGATCGTTCCGCACTCGGCGCGTACAGCATCCGCGATGCCGCTGCGCACGGGGTCAAGCCCACCCGCAACGTAGCTGTCTACCAATAGTTTCAACTCTGAGAGGTACGCGCTCAACGCAACATCGAGTCCCGGATCGGCACCCTCGAGCAGAAGCGATGTGGAAACGGATGTCGGCAGTTCGTCACGCCCGATCGTTAGGTTTAGTCCGGCGCCCACTATCACTCCCCCGCCTCCGCCAACGAGTTCCGAGAGCAGTCCTGACACCTTCAGCCCCTCGACCTGCACATCGTTTGGCCACTTGAGGGTAACTTCGCGGTCGTCAATCATGGTGCGAACGGCACGGGACATTGCTAGACCAGCGATGAGTGGCATCCACGACAGCGACTCGATAGTTGCGTCGACTGGCGCAATGATCACTGAGACCGCGAATGTCTTACCCGGAGGCGCAACCCACTCCCTACCAAGTCGTCCGCGACCGGCGGTTTGGTTGGTCGAAACGAGTGCTGAGAAATGTTGAACTTCACCTCGGGCCGCTCGCGTGAGGAGTTCCTGATTGGTTGAGCCAACCTCGTCTAGGTGCTCAAGCAGCGGCAATACGGCAGAACTTAGTGGCAAGTGCATCGCTTCAGCGTAAAGCCTAAAACGTCAGACTTAGTGGTCTTCATGGATGGTTGCGCTCTGAATTGTTTTGTCGCTATGGTGAGCGCACGCCAAGCTGATCGAGCTTTGGTTGGAGTCACTGTCGACTGGAGCACAATTGACTGGATAGGTCGAGGCCACGCGAACACCGAACCGTTGCGGTTCCGTCCTCGCCACGTTGGCCACGACCTCCCCAGCCCCAGCATTCGCGCATTCGCGCCACCGTTCCGGTGAGAGCTGAGCTGGCCCGTCTATGCCGCGGCCCTTCCTGCTCCTCTTTCATTGGTTAACTGAACCAACAGTGGAAGGCAGCACCCGTGGCACAACCCCTCATATTTGATGTCGACACCGGAATCGATGATTCCCTCGCGCTTCTCTATTTGCTTGCAAGCCCCGAGGCTGAGATTCTCGGAATCACGTGCACGTCAGGCAATGTGCCCGCCCGACAGGTTGCGATCAACAACCTCGCGTGGTTGGAGTTGTGTGGTTCTCCCGACATTGAAGTGGCGCTGGGGTCTGAAGTGCCCATTCTTGCTCCCCTAATGACCACCGAGGAAACCCACGGTCTTCAAGGTATTGGGCACGCCGTGCTCGATGCGCCGGCCCGCAGCATCAGCGAGCGTCATGCAACACAGGTGTGGATCGAGAATGCTCGAGCACGACCAGGCGAAGTAGTCGGTCTCGTGACCGGCCCGCTGACCAATCTGGCATTGGCGCTCCGCATTGAACCAGAACTGCCGCGCCTACTCAAGCGACTCGTGATCATGGGCGGAGCCTTCAATCACGCGGGAAACACTCTCCCGACTACGGAATGGAACATCGCCGTCGACCCTGAGTCCGCCAAGATTGTTTTCGATGCGTTTTCGGGACTTCCGGCGGAACGTCGCCCCATCGTGTGTGCGCTCGATGTCACCGAATTCATTGAGATGAAGCCGCACCACATCGAGCGGTTGGCTCGCGAGTCACTGAGCAGCCCGGCCGAGATCATCGCTGAAAGTGACGTCGATGGCACCCGCTCACAAGCATCCAACCCGTTGATTCGCCACCTTTCGGATGCCGTGCGCTTTTACATGGAGTTTCACCAAGCCCACGACCAGGGCTTTCTGGCGCACATGCACGACCCTTTTGCTGCCGCGATCGCTTTGCATCCTGAACTGGGCCAGTCACGGCCGGCAACGGTGGATGTCGAGCTCGCCGGAACCCTCACCCGCGGACAGACTGTTGCCGACTGGCGTGGCATGTGGGGCCGGGAGCCCAATGCCGACATTGTCGTTGCGACGGATCCTGCAGCTTTCTTCGACCACCTCATCGAGCGTGTGAGTTCGCTCGCGCGCACCCTCAACCCTTAGTTATCAAGGAGGCCAAATCCCAGCTTGCCCACTGCTCGATTGTTTTCCGTAAGAACTGCAATACAAGGAGGTATTTCATGTCAACGTCACACAAACCTGTCGAAGCAAATAAAGTACGCAACCGAGTTTTCGTTGCAATTGGCGCGGTCATCATCATTGCGACCTACCTATATCTAGTGCTCGGTCAACCAAGCGAGTTCGCTGAAGGTGACTTCGGTCAAGCTTCGCTCATTGCGATTATTGGTTACTTGCTCGGTTCAGTCCTGATCGCTGTAGGAACGATCCATCGGTTGCCGACGACGACGATCGCGCTTGTTCCTGTCGCGATCGCGGTCAACATTGTTGTCGGACAAATTTCGGCGTCTATTGGGCTACCGATCTACCTCGACTCAATCGGCACGATTTTGGTTGGTGTTCTTGCTGGCCCAGCGGCCGGTGCACTGACCGGCGCGCTCACGAACGTGATCTGGGGAATGACGATCAGCCCGATTGCTCTCCCGTTCGCCGTGACAGCGGTGGTAATCGGTGTTCTCGCGGGGTACGCGGGTCGGCTCGGAATGTTCCGTCGCTTCTATCTGGCACCAATTGCCGGGCTGATCACAGGAATCATCGCAGCTCTGGTCTCGTCTCCGATCGCCGCGTTCATTTTCGGTGGAGCGACCGGCGGCGGCAACGGCGCCATCGTTGCAGCGTTCCGAGCGGTCGGAAATTCATTGCTCGCATCGACAACCTTCCAGGGCTTGCTCTCTGACCCGCTCGACAAGGTGATCACCTTCACGATCGTTGTGATCATCCTGTTTGCGCTTCCGAGTCGGTTCCGTTCGAGGTTCCCGTTTGTTCGCGAGTACAACGTGTTCGGAAAGCAGTCCGAACTTGCCGCTCCCACCCGGGCGACGCGCAGCGGAGCAGCCAGCACTGACACGACAACATCGACTGTCGGCGACGATTCGGCTTCGGCCGACAACGGAACAACACCGAGGGGTTGATCCCATGACGACGACGCTCTATGAAGATCGCGAGTCGGTAATCCATCGACTCAACCCGGTCACCAAACTTGTGGCGATGCTGAGCATTATCATCATCGTTTTTGCCGTTCAAATTTGGTGGGTTGCACTCGGGATCATTGTGTTCGTCGTCGTGCCTGCCGCCGTGGTCTCTGGCACCGGCGGCAGGCTCCTCAGCCTGTCTCTTAAGCTTTTGCTTCCCATTTTGATCGTGCTTGTACTCCTGCAAGGTCTGTTCTTTCCCGAAGGCACAACAGTTCTCGCCGAGTTCGGGCCTGCACGCGTGACTGTCGAGGGGCTCATGTTTGCGCTCGGCATCGGTTCACGCATCGCCGCTCTCGTGCTGTGCTCACTCGTACTGTTGCTCACCACTAATCCCGCTCTTCTCATGACGAGCCTCACCCAAAAAGGGATGTCCCCCAAGATGAGCTACGTCATCAGTTCGACCTTGCAAATCATTCCCGCTTTTCACACGCGGGCGCAGAGCATTCTGCTAGCGCAACAAGCGCGTGGACTGCGACTGAAGGGCAATCCCTTGCGACGTGCAGGCGCACTGCTCCCGCTCGTGTCCCCGCTGGTTTTGGGAATGTTCACGGATGTCGAAGAGCGTTCGACCGCGATGGAAGCTCGAGGGTTCAGCTCGCCGGCCACCCACACAAGCTTCGTCATTGTTGACGACCCCTTGGGGCAGAAGATCGCCCGCTGGCTGATTGTCGCCATCGCTGTAACGTCAGTTGTGCTCTCGCTGCTTGGAGTGTTCAAGTGATTGAACTTCGGGACGTGGCCTACGCGTACCCCGACACGGATCGCTATGTGCTCGACGGAATCGACCTCACTGTCGCCCGCGGCGAAGTTGTTGGAGTCGTCGGTGCCTCCGGGGTGGGAAAAACTACCCTGGCAAAAATCATTGCCGGGTTCATCCCCAACGTCGAAGGCGGCACGCTTGACGGTTCGGTAACGGTCGATACCGTGCCGATTTCCTCGCTCCCGCTCGCGGAGGCAGTCGCCCAAGTTGGCCTCGTTATCCAAAACCCGTTCAACCAAATTTCGGGCGCCAAGTTCACCGTGCGGGAAGAAATCGCTTTTGGGCTCGAGAACACCGGAGTCCCTCGCGAGGAGATGATCACACGGGTCTCTGACGTCGCCAAACTGCTGCGCATCGAACACCTTCTCGACCGTTCGCCCTACGCTCTCTCGGGTGGACAAATGCAACTCGTAGCGATTGCGAGCGTGATCGTAATGGGCACTCCGGTTCTGGTGATGGATGAACCGACTTCGCAGCTAGACCCCGGCGGCAGTCGAATGGTCTTCGATATCATCAGCGCTCTCACGGATGCCGGCACAAGCGTTCTCATTTTCGAGCACAAGGTGGAACTACTGCGCGAGCATGCCGATCGCATTGCGGTACTTGCGGATGGGCGCATCGTTCACCAGGACACGCCCCGCGCTGTCCTCACTGACGATCGGCTCGAATCGTGGTCAGTCGGGAGCACTCGGTACACCAGGGCCGCTCGAGCGGCCCGCGATGCCGGACTCACCAACCCCGAGGCGGCGCTCCCGGTGTCCCTCAGCGATTCCACTGACTACTTCACAACTCAGAGAGCGGGCCGCTGACATGGAGATTAGATTCGATGGCGTTCGCTACTCCTACCCTTCCGGGGTCGAAGCCGTTCGCGGAATCAGCCTGACAGTCCCTGCGGGGCAACGACTTGCCATCGTTGGCCAGAACGGCGCGGGCAAGACCACCCTTGTGCGCCACCTCAACGGCATCTTTCGTCCGTCACACGGGAGCGTTTATGTTGGCGACTGGACAACGAGTGGAAAGCAGATTGCGGATCTCTCCTCCAGAGTTGGATACGTCTTTCAGAACCCCGATGAGCAATTGTTCGCCCGCACGGTGCGCGAGGACATCGCCTTCGGGCCCAAGAACCTCGGCTGCGACGAGAAAGAACAAGAACGTCGAGTCGTTGAGTCGCTCGAACTGACGGGACTCAGCGAGCATGCGGACGTACATCCGCACCACCTGTCATTGTCAGAACGAAAGCGCGTAGCAATTGCTGCAGTGCTTGCGATGAAGACACCGATCGTTGTGCTCGATGAGCCGACAACAGGCCAAGACGAATTAGGTGTGCGCATGGTCGCCGAAATTACACAGTCGCTTGCGCGTGATGGCCGCACCGTCATCGCGATTACACACGACATGGATTTCTGTGCCGAGAACTTTGAACGTGTTGTCGTAATGGCGCAGGGTGAGATCCAAGCCGATGGCACTCCACAAGAGGTATTCGTGCAAACGCAGGCTCTCGAACATGCCGCCGTCGAACCACCACAGCTCATTCGCCTCGCCAAGAAGCTGGGGTGGAGCACAACTCCACTCCGCGTCGACGAATTCGTCAGTGGTCTGTCTACTGAAGGGAAAGCTACGTCGTGACCGGACTCGTGGGTCTTGCCCTCCTTGCCAGCGTCTTTTTCGGAGTCTCCGACTTTTTAGGCGGCACACTTTCGCGCAAACTTCCGATGCTGACGGTGCTCTTTCTCTCTCAGATCGTCGCAATCGTCTCGCTTACCCCACAAGCGATTGTTGATCCTTACGACTTCAGCGCAACCCCATCGATCATGTGGGGACTCATCGCCGGGTTCGCCGCAGCAATTGCTGTTTCCTCACTCTTCAAAGCCCTCGCAATCGGCACGATGGGAGTAATTGCCCCCATCACATCGCTCAGCGTTCTCGTACCGGTTGCGGTCGGGCTGTTCATGGGCGACCAGCTGACGCTCATACTCGGGCTCGGGCTCGCCGCCGCGGTCATCGGAACGGTGCTCGCGAGCGGACCAGAGATCAACCGTGCTGCGCCGTCGGCCGGAGGAGGTAGAGCGGTATTGCTTGGCGGTGTTGCTGCCATCTTCTTTGGAGTCGCAAATCTGGCAATTGCGCTGGGCAGCGCGACGAGTGTCACCACGACACTGCTCACCGACGCTGTGACAGTACTCGTGCTTTACAGCATCGGATTGCTGATCTTCAAGCAGGTTCCGAAGGCTCGCGGGCTATCGCTAGTGGGGATTGCGGCGATTGGAGTGCTCGGCTTCGCCGCGAACATCAGCTTCGCTTTCGCGAGTCTGAGTGGCGCACTCTCGGTCGTCGCTGTGCTGGCATCCCTGTATCCCGTGATCACCGCGTTGCTTGGCTGGCGCATCCATAAGGAGAGGTTGATGCGCATCCAAATAGTGGGAGTCCTGCTCGTCTTGGCGGGTGTTGCTGCCATCGCAGCCACTTCATAGCGTTTCCTCAATGAAACCGGCCTCAAACTTGTGGGTTCCGCCAACCACACAAGCGGTCGATGGGTGGGTAAAGTGACACAGTGACCGAAGACAATACGACTCCAGACATGTTCACGACCGCCGGCCGGATCGCCGATCTCAAGAACCGCTATCACGAAGCCGTGACTGCCAGCGGCGACGCGGCAATCGAAAAGCAGCACGCCAAGGGCAAGATGACGGCCCGCGAGCGCATCGAACAGTTACTCGATCATGGTTCGTTCGTCGAGCTCGACGAGTTCGTTCGCCACCGCACGCATGCCTTTGGCATGGAAAAGAAGCGCCCATACGGTGACGCTGTAGTCACCGGCGTCGGCACGATCCATGGCCGACAGGTCGCCGTCTACGCGCAAGACTTCACAATCTTCGGCGGTTCGCTCGGCGAAGTCGCCGGCGAAAAGATCATCAAGGTCATGGACCACGCAATGAAGACGGGTGTTCCGATCATCGGCATGCTCGACTCTGGCGGAGCTCGCATTCAAGAGGGCGTCGTTGCGCTGGGCAAATACGGCGAGATTTTCCGTCGCAACACTCAGGCTTCGGGTGTCATCCCCCAAATTTCGATCATCATGGGCCCGGCCGCTGGTGGAGCGGTTTACTCCCCCGCGCTTACCGATTTCGTGATCATGGTCGATAAAACCAGCCAGATGTTTGTGACCGGCCCCGACGTGATCAAGACCGTCACCGGCGAAGACGTTGGCATGGAAGAGCTCGGCGGCGCACTCACCCACAACAAGGTCTCTGGTGTTGCCCACTACCTCGCGAGTGATGAAGCGGATGCCCTCGACTACGCCCGCACGCTTGTTGGCTTCTTGCCAGACAACAACCTCTCGGATCCCCCGATCTACGAGAGTGAAGTTGAGTTGGAGATCACGGATGAGGATCGCAAGCTCAACACGATCATCCCTGACAGTCCAAACCAGCCCTATGACGTGAAGACGATCATCGAGCACATCGTCGACAATGGCGACTTCCTCGAAACTCAGCCACTCTTCGCCCCCAATATCGTTGTGGGCTTCGGTCGCGTCGAGGGTCGCTCGGTCGGCATCATTGCTAACCAGCCTCAAGCGATGGCCGGAACATTGAACATCGAAGCTGGGGAGAAGGCAGCGCGCTTTGTTCGCTTCTGTGACGCGTTCAGCATCCCCATTCTTACGCTCGTGGATGTGCCCGGTTACCTTCCGGGAACCGACCAGGAGTGGACCGGCGTTATCCGCCGTGGCGCGAAGCTGCTCTATGCCTACGCGGAGGCGACTGTGCCGCTCGTCACCGTGATCACGCGTAAGGCGTATGGCGGGGCCTATATCGTTATGGGTTCCAAGCAATTGGGTGCCGACCTCAACTACGCGTGGCCGACCGCTGAGATCGCCGTCATGGGTGGCCAAGGCGCCGTCAACATTTTGTACCGTGGAGAGATCAAGGCCGCTGAGGCTGCGGGCGAGGATGTCGCGGCTGTGCGCACGCGCCTTGCCAACGAGTACACCTACAACGTTGCAAGCCCGTTCCTTGCAGCCGAGCGTGGTGAGCTGGACGGCGTCATCGAGCCTGCTGCAACGCGAGTGCAGGTCGTGAAGGCGCTTCGAGCACTGCGCACTAAGCGCGCGAGCATGCCGCCCAAGAAGCACGGGAACATCCCGCTGTGACCCGTACAGACGCCAACGAGGAACCAGTAGACATCCGTATCGTCTCGCCTCATGTCACGCCAGAAGAAGTTGCCGCAGTCACCGCGGTTGTTCGGGCTGCGCTGGTCGAGTCCGCAGAGCTTGCCGGCGAGGATGATGCAGCGCAGATTTCGACGTGGTCGCGCAATCAACGTCCGATTCGTCAGCCGTTGCAGCCTGGCCCCGGCGCGTGGAACGCCAGCGCTCGCCGTTGACTTAACAGTCGGTTTGCACCGCGATAAGGTCGAAAGCCTCTGGTTTCGTATTCGTACCCCAGTTTCTCTGTGCGGAATTCGTTGAAATCCAGAGAAATGCTGGCAGTTTCATGTTGTCCACCCCAAATTGTCCCCCGAGAGTCCCCCAAAGGACCGACTATGCGCTTCGATTACTTGGGGCAGAATATATAGTGCTAGGTGGATCTCCATAGGAGTTACACCGCCAAAGGTTGGCCGACTAGGGTAAGCGGGCCAATTCTTTGGGGGCGGGTCAGGACGGTATTCGGGTTATCGTCCTGACCCGGGTTCTAGCGAAGGGCCGGAGAAGTGCTTCTTATAGCCACTCCGGCTCTTCCGCATTAACGGGTTGCGTGCTCGTTATCCACTCGCGGAATCTCAAGCCAGATGTCGACGACGTCGTCTTCGAGCGAGTCCTGACCGAGAGCACTCGACTCACCATCGCCAGCGCTGTGGAGCCCGACTACCGTAATCGCGACATCTGAACCTTCAGGAACCGTGCGCGCGATCACTTTGTCGGCGCTCGTAGACTGAATCGCTAATGCCAAACGGTTGAGGACTCGATCTAGATCGAAGTCTGAGAGATCATCGATGCCGCCCTCGTCGAGGAGCGTCACGGTAGCACCGCGGCGTCGCGCAATCATTACTTGATCGCGCACGGCGTCGTTGAGCAACTTACGGCCGCGAATCTCGTCACGAATGGCGCCTTCGAGGTTAAGACACTCGCGGCGCTCCGCCTCCGAAAGGTTTCCGTTGGTGTCTTGAATGCGCTCAAGCATCGTCAGTGCCATGGAACCAGTTTGCTCAAGTCGGAACTGACGCTCGTGAACGTGCGCGTCCTGAGCTGCCTGCCAGTCTGTGGCTTCCTGCTCTGCCAAAACGAAACGCTGTGCGTCTTTGGATGCTTTAGCTAGGCCGCTGCTGAGAACGTGAGACACCGCTACCCACGATGCACTGCCAACAATGCCCAAGCTGAAGAGGCCGGCGGGCCCGACCGGCCCGAGACTGAAGGTGTGGGCGACGAGAAAACCGATTCCGAGCCAGGCGAACGTGTGCCGCCCGCGCGTTGAGGTAATCGTGAGCAGCGTCCCGCTGGCGGCGACATACCAGGTTGCGTACCCGGTGCCGCCCTCACGAGCAAAGTCGAGTTCGTTGGCGACCAACAGGGTGATGGCGACAACGGTCGCGAAGTTGAACGTTGCCATCCAAATCGGCATCCGTACCGTACCAAAAGGCAGCAGGCTAACAATCGTCGCGATGCCATACAGCGCCATCGCGACAATGATCGGCGCCGGTCTGTCCGGGATATCAATCGTGTAGAGAGCCAACAGAATGTGGTACGCCGAGAAAAGCGCGGCCATGCCGACAATCAGATAACGCGGTACTCCGATGTTCACAGGAGCTCCTCACCGAGTTCGTCTTGACCCAAAATTTCGTCGTTCTCGTTTCCGTGGGGCCACTGGATGCAGATCTGCGTTCCCGCACCCGGAACTGACGCGATTGCGGTGCGTCCTCCCGCGTTTGCGACACGCTCGACGATCGATACCCGCACGCCAAGCCGTTCGTTGGGAACGTGATCAAGGTCGAAACCTTGACCGGCATCCGTGACGATAATTTCGATGCCGTTACCTTCAAGCCCGCGTACTTCAACGCTGCGCTCAATGTTGGGTCCGCCGGCGTGCTGAAGGCTATTGACCATTGCTTGCACCGCGGCCGAATGCACAGCTTCTGCGGCAACCGCGGGAAGCGACCGTGCACCAACGCTTCGAACTGAGTAGGTGAAATTGGATGCGAGCAATTCAGCTGACGTAACGACTCGCTGCGCAAGCTCTGTTGCCTGCACAGTAGAGATGTCGTCAGGCGAGGTGGCCGCGGCCTCCTTCAAATGACCAATCGCGTTTCCAGCCATGACCGCTCCGAGGCGCTCTGCTTCTGGCGTGTACGCTCGCGCAGCGGAAATCAGGGTTGTCAATACGCTGTCGTGCACAATCGAGTCGACGTGAACACGCTCAACTTCAGTGGCGTGCTGTCGAACGGCGTTGCCATAGCGCAGCAATGCTGTCGCTTGTGCGTTATCAACGTTCGAGGCTGCTTGGCGCAGCATTGTCACAATGACCATGATTGCGCTGCCCAGAATGAGGGCGTAGAACGCCTCGAGAACGGCCAGCTGCCAGGGAGCGTCGCCACCGACGGGCAGAATTCGCACGATGAGATAGATCAGCGGTGCGGCAAAGAGGTAGATGCTTGCGAGCACGCGACCGAACGCGATCGCCGCCATCGCCGTGCCAACGGTAATGAGGTAGTTAAGCCAGTGGATGCCGGCAAACACTTCGACACCGGGAAGCACCGCAAACGGCCAACTCAGCAGCGCCAAAAAGTAGACAACGGCAAACGTGCCGTGAACTCCTCGAACCCAGCGATTGGAGAAGGAGAGGATCACAGCAATTACGAGTAATCCGAACAGGGCGGGAACAAAAGTCCACAACCACGCAGGCTGGGCCTCGTCCATCTGGCCAAGTAGCCACGGCACCGTTTGCGCACCGAAAACAAGCCCAATTACCGCGACTGAACGCGAAATTACCCGTTCAACCTGTTTGCGGCTGATCGGGTTTCGCGGCTGCTTTGCCGATGGCGTTTGACGCGCCGTGGCCAAACTAGTGGCCATCGCCGCCTTCCGAATCCAATCCGGGGAGGATACCGTCTTCGACAGCACGGCGCAGGAGGTCAACCTTGGTTGGGGCTGGTCGACCAACTTCTACATACTTGACACGGATCCGGTCTAGATATTCGCGCGCCGTTGAGTAACCGATTCCGAGCTGCTGCGCGGCGAGTTTGAGGGGAAGACCCGAGGCGTAAAGGTGGAGGATCTCGCGTTCGCGGCGTCCCAGCTGGGCTTTGGAGAAGTCACGGTCAGCGTCAATTGCCGTTGCCCACTCGAGGTTATTGAGCACTTCGCCTCGCGCTACGGTTGCTGCCGCTGCCAGAACTGTTTTAGTGGCTGACGACTTGGGAATTACCCCCGCCGCGCCTGCGGCCAGTGCTTCACGGACGCTGGCTACACGATCTGCGATGCTGTGCACCAGCACTGCGGAGCCTGTGGCTTGAACATTCTTAACATTGTCAGTAACCGTCGACCCGTCACCGAGTGACAGATCGAGTACGACCACGTCGACCTCACGACCGTTGAGACCTTCTACGAGTTCTTTAACCGTGGCCGCCGCGAGAACAAAGTTGTAGCCCTCATCAATAAAGGCGGCCTTCAGCCCGAGCCGCACCGACTCGTGGTCGTCGACTACTGCTACGGAAATATTACTTCGCTCGTTTTCGCTGGGCGCTGCGGTCCCGGATGGTTCTGTCTGGGCCATGTGGCGTCCTCCTGAGTATCTGCCCCCATCGTAGTCACGAAAGAGCGCAAACATGGGGGTTAGCTATCCAACACGCCTGCTTAGTTGCGCGTAAAAGTTCCCACAGCCTCAACGTGATGCGTATGCGGAAAGAGGTCAAAAGCCCGGACTTTCGCCAGCGTGTAGCCGCGATTTGTGAAGAAAGCGACATCTCGCGCGAAGGCGACAGGGTCGCACGCAACATAGACCACTTGAGCAGGCCGCGCCGCGGTCAGCAACTCGACGACCTCTCGTCCTGCGCCCGAGCGTGGTGGATCAAGCACAATCGTCGAGCGCTCGAGGCGTGATCGCTCTGCTGCGCTCGCATTCTTGAGTAGCTCACGAAGCCAGCGATCGACGCGTCCCGTCTCAGCGTGGGCGCCGAGCCACTCCGAGAGATTCTTAGCGGCGTGATCCGTCGCAATCGCGTCTGACTCAACCGAGGTGATCTTGGTCGAAGGGCCGAACTTATCGCCGACTGCCGCAGCAAACAGGCCGACGCCACCGTAGAGATCCAAATTGGATGCCGCGGGGTCGAACAGCTCGGGGTCGATCGCGTCTTGAACTGCTGCCGTCAGAACTTCGGCTGCCCCATGGTGCACTTGCCAGAACCCGGAGTCGAGCAGGGTGAATTCGCGCTCTCCCACAGTTTCGGTGATGACCTGTGGCTTCTGCTTTCCCATGATGAGGCGCACACCGCCGCTGCTGGGGTTAAGGATGTCGACGCGGTCGAAGCCAGCAAAGTTTTCGCTGAGCGGCGCTCCTGCGGAGAGTTCAGGGGTTGCCAGGGGCAAATCGGCGACAGGGATCACACGGTGGGAGCGAGCCGCGAACGGGCCGACGTTTCCTGCTTCGTCTACGTGCAGGCTGACGCGAGTTCGCCATCCGAGTCCGTTGCGTTCGTCATCGCCTGGCACTGCTTCAACTTCGGGGGCCAGTGTGAGTTGTGCCATGCGTTCGAGCGATTCGCCGAGAATCTGTGCCTTGAGTGTGCGTTGGTGGTTGAGGTCTATGTGTCCGAACTCCGCTCCGCCAGCGCGATCGTCGGGATCGCGCTCGACGCTCGCGGCTGACCAGACGTGCTCGCGGCGATGTTCGCTTGCTGTGACAACTGTGACCGTTTCGGCCCGCCAGAATGACTTCTTTTTGTCGTCAGTGATTCGCACGAGTACGCGTTCGCCCGGGATGGCGTCAGAAACGAAAACGACACGACCATCATGACGAGCAACGCTGACACCCCCGTGTGCAATGTTGGTAACGTCTACTTCGATCATTCTGCCAAGCCATTCACCCATCCCTAAAGCATAGGAGCCTTGTGCGCCTTTATCTTGCGTCCACTTCGCCTGCCCGTCTCGCGACTTTGCGAGCAGCCGGTGTCGATCCGGTGCTTTTAGCGTCTGGTGTGGATGAAGATGCTGTCGCGGCGGCAGCACCGGGGCCTCTCGATGGCCCCGCGCTTGTTGAGTTACTGGCTCGCGCTAAGGCAGAAGCGGTCGTTGGTTCGCGAATCAACAACGAACCCATCGATGGCTTCATTTTGGGTGGCGATTCTGCCTTTGAATTGGATGGCGAATTATTTGGAAAGCCTCACGAGCCGGAGATTGCGCGTCGGCGTTGGCATGCGCAGCGAGGTCGCACGGGTGTTTTGCACTCTGGCCACTGGCTCATTGATCACCGCGGCGGGCAGTTGCGCGGCGCAACAGGTGCGGTGTCGAGTGCGAGTGTGACGTTTGCTTCAAACATCACTGATGCCGAAATAGATGCCTACGTAGCGACAGGTGAACCGCTCAAAGTTGCGGGTTCATTCACGATCGACAGCCTCGGTGCGGCCTTCATTGAGCGAATTGAGGGAGACCCACACGCAGTCGTGGGACTTTCTGTCTCTCTCGTGCGCCAACTGATGCGTGAGTTAGATGCCGAGTGGACTGATCTCTGGAACATCGAAAGACCCACTCTGTAGGCATTCACAGTGCTTGCCCCATATTTTTGTGCGCTTTACCCCAAGGCTTCGGCCGCAACCACAATAAGCTAGGTCACTATGGCTCGTATTACGAAGGTACTCATCGCCAACCGCGGAGAGATCGCCGTTCGCGTTATCCGCGCGGCGAAAGACAGCGGCATCGGTTCTGTGGCGGTCTACGCCGACCAGGATCGGGATGCTCGACACGTCAAGCTCGCCGACGAGGCGTATGCCCTCGACGGATCAACGAGTGCTGAGACGTACCTCGTTATCGACAAAATTTTGTCGATCGCTCGCCGCTCCGGCGCCGACGCGATTCATCCCGGTTATGGGTTCTTGGCCGAAAATGCCGAGTTCGCTCGCGCGGTTATCGACGCCGGCATCATCTGGATTGGCCCATCGCCTGACGCCATCGAAAAGCTTGGCGACAAGGTTTCAGCACGCCACATTGCCGAAAAAGTGGGTGCCCCTTTGGCTCCGGGAACGCTAAACCCGGTCACTGGCGCTGCAGAAGTGCTCGATTTCGTAGATCTGCACGGCCTTCCCGTTGCGATCAAGGCAGCCTTCGGTGGCGGTGGACGCGGACTCAAGGTCGCGCGCACTCGCGAAGAAATCCCTGAACTCTTTGATTCCGCCACTCGCGAAGCTGTCGCTGCATTCGGTCGCGGCGAGTGTTTCGTCGAGAAGTACCTCGACCAGCCTCGCCACGTTGAGACTCAGTGTCTTGCGGATGCCCACGGCAACGTCGTCGTGATCTCCACTCGCGACTGCTCGCTGCAGCGTCGCCACCAGAAGCTTGTCGAAGAAGCTCCCGCCCCATTCCTCAGTGACGAGCAAAACAGGGCCCTCTACGAGTCATCGAAGGCGATTCTGCGCGAAGTCGGCTATCTCGGCGCTGGAACCTGTGAGTTCTTGGTTGCCAAGGACGGAACGATATCCTTCCTCGAGGTCAACACTCGACTGCAGGTAGAGCACCCCGTCTCTGAAGAAGTGACTGGCATCGACCTCGTTCGCGAGCAGTTCCGAATCGCCGAGGGTGGGGTTCTCGACTACGACGACCCCGTTCCCCGTGGCCACTCGTTTGAGTTCCGAATTAATGGTGAGGATGCTGGCCTCAACTTCATGCCGTCGCCCGGACCTGTGCACGTACTGCGAATGCCAGGCGGCCCCGGTATTCGTGTTGATAGTGGCGTGACGACTGGCGACGAGATTAGCGGAGCTTTCGACTCGCTCTTGGCGAAGCTCATCGTCACTGGTTCAAGCCGCGAAGACGCCCTCGAGCGTTCGCGTCGTGCTCTCGACGAATTCGAGGTTGCCGGGCTCCCGACGGTGCTACCGTTCCATCGCAAGATCGTTCGAGATCCTGCCTTTACGAGCAGCCCGTTCACGATCTACACCCGCTGGATTGAAACCGAGTTCGATAACGACATCGAACCCTGGACTGGCTCCCTCGGCGAGCCGACGGTTGCTGCAGCGCGTCACAGTGTTGTTGTCGAGGTCGGCGGCAAGCGTGTCGAAGTGAATCTCCCGTCGAAGCTTGTTCCCAGCACGTCAACCGGCGCCACACTCTCGGCAGCGCCCAAGCGTCGCACCGCTTCGGCCGTCAACACGATTACTGGAGACTCAGTAAAGGCTCCGATGCAAGCGACGATCGTGAAGGTCGCTGTCGCTGAGGGCGACAAGGTCGTCAAGGGCGACCTTATTCTCGTGCTTGAGGCAATGAAGATGGAACAGCCACTCGTCGCGCACAAAGACGGCATCGTTGCATCGATGAACGCGAGCGTCGGGTTGACGGTGTCTTCTGGTCATCTTCTTCTCAACATCGCAGACTAGTTCCACGACCAGTGCAGGGGCCTCGCCAGAGGCCGATGAGCGTTTTTCAGTTCGCTCGGCGCGCACGAAAAATCTCGGCTAAATAGTCCCCCAAAATGGTGCTTCCTAAAAAGTGAGCATTACTGGTACCCTGACAAAATCGGCCAGTCAGCCGACGATGACGCCCGCAAGAAGCGACATGTAGCCCGGGGGACGCTTCACCGTCCACCCTCACCAGATGCGGTTAACAATGCGCCGTCGCCTCGCTTCACTGAGCCTTGTGCTCGCCATCACGCTCACAGTATCCGCCACCCCCCTTGCCGCTATCGCAGCACCGGGTGCACCGCCGCCTCCACCAAAGGGCGCTGGTGTCGAGCACCCCGAGGGCGACGCTCTTGGCCTTATCGTGCGCTACGCCCCAGGGGTAAACCCCACGGTTAACGGAGATGTTGCTGGCGCCGCAGGCGTCTCAGTGCAGCTGAACACTGGTGACAACCTCGGTCGCGGGCTGCACACTGTTGAGTTCGAACAAATTCTGGGAGCGGACGCTGCGCTCGAGGCCGCCACACAGCTGGCCAAATCCCCGCTCGTGCTCAAGGCCTACCCCGATTACGTATATCGGCAAAGCGAGACGATCCAGACAATGGATGCCGAGGTGCTTCCGCCCTCGGTCGTAACAACGCAGACCTCAACGACGTGGGGTTTGGGGCGAATCGATCAGACCTCAGCCTCCCTCGACTACCGCTACATTTACGACACTACGGGCGAGAGCGTAACGGCGTACATCGTCGATTCGGGCATCCGTACCACCCACAAGCAGTTCTCTGGGCGCCTCGAGGCCGGCTATCACCTGCCGCGGTTCGCGAGCTCGAGCGACTGTAACGGTCACGGCACACACGTGGCCGGCACGGTCGGCGGCACCACCTACGGCGTCGCAAAGAAGGCAGTCCTGGTACCCGTTCGCGTGTTTGGTTGCACCGGCAGCGTTCAAGATTCGCCGACTACGAGTGACCTTCTTGGCGCGCTTGACTGGGTCATCGCTGACCACGCGGCTGGTGAACCTGCCGTAGTAAACATGAGCCTTGGCGGACCGGTCGACAACCTGTTAGACGCTAAAGTGCAGGCTGTCATCAACGACGGCATAACAGTGGTCGTAGCCTCAGGCAATGAGGGAGCATATAGCTGCGACTCCAGCCCGGCCAGAGTCCCCAACGCAATTACAGTTAACGCCTCGACCAAGCAAAACACCGATGCTTCCTACTCAAACGTCGGTGACTGCTCTGACCTTTACGCTCCCGGCAGCGATGTCACGTCTGCCGACTCCGATAGTGACACCGACACGGCGACCTTTAGCGGCACCTCGATGGCCTCTCCCCACGTTGCGGGCGTCGCTGCGCGAATCCTTAGTCACTACCCGACGCTCACTCCCGCAGAGGTGACAGCGAAGATCTTGAACGAGGCAACGTTCTTCGACCCTGGTCTCAACGACGACATCGCCTACTACTGCAGCTTCTATCCGTCTTCCGAAGTCTGCTTCTGGGGACAGGATCCGGAGAAGATCCTCTTCGCCTCGCGACTGCCAGTGTTTTCGCCAGCGCCGACTCCAACGATCACCGGCTCCGCCATCGGCTTTTCAACACTCACTGCCGCGCCGGGATCGTGGACCCAGACCTCGTCCGACCCTGATCTCAGCTACCAGTGGAAGCGCTCGGGCACGGCGATCGCCGGTGCTGTAGGCCTCGAGTACACCCTGACGCCTGCCGATGTCGGCAAGACTATTTCGATCACTGTGACCGCGAACGCCCAAGGTTTCTCGACACTGTCGAAGACGAGCACATCAACAGCCACAGTTACGAAGCCGGCTCTCACACAGCCACAAACCTTCGGCGTCGTCGCCCGCCCGGGATCAGTTGATCTCAGCTGGACCGAGCCTGCATCGTTTGGCGGCACAATCAGCGACTACGTGATCCAATATCGCCCAACATCGACCAGCACGTACACGACCTATAACGACGGGGTCTCGGCTGACCTCACCGCTACTCTTGCCGGACTAAAGTTTGGCAGCTCGTACTACGTCAAGGTCGCTGCCAAAACTGAATTCGGCACAGGCACGAGCACGAGTCCAGTGCTCGTGAAGACTCTCACCGGCCGACCGTCTGCACCAACCGGCCTGCTAGCCACTGCGGCGCCTCGCAGCGTTTCGCTCGACTGGCTCACGCCGTCCACTAGCAACGGGGGCACGATCAGTGACTACACCGTGCGCTATCGCCTCTCGGGAACCACAACCTGGAAGACCTTCACCGACGGTGTCAGTACTGACACGACAGCGACCGTCACGGGTCTCTCGGGCAGCCGCAAATATGAGTTTGCCGTGTCCGCAAAGACCCAGTTCGGTTCGGGCTCCTCGGCAACAGTCGCACGTTCGACGCCTTCGGGGGTTGCTTCAGCACCGACCGGGCTCGTGGGTACTCCATCGCTCACGAGCATGGAGCTGACGTGGAACTCCCCCAGCACAACAAACGGTGGCGGCAGCGTAACTGACTACAGCATCCGCTACCGCACCAAGGGAACAACCACGTGGACCACGGTGGTCGACGGAGTCAGCACCTCGACAAACCACACGATCTCCGGACTGACAAGAAACAAGTCATACGAATTCGCCATTGCAGCCAAAACCGTCTTCGGAACCGGCTCCTCCGCAGTCCTCGCGAAGTCAACCCAGAGCGGTATCGCCTCAGCACCCAAGAGCCTCACCGCAACTCGCGCCGCCACAACGCTGTCACTCAACTGGACAGCACCAAGCACGACCAACGGCGGCACCATCACCGACTACATCGTGCGCTATCGCGTCGCCGGAACCACCACCTGGAAAACCTTCGCAGACGGTGTCAGCACCGACACGACAGCAACAATCACGGGACTAACCCGCAGCCGGTCATACGACGTCAACGTCTACGCCCGCACCCTCGCAGGCACAACAGCACTCTCCGGCTCAAGCACAACACTGCGCACCTCGACGCCTTCGGGGGTTGCTTCAGCACCGACCGGGCTCGTGGGTACTCCATCGCTCACGAGCATGGAGCTGACGTGGAACTCCCCCAGCACAACAAACGGTGGCGGCAGCGTAACTGACTACAGCATCCGCTACCGCACCAAGGGAACAACCACGTGGACCACGGTGGTCGACGGAGTCAGCACCTCGACAAACCACACGATCTCCGGACTGACAAGAAACAAGTCATACGAATTCGCCATTGCAGCCAAAACCGTCTTCGGAACCGGCTCCTCCGCAGTCCTCGCGAAGTCAACCCAGAGCGGTATCGCCTCAGCACCCAAGAGCCTCACCGCAACTCGCGCCGCCACAACGCTGTCACTCAACTGGACAGCACCAAGCACGACCAACGGCGGCACCATCACCGACTACATCGTGCGCTATCGCGTCGCCGGAACCACCACCTGGAAAACCTTCGCAGACGGTGTCAGCACCGACACGACAGCAACAATCACGGGACTAACCCGCAGCCGGTCATACGACGTCAACGTCTACGCCCGCACCCTCGCAGGCACAACAGCACTCTCCGGCTCAAGCACAACACTGCGCACCTCAACACTCTCTGGAGCACCGGCCGCGC
Source organism: marine actinobacterium PHSC20C1 (assembly GCA_000153145.1). Taxonomy (GTDB): domain Bacteria; phylum Actinomycetota; class Actinomycetes; order Actinomycetales; family Microbacteriaceae; genus Rhodoglobus. The sequence goes on from CH672415.1 coordinate 1,287,169, forward strand.
CGTCGCTTGCACTGATTGATAATGGTGTCGACAACCTCGTGATCTCGGTCACAGCGACCGCCGACCCGGCCTACCCAATCACTGGCTACACAGTGTTGTATCGCCAACAGGGCACGACGACGTGGCTCACCGCAGTCGAGTCCCTCACTGGCTCAGGCGGTCAGCTCACCGTTGCGGGCCTGCTCGAAGCGACGAACTACGAGTTGCGCAGCACCGCCAAGAGCGCCGCGGGCACAAGTGCCTACAGCACGACCCTCGTAGCGACGACGGCCAGCTCAACTCCGTGAGGTTCACCCGCGTGACAGACATCGAGAAATGTCACGCGGGCTCTCGAGAATAGGTCTTGCTCTAACTTCTACGGTGGACCCTAGGAGATTTGAACTCCTGACCTCCTCGATGCGAACGAGGCGCGCTACCAACTGCGCCAAGGGCCCGTACTGCTGAAGCAACATTATCACTCAGCGTTCGCCACGTTGAACGGCCAGAAACTCCGCTAGCTGGCGCGACGACGACGAGCGAGTGCGGCATCCAAGTCAGGGGCAGTTCCCTCTACATCGACGATGCCCATGCCCGCGAAACGATTGGGAACGACCGCTGCAGGAACGGCGACAGGCTTCGACGGCGCCCACCTAGCTTCGCGCGCGAGCTCCGCTTCACGAGTTGCGGCAGCCATTGCAGCACTATTGGCGCGGAGTGCGTGTTCGGCTGACTCTGCTGCCTGTCGCAGCTCACTATCGATCTGGGCTGCATGACGGGCAGCAGCAACCGCCGCTTCTGGCGCGTTACTGCGTGTCAAGTACATGGGCTTGGGCACGGGGACCGGGGTCCAGCTGACTTTTGAGGTGACGTTCTCCACTGGCGCGTCAGACGAGAGCACGACCCGTCGGCGCGGCGCGGCAGCTCTGGCGGTTGGAGCACCGGCTGCGGCTCTTGCTCGTGAACGCTCGGCAAGCCGCGAGAGCATAGTGCTTGCACTAATTGCCGCCATCGTCGCTGCGGCGATAACTAACCAGGTTCCTGACAGAACAGCGGCACCAGCGGTGGCAATTAGTGCGACTTGCACACCAACGACAACAACACTGGCCGCGAGAACCAGAGTGGTGAACGCGCGCGTGCGGCGGAGTCGACGAACCGACAGGGCCAGAGCCTCTTCCCTAGTCGGCGGGGTAACGGCGCGACCAACGGCGACAGGGCCCTGAAGGGCACGAGTTTTCGCTAGCTCCGCAGTGCGTCGCGCAACGGTCTCAGCACGAACCTCTTCTGGCAACTCTGATGTTTGTGCGAGCACCCGAATTGTTTGCTGAAGTCGAACTGCATTGCGTTCGGTCGCAAGGTATTCGCGATTCTTTAACCAGTTGGGAATCAAATACACCAGCCAGAGGGCTGCTGCGAGCGCGAGCATCGCACCGCCGCCGATGCTGGTGAGTTCCATGGCTATACGGTACGAGCATCCGCGCACATCAGGCCGTCGGCACGCGGCAGAGAAATCAAAATTTGCTGAGAATTACTGCCAACTCACAGTTGCGGATGCGGCTAACGACGCGGTGGGATCAGCGGGTTCGCTGCACGCGTGCGATCAGTTGTTGGAATGTGCGCAGCGGATTCGGGAGCAGTTCCAGCCCGCCACCGCCTCAACACGCCCTGAGGAACCTCTTCGACAGTCAACGCGAAACAGAAGTGGTCGCGCCAGTCACCATCAATATGGATGAAGCGGCGCCTCAGCCCCTCGTAACGAAAACCGAGCTTCTCTACGACGCGCAAACTGGGTGCGTTCTCGGGGCGAATGCAGATCTCGATGCGGTGCAATCCCAGTTGGAAGAAGCAGAAGTCAGTGGCCATTGCGACAGCTGCAGGAGTCAGTCCCTTTCCGGCGAACCGTTCAGATACCCAGTACCCGATCGATGCCGAAGCAAGAGAGCCATAAGTGATTGATGACACGTTTAGCTGCCCCGCAACCTCAGAGTCGTTCTCAATCACAAACGGCAGCCCAGCGCCCGCGCGAGATTGTTGCAGCAACCCTCGGATGCTCGACTTCACGTCAAAGGTGAATGGTCCAGCTGGGCTCGTAGCCTCCCACTGGCGGAGCCACCCCCGGTTATCCCGCAACTCTCTCTCTAGTACGCGAGCGTCTCGCACCCGAATGGGGCGAATGCTGATGTCTCCGTCGCTGAGCGTCGGAATGCCAAACGCCATCCCCTAGTCCAGAGTTGAACTGAACTGTTTGAGCCAAGGCCGCAGGTCGGGGCCCAGGTCTTCGCGCTCAACAGCAAGCTGCACGATCGCCTTGATGTAATCGAGGCGATCGCCGGTGTCATAGCGTCGGCCGCGAAAGACAACGCCGTAGACGCCGCCGGCGACATCATTCTGTGCCATTTCGAGCAGGGCATCCGTCAGCTGAATTTCGCCGCCCTTACCGGGATCGGTGCGCTCGAGGATTTCAAAGATTTCGGGGCGCAAGACATAGCGACCGATGATGGCGAGATTCGATGGCGCTGTGCCCTGAACTGGTTTTTCGACCAGACCAGTGATGCGTACGACATCATTGTCATCGGTGGGCTCGACGGTGGCGATTCCGTACATGTGGCTCTGGGCGGGATCAACTTCCATGAGGGCAATGACAGTCGCGTTGCGCGAAGTCTGCTCCGCGAGCATCCGCGAAAGCAACACATCGCGCTCGTCGATGAGGTCGTCACCGAGCAACACTGCGAAAGGCTCGTTGCCGACGTGCATCCGGGCCCTCAACACAGCGTGCCCGAGACCGCGCGGGTCACCCTGGCGCACGTAGTGCATGTCAGCGAGGTCGTTAGAGAACTCAACCTTTGAGAGACGATCGGTGTCGCCTTTCTGCTCAAGTGTCGCTTCGAGTTCTGTCATTCTGTCGAAATGGTTCTCTAGGGCGTTCTTGTTTCGCCCCGTAATCATCAGCACATCGGTGAGACCAGCGGCGACCGCTTCCTCAACGACGTACTGGATGGCTGGCTTGTCTACAACCGGCAACATCTCCTTCGGCATTGCCTTGGTAGCCGGCAAAAATCGGGTGCCCAGACCTGCAGCAGGAATAACCGCTTTAGTAATCTTCGATGCCATAGCAACAGGGTACCCGGACTGTCTCGTAGAATGGATACATGACCGACGACGTCAGTCACGACAAACGTGCACTCCGAGCCGAATTACGCGAACGCCGCCGCATCTGCACCGCCAAAGAGCGGGACGAATCTGAAGCGGGTGTGACCGCGAACCTCATCGAACTCGCTACACGTCTAGGTTCTACATCGGTAGCGGCCTATCTCTCCACTACAGACGAACCTCAAACCCGCGGATTTCTTCGCTGGGCCTGCGAACACGACATCCGTGTTCTGCTCCCCATCTCGCGTGCTGACGGCCTCCTCGATTGGGCGCCCTATGACGGCGAAGAAGAAGACAAAGACCTCATCGGCATGCCTGCGCCCACCAGCGAAGTACTAGGCCCGATTGCTATCAACGATGTCGACCTCATCATCGTGCCCGCTGCATCCGTGGATCGCACCGGTATGCGCATGGGTTGGGGCCGCGGCTACTTCGATAAGACTCTCGGCTCGATGGAAACAAAACCTCCCATTTATGCCGTGATCTTCGAGAGCGAATATGTGGACGCTGTCCCCACAGAACTTCACGACCAACCAGTCAATGGCATAGTTACCCCCTCGGGAATTGTGACCATTACCGAGCACAACTAAGGATCTAGTGCCTACCTATTCTTACCGCTGTACCGAGTGCGAAAACGCGTTCGATATTCAGCAGTCGTTCATTGATGACTCGTTGACGGTGTGTCCAACCTGCGACGGCAAGCTCCGTAAAGTGTTCTCCGCCGTCGGCGTCACCTTCAACGGTTCAGGCTTCTACCGCAATGATTCGCGGGCAACGAAGAGCTCGAGCGACTCGAGTTCAAGCACGTCAAGTTCATCGTCCAGCAGCTCGACACCGAGCAAGTCGACTTCAGATTCCGGGTCGTCGGGGTCAACTTCGGGTTCGTCATCCTCTTCCACTTCGACGTCATCTTCGTCTCCCAAGGCCGCCAAAGCGTCATAGTTGACGTTTCCCCCCACGAGAAGGAGCAACAATGTTAAGCGGATTCAAAACGTTCATTTTGCGTGGCAATGTCATCGATCTCGCGGTCGCAGTCGTCATTGGCGCCGCATTCACCGCAGTCGTCAACACGATCGTTGAGGCCGTCTTCAACCCACTGATCGGCGCACTCTTCAACGCCGAGACACTCTCCACGGCACTTCCCGTTACGATTCCGACCGCTGGCGGCGAAGATGCCGTCATCTACTTCGGTGCAGTAATCGCAGCGCTCGTTCAGTTCTTGCTGGTCGCAGTCGTCGTGTACTTCGCGATCGTCGCCCCGATGAACTACGCCAACAAGCTCGCTGCCGCTCGCAAGCCGGTGGTCATCGAACCAGAAGCTGGCCCCACCGAGGCAGAGTTGCTTCTACAGATTCGCGACCTACTCGCGAAGCAGAACAACAGCTAACAACCGACTCGAGTAGCCCGAGAATTTTCGACGGGCGGCCAAGGCACTACCCCCAATGTGGAGGTTTGTCGCCCTTGAGTCGCTCGTCATTCTCATTAGCTGGATGCCGCGATGCTTCCCCGGTGGGATGAGGATCTGAGCCCTCTGGCGGTACGGTCGTCACACGGCGACTCTTACGCGCCTTCGCGGGAGGTTTTGCGCTCTCCGGTTCCTCGACTGCTGGCTCGCCGCACACGTGCGACTGGCTCGGCTCCTCGCTCAATCGTGAGTCCTCAGTGCCACACACGAGTTAATGCTCGGGACGGGTGGCGGGGATGATCGCAATGGGCTCAGTGTTTGGAGCAGGATCAGCTCCGAGCATCCGCGCCACCTTGTCTGCGACCTGATCCGGGTCGCTAAAAAGCTCGAAGGCATGCACGCGCAAGTAGTGCCAGCCCAGTCGACGTAAAAGCTCAGGGCGCAAGCGCAACGACTCTCGCAGGCTTGACTCGTGAACCATGGCATCGGTCTCGATTGTTCCGCAGCGACCGCCAAGAGACGCAACGAGACCCAACTTGGCGCGGTGGCCCAGTGCAACGCGCAGGCCGCGCTTTTCGAGGCGACGTGCAAGATCGACAAGCATTGGATCACTGTCGTCAGGAACAGGAATTTCAGCGTAACGTGCATCAACCTCGTCGAGAACCTCCGCCAACGCGACAGCACCGTGTTTCATACGGCCATCGTCGAGATCTTCAGAACGGAATGACGTAACGATCTCAAGCGAACGACGGGCTCGAGTCATTGCGACGGCGAGCAAGCGCTCTCCGCCTGGCTCACCAAGCGAACCAAAGTCGGAGAGAACGCGACCGTGAGGTGTGCGGCCGTATCCAATGGAGAAGATAACTCGGTCGCGGCTTTGGGCAACAGCCTGATCGATCGTCGTGACAGTAAACGGTTCGGAACGGTCGCCGATAATGACATCGATCAGTTCTGGGCGACGGCGGCCAACAGCATCCAACACCGCCTGCATGACCCGCACAGCGTGCAACGGGCTTGCCGTAATAACCATGAGGGATTCGTGAGGTCGTTTCGTTGCGTGGTCAAGGACAAGCTCAACCACAGTCGAGACCTCGGCGTCGGGGCTTTCCACCGCGCCAGAGTCGGGGTCGGGCATTCCGACCCCATCTGCGACATAACTGACCGCGAGGCTGCCGTGGCCCAGGAAGCTTCCCGCCCACGGCAAGGACTCGATTTGGCCGCCATAGAAACGACGGTTCACCAGCTCAGCAAGCTCTTCGCCGCCGGGGCGATAGCTCCGCGTGAGAGTGAGAGTCGGCAGAAGTCCGCTCAGTCGAGCGAATGCCGAATCTTCCACGAGGGCTTCACGCGCTTCGTCGTCAACGGGAGGCGGTGCATCCGCGGTCGCGTCACGCACTGCAATTTCGAATGGAGTCGGTGACTGGATTACGGGGTCACCAACGACAACTACCTGCTTCGATCGACGGATAGCACCAGTCGCTTCGGCCACGGTCATCGCGCCAGCATCAACGAGGAACACCGTGTCAAACGGCATGGTGTCGACGACGGAGTCAACTTCGTAGGGCGATGCAAGCCACACTGGCGCGATTGTGCGCGATAGGTGGGGCGCCGATGTTTGCACGTCGAACGACGTAAGCCTGTCTTTCGAGAGGGCACGTTTGAGTGCACTGGCTTCATCTGGCCAGTCAACGAGCCCAATCTTCCAGTTTTCCGCAATCTGCCATGAGAGCTGTTTGGCATTTGCAGAAGCGTGCGCTTCGTCGACGAGACGGAAGTCAGCTTCGAGGCGATCTACCACCGAGGTATTGGCGTTGAGGAGTGCGCGATCGATCTCGAGCATGGAGTCGAGCGCCGACTTCCACCACGACAGTTCAAGCTCTGCCGCGACCTGATTTTCGGGAACGTGCCGTTTGGCCAGATCATCGATGAGGGGATTAAGTTTGAGCTCGCGCAGGCTACCCATGAGAGCCGTGCGCTCTTGCAAATTATTGAGCACATCGGATTCGGCGGCGAGCGCGGAAATCTTGTCGATCAAGAAGGGGATCGGCAGGCCAGACAGGTTGACGTGTGAATCAGCGATGCCCAGCGGGATGTCGAGAGCAGCAAGATCTTCCGACACCTGCTGGTACGACCGCTGGACTTCACTAATGCCGACGGGTACTGCAGGGCTTGCACCCTCCGCCACGAAACGGTGCCAGAGTACGCGCTGTTTCTGAATTCGCATCAGCGCAGCATGCATGTCATTGACACGCACACCGGGGCGCACGTACTCGAGCGCGAGCTTCTTGAGACGACGACGATTGCTGTTCGTCATGTCAGGGAAGTCGCGACGCGGTGCGGTCGCGGCAATAAGTTCAGTTATCGCCCGGTCGAAGACCGTAGGAACAAACCGGTCGAGGGTCTCGCGAAGATCAACAAGAAGTCGCAAATACACGCCGAGCTCATCGATGCTCTGGAAGGGGCGCATCCGAGTGTTCGATACAAGTCGGTTGGCGACATCAAGCAGTTCGGACAACTGAAGATTGACCCGTTTGGCAATCTCGTGAGCCTTGAGAGCCTCACCACCATTCGCAAACTGTGCTCCGTACCAGGGCGAATCGCCGGGGCCGTATTTGAATTCGCCCAGCTTGGCCGCCGCAATAATTACACCGGTTGCAGCGGTTCGGTCCTTGGCGAGCTTCTCCACCGATTCGCGCGACAGCCGTGCTGTCGTCGATGGCGGGTTCGGCAAGAGAGCAAGTCTGCTGAGCTCCGATACACAATCGAGAACGGAAACCCCGAGCACGTCATCAGCGACAGACATCGAGCCTCGGTAGTCGAGCATGATCTTGCGCAGACGAAGGAGCGCTTCATCCACGTCTTCGATTTGGGGCCGAGTGGACTTCTCACTGCGAGAGATCGAACGGATGATGTCGCGACGCAGCGTGCCCGGAGCCACAGAAAGTCCCGGCAACCCGATGTCACCGAAGCGTTCTGCGATCGACAGTAGAGAGGCGCGACGAGGGCTGACAACGAGCACTCGCTTGTTCTGCGCAACAAGAGCACCGACGGCGTTCACAATAGTTTGCGTCCCACCAGTGCCCGGTAGCGTGCGAACAACCAACGAGTTGCCCGCTTCAATCTGGGCGATCACGTTTTCTTGTTCAGCATCCGCGTCGAGCAATAGGTTGTCAGTTTGCGGCGAGCGCTCGTCTGCCGACAGCGCAGGAACCGGAGAGTAACCCTCCTTGATGGTCCATGCCGCTGCGGTATTACCCGCAAGCGCATCCAGGATCGGATGCTGCAAGTCGGCGGCATCGTCAGCCAGTCCAGGAGCTACGTCAGCAAACGAAGAGACCACAAGTCGTGGGCTCACGGCAAAGCCGCTCAAGTGGGAGGTGAGGCCGCGAAGGCGATCGATCACCGGGTTTGGCTTGAAGGTGCCATCAGCATCCGTGAGCGCGACAAACGACTGCGCGTCGAGGCGCAGCTGGAATTGTTCGTCGAGCGCGCGAGCAAACTCTGGATTGAGGAAAGCAGCACCGCGCAGCTTTAGTTCAAAATCTCGACCGTGTCGGCGGATCGCGAGCGGACGCAACAAGACCGGGGCACAGTATTCAACGTCGTCATGGTTCCAGCGAGCAATACCGATTCCGAGATGCACTGAATCGATTCCGCGAGCCGATGACAGCTCAAGACCCTTCGCCGCAACGGCACCAGCCGCGGTTTTAGCAGACCGAAGCGCAACATCATCGCGAATCAAACTCGACAGCAGTGTGCGCTTTCCTGTGATGAACTGCGCCAACCCTCCCGGGTGGGTCGTCGAAAGCTCAACGCGCGTGCGGGGCGAATCAACAAAGTGCAATAGCGGCGACTGGCCACCCAGATCGGACAATTGCGAACGCCATAGCGTCCACATGGGCTCTGCTACGTTTCCGGCCATGATGTTCGGCTCACCAAAACTCAGCGTATGGGGCGCTGTTACCTGAATGTGGGGATGTGGGTGCCCATTTTCTTCGTCGTCAACGTTCTCGTCAACCGAATCTGGGTCAACCGAGTAGTCATCTGAAACTTTATCTGCACGCCACACACCGCCACCTTAAGCGTCTATACGCAAGAAAGCCTGCAACAACAACGAGTTTCGTGAGACTCATTCGGCAGCCCCACCCCCAGTTCTCGCGACAAGCGGCCGTAGAATACCGGGCATGGTGCCCCACGCCCTCCCCCTGTTGGCCGTCACCGATGTCACCGAGCTAGTGCGTGGCACCACGATTGCCGTCGCAGCAATCGTCGTGCTGGTGCTGGCATTGGGGGCTGGCGCTTTCGTTGTCTTGTTTCGTCGCGGCGGTGATCGCGGTATCCGCGGCACTGCGTCGCAGACCGGTCTCGATTCACGGGCCGCCGCCCTGCTGGTCGCGTTAGATGATCGCGTTCGTGAAGCAGAGAATGAAGTCGGCTTCGCTGAGGCTCAATTTGGTGTCGCAAGCACGCGCGATTTTGACAGCGCACTCAATGACGCCAGAGAGCAATTGACTGAAGCATTCCGCTTGGGCCAGCAACGGGATACGGAAGCGAGCACGGCTGACAGAGTACGGCGAAGTCTTAGCCTGCAGATGATCGCGCTGTGCGAGAAAGCCGTAGCGACCCTCGACCACTTCGACACCGAGTTCACTCAACGGCGTCGCACCGAAGTGGGGGCGGCAGAAACCGCAAACACCCTTCGTTCACGATTGCAGGCGCTGCGCGATCGGCAGTCGGCTCTGGAAGAACGGCGCAGCGAGGCAGCCGAGCGGTACGTCGCAGCCGCGATCGAGTCGATGGTGAGACAACTCAGTCAGGCAAGCGAATCGCTCCGAGAGGCGGAGCAACAATTGGATGCTGCCTCCCCCGAGATCAGCCCGACTGGAGTGAATGCCGTTGCCGATGTCTTGCGTGCCGTTGCCGTACAGCTGCACCGCGCCGACCAACTGCTTTCAGCGGTCGAACGCTCGCTCGAGGAGCTGAGTGCGGCGGACGCGGCCGTTGAGCGGATGCGACACTCCAGCACGAGCGACCTGCGCGAAGCGCATTCTGCGCTCGATTCCGCACCGGACCCCGCAACGGGAGCCCAGATTGTTGCGGCAATAGCCGCGGTTAAAGGAGCACTCAGCGCAGCCACAGTGAACGCTGGCGATCTCAGGAACCCACTCGGGCAACTAGCCGCGATCAGCGATGCCTCGACACAGTTGGATGGCGCGCTCGCTTCAGCGAGAAATCAACAACAGAGGTTCGATCACGCCCGTGCTGCGTATGAGGGGACTCTTGTGGCGGCCCGGAGTCAGATCTCCGTTGCACGCGAACTAGTCGGACGCGGGGGTGCAAGCGCACGTGCCCGCACGCGACTAGCGGAGGCGGAGCGTCAGCTAGTGATCGCTGAAGCTGAGACTGATCCGGTGGAGGCGTTGGATGCCATCCGCCGGTCGGTGACCCATGCTCGAGATGCTGACGCTCTCGCCCGCTACTAGCTCAGTGTTGCTACTAGCTAGGCGTTGCTACTAATTAGGCGTTGTCGACGATGGCGAAGCTAACCGCGCCATTTTCGCCGACCTCAGCATCAAGCGTCTTGTCACTGAGTGCGATGGCTGCATTTTCTTCAAGGAAAACCTTTGCGCCTTCGGCTTCAACTACAGAGTCACCGGCCTCAGGGGCAGCGACTACCGCGACCGTGAGGTTGGGGGCGCCGGGCTCTCCATTGATGCGGAGACCAGCAGCTTCTGTGTTGGGATCTTGTTCAACAATCGTCTTGACGACCGTCGTGGCTGTTTCGGTGAGGGTGAGCATATGTTCGTCCTTCCAGGTTCAGCGAGTTGAGTAACCCACGATCCCTTAGTCAGCAGCTGGCATCAACCGTGAGCGCCGATTCTGAGGCAACTCTCATGCGCAACGGAGCGCGCGGTCAGCCTTGGCCAGGAACTGAGCAGGGCCTTAGCTCGCTGCGCGCAATACTGGGGCTCCACACAAGCTAACGGTGCTGTCCGGGCCACTCGCCAGCTTCGCACCCGTTAGAATTGCTAGTGGAGTGCCGGGAAGTCTGGTCGGCGATTGTGTCGGCGACCCCGCCGACGAACCTCAACGTCTGGAATTTTGTGACCACATCCACTAAGAAGCTGAGCCCCCGCAAGCGTGTCCGCCGGTGGGTAACCATGGAAACCACGAGCGGCATCCTGCTCATGGCCGCTGCTGCGATTGCCCTCATCTGGGCGAACTCACCTTGGCGAGAAGGCTATGCGGCACTTGCCGAGACTGTCGTCGGCCCTTCAGCGCTTCACCTCGATCTTTCCCTCGCAACGTGGGCCGCTGACGGACTCCTCGCAATCTTCTTCTTTGTAGTGGGTGTTGAACTCAAGCAAGAACTTATTGCTGGCAGCCTGCGCAAACCACGTGAGGCAGCGGTACCGGTCTTTGCCGCGATTGGCGGGATGCTCTTCCCCGCGTTGCTTTTCACTCTCGTTGTTCTCACAATGGGTGACTCTTCCGCTCTGGGCGGTTGGGCAATCCCCACGGCAACAGACATTGCGTTTGCCCTCGCCGTTCTTGCGATCTTCGGTCGCGGCCTCCCCAGGGCCCTCCGCACGTTCCTACTCACGATGGCCGTCGTTGATGACCTCCTCGCAATCATCATCATCGCGCTCTTCTACACCGAGAGCATCGATCTGATGTCGCTGCTGTTCTCGCTCGTCTCGATCGTGCTCTTTGGTCTTGTGGTTCGTTCCCGCAAGCCGCGCTGGTGGTTGCTGATTCCGCTCGCGCTCATTGCCTGGGCCTTTATGCACGACTCGGGCGTTCACGCGACGATTGCCGGTGTCGTACTCGGCTTTACTGTTCCCGCGAAACTCGTTCACGGCGAAACAGAAACCCGTACTCACGTCTTCGACGATGCTGTTCGGCCAACGTCTTCTGGTATCGCACTCCCCGTCTTCGCGTTCTTTGCGGCAGGCGTTTCCCTCGGCGGGGAAGAAAGCGTGAGTTCCGTTCTGGTTCAACCGGTTGTTCCTGCCATCGTCATTGGATTGGTCGTGGGAAAGATCATCGGTGTCCTCGGAACAACCGCGCTGATTACCAAGGTCACCAAGTTCCGTTTGGCGGACTCGATCGGATTGCGAGACCTGCTTCCGATCGGTTTCTTGACCGGAATCGGATTCACGGTCTCGTTGCTCATTTCCGAACTCTCGTTCCCTGATAGCGAGCACACCACTGGCGCGAAACTCGCCATCCTCATTGGAACCGCGCTCGCCGCCATTCTTGCCGCCGTTAGCCTTCGCTGGGACTCACGTCTCGCCCGCAAGCGCGACATGAACGAAGACGGTATCCCCGACAAGAACAAGTTCCTCATTGAAGATGAAGACTAACTAGCGAACCACCCGAGGGATGCGCATGTCCGACCCATTAAGTCAGCACACCGACTACGGCCAGATGCCGCTCAATGATTCAGACGTGCTCGCGGACCCCATCGAACAGTTCCGACTGTGGCTTTCGAACGCGAGCGACTCCCACGTCTATGAGCCCAATGCGATGGTGCTCTCCACAGTGGATGCCTCCGGTTCTCCCAGTAGTCGAACCGTACTGCTGCGCGCAATTGACGCTGCCGGATTCGAATTCTTCACCAATTACAGCTCGATCAAAGGTCGCGCGCTAGTGGCGAACCCCGCTACTGCGCTCGTCTTCCCGTGGTACGCGATCCACCGGCAGGTGCTCGTGCAGGGAGTTGCCCGGCCCATTGCCGCAGCGCTTTCAGACGAATACTTCGCCACGCGACCGCGGGGAAGTCAAATCGCGGCGCACGCCAGCGAACAATCGCAACCCATTGCATCCCGAGCACTCTTGGAGCAGCGGGTCACGGAGCTCGAAGCAGAGTTCGAAGGGCGCGATGTGCCACGCCCTAGTGACTGGGGCGGCTTTGTCGTCGAACCTCGCTCAATCGAGTTCTGGCAGGGCCGCAGCTCACGCCTGCACGACCGCGTGCGTTTTGTGCGTGCGGAGTCCGGTGCATGGGAGCGGATGCGGCTGCAACCGTAACGCCGACCGACACAGGTTTGATTGAAGCGGTGCCCGCTCGTTGTGGCGTTTGTTAACACCAAAAGAGGGACACGACCGCGATAGCAGTCGTGCCCCTCCCGAGGTTGTGGGCTTTACTCAGCCGGTACGGAACCCCGTGCCGACATCGCGTAACCCGACTCGCCGTGGACGGCGAGATCGATGCCTGCGATTTCTTCTTCAGAAGTAACGCGGAATCCGATGGTCTTCTGAATGACTGTCGCGATGATCCAGGACATTCCGAAGGAGAAGATTGCTACCGCGAGAACGCTGATCGACTGAACGGCGAGCTGGCCAGCATCTCCACCAACGAAGAGTCCGGTGTCGGTAGCGAAGAGGCCGAGGTACAGCGTTCCGATGACTCCCGCAACGAGGTGGAGTCCCACAACGTCGAGCGAGTCGTCAAAGCCGAGGTTGTACTTGAGTTCAATCGCAAGGGCACACACGGCGCCAGCAACGAGGCCGAGAACTAATGCCCAGCCCGGTGTCAGGTTCGCACATGCCGGGGTGATTGCTACGAGTCCAGCAACAACACCCGAGACGGCGCCAACGGCGGTGGCTTTGCCGGTGCGGATCTTCTCAACGACGATCCAACCGAGGATTGCTGCAGCGGGTGCTGCGAGGGTGTTGAACACGATCAGTCCAGCTTCATCGGGATCGCTTGCGGCGCCGGCGTTGAATCCGAACCATCCGAACCAGAGCAGTGCTGCACCGATGAGAACGAGAGGAACGTTGTGAGGTTGCGTGATGCTCTTGCTGAATCCAACGCGCTTGCCAAGAACTAGGGCGAGAGCTAGAGCAGCAGCACCGGCGTTGATGTGGACCGCGGTACCACCGGCATAGTCAATTACTGCCGGGAGGCCGCCGAGAATGTCTCCGAGGTTCTGGATCCATCCACCGCCCCAAACCCATGCTGCAACGGGGAAGTAGACGAGCGTCGCCCAGATGCCGGTGTAGATCATCCACGGTCCGAAGCGTGCGCGATCGGCGATGGCACCCGAGATAAGCGCGGTCGTGATGATTGCGAATGTTCCGCCAAAGGCAACGAACAAGAGGTCTGAGCCTGCGACGCCCTCTTGCCCAAAGTTGCTGAACGGGTTGCCTGAGAATGACCAGACGGAGCCGTCGATCGAGCTCATGTTCGCGCCGATAAGGATCCAAAGAACGGCAACAAGGCCGAGAGCTCCGAAGCTCATCATCATCATGCTGACTACTGACTTCTCTTTTACGAGTCCACCGTAAAAGAATGCCAAACCGGGGGTCATGAGCAGCACTAATGCAGTGCTAATGAGTACCCATACGACTGTATCCATCTCAACCTCTTTCGCTTTGTGCGCCTGGTGCACACGTGATGCCGTGGCAGATTTCAGTGAGTGCCGGGTTCTTCCACTCCCACCGACCCGCACGACACAGCATCCCGCTCTAGCGTTTCGTAGGACCCTCAGTTATGTTTCGCGCACGTTAAACGTGCAGTCAGGGTGTTACGGCTACGTTTCTAAAAGCCGAGCAATTCCCTAATTTATGTGCACAGTGGATGCCGCAGCGCTTTGTTTTCGCTGAAAACCCCATGTTTACCTCAGCGAGGGCCGAGAGAACATAGAGTTGGCGCATGGACGAAAAATCACCCGCGCCCGCTCCCATCGAGAGCGCTCCCCCGGCCAAGACGTCCCTAATAAAGACCCGCATCCGTCAATTGACTACCCCGTGGTGGCGACTCGTGTGGCTCATAGGCGGTGTCATCTGGGCCGTAGTTTTCAATGTTCTCTACGTCACGGGCGATGGAACTCAGGAATGGTTGGGTATTGCGTCGGTTATTCCTATCGCGGCGCTGCTCGTCGATCTATTGCGGGTCGAACGCCTAGAGCGCGCCGCAGCGCAGAAGCGCAAGGCGAAGCTGAAGCAGTAGCTCGCCCGCCGTACTGCGAGCGCAGTACGCGCAAGTGTCACCCGGCGGCCGATTCGCCCGTTCGATCGGCCAACGAGACTTGTCATCATGAATACCCCGATCATCCGAGTCACGGATGTACACAAGTCTTATGGCCGAGGCCCCAACCGATTCGATGCACTGAAAGGCGTGACCTTCGACATCAACGAGGGCGAAAGCATCGCGATTATCGGCAAGAGCGGCTCTGGCAAGTCGACGCTGATGCACGTGCTCGCCCTGCTCGATGCGCCAACCTCGGGAACCGTTGAACTCGAAGGTGTGGACACAAGCACGCTGAAGGGCAAAAACCTCAATCGAGCCCGCAACAAGACTTTCGGTTTCGTTTTTCAACAGTTCTTCCTCACCGCGAACGCGTCGGTGCTTGAGAACGTGATGCTGCCGATGAAGATCGCCGGCATCCGTCGCAGCGAACGCAAACTGCGGGCTCTCGCCGCTCTTGAACAGCTGGAGATGGTCGACAAGGCAAAGAACAAGGCCATCAACCTCTCTGGCGGCCAGAAGCAGCGCTCGGTCATTGCCCGGGCGCTCGTCAACAATCCGCGCATCATTTTTGCCGATGAGCCAACCGGAAACCTCGACACCGTCACCGGCGCTGTCGTAGAAGACATCCTCTTCAACCTCAATCGTGAACACGGCATCACACTGATCGTCGTCACCCACGACGAAGAGTTGGCGGCACGCTGCGACCGCCGCATGTACATTCGCGACGGGCTGCTCGTCACCGACACCACGGAGGTGGCCGCATGAAGACCCTCGACCTCATTAGCTCAGCCGCCTCGAACACGTTCCGTTCAAAAACTCGCACCATCCTGACGGTTCTTGCCATTTTCGTTGGCGCGTTTACTCTCACTATCACCAATGGGCTGGGCACCGGAATCAACCGGTATATCGACGACACCGTCACGTCAATTGGTGCAGAGGACGTCATGACTGTGACCGTAACCCCGGATGCCGATAGCGGCTTCGGTGGCGGCTCGGGCCCCACAGAATACGACCCAGCGGCGGTAGCCGGCGGAGGGTTTGGTCCCGGCGAGGGTGGAACTGTCGTCGCGCTCACCCCTGACGACCTCGACACGCTAGCTACCATCGATGGGGTTCTCGATGTGGAAGCAACCAAATCCATTTCCCCCGACTGGGTTCAGTATGGGGATGGAACGCAGTACGTGACATCTATCGGTGGACTCGTCAGTGGGCAGACTGTGCAGCTCGCTGCCGGCGCCGCCCCAGCGACGGATGCCTCTCGACTCGAGTTGAACTTGCCAGTCTCCTATGTTGAGCCACTTGGTTTTGCGGATGCTGACGCAGCGATCGGCGAGACCATCACCATCGCAATCACGGACGCTGAGCGCACCCAGCATCTGGTCGAGGCAACCGTTGTTGGAGTCGCCGAGGAAAGCATCGCAGCACCAGGCGCAGGTGGTCTCGTCGTGAATGCCGCGCTCACCGACTCGCTTTATGAGACTCAAAACATCGGTATCCCTACCGACCAACAGGAGCGTTACGCTCAGGCGAGCATCCGATTTGATCCGAGTACGAGTTCGGAAGAGATCACCGCGCTGAAGGAACGTCTCAGTAATGCGGGCTTTACTGGCACCACTGTCGCCGACCAGCTTGGCACGGTCAAAACGGTCATCGATGCGATCGTGCTCGTCTTGAATGCGTTCGCCGTTATCGCACTGCTCGCCGCAAGCTTCGGAATAGTGAACACTCTCTTCATGTCAGTTCAGGAACGCACCCGCGAAATCGGTCTCATGAAAGCCATGGGAATGGGAAGCGGAAAAGTCTTCGGACTGTTCAGTCTCGAAGCGGTCTTCATCGGCTTCCTCGGCAGCGCAATCGGCGTTGGCATCGGCATGATCGTGGGAACCAGCATAAGTTCGCTGCTCTCCGGCGCAATCCTCGCCGACCTTCCGGGTCTCACCCTGATCGCATTCGACCCGCTATCGATCAGCGTGATCATCCTCGTCGTGATGGCAATCGCGTTCCTAGCAGGCACCCTGCCCGCCGCACGCGCCGCTAGAGCCGACCCCGTGGAGTCGTTGCGTTACGAGTAATCAATGCCACCGCTAGCCCGCCAATTAACGCGAAGCCCTGTGCAACAACCGCTATCACTTTGTCTGGGTACCAGACAGGTTCGTAAATCACCGGAAACCCGATTGCGCTCAAATCCAGTGGCACATAGACCGAAACCACCAGCAGCGCGAGCCCGCCCGCCGCGATCACAGCCGCGACTAACCCGGTCCACCAGCGATATACCGCCAAGATCAGGAGGGCCGCAAGGATGTTCACGACGCCCTGAATGCGGAACAGGGCACCCTGGCTCACGAGCGAGCCAACGATGGCATCGAATGGAGTCGCGAGGAGAAAGTGCACGTAGGCGTTAACCAGCAGCGCGAGTGCAATCCATATCCGTGTCGCAATAACGAAGATTCTCATGTTCTTGCCCTTTCTCTCAACAACTTCCCGGAAATGCTGAAGCCGGCGAGGAGCGATTCGTTCGCTCCCCGCCGGCTCAATCGTGAATCAGCTTTACTGAATGCCCTTGTTGGCTGCAATTCCCCCAGCGAGTGCCGTTGCGGTCATCGGCATGTGGCCCGCGGCTTCCTTCAAGAGTGCGAAGTAGGCAGGGTCACCGGCGATGTTCGCATCAATCGCTGCGACCAACGATGTGGCGTGCATCTCAAGCTCAGCCTGCACGGCTTCAGCCGGCAGCTCAGGAACAACTGAGTTGATCAGCTGGCCGAACGACACCGCGTAGCCACCCAAATCCGACATTGCCTTGTCGATACCAGCCTGGTCATCGGTAGCCTTCGCGACTGCGTAGTCCACGAAGAACGGGATGTGTGAGCGCCATGAATCGAGGAACGGCTGCTCGGCGTCTGGGTAAGCAGAGCCCACCAAGGCTGCAATCTCAACCGAGTTGGAGTCGAGGGTTTCAACTGCCCCGGCGACATCGTCCGTCGTGAGGTCGCCACCATCGGCGAGTGCCTGGTCAATTGCTGCACCGGCGAGGTAGACGTGGTCGGCGAGCAGCGCGGTTAGCGTTGCGCGCAAAGTGGAGCCGTCGCTGTTAACCGTGTCAGTGACCGCGGAAGAGTTCATGTCGTTGGTGCTGGACGGCGACTCTGCTGCCGCTGAGCAGCCCGAGAGTGCGAGTGCCGCTGCGAGGCCAAGACCAGTGATTGCTGTGATTTTACGCATTGTTTCTTCTCCTTGTTGATGTTGTGTTGTTTTGTGTTGTGTCGTGCGGGTTCTTACGGTTCGACCGTGATACTTGCGTTCATGGTCAAGTGCGGTTGGCAGTAGTAGAGGTACTCGCCGGGTTCGTCGAAGGTGTACGAGAAGGTGTCACCCTCCTGGCCTTTCGGAGCTAGGTCGTGGTCGAAGAGGCCGTCGGGGGTCTGCGTGCCGCGAAGGCCTGTTGACTCGTTCACATCGCCCCAGGCTCCGGAGGTCACGGTGTGGCCGATCGTCTCGCCGTTCTGCCAAGTAACCGTGGTGCCTACCTTGACGGTGAGGTCCTTCGGCATGAACTTCAGGCCAATCGTCGTAACGACGTTTTCGCCCGCTTCCGCAGACTGCTCGGTCCCGCTCGCCTCAGACGGCATCGTTGGGGACGGTTGAGAACCTGCGCATCCCGAAAGCGCGATGAGAAGTGCTGGCACAATGAGCGCACCTGCGAAGGTGGCTTTCGGTGCCCGAAGTGTTCTGGTGAATGACATGTAGATGATTCGGCGCCCTGGCCGAAGTGGTTTGGTGTCAATTTTTGGGCGCGGGGACCGCTGGCTTCATCAGCGGCCTCTCTACCTGCCCGGTGCGCTCTGAAGCCTCAAAGAAGGTGACGTTCTTCTGAAGGGTGCACTTGCAGTTACGACCCAGTTTCCTCATAAACGAAGAAATGGTCGTTGCAACTCCCAAATTACTGAGTGTTGCAACGACCACCAGAAATCATGGATCGCCGGACTCTTCGTGAACGAAGTCGCGACTCATCACACCAAACTATTTGCGGGCGCTCGGACCCCCTACGCACTAATAAGAATCACCCTGAGACTCGCGGACTGAGCACCACGACTGCTGTCTCGGTCGAGCGTCGTTTCGCATGGCCATCGAAGTCGTCCAGACCCATTTCGCGCCACAGCGCCCAGAGGCGCGCACGCTCGGCTCCTTCTGCCGCGGCCGCACTCACCTCGCGCCGACCATTCACGAGCGCGACGGTCGCCTCGGGATGGGCAAGCAGGTTGAGCCACCATGCCGGTTCACCTTCGCCCCATCCGTTCATGGCGATGGTGACGAGGTTGGGGCCGTCGTCGAGGTAGCCGAGGATAACGCTGCGTTGTTCCCCCGTGCGACGGCCGACAGTGGTGACGCGCATCGTTCCAAACTTGTTGGGCCCTGGCAGCCATAACCCGCGGCGACCGCCACTGACCCGATAGATGGCGCGGTGTACCGCCCAAGCGGTGCGAATGATCCACCGCGGTGGGAGTGTCGAGCTCTTTTTCGACTTGCTCATGTGTTTAGTCCTTTGTGAGCGTTGTTGGGGCGAACCAGCGACCAGATTGCGATCTCGACGCGATTACGCACGCCGAGTTTGGTCATGAGACTCGCTAGGTGTGTCTTCACCGTGCTGACGGTGATGTGCAGCTCGCTCGCGATCTCACTGTTGCTGAGGCCTCGCGCGACAGTCGCAAGCACTTCCTCTTCGCGTGCAGTCAGCGGCTCGGTCGGCTGCGCTATCGGTTCGCCCACCGGCGAGGGCTGCCCCGCGAACGCTTCAAGCAGACGTACGGTCACGTTCGGGGCGATGAGTGCGTCGCCGTTGGCGGCGCAGCGGATGGCTTGGCCGAGCAGCGCGGAGCCGGCATCCTTCAGTAGGAATCCTCGTGCGCCCGCGCGCAACGCCCCGTACACATACTCATCCAGATCGAACGTGGTGATCACGACTATCGCCATCGGGTTTTCTACACCAGCACCGGCCAAAATGCGGGTCGCCTCGATGCCGTCGACTCGCGGCATCCGGATGTCGAAGAGGCACACATCAGGTCGCAGGGATTGAGCGAGATCTAGGGCTTCTTGCCCGTCGGCTGCCTCACCGACGACTTCGATGCCGTCTTGCGCATCGAGGAGCGTTCGCAGTCCGGTGCGCACGAGTTCTTGGTCATCGGCGATTAGCACACGGATCGTCATGCGGCTCCTTCGTTTCGGGGCAGCTCGGCGAGGACGCTCCAACCGCTATCGGGCGAGTAGCCTGCGGTAAAGGCTCCCCCGAGCAGGGTTACGCGCTCCGTCATGCCGGTGATTCCGTAGCCTGCGACAGCGAGAGGGCCCGGTGCTCCGTCGTCGTTCACGTTCAGGCGCACCCACTCGGCATCGACGTCGATGTGCACGTCGATTCTGTTTGCGCTGCGGGCGTGACGCCGTGCATTGGTGACGGACTCCTGCGCGATCCGGTACAGCGCTGATGTCACTGGGCCCGACAACTCTTCGAAGGGCCCGGTGACCCGCACGTCAATCGCTGGTCCTCCGCGATCGCTGCGCGCCAGCTCATGCAGGTCGAGAAGAGTCGGGGCCGGGGCTAATTCGGCGGCGTTATCTCGGCGCAGCGAGCGCACCATCGAACGCATCTCGGCGAGGGTGCGCGACGCTTCCGTCTCAATCACCCTGAGCGCTGCTGTTGCCGCGTCTGGATTTTTCGCAACCGCTACCAGGCCCGCCTGCGCCTGGATCGCGATCGCTGAAACGTGGTGCGCGACAGTGTCGTGCAGATCACGAGCCAATTCTTCGCGTTCCCGTGATTTGGCGCGGTCAAGCTCACGCACTCTCGACCCGGCACGGAATCGCAGCAGCAACCCCACGGATGCGGTTAAGAGCAGGACCAGAAGTCCGCCGACCAGGTTGGCGAGATCGAACGGCGCAAAGGCAGCGGAGGTGAGGGTCTCTGCGACCATCAAGGCGCCGCCAACGAGCAGGGCACGGCCGGAGCCCCAACGGAACACCGCATACACGAGCAACACGAGGTAGCCGGTTGAATAGAGCCGCGAGTCCGCATCCGCACTGGTCACCAACGCGAAGCCCTCTAGAGCGCCGAACCCGATCGCGAACATCAGAAACGGGCGCGTGCGTCGCCACAGCAGGGTCGCCACGACCGCAATAGTGACGGTGAGCGCGGGTACGAGATTCGGCAGGGCGGGCCGCAGCAAGCCTTCGAGCAGGATGAGCGCGGGAAGCAGCACAATGAGCGCCCAGTCACGCCACACGCGCTTCGGTGGTGCCGGCGATGCTGGCGACGCAGTCCACACCGCACGCAGGGGCTCGATCATGCTCCTCATGATAGTGACGAGCGGCGGATGGCGACCTCGGCCACCGAAAGGTTGATGATCCAGCCGGCAGCGAGCAGGGCCACTCCGCTCGTCGGATCGGGCGATGCGCCCCCGTTGGCGAGCACCCAGAACAGAACTGTGAACACCTGGGTGCCGGCACCGATCCCGATCGCGTACCCGCGAATCATCCACGCCCGGTGGCTGGCGAAGTCTCTCCGCAATACGGCGCGCAGCCCAAGCAGGATACTGGCGACCATCGCAGCGCCGAAGAACAACCGCACAACCATGTCCAATTCGGGGCGGGGGTAGGTGACGGCCATCCACATCCCGGACAGTCCCGCGATCACCCCGGCCGGGAGTACGATGCGACCGGCGATGCGATGCCAACTCGGGCGTCCTTTGCGCAGCCAGGGCGCAAACTGGAACGCGCCGAGCAAGCAAAATACGGTCGCGCTAATGATGTGCACGATCGCGCGCCCCGGCGAGGCCATGAACCGAGCGTTGCTCGCCGTTATTTCGGCGCCGACTGTCAGTTCGGTGAGGCGCATGGCACCCGCGGCAACCGGCACAAGGCTGAGCAGTAACAGCCCGGCAGGGATGAGCCAGGCGCGCTTTTGGGGGCGCGATGGGCGCCGGGATGTCGGGCTTGCAGTCTGCTGTTCGGTCATGTTCTCAGACTGCTCGATTCATAACTCGTCACGCATCGGGCGAAAGTACGGACTTCTCTCAGCCGAATTGATGAGGTGGAGGCCGCGCAGCTCTACGTCATCGATGCCGAATCAACACCGCCCCTGAGCGACAAGGTAGACCGCCCACATCCGGCTTCGTCAACGGATGGGTCAACACCGATTGGGGAGAGCCGTGTCGTGAGGATCGTTCCCCCGTTCGACGACGGCCTGTCTCGGTAGCCGTTCGGACTGCTGAAGGTTTGGTTGACTCGACCTCTTGGGAAGCGCAATAGGTATCGAAATTGGAGTGTTGGTGCGTGCTGCCTTCCCGTCGAAAATCTATTGGGTTGGATTCGGGTCACGTGTACGCTCCCGCCGTCAAAAGCTGACCAGAGAGTCATCGCCGTGACAAAGAAATCGTGAGCCAGCGAACTGCAGGCAAGCCGTGGGCAAAACTGCAGAAACTTGGGTCAATGCTGCTCAGTTGTGGGCAAACGCAATTCGAAATCCGCGAGATTGCGAAGAAATAGCTACCCTGACCAGCACTCTCATAAAGTGCCCCTGGAGGGATTCGAACCCCCAACCTGCTCCTTAGGACGGAGTTGCTCTTCCGTTGAGCTACAGAGGCTGGCCGTTCGAGTGTAGCCGAGTCGCGCGCGACGAAGCCTCAGACGCCCGGGCTGTCGCTAGAGGGAGGTGTCAGCGGGCTGTATCAGCGGGCTCAGCCCCGGTGGCGGGGAGCGACAACTGCAGCGGATGCAGGTCAGGTTCGAGCCACTGCTCGCGACCAGCAGCAATGCGTTCGGCAGAGTAGAAGCGCTTGATCAGTGACTTCTCAAAGAGCTCAGGTGCCGCATCCAAATCTTCCACCGCGGTGATGAGATCGAACCACGCGCGAGTGAGAGTGACGTGAAACGCATCAGGTTTACCAGCACGTACCGCCAACGCCTTGATTCCCGTGACGAGGCGCTCTAATCCATCGCGTTTTCCGTAGCGGTGCGCGAGACCCCAAGCAACACGCACGTGGTTCTCATGCGAGAACTGAGCCGGAGAAATCTTTCCAGCCTCGAAAGCCGCAACGAGTTCGGCGTTGTTCATCGGCACACTTTCGACGAGCAATCCAACCGGATGCTACTGCCCTGGTGGGTAAAGGAACGCCTCAACGTCTGCTGCTGCAAGCGTGCGCTGGCTGTAGACGCGATTCACGTAGTTATACTCCTCAAGCAGAACGCTGCCATCGGCGTTGACTGCCTTTACGTACGCAACGTGGTTGTCCCAGCCGAACCATGCGACCGAACCGGCAATGGGGGTAGCGCTCACAGTCCAACCGTGAGCATCCCAAGCGTCTTTCCACTGGGAAGCATTGCCGCCATTTGGTGTGAGGTCAGCCCACGCCCAACGGAACGGCGCCGAGAAGGACCCGACATCGCGGTTCAAACGCCACGCCACAAAGTCGGTGCACTGGCGGTAATAATAATTGAGCGGCGACATATCGTAACCAGCAGTAGCCCACGGATAGTCATCGCCCAACGCACGCGCTCCGGATGCTGCATACAGAGCATCCGCCGACGCAATTGCTGACTGTTGGCGAATCAGTTCGAGATCCTCAGGCGAAGTCGCATCGAACTGGTCACGTTCCAATTCAGGAAGCGCCAAGTCTGCGCTCACCGTTAGCGACTGAACGCTCAACGTCGAAGCATTTGCGGCATCCGCGAACGCCACAGTGGACCCCTCATCGGAGACGAGACCCGACTGAGCATAGGCAGGGAGCGCAGCAACGGCGAAGAGGCCACCGATGACGGCCATTGACGCCACGGCCCGCAACGGGTTCTTGCGTGCGCGCTTTACTTGAGGAAGTTTGCGCGACCGGGCAACAGCAACATCGGCAGAAACGGCGGCCTGAGTAGCGATCGTGATCGACGGGGCGATCGTGATCACGGGCTCGGCAGCAACCTCGGCAGCAAACGCCGCCGGAGCCGCGACAGGCGTGACCGCTGCAGCATCCCTCGCCGCACGCGCTTCACGACGCGAAAGAAAGACAGGTGCATCACTTGTTGGCTCTACCGCGGGTACACCAAAAGCAGACGTGCTTTCAGATGGCATACGAGACAATCGGGAACCTTTAAGTGGAGCGCATTCAAGGAAGATCTAGGGCAAACCTTGAACGCCGGGAATAATCACAACAGCATAACAGCTATGCCGCTGGAGCCAAATATTCTTCCCAATCTGGGAGAGCCCTCTCAATTCCCCTTACCAACCACGCGCTGGTATGCGGAGGGCGCGGCTTTACAAGAAGGCGCCACTTCATCTCGGCCGGCGTACGGTTGCTCTTCACGTTGTTGCAACGCAAACAACACGCCACCAAGTTCTCCCACGAATCTTGCCCACCACGCGAACGCGGCAAAACATGATCAATGGTGTTTGCCGAACCACCGCAGTATCCACAACGGTGACCGTCACGGCGAAGCACACCCCGGCGTGACACCGGCAGTCTGCGGGTCGAAGGAATGCGCACATAATTTCGCAAAATGATGACTGACGGCCGATCCCACGAACCGCTAGAGCCCCACACCGGGTGCTCTGAATCGGCAGCAATGATCGTCGCCTTCTGATTCAGCACGAGCACAATTGCTCGCTTGAAAGACACGACCGCGAGCGGCTCATAGCCGGCGTTCAGTACCAAAGTGCGCATTGTCATCCTCTCGAAAGAGCCTGCACGGCTTGCAGGCAATCGACATTCTTGAGGCTCAACGAATGGGAGGCAGAAAACAAAAAGGCACCGTCGAAAGACGATGCCTAGTGATTCAGCGCGCAAAAACTGCTGCGCACAGTGCTGCTGTGTCGTATGTAGAAATGAGCACGCGCATCCACGGTTTGGATGCTGTGCCTACCTAACATGCGATTCTCCGGTTCATTCGTGAACTCCAAGGGCTACAGGCTAACCCAATTTTTTGTTCACACCGCACGCGGGCACGCCGAATTACATGACAAGACGATTACGTCTTAGTTAGCAGAAGAAACAGCGTGCTAGACGGCAGGCTTCTCTACGAAGATGTGCACAGCGACCTCATTGGGCAGCTCGAGTCCTTCACCAAAACCGTCAACAGTAACCGCAACATAAGAATCTGCCGCTGAGAACATAGCCGTCCTGCCTGGCATCACCCCGGCATTGAACAGTTGCTGCAACAACTCAGGCTCGAACTGCACCGGCTCACCCAGTCGACGAATGTGACCGCTAACAGGTGCCGTAGTTTCAGCAACAAGCTCGACAATATTCACCATGCCGGTACTAAACAACGGAGCAGCGATGCCACCCAACTCTTCGAGACCAGGAATTGGGTTTCCGTACGGCGACTCAGTGGGGTGATCGAGTATTTCGATGAGCTTGCGCTCAACCTGCTCACTCATTACGTGCTCCCACCGGCACGCTTCGTCATGAACGAGCGCCCAGTCGAGGCCAATAACGTCAGCGAGAAGTCGCTCAGCGAGGCGGTGCTTGCGCATGACGTGCGTAGCGCGGCGGCGGCCCTCCTCAGTAAATTCGAGGTGGCGGTCGCCTTCAACGACGACCAGGCCGTCACGTTCCATGCGGCCGATAGTTTGCGAAACGGTTGGCCCAGAGTGGCCGAGCCGTTCGGAGATGCGTGCCCGCAGCGGAACAATATTCTCTTCTTCAAGGTCAAGAATCGTGCGCAGGTACATCTCGGTGGTGTCAACGAGATCGGTCATGAAATAAGACTAGCCCGAATGGGCCAATAGAATCGGACGTATGCCAAGCCTGACAATTCCAAGCGACCTCCTTCCCGCCGACGGACGATTCGGATGCGGTCCATCAAAGGTGCGCCAAGAACAGCTCGATCACCTAGCAGCTGCCGCACACACAATCCTTGGTACTTCACACCGCCAAGCACCCGTTCGCGACCTCGTTGGCCGCGTACGTTCAGGGCTTGGCGAGCTATTTCAGATCCCCGAGGGCTACGAAGTAGTCTTCGGCAATGGTGGTTCGACCGCCTTCTGGGATGCCGCAGCCTTCGCCCTTATCGAACGCCGCAGCGCCCACCTCTCGTTTGGAGAATTCGGCTCCAAGTTCGCAAAAGCTGCCGCAGCACCTCACCTCGAATCGCCTCACGTTGTTACCGCCCCGGGCGGGTCGCGCGCCGAACTCGACGACCTCAACGGTGCTGACGTCTTCGCTTACCCACAAAATGAGACCTCAACCGGCGTAATGGCTCCCGTGCGACGAGCCGCCGGCAACCACGTACTTACTGTTGTTGACGCCACGAGCGCGGCAGGCGGCATCCAGTTCGATGCCAACCAAGCGGATGTCTACTATTTCGCACCCCAAAAGAACTTTGCCTCGGATGGCGGACTGTGGATCGCGCTGTTCTCCCCCGCCGCAATCGAACGTGTCGAGCGCATCGCAGCATCCGGTCGTTACATCCCCGAATTCTTGTCGCTCAAGAATGCGATCGACAATTCGCGCCTCAACCAAACCCTCAACACCCCGGCGCTCAGCACTCTGTTGCTGCTCGAAAATCAGATCGACTGGATCAACGGCAACGGTGGACTGGCGTGGGCGGATGCTCGCACCCGCGAATCATCGTCAGTGCTCTATGACTGGGCAAGCGCCCACAGTCTCGCAACACCGTTTGTCACGGACCCGGAGCACCGCTCGCAGGTTGTCGTCACGATCGACTTCGACGACTCAATTGACGCCGCCGCAGTGGACAAGACACTTCGCGCAAACGGAATTGTCGACACCAACCCGTACCGCAAGCTCGGCCGCAACCAGCTTCGCGTTGCAACTTTCGTTGCGATCGAACCGGATGACGTGCGCAAGTTGGTCGCATCGATCGACTATGTGATCTCCAACAGCAACTAGCCTGAACCCGTGCGTATCTGGCTTAAAGACTCGGAGCGGCGGCCCGACCCGGAACCGGTCGAGACCGACGACCGCAAAGCGATGCTCGTTGGCATTGGTTTGTGGGTTCTCGGGCTCGCCGTGCTTCTAATCTTTATTGAGCCGTTGAATGCTGCCGGAAACCTGTGGTGGTTGTGGACAGCGGTTGCCGGACTCGTGCTTGGCCTAATCGGCCTGATTTACACACATGTGAGACGCGGAAAGCGCTCTCGCTAACGCGGCGACAAACGGCTAGGTCGACAGAGCGCTAGTCGTCGGTCTCTGCGTCGTCGTCGTCGTCGTCGTCATCGTCGTCGTCATCGTCATCGTCATCGTCATCGTCATCGTCGTCATCGAGATCATCAATGTCTACGCCGTCAAGGTCGCCGCCGTGGAGGACACCTGAATCGAAGGCGTTGTCGTCTTCGTCCTCATCGTCGTCGTCGTCGTCGTCGAGATCATCGTCTGATTCGTCGTCGCTTGCCGCTTCTTCCGACTCAGTTTTGTCGGCATCCGCGGCTTCAGCCGCAGCCTGGGCAGCCTTGTAGTCCGCGAGTCGTTCAGACCACGGAACCCAATCAGGCGAAAGCAGTGCGCCTTCGGCTGGCATGAGTTCCGCTTCAAGAACTGTCGGCTCCGCGCCTTCTACGTGCGCAATGCTGACAGTCCAATTCCAGCCAGGGTAGCCCCGCATGGCCGAAGCGAAGATCACCGAAACAGCGCCATCGCTTTCGACCTGCTCACCGACGAGCGCACCAATCGACGCGGCGTCAGTGATCTCGAGGAGTGCTCCTCGAGCGAGCTTTTCGTACTGGCTATTAGGCATCTAGTTCGTCCGCAACCTTACGTAGCATGGACGCAATTTTGGCGCCGTGGGTTTTGTCTGGGTAACGACCACGCTTGAGGCCAGAACCGATTCCGTCCATGAGCTTGACGAGATCTTCAATAATCACGGCCATGTCATCGGCGGGCTTGCGGTTGAGCTTGCTCATGCTTGCTGGAGCATCCATAACTCGAACGGAAAGAGCTTGTGCACCCTTTTTGCCGTCAGCGATACCGAACTCGAGGCGAGTTCCCGCCTTCACCCCTGTCGTGCCTGCTGGCAACGCAGAGGCATGCAAGAAGACCTCTTGGCCTTCATCACTCATGATGAAGCCAAAACCCTTCTCGTCATCGTAAAACTTAACCTTGCCGGTGGGCATGGGCATGCTCCTTTGTGATCGTGACTCAAGCTTAGAACGTAAACGGGCGCGTATCCTTGTCAACGTGACAAATCATTCAACTGAACGCGACCTTCGTATCGAGCGTGTGCTCGCCTACCTCGTCGCCATCTCGATCGCACTAGCCATAGTTAGCTTTGTCGCCGTAGTCGTTGCCACCGCAGCGGGCCAAACCGATTTTGACAACGGTGCGTGGCCCGCAGTGATTACTATGCCCTACTTTGCTCTGCCATTGGGTGTCGTCTTCATCCTCACGCTGTTGTTGTTGAACGGCCGTCGTCGTAAACGTGAATATCGGAATGGCCACAATTAGTGACGCTGCTCTTCTGCTCGCCGCTCAGCTGCGCGCACTAGACGATAGTCAACTCCTTGGGTTGTTGCGCTCGCGAGTCGTGCGCAGCAACTCCGTCAGCGATTTCTTTGACCTCGCGGATGCTCTGCAGCAGACGACCTCTCTTGAACGAGTTTTCCGCAGCCTCGACAGGCCGACTCTGGCAACACTCGCTGTGATAGCCGATACGACCTCGTTGACTGCTGAAGACGTGGCCGCCGCGCTCGGACGTTTCGGCACCGACAGGGTGGCTGTGCAGCAGAGGCTCGACAGGCTCGTTTCCGACGCACTTCTCATTTTTCGCGGAGGCCGGTACAGCGCCCCCGATGGAGTCACCGACCATCTTGCGGGCTGGCCCTTTGACGATCTCCCCACGACGGGCGAACTGCTCGAGACACCGTCACCCTCGACGCTCACCTCCGTCGAACCAGCTGAACGCGCCAATATTGACCGAATTGCCGCCGAGAATGCGTTCGCGACGACCAACGAAGTCACCGAGTTGCTCAATCAACTCCGCAGCAGCCCGGTTCGCGATCTCGCCAGGGGCGGAGTTTCCCTTCCTGACTCAAAACGTCTCGCCGCTGCGATGGGTGTGCCCCTCGACAAAATCGCTGGACTCGTCGACATTGCAGAACGCGCCGGGTTGGTGGCGACAACTAACGCTCAATGGATGCCCACTACCGACGCCACAGCGTGGATGTCGCGCTCGGCAGACGAACGTTGGGTGCACCTCGCAGAAGCGTGGCATCAGGGTATTCCTGACGACATCCGCACCATTTTGGCCGACCGAACTCAGAGTTTCTGGGGCGACGGTGTCGAAGCATACGTTCGGTGGCTTTTCCCTGCTGGTGTTGATTCAATGCTTGAGAAGGTTCGTCGCTACAGTCGCGATGCGGCACTTCTTGGCGTGACGGCGGAACGACTACCCAGCACCGCAGGCGTTGCGCTGCTCACGCGCACGCCGGCCGAAGCTGCCTCGGCAATGGCAGACCTGTTCCCTCGCGAAGTCCATCAGGTTTACGTGCAACCTGACCTAACCGTGATCTCGCCTGGACCGCTGGCGCCGCACTTGGACGCCCGCCTGCGCACGATTGCCGACGTTGAAACGCGAGCACTGGCATCCACCTATCGCATCTCACGGTCGAGCCTGCACCACGCGATGACTCTCGGCGAAACTCTTGAGGGTATGCGCGAGTTTTTGACCGAGATTTCACTAACGGGAGTTCCCCAGCCTGTTGAATATTTGCTCGCTGAGGCCGCGTCCCGTCACGGAGTGGTGCGCGTAGGGGCACACGGCGCCGGTGGCAGCTATGTCACCTCTTCAGACTCTTTGCTGCTTCAGTCAATTGCGGTCGACCCCAATTTCGGCCCCTTCGGGCTGCGGCACGAACCCAACCGCTTAGTCTCACGATTCGGGGTCGAGCAGCTCTTTTGGGCCCTCAGCGATGCCCGCTACCCCGTTGCCGCAGAGAACCGCGACGGAGACATCTTGTCGTTGCGTCGCGATCAAGTGACGGACGCGAGCGTAACGGAAACTCAGGATGCACGCCCAGAAGAACTGCTCGCGAAATTGCGTGCCGGCCAGGGCGGGGTAACGGGCGACGAAGACCAAGCGTGGCTGTCTCGACAGATCGAGGTAGCTATTCGAAACAAGCTGCTGCTGCGGGTGACTGTGAAAATGCCTGATGGCCGCGAGGTGTTGTACACGCTCGAACCGTCAAGTGTGGCTGCGGGACGGATGCGCGGCCTCGATCGTGGGGCAGACATCGAGCGCACCCTTCCCCTAGCGAGCATTGTCGGGGTTGAGGCTACGACTGAACGCTAAGCATCCGGGCGTAGGCTAGGTCGGATGAACACAGCACCCGACGGACCTCTCATCGTGCAGTCTGACCGCACGGTTCTACTTGAGGTCGCTCACCCTCTCGCGGAAGACGCGCGTCACGATCTTGCTGTGTTTGCTGAGCTAGAACGGGCCCCCGAACACATCCACACCTATCGCATCACGCGATTGGGGCTGTGGAATGCGCGCGCGGCTGGCCATGATGCTGATGCGATGCTTGAAACGCTCGAGAAGTATTCGAAGTTTCCGATTCCGCAGAGCGTCAGTGTTGACATCACTGAGACTGTCGGTCGTTACGGTCGACTCGTCATCAATCGGGACGACGATGGCGCCCTCACGCTCACGGCGACAGATCCTGCTGTCTTGCGCGAAATTACCCGCGGCAAGAAGGTCGCGAGCCTGTTGTTCGAGCGTCGCGGCGACCACACGTTTGTGGTGCAGGCCTGGGCGCGTGGGCAACTCAAACAAGAACTCTTGAAATTGGGTTGGCCAGCTGAAGACAACGCTGGCTATACACCGGGAACCCCGCACGAAATGGGTTTGGATGCTTCGGGCTGGGGTTTGCGCGAGTACCAGCAGCACGCCATCGACAATTTCTTCCACCACGGTTCTGGCGTTGTGGTGTTGCCCTGTGGTGCCGGTAAAACGCTCGTCGGTTTGGGGGCGATGGCCCAAAGCAAGACCACAACCCTGATTCTAGTGACGAATACGGTTTCTGCGCGTCAGTGGCGTGCTGAGATCCTGAAGCGCACGACCCTCACCGAGGAGGAAGTCGGCGAGTATTCAGGACAGGTGAAAGAGATTCTGCCTGTCACGATCGCGACGTACCAAATTCTCACCGCGAAGCGTAAGGGCGAGTATGCGCACCTTGCCCTCTTGGATGCTCTCGACTGGGGCCTTGTCATTTATGACGAGGTTCACTTGCTGCCCGCCCCCGTGTTCAAACTGACGGCTGACCTTCAAGCGCGTCGTCGTCTTGGCCTCACCGCGACCCTGGTGCGCGAGGATGGACGCGAGGGCGACGTGTTCTCGCTCATCGGCCCCAAGCGCTTCGATGCGCCCTGGAAAGAGATCGAAGCTCAGGGCTTCATCTCCCCCGCGAGCTGCTTCGAGGTGCGAGTTGACCTCCCCGAGAACCAAAGGCTTGAGTACGCGGCGTCTGCCGATGACGAACGCTTCAGACTTGCTGCCACGGCTCCGGCCAAAACGGAGGTCGTGAAGGCTCTGGTAGAGAAGCATGCCGGTGAGCGCATACTCGTAATCGGGCAGTACCTCGACCAGATTGATGACCTAGCCGAACAGTTGGATGCCCCCAAACTGACCGGGGCAAGTCCGGTAGCAGAGCGCGAACGGTTGTATCAGGAGTTCCGCGAAGGCATCACGAAGGTGCTCGTTGTGTCCAAGGTTGCGAATTTCTCAGTCGACCTGCCTGAGGCGACCGTCGCCATCCAGGTCAGCGGCTCTTTTGGGTCACGCCAAGAAGAAGCCCAGCGCTTAGGCCGTTTGTTGCGTCCAAAGGAGAGCGGTTTGCCCGCCAACTTCTACACGCTCGTCGCGCGCGACACTGTCGATCAAGACTTCGCTCAGAACCGTCAACGCTTCCTCGCCGAACAGGGCTACAGCTACACGATCTTGGATGCGGCAGACCTGACCTAGCTGCTCAACAGTCGCACCAATCCAGCCTCATCGACCACAGGAATCCCGTAGTCGCGAGCTTTTCGCGCCTTGCCTGAGAGCGAGTCCGGGTCGGCAGCCACCAGCAATCGAACCCTCTTCGTCACTGCTCGCCACGGCACAAATCCAAACCCCACGATGGTTGCTTCGATTTCGTCCCTCGTGCGGCTCATTTCACCCGTCAGTACGATCAGGTCGCCTGGTGCCAGCTCAAACGATTCACGTGACCCCTGAGCATCCGTCGTCAACGATTCCTGAGGGCTCGCGGATGCCGAAGCGAGGCTCGCGCTTTCCAGCGCCGCAGAGATGGTGTCGGTGGGGATATCAAGCAGATCTCCAACATGCACGAGGTCTGCGGTTTCGACATCCGTCAGGATTCCGTCGTCCCACGCCGTTCTGGTGAGTTGATCGAAGTAGTCGAGATGCAGGGACTCGCAGGTCGAGCGGCTAATCCCGAGGTCTTCTGCGAGCGCAACCAGGGCGCGCGCTTCGTGCACCGAGAGGTGTCGATCGAGCAAGCAGAGGTCGAGCAGTGCGAGGTAATCCAAGCACTCTGCAGGCCCCGCATATTCGGGCATTTTGTCTGTAACGCGCTTGAGGAACGATGCCGCGGTGACCTCTGAGTACGGAGGCCTTGGCAGCCAGGCTCGGTTTTCCGCCGAGACTGTTGGCCATGAGTGGTCAAGCGCAGCATCGAGATGCTCCCGCCAGATCTCGTCGTTTGCCTCCGACTCGATGTAAGCGGCGAGCAGCTGTGCGGTAGCAAAAGCATCCGCTGATGCACGGTGCGCGTCGTCAAGCTGAATATCCAGTGCAGCACAACAATCGGCGAGCGCGCGCCCGGCGCCCGGCAGGTACTCCCGCGCCAGCTGCATCGTGCACAAACTCACGAAGTCTGTGCTCATCCACGCGGCGGTGCGTTCCAACTCGGCGACAAGAAATTTGAGATCAAAGCTCGCGTTGTGCGCTACCAGCACGCGGCCCTCGAGCAGATCTACGAGTTGTCCTGCGATGTGCTCAAAAGCTGGAGCATCCACAATGTCGGATGCTCGGATCTGGTGAATCCTCTGCGGCCCAAGGTCTCGCCCTGGGTTGACCAACGTTTCCCAGCGCCCCTCAACCGTGCCCTGGGCATCAAGATGGACTACGGCGACCTCGACAACGCGATCATGCCCACCGGCAAATAGTCCCGTGGTCTCAAAGTCGATTACCGCGAATCCGGGACCTGCCATAGGAATTTCCAATCAGTTGGAATCACTGTATCCAACAGGGAGCACTGTAACTCCGCAGCGCCAACACGCGGCGGGGAGCGCGGCCTCAACAATGGCGCCACACTCCGTGCACACGCGAGGCAACCAACACGCTGCATCGCCGCCCGGATCGTCGTCGGTTGCTTCAGACATGATTCCAGTCTGCACCTCGCCGTAACCCACCGTCGAGCGGACCGCGCCTCCAGCGCGCGCAAGCGCTGAACTCCTAAGCGCCCACGGTAGATCAGTGCATCCCCGGCTGTACCGTGGAAGACTCACAGGCAATCGCAGAAGGGTAAACCGTATGCCAGCCACGGTAGGGGATCAGAATAAGGCGAGTGCACCGTCCTGGAATAGTTACAAGCAATCGATCGGCGACCGAACCGGACTGTTTCGCGCGCTTGCCGAGTCGTGGTCGATCACGACGGCGCTCAATGTCGGCAGTTATCTCGACCTCTCGCCATCGACCAGTATTCCGTCGGTCACCTACGTCGATACGGACCGTCGAGCCGCCCGATACTTCGCAAATCACGATCTTGTGATGTCTGAGCTTGACGGCGAAACGCTTCCGGGCGCCGCAACCACGATCAGTTTTCTCCCGGCCGATTTTCTTGAGCCGCTCGATCTTGCCGACGCGGCGTTTGACCTGCTGATTGCTCTCTACACCGGGCCAGCATGGGACTCCTGTGCGCGCTATCTCAAACCGAGCGGATTGTTCCTTGCCAACAGCAGCCACGGGGATGCCAGCCTTGCCGCCCTCGACTCGCGGCTCGCGCTCGTGGGAGCCATCCACCATCGCGACGGCCGCTATAGGATCGACCGCGACAACCTCGCGCGCTATCTGGTCCCCAAAAAACCAGAGTCGGCCTCCGCTGAACTTATTCGGGCGAGCGGCCGAGGGATCGCCTATACGAATCCCGCATTCGCTTACGTCTTCCAGCTACGCGGCTGAGTCGCACAGTTACTCGCGGCTAGACCTCGATGCGCGTTCGCCGCTTAACGACGGCATCTCGGATTAGTCCGATTATCGCGAGAACGATCAGCAGGGCGAAGCTGAGCGCCATAAGCCACATGGCAGTGAAGGCGACACCCATTGGCCACATCGGGGTCAGCCCGTCTGCACTCCCCCACACTGTGCCGTTTGCTCGCGCCACGCTCGTGATCGCGGTAATTGCGGCCAAGCTCACGGCTCCTAGGCCAAACGCAATCAGTGTCCCGATAAAAAGTCGCTTCATTCGTCGTA
This sequence comes from marine actinobacterium PHSC20C1, assembly GCA_000153145.1. Classification (GTDB taxonomy): domain Bacteria; phylum Actinomycetota; class Actinomycetes; order Actinomycetales; family Microbacteriaceae; genus Rhodoglobus. Next base: position 1,321,140 of record CH672415.1, read on the forward strand.
TTCCCCTCCGCTGATGATCCCGTCCTTTCAGCCTACGCTTAAAACTGATGAGTTCTCAAGTAAACCCCGGGGCCTAAATGGAGACGCGCCCACACCAATCAGCCAACGTTCAGGAAACACGCAGATACTGGGGCCATGGCTGACGGACCCAAGATTCTTATAGTTGACGACGAACCCAACATTCGCGACCTGCTCACCACGAGCTTGCGTTTCGCGGGATTTGCGGTGCGCGCGGTAGGAAGCGGCGCACAGACCATTTCTGCGGTTCTTGAAGAAGAACCAGACCTCATTATTCTCGACGTGATGTTGCCCGACATGAACGGATTCGGCGTGACCAAGCGCCTCCGCGCATCCGGCTACACCTCCCCCATCCTCTTTCTCACGGCAAAAGATGACACCGAAGACAAGATCATGGGCCTCACCGTTGGTGGCGACGACTATGTAACGAAGCCATTCAGCTTGGATGAAATCGTTGCTCGCATCAAGGCAATTCTTCGCCGTACGATGCAGGATGACGAAGAGACGATCATCCGTGCTGGCGACCTCACGATGGACCAGGACACCCACGAGGTCAGCATCGGCAGCGAACAGATCGAACTCAGCCCCACCGAGTTCAAGCTACTGCGCTACCTCATGCTGAACCCCAACCGCGTTCTTTCGAAGGCTCAGATCCTCGACCACGTGTGGGAATACGACTTCAACGGCGACGCTGGCATCGTCGAAAGCTACATTTCGTACTTGCGCCGCAAGCTCGACATTCACACCGAAGAGCCGCTTATCCAGACGAAGCGTGGCTTCGGATACATGCTGAAAGCAGCTAAGGCCTAACCTCGCCTGACGGCCAGTCCAACATGCAATTGTTCATGTTCGGCTGGCCATACTGGTTCCCGATTCCCAGCCACGCAAGGTACCTTTCACTATCATGCAGGAGAACATCCCCGACGCGTGGAGCCGCATCTCGCTTCGCACGAAAGTCACCGGTGTCACGGTGCTTCTGCTCACCATGGGCCTGCTCGTCGCTGGCGTCGGCACCGCGGCCGTATTGCGCGACTACTTGTTGCAGCAGACGGATGAGAAAATCACGGCAGCAGCGGATGATCTCGATGGTCGTATCCAATACACCGGCACAACTCGCGACCCGCAGTGCAGCGTTTCGCGGCTGCCAAATGACCTCTACTTCGCCGTACTCAACCACGACGGCAGCATGCGATGCAACAGCCGTGAAGAGGATGCCGCACGACCCGTTCTTGAAGGCCTCACGATCGCGGTCGCCAACGAGCACACCGGCGAATTCACTCTCCCCAGCACCGCTATCGGAGGCCAGTGGCGAGTAATCGCTTACCCAGCCATCAGCACGATCGGTCCCGACTTTGTGACAATTGTTATCGCACGCGACTTGGGTGATTCCAACAGCATCGTTTCGCGGTATGCCGCCATTTTCCTTTTCTTTGGCCTCACTGTCGTGATCGTGGGTGGCGCGCTAACGCGACTGCTCGTGACGTCGACTTTTGCACCACTTCGCGAGGTTGAGGCGACAGCGGCACGCTTCGCTGACGGCGACTTCGACCAGAGGCTCTCTGGAGCAACACCCAACACCGAGGTCGGGCGCCTCAACCGTTCTCTCAACTCCATGTTGGGGCGAATTGATCGCGCTTTCGCCGACCGCGCGCGAACGATCGACCAGATGCGACGATTCGTTGGAGACGCCAGCCACGAACTGCGCACGCCTCTCGTCACCGTGCGCGGATATGCCGAGCTCTACCGAATGGGCGCAATAACGAAACCAGATGATGTGCTGCAGGCGATGGAGCGCATCGAGAAAGAGGCCATCCGCATGGGCGGATTGGTTGAGGACCTTCTCGAACTGGCCCGTATCGACGAAACTAAACCTCTCCAGCTCACCGAAGTCGATCTATTGCCGCTCGCAAACGATGCAGCGATGGATGCCCGTGCTTCGCTGGGGCGCGTGGTGAACGTAATTAACACGCACCCCACAATTGACGCGCACCCCACTGTCGGCCCAGAACACAGCACAGACACTATGGCGATCACGCTGCCCGAGAGTTCTCTCCCGCAGCCGACTACTCCGTCACGCGGCGTCGCCGCCGCGATGGCGACCGGTCCGATCGCTGCCGCCGGGGCGCGCCTATCTCGACTTGCCTCGAGAAAGAAGACTGCCGCTGTCGCTAAGGCTGCTGCACGCATTACGCACTTGAGCACTCCGCCTCCGGCAGACCTGCACGCGGTCGTGATGGCCGAAGAAAACAAGCTCCGTCAGGTGCTCACCAACCTGGTGACAAACGCCTTGCGTTTTACCCCGGCAGATGTTCCGGTCGAAATCGGTGTCGGTGTTGACCGCGAGCGCCAATTGGCTGTGCTCTCTGTGATTGACCATGGCGAGGGCATCCCGCCACAGATTCGGGACAAAGTTTTCGAGCGGTTCTGGCGCGCAGACAGCTCTCGCAATCGTGACACTGGCGGAAGTGGCCTCGGTCTTGCGATCGTTGCTGCAATCGTGCACGCCCACAAGGGCACCGTGCAGGCACTCGAGACGCCAGGGGGTGGCGCAACCTTCCGGGTGGAGCTTCCTCTCCTCCCCAGCCGCCCTGCGGCCGCTGAAAGCGCCGACGAGGACTAAGCCGTCCTGAACGCGGATGCTGCGATCTACCGTCGAGCTATGACTCGATACCAAGTAGATAGTGACGCCGTTCTCAGCGCAACGAGTGCTGTACAGAACTCCATCGTGCGCATCCAAGGCGAAGTTGCCGGATTACACGGCCAGCTCACGAACCTTCAGGGGTCGTGGACCGGTCAGGCGGCAACAGCGTTCTCCACCGTTGTCACCGACTGGAAAGCTACCCAGCAGCGAGTGGAAGAGAACCTCGCGGCGATCAACCACGCGCTCTCTCAGGCCGGGCAACAGTATGCAGAGATTGAGGCCGCCAATGCACGCCTCTTCGCACGCTAGATCCCGTTAACGCCAGATCCCGTTAACGCCAGAATGGGCGCCTCCCGAAGGAGACGCCCATTCTGTGTAGTGCTTTTAGCCTGCGTGCAGGGAGTTAGAACTTAGAAGTCCATGCCACCTGACGGGTCACCCATCGGAGCCGCGCTCTTCTCAGGCTTGTCAGCAACAACGGCTTCGGTCGTGAGGAAGAGACCAGCGATCGACGATGCGTTGAGCAGCGCTGAGCGGGTTACCTTAACCGGGTCGTTGATACCAGCAGCGAGCATGTCGACGTATTCGCCGGTTGCTGCGTTGAGGCCGTGACCGATGGGGAGGTTGCGAACCTTGTCAGCAACAACACCAGGCTCCATACCAGCGTTGAGCGCGATCTGCTTGAGAGGGGCATCAATAGCAACGCGAACAATGTTTGCTCCGGTTGCTTCGTCTCCGACCAAGTCAGCCATTGCCTGGCTGTCGAAAGCGATCTTGCCTGCCTGAATCAAGGCAACGCCACCACCGGCGACGATTCCCTCTTCAACGGCAGCCTTGGCGTTGCGAACTGCGTCCTCAATGCGGTGCTTGCGCTCCTTGAGTTCAACCTCAGTAGCCGCTCCGGCCTTGATGACTGCAACGCCACCGGCGAGCTTGGCGAGACGCTCCTGGAGCTTCTCACGGTCGTAGTCGCTGTCAGTGTTGTCGATCTCGGCACGGATCTGCTTGACGCGACCTGCGATCGCCTCTTCGTCACCCGCACCTTCGATGATCGTGGTCTCGTCCTTGGTGATTACGACCTTGCGGGCGCGACCGAGGAGTTCGAGAGTTGCATTCTCCAGCTTGAGGCCAACCTCTTCAGAGATAACCTGTCCACCGGTGAGGATCGCAATGTCAGCGAGCTGAGCCTTGCGACGGTCACCGAAACCGGGCGCCTTGACGGCGACCGACTTGAAGATGCCACGGATCTTGTTCACAACGAGAGTTGCGAGTGCTTCTCCGTCAACGTCTTCAGCAATGATGAGCAGCTGCTTGCCGCTCTGGATTACCTTGTCGACGATGGGAAGCAAGTCCTTGATGTTCGAGATCTTGCCGTTGACGATAAGAACGTAAGGGTCCTCGAAGACCGCTTCTTGACGCTCCTGGTCGGTAACGAAGTATGCCGAAAGGAATCCCTTGTCGAAGCGCATACCCTCGGTGAGCTCGAGCTCGGTGCCGAACGTGTTCGACTCCTCAACGGTGACAACACCTTCCTTGCCGACCTTGTCGATCGCCTCAGCGATAAGTGCACCGATCTCAGGGTCACCAGCAGAAATGGATGCGGTAGCCGCGATCTCTTCCTTGGTCTCGATCTCCTTGGCGCTCGCAATGAGTGCTTCGATTACCGAGTTGGTGGCCTTTTCGATTCCGCGCTTGAGGCTGATGGGGTCTGCACCCGCAGCAACGTTGCGGAGGCCTTCGCGAACGAGTGCCTGAGCGAGAACAACAGAAGTGGTCGTACCGTCTCCGGCAACGTCATCCGTCTTCTTTGCAACCTCTTTGACGAGCTCAGCACCGATCTTTTCGAAGGGATCGTCGAGCTCGATCTCCTTGGCGATCGATACGCCGTCATTCGTGATGGTGGGAGCGCCCCACTTCTTCTCGAGAACAACGTTGCGACCGCGTGGGCCGAGCGTAACCTTTACGGCGTCGGCAAGAATGTTGAGGCCGCGCTCGAGGCCGCGACGGGCCTCTTCGTTAAAAGCAATGATCTTTGCCATGTGTGTTTCTCGTCCCTCCCGGACGTCGTACAAGCGAATAAGTTGGCACTCGAACTACGCGAGTGCCAAGGGCTAAATTAGCACTCGATAGGGGCGAGTGCAAGACAGCCCGGCGCAGTCGATAGGGGCGAGTGCACGACACCCCGGCGCGCCGGGCAGGAGCGTGCGCGAGTGTCGTTCGCGGTGCGCGAACACTGTTGGTTGTCTGGGCGCAAGGTCGAAGTCGGGCGTCGGGTTTGGCGCGTACGTTTGCGCCCAACCTTGAGCGCCGCGGTCTATTGGCCGGTCGCTAGATAGTCGGATCCGAGCACGATGGTGATGTGGGCTGCAGGGAAGACGTCTGCTTCAACGAGCCGAATTTCGCCAACTCCGAGTGTGCTGACGAGCCCGGAAGCTACGTCTTCGTCTCCGGGGTTGCTGTAGTAGATGAAGGTGTCTTCGATGTCGCGGGCGGAGGCGGGTGTCGCGCTGCCCATGGGCCAACCGGCGGTGCGTAGTTCGTCGGCAACTGTCGCTTGGAGTCCGTTTTCAGAGGTTCCGTTAAGCAGGTCAATGACGAGAGCGCGAGCGGGGTCGATGGTTGCTGGGTCTGTGAGTGGCTCGACGGCTTCCGTGGGTTTGGGCGTGGAGACGGGTTCTTCTGGTGAGGCAAAGAAGGGGATGCCTAGGTCGTCACCCAGATATTGACTGAGGGCGAATAGCCCACCGAAGACGAGGATTCCGGTTGCGAGCAGCGCCCAGGCAAATCCGATCCAGCCTCGTCCACGTCGTTTGGGGCCGCGGTGTGCACCTACGCGTTCGACGTCGTCTGGCAACTCGTCGTAACGATCTTTCGGGTAACTCGCCATTGCTTAGTCTGTCAATTCTTCGTTGTGGTGGGGTGCCGCTCGAACCGTGCGGTTGTGCAGCCGGTTGTCGCGGGTTCGACGCAGTCGCGATACCAGCATGGGGTCGTACTTTACGGCCGCCGGTGAGTCGATTACTGCGTTAAGCATTTGATAGTAGCGCGCACTTGAAACTTGAAACTGGGAGCCGATTGCTTCTTCTTTTGCACCGACGTGACGGGTCCATTCGCGCTCGAAGTCGAGAATCTGAATTGCTCGCTCGGACAGGCTTGTGCCTGTGTGCGCTGCGGGTTCAGATTCGGACACGGTGGAACCTCCAATATTGACGCAATCCTAGGGCGTTGGGGCAGTGGCGGTGACGAGCGACGCGGCTTGAGAGACCAATTTGAGGCAGCCGAGGTTAGGATTGCCTTAGTACCTTTCACCGATTGGCTTTCATGCGCATACGACTCTTCGCCACTGCTGTGGTGCTGTCTTGCGTTGTGCTTGCGGCAAGCGGATGCTCGCCCGCATCAGTTTCGGAGAATCCGATGGTCACGGTGACCGCTGATCTTGACGTTCCGCTATCGCAACTGACGACTTTGGGCGATGCGAAGGATTACAGCGGGCTGGTGCGCGCAACATTGCCGACATCCGGTATTTCGTCTCCCATTGAAGCGGCAGTGCAGTCGCTGCCGACGACGGTGGTTTCGCACGATCTCAGCGGCGATACCTCGGTCACTGTTGTGTCGACTGATCGCGTGATCGCGATGGATATTTCGGGTTCGATTGCAGCGACGATTGCAGGTTTGGGCTTGCTGGACTCTCTGGTTGCCCGGGACATTTCTACAACCTTCGATCAGGTCGCGGAGTTGCCCGTGATTACATCGAACGCCCACACGGTCAATAGCGAGGCGATTCTGGCGCTTCGGCCAGATTTGGTTGTGACGGATGGATCGATCGGGCCCATCGATGTGGTGTTGCAGTTGCGAGATGCAGGAATTCCGGTTGTATTTGTCGACACTGAGCCGTCTGTCGAAGGAGTTGCGGAATTGGCGCGCCAAACCGCAGATGCCTTGGGTGTTTCGGGAGCCGGCGATGCATTGGGCGAAATGTTGAGTGCCGAGATTGAAGCGAAAATTGCCGAGATTGCCGAGATCGTTCCTGCCGGCGACCGATTGCGCATGATGTTCCTCTACTTGCGCGGAACGTCGGGCGTCTACTACTTGTTTGGCAAAGAGTCGGGTTCAGACGTGCTGATCAATGCTTTGGGTGGGGTGGATGTCGCGGCTGAGATCGGCCTCACAGGCATGCGCCCGATGACGGATGAGGCGATGGTCGCAGCGAATCCTGATCTAATCCTGGTGATGACGAACGGTCTCGCAAGTGTTGGCGGCGTGAGCGGACTGCTTGAAGCTCGCCCCGCTGTAGCACTTACTGAGGCCGGCAAGCATCAGCGTTTTGTTGAGATGGATGATGGCGAAATCTTGAGCTTCGGCCCTCGAACGGTCACAGTGCTAGATGCACTCGCGAGAGCGATTTACGCTCCCGGCTCAGGGTCGTAGCTCACTGGCTACAGGGATTCTGACTCGCTGCTTGTTCCACGGCGACGAGTGACAAGGAACACTACGCCGGCTCCCAGCGCGACGACGAGGACGCCAGCACTCACCATGAGATTGCGAGCCAGGGCCGTCACGGGGGGCTGCGGTTGGGGCATGCAGTCGGCGGTCGCGCTGAACTTGAGACTGAGTGGGTCGAATTTTTCGCCGGCGGGGTAGGTACCGAAGGCGGCCGAACCGTCCTCGGTGAGCATTGTTTGTGCCGCATCGAGTCGCGCAGTCCCGTCAGCTACATCAATGTCGGAGATGTCGATGCTGACAAATTCGACGCCGCTCTCGTCGACGGGGGTCCCGTCTTGGGTTGTGCCAAAGACATCGAGTACGAGAATGGCGGTGGTGCTGCCATCGAAAACGATACTGAGGTTGGTGAGGGTGGTGTCCAGGATGCCGTCGTGCCCGGTGAAGCGTAACGTTCCGTCAAATGTGAGGCTGCCGTTGCCGTCGTCGAGTTGACCTGATCCTGCCGCCCAACCGAAGTCGGGGGTCTCGTAGGTGGCCCCGTCACTTACCGCCCACTCACCGTTCGCGATAGTGCCGCTGATGTAGGACCTCAGTGACTCTTTTACTCCCCAGATAATTTCGGCATCCGAGATCTGGCAAGTTGCAGCATCGACGGCGAGAGTTGCGTCGTTTGTCGCGGGACGCATGCCCGCAGCATCCGTGGCCGCAGCAGTGCCGACAAGTGGAGTCAACGCGATGATAACGGCGGTCACGATGAGCGCGGCGGGGCCGAGCACACACACGTTGAGTCCGCGCATTACTGGGCTGCGCGGTACATCGATTGGTGCATGATGGTCGCCTCTTCGTAGAGGTCGCCAAATGCTTCGAAACCAAACTTTAAGTAGAGCGGAACAATGTATTGCTGTGCATGGAGCATCATTGCTTCGCTGTTGAAGTCATCGACAATGCTTTTCATGATGATCTGAGCGAGACCTTCACCTCGACGGTCTTCGCGAACGACGACGCGGCCGATGACACGGTGGCCATCCAAATATTCGGCGGTTTCGTTGTACAGAACGCGGATGTAGGCGGCAACGCCATGCTCGTCAGCGATCCAATAGTGGCGCGTTTGGTCTTCTTGATCTCGATCGTCAAGCTCGGTTTCGTCGACTTTTTGCTCAACAAAAAATACGTCTGTGCGTAGTTTCATGATCGAGTAGAGCTCTGTTGTTGTTAATTCGCCCCAAGACTTGGCGATCACGGAATCATTAGGCACAACCGCGAGTTTAATGTACTGGGCAGCTAAAGCTGACAAACGAAGGAGACCACTATGGCGTACAAGGTGAATAAGACTGAAGAGCAGTGGCGCGAGGAGCTCGGCCTCAAGTACTCGGTACTGCGTGAAGCCGGCACTGACCGCCCGTGGTCTGGTGCCCTTCTCGATGAAAAGCGTGAAGGAACCTACCGCTGTGGTGCGTGTCAGGCAGAGCTCTTCACGAGCGGAACTAAGTTCGATTCCGGTTCGGGATGGCCCAGCTTTTATGAAGCAATCAATCCGGATGCTGTGGAGCTTCGCGAAGATCGCTCGCTCGGCATGGTTCGCACCGAGGTCGTTTGCGCAACCTGTGGCTCACACTTGGGCCACCTCTTCGATGATGCACACCAGACACCGACGGGTGATCGCTTCTGCTTGAACTCCAGCTCTCTCGAGTTCGAAGAGGACAACTAGTTCGATCGAAGTTTTTTGGGCGGTCGCTGACTTGAGAGGGAAGCGATCGCCACGGCGATGAGGGTGAGCATCACACCGATTACGGTGGTCGGTGCCACCCCATCGCTGTCTGTTGGCAAGAAAATTTCCAACGCGAGCGCACCCGTCAACTGACCGGCAATAGATCCGAGGGCAAAGAACAACACCCCGGTGATGGGCACAAGCACTGCGGCTACCGCGATAAAGATCACGCCAATCGCTCCCCCGATGTAGAGCGTAGGATCCGTCGGGAACTGATGTTGCCAACCTCGGGCGAAGCCGTAGGCCATTGTCGCAATCGCTAGCACCGTGGTTCCGACCACAAAGTTGACGTACGTCGCAGTAAGCGGCGAGCGGGTTACGTGTCGCACGTGACCGTTGATGGCTTGTTGCCATCCGATTCCGAATCCGGCAACGAGCGGCAAGAAGACGAGCAAGAAAGGGCCGTCGAGGCGCAAATCGGCGAGTCCAGAAAAAATAACTGCACCAACCGCAAGTACGGATGCCGCAACGCGCAAGACGGTGACGGGCCTCTTTTGCAGGCTGCCGATTCCCACTCGGTCGATGACGGCGGAGCTAATGGTTTGGCTTGCAACGACTGCGACGGTGAAGAGTGCTACGCCTAGGGCCGTGGCGGCGAGGCCCTGAGTGAGAACGAAGAAAGCACCGAATGCACCACCGGTGAGATACCACCAGGGCAGTCGTTTACTGGCAACTTCGCTTCGAAGGGTTCGGAGGCCAGCTCGCGCGGTGGGAACAAACGGCACGATGAGCGTGAGGATGACGAGGCCTGAACCGAAAGAAATCAGGGCTGCGAGAGTGGAGTCCTGAAGCTCTACCGCTAGCTCACCATTGATGCGACTTTGGGCTGAAACGAGGGCTCCAGCGACGACGGCGGCGAAAATTCCGGCCAGTGCACGACGACGACTTTGCGGATTGGTTGGGAGCATGGGTGTAGTCATGTCTAAAATAGGACGTTGGTCCAAGCCTCCTTAGCTCAGCTGGCTAGAGCACCGCTCTTGTAAAGCGGGGGTCGTCGGTTCGAATCCGACAGGAGGCCCAGCAAAGATGTCGAAGGCCGTCGGGGTTATTTAAACCCTAGCGGCCTTCGACTTCGCTGTTTAACCAGCAGCATCCCTTGCCCTGCCGACGGCCGAGCGCCTTATTGCAGACAGAACTCATTGCCTTCTGGATCTCGCATCATGATCGCGAATTCCTCAAACGGCCCCCAAGCTCCCTCGAGCAGCTTCTCTACGGAGGCACCGAGAGACACTAGTCGAGCACATTCCACCTCGAGCTCATCGCGGCTCGCCCTACGGTCTTCGAACGGCGTGATATCGAGGTGCATGCGGTTGCGCTGGCGGCGCTCATGGCTGTATCGAGTGAAATAGAAGCGCTGATGTTGCGGATTGCCGTCCCAGGCTTCTGCCCGCGCCGCAATGTCGTGGTCCGTCAGGCCCGCCTCCCTCAGCGAGGCTTCTTCATCATGCGGCCAGCCGTGTCGCACGGGATAACCCATCACCTTCGACCAAAATTCAGCGAGGGCATCCGGATTTTTGGCATGGAGAGAAACGTTAGAGATCCTAGCGGTCATGCGAAGAGGATAGCCGCAGAGAGCGGACGAACGTGAGATCTACGTCGGGTCGACCATCACCTTGAGGGCGGTACGCTCATCCATCGCCGTGTAACCATCGGGGGTCTGCTCGAGTTTCACGGTCTGGTCGAACACGAGGCCGGGGTTCACGGTTCCATCGAGTACGCCGGGCAGCAGCTGTTCAATGTAGGCGCGAGCGGGAGCCACACCACCGGTGAGCGTGACGTTCTTTCCGAAGAGGCTGCGGCGCCCGACTGGAGCATCCTCATACTGAGGAACACCAACGCGACTGATTACTCCTCCAGCGCGCACGACGCCGAGGGCTTGCTCGTAGGCGGGCATGAAGCCGACAGCTTCAAGTACTGCATGGCTTCCGGTGCCGCCAGTGAGTTCGCGCACCTGAGCGATTCCTTCTTCGCCTCGTTCGGCCACGACATCCGTCGCTCCGAACTGGATGCCGAGATCGGTGCGTGCCTTGTGCCGACCCATGAGGATGATGCGCTCGGCACCCATCTGTTTAGCCGAGAGCACAGCGAGGAGTCCGACTGCGCCATCCCCGATCACCGTGACGGTTTGGCCCGGCGCGACTCGCGCTTTGTGGGCGGCGTGCCAACCGGTGGCGTACACGTCAGAGAGCGAAAGGAGTCCCGCGTACTGCGACTCGTCAACTGTGCCAGGAACCTTCACGAGGGTTCCGTCGGCGTAAGGCACGCGCACCGCTTCAGCCTGACCGCCGGTTACGCCGCCCATGCCCCAATAGCCGCCGTGGACGCACGACGTCTGCAATCCCTCGAGACAGAACTCACACGTTCCGTCTGAGTAAGCGAACGGCGCAATCACAAAGTCACCGATCTTGAGGTTGGTGACATCGGCGCCAATCTCTTCGACGGTTCCGATGAACTCATGCCCAATCGGGCGGGCATCCGCATCCTTCGGCATGGAATGGAACGGGTGCAAGTCGCTGCCGCACACGCACGCCCGTGTGATCCGCACAACCGCATCTGAGGCCTCGATGAGCTTCGGGTCGGGTGCAGTGATCACGCGGACATCGCCGGCGCCATAAATGTAAGTAGCTCGCATACCCCCTATTCAACTCCTGTGCGAGCCCAGCCACGAATCAGTCTTTATTCAGCGAAGAGGAGTAGCCACGTTCGTTGACACTAAAAAGTGTTGACATGACACCATTGTGGTGTCACTATGGTGTTATGGAACTGGGACAGTACATTAACGAACTTCAGCGCCAGCTAGTGGATGCCGCAGAGAACGGCAGCGAAGAAACTCGCGTCGTCGCCGAGCGACTTGTCACCAAGCTGGACTCCGCTGCGCGGCTCGTTCTGCTCGACGTATTGTCTGCCGCTGCCAGCGAGATCACGCGCGATCTCGCTCCCAGCTCGGTTGATGTTCGCCTGCGCGGACGCGAGGTCGACTTCGTTGTCGCCCACGCGCCCACTGAAGACGATGACCACGGCATCACTGCCGCCGCCATCGATTTTGATGACGCGAGCACTTCACGCACCACGCTTCGCCTTCCCGATGCGCTCAAGGCGCGAGTAGACGAAGCTGCTGCTATTGACGGAGTATCCGTCAATACCTGGCTGGTCCGCGCCATCGCGGCCGCCGCACAACCTACCCACCAGACGCCACCGCAGCCGCCCGGGCAACCCCAGCGGCCGAGGACGCCGCAACGACCCTCCCCAATAGGCGACTCCTTCGCGGGCTGGGCGCGCTAAGCCGCCCAACCCATCACCTCCATCAACCCCGCATTACTGCGGGGTCTCTCACCCACGCCTACAGAAAGGCGCCAGCATGCCCACCTTCAGCACCCCGGCCCCAATCGATCTCGCGATCAACGCAAAAGTCGGCACCATCGACATCGTTGCAAGCGCGCGCGAAGACACCATCGTGACAATCACCCCCAGCAACGCGGGAAAAGAGAGCGATCGGCGGGCTGCAGAGAACACCACCATCGATTTCGACAACAACCGCGTAACCATCACCACTCCGCGCCCCCGATTCAGCCTTGTCGGGCCAACCGAATCCGTGCACGTAAAAGTAGAGCTGCCCGCAGATTCGCGATTCGCGGGAGAAATTTCCCTCGGTGATGTGACCACGGTCGGACGACTTGGCGCGACGCGCATCACAAGCGCGATGGGCGCGGTCAACGTCGACATCACCGGTGACCTATGGCTTCGCTTGTCCCACGGAAACACCGCCATCGGAACCATCGAAGGTGATGCAGAACTCACCGTCGACAACGGCCAAATGCGCATTGGAACCATCACGGGAGACGCAACGCTCAAAGCCTCGCACGGCAACATCCGCCTCGGCGAAATCGGCGGCATTCTCGAAGCCAAGCTCTCCTATGGCGACCTCGAGATCAACAAGGCCCTCACCTCGGTAACGGCAAAAACGGCGTATGGCAGCATCACCCTCGACGAAGTTTCAAGCGGCACCATCGACGTCGGAAGCTCGCTCGGGCAAATCCGCATCGGAATCGAAAAAGGCGTCGCCGCGTGGCTCGACCTGGTCTCAAAAACAGGACGTGTCCACAACGAGCTCGAGCCTGGCAGCGCCCCGGCAGACAATGAGCAATCAGTCTCCGTGCGTGCCAGGGCACAAGTGGGAGATATCCGGATTCGGCGGGCGGCCCAGTAGTCGGCCAGACGTCAGTGGCCGTTACTAGCATGGCGTCATGGCCAGCTTCGCCGACAAACCCATCCTCGACTTCACAATTGCCGAATGGACCGCATACCTTGAGGACTCGCCCTCGGTCGACGGCGTGCGCCTCAAGCTGCGCAAAAAGCTGTCGAAGGCAACGGGCATGACGTGGTCAGAAGCACTCGATGTTGCTCTCTGCTTTGGTTGGATTGACGGCCAAAGTGCGCGCCTCGACGAGGACTACACGCTCCAAGCGTTCACTCCGCGCCGCAAAAACAGCCCGTGGTCTCAGATCAACCGAGATCACGTTGCCCGGCTCATCGCGGAGGGCAAGATGCGGCCGGGCGGTCTCGCCGAGATCGAACGAGCCAAGGCGGACGGTCGGTGGGATGCCGCCTACAGCATGAAGAACTTGACGACTCCCCCAGACCTGCAAGCCGCCCTCGACGCCAACCCCGCCTCTGCGGAGTTTCATGCCGGCCTCACCAAGAGCGTGCGGTTTCAGATCTACGCCCGCATAACAGCTATCAAGACACCATCGGTTCGAGCCGCGCGCATCCGCGACATTGTCGAGAAGGGCGCGCACGGCGAACACCACTATGCGCAGCCCAAGCCGCGGCTCTAGTCTTTGCGCCAGGGTGACTGAACGGGCTCTAATGCAGCGTCGGAAGCAAGACCTCGACGGTGAGCCCTAGGCCCGGGCGATTATCGAGTCGCACCTTGCCGCCCGAAACCGAAACGATCCCGGCGACTATGGAAAGCCCGAGGCCGGCGCCCGAGCCGCTGCGAGCCTGCTCCGAACGCGAAAAACGATCAAATGCATGCGGCACAAACGACTCATCCATGCCTCCAGCGGTATCGCTGACGCTCAACATTATGTGGTCATCGTTACGAGCGAGTGAAACTTCGATGAGCCCCTCCTCCCCCATCGCAGCAAGAGAGTTGGCGATGAGGTTGTCACACACACGCCCAAAGTCGGCGACACTCACGGAAACCGATTCCGTCTCAATGAGTCCCTCGGCGCCATATTCAACCCGGATGTCGCGCGCGCCGACACGAGTCCGGCCACGGTCAGCAGCATCCGCAATTTCCTCCGCGAGCGCCGCAGCAGTCGCAACGCCCGGCGCTGCCTGAGCATCAATCCGCGAGAGTTCAAGCATGGAAGTTGCAAGCGCCGACAAACGGGCCAGGGTGCGCTGAGCCGCAGCAACATCCTGCTGCATTTGTGGCAAGGAATGCGACTGGCGCTGCGCGAGTTCAAGCTGAGTGTTCAGAATGGCGAGGGGAGTTCTGAACTCGTGGCTTGCGTCCGAAACAATGTTCCGTTCTCGTTCCGCGGATGCTCGCAACTGGGCGATGAGTTCGTTTAGTGTATGCGCAAGTTCCGAAAGCTCGTCGCGCGCCGGCCCCACCGGCAGCAACTCATCGCCCGGAGCGGTCACGAGTTGGGCAGCGCTGCGCCGCAGTCGCGCGACAGGGCTCAGCGCGGCAGAGCCAATAAACCACGAGGCTGCGCCGAACGCGATATTGATGCCGGCAATGCTCCCGATCAGCAAAATGGCCACTTGATTGAGGACAGAAGTGTCGGAGTCGTCCAAGGTTGCAGTGATGACGCTCCACGTGCCTGAGCCACTATCAACCGTCGTAACGCGCACCAAGTACGCTTGCGCGCCATCCTGAACTAGTCGGGTCTCATTGGGACTCTCAAGCAGATTCGGCTCCGCCGCGCTCAGAAAAGCGGGCAGGGTATCCACGCGAATCTCGCCTTGAGGCGTGACTACGGCAACCAATTGATTTGCGCCTGGCTGGTCGACTTCCTCAGCAGCGTCCTCGCCCAACGCAACAAGGTACGGTGCTTCAACGTTATCGAGCACTCGCTGCTGGCCATCACTGACGATGCGCTGCACTTGCGCAAAAATGACAATTCCCGCGATCACCGAGATAAGGATCGCGATAATCAGGCTGCCACCGGTGATGCGGGCACGGATAGTGAGCCGAGACAGGTTCATTGGCCGTCCGCAATCAACTGGAATCCGACGCCACGAACGGCGACGATGCTCACCGGCGAGCCCACACTGTCTAACTTCTTTCGCACGTACCGCACGTACTGGTCGACAATATTCGCATCGATATAGGCAGCCGCACCCCAAATGGTGTCAATGATCTCAGCGCGCGGGAGGATGCGTGTGTGGTTCTCTGCCAACAATCGAAGCAACTCGAATTCAGTTCGGCTGAGCCGCAATGGTGTTCCACCCGCGCTGATCGCGTGGCGGGTCATGTCGATGTGCAGCCCTCCGACATCGATTCGGGATGCTCCGATGAGGTCCCTCCGGCGCAGCGCACGCAGCCGGGCTGCGAGTTCCGCAAACTCGAACGGTTTCGTTAGGTAGTCATCCGCACCAGCATCGAGGCCACGCACTCGATCGTCGAGAGCATCCCGCGCAGTGAGCAACATGATCGCGATGCCGGTGGACTTCTCGCGAAGCCTGCGGCAGAGTTCGAACCCTGACATGCCTGGCAGCATCACATCGAGCACCGCGGCGTCGAAGCTCGCAGCACCCGCGAGGGTCATCGCGTCGATCCCGTTGCCAGCAACGGTGACCGCGTAACCCTCTTCCTGTAGCCCTCGCACGAGAAGGGCAGCCATCTCAGGCTCATCTTCGACTACCAGGATCTGTGGGGTCACGCAGTCAACAGTACGGTGCATTGTGCGGGTGAGATCAGACCGTCACTGAGACACTTGCCAGTTCGACTACTTCAGCATCCCCGCGCTGCTTTCTGACCTTGATCCCCAAATACGTTGCGACCGCAACGATCACAATGAGGAACGTCACGCTAGTAGCCGTTGTGCCGATTCCTAGACCGCCATCTGCAGGAGCCTGAGAGAGCAAGTCTCCGATGGAAGCGCCGAGCGGACGAGTGAGCACGTAGGCAGCCCAGAAGCAGAACACGATATTCGCGTTGAAGGAGTACCGCGCAATTACGATCACACCAATGAGCGCTGTGAAGAGGATCACACCAACGAGGTAACCCAATCCGAAGCCCTCAGTGATGAGGTCACCTGCGGCAGTGCCCAGTGCAAAGGTGAAGAGGATTGCAACCCAGTAGAAGGCCTCACGTCGTCGCGTGAAGATGGTGTGGATCGAAAGGGTGCGTTCACGAATGAACCAAATTCCAAACGTCAGAGCGAGAAGCGCGCTAAAGAAGACGGTGCTCGCCCATAGCTCAACACCAAGAACATCCGTGAGAGTGTCGGTGACGAGGGTGCCGACAACGCTGATGAGCACGACAGCCGTCCAGTAAATTCCTGACGTGTAGCGCTTAGTCGCAAACTGCGCGATGAGGGCAGCAACGAGCAACCCTCCCATCACCCACGTCGTCACGGTCAAGCCGAGACCGACATCAACGTTGAGATAGTCAGCGAACGTCTCACCTGTTGTGGTCGACAGTATTTTGATCACCCAGAAGGCGATTGTGATCTCAGGTACCCGGTTGAACAGGATAGTGCGGATGTGGTGGGGAATTGTTTCGGTCATGACGCTCACACTCGCGGTCACCGCTGAGGGTTCGCTCGCGAAAACGGCACGTTTCTGTGAACGTTTTTTCAGAATCGGGGTGAATTGTCTCGCAACTCAGCAATACGCCGATCGAGGTGCAGCTGTTCGGAACGGTTCGTTGCGAGTTCGCGGGCTCTCACGAAAGCAGGAGCCGCGGCATCCGAGTCGCCCGATCGCAGAAGCAGTTCGGCCTTAGTCGCCCAGTACAGGTGGTAATCGTCAAGACCCGTCACTTCGCGCAGAAGCCGGAGCCCGGCATCCGGCCCGTCAGCCATCGACACCGCAACAGCTCGGTTTAGCGCGACTACTGGCGAGCCGCCCGTCATAGCCAGCAGAACGGAATAGGCGGATGCGATCGCCGGCCAATCCGTGTCAACAGCCGTGCGGGCGGTGGCATGGTGTCGCGCAATCACAGCCTGGGTTTGGAAAGGTCCCGGCTGCATGCGGGCAAGTGCGCGGTTCAGTAACCCATTCGCCTGCTCGATAAGTTCACCATCCCAGCGGGTGCGGTCTTGCTGATCAAGCAGTACGAGCTCATCGCCAGTGAATCGGGTGTCGTGGCGGGCACGAGCGTATAGTTCGAGAGCGAGCAGCCCCTCAACTTCGGCGTTAGCCGGCATGAGTTCGTGCGCCGTGATGGTGAGACGAATTGCCTCCTCAACAAGGTCTACTCTCGCCCCAGAGCCAGTCCCCCTGGAAAGGTAGCCCTCATTGAAGATGAGGTAGAGGACCGTGAGTAGAGCATCTACTCGTAGTGTGAGGTCAGCTGGGATAGTAAGCGGGATTCCGGCATCCCGAATTTTTCGCTTCGCACGCACAACCCGCTGAGCGAGAGTTTGTTCAGGAACGAGAAAAGCTGCCGCGATCTCAGCGGTGGTCAGGCCGCCGACGAGACGCAATGTCAGCGCCACTTGCGCGTCACGATTAAGCGCAGGGTGGCAACACAACAGCAGCAGCCGCAGGTGTTCATCGCCCGAATAGTGAGCATCATCGATCATCGTGGGAGTCACCTCCTCGTCATCGTCGTACGGCAGCAGCTCAGGTGCCGCCCTCGACAGTTTCCGAGCAGCGGCGGCCTCACGGCGGATGCTGTCAACCGCACGATTGCGCGCCACCGTATAGAGCCAGGCAGCGGGACTTTCAGGAATGCTGCGCCAGTTCAACGCCTCGACCAGCGCATCCTGCACAGCATCATCGGCCACATCGAGGCCAAAGCGGTGCGTGAGAAGAGCAAGCACATGCGCACTCTCCTCACGCGCCAGGCGAGTAATCGCCTCTGAAATGTCAGACACCCTAGGAGGGCACCACCGGGCGCACCTCGAGCGAACCAGCCTGAATCGGGACGGCCGCTGCGAGGGCTAGCGCCTCATCCAGATCCTTGGCCTCAACGAGGTAGATGCCGCCGAGATGTTCCTTCGTCTCGGCAAAGGGCCCATCGACGACAGTGTCAGTGCCGCCGGAGGCACGACGAATGGTGGTCGCGGTTTCTGTGCCCTGAAGTTGGGCCGCGGTAACCATGTGGCCGCCGTCGACCAGTTTTTGGTTGAAGGCCATCCACGGCGCCATCATTTCCTCGAAGCCGGGCGCTCCTGGGTTGGGGCCTTCCATCGGTTCTGAATGAATCAGGATCATGTATTGCATGTTTTTCTCCTTAGCCGATCAGCGAACTCTGGCCACGAAGGCCAATGACGATGGACATGACGACGAGAACTGCGTGCAGCCAACAATAATCATGTCCTTCGTGAGGCGGGGACTTCCCTTCTCACTGACATGACGCAGCGGGTGTGCCAGATCGACACCTTCGCTGAAAGTTTTTTCACGGGAGTTTGGCGCCAAATACAAAGTGCCCCCGATCCTTGTGGATCGGGGGCACTGTTGTTCTACGCTGACGCGACCTACGGAGCAGGTGTCGGGGTCGGCGTTGAGGTCGAGCTTTCGTTGAAGTCGTCTCCAGCTGCCTGGATGACGAACGCCTGGAATGCAGCGAGATCGTTTACTGCACCTTCGTACTTGACTCCGTTCACGAGAACCGTGGGGGTTCCGGTGACTTGAGGGACATCGGAGTTAGGAATCGGGCCTGAGAGAGCGCGAGCTGTCGAATTCTTGACCCACGACTTGAAGCTCTCATCTTGGATGCACTCGCTGATCGCATCAACGTTTTCTACGCCTGCGGTGTCGAGAAGCGCAATCAGGTCGTCATTGTTGAGTCCACTCGTGTTCTCTGCAGGTTGCACACCTTCTGAAAGCAGCAGCGTGTGGTACGCGTAGAAGTCGTTTGGTGACGAGTCAGCGACGCACGCGACCGCGTTCACCGCGCGCGAGGAATAACGCTGCCCCTGAGAGAGTCGGTCAAGGATGGTGATGGGGTGAACTTCGAGAGTGGCAGCGCCATTTTCAACGAGGCCTTCGATATATGCGGCGTTGGTCTGCTCGAATGCGCCACAGATTGGGCACAAATAGTCGACGTAAATCTGGATGTCGAGAATGCCGGACTCTTCATCCGGAACGCTCGGGATGGGGTCAGCATCGGCGTCAAGAGCGGCCGTTGGAGTGGCAATGAAGCCTTGATTCACCTGCACACCGTCGCTGGCGAAGTTCTTGGGTCCTGGGCCTACCGGCTGGTTTGAATTTACGAGCACGAGCGCGATTACTGCGACGATCGCAATCAGGGCGAGACCTACGCCGCCCTGGAGGTACAGCTTGGTGCGACGGTCCTTCTTCTTCTGCACATCCCGCTGCACCCGAGCTTTTTCTCGAGCCGCTTCTCGTCGCTCATTCTTGCTGAGTCGGCTGTCGCCGGAATTGCCGTTGCTCAATCGAACCTCATCTACCGTGTGTTTCGCTGTGTCGGGCACCAGAAAAGACGGCGCACCCGTCGAATTCTAGGAGGAAT
This sequence comes from marine actinobacterium PHSC20C1, assembly GCA_000153145.1. Classification (GTDB taxonomy): domain Bacteria; phylum Actinomycetota; class Actinomycetes; order Actinomycetales; family Microbacteriaceae; genus Rhodoglobus. The sequence continues at coordinate 1,340,670 of CH672415.1, forward strand.
CTCTGGGAAATGCCCAACTGCTTTCTGAGATCGGCGGTTTGGCGGGCTGAACCACTCGGTCACGTGACCCCTAAAAGAGTGCAATAATGACCCAACGCGATTTCGATCGCTGTCCATTCACTAAGGATCGTCCGGCACGTACCTGCCGGTGAAGGAGAAAAATACAACAATGGCGTCTGTAACTTTTGACAACGCAACCCGCCTCTACCCCGGATCAACGATCCCGGCTGTAGACAAGCTCAATCTTCACGTAGAAGATGGCGAATTCCTCGTACTTGTCGGCCCATCGGGTTGCGGTAAGTCCACCAGCCTCCGCATGCTCGCCGGCCTCGAAGAGGTCAATGGCGGCAGCATCCTCATCGGAGACCGTGACGTTACTGACGTTCCTCCGAAGGACCGCGACATCGCAATGGTCTTCCAGAACTACGCTCTCTACCCGCACATGACGGTTGCCGAGAACATGGGCTTCGCGCTCAAGATCGCTGGCATCAACAAGGAAGAACGCGCAGCCCGCGTACTTGAGGCAGCAAAGTTGCTTGACCTTGAGCCTTACCTCAGCCGTAAGCCCAAGGCTCTCTCGGGTGGTCAGCGTCAACGTGTTGCCATGGGTCGCGCTATTGTTCGCCAGCCTCAGGTCTTCCTCATGGATGAGCCGCTCTCGAACTTGGATGCGAAGCTTCGCGTTCAGACTCGTACGCAGATCGCTAGCCTTCAGCGTCGACTCGGAGTCACCACTGTTTACGTGACCCACGACCAGACCGAAGCCCTCACGATGGGTGACCGCATCGCAGTCCTCAAGGATGGCCTCCTCCAGCAGGTCGGCACCCCTCGTGACCTGTACGAAGCACCGCAGAACATTTTCGTTGCTGGCTTCATCGGCAGCCCCGCGATGAACCTGTTCAGTGTTGACATTGTCGACGGCGGACTGCAGTTCGGCGACGCTGTTGTTCACGTTGATCGCGAGACTCTCGGCGAGACCACGGCCACGAACGTGACCATCGGCGTGCGGCCAGAAGACGTCATTGTTTCGACCTCAGGCAGCGGCCTTCCTGTCGATGTCGACCTCGTTGAAGAGCTCGGTGCTGACGGTTACCTCTATGGTCACGCAGAGATCAAGGGCGAGCGTGTTGACATCGTTGCCCGCGTTGATGGTCGTTCACACCCGAACGCCGGCGACAAGGTATTCCTCACGCCAGAACCGCACCACGTTCACGTGTTCGATTCAGAGTCGGGCCTTCGCCTGACGAAGAAGCCGGTTACCGCCAGCTAACACACCGCTTTACGATCGAGCCCGTCGACGTCGAACTTTGTTCGGATGCTTCGACGGGCTCGTTTCAGCTTAAGGAAACGTGAATGACTGGTTCTGTAAACATCACCGCAGCTACGGTCGATCCTGCCCTGCTGGATCTGCCCTGGGCCTTGCCACTCGAACTTTGGCCCGACGACGCGATTGCGACGCTCCCCAAGGGAATCTCGCGACACTTGGTGCGTTTTGCGAACCTCAGTGGCTACATCGTTGCTATCAAAGAGACGTCAGGCGAGCTAGCTAAACGTGAGTACGACATGTTGCGTACTTTGCAGAAGCTTGACGTGCCGTGCGTTGATCCTTTGGCTGTCATCACTAACCGCACGAGCGCCGACGGCGAAGAACTGAAGTCGGTTCTCGTTACTCGTCACCTCAGATTTTCACTGCCGTATCGTGCGGTGTACTCGCAGAGCCTGCGTCCCGAGACAGCGCGCCGCCTCGTCGATGCCCTCGCAGTATTGCTCGTTCGGTTGCACATTGTCGGCTTTTTCTGGGGCGATGTTTCGCTCTCAAACACGCTGTTTCGTCGTGATGCTGGCGCCTTCGCCGCCTACTTGGTGGATGCCGAAACTGGGCAACTCTACGACAAGCTTTCAAATGGTCAGCGCGAGAACGACCTCGAAATTGGACGCGTCAATATCGCGGGGGAATTGCTCGACCTTCAGGCCGGCGGTCGCCTCTCGGAGGACATCGACCCCATTGAGATCAGCAACGGCATCCTCGCCCAGTACCGCACACTCTGGCAAGAGCTGACTGGGTCTGAACGCTTCGACCACTCCGAGCGTTGGCGCATTAACCAGCGCGTGGAGCGCCTCAATGCTCTCGGGTTCGACATTGAAGAACTTGCCATCAAGACGGAAGATGCGGGGACGCGCGTCCGAATCCAACCCAAAGTGGTGGATGCCGGACACCACTCTCGCCGCCTGCTGCGTCTCACCGGCCTCGACGCCCAAGAAAATCAGGCCCGTCGGCTGCTCAATGATATGGACTCGTATCGTGCCGCCTTTGATAAGCAAGACATGGATGAAGAAATGCTCGCCCACGAGTGGGCTGCTCGCGTTTTCGAGCCCGTGATTCGCGCCATCCCGAAAGCATTGCGCGGAAAGCTTGAACCTGCCGAGATCTTCCACCAGTTGCTCGACCACCGTCGCCAACTCGCTCAAGATTCCGGCCACGACATTTCACTTGCCGAAGCGGTCGGCAGTTACGTCGAGAACGTGTTGCAGTTCCGTCGCGACGAAGCAACGATGATCAACCCGCCGACGGGAGCCTTCACCTCACCCATCACGATTCCCAGTGATGATCTGACGGATGATGATGACGACGATCCTGACGACAGCACTGACTGGCGAATTACAGTCTAGGAAAGAAGCTGCTCTAGGCCACGGCCCGTCACGTGCTCGAAAACGAGATTCGTCTCCGTGTGAGAGACCGCCGGATGACTTGCCAAGTAGGTGAGCATGAAGTCGCGGAGCTCGGCGGCGCTGTGTGCAGCGACGTGCAACAGGTAGTCGTCTGATCCGCCGGTGTGGAAGAAAGCCAGCACCCCAGGCCAGTTGGGTGCAGCGCTGCGGAACGCATCAACATCGTCGCGCACATGTTTGACGAGCTTGATGGAGATCAGCGCTTGAACGCTCATCCCCAACTTGGCAACGTCAATGTCGGCATGGAACCCGCGCAGGTACCCATCGTCGTGGAGACGGCGGAGCCGCTGCGAAACAGTGGACTCGGCAACACCGGCAGCTGACGCGAGTGCAGACCCCGACATCCTTGCGTTTCGGGCCAAGCTTGCCAGAATGGCGCGATCGATTGAGTCAATGGGCAATGTTTTTGATTCGGTCACGGTGTCCTCCTGGATCGCAGCTTATGCGGAAAACGTCACAATTCGTGAAGATTCTGCATAGGGAGTTGCGTTGCGTCGAAGTTTCTGCTCATATCTAGAGATGCTGCCTCACGATATTCGCCTAGAAACCCTTGCTGTTCACGCGGGACTGGAGGGCGTCCGCGAATCGGGCCAACACGTTCCCTCAATAGACCTCTCGACCACGAACCCACTGCCCAACGTTGAAGTTGGTGGAGACTCCTACGAGAACCTCGCCACGGGAAACCCCATCATCGATGGCCACTCCGCGGTGTACCAGCGCCTCTGGCAGCCGGGAGTCGCCCGCTTCGAAGACTCTCTCGCCGCACTCGAGGGCGCCGAAGCCGCCGTCGCGTACGCGAGTGGAATGGCTGCGCTCGCTGCCGTACTAATCTCCATCGCTTCTGCCGGTCGTCCCCACGTTGTAGGCGTGCGCCCTCTCTACGGCGGAACCGATCACGTGCTCGACAACGGCCTGCTCGGCACTACCGTGACGTGGGCTGACGCAGATTCCGTTGCGGATGCTATCCAGGCTGATACTGGTCTCATCGTCATCGAGTCTCCTGCCAACCCCACGCTTGAGCTCGTCGACATTAGAAAGATCGTTGCGGCGGCAGGCTCGGTTCCTGTGCTCGTCGACAACACCTTCGCGACGCCAGTGCTGCAACGCCCTCTCGAGCTCGGCGCTTCCATGGTGCTGCACAGTGCCACCAAGTACCTCGGCGGCCACGGCGACGTCATGGGTGGCGTTATCGCCACCAGCGAAGAGCTTGCCAAGAGCTTGCGGAACGTTCGAGCCCTCACCGGTGGCGTTCTGCACCCATTCGCGGCCTACCTGCTCCACCGCGGTCTTCGCACACTTCCTCTGCGCGTACGCGCCCAGCAGGACACCGCTGGAGAACTCGCTCGTCGACTTGACGGACACCCTGCTCTCGCCCGCGTTCTCTACCCCGGCCTTCCTGGTCAAGACCCTGCCGGCCTCATTGGCACGCAGTCTGAAGGCGCTGGTTCGCTCATCGCTCTCGATCTGGCTGGTGGCTATGACGCCGCCGCCAAGTTCACCGAGTCAGTAACGCTCATTACCCACGCTGTATCGCTCGGCGGCATCGACACACTCGTGCAGCATCCGGCATCGCTCACGCACCGCCCCGTAGCATCAGAAGCAAAGCCGGGCGCCGGAATTGTTCGCATCTCAATCGGTCTTGAGCACATTGACGACCTAATGAACGACATCACCGCAGCACTTGACGCGGTGAGCGGCAAGTAGACGTAACCGCTGCGACGCGAAGAGCCGCTGTCCTCTCGGGGACAGCGGCTCTTTACGTGTGCGGTTCCCGCACGGCCGGCACACGTCGTGCGCGGCCAGGCGCAAACGCTACTTCTTTTTGCGGGCTGCTGAACGCAGCTTCGAGATCTCATACAACGTCACGCTCGCGGCAATTCCGGCATTGAGCGACTCAGTCGACGCGCTGATCGGGATCGAGACGATAGCGTCACAGTTCTCGGTGACGAGACGCGACAGGCCCTTGCCCTCGCTGCCGACAACGATCAGCACTGGCTCTTTTGCCAGCGGAAGTGACGGCAGCGACACATCCCCGTCGCCATCGAGACCCAGCACGAAAACGCCGCGCTTCTTGTATTCCTTGATCATCTGGGTGAGGTTGTTTGCCATCGCTACCGGAGTACGTGCAGCAGCACCAGCAGATGTCTTCCAAGCGGATGCCGTCATGCCAACCGAGCGACGCTGAGGAACAATGACGCCCTGGCCACCAAACGCCGCAACCGAACGAACGATTGCGCCGAGGTTGCGCGGGTCAGTAATTCCATCCAAAGCCACAAGCAGCGGAACCTGGCCGCGAGCCTCTACCTTGTCGAGCAACTCCATCGGGTGCGCGTACTCATAGGGCGGCACCTTGAGGGCAAGACCCTGGTGAACGGAGTCGAAGCCGGCGAGGCGATCAAGTTCTGGACGCATCACTTCAAGTACAGCAATGCCACGAGACGTTGCAAGCTTCAAGATCTCTTTAACGCGGTCATCGTATTCGATTCGCGTTGCCATGTAGAGAGTATGTGCGGGAATCTTGGCGCGCAGTGCCTCAAGCACCGAGTTGCGCCCGGTGACCATCTCAGATTCGTCAGCTGACTTTGCTACGCGCGACTGGGCGGGCCTTGTCGAACGCTGCTGCTGAGGTGCATCCGTTGGCTTGCCGCCACGACGCCCGCCTACAGCGGCGTCATAGCGCTCCGCAGCAGCCTTGCGCTTGCCTGCGGGGTGGTACGGACGATCTTCAGCTTTTGGGGTGGGCTTGCGACCTTCGAGAGCTTGACGTCCCTGGCCTCCCGAGCCGACCTGGGGGCCCTTACGGCCCTTGCGTACCGCTCCTGCGCGGGGTTTGTTACCTGGGTTTTTCACGAGTGTTGCTCCTGTCGGAAGCGCCGATTATTCACGGCAAGCTCCAATGCGATCCGGTCGAGTCATCCTCTACAGTGATGCCCGCCGCTGATAGTTCATCACGGATTCGGTCTGCAACAGCAAAGTCCTTTGCTGAGCGGGCCGTATTGCGATCCTCAATGAGCTTCTCGACCAGTGCTGAAAGAGCAGCAACGGCCGGTTCTGAACGTTCAGAACCCCATCGTGGATCTAGTGGGTTGATACCCAAAACCTGTGCCATCGCGACCACTTGTGATCGCGCGGTAGCAACTGCCGCGAGATCTCCATCGTCAAGCGCGGCATTGCCTGCCCGAATTGTATCGTGAACAACTGCGAGAGCCTGGGGTACAGCAAGATCGTCGTCCATTGCTTCGCCGAATGCTTCGGGAACCTCATTGATATTGGCTACATCGAAGCGCGTATCGCGAAGACGACGCGTTGCACGCTCGATGAACACTTCAAGACGCTCAAAGGCGGCCTCTGCTTCGGCAAGCGAATTATCGGTGTAGTCAATAGTGGAGCGATAGTGCGCGGCCCCCAAGAGGTAGCGCACGACGATAGGGCGGGCAGCATCCAGAAGTTCGCGAGCAAACACTGAATTGCCGAGAGACTTCGACATCTTCTGACCGTTGACGTTAACCATGCCGTTGTGCACCCAGTGCTGCGCAAAGTCGTCGCCGAGTGCACTCGACTGCGCCAGTTCGTTTTCGTGATGCGGAAAGCGCAAATCGAGGCCACCACCGTGGATGTCGAACCCGCTACCCAAATAGCGACGCGACATTGCCGAGCACTCAATATGCCACCCCGGGCGCCCGTCGCCCCACGGCGACGACCACGAGGCGGACGTTGGCTCGGTGGGCTTGCTGCCCTTCCAGAGGGCAAAATCGCGCGAGTCGCGCTTGGCGCGAGGATCGGCGTCGGCGGCCGCAACCATGTCATCGAGCTTCTGACGGGTTAGTTCACCGTAAGTAGGCCACGACTGGGTATCGAAATAGACGTCGCCAGAGTCATCCGCTGCGGCGTAGGCGTGACCTCGTTCGATGAGAGACGCAATGAGTTCGCGCATCTCAGAAATGTTTGCTGTTGCGCGCGGCTCGTACGTTGGCGGCAGAATGCCCAGTTCGTTGTAGCCTGCTGTGAACTCGAGCTCGATGCGGTAGGCCAGGGCCCACCACTGTTCGGCTGAACCTTCTGCAGCGGCATCCACTGCTTGGTTCAATATCTTGTCGTCAATGTCAGTGACATTGCGGACGAGTGTGACGTCGAGCCCGCGGTAGGTCAGCCACCGGCGCCAAATGTCGTAGACGAGTGCTGAACGAAGGTGGCCGATGTGTGGCGCAGCCTGCACTGTGGGTCCGCACACGTAGATACCTACTTTGCCCGCTTCACGGGGTTTCAGGTCGACGAGGCTGGCACTTCGAGTGTCATACAGGCGAATAGTCACTGACCAAGTTTAGCGACCTCTACTCCCCTGTTACACGATCTGCTGTGTAGAACCCTCCAGTTAGGCGCACGAGTGTGTATACGCCAGTAGAATGGGTGCGAATACGCAACGATGCACGAGAGAGGGATGGACCAATACCAAGTCCACGCAATCAAGCCATGCTTGTGAAAGCCGCCACTCTCTACTACCTCGACGGCAAGTCACAAGCCGAGGTCGCTCAAGAAATTGGCGTCTCGCGCTCCAACGTGTCGCGAGTGCTAGCCGATGCCCGCAAGAACGGCATCGTTGACATCCGCATCAACGACCCGTTCGGTCGGTCTCAAGACTTAGAAACTCAACTCATTGCCCGCTACGGCCTGCGCGAGTGCCGAGTTGCTCCCAGCACCGGCGCAGACAATCAGTTGTCGCGCGTTGGCGCCCTCGGCGCCCAGTGGCTCATCGACAACCTCCCGCGCGATGGCGGAGTTGCCCTCTCGTGGGGCTCAAGCGTGCAGGCCGTCGTTGACGAGATTCCCGATGACGCTTCTCACGAAAAAATTGAAGTGCTACCTCTTGTTGGCGGACTGTCAATTGTCGACTCCGCCCGAGACGGCAACGTGCTCGTGCGCCTGCTGGCGACCAAGCTCGGGGCCCAACACCGTCGCCTTTATGCTCCTGCCGTTGTCGAGTCGCGCGAATCTCGCGAAGCGTTCTTGCGTGAACCGTCCATTACGGGAGTGCTCAACGCCTCACGTCGCGCCAAGATTGCCATTGTCGGTGTGGGAAATGTCGGCGTCGGCGCGTCGGGCGCCATCATCGAATCAATGAACTTGAGCCGGAGCGAACGCTCAGAGTTCGCATCATCCGGAGCAGTCGGTGACTGCTGCACGCGCTTTTTCGATCGGAACGGAAAGCCAGTTGAATCCGTCGTCAACGATCGAGTAATCGCTATCGACCTCGACGAACTCGGCAACATTCCCACTGTTGTAGGCGTCGCTGCTGGCGCCCACAAAATGGAGGGTACCCATGCCGCGCTCGCTGGTGGGCTATTCGACGTGCTCATCGTCGACTCTGAACTCGCACTGGCGCTACTCGCCCAGCGCTAGCCCGCACACTCAGCACTGGGTCGGCTAGCTTCGTGAGCACGGCAGGCTGGCTTCGCAAGCGCAGCAGGCGCGGTGGTGGCCAGAACTATTAGCTCGTCGAAGCGAGCAGTTCTGCGAACGTGGCGGCCAACACTTCCGGGGTTTTCGCAGTACTCAACTTTTCGTACCAGCCGTCGAGTTGAAACACAGCAATGAGTTGCGTAAGCATTTCAGTTTGAGCGTGTGGTTCGGTCACCAGGATGAGCACGGCGACTTGTGCTGCAACCGTCGAGTCAGCTCCACCCATTTCTCCAAACGCGACTGGTGTGGCCAGCATTGCGATACCAAGTCCAGATTCAATCGCATGCTCAACATCCGCGTGCGGAATGGCGACGGGGATGACGGTAGGCAGCCCTGTCGGATAGGCCAGTTCGCGCGCCAGTAGTGCGGCCTTGTAGCTGGGATGGACCGCACCAACTTCGAGCGCCCGAGCCGCAAACGCAGAGAGCACGCTGGAGCTGTCTGCCGCCTCCAACCCAACGAAACTGAGATCTGCGCGGGGAACCACTGCGGTTTCTGGGTTGTCTGCTTCGCTCATGAATCCTCACTCTGCACCGACTGCCATGTCGGCGATAGTCAAAAATGGAACTTCTTTTACACATTTGTACACCAAAGGTGCATAATTGTGACAAAGCCACTGCCCCGCGAATACATTGGAGTATCGATAATGGCCACACAACGCATCCTCGTAATCTGCGGCACTGGAGTCGCAACCTCGACCGTGGTCGTAACGAAAATTCGAGCCTTCTGCGAATCCAAAGGACTCGACGCGAAAATCTCGCAGGGCAAAGTAACTGACACTCTGCGCGGCAACCTCGACGCAGACTTCATCGTCGCCACTACCCAAGTGCCCGACTCCGTTGGTATCCCCGTCATCGCCGGCCTCCCCTTCCTCACCGGAATGGGACTCGACAAGGTGTATGCCGAAATCGAGAAGCAGTTCGAATAACGAACTCACTCGCACCACGAATCAATCGAACCTCACCAGCACCACTCAACTCACATAGAGAATTGGACGTTCAGCGTTGAACATAATTGAAGATATTTTGACAAATATCACTGGCTACCTCACGGCTCTCGGAGCCGCCGTCACCCTGCCGATCCTCATCACCATCTTCGGCATGATCCTTGGTCAAAAGTTCAGCCAGGCACTGCGTGCTGGTGTACTCATCGGCATCGGGTTTATTGGAATCAACCTCGTGATTGGCCTCATGGCCTCCACAGTTGGTCCAGCAGCCCAAGCTCTTGCCGTGAACCTCGGCGTGAACCTCACAGTGCTCGATGTCGGCTGGCCCGCGAGTGCGGCCATCGCCTTCGGGTCAACAATCGGGGCGGTGATTATTCCGGTCGGCATCCTCGTGAACATGTTGCTGCTGTGGTCGGGCTTGACTCGCACGTTCAACATCGACCTCTGGAATTTCTGGCACTTCGCCCTCGTTGGGGCTCTCGTTGGCGCAGTAACCGACAACTTCTGGATCGGCATCGCCGCAGCAGCAGTGCACATGGTGATCGTTTTGGCTCTTGCAGACCTCTCAGCGCCGTGGATTCAAAAGTACTTCAACTTCCCTGACATCTCGTTCCCCCACGGCACCAGCGCCCCGTACATCGCGTTCGCGGTTCCCCTGCAGTGGCTCTTCGACCGCATCCCTGGTTTCCGCAACCTCAAGGCCGACCCCCAGACCATCGAGAAGCGCTTTGGTGTATTCGGTGAGTCGATGATTCTTGGTCTTGTCCTGGGAATCATCATTGGGTTGGCCGGCTTCGGCTTCGACGACCCACGTGCAGACTCGATCGCGATCCTTGTACTCGCCATCAGTCTTGCTGCGGTTCTTCTGCTCCTGCCACGCATGGTGTCGATCCTTATGGAAGGCCTTATTCCGGTCTCTGACTCCGCTCGTGAGTTTGTTCAGAAGCGCTTCCCTGGCCGTAAGTTCTACATCGGTCTCGACACAGCAATCGCCGTAGGCCAGCCCGCTGTGCTCGCGACGTCGCTCGTGCTTGTTCCCGTCACAGTGCTCATCGCTATCGCGCTTGCTCCGGCTGGAAACCAAGTGCTCCCGCTCGTTGACCTCGCAACCCTGCCGTTCATTGTCGCCATGATGGTTCCGATTTTCCGTGGAAACATCGTGCGCTCTGTGATTGGTGGCGCCATTGTGATTGGGATCGGCCTGTTCATCGCTACGGCAACGGCACCACAGTTCACCGCCATTGCCGAAGCTTCGGGATTCAGCGACACACAGGGCTCGCAGCTCATCTCGTCGCTCGTCGACGGCGCTAACCCGCTAACCGGCCTGTTCTTCGGGGTTGCCAACCTCGGCGGCTGGACTATCGGCGTACTGGGCGTCCTTGCCCTCGGATTCGCCTACTGGGTGAGCCGCCTCGAGAAGAAGCGCGACATTGTGCGCGCTCAAATCGAAGCGGATGCCGCAGCAGCATCCGAAGAAGAAGCAGCCAAGGCCTAATCGCCTCTGGTCTCGCAACCAAAAGCCCCACTCCGCCAGAACGGAGTGGGGCTTTTGTGCGTGAAAAAGAGTGTGGCTTTTGTGAGTAAAAAAAGGGCCGCACCGAAGTGGTGCGGCCCTTGAGTCTCAATCGATTATTCGACGGTGGCGAGCAGTTCCACGAGTTCGTCGAGCACGCTATCTGCACTCTCTTCGTCTGAAGCGAGCGTGACTGTCTCGCCCTGAGCAACGCCAAGAGAAATAACCGCGAGGATGCTCGCTGCGTTGACAGCCTTGTCACCCTTCGCAACCGTGATCTTGAAACCACTCTTGCTAACCGCTTGCGTGAACAGCGCGGCCGGGCGGGCGTGAAGGCCCGAGGGAGAAACGATTGTTACTGTGCGTTCAGACATGTTTTACCTGTTTCGAAACGTGGTGGATAGCGCCCAAACGGAGCGCATGTGGTGGTGAACCCGCGACTGCGGGTTGCGGCACTAGAGCAAGCGCTCCGGGGTCGCGACGAGGTTCGTGATGGTCGCAAGCATGCGCGCGGCATCCGCACCGTCAGCTACACGGTGATCGACGGTGAGGCCGATCGTGCAGCTCAACCGCACACCAAAGGTTCCGTCATCAAACACACGCATGCGTGGTTTGACGGCTCCCGACGACAAAGCTGTCGACTGTGGTGGGGTCAACAGTGCGTTGAACGATTCCACACCGAACCCGCCCAAATTCGAGAATACGCTGGTTCCGCCTCCGAGTCGTGCCGGTGGCAGAGTGCCGTTGCGAGTTTCGTCTACGACAGTAGCAATTTCGGCGACAAGGTCTGCGAGAGTTCCCTCGTGCGAGTTCGTCAGCACCGGAGCAATAAGCCCCGATGGTGCGTCAATCGCGAGCGCAATTCCGATGTGCTCGTTGGCGGCGACTCCCTCATCAGTCCAGGTGCCATTGAGCGCAGCGTTCTCCGCCAGAGCGATCGCTTGAGCCCGCACTAGAAGTGCGGTCCAGCTTGCGCCGCCGAGCGTGGTTTTGCGCACGGCGGCCAGAGCTGACAGGTCAAGGTCAACGTAGGCGGTGAATTGGGGAACAAGAGCGGATGCGGACATCACCTTTGCGACTTGCTTGCGGGTACGTAGTCGGCGAGCTTCAACCGGATCCACAACCTTCGCTGGCGTCGGCGCTTGGGCAGCAGCTGGCGCTGCGACTGGTGCACTCGGTGCGGCTGGTGCACTCGGTGCACTCGCAGCGACGGGCGCCGCGGTGGGCGCGGTAGCGGCCGGAGCAGGAGCAGTTCCCGCTGCAGCAGCTTCGACATCCGATACGCGCACCGTATTGTCAGGACCGGTTGGTGTCACTGAAGACAGATCAACGTTGTGTTGTTCCGCGGCGCCGCGAGCGGCAGGAACCGAGGGAATCCAACCGGTTTCGATGGGTGCTGGAGGCGCGATGGGTGCAGCCTCAGCGGCAGTTGGCGCCGCGGCTGGTGCTTCATCGGTTGGTTCGTCGAAGAGTCCGCCGAGCAAGTCGTCGGCATCTGTCGTGATGAACGCAATCGTGTCGCCTACGGCGTAAACGTCGTCTGGCTGGGCGATGATCCGGGCCAGAGTCCCATCAAATGGCGACTCCACCTCCATATCAACTTTGTCGGTTGCGACTTCACAAATCGGTTCGCCTGAGCGAACGGGGTCGCCGACGTTCTTGAGCCACGCGACCATGGTGCCCTCTTCCATGGTCATCGACATCTTGGGCATTGTCAGAGGCAGCTCGGCCATGTCACCACTCCCGAACGAGATCAGTGGCGGCCTTCACAATGTCCTCAACCTGGGGAACCGATGCGCGCTCAAGCTTGGGCGCGTACGGGATAGGGATATCGAGGCCGGCGAGGCGTTTGATCGGCGCACGCAGGTAACCGAACGCATCCGATTCTGCGATGATCGCTGAGACTTCTGACATGAAGCCGAGCGTACGAACTGCTTCCTGAACTAGCAAGACCCTGCCGGTCTCTTTAACCGTACGAAGAATGGTGCCGCTGTCGAGCGGCTTGAGCGTGCGAGGGTCAACCACGGTTGCTTCAATTCCGTCAGCGGCGAGAATCTCTGCCGCTTCAAGTGCCCGGCTTACTTCGATGCCGGTCGCAATGATCGTGAGGTCTTTACCTTCACGCGGGACGGCGGCAACACCGAGAGGGGTGCGAATGTCGCCAACTCGAACGTCACCAGAGGTCTTGTAGAGCAGCTTGTGCTCGATAACCATGACCGGGTTGGGGTCGTCGATTGCCGAAAGCAGCAGGCCCTTGGCATCATCCGCGGTCGCCGGCATAACAACCTTGAGTCCCGGGATGTGCACAAACCAGGCTTCGAGGCTCTGCGAGTGCTGCGCGGCAGCTCCCGTTCCTGAGCCACCGGGGGCGCGAATAACCATCGGTACATTCACGGCACCACCGAGCATGAAGTGAATCTTCGCTGCCTGGTTGGCGATTTGGTCCATTGCCTGAGCAGTGAAGTCAGAAAACTGGATCTCAACAATCGGACGCATGCCCGTCATCGCTGCGCCAACGCCGGCTCCCATGATGCCGAGCTCGCTGATGGTCGTGTCGCGAATGCGCTCGGGGCCAATCTCGTTAATCAGTTCACCGGTGACTCCGAAAGCTCCACCGTACGTTCCGACATCTTCACCCATGATGAAGACGGCAGGGTCCTTAGCCATTGCGATGCGCATCGCATCGCGAATGGCTTCGGAGTAGGTCATTACTGCGGTCTCTGCCGATGCGGCAGGTGCCGCTGCGGACTGGGCCGCGGTCGTCTCAATAGTCATAGTCGTTACCTTGCGTAGACGGCGGAAAGAAGGTCGTCAGCGGTGGCATCCGGCGCGGCGTTGGCGCGCTGGACAGCGCTGCGCAGCTCGGTGCGCACTTTGTCGCGAACGGCGTCGATGTCGGCCTGGGTCAGACCTCCCGCTGCGAGAGCCTGAGCTTCGAACAGCGGAATCGGGTCTTTGCCGCGCCACTCATCGATCTCGTCGCGCGTACGGTACAGGTTCTTGTCTGACTTCGAGTGACCGCGCCAGCGGTAGGTCTTGGCCTCAATGAAAGTGGGTCCCCCGCCATTGCGGGCACGGTCGACCGCTTCTTGCGTAGCGTCGTAGACAGCCTGAACGTCGTTACCGTCGACGGTGACGCCGGGGATGCCGTAGCCGCGCGCGCGGTCAGAGAGCTTTTCGAGGTTGAAGGCCTTCTCTGATGACATCGACATTCCATAGAGATTGTTCTCACACAGGAACACAACGGGAAGCTGCCACATAGCCGCGAGCACTACGCCCTCGTGCCAGGCGCCTTCACCCATTGCTCCGTCGCCGTGGAAGCTGACGGCTACTTGCTTGGTGCCGCGCATCTTGGCTGAGAGAGCGGCGCCGGTTGCGATCGGAACTCCACCGGCAACAATGCCGTTCGCGCCGAGGTTTCCGGTTTCAGTATCCGCAATGTGCATCGACCCGCCGCGCCCACGGCAGTAGCCGGTTTCTTTGGCGAGGAGCTCGGCCATCATGCGCTCCATGTCTGCGCCCTTAGCAATGCAGTGGCCGTGACCGCGGTGCGTTGATGTGATGTAGTCATCTCGATTGAGTGCGAGGCACGCTCCCGTCGGTACGGCTTCTTGGCCGATAGAGAGGTGCATGGTGCCGTGCATGAGTCCGCGGCCGTAGAGGTCTTCCACTGCTTCTTCGAAGCGGCGGATCTTCCACATGGTTTCGAGACTGGATGCTGCGAGCTCAGGGTTCGCGGCGATAGGCGTATTGATGATGGTCACCTTTCTTAGACAGAGAGCAGTGCAGCGAGAGCGGGAACCTGCAACTGGCCGTCGGCCAGCAGCGCATCCTGCAACTTGCGCAAAATCACGATGGTTTTAGTTTCGTCAAGCTGGACATCGTCGTACGTGATGGCCGTGCCTTGAGCGACATCACGGATGAGAGTTCCTGCCGAAGCCAAACCGATCGGCAGTTCTCGACCGGCCTTCGCTTCTGCAGCCGGGACCGCGTCACCGTAGACGTGCTCGCCGCCGATGCCGTCAATCTTTTCGCCGGCCTTGAGGTCGCGCTTCGCCATTGCCGATACATCGGCGTTCCAGGCAACAGGAGCGAGCGAAGGCTGGCGATCAATCATGACTTCACCGATCGAAAGCACTGCTTCGACGCTGGCGAGGTGATACGGGCGGTAGAAGGCGAAGTAGGGGCCTTCGCCGAGCTTGAGGTAGCTGAGCTCCTCATGAACTACGGGGTCAGTCGCCTTGGCCACAACGAAAACTCCGGGAGCGACCGGGCCGGTGGCGTAGTCAACAACACCGCTGCGGTCGAGGATGCCGCCGTCTTCGATGGGCTTGAAGATGTCCTGAAGCGTGGGAACGGTTGCAGCCGGTCCGTGCATCGAACGCTTCGTGAGCTCAAGGTCTGCCGCGTTTGCGAGGGCAGCCATTTCAATCATTGTCTTGGTGCCGTCGACAAAGCTGCACAGCATCCGCGGGTTCATGCCCTTGATCTTTGCTTCGGCTTCGAGAGAGCTTGGGGTCGCCGTCTGGTTGAGCGGGTTGTTTTTGCCCTTGCCAGCCAGAACAACATCGAGACCGATGTCTTCTACGTATTCAACAAGCTTGAGGCACTCAACGGGTTCGTCACCGCGGCACACCGTGTAAATGTTGCCGGTTTGCGCAGCGATGCGTGCGAGCAGGAGCCCTACGGTTACGTCTGCTTCGACGGTCATGAGTGCGACGTCTTTGCCGCCGAGGAGTGAGGCGAGCGCAACCTTCGCTGCTATCTCGGGTACACCTGAGCACTCGATAACCATGTCGATGGGGAGTCGTGGCAGCGCGAGGGCATCGTTGACGACGACGTGTCCGCCAGCTTCAATCGTGGCGGTGAGAGTCTCGAGGTCTCCTGACTGGTCAACGTCCGTGATTCCGGCATTGGCCAAGGCGCTTACCGCACGGTCGATCGCGATGTCGGCTACCGCGGTGATGTCGACGCCCTTTTGGCGGGCAATTTGGGCGATGAAGCCTGACCCCATCTGTCCTGCTCCGACGAGTCCGATGCGCACTGGGCGACCGACCTCACGCTGACGGGCGAGCAGTTTGTTTGTGTAACCCATGACAACCCCTTTGTAACCACGTTATTTGCACTTATGTGCGCTTGTTAATCAAGTATGTGTATTTAGTATGCCCCGATAGGGACGACGATGCAACGCCGGATGCCGAAACACCCGAACCTGCCAGCTTCCTAGCCGCGTGGTGCGGCCGGCACGCTTCGCTTGTAGGTAACCCAGTACTGCTTGGTCGCGTAATCGACCGCTTCGGTCATCTTCTTCTCGCTCGTGCGCATAACGGCAGTGTCAAGATCGCCGAGCAGCTCAGGACGAGGCTTGAAGCGCGCGAGCACTGAACCACCCACCATGGCCTCTGCGGCCACGATGCGAGTTGTTGAGGCGTCGACGACCATCAGAACGATGGCTCCGCGCAAGAATCCCTTGCCGCGACCAGAGACGAGAAAGTGGTCCTTGGCACCGAGAAAACCCAGGCCAATACGCTTAGTTGCGCGCGAGTACGTGCGCTGTTGAAAGAGACTGAATACAACGCTCAGTAGGAGCGCTCCAATCAGCAGTACGGCGAATCCGGTATCCATGTCAATTGCCTTCGATGAGCTCGATGGTGACGCCTGCGTCTGGGAGCGTTAGCGATCCCTTTGCGTGGATGGCGCCAGGAAGAATCTTCTGACTGTCTTCTGGGTCGCTGTAGACCACGAAGTGGCCAAGCGTGCGGAGGTTGTGGCCAGCAAGTTCGCCGACCTCCGTAATGGTGACGACAGAGTCACCGACCCGCAGCACGTCTCCCGGTTGGGGATCGCGCTGCGGGTGGTGGTGCGATACAGCGTGAACAACACTTACCTCAGCCAACTCAGCGGGGCACGGTTCTCCAAAGAAAATCACGACTCCCCCGTCGAACATCTCAGTGGCGTCCGTTCCGATGGACGTTACTTCGCTGCGGTAATAAGTAGTCATTGCTGTCTCGCTTTTCTCTGCTGTTACTAGTGGTGGACGTACTGGCTAGATCAGCGCGAAGCTTGCGCCCCACGCAATCAAGACTGCCAGCGGCGAGGTGATAAGGCGAGAGAAGAGTACCGCGGGCACTCCCACTGCAACCGTCTCAGGCTTTGCCTCTCCCAGGGCGAGACCAACCGGCACGAAGTCACAACCGACCTGACCGTCAATCGCGAACAGGGTCGGAAGTGCGTACTGCACCGGTAGTGCGCCAGCAGCGATCTGCGTACCCATGAGTACACCGATCACCTGAGCGATTGCGGCACCTGGGCCGAGAATGGGCGAGAGGAACGGCAGTGCCGTAATCACACCCAACAGGATCAGGCCGAACGGGTTAGACGCCAGTGGTGTAACCCCTTGCGCAATGACTTCCGAAAGCCCTGAGTAGGTAACGAAACCAATCAGAAGGCTCACGTAGGCCATAAACGGCAGAATCGTCTGCAGCACGAGCTGGATTGTCTGCCGACCAGACGACAGCAGCGTGTTGATGATGTTTCCGATTACCGCACCGAATCGCGTCGCAACATTGGAGAAGAAACCAATGAATCCGCCACCGGTCGTGGTCTGCGCCGTGAAGTGCTGAACGTCGCTGCTACCGAAGGCACCCTTGGGTGCTTCGCTTCCGATTGCCGCGCTTGATGCCGCCGCCGCTTCCGCAGCGTGCGTTGCGAATGCTGCTTCACCGACGATCTCGACGTTGTCTGTGCCGACAGCAGAGACGAAGACGTCGTCAGTGATGTATTTCGCGAGAGGACCGGAGGGCTCTCCAGGGAACACATCGACCGTCATCATGCGCTTCTTGGGGTAGACACCGATTCGTGCAGTTCCGCCACAGTTGATTACTACGGCGACAACGCGCTCTTCAGCGATGCTGTTGGTGAACCCGTCGACCGCTTCAGCTCCAGTGAGTTCGGCGATGCGTGCAGCAACCGGGTGGATTCCGCCACCCGTAACCGAGAGAACTACGTTCTTTACTTCGGAGGCTTCGAGCATCAAGCCCTTGCCCCATCCGCCGTTGCCTGGCTTTACAAATACTTTGTTGTAGGTGTTCTCAGTCATGATCACACCGTCCCTTCAGTGGCAACCGAGGATCCGGTTTTCTTGGTCTGCTTCGCCTCGATGAATCGCGCGCTTGCGCGGGCGAATTCGCGGTCATACTCGTCGAAGACTTCGGTGAGTCCCTGGCGACGGATAAGGAGGTTGGTGATCCATTCCGTGACGACTCCACGGATGAAGATCACGACGATGCCGGTTGTGAAGTAGAGCAGTGCAAGTAGCGGATACTTCTCGGGAGCGATCGCGAGCACACCAGCAGATACGCCAGCCCAGACGAAGATCTCGCCAGCGTTAGCGTGCGGGAAGAACGCGGTCACAGGGTGCACGAACGACACGGCCGAGTCGTAGAACGCCGGCTTCTGCCTCTCGGGCAGGTAGATGCCAAACGAGTACGCCATCGGGTTCGTGAGTACGATAACCGCGATTACTGGCATGAGCGTGTAGCGCGTGATTGCCCATCGTGCCGACCACTGCACGGCTCGAGTCATGCGCTCTTCGCCCACCCATGTGGTGATTGCGTACATGAACGTGAGCAGCACGATCAGCGTGGGAAGGATGCCGGTTGCAAGCCCCATAAGCGCTTCGCCCGAAGCATTGAACAGACCGATGAAGTGCGTTGCACCCCAAGTGAGCGCCTGAATAATCGGGTTGTCGCTGGCGGGCACTGGCGGCGCATCTTCCGCCGCCCAAATTAATGTGTCCAGAACAGATTGCATCTCACACCTTTCTCCAGCCGCAACTTCGTTGTCGGCGCCTGTCAGGGCCTGTGGCTGTGACGGAGGTGTGTCACCATCGACCCTGTTGTTGCATTTGCACATTTGTGAGCATTGGACTCACACCCGTGTAATAACAGGTATAGCAGTCGACAAAGCTCTGCACCAAGGCACAGGAGAAAATAAATATCGCTCAGATTTTAAAAGGCGTCACCATCGACGCTCTGAATGCCTAGAGGACGAGGCTAATCGCTAGCGTGTGCCGCTTCGGCAACCGTACGCGCATGAACGAGAGCAGTTGCAATCGCTGCCATACCCTCGCCTCGTCCAGTGAAGCCGAGGGCGTCCGAGGTGGTGCCGGCAATACTGACCGAAGCCCCCAGGAGACCGGTCAAGAGCGACTCCGCCTCTACCCGACGGCGCGACACCATCGGGTGATTACCAATAAGTTGAACCGAAACGTTGCCGACCTCAAAGCCTGCATCACGAATCAAGTGAAGTGTCTCGCGCAAAAACACGTCGCCGTGCGCGTCTTGGAACTTGGGATCACTCGTGCCAAAGACACTGCCGAGGTCGCCGAGCTTCGCCGCAGAAAGCATGGCATCGCAAATCGCATGCGAGACAACATCGCCATCGCTGTGTCCGCGAAGTCCAACTTCGTCTGGCCAATACAGTCCTGCGAGCCACAGCGGCTTGGTCTCGTCGTACGCGTGCACATCTGTGCCCGTACCGACGCGGATGCCCGACGCCGCTGATGCGGTAAACAACTGCTCTGCTCTACGCAGCTCCCACGCCGTGGTGATCTTGAAAGCCAGATCATCTCCAGCGATCACTGAAACGGGGAATCCTGCAGCGGCAACGAGAGCAGAGTCGTCCGTGAATTCTTCTGTTGCGGATTCGTGAGCGGCAACGAGTTGCGCGCGAGGGAACCCTTGCGGCGTCTGAACAGCCATGAGAACAGAACGATCAACCGTCTCAACAACGAAACCTGCGTCATCCGTGCGCTTGATCGTGTCAGCAACGGGCAGTCCAGGCACAACGCCTGCGCCTGAGGAAAGAACTTCAGCCGCAACAGAATCGAAGACGACACTCGGAGTCAGTGGGCGCGCTGCGTCGTGCACGAGCACGACCTCGACTGACGAATCGAGATACTTGAGAGCAGCAGCAACTGATTCCTGACGAGTCGATCCACCCAGAATGACCGTAGTGTCACGATCCCGCCCGCCCGGAACCGAGCGTGCAAGCTGCTTGGCGATCGGAATAAACGATGGCGGCACGGTGACAATTACTTGAGCTTGCTCATCCATCGCGAATACAGCTTCGAGTGCACGGCTGAGGGTTGGACGCCCCGCGAGGTGCACAAAAGCCTTCGGCTCGTTTCGCCCGAGGCGAGTACCGTTTCCTGCTCCAAGAACAATGACGGCAACGCGGGGCTCATTAGTCGGGCTCATGTGTGGCGGGTATCTCCAGATCGATGGGCGAGGAAATACTCCTCCGCCAGAAAGACGTAGCGAACCAGATTACCCATGCTCACCTGTGAATACGGCTAGCAAGCCAAGAATTAGGAGGCAAGAACCTCGTCGAGAACGAGTGATGCCTTCTCTTCGTCAGTCTTCTCAGCCAGAGCGAGCTCAGAGATCAGAATCTGACGTGCCTTAGCGAGCATGCGCTTTTCGCCAGCAGAGAGGCCACGATCTTGGTCTCGACGCCACAGGTCGCGAACGACCTCAGACACCTTGATGACATCGCCAGAGGCAAGCTTCTCAAGGTTGGCCTTGTAGCGACGCGACCAGTTAGTTGGCTCTTCAGTAAACGGGGCGCGAAGCACTTCGAAAACCTGATCAAGACCCTCGCGGCCGATAACGTCACGGACACCGACGAGGTCGACATTCTCAGCGGGTACTTCGATCGTGAGATCACCCTGCGTTACGTTGAGCTTGAGATAGATTTTCTCTTCGCCCTTAATGGTGCGCTTCTTCACCTCGGTGATGGTTGCAGCACCGTGGTGGGGATAAACGACAGTCTCGCCGACCTCAAACAACATGAATAGTGGTCCTCTCGAAGAAAACCCAGTTTACCACAGTAAAGGCATGGTAAGGCTGACCTAACTAAACCCCTCGGCGAAGCTATCGATAGTATGGGTGTGTGACAGTACGCACTCGCGCAGCACGCGCCGCAGCATCCGCCCTCATCGCCGGCGCTCTCCTCGTGGGCACCGCAGGTTGTTCGTTCATTACGCCAACCGCAACGCTCAACCACTACGACCCCAGCGATGGCATCGGTGCCACCGTTGGCGATGTCGAGGTTCGCAACGTTCTCGCGATCAGCAACGAAGATAACTCTGCTGTGAGCATCTCGCTCACCATCATCAACACTGGCTCATCGAGCGGCAGCCTTCGACTGCAGTACGAGTCGGAAGATGGCGAACGGGTCGACATTTCCAAGCCGATCTCGTCGAGCGCGGTCAAGAGCTACGGAAGCGTTGTCGACGGCGACACGATCATCATTAGCGACGCTGGGGTCTCCGCCGGTCAGCTCTTGCCGATTTACTTTCAGTTCGGCAACGACAGCGGCACTGAGCTTCTTGTTCCGGTCCTCTCCAGCGACAACCCGGAGTACGCCGAACTCGCTCCCGCTAGCGCGCTAACCAAGTAACATCCGCGTAAGCACTCGGCAGAACGCCGAGTCACGCGAAGCTCGCCCCGAGTTAGGGCTACGCCCGAAACTCAATCTTCGAAGCGATAGCCGAGCCCACGCACCGTCACGAGCAACTTAGGCTGCGACGGCGTCTTCTCAATTTTTGAGCGGATGCGCTTGATGTGAACGTCAAGCGTCTTGGTGTCACCGAAGTAGTCAGCGCCCCACACTCGATCAATCAGTTGACCTCGAGTGAGCACTCGGCCGCAATTGCGCAGGAGCAACTCGAGCAGTTCGAACTCCTTGAGCGGCATCGTCACATCGGCGCCGTCGACGGTGACGGTGTGACGTTCAACGTCCATCCGCACCCCGCGGGCTTCTAACACCAGCTCGTGGTCGTCGATGTCTTCTGTGCGGCGTCGGAGAACAGCACGGATGCGCGCCAGGAGCTCTCGAGTGGAATACGGCTTCGTCATGTAGTCGTCCGCACCCAGTTCAAGACCAACGACAATATCCACTTCGCTGTCCTTTGCGGTGAGCATGATGATGGGAACGCTTGAGCGAGTACGAATCTCCCGGCACACTTCGGTACCGGCTAGGCCAGGAAGCATCAGATCGAGAAGCAGGAGATCAGCCCCGTTGCGATCGAATTCAGCAAGACCCGCTAATCCGTCTTCGGCGATCGTTGTCTCGTAGCCCTCACGCTCCAGAAGAAATGCAAGCGGCTCACTCAAAGACGACTCATCTTCGACGATCAGAATTCGGGTCATTTCTTGTCTCCTGTTGACTGGGTTACGTCGCTGTCGATTTCGGGCAGTCGGATCGTGAAAGTTGAACCTTGGCCAAGCTGCGACCACACGCGGATGTCGCCACCGTGATTTTGCACAACATGTTTGGCAATACTGAGCCCGAGCCCACTGCCGCCAGTGTGCCTGCTGCGGGCAGGATCACTGCGGTAGAAGCGCTCGAACACTCGGTCAAGTTCGTCGTCGGGAATTCCGACACCCTGGTCAGTGACCGAGATCTCGATCGCTCCATTCTTGCGGCGAACGCCGATACCGACGCGAGTGTTCTCCGGTGAATACTGCACGGCGTTCGAGATGAGATTGTCGAGTGCGAGCACGAGAAGGGTTTCGTCGCCAAAGACTTCAATGCCGGTCGCTCCCCCCCGAATGAGCGAGACGCGGTTGAGATCGGCAACCACACGGTTCTGATCGATGGCCGCCGCGAGCACGGTGTCAATTTCTACCGGCACAGCCTCTGCAAGGCCGTCTGCGGACTGCAACCTTGAGAGTTCGATGATCTCCTGCGTGATGCGTGCAAGACGCTGAGATTCCTTCGTGAGCCGTTTCGCGAAGCGCTTCACTTGGTCTGGCTCATCTGAGGCACTCACGAGGGCTTCAGCAAGCAGCCCCACTGCGCCGATCGGCGTCTTGAGTTCATGACTGATGTTGGCGACGAAGTCACGACGCACTTCCTCAAGGCGGTACGACTCTGTTCGGTCTTCGGCCAAAAGCAAAACGTAGCGCGTTCCTAGGCGTGCAACTCGAACGAAGAGATAAATGTTGGCATCACCGAAAGGTCCGCGAGAGACGTGCACTTCTTGAGCGATTGGATCACCGGTACGGCGAACCTGATCGACAAATTCGATGAGTTCCGGATGCACGAGGGCGTGGTTCCACACGAGGCCATAAGTCAGTGCGGCGTGTGAGGCCTTCATTATGTTGTTCGAGGGGTCGAGCACGATGCCAGCGGATTCCAGCGCATCAATGACCTGATCGACGCCATCCGGCACCGCAGAAGACACCACATGCGCTGCCCGCTGCCCGCGTCGAGCAGCCGCGTAAATGATGAAGGACATACCTCCGCCGAGAAATACCCCAAAAGCGAGGGCGGCTGGCACGAGCCACGCAGAGTCCATAGCGACTAGATTAGTTACATCTGGAGCATTCACTTGCCGCAAGTTCGCGACGAGTGCTCACTTCAGCTAAAGTTCAGGCCGCCAACACCTGCTGTTAACCTGACGCGGGCAGGGTGGCCTAAGCCGTGCGGGCTTCGTCATGCCCGTATCGAAGGGACGTAGATAGCGTGCGCGAAGTATTCCAACAGGAACTACGCGAGGTGCAAGACCGCCTCGTCGAAATTGCCAGCCTTGTGGCGGTCTCAATCGAGAACGCAACAAAAGCATTTAATGAGTCTGATGTCTCGCTCGCCGAAACGGTGATCGCAGATGATGATGAAATCGATGCAGCTGCAGCAGAACTCGACGAGCTAGCGATCAATATCCTCGCTCGTCAACAACCAGTCGCCCGCGACTTGAGAATTGTAGTGAGCGCGCTGCGCATCAGTGCATCTCTCGAGCGCATGGGTGACATGGCTGAGCACATCGCTCAGCTTGCGCGATACCGGTTCCCCGACAAGGTGGTCCCGAAGTCGTTGCGCGGCACATTCGCAGAGCTCGGCGCACTAGATGTTGCGGTCGCCAAGAAGCTCGTCGAGTTGCTGAAGCATGAAGATGTTCGCATTGCGGAAGAGATTCGCAATGACGATGACAAGATCGATGCTCTGCACTTGAGCGTTTTCGACAAGGTGCTCGGCGAAACTTGGAAGGGTGCAGCGGTCGATACCGTGGATGCCACTCTGGCGTCGCGTTACCACGAACGTTTTGCAGACCACGCGGTCTCGATCGCCAAGAAGGTGCAGTACTTGGCCACTGGCGACTGGGTACCGACAGACGACTAAGGTCGCCGCCTAACGTGAAGAAGCCCCGACGAGAATTGTTCTCGTCGGGGCTTCTCGCGTGTGATCGTGTTGCGGTGAAGTACCGCGCTATTTTTTGCCCTGCGAAGCAACCGCGGCTGCTCCGGCTTCTGCTGCCTCGGGGTCGAGATAGTAGGCGGGCTTGATTGGCATGAAGTTGTCGTCGAGTTCGTAGACGAGCGGAATTCCGGTAGGAATGTTGAGGCTTGCGATGGCGTCATCGGAGATGCCATCGAGGTGCTTGACGAGGGCGCGCAGGGAGTTGCCATGCGCGGTCACGAGCACCGTCTTGCCCGCAGCGAGATCCTTGGTGATGTCGGATTCCCAGTACGGCAACATGCGGTCGATGACGAGCTTGAGGCTTTCGGTGCGAGGAATCTCGCCGTCGATGCCCACATAGCGAGGTTCATGGACCTGGCTGTATTCAGCGTCATCGTCCAGTGCGGGTGGCGGCACGTCGAAGCTGCGACGCCACGTCATGAACTTCTCTTCGCCAAACTCTTCGAGAGTCTGCGCTTTGTCTTTGCCCTGCAGCGCACCGTAGTGACGCTCGTTGAGTCTCCAGGAGCGCTTCACCGGCAACCAGTCGAGGTCGGCAACCTGCAGCGCAATGTTTGCCGTGTGGATCGCCCGCTTGAGCAGCGAGGTGTACTGCACGTCTGGCTGCTTCTCAAAAGCTGCGATCAGTTCGCCGGCGCGTGTTGCTTCTGTGCGACCTTGATCGGTGAGTCCTACATCCACCCATCCGGTGAAAAGGTTCTTCTGGTTCCATTCGGAGTTGCCGTGGCGCAACAAAATCAGGGTGTGAGTCATACCTAAAGAGTACCGAGAATGAGTGGATGCTGCTGCTAGCGCTTGACTGCTCCGAGTCGAGGCAGTCGAGGCACGTTTGCTTCGGCTCCTGCATCTGTCGGCACGATGACTTCTTGTGCGGCGGCAATAGCCCCGACGTCGGAGGCAACAGCGAGAGTCTCTGCGGCATCCACCCCACGTTTGATCATGGCCAATGCAATGGGGCCGAGTTCGAAGTGACGAGCCGTTGCCGTAACGGTGCCGACAACCTTCTCGCCGAGCGAGACTTCTGCGCCAGCTTCGGGCAGCGCGCCTTCTGAACCGTCGAGGTGAAGCAATACGAGTCGGCGGGGTGGATGCCCGAGATTGTGCACTTTCGCGACGGTCTCTTGGCCCCGGTAGCAGCCCTTACTGAGGTGAACGGCTGAGCGCATCCAGTCGAGTTCGTGCGGGATGCTGCGATCGTCAACTTCGGTACTGAACCATGGGCGCCAAGCCGCGATGCGGAGTGCTTCGAATGCGAGAGAACCGGATGCCGCAAAGTCGCTGAGGTCGGAGTCGACAGCGACGAGCGACTCCCGGTAGTTCCATGTGGCGCCGGGATGTTGTTCGGCACGGGAGTACTGGTGGCCGCCCCTCGCGACGGCCGCCCACGAGTCGTTCCACACGAGAGGGATTTCGTGCGAAACAGCGACGGGAAGGCCGAGGTCGCCAAAGCTGCCGATCGTAACAAAGTCGTCACTGCGATCGGCTATCTCGACGCGAAGCGTAAAGCGCATACGATCCAACCACTTGGCGAGTGCTTCGCGTGCTGAACCATCGATGAGCAACCAGAGAGTTTCGGAGTCATCAACGACACGCATGGCGTGTTCGATTCGCCCGTTCGGATTCAAAAGAAGTGTCTCTGCGCTATCGCCAGCTCCAAGCCCCGTCAGCGCCTGAGTCGTAAGCGAGTCGAGCCATGTGAGGCGATCCGGCCCAGTGATTGTGAGAACGGCCCGGTCAGCCAGTTCAACAACCGATTGCCCAGCGGCCAAAGCGCGCTGCTCGCCGAAGGGGTTACCGTAGTGCTCTGGTGGAGTACCCACAGCACCGGGGCGGGAAGAAAAAGTACTATTCGACACGAGCGAGCCGTCCTGACGCGTGATTGCGAAGGTCTTGGCCGAGGGCGGCGATATCCCACGCCCACAGCAGGTGAGCATCCACGAGTCCGTAGAGGCGGGTTGCCGCAGTGTATTCCTTGGCGCTTTCGGAGCGCATCACAGCGTCGGTAGCGAGATCGATACGTGGCCCGGTTACTTCGCCAATATAGAACTCGTTGATTCCGCCCGGATGCACCATCGAGACTTCAATCTCAAAGCCGCCGTTTGGCGTGCGCAAGGTTTCGACCTGCTCTGCGGAGGTGAATGGTCGCTGCCCAACAGCTGGCAATAGCCCGGGGCCTGGATCTCCCCCACTCGCCGGGCGACGCAATCGCCAGTAGCCGGTCTCAGTTACGTGCGGGGTTTGATTCTCATCGAGCAACCACGTGTACGAGCTGTAGTTGAGGTGAGGCAGTCCATCGTGCGTGAAGCTGATGCGCTGGCCAAACTCAAGGCTGCGCGTTTCATCGCCGTACACATAGTCGACGACACCACTGCCCTCCCATAGGCCAATAAGCCAAGAAAGCGGGGCTAGTTCGGCGGGGCCGGAGGTGTCTAACTCGATCACAATTCGGCGCGGTTAGCGCTGGCCGCGAAACAGGTTAAAGACCACGACAACCGACACGTAGCCGATTGACAGCGTCGCCAGACCGAGAAGGCCAACGAAGAAGAGCTCAAGTGCGAGAAGCATGTACTAATCCTATCGGTGCCGAGCGCGAGCGCCCTAAATGATGGCAAAAATTGCTGTCGCTGCAGCAACCACGGCGAGCGAGCCAACCATGCTTGCTGTTGCCCGCGCCACGAAGCCCTCTTTGCGCTGAATGGCGAGCTGGATTATGAAAGTCAAGACAACAGCGCCGGCAAGAGTAATTGCGAGCCACGTGACGCGCATGTCCGGGCTTGAGACCGCGCCGATGACAATTGCGCCAATAAGGCTCAATAGCCACACGGGAACAACGCTCCACTTTTGCCAAGTCATACCCCCATCGTACCGAGAACGGCCTCAACTAGCGTTGTACAAACGGCACTCGACTCGGCGGGTAGAATACCTCTCACGCAGTGGGGAGGCCATATGGCACACATCTTGATGCTTAGCTCTGCGCCCGATGCTGAACCATTACCCGCCCTGGGTTTGCTCAGTCATACGGTCGATGTGGTCGTCGCAGCGCCCGCAACTCTCGTCGCCGCGCCGACAACCGACCTGATCATTGTTGACGCGACCACCAACCTCGCCGCGGCCAAAGGCCTCTGCAATGTACTGAACTCCAGCGGAATCTCATGCCCGCTCTTCGTCGTCGTCACCGATGGTGGCCTCGCCGCCGTCAATCACCAGTGGCACATCGACGATCTTTTCGTCACCGGTGCCGGACCAGCAGAAGTGGATGCCCGCATCCGTCTCGCGCTTGCCCGCCGAGAAGGTGACAGCTCGGCATCCAAGATTCGGGCATCCGGAATCGTCATCGATGAAGCGAGCTATTCGGCCAAAGCGAAAGACCGTTCACTCGACCTCACGTTTAAAGAGTTTGAGTTGCTTCGCTTTCTCGCCTCGCACCCCTCGCACGTGTTCACTCGCGAACAATTATTGAGCGAGGTCTGGGGTTACGACTACTTCGGCGGTACTCGCACCGTTGACGTGCACGTGCGTCGGTTACGAGCCAAGCTCGGCGATCTAGAGTCACTCATCGGTACGGTTCGCAACGTCGGCTACTGCTTCAACATCGCGGAGGAAGCAGAAAAGGCCGCC
This sequence comes from marine actinobacterium PHSC20C1, assembly GCA_000153145.1. GTDB lineage: Bacteria > Actinomycetota > Actinomycetes > Actinomycetales > Microbacteriaceae > Rhodoglobus. The sequence continues at coordinate 1,368,200 of CH672415.1, forward strand.
GTCGTTCCAGCACCTGAAGTCACCACAAGCGAGCCTGCGACCACCGAGCCCGAGAGCATCGCCGTCTAAATCACTTTCACCGTAATTCGGTGGAGTTAATCAGTTGTTCATCGCGCAATGGCAGGATGATCTAATGGAAAACGACAGTGCGATAGCCGACCCCAGCTCTGCTACCGATTCGCTCGACGAATACGACATCGATGAGTCATCGAGCGTGGACGACGGCACACTGGTTCCCGACCGTTATCTTGATCGCGAACTGAGCTGGCTCGCGTTCAACCAGCGCGTGCTCGAGCTTGCAGAAGACACATCGTTGCCGCTACTTGAGCGCGCCAACTTCCTGGCCATTTTTGCCAGCAACCTCGACGAATTTTTCATGGTGCGCGTTGCCGGACTCAAACGCCGCATCGACACTGGGCTGGCCGTACCGACCAATACTGGTCGTGCGCCAGCGGAAGTACTCGAAGAGTTGAGTACCGCCGCTCACGCGTTGCAGGAGCGGCACGCCGCCGAATTTAGTAACAGCGTGAAGCCAGCACTCGATAACGCCGGCATCCACATCGAGACGTGGGCAGATCTCGGCCCAGAAGACCGTGATCGCGTTCACGAGATCTTCTCCAACCAGATCTTTCCCGTGCTTATGCCACTGGCTGTTGATCCCGCGCATCCATTCCCGTACATTTCGGGGCTCTCACTCAACCTGTCAATTCGGGTGCGCAACCCCAAGACACAGAAAGAGGAGTTCGCGCGGCTGAAGGTACCGAGCGTTCTTCCCCGCTTTATCCAGCTGCCAGATGACGGCAGCGACCAACTGCGCTACATCCCTCTTGAAGATTTGATCTCAAATCACCTGGGGGCGCTCTTTCCTGGAATGGAAATTCTGGCGCACCACGAGTTTCGAGTTACCCGCAACGAAGATGTCAACGTTGACGAAGATGAGTCTGAGAACCTCATCAAGTCACTCGAGAAGCAAATTCTGAACCGTCGCTTTGGCCCGCCTATCCGTCTCGAAATCACTGATGACATGGATGACGTGACGCTCGGCCTTCTCGTGCGCGAACTCAAGATCACCGAGCAAGAGGTTTATCGGCTACCTGCCCCCCTCAACTTGGCCGGACTATTTCAGCTCACACGAATAGACCGACCGGCACTCAAATACCCCCGTCACGTGCCGATCACGAGCCCAAGCCTCATGCCTACCGAAGGCAACGAGAGCGCCGATATCTTCCGTGCGATTGCGCGCAAAGACATCCTGCTACATCACCCATACGAGTCGTTCTCAACGAGCGTTCAGTCGTTCCTGGAACAAGCAGCGGCCGACCCTGACGTATTGGCCATCAAGCAGACGTTGTACCGCACGAGTGGTGACAGCCCGATCGTTGAAGCGCTCATTGATGCTGCCGAGGCGGGAAAAGCTGTGCTCGCGCTCGTCGAGATCAAAGCTCGGTTTGATGAGACGGCGAACATCTCATGGGCGCGCAAACTGGAGAAAGCTGGAGTGCACGTCGTCTATGGCCTTGTCGGCCTCAAGACGCACTGCAAGCTCGCGCTCGTTGTGCGCCAAGAAGAAGGCAAGCTGCGCCACTACGCCCACATCGGCACGGGAAACTACAACCCCAAGACGAGCCGTCTCTATGAAGATCTGGGCCTGCTCACGGCAGACGATCAGGTCGGCAAAGACCTCACTCGATTGTTCAATGAGCTCTCCGGTTACGCAATCGAGAAGAAGTTTAAGCGACTACTGGTTGCTCCGCGCCACCTGCGCAAGGGACTCATCAAGCACATCGAGGCAGAGATCTCGAACGCCCGCGCTGGGCTGCCATCCGGCATCCGTCTGAAGCTGAATTCCATGGTGGATGAAGCAATCATCGATGGTCTCTACCGAGCGAGCAATGCTGGCGTTCCCATCGATATCGTCGTGCGTGGAATTTGCTCGTTGCGTGCCGGAGTGCCGGGGCTCAGCGAGAACATTCGCGTGCGCTCCGTTCTGGGGCGCTACCTCGAACACTCGAGAGTGTTCGCCTTTCACAACAATGGCGACCCGCAAGTGTTTATCGGCAGTTCAGACATGATGCACCGCAACCTCGACCGTCGGGTCGAGGCGCTCGTGCGCATCGTTGAGCCAGAGCACATCGAAGAGCTCGACTACATCTTCGACCTTGCCGTTGATGAGAGCACCGCATCGTGGTGGCTCGATTCTGAGGGCAATTGGGTGCGCCACGGCCGGTCAGAGAACAACGAACCCCTCAATGACCTACAGAATGTTCTTATGAAGCGAATCACACAGCGCAAACGAGGCGGAGCTCGCCGGTGACCGCGGCAAGCACGCCGGTACTTGCCGCAGGAATTGTTTGTTGGCGCGTAGTCGATGGCAAGCCACGAGTACTGCTTGTGCACCGGACCGTGCACAAAGACGTTTCATTGCCCAAGGGCAAGCTAGACCCGGGTGAAACGCTGCCCGAGACAGCCGTTCGCGAAATCTATGAGGAGACTGGCCTGGCCGTCGAACTCGGTGCGCCGCTCGGAAACGTTCACTACACACTTGCGAACGGCCGCGACAAGTACGTGCACTATTGGTCGGCCGAAGTTAACGACCACGACCTAGAGCGAGCCAGATTCACCGCCAACGACGAAATTTCGTCCCTTGAGTGGTTGTCGCTCGCCAAAGCACGCAAGAAAGTCAGTTACACCCACGACATGGATGTGCTCGATCGATTCGGGAGACTTTACGACGCTGGCAATGCCCGCACCTTTGCTGTAATCGCCGTTCGCCACGGAAAAGCGGTTCCCGGCGAGACGTGGGATGGCCCCGATGCCACGAGGCCACTTATGCACCGGGGAACGGATCAGGCAGCGACCATTGCTGGGGGAATCGCAGCGTTCGCCCCCGAGCGCATCCTAAGCAGCACTGCAGCTCGCTGCCTGGCCACGATTACGCCGCTGGCTGAACGCACAGCACTTGAGATCAAGTCAACCGAAGACCTCAGCCAAGATGCCTACGCTGGCAACGGCAAGGCCGTGACAGCGCTCGTCGCGAAACGGCTCAAGAAGCAGCAAACAACGGTGATGTGCAGTCACGGACCCGTACTGCCGCAAATTGTCAGTGCGCTAGCTGAAGCATCCAATACCCAGCCGGATGCCCGACTTCGCGCCGCAGCAATGCTCAGCACTGGCGACTTCTCGGTACTGCACTTCGCCCGCGACACCAAAAAGCTTCGACTCGTGGCGGTAGAGACCCACCAGCCGTGAACATTGTGAAGCGCTGAGGTTAGTCGACGGTGAATTCTCAACGAATTCGCGAGAGAATGGCGTGCACGTCAGTTTCTCGAAAGGACACAGTGAAGTTCACCCGCCTCGGTACCGTCAGCATTATCGCGATGACCAGCGCCCTCACGCTTGCTGCGTGCGTTCCTGCCCCCGTTGGTGACGGAACGGGTCTGTCGGGCACAATCATCGGTGCTGGCGCTTCATCGCAACAGTCTGCGCAAGAGTCCTGGGTTCGTGGCTTCCAACTGGCGAACGTCGCAGCAACGGTCGAATATGACCCCATCGGGTCCGGTGGTGGCCGCGACACGTTTGTCGGCGGTGGCGCCGTTTTCGCGGCCTCTGACCGTGCCTTCACTATCGAAGAGATCGCTGAAGAAGAGTTCGTCTCGTGCGTTCCCGGCACGGGCATCCTCGAGATCCCTGCCTACATTTCGCCGATCGCGATCATCTTCAACCTCGACGGTGTTGACTCACTCAACCTCGACGCGGCCACTATTGCTGGCATCTTCACGCGCGAAATTAGCCGCTGGGACGACCCAGCAATTGCCGACCAAAACCCGACGGCTGAGCTGCCGAGTCAGCGAATTACTGCCGTGCATCGCGCCGACGACTCCGGAACCACCGCGAACTTCACAAGCTATCTAGCCGAAGCCGCCCCAGACGCCTGGTCGGTCGGATCCATCGAGAAGTGGCCACTCGAGTTTGGCGGAGAAGCTGCCCCGCAAACATCCGGTGTAGTCGATGCTGTCACTAACGGAACAGGCACCATCGGTTACGCCGACGCCTCACGTGCTGGCGACCTCGGAACCGTTGCCGTCAAGGTCGGTGAAGAGTACGTCTCGTACTCCCCCGAAGCTGCAGCAGCAATCGTTGACGTCTCACCGTTCGGTGAAGGCCGAGGCCCTACCGACTTCGCTGTCGAAATTGATCGCGCATCCACCGCTGCCGGCGTGTACCCCGTAGTGCTCATCAGCTACCTGATCGCCTGCAACGAGTACTTGGACAACGACCGTGTGGATGTCATCAGGGGCTATTTGGATTACGTCATCAGTCCCGAGGGTCAGCAGGCTGCAGCCGCGGGTGCAGGTTCCGCTCCCATCTCGCAAAGACTCTTCGAGAAGGCGAACGCCGCAGTCGCGGCAATCAAGTAACTCCCCAGTACTCCCTTTTCATGTTGGGACGGCGTTTACCTGCCGTTTACCTCGCGGGGCAATTATGGCTACCTGCGCTGCCTAGGTTTTCTATTTGGGTCGCACCGGCCCACAACCTGTAATCAACATTCCGAAGGGAAAACTGTGAACTTCAAGCGTCTTGGCACCATCGGTGCCATTGCTATCGCAGGCACCATCCTCCTCTCCTCGTGCGCAGCAGCAACAGGAAGCACAGACGGCGAAGGCACCGGCTCAACCCTCACCGGCACTCTCGTCGGCGCCGGCGCATCGTCACAGCAGTCAGCCCAAGAGGCCTGGGTTGCTGGCTTCCAGACCGCGAACGAGAACGTCACGGTTGAGTACGACCCCATCGGCTCCGGTGGTGGCCGCGACACGTTCATCGGTGGCGGAAGCCAGTTCGCTGGTTCCGACCGCGCATTCAAAGACGAGGAAATCGCCGAAGACAACTTCGCTTCCTGCGTTCCCGGCACCGGCATCCTCGAGATCCCTGCCTACATCTCGCCAATCGCGATCATCTTCAACCTCGACGGTGTTGACTCGCTCAACCTCGACGCGGCCACAATCGCTGGCATCTTCAATGGCTCGATCACCAACTGGAACGATGCAGCAATCGTTTCGCAGAACGATGGCGTAGAGCTGCCAGACCTCGGCATCACCGCCGTTCACCGCGCAGATGACTCGGGAACCACAGCGAACTTCACCGACTACCTGTCGGCTGCTGCTCCCTCGGTCTGGACCGTCGGCTCAATCGAAACCTGGCCAACCGAGTTCGGTGGCGAGGGTGCTCCTCAGACTTCAGGTCTCGTTGACGCTGTTACTAACGGAACCGGAACCATCGGATACGCCGACGCCTCACGCGCCGGTGACCTCGGAACCGTTGCCGTCAAGGTCGGCGATGAGTACGTTCCGTACTCCCCCGAAGCTGCGGCAGCAATCGTTGACGCATCACCATTCGCTGAGGGCCGTGGCGAGACTGACTTCGCCGTCAACCTCGACCGCGCCACAGACGCTTCCGGCGTCTACCCTGTCGTCCTCATCAGCTACCTGATCGCCTGCAACGAGTACGCATCCAGCGACAGCGTTGATCTGGTCAAGGGTTACCTGTCCTACATCATCAGCCCAGAGGGCCAGAGCACCGCAGCAGACGCTGCCGGTTCAGCTCCGATCTCCTCGACCTTGTTCGACAAGGCACAGGCTGCAGTAGACGCAATCAAGTAGCACTCTGAGTCTGCTTCGACCCCGTTGCTCCACGCAGCGGGGTCGGGCAGACTTTGCTTTGGGTTAGGCTGCTGGACGCCACCCGGAACCACGATCAATCAGCCACACCGCACCAAGCTAAGCCAGGGATAAGGGATACTCGAAACATGACCTCGACTGCGGCCCCCCGTATGCGCGCGAAGCAGCGACCCGGAGACCGCCTCTTCTCAGGCACCGCCCTTGCTGCTGGCGCGCTCATCCTCGCAATCCTCGCGGCCGTCGCGGCGTTCCTTGTTATTCAGGGCGTACCCGGCATCACAGCCGATCCCGAAGAAACCACTCTTCTTGAAGGCACCGACTTCTGGACCTACGTTGGTCCCCTCGTCTTCGGAACGATCTGGTCTGCAGCAATTGCCCTCATCATGGCCGTGCCCATTGCAATCGGCATCGCACTCTTTATCTCGCACTACGCACCACGCCCTCTCGCGGCAACTCTCGGCTACATCGTCGACTTGCTAGCCGCCGTTCCCTCAGTGGTATTCGGCCTCTGGGGCGGCAACGTTCTTGCCGTCGGAGTCCAGCCGTTCTACGCCTGGCTCGCCGAAAACTTCAGCTGGATCCCACTCTTCGCTGGGCCAGCCTCAGGTACCGGACGCACCGTCCTTACCGCGTCGATCGTGCTCGCCGTCATGGTGTTGCCGATCATCACCGCAATCTGCCGTGAAGTCTTTCTCCAGACACCAGTACTGCACGAAGAAGCAGCGCTCGCCCTCGGCGCCACTCGCTGGGAAATGATCAAAGTAGCCGTGCTCCCCTTCGGCCGCGCCGGCATCGTCTCCGGCGCCATGCTCGGCCTCGGCCGTGCCCTCGGAGAGACCATGGCAGTCGCAATGGTGCTTTCTGCATCGAATGTGATCACGTTCGACATCATTAGCTCGATCAACCCGTCGACAATTGCGGCCAATATCGCGCTGAGCTTCCCCGAGGCATATGGGCTTAACGTCAACGTACTGATCGCAACAGGCCTCATCCTCTTTGCAATCACACTGATCGTCAACACGATCGCGCGCTACATCGTCAACCGCCGCAAGGAATTCTCGGGAGCGAACTGATGACTACTACAACACCAGCGCGCCCCATTGAGAATGCTTACTCGGCCGGACAACTCCCCCGCTGGGCGCCGCTAACGATCCTGATCGGCAGCTTGGCGATCGTCGTGATCATTTTTATGTTCGTGCAGGCCGGTCAGCCCGCAGGCGAATTTAACATCGTCGGCGCTTTGCTCTCCGGAGTCGTGCTCTTCGCAATTGTGCTGACGACGGTCTCTCGACTCGTTGAGGGCCACCGTCGCGCCACCGACCGCTTGGTTACCACTCTGGTCACCCTCGCATTCCTCATCGCGCTAGTGCCGCTCATCTCGCTGCTCTATACGGTATTGATCAACGGCGCCGCCCGGTTTGACCTCGACTTCTTTACCCTTTCGCTCCGCAACGTTGTCGGCGAAGGTGGCGGTGCAGCCCACGCCATCATTGGAACTCTCCAGATGACACTGGCCGCGGCGATCATTTCGGTGCCCATCGGGCTCATGACGTCGATCTACCTCGTCGAATACGGTCGCGGTCGCCTCGCCCAGGCAATTACATTCTTCGTCGATGTCATGACAGGAATTCCCTCGATCGTCGCTGGCCTCTTCGCCTACTCCCTCATCGTGATCTTCTTCGGCCCAGGAGTGCGGCTCGGCATCGCCGGCGCCGTTGCACTCTCCGTGCTCATGATCCCCGTCGTTGTTCGCTCGAGCGAAGAAATGCTGCGACTCGTGCCCAACGAACTGCGCGAGGCGTCGTTTGCACTCGGCGTGCCCAAGTGGCTCACAATCCTAAAGATTGTGCTGCCGACATCCATCGCCGGAATCACGACCGGTGTGATGCTCGCTATCGCCCGCGTGATCGGCGAGACCGCACCGCTCTTAGTCGCAGCCGGATTCACCAACAACTTCAACTACTCGCTCTTCAGCGATCGCATGCAGAGTCTGCCCGTTTATGTGTACAGCTCGTACATCTCCCAGGGCACCGACGCACAGTCCTACATCGATCGTGCGTGGGCCGGAGCGCTCACTCTCATCCTGATCGTGATGGCCCTCAACCTCCTGGCGCGCATCATCGCCAAGATCTTCGCCCCCAAGACCGGTCGATAACCGAAGGAAACCCTAATTCGTGTCTAAGCGCATCGAAGTCAATGATCTCAACGTCTACTACAGCAAGTTTCGCGCTGTAGAAGGTGTATCGCTCACGATTGAGCCCCGCACTGTTACCGCCTTTATCGGTCCGTCCGGTTGTGGCAAGTCGACGTTCCTCCGCACGCTCAACCGCATGCACGAAGTTATTCCCGGCGCCTACGTTGAGGGTGAAGTGCTCATCGACGGTAACAACCTTTACGCTCCCGGCGTTGATCCGGTGAGCGTTCGCCGCCAGGTGGGCATGGTGTTCCAGCGCCCCAACCCGTTCCCCACAATGTCGATCCGCGACAACGTTATCGCCGGTGTGAAACTCAACAACTCGCGCATCAGCAAGAGCGATGCAGACGACCTCGTCGAGCAATCCCTCATCGGCGCGAACCTCTGGCAAGAAGTCAAGGAACGCCTCGACAAGCCAGGCTCTGGCCTCTCTGGTGGACAACAGCAACGACTCTGCATCGCGCGCGCCATCGCCGTGAAGCCTGACGTGGTGCTGATGGATGAGCCGTGTTCGGCCCTCGACCCCATCTCAACCCTCGCCATTGAAGACCTCATTGAGGAACTCAAGCAGGACTACACGATTGTTATCGTGACCCACAACATGCAGCAAGCTGCACGCGTTTCTGACCGCACCGCATTCTTCAACATTGCAGGGACCGGCCATCCAGGCAAGCTCATCGAGTACGACGACACCAACACCATTTTCTCGAACCCCAGCGTTCAAGCAACAGAAGACTACGTTTCGGGCAAATTCGGATAACGAGCGAGCCAGCTCAATAGGAAAGCCCCCGCGCCATCCGGCCGGGGGCTTTTCTATTGGAGCAAGGGGAAAGCTAGGCGCTTTCGAAAACAACGATGGGAGCGGTAGTCGGAGCATCCGATCCACCCTTGGGCTCGATCGTGACACCGACGACGTCACCCGCAGCCATTTTGCCGTCGAGTACTCGCCACGTCGTTCCATCCGTGGACGCATCCATAAGGCCGGCCGGCCGGGCGCCAGCACTATCGATGTACCAGAGCTCGTAGACCTGATTATCGGGAAGCGGCTCTAATCCATCAACAATGACTGCAGACGAGGCCAACTCGACGGACCATACAAACGTGGCTGTAGCGCCCCCGGTGACCGTTGAGACGAGCCTCTGCGAATCGCTAGCACCATTGATCGCGGCCAACTGGTCAGCCTGCTGTGCAGCAAAGCTGGTCTCCTGGAGCGATGTGCGACCGATCGAGTCAGCGACAACACCACCGGCCACGATCAGCGCAACCGCCGCAGCAACCGCTGCGAGCGCCGTTGCTGGGCGAGTGAACCAGCGACCCTGAGCTTTTTTTTCGGCAGGTGTCGCCGCTGGTTGGACTACCTTGGCTGCGTCATCCACAACCTCAACCTCTCGCGGCAATTGCGGTGTCTGCGCAATCATCGCCATGAGGTTGGCCTTGAGCGCTGGCGGCGGCGTGACCGGGTCAACGGCCATACCGAGCGCTACCGCCGTGTCAGAAAGTTCAGTGGTTTCAGTGCGGGTTTCAGCGGAAGCAGTCAGGTGCTTCTCGAATGCCTCGCGTTCTTCTGGGCTCAACGCGTTGAGGGCGTAGGCGCCGGACTGGGCGGCGAGGTCATCGTTGCGCTCGGTCATGATGCCACCCCCAATTCGTCGCGGAGGCGAATCATTCCGTCGCGTAGTCGGGTTTTGACAGTGCCGACAGGAACACTGAGCATGGTCGCGACCTCACTGTGGCTATAGCCGCCGTAGTACGCAAGGGATACAGCTTGGCGCTGGAGTTCTGTCAATCGGGACATGGCCTTCTCTACCCTTTCGTGTTCGAGTCGGACTTCTATGGTTTCTGAAACGTGATCGTAGTCCGGGTTGTGATCACGGATGCCGATGCGAACGTCGCGGTCGCGAGACGACTGCGATGAACGCACACGGTCAACAGTTCGGCGGTGAGCCATGGTGAGAATCCAGCTCACCGCTGCACCCTTGTTGGCATCGAATCGGGTTGCGGTTTGCCAAATTTCAAGAAAGATCTCTTGCGTTACTTCTTCAGACTGCGAGTGATCGCGAAGGAGCCTCTTGACGAGTCCGAAGACTCGTGGGGCGAGCTGGTCGTAGAGCGCGCTAAATGCGGCTTGGTCACCAGTGGCGACACGCTCGAGCAGGTCTTGCGGGCTCGCGACAGGCGCTCCCGGTTCTTCAGGAAACGCGCTGACATCAGCTTCACGAGACATAACTACCAGCATGACAGGTTCCTATGCTCCTTCATCGCAGTTTGTTAGGTTCAGCGGCGAAATTTCAGACAATGGTGCGAGCTAGCGATGGATTTCGATAGTTGCTTTCATTGCTGGGTAATTCGGCGCCCTCGTCAGGAGGGTTTGGTCAGCGCGCAGAAATGGTTCGCAAAAGTCGTTTGCAGAAGTAGTTCGCTGGGCGACGAGCGGACGCAATGTCGGAGTTCAGCGTTGAAGCCGCGGACGCCGTCGTGGCGAGAAAATACCGGGCCACAGAAACGCCTCTCGGCGCGAGGCCGCTCGAAGCGGCTAATATTGGAGCCCGGGGTTACTGTGGCCCGGCTTCGAAAAGTTTAGCAAAGAGCATCCTGTGTGCGCTCTCAGACCGCGTGAGTCTTCACCTCTCCGCGGCACCGCAACAGCTCTCACCGCTGAGCACGCCTTCTGCCTACTTTCGTGGTGCCGGCTCCTACCGACCAATTTGCCGTTTCGCGCGGTTGCAGGGCCGGTATTGTTTCCAAATTGTGCGGATTCCGTGACAAACAGGTTGCAATAGCAACGTTTTCAGCACTTTTAAGTGATTTTACGGCTCATTTGTGCAATTATCGGTGTGTCCCGCAGTGCTGCGGAACCGACCGCGTGAGTGTCACGAATGCTAGGAGAACCTCTGATGAATTCCAAGCCGCTACCCACTGATCCCATGATTCGCGAGCTGATCCGCCATGCGCAGAAAGCTCAGCTGAATCGACGCACGCTGCTCACTGGAGCCGCTGCCGGTGCAACCGGGCTCGCGCTCGCAGCTTGCTCAACAGGGCCGGGCGAGCTGTCCGCCGCTCCTGACGAGAGTGACACCAACAAGAAGGTTCGCTGGGACAACTGGGCACTGTATGTCGACGTGGATGACGCCGGCAACTATCCCACCATTGACGCATTCGAGGCCCAGACCGGCATCAAGGTCGAGTACACCGAAGCAGTGGATGACAACAACACTTACTACGGCAAGGTGAAAGACCAGCTATCGCTTGGTAGAGACATCGGGGCAGACGCTGTCTGCCTTACCGACTGGATGGTCGCGCGCTTGATTCGTTTCGGCTACACCCAGAAGCTCGACTACGCCAACATGCCCAACGTGGCCAACAACCTGTTGCCATCGCTGCAGGACGTCGACTTCGATCCCGGCCGCGAGATGAGCGTTCCTTGGCAGGGCGGATTCGCTGGTATCGCCTGGAATAAGGAACAAGTGCCCAACGGCATCAAATCCGTCCAGGACCTGTGGAAGCCCGAGCTCAAGGGCCGAGTTGGAGCGCTGTCGGAGATGCGCGACACGATGGGCCTGATCATGCTCGATCAGGGTGTTGACATTTCTGGCAAGTGGGGCGATGACGAGTTCAACGCCGCGATTGACGAGTTCTCGAAGCAGGTCGCTGACGGCCAAATTCGTAACATCAAGGGAAACTCGTACAAGGAAGACCTTGTCAACGAGGACACCCTCGCCGCGATCGTCTGGTCGGGCGACATCGTTCAGCTGAATGCCGAGAACGGTGACAAGTGGGACTTCGTTGTTCCCGACGCTGGCGGAACCCTGTGGAACGACAACTTCATGGTGCCGATCGGTAGCCCGGCGAAGTCGAACGTCGAAGAAATGATCAACTACTACTACGACCCTGCTGTCGCTGCCGAGGTCGCCGCCTATGTGAACTACATCACCCCGGTTGCCGGAGCCAAAGAAGCCGCGGCGGCAATTGACCCCGAACTCGCAAACAATAAGCTCATCTTCCCCGACGATGACACGCTCTCCAAGGCTTTCGTATTCCGCGGCCTAGACAACTCAGAGGAGCAGAAGTACAACGCTGCATTCCAGAGCGTTCTGTTGGGTGCGGCGTAATGGCAACAGGCACCTTCGCCGAGAGTGGAGCCGACCTTGAACTGGTCGGGATTCATAAACGTTTTCCTGGATTCACCGCCATAGAAGAGCTCAACCTCATCGTGCCGGCAGGTTCGTTCTTTGCCCTGCTCGGACCTTCTGGTTGCGGCAAGACAACCACATTGCGTCTCGTTGCCGGTCTCGAGGCTCCTACGGCTGGTCGCATCCTGCTTGGTGGCAAAGATGTGACCAACCAGAAGTCTTTCCAACGCCCGGTCAACACTGTGTTTCAGAGCTACGCCCTGTTCCCCCACATGACTGTGTTGGAGAACGTCGCTTTCGGGCTGCGCCGCCGCAAGATGGCCGACCCGGTAGAGAAGGCACACGAAGTTCTGCGCCTCGTCGAATTGGACCACCTTGCGAGCCGCCGACCGCAGCAACTCTCGGGTGGGCAACAGCAGCGGGTTGCGCTGGCTCGCGCCATAGTGAACCGCCCGGCCTTGCTTCTCCTTGATGAACCTCTCGGCGCGCTCGACCTTAAACTGCGTCGCCAGATGCAGCTCGAGCTCAAAACGATCCAAGAGGATGTCGGTCTCACGTTCTTGCATGTGACCCACGATCAGGAGGAAGCCATGACTATGGCCGACACCATCGCGGTCATGAACAAGGGTCGGATCGAGCAGATGGGTGCGCCACAAGAACTCTATGAACTGCCACGAACGTCGTTTGTCGCGAACTTTCTTGGCCAGTCAAACTTGTTCACCGGGCCCGTCGTGGGCACGACGAGCGCAGGCATCTCTGTTGACGTTGCTGGCCAGAAGATCACCGTGCCCGTCGACCGAGCGCATCGCACTACGGGCGACATCACGATTGGTGTTCGCCCCGAAAAGCTGACGTTGCACAGAAGCAAGCCATCTCACGACCCTCGTGCAAACGTGATGGGCCCTGGTCGGGTAATCGACGTCTCGTTTAGCGGTGTGAGCACGCAGTATTTGGTCGAGGTCCCTGGCGTCGGCAAGCTCATTGTTTTCGCGCAGAACATGACGTTCGGTTCAGAGATTCGGGAAGGCGACGAAGTGTGGCTCAGCTGGGCCATCGATCACGGTTTCGGTCTTGAGGATGATCCCGCGAATGCACCACGGTTCTCCCCTGACCTGGACACTCGCACAATTGCCGCGCAACACCTATTAGAGGAAGCGTAGCGATGGCCCTTGCCGCCTTATCAACGTCGACTGCGCAAGCTCCGGCAGACACTTCCAGAAAGTCGAGTCCGGTAGCACTCTTTTTGCTGCTCCCCGGAATCCTCTATCTGGTTCTCTTCTTTCTCACTCCCCTTGTCTCGCTGCTCCTGACATCATTCAAAGCGCCGACTGAGTTCGGTGATTTTGGTCAATTCAGCTACGCGTTCCGCTGGGAGAATTACGCAGACGTCATCGCAACCTACTGGCCGCACATTATTCGTTCATTCGGCTACGCGCTTGCTGCGACGTTCTTCGCTCTCATCATCAGTTATCCGTTGGCATACTTCATCGGAGTCAAAGCTAGACGCTGGCCGTTGTTGCAGAGCCTCGCACTGGTTATGGTGATTGCTCCGTTCTTTATCAGTTTTCTGCTCCGCACTTTGGCGTGGAAGCAAATCTTCTCCGACGAATCGTTCCTCGTAACTTCGCTCAAAGCGATGTCACTGCTCGCCCCAGACGCGCACGTCACGGGAACCGCATTCTCAGTGATTTTCGGTCTCACCTACAACTTCATTCCGTTTATGACACTGCCGCTGTACACGACCCTCGAACGGCTCGATGTGCGCTACCTCGAAGCCGGCAGCGATCTCTACGCGAGCCCGTTCCACGTATTCCGCAAGGTTACGATTCCGCTCTCAATGCCTGGAATTGTGGCGGGGACCCTGCTGACGTTTATTCCGGCTGCCGGTGACTACATCAATGCGAGCCGCGAGTTTCTCGGCGGTACCGGTACCCAGATGATCGGAAATGTCATTGAGGCGAACTTCCTGGTGCTCCAGAATTTTCCCGCTGGCGCAGCTCTCTCGATCATCCTGATGTCAGTGATCCTCGTATTCGTCAGTATCTATGTGAAGAAATCCGGAACTGAGGAACTTCTGTGAAACACTCAATCGGCAAATGGGTCCTGCCCGCCTATAGCGCGCTTGCCCTACTTATCCTGATGATCCCGATCGGCTACACGTTCGTTTACAGCTTCAACGACTCGCTCAAATCAAACATCGTGTGGCGCGGTTTCACCTTCGACAAATGGCTCAATGTCTGCAACGTGCAGAACGGTGCTGTGTGCGAGGCCTTCGGTAACAGCATCTTCATCGCAGTGGTGTCGACGGTGGCGGCGACAACGCTCGGCACCATGATCGCGATCGCGATGGTGCGCTACCGGTTCAAGTTCCGCTCGCAATTGAGCCTGTTCCTCTTTCTTCCGATGGCAACTCCAGAAGTCGTTCTCGGGGCCGGGCTCGCTGCACAGTTCCTGTCGATCGGCGTTCCCAAGGACATGACGACGATCATCCTGGCCCACACGATGTTTAGCATCAGCTTTGTGGTGGTTGCGGTAAAGGCCCGCGTGGCAACTTTGGATCCTGCCCTTGAGGAGGCAGGTAGAGACCTCTACGGGTCGGCGCTTCAAGTATTTTTGCGGATCACATTCCCGCTGTTGCTTCCCGGAATTCTCGCTGCAGCGCTGCTGTCATTCGCGTTGTCGTTCGATGACTTCATCATCACAAACTTCAACTCAGGCAATGTGACAACGTTCCCGAAGTACATCTGGGTCTCAGCGGCTCGAGGAATTCCCGCCGAGGCGAACGTGATTGCTTCAGCGGTGTTCATTCTGGCGCTGATCATTGTCGTGAGCGTGCAGGTGTCTGGCGCTGCCCGCGCCAAGCGTCTCGCCAAAATGAACTAGATCTCGCAAACTAGTCGAGGGTTCCTGCCCGGAACAGTTTGGCGCACGTCGCGAACTCCTCCGCTGTGACCGAGTAACGGTGAGCACGAGTCGTGAGTTCGCTTGCGCGTTCAGGGTTCAACAATTCTTGGTCATCCGCGATGCTGCCGGCTCCGGATGCCACAATGCGGCTGAAGGATGCAGCCCGATCGAGAGCTACACCAAAATCTCCACGAAAAACTCCGCGCAAGATCTGGTCGGCCAAGTCCTTAATTTCCTTCGGCCCTGTGGGGTTTACAGCACCCGTAACGGCGGCATCAATCGTCGTGAGGGTCTCTATACCTCGCTGGAACAGGAGGCTTGTGCCCACAGCATCCTGCTGGATGACGGCCCGCAGTAGGTAGATGCGCCAGAGCGCGCCGGGGAGACTGCTTGGGCTCGATCGTGACCACAATTCGGCGAGCGCATCGATTCCATTTTTGTCGGTAAATGCGACGATGCGATCAAGGACGGCAGGATCATCCGTGTCGCGTGCACCATCAACAAGCGCATGGGCTGTATCGTGGGCTGCGCGCATTATTTGGGCTGGATCTTGTCCTCCCTCAAATGTGTCAAACTTATCTGTCGAGTACTGCGTGGGCTTATGGAAATTTTCGGCCATAACCTCACGGTACGCTTAACATGTAGGGCCTGTAGCTCAGTTGGTAGAGCATCGGACTTTTAATCCGCGGGTCCCGGGTTCGAGTCCCGGCGGGCCCACATTTTTCTCTGCACGTCAGCTGCCTTGTGCGGCGTCGGTGCTGTGCGGCTAGCTGCGAGTAAATCTCTGTACTGACCTCGCGTGCGTCTTCGCTGCGCCTGGCGCAGCTAGCATTGCTCGGGCCACCTAGACGGATTCAGTCTCGCGCCAAGCACAGGAGCCCACCATGACATCCATTCCCCTTCGTATCGCCGTAACGGGCGGAAACGGCAAGCTCGGCCGCGCCACCGTTGCCGGTCTGCGTGCTGCCGGTCACACCGTGATCGTGCTCGACATGGCTGGCCCCGATCGCAACCAGTTCACTCATGTTGATCTCACCGACTATGGCCAAGTGGTGGATGCTCTTGCCGGCGTCAATGACCGCCACGAAGGTCTGGATGCTGTTGCCCACCTGGGCGCGATTCCTGCGCCAGGTTTGTGGTCGGATGTGGCAACTTTCCACAACAATATGAGCGCCACCTTCAACGTATTTCAGGCGTGCAAGCGTCTGGGCATCCGCACTATTGCGTACGCCTCGAGCGAGACCGTGCTTGGGCTACCGTTCGAGACTCCCCCGCCCTACATTCCGCTCGACGAAGAGTACGAGACGCGTCCGGAGTCGACCTATTCGATGGTGAAACACCTTGAGGAGGAGATGGCGCAAAAGTTTGTGCGCTGGGATCCCGAACTCAGCATCACAGCGCTGCGCTTCTCGAACGTGATGGACCCTGCCGACTACACCGAATTCCCGAGCTTCGATGCGGATGCCCGACAGCGGTCCTGGAACCTCTGGGGTTACATCGATGCTCGCGACGGCGCCAACGCCATTCGCTTGGCACTGGAAACCTCCCGCCCCGGTTATGACGTCTTCAACATCTTCGCCGCCGACACCGTCATGTCGCGCCCGAACTCAGAACTCGTGGCTGAGGTGTTCCCCGATGTCGAGATTCGTGGCGAGGGGGGTGTGAACACGTCGTTGACCTCGATTGCCAAGGCCGAGCGGCTGCTCGGGTGGGTGCCACAACACAGCTGGCGGGACTGAGCTCGGTTCGAGGTGTTGGCCGCGCAACCTGAGCAGCACTTCTAAGGAAGAAGTGCGCTGAGGAGCATCGACGTCATCGCTGGAAGCAGCACAGTCACCACGAGAGTAGTGGCGCCGATCGCAAACGTCGCCGCCCACAGCATCCGAAGTCGCCGCGCACGAACGACCACAGTATCGAGATCGCGAAAGCGCTCAAGATACGTGGAATCGATAGTGAGGTCAGCTGACGGATGCCAAGTCTTTGCGTCCGTCGCTGCTAGCGCAATGCTCCGCACTGACTCGGCGGAGAGCACCGGCTCACGGCGCTTGAGCCATCGGGGCAGAGCTCGAGCATTCATAATGTCGACATCTTTCGGCCGTTGCTTGAATGTGAATCCGGCGGGGTCCACAATCGCGAGAATGGGGTGGGCGGTGACAGGGGTGCCTGTCGCCGCGGTCAGTAACTTGCCTGCCCGCTTTGCTTCATGCCGGGAATTACGCAAGTGATCGGTCTTCTGCCCCGAAACCAACAGCCTTCCTTGGCCGACCCAGACTTTCTTTCCGTTGTGACGTTTCGTGTTGATCGTGAAAACGCCCGCGGGCCCCACGAGTACATGGTCAATATCGCTGTCGCCCGTTCCGACGGGCACAGCGTGCAACACAGTCCACTCGTCGCCAAGCTTGGAGAGCAGCGCCCCAACTTTCAGTTCACCATGCGCTCCGGAGAACCAACTTTCAGCATCCACGTGCAGCGGACTCACGCCCAGAATCCGACGGAATGCTCCACGCGGCTCAACATCATCCTGCACGCGGAGCAGCTCAGAAATTACTGAATAAGCAACCGGTCGATCCGCGAGAGAAAACTCGTTGGCTGCGGCCGTGAGTGCCGCGTCAATACCGTCAATCATCGATCCCCCAATGCACTCCCCCGAGCGCCATATACCTGACAGACTATCGACTTTTGCGCGCAGTCGGCGGCCCCCAATTGGGCACTAGCGTTGCCAATTCGTGACCAGTTTTGGTGGCCAAACCCCCAAAACGAGCGACCACCGCGCAACTTGCCGCAGTATGTTCACCGCGCATCCATCTAGAAGTGCTGGACTAGGCCTATGACCGGCTACGCGTCGCAATATCCACGACCCGACCACTTTGTATTGCATCTCAGTGACACCCACTTTCTGGCGGGTAGCGGGCGGCTTTACGACACGCTCGACAGCGAAGCCAAGCTACGGCAACTCTTTGCCGAACTTGAAGCATCCGGATCCCGCCCTGAAGCAATCGTGTTCACTGGAGACCTCGCCGACAAGGGTGACGAGGTCGCCTACCGCGAGATTCGAGCGATTGTTGAGCCAGCAGCTGAACGCCTCGGCGCGCACATTGTGTGGGTAATGGGCAACCATGATGATCGCCGCAACTTTGCTACGACGCTCCTCGACGAGCCAGCCTCAGAGCAACCCATTGACCGCGTCACAGATATCAACGGGTTGCGCATCATCTCCCTTGACTCCACAGTGCCCGGCCAGCACCACGGCCACGTGACGGATGCCCAGCTGTTGTGGTTGCACAATGTGCTCGCCACTCCGGCACCGCACGGCACCATCCTCGCCATGCACCACCCGCCGGTTCCCTCGGTTCTCGACCTTGCCGTAACCGTCGAATTGCGCTCACAAAAGGAACTCGCCGCAGTGATTCGCGGCAGCGACATCCGCAGCATCATCGCCGGACACTTGCACTACTCGACAACCGCAACGTTCGCCGGCATCCCCGTCTCGGTCGCTTCAGCGACGTGCTACACGCAGAACCTCAACGTGCCTGTTGGCGGCACCCGCAGCCAAGACGGCGCCCAATCCTTCAACCTGATTCACGTCTACGACGACACCGTGCTGCACTCGGTAGTGCCGTTAGGAAACTACGGCAGCCTCGCGTACGTGACTGCCGAGGAAACAGCCTCAATACTGGCGAGCGAAGGCATAACCATCGCACCAGCGACGAACCCACACATCACGCCGAGCACCATCCCTGCGTAGCGATTCAGAGCAGACAGGCGTGCCGTTACAGCGGCGCCTTGGTCTCGTTTCCGACAGTCTCAGACAGAGCTGCTATTCGACCTCGGGCAGCTCCCACGGTGCTGCAATCGGGTAGTACTCATCCAGGAACGACCGAACGGCTGCTGCACGATCTTCCGCCGACAATTCGGGGAAGCTGCCATCGTTCAGGCAGAAGAAGTCACTCGAGCGCTTACGCAGCAGCGACCGCATCTTGCGTAACCCCTCAAGCGACGTCGTGTCGACGTACTTGACCTTGGCATCCGCCTGCACCATCGCTTTACCGCTCAGCAGAGCGTAGTAGTGATACAGCGAATTCGTGACCGAGATATCGGTGGCCTGACGAAAAGCACTTGCGCTTGTGCGCGCAAAGTCTTCGGGAAATTCCTGCTCAAGTTCCTTCATCACCGAGACGCGCAGCGGTGTTGCCGCGTGCTCGAGGTGGCGAGTGATCGTCGCGCCAAACTTTTGCTGCAGCAGTCGACGGTTCACCCGGGCAGCGTTTTCAAAGCCAGAGCGTTCGATGCTGCTCTCGCCCAAGCCGATGCGGGTGCGCGCCTCGATAAACTTCGAAACTCCGCCAGGCGTGAAGAAGGCGGCGGGGCTCACCGAACGGCCAAAGAACATGTCGTCGTTGGAATACAGGAAGTGCTCGCTCAACCCGGGGATGTTGTGCAGCTGGCTTTCCACCGCATGCGAGTTGTGGGTTGGCAGGTCGTCGTGGTTAGCAAAGAAGTCTTCGCTGCGCATCAACGTGACTCGCGGATGCTCGGCTAGCCATGCGGGGCGGGGCGAGTCAGTCGCAATGTAGATATTGCGAATCCAGGGCGCGAACAAGTGCACCGAACGCAGGGCGTACTTCAGCTCATCCAACTGCCTAAAACGGGCCTCGGAGTCGTCACCCTCGCCAACAACAAAGTTCGCCATGCGGGCGGCGCGGGCTTTCTGCCACTCAATCTCAGCGCCGTCAACCCACGAGAACACGATGTCAATATCGAAATTGATATCGCCAGCAAGCGGCTCAAACATGCCACGCAGCGTCGGCCAGGACTGACCATAAAACTCGACAGTATCGGCGATTGCTTCCGCGCGGGGCACCCAGCGACGCATCAGCGCATTCGGGTTGGGCGCAACAACTTCATCGCGCACGTACTCCCACAACTCAAGCCGCACGCCGAAGGGCGCATCGAATCGAAGGCGGCCAGCAGGCTCAACTCGCGGCCGAAACAACATCATCGCTTTCGCTTTGATTGCTGAGGTCAAGACACCATCGGCGACGAGTACGGGGCTATCGCGATCATCCGAAGCATTCGGCTTACCGTTCTCTTTGATGCGCGCAGGCTTCACATAGAAGGGCTCATTCTGGCAGGCAGAAACCAACGCAAAGCCCAGCGCCTTGCGATCTTTGGCATCGACAGCCAACACCGGAGTTTCACCGTCGCCACGAACCAGCAGAAATTGGATGCCCGCATCATCAAGCACACCGCGAAGAAAGAGTAGGTCTTCGCGCACAGCTTCGCGCGGCGTCAAAGTGTCATTGCTGAGCGCGAGTAGTCCGTCGTGCAAGACAACATCGTCGCGGTTCACAACCGCAGGAGAATCATGGTCAATCATGGGGGCCCCGTCGTTAAAGCCTGGCTGAGGTGCCCAGCGACCGAAGTGCTGTTAGCTTCTTCCAGAATAGCGTGAACCACTGAAAGCCAGCCGGATAGCGCCCAACTGCCGCGCCTTACATGCTTCCGAGTTCGTATACGACAACGCTCGTAATCATAGGATTCGTCTTTGCCAGCGCGAGCGCCGCATCAATGTTTTCGGCGGTGATCACCGAATAGCCGGTGAGCGCGTCGAGACCGAAACCGAGCGCGGTCGCCCCATCGCGAGTTACCTCGATACCTGCGCTGAGTGGGCTGCCGGGATCGACCATCGCTTCTCCGACGTCACCAAACCATTTCATCCACGCAGCCCCGATCTCGGGAGTTGGCTGCTCAAAACCTTTGTAGAGGAACAGAAATTTCTTCACGAGTTGCTCTCTGCGCCTGGCGACGGCATCGGCGTCGTCGCGCACCCTCACGGTGGCTAGCGTGTGCCAACCCTACGCCGATCACCGCGTTGATGATTGAGTGATGCTCGATAGGATGAGGGCACTCACTTGGAGGCTCAGATGTTCGGAAAGTCAGGCATTGAGATCGTGCCCATTCTCGGCGCCGTTGCTATCGTCGCGTACTTCGCGCTAATAATTACTGCGCTCGCGCAGGTGTTCCGTTCCACAATGCCGACTAACACGAAGTTGCTCTGGCTGATCGTCATTCTGATCGCGCCATTCATCGGCTCACTCATCTGGTTTGCCGTCGGCAGGAATTCGGCGCTGCTCTAGAGAACGACGCCGCCGAAACCTACTCCGACTAGGTCACGGGTCGCCACGACCTGCGCAAACTCGTCATGAAGATTGACACCGGTGATGCGGGAGAGCATGTCGGCACTCACTTCGTCGCCATACGGCCCAATGCGGTCGAACGTGTGAGTCGCATCCAACACAAATCTCACGTCGTAGCCGAGATTGCCGCCGACCCGCGCGGTCGTCTCGCAGCAATGGTTGGTGGTGATTCCGCACACTACAATCGACGTGATCTCGGATGCCCGCAGCCAGGCATCGAGGTCGGGACTGCCATGAAAACTCGAGTTCACGCTCTTGGTCACGAGTAGCTCTGGCGTGCCCGAGAGTACATCTTTGAATGCGTTGCCTGGTGCGCTCGGATGAAGCGGTGATGCGGCATCCGCAGAGTCGTGTCGCACGTAGACGATGGGCCAGCCCTCGCGACGCCAGTGGCCGATTAGCATCCCAATGTTCGACTCACAATCGGGATTGTTGCGTGGCCCCCAATAGTCGGCGTTGTCGAATGCCTGTTGTACGTCTACGACGATGAGCGCTGCAGTCATGACGACCTCCGAGGTTTAGCCGACGCTTACCCCAAATAGTAGTCCTAGGAGGTAGGTGGCAGCGGCGGCGCCGTAGCCAATCACGAGTTGTCGGATCGCACGCTTGAGAGGAGACGCACCCGAGAGCAGCCCAACTACAGATCCGGTGGCGAGTAGCGCGATGCCCACGAGCCCGGCAGCGATGAGCACGGCGGTAGTCCCTTCTGCACCGAACAGGTAGGGCAGAACGGGGATCACTGCGCCGGAGGCGAAGAACGCGAAACTGGATGCGGATGCTCCGAGCGCCGACCCAATCGGATTGTGCGGGGCAGTAGCTGGCTGCGGTTGGGCATCCCGTCCTGACAGCACTTCGGCGGCCTGAAGTTCGGCATCCTCGCTACTCAAACCGCGAGCGCGATACACGAGTGCCAACTCGTTCTCATTGACGTCAAGTTTCGTCACGGAGTCGGTGGCTATGGGGCCGTGAGCTGCAGCATTCTCGAGCTCAAGTTGGGAACGCACGGAAACATACTCTCCCGCTGCCATCGAGAGGGCACCGGCCAGTAGACCGGCGACACCCGAGAGGAGTACAACGGCGGTAGGCAATCCGGCCGCGCTCATTCCGAGCACTAGGGCAAGGTTGGAGACGAGACCGTCGTTTGCGCCGAACACGGCGGCGCGGAATGTTCCTGAGAGCCGCTGACGGCCACGAGTGGCGAGCGCACGCACGACTTCTTCGTGCACAGCCTCATCGGCCGCCATGGTGTCGGTGGCGTCGGCATCATCCAGGTAGGGCGAACGCGATTCGGCACGTTGCGCCAGCGCGAGCACAAAGACTGAACCAAAGCGTCGAGCAAGGAATCCGAGCATCCGTGTCCGGGGGTCAGTCAACAGTGGACGACCGGCGTGCTCCCCCAGCAGGGACATCCAGTGGTTCTCGTGGCGTTTCTCTGCCGCAGCGAGGGCTAAAAGGATCTCGCGCTCTTCGCCTGTGCGGCGGGATGCGAGGTCACGATAAACAGCAGCTTCGGCTCGTTCGGCGGCGAGATAGCGTCGCCACCGTCGAACCTCTCGGGCGTCGGGTGTGTGCGTCATGCGGAGAACTCCACTCCCCAGGATGCAGAGAATTCGACACCCGGCTCAAGCCACCGCAGACCTCGACCGGTGTTGAAGGCGTTCGGTGCTGCCGTCATCGGTTCGATGGCGACAGCCTGGCCTACCCCAGCGAGGGTCGGAAAGTTGCGCGGCGTGAACAACTGAACGAAGTCGAAGTTCTCGTCAACAGTGAGCCGAAGCTCGCGGCCGTCTGGCCCGGATAGGCGCACGGCGACTCCATCAACGGCCTCAACCCCAGCAAAGGCGGTATCGAGATCGAGCTCGCCGACAAGGCGGCCACCGCTGAGGTCGAATTCGGTGCCCGCGACCGCAACTTCGCCGGTGGGGATGAGGCGTTCATCCGACTCGAACCGAGTGGCGGCAGCCATCGTAAGGGTGAGCTCTTCGATAGGAATGTCGCCGATCTTGAAGAAGGGGTGGGTTCCAAGCGCAAAGGGGGCTGCGGTATCCGAGAGGTTGGTGGCGGTGTGGGTGACCTTCAAACCAGTCTCGACTAACTCGTAGCGCACGGTTGTGTTCACTTGGAATGAGTACCCGTGTTGCGGGAAAATTGTGGCGCCGAGTGTCACGGACTCTGGTGTTTGCTCAACCAATCGGTATCCGGTGTTGCGCAGCAGACCATGGATGGCGTTATTGCGGTCACCCTCGGTGATATCGAGCTGCTGCACCATGCCGTCGAGCGTCCATCGCCCGCCGTCAATGCGGTTCGGCCACGGAGCCAACACGATGCCATCCGCGAAGGGAGGCATGTCAGTTTCGGCGTACGATTCCACCAGTTCGATTTCGCCAATGCTGAATTCCCGCAGAGATGCAGCGAGCTCAGTGATGGTAGCTCGCGCCTCTCCCTGGTCAGTGGCTCGAGTAATGATGTACTGGGTTCCGGTAGGCGCGCTCACCGCATTAGCCTACCGGCGCACCACCCTCAACAAGGAAGCACCCATGTCTGATATTCGCGACGACGTACTTATCGATTTCGAGGCCGTGTTCGGTCACTCGGCCGCCGGCGTCTGGTCTGCCCCTGGCCGCCTCACTCTTTTGGGCACTTCAGACTCTCCGGACACTGACGCCGAGCTTGCGATTGCAATCAACCGACGCACGGTGCTTGCTGCCGCATCGCGTCCCGACCGCACCGTGCGTATCGCTAGTGCCCTCGTCGATGAACTTGTCACGGTAGAACTCGACGAACTGGCTACGGCCCAGATTGCAGGTTGGAGCCGCACTGCGCTCGCGATCGTGCACGAAGTCATGCAAACCTCAGCCGACTCGAGTGCGCTTGCCGGTGTCGACGTCTTCATCGATACGACGGTTCCAGTGGGTGCCGGTCTCGGTTCGTCCGCGGCGCTTGAGGCTGCGCTGGCCCTTGCTCTGACCGATTTGTGGAACTTGGGCGCCCAAGTTGCTCAGTTGCCTCATCACCCCGATGCCGCTGCAAGTGTTTTCGCGCTCGACGACCACGCCCTTGTTCGATTCGAGGGCGAGACCCGCCCAGAACCGCTACCGCTCGACTGGCAAACGGCGGCGCTCGAGTTGCTCGTGATCGACACCGATGCGCCAACCGCCGATGCACTCGAAACGACGGCAGCCGATGACGAAGTGCGCCGCACCCTTCACACCGTCACGGAAAACCAACGTGTCCGTGATGCCGCCCTAGCAATTCGTGACGAGACACCGCGACTGCTTGGTGCGCTGCTCGATGCTTCCCACGTGAGTCTGCGCGACGACTACGGCATCACCACAACGGAGGTTGATCTGGCTGCTGAAACTGCGACAGCCGCTGGCGCTTTAGGAGCGCGGATGCTCGGCCGACCGTTCAGCGGAGTCGTTGTCGCTCTCGTCGACACCGACACGGCATCTCGGGTGCGTGTCGCAATTGATGGCGCGTTTGCGGAGCACGCCATGGGGCAGCCAACCGTGGAAGCATTCTCTCCATCCATGGGTGCCCTGCGCGATCGTTAGCTCGGCCGCGGTGCTGTGACGGCTAAGCGAGAACTTTGAGTACGAACGCAACCATGAACCCAAGCGCAACAGCCGTGCCAACCCAGACCCACAGGCGAGCCCACGGAAAACGGCGCTTTCGGGGTGCACGATGGGCTACGGGGTGTTGCGGGGTCGCCTGAGACCTGTGCGCAGACTTCTTCGCCTCAGTTCCCCGCTTTGCGGTCACGACTAGAGCCGTTCGGCAGCGTCGACGACGTTTTTGACGAGCATGGCACGAGTCATGGGGCCAACTCCGCCCGGCATCGGTGAGAGGTAGCCTGCGACTTCGGCAACCCCGGGATCGACGTCTCCGACGAGTCGGCCTTTGCCAGTTTCAGGGTCGATGACACGCGTGATTCCGACATCGAGCACGGCGGCACCTGGCTTTATCCACTCCGGTCGAATGAGTCCAGCGGAACCGACTGCGGCAACGACAATGTCGGCCTGGCGAACGTGGGTCTCCAGCTGAGTGGTGCGGGAGTGCGTGAGGGTCACTGTGGCATCCAGTCCCTTGCGGGTGAGCAACAGCCCGATGGGGCGGCCTACGGTGAGCCCGCGACCAACAACAACAACGTGCTTGCCCGCGATCCCCACACCGTAGCGCTCAAGCATCTCGACGATTCCGGCTGGCGTACACGGCAGTGGTGAATCGAGCTTCGTGCCAACCCCGAGCACGAGGCGACCAAGGTTCGTCGGGTGCAGTCCATCGGCATCCTTCGCGGGGTCCATGAGTTCGAGCATCGCGTTCTCGTCGAGACCGGCGGGAAGGGGCAACTGAATGATGTAACCGGTGACAGCAGGGTTCTCGTTGAACGCGATGATGGCATCCCGAACTTCTTCGGCGGATGCCGTGGCTGGCAGGTCGACACGGAACGACTCGATACCAATCTCGGCGCAATCGCGGTGCTTGCCTGCGACGTAGGAGCGCGAGCCTGGGTCGTCGCCGACGAGCAGCGTGCCAAGTCCCGGCATGATTCCGCGGGACTTGAGCGCCTCAACGCGGTCGCGCAGTTCGTTCTTCACTGCGGTTGCGGTGGCAACACCATCAAGCTTTACTGCGGTCATCGTTTTCCGTTCGAATCGGGCCAAAGCGTTGATCGGCCATCTGCACAACTGCCTCGTCTATTAAACGCTACAGAGCCTGCCTCCACGTACACGCGGGGACAGGCTCTGCATCATCAAGCGGCGGTCAGCTGGTTATGCCCAGCTGCCGGGGCTTTCGAGTCCTTCATAGAGCGGGAAGGCATCGGCGAGCGTGCGGGCGCGAACCTGCAGCGCGGCGATGTCAGCACCGGGCTTGAGCGTTTCGGCGATGATGTCCGCAACCTCGGTGAACTCGGCGTCGCCGAATCCGCGGGTGGCGAGAGCCGGTGTTCCGATGCGGAGACCTGAAGTGACCATCGGTGGGCGCGGGTCGGCCGGAACGGCGTTGCGGTTGACCGTGATGTCGACTGAGTGGAGCAGATCTTCGGCTTCTTGACCGTTGAGTTCAGACTTGCGTAGGTCGACGAGCACGAGGTGGACGTCGGTTCCTCCCGTGAGCACGTCGATGCCGAGGTCTTTCATGTCATCGCGAACTAGACGCTCAGCAAGAAGTCGGGCGCCGCGAAGGGTGCGCTCTTGGCGATCCTTGAACTCTGGGGTTGCCGCGAGCATGAATGCGGTCGCCTTGGCAGCAATCACGTGCATGAGCGGTCCACCCTGTTGTCCGGGGAAGACGTTGGAGTTGATCTTCTTTGCGATGTCAACGTTGTTCGTGAGGATGAAGCCCGAACGCGGTCCACCGATCGTCTTGTGCACGGTCGATGAGACGACATCGGCAAAGGGAACGGGATTCGGGTGCAGGCCGGCAGCAACGAGTCCAGCGAAGTGTGCCATGTCTACCCACAGGACAGCGCCAACCTCGTCAGCGATCTCACGGAATGCAGCGAAGTCGAGTTGGCGAGTGTACGCCGACCATCCGGCGATGATTACCTGAGGCTGAACCTCGATCGCCTTGGCGCGAACCTCGGCCATGTCGAGAACGCCGGTCGCTTCGTTAACGCCGTAGGCGTGAGCTTCGTACAGCTTGCCCGAGAAGTTGAGGCGCATGCCGTGCGTGAGGTGTCCACCGTGATCGAGCGAGAGGCCGAGGATGCGGTCGCCGGGCTTGGCAATAGCCGAAAGCACTGCAGCGTTTGCCGAAGCACCGGAGTGTGGCTGAACGTTCGCGAACGCGGAACCGAACAGGCTTTTGGCGCGCTCAATTGCGAGGCGTTCTGCGATGTCTACAAATTCGCAACCACCGTAGTAACGGCGCCCCGGGTAGCCCTCTGCGTACTTGTTGGTGAGCACAGAACCCTGAGCCTCGAGAACGGCGCGGGGAACAAAGTTCTCACTCGCGATCATTTCGAGGGTGTTGCGCTGGCGTTCTAGCTCTTGGCCAAGAACGGCAGCGATCTCAGGGTCGACCTCAGACAGAGGAGAAAGGAATGTTGACACAGATGAGCTCCTTGCGACATGGGTGGATACGTCAAATCTACCGGGTGCTGGTCAACGTAGCGAGAACCTGCAAGAATTAGTATTAGTTAGTTAGGAACCCTGACAAACCCTCTCGCCGAACGGAACTCAATGACGACTGCTCCCGTGATGCCCGCCCCCGTGCACTTCAGCGCCGGAACAGGCCACTTTGCCCTCACCAACACCACGGTCATCCACGCCTCCGGAAGTGCCCAGCCCGTCGCCGAGTACCTCGCCGAACTGCTGAGCCCGGCAACCGGATTCGTGCTCGCGATCGATTCGACGGGAAGTGTTGATGCGCAGAGCGAACCAGTAACAGACTCTCCAGCGCTCGGCGCGATCGCGCTTACCGTAGGAAACACCGCGCTCCCCTCTCCCGGGTACCTTCTCAGCGTCACCAGCACTCGAATTGAACTACGGGCGGATGATGCCGAACACCTCTTTGCGGGAGTGCAGTCGTTGCGTCAATTGCTTCCGCACGCGATTGAAAGCTCGTCAGTTCAGGATGTCGACTGGTTCGTGCCCTGCGTCGAAATCACTGACTACCCCCGCTTTTCCTATCGCGGTGCCATGCTCGACGTCGCGCGGCACTTCTTCGACGTAGCCACCGTCAAGCGGCACCTCGACCGGATGTCGCTCCTCAAGCTCAATGTGCTGCACTTGCACCTCACCGATGATCAGGGCTGGCGAATCCACATCGATTCTTGGCCGAATCTCACCGCACTCGGCGCAACAACGGCCGTCGGTGGCGGCAATGGTGGTTTCTACAGCAAGGCTGACTACACCGAGATTGTTGAGTTCGCAGCATCCCGCTACATCACAGTGGTACCTGAAATCGATGTGCCCGGTCACACCAATGCGGCCCTTTCTGCCTACCCCGAACTCAATTGCGACGACGTTGCGCCGGCGCCGTACACCGGTATCGAAGTGGGATTCAGCTCACTGTGTATCGATAAGGACGTGACGTATCAGTTTCTGGATGACGTGTTTCGTGAGGTCAGCGAGCTGACTCCCGGCCCCTACCTTCACCTCGGCGGAGACGAATCACTCGCGACAAGCGACGAGGACTACCTCGAATTCATCCGACGCGCGACCGCCATTGCGGCGAGCCACGGCAAGGCTCTGATCGGGTGGCACGAAATGGGGCGAAGCCGCGATCTGCCAGCAGGGACCGTTGGGCAGTATTGGAGCTACGTAGCGCCTCGGGACGACGCCGATAAACGGGTCGCGTCCTTCATCGAGCAGGGCGGCCAGATGATCATGTCCCCCGCAGACGCCATCTACCTCGATATGAAGTATGCGAGCGACGAAGAACTGGGCTTGGAATGGGCCGATGGGCCGACCACTCTCCACGATGCGTACACCTGGGACCCAGCAGCTATCACTATCGGGGTGACCGACGAGCACATCCTCGGCATCGAAGCACCGCTCTGGACCGAGACAATCGACAATGTGCGCGATCTGGAATATATGGTGTTTCCACGCATCATCGCCGCTGCCGAAATTGCGTGGTCGCCACGCTCCGCGCACGACTGGGCCGATTTCACCCGCCGTCTGGCAGACTGGTCGCCGCGGCTCGATGCCGCAGAGATCACCTACAACCGCGTCAATGAAGTGAGCTGGCCGAAATGAGCTGGCCTGGAATGAGCAGCAGATCGTGAACGACCACGTCATCCATTCGGCGCAACTGATTACCAGCAGCGAGATCGTCGACGATGGCTGGGTGGCCTGGCAGAACGACACGATAGTCGCGACTGGCGCTGGCGAAGAATGGCGAACGCGCGCGACAAAGGCGACAACGGTCACGGATGCCGCTGGCAACTTTCTCACCGCCGGCTTCATTGACATCCATTGTCACGGCGGCAACGGCGCCGCCTTCGACGACGGCCCAGACGCCATCCGCACAGCGCTTCGCGCACACCGGGCGAAGGGTACGACCCGCTCCGTAATTTCGCTCGTCAGCGGAACCCATGCGAGCCTCGTGCGGAGCCTTTCCGCTATTGCCGAGCTTGCCGCGACGGACCCACTCATCCTCGGCAGTCACTTAGAGGGCCCCTACCTTCACGCGTCATTCAAGGGAGCCCATAGCTCCGACGTACTGCGCAACCCCACGACCGGCGAGATCGATGAGCTACTCTCTGCCGCCAGTGGCACGCTTCAACAGATCACCATTGCCCCCGAGCTCGACGGGGCAATGGACGCGATTGCCCAGCTGAGTGCCGCGGGAGTCACGGTAGCCATTGGCCACACGTCAGCTGATTACGACCAAACCCTCGCCGCGATCGACGCCGGAGCGAGGCTGCTCACCCACACGTTCAACGGGATGCGCGGGATCCACCACCGAGAACCGGGCCCAGTCGCCGCGGCAATCAGTCGGGAGTCGGTGATTCTTGAATTAATCAATGACGGTGTGCACGTGCATCCGGATGTCATGAAGTTGCTGTTCGCTTCAGCGCCCGGCAGGGTGGCACTCGTCTCAGACGCTATGGCCGCGGCCTGCGCGAACGACGGTCACTACCAGCTTGGCTCTCTCGATGTCACCGTTACCGATGGAGTCGCCCGACTCAGCGACAACGGCTCAATTGCGGGGTCGACCCTCACAATGGATGCCGCGGTGCGTCGCGCCGTCACCGAAGTTGGGCTCACTCTGCCGCAGGCTGCTTCCGCGGCTAGTGCAGTGCCTGCGCGAGCGATCGGGCGCTCCGGCGACCTTGGCACTCTTGCCCCCGGATTCGCCGCCGACGCCGTGCTCCTCGATGCCGACCTTAAGGTGCAGGCGGTGTGGGCTGCTGGTCGCGAACTGCCGCTGCCCGACCATCGCGACGCCTGAGTAGTTCGCCACCGACGATCGCGAATACAACGGCGCCCCCCAGAATTACGGCGTCGACTACGGGAAGCGACAGGATTCCGTACTGGTCGAGAAGGATTCCACCAACGAGTGCGCCCCCGCCGATTCCGATGTTGAACGACGTGGTCAGGTAGGCAGAACCAACGTCGCGCATGCGCGGCGAGGCAAGCTGAAGAAGCCGCGTCTGGATCATGGCTGGCACTCCACCGAACGCCATACCCCAGACTGCGATTACCGGGAACATGATCCACGGCTCCGAGGGGAACATCGCAAGAAGTGCGGCACAAATCGCCACCAGAGCGACAGTGACGGAAATGATGCTTCGAGGGAAGCGATCAACGAGAAGACCGGCGAGCGCAAGCCCTACCGCGCCAGCAGCACCAAAGACAAGAAGAACGCCAGCTACCGCCCCCGGTTCGACGCCTGCAGGACCGATGAGGTACGGAACGATGTAGGTATAGAACAGGTTGTGGCCGAGCATGACAAGCGCGACGAGGATGCACACGTAGATTACGCCAGGCACGGAACGGTCTTTGCGCAACGGGATCGAAATTTCGGCGGTAGACAGCATGTGGCGGTGGTCGACCGGAGGCAGCACGCGCACAACCATGATCGTAAGCGCCAAAATGATGACCGCGATCACAACGAAGGCAAGCCGCCACCCGAGGGCGTGACCGAGAGCAGTTCCCACCGGTACGCCAAGCACAAAGGCCGCGGTGGCACCTGCGCTCGTGACCGCCACAGCACGACCAACCTGGTGTGCGGGAACAAGGTGGGCAGAATAGGCGCCGACTACGGCCCAGAACAGTCCGTGCGAGAGCCCACCGATAACGCGCGCAATGACGAGCACTGCATAGTTGGGCGCCGCCGCCGCCAGCAGGTTGCCAACAACGAACACCAACAAGACTGCAATGACGAGTGACTTGCGCGAATAGTTGCGAGTGAGAGCTGCTAGAGGCGCCGTTGAAATCACTACGGTTGCCGCAAAGATCGTGATGAGCAGCCCGACTTGCGACTCGGTCACCGAGAGCTCGGAGGCGATTTCAGGCAACAGGCCAGTAGGCAACCATTCGCTGGTTACTGATGTGAAGATCAACGCCGAGAGGGTGAAAAGACCCGCCCACGGAAAAGCCTGCGAAGAAGAGGATGCTGGTGAGGTGCGTGGCGTGCTCATGTTCGACTGAGTCTATCGCTGGCACCGGTACGCTAATTCCGTGACCACCTCTACGCACTGGATCGTAACCCTCACTTGTGATGACAAGCCCGGCATCGTTCACGCCATCAGCGGCGCCATCGTTGAGGCCGGTGGAAACATCACTGAGTCTCAGCAGTTCTCCAGCGGAGACACCGGTCGTTTCTTCATGCGGCTCCAAGTGGAATCGGATGCTTCGCGCGACGATTTCGAGACAGCTCTCGCTCCCGTGACCGAGCGGTACACGATGGAATGGCAACTCGACGTGGTGGGGCGCCCCCTGCGCACGCTCGTTTTGGCATCCAAGTCTGGACACTGCGTCAACGACCTTCTCTACCGTCAGCGTGCCGGCCAGTTGGCAATCGAAATGCCACTCATCATGAGCAATCACCCCGATCTCGGCTCTCTCGCCGAGTTCTACGAAGTGCCGTTCGAGTCACACCCGGTGACCACTCCCGGACAGAAGTTGGCGTTCGAAGACCGCATTCTTGAAGTTGTTGAGCAGCACGACATCGAACTTGTTGTGCTCGCCCGCTATATGCAGATTCTCTCCCCCGAACTGTGCAAGCAATTGAGCGGCAAGATCATCAACATCCACCATTCCTTTTTGCCGGGGTTCAAGGGCGCCAACCCCTACAAGCAGGCTCATGCTCGCGGCGTGAAATTGATCGGTGCGACTGCCCATTTCGTAACAAGTGACCTCGATGAGGGTCCCATCATCGAGCAAAACGTTGTTCGCGTCGATCACGCTAGTACCGCCAGCGAATTGGTTTCTATCGGCCAGGATGAAGAGAGCCGCACACTGACTCAGGCCGTGAAGTGGTTCGCCGAAGATCGAGTGCTCCTCGATGGCGCGCGAACGATTATCTTCCGCTAGTTTGGCGAGTCGAGCATTTCAAGTAGGCGGTTAGTCGTGCGCCAATTGCGCACGGTCATCCGCCGAGACAGGCGATTGTTGCGAAGACGGTCGATGCGAGACTGCAAAGAATTAGCGACCGTGCGCGAGAAATAGAGTGCATCGGGCCCCGGAGCAATCGAATCGACATCGTCGTTGAACTCTGGCAGCTGCTCCATAGCTTCCGCCGCCGTGAACGGCCGTTTCAAGAAGAGCACGTCACTCAACAACTCCGAAGAGCCATGCTCGGCTGGGGCCGCCGCTATCGTAGCCGCGAGCTCATCCCGCGACCGCACAACGGTAAGGATCTCGGCATCAAAGCTCTCGTGCAGCATCCGCTCGATCACAACTTCGAGCTCCGCGCTGCTCGCCGAGTCACACGAAAATAAGACATTGCCACTCTGAATAAAAGTGCGAACGCCATCAAAGCCGGCAGCGCTAAAGCAGTCGATCAACGACTTCATGCTGATCACGTTCTTGCCGCCAACGTTTATTCCCCGCAGCAGCGCCACATACTTTGTCATCGCCTAGTGCAATCTCTCCCAATCAAGCCGGTTGTCCCAGGAGTAGCGGTAATAGTCAGCAAACTTCAGCTCGGATGCTGCAGCCTCATCCACAATCACCGTGACCGTTGAGTGCAACTGAACTGCTGATCCCGGCAAGCTCGCCGTCACCGGCCCCTCGACAGCACCCGCGAGCGCCGCCGCTTTGGCCTCACCAAACGCAAGAAGCACCAAATGTTTTGCCCGCTGAATCGTACCGAGCCCCTGAGTGACACAGTGTGTAGGCACGTCGTCAAGAGAATTGAAGAAACGCGCGTTATCGAGACGAGTCTGTTTCGTCAGCGTCTTCACGCGAGTAAGCGACGCAAAAGATGACCCCGGCTCGTTGAACCCGATGTGCCCTGTTGAGCCGATGCCTAAGATCTGCAAGTCGATTCCCCCTGCGGCAATAATTGCACTCTCATAGTCGTCACCCGCGGTCTCGATCGGCCCACTCTCAGCCGGTACTTGCACGAGCGCCGGCGTCAACCCGAGCGGCTCAACCACTTCGCGCGTGATCACCGAGCGGTAGCTTTCGGGATGCCCAGCAGGCAATCCGACATACTCATCGAGAGCGAACCCCCGCACAGCACTCAGGTCGAGGCCGCGAGCCGCGAGTGCAGACCACGTTGTTAGCGGTGTCGACCCGGTTGCTAAACCCAGTACGGCATCCGGAGTTCTTCGAATGAGTGCCTCGATCAGGTCGGCAGCAACCTCGCCTGCCGCCTGCTTCGATTCAACTATTACTACCTCTGCCATGTCACTGCCCTCTCACGCCTGTCCTCGGCGTTCATTTGTTCTCTTCGATGCTCACCATCGCGGCACCAACAGCTGCAGCAGGGAACCCTGCCGGCAAGCCGTGCACGCGTCCACTCAACCCGATCGAGGCGAGGAATGCTGAACTGGTCTCCCAGCGTGCAAGTGTCGCGCGTACATCCTCAAGCAAATCGTCAAGAGTACTGACACCACCGCCCAACACCACAGAATCTACATCGATAGTGAGAACGAGCAAGCGCACCGCCGACGCTACATTCTCAACAAGTTGCGAACGTACCTCAATCGCGACACGGTCGCCCGAGGCCGCCGCCGCAAAGAGATCCGTCGTCGGCTGATCAGAGCCTGTTGGCCACATGCGCGCAACCCCTGACCCTGAAGCAACCGTTTCGAGACAGCCGCGCTGACCGCATGGGCACTCAATGCCGTTCGGATCGATGGGCACATGACCAATCTCGCCCGCAGCGCCCCGAGCACCGCGCCATAATTTTCCGCCAAGCACAAGACCAGCGGCGAGACCGGTACCCAAGTTGAGGAACGCCATTGAGTGACTCGAATCAGTCTCCAAGAGATGAAATGCTCCGAGCGCTGCCGCGTTGACATCGTTGTCGATACTTACGCTGCGTCCGAGTCGCGCATCAAGCTCGGCACCAAGGTCGAGGCCATCAATCGCAAGATTCACCGCGTGCGAGACACGACCATCCACCACTGTTCCCGGAATCCCGATGCCAATGCTCGTGAAATCGATCAGGCTCACACCAACACGATCGGCCAACTCCTCGAGCGCCTGAACAGTCGACGACACAAGGGCGACGGGACCGATGCCGGAACGAACCCGAACCTGCCCAGCAATCGCTCCCTGCTCGTCGATGGCAACGGCATCCGTTTTAGTCCCGCCGATATCGACACCGACCTTATAGAGCGGAGTCACCCCTTCACCGCCCCCGAAACGAGACCGCTGGTCATCCGGCCCTGAACGATCAAGAAGAAGACGATTACGGGGATCGCCATCAAGGTTGAGCCGGCCATAATTGCGGCCCAGTTAGTGGTGCCGTTCGCAATCTGGAACGTGCGCAACCACACCGGTAGCGTCATCATCTCTGGCCGAGAGTTCACGACAAGAGCGAGCAAGAACTCGTTCCAGGCCTGAATAAAGCCGAAGACGCCAGTGGCAACGAGGCCCGGTGCCAGCAGAGGCAGGGTGATCCTCCAAAAGGCACCAGAACGCGACAGCCCATCGATCATCGCCGCCTCTTCAAGTTCGACGGGAACACCGTTCACAAAACCGCGAAGAGTCCAGATCGTGAAGGGCAACACCGTCGCAACATACACAATCGTGAGACCCATAATCGTGTTGAGCAGAGACCAGCTATCGAGTACCCGATAGGTCGACACGATCATGGCTTCCGCCGGAATCATCTGCACAATCAGGATCGTCAGGATGAATCCCTTACGACTTTTGAATCGAAAACGAGTGACCGCAAGCGACGCCAAAAAGGCGAAGACTAGAGCGATCACAACGGTCGACACCGTGACCACCACCGAATTGCCGAGCGCTGGCATGAACTGCGAGCGCGTCGTATCGAACAGCACAGTTTCGTAGTTGCGCAGCGTGAAGTTCTGCGGCCAGAAATTAACCTCTGACCCGATTATTTCGTTATTGGGCTGAAACGAGGTCTGCACCATCCAGTAGACGGGGAAGATCGAGAACGCCGTGACCACTGCCGCGAGCGCGCTCAAGACGACCTTGGTGACTCGGCGTGACACTGAACCCGGGCGAGGCGGGGCTTTCGCCCGAGACCTGGCTGCTGACGTCACTCGCGACGCTGTTGAAACACTCACAGCTCTTCCTCCTTGATGCTTTGACGAACGTAGTAGAACGAGATCGCGGTAATCACGATCACGGTGATGACCGCAATCGCACCACCGGTGCCGTACTCCCCTGTTCCTAGCGAGTTTTGATAGATGTAGACGCCCAAAGTCGAGGTCTGTTCCTTGATGCCCCCGATTCCCTGCAGAGCAAAAATCTGAGTGAAGACGCGAAGATCCCAAATGATTTGCAGGATGAAGACCACGAGGAAGATGGAACGCAAGTACGGGAAAATGATGAGCCTGAAGCGCTGCACCGGTCCCGCACCATCCAATTGCGAAGCCTCAAGCACTTCATCGGGCACCTGAGTTAGCCCGGCGTACACCGTGAACACAACGAACGGGATTGCTCCCCAGATCACAATCAAAGCGGCAACAAAGAAGAAGCTGAGCGGCTCGATGAGCCACGAATGACCGATGTAATCGAGACCAAACCAGCGAGTGAGGACGTAATTCACCACGCCGTAACCGGTGTCGAACATCCACCCCCACACGATCGTGGCCGTCAATGCTGGCATTGCCCAAGCCAACAAGAGCCCGATCGAAAGTACGAGCCGCATAACTTTACCGAGGGCATTCATCAGTAGGGCGATCAACGTGCCCATCACCATAGTGCTGACGACGCACACCGCAGCAAACGCAAAACTACGGAACATGACCAGCCAAAAGGCCTGATCGGTCAGGACCTCGACATAGTTGTCGAAGCCGATGAACGGAGACGGTGCGCCAAAAACTTGAGCGCGACCGAACTCCTGAAACGACATGATCACGAGTTGGATGAGCGGCCAGCCAACAACCGCGGCCAGCACTGCGGTCGCAGGAACAAGCAAAGAATAGGGTGTGAACTGCGCGCGTGGCTTCTTTACCGCACGCTGACTGCCCCGCTGCGATGGTGCAACAAGGCGGTCACCGTCGACATCGCCTGGTGCGACATCGAGTGAAGTGTTCGGTGACATGAGAGCTCCCGGATAATATTGGACTGTGCCTCGAACCTTTTCCTAGGGCGATGGCAACGAAATGGGTGCTCGACCCGGTCATGCGCGACCGAGCCGAGCACCCTTTTGCTAGAGCCTGTGCCGTTTCCGGCCGAGCTGGCTAACCGTTGAGAATGCTGTCAATCTTCGCGTCGAGATCCTTTGCGAGCGAGGCGACATCGCCACCCTGAGCGATCTGCACGAAGAAGTCGGTGAGTGCACCCGAAGCTTCAACGTCAGCCCACTTGGGGGATGGTGGGGTCAGTCGTGCTGCACCGGCAGCTTCAGAGATTGCCGCGGCAACCTCATCCGTTCCCAGGGTGTCAGCGAGTGACAGCTTGGCCGGCACGAGGCCATTGGCCCCATAGATTTCTTGGAAGCCATCACTCAGGATGATCGCCAAAGCCTTCTTGGCGAGTTCGGGGTGAGCCGACTTTGCCGAGACGGCAATGTTCGATCCACCAGCGAAGACCTGAGCTGCGCCACCATCTTTACCTGGCATGGCGTAGACGCCGAGGTTTGCTTCCTCATCGGGGCAACCAGGGGTTTCTGCGTCAAGTGGAGCAAGAATCGACCACTTCACCCAGCTCGGAGCCGACAACTGAAGGGTGGTTCCCTCACAGTAGCCAACCTGGGGGTTGGTTTCATTGGCATCCTTCGGAGCGCGCGAGGCGTTCGTCATGACGTCTTGGACCTGCTTGAGCCCGGCAATCGACCCAGGTGACGAGAACTGTGACTTCCAGCCGCTGCTTTCGAACGTGGCAACTTCGCCACCGTTTTCCCAGATGAAGGGAAGGGCGTTGTACCAGTCTTGGCCAGGCCACCAGATTCCCGATGCGCCCGGGTTAGCTTCTGCCAGTGCTTCACCGTTACTGACGTACTCATCGAGCGTGGTCGGAACACTCAGTCCTGCTGCTGCGAGCGCGTCCTTCTTGTAGAACACGAGGCGCGAGCCCGAGTAGAGCGGTGCCGCGTAGAACTTACCGTCGTACGATCCAGCCTCAACGAAACCGGGAAGTAGGTCGTCGCCACCGAGAGCGTCGTAGTCAGCAGTCAAGTCGAGGAATGCGCCCGCCGAAGTGAATGCTGCTGCTTGAGTGTTACCGACCTCAACGAGGTCGGGGCTGTCGCTACCGGAGAGGTTTGTCGTGAGCAGGTCGACGAGACCGCCCCACGCCTGCTCTTCGATCGTGAGTGTCGAACCGGGATTTTCTGACTCAAAAGTGTCGATCAGGTAGTCACGGGCCTCTTGAGGCGTATCCGTTCCGACCAGCCACACGCGCAAATCACCAGTTGCTGATTCGCCGCTGCCGCCGTCACCCGCTGAACAACTCGCGAGAGCCAACGCTGCCACGACGCCAAGCGCCGCGATGCTGAGTTTCCTCAATGTGTTTCCTTTCCTAGGGCGATGGTGCCAGCGGAAGACTGGACACCTCGTGGTGCATGGAGCCCGACTATGAGACTCCGAGTTGCCCAGAGAGCACCATCACGGCTGCGCCGCGCATGACAATGTCCTCTCCGAGCGCTGTCATCCGCACGCTTAGATCGCCATGGAATTTGGCCATCGTTCGCGCGCGGAGCGTCTCGACGGTGGCAGCTTTAAGCCCACCCTCAAGAAGTTGGGTCGGACCGCTCAATACGATCTCCGAGAGATTGAGGGCACCGACGACGGGGGCAAGCGCAATACCGAGGCGTTGCCCTGCCTCTGCTAAGACTGTGTTTCGTCCGTGATCGTCGGATGCGGCGGCTAGGGCTGCATCCAATCGGGGTGCCGCGAGCCACGTCTCCAAGCACCCGATCTTGCCGCAGGCGCACTCCATGCCGCCATCCGTTCCGACGACAACGTGGCCGATTTCTCCGGCCGCAAAAGTACTACCGAAGAGAGGGATGCCCCCAAGCAAGAGTCCGGCACCCACACCGTGACCGACCTTGACAAGCATCATGTCGCTCGCCGCACCACCAAAGCTGTGTTCGGCGAGCGCCGCAACGTTGGCGTCGTTGGCGACGACAACGGGAAGTTCAAACTGTTCGGTGAGCATGCGCTGGAGCGGAAGGTCAGTCCAGCCAAGGTTGGGAGCACTCAGTACGACTCCTGCGAGATCGACGACTCCAGGCGATCCGATACCGATACCGAGCACGGGTCGCGTAACGCACGCGAGGAGCGCTTCCACGAGCGCGATGACTTTGGCGGTTGCTTCGGCACCGGTGCTGTCGGCCAACGGAATCTCTCGACGGTGGCGGATGCCTCCGTGCAAGTCCATGACCGCACCGCGGAACGTGCCGTAGTCGCTGAGGTCGACTCCCACGATGTCGAATGCTTCTGAGTTGAGTTTGAGCATGGTGGCCGGCTTACCTGGGCGACTACCTTCGCGCTGTCCTGTTTCGATGACAAGACCGTCGACGATGAGTTCGGCGACAAGGTCGGAAATGGTGACCCTGGTCAGCCCGGTTTCGCGGGCGATGTCGGCACGGCTGAGTTCGCCTTGACGGTAGAGGGTTTGCAGCACGAGTGAGCGATTGTGGTTTCGTGCGTGCTCCGGAAGCACTTTTGCCGTAGGCCGTAGTGCTTTTCCGTTCGTGAACCCCATTGTCATGTTTGTTAGTAAACTTTACGAACTAAAGATTTGCAACCCTTACGGCGAAATTGTTACCAAGCGATGAGGTCGCTTTTGTCGCCATTCTCAGAAGAACTCCAGCCTCCCGTCAGGCTTACTCGGGCATACTGAACACTCGCCACCTGACTTGGAGCTACATGCGCAGCCTTAACGAAAACAAGACCGCCGTTGCCCTCTTCGCTGGCGTCACCCTCGTGGGCGCACTCTCCGCGTGCTCCTCCCCCAGCACAGGCGCCGACGTCTCGGCTGCTGACGCCGGTGCCCCAACCACCAACGGCGACTACACCGACGGCACGTACACCGAGACGGGTAACTACCAATCGCCCAACGGCACCGAGCAAGTGGATGTCACCCTCACCCTCGAGAGCAACATCATCACCGAAGTGAACGTCGTCGGATTCGGCGAAAGCCCCAACTCGATGCAATTTCAGGGCGAATTCATCGACGGAATCGCGGCCGAAGTCGTGGGCAAAAATATCGATGAGCTCTCTGTCGACAAAGTTGCCGGCTCATCCCTGACAAGCGGCGGATTCAACAAGGCCGTCGAAGCGATTAAGGCAGACGCCCTCGCCGAGTAAACAGTTTGAAGCTATAGGCGCGCCCTGGCAGATAGATACGACACAGCCGCTCAGCGCTGAAGCCGCGGGCGCGATAGCGGACCGTATCGAAACTTTCGACCGCACCTATTCGCGATTTCGCGAGGATTCCCTCGTCGCGACGATCGCCCGCACACCGGGAACATACCGTTTTCCCCCGGATGCTCCGCCGATGTTTGAGCTCTACCAACGGCTCTACGACGCCACCGCCGGGGCACTGAGCCCGCTCGTAGGTCGCGCGCTCGAAGAACTTGGCTATGACCGCACCTATTCCCTGCAACCAAACAGCAACCGCACTCGAGTGCCGGAATGGCGCGAAGCCATCAGTTGGAACGGCACAGAACTCACAACCTTTACCCCTGCAATCCTCGACGTTGGGGCCGCCGGAAAGGGTTACCTCGTTGATCTCGTAGCCGAGGTGCTCGCCGAATACGGCGTCGACGTCGCAACAATTGACGCGAGTGGAGACATCTTGCACCTCGGCGAAGACGAACTGCGGGTTGCTTTA
This sequence comes from marine actinobacterium PHSC20C1, assembly GCA_000153145.1. Taxonomy (GTDB): domain Bacteria; phylum Actinomycetota; class Actinomycetes; order Actinomycetales; family Microbacteriaceae; genus Rhodoglobus. The sequence continues at coordinate 1,408,187 of CH672415.1, forward strand.
GAGCATCCACTCGACACGAGCAAAGCCATAGGCGTGGTGTCAGTGCGCAATCAGGCGATTTGCGCCTCGGCACCTAACCGGCGCGCATGGGCGGGACTTCACCACATTCTGGATGCCCGCACCGGACTCCCCACAGACCGCATCATCGCCACGTGGGCGATCGCACCGACTGCACTCGAAGCTGATGGGCTTGCGACCGCCCTCTTCTTCGCCGAACCGGCCGCTCTGGCCACCGAATTCGAGTTCGAGTGGGTGCGCATGTTTTCGACAGGCCGAGTAGAGTACTCGCCAGATATCAACGGAGAGCTGTTCCTATGAAGCGTTGGCTAGATCGCACTCTTGGCGCGATCGCAATGTACAAGCTGGTGTGGATCTCCCTGATGATTGTGGCGGTCGCGGCAATCGCACTCTCATTCTTCGATCTCGTTTCGCCTGATCCCTTTGCGCTCCTCGCGAGCCTTCCTGTTGCGGTTGGCTTCAGCTACCTAGCAAGCATGATTGGTGCCCGGATCGTTCGGCAGCGCGCCCACCTTGAGTCCTCACTCATCACCGGGTTGCTCGTGTTTTTCATCATGGCCCCCAGCCTTGAACTCATGGGGCTGCTGGGTATCGCACTCGCTTCAACGATCGCTGGGGCATCCAAGTTTCTGATCGCATTCCGCGGCCGACATATCTTCAACCCTGCGGCACTCGGCGCCTACGTTTTCATCTTCGCCCCCCTAGGATTCCCGACCTGGTGGGTCGGAACTCCGCTGCTGCAGCCGCTCATCGTTATCGCCGCATTTCTGATCCTCTACCGCACCCGCAGACTCGACCTCGGACTCGTCTTCATCGTCGTCGCCTCGAGCATCCGAATCGCTCTATCGCTGGCCAGCGGCGGCACATTCACTGATGCCCTGAGCTTCACTTTCGCGTCATCACAACTGATCTTTTTCGTCGGTTTTATGCTGAGCGAACCTCTCACGTTGCCACCCCGCCGCTGGCAACGGCTCAGCATCGCCGCCGTTGTTGCCGTGCTGTTTGCTGTCCCCTTCTCGATAGGCCCCCTCTACAGCGACCCGTTGCTCGCCCTTCTCATCGGCAACCTTGTAGCGTTTTTCTTCACCCAAAGACGAACCATTCGGATGTCATTGGTCGAGAAAACGGAACTCGCTCCCGGAACTTGGGAACTCACTTTTGCCCCGCACCGCTCCATCTCATTCCGTGCGGGTCAATACACCGAGCTTTCCATCCCGCACGCCAAAGCGGACTTCCGCGGTGCTCGCCGCTACTTCACTATTTCTTCAGCGCCGGATGCTGGCGGCATGATCGCGATTACCTTCACCGAGGCCGCGAGGTCGAGCAGCTTCAAATCAGCGCTACTGGCGCTGCCCCGTGGTTCGCAAGTGAACGCCACCGGAATTTGGGGCGACTTTGTGTTGCCCCGAGACACCTCCGCACCACTGCTCTTGGTCGCAGGGGGCATTGGCGTTACTCCGTTCGCTAGCCAGATTGCGCACGCACACCGCGAGGCAGAGGGTCGTGACATCGTGGTGGTGTACGCGTCTTCTCAGATTGGACAACTGCCATTCGCCGACTTGCTTGCACAGGCCGGGGTTCGCGTGGTTGTCTTCGGGCCACAGTCGAGCACCCCACTCCCCGCGGGCTGGGAGCATGGCAGCGAGGGCCGCGTAACGGGGGCAACGCTCTCCAGACACATCCCCGATCTGAGCGACCGCCGTGTCTACCTTTCGGGCCCGCCAGCACTCGTCAACGACCTCAAGTCGGCGCTGCGCAAGTACGGTGCTCGGCGCATCCACACCGATTATTTTTCGGGTTACTAGCGAACCTTGCGGCCAAGGCTCTGCGCCGCAGCGACCAGAGTAGTCATGCTCTAGTCGTCTTCGTCTTCTTTGTCCTTCTTGCCCTTTTCGTCGTCCTTGCCCTTGCCTTTTTCGTCTTTCTCTTCCGACGTGGGGGTTGGCGATGGCGCGGGCAGTGCGGCAGTGAGATCGGCACGCACGAGGTCGATCGCCGCCTGAATTTGGGCACTCCGCTCGGCGCTAATAGCGCCGGATTCTGTGTCTAGTTTGAGTTGCGCTTCGAGGGCGTCGAGAGCGGTGAGGGCACCTTCGGGGTCTCCCACCGCCGCTGCTTGTGTCACGGCAGAGACAGATGCCTGCATTCTCGACGCTGCGTCAGAGTCGATTTCGGGTGCTGCTTGTGAACACCCGGTGAGTGCTGCAGTGACTAACGCGACCGCACTCGCGGCAGCAATGACCCGGCCAACATCAAATTTCCAAACACTCATGGCATCACGCTTTCCTGAAGCTCTTTGAGGTGTGTTCCAAGCGTGCCGGAGACCGCTGGATACGTCGGCCCGGTGGGGTCAGCCGGGCTTGGGAGGTTTGACCAAATGACCGCGCCAACTGTCGCCGCGATAACGAGCACGGCAGCGATAGTGAATCCTCTGATGTTCCGACGATTCGCCGCGAACGTCGGCTTCGGGCGCGCCGGGGTCGTGACCTTCGGTTGCGGGCGTGCGGCCGGAGAAGTTTCGACCCGAGTCGACACTCGGGGCGCTGCTTCGTGCCGGTTGATCACCTCTGTAGCTTGAGTCACCACCGCGGTGTACTTCTTAGTTGCTTGAAGCGAGGTCCCCTCGTCACCGTCATCGTCGCTCTCGGCCGAGTTGACGGCATCGAGCGGGGCGACGACGATCGGATCAGCGTCTTCGTGTGAGTTTGCAAGCCTTCGCAGGGCGACGGCAACCTCCATCGGCAGCGGGCGATCCTCAGCATCGAGCGCAGTCATGCTCACTAAGAGATCAGCCCACACTCCGCCGAGAGTTTCCGGAACATTCGGTGTGTGGTTCAGTCGAACGCCGATCGTTTCGATGGCATTCCCCGGGAAAGCATCCTCGCCAGTGAGAGCTTCCAGCAACACGAGACCGAGCGAGTACACATCGGATGCTCCTGCCGTCTCGGTACCTCGTGCCTGTTCTGGACTCAAATAGCTCGCGCTGCCAATGATGAGGCCTGTCGAGGTTAGCCTGCTGCCGTCGACCAAACGGGCGATTCCGAAGTCGGCGAGTTTCGCATGGAATTGCCGATCGGGAAGTTCCGAGTGGGCCAGAAGGATGTTGGCCGGCTTGACGTCGCGATGCACGATTCCCCGGCCGTGCATGTAGTGCAGCGCTTCCGCGATATCGGCACCGAGGTGCGCAACCATCTTCGGCGGAAGCGGCACTGTCATTGCCTCGCGCAGGTTTGGTCCGTCAACGAATTCCATGACGAGAAATACGCGATCTACAGTCTGTGTCGTCTCAGTACCCGCGTCGAAAAGGGTCACCAGGGCATGGTGGTTGAGCGCTGCGAGGGTGTCGATCTCATTGTGTTGCCGGCGAATTTCGTCGGGATCCGCCATCCCCGGCAGCATCAGTTTGACTGCGACCTCACGCGGCAACGACTGGTCGAGGGCGCGGTATACGGAAGCCATTCCTCCACGGCCAATGAGACTGGTCACACGGTAGCGGCCACCGATGACGGTGTCGATGAGCCCGTCATCCGAGTTCGAAGATGGTCGAGCTAGTTTGCCAACTGGCACGCGAACCTCCTTAGTCCTGCGCGGATTAGTGTAGACGAGTTGGCTGGGTCGGGTAAACGATAGAGCGCCGAGTGGCCACCAGAGTGTCCTTCGCTAGGCTCGAAGCCATGACTCAACGGCGCTGGCAACAGATTATGGACATTCCCCTCACGATCGCGGCCGCCGTGTTCTTGATTGCCTACGCCTGGGAAGTGATCGCCAATCTCGGCGGAAGCGCGATGCTTTTCGCCGAGGTTGTGATTGCGGTGACGTGGGTCGTATTCGTCGTCGATTACGTCGTGAACCTTGCATTAGCAAAGCACCGCTGGCACTGGTTCACCCGACACCTCTTCGACCTTCTCGTGGTGGTTCTTCCCATGTTGCGACCGCTGCGCCTCCTGCGACTCGTCACATTGTTGAATGTGCTGCAGCGTCGGGCGGGAACGGCGGTTCGCGGCAGCGTGCTCACGTACGCTGTTGGCTCGTCAGTGCTACTGGTCTTTGTTGCCGGACTCGCAATCCTCGACACAGAACGAACGGCAGCGAATACCCAGATTTCTAACCTCGGCGATGGCATTTGGTGGGCGTTCGTGACGATTACCACCGTGGGCTACGGCGACATTTACCCCACAACGCAACTCGGTAGGGTCATCGCTGCCGGAGTCATGGTCGCCGGGATCGCCCTGCTCGGCGTCGTTACGGCGACTCTCGCCTCGTGGATCGTCGAACGAGTCGCCACTCAAGATGAGCTCTCGCACGTTGCTACTCGCCGCGAGGTAACGGAACTCACCGAACAAGTTACCGAGCTCAAGCAGGTACTCGTTGCTCATGCAGCGGAGATGGCCGAGGTCTCCGGAAACAGCAGAAAGGGCCCGGAAGCCTAAGCTTCCGAGCCCTTCACGTACTAGCCGGCGCTACGCCAAGCCCTTAGGCCAGACGCGCTGCGAGGTTCTTGTCGAGCGTGTCGAGGAACTCTTCGGTGGTTTCCCACTTCTGATCCGGTCCGACGAGGAGCGCGAGGTCCTTCGTCATGTGACCGGCCTCAACCGACTTGATGACGACATCTTCCAGGGTCGATGCGAAGTCGATGAGTTCCTGGTTGTTGTCGAGCACGCCACGGTGAGCCAGTCCACGGGTCCACGCGTAGATCGACGCGATCGGGTTCGTGGAGGTGGGCTTGCCCTGCTGGTGCTGACGGTAGTGACGAGTCACGGTGCCGTGAGCTGCCTCCGCTTCAACAACCTTTCCGTCTGGAGTTGCCAGAACGGACGTCATGAGGCCGAGCGAGCCGAAGCCCTGCGCCACGGTGTCTGACTGCACGTCGCCGTCGTAGTTCTTGCAGGCCCAAACGTAGCCGCCCTCCCACTTCATGGCTGATGCAACCATGTCGTCGATGAGGCGGTGCTCGTAAGTGAGTCCTGCTGCTTCGAACTTGTCCTTGAACTCGGTCTGGAAGATCTCTTCAAAGATGTCCTTGAAGCGACCGTCATAGGCTTTGAGGATCGTGTTCTTCGTCGAAAGGTATACCGGGTAGTTGCGTGTGAGCCCGTAGTTGAGGCTGGCACGAGCGAAGTCAACGATCGAGTCGTCGAGGTTGTACTGAACCTGAGCGATACCGTCGCCTGGGGAGTCGTAAACCTCAAACTTCATTGGCTCTGAGCCATCTTCGGGAGCGAACTCTACGGTCAGCTTTCCCTTGCCCTTGAACCGGAAGTCGGTTGCGCGGTACTGGTCGCCGAAGGCGTGACGGCCGATGATGATCGGCTTGTTCCAGCCGGGAACCAGTCGCGGGATGTTGGAGATGATGATGGGTTCTCGGAAAATCACGCCACCCAAAATGTTACGGATCGTTCCGTTGGGGCTGCGCCACATCTTCTTGAGACCGAATTCTTCAACGCGCGCCTCGTCGGGCGTAATCGTTGCACACTTGACTCCAACACCGTGCTTCTGGATGGCGTGGGCTGCGTCGATAGTGATCTGATCGTCGGTTGCGTCGCGGCTTTCGATGCCGAGGTCGTAGTACTCGAGGTTGACGTCAACGTAGGGGTGGATCAGGGTTTCCTTGATCCGGTGCCAAATAATGCGCGTCATTTCGTCGCCGTCGAGTTCGACGACGGTGCCTTCTACCTGAATCTTGGACAAGCTTTGCTCCTTAGTTAGTGGCCTCTCCCAGCTTACTCTTTTTCTTAACTATCTCGACATCGAGATACCTTGGCGCATCTGGCAACCGCGGGTTAGCCTGTATGCATGGGTGAGCTAAGACTTGAAGAATTATCGGCAAGTACGATTGTTGCCGCCAACAACCTCTCGCTGCGACGCGGTCAAGAGCAGTTCGTTACGCCACCTTCCTATGCAATCGCGGATGCTTTTATTGACCCGCTAACCTCCTGGCCGCGAGTTGTGCTCGATGGCGACAAGGTCGTCGGCTTCATCCGCGGCAACTTTGATCCCAACGCATCTCAGGAAGAATTCCGCAGCTGCATCTGGCGCGTGAGCGTCTCCGGTGACGCCCAAGGCATGGGCGTCGGTCGCTTCGCGGTCAAAGCACTTTCTGAAGAAGCGCGCAGTCGAGGCTTCGACCGCATCACCGCGATCTGGGAAGAGGGAGATGACGGCCCTGAGCAGTTCTTCCTCAAAGTTGGCTTCACTGTCGTCGGCGAAACACAGTACGGCGAGAAGCTCGGCGAGTACACCCTCTAGGCCACTCCCTCTTCCGCCGCACTCTCAACGATCCCCGCGCTACAACCGCACGAGCAGGCATCAGTTTCGTGACTAATCTCAATGACGACTTCGTGAGCCGTGTGCTCGCGGTCGTTGACGCGATTCCAGCGGGCCACGTGATGACCTACGGTGAGGTTGCCGCGACAATTGGCTCTCGCGCTGCACGAGCTGTTGGCACAGTAATGGCCCGCTACGGATCCGAGGTGGCCTGGTGGCGCGTAGTGCGCTCCGGCGGGCATCCGCCCATCGCTCACGAAGAGCGAGCGCTCATTCGTTATGAAGCAGAATCAACGCCTCTGAGCTGGATGCCCGACGGCAGCTACCGCGTGAACTATCGGCTCGCGCGGCACCTGCCCTAAACCAACGAGTCCTTCCAGGCGGCGTGTAGTTGCGCGAACTTTCCACTGCCCGAAATGAGTTCTTGAGGCGTTCCATCTTCGATAACACGCCCGTGTTCCATCACAAGAACCCGATCAGCAATCGCCACCGTTGACAGTCGGTGCGCGATGATGATGGCCGTGCGATCGGAGAGCAGCGTTTGGAGGCCAGCCTGCACGAGTCGCTCGCTGGGGATATCGAGCGAAGCGGTTGCCTCGTCCAGTATCAGTACGACGGGGTCGGCAATAAACGCGCGCGCGAAGGACAGCAGTTGCCGTTGCCCGGCACTGACTCGACCGCCACGCTTGTTCACGTCGGTGTCGTAGCCATTCGGAAGCGCTTCAATGAACTCGTGTGCTCCAACAGCTTTCGCAGCCGCAACAATTTCTTCGCGTGTGGCGTCAGGCTTACCGAGCGAGATGTTGTCTGCGACGTTTCCCGAGAACAGATACGCCTCTTGCGTGACCATCACAATTGCTCGGCGCAGGTCTTTCGGGTGCAGCTTGCGCAGATCAACTCCATCGAGAGACACCGTGCCCTGACTCGGGTCGTAGAACCGCGAAATCAGTTTGGCAAGCGTCGACTTTCCAGCACCGGTTGTTCCCACCATCGCAACGGTCTGACCGGCTGGCAGTTCGAGATCAAACTTGGGCAAAATCACTTTGTCTGAGTTGTAGGCAAACTCGACGCCATCAAACTTCACTGTGCCGCTGGCTTTGCGCAAGTCGATCGGGGTCGTAGGGTCCACTACGCTCGGCTCTTCCTCAAGCACACCCGAGATCTTTTCTAGGGCAGCAGCAGCCGATTGGTACGAGTTGTAGAACATCGCCATCTCTTGTGCCGGTGCAAAGAACTGCCGTGCGTACAGCAGCGCACCCAAGAGCGCACCGATCGCCAGATCACCGGTTGACACTCGCAGCCCACCCAAGAGCAAAATCATTGCCAGTGCGACGTTGCCAATGAGAACGAGGGCGGGGTCGAAAATTCCGAACAGTCGGATGACGCGGGCGTTGGCATCCCGATACTTTTCGACGAGGCCACCGAAGTGTTCACGGTTGCGCTCTTCCTTACGGAACGCTTTTACCGCACGGATGCCGGTCATGGTCTCGACGAAATGCACGATCAGTTTGGCTGAGGTGGTGCGCGTTTCACGGAAATGCAATTGCGACCGCAGCTGAAACCACCGGGTCAAGAATGCCAGCGGAGCGAGCGAAGCGAATAGTACGAGCCCACTCACCCAGTCGAGTGAGAACATCGCGATAGCGATGAACACCATGTACAGCGCACCCTGCACGAGCTGGTTGATGCCGGAATCGAGCAGCTCGCGGATCGCATCCAAGTCGCTAGTTTGTCGCGCGATGATTCGCCCAGACGTGTAGCTCTCGTGAAACTCGAGGCTCAAGCGCTGAGTGTGCAAGAACACTCGCTTGCGCAAATCAAACAGGATCGCTTGACTCACTCGCGCGCTCAGCACGGTGTACCAGGCAATCATCGTTGCCCCGGCGACGCCCGTAATTAGGTAGGCGGCGACTACGAGCACGAGAGGCAGACTGTTGCCATTGATCAGCGCAGGAAGAGCCCTGTCGATGCCGAACGCGATCAGTGCTGGCCCTGCAACCTGAGCCGCCGTGCTCACGACGACAACAACCATCGTGAGAATGACGCGGGCGCGCAGCGGTGAGATTAGTGATCCGAGCAGTCGTAGCGAACGCTGCCGAATCTGGCGACTTTCGTCTTTCGTGTAGTCGTTGCGCTCTTCGCCGGAGGTTCCCATCACGCTCATGATCTGACCTCCTGTTCTTCCTCTTCGAGACTGGATATGACGTAGCGGTAGTGGCTGCTCGTTGCTAGCAAGTGAGAGTGCTCCCCGACAGCCGTTACTTTGCCATTTTCGAGAAGGGCAACGCGGTCGGCAAGCATGACGGTCGACGGACGGTGAGCCACGATGAGACCCGTCGTTGCGCTCAGTACACGCCGGAGCGCGGCTTCGACGAGGGCCTCCGTGTCGACATCGAGGGCAGACAGGGGGTCATCCAGCACAAGCACGGCAGGCTGCGCAGCGACGGCTCTAGCGAGCGCGAGGCGTTGGCGTTGACCTCCCGAGAGGCTGAGACCCTCTTCACCAACAAGAGTGTCTAGCCCGGAGGGAAGATCATAAACGAAGTCTGCCTGAGCGATCTCTAGGGCTTCACGCAATTCTTCTTCCGTCGAATCCGGCCGCCCCATTAGCACGTTCTCACGCACGCTTGAGGAGAAGAGTGTTGCATCTTCAAATGCCATCGCAAGGTGACGGCGCAGCTCAACAAGAGTGAGGTTGCGGATGTCGACTCCGTCGATGGTGATTGCGCCCTCGGTCACGTCATATAGCCGAGTAGTCAGTGCGGTAATTGTTGACTTTCCAGAACCGGTTAATCCGACGAGCGCCATCGTCTCCCCTGGTTCGATTCTCAAGTCGATTCCGTTGATGAGGTCGGGAACGTTCGCGGGTGAATCAGGGTAACGGAAGTGCACGTTCGTGAACTCGAGAAGACCTTTGCTCTCGGTAATAGTCTGCGGATTCTCGGGGTCAGTGATGGGGTTATCGGAGTCCATCACCTCGAAGAAACGGTCAGCGGCCGTGCGAGCATCGAAGGTCATCGAAAGCAAGAAGCCAATCGACTCCACCGGAAAACGCAATACGGTTGCCGTCGCAAAGAACGCCACGAGGTCGCCAGCAGAAATCTGACCCTGAACCACGAGCCACACTCCGCCCAATAGTCCAAGGGCAAACGTGACGTCTGGCACCAGCAACAGCCATAGCCAGATGCCAGCGATAGCCCGTGCCTTCTCAATTTCAGTACCGCGCAAGTTCTCGGCTCGCACCGAGAAGCCCGTGAGTGCGTGCTTGCCACGACCAAACGCCTTCAAGACGCGGATGCCGTGAACCGACTCCTCAACTGCGGTTGCGAGGTCACCAGTTTGGTCTTGGCTGCGGCGGGCCACAATCGAGTACCGCTTCTCAAAAACGTAACCGTAGATCCACAACGGGATTGAGCTGGCGATGAAAATTATGCCGAGCACCCAGGAGATATTGACCAGGAAAATGAGACCAACAATGATCGTGAGCACATTGACGACGAGCAACACGAGGCCGAAGGAAAACCAACGACGAATCAGGTTGAGGTCGCTGACAGCACGCGACAGCAGTTGCCCACTTGGCCAACGGTCGTGAAAACTCACGGGCAGGTGTTGCAGCGTCATGTACAAGGTATTGCGCATCCGTGCCTCGACATGGGTACCGGGTGTCAGCACAAAAAAACGGCGCAGCGCGATCATGATCGCCTCAACAATGCCGAGCCCAAGCACGATGAGAAACGCTGGCCAAATTTGCGAAGAGTCACCAGACTGCAAAGGACCATCGACAAGCGAACGCAGCACTTGCGGGATCAGTAACGCCACGATGCCAGCAGCGAGCGCAGCAAGCATCCCTAAGTAGATGTACGGCATCGCCGATTTCACATAGGGGTAAAGTCGGCTGATCGCCGTGAAGGTGCCGACCGCTTTGGGGCGCTCGGGCTTGGCAGACTGTTGTGACACCGTGGTTCCTTGACGAGAAGGGATCACCGCCTACGGTGATCGTGTTTACTGCGGGCCGCGTCGGTTGCGACCGTGAGCCGCTGCATCTCGTCGAAGGCGACACTGAGCAGACAGCTTTTCAGGATATGCCTGCTTCGTGAGATCCACAATCGTTAAGGCACGATTTTATGAAATTGGCTCAAATCAGCGAATGCGTACCGAAAGGCACGTGACACAGCCTTCCATCTTCTCGAACTCAGAGACGTCGACCGTGACTACGCGATACCCGAGATCTTCGATGAGTGCCGCAGTCTTGGGCGCTGAGGATGACATGAGCACAGCGTCATCCGACAGCACAACAACGGCTGCACCCTCGGCCTCAGGAACGGCCAGGAAGCGGTCATAAAGATCAACGTTGTCGACAAGATCGGCATAACCAATAACGGTTCCGTCTGGCAGCGCAGTGACACCACTCTTCAAGTGCAGCACCTTCTCAACGGGAACAGCAATAACGGTGTAGCCGAGCGGGCCAACAATGGCACGCAGCTGGCGAACACCCTCAGCGTTCGTGCGGCCGCCTCGGCCGACATAAACCGTAGAGCCAACTTTGAGAACGTCGCCACCGTCGAGGGTTCCCGGCTGAACAATCTCGTGCAGCTCAAGGCCGAGCGTCACAACACTCACGCGTACTGCGTCAACTTCGGCTTGACGGCTTTCGGCACCGGGGCTCGTGAGAACCGCTGCGTCACCGAAAATAACGACTGTGTCTTCGATGAAAACTGAATCTGCGAGCTCTTCAGCTGCAGGCACCTCAATGGTCTCAAAACCATTTGCGCGCAAGGCTGCGACGTAGCCCTCCCACTGGGTGTCGGCAAGGTCTGCATCGACAGGCACACGGTCGAGGTGAGTGAGCTCGCCCTCGCCCAAACGAGGAGAAGGCGCTCGAACCAAAGCGATGAGTCGCGTCGGCTGAGCCGCCCCATCGACAACCGCGTTCCACACTCGGCGGCCAACGGTCATCGCAGCAACGATTGTGGCGACAACAAAGATGAGGTTTGTGCCGAGCAGAGTGGCCAAAATAAAGGCCATAGCTTCAGCATTCCACGCCGCACCTGTCGCGACGATGCCGAGAGCGGTACCCAACACTGCCGAAATTATTCCGAGAACGAGCCCGACAACAGCAGCGGTGTACCAGTAACGGTGGATCTCGAGCGCCGCTGCGAGGGAGTACAGAACGAAAAGCACTGCCGCCATCGGCAAGAAGTACTGAGCAATCGCCGGCAGGTTCTCCGCCGCCGCACCATTGGACGTAAAGAACGCCAACCCGGTGGCGAGATACACGGTGCCTGCGACGGCAATTCCAGAAATAAACGCTGCGCCTAGACGCCGACCAACACTAATCATGCCCACAAACCTATCTGTCAAAATATATGCGTTTGCCTTGAGAACTATTCGACTCTTAGTGGAAGAAATGGCGTTCGCCCGTAAAGTACATCGTGACGCCAGCCTCAATCGCGGCGGCGATCACTTCCTCATCACGAATAGAGCCACCGGGCTGAACGACCGCACGAACTCCGGCGTCAAGCAGCAGTTGCAATCCATCAGCGAAGGGGAAGAACGCGTCGCTGGCCGCGACCGAGCCCTTGGCGCGATCACCGGCACGCGAGATCGCCAACTGGCAGGAATCAACCCGGTTGACCTGCCCCATACCGACACCGACGGATGCTCCGCCATGGGCTAGCAAAATGGCGTTCGACTTCACGGCGCGCACCGCCCGCCACGCAAACTCGAGATCTGCGAGAGTTTCCGCATCGGCAGGGTCACCTGCCGCAAGAGTCCAGGATGAGACGGGAGCAAAGTGGTTGTCGAGTTCCTGCACAAGCAGGCCCCCAGATAGCTGGCGCAACTCTGTGCCATCTCGCGAATAGTCTTCGGGCAATTGCAGCAGACGCAGATTCTTCTTTGCCTGCAGAATCTCGAGCGCTTCAGGCTCGAAACCTGGGGCGACAACAACTTCGGTGAAAATCGGGGCGATCGACTCCGCCGCAGCCTTGGTGATGATTCTGTTGGCCGCAATCACTCCGCCGTAGGCCGAGATTGGATCGCACGCGTGCGCCGCGACGTGAGCTTCTGCAATCGTGGCCGCGGTGGCAATTCCGCACGGGTTGGCGTGCTTGATGACAGCAACCGCGGGAGACTCGTGGTCGAAAGCAGCACGCAAAGCAGCGTCGGCGTCCACGTAGTTGTTGTACGACATTTCTTTGCCACCGAGCTGCGTTGCTTGGGCGATTCCGCTCGAGCCTGACACTCCGTAGAGCCCTGCCTGCTGGTGCGAGTTTTCGCCGTAGCGAAGAACGGCGAGCTGGTCAGCGGCAAGGTCGATGTGGGCGGGAAAGGCGGGGGCGGATGCCGTGGCATCCGTGTCGCCAAGGAGCGCACCGGTCAGGAACCACTGCGAGACCGCAGTGTCGTAAGCGGCGGTGTGGGCGAACGCTTGCGATGCCAGCGCGTAACGCTGAGCGAAAGTTGTGCCATCTCCTGCAGCCGCGGCGATGATTTCGTCGTAGCTGTCTGGGCTAGTCACGATCGCGACGTTGGCATGGTTCTTGGCGGACGCGCGCACCATGGCCGGTCCACCGATGTCGATTTGTTCGACGATGTCAGCGGGCGCTGCGCCCGACGCGACGGTCTCGACAAACGGGTACAGGTTCACTACGACTAGGTCGAACGCCTTAATGCCAAGTTCATCAAGTTGAGCTTCGTGCGATTCGAGTCGGAGGTCGGCCAGAATTCCTGCGTGCACGGCGGGATGCAGCGTCTTTACGCGTCCGTCGAGCGACTCGGGAAAACCAGTGACGCTCGACACTTCGGTAACCGCATAGCCTGCGGCCGCAATAGTCTTTGCTGTCGAACCTGTCGAGACAATTTCGACTCCAGCGGCTGAAAGAGCGCCGGCGAGTTCGAGCAGTCCGGACTTGTCGCTCACCGAGATGAGAGCACGGCGCAGAGGAACGACATCGCGTTCGCGAAAATCAGCAGGGTTATGGCTTGGGCCGCTCATACGATTCAGAGTTCCTTTAGGTTGATGCGATTGTTAGCAATGTCTTCGATGGTCTGCACGAGCAGCCGGCGTTCGATTGGTTTGATTCGTGCGTGCAGGTGCTCTTCGGTATCCCCCGGTTCGATTGCAACGCGCTCTTGCACGATGATCGGACCGCTATCGACACCATTGTCGACTTTGATAACACTGGCGCCCGTCTGAGTTGCACCGGCGGTGAGAGCATCCCGAACGGCGTGGGCGCCAGGAAACTCGGGCAGGTAAGCCGGGTGAGTGTTAATAATGTTGGGAGACAACGCTTCAACAACGCGCGGCGGCAACAGCTTCATGAAGCCACTCAGCACAACGAGGTCGGCGTTCCACAATTGGATTTGCTGCAGCAGCTCGTCACCCCACTCATCGCGATTCGCGAAGCTCGACATGGGCACAGTGAACGTGGGGATGCCGTAGTGCTCAGCATGATCTAGGCCATCGGCGGCACGGTCGGCTCCAACTGCAAGCACGCGTGCGGGAAATTCGGCGCTTTCGGCCGCTTCGAGCAGGGCGGCGAGGTTAGACCCGCCCCCTGAGATCAAGACAACGAGTGTGAGCACCCACCCAGCCTAGCGCTGCGTGAACCCGTCATTTGCCCGATCGTGTCGGGCTGAAGCCAACAAACCTAAGCCCGCAGCGACAGCGAACTCAACGAATGCCCACCCGGCTACAACCCACGGATCGGGGCCGACATCGATCAGTCGACCGGGGCCAGCAGAACCGGCAGAGGCCCACGCGAGTAGTCCAATGATTGCTGCAGCGGTAAAACCAATTCCGCCCGCAACTAGCGCCAGCTCACGTCGACGTAACTCGCCCGCAATTCGCGGTCCCAAGACTGCGCCAACCAAGAATCCGATCACGACAGGTGCAAGCAGCCCAACGAATCCGAGCGCCAGATCGCCCTCTGGCAGGGCCCCGAGAACTGGAATTGCCGGAATCGGGCCCAGCGATGTCGCAAGAGGCGACACTGTTGAGCCTGTTCCAATCGCGAAGCCAGGCCCGACAAGCCAGGTCGCCGCCCAGACCACAATGTTCGGCAGGATCGCGAGTTGGCCGATCGTCACCGCGACTCCGCCCAACACCTCGGTGTGTAGGGCCTCGTACAGTCTGATTATCTCGGCGTATGACGTGACAATTGCCAGAGTTGTGACGACCGTGGCAACGAGAATCAGTCCAGCGGCCGCGATCGCACCGCCCCGAAGTGACGTCGCAACGATTGTGCGCACGTGCGTGGGCCAGCGGCTGATCCAACGCCGAATTGGGCCAAGGACACGGCCCTTCGAACTGACGACCTGGCTGCCAATAATGAGCCCAATTGCGAAGACCACCGTCGGCAAGAGAGTGCCTTGCCACAGGGAAGGGCGAGCGACGGGATGCAGAGTAGAAAGAGTGACCACAAACGAGGCGGCACCAAAGGTTGCCAACGATGCAAGCGTGCCTAGCAGCGCATGGGAGGTCTCCGCCACGCGCCGGCCAGCGCGAACGCCCAAAAGCACCGTGAGCAGCGCAAAACCGAGCAGCGCCATCGTGATGGTAACTGGGGTTCCAGCCTCCACTAGCCCGACTGCGGTCGAAACTTCGGGAGCCAAGACGACCGTAATGTCTGTGCCGTGACCGACCAACCAGATATCGACGGCGGTGCGCCAGAACACCGTCCAGTCAATCGCAAGACCATAGTGGATGCCCCACAGCAGCGTGAGCGGAACCAGAGGTATCGCGATACCGATGGCTACAACCAAGAGCGCCTCGAAGGCGGCAAAGAGGAGGGTGAGCTGGCGATTCATATCGAAGCCGACAGTACCCCGCGATGCTCTCGTGAACGCTGCGGCCTACCGAGAATATTCGATCTGCCGTCAAAGTCTGTTGCCCGTAGTGCCCGCGCAACCGCCCTCAGCTCGCGAGTTCGCCGAATCCTTCACGCGTCATCGTCACGAGCATGTCGATCGCCTGCTGTGCAGCGGCACCGGTCGCCGAGAATGCCACAACGTCATTTTTCTTCGCGCCGAGCGACATGATTCCGATCAGACTGTTGGCTCTAACCGGCCCCTTACCCGTCGTGACGTCAGCAATCGTGGCCGTCGCATCGATTCCCGCGAGCGCCTGAACAATGGCAGCGGCGGGTCGGGAATGCAGCCCGTCGGGGTTGATAAGCGTCTCTTCCACGGTGATGGCAGCGGAGGCGACAGAACTAGGGATGACATCCGGGCTGGAGTCCACTGCAGTGTTCTCTGGCACAGATGCGCCATCCTCGCGATCCGAGAGTTGGCTTTGCTTCGCGCCCATCGCGGCACGCGCTTCCCGGTCAACGTCGTCGAGTGCGGCCCCGGCATTGGCGAGCACGACAGCAGCAATGAGCCCTTCGACAAAGGGCGCATCCGTTAGCCGCACTTCGTCGCTCGTGGTCATGAATTCGGTTGCCATCGTGCCGCTGAGCACTGCAGAGCCGAGATCCATAAAGACGAGCACTCCATCGCCGCTAGCGACCTCGTCAATGGCCTGTGCGACTTTCACAGCATCGGTTCCGGTAATCCCTTCGCCTGCCCCCGCTGCAATGGCAATTGCCGGCGGAGTCTCCCCGACCATTTCGAGGGCGAGGTCTACAGCCGCCTGCGCGAGTGCAGGGCTGTGACTCACGACAACAATCCCGATCATGCTCAGCTCGTTACGGTGTCGGCGAGCGCCTGAAACAAGAGTGTGCTCGAAGTGGCGCCGGGGTCGAGGTGTCCTGTGCTGCGCTCTCCGAGATAGCTTGCGCGGCCCTTGCGAGCAACGAGAGGCTCAGTCGAGTCACGACCCTTCTCGGCAGCGGCGAGAGCTGCGGATGCCGCAGCAGCGATGTCTGCGCCGCCAGCGACGGCAGCATCCCAAGCATCTAGCGCAGGGTTGATCGCATCGAACATTGTCTTGTCGCCAGCTTCGGCCTTACCGCGCGCGACAACGCCGTCGAGTCCAGCTCGGAGCGCAGCGCCAAAGGCTGCACCATCAAGTTCTGCAACGGGGCCTGCGCTAACGCCCATCCTCAAAAAGAGTGTGCCATAGAGGGGTCCGGCTGCGCCGCCGACAGAAGTCACGAGCGTCATGCCCACTGACTTCAGTAGTTCGTCGGCGGCGGTCGCCGGTGCTGCACCAACTTTCTCGACAACCGCGTTCATGCCACGAACCATATTCGCGCCATGGTCGGCGTCACCAATGGCCGAATCAAGTTCGGTCAAATAGCTCTGTTGTTCTGTAACGAGCTCACGGAATCGCGCAAGCCAGGCAACAACGTGGTCGAGAGAGATGGTGCTTGTAGACATTGTTCTTAGACTCCCCAGCGGAGCCCGGCGGTGTTCACCGGGGCATCCCATAGTTTCAACATTTCTTCATCAGCCTTGAGGATGGTGACCGAGCAGCCAGCCATGTCGAGGCTCGTGATGTAATCACCGACGAGGTTGCGCACAACCTGCACTCCGGCGGCTTCAAGTAGCTTCGCGACCTCGTTGTACATGATGTACAGCTCGATCTGCGGTGTTCCGCCCATTCCGTTCATCATCACAATGGCTGGTGAGCCTGTGAAGTCCATGTCGGAAAGGATCGGGTCGACCAGTTGCTTCGCGATCGAGGCGGCATCCGCCAGCTTCTCGCGGTGGCGACCGGGTTCTCCGTGGATGCCGACGCCGATTTCCATCATGTCGTCTGGCAGATCGAAGGTGGGCTTGCCTGCCGCGGGAACGGTACAGCTGGTTAGTGCCATACCCATGGAGCGACCGGAGTCGTTGACGCGGTGTGCCAATGCGGTGACTGCGGCGAGGTCTTGCCCCTCTTCAGCTGCTGCGCCGACGATCTTTTCAAGCAATACTGTGAGGCCAACGCCGCGGCGTCCGGCCGTGAACAGTGAGTCTTGAACGGCCACGTCATCATTGACGACGATCGAGGCAACCTTCACTCCGGTTTCGGCTTCCGCCATTTCGGCAGCCATTTCGAAGTTCATGACGTCGCCGGTGTAGTTCTTGACGATGTGCAGCACGCCAGCTCCGGAATCAGCAACCTTGGTGGCTTCCTGCATCTGGTCGGGGGTCGGCGAGGTGAAGACTTCACCAGCACACGCAGCGTCGAGCATCCCGAAGCCTACGAATCCACCGTGAAGCGGTTCGTGGCCTGAGCCGCCACCGGAGATGAGAGCGACCTTGCCAGCGCGAGTGGGCTCTGCGCGGTAGATCACGCGATTGACATGGTCGACCTTGAGTTCAGGATGCGCGGCGTCAATTCCGGCGAGCGCGTCGGCGAGTACCGACTCTGGGGTGTTAATCAGTTTCTTCATTACTTGGCCTTCTCTTCCGTGAGTGCCTCGGTGAGGGTGGTGTTGTCTGCTGCGGTCTTCGAGATGAAGCCGAACGCGAGGGCGGCGAGCACGCCGGCGAGAAGCTCAGCAGCGAGGTAAACCCATAGCTGCTCCCACGCGACTTGTCCGCCCATGATCTGCTGAACGAGCATCGGGCCGGTGGTGCGAGCAGGGTTGATGGATGCGCCGGTGATCGGGCCAACAGGAATGATGGCGGCGAAGACGACGAAGCCGATGGCGAGTCCGGCGAAGCCGGGGGCTGCCTTGCGGTGGATAACGCCGAAGACGGTGAACACGAGGATGAACGTTCCGATGAATTCAGCGAAGAATGCCTGGCCAACGGGGATCGTGTCTGGGTTGAAGGAGGCGACTCCCAAGCCAGCGTCTACTGCGGCTTGGCCGAGAACGCCGACGATCGCGAACGCACCGGCAGTAGCACCGAGAAGCTGAGCTACGAGGTAGCCGGGAACTTCACGCCACGCAAACTTACCGGCGACGGCGAGACCGATCGTGACAGCCGGGTTGATGTGGTTGCCCGAGATGTAACCGAACACGTACACCGTTACAACGACGATGAGACCGAACGCGAACGAAATGATTCCGAGGCTGGCCATCGTGAATGGCTCATCACCATTGAGGATGAAGGTTGCTGGCACGGAGCCGACACCGACGAATACAAGAAAAGCGGTACCTAGAAACTCTGCAGCCAGCTTCTGCCACTGCTTGTTCTCATCCATTAGTTCTCCTTTGAACTCGATTTATTCGTGCGACCGGGTGTCGCCGTATTCCGCAATATCGGAACGTTATTCGATAATGTCGAATATGCTACGTTCACTATCATCTTGTCAAGCGCAGAAGCTGCGAAAGTAAACAGTCAGTGCAGACATAATGAAACCCGGCCTAATGACGAGGAACAGCGTTGATCCAATCCATTGATCGAGCAGCACAGGTGCTGTCGTCTCTTCAAGGAGCGCGCCATCTCGGCATCACTGAACTCGCCGGACTCCTCGGACTTCCGCCATCAACAGTGCACGGAATCGTCAAATCACTCCAAGCACACGGTCTTGTCGCCAAAGAACCCAATGGCAACCGCTACATGCTCGGCCCCGCCCTTCTCAAACTGTCTAACGTCTACCTCGACACCCTCGACGTTCGAGCGCGAGCAATGCGCTGGACCCAAGAGCTCGCAAAACGAACCGGACTCGCCACTCGTCTCGGAGCCGAACTCTTCGACGAGGTCATCGTCATCCACCACAACAACCGACCAGACGGCACTGAGCAAATGCCCGAGACCGGACTGTCGATTCCCGTGCACGCCTCCGCCATGGGCAAAATTCTGCTGACCTACAACGCGGATGCCGCGGACCAACTGTTCGAGAAACCGCTACGCAGTCTCACCGGAGACACCATCACTGACCCAGCCAAGCTCATCCTGCAATTCGCGCAAATCGCCGAGCGGGGAATCGCGACGGAGGAAGACGAAGCCGTCCTTGGTGAGTCGTCAATTGCGGCACCGATCGCTGACCGCAACGGCAGTGTGATCGCCGCCGTTGCCGTTGTAATGCCCTCGAGTGAATGGCCGCCAGAGGACAACGTGCTCAATGTATTGCGCGAGACAGCGCGCAACATCTCGCGAGAGCTCGGCTTCGCCGCCTGGCCACCACCTGTCGTGCGGCGCCCGAGCGACGACTAGCTCGACCAGCAACGGCCAGCCGCCTGTGGGGACGACTAGCCGTTGCTGTAGTGCGTGAGGTGGATGCCTTCTAGAAGGGGATCCACACCCAATCGTTGCGACTCGTTGAGCCGGTCACGTTGTCGCCGGCGGGAGTGAACTCCGCCTTGACCTGATGCGAACCACGGTTGAGTTTCGGCAGTTTCACCGTCACTTTTCCATTGTCAGCTTCTTCGAGCGTGATCGAATCTACTTTTTTACCATCGACCATGACCTTGACGGTTCCGGTCGCTGGCTCATCCGCACTCGTCGCTACGCGAATAGTTGCACTTATCATGTTCCAGGAGAACGCAACATGGCGACTCACCGACAAGCTCACACTTGAGCTGTACTTGATCAGTACCGCTTCAGAGACGGCCGTTGCGCTCGGTAGGTCGCGCTTGATTGTCGTGACCACTACCCGGATCGCCTTGCCTTCATTGGCCTTCGTGACCTTGTACTTGCGCTTGTCTGCACCCGGAATATCGGTGCCATCTGCCTGCCACTGGTAGCTGAACTTCAGGCCATCAACATCCCACTCCCCCGGATTCGCGGTGAGCTTCTTGCCAACGATCGGCTTCCCTGAAATAGAGGGCAGCACGGTGTTTACCGGAGTTCCCGGCAGAACATCCTCTTGAGTGACGACCTCAATCGCGGTGAACGCACCCGTGTCTCCATAACTAACGAGACCGAGGTAGCTCGAGAAGGGTGCGAGCCCCTCCCACGATGCCGTGTAACTCACTGGTTCGCCCTGCACTCCCGGGAGCACTTCGGGGTTCAACCCGAGAGGCTCACCGCCACCAGGGACGACCGCGTAGGTGCGAACATCGAACGCTGTCGAAGGATTCGCCGCGTAGACCGACGCAATTACGAGGTAGCTACCCGGCGTCGGGTCGGTCAGGTTCACGCGCTCATCGGCTGCACCGGATGCTGACTGCCACCCGGCAATCGGCGTGCCCGCATCGTTGAGCAGGTAGACGATGAGGTCGAGGTCGGCGGTGTCATCGATCGAGTCGAGATCGAATCGCGCGTAGCTCGTACCCTCAGGCACAGTGACGTCATACTCGAACTCGTCACCGCTCACACCCGAACCCGAGTGCTCAACCTCAGTTCCCGTGGGATCTTCGTGGAAGATTCCCGCGCTGAGGCCGGTCGTCGACAACGGAATGTCACCGTTGCCACCGGGAGTCACCGTCACTTCAACGGCACCGTAAGTTCCCGTGCCACTGGCCGAAGCCGGTGCAACGATCGTTACTGGGCGAACCGCGATCGGGCTGTGGGCGACAGTGTCACCACTGGTCCAGCTGAGAGCACCCGTAGCGAACTGGTCGAGCGGAGCATCCGTTCGGCTGAAGGTCACCTGGTAGCTCTGAGTCTCTCCTGCAGCGCCAAAGGTCAGCGTTGAGGGCGAAACCGTTGCGTCAATGCCGGGGATCGAGATTGATGCCTCGAACGTGCCAGCCTGAGTGGAGGTCACGGTACGAGTAATCGTCTCTGGTGCCGTCAAGGAACCAATACCGATGGATGCCAGGTTGAGATTGCTGGGGTCAATCGCTTCGACCGAAGGGTCGAGCACGTCGTAGCCAGCGCCCTCAATGTAGGACAACCAGTCGCCGATACCGTTCAAGTAGAGCAGGCCAGGTTCGAAGAACTTGGTCGGATCAATGTGGCCAGCACCCTGAGTGAACGGGTCGGTAACGGTGTTTCCGTCACCATCAACAGTGTCGTAGGCAGTCGTCATAAACGCTGACTTGACCTCTGCAGGCGTTGCATTGGGGCGTTCGCCGAGGTAAAGCGCGGCGAGACCAGCAACGTGAGGCGATGACATCGAGGTTCCTGAAAGCAACTTGAACGTGGGCTCAGCACCTTCAGCGTTGGCGCCAGCGGCGAGGATACCCACGCCGGGAGCCGAGATGTCTGGCTTCACAATGTCGCTACCGTCAGCGACGATAGGGCCGCGCGATGAGAAGCCGGCAACCTGTGGTGTCGGTGGCTGGTAGTCAGTCTCGTTACCTGGAGTGAAGGTTGCCGTTGCGCCCTCAGTGGCCGCGTAGGCGAGCACCTGGTCGTGGTAGCGAGCATCCAAGTGCACTGTCGGAATGACGTGAGTGTCGAGGTCCGTTGAGCTTGGCGTTACATTGACCAGAATCGAGCCGATACCGCCAGCACGAGCAACCTCAGCTGACTTGTCGACTCTCGCGATCGCACCACGCTCACAGACAACGATCTTGCCCTCAACGAGAACCGGATCGAGAGTGTCCGCCAAACACAGGTTGGCGCTTTCTGCACCAGTGACGGCAACATCAGCTGCATTTACGAGCTCACCGGTCAGTGGCTCGGCAGCAGGGTCTAGGTCGACTGTGATGGATGCGCCCGCGAATGCTTGACCATCACCGAGGGTGACGGTGGCTTCGTAGTTGGGAATCGTGCTGGCCGCGACGGTGGTGATCCACGGTGCTGCATTGTCGAGCGTCGAGGCACCGGGGCCGTCGTTGCCAGCCGAAGCTGCAACGAATACACCGGCTGCTGCCGCACCCAAGAATGCTTGGTCGGTTGGCGAGACGGTGCTGCTGGCAGCTCCGCCACCAATCGAGTAGTTGATGACGTCAACGCCGTCAGCAACGGCTTGGTCGATAGCGGCTAAGAGGTCCGTGGATGCACAACCGTCGTCTGTCGTGTCGACAGGGTCAGGTCCGCTCCAGCACACCTTGTAGGCCGCGATCTTGGCGGCTGGCGCAACGCCGGAGAAGTAGCCGAGAGGGTTGCCGCCAACAGTCGCGTCGACTTCAAGGTTTCCGGCTGCGGTGCTCGCGGTGTGCGAGCCGTGGCCGTCACCGTCACGCGGGGAGACGTATTCGCCGACGCTAGCGTCGCCGATGTTGCCTGCGCCGAAACCATCGATGAAGTAGCGAGCGCTAATTACCTTGGTAGTGCAGTCGTCGGCGGCAAACTGCTCGCCTTCGATGCAGGCTCCGGTAAAGGTTTGCCCGTCAGCTTTCGCAAACACGATGGAGTCACCGTCACGATAGGGGGCATCGCCCGCCGTGGTTCCGAGGGGATTTCCCGCGAATGCGGGGTTCTCAGGCGCGAACCCTGTGTCGAGAACACCGACAACGATTCCCTCACCTGCAGTGTCTGCGCCGCCAATGGAAGCCCAGACACCGTCTGCACCTTCAAGACCGAGGAACTCGGTAGAGCGCTGAGCTGCGGTGATCTTCTTTAGCTCGTCTGGGACGATTGACGCGACTAACTTGTTTGCGGAAAGTTCCGCAGCTTGTGATGCGGAGAGATCTGCAGCGAAGCCGTTGGTGGCCAACGTGTAGGAATAGTCGATCTCTGCTCCGACGGATGCCGCGGCATCTTCTTGCTTCTCGGTGAGGTACTCGGTGTAGTCCTGCACTACTTGTCGGCGGGGGTTGAGTTGCTCGCCGTCCGGTGGTGTTGTCGCGTCAAAGCCGCGAACTCCGCCGTCGTAGGTTGCAGCAGCCTGATCCACCATGGTGACGATGTATCGCCCGGGGGTGAATTCAGTTTGGCCGCCGCCACCAATGGATGCTGGTGCAGCTGTTGCGCCGAGTGCGGCGCCGGTAACCAGGGAGGTTGCAACGAGCGTTGTCGCCGCCACAACCGAGATAACTCTTCGAATACTCACGGATGTTCCTATTCTTCTTTGAATGGGACTTGCCTGTCTGTAAAACAAATTGAACTGGCGGTCGGGCACTCGCCATAGTTCCTACTTTTCTGTCTACCCCCGCACAGGGGGCAATTCGATAATGATAGTTACTCCATACAGAAAACTCTGTCCGCGCTTTAGGGGACAGCAGTGCCGGGCACGGTGCCTCGCTGATGGGGAATTTTCCGCGTCCTGAAACAATGAAGTTGCGACCGATCTAGGTCGAGATCGATATCGTCGTAGACATCGATTCCGTGCGGTACGGATGTGCCGAATAGCCGCACGGCGGTCGGCCAGAGCCTTCGCTACGAGACGCGGTGTCGTTTTGATGCACGATTAGTGCACTATGCTGCACTTATGGATGAACCTACCGAGCTCCTTGCGCGAACGATCGGCGCCCGCGTCAAGAACGAACGCCAAGCGCGCAAGTTGACGCTCGACCAACTCGCCGAGAATGCCGGAGTCAGCCGCAGGATGGTCATCAACGTCGAGCAGGGCGCGGCAAACCCGAGCGTGGGAACCCTGCTTCGCCTCAGCGAAGCCCTCGGTGTGAGCCTGCCCGCCCTCGTGGAGCCGCCAACCGCCCAGAAGGCGAAGGTGACGCGCGCAGGTGCGGGCGCAGCGCTCTGGGCGGGCGAGAATGGCGGTCGCGGCATCCTGATGTCCTCCAGCAACATTCCCGAAGCTCTCGAGCTGTGGGAATGGACTTTCATGCCCGGTGATTCACATTCGAGCGAAGCGCACAGCACCGGCACTCAAGAACTACTGCACGTGCTCGAGGGAGAGATCACGATGACAGTAGCGTCCGAGACGTTCGTGCTCGGCGCCGGAGATTCACTGGCGTTCCCCGGCGACGAAGACCACACCTACAACAACCAGAGCCACGAGCCCACACGATTCGTATTGACCGTACTGGAACCGGGCGTCGGCGCATCGCCCCGAACGGAGACTTCTCATGCCTAACACCGAGGCTCACGACGCTTTCTTAAACTCCGCCGCCGTCGAAGCCACTGTTTTCGAGCTACGCCCGGACTACCGTGCACTTCTCATCGTGATCGAGGGACTCGACGCCGCGCCAAGCAACGCGGCCAGCGACGAGCTCATCCACTCCGCCGAAACTTACGCCCGCAGCCTGCTCGCCGATCAGCCCGTGGAGGAATTGCCCCACGTTGCAGCTTGGCGCGAGGCCTACCGCGCTTTCGGCGCCAAGCCGCAGCGCACCCGAAATAGCCTCGAAGCACTCACACGTCGAGCCGCCGAAGGCCTCCCCCGCGTGAACGCCCTCACCGACATTTACAACGCGATCTCGGTGCTGCACCAAGTGCCCGTCGGCGGCGAAGACCTCGCCCTCTACGCCGGACCAGCACGCCTCGTGCGCGCTGTCGGAGACGAGGCCTTCGAAGCCTTCGCCAACGGAGAAGCCGTCGTGGAGCACCCGAGCGTTGGCGAAGTTGTGTGGCGCGACGACGCCGGCGTGACCTGCCGCCGCTGGAACTGGCGCCAAGGACCCCGCACCGCGCTCAGCGATGACACCACCACCGGTTTCTTCATTTTCGACGCCCTCGAACCAATGACGGATGACGCCCTGCGCGCTGCTGGCGACACTCTTGTCGCCGCGCTCACCACTATCAACCCCGCAGTATCCGTCTCGCAGCGGTTAGTGTCCGCACAATGACCGCGGGCACGCGCGAGCCACTTCCCGCTTGGTCGCTGGCGGTTGCTGCCATGATGCTGATCCAGCTGAGCTCGGCGCTCTCCGTAGGGCTCATCGAACAGGTAGGTGCAGCGGGAATCGGGTGGCTGCGCCTCGTACTCGGTGGCGCAATCTTTCTCCTGATCGCACGGCCTCCATTGCGACAAATTCGCCGACAGGACGTTCCCGTCATCCTCGGCTTGGGAACCGCAACGGGAGTGATGACAATCAGCTTCCTCTCGGCGTTGGAACACATTCCCCTCGGCACCGCTGTAGCGATCGAGTTCCTGGGACCTTTGGCCGTAGCTGCCATCCGTAGCGGTAGCGCGCGGATGCTCGCGTGGCCCGCCCTGGCACTGGTCGGGGTTGTGCTGCTTACCGAACCGTGGGAGGGAGAAGCGAACTTCGTCGGCATCGGCTTTGCGGCGCTGGCGGGAGTTGGCTGGGGCAGCTACATCCTTCTGACCCAACGCGTCGGCGACCGCTTTTCTGGAATTAGCTCGCTGTCTATGACCATTCCTATCGCCGCGATCATGGCAACCTTCGTTGGAGCACCTCAGGTCTTGGCAGACTTCGACTGGAAAATTTTGCCGCTTGCGCTCGGCCTCGCGCTGCTCGCGCCCGTATTGCCATTCGGGTTAGAGATGCTCGCCCTGCGCCGCATGACACACACCGCTTTCGGCACTTTGATGGCGTTGGAGCCCGCCTTCGGAGTGATCGTCGGTCTCATCGTGCTGCACCAGATTCCGTCCATTGTGCAAGGAATCGGCATCGTGCTCGTCGTGCTCGCTGGCGCCGCCGCTCAACGCAGCGGGGCCCGCGCCGCCAGACTAGAGCCATCCCCGCACTCCTAGCCACTCTCAACCTGAGCGACGAACACAGCCACGGTTTCGCGCACAAACTCCGTTAACGACAAGCGCCGCCCGTCACAATGACGGGCGGCGCTTGAGCGTAGCGAGAAGTGCGAGCTACAGCGTTGCGAGAATTTCGCGCATGAGCTTGGCGGCTTCAGACGGCGTCTTGCCGACCTTCACACCGGCAGCTTCAAGTGCTTCTTGCTTAGCCTGAGCGGTTCCGGCAGAGCCAGAAACGATCGCACCAGCGTGACCCATGGTCTTACCCTCTGGGGCAGTGAAACCTGCAACGTAGCCAACAACGGGCTTCGTGACGTGAGCCTTGATGTAGTCAGCGGCACGCTCTTCAGCGTCTCCACCGATCTCACCAATCATGACGATTGCCTTGGTCTCGGGGTCAGCCTCGAACGCCTCAAGAGCGTCGATGTGCGTCGTGCCGATGATGGGGTCGCCACCGATGCCGATTGCGGTCGAGAATCCGAGGTCACGCAGTTCGTACATCATTTGGTACGTGAGCGTTCCCGACTTGGAGACGAGACCGATCGGGCCCTTGCCAGTGATGTTTGCTGGCGTGATGCCAACGAGTGCTTCACCCGGCGTGATGATTCCTGGGCAGTTCGGCCCAATGATGCGGGTCTTGTTGCCCTTCTCCTGAGCGTAAGCCCAGAACTCGGCCGAGTCACCGACGGGAACACCCTCGGTGATGATGACGAGCAGTGGGATCTCAGCGTCGATAGCTTCGACAACGGCATTCTTAGTGAAGGCCGGAGGAACAAAAGCGATCGAAACATCCGCCCCCGTCTTTTCCATTGCTTCAGCAACAGTGCCGAACACGGGCAGCTCAACATCACCGTGAAGAACGGTGGTGCCAGCCTTGCGTGCATTGACGCCGCCAACGACCTGGGTTCCAGCAGCGAGCATGAGAGCGGTGTGCTTGGTGCCCTCACCGCCGGTGATGCCCTGAACGATGACTTTGGAATCCTTGTTGAGGAAAATTGACATGCTCGGTTCCTTACTTCGCGGCGTTGGCGAGTTCGGCGGCCTTATCGGCGCCCTCGTCCATAGAGGCGGCTAGCGTCACGAGGGGGTGGTTCGCTTCAGCAAGAATTGCGCGACCCTCCTCGACCTTGTTGCCGTCGAGACGGACAACGAGAGGCTTGTTTGCTGCGCTGCCGAGTTCTGCGAGCGCACCCACAATTCCCTTAGCAACAGCGTCACACGCGGTGATTCCACCGAAGACGTTGACGAACACGCTCTTGACCTGAGGGTCATTGAGAATGACGTCGAGTCCAGCAGCCATGACCTCTGCGGATGCTCCGCCACCGATGTCGAGGAAGTTGGCTGGCTTCACGTTGCCGTGGTTTTCGCCAGCGTAAGCAACAACATCCAGCGTCGACATGACGAGGCCAGCACCGTTACCGATGACACCAACTTCACCATCGAGCTTGACGTAGTTGAGGCCGTTGGCCTTAGCCTTCGCCTCGAGCGGGTTAGCGGCAGCAGCGTCTTCAAGCGAAGCGTGCTTGGGGTGACGGAACTCAGCGTTCTCGTCAAGTGAGACCTTGCCGTCGAGGGCAACAATGTCGCCATCTTCGGTGATGACGAGGGGGTTTACCTCAACGAGAGTTGCATCTTCGCCCTTGTAGACGTCGTACAGCTTCACGAAGACGGGAGCAACCTTATCGACGAGCTCTGCCGGGAACTTCGCGGCGATCGCAATCTCGGTTGCCTTAGCGAGGTCGATACCCGTCAGTGGGTTGATCTCGATCTTGGCGAGAGCCTCTGGACGCTCAACTGCAAGCACCTCGATTTCGACTCCACCTTCGACGCTGCACAGCGAGAGGTACGAGCGGTTTGCTCGGTCGAGCAGCACGGAGAAGTAGAACTCCTGCGCGATGCGAGCACCGGCAGCAATCATTACTCGCTTGACCGTGTGGCCGTTAATGTCGAGACCAAGGATCTGCTCGGCAGCAGCGAATGCGTCATCAGCGTTGTGAACAACCTTGACACCACCTGCTTTGCCGCGACCACCGGTCTTGACCTGAGCCTTGACTACAACGGTTCCACCGATTTTCTCGGCTGCTGCTTTGGCTTCTTCTGGGGTGTCGGCAATTAGGCCGGCAAGTACTGGTACGCCATAAGACTCAAATACGTCTCTGGCCTGGTACTCAAATAGATCCACGCTGCTCATTCCAATCCGCGCGTAATGGTGAGTGGGGACGGCGGCGAAACGGTGCCAAATTGGTCGGCTCCAAGAGACGCGCGCCAAGGGGAAAGCTTACCGTGCCTAACGTTGTGCGTTTTCCGATAGCGGGCTGTAGAGAGCGAAAGATCAGCGAATCTTCTACTTGGGCACTCCTAAACTGGGTGCGTGCCCGCATCCGACCCTCTCAGAATTGCGGATGTCTCTGCCGACGTCGCGCTCTTGGCTGGTGGAGGGGCGGCCATTCTGTTGCAAATCGCACACCCTGCTGTTGGGCGCGCTGTCGCTGAACACAGCGACTTTGCGCAGCGCCCCTTGGATCGCCTCAACGGCACCCTCACCTACCTGTACGTCACGGTGTATGGCACCCCCGACGAAGCGGCTGAGGTCGCGCGGCGTGTGGGTGCAGCGCATCGGCCAGTGCGCTCCACAAACTACGACGCTCGAGATCCGCAGTTGCAACTCTGGGTTGCCGCAACGCTCTATGACACCGCAATGCGAGTGCGAGAACTCGTTTTCGGCCCGTTGCGCGAGGTCGATGCCGAAACTCTGCTCGACGACTATTCAGTGATTGCGACGGCGCTGGGCGTTCCCCGGGCGCTGTGGCCAGCAGACCGCGCGGCTTTCGCCCGGTACTGGAGCGAGAGCGTGGCCTCGTTGAGCGTCACTGGCGCGAGTCGAGGAGTTGCACATCAGCTGCTGCATCCGACCGGCGGGCCGTGGTGGTTGCGGCCGTCAATGCCGCTCGTGCGCATGCTGACGGCCGGACTATTGACCGAAGAACTGCGGGAGGCATACGGGCTCCCCCACAATCAGAAGCGATTCAACAGGTTCATGTTGGCCACACGCATGATCTATCCACTGCTCCCGCGATGGGTACGGTTTTCGGCGCAGCGCCGCTATCTCGCCACTTTCCGGCGCGAGCCCGGCTAGCATCGGCACGTGACCACAATTGACGACCAGCCAGTACTGCCGGTCGACTTCGATAGCGCCTTCGGGGCTGCGCTGCCGGTAGAGGTTATTGAGTACACGGCACTGGTCGAACGATTGGGCTCACGCTATTTCACCCGCCCCCAGCGACCATCATTCGAGATGATGATCGTTGTGCGATCAGGCAGTGGCTTTCACACTGTGGATTTTCAACGGCACGCTCTTCACCCTGGTCGCGTGTTGTTCGTGCGGCCCGGCCAGGTGCAGCAGTGGCACGTCGACAACACTCTTGTCGCCACCATTGTGCTCGCTGCCCCCACTGTTGCGAGCACGACGGGGTGGATGCCCGGAGATGCTGTCTATGCCGATCTCGGTGAAAACTCTCTACAGACAGCATTCGATTTGATTGCCGCGATCGAACGCGAACAACGACGGTTCATCCCAGATGAGCAGTCCGTTCGACTCATGACTTCACTGTTTACGGCGCTCGTAGCGCTTTTTCAGCGGGCAAGCAGCGAGCCGGATAGGGGCGCACTGCCCGAAGCGTACCGAGCATTTCGCGCCGCCCTTGAACGCGATCTGACCCGCAGCCGAAACGTGCGCGACTACGTCAGCGGCCTCGGCTACTCAGAGCGCACGGTGAGCCGGGCGTGCCAACTCGTCACCGGTCTCACCGCCAAGGCGCTGTTGGATGAGCGGCTTATGCTCGAGGCGAAGCGCCTGCTGGCACACAGCGACCGCACGGTGGCGGCCATCTCTGCCGGGCTCGGATTCAGCGAGCCCACAAACTTCACCAAGTTTTTTGAGCGAGTGGTCGGAGAGCCCCCTGCAACATTTCGCCGCGGACTGCGCGCTTCCGGCTATCGCTCCAGCTAGCCGCGCCACCGGACGGCTTGTCCACATTGCACCATCAACGGTCGCTCTCACACCTGTGCTTGCTGCGTACTGAGCGGGATGCTTGAGGTACGCAAACACACCACTTCGCTGACGCGACCTTGAGGAGACCACCATGGGACAACGACTCGACAATGCAACGAGCATCTATCTTGAGGGCATCCGTGACGGCAACTACGTAGAGGCCATCAACGCCTATGTTGGCCAGCGCTACACTCAGCACTCCACGCCAGTGCGTGACGGCAAAGACGGCTTCATCGAGTTCTTCGACGACTTCACGAAGCGCAACCCCGTTCGGGACATCGAAATCATCCGTGGGTTTGAAGACGGACACTTCGTATTCGTCCAAGCAACGCAAAGCCTCAATAACGGAGAGTTCCGCTATGTGACCGCAGACATCTTTGACACCGATGATGATGCCAAGCTCATCGAGCACTGGGACATGATCGCCGAACTAGGCTCGACGGGTATCAGCGGGCGCAGCGAAACCGACGGGCCAACCGAGGTCACCGACCTCGATAAGACCGAGATCAACAAGCGTCTCGTGTCCGAATTCGTAACCAACGTTCTCATCGGCGGCAACGAGGCTCACGCTGCGGACTACCTCGCGGCCGATCTCGCTCAGCACGACGCTCGAATTGCCGACGGTCGTGACGCCTACCTTGAATTCGCTCGCAGTCATGCTCTGCGCTACACAGAACTTCACAACACAATCGGATCAGGCAATTTTGTGGCGGTGCTTGCTGCAAGTGAGCTCGAAGGCCGGGCGATCGCCTCAATCGACCTCTACCGAGTCGACAACGGCATAATCGTTGAGCACTGGGCTGTTGCCGAAGAAATCACCGACCAAGCAACCTGGGTCAACGAGGGCAAATTCTAGCTCGCTAAACGAGAACGAACTCGATCGTTCCGGTAGCGATCTCAGCAGCCACGAGACGCGCTCGCACAGTAGAACCAGCCGAGACATCGCCGACGATCTTGGCGGTGATGACGGGATCAGCGATCTGGATGATGCCGCCATCAGCACGCTCAGAAACGACGGTGGCATCAAATTCATCGCCCACTCGCGTGCTCAAGACCGCCGCCTCAATGGCATCCACCGACGATCTCTCCAGCTGAGAGGCAAGTGAGCTCGTGCGCGCCATAATTTTGGGCAATTCTGGGAGCGCATCGCGCACCCACTTGGGAACGTCACGCCCCGCGATGATTGCCTCACACGCAACCAGTACGAAGCGATCAACAAGGCGACGCAGCGGGGCCGTCGCATGAGCGTATGGCGCCGCGACGGCAGCCTGCGTGGTCTCTTCTGGCAGCTCTCCGTCGAACACCGTGTAACCGGCACCACGAAAGAGTGATGCCGCTGCGTGAATTGCGGCAAGTGCGCGCGGATCGCTGTGATCGAGGGCACGCAAGTACTCGCCATAGTTCTGGTTCTCGGGCCACGGGCATCCGAGGCTCGCTACTTGGCGGCGGAACTTAGCCAGAGTCTCCTCATCGGGCGCTGGCATCGTACGCAAAATACCGACTTTGCCCTCGAGCATGATGCGCGCGGCCTCCATGCCGGTCATCAGCGAGACGTGAGCGTTGTATTGCTCGACAGGAAGCGAACTTCGACGCTCAACCACATAGTGGCCGTCAACAAACTCAACCTCTTCATCTGGACGATTCAAACTGGCTCCGCCACGATTGCGCTCCAGCTCAGCACGGAGGCGACCAAATTCGGGCAGAAGAGAAAGCGACTCGTCAGCGAGGTCGTTGTCGAGCAGGCGTTGCACTTCCTCATAGTCGTACTGGCGTCGATTACGCACTTGCGCGCGTACGAGCGTTGTCGCAGTGACTGTGCCCGTAGCATCCAGATCGAACGTCCACACAAACGCCGGCCGAGTGCAGCCTGCAAGCAGAGACGCAGCGTCTTCGCTGATTACCGTGGGATGAAGCGGAATTCGGCCGTCTGGCGCATAAATAGTCTGGCCACGTTTGCGAGCTTCCGCATCGACCGCTGAACCTGGCAACACAAAAGCGGGTACTTCGGCAATGGCGTACATCACGCGCAGAGTGTCCCCTGTGCGCTCAAGATAGAGAGCCTGGTCGAGATCCGTTGCCCCTTCGGGGTCAATAGTGGCGAACGGGATCTCAGTGAGATCAAGCTCCGGCGGTTCGAAGGCTGCTACCGAAGCGAGAGCGACCTCCTCAACTTCTTCGCTGAAGCCGGTCGGAAGGTCTAGCTCTTCGCGCACCCGCACGAGGGCAGAGGCTAGTTCGTCACCGACATCGCGCGGTCGAACGCGCGGAACAACAAGCCGCTCTTCCTCGTGCACCGTGGAGTCAGGCTGATCGTGGTTTTCAGAATCAAAGTTTCTCAATTGGAGCAATCTTGATCAGCAGACGCTTGCGCCCGGCGGAATCGAATTGAACGTCAGCGATGCTTTTCGGACCAACGCCCGTCACCTGATTTACTGTGCCATCACCAAAGTCAGTGTGGCGGATGCGGTCGCCCGCCGCCAGAGTGAGATCGCCATTGTCACGAACCGTGCCTGTGACGGCATTCGCCCATTCCGTCTTAGCGCGGGGCGGGGCCGGGGGCAGTCCACCGGCCGCAGCCTCGCGCAGCGAGCCAGCCCAAGAACCACCGCCACCGCCACGACGCGCATTGAGCGCACGAGACTGGGTGCCACCGCGCGGGTTCGACATCCCTGGCGACTGCTTCCATTCAATGAGATCAGCAGGGATCTCTTGCAAGTATCGACTCGGCATCGCCACGTTTACTTCGCCGAACTGCGCCCGCGTCATCGCGAGCGAGAGAAAGAGCCGTTTGCGCGCGCGGGTGATTCCGACATAGAAAAGCCGACGCTCTTCCGCTGGCCCGCCGGGCTCATTCGCCGACATGCGGTGAGGCAACAAATCTTCTTCAACACCGGTCAAGAAGACAGCGTCATACTCAAGCCCCTTTGCCGTGTGCAGGGTCATGAGCGAGACGGTTCCGCTTGAGTCGTCTAGGTCATCGGCTGCAGCGACGAGGGAAACTTCCGTCAGAAAGTCGATGAGCGTGCCATCGGGATTGTTCTTGCCGAACTCTTTCGTCACCGCGATCAGTTCATCAACATTCTCGGCGCGGGCCTCATCTTGCGGGTCAAGGGATGAGCGCAAAACACGAACATAGCCGGAGCGTTCGAGCAGTTCCGTCAGTATCTCGGCGGGCTTGGCAGTCTCGACCTTTGCCATAACTTCGTCAAGCAACCGGGCGAGATCAACAATGGCCTTGGTCACCTTCGGTCCAAGCCCCAGTTCACCCGCATTGCGCATTGCATCCCGCAACGTCATTCCGCGATCGTCAGCCCACGCCTGAAGCGCGGCTTCCGTCGCCGGACCAATTCCGCGTTTGGGAGTGTTCATGATGCGCCGGAGTGCCAGCGGGTCAGCCGGATTCGCAACCGCGATTAAATAACCGAAAGCGTCCTTGATTTCAGCGCGCTCGTAGAACTTGGTTCCACCGAGCACACGATAAGGAAGCGCCGCACGGATGAAAATTTCTTCCAACGCTCGAGTTTGCGAGTTCGTGCGATAGAAAACTGCGACGTCTTTGTAGGCGACGCCTTCGTCGTGCATCTTCTGGATCTCATCCGCAACAAACTGCGCTTCGTCATGACCCGAATAGCCAGTGAAGCCTACGATCTTGTCGCCAGCTCCGACGGTTGTGAAGAGCTTCTTGTCTTTGCGGTCAAAGTTGTGGGAGATAACCGCGTTGGCGGCATCCAAAATCGTCTGGGTTGAGCGGTAGTTCTGCTCAAGCAGAATCACTGTTGAACGTGGAAAATCACGTTCAAATTCGACAATGTTGCGGATGTCGGCCCCACGGAATGCATAAATCGACTGGTCGCTGTCACCAACGACCGTGAGCGATGCGGCCTCTAGCTCGTTGGTGCTGCCCTGCACGAGCACGCCAGGCGAGGTCTCGAATTGCTCGGGAGCCGGGGGCCGGGTCAGTTCGCGGATGAGGGAATACTGCGCGTGATTGGTGTCCTGATACTCGTCAACGAGGATGTGTTTGAAGCGGCGCTGGTAGGTCGCCGCGATGTGCGGGAAAGCGCGGAATAGGTAGACGGTTTGACCGATGAGGTCATCAAAGTCAAAGGCGTTTGCGTCGCTCAAGCCGCGCGTGTAGCGGCGGAAGACTTCGAGGAACTTCTTCTCTGCCGGGTCGCTGAGGTTCGCATCACGGGCAAACCCGTCAACGTCGGTCAGCTCGTTCTTGAGGCCTGAAATACGATTCGCCGCTTTGCTAACCGTGAGCCCGTACATGTCGGCGTCGAGTTCTTTGAGAATCCGTTTGAGCAGCGCTTTGCTGTCTGCGGAGTCGTAGATGGTGAAGTTCTTAGAGAAACCGAATGCTTCTGCCTCGCGCCGAAGGATTCGCACACAGGCAGAGTGGAAGGTTGATATCCACATTCCTTCTGCAGCGTTCCCCACAATTGCTGCGACACGCTCCCGCATTTCTGCGGCTGCCTTGTTGGTAAAAGTGATCGCCAATATTTGGCTCGGCCACGCTTCCTGCGAACGCAGCAGGCCAGCGATGCGGCGAGTAAGCACGCTCGTTTTACCTGAGCCTGCCCCTGCAACGATCAGCAGTGAGGGTCCCCGGTATTCCACGGCTTGGCGTTGACGAGGATTCAGCCCGTCGAGCAAAGGGTCGCGAACGGAGTCACCGTCGGCAGAACGGCCAGGGTCGGAAGGGTTTAGGGCTGTCGTCATCGCCTCTAAACTCTACCCGCGCGCGGTGACCGCGAGGTCGGGCTGATCGGCGAAAACGCCGTCAAGTCCAGATTGCATGATGGTGCGGAACTCCGCGAGCCAGTCGCCGTAGTGTTCGGGTTGTTTGCTAGAGCGCATGTTCTTGGGCAAGAAACGATTTTCTGCCCGCAGTGTCCAGCAGAACACTTGTAATCCTGCAGCGTGCGCTCGCGCCACAAGGTCGTTGGTTCCGGTGAGACTACCGGCCAGATCTTTCACCATGAGCATCTTCTTGTCGACACTAATCCCGTCGACCTCGCGCGCGAGCTGAGAGAGTCCCTCGTCGCTGAGGTGCTCGGCATAGGTGGGTGCCTGTGATCCGAGGCGAGCGACGAGATCCGACGGTGCGCCACTCGCCTCAAGCAAGAACACCAATTGACCCGCAACGCCACGATCACGGATGCGGTGCAGCACGCTTTGCTCGAACGATTCGATGATCAGGTTGTCGGGTGTCGCCCATCCGCTCACGTCGCGGGCGAAAAGCTCATCGAGCGGCAAACCAATCGATTCAAAGTAGCTCGCGTGCTTGATCTCCGCCACAACTTTCAGCTGTCTGCGCTGCGCCTCGGGGTGTTGATCTACGAGCTCAAGTAGGTCGCTCAGTCGCAGTATGGGCTCGGTGTCGTCAAAAGTTGTGTTTGATTGGCGAACTTCTGGCAACCGTTCGCGGGCGCGAAGCGTAGAGAGTTCAGCCCACGTGAAGTCCTCGGTAAACCACCCTGTCATCGAGGAACCATCGATGGTCTTCGAGGTGTGACGATCGGCGAACTCCGGGTGATCGGCAACGTTGGTTGTGCCCGAGATCTCGTTCTCGTGTCGAAGCACAAGAATTCCATCGCTCGTCGAGACAAGGTCGGGCTCGACGGCATCCGCACCGAGAGTGAATGCGAGTTCGTAGGCGGCCCTGGTGTGTTCTGGGCGGTAGCCACTGGCTCCGCGATGCCCAATCACAAGGGGGCTGGTGGTTGTGGTCATCGAGTCAAGAATATGCGCAACTACAGCTAAGACTAATATTTAGGGATGCCCGTATGTTCGTCGTGCTCTGCGACCACGCAGCCGGAGTGGAAATTCTGCATCTACTGCGGTGAACCCACCTCGGCTGATGCAGCGCGCCCGACACCGCTCGCTCCCCGCCGAACCAACCCTCTGGCGATCTTGGCAATAGTGCTCGCTGCAATCGGCGGAGCTCCCGCGTTAATCTTCGGTCACGTGGCACTACGGCAAATCAAGCAGACGGGCGAACGCGGCTTTGTCATGGCGATCATCGCCACAGTTCTTGGCTACGCCTGGCTAGTCGTTTGGGCCGTCTTGCTGATTTCGCTGCTCACTAATGGCCGTTAGCGGCTGGGAGCCCACGCGGCATATCCCGCTCAAATGGGGCCGGTACGGCGACCGCTATTTCGTCGGCCTTGTCTTGATAATTGCTGGAGCCGTGCACCTCCAGGGTGCGAACAACTACACGCTCATCATCTTGCTCATTGGCACCACATCAACTGCCGTCGGCTGGTCGATTATGCCCGCCCGAGGTTGGCGACGGATGATCGTAGTGATCCCCGCCATCAGCCAAATCTGGATCATGCTCACCGGGCCCATGTCGATGTGGACCCTGACGATTCCGTTGGCGTGTTGGTTGCTCGTGCGTCACCGCCCGCTCATCTCCTATCTCGCACTTGCGCTGCCGATTGCAAACGGGATCATCATCGCGCGATTGTTCCAGGAGTACTCTTCGATGCCGCAAGCGCTGGCAATTTCTGCCGTGGTGCTCGTGGCCGCAGCCTGGCTTTCACGCCTGATCGCTCAGAGCGCAGCGGCACGAAGCACAATCACAGCAATTTCCAGCGGACTCCGGTAGTTTTGTGGTGCGTCATTAACATGTGGCGCCACACCAAAACAGAGGAATCATGGCACTCAACAACCCCGCTTTCTCCCGTGATGCTGCGTTTAGCTCGCGCGGCGGAATCGCTGTAGCGAACCAGGTCTCCAACCAGCAGCTCAACGACATGTACAACCAGGAGTCGGCCCCCGCCTCCGGTGATGTCATGACCATTGAAGACACCATTGCCAAGACCGTTGGAGCCTTCGCGCTTCTGCTCGTCGGAGCAGCTATCGGCTGGATCGCCGACATGCCACTTCTGTGGATCGGTGCTGGCATCGTCGGCTTCGTTCTTGCTCTCGTCAACATCTTCAAGAAGCAGCCGTCTGGCGCACTCGTACTCGCGTACTCCGCGGTTGAGGGTGTATTCGTCGGCGGCATCTCGCGGTTCTATGAGAACGCCTACGGCGGAGTCGTCACCCAGGCCGTCATTGCGACGCTCGTCGTTGTCGGCGTAACGCTCGCACTCTTCGCGAGCGGCAAGATTCGCGCATCGAAGAAGGCCACCAAAGTCTTCCTCATCGCCATGGTCGGCTACATGGTCTTCGCACTCGTGAACATGGTCATGATGCTCACGGGAGCCACCGACGATGCCTTCGGCCTCCGCAGCGCTGAAATTCCGTTCCTCGGAATACCGTTCGGTGCCGTTCTCGGAGTGCTCGTGATCATCATGGCGGCGTACTCGCTCGTGCTCGACTTCGACTTCATCCAGAAGGGTGTCGCCAACGGCGCACCTCGTGTTTTCGGCTGGAAGGGCACCTTCGGCATCATGATCACCGTCGTGTGGCTGTACCTCGAAATGCTGCGCTTCTTCGCGATCCTTCGCGACTAGCGCCACCGTCTCGCAACGACAAAGCCCCCGTCACCTCGGCAATAGCCGGGTGACGGGGGCTTTCTCGTTAAGACTTAGCAGCCTCGGCCGAGACGGCCTCGGAATAAAGCGCGCGAACGCCAGAAATGGCGTTCGCCTTCAGCGTTTTATTCCCACTCAATCGTTCCTGGTGGCTTCGACGTGACGTCGAGCACGACGCGATTGACGCCATCCACCTCATTGGTGATGCGGTTTGAGATCTTCGCGAGCACATCGTACGGCAGGCGAGTCCAGTCGGCGGTCATCGCATCCTCGGATGAGACCGGACGCAAGACAATCGGGTGACCGTAAGTGCGACCATCGCCCTGCACGCCAACCGAACGAACGTCAGCGAGAAGCACAACAGGGCACTGCCAGATCGTGTCATCCAGGCCGGCAGCGGTCAGTTCCGCGCGAGCAATCGCGTCGGCCTTGCGAAGTAGTTCGAGGCGATCAAAAGTTACTTCACCAATGATGCGGATGCCAAGGCCGGGGCCAGGGAACGGCTGGCGGCCAACAATGACCTCCGGCAGTCCCAGCTCGCGGCCGATTGCCCGAACTTCATCCTTGAACAGGGTGCGCAGTGGCTCGACAAGGTCGAACTGCAAGTCTTCGGGGAGCCCACCAACGTTGTGGTGGCTCTTGATGTTGGCGGTTCCGGTTCCTCCGCCACTTTCTACGACATCCGGGTACAGGGTTCCCTGAACGAGGAACTTCACAGTCTCGTCGCTTCCCTGAGTTTCGAGTACGAGCGCCTCAGCGGCGTTCTCAAAGCTGCGGATGAACTCACGGCCGATGATCTTGCGCTTAGTCTCCGGGTCGGTGACTCCGGCGAGAGCATCCATGAACTGGTCAACGGCGTCGACAGTGACGAGCCGCACACCGGTCGAGGCGACATAATCCTCTTCAACCTGACGACGCTCATCCTGACGCAGCAAACCGTGGTCGACGAAAATGCAGACGAGTTGGTCGCCAACAGCCTTGTGCACAATCGCGGCCGCAACGGCAGAGTCGACTCCGCCAGAGAGCCCACAAATAACACGGGCCGACCCAACCTGTTCACGAATGCGTGCCACCTGTTCAGCGATTACGTTTCCGCTGTTCCAGTCAGCAGGAATTCCCGCTGCGTCGTGCAAGAAGTTCTCGAGCACGCTCTGGCCAAACTCGGTGTGCTTGACCTCTGGGTGCCACTGAACGCCGTAGAGGCCGCGTTCCTTGCTCGCGAAGGCGGCAACAGGAGTCGCGTCGCTACTGGCAAGAACATCAAAACCTTCTGGCGCTTCCGTCACGGCATCGCCGTGACTCATCCACACCGTCTGCTTGTTCGGCTGCTTGCCCAAGAGCGAACCGCCATCGCCTTGAACCGTCATATCTGTTGCGCCGTACTCGCGCAGTCCGGTCTTAGCAACGGTTCCGCCGAGCTGGCGGGCCATCACCTGGAAGCCGTAGCAGATGCCAAAAACAGGAATTCCGAGCTGCAGAATACCGGGGTCGAGGTCGGGCGAACCGGGCTCGTAGACGCTCGAGGGGCCACCGCTCAGTACGATGCCTGCCGGGTTCTTTGCGGCAATCTCTTCAGCAGTGATGGTGTGAGGAACAATCTCGCTGTACACATTTGCCTCGCGCACTCGGCGCGCGATCAACTGAGCGTACTGTGCACCAAAGTCGACGACCAAGACCGGTCGAGCGTTTGTGTCAGCGGATGCGGCCGGGGCCGAAGTTTCGGTCATGCGGAAGCCTTTGCGGAGTTGGCGCTTGCCGCGGTGGCGGCAGCAGCGGATTCGATACGGGCAAGTTTCGCGTTCACGAAACGAGGAACCTGACGCTCAAGGAAGAACGACAGAAGTGGAATCACGCCACCGAGAGCGATGTACAAGAAACGCAAAAAGGAGAAGCGCGTTAGGCGCCACAACACGAAGTCGGCTGCGACATAGAAAACATAGAGCCAGCCGTGCACAATCAGGATGATCGTCGACACGTTGATGCCGGTTATCAGCTCTTTGTTCTGCAGCGCGAGGAATCCATAAGGGCCGTTCAGCTCGATGTCACCCCCAAGCCCATAACGGAGAAACATCATGAGGCACAGGATGAGCAAAAAGCTGCCAGTGATCACCGACGACACTTTGTAGAAGGTGAGGGTGCGACGAATGCGTGGAAAATCAGAAAGCCGGGGACCGAGAGCCATGGCTCTAGTCTACGGCCGCGTCAGCGTGCACAGCTTCGCGCTCCTCTTCCCACACGTCTCGCACTAAGCGATACCAGAGGAAGACGGCGAAGCCCGCAAACACAACCCACTCAACCGCGTAGAACACGTTGAGTAGATTGAGCGAAACCTCTGTCGATGGCGGTGGCGAATCTATCGTTTCGAGCCCTGCCGGTGCCTGAAAACTAACGACGTATCCGCCGTAGGTGCCGCCAGGAACCTCAGCCCACAAATTGACGAGCTCTGAAACAGCAAGCGCGCTGCGTGTTCCCGCTTCGAAGTCGGATTGTTGGGGTGACTCTGTCGGCAGTAGTCGACCAGAGATGGTCGACGAAGGCGGTGAGGCATCGAGTCGTGCGATTGCTGACTTCGCAGCATCCGTCGATTCAGCCCACCCGAGTGCAATCGCGATGCTTGCACCACTCGGTTCAACACCATGGCCAACTACCCAGTAACCCAGGGCACCAGTATTGCGACGGTCCGAGAGCACAACATAATCGCCCGCCACGAGCTCAGCGGTAAAAGTAACGCTCTGCCCTGTTGTCACCGAGGCAAGGGGATCTTGAGCCGTTGCCACCGAATCGAGTTCAACTACCGTCTCGCTCTGTTGCTCCGTGATTTCGCCACCCTCGAGGCTGCGACTCAGCTGCCACTGACCGAGGGCAGCAAAACTTGCAGCGATTGCGAATGCCAATATCAGGGCGCCGACCCAGCGCGGTCTGCGCGCGATCTGCCACATCGTTGCCGGCGCTGCTGACATTACTGAAGGGGGAACGGGCGTACTCACTCGTTAACGATATCTGGTGCTTCGAGCCGCACCCTGTCAGCCGACTCGTCATCAGGCTGCTGTTGGCTAGCAATCTCCGCTTCAACGCGTTGAAGGTAGCGCTCTACTTCGGTCGCAGTGCGCGCAGCATCCCAGCCCAAGACCTTCGCCATTAGCCCAGCCGCGACCGGCGCAGCTGAGACGCCACGATCCCATGCCTCAATCGATATACGAGTTCGGCGGGCCAAGACGTCGTCGAGGTGAAGCGCACCCTCGTGGCTCGCGGCGTAGACGACCTCGGCGGCGATGTAGTCATCAGCCCCTGGAAGTGCCTCAGCCAAACTCGGGCTTTCGCGAATGAGTTCGAGCACTTCGGTCGCAAGCACCCCATAGCGATTGAGGAGGTGCTCAACGCGCGTTCGGTGCAGGCCGAATGTGCGCGCAAGAGTTTCCCGCTTGTTCCACGCAGCACGGTACCCTTCGGCCCCCAAGAGCGCGACGTCTGCGGTGATGCTCGGCGAGATCTTGCCATCGAGCGCATCGACCGCGGCATCCACCGCATCTTTTGCCATCACGCGGTACGTCGTCCATTTGCCGCCGGCAACCACAACTAGGCCGGGCACGCTGTGCGTCACAATATGCTCGCGGCTGAGCTTGGAAGTGAGATCTGACTCCCCTGCCAGCAGCGGGCGTAGCCCAGCAAATACCCCTTCAACATCATCCCGAGTGAGCGGAACGGCGAGCACTTCGTTTACCCGCTTGAGCAGGTAGTCGATGTCGGCCGCCGTAGCTGCGGGATGCGCTTTGTCGAGTTGCCAGTCAGTATCAGTTGTGCCGATGAGCCAGTGTCTGCCCCACGGGATTACGAACAGCACGCTCTTCTCCGTACGCAACAACAGACCCAGTTTCGACTGGAATCGATCACGCGGAACAACCAAGTGCACGCCCTTCGACGCCCGCACCTTGAACTGACCGCGCTCCCCCACCATTGCCTGTGTGTCGTCAGTCCAGACTCCAGTAGCGTTCACAACCTGCTTTGCGCGGATCTCGAATCGCTCACCCGTTTCGAGGTCGTGTGCAATCACTCCGACGACTCGCTCGCCGACCTTCACAAAGTCTTCGACCCGCACCCGATTCGCGACATGAGCGCCGTAGAAACTTGCGGTACGCGCCAGAGTCGAAACGTAGCGTGCGTCATCCACTTGAGCGTCGTAGTAGGTCAAGCCGCCGCGAAAGGCATCCGCGCGCAGGCTTGGCGCAGCGCGCAGCATTTGGCGACGCGACAAATGCCGGTGGTGAGGCACTCCAGGCGGTCGCCCACCCGAATAGCTCATGAGGTCATAGAGCAGCATGCCCGCACCGATATATAGTCGCTCGACGATCGGCTTAGTTACGGGATAGAGGAATCGAACCGGGCGTACAAGGTGCGGGGCGATCCGCTGCAATAGCAAGCCGCGCTCGATCAACGCCTCACGTACCAGCCGAAAATCTAGCTGTTCAAGATAGCGGATACCGCCGTGCACCAATTTTGACGACCGGCTTGATGTGCCAGAAGCCCAGTCTCGCGCCTCAACCATTCCTACGTTGAGGCCGCGCGTGACGGCATCCAAAGCACTTCCGGTTCCGACAATTCCCCCACCGATCACGAGGATGTCGAGTTCGGTGTCGCGAAGTGCCGCGATGGCCATTGCGCGCTGTTCGGCGCTCAGCATTGCTGTCTGGGGTATCGATCGCGACTTGGCCATTGATAAATCCTCCAGCGTGCGGCTGATCTATACCTGTGAACCGCACGTCATTCGAGCTACTGCTTCTTCGCGCTACAGCGTGTTGTAGGGAGCAACGACAACATCGACGCGCTGAAACTCCTTGAGGTCGGAGTAACCGGTGGTCGCCATGGAACGACGCAACGCTCCAATAAGGTTTGACTGACCATTCGCATGCGACGAGGGTCCATTGAGAATTTCGGCAAGCGGCGCAAGCTGTCCGACCTCGACGCGGTTGCCTCTCGGCAACTCGAGGTGGTGAGCTTCCTGACCCCAGTGCCATCCACCGCCGGGAGCATCCGTTGCGCGAGCAAGCGTGCTTCCCAGCATGACGGCGTCAGCGCCAACCGCGATGGCCTTCACAATGTCACCGCTGGTGCCAAGGCCGCCGTCTGCGATGACGTGAACATAACGACCACCTGACTCATCCATGTAGTCACGGCGAGCGCCGGCAACGTCAGCTACCGCGGTTGCCATCGGAGCGTGGATGCCGAGGGCCGATCGCGTAGTGCTGGCAGCGCCACCACCGAAGCCGACGAGCACGCCGGCCGCACCGGTGCGCATGAGGTGGAGCGCAGCGGTGTAGCTCGCTGCCCCACCGACGATGACCGGCACATCGAGTTCGTAAATGAACTCTTTGAGGTTGAGGGGTTCGCTTGACTTAGAGACGTGTTCTGCGCTGACGGTCGTGCCGCGGATGACGAAGAGATCGACTCCAGCGTCAACGACTGTCTGGTGGAGTTCTTTCGTGCGCTGCGGGCTGAGAGCGCCAGCGACGGGAACTCCGGCTTCACGAATTTCAGCGAGGCGCTGAGTTACGAGTTCAGGCTTAATCGGCTCGGAGTACAACTGCTGCATGCGTGCAGTGGCTTGATCGGCGGGAAGGCGTCGAATTTCTTCGAGCACGGGCTCGGGGTTGTCGTACCGAGTCCATAGTCCCTCAAGATCGAGCACACCGAGTCCGCCGAGCCTGCCCATGGCAATTGCGGTCTGCGGAGAGACAACCGAGTCCATGGGGGCTGCAATTACGGGGATCTCGAAAGTGAACGCGTCGATCGTCCAGCTCACGGAGACGTCACGCGGGTCTCTCGTGCGACGCGAGGGCACGATCGCAATGTCATCAAAGGCATACACACGACGAGCACGCTTGGCCAAGCCAATTTCGAAATCATTCACTGCTCTAGCCTACCCGGACTGGGGTCCGGAGTGCCTGCCAGCGCACTCAAGGCTTGCACCCCGCGTGAGTCCTTGACAATGGCTGAACAAATGTTTAGTTTATTAAACATGCGTTCAACCTTGGATGACTCGACCACACGAGCACGGATCCGCGATGCCGCGATCCTCCTCATCGGTCGCAACGGTTTCGCTGCGACTAGCGCTCGGGCCGTTGCTGCTCAAGCCGGCGTCAGTGCCGGTCTCGTCATCCATCACTTCGGCAGTATGCGCGAACTGAAAAACTCCTGTGACGACTTCATCATCGCGGAGATCGCTCAGCGTAAAACCGGAATGGGTGCTGACGATGTGAACGCCGCCGTGCAGGAATGGTACGCAGACCTCGACCGTTACCAGCCGTGGCTCAGCTACCTCGGCCGCCTCTTTACCGATGATTCCGAAGCAGGCGCTGACCTGTTCGATCGTTTCGTGGTGATGTCACGCAGTATGCTCGACGACGGCGTGGCGCACGATCAGGTACGCCCGAGCGCTGACGAACACGCGCGAGCGGTGCTTCTTGTCACCCACAGCCTTTCGTCTGTAATCCTGCAGGGCCATATCGCGCGATCCCTCGGCAGTCAGAAACTTAGCCTGGCCAGTTTGAGCCGCATGGGAAACGCGGCACTCGAGGTCTACACCGAAGGGATATACCTCAACAGCAGTGTGCTCGATGCCACTCGCGACGCGACAGTGAACGCCAAAGAAGTGCAACTCGAGAAAGGACAGGGCTCCGGCCCCACGTCATGAACTATGCAATTCACACCACAGCGCTCACGAAGCGTTTTGGCAGCCATACAGCCCTCGACGGGATGGATCTCGCTGTCGAAACCGGAAGCGTGTTCGGCATGATCGGCCCCAACGGTGCCGGCAAGACAACGACGATGCGTCTGTTGCTCGATATCATTCGACCAACCTCCGGTCGCGCGACCGTGCTTGGGCGGTCCCCCCTTGAGGGCGGCGCCTACCTTCGCACCGACATTGGCTATCTTCCAGGAGAACTCCTGCTTGAAGGTCGTGTCACCGGTCGCTCGCTCCTCAAACACTATGCCGAGATCAGCGGTCACGTGCCTCGCGGCCGCATCGACGAGCTCGCGGAACGCCTGGGGCTCGACCTCACCCGGCATGTTCGCAAGCTCTCTAAGGGGAACAAACAAAAACTCGGGCTGGTGCAAGCCTTCATGCACGAACCGAAACTCCTCGTGCTCGACGAGCCAACCAGTGGGCTCGACCCTCTGATGCAGCAAGAGTTCCTCAGCATGGTGCGCGAAGCCCAACATAATGGCCAAACTGTCTTTCTCAGCTCTCACATGCTGAGCGAGATTCAGAGCGCGGCGGACCAAGTGGCGGTGCTCCGCAATGGAAAGATCGTCACTGTCGGCGATGTCGCAAGTTTGCGAGCGAGTGCCGTGCGTCGAGTCGTTATCGACTTCACGGATGTCTCGGCCGACCACATCCGCACGACTCTCGTTGCGTTGCCTCAACTCGACGACCTCACTGTCGTAGACGGAGACATCGTTCAGGTCACTGGCACCGTCGAGGGACACATCGATGCTCTCGTCAAGGCGATTGCGCCGTTCCATGTCGTTGATCTGCGTGTAGAGGAACAAGACCTCGAATCTTCCGTTATCAACCTCTACGCAAACGAGGCTAAGAAATGACCACAAGCATCCTTCCCCTTACGCGACGCGCTCTCGTTGATTCCTGGCGCGGCCTTCTTGGCTGGACC
Source organism: marine actinobacterium PHSC20C1 (assembly GCA_000153145.1). Classification (GTDB taxonomy): domain Bacteria; phylum Actinomycetota; class Actinomycetes; order Actinomycetales; family Microbacteriaceae; genus Rhodoglobus. Next base: position 1,452,956 of record CH672415.1, read on the forward strand.
CTGGGAATGGCGGCAGTGGTCTTGCTGTACGTTCCGCTGTATTCGTCATTCTCTGGAGAGGATGCTGGCTTCGAAGACGTTATCAAGTCGCTGCCAGAGGGTCTCGCCAGCACCTTGGGATTCCAGGACCTCTCAAGCGGTGCTGGATACGTGCAGGCGACCGCCTATGGGCTTATGGGGTTTGCACTCATCGTTATCGCGGCAACGCTCTGGAGTTCGGCGGCAATCGCCGGCGACGAAGAATCCGGGTCGCTCGAGCTCACGTTGGCGCACGGGATTTCCCGGTCACAGGTCATGCTCGAGCGCAGCCTTGCCGTCATCGTTCGCCTCGTGTGGCTCGCCGCAGTCGTGTTCATCCTCGTGATGTTGCTCAATGAACCGTCGGGCGTAGCCCTCGAACCGGCGAACATTCTCGCTGGCACCCTCGCACTCCTCGGATTAGGAATCCTCTCGGGGAGCTTCGGTCTCGCTGTAGGTGCCATCACCGGTCGTCGCGCCTACGCGTCCGCCGCCGCCGCCGGCATTGCGCTCTTCGGCTACGTACTCAATTCCGTGGCGAACCAGAGCGCCGACGTCGATTGGCTGCACAACTTCTCGCCCTATTACTGGGCGTTTGGCAACACGCCATTAAGCGATGGTGCCGACTGGGGCTCACTCGGCCTCATCTACGGCATCTCAGCTCTCGTGCTGGTCATCGGCGGAGTCGTCTTCAACCGCCGGGACGTCTCCGCCTAGAGCGGCGCGCGAGAGTCCCAAGCAAGAACAGCGAAGGCCTCCTAGAGCAATTGCTCTAGCAGGCCTTCTGCGCGTGCAACTAGTTCAACCGCGGCGGTAAGACCCGGCGGGTGTGATCGTTAGCGACGGTAGTTCGGTGCTTCAACTACCATCTGGATGTCGTGAGGGTGCGACTCTTTGAGCCCGGCGGCGGTGATCCGCACAAACTTGCCCTTCTGCTGCAGCTCCTGAATCGTGCGAGCTCCCGTGTAAAACATCGACTGCCGTAGGCCGCCGAGCAACTGGTACATAACGGTGGAGATGGGACCGCGGTAGGGGACCTGGCCTTCAATTCCTTCGGGGATCAACTGTTCATCCGATGGCACATCCGCCTGGAAGTAACGGTCGCGAGAGTACGACGTCTTCTTTCCGCGAGTTTGGAGCGCGCCGAGAGATCCCATTCCGCGGTACGTCTTGAACTGCTTGCCGTTGAGGAAGATGAGGTCGCCTGGGCTCTCATCTGTTCCTGCGAGCAGGGAGCCGAGCATGACGGTTTCGGCGCCAGCAACAATTGCTTTTGCAATATCGCCGGAATATTGAAGTCCGCCGTCTGCGATTACGGGGATGTTTGCTTCGCGAGCGGCGAGTGATGCTTCGTAGACGGCAGTCACTTGCGGAACGCCGACTCCGGCTACAACGCGAGTCGTGCAGATGGATCCGGGACCAACGCCAACCTTGACGGCGTCGACACCGGCATCAATGAGTGCTTGTGCTCCGGAGCGAGTCGCGACGTTGCCGCCGATTATGTCGATAGCGTCGAAGGAGGAGTCGGCCTTAAGGCGACGGACGATGTCGAGCACGCCGGCTGAATCGCCATTGGCGGTATCAACCACGAGGACATCCACGCCGGCGTCACGAAGGCGCTCAGCACGTTCCCAGGCGTCGCCGAAGAAGCCGATGGCCGCACCTACGCGCAGTCGACCCTCGTCGTCTTTAGTGGCGTTCGGATACTTGTCTGTCTTTTCAAAGTCTTTGACGGTGATGAGACCAGTGAGCTTGCCGTCATCGTCGATCAACGGCAACTTCTCAATCTTGTGCTTGTTGAGAAGAGCGATTGCTCCGTCACGGCCGATTCCGACGTGACCGGTGATCAAAGGAGTTGTGGTCATTACGTCGCGAACGAGCGTGGTCTCCATCTCGGCTGGCTCAATGAATCGCATATCGCGGTTAGTAATGATTCCGACGAGGGTTCCGTCATCTGAGACAACGGGAACGCCTGAGACTCGAAACTGACCACACAGGGCGTCAACCTCGGCAACGGTCGCTTGTTGCGTAGTTGTTACCGGATTGGTAATCATGCCCGATTCGCTGCGCTTGACCTTGTCGACATAGGCGGCCTGATCCTCGATCGAGAGGTTGCGGTGCAGCACTCCGAGGCCACCGTTTCGAGCCATTGCGATCGCCAATCGCGCTTCCGTAACGGTGTCCATTGCCGACGAAATAAGGGGCGAAGATAGCCGAATCCTGCGGGTCAGACGTGAACTGGTGTCAGCATCGCTTGGAATCACATCAGTATGACCGGGCAAAAGCATGACGTCGTCGTAAGTGAGTCCGACGAAGCCGAACGGGTCAGGCTGTTCCATGTTAAATCTTCCTTGCACCAGGAGCGTGAAACCAGTGATCTTGTGTTAAATCTCCGGCCAATCAATATTAACGGGTTTCATGCCAGAACATTCCCCCGCATAATGGCTTCACCGCTTTGTACCCGACAAGCACTTGTGTGTCGGACGCAATCGGCCGGTGTCGTCAATGCCGTCGACACATCAGAACCCGCGGGATTCTTGATTCCGTTTGGGTCCCTTTCTGGAGGTCCTGTGAACACAGCGGAATATCGCCGCACGCGACGGAGAAATAGACGAGGTGTGCTTGTCGCACTCATCGTGGCTCTTTCCGCCGCTTTCTCCCTGATGGCCATGCCTGCAATGGCTGATGAAGTTAATGTCGACCAATACGACAACAGCATCATCGGTAACGTCAAACTCGAAAGTGTGCCACTAGAAGGCGTACGGCTCACCATCTCTGGTGGTGGCTACGAAGTTGATGTCGTTACGGATGCTGATGGACAGTGGAAAGTTGGCGTGCCAGACGGTGACGAATTCAGTGTCACCCTCGACGAGAACACGCTGCCTGAGGGCATCGCGGTAATCGACGAAGTCGGCGATGATGACACCCCGAACGTAAAAGAAGCGATGATCGGGCCAAGCGGCTCGACCGTGATGAACTTCTTTATCGGTCGCGGTGAACGTAACGTCACCAGCTTCTTCGACCAGTTCGTCGAGCGCATCGTCAACGGCCTCAACTTCGGGCTCATGCTCGGACTAGCCGCCATTGGCATCTCGCTTGTCTACGGAACCACAGGGCTTTCCAACTTCGCCCACGCCGAAATGGTTACGTTCGGTGCGGTGATGGCGCTAATTGTGTCTGTCGACCTCGGTTGGCCGATATGGCTCGCGATACCGATCGCCGTACTTCTCAGTGCCGGCTTCGGGTGGTCACTCGATGCCGGGCTCTGGAAACCGCTGCGAAAGAAGGGTGTCGGCGTCGTTCAGCTCATGATCGTCTCGATCGGTCTCTCGCTGGCTCTTCGCTACACGTTCCAGTACTTCCGTGGTGGCGGAACCGAGCAGTTGCCCGGTTCTGACTCCCCCGATATTCCGCTCTTCGGCTCGGTATCTCTCAGCCAAACCAACATGATCAGCATGGTCATCAGCATCGTTGTGATCTGCATTTTCGCGTGGTGGCTAGTGCGCACCAAGATTGGTAAGGCGACTCGCGCAGTCTCCGACAACCCATCACTCGCGGCGGCATCCGGTATCGATGTTGACCAGGTTGTTCGAGTTGTCTGGATTCTCGCCGCAGCAATGGCCGGCCTCGCCGGTGTTCTGTGGGCTTACTTCCGACCGGGCATCCGCTGGGACATGGGAGCGCAGATTCTGCTGCTCGTGTTCGCAGCTGTCACCTTGGGTGGACTCGGCACAGCGTTTGGCGCTTTGGTCGGCTCGATCATTGTCGGAATTCTCGTTGAGACCTCAAGCCTCTTCATTCCATCCGACCTGAAGTATGTGGGTGCGCTTGTCGTGCTCATCGTCATCTTGTTGTTCAGACCGCAGGGCATCCTCGGTCGCTCTGAGAGAATAGGTTAGGGGCCGCTCATGGATATTCTGCAAATTCTCTCCAACACCGGGTCATCGTTAATTGCACCAGCAACGATCGGATACGCTCTCGCGGCGCTCGGTCTTGCAATGCACTTCGGCTTCACTGGTTTGCTCAACATGGGTATGGCCGCCTTCATGGCGATCGGCGCCTATGGCTACGCGATCTCAATCCTCACCTTCGGTTTTCCGTGGTGGGGCGGCATGCTCGTTGGTGTCGGCGGCTCGCTGATCTTCGCGCTCATCCTTGGTATTCCTACCCTGCGCCTGCGCGGTGACTACCTAGCAATCGTGACGATTGCGGCGGCCGAAGTTGTGCGTCTGTTGTTCCTGACCACAACTTTCGACAAGTACACCGGCTCTGCCGACGGACTCAGCGGCTACCACGCGAGCTTCCGAGCATTTAACCCGATCCCCGACGGCACGTACGGCTTCGGCCCGTGGGTGTACAACGCGAACGGCTGGTGGGTTCGTATTTTCGGAATCGTGATCCTCGCGCTCGCGGCCCTCATCCTGTGGACCGTAATGCGCAGCCCGTGGGGTCGCGTCATCAAGGGAATCCGTGAAGACGAGGACGCCGTACGCGCCCTCGGCAAGAACGTTTTCTCCTACAAGTTGCAGTCGCTCATGCTTGGTGGTGTGTTCGGTGCAATGGGTGGCATCATCTACGCCCTCCCTGCATCCGTGAACCCCGGTGTGTACGTAACGTCGCTAACGTTCTTCGTCTACACCGCGCTGCTGCTCGGTGGAGCCGCGACGATCTTCGGACCAATCATTGGTTCCGTGATCTTCTGGGGCGTTCAAACGTTGCTGAGCAACCTGCTTCCCGCCCTGGTCAACATTGGCGTACTGCCGTTCATGACCACGACGCAGTCGCAGACGGTGCGTTTCATCCTTGTAGGTGTGGCGCTGATGTTGCTCGTGATCTATCGACCACAGGGCATCCTCGGCAATAAGAAGGAGCTGACCTTTGTCAAATAAAGACACACCGGCTGCGCCGGTGCAACGCGCTAAGACGACCGGGCTCCACAAGGGCGACATCGCTCCCGGAGTCGCCAAGGTCGATCCGATCATCATTGCTGACGGAGTTCGTCGCACGTTTGGTGGACTCACTGCGGTCGACGTTGACCACATTGAGATCCCCCGCAACGCGATCACTGCGCTCATTGGACCGAACGGTGCCGGCAAGACAACCCTGTTCAATCTCTTGACGGGGTTCGATAAGCCCGACGAAGGCAAGTGGACGTTCAACGGGCACGCGCTTGCAGGGATGGGCGCACACAAAGTCGCTCGACTCGGTCAAGTGCGCACTTTCCAACTGACGAAAGCCCTCGGGCTTTTGACGGTGCTCGAGAACATGAAGCTCGGCGCGAAGGACCAGATCGGGGAGAACATTTTCCGCGGCATGATCCCGAAACTCTGGCGCAAGCAAGAGGCCGAGATCGAGGCACGTGCCGAAGTTCTGCTCAAAAAGTTCAAGCTCGACGCCAAGTCATCAGACTTCGCTGCCAGCCTGTCTGGTGGACAGCGAAAGCTGCTCGAAATGGCTCGTGCGCTCATGAGTGAGCCAGCGCTCGTCATGCTTGATGAGCCGATGGCTGGCGTCAATCCTGCCCTCACGGAGTCTCTGCTCGACCACATCCTCGACTTGAAGGAAGAGGGCATGACTGTGCTCTTCGTCGAGCACGACATGCACATGGTTCGCCACATCGCCGACTGGGTGATTGTGATGGCCGAGGGCAAAGTAGTGGCCGAGGGCCCGCCCGATCAGGTGATGAAGAATCAAGCTGTGATTGACGCGTACCTGGGATCGCACCAAGACGTCGACCTCGGTATTGTCACGGGCCGCATCGAGGGTGAACTCAACACTGCCGCGATCACGATGGCTGCAGAGGTTGAAGAACTCGACTCCAAAATCGCCAAGCGCAAGGAGCCCCGCAAGTGAACGCAATTCCCACCGAGAATGCAGTAGTCCATGTCAAGGGACTCACCGCTGGCTACCTTCCCGGAGTCGACATCCTCAACGACTGCAACCTGGTTGCGAACCCGGGAGAGCTCATCGGGATCATCGGGCCAAACGGCGCAGGCAAGTCGACACTGCTCAAGGCCATTTTCGGCCAAGTGCAAGTGCGCGGCGGGTCGATCTCGTTGAACGGTGACGACATCACAGGGCTGAAGGCAAACAAGCTCGTGGCTCGCGGCGTTGGTTTTGTGCCACAAAACAACAATGTGTTCCCGAGCCTGACGATCGAAGAGAACCTGCAGATGGGGCTCTACCAGAACCCCAAGATCTATGACGAGCGCCTCGACTTTGTTGTCGGCATCTTCAGCGAACTCAAGTCGCGGCTCAAGCAGCGCGCTGGTTCGTTGTCTGGTGGTGAGCGTCAGATGGTTGCCATGTCGCGAGCGCTCATGATGGATCCGCACGTGCTTCTGCTCGATGAGCCGTCCGCTGGTTTGTCTCCGGTCAAGCAAGACGAAGCATTCATTCGTGTTTCGGAGATCAATAAGGCTGGCGTCACCACGATCATGGTTGAGCAGAACGCTCGTCGCTGCCTGCAAATCTGTGACCGCGGCTACGTTCTCGACCAGGGCAAGGACGCCTACGAAGGAACCGGACGCGAGTTGCTGAATGACCCCAAGGTCATCGGGCTCTACCTCGGTACCCTAGGTACCTAGCAGCTCTCGCATAACCACAAGGGCCCCGCTCAGATTCTTCTGAGCGGGGCCCTTGTGCGTGCGCGCTGGGCCTGCATCGTTGCGCAATCATTCACCTAGGCCGCTACGCGCCGATCTGACGGGTCGTTTTGGCCCAAACCGTCCTGAGATGCATGCGAGAACATTCGGGCCCGCACGGCGCAACCTGATGCCGTTTCAGGTTTGCTTTCGAGTCATTGTCATTCGTGAATCTGATTCAGCCTCGGCGCTGAGATACGGCGCTCTCCACGGCCTGCTAAACCGCGCTCTCACACGGGCCGTTCGCTTGACTCTCTGCTTGACGCACGAAAAAGGCCCCAACCCTTGCGGGTTAGGGCCTTTCTCTTAGCGAGTCTTAGCTCTTAGCGAGACTTAGAAAGCGCTGTAGGTGTTGTCTTCACCGTACTGGTAGATACCAACCTTGGCCTCGGTGGGGTCACCGAGTTCGTCGAAGGAGATCGGACCAGAAATGCCGTCGTAGTCAGCTACGCCGCCATCGTTGATGATTTGCGCGCAGTCGGCGAAGGTGGTGCACTTCTCGCCGTTACCCGAACCACCCGATACTTCTTGCAACTTCTCGGCGATTGCTGCGGAGTCGGTCGAACCGGCTGCGAGCGATGCGAGAGCGAGCAAGATAACCGAGTCGAAGGACTCTGCTGCATAGCTGAACTCGGTGAGCTCAGGCTGTCCGGACTCAACCCAGAAGTCGTTGACTGCTGACGTGAAGTCAGCAATCGTGTCGACACTTAGGCCGGGCAGTGTTCCCTTGGCGCCCTTGAGGGTTCCAGGAGCGAACTCGTCACCGAAGTTGGCAAGGTTGCCATCTACGAAGTAGAGGTTCTCTGCGGGGAAGCTGCTCACGATGCTCGGAAGCATGGTCGAAACTTCTTCGAAGGTGATCAGTGCGATCGCGTCAGGGTCAGCTGCAAGTACTTCGCTGATCTGGGCGTCGAACGTGGTGTCACCGGTGTTGTAGGTGGGCTGTGAAACAACTTCACCACCGGCTGCTTCGAATGCTTCCTGCGTGAACTTGGCAAGGCCAGTTCCGTAGGAGTCATTAAGAACGATCATGCCGAGGGTCTCGTGACCGTCGCCAGCGATCAGGTTACCGAGAACCTCACCCTGGAGCACGTCGGAAGGAGCGGTACGGAAGTACAGGCCCTTGTCGTCGTAGTCCGTGAATGCGGCCGAGGTGTTTGCCGGCGAGAACTGAATTACTCCAGCGCCAACAACCTGGTCAATGAACTGGAGCGAAACACCCGAGGATGCTGCACCAAGAATTGCGGAAACGTCTTCACCGAGCAAACGAGGGATTTCAGTCTCGTATGCCTTGTTGTCGGTGTCGCCGGAGTCACCCTGAATCAGATCGATCTGAATGCCTGCATCGGCTTCGTTGATCTGAGCTGCTGCGTATTCGGTACCAGCGATCTCGGGCGGGCCGAGGAATGCGAGGTTACCGGTTACGGGCAATGCCGTTCCGAGTTTCAGCGTGAGGTCGCCAGCGGGGCCAGAAGGTGTTTCCCCTCCGTCTGTTGCACAGCCAGCCAATACCAGTGCACTTGCACCGACGATTGCGAGACCGCTCAACAGGGTCCGCTTGGACCGTGATGGGGAGGCCGTAGCCTTCGCGAATACGCTCATGTTGCTCCTTGCGTTTCGAATGTGTTCAGGAATCAAATGTGGCACTACGTTGTCACCACACCTGTCAAGCTATGCCCACCCGGGACTCCCGCACAATACGTGAGTACTACAGCCTTGTAACACTCTTCCGAATCGTTACCATTCGTAGACTCTTCGGAAACGCAGTTGTTACTCAGTTAATTCGGGTGTACACGTTGTCGCTACCGTACTGGTAAACACCAATAATGGCGTCCTGCGGATCGCCATTGTCACTGAGGGTTATCGGGCCCGAAACACCGTCGTAATCTACGATTCCGCCGGCGAGGATGATCTTTGCGGCGTCCGCAAAGTTAGTGACTACTTCACCTTCGCCAGTGCCACCGGATACCTCCTGCAGCTTGCTCGAGATAGCCTCACCGGAGATCTTCTGGGATGCCAATACCGCGAGACTCGCCAGAATCACGGCGTCGTAGCTCTCTGCCGCATAGCTGAAGTCCTTCAGGCTTGGGTTGATCTCCAAGAGTCGGTCAGTGAAATCCGAGATCGTCGAAATGTTGAGTCCAGGCTGAGTCACGATGGAGCCAGTGAGGCTGCCTGCCGCGAACCCTGAGCTTCGTTTTCCCAGCGACAATCCGCTGAAGAAAAGCTGGTCGCCAGAGTACCCGGCAGCGATGAACGCTTTGGCGATCTTTTCTGCCTGCTTTGATCCCAGAATTGCAACAGCATCCGGCTTCGCAGCAATCGCTCTCTCGATAATCGCATCGAGATCAGTTGCCTTATCGTCGATGGTCTCTTGAGAGAGAATCTCGCCGCCTCCCCGCTGGAACGTCTCGCTTACTGCGCGAGGAAGAAGCGGACCGCACAGTACGTCCTCCGAAAGAATGGCAATTGAGCCGTCACTAACGCGCTCTGCCATTTCTGCGCCGAGCGCCGAGCCCTCGAGCGCGCATGACGGCGATGTTCGCCAGTACAGTTTGCTGTCGTCATAGTTCGAGAAGTCCGGCGAATCATTAGCCGGTGAAATTTCTACGACACCGGCCGCCGTGATCTTGTCGATCACCCGCTTGGAGATTCCGTTAGAGAGTCCACCAATAATCACCGTGGCACGAGCCGCGAGTAAATCGGCTGCTGCTTCCTCTGCCGTTGTGCCAGTGGAATCGCCTGAATCGCGAGTCTCGACATTAACCGTCAGGCGAGCATTTGCGTCGTTAACGTCTTGAGACGCTAGAGCGATAGCGGCTGATACAGCCGGGCCAAACTTCTTGAGTGATCCAGACTCGGGCACCAATGCACCGATAGTGAGGGTCAAATCTTTGTGGGCGGGGGGCTTCTGCACTGGCTCTTCGACCGAGCATGCGCTCAGAACGAGAACCGCGGCAAGGACGCCCGCAATTGCCGTGAACCCGCGACGGGTCCGCAACGACGCGCGTGATCCAACGGGTATGGATGTCATCACAGTCGCTCCTATCTGCCGCCCAGAACAGAAAGCGGCATTGATACGGTAGTGCGCAATCTCGAAAAGACGAACTTAGCGCAGCAAATTAACGGTCAAAATAGTGCCCCCAATCCGGGCGGCACTCGAACTAGCCGGCGACGGATCCACTCGTGAAGACGAACTTGTTTTCGCCGTCGTACGTGTAATAGCCCCAGTATCCAGGCTCAATATTTCCGTCGGGCGTGAAGTTGACGGGTCCGGAAACGCCGTCATAGTCGATGTCGTTCGTCGTCTTCAGAACTTCGAGACATTCGGCGAAACTAAGACACTTGACGCCACCTTTTGAGACGTCATAAAGGGAACCAGCGATGGCCTCGCCGGCATCATCGCGAGCGACAATTGCCGCGAGCGCCGCGAGCATCGTGGCGTCATAGGCCTCAACCGAATACCGGTAGCTCGTGAGCTTTGAGTTTGTCGCCTTCAGCGTTGCGATGAACGCTTTGGATGGTTGCACGCCCTCGATGACGCCGCGCACGCTTTTCAGCGTGCCGTTCTTAAACGCCTGAGAATAGTCACCAGTGTTGAGGGAGGTCAGCCACAACTTCGAGCCTTTATAGCCAGCAGCAGAGACCTTCTCGATAGCTGCCTTTGTGGCTTTTTGCGCGTCATACGTCGACCCGATAACCACAACATCAGGTGCAGCGGCTTTGAGGCTAGAAATGATCGAGTCGAAATTGGTTGTGGAGCTCGTGAAGACTTCGTCGGCTACGAGCTCGGCATCGAACCCGGCAAGCGCCTCGACGAAGGTGTCGTGCAAAGCCACACCCTGAGCATCCGCTATATATACAAAGGCAATTCGCTGGCGGACGACACCGCCAGCCAACACCTCAGCAAGTGCGTGCCCCTGCTGATCGTAGGCAGGAATCGTGCGAAAGAAGTAGCCGTCATCAAAGACTTCATCGAGGCTAGACAGAGTTGCCGCGGGAGATATCACCGGAATCTTGGCGTCGATCGCCAGCGGTATCGCTCGCTGAGCGAGCACTGACGATGACGGACCGATGACAACATCCACATCCTTCGAGACCAAAGTCTTGAACGAGCTCTCGAGCGTGGTCTTGTTCGCCTCCCCCGAGTTGGCACCGACGATTACGACGTCTTCGCCGCTAATGCCGCCAGCAGCATTGATCTCTTTCACCGCGGCAGCAACGCCCGCAGCCTGAGCCGCAGCGAGGAAGGAGAACGTTCCACTCGTCGGGAAGAGAGTTCCCACCGTCAACACGCCATCACCGGAAGGAATGACATCCGGTGTGGGGGTCGGCGTCGACGGTTGATCATACGTTGGAGCCGCCGTTGGAGCCGCGGTAGGAACTGGCGAAGAGCATGCTGCGAGAGCAACAGCAATCGTCGCAACAGCGACCAGACGCTGCGGGGCGCGAAACCTCGTCATTGACTTGCCTCTCTAGATGCAGCGGTCTTCGGGCGACCACTCACCATCACAGGAATACTACGGGGCGCCCGGGGCTTCTGCGGCAGAACCGAGTCGTGTACGAGATGAGTGACGGAACAAATCAAATGTCAAAATCGCCAATGCCACCCACACGATCGCGAAGCCCAACCAACGCTCCGGCGGCATGGCCTCCCGGAAAATGAAGACCCCAACAACGAGTTGGAGTATCGGGGCCAAGTACTGCGCGAGTCCCATGTAGGTAAGGGGCAGTCGTCGCGCTGCCGCAGCGAAAAGAATAAGTGGGATCGCGGTGATCGCGCCCAAACACAGGGTCAAAACCGTGTGCCCTGCACTCACGGTGCCAGCCGAAAGAACACCATTCGCGCTCAGCACGAGAAGAACAACAATCGCAATCGGGGTCAAGAACGCAGTCTCGACGGCCAAGCCGCCAAGAGCATCCGCCTTCGGTCCAACACTCTTCTTAACGAGGCCGTAGAGACCAAAACTGAAGGCTAGCCCCAGTGCGATCCACGGGAAGCTGCCATAGCCAATCGCCAAAACAAGCACGGCGACCGCGCTGATCCCGAGCGCAATCCACTGCAGCGGACGCAACCGTTCGCGCAAGATAACTACGCCAAGAAGAACCGTAACGATCGGATTGGTGAAGTATCCCAAGGACGCTTCAACAATGTGGCCGTTCAAACTTGCGTAAACATAGATCAACCAGTTGACGACAACGAGGGCACCGGCAAGGCCAAGGCTCCAAAAAGTCTTACGATCCCGAATGATCGCCAAGACGCGAACATACCCCCGCGTCACCAAGAGCAGCGCAGCGCAGAAGACGAGCGACAAGACGATGCGCCAGGCGACAATCTCTATCGCCCCCGACTCTTTGAGGGAGAAGAACACGATTGGCATCGCGCCCCACAAGACGTAGGCAGATACTGCGAAACCGAGCCCGCTGGGTGAAACGCGGTCGGTCGCCTGGGTAGTCGTGGTCACTTGTAAATCTTAGGGCTGGAGTGCGCCATCACTCGACATTCAGACAACACAAAAGCCCAGAGCCGAGGCCCTGGGCTTGAGTGATGCCGAACGCTAATCTTTCGGCGAGGATTTGAGTATTCGCGTTAGCGAACTACCACAGCGAGTACGTCGCGAGCCGAGAGTACGAGCAAGTCGTCTCCGCCGTACTTCACCTCGGTTCCGCCGTACTTGGAGTAGATGACCTTATCGCCTACGGCGATGTCGAGCGGCACGCGGTTTCCGTTGTCATCGATGCGACCCGGACCTACGGCGACTACTTCGCCCTCCTGGGGCTTCTCTTTCGCAGTGTCAGGAATGACGAGCCCAGACGCGGTGGTCTGTTCTGCATCTACCTGCTTGATAACAATGCGATCTTCGAGCGGCTTAATGGACACCGACACGTTTGACCTCTTTCTGAAAGTACTTGGGTTGGCACACTCCCTGTAGGAGTGCCAGATCAACTATACGGCTTGGTTGGCACTCGATCAACGTGAGTGCCAATACGGATACGGATACGGTTAGAGAATGAATCAGAGCGAATTGCGCGAGCTGCTTTCGGCCGAAGGTCTTCGCTTGCTTGACTCCCTTCCCGTCTGGCACTCAAACGCAGAAATCGTGCGGACCGTCGCCGAACTGCGCAAAGCAGGACACAGTGCTGGACTCGTCGCCGCCGTGCTCAGTCAATCGAAATTGCGGGCAAAAGCGGCCGGAAAGTTCGGCCCATTCGCCGAACGGATGCTCTTCACTGAGGCCGGCCTCGAACAGGCAACACGGCTATCAGTTGCCGCACTGCACGCAGGTCGTTTCTCGAAAGCAGGCGTTACCTGGGTCGCAGACCTCGGCTGCGGAATCGGTGCGGATGCCCTCGCCATCGCCGGACTCAATCTCAGCGTCACCGCGGTGGAGAGAGACGAAACCACCGCAGCAGTTGCCAGCTACAACCTCGCCCCCTGGAACAACGCTCAAGTCGTCCACGGTGACGCAGAATCCGCAGACCTCACAGGTATCGACGGTGTCTATCTCGACCCCGCACGACGAGACGCACGGGTGCGCCTGAGCAACCCTGCTGACTGGACGCCTTCGCTCGACTTTGCCTTCAGCTTGGCCGAACGCTATCCGACAGGAATCAAGCTCGGCCCAGGGATCGACCGTGATCTCATTCCGGCGCAGGCCGAAGCCCAGTGGGTCTCTGTTGGGCGTGAAGTCGTCGAGCTTGGGCTCTGGTTTGGTGACGTTGCGCGTCCAGGCATCGCGCGCGCGGCGCTCGTGATCGGCGATCATGGCGCGGCCGAGCTCACTGCGGCCGCTGACAGCGAAGACGAAGCCGCGGGAGAACTCGGACGCTACATCTACGAACCAGACGGCGCTGTCATCCGGGCGCGACTTATCGGGGACCTTGCCCGCCAACTCAACGGCCGGATGCTCGACACCTCCATCGCCTATTTCAGCGCGGATGCCGCAGTCGCGACGCCCTTTGCCAGTTGCTTTGAGGTCGTGGCCGACTTCGCCCTGGATAAGCGTTCGCTCAAGAAGGAGCTTGCGACTCGCAAGATCGGCACTCTAGAAATCAAAAAGCGCGGGGTCGATATCGACCCCGCGACTTTTCGAACTTCTCTCTCGCTCAAGGGCGAGAATAGCGCAACGTTGATTCTGACGCGGGTTGCGGGAAAGCGCCGGGCGCTGCTCGCGCAACGCGTCACGCAAACCGCGTAAGGCAAACGGTGCGGTGCTGAGCGGTTAGCTAGAACCCACCGCGGTAGTCGGCGCCCACTTCGCTGAAGCCAGCGAAGATCAACGCAAAGAATCCAATAATGAAGATTCCGGTGATGAGACCGATTGCTGCACTGACATACCCGGTAATGAGACCGGTGAGCCAGAAGGGACGAGCCAGGGGTTGCTTCTTCTGAGCCATGTGGCCCATAACGACTGCTGCAACACCCGGCAAGAAGCCGAACGCGACGAATGAGAGCATGATGCCCGAGATTCCGGTGACCATCGAAGCTATGGACAAGCCCTGTGCCGGCCCAGCAGGGACGGGCGTGAACGGGGCTTGACCGGGCGTCGCCGGTGTTTCATAACCGGGGATCGGAGCGCCGCTGGGCGCGGAGTAAGGATCATTGGATGCCGGAGCAGCCGGCGCTGCCGTGGGCTCAACTGGAGGCACTGGCGGCGCTGTGGGTGCTTTGGGCGCCTTGGGCGCCTTCGGTGCCTGAGCAGCGGAGGGTGTGCTGACCGCGCCGCTTGCGGCAGTCGCCGCTGCGGTCTGAGACGCCGCTGCGGTCTTCTTCGCAGAAGATTAGGCGAAGC
>CH672415.1:1467510-1484252 GCA_000153145.1 marine actinobacterium PHSC20C1
GAAGCGTATGCGTGCCGTCGCGGAAGAAGCGATCGCCAAGATCAACTTCACCATCGACCTCGATGAAAAGGTCGGCAAGCTCTCGGTCGCAGAGAAGCAGTTGGTTGCTATCTCCCGAGCGCTCATGAGCGATGCGCGCCTAATAATCATGGATGAGCCGACGACGGCGCTCACCAAGCGCGAAGTTGATGCACTCTTCGCCATCATCCTCGACCTCAAGGCCCGCGGAATCGCGACACTGTTCGTCAGTCATAAGCTCGATGAAGTCTTCGAGATCAGCGAACGATTCACGATCATCCGCAACGGCAAGTCCGTCATTACATGCTTGCCTGAAGAGCTTGATCACAAGTCGTTCTCGCACCACATGACGGGCCGGGAATTCGAAGACTCCCACTTTACTCCCGAGCACGTCTCTGAGAGCCCCATTCTTGAGGCACGCGGTCTCGGAGTGAACGGAACTTTCTCTGACGTAGACCTCACGCTTCGTCAAGGCGAGATCTTGGGGATTACCGGGCTGCTCGGCTCCGGTCGCACCGAGCTAGCGCTGTCGCTGTTTGGTGTACTTCCGTGTGATTCCGGAGAGATCCGTATCAAAGGCGAGGTCGCTGATATCAGCAGCGTTCGATCCGCGATCGCTCACGGCATTGGCTACGTTCCCGAAGATCGTCTCACCGAGGGCCTCTTCCTGGAGCGCTCCATTAGCTCCAACATTGTGATCTCGGAGATTGACTCGTTTGTCTCCCGGTTCGGCGGGCTTGACCAGCGTCAGGCGGATGCCGAAGCCAAGCGCTGGGTCGACGAGTTGCGAATTGCAACGCCCAACCCCGATAACGCGGTGAGTACGCTCTCCGGCGGAAATCAGCAGCGCATCGTTCTGGCGAAATGGCTGGCGACCAAGCCGAAGATTCTTATTCTCAACGGGCCAACGGTCGGCGTAGACATCGGATCCAAGCACGATATTCATCGCATTCTGCGAACTCTCGCTAGCGAGGGCTTGGGCGTCATCATCATCTCGGATGACATTCCCGAGATGATCCAAAACTGCAACCGTGTCTTGGCTATGAACGCCGGACGCATCGTTGCCGAAGTTGACCCGCGCACGACTACTGAATCCGAGCTTGCAGAACTCATGTCGAAAGACCCGAGCACTATCGACGGGAAGGGCTGAGATGTCCAAGTTGATGCGAAAACTTACACGTTCCAACGAGTTCTACCTACTACTCGTCATCATCACCGTAAGCATCATCATTCAGGCGCGAAGCGGTCAGTTCTTCACCGCCAACAACCTGGTTGACCTTGCCAACGCGATGGTTGTTCCTGGCATCTTCGCCGTCGGAGCTTTCATGGTGCTTGTGGCCGGAGGGATCGACGTGTCCTTCCCGGCGCTCGCTTCACTAGCCGTCTACGCGACGACTCGTGTTCTGGCTGACGCCGGATACACCGGGGGAGTGTGGCTACCGTTCGCCATGGTCATTGTGGCGGGAGCGATCTTGGGAGCATTCAACGGGCTATTTACCTCGCGCTTCGTCGTTCCGGTGCTCATCATCACTCTAGGAACCGCGAGCGTCTTCTCTGGCGTCATGCAGGGTGTCTTTCAATCTGTTCAGATTCCGAACCTGCCGCCTGCGATGAGCGAGTTTGGGCGCGCAACACTGTTTGTTGCAACTAATCCCGATTCCGGACTCACGTCGAACATGCCGGTAGCGTTCCTGATCTTGGTTGGGGTGGTCGCTCTCGCCTTCGTAGTGATGCGATACACGACGTTCGGTCGCGGCCTCTACGCAATTGGAGGTGACGAAAGCGCAGCAGCGCGCGCGGGTTTCAATGTGCGCAGGATCAAGTTCTGGCTTTTCGTCATCGTCGGGATCATTGCAAGTCTGGCCGGGCTCGTGCGCACAAGCATGATGGACCAAATGCATCCGACTAACCTGCTCGGAATCGAGCTCATGGTTATTGCTGCGGTCGTACTCGGTGGCGCTTCAATCACGGGAGGAACCGGAACACTGACGGGAACCATGTTGGGAACCCTCTTGATCGTCATCGTGCAGAACAGCATGATCTTGGTCGGCATCCCCACGTTCTGGCAGGGCTTCGCGCTCGGTGTTCTGATCCTTGTAGGAACAGGCATCTCCGCCGTACAACTCACCCGTTCACGCAAACGCGCCCCCGCGCTGATTCAAGGATAGGGACTGCAATGTTTGCTACTTCGACTCTTTCTCCTCTTCGGGATCGACTCACTCGCGACCCTCATGTCACGCGGCTCGGCGTAATTCTCGTTCTGCTGTTGGGTTTCTTTGCGCTCGTCAAGACCGATAACTTCTTCGGGCTTGCGACGTGGCAGTCGATGGCCGTACAGTTCCCCGAATTCGGACTAATGGCGCTCGGCGTCATGCTGACCATGATCATCGGCGGCATCGATCTCTCGGTAGTTGGCGTCGCCAACATGACTGCGATCGGCAGTGCGACACTCATGATGACAATTGCACCAGAGGGAGCGGATGGGCCCCAGGGGTATCTCGCTGTCGTCGCTGCGATCGCCTTTTCGCTCGTCGTCGGAGCGATAGCGGGCGCGTTCAATGGATTCTTGATTGCGAAGGTGAAGATCCCCGCAATTCTGGTGACGTTAGGAACCTTCGAGCTCTTCACAGGAATCGCCGTCATCATCACCGGCGGAAAGCCTGCGAGCGGTCTTCCCCCTCAATACGGCGAGATCATGGCGCAGCGCGTCTTTGGCATCATTCCGATGCCGCTGATCATCTTCATCATCGCCACCGTTGTTATCGGACTCATCATGTACAAAACGGCGTTCGGAACCAAGCTCTACATGCTCGGCTCGAACCAGACCGCGGCGCAGTTCAGTGGGCTAAAAACAGACAACCTCATCATCCGCACATACATGACATCGGGAATATTCGCCGCGGTCGCCGGGCTGGTGATGCTCGCCAACTACAACTCGGCAAAGGCCGATTACGGCTCGACCTACACACTGCTTGCGGTCCTCATCGTTGTACTCGGAGGCGTGAATCCTAATGGTGGTTCGGGTCGGTTGTCTGGCGTAATCCTGGCGGTTGTCGTGCTGCAAGTGCTCTCATCGCTGCTCAACACCTTCCCGAACATCAGCAACTTCTACCGCCCATTGATTTGGGGTGGAGTATTGCTGCTCGTCATTGTGGCAAACCAGTGGACCAAGAAGAACAGGCTTTCGCAACTGTTCGGCCTGAAAGGAAACAAGAAATGAAGTTGACTAAGGATCGCCACGTTGTTGTGGGCGCAGACTTCGCAGGGTTCCCGCTCAAAGAGGCAGTAAAGCGTCATCTTGAGGCGCGCGATTGGACGGTCACCGACCTGACACCAACGCTCGCTGACACTCCTATGTATCACCGTGCTGGGTTCATGCTTGGGGCGAAGCTGGCCGAGGGAGAGTTCGAAAAAGCTCTCGCATTCTGTGGCACAGGGATGGGCATCCACGTTGCTGCAAGCAAGGTTCCCCACGTTCATGCCGCAGTCTGCGAAAGCGCCCCAGCTGCCCTGCGTGCGGCAACAGCAAACAACTGCAATCTGCTCGCCATGGGTGCCTTCTACATCGGCCCACGTCTGGGAATGGCGATGGCTGACGCATTCCTGGAGAACAATTTTGGCGACGGTTACGAGCAGTGGGATGGCTTCGCTGATTACCACATGGTCGGCTACCAGGAGTGCGAAGACTTCGACTACAACAGCTACCGCGACAACGGATTCGCCATCGTAGACGAGCAGACGGTCAGCATGGGGCCCGAGCCTCGCGGCCTGGCCTACTAACTAAGAATTCAGCAAGACGGAGACGAATATGGCAAAGATTTTGCTTGCAGGCGAATCGTGGTCGACGACCTCGATTCATACGAAGGGCTTTGACTCATTCGTCACGTCAACCTATGCCGAGGGGGCCGGGGACTTCATCGCTGCGGTCGAGACAGGTGGCCATAGCGTTAGTTTTCAACCCAATCACGTCGCAGCCGAGCGGTTTCCCGCCACAGTCGAAGAGCTCAACCAGTACGACGTAGTCGTTCTCAGTGATATCGGCGCGAACACCCTTCTCTTGCCCAACGGCGTCTTTGCCAAGGGCGAGCGGATTCCCCACCGTCTCGAAGTTCTCGCCCAGTGGGTTCGCGACGGAGGATCGCTGCTCATGGTTGGCGGGTATCTCAGCTTTCAAGGCATCGAGGCCAAGGCCAACTACCGCAACACCGTGCTCGCACGCGTACTTCCTGTCGAGATGGAGTCGGGGGATGATCGGGAAGAGACACCTCAGGGAGTCGCCGCGATCTCTCGTGATAATCACCAGGTAACGGAGAATATGCCAATCGAGTGGCCTGCCGTACTTGGACATCACCGTCTCGTCGCCCGGGAGGGCGCTCAGACCCTAGCGACCGTAGGGGACTATCCGCTCCTCGTCGTTGACAACGAAGGCGATGGCCGCGTCGCAGCATTTGCGAGCGATATGGGCCCACACTGGTTGCCGGCAGAGTTCTTGGAGTGGGACGGGTTCGCCACGATGTGGAATCAGCTCATCGCGTGGCTCGCGCACGAAACTGAATAAGCAGGATCACAGTGCACGCAATGGTTGGTCATGTTGTCGCCTTAGATTTTGGTGCCACCAGCGGCCGAGTGATATTGGGCGAAGTCGGCCCAAACCAGTTGCGAACAGCTACGCATGCCCGCTTTACGAACAGGCCCGTCAGGGTGCGGGGCTGTCTTCAGTGGAACGTTTTGTCTCTGTGGCAGGGTGCGCTCGACGGACTTAGTTCTGCTCTCCGTGAAGTGCCAACGGTGTCTTCGGTCGCGACAGACACCTGGGGAGTCGATTACGGGATGTTGCGCGGTGGCGAGCTATTGGGCAATCCGCGCCACTACCGGGACGAGCGAACGAGCTCAATCGTGGGAGAAGTGCAGTCGCGCGCATCGGCGGCTTCCCAATATTCCACAACCGGCATCCAATTCATGCCAATTAATACGATCTATCAGCTTGCAGTCGATGCGGCAGATAATCGCCTCGAGCTTGCCGACACTGTTTTGCTCATGCCCGATCTATTCACGTATTGGTTGAGTGGCGTACGCATCGCGGAAACCACCATGGCATCAACAACGGGGATGCTCAATGTTCACACTCAGCAGTGGAGCGACGACCTCATCGCGGTTGCCGGCGCACGGCCCGGCCTCTTTCCCGACCTCGTCATGCCTGGGACGCGTATCGGAAAACTAGACCCGGATGTCGCACGGCAGGTGAGAGCGGAGTCCCCGATCGAGGTGGTCGCGGTTGGTTCTCATGACACAGCCTCGGCAGTAACGGCGATACCGATGCAGTCGGAGTCAGCGGCCTTCATCTCGTGCGGAACGTGGGGCTTGGCGGGAGTTGAACTCGAGAATGCAGTAGTCACCGATGAGGCTCGCGTTGGCGGTTTCACTAACGAGGTCGGCGTCGACGGACGCATTCTGCTCATGCGCAATGTCATGGGGTTATGGATTCTCAGTGAGGCAGTCCGGCAGTGGGAGCGCGAGGGCGACACAATCGGACTGCCAGAGCTCATTGCGGCAGCGGCCGCGGTGGAGAAAGAAATGCCGGTCGTTGACGTTGATGATTCACGGTTCTTGGCTCCGGGAAATATGCCGGAGCGCATCGTCGAGTGGTGTGGAGAGCGCGGCATTCGTGCCCCAACCACTAGGGCCGAGATGGCCAGATGCATCATCGAGTCTCTTGCCCAGGCATTCGCCGATGCCGTTCTCAGCGCTGGATCTTTGAGCAATGTTCCCGTGCGCACGATTCACATCGTCGGTGGAGGGTCGCTCAATCAACTGCTGTGTCAGCGCACGGCCGACCGTTCGGGGATCCCCGTGCTAGCCGGGCCGGTAGAGGCGACAGCGCTGGGAAGCGTTCTGGTGCAGGCGCGAGCGATGGGGCACATTTCCGGCGGCCTCGACACGCTTCGCGATCTTGTGCGCCGAACACATCATCCGGTGAGCTACTCGCCGCGCTAGACCCCGCATCACTTCCGTCTACCCTCAACAAAGGATTGAAAAGATGACTGCACGAATTGCTCCCGAACTGGTTAGTGACGAACTGCTCAGCCTTACCGAGCGCCTCGGACGCGCCGATCGCGACCTCGTGATCTTGGCTGAGGGCAACACAAGCGAACTTCTGGCTGACGGCACGATCGTTGTGAAGGCATCCGGCTCGTCGATGGTGTCGGCGACGGCCTCCGATTTCGTGGCCGTCGAAGTAGAACCTCTCCTAGAGGTACTGCGCGACCCTGACGCGGACCAAGAGCGGCTCACCGCTGAACTGGATGCCGGCGAGACGAACGGTCGCCGTGTCCGAGCATCCATTGAGACTCTCATTCACGTTGCCGTGCGGGCATTCGCCCCTGCGCGTTACGTAGCGCACACGCATCCGACAGCGGTGGTGTCGCTTTTGGCTAGCATTCACGCGGAGACGTCGTTTGCTGACGCTGTCTACTCAGACGAACTCATGGTGCTCGGCCGCAGTCTCTACATTCCCTACGCCCAGCCCGGCCTCGAACTCGGGAGGCTCTTTCTCGAACGGCTCGGCCAGCACGTAGAACAGCACGGTGAGACTCCCTCGCTCATCCTTCTCGGAAACCACGGGATTGTCGCGGTCTCTGACTCTGCGGATGGTGCTGAAGCGATATCTCTCATGGCGGTCAAGAGTGCGCGAGTTCGACTCGGTGCTCTACAGGCGGGTGGGATCGCCAGTCTCGGCGCAGACGTAACGGCGCACTACTTCGACCGCCCCGACTTTCGTGAGCGCCGTGCCGCTCTCACGGGTACGGTCAGGTAGTCTTCGGCACGTTTGCCGCGGGGCCAGAGTTCCGCTATTGTTGACCCTTGGTGTCTGCGCTACAGGGTGCGACATCCGATCATGAGCCCTCCACCGGAATTGTTTCTTCGGAAACAACCATCGGAGCGGGATTCACGAACACCTCACTCGATCAATGAAAGCAGCACTATTGTGACGCGCACATATTCGCCCAAGCCCGACGACGTCAAGCGGGAATGGGTCATCATCGACGCAACCGACATCGTTCTCGGCCGTCTCGCCAGCCACGCAGCCATCTTGCTCCGTGGAAAGCACAAGGCCACCTTTGCTCCGCACATGGACATGGGTGACTTCGTCATCATCATCAACGCCGAGAAGGTTGCCCTTACGGGTTCCAAGCTCGCGCAGAAGAAGGCCTACCGCCACTCCGGTTACCCGGGCGGGCTCACGGCCACCACGTACTCCGAGATGCTGGAGAAGCACCCCACACGCGCCGTTGAAAAGGCAATCCGTGGAATGCTCCCCAAGAACTCACTCGGTCGCGCTCAGTTGACCAAGCTGAAGGTCTACGCAGGTGCAGAGCACCCGCACGCTGCTCAGCAGCCAATGCCGTACACCCTCAACCAGGTCGCTCAGTAGCGCCCGCGCTTTACGTAGCCAAGACTTAAGGACTTATTACAGTGGCCAAGATCGAAGATTCAATCACCGAGGGTGCACCCGAGTCGTACACGACTGAATCGGTAGCAACCGAGGCGCCCGCAGCGCCCCGCCCCGTACTCACCGTTCCCGGCGCAGCCGTTGGACGTCGCAAGCAGGCAATCGCTCGCGTTCGCCTCGTTCCCGGTTCGGGCACCATCACGGTCAACGGCCGTGAGCTCGCCGAGTACTTCCCCAACAAGCTTCACCAGCAGCTCATCAACGACCCCTTCAAGGTTCTTGACCTTCTCGGTGGTTACGATGTAATCGCACGCATCACCGGTGGTGGCCCTTCGGGTCAGGCTGGCGCACTGCGTCTGGGCATCTCTCGTTCGCTCAACCTGATCGACGAAGAGAACAACCGCGCGATCCTCAAGAAGGCTGGCTTCCTTACCCGTGACGCTCGCGTCAAGGAGCGTAAGAAGGCTGGACTCAAGAAGGCGCGTAAGGCTCCGCAGTTCTCGAAGCGCTAACGCGTTTCACGCGCTAGCGGCAACGTATGGCACGTCTTTTTGGTACAGATGGCGTTCGCGGACTCGCGAACAGCGATCTTACCGTCGAGCTTGCACTCGGCCTGGCTCAGTCGGCAGCAGTCGTACTGGGTCAGGGTCGAGTAGCTGACGGTCGTCGGGCTTCGGGCCGCAGACCTATTGCTGTTGTCGCACGCGACCCCCGCGTATCCGGTGAGTTCATCTCTGCCGCGGTATCTGCGGGGCTCGCGAGCTCGGGCGTCGATGTTTTCGACGCTGGAGTAATTCCGACCCCGGCAGCAGCATTCCTTGTTGCCGACTTTAAGGCTGACCTCGGAGTAATGATCTCCGCGTCGCACAACCCCGCCCCTGACAACGGAATCAAGTTCTTTGGTCAGGGTGGCACCAAACTTCCCGATGAGGTCGAAGACCGCATCGAAGCAGCCCTAGCGGCCCCCAGCCTTGCGCCTACTGGCGTCGAAGTTGGTCGCATCCGCCGATTCGCTGACGCTGAAGACCGCTACGTCGTGCACTTGTTATCGACGCTGCCTAATCAGCTTGCAGGCATTCACGTAGTGCTCGATTGTGCCCACGGCGCAGCCTCTGGTGTTTCTCCCCAGGTGTTCACGGATGCCGGCGCCAAGGTGACGGTGATCGGTGCTGATCCTGATGGCATCAACATCAATGACGGTGTCGGATCAACGCACCTCGACAATCTCGCCGCGGCAGTCTTGGCACACGGCGCCGATATCGGAATTGCCCACGACGGTGACGCCGACCGCTGCTTGGCGGTCGACAAAGAGGGCAACGTCGTCGATGGCGATCAGATCATGGCGATTCTTGCTGTCTCTATGGCTGAACGCGGAGTTCTTCACAACCGCACGCTCGTCGCCACGGTAATGAGCAATCTCGGTCTTCGCCGGGCGATGGCCGAACACAGCATTGAGATGCTCGAGACAAAGGTCGGTGACCGCTATGTGCTCGAAGCACTTGGCGAGCACGGACTCTCCTTGGGCGGCGAACAGTCTGGTCACGTAATCATGACCAAGTTCGCGACGACGGGCGACGGCATCCTTACGGGGCTTCACTTGGTCGCCGAGATGGCACGCACGGAGAAAACCCTTGCTCAGCTCGCCTCGGTCATGACGGTTTACCCGCAGGTTCTCGAAAACGTACGAGGTGTTGATCATCACTCGCTCGGTACTAACACTGCGATTGCGGATGCTGTTGCCGCTGTCGAAGAAGAGCTAGGTGACACCGGTCGTGTCTTGCTTCGCGCCTCAGGTACCGAACCGATGGTTCGAGTGATGGTTGAGGCAGAGCACCACGATGTCGCGCAAGCGATGGCAGAACGCCTCGCTCTGGTTGTTCGCTCAGAACTCGGCACGTAGCCACCAACGTTCTAGGTCTTGCGTAGCAGGACCTTCGAGACCGTGTGATTGGTGTCCTTGCGCAGGATTAGCGATGCGCGCGGCCGAGTCGGAAGCACATTCTGAAGCAGGTTGGGTTCGTTCGTGAGCTTCCAAACCTGCTGGGCACGAGCTCGGGCTGCACTTTCAGAGAGCTCGGCGAAGCGGTGAAAGTATGAACGCGGGTTGCTGAACGCTCCACGTTGGAGGCGAAGGAAGCGCTCCTCGTACCACCGTGCGATGTCACTCGTGCGTGCATCCACATAGATTGTGAAGTCGAAGAGGTCGCTGACGGCAAGTTTCTTGCCAGGGGTTGGCGGTTGCAGAACGTTGAGTCCTTCGACGATGAGCACATCTGGTTTGCGCACGACGACACTGGCATCGGGAATGATGTCGTACGCAAGGTGGGAATAGAACGGCGCCCGCACCTCTGGTTCACCAGCTTTTATCTTGCTGACAAAGCGAAGTAGCGCTCGTCGGTCGTAACTTTCGGGAAACCCTTTTCGTTCGAGAATGCCCCGACGCTCGAGTTCGGCGTTGGGATGCAAGAAGCCGTCTGTTGTGATGAGTTCGACTCGCGGTGTGCCGTCCCAGCGCGAGAGTAATTCGCGCAGGAGGCGCGCAATGGTGGACTTTCCGACGGCGACGGATCCGGCAATTCCGATCACGAATGGGGTGCTCGTGGTGGAGGCACCGAGAAACTGGGTCGTGGCACTGTGCAGTCTTTGGGCGTTCTCTACGTAGAGATTCAGCAGTCGACTCAGTGGGAGGTAGACCTCTGAGACTTCGGTGAGGTCGAGTTCGTCGCCGAGTCCCCGAAGTTCGATTAGTTCCGCTTGAGTCAGCGGAACCTCCATTTTTGGCGCAAGTCGGGACCAATCGCTCCGATCGATTTCGAGAAAGGGAGAGATTTGACCGTGTGCGGAGCCGTTTTCATGCATCGGCTTCATCATAACTGCGCACTGATACACAGCTTGGGCAACTAAACTCGTTTCCATGTGTGGAATTGTGGGTTACGTCGGTAACAACAAAAGTGTTGAGGTACTCCTCGGCGGTCTCAAGCGTCTCGAATACCGGGGTTACGACTCCGCCGGTTTAGCGATCATTGATGAGGCTGGGGTGCTCGGAACGCGCAAGCGTGCCGGCAAGCTCCAGATGCTTCTTGATGACCTTGCCGAGGCACCTCTCGGTAATGGCGCCACTGGTATCGGCCACACTCGGTGGGCTACCCACGGTGGCCCAACCGATGTGAACGCGCACCCGCATCTGAGCCGCGACTCGAAGCTCGCGCTCATCCACAACGGCATCATTGAGAACTTCTCTGAGCTGAAGAATGAGCTGCTCGCCGACGGCGCCACTTTCGCCAGCGAAACCGATACTGAAGTTGCGGCCCTCTTGGTCGGTCGCGAGTACGAGAAGACCGGTGATCTAACTTCTGCTCTGCGTGGTGTTGTTGCGCGTCTTGAGGGGGCGTTCACTCTTCTCGCTGTGCACGAAGACGAGCCAGGAGTAGTGGTTGGCGCCCGTCGCAACTCACCGCTCGTTATTGGTTTGGGCGACGGCGAAAACTTCCTGGGTTCTGACGTTGCAGCTTTCGTCGAGTTCACGCGTCGCGCGGTCGCTATCGGTCAAGACCAGATTGTGACGATTCGCCCCGACTCTGTTGATGTAACCGACTTTGACGGCAACACCGTTGAGGTTGAAGAGTTCGATATCGCCTGGGATGCTTCGGCATCAGAAAAGGGTGGTTGGTCGAGTTTCATGGCTAAGGAAATCAGCGAAGAGCCGGATGCTGTAGCCAACACGATCTTGGGTCGAGTCCAGGATGGGCTCGTCAAGCTTTCTGAGTTTGAGCCTCTCGGCGATGACGTGATCGCCAACATCGATCGCATCGTTGTGATTGCGTGTGGAACCGCTGCCTACGCCGGGATGCTCGGCAAGTATGCAATTGAGGCGTGGGCCCGCGTTCCTGTTGATGTTGAGCTCGCTCACGAGTTCCGCTACCGCAATCCGATCCTGACCGAGCGCACGCTCGTGATTTCGATCAGTCAATCTGGCGAAACCATGGACACGCTCATGGCAGTCAAATTCGCCATGGAGTCCGGCGCGAAGGTCGTTTCGGTGTGTAACACGCACGGCGCGACGATTCCCCGCGAGTCACACGCTGTGGTTTACACGCATGCTGGCCCCGAGGTTGCTGTGGCATCCACGAAGGCTTTTGTTGCTCAAGTGACTGCTTTGTACCTCATTGGGCTGCACATTGCTGGAGTGCGCGGCACGCTCAGCGATGAGGAGATTCGCGAGAATGTCACCGAGTTGCAGGCTGTTCCAGAGAAAATCTCTGAAGTTTTGGTCACGTCGCAGTCGATCAAGCAACTGGCTCACTGGATGACGGACACTCAGTCTGTGCTGTTCTTGGGCCGTCACGTTGGTTACCCGATCGCTCTTGAGGGCGCACTGAAGCTCAAGGAGCTTGCCTACATTCACGCTGAGGGCTTTGCCGCTGGTGAGCTCAAGCACGGCCCGATCGCGCTCATCGAGCCGGGCCAGGTTGTCTTTGTGGTTGTTCCGAGCCCTCGCGACCCCAACTCGCTGCACAAGAAGGTTGTCTCTAACATTCAGGAAATTCGTGCCCGTGGTGCTCGCGTAATTGCGATTGCTGAAAAGGGTGACGCAGCCGTGTTGCCGTTTGCGGATGAGGTTATTCCCATTCCGTTGGCTGGTTCATTCTTTGAGCCGTTGCTCGCGGTTATCCCGCTGCACATTTTCGGCATGGAACTTTCGGCAGCGAAGGGACTCGACGTCGACCAGCCTCGCAACCTTGCGAAGTCTGTCACCGTCGAATAGGACTCACTGTGATTGTGGGGATCGGTGTGGATGTCGTAGACATCGCCCGTTTCGAGCGTGCATTGCAGCGCACGCCAACCCTTACATCGCGCTTGTTCTCTGAGAGCGAACAGTTCAAGGATGGCGTAGCGCGACCGCTCCGCTCGCTTGCCGGACGCTTTGCCGCCAAAGAGGCACTCATCAAAGCCTTGGGAGACTCGGCAGGGGTCACTTGGCACGATATGCGCGTCGTGTCCGACGCCCTCGGCAACCCTTCGCTCGAATTGCTCAATGCCACCAAGACGATCGCGGATCGCCGAGGCATCACCTCTGTTCACCTCTCAATGAGCCACGATGCTGGAATCGCGATCGCCTATGTAATTGCCGAGGCACACCATGACTGACCTTCGCCTCGCCACCATCAGTACCGGCGCAATCAGCCACAATATCCAGACCTTGCGCGCACTTGTAGCTCCAGCACTCGTGATGGCCGTCGTGAAAGCAAACGGCTATGGTCACGGTGCCGTCGAGAGCGCCCGTGCGGCTCTTGACGGCGGAGCGGACTGGCTCGGCGTAGCCGACATCACAGAAGCTCTGGCACTGCGAGCTGCCGGAATTGACGCTCCGCTCTTAGCTTGGTTGCACCAGCCTGGAGCTGGCTTCAGCGAGGCGGTTCACGCACGAGTGGACCTCGGCATCAGCAGCATCGCACAACTGACCGAGGTCGCCGCGGCATCCGGCACTGCATGCGTGCACCTCAAAGTAGACACAGGGCTGCATCGCAACGGCGCCTTTCTCGATGAATGGCAACAGTTCTTTGAGGCAGCAGTCGCCCACGAACTAGCCGGACGCATTCACGTCCGGGGTATTTGGAGCCACCTCGCGAACGCGGGTGCCGAGCACGACGCCAAGCAGATCGACCTGTTTTCCACCGCCGTCGCAATGGCACACTCCGTCGGGCTCAGGCCAGAACTTCGCCATCTCGCGGCCTCGGAGGGCGCGATTAAACACCCTGACGCACGGTTCGACCTCGTACGCCTCGGGATTAGTGCCTACGGGCTTGCCCCGGCGGACGACGTGGATGTTGCAGCTCTCGGTCTGGTTCCGGCAATGACGCTGAGCGCCCCCGTTATCTCGGTAAAACGCGTTGTGGCTGGCTCGGGAGTTTCGTACGGCTACGACTTCTACTGCGAGAACGACACGACTCTTGTGCTTGTGCCGCTTGGCTACGCCGACGGTGTTCCTCGCCACGCAACGAACCGAGGGCCTGTCTCCATCAATGGTGCCCGCGGGCAAATTGCTGGCAGGGTCGCGATGGATCAGATCGTGGTTAATATGGGCGATACTCCCGTCGCTGTGGGGGATCGTGCAGTGCTTTTTGGCGACTCATCGACCGGTGTCCCCAGTGCGGATGACTGGGCGGAGGCGGCAGGCTCCATCAACTACGAGATCGTTACGCGAATCGGGCAGCGAGTAGTTCGCAGGTACGAGCGGTGACCAGGCTAATTATTGAATCCCCTGAGCGGATGGCGAAGCTCGGTGCCGTGATTGCGCGGCAACTGAGCGCAGGAGACCTTCTGCTTCTCAACGGCGAGCTTGGCGCGGGCAAAACAACGCTAACGAGGGCAATCGGTGAAACTCTCGGTATTCGAGGCACCGTGACGAGTCCAACGTTTGTGCTCGCGCGCACCCATCCACGACTCGAGGATTCTGAGTCTGGCACGGCACCGCTCGTGCACGTTGATGCCTATCGCTTGGGTAGCGCAACTGAACTCGACGATCTTGATATCGACTTCGAGGCATCCATTGTCATAGTCGAATGGGGCGCTGGACTTCTTGACGGAGTCAGCGAGTCATGGCTGAACATTGATATTGCACGGCCAACGGGAGCTGGGGATCCAACCACAGCCCCTGCGCCGTCTGCGGGTGATGATTTCGCTGATGAAATCGTTGAGCCTCGCACCGTCACGATCACAGGATTCGGCGCAAAGTGGACAAACTTGGGGTGGCTCGATGTACTTAGCAATTGACACCTCGGCGGGAACGAGCGTCGCCATCGTTGACGCGGGGGGCGTAGTGCGCGCCGAAAGAGACTCTGCTGACACCCGCAAACATGCCGAAGTTATTGGCGATTTCATTCACGAATGTCTCGCTGAGGCTGCAATAGCCGTAACCGACTTGACGAGTGTTGTTGCGGGAATGGGCCCAGGGCCGTTCACCGGTCTCCGCGTCGGGATCGTCGCTGCGCGTACTTTCGCTTTTGGGGCATCCCTCCCTGTGCTGGCTGTTGTCACTCACGATGCGATCGCGTTGGGAGAAAGCGGGCCAGTGCTTATCGCCACTGATGCCCGCCGCAAAGAGTATTACTGGTCAACCTACGAGGGCTCGGATGCCGCGGGGTTGCCCATTCGCGCACACGGCCCGGCGCTAGCTCCCATCGCAGAACTCGCGGCGCAGGTTCCGGACTTCGAGCGCTACACGCTGCGCGAAACTGCAGCCGTGCGGGCTCCTCGACTTGCCGCGCTTGCTCACCTCATGGTCGCGAACGGCCGAGAGTTCGCCGGCCAAGAAGCCCTGTACTTGCGTTCGCCCGATGTCACCCCGTCTGCTGGACCGAAACGAGTAACCGCATGAGCTGGCAACTGCGCCGTGCTAACCTAGGCGACCTTGCAGCGATCATGGAGATTGAGGCGAGCGAGTTCGCAACTGATGCGTGGTCAAGCGACATGATGAGTGCCGAGATCGGTGACAACAACGGGTACTACTTGGTCGCGCATCCGGTGGGGGAGCCCTCGCTCGTGAAAGCCTATGCAGGCTTGCGCGCGCCGTTCCGCTCGGGTCAAGCCGACATCCAAACCATTGCGGTGGCGCCGGATGCTCGTCGCCACGGAATTGGTCGTGCGCTGATGCACGCACTCATGGTCGAGGCTCGTGATCGTGGAGCCAACGAGCTGTTCCTGGAGGTGCGCGACGATAACCCAGCAGCCCAGCGGCTCTATGATTCGCTCGGCTTCGACCGCATCGCGGTGCGTCCGAACTATTACCAGCCAGACGGGGTAGATGCGATTGTGATGCGCCTGACGATTCCGGAACCGAAACTTTCACCGGCGGTAGGCGCATGACTCAGCACGCAGTCTCCCAACGGAGCATGCCACTCAATACGACTGAGCCGCTCGTGCTTGGCATCGAGACAAGTTGCGACGAAACAGGAATTGGCATCGTTCGCGGCAACCGACTTCTCGCCAATGTCATCTCCTCGTCGATGGATGAACACGCGCGCTACGGGGGAGTGGTGCCCGAGGTTGCGGCCCGAGCCCACCTCGAAGCAATGCGGCCGGCACTTGAGCAGGCGCTCGCCGAAGCTGGCGTCACCATCACGGAGATTGATGCGATTGCGGTCACGAGCGGTCCCGGACTTGCGGGAGCTCTCATGGTGGGGGTCTCGGCGGCAAAGGCGCTCGCTGTAGCTACCGGCAAACCGATTTATGCGGTCAATCATCTTGTCGGGCACGTCGGCGCTGATGTATTGCGTGATGACGGCACCGAGATTGATCTCCCGACCATTGCCCTTCTTGTTTCTGGAGGGCACACATCGTTGCTTCACGTGCGCGATCTTGTTTCTGATGTTGAACTTCTCGGCGAGACTATCGATGACGCTGCTGGCGAAGCCTTCGACAAAGTCGCTCGGTTGCTGGGGCTGCCCTATCCTGGAGGTCCTCAGATCGATCGGGTTGCTGTCGATGGCGACCCGAAAGCTATCCGCTTTCCGCGGGGCCTCAGCCATCCGAAAGACATGGAACGGCATCGTTACGACTTTTCGTTTTCCGGGCTCAAGACGGCTGTCGCGCGCTGGGTTGAACGCGAGCAAGATGCTGGCACTGATTTTTCAATCGCGGATGTCGCCGCCAGCTTTCGAGAGGCTGTCGTTGACATCCTGCTCACTAAAGCAGTCGCGGCCTGCGTAGATCGCGGGGTTCCACGGTTATTGCTCGGCGGTGGCGTCGTAGCTAACGCGCGTGTGCGAGAACTTGCGAAGGAGCGGTGCGACGCAGCGGGCATCCAATTGCGGATTCCGCCGCTCTCGCTCTGTACAGACAACGGCGCGATGATCGCAGCGCTTGGTGCCCAATTGGTGATGGCAGGAAAACTGCCGTCGACGCTCGGCTTTAGCGCGGATTCAACGCTTCCTGTCACCCAAATACAGGCATAGAAAAACTCACAATCTCGATGCAAACGCGTTGACAGGATTCTCTCAGCCTGACAATATGGTCGCGCCACACTCGGCACCATCAGCTAAGGAGCACTTCGTCATGTCAGAACCCACGCCTTACGCCGCAACGCCAGCAGGCGCGCCGGTTGCCAAGTGGAATGTACTTTCAATCGTCTCGCTCGTTACTTCGATCCTCTGGCTTAGCCTGATCGGAATCATTACCGGTCACATCGCTTTGAGCCAGATCAAGAAGACTGGCGAACAGGGCAAAGTGCTTGCGATTATCGGTCTCGTCCTCGGCTACTTGGGACTCGTCGGAT
>CH672415.1:1484352-1484734 GCA_000153145.1 marine actinobacterium PHSC20C1
TGCGGTGGGCTGCGAGTTCGGCGTTGAGCGCCAGGTTCTCCATGACCGTGAGGTTGGGGAACACCGAAAAGTCTTGATAGATGACCTGAACACCGTTCGAGATCGCCTCGATGGGCGATAGCTTCGAGAAGGTTTTTCCGTTCAGCTCAATCGTTCCGCTGTCCGGGGCATGTACACCCGAAATGACCTTGATGAGCGTGGACTTACCGCTGCCATTCTCACCAGCGAGACAGTGAATCTCGCCGGGAGCGATCTCTAGTGTGATGCCGTCGAGGGCTTGAACGCCAGCGAATGCTTTGCCGATATCGCGTACCGCGATGACGTTTTCTACCATCGTTCGGTCCTTTCCGCGCGTGAGGAAATCTGAGGGGCAGTGGGGGCA
>CH672415.1:1484766-1819587 GCA_000153145.1 marine actinobacterium PHSC20C1
CCGCCCCCACCGTGCACACGAGAGTGCTTAGAAGCCGAAGCTGTCTACGTTGTCCTTGTCGATAACGACCCAGCCGTTACCTTCGAGAACCTTGTCGCTGCCTTCAGCGAACTTCATGTCTTCGTATCCGGTAACGCCGAGGTTCACGCCATCAGCGATGGTTTCACCGTCAAGAATTTGCTGAGCAAGTGATGCCAGGGCGTAGCCAGCGTCTGCTGGGTCCCAGAGGGTCAGCGTCTTGACGAGGCCCTTTTCAAGGATCGACTTGTTCGCGGCCGGCATTCCGGTTCCACTCACGAAGACCTTGCCGGTGAGGCCGAGCTCTTCGATTGCGCGGGCGACACCGGGAGCGTCGAACGACGAGGTTCCGACGATGCCCTTGATCTCGGGGTATTTCTTGAGGAGCTCCTTCGCTGCCTGGTAAGCAACCTCTCCGTCGTCCTGCGACTCAACGCGAGGCTCGGCTGCCAGCAGCGTCATGTTCGGGTATGCCTCGAGCTGGCGAGCAACAGCACCATCAGCCCACTGGTTGTGAGATGCGTTTGTCACGTGACCAACCATCGTGGCGTAAGTTCCCTCTTCCCCCATGGCTTCTGCGAGGTTGTCCATGATGAAAGCGCCATAGTCAGTGTTGTTGAACGCTTCGATGTCGTACATCGTGTTTTCCTGAGTTGCACCCTCGTGAGTCACAACGACGATGCCGGCATCAATAGCCTGCTTCAGTACCGTTTCGAGTGCTCCCGGATCGACGGGGACTACGCCAATTGCGTCAACGCCCTGAGCGATGAGGTCTTGAATGACCTGAACCTGCAGGGTGGCATCCGTCTCAGCGGGGCCCTTTTGGTAGACGTCGAGGCCGGAGTCGGCGGCGAACTTCTTCACGCCTTCTTCCATGCGGACGAACCAGGGATTGGTGGAGTCCTTGGGGACAATTACGATCGTGTAGTTGTCTTCACCTGACGCACTTGAGGCGGCGGTGTCTGTGGAGCACCCGGCGAGGCCGAATCCTACAACTGCGACCAGGCCGAGAGCCAGGCCAGCAAAGCGACGTTGCTTCATGTATTTCTCCTTGAGTGTGAGTGCAGTGTTGCGCAGACGCGGCGCTTGCATGCCTCAGCACTTTTCGCGTCGTTGCGCCCGGTCAAGATTTTTTGAACCGGTTCATTCTTTAAAGCGGTTCAAACGTACACTGGGACCAAGACGATGTGCAACTAGCGCACGCAATCGTTGTTAGAAGCGAGACCACAACGGGCTTTGAGCTGTAATTCCGAGCAAACCTTAGGCATAGCTCTAGAGTGAGAAACCAGAAACGCCCCAGACTTTTACAAGAATTGAGTTGCTCATGAGCACCCCCGACACTGCGACACCGAGGTCGCCCGCCGGGATCCGGGATGTCGCGGCACTGGCACAGGTATCCACCGGAACTGTGTCCAATACGATCAATCGCCCCGAAACCGTTCATCCGCGCACTCGCGCCGCAGTCGAGAAAGCAATTGCTGAGCTCGGATTTGTACCCAACCAACAGGCTCGAGTGCTCACTGGCGCCTCGAGCAACGTCATCGGACTCGTAGTACTCGACGTTGAGAGCCCGTTCTACATGGAAGCCGCCCACGTCATCGAACGTGCCGTACGCGAGTCCGGCCATGTCGTCATGCTCTGCAACTCCGAAGGCGACACCGCTCGAGAATCAGGACTGCTCAGCATGCTCGCAGCCCAACGCGTTCGTGGCGTGCTCCTCGCCCCTGCGACTTCTGATGACGACGCCGTCCGCTACACCGACCTGCCAGGCGACCTTCCCGTAGTGCTCCTCGACTTCGACGGCGGGCCAGAACACTGCTCAATTTCGGTCGACAACGTGGCCGGCGGTCGTGTCGCCGTCGAACACCTTCTTGAGCTTGGACACACCCGGATCGCCGTCGTGGGAGGGCCCGCAGGATTGCGGCAATTCGCCCACCGCGCTCAAGGCGCCAGAGAGGCGATCGTCGCGGCCGGGCTCGACCCAGAAGAGTCGCTGATCGAAGTTAGCGTCTCGGGCCTCGGCATCCAAGATGGACGGCGAGCCGCAGAGCTACTTCTCGAGGGCGAAATGCCCGAAGCCATATTCTGCGGAAACGACATGCTCGCATTCGGCGTCTATCGCGGTCTTGCGGATGCCGGACTCGTCGTGCCTGATGACATTGCGCTCGTTGGCTACGACGACATCGCGTTCGCCCGCGATTGGGTCGTACCACTGACCTCAGTGAGCCAGCCCATTGACGAACTTGGAGCTCGCGCCGCACGATTGCTCATCGAGCACTCCGCTCGCGAAGAGTCGCACGTTCACAAGCAAGTACTGCTCCCGCCAGAATTGATCGTTCGTCGCTCTAGCGACCGTCGGGCGCGCGAATAGCGGCACTCCGAGAACGCCGCTGACGGCTTCAGGTTGCGGGCACGCCGTGAGCTAGCCTCGCAAGCTAGTCAAGCGGATCTCGACGGGATCGCGTTAGCTCTGCACGCTCCGCAAGATCATCGTCAGCGGGATACCCCACCTCAACCAGAGTGAGACCCTTCGCCGGCATCACCTTGTACTCGCTTCCCTTCGACCGTTCGTCACGGATCTCAACAGGGCGGTCAACTTCCAACTTGCCCTGCCCGACAAAGACGCCAGCGCCGACGAGCGACCGAACCATGCTGTGGCAGAAAGCGTCAGCACGGAGTTCGGCAACAATGATTCCCTCCTCATTGCGCACCCAGTTAAACCGCTCAAGTGACCGAACGGTCGTGGCGCCCTCGCGTGGCTTGCAATAGGCCGCCCAATCATGGAGGCCGAGCAGTTCATCCGAAGCGATATTCATCGCATCGACGTCGAGCGTTGCCGGATACCAGACAGTGTGATTGCGCTGGCGAGGGTCGCGCGGAGACGCGTTATCTGCGATTCGGTACTCATAACGGCGCCAGAGAGGCGAGAACCTCGCATCAAAGCCGTCAGCCGCGATCGCCGAGCGCGACAGAAAAATGTCAGCCTCCAAGCCAGCGATGCCGTTAATCCGCCGCGCGAGAGACGCCGGTCCGTCGTAACGCTTGCCACGAAGGTTTCCCCTGCGAGGGCGGTCCAAGCTAATCAACTGGGCGTCGGTGAGGTCGAGATGGGCCACCTGACCGCTCGCGTGCACACCGGCATCCGTTCGACCAGCGACCACGAGAGACGGCACTGCGCCGAAACGGCGGAAAATCACACCAAGTGCATCTTCAATAGTTCCCTGCACGGTGCGGAGGCTTGGCTGCTTTCCCCACCCGGCGAAGTCAGTGCCGTCGTAGGCGATGTCTAGCCGCATGCGGGTCGTGGGCTGCTCAGTGTGCTCCACTGCCTCGTTCGGGACTACTGGCTCAGTCACCGCGAATGATGGCACCGTCTGATCCATATTCCAATTCTATTTCAACAAGAAAACCCCGGCCCGCACAAGGCGGAACCGGGGTCGTCTCAAGCGAAGAAAATTACTTCTTGTCTGCAGTCTCGTCAGCAGCAGCTTCCTCGACAGGAGCCTCTACGGCGACGTCCTCGGTTACAACTTCACTGGCAGGAGCTTCCTCAACGGCCGGCTCTTCTGCAGCAGCCTTCGGCTCTGCCTTAGCAGCAGCCTTCGGCGACTTCTTCTTAGGTGTAACAGGCTCAAGAACGAGCTCCATCTGAACCATCGATGCGTTGTCTCCCTTGCGGAAGCCAAGCTTCGTGATGCGGGTGTAGCCACCGTTACGGTTCTCAACCTGCGGTGCAATCACCGTGAAGAGTTCGTGAATAACGGTCTTGTCGCCAATGATTCCGAGTGCGCGGCGACGGTTGTGCAAGTCACCCTTCTTCGCAAACGTGATCAGACGCTCAGCAACGGGACGCAGGCGCTTGGCGCGCATTTCCGTTGTCTTGATGCTCTTGTGAGTGAACAGGGCTGCGGCCAAGTTGGCGAGCATGTGGCGCTCGTGCGCCGGTCCACCGCCGAGACGCGGGCCCTTAGTAGGTGTAGGCATTTTCTAGTTCTCCAGTGTCAAAGGTTCGAGCCAGTGGCTCAAGCGTTGGTCTCGTCGTCGGCGTATCCGCCGTAGAAGTGTGCTCCGTCGAATCCGGGAACGCTGTCCTTCAACGACAGTCCCATTTCGACAAGCTTGTCGCGTACTTCATCAACCGACTTCTGACCGAAGTTGCGGATGTTCATGAGCTGGGTCTCAGAAAGAGCGACCAGTTCACTGACGGTGTTGATGCCTTCGCGCTTGAGGCAGTTGTAGCTACGTACCGAAAGATCAAGATCTTCGATCGGCATGCTGAGCTCGGTCGAAAGCACGGCGTCAACCGGTGCAGGACCGATCTCGATACCCTCGGCTGCCGTGTTGAGCTCGCGAGCGAGTCCGAACAATTCGGTCAGCGTGCGACCGGCGGAAGCAATAGCGTCACGAGGAGTGATCGCTGACTTGGTTTCGACATCCACAACCAGGCGGTCAAAGTCAGTGCGCTCACCGGCACGAGTTGCCTCGACGCGGTAAGTGACCTTGAGTACTGGCGAGTAAATCGAGTCGACCGGAATTTGACCGGCTTCGCTGAACTCGCTGCGGTTCTGGGTCGCGGTGACGTAACCGCGGCCACGCTCGATCGTCAGCTCAAGTTCAAACTTGGCCTTGTCGTTGAGTGTCGCGATAACGAGCTCGGGGTTGTGAATCTCTACACCGGCAGGTGCGGAGATATCAGCGGCGGTGACCTCACCGGCGCCCTGCTTGCGCAGGTAAGCGGTGATTGGCTCGTCGTGCTCGCTCGAAACAACGAGGTTCTTGATGTTGAGGATGACCTCGGTGACGTCTTCTTTTACACCGGCGACGGTGCTGAACTCGTGGAGTACGCCGTCGATTCGGATGCTGGTAACAGCTGCTCCGGGGATCGACGAAAGAAGGGTGCGGCGAATTGAGTTTCCGAGGGTGTAACCGAAACCGGGTTCAAGCGGCTCAATGACGAACCGTGAACGGAATTCGGAGATGTTCTCCTCAGCAAGGGTGGGACGCTGTGCAATGAGCACTGGTGATTCCTTTCGGCGAAGTGTCCGCTATATGACACTTGTGGGCGACGGGTGGCTGGCCCGACGTGTTATTGAGTTGTGCGCTGGAGCTGTGGACGAGGGCCACAATGAGCCCTCGCCACGACGCCAGCACTAACGAGTTGCCTCGCTAGTACGGCGTAAAACTAAACGCGACGACGCTTGGGCGGACGGCAACCGTTGTGCGTCTGCGGTGTTACGTCGTTGATCGAACCCACTTCGAGGCCAGCGGCCTGCAGCGAGCGAATCGCAGTCTCGCGACCCGAACCCGGTCCCTTGACGAAAACGTCAACCTTCTTGACACCGTGCTCTTGAGCCTGGCGTGCAGCCGACTCAGCAGACATCTGTGCGGCGTAGGGGGTCGACTTGCGCGAACCCTTGAAGCCGACAACGCCTGACGACGACCAGGCAAGAACTGCGCCGGTGGGGTCAGTGATGGTCACGATGGTGTTGTTGAACGTTGACTTGATGTGAGCCTGGCCCACTGCAACATTCTTCTTTTCTTTACGACGCGGCTTACGAGCGGCCGATTTTGGTGCTGCCATTGTTTTCTCCTAAAACTTTGATGGCGACGACGCTGGGAGTGAACCCAGGGTCTATCGGGCCTTCTTCTTGCCGGCTACGGTGCGCTTCGGGCCCTTGCGGGTACGAGCGTTGGTCTTCGTGCGCTGTCCATGAACGGGCAGTCCCTTGCGGTGACGGATACCCTGGTAGCTACCGATTTCGACCTTGCGGCGAATGTCAGCTGCAACCTCACGGCGGAGGTCACCTTCTACCTGGAAGTTGCCTTCGATGTAGTCACGAAGGGCGATGAGCTGGTCATCGGTGAGATCGTGAACGCGAATTTCTCCGCTGATTTGTGTGTCGGCGAGGGTTTTGAGTGCCCTCGTGCGGCCAACACCGTAAATGTAAGTCAGTGCGACCTCTACACGCTTGTCGCGTGGGATGTCGACGCCGGCTAGACGTGCCATAGTGGCTTCTCCTGTTAGTGAGTGGAGGTCTGTAGCAGCACCTGTGCACCGGCCTCCAACCGATGGTGTCCCTGCTTCTCGCTTTCGCAAGTTGCAGATCTGGTGTTGCTATTTAGCTGTATTCAGTTGTGTGCGGCGACGATTGCTCGTCGCACGCGCTGCGATCTGTTCGCGGAACCTTAGCCCTGGCGTTGCTTGTGACGCGGGTTCGACTTGCAGATAACCATGACGCGTCCGTTGCGGCGAATAACGCGGCAGTGGTCGCACATGGGCTTGACGCTGGGGTTAACCTTCATTATTTTTCCTTGTGAATCGCTGTCTTCGTTCCGCTAACCCGCAAGGGCAGAGCGGACGTTACTTTCCAGCAATCTCTATTTGTAGCGGTAGGTGATACGGCCGCGAGTCAGGTCATACGGGCTCAGCTCTACAACTACACGGTCCTCCGGAAGGATTCGAATGTAGTTCTGTCGCATTTTGCCGGAGATGTGCGCGAGCACTACGTGGCCGTTACTCAACTCAACACGAAACATCGCGTTGGGCAGAGCTTCAACTACTGCTCCTTCGATCTCAATGACACCGTCTTTTTTGGCCATAGCCTCTTCGTCGCTATAAGTGGAGTTCGCTGGTCTGCGTGGATTGTGGTGAGCTGCTTTCGTAAAAGCCAAGGCGCGAAAAAATCGGCCTGAAACACCAAAGATCAAGCGTACGCTAATCCCGGGTGTTTCGCCAAGTTGGGACTAGGATTACGCCTTCACAGTTTCAACGGCATCCCCATAAAGCGGATCCCCCTCGTGCAAGTCCATAACTTTCGCCACGAAATGCTCGGCAGAAAGCGATGAGCGCAGCTCCAGCATCCTCACGCTTTCAGGGTCTTCGGGGACATCAAACTGAAGCGCTGCACCCACGGCACGCAATAGCGCGCTTGGCCTGGTGCCTGCTGCGGCAAGCACTGCTGCGGGGCTAATGAAGCGTTCATTGCGCGAAAGCTTTCGAAGTGGGCTACGCCCGACTCGTTCTGGAGTATCCGGCAAGTATTGATTACCGAACCGCCGGATGCAGGTGCTCACGTAAGCCGCATGCTCTGCGGCATCGAACCCATGCTTTGCAATAAGCATTTGGCTGGTCTCAGCCAGAACGGCGTCGACTTCGGCAGCGACCTCAGCGATCGCGATTGCCTCAACGAGGGTTTCCGCCCCACGGACATGGCCATGGTAGGCGAGCGTGGCATGTCCCGTATTCACCGTGAAGAGTTTCCGCTCGATGTACGGTTCAAGATCGGTCACGAAGTGAACGTCGGCAATCGCTGGAACGCTGTCGCCGAAAGGTCCACTTTCGATGGCCCACTCAAAGAAGTCCTCGACAGTAACGTCAAGCCCTGCCGCGGGGTCCTGTGCTGGCACAATGCGGTCGACAGCGGTGTTGGCAAAGACTGCCTTAGCGGCCAACGTCTCCGCGTTGACAGAAACAGCAATCTCGGCTCGCAGGATGTTGGTTGCATAGAGCGCGTTCTCACAGGCAAGCACGTGCAATGGTGCCCGGTCTGCCGAGCGCGCCACGATTGCTTGTGCGATGAGTGGCGCCACGAACTTGAGAATATTGGGACCGACGGCCGTTGTAACCATGTCGGCGGTGGCGATCTCCTCGACCACGGCTGCTTCATTGGTTGCGCTGTTGAGCGCCCGAAAGTTATCGACAGTCCACGTGCGGGGTTCGGCACCGACTTCGTGGACTTGGTAGGTGTCTGCTGCCGCGAGGCTGTCGATCAGTTCGGCCGCGACATCCGCGAACACAATCTCATAACCGGCTTTGTGCAGAATCAGGCCGACAAACCCTCGACCAATGTTGCCGGCTCCAAAATGTACGGCTTTCATGCGTTGTTCAAATCGCCGAGGAGCGAGAGGAGCTCGTCTTCGCTCGCTGCGTCAATGAGCTTCTGTACCTCATCGTTGTCGCTGAAGATTGTGGCAACAGCGGCGAGCGTGTCCATGTGGCCGCCCTCTTTGCCAGCGATTCCAACGACGAAGCGGACCTCGTTGCCGTCCCAGTCAATGGGATCCGCGTACCGCACGAACGAGAGCGCAGACGACAGGATCGTGTCCTTGCCCTCGTTCGTGCCGTGCGGAATGGCCAGGAAGTTACCCATGAAAGTTGAAGTCAACTCTTCGCGGGCCTTCATGAAGCCAAGGTACTCGGGCGTTACCGCACCTGCAGCAATAAGGATTTCAGCCGCCTCAGCGATTGCGTCCTCTTTGGTGCGAGCGGTGCCAGCCGCTTTGATCTGCTGTAGCTCGAGTACCTTGCTCATGATGTCTCCTGTTACTTGCTAACCATGTCTACGACTTCATCGTATTTCGGACTGTTCATGAAGTTATCAACTGAAACATGGATCGCGCCGGGAACTTTCTGCGCAGCCCGTTCCGTCAGCTTGTCCTGCGTGATGATGAGGTCTTCCGTGCCGTCAAGGTTAGCGATTGCCTTGTTCGTAACGTTCACACCTTCGATGCCAGCTTTTGCGAACTTGTTGCGCAAGACCGTCGCGCCCATTGCACTTGAACCCATACCGGCGTCGCAAGCGAACACGACGTTCTGGATCTTCGTTGCGGTTGCGGCTCCTGCAGCTGCGCCGGTAGCGGCACCAGTGTTGAGCAGGTCGCCAACTGAACTGCCACGGCCCTTGTTCGCCTCGTTCTTAGCGACGGCAGCTGCGAGAGCGTCATCTCCGTTGGCCATAGCTTCCAGATCGCGCTTGCGACCGGCACGGATGATCACTGCGGCAACTGCGAACGAGACTGCGGCCGAGAAGACTACCGACAGAATTACGCCGAGGAAGCTTCCGGGAGGAGTCTGTGCGAGCACAGCAATGATCGAGCCTGGCGATGCAGGAGCGCGCAGTCCAGACTGGAAGACGACGTTCGTGAGAACACCGGTCGCTCCACCAGCAATTGCAGCAACTACGAGCAACGGCTTAGCCAGTACGTACGGGAAGTAAATCTCGTGAATACCACCGACGAAGTGGATCAGGATCGCACCGGGAGCGCTTGCGCGCAGCAGTCCGACACCGAAGACCAAGAACGCAAGCAGGATACCGAGACCGGGACCAGGGTTTGCTTCGATGAGGAAGAGGATCGACTGTCCCTTTTCGAGGGATTCCGCTGTTCCCAGCGGCGTGAAGACACCGTGGTTGATGGCGTTGTTAAGGAAGAGGATCTTTCCAGGCTCAACGAACAAGCTCGCCAGCGGCAACAGTCCGTTCTGAACCAAGAACGCGATGATTGCTTCAAGACCGTTGCTGATGGCCGTAACGATCGGCGCGATCAAGAAGAACGATGCGATTGCGAGCAACATTCCGACGATTCCACCGGAGAAGTTGTCCACGAGCATCTCAA
Source organism: marine actinobacterium PHSC20C1 (assembly GCA_000153145.1). GTDB lineage: Bacteria > Actinomycetota > Actinomycetes > Actinomycetales > Microbacteriaceae > Rhodoglobus. The sequence goes on from CH672415.1 coordinate 1,494,178, forward strand.
AGCCAGCGCGAATCTTGCCGGCCCAGAGTCCGTCAATCTTCTTCATTACCCACGCAGCACTAGGACCAACGATCATGGCACCCAGGAACATCGGGATACCGGCGCCGATGATTACACCCATCGTCGCGATCGTTCCGATTACTCCACCACGGGTTCCGTAGACCATGCGGCCACCGGTGTTAGCGATCAATAGTGGGAGCAGGTAGATGATCATCGGACCGACGAGGCCCGTGTTCGTCACTTCAGGGTCGAGGCTCCAACCACCCAATTGCTGCACCCATACAGGATCGATGCCGAGCAGCGGCAACCAGCCGGTTTGGATGAATAGTGCGGTAATGAAACCCCACGCGATGAATGCCGCGATGTTGGGCATCACCATTCCACTTACAAATGTGCCGAACTTCTGCACACCTACGCGTGCACCGCCAGGCGTGGCGGTCGTTGACGACGTTGTCATTTTTTTACTCCGATATCTGTGATGTTGGGATACTGCGAGGGAAGCGACCGGCCATGATTAGCTCTCATCATGATCGGTACTGAGAATTTCGGTAAGTTCAGCGATTATGGCGTCGGCCCCGTCACCCTGTGCCGAAATGGTGACCTCGTCACCGTGGCCAACACCGAGCGAGATAACGCTCAAAATGCTTGCGGCGTTAACTGATTTGTCACCTTTTGAGATGGTGACCTCGACGCCAGATGCTGCCGCCGCTTGGGTAAAGAGTGACGCGGGACGAGCATGAAGCCCGTGTGATGACGCCACCTTGAGAGTGTGTTCAGCCATGATTGTCGCTTTCTGTTGTTGCGCGAGGGAGTGAATCAAGCAGGTCGAGCGCGATGTCAGCTCCCGCGGGAGTGAAACTCACCATTGGCAGTTGGAGAGCGGCCGCCCCGATCGTTTCCGCCGCCGCTTTGGCCTGCTCAAAAAAGTCGGCCACGTGCGCGCTCACCAGCACAACATCGACAGCGGTGAGGGGCATGCCCAGTGCCGTGATGCTCGCCGGAATGAAAGTGTGCGGCATCCCGCGTGCGATAGCTTGCTTGCGAAGAGCGTGAGCAAGAAAGGTGCTTGATGCACCAGCACCGCAGACAACCAGCACTGCAGACATCGTCGCCTCCTTGCGAGCACTAACCAAACTTGTTCGTGGTTCTATCGTGGCCTGAGCGGCCCCTCAACTTCCAGTAGAGAACGTTCCGCCCCTGCGGAAGCGTTCATGCGCCAGAATGGTTACCTCATGCTTGATAACCACGCTCGACTCATCGAACACCTCGCTCAGGCGGAGGGGTGGGTTACTGCTGCGGACCTTGCCGACAAACTCGGCGTCACCACGCGCAGCGTACGAAGCTACGTGACCGCAGTGAAGTCATCTGCACTCCCCCTCGAGGTTATTGAGTCGTCGACGGCTGGCTACCGACTCCATCGCGAGAATTATGCTGAGTTTCTGAAGAGCGCTTCGATCCGGGAAACTGAACGTCCACGTGATCGGCAGTACCACCTCGTACGGCGACTCGGAGATGCCCCAGACGGCGTCGACATCCATGCTCTCGCAGAGAGCTTCTTCGTCAGCGAGTCAACAGTCGAGGCAGACCTGCGCAAGATCAAGGCCTCAATCGCTGAATCTGGACTCACGCTGACGAGACGTGGTTCTCTCGTGCTCCTGGCCGGCACTGAACCGAACCTGCGTCGCCTTCTGAGCAAAATGTTTCGGCACGAGGAGTCTCAAGGCTTTCTCGAGTTGGAGAGCATCCAGCGAGAGTTTGAATCCTCAGATCTGCGTTCATTCAAAACGGCGTTGCTTGAGCTCCTCGATTCTCATGGGTACTTTGTCAACGAGTACGGCATCAACCACGTACTGCTTCACGTAGCAATCGCGACCGACCGCACTTCGCAGGAGGCTCCAGCTCTCCCACAGTCGGCGCCTCAGTTCACCAACGACCTCGCAGCGCTAATCTCGACCCACTTCGGCGTCAACCTTGGTCGCAGTGACCTCAATGAAATTGAGGTCCTCCTCACCACGCGTGTCATCACTCGCACCGCGGACCCCGAGGACGCGAGTGACGTTGACCTTGAGCAGCTAATCAGCAGGGTCCGTCGCACCGTGCAGCACGTCGGGGAAGAGTACCTCGTAGACCTCGACGATGACGATTTCATCATGCGCCTTTCGCTCCACGTGCGAAACCTCATTCTGCGAGCCCAAGACCTTTCTTACTCACGCAACCCGATGACACGGTCTATCAAGACGACCTACCCGATGATTTATGAGCTTGCGGTTTTTATTGCTGCCGAAGTGCAGCGCGATGAAGGAATCACGATTCATGATGACGAAATTTCGTACATCGCACTTCACGTTGGTTCGCACCTAGAGCGACAGGCGAAGAGGGAGGTGCGGCTCACTGCCGCTCTCGTCTGCCCCAACTATCACGACCTTCACGTGATTTTGCGCGAACGCATCGAGACAGTTCTTGGTGACGAATTGCACTTGCGCGTTGTGATCACCCGCACTGATGTTGATCTTGCCGAACTCACAACAGACCTCGTACTCACCACTATCGATTTGCGATCGTTCGCCGACAATGTTGTCTTGATCCAGCCGTTCCTTACAGAAGCAGACGTCGACTCAATCCGTAAAACAATTGGCCGAGTGAGGAGACTACGTCGCCGCCGCACGCTTACCGACGAGCTATTGCGGTTCTTCGATCCCGCGCTCTTTCTTCGCAACTTCACCGCACCGAGCGAGGAAGCAATGATCGCTGCGCTCGGCCACCGGATGATCGAAGCGGGGGTCATTGACCACAGCTACATCACGGGCGCGATCGAACGAGAGCGGATGTCGTCAACGGCGTTTACCGACTCACTAGCAGTTCCGCACGCCATGACAATGAGCGCGCACCGCACTGCGATCAGCATTGTTATCAATGAGACACCAATGCAGTGGGGCGAAAATCGCGTCAACGTGATCGCCCTAATCGCCTTTAGCGCGGCAGGGCGAACGACATTCCAGACAGTGTTCGACCAGTTTGTGACGGTCTTTTCCGACCGTGACTACGTGCAGCAGCTCGTGCGGAAGGCGGTCGACTTCCCGACCTTTATCGACGAGCTAGTTCGAGGAATCGAAAACTAGCGCGACGTAACGTCGGCTGAAGAAATACCGCGCTCAACAAGAGCTTCAGTGATGCGTGCAGTGACCGCGTCGATCTCACCCAGAGCGTCAATCGTGACGAGCACGTCACGAGAGGCGTACACATTGATGAGTGGAGCGGTCTGCTCGCTGTAAACCTCAAGGCGGTGTCGAACTACGGCTTCAGTGTCGTCACTGCGACCCTGCTCGAGAGCGCGCTTACGCAGGCGGGAAATCACGACTTCAGGATCTGCCTCGAGTTCAACAACGGCATCAAGCGCAGCACCGTGGCTCGCAAGGAATGAATCGAGCTCACGAACCTGGTCGGTGGTACGAGGGTACCCATCGAGAAGGAATCCGTCTTGAGCGTCGTCTTCTTCGAGACGGTCACGAATAAGCGCGTTGGTCAACGAATCCGGAACATTATCGCCAGCATCCATAAACGCTTTGGCTTTAGTACCCAATTCAGTGCCGTTCTTCACATTGCTGCGAAAAATGTCACCCGTCGAGATTGCGGGAATACCGTAGATCTCGGCGAGGCGCGCCGCTTGAGTGCCCTTGCCTGCACCAGGTGGGCCAATCAGTAGGAGTCGTGTCAACGCAACAAACCTTCGTAATGACGCTGCTGCAACTGCGAATCGATCTGTTTGACGGTCTCAAGACCGACACCAACGATAATCAGAATGCTAGCTCCGCCGAATGGGAAATTCTGGTTGGCCCCGATCCAGACGAACGCAATCAACGGGATCATTGCCACTAGGCCAAGGTAAAGCGAGCCAGGCAATGTCACACGAGTAAGTACGTAGTCGAGGTATTCCGCGGTTGGACGACCTGCGCGGATACCGGGGATGAAGCCGCCGTACTTCTTCATGTTGTCGGCGACTTCTTCGGGGTTGAACGTGATCGCGACGTAGAAGTATGTAAAGCCGACGATCAGCAGGAAGTAACCGATCATGTAGATCGGGCTATCGCCGGAGACCAGGTTGTTCTGAATCCAGACGACCCACGCTGCAGGTGTCTCTCCAGCTTGTGGCTGGTTGAAGTTTGCGATCAGAGCAGGCAGGTACAGCAATGACGATGCGAAGATCACAGGGATCACGCCGGCCATGTTTACCTTGATCGGAATGTAGGTGTTGTTACCGCCGTAGGTACGTCGGCCAACCATGCGCTTGGCGTATTGCACCGGGATGCGTCGCTGGGACTGTTCTACGAATACGACGGCGCCCATGATGAGCACGCCCATGAGCAACACGAGTACGAAAATCTCGATGCCGCTGCTGAGGTAAATGCCCCACAGTGCGCTGGGGAAGGTTGCAGCGATCGAGGTGAAAATCAGCAGCGACATTCCGTTGCCGATTCCACGCTCGGTTACCAGTTCACCCATCCACATGATGAGTCCGGTGCCTGCAGTCATGGTGATGACCATCAGAAGGATCGCGTACCACGCGTCGTTCGTGATGAGCTGGCTGCACTCAGCAACTCCAGCGGACTGGAACAGTGCGCCACTTCGCGCGACCGTGATCAGAGTCGTTGACTGGAGAATTGCGAGAGCAATGGTGAGGTAACGCGTGTACTGAGTCAGCGTTGACTGGCCAGACTGGCCCTCTTTGTGAAGAGTTTCGAAGTGCGGGATGACCACACGAAGTAGCTGCACGATGATCGATGCCGTGATGTACGGCATGATTCCGAGTGCAAATACGGAAAGTTGTAGGAGCGCTCCACCACTAAACAGGTTAATGAGGTCGTACAGTCCGCCGCTCGATGAGTTCGCTGCGAGACACAGCTGAACGTTGCCGAAGTCGACGAAAGGCGCTGGGATGAAGGAACCAAGCCTAAACAGCGCAATGATGCCTAGTGTGAACCCGATCTTCCGTCGAAGGTCAGGCGTGCGGATGATCCGCGCGACAGCTTTAAACACAAGGCCTCCGTTTTATATATTTACTGCGGGCAAATGGGGAACCCCTTGCGGGATTCCCCACCCATCCTGTCTGCTTTGGTCACTGGTGTGACCAGCGCGACACTAACGTTTCGCGCAGTGACAGTTACTGAACCGAACCGCCGGCCGCAACGATCTTCTGCTCAGCAGAGCCGGAGACCTTGTCAACTACAACAGTCAGCTTAACCGCAATATCGCCCTGACCAAGAACCTTGACCTTCTCGTTCTTGCGAACGGCGCCCTTTGACACCAGGTCTGCAACGGTTACGTCGCCTCCCTTGGGGTAAAGTTCTGCGAGTTTTTCCAGGTTTACAACCTGGTATTCAACCCGGAACGGGTTCTTGAATCCGCGCAGTTTCGGCGAACGCATGACGAAGTTGATGTTTCCAGCTTCGAAACCGAGACGCATGTTGTAGCGCGCCTTCGTTCCCTTGGTTCCACGACCCGCGGTCTTACCCTTGGATCCTTCACCACGGCCGACGCGCATTCTGTCTTTCTTAGCGCCAGCTGCGGGACGGAGGTGGTGCATCTTCAGAACCTGCGGGCGGCTTGCGACGTCGTCGCTCGCAGCCTTCTTGGCAGTCGATGCCTTAGCAGCGGGAGCCTTGGCGGCAGGCTTGTCAGCCGCAGCCTTAGCTGTCGTTGCCTTCGCAGGAGCAGCCTTAGCAGGAGCAGCCTTCTTGGCAGCAGGTGCCTTCGCAGGAGCAGCCTTCTTAGTGGCGGCAGCCTTGGGGGCTGCAGCCTTCGTTGGAGTTTCTTTCTCGTCAGCCATTAGTCAATCTCCTCGACTTTGACAAGGTGAGCGACCGTGTTGACGTAACCACGGTTCTGCGAGTTGTCCTCGCGCACAACAACGGATCCGATGCGCTTGAGCCCAAGGCTGCGCAGCGTGTCGCGTTGGTTCTGCTTCTCACTGATTTTGGACTTGATCTGGGTTACCTTCAGGCGACCAGCCATCAGACACCTGCCTTAGCTTCAGCCTCGGCGCGCAGCAAGCGTGCCGGGATAACGTGTTCTGCATCGAGGCCACGACGGGCAGCAACTGCGCGAGGCTCCTCGAGCTGCTTGAGTGCTGCGACCGTTGCGTGCACGATGTTGATCGTGTTCGAAGAACCGAGCGACTTGCTGAGAACGTCGTGAATTCCGGCGCACTCGAGTACGGCGCGAACGGGTCCACCAGCGATAACACCGGTTCCAGCGGATGCGGGACGTAGCAGGACTACACCTGCAGCAGCCTCGCCCTGGACCGAGTGAGGAATCGATGCGGCTACGCGAGGAACGCGGAAGAAGTTCTTCTTCGCTTCTTCGACGCCCTTGGAGATCGCGAGAGGAACCTCGCGTGCCTTGCCGTAACCGACACCAACCATGCCGTTACCGTCACCGACGACGACGAGAGCGGTGAAGCTAAAGCGACGACCACCCTTGACGACCTTCGATACACGGTTGATGGTGACGACGCGCTCCAAGAACTGGTTCTTGTCGTTGTCGCGGCTGTTGTTTCCGCCACGGCCACCACGGTCGGGGCCACGCTCACGGCCGCCACGACGAGCCTCGCGAGGCTCGCTTGTGACGTCGGTTGCTGGGGCGTCTACGACGACCTCAGGTACGGAGATGGCGCTAGTCGCCTCAGCGGCCACGGCCTGCTCCTTGTTAGTTGTTTTGTTGTCCACGTTGTCGCTCACAGGTTCAATCCACCCTCTCGCGCTCCGTCGGCGATAGCTGCGACGCGACCTGCGTAACGGCTTCCACCACGATCAAATACAACGGCTTCAACACCGGCGAGCTTGGCGCGCTCAGCGACCATTTCACCGATCTTGCGTGCCTTGGCGGTCTTGTCGCCATCAAACGTACGCATGCTCGACTCCATGGTCGAGGCTGAGGCAACGGTGACACCCTTGGAGTCATCGACAACCTGAACGAATACGTGACGGGCTGAACGCGTGACCACGAGACGGGGGCGCACCTCGGTGCCCACGACCTTCTTGCGGAGACGTGCGTGCCTGCGGCCCTTAGCGGCCGACTTGCTCTTACCTCTGGTTCCGAGAGCCATGTCTACTTACCACTCTTTCCGGCCTTGCGACGAACAACTTCGCCGGCGTAGCGCACACCCTTGCCCTTGTAGGGCTCTGGCTTGCGCAATTTACGAATGTTGGCTGCTACTTCGCCAACCGCCTGCTTGTCGATGCCGCTGACAACTAGTTTGTTGTTTCCCTCGACCGCGAAGCTAATGCCTGCGGGCGGGTCAACGGTGATCGAGTGCGAGTACCCGAGAGCAAACTCAACTGAGCTGCCCTTTGCTGTGACACGGTAACCAGTACCAACGACCTCAAGGCCCTTGGTGTAACCGTCGGTGACACCAACGATCTGGTTAGAGATCAGCGTACGAGTCAGGCCGTGAAGCGAACGCGATTCGCGCTCGTCGTTGGGACGGGTTACGAGAACCTGGCCCTCTTCAAGCGCAACAGCGATAGGAGCCTTGACGGTAAGCGCGAGCTCACCCTTCGGTCCCTTTACCGCGACGTTTTGTCCATCGATGGTGATAGTGACACCAGCGGGGACGTCAATAGGAAGTCTTCCGATTCGTGACATCTTGGATTACCACACGTAAGCGAGGACTTCCCCACCTACGCCCTTCTTAGTCGCCTCTTTGTCGGTCAGAAGACCAGAGGAGGTGGACAAAATTGCCACACCGAGTCCGCCAAGAACCTTGGGGATTTCGGTTGAGCGAGCGTATACACGAAGGCCAGGCTTCGAAACGCGCTTGATTCCCTTGATGGAACGCTCGCGAGTGGGGCCGTACTTGAGTTCGATCGTGAGGGTCTGGCCCACGCGAGCGTCCTCGTTGCTCCAGCTGAGGATGTAGCCCTCAGCCTTGAGCATTTCGGCCAGGCGCGACTTCAGCTTGCTCGAAGGCATTGAAACGCTGTCGTGATGCGCCGAATTGGCGTTGCGCAGTCTGGTCAGCATGTCAGCGACCGGATCTGTCATTGTCATTATGTGTTTCCTGTCTCGTCTGGTTTCGGCATCCGTTACACGAAGGCCGACCTGGTCGATTGGTGCTACTTGATTAGTTGGAAGCGTTCTCTGCTGAACGGAACGGGAATCCGAGTGCCTTCAAGAGCGCACGGCCTTCTTCGTTGTTCTTTGCAGTGGTGACGATTGTGATGTCGAAACCACGAACGCGGTCAATCTTGTCCTGATCGATCTCGTGGAACATTGACTGCTCCGTGAGGCCGAACGTGTAGTTGCCGTTGCCATCGAACTGCTTGTCCGAAAGGCCACGGAAGTCGCGGATACGCGGAAGTGCTAGCGAGATCAGGCGGTCAAGGAACTCCCAAGCGCGGTCACCACGGAGGGTGACGTGTGCGCCAATAGGCTGTCCTTCACGGAGCTTGAACTGAGCAATCGACTTGCGAGCACTCGTTACGTACGGCTTCTGACCGGTGATCGCGGTGAGGTCCTTTACGGCCCCATCGATGATCTTTCCGTCGCGAGCTGCTTCACCAACACCGGTGTTTACGACGACCTTGACGATCCCCGGAACCTGGTGCGCGTTGGTGAGTCCAAGATCCTTCTTGAGCTGCTCCGCAATTTCAGTGCGGTACTTCTGCTTAAGGCGCGGCTGGATTTTGCCAGCTGCAGGTGCAGTCGTCGTCATTAGTCTGCGTCCTTCTCGGTTGCCGTCTCGGCATCCTTCGTCGAAGCCTTGGGTTCAGCCTTGGCTGCCTTCGACTTCTTGGTCTCTACGCGGCGCGACTTCTTGAAGAAGCGCTCGCGCGTGGTCTTTCCACGGTCATCCGTGCCGACGGTGAAGCCAACGCGTGCCGGGAGCTTGGTCTCGGGGTCAACGAGAGCAATGTTGGACACGTGAATTGGTGCCTCCATTGTCTCGATGCCGCCGGTCTTGGTGCCACGCTGAGTCTGGCCAACCTTGACGTGCTTGGTGACAAAATTGACACCCTCCACGACGACGCGGTCTTTTCCAGCGATAACGCGGATGACGCGACCCTGCTTGCCACGGCTTCCGCCGCGCTCTTCGGTCGGGCCGCTGATGACCTGTACGAGGTCACCCTTGCGAATCTTTGCCATAACTACAGCACCTCCGGTGCGAGAGAGATGATCTTCATGAACTTCTTGTCGCGAAGTTCACGGCCGACCGGTCCGAAGATGCGGGTACCACGGGGGTCTCCACCATCGGACTTGAGGATTACGGCTGCATTCTCATCAAACTTGATGTAAGAACCGTCTGAACGACGAGTCTGCTTGTTTACGCGAACGATGACGGCCTTGACGACCTCACCCTTCTTGACGTTTCCGCCAGGAATCGCGTCTTTGACGGTTGCCACAATGACATCGCCGAGACCTGCGTAGCGGCGACCTGAGCCACCGAGTACGCGAATCGTGAGGAGCTCCTTGGCGCCGGTGTTGTCGGCAACCTTTACTCGGGATTCCTGCTGAAGCATTACTTAGCCTTTTCGAGGATCTCGACCAGACGCCAGCGCTTCGTGGCGCTGAGCGGACGGGTCTCGCTGATTAGAACGGAGTCACCAACGCCGGCCGTGTTGGCCTCGTCGTGAACCTTCACCTTGGAGTTACGGCGAATAACCTTGCCGTACAACGGGTGCTTTACGCGGTCTTCAACGATGACAACGATGGTCTTATCCATCTTGTCGCTCGTCACCAATCCGCGACGTGTCTTGCGGTACCCACGAGCGACCTCGGCGGTCTCCGCGGTCTTCTTGTCTTCAACCTTGGCCATGACTACGCCTCCTTCGTCTCGTCAGTGGCGTCCGCTGCGGTTTCATCCGCTGCGTCAGCCTTCTTGGTGCTGCGCTTCTTGGTCTCTTTTGCAGGAGCCTCGATAGCAGCGGGGGTTGCACGGATGCCCAGCTCGCGCTCACGGATAACCGTGTAGATGCGAGCGATGTCGCGCTTTACAGCGCGAATACGTCCGTGGCTTTCCAGTTGACCAGTTGCGGCCTGGAAACGAAGGTTGAAGAGTTCTTCCTTCGCCTTCTTCAGCTCGTCAACGAGTCGTTCGTCTTCAAAAGTGTCTAGCTCGACAGGGGCTAGCTCCTTGGATCCGATCGCCATTATGCGTCGCCCTCCTCGCGCTTGATGATGCGTGCCTTGAGGGGCAGCTTGTGAATAGCACGAGTGAGTGCTTCGCGCGCAGTCGTCTCGTCCACACCGCTGAGCTCAAAGAGCACGCGACCTGGCTTGACGTTGGCGACCCACCACTCGGGCGAACCCTTACCGGAACCCATGCGGGTTTCAGCGGGCTTTTTGGTGAGCGGGCGGTCGGGGTAGATGTTGATCCACACCTTTCCACCACGCTTGATGTGACGTGTCATAGCGATACGAGCTGCCTCAATCTGGCGGTTCGTTACGTATGCCGGCGTCAAAGCCTGAATACCGTACTCGCCAAACGACACCGTGGTTCCACCGGTAGCGTGGCCGCTACGGGAGGGGTGGTGCTGCTTGCGGTACTTGACCTTACGGGGAATCAACATTGTTATGCCTCAACTCCTGCTGCAGCCTTAGCGTCTGCCTTAGGGGCTTCTGCCTTGGGTGCGTCAGCTTTCGGTGCGGACGAAGGTCCACCGCCGGTACGGCGGGGACGGTCGCCACCATCGCGACGCTCTGGGCGCGACGACTTCTGGTTAGCCTGCTCGCGAGCGAGCTCCTTGTTGGTGATGTCGCCCTTGTAGACCCACACCTTGACACCGATGCGACCGAAAGTGGTCTTGGCCTCGTAGAAGCCGTAGTCGATGTTTGCGCGAAGCGTGTGCAGCGGAACGCGTCCCTCACGGTAGTACTCTGAGCGGCTCATTTCTGCGCCACCCAAACGACCTGAGACCTGGATGCGGACACCCTTGACGGAACCAACGCGCTGAGCACCCTGAAGTCCCTTACGCATTGCACGACGGAACGCAACACGAGCAGCGAGCTGCTCTGCGATTCCCTGTGCAACGAGCTGGGCTTCAGCCTCGGGGTTCTTGACCTCGAGGATGTTGAGCTGAATCTGCTTGCCGGAAAGCTTTTCGAGCTCTCCACGGATACGCTCTGCTTCGGCGCCGCGGCGACCGATCACAATACCCGGACGGGCGGTGTGAATGTCTACGCGAACGCGGTCACGGGTGCGCTCGATTTCAATACGAGCGACGCCTGCGCGGTCGAGGTTCGACTTGAGCAGGTTGCGGATTTTTACGTCCTCTGCAACATAGTCGCTGTAACGCTGACCCGGCTTGGTGCTGTCAGAGAACCAGCGCGACACGTGGTCGGTGGTGATTCCCAGACGGAAACCGTAGGGGTTTACCTTCTGTCCCATTACTTCTTCCCTGCCTTGTCGGCCTTGGCTTCAACGACGTGGTCTGGCGTGGCCAGTACGACCGTGATGTGGCTAGTGCGCTTCAGGATCTGGAACGCGCGGCCCTGGGCACGCGGCTGGAACCGCTTCAACGTCGCTCCGTCATCTACAAATGCCTGCGAGATGATCAGATCCTGCTCGTCTAAGAAGCTGTTTGATGCCTCTGCCTTGACACGTGCGTTAGCGATTGCGGATGCAACCAGCTTGTACACGGGCTCGCTAGCACCCTGAGGTGCGAACTTCAAGATTGCGAGTGCTTCTTGTGCTTGCTTGCCGCGGATCATGTTGACAACGCGACGAGCCTTCATGGGGGTCACGCGGATGTGACGCACGCGTGCGATCGACTCCACCATTTCTCTACCTCCTACACCACCGCGCTAGCGGCGGCGACCCTTCTTGTCGTCCTTCACGTGTCCACGGAAGGTGCGGGTGGGCGAGAACTCGCCGAGCTTGTGCCCAACCATGGTTTCGGTGATGAACACCGGAATGTGCTTGCGACCATCGTGCACCGCGATCGTGTGACCCAGCATTGCTGGAACGATCATTGAGCGGCGCGACCAGGTCTTGATTACGTTCTTGCTCTTGGCTTCGTTCGCCTTGACAACCTTTTGTAGGAGGTGGTCGTCGACGAAGGGGCCCTTCTTCAGACTGCGTGGCATCTTCTGACTCTCCTACTACTTGCGCTTCTTGCCGACATTGCGGCGGCGAACGATGAGCTTGTCACTAGGCAGTTTGCGCTTACGAGTGCGCCCCTCTGCCTGGCCCCAAGGGGAAACGGGGTGACGTCCACCGGACGTCTTACCCTCACCACCACCGTGGGGGTGGTCGACGGGGTTCATGGCGACACCACGCACGGTCGGGCGGACACCCTTCCAGCGCATACGGCCGGCCTTACCCCAGTTGATGTTCGACTGCTCGGCATTGCCGACCTCGCCGATCGTTGCGCGGCAACGAACGTCAACGTTGCGGATTTCACCGGAAGGCAAACGCAACTGCGCGTACGGGCCTTCTTTTGCAACGAGTCGAACAGATGCGCCTGCGGAGCGAGCCATCTTGGCGCCACCACCGGGGCGAAGTTCGATCATGTGAATGACCGTACCCACGGGGATGTTCTTCATCGGCAGGTTGTTGCCTGGCTTGATGTCAGCACCGGCACCCGACTCGATGATGTCGCCCTGCTTGAGCTTGTTCGGCGCAATGATGTAACGCTTGCTGCCATCAACAAAGTGAAGCAGTGCGATACGTGCAGTGCGGTTGGGGTCGTACTCGATCTCGGCAACGCGGGCATTTACGCCGTCTTTGTCGTTGCGCTTGAAGTCGATTACGCGGTACTGGCGCTTGTGGCCACCACCAACGTGACGGCTCGTGATGCGACCTGCGTTGTTGCGGCCACCGGTCTTCGGCAGAGGGCGCAGAAGCGACTTCTCTGGCGTCGAGCGAGTGATCTCAGCAAAGTCTGCAACCGAGGATCCACGGCGACCAGGCGTCGTGGGCTTGTACTTGCGAATAGCCATTAGTTTCTCCTTGGTCCCTAGCCGACAGCTGTGAAGATGTCGATGGAACCGGACTTGAGCGTGACGATGGCGCGCTTGGTGTCCTTGCGCTTGCCCATACCGAAACGGGTACGACGGGTCTTGCCCGTACGGTTCAACGTGTTGACCGAATCGACCTTGACGTTGAAGATCTTCTCGATAGCGAGCTTGATCTCAGTCTTGTTCGCACGGGGGTCTACCTCGAAGGTGTACTTACCCATATCGATCAGGTTGTAGCTCTTCTCGGAAACCACGGGAGCGATGATGATGTCGCGTGGGTCCTTGTACGTGACGGTCATGAGCTGACCTCTTCCTTGTTCGAAGACTTGGTGTTGAAGGCAACGAACGCGTCGAAGGCGCCCTTGCTGAACACGATGTCGTCGCTGACGACGACGTCGTAGGCGTTGAGCTGGTCGAAGGTCAACACGTGAACCGCGTCGATGTTACGAATGCTCTTGATGCTCGTTGCATCATCACGCTCAAGGACAACAAGAACGTGCTTGCTCGGTGCGATGTTGTTCAGAAGTGCGAGAACAGTCTTCGTCGAAGGCTTACCTTCTACAGCGAATGCGTCGATGACGTGAATGCGCTCACCGCGGGCCCGGTCAGACAAGGTACCGCGAAGGGCCGCAGCAATCATCTTCTTGGGGGTGCGCTGTGAGTAGTCACGCGGGTGTGGACCGTGAACGATTCCACCACCCTTCATCTGAGGAGCACGGATCGAGCCCTGACGAGCGCGACCGGTTCCCTTCTGCTTGAACGGCTTGCGACCTGAACCCGAAACTTCACCGCGACGCAGGGTGTTGTGGGTACCCTGACGTGCTGCTGCGCGCTGAGCGACTACAACCTGGTGGATGAGGGGAACGTTGGTCTGCACGTCGAAGATTTCGGCGGGAAGTTCAACAGAGTCGACCTTCTTGCCTTTGGCGTCGAGGACGTCGATGGAGGTAGCCATGTGTACTACGCCCCCTTCACTGCGTTGCGGACGAAGACGATGCGACCGCGAGCTCCGGGAACGGCGCCCTTGATGAGCACGAGTCCCTTCTCAAGGTCGATCGCGTGGACGGCGAGGTTCATGACCGTTACACGGTCACCACCCATACGACCGGCCATGCGCATGCCCTTGAAGACACGGCTGGGGGTCGACGAGGCTCCAATGGAACCAGGCTTACGGTGGTTTCGGTGCGAACCGTGGCTCGCGGAAACACCCTTGAAGTTGTGTCGCTTCATAACACCAGCGAAACCCTTACCCTTGCTCGTGCCGACGACGTCGACCTTTGAGCCTGGGGTGAAGATGTCGACCGCGAGCTCTTGGCCAACGGTGTAATCCGCTGCGTCAGAGGTGCGAATCTCGGTGATGTGACGGCGAGGCGTAACGCCTGCCTTGTCGAAGTGACCGGTGAGCGGCTTGTTGACCTTACGAGGGTCAATCTGGCCGTATGCAATCTGCACGGCGCTGTATCCATCAACCTCGGGGGTACGCAATTGCGTAACTACGTTCGGTGTGATTTCGACAACGGTCACCGGAACGAGCTTGTTGTTCTCATCCCAGACCTGAGTCATGCCGAGCTTCTTGCCCAGCAGTCCCTTAGTCGTCTTTGTTATAGACATTATTTTCCTTATCGGCTCAGTCGCTCAATACCGCGCGAGCTAAAGCTTGATCTCGATGTTGACGTCGGCCGGCAGGTCGAGACGCATAAGCGAATCCACAGCCTTAGGCGTCGGGTCGATGATGTCGATGAGCCGCTTGTGGGTGCGCTTCTCGAAGTGCTCGCGGCTGTCCTTGTACTTGTGGGGAGAGCGGATAACCGCAATCACGTTCTTCTCGGTGGGCAGCGGCACTGGGCCTACTACCGTGGCACCCGCGCGGGTAACCGTGTCAACAATTTTGCGTGCCGACGAGTCGATGACCTCGTGGTCGTACGACTTAAGTCGAATGCGGATCTTCTGTCCCGCCATGACTGGCTCTCTTCCCTTAGTACTTTGGCTGCACTGCGTGCACCTGGGCTGTTCGCCACTGAGTGTTGCCACCCGGAGACGCTCAGCACTTCTGCTTTCGCACCACTATTTATCTGTCAAGTTCTTGCTGTCACTGCTTTTACAACCAACTCGCGAAGCCGCAAGGAGAATGTGCAGGCGAGCCTGTACAAACTTTTCCCGCATCAACGCCTTTTGCAAGACGCTGTTCCTTTTCAAGAAGCTGTGGGGAGTTGGTTAAGCTTGGTTCTGCTCCCCGCGGCCTAGCTACAACACACTGTGTGAGACACACGTTGTGGAACTATGCACTGCCTGGGAGTGATTCGCACACACGAGGTGGCGAAGTGTTGAACTAGAAGAGTCTGTCACATCCGGGCATTTGCTGCAACCCGGGCGTGTCGGAATTTGGGGCCTCGTTGACGCTAGGCCTTCACCCTGTCTCGGACGCCATCCACAAACACACTATTAACCAAGGGAACACCCGGACGGTACGCCAAATGGCGGTAGTGCGGAGCATCCAGAATCTGAGCGTTTGCACGGGCACCGAGGCGCAAGTGCCCCACGTCGTCGAGGCGGAGCGAACGGGCTCCCCCCAGAGTTGCCGCCGTCACCGCTTCTTGAGTCGTCATCCCCATGTCGCGCACCGCTAGCGCGATACAGAAAGGAATGGATGAGGTGAAACTTGACCCAGGATTGCAATCGCTGGCGAGCGAAACAGTTACACCCGCATCGATCAGTCGCCTGGCATCCACAAACGGATGTTTTGTAGAAAATTCCACTCCGGGAAGCAACCCAGCGACGGTGCTGCTGCCGGCGAGCGCATCCACGTCAGCGTCGGTGAGATAAGTGCAATGGTCGACACTTGCGGCCTCGAGCTCAACCGCGAGCTGCACAGCACCAGACTCGCCGAGCTGCGCACCATGCAAGCGAGCCCCCAAGCCACGAGCAATGCCAGCTCCAATAATGGCGCGCGTCTCCTCCTCAGTGAAAGCACCGCTGTCGCAAAACACGTCGATCCATCGAGCGTGAGGAGCGCACGCGTCGAGCATGTCCCCCATGACCAAGCTCACATAGCCAGCGCGGTCGTCAGCATATTCAGCTGGCACAACGTGAGCTCCCAAGAATGTTGTCTCGGTAGTCAGCGTGGAAGCCAACCGGAGCATGCGTGCTTCGTCGTCCACGCTTAAGCCGTAGCCGCTCTTGATCTCGACAGTGGTGGTTCCCTGGCGGCGCATCTCAGCAACCAACGCGGTGGCGTTAGTCAATAGCTGCTCGTCACTCGCCTCTCGGGAAAGCGCGACAGTGCGACGGATTCCGCCGGCCTCATAGCGGCGCCCCGCCATCCGCGCTTCAAACTCCTCAGAGCGATCCCCAGCGAAGAGCACGTGACTATGACTATCGACGAAGCCCGGCAGTACACAACCGCCCTCGGCATCGACCCGGATATCTGCAGTTGGAGCATCCGCCGAAGCACCCCACCACGCGACTCGACCATTCTCGAAAACGACAGCAGCGTCGCTCAGCTCTGGTCGCTCTTCGTCGTGCGTCAGCAAGAGTGCGATGTTGTCGATCACCGTGCTGGCCGCCGCCGCGCTAGTCATCGCCGTGCAGCCCCTGAGATTGCTTCGAGCACGCACAGTGCAACGAGTCGAACAGTGCGCTCATCTGCCGAGTCCGCTGCCACATCTACCTCGACAAGATCAATTGATGACACTGATGGATGCGCGGCCGCGAGTCGAGCGGCGGTCCGTAATTCGATCGCCGAGATTCCGCCGGGAACCGACGCAGGACAACCGGGAGCTACCGAACGATCGCAAACATCCACATCAAGGTCGACGTGGATCGGTCCGCCAGCGGCACCAGCGATCTCAAGCGCCTGCGCCATCACGTCGTCCATCGACCGCACTCGAAGCTCTTCGCGCGTGATGATCGTGACTCCGGCCTCGAGGGCACGCGCTGTATAGGCAAGCGAGTTTGTGAGCGGTTCAATCCCGATCTGTACGACGCGGTGCCCGTCGAGGCCGGCCTCGAGCAAGCGCCTCACAGGAGAACCGTTGCTCGTTCCATCCCGCAAATCGTGGTGGGCGTCGAGCGTGATGAGCCCTGCAGTATCAATTGCAGTACCCCAGCGACCCAGCGCTGTTGGCACGGTCGCTGCATTGTCCCCGCCAAGCGCGATGACCAATTCCGCGCGCACTGCAGCAACCGCTTCAATCGCACCCTGCTCGTTGAGGTCAGGCTCGCGCACATTGCCTGCATCAACAATCCGCAAATCACTGAGTGCCGCATAACGCCTCAGCGCCTCACGAACCGCGTTAGGAGTCTCGTGCGCTTGAGTCGGTGAAAGCGAAGTTCGTGACGTCGGCATACCAATCAGCGCGACATCCGCCCACTCATCGTTAACGGGTGAAGCCCAGTCGCCAGCGCGCGGCCATAGTGGATCAGAGTTCAGCATTGTCACCTTCCGTCATTGGGATGCGTACGCCGAGATTGTCAGCGACGGCGATGGCCTCATCGTAGCCAGCATCCACGTGACGAATTACTCCCATGCCGGGATCGTTCGTGAGAACCCGCTCAAGCTTTTGCGCTGCGAGCTCGGTGCCGTCAGCAACCGTGACTTGCCCGGCATGAATTGAGCGCCCGATTCCCACACCGCCACCGTGATGAATCGAAACCCAGGTCGCCCCAGATGAAGTATTCACGAGCGCATTCAGCAGTGGCCAGTCTGCGATCGCATCAGAGCCGTCCTTCATCGCTTCCGTCTCGCGATACGGCGACGCGACTGACCCGCTGTCGAGGTGATCGCGGCCGATCGCTAGTGGAGCGGCAAGTTCGCCAGACGCGACCATCTCATTGAACATGAGCCCTGCCTTGTCACGCTCACCGTACCCGAGCCAACAAATGCGGGCTGGAAGGCCCTGGAAGTGCACGCGTTCACCAGCAAGCTTGATCCATCGCGCCAGCGACTCATTCTCAGGGAAGAGCTTGAGGATCGCCTTGTCAGTCTTATGGATGTCGCTCTCTTCACCGCTCAGAGCTGCCCAGCGGAACGGGCCTTTCCCCTCGGCAAACAGCGGACGGATGTACGCGGGAACGAACCCCGGGAATGCGAAAGCGTCAGCAAAACCTGCAGCGAGCGCTTCGGTACGCAGGTTGTTTCCGTAGTCGAAGACTTCAGCACCGTGGCGTTGAAACCCGACCATGCCTTCAACGTGGATGGCCATCGACTCTCGTGAGCGCTGCGCGAAGCCAGGATCACGGCGAGCGTTCTCCCAATCATCGAAGTCGACCCCCAGCGGAAGGTAGGCCAGCGGGTCGTGCGCGCTCGTCTGGTCAGTAACGATGTCGATGGGCGCACCCATCGCGAGAAGCTCTGGAACGGCTGCAGCCGCATTCGCAAGCACACCGATCGATAATGGTTTCTTCGCGTCGCGGGCGGCAACCGCCAACTCGACCGCGTGGGCGAGTGACTTCGCTTCGACATCCAAGTAGCCGTGGTCGATCCGGCGGGTGATGCGGCTCTGATCAACATCGATACAGATGGCAACTCCGTCGTTCATGGTTACGGCGAGAGGTTGTGCTCCACCCATGCCTCCCAGGCCCGCCGTGAGAGTTATCGTGCCCGCAAGTGTTCCCCCGAAACGTTTCGCCGCGACTGCAGCAAAGGTTTCATAGGTGCCCTGCAGGATGCCTTGAGTGCCAATGTAGATCCATGATCCGGCCGTCATTTGGCCGTACATCGTGAGGCCGAGTTGCTCGAGACGTCGGAACTCATCCCAGTTCGCCCAGTCGCCGACCAGATTGGAGTTTGCGAGCAGTACGCGTGGTGCCCATTCGTGAGTCTGCATGACGCCGACCGGCTTGCCGGACTGAACGAGAAGCGTCTCGTCACCCTTAAGCGTCGTGAGTGAACGAACGATGGCGTGGTAGCTCGGCCAGTCACGAGCAGCTTTACCTGTGCCGCCGTAGACAACGAGATCCTCTGGATGCTCAGCGACTTCGGGATCAAGGTTGTTTTGCAGCATGCGCAGCGCACCTTCTTGCTGCCAGCCAAGCGTGTTGAGGGTACTTCCTCGGTGTGCGGTAATCATCATGCTCCTAACGAAGTTCGGTGACGGTGCGGGCTGCGGCCAGTAGGGCCCCCGATTGAACAAGTTCGACACTCGCCGCGATATCCGGCGCTAAGTAGCGATCTGGGCCGACGCCAGGTACTCGCTCGCGAATGGCATTGATGACCGCGGCTGACACCGGTGATGGGGTTTCGCCCCGCATCTCAATGCCCCGTGCCGCCGTCAGCAACTCGATGGCAATCACACGAGAAAGCCCATCGACGCTGCGCCGCAACTTGAGCCCTGCACTCCATCCCATCGATACGTGGTCCTCTTGCATCGCGCTTGTCGGAATCGAATCTACGGATGCCGGAGCCGCCAGTCTCTTTAGCTCGCTCACAATTCCTGCTTGCGTGTACTGCGCGATCATGTGCCCAGAGTCGACTCCCGGATCTCCGGCAAGAAAGGCGTTGAGTCCGCCGTTGCGATTGCTGTCGAGGAAGCGGTCGGTGCGGCGTTCGCTCATGCTGGCAACGTCTGCGGTCACGATTGCTAAGAAGTCGAGCGCGTAGCCGACGGGAGCGCCGTGGAAGTTTCCGTTGGACTCGAGTCGCCCATCCAACGTGACGACGGGGTTGTCGATGGCGCTAGCGAGTTCGCGTTCGGCGACTCGCGTTGTGTGCTCGACTGTGTCGCGCGCTGCTCCGTGGACTTGGGGTGCGCAGCGAAGTGAATACGCATCTTGCACTCGCGTGAATCCGTTGCTTGCGTGAGCGGCAATCGTTCCTGAACCTTTCAACACCGCGCGCATGTTCGTTGCTGACTGCGCCTGGCCCGGATGCGGCCGAAGCTGCTGCAAATCGTCTGCGAAGACGCGATCGGTGCCAGCAAGTCCCTCAACGCTGAGCGCTGCTGCGAGGTCGGCTGTCGTTAGCAGGGCTGAGAGATCAGTGATGGCGAGCGACAGCATGCCGAGCATCCCATCGGTGCCATTGATGAGGGCGAGGCCTTCCTTTTCGTGCAGCACGACGGGTTCGATTCCTGCCGCCCTGAGTGCTGCGGATGCCGGCAGGAGTTCGCCGGCAACTCGCACGTCGCCTTCACCCATGGCCGCTAGTGCACAGTGCGCGAGGGGCGCGAGGTCTCCGGAGCACCCGAGGCTGCCGTATTCGCCAACTATCGGTGTGATTCCTGCGTTGAGCAGCGCGACATAAGTTTCCGCCACGACGGGGCGCACGCCGGTGCGACCCGTCGCCATTGTCGATAGGCGGAGCAACATCGTCGCGCGTACGACCTCTGCGTCGATTTCTGCTCCGGAGCTGGCAGCGTGACTGCGAACGAGTGAGCGTTGAAGTTGTACTCGCTGTTCGGGGGCGATGTGTTTTGTCGCAAGCGCGCCGAATCCAGTCGAGACGCCGTAGTGGGGCTTGACGTCGTCAGCGAGGGCTTCGATTACTGCGCGTGATGTGGCGATAGCCGCGTAGGCCGAGGGGTCTAGTGCCACCGGAGCATGGTGTCGCGCTACCGCAACTACCTCGGGGATGCTGAGGGGACCAACGCCGATAGTGACGGTCGCTTGTGATGCAAGATTCATGATCCAAGTGAACGCTCATCTCGCTTCCTCCGCGAGGGCTTTTAGCGATATGGTGTCTGAAATACCAGACAGGAGTGACGTGCCAGCAATCCCCGCCGCGCGAAACACGATGGCCGTGCTTCGCCTTCTCGCGTCCCGGCAGGGACCAGTCCGAGCCTCAACTCTGGCGCGCGAACTCGAGCTGCCCCGCTCCTCCATTTATCAATTGCTTGCCGTCATGGCCGATGAAGGCTTTGTAGTGCACTACCCCGAGGACCGCACCTACGGTCTCAGTACTCTCGTTTCCGAGATCGGCACGTCTGCGCTTCGCAGCGAGCGGCTCTCGCGCTTGGCGACTCCGCTGATGCAAACTCTCGCGAATCTGGCGCCAATTCCAGTTGTCGCGCATCTCGCAGTGCTGAGTGGCTCAGACGTCAGCTACGCCGCGCGGGTTCAAGGCTCTCGCGCACCGACAACAGTCTCGGCCGTCGGAGTTCGGCTTCCCGCACACCTCACTGCAACGGGACGCGCGATGCTTGCACAACTCACTGCACTTCAAGTGCGGGCGTTGTATCCCACACGAAGCGCTCTAACCAGGCGCCAGACTGCCGGGCCTCAGACACTCGCCGAGCTCAGCCAGCTGCTCACCGAAACGCGCCATCGGGGGTGGGCAATCGAGGTCGGAGACGTCACCGCCGACTATGCGTCGGTAGGTGCCGCCGCCTTAGATCGCAATGACTACCCATCCGCGGCGGTAGGTCTCACCTTTCGAGCGGATGCTGTCGCCGACCACTGGGACGAACTCGGAGCTGCAACAGTTTCCGCTGCACGTGCTCTGACGGCGCGGCTCACCGGGCGCAGTACTTAAACGCGGGCGCAGTACTTAAACGACAGAGGGCCGAGCCTTTCGGCTCGACCCTCTGTCGTAATTAGTGCTGGAGTTACGCCAGAACCTTGGTTACCTTACCGGCACCTACGGTGCGGCCACCCTCACGGATAGCGAAGCCGAGGCCCTCTTCCATGGCGATGGGCTGAATGAGCTCAACGGTCATGTCGGTGGTGTCGCCGGGCATAACCATCTCGGTGCCCTCAGGCAACGTGATGACGCCGGTGACGTCGGTGGTACGGAAGTAGAACTGCGGACGGTAGTTCGCGTAGAACGGGTTGTGACGCCCACCCTCATCCTTTGACAGGATGTATGCGGTTCCCTCGAAGTTCGTGTGAGGAGTAACGGAACCAGGCTTAACAACAACCTGTCCACGCTCTACATCTTCACGCTTCGTTCCACGAAGGAGCAGACCACAGTTCTCGCCGGCCCATGCCTCGTCGAGCTGCTTGTGGAACATCTCGATACCAGTGACCGTGGTCTTCTGGGTCGGACGAATTCCAACGATCTCGATGTCGGAGTTGATCTTGAGAGTTCCACGCTCGGCGCGGCCCGTAACAACGGTTCCACGACCAGTGATCGTGAAGACGTCTTCAACCGGCATCAAGAACGGCTTGTCCTTGTCGCGGATGGGGTCAGGAACACTCTCGTCAACGGCGTCCATGAGGTCCAGAATCGACTGAACCCACTTCTCGTCGCCCTCAAGAGCCTTGAGGCCCGATACCTGGACAACAGGAACGTTGTCGCCATCGAAGCCCTGGCTTGAGAGGAGTTCGCGAACCTCGAGCTCAACGAGCTCAAGGATCTCTTCGTCGTCAACCATGTCGGACTTGTTGAGTGCAACGAGCAGGTAAGGAACACCAACCTGCTTCGCGAGCAGAACGTGCTCGCGAGTCTGAGCCATCGGGCCGTCGGTCGCTGCAACCACGAGGATTGCACCGTCCATCTGAGCTGCACCGGTGATCATGTTCTTGATGTAGTCAGCGTGGCCAGGAGCGTCTACGTGTGCGTAGTGGCGCTTGTTGGTCTCGTACTCAACGTGCGAGATGTTGATTGTGATGCCGCGCTGACGCTCTTCCGGAGCCGAGTCAATCGACGAGAAGTCACGCTGAACGTTAGTCGCCGAAGGGAACTTGTCTGCAAGTACCTTCGAGATGGCTGCGGTGAGCGTGGTCTTTCCGTGGTCAACGTGACCGATGGTTCCGATGTTTACGTGCGGCTTGGTCCGCTCGAACTTGGCCTTAGCCACTGTGGGTCCTCCTCAGGACTCGGTTGCTTCGCATCCGACGACTTTTCACTGCCGAATGTTTCGCAAGTTGGTGTGTATCTATGTTAGTTGCGCGCTGGTAGTGCGGCGATTACTCGCCCTTGTTCTTTTGAATAATCTCGTCAGCTACCGCACGGGGAACCTCAGAGTAACTGTCGAACGTCATCGAGTACACCGCGCGACCCGAGGTCTTCGACCTCAAGTCACCGACATAACCGAACATTTCCGACAGCGGTACGTGGGCGCGGACGACCTTTACGCCGGTCGCGTCCTCCATGGACTGGATCTGCCCACGGCGACTGTTTAGGTCACCGATGACATCTCCCATGTACTCCTCGGGAGTACGAACCTCGACCGCCATGAGCGGCTCGAGGAGAACTGGGTCGGCCTTGCGCGCTGCCTCTTTGAATGCCATGGTGCCCGCAATCTTGAACGCCATTTCTGACGAGTCAACATCGTGAGCAGCACCATCGAGGATAATTCCCTTGACGCCGACCATGGGGAATCCTGCCAGGACTCCGACACCCATCGAAGCCTGGAAACCCTGGTCGATCGAGCCAATGTATTCGCGAGGAATACGTCCACCGGTGACCTTATTTACGAATTCGTAAACCTTGTCGCCGACAACTTCCATGGGCTCGAGCGAGATCTGGACCTTTGCGAACTGACCCGATCCACCCGTCTGCTTCTTGTGGGTGTAATCGTGCTTGTCCACAATGCGACGGATCGTTTCGCGGTACGCAACCTGCGGCTTACCAACGTTGGCTTCAACGTTGAATTCGCGCTTCATGCGGTCTACGAGGATGTCGAGGTGAAGTTCACCCATTCCCTTGATAACCGTCTGGCCAGTTTCCTGGTTCTGTTCGGTGCGGAACGTGGGGTCTTCTTCGGCAAGCTTCTGGATGGCAATACCAAGCTTCTCTTGGTCAGCCTTCGTCTTCGGCTCGATCGCTACTTCGATCACGGGATCAGGGAACGTCATCGACTCGAGAACGACCTGGTCGTTCAAGTCACACAGAGTGTCACCAGTAGTGGTGTCCTTGAGACCGATTACGGCGTAGATGTGTCCAGCGGTGACGCTGTCAACAGGAATTTCCTTGTTGGCGGCCATCTGGAAGATCTTGCCGATGCGCTCCTTCTTGCCCTTAGTGGAGTTAGCTACAGCCCCACCGGAATCGAGGCGACCCGAGTACACGCGAATGTATGTGAGGCGACCGAAGAAGGGGTGAACGGCAACCTTGAAGGCGAGAGCTGCGAACGGCTCAGTCGACTCAGGCTTGCGGATGATGACCTTTTCTTCATCGCGCGGCGAGTGTGCTTCCAGCGGAGGCACATCGATCGGCGACGGAAGGTAGTCGATAACAGCATCAAGCATTGGCTGAACGCCACGGTTCTTGAATGCAGAGCCACAGAGAACGGGATAGATTTCGCTGTTTACGGTGAGCTTGCGAATCGCAGCCTTGATCTCGGCAACAGTGATCTCTTCGCCGGCAAAGTAACGCTCCATGATGGCGTCGTCAGTCTCAGCAACAACCTCGAGGAGAGCGGTGCGGTATTCCGCAGCCTTCTCCTTGAGGTCTTCTGGGATCTCTTCGATGGCGTACTTTGAGCCCATCTCGACGTCACCCTTGGAGTCTCCACGCCACGTCAGTGCGCGCATTTCGACGAGGTCAACAACGCCCTCAAAACCGGATTCGAATCCGATCGGTAGCTGGATTACCAGCGGGCGTGCGCCCAAGCGGTTAACGATGGTGTCGACGGTGTAGTAGAAATCTGCACCCATCTTGTCCATCTTGTTGACGAAGCAGATGCGGGGAACGTTGTACTTGTCGGCCTGGCGCCAGACAGTCTCTGACTGCGGCTCCACACCCTCTTTACCGTCGAATACAGCAACGGCACCGTCGAGAACGCGAAGCGAGCGCTCTACTTCAACCGTGAAGTCGACGTGGCCGGGGGTGTCGATGATGTTGATCTGGTTTTTGTCCCAGAAACAGGTGACAGCAGCGGACGTGATTGTGATGCCACGTTCTTGCTCCTGCTCCATCCAGTCAGTCGTCGACGCACCGTCGTGAGTTTCACCGATCTTGTGGTTTACACCTGTGTAGTACAGGATGCGCTCAGTCGTGGTGGTCTTGCCAGCATCGATGTGAGCCATGATGCCAATGTTGCGGACCTTTTTTAGGTCCGTGAGCACTTCCTGTGCCACAGGTTCCTCCGAAAGTTTGTTAGTGAAGAACGAAAGTCAATAGTTTGGCGAGCCAGAGATTCTCTGACTCGCCCCACTACGAGTAGCTACTACCAGCGGTAGTGAGCGAATGCCTTGTTGGACTCGGCCATCTTGTGAGTGTCTTCACGACGCTTTACAGCGGCGCCAAGTCCATTCGATGCGTCCAAAATTTCATTAGTGAGACGCTCAGTCATCGTCTTTTCACGACGACCCTTTGCGTAGCTCGTGAGCCAGCGCAATGCGAGCGTGTTGGCACGGTGCGACTTGACCTCAACAGGAACCTGGTAGGTCGAGCCACCGACACGACGCGACTTGACCTCAAGGGTCGGACGCACGTTATCGAGTGCCTTCTTGAGCGTGACAACGGCGTCTTGGCCGGTCTTCTCGGTTACGCCTTCGAGTGCACCGTAAACGATGCGCTCTGCGAGGCCCTTTTTGCCATCAAGAAGAATCTTGTTGACAAGCTGGCTGACAATTGGTGCGCCGTATACCGGGTCCGCGACAACGGGACGCTTCGGTGCTGGTCCTTTACGAGGCATTACTTCTTGTCCTTCTTCGCGCCGTAGCGGCTACGAGCCTGCTTACGGTTCTTAACGGCCTGAGTGTCGAGCGCGCCGCGCACGATCTTGTAGCGGACACCAGGAAGGTCCTTTACACGACCGCCACGGATGAGCACCATCGAGTGCTCTTGAAGGTTGTGACCTTCTCCGGGAATGTACGCGGTGACCTCGGTACCGTTGGAAAGCTTGACACGAGCAACCTTACGAAGTGCCGAGTTCGGCTTCTTCGGGGTGGTCGTATAGACACGCGTGCAAACGCCGCGCTGTTGCGGGTTGGACTTAAGGGCGGGAGCCTTGGTCTTTACGACCTTCGGCGTGCGTCCCTTACGCACCAACTGCTGAATGGTGGGCACTCAATTACTCCTTGTTTTTGCTGCACGGTGACAGCGTCGTGATGGTTAGCATTCATCTAGACCCACGCACCAACTGAAGTCTTCAACTGGTTTGTGGATATGCCGTGGGGGCCGACCGAAAAGCCGAACCCTGTGGTGTGGAGTGACTGGCGCTCAAACCCCGCAAAAACGGTGAGCCTCGAAAGGCATGGTTCAAGCGCACGGCAAAGCGCACACCTCAGAAAGAATAGCCCCCGGACCGGCCGGGGTCAAATGGTCACAGCCCGCACGCAGCAAGCAGAACTTCGCTTTCGAGCGTGCAATCGGTGTTAGTGCTTGGCTGCAGATTTCTCGGCGAGCTCGGCTTCCCACTGGGCACGAGAATCGCGGTTGCGTTCCGTTACCTTACGACCGCGCTTTGCAACAAGCGCACCGGTCCACAATGAGACCTCTCGAGCCACGAGCCCAGCCGCAATCACGCGGGGGTCGATTAGTGCGGTCGCGAACAATAGCTGAGCCTGGTCAGCCGTGTTTTGGATAATTCCGTTACTGAGCAATAGAACGCCGACAGTACCGAAATAGACGACGAGCCCAACAATGATGCTGGAAAAGACGTGGGCAGCCCAGCCCGCACGATTGACAATGAGCGCAATGACAATCGCTCCGAGGGCGAAGAATGCGATGGGAACATAGAACGAGGGTGCCTGCACGAATGCAATACCGACCTTGCCTGATTGCAGGGCGTTAATGATCGTGACCGCAATCGCAAAGACGACGGCGAACACAAGCGTCGAGGCGAGAGCAATGAACACGCCAAAGCCGCGGTTGCCTGCGACCTTGGGCGGTGTCGGAGCCGTCACGTACACCACGCGAGGCTCTCCGGACGCTGTCGTGCCCGCGCCAGTAGTCGTGGGTTCTGCCTCAGCGACAATCTCAGGCTCGTATGCCCGCGTCGGCTCTGCCAGCGGTTCTGCTTCAGCTTCTACCGTCGCGTCGTCATAGACGGCGTCGCTAGTGGGTGCCGAAGGCTCAACCTCTGGCTCAACGAGCGGTGTTGCTTCGGCGTCGTTCACACTTTCGCCTGTTGTCGTGTCTTCAACGACTACGGCATCCTCAATGTTGTCGTGGTTCTGATCGGAAGAACCACGCTCTACAGATGGATCGGTCATGACTGATGCCTCCTCGTGTCAGCGACTGGTGAGTTTAGTCTACTGAGCCTCAGTCCGAAAGTGAGAAGAACGCCACGACAGAGTGCATCGTGGCGTTCTTGGACTAGCTCACTATCTAGTTGACGTCTCCGCCACCGGTGGTTGCGAAGGCGGCAGAGCCGTCGAGGAGCACATAAATCGAACCGCTGAGCTTCATCTCGAACTCTGTCGAAGTGATTCCGGGCTGCACCGCAACTGCCGCTACAGAGAACGATCGATTGTTCATCTGAACGCTCTGCATGAACTTATTGATGTCGGCGTACGTTCCGGAAACATTGATGTCGACACCCATAGCAATGAGGCCAGGAACAGACGGTACAGACGTAGTTGTCGACTCAGCTCCTGGGGTAGGAGCTACTGCCTCAGCCGGAGCCTCCTCACTCCCCTCGACTGGCGCGACAGGAGCCGCAGCCTCCTCAGGGCTCACAGCATCCGACGCGCTAATGAACGACAGATCAATGACCTTCACTCCCGCTGCCGCAGCCAAGCGGTTGAGCTGTTGGGCAAATACTGTCGTCTCATGGGTCGACGGAATTGCCTGCTGGAGTTCCGCCACATCCGCGAACAACTCGTCCGAGTTCTCGGAGAGAGCCTTGAGCGCCGCTAGCTCGTTCGTCTTCACTTGATTCTGAAGCTCGACTGATTCAATTTCTTCGTCAGCACTCGATGCCGCTGCTAGTGCAGGCGCAACGCCAGCGGCGTAGCCAGCGAACAAGATGATCAGAACTGCAATGGCACCGATCAATGACCACAGTCGTGTCAACGTCATGAGCCGTCCTCCTGGTTAGTCGATCCGTCGGTCGGAGCTGGTGAATCAGTGGGAGACGGTGTCTGCGTAGGGTCAGCCGTCGGCGAAGGTGCCGGCTCTTCCTCGACAGCTTCTTCAACCGGCTCGACGCCATCGAAGCGATGCAGGAGAACATCTTGGCTAATGAATACCGCGACCTGCGCGATGTACGTTCCGTCCGTCTGCCGCTTCACAACGACAAGTGATGCGTCGATAACGCCAGCTACATCGGGAGCCTTGCGAACCCAAGTATCGATGTCAGCAATTGAGTCAGCAGACACTTCAATCGCGAACTGCGCCATCCGCTCGGGATCAAGCGGCGAGAGCGAGTCACCGTAGCTCAGTAGCGGTGTCGCCGTTTCGAAGTCATACGTGTTGATTGCCATGCCACTTGAAAGCTTGGAACCCAGGCCCTCGATTACTCTCTTGACAGAGATTTCCGTCGACGTCGCGAAGATGCGGGCAGTCGTGAGCGATTGAAGCAGCTGGTTTGCCGTACGAACATCACTGAATTCGCCCTGCTGTTCTGTCAGGGACAACGTCGTTTCTCTGGCGCTGTCGAGTGCGAGGGCGCGCTGCAAAGCGTAAAGATTCGCTGCACCGGCCGCAAGAATTGCAACACCCAAAGCAACAATGGCAACAAAGATTGCTCTGCCTCGTGCCCTATTGGCAGCTTTGCGCTGGCCGACCTCGGGAGGAAGCAGTCTGACGTGAGGCGGGTAGGCAATCGCTACCTTCACTTCGCGGCGCGCTGCTGGCTTCTTCTCACTCATGCTGAGACCCCCGTGACCAATCCGAGTGCGAGAGACATGTCTTGAGCGTCACCGGTACCGCGCAGGCCTCGCGACACTGTCACTAGCGAGAACGGATCAGGCTGAGTCGCCGGGACCTTGGTGAACTCAGAGACAGTCTCGACGAGACCGAGCAGTCGTGAACCTCCACCGCTCATGACGATGCGATCGATAGCACGATTGCCACGGGCATTCTGGAAGTACTGCATGGTGGCGCGGATTGCGAGGAGCGTCTCGTTGACCAGCTCGAACGAAACTTCGAGCGCCGGGCGCTGCTCAGGAGTAGCGCGAGCTGCGACTACACCCACGGAACGCTTGATGGCTTCGGCGTCGCGCGCCGAGATATCTAGGCGCTGGGAAATTCCCTTAGTGATGTCCGCCCCACCGCTGGGGAGGAGACGCACAAAGTGAGGAACGTGACCGTCGAGGGCGACCAACGTCGTTGTTGCTGCGCCGATGTGCACCAAGAGGGTCGTGAGATTCGCCGACTCGGGGCCAGAGAACAATCGCGTAAGTGCGAACGGCGACAAGTCAACGTTTTCAGGATTTACTCCCGCGGCAATCGCCGCATTCACGTTGACCAATACCGGTGCTTTGATCGCAGCGACGAGCATGCCAGAAAGCAACGGGCCCGTCTCACCATCTGCCTCGCTTGCCGGGTAGAAGTCGAGCAGCGCCTCCGTCGCGGGAACAGGGAGCAGATCCTGAACCTGGAAGGGAAGAGACTCGCGCACTTGGTTCAACGGAAGCCGGGGAACCTTAATATCGCGAGCGAGCACTTTGGAGTTTCCAACGCCCAGAACAACATCGCGAGTGCGAATTCCACTCTGCGTCCACAACTTGCGAATGGATGCCGTTACGGTCGCCGAGTCAATGACCTCACCCGCGCGCACAGCGCCCTCAGGCAGCGGCACTTCGCCAAAGCGAAGGATCGTCGGACGTGGCTGCTGCGGATTTTCGACTTCGACAGCACGAATGGCTGTCGAGCCGATGTCCAGCCCTACTAGTTTCTTTCCCATATATCCCCCCGGTGACGATCAGCTAAGACCGGTCGCCACCATATATCCGTTCCAAATTTGAGACCCGAGAGCAATACCCAACCACGTTCCAGCAATCATCCACGGTCCGAACGGGATTGCCGTGCGGCGACGCGCCCGCCCGATCAGCAGTAGTGCGATCGCAAATACTCCG
Organism: marine actinobacterium PHSC20C1; assembly: GCA_000153145.1. Lineage (GTDB taxonomy): Bacteria > Actinomycetota > Actinomycetes > Actinomycetales > Microbacteriaceae > Rhodoglobus. Next base: position 1,523,980 of record CH672415.1, read on the forward strand.
CCGAGCAGGAATGCGGCGAAAGCTCCAACCGCAAGCACACCCCATCCGAGCCAGCCCAAATACAGTCCGAGAACTGCAGCCAACTTCACATCTCCCATTCCCATCCCTCGAGGAGAGATGAGCGCGACGACGAAGTAGAAGACGAACAGCGCAGCCGCGCCGGCTACCGCACCGACAAGTGCTCCCCAGTTGCCTGTTCCGAAGCTGGCGAGCGCAAGTAATGCGAACCCGACCACGATTGACGGCAACACGATCTTGTTTGGCAGCGTGTGGGTGTCGAGATCAATGAGTGCCAGAGCAATGGAGATTGCGGCCAGGTACAAGAATGCCGGCAGAGCCCAGATGAGGGCAGTCTCGGCGCCGATGGCTCCCGCGATGATGCCAAAGACAATCGCCGTCGCTGCTTCAACGAGCGGATAGCGCGTCGAGATTGGTTCACCGCAGTCGCGACACTTGCCTCGAAGCAACAACCACCCAAAGACAGGAATGTTGTCGTACCAACGAATAGCGTGCTCACACCGCGGGCACGCGCTCGGCGGCGAAGAAATCTTCTCCCCACGAGGCACGCGCCACACCACGACGTTCAAGAACGAGCCAACGGCTAGTCCAAGAAGCACCGCAAAGATGACGATGAGTACAGTTGCGGTCATTAGATCTTGGCACCCGATGAGTTGAATGCTGGCGAGACTTCAATCCAGACGTTTACTCCGTACGTCGTCGTCACGGGAGACAAGAATTTCGGTGGCGCAGTGTAGCGCAGACGAGTGTCATAGACGTAGTTCTTGGAGTATCCACCATTACCTGAACGCACAATTCCGCGGAATTTTTGGGCGATCGCCCCGTTGACGGTAAGCGTTCCGCGACCATAACCAACGCTCGGATTCTGCACCGCGAAGGTGTGCCCTACCGAGAGAATTGCGGCATCGATCCGACGGTTGTTATCCGTGAGAACTGTCTGGTAGCTGCTACGAGCCGGGTTCCAGACCCACACTGCGTCGTTTCCGACGAGACCAAGAACATCCTCTTGTGGGTCGTTGTACCTGATGTCGCCAGTGATGTAGACATAGTGCTCGGCGGAAAGTGTAGTCTGACCGCTGAGCGTGCCTTTGACAAAGAGATCACCCGACCGGCATCCATAGGAGCTACTCGAAGCAACCTCGTTGTAGGTCGGATATCCGATACCATTTCCGTTGCTCTGTCCGTCGGCACCCTCGCACTTAAGGCCGGACGGCAAGTCGTTCTTCTTGGTCCCCCGGTAGTTGGGGTCCGAGGACACGGCGGGTACATCTTGGACGTAGATGACGTTGCTCGCAGGCAAGGCAAATGTTGCCCCCGAGGTGCTGTTCAGCTGCGTGACGTTGCCGCACTCAGCCGGGGTACTGCCACCCGTCGCTGGCGAACCCGTAATCCGAGTCTTTATGGTCCAAGGCGAACGAACCGTAATCGTTCCATTCGAATTGAGCTGAATCTGGGTCGGCCCGGTGTAGAGGCACCCGGGGCGCGGAACACCGTTGGTGATCAAGTCCGAGCGTGTTTCCCGCAAGTGTTGCGAGTTGGTCGCCGGCATGCCAATTACAGGGCTGAATGCTGGCGATCCTGGAAGTGCAAAAGTTTGCCCGCTGCAGCTACTGCCATTGGAGTTTCGTGGGTTGTAGCGCAGTCCGCTCGTCGGCGCATAGCTTGTCGTTACGGCACCGAGGAATGTTGCATTACAAATGCGGATGGTGTCGTTCGAATGGGCGGGTCCATCGACGACGTCGTTACTACCGAAAGCGATTTCGCCGCAGTTGCCATAAATGCTGCTTCGGCCATCCCACCAGTACTTCACACACGAGCTTGATTCCCCGGAAAACGCAGGATCCTGAATTTCGTAGTCAGTGAAGTAGAGGAAGTCGATAAACCCTGACTGACGCAAGTCAGCAACAATAGTGCGGGTTTCGGCGCCGACTTTTCCCGTTGACCGAACGCGAATAACACCACTGCTCGCGTACTTAGAGTTATCGACCTCATAACGGAATGATGTACCACCGACTCCACCTGGCACCGTGACCCACGGTTGCCCCGCCGTCACGTTGAACGCTGCATTTGCATTCGTACCAGTGGGCAGCCTGACGTCGCTCGTCGACGAGAAAGCCGCCGCGGGGTTTCCATACTGAATGTACGAGGTGTCTTCAGAGAGTCTGCTCTGGTAGTCCTCGACTCCCGCATAGGCTGCGGCGAGTGAGGCTGACCACTCCTGGGTAGCTGCGGCTTGGCGGAACCCACCAGTTGCAAACGCGACGGCCGTGGTCACGAGAAGGCCCAAGACAACCGTGATGCCAATCACCATTGGTAGCGCTGCACCGCGTTCTCCAGCAATGCGAGCGTGCAAAAATCGAATCATCGGTCGATTCCAATCCTAGAGAGTCCGAGGTTCGGGATACCTACGGTATTTTCCAGACTTGCTGTTTTCGCGCGTCCAGTCGGGTCAGTCTGTATCGTCATCGATACTTTGACTGCGGCGACTACGCGTCGCTGGGCGAGAGTCAGGGTTCCCCCTGCTGGCGGAGTCAGTTCCGTGTTGCTGTCATCGAAATATCGGAAAACTGACGTGGTGCCCGTCGATATCTGCCGCACTACGGTGCGCTGGCTCGCAGCAGTGGTCTGAAATGTGAAGTAGCCGGACGCTTGCAGTTGAGCGTTCCATCGCTTTTCGACGAGGGTGCGATCTGCGGTGATTAAGAACTCCACTTTTACTGGCTTGGGATTCGCAGCATCCGTATCCAAGTAAGCCTGCAATACGACGCGCTCAGTTCCGGCATAGCTAAACACGGGATCGTTGAGCGTCGAAGCGGCTACCGGGTTTTCAGTACCCGATCGGATAACACGAGTGAGCTCATTCATGGCGACTGTTGCGCCCGCCGTATTTGAGGTCGCTGAACGCTCTTCGGCAAATGTCTTAGTAAAAGTGACAAAGATGGTCATGACCATTGCCAGCAGCATGCTCATGAGCGCAATTGTGACAATGAGCTCGCTTAACGTCACGCCCGCTTCATCGCGATGAACACGTGTAACACGGGCAAAGAGGAAGGTACGAAACCGCTTCATTATGGGGCCACCCTCGGATCGACCGTGACAACGCTCGTCACGGTTGCCGTGCCGCCGACGATCGGGGCCGACACGCTTCCTGCAGCGAGTGGAAGCCAAGTACCTGAGCCGCCAGAGCGTTCAATCTTCCACGTGCCGTACGGCAACGCAATGTGTGTCGTGCCTGCAGCGAGCGAGTCGAAAGTGTATTGGTTCGTTGTTGTGCAGCCAGGATCGCCGCTGCCGGAAACAGGGGCGACCGACGTTGCACGAAGAATGTTGCCCGCCTGGCCATTTACCGCAACGCGGCCCATCGGCACAACGAGCGTCGCATTGCCGCCAGGCGTCGCCGCTACAGCTTCGGAGATTGGCGAGCTATAGGTGATTCCGCTGTCCTTGACCTCTTCCCACTGAGCTGGATTTGGCGATATGCAATACGGTGCCGTGCTCGTGGTGTCTTCTGGCTTCGCCGAGTAGTTGCCAGCGTAGCCAATGTAGCCAGAGCGCCACGGGAACAAATCGAGGTTTCGAGTCAGACTCGACGACGTGCTGGCACTGAGGTGAACGCCATACGAACTACTGAAGGAGGTCGGCATATTCTTGGGAATCTGCGTCGCACCAGGAGCGGGATCGGAGATGTACTTGACATTGAAGCGCGCTGCGTTGTCGTAGTTGAACGACACCGAGCTTGCGGTACCAGCGACAACTTGAGTCAACTTGCTCGGAACCGTCGATTGACCGGCATCCGTAATGTATCCGGAACGGGAGACAGTGACGTTGTAGTTTCCCGGTACAACCTTGAGAAGATAGGTGCAGCCTTGAGCATCGGTCGCGGGCGGAGAAACAGTGAGATTCTGCGCGCCATTGGCTGGCGACGCGGGGCTCGCGGTAACAGAAACTCCCGAAGAGCCACCTCCAGAACCACCGGTTACGGAAACCAGAATCGTGCCAAGCGTCGGGTCGTTAATTCTGTCATCAGGCGCCAAGAGGGTGTCGAAGCGAACTGGATTCGTTCCCTTGCGCATGTTCGGCCACGTGATCGCGATGTTGATGCGCTTGTACTGCAGCGTTCCGCCGCCGGTTCCGCAGGATGCAGAGGTGTTGCTCGACGGCACCCATTGAGTAGAGCGCGTGACGGTGAATACGTCACCGTTGAGAGTCTTTGTGTAGGCATCGTCACCGAGGGTGAAAACGTCGCCGGCATCTCGAGCCAAGTCAATTTCTTGAGAGGCGAGGTTTGCTGCAACGACGCGAGCCCGATTGTCTCGGGTGATCGTAAGAACAGTCGTCAAGGTTTGCAGAACTCCAAGCGAGACAACAGCAAAGATCATCATCGCGACGAGAACCTCAAGAAGGCTCAATCCTGCGTCGGAGCTACGCAGTCGCTGTAGAACCTTGTGCATGATGAGCCCTTTCATACGGGTTTTAAAGGATTCGGGTGTTGCCAGAGAGACGGTGCTCTCGCGAGAGTAGAACCCTCGGGGAATGGAAACGGGGCGCCGCCGCGTGGCGACGCCCCGTTCACAACGTGCTAGGTGTTACGGAGTAGCCGGAGTTGCAGCCTTAGTCGTGAGTCCGTTTGAGCTGTCGTAGGACCAGGTCTGTCCTACATACTCAGAGTGAGTAACGGTGAAGGCGTAGGTGGTGGTGGTGACGGTCGGCTCAGCAATAGTTACCGAGTTCGTCTTCTTGTAGCCGTTTTCGCCAAGCTTGGCGACGGTGAGTCCGGTGAATGAACCGTTGTTGCCTACTGCGTAGGTCTCAGCCGCGATAACTGCGTTAGCGATGTCGGACTTTACCTGCGATTCCCAAGCGCCTTGACGCTGGTTGAGGAAGAACGGGATGGCGATCGCGGCAAGGATGCCGATGATCAGAACAACAACGAGGAGCTCAACGAGTGTGAAGCCCTTCTGGTCGTTCTCGAGGTCGTTGCGCTTAGTGCGCAGTGCTTCATGCATGCGAGTAATCATTGGATTTCCTGTCTGTGAATCGGATCTTGGACAGGGGCCCCCAGAAAAACGAGCTTCTCAGCCCCCCACAGAAATACTCTCAACATGTGCGCTGGCTGAGAATCCCACAAACGGGGGTGAACTGGCCGAATCGCGCCCCCAGTCTGAGGGGTTATACGCGAGTCGCAGCATATTCTGACCCCGTTTGTCGTGATAGTGCGCACTCTTGCGACCACAAACTTCAGGTATTAACGGCCAAACGGGGACACCGCGGCTCGGGCCGCTGCATCCCCGTTTGGGGTTTCTGAGCGCTATTTGATCTGGTCGAAAATAGCGAAGATAGGTAGGTACAACGCGATAACCATGACACCGACGATCGCGCCAATTACCCCGATCATGAGAGGTTCGATGAGAGCCGTGAGTTGCTCGGTTGTCTTCTGCACTTCGTCGTCGTAGAAGTCAGCAATCTTCGACAGCATGACCTCCATCGAGCCGGCATCCTCGCCAACCGCGACCATCTGGGTCACCATTGACGGGAAGACACTCTCGCGGGCCAAAGGAGCTGACACCGACTGGCCAGAACGCACCGAATCAGCCACGCGGCGCAAAGCCTCTTCGATCACGTAGTTACCCGAGGTCTCACCGACGATCGAAAGCGCGTGCAAGATTGGAACACCGGCACCGAGCATCGTTCCGAAGTTACGGGTAAACCGTGAAATCGAGACCTTACGGAACAAGGGGCCGAAAACGGGCATGCGCAGCTTCCACGGATCCACAAATTTGCGGACTCGTTCGGTGTGCTTGTTCTTGCGCCACCAGGTTGCGAAAATTATGCCAGCGACGATAAGGATCGGAGCAGCAAACTTCATGCCCGTCGACATCCACACCAAAACTTGAGTGAGCAATGGCAGCTCGCCACCTAGGTCAGCGAACATCTCCTCGAAGACCGGAACGATGAAGATGAGCATTCCCACAACGGCAGCGATAGCCATGATGAGAACGACGACGGGGTAAGTCAGTGCGGACTTGATCGTTCCGCGAAGCTTTACTTCGCCTTCGAAGTTGTTTGCAATCGATTCGAGAGCGTCGTCAAGGAATCCGCCGGTCTCACCAGCGCGAACCAGATGAATCATGATCGGCGGAAAAACGGTGCCGTGCTTCGCAAACGCATCCGAGAGCGTTCCGCCAGTCTCAACATCCTGACGGATCTCGCCAAGGGCCTTCGCCAAGGTCTTGTTTTCGGTTTGCTCAGAGAGGATGACGAGCGCCCGGATGAGGGAAAGCCCCGATGAGATCATCGTCGACATCTGACGGCTCATCACGGCAAGGTCATCAAGCCCAACGCCCTTCTGAAGGAAGGCGATGTTGATGTCCATATTGAGACCGGTGCCCGTACCAGCCTCGATCACGGAGATCGGGCTGATCTCCATCGACCGAAGGCGAGCAAGGACAGCGTTCTCATTGGGCGCATCAATGCGGCCCTTGACTACCTTGCCCGTTTGATCGCGAGCCTTGTACTCAAAAGACTTAGTTGTGGAAGCAGTCGCAGCCATTATTTCGGAACTCCTGTTGAGCTATCGCTCATCAATCGGTGCATGCCCTCAGGATCGTGCGACTTCGCCATCGCAGCTTCTTCGGTAATGGCACCAGATTTTGCCAGGCCAGCGAGGTGCTGGTCCATCGTGTGCATACCGGCGCCACGGCCAGCCTGCATTGCAGAAGGAATCTGATAAATCTTTCCCTCACGAATCAAGTTTCCGATTGCGGGGCTCATGGTGAGCACCTCTGTCGCCACGACTCGACCCTTGCCGCTTGCGCGGCGAACGAGCGTCTGACAGATGATTCCCTGCAGCACGGCAGCGAGCTGTGTGCGAACCTGGCCCTGCTGGTGCGGCGGGAAGACGTCAATGATGCGGTCGACGGTTTGAGCAGCATCCTGAGTGTGCAGCGTTGCGAACACAAGGTGACCGGTCTCTGCCGCTGTTAGGGCGATTGAGATGGTCTCGAGGTCTCGAAGCTCACCAATCAAAATGACGTCAGGGTCTTGACGCAGAACGTGCTTGAGCGCGGCCGTGAACGAATGCGTGTCGCGGCCGACTTCGCGCTGATTGACCAGCGACTTTTGGTTGCCGTGCAAGAACTCAATCGGGTCTTCGACGGTAACGATGTGGTCGGCACGCGTGCGGTTCACCAGATCGATGAGGGCAGCGAGGGTCGTTGACTTACCCGAACCAGTTGGTCCAGTGACGAGCACGAGCCCGCGCGGAAGCGTTGCGAACTGAGACACCGACTCTTGGATACCGAGATCCTTCAACTGCTTGATCTCAGTCGGGATGATTCGGAATGCAGCGCCCATGTTGCCGCGATCCATATAGAAGTTCACACGGAAGCGGGCAGCCTCAGACAGTTCAAAGGCGAAGTCAAGTTCAAGAGCTTCAAGGAACTGAGCTTCCTGCTTCTCATCAAGGATGCTGAACAGTGCCTTTCGAGTGCGATCCTTGTCCCATTCGGCAGACCCCTTAAGCTGCTGCAGCCCACCGTCAACACGGATCATCGGCACTGCACCTGAGGAAATGTGGAGGTCAGAAGCACCCGTGTAAACAACCTCTTTGAGCGCCTCAAGGAGCTCAGGGTTCGAGCCTTCGCGTGCGGTCAATTCCATATCGGGGCGCTGCTCACGCTCGTGCTCAACGATCTCAGGAACTGAAAGCAATTGTGACTCGCGCGGCGCAGCCTGTTCGGCTTCGAACCCGCTCGTAAATGTCAGCAGGCCCTCGGCAACACCTGGCGGTGGAAAGTTTGCCAAATTCTCGGTCGGAGCGTCAGCCCCAGAGGCCTCGGGTACTTCGAGCAACCGAGTTTCCGCGTCGGCGGCCGGCGTCGCCGTGGCGGTCGCGTCAGCTGACTCAGAGTCTGAAGCGTCAGAGAAATACGGGACTTCAGCCGCTGTTGGCGATGGTGTCGGGGCGGCGGCAGCGGGCGTCGATACGGGTGCCGGTGCAGCCGGCATTGATGCTCCGGCAGCCGACGTAGCGGCAGAAGTCTGAGACATAGCTCCAGCTGCTGCCTGACGGAACAGTTCATCGAGCGAGTCGATCGACGTTGCTGGCTCGGTGGCCATTCGACGCGCTCGACGACTTCCCTCGGCAGCAGCATCCGCTGGTGGAGTGGATGCCGCTGGCTCAGCGTTGGCTGACGGCGCGGGAGGCGAAGCGGGAGCGGGCGCCGCTGGCGGAGCCATAGGCGCCGAAGCTGCCGAGGTGTCATTGCTCTTGATCGAGCCAGACGGTGGCGGAATTGTCGGCAACGGCGATGCCGGAACCGTCGCAGCAGATGCCGCGGGAGCAGCACCAGTCTGAGCCCACTCCGGGAACGGCGTCGACGAAGCTTGAGGGCTGCTCGGACCGGGAACGCTAGTCCCCGGTGCGGGCGGTGGAGCATTCGTCGGAACGCTCTGCCCAGAAGGCGCGCTCTGCCCCTTCGGTGTGAACAAACTTTCGTCGACTGATTGCGACGGGATGTCGTAAATCCGCTTAGCCATAATTCCCCCAGTAATTCGTCTTATGCGACGACGCGCAAAATCTCTTCGATTGACGTCAAGCCGAGTTGAGCTTTCGCCCAACCGTCCATGCGCAGCGTGCGCATTCCTTGCTCGATAGCGACGCGGCTGATCTCAGCGCTCGAGGAGCGGGCAACAGCGAGACGTTCAATCTCTTCAGACACTGCCATTACTTCGTGCAGTGCAATTCGGCCGCGGTATCCCGTCTTGGAACACACGGTGCACCCGACGGGTGCATACAAAGTCGGCATCGGACCTTCTGGGTTGAAGCCGACTTTCAAGTTCACGAGGTCCTGCGGGTTGTGGGCCGCAGGTTGCTTGCAACGGTCGCACAGTCGACGCGCGAGTCGCTGAGCAACGACACAGTCGATTGCCGAACCAACCAAGAATGGCTCGATGTCCATTTCGATCAATCGCGTGATGGCCGCCGGCGCACCGTTCGTGTGAAGCGTGCTCAGCACGAGGTGACCTGTGAGTGCGGCTTCGATCGCAATCTGCGCCGTCTCTTGGTCTCGAATCTCACCGATCAGCACAACATCTGGGTCAGAACGAAGAATCGAGCGCAATGCACTCGCAAAGGTGAGACCCGCTTTGGGGTTCACCTGCACCTGGTTGATGCCCGCCATGCGGTACTCAACAGGGTCTTCAACGGTGATCACGTTGATCTCAGGGCGCGCAACGGCGTTGAGGGTCGTGTACAACGTTGTCGACTTACCCGAACCGGTAGGGCCGGTAACAAGGATCATGCCGTAGGGCTTGGTGTACGCCTCTTTGTAAATCTTGGCATTGTGCTCGAGCAGATAAAGCTGACTCAAGTCGAGAGTCGTGTTGGAGTTGTCGAGAATACGCATAACGACTTTTTCGCCGTAAACAGTCGGCAAGGTCGCAACACGGAGGTCAATTTTTTTCTGACCGTGGATGACCGAAATGCGGCCGTCCTGTGGCTTACGACGCTCGGCGATATCCATCTCGGCCATGATCTTCAATCGCGAGATCACACCGTTCTGGATTTGACGGGGAGCCCGCTGCATTTCGTGCAGAACCCCGTCAATTCGGTAGCGCACTCCGAGGTCGAACTCACCCGGTTCGATGTGAATATCGGATGCCTTGTCTTGGATGCCCTGGCTGATAAGCAGGTTCACAAAACGGACGATCGGTGCGTCATCCTCGGTCGGTTCATTGCTTGACGCGAGGGCAACATCAGTAGAAGTCGCTTCTTGCTCGAGCTCGCTGCTCAGGCTGGAGAGCTCGCCATCGGCGCGATGGAATCTATCGAGGGCTCCTTGGAGGTCGCTTCGTTCCGCGACGACAGTACGCACTTGGCGTCCCGTCGCTGCGCGGATGTCGTCAAGGGCAAAAATGTTGCCTGGATCGACCATTGCGAGAACGAGGTATCCCTCGGAGAAGGCAATAGGAAGAACCTCGTGGCGGCGGCAGATAGCGGCCGGAGCGAGTGCGACCGCTTGGTGGTCGACAGCGAAGTCGACGAGCTCGACGAAGGGCACGCCCGCTTGCGCGGCACGCGCAGACGCGAGTTGTGCCGGCGATATGGTGCCGCTGTCGAGTAGATTTCTGACGAGGGCTTCCTCATCAGAGTGCGATGTCCCTACAGAATCGATGCTCTCAATTGGCATCATTCCACGAAGAATCAATACTTCAGCAAGTGTTGTCACGCGTGCCTCCCCCCAAGGTCCTAGCGGAGTCCCACGCTAATCGAGTCACATCTGCACCGCCAGCCCCACTTGTGAGGGGTAGTCACAGCGTTTCAGGAAGCCCATTCGCCGCGAGTCGCAGCATTGAGTGCCAAATTTGTGTTCATTTCGACGTAAACGGCCAGTCGCGGCATCGCGCACTCGTTAATTACGTCGGCGATGTCTTGGGCATGGCGGCTAGCGCACGCCCTCACGGTAGCCCGCGCGCTATCGATGCAGGAACTGCAGGGTTCGGCCGAGCGGCAAGAATCGTCTCGCGGGTGCTGCTCTTCGTGGAGGGCAACCGCCAATTGCGTCATCGCAAGCTCGAGAGTGGCTACGAGCGAATGGATGAGGTCGTGCGGCCAGTGCCCGGATCGATCGAAGGCAGCGAATTCTGACTCTCGGCAACGGACGCAGCCCGCCTTCGTTCCACCGGCTGGACTTCGCCATTCCGAGACGGAGCGGTACCAGCGCTGGAGCGAGCATTCGATGAGATCGTTCAAGGCATGACGATTCACTAGTTATCCGCCCCCTTAGTTGATCCGATGTTATTGATACTGGCACCGGGATCTAATCTCAGGCAGTCGTCACTATCGATGACACCTGTTTGGGGGACAGACAGAAAGTTCCGGTACGGTTGTCGTAGGCGAATGCGAATCTTTCTCGCAAGCTAGTTCACCCTGATCCGAACGGGGCACGATTGATACAGAAAGACGACGTGCGGCGCATCCATCGGGTGGGCCATGTTGACGACCATGAAACCGTGCAACTCGGCTTCGCTTCGCTCCTTGCTGATTGCTCGGACATCTCCCTTATGGCGTCTGCTCGCAGCGTGAACGACTTAGCTTCAGTCGTTGAGCATCTCGATCTTGTGGTTCTCGACGTGCGCCTCTCAGACGGAAGCACTGTTGAAGAGAACGTCGCCTGGCTTCGCGAGCGTGGACTAAACGTTCTCGTTTTTACGGCAGCAGATAATGCCTTTGAAGTTCGCGCTGCCTCTAGAACGGGAGTATTGGGAATCGTCAGAAAGTCCGAATCTCGCGCCGTGATCATCGACGCAGTGCGGGAAGCTGCGCTCGGCAATCCCGTCGTCACGACCGACTGGGCTGCAGCGATCGACTCTGATCCCGAGCTCGCTGCTGCCGGCTTGAGCCCCAAGGAGCAAGAAGTCCTGGCGCTCTATGCTTCCGGCGACAAGTCCGTCACAGTTGCTCACCGTGCAGGCCTCTCATCGAGCACCGTCGCAGAATACGTTCGTCGCATCCGCTACAAGTACGCCATGGCTGGCCGTCCGGCGCATACGAAAGTCGACCTCTATAAGCGGGCCGTGGAAGACGGTTTGCTCCCTCCCCCGCAATCGTGAGCGGCTTCGCACCGCGAGTTCCGACGACGGCGAGCGCAGAACTGGGTGTTGTCAGGGTCATGAGCGGGGTTCTGGCCGCCGCGACCATGCTCTTTCTTGGGCTGACGATCGGCGCTCTCCTCGAGCAACGTGGATTTGTACCGCCGCTCTGGCAGACCGCGGCCGCTGTCGCCATCTTTGGCCTACCGCTCATATTGGCTGCAGTCTCACCGTGGGCGTCACTCCGCCAGCTCAAAAACTTTCACGGCACCTACGCTGTGATTTTCGCCGTCGTGGTGTTGAGCTGGATCCCCGCGTTCGTCAACGGACCGATGCCTGCCGATATGGCACCGTGGACCGTGGGAATGACGGCTTTGAGCACAGTACCCGCGGCGATCGCGTGGCGCCCGGCTATCGCGTGGGCCTTTCTCATTGCTAGCTCGCTCGTCATCGCTCCGATACGAATCATTGCTGATGGCGGTGCCGACGTATCACTCGCAATCCAGTTCGCTGTGTTCACCATTACCGTGTGTGCGGCATTCACCGCCGTTGCGACGGTCGCTGTGGGCGCAGGTCGCAAAGTGGATGTCGCAACCGCAGCTGCCCGAAACTCCTCGATGCGCGCCGCAGCGCTGACTGCGCGTGCCGAGGAACAGGCGCATCTCGACGCGCTTGTTCACGATGAAGTCATCGCAACGATCTTTGCGGCAGCCGGTGCCGGGCGCAGCGATTCAAAATCTACCCAAACCCAGGCGGCTCGCACCATTGCAAGACTTAGCGAACTTCGCGAAGCGACCGTGAGCGTTCCGGAACTCATCCATTCTGACTATTTGGTCCAGGGCCTGGGCGCATCGATCGACGAAATCACAGACACTGCAGACTTCGTCGTGATCGGAGAGCGAAGCCAGCCCATCCCCTCGCTCATTGCTAGCGCACTCATCGAAGCCACCGTCGAAGCACTCCGCAATAGCGTCGCGCACGCCTCGATTGACTCTTCGCCCGTGCAGCGCGTCGTCACTCTCGGCTTGAGTGCCAATCGCGTTGAGATCGCCGTTACCGACGACGGCAAAGGCTTCGACTCTCGGCGCGTGCCCGCCGATCGCCTCGGCATCGTGGTGAGCATCATTGGTCGCATCAATTCGCTGCCCGGTGCTCGCGCAACGGTATGGTCCCAAATCGGGGAAGGCACACGAGTAACTGTGGGGTGGCAACAGTGAGCGAGCAGGCTTTCGCACCGAAAAGATTAGAACTGCCCGAGATCACGGGTCGAGGTGCCCACCTATTGATCTGGACGTATTACCTCACGATGTCGTCGCTTGCCCTACTCGCGCTCGATGATGTGCACTCTCCAACCATTGTTTATCTTTCGATTGGGATCTTTGGTGCAATCTGGTTCGTTCTGACACGAGATACCCGACCTCGCGTTGGCCTAGGAGTAGCGACGTTCGTCATTGCAGCGAGCGTTGTCACGACGTTGCTATCGTCATGGAATTCAACCGTCGGCGGATTCTCACAGTGGTACGTCGGCGCTGGCGCTCTTGCGATGTTCTATCTCAGCTTGCGCGGCCGCGACCTCGCAGCGTGGATCGGCTTCACCGCCATCGGCTTTGCTTTTGTTGCCTGGGGATTTACGACAGACAATCGGTTACTCGAATCGATCGTGGTTGTTGCGCGTCAAGCTCCCATTGTTCTCGTCGGGTCACTGTTCTCGTACGGCATGAACAGAACGAGTAAAAAACTCGAAGGGGTCCAGGAGGCGGATACGGCACGAGCCACAGCCGAAGCAGCCGCACTCGCGCGAACAGCGGAGCGGTCGCGCCGCCTTGCCTCCCTCGACGCCGCCGTTGGTCCACACTTGAAACGCATTGCCGACGGCGCAGAACTGAGCAGCAATGACCGCCGCGAGCTAATCGTTGCAGAAGCACGATTACGCGACAGTCTGCGCGCGCGCCAACTCGACCTCCCCGAGATCGTGACCGCAGTTCAACGCGCCCGCTTGCGCGGAGCGACGGTGCTCTTGCTTGACGATCGCTACCCTCGAACGCTACCCCTAGGGGCGCTCTCGCGGATCATCGTCGCCGCGGTACAGATGCTCGACTCCGCCGACGCTGGCACAGTCACGATTCGGCTGCTGCCCGCCGGCCGGACACTGATCGCGACGATGGTGGCGGATAGCGATGGCTACACTCGCGTGGAGATACCGACGCTTGACCGCTAGGTTCCACGTCGACAACGACGAAGGGCCCCTCGTCGCAATGACGAGGGGCCCTTCGGTGGAATCACCCGGAGGTGATGCCGAGGCTACTTAGTTGTAGGTGCCCGGCGTGGAGTCGTTTGAGCTAAAGCTGTCGAAGTCGACGAAGCTCAAGTCGCTCTCACTGAGGCTTGCATCATCAGCGAAGATGCGGTTGGGGTAACGTTCAGCTTTCGCCTCTTCCGTTGCCTCGACCGATACATCGCGGTAGCGCGGCAATCCCGTACCAGCCGGGATGAGCTTACCGATGATGACGTTCTCCTTGAGTCCCATAAGCGGGTCAGACTTGCCTTCCATGGCCGCCTGCGTAAGAACGCGGGTGGTCTCCTGGAACGACGCAGCCGACAGCCACGACTCGGTTGCCAACGAAGCCTTGGTGATACCCAAGATTTCCTGACGAGCCGAAGCCGTTGCCTTGCCTTCTGTGAGCACTGAACGGTTGAGGTCGTTGTACTTCGAACGATCAACCAGCTCACCGGGGAGCAGACCGGTGTCACCGTGGTCAACAACAGTCACCTTGCGGAGCATCTGACGAACGATGACCTCAATGTGCTTATCGTGAATCGGTACACCCTGCGAACGGTAAACGCCCTGAACACCATCAACGAGGTGCTGCTGAACGGCACGGACACCGCGGACTCGAAGAACTTCCTTCGGGTCAACGTTTCCGACGTGCAGCTGCTTGCCGAGTTCTACGTGCTCGCCATCCTCGATGAGGAGGGTTGCGCGACGCAGGATCGGGTACGCGATCGGCTCGTCGCCATTGTCTGGCGTGAGGATCAGCTTGCGACTGCGGTCGGTGTCTTCGATCGTGACGCGACCAGCGGCTTCTGCAATGGGGCTTGCACCCTTAGGGGTACGAGCTTCGAAGAGTTCCGTAACGCGGGGAAGACCCTGCGTAATGTCGTCTGCCGAAGCAACACCACCCGTGTGGAAGGTACGCATGGTCAGCTGGGTTCCGGGCTCACCGATCGACTGTGCGGCGATAATTCCGACAGCCTCTCCGATGTCAACGAGGAGTCCTGTTGCGAGCGAGCGGCCGTAGCAGACTGCACACACACCAACAGCGGACTCACACGTAAGAACCGAGCGAACCTTGATGCTGTGAACTCCAGCAGCAACCAGCTTCTCAAGCAGAACGTCTCCGACGTCGGCACCAGCCGAGGCGACAACAGCGCCCTTGTCGTTGGTCGCATCTGCAGCGAGGCTGCGCGCGTAGACCGAGTTCTCGACGTTGTCGTCGAGGATCCACTTGCCGTCTGCATTCTGCACAGCAATCGGCATGTCGAGTCCCTTGCCGGTGCCACAGTCGTTTTCACGAATGATGACATCCTGCGACACGTCAACGAGTCGACGCGTGAGGTAACCGGAGTCTGCGGTGCGCAGTGCGGTATCGGCCAGTCCCTTACGAGCACCGTGAGTCGAGATGAAGTACTCAGCTACGGTCAGGCCCTCCTTGTAGGAGTGAACGATCGGGCGAGGAATGATCTCACCCTTCGGGTTCGATACCAGTCCACGCATACCGGCGATCTGACGAACCTGCATCCAGTTACCACGAGCACCAGACGACACCATGCGGTTGATGTTGTTGTCAGTGCGGAAGTTGGACTGCATGGCACTGGCAACTTCTGCGGTCGCCTTGTTCCAGATCTCGATGAGCTCCTGGCGACGCTCGGCGTCGGTCGTGAGTCCCTTCTCGAACTGGCCCTGAACCTTGGAAGCCAACTTCTCGTAGCGACCGATGATCTCCGGCTTGTTCGGCGGAGTCACAATGTCAGACAGCGCAACGGTTACACCGGAACGAGTAGCCCAGTGGAAACCAGCATCCTTGATCGCGTCAAGAGCTGCAGCAACATCTACCTTCACGTACCGCTCAGCAAGGTCGTTGACGATGGCCGAAATCTGGCCCTTGTCAGCGAGAGCCTCGATGTATGGGTAGTCCTTGGGGAGAGCCTCGTTGAAGAGGGCGCGACCGAGGGTCGTCTCCATGAGCTTGGACTGGCCCTGAACGAAGCCCTCAGGGGCATCGTCTTCAGAGAGGTACACGTTGTCGAGACGCAGACGCACCTTGGCGTTGAGGTCAAGCGAGTGCTGATCGAACGCGAAAATCGCTTCAGCAACCGACGAGAACGCGCGGCCTTCTCCTGCAACGCCTTCCTTCAGCGTCGTCAAGTGGTGCAGACCAATGATCATGTCCTGTGTTGGCAGGGTCACCGGGCGACCGTCAGACGGCTTGAGGATGTTGTTGCTTGCGAGCATGAGTACGCGAGCTTCAGCCTGTGCCTCAACCGACAGCGGAAGGTGAACAGCCATCTGGTCACCATCGAAGTCAGCGTTGAACGCAGCACAGACGAGGGGGTGAAGCTGAATAGCTTTACCCTCAACGAGCTGAGGTTCGAATGCCTGGATGCCCAAACGGTGCAGGGTAGGTGCACGGTTCAGCAGCACTGGACGCTCACGAATGATCTCTTCGAGTACGTCCCAGACCTGCGGACGTGCACGCTCAACCATGCGCTTGGCGCTCTTGATGTTCTGCGCGTGGCTCAAGTCGATCAAGCGCTTGATAACAAACGGCTTGAACAGCTCGAGAGCCATCTGCTTGGGAAGACCACACTGGTGCAGCTTGAGCTGCGGTCCAACGATGATCACCGAACGACCGGAGTAGTCAACGCGCTTTCCGAGCAGGTTCTGGCGGAAACGACCCTGCTTACCCTTGAGCATGTCGCTCAAGGACTTGAGGGCACGGTTGCCAGTACCGGTAACGGGGCGACCACGACGACCGTTGTCGAACAGTGCGTCAACGGCTTCCTGAAGCATGCGCTTCTCGTTGTTGACGATGATCTCGGGTGCACCGAGGTCAAGGAGACGACGTAGACGGTTGTTGCGGTTGATCACGCGACGGTAGAGGTCGTTGAGGTCGGAGGTCGCAAAGCGGCCACCATCCAGCTGGACCATCGGGCGCAGCTCCGGAGGAATTACCGGAACGACGTCGAGCACCATTGCGGCCGGCGAGTTGCCGGTCTGCAGGAACGAGTTGACTACACGCAGGCGCTTGATGGCGCGGATCTTCTTCTGACCCTTGCCGTTAGCGATCTGGTCGTGCAGTTCAACACTCTCGAGCGCAAGATCGAATGCCTGAAGGCGCTTCTTGATTGCCTCGGCACCCATGAATGCCTCGAAGTAGCTTCCGAAACGATCCTGCAGTTCCTGGAAGACGGAATCCTCAGGCTTGAGGTCACCAATCTTGAGGCTGCGGAAGTCGTCCCAAACGCGCTCGAGCTGTGAGATCTGCTCGTCAATGGACTTGCGCAGCTGAGACATTTCCTTCTCAGCAGCATCCTTGACACGACGCTTCTGGTCAGCCTTGGCACCCTCTTCTTCTAGGGCGGCGAGGTCTTCCTCGAACTTGGTCAAGCGATCGGCGATGCGGGAGTCGCGCTGACCCTCAAGCGTCTTGATTTCGAGACGGATCTCGTTCTCAAGCGCAGGCATGTCAGCGTGACGGCCTTCTTCGTCAACCGAAATGATCATGTATGCAGCGAAGTAGATGACCTTCTCGAGGTCCTTCGGTGCCATGTCAAGCAAGTAACCGAGACGGCTCGGAACACCCTTGAAGTACCAGATGTGAGTAACCGGAGCTGCAAGCTCAATGTGACCCATGCGCTCACGGCGCACAGCCGACTTAGTTACTTCAACACCACAGCGCTCACAAACGATGCCCTTAAAGCGGACACGCTTGTACTTGCCACAGGAGCACTCCCAGTCACGGGAAGGACCGAAGATCTGTTCGCCGAACAGACCATCCTTCTCCGGCTTAAGTGTGCGGTAGTTAATGGTCTCCGGCTTCTTAACCTCACCGTGCGACCAGCGACGAATGTCGTCGGCGGTAGCGAGACCGATTTTGATTTCATCAAACGCGTGAACGTCGAGCAATTTATCTTCTCTCTTCGAAAGTTGTGCAGTCGTGTTCGGTCGGGTTAAATCTCGTCGACAGACGAGGACTCGAACCGAGCTGAAATGTTGATGCCCAACTCTTCTGCTGCACGGAAGGCTTCGTCATCCGTGTCGCGGAGGTTGACCGTTGAACCGTCGGCCGAAAGAACTTCGACGTTGAGGCACAGCGACTGCATTTCCTTGATGAGCACCTTGAAGCTCTCGGGGATACCGGGCTCCTGGATGTTCTCGCCCTTAACGATGGCTTCGTATACCTTGACTCGACCGAGGATGTCATCCGACTTGATCGTCAGAAGCTCCTGTAGTGCGTATGCGGCACCGTAGGCCTCGAGCGCCCAAACTTCCATCTCACCGAAGCGCTGTCCACCGAACTGAGCCTTACCACCGAGTGGCTGCTGAGTAATCATGGAGTACGGACCGGTTGAACGAGCGTGGATCTTGTCGTCAACGAGGTGGTGCAGCTTGAGGATGTACATGTAACCGACAGAAACGGGAGCCGGGAACGGCTCACCCGAACGACCATCGAACAACGGGGTCTTACCCGAAGAGTCGATGAGACGAACGCCGTCACGAGTAGGAGTCGTGGAGTCGAGAAGACCCGCGATTTCCTCTTCGTAAGCACCGTCGAATACAGGGGTAGCAACCTTGGTGCCTGGCTCAGCCTTGTAGGCCTCCGCCGGTAGGTTCTTAGCCCACTCTGGGTTACCTTCAACTTCCCAACCCTGCTTTGCAACCCAACCGAGGTGAGTTTCCAGTACCTGACCGAAGTTCATTCGACCGGGGATACCAAGCGGGTTCAGGATGATGTCAACAGGGGTTCCATCAGCCAAGAACGGCATGTCTTCGACAGGCAGAATCTTGGAGATAACACCCTTGTTGCCGTGACGACCAGCGAGCTTGTCACCTTCGGTGATCTTGCGCTTCTGGGCGATGTACACAACAACACGCTGGTTAACGCCGGATCCGAGCTCGTCGTCGTTGTCTGCGGAGAATTCCTTGACAGCGATGATCGTGCCCTGCTCACCGTGGGGAACCTTCAGCGAGGTGTCGCGAACTTCGCGGCTCTTCTCGTTGAAGATGGCACGGAGCAGTCGCTCTTCAGCCGAAAGCTCAGTCTCGCCCTTTGGCGTGACCTTGCCAACGAGGATGTCGCCGGGGCGAACCTCAGCACCGATACGGATGATTCCACGCTCGTCGAGGTCAGCCAACAGTTCTGGGCTGACGTTCGGCAAGTCGCGCGTGATCTCTTCTTTACCGAGCTTGGTGTCGCGAGCATCCACTTCGTATTCTTCGATGTGGATCGACGACAGTACGTCATCCTTGACCAGGTTCTGGCTCAGGATGATCGCGTCCTCGAAGTTGTGACCCTCCCACGGCATGAATGCCACGAGGAGGTTCTTTCCGAGGGCAAGCTCGCCGTTCTCGGTGGCAGGACCATCAGCGATGACCTGGCCAACTTCGACGCGCTCTCCAGCACTGACGATAACGCGGTGGTTGTAGCTCGTTCCCTGGTTGGAGCGGTTGAACTTGCGCAAGAAGTAGTCCTGCGTTCCACCCTCATCAAGCTGAACAACAACCATGTCTGCAGATACCTCAGAGACAACGCCGGCCTTGAGCGCAGTGACGACGTCACCGGAGTCAATTGCGGCGAAGGCTTCCATACCGGTTCCTACAAGCGGGCTCTCGCTGCGCAGCAGCGGGACAGCCTGACGCTGCATGTTGGCACCCATGAGTGCGCGGTTTGCATCGTCGTGCTCGAGGAAGGGGATGATCGAGGTCGCTACCGACACCATCTGGCGCGGCGAGACATCCATGTAAGCAATGTCTTCAACGGGAACGAGGTCAACCTCGCCACCCTTCTTGCGAGCAAGAACGCGGGGCTCAGCGAACTTCATGTCCTTCGTGAGCGGTGCGTTTGCCTGCGCGACGATGTAGTCATCTTCGTCACTGGCAGTGAGGTAATCGATCGTGGTCGAGACGGTGCCGTTGATGAGGCGACGGTACGGGGTCTCGATGAAACCGAATGCGTTGATGCGAGCGAACGATGCGAGCGAACCAATCAGACCAATGTTGGGGCCTTCAGGAGTCTCAATCGGGCACATGCGGCCGTAGTGAGAGGGGTGAACGTCTCGAACTTCAACGCCAGCGCGCTCACGGCTCAAACCACCTGGGCCCAGCGCCGAAAGGCGACGCTTGTGGGTCAGTCCCGCGAGCGGGTTGTTTTGGTCCATGAACTGCGAAAGCTGCGAAGTACCGAAGAACTCCTTGATCGCGGCGACGACGGGGCGCACGTTGATCAGGGTCTGCGGGGTGATCGCTTCGATGTCCTGCGTTGTCATGCGCTCGCGAACAACACGCTCCATACGGCTGAGGCCGGTACGAACCTGATTCTGAATGAGCTCACCAACAGCGCGGATGCGACGGTTGCCGAAGTGGTCAATGTCGTCAATGTCGAGACGAACGTTAACCTTCTTGCCATCGCGGACACCCTTGACGCTAGCCACACCACTGTCGCTTACCGAAACGCTCGGTGCGGAGTTGTCGTGGAGCGACACCATGTACTTGATGGTCGCGATGATGTCTTCAACGGTGAGCACCGACTCTTTAATGTCAGTGTCGAGACCAAGCTTGCGGTTGATCTTGTAACGACCAACCTTCGCGAGGTCGTAGCGCTTGGAGTTGAAGTAGAAGTTGTCAAGAAGCGCACGTGCGGCTTCAGCAGCAACCTGCTCGCCTGGGCGAAGCTTGCGGTAGATGTCCTTGAGTGCTTCTTCCTTGGTGAGGATGTTGTCCTTCTCCAAGGTGGCTTCGATCGAAGGGAAGCCCTTGAACTCGTCAAGGATCTCTTCGCTCGTGAGGCCAAGGGCCTTCAGGAATACGGTAACCGACTGCTTGCGCTTGCGGTCGATGCGAACGCCGACGTGGTCGCGCTTGTCGATCTCGAACTCAAGCCAAGCACCACGGCTTGGGATGATGCGAGCTGAGTAGATGTCCTTGTCGCTGAGCTTCTCGGGCTGGCGGTCGAAGTACACACCGGGCGAACGAACAAGCTGCGAAACAACAACACGCTCGGTGCCGTTGATGATGAAGGTACCGCGCGCAGTCATGAGCGGGAAGTCACCCATGAAAACGGTCTGAGTCTTGATCTCACCGGTGAGGTGATTCATGAACTCCGCGTTCACATAGAGAGGAGCAGCAAATGTCTTGCCGCGCTCCTTGCACTCGTCGATCGAGTACTTGGGCTCTTCGAGCTCAGGTTCGGTGAACGACAGCTGCATAGTTTCGCCGAGGTCTTCGATCGGCGAAATCTCTTCAAAGATTTCGTCGAGACCACTGCGAGTAGGCAGGTCTGTACGACCGGCAGCAACGCCGTCAGTTACACGCTGCTTCCAGATGTCGTTTCCGACGAGCCAGTCAAAGCTCTCGGTCTGCAATGCGAGCAGATCGGGAACCGTTAGCGTGTCAGTGATTTTTGCGAAAGAAAGCCGCGATGCTGAGCGGCCGTTTTTCGGGGACTTATTGGTGGACGCATCGCGCGCAGCAGCCAAGGAACAACCTCCGTGAACCCCGTCGGGTTCGTCTGTCAAGAATATTGACGGTCGGTAATGAAATGCTCACCAGAATCACCCCGCCGCTATACTCGGGGCACCCAGCTGTCCGCAATATGACTGCTCAATTTGTCTGGGAGCGCAAGGATCCACTATAGGCCCGTTTGCCACGCCGTGTCCACCCAAATCTTGACCTGAAACGCGCTTTCAGCTAGGGGTTTGCTGTGAGTCCTGCCGCACGGTTCTTCGAGGCCAGTGCGCCGAACGCTTCCCAGATCAATCGATGGGCGTTGTTCACCGTGATATCGGCGTGGTCATAGGCCGGCGCGACCTCCATGACATCGAAACCGACGACATCCATTTCGAGCACAATTTGGCGGATGATGCGCAGTAAATCAATGGGGGCGAAGCCTCCCGGTTCTGGCGTTCCTGTCGCAGGGGCAAAGCCAGGGTCGAGCACATCGATGTCTATAGAGATGTAGACCTTGGATGCTCGAGCTTTCGCTGCTGCAATGATGTCGGGAATTACGGCCTTGACGCCACGCTCCCAAAATTCTTGCATCATGAAGTGCTTGAGGCCGTTGTCGCGCATCCACTTCTGGTCTTCTTCGCCTGGCCAATAGCCACGCAATCCAACTTGCAAGAAGTTGGGGCCGGGAATCGCACCAGACTCAATGAGTCGACGCATGGGGGTTCCATGGCTGGCGAGGTTGCCTTCCAGAATGTTTGCGGTGTCGGCGTGGGCATCGAAATGGATCATGACGACATTGCCGAAGCCGTGGTGTTCGGCAACCGCGGTTGCTGCTGGCCATGTAATCGAATGGTCGCCGCCGATGATGAAGGGCACGATTCCGCGACTAGCGACTTCAGCCACGCGTTTGTGAATGGCCGCCTTCGATAGTTCCCACATCCCGTGGCTCGTGATGGCGTCCCCGTAGTCAACAACATCAAGGTGGTCGAAGATCTCGACGCCGAGGTCGAGGTGATAGGTACCGGGGTCGTAGGCACTGGCACGAAGGGCACGCGGACCAAAGCGTGCGCCTGGCCGATTGGTTGTGCTGTCATCCCACGGCGCGCCAACAACAGCAATGTCAGGTTTCCACGCGTCTAGCTGTTCTGGCTCGCTCAGCATGGGTCGCATGCCAAACGTGGCTGGGCCTACATAGGACTGAGCGTTCAATTGCGCTTGCAAGTGAGGGGGTAGCTCACGATTCACATCGACCATGCTTCACCGTAGCGTCTGGCCCAGCACTCAGGTGCTGCGGCGCTTCGGCGGCAACAACATGCACGGGATTGTGGCAAGGTCAATAACATGGCCGAGCACCCCACAATCACCCTCGCACTCAGCGGCCACCGTGCGGAAATCGCCCCTGACCGCTGGACGCCAGGCGCATTCACCCTCACTGTCGACGGCACACCGCAATCTCACGTAAACATGGATGACCCGAGCGAGTTGTTTTTCGAGTACGTGCAGCGCATGGGCCATGTCATTGACCAACTCTCGACACCGGGTGCACCGATCACCGCAGTGCATCTCGGGGGTGGTGCACTTACTCTTCCTCGCTACGTTGAAGCCACTCGTCCTGGTTCACGCCAACAGGTCGTTGAGGTGGAGACGGATCTCGTTGACTTTGTTCGCACGCAACTTCCGTGGTCAAAGCAGGCATCCATTCGCGTTCGACACGGTGATGCACGCGAGGTTCTTGGCAAATTTCCCCCGGGCCTGCGCGGTTCGGTTGATCTACTGGTGGTTGACATCTTTAGCGGCGCACGCACTCCAGCCCATGTCACGAGTCTCGAGTTCTATACCGAAGCTATGACCTTGCTCGCCCCCAAAGGCGTCATCGTCGTCAATGTCGCCGATGGCCCTGGCTTAGCTTTCGCCCGTAGTCAGGCCGCAACCCTCAAGCACACCGTCGGACATGTCGCTGCGCTCGCCGAAACGCAGATCCTCAAGGGTCGACGATTCGGCAACATCGTTCTGATGGGGTCACCCTCAGCCTTGCCCCTGCATTGGATGCCTCGCCTTTTGGCTGGAGGTCCCCACCCATCCAAGGTGGTCGCCGGCATCGAGCTGCTCGACTTTATTGGCAGTTCACCGGTCGTTACGGACGAAACTGCGGTCAAATCACCCCCTCCGGCCAAAAGTATTTTTCAGGTCAAACCGGGGCGTGGATAGACCGTTCCACCCCCGTGAAACGCTTGTACCCCGATTTTGAAGACGCGAATGGGGTACAAAACGTGTCCCCCTCTCGCCTGTTTTCGGCGACTTCCGCGTAAAACCGGGGTATTTCGTACCCCAATCGCATTCTTCTAGTCCCCCAAGGTGCGGACTCGAATTGCCCCCCATTACTGGGGACTGTCCTCCATAGTGAGGACAGATAGGTTTAGTTCAGAAGTTGAACGCGGAGCCCGAAACTTTGCGTAGCACCACCGAAATGCAGGAACCCGAAACCAGCACCCAGCTTCTTGAATCCAGATAACCCGATCCACAATCACTCCCGGCCAGCCGCACTGCGCCGCGAAAGGAAATCATGAACAAGCTCGTAAAAGGCTCCATCGCAGGCGCAGCAGGTATCGCATTGCTCCTCGGTGGCGCAGGAACCCTCGCTACTTGGAACTCCGCAGTAACGGTTGCCGCTCCCGGCAGCATCAGCGCAGGAACACTCGACATCGTCGCAACCACCGGCGCTGCCGATGGTTGGAAGCTTGGCTCGGCTGCAACAGTCGCATCGCCTGCTGGCTTCAAGATCGTTCCTGGCGACACCGTCACTTACACGAAGACCTTCAACGTGACCGCAACGGGCGACAACCTCAGTGCAGGCATTGCACTCGGCACGCTCGCAATCGCACCGGCCAACTCGGCCACCGCCGTAGACACCGCGCTCGCAGCAGCGCTGACCAAATCTGCCGCTTTCACCGTCAACGGTGTCACGGCAACTTCGATCAGCCCGGCAGTAGGAACGCAGCCTGTAGTTGTGACCGTAACGATCACGTACCCGAAGAGCACGACCGCTGGTGCAGAGAACACGTCGAAGCTCGGCGCCGTTTCGCTCAGCAACTTCAGCGTCACGCTCACACAGAACTAGTTTTACCCCGCTGGGTGTGCGGTCTGGGGGGACGCACACCCGGCAATCCTCTTCTTCACCATCACATACTTCTCGTCTGAAAGGCGGTGCACCATGAACACTTCAACAGTTCGCGACTCGCACCGCCTTCAGATCGTTAAGAACAGCCTCCAACACCGTGCAGCTGCTGCATTCTCTGGCCTCGGCCGTGGAGCGTTTGGCACCATGAAAGCTGCTGCCGTGCTGGTGATCGCCATTTCACTCGGCCTCATCGGTACTGGCGGAACCTACGCCTACTTGAACTCCTCGATCAACGCAGCGCCCGCATCAACCATCAGCGCCGGTACCGCCGGGCTCACGGTCGGGTCACAATCTCTCAACTGGTCAGCACTCGCTCCTGGCAAGTCAGTCACCGGAACCTTCACGATCACCAACACGGGCGACGTTCCCCTCATGCTTTCTGCGACAATCGCAGCTACCATGACACCTTCGATCACGAACCCGTTCACGATCTCGGTCGCCGACGGCGCCTGCCCCGCCTCAGGTGTTCCTTCGGGAACCTTGAGCAGCACGCTCGCTGCCGGCGCAACGACAAACGCGTGTCTCGTGGTGACCCTTCCCGCAAACGCGCCGTCGAACGCTCAGTCCGCGAGCGCCGCGATCACCGCGACAATTTCAGGGATCCAGCCATGAGCGGCCGCGAGCGGCACGATGTCCTAGGTCAACGCCAGGGCATGAAGCGATCAACCCGGCTGTCGATGATCGCCGGGGTCGCAGTGTTCCTCACTCTGGTTTCCGGAGTGAGCTTTGCCGCGTGGACCGCATCCTCGACGAAAACTGCTACTGCTACTGCTGGCGCCGTTTCGGTAACCACCGGAACCATAGCGGGCGCAGCAACGATAACGGCGCTCGGTCCGTTCACGTACACCGCGACAAACCAAACGGTCACCAAGCCGATTACAGTCCGCAACACCGGCACGGTCGATGCCTCAGTTGCCAGCATCGTAATTGCACGCTCCGGAACTCTCGGCGGCAACCAAGTTGCAGTCAAGTTCTGGGCTGGTGCCAGTAGCGCCTGCGCAGCGACCACTCCCGTCGTATCGACCACCCTCAGTGGAGGAACCGTTGCGCTGTCGAGCCTCAACATGACCGTCGCGGCAACCGGCTCCGCGATTCTCTGCGCGTCAACCACATTTACCGGCAGCATGACAACTCAGGCCGGCAACGCGACAAGCGCGACTTTCACCGTGGAATTGAGCGCCGGAACGAACTGGAACGCTACCGACGCCATGGCGTCGGCAAGCCGCACTTTCACTCAAGCTATCTTCGCGAGCAGTGCACCGAATCCTCCGACGAATACGCAGTGTGTCAATCAGGGTTCATCCACTGCTATCACGATTTCCTGGAGCACACCTTCAGGGTTCAGCACGCCCAACGGTGGCTACAACATTTACTACAACGGCGGCCTCCTGGGAAACATCTCATCGACGTCCGTAACAATCTCCGGCAACTCAGGCTGGGGCAACTTAACGGTTCGAGCTGTCGCCTCCGACGGTACCGAGTCCGTCGATTCGGCCAACATCCCGATTGAACCACGTGGATATAACCGCGGCTATTACGGCATCTCATGCGCAAACTAAGGGGCGGAGCCTCCACACCAGTTTCGGCAACAGTGCCGAGCGCGATTCCTCGCGCTACTTTCGTGATGGCTCCGAGTGGCATGAAGCGATCAGTCCGCGTCGCGATCACCGCAGGCATTGTCATTTTTCTTTCACTCGTGTCGAGCGTCAGCTTTGCTGCATGGAGTGCTTCTTCATCGAAGTCCGCAAGCGCAGGCGCCGGTTCCGTTTCATTGACAACGTCAACAAGCGCGGGAGCACCAACGATTACTGCGCTCGGACCCCACACCTACGCCTCAATAAACCAGCCGGTTGCCGCGCCGATCACTGTTCGAAACACCGGCAACGTCGAGCTGGCGGTAAGCAATGTCTCCATTTCAAGCTCGGGCACCCTTGCCGGTTCACTTGTCAGCTTAAAGTTTTGGGCTGGCACCAGCAGCATCTGCGCTGCGACGACACCGGTGGTAACAACGACTCTTGACGGCGGCACCGCGTCGTTGTCCCCGCTCAACATGATTATTCCGGCCTCAAGTTCAGCCATTCTCTGCGCCGCGACCGCTTTCACCGGCAACATGGCGACGAACGCTGGCCAGTCGGCTTCAGCGACACTCGCAATCCGCGCAGGATCTGGCACCAGCTGGATTGCAAATGACTCTCAGTCTGTCGCCAACCGCACGTTTACCCAGCAAGTGTTCCAAGCCGTAGCGCCGAACGCGCCGACGAACATCCAATGTGTCAATGAGGACGACAAAAACCTGATCACGATCTCATGGAGCACCCCGAGCGGATTCACTGCGCCCAACGGAGGCTACAACGTCTACTTCGACGGCAGCTATATCGGTAATACGACGAGCATCAGCACCCTCGTGGCCAACCGTGGAAACACGGGAACCAACGCACTCACAACGTACGACGGCAACAACGGCAACAGTGCAAACTTGGGAAACCTGACCGTACGAGCTGTGTCCATCCTTGGCATTGAATCTGTCGATTCGACCGCCGTTCCAGTCGAACCACGCAACGGGCAAAGCGGGCTCTCATGCGCAAGCTAGCCGCCAAGGTATCCGGATTTGCCCTGATGATTGCGCTTGGCGCACTGCTCGGAGCAAGCCCGGCGAGCGCTGCCCCTGGAGTAGGAATAGCCGAACTCAGTGACGACGGGGTGAGCTTCTCGCGCACCTACCCTGGCGTTATCTTCAACGACATTGCGCGCCTCAGCCCAGGCGATAGCCAGAGCAAGACCATTTACGTTCGCAATACGGGAACGGTCGCTGGCTACCTTCGGATCACGATGCGCGAAGTTCGATATTCAGATTCGCACTATGGAGACGCCCTCAGCGTGCGAACAGGGACTACCGGCAGTTCTGGCAGCGCGATCTCAGTGAGCACCGCCAACCCCTGCATGGTGACTCACGAAGGCACAATTATTGCTCCCGGCCAAGTGGTTCCGATCGTCGCCACTCTTGCCCTGGGCAATCTGAGCGGCAGCGACGGCCAGGGTGCGACCGCATCCCTCGCACTGCGTTTTTCTCTCACCGACTCAAGACCCGGAAGCCTGCCTGCGACGAATTGCGGCAACGCGGGAACCACCGTTCCCGTAACCCCAACTGGCCCCGGTTCGCCGGGGAGCAATGACTCAACCGGCATCCTTTCTAGCGGGATCAGCGTTCCCAACCCAAGCCCGAGCCCGGCCGTAGCTGCGCCGGAAGAATCAACGAATAACGGGCTACTGCCCGCGTTGCCTGCGACTTTTAGCCTCGATCCCAACACGTGGCGCCTCTACCAGGAGTACCTTGTACTCATTCTGCTTCTGGCGGCAAGCATTGGTGCCGGCATTTCATGGTTGGTAGGCCGACGCTCGCGAAGGGACTCTGAGGATGTCTAAGCTCACCACACGTTCCGGAAAACGGGCACAACAGCGCAAAGGCGGCGATAAGCCGAAGGGCCTGCTTCACTACCTAGGGATGGGAGTTAGCGCTGGACTTTTCGGTCTTGTACTCCTCGTTGGCGCTCTCGTCATTGTCATTCCCGCGGTTGCCGGTGCGACTCCGCTAACCGTTCTCACGAGCTCAATGGAACCGGGGCTCCCGCCAGGAACCCTCGTTGTGGTCAAACCTATCGACCCCAATGAGATCGCGATGGGGGACGTCATTACGTACCAAATCGAGTCAGGAAAACCTGGTGTGATCACCCACCGGGTCACGGGTGTCACCAACTCGAGCGACGGATCGCGCACGTTTACGCTTCAGGGTGACAACAACGATGTCGCCGACGAGCTTCAAGTACTTCCGATCCAAGTTGTGGGCAAGCTCTGGTACAGCGTGCCGTGGATCGGAAACGTCAGCAACTACGTCAATGGCGATGGCCGCTCATGGCTGGCCCCTCTCGTTGCTGTCTCGCTCTTTGTCTACGCCGGCTTCATGATCTCTAGCGGCGTCCTCTCGAGCGCACGCAAACGTAAACGTGCCCGCGAACGGGCCGAACGCGAAGCCAAGCGCGACACCCAGGGTGAAGCATCCATCGAATCTGCAACGTCAGTGGATGCCGCTGAGATTGCCGATGACCGCGTGCGGTTGGGCTAACCAACAATCGATTAGCCTCGACAGGTGGCTGAACTTTCCCGAGTGCGCGTGTGGGCTGATGCCCTCATCCGATTGCATTTGAGCGAGGGTTGGGAATTCACCTTCGACAACGCAAAAACCCGTGCCGGGCTCTGCAACTACACCCACAAACGAATCTCTGTCTCCAAGTACTTGGCTGCGCGCTACGAGGATGACGAGATCCACCAAGTGCTATTGCACGAGATCGCACACGCGATGGCTGGTCCAGGCGCAGGACACGGGGCACAGTGGAAGCTCGTGGCCCGTGAACTCGGCTATGAAGGAAAGCGACTCCACGGTGGAGCTATTGCCGACGAATTTGCACCCTGGGTAGGGACGTGTGCCGCCGGACACCGGCACTACCGCTACCGAAAGCCGACCCGCGTTCTTGCCTGCGGGCTATGCTCTCGCCGCTTTGACGCCGCGCACCGTATCGAGTGGGTGCACCGAACAGTGGAGCGCCCAAGGCCTGTAACCAGCGATAATGGTTAGGTGCAACATCCCGAAACTCCCCTCATTGCCGCAAATTCCAACTCAACCGGACAGTGGTTCACCTCAAGCAACTCACGTCAGTGGTGGTTCGACTCTGGCGCGCGCGCCCTCGACTTTGCCTACACCGGCGGCATGGGCGACAACCCGGCGTGGGAAAAACTACACACCCCGAGCGACCTCGCAGCGTGGCTCGAAAGCCGCTTCGAAGCATCCGACGGAACCGTCACCGAGCGAGACCTCATCGACGCGACAGGGTTGCGAAAAGCAATCGCCTCAATCGCAACGGCACTGAGCGTCAACGAGACCCCAGCCCCGAAGCAAATCGACGTGATCAATCTCTTTGCCGCAACACCGGATGTGCCACCGAGACTCGACGGCGGTGGCATGAAAGCTGGTCGCACGACAGTTCGCACCGGCCAAGCGCTCTCAACCATGGCCCGCGAAGCCGTGTACCTGTTCGGTGCGGAACAGCACGAGCGAATTCGCGAATGTGCCGCCGACGATTGTGCACTCGTCTTCTACGACGAGTCGCGGTCCAATAATCGCCGCTGGTGCTCAATGCAACGCTGCGGCAACCGCGCAAAAGTGCGCAGCCACCGCGCCCGAAATGCGGCACGCTAGCTGCGCACAAAAAAGCTATCGACTAGTCGACGAACTGAACTTCTTTCCAGAAAGTCACATAGTTCGAAAAGTCTTTACCCACACGCTCTGCGGCGCCGGGAAGAATGTTGGGGTAGCTAAAGGCACGGTCCTGGAACTTCTGACCCTCAGCGCTGACAACGAAGTACTGGCAGTCACCCTTCCATGGACAGTGGTACGGAGTGGGGCTTTTCTCGAGCAGCTCGTGGTTCACGCTGGCCGGGGGAAAGTACCAGTTGCCCTCAATCTTGAGAAGATCTTCCTTGGGTGCTTCTGCGATCACAGTGTCGCCGATTACTGCCTTCATACGGTCCTCCATAAAGTCGGTGATTGATCACTCCAACGCTCAAGGAGCAAGCGTCATTCCCGAAGGACCTCAAAATTGGCTGAAGCATTGCTGAGAATGGCGGCCTCCAAGGCTTCGCGGCCCGAAGCATTCACGTGCTGTTGACCAGCAACGCACGCCGACAATAAATGGTTGTGGGCGGACTTCAAGCCAGCAAAAGCGGCAACAGCGGATGCCGACTCTGGCGAAATGTAGTCAACCCCGGCATCTGCAAGCGCGTCGATGATCGCGCCGGACGCGAGGAGGTCGTCGACCGTAAACCCGCCATCCGGATTGCCCGCCGCGATAACGGCAACGGTCACCCTGTCACCCTTGAGTTCCTGCTGCACGATGACCCACTCGGCGACGGCCGTTGCGGCCCCCGTCCCTGCGGAGAGAATCGAGAACTGCCCAGGCAGATCGGGCACAGGCGTTGAACCATCGGCAAGAGCATCCGCCCACACAACAACGTCGGCACCGGGGCTCAATTCGAGCGCACGCTGGCGGCCAAAACCGAAGCGAACCTGGTACTGAGGCTGATTGCGGGGATCATTCACTACTCGAGGCTAAAGCCACACCCGGCCGCACGGCTGCTGAGTTACCGAATGTGACAGTACCGCGTGGCGCACTCGACCCGAGCTGCGCGACTCAGCAGCCGAACTCAGCAGCCGAATTACTCCGCTGGATTACTCTGCTGGATTACTCGGCACGACGACAACCTTGCCTGCACCATGCCCCGAGGCAATCTGATCAATTGCGCCAGCGACCCCGTCGAGGCCAACAATTCGCTCAACGGCCGGAATAAGAGCTCCCGACGCAAGAAGCTCACCGAGAAAGTTGAGATCGTCGGCGGTGGCGCTCGCGGTGAACTGGTGGAAGCTGGCATCCGCTCGACGAAGCGCAACGCCCATCCTGAAGAGATGCAGCACCGGCCCCAGCCAACGGTTAGTCATAGGGCCGCTGACGGCAACAAAGCGTGCTCCCGGTGCCAAGAGGCCCCGAATCTCTGCGGCGGTTCGGTTGCCCATCATGTCAAGAACCACGTCGTACTGGCCGCCGACGGCGATGTAATCCTCGCTCTCGTAGTCGACCACCCGCGTAGCACCCAAGGCGCGAGCTTGATCCGCATTCGCTCCACTGCAGACTGCCGTGATTTCTGCCGCTCCCAGCGCCCGCGCGATCTGAATAGCGAAAGTTCCCACTCCCCCGGCTGCTCCGTTAATCAGCACTCGATCGCCTGATTTCAGAGCGCCGTGCGTCCTCAAACCCTGAAGAGCGGTAAGCCCGGCAACCGGGGTTGCTCCTGCCGCAACAAAGTCGACCCCGGACGGGAGCTTCACGACGATCGCCGCGGAGATCGTCGCGTACTCAGCGAAGGCTCCGCCGGCGGACTCCCCAAAGATCGCATCACCAACGGAAAATCCAGCAACTCCATCTCCAACCGCTTCAACAATGCCTGCGACATCCGCTCCCGGAATCAGCCGCTTAGGAGCGCGCAGCCCCATCACAAGTCTCACGAAAAGCGGTGTACCACTCAACAGGTGCCAATCGAGCGCGTTCGCCGACGATGCCATTACGCGCACCAGAAGCCGCCCAGCTGCGACCGTTGGCGTCGGAAGCGACTCAATCGCCAAAACATTCACATCGCCGTACTGGCGCGCAGTGACCGCTTTCATAGTGGCGGGCACCGAACCCGCATTGTGGTCCGCGTGCGAACCAGGGGTCTCTTCCGGGGGAACTATCATCGCTGCTCCTGACATTGCTTTGGTTGAATTCTATGAGCTTGCTGGATTACAGCACCCGAGTGGACCACACTGGGGGAATGCGCGTTCTACTGAAACTCGTACTAGATTGCGATCCGGATGATGCGTGGCGCGCGATTCGCAGCCCCCACGTGTTCCAAGAAGTTTCGCACCCCCTCACCCAATTTAAGTCGCTGGAAGTCGGTGGATTTCCCGAACTGTGGCAGCCGGGCGAGCATCCGGTCAAGGTGTCAGCGTTCGGACGATTCACAATCGGTCAGCAGATCATCCGTATCTCGTTCGACGACGATGAGCCAGGCATCCGGATCATGCGCGACACAGGTCGCGGCCTCAGCGGCCCCCTGGCGCTTGTCTCCCAGTGGAATCATTCGATGGCGATCAGCGCCACCCCAGACGGAAGAACCCTCTACCGCGACCGACTCAACTTCAACGCTGGTCTATTGAGTCCGCTGGTATGGCCCATGTATTGGGCATTCTGGCAGTGGCGTGGGGCTGCTCTGAAAAGGCTCGCGCCAACCTGGAGCTGGGGCACAACGAGGCGCACTAATCTGAGCCTCTAAAGGTTGACCGTTGTGGCTTCAACCGTCGGCTGAGTGGCCGAATTGTGGGCGCGAAAGGAACACGCGGTGGCTCGACTGCGGCGGAGCAATACAACGGGGCGAGGCTTCTCACGCGTGCGATCGGGGCGCGGTTTTAGCTATCGCGACTTCTCCGGCGGCGCAGTAGCCGACCCTGCGCTCAAGTCGAGGTTCGCCAGCTTAGGCATCCCCCCTGCGTGGACTGAGGTCTGGATCTGCCCCTACGAAAACGGACACGTTCTGGCGACAGGTTACGACGAAGCTGGCCGGCGACAGTACATCTATCACCCTGACTGGCGTGAACGTCAGGATCGGGTCAAGTTCGATCGCGCCCTAGAACTCGCGGCAGTACTGCCCGGCGCGCGTGGCGTCGTCACGCGCGCTCTACGCTCGGACGAAGACCCTCACCTTCGCACTTTCGCCGCAGCGTTCCGGATGCTCGACACCGGCTCCCTGCGTATTGGTAGCGAACGGTACGCGGAAGAGCATGGCAGCCACGGTCTATCGACGCTGCTCTGCAGCCATGTGGCGGTCAGCGGCGACAGGGTGAGCTTGTCGTTTCCAGCCAAAAGCGGGCAGCTGTGGGAGAGCGAAATTGTGGACGCCGACCTTGCCGCCTACATGAAGCGGCGCCTCCGCATTGCCCCAGATGCCCCACTGCTCTCCTGGCGTGAAGGGCGAGAGTTGCACTCGCTGAGCGCCTCGGAGATCAACGATTACGTTCGCGAGCGCACGGGAGGCGACTTCACGGCGAAAGACTTCCGAACGCTGCGCGGCACGATCGCTGCAGCATCGAGACTGGCTGTGAGCGGACCGCAACAGAGTCAACGAGCGCGCTCACGGGCAATACGCGACGCGATGGAGGCTGCCGCTGAGGTTCTCGGCAATACTCCCGCCATAGCGAAGAAGAGCTATGTCGATCCGCGAATCGTCGACCTTTTCTCGGCGGGCGAAACTATCGACCCTCACCGTCTCGCTTCGGCCGAAAGCGAAGTGCGTCAGTTGCTGGCGCGTGACAAGTAGCGCGCAATCGACATCACACTCACTGTCGTAGTAGCGAGATAGCCTGAGCCTATGACCGCTCTCGAGGTAGCCGACTGGCGCCGCCGAAACTTTGCTCTCTACGCCGCTATCCGCGAGAATCCGGATGCCGCGAGCGCCCACGCCGACTGGCGTGCGGGACGAGATGAGATGTTTGCCACGCATCCAGCTTCGCCGCTGTTGCCTGAGGACCTGCGCGACTTTAGGGGGCTGCCGTTTGAGGCGTACGATCCCGATTGGCGCTTTGAGGCATCCATTGTTCCTGACGCTGGTGTTTCTGGCACGGGTCTTTCAGAATCAGACCGCCGCATGAATGTCGAAACCGGTACGGATGGCGTGGTGCCGTTTGACCTGCTCGGCACTGTCGAGATCGACCAGGTTGGCACGCTCGATGTGTGGCGCTTGGCATCGTATGGCGGCGGAATCTTTATTCCCGTGAAGGATGCCCTCTCGCGGGTATCTGGCGGAACCTACGGTGGTGGTCGCTACCTCATCGATACCGTCAAGGGTGCCGACCTTGGAGCGGGCAGCACGCCAGAGTCGCTCGTGCTCGACTTCAACTTCGCGTACAACCCCTCGTGCGCTTATGACCCTGCGTGGGCGTGCCCTCTGGCACAGGCCGGGAACACCCTGGCTGTGGAAATACCGGTAGGCGAGCGCTACTAGGGGCATAACTGCTAGGCTTGCCCTACTTGCGAAACAATTGTGTTTCCCTGCGTCGTAGAACGCTTCCCTCTTCTCGTCCACGTCAATCAGAAACGTGTGGCTCGTAGATAACTTTCTCCGGCGGACTGGAGTCATCCGCGCCGAACGAAAGTTCGAGATCTGACCTGTGTGCCGCATTCGTGCGAAACGCCTGATTGGGTCGGTGTAGATCAGCCTGGTGCAGTTCATAGCGAACCGTGCCTGTGCTTTCTGAACCTGTGCGCCTCCGGTGTAGCGCCCATCTGTTACTTATGCCTGAAAGGCACCATTACTTTGACTGAACACACTTTTAGCTCGCTCGGCGTACCTGCCGCGCTTGTTGCTGCACTCGAGGCCGACGGCAAGACGTCGCCCTTCCCCATTCAAGTTGACACGCTTCCCGACACCCTCGGTGGTCGCGACGTGCTCGGCCGCGGAAAGACTGGCTCGGGCAAAACCCTCGCTTTCGCTCTTCCTATGGTTGCTCGTCTCGGCGGCAAGCTCGCCGGTGGCAAGCGCCGCCCGGGTCGCCCGCTCGGACTCGTCCTCGCACCAACCCGTGAGCTCGCGACACAGATCTCTGCTGTCATCGAGCCCCTCGCTGCCGCTTATGGCCTCAACACCACCACGATCTTTGGTGGCGTAAGCCAGAACCGCCAGGTTGCGGCCCTCAAAGCCGGCGTCGACATTGTAGTCGCCTGCCCCGGTCGCCTCGAAGACCTCATGAAGCAGGGCTTCGTGAACCTCGACGCCGTCGAGATCACCGTGCTTGACGAAGCCGACCACATGGCTGACCTTGGCTTCCTGCCGGTTGTCACCCGCATCCTCGACAAGACACCGACCAACGGACAGCGCTTGCTGTTCAGCGCAACGCTCGACAACGGTGTAGACAAGCTGGTTCGCCGCTTCCTCCACAACGAAGTACTTCACTCGGTTGACGAAGCGACCTCGCACGTCTCCGCCATGACCCACCACGTCTTCGAGACCGAGAGTGTCGAATCGAAGCGCGTTCTCGTTGAGAAGCTCGCTTCCGGTACGGGCCGCCGCATCCTCTTCATGCGCACCAAGCACCACGCCAAGAAGCTTGCGCGCCAACTCATCGACGCCGGAATCCCCGCCGTTGACCTTCACGGAAACCTCTCGCAGGTTGCCCGTGACCGAAACCTCGCCGCATTCTCCGCCGGCGACGTCAAGGTGCTTGTCGCCACAGACGTTGCAGCGCGAGGCGTGCACGTAGACAACATTGAGCTGGTCATCCACGTTGACCCGCCAGCAGAGCACAAGGCCTACCTGCACCGCAGTGGCCGTACCGCTCGCGCCGGAGAAGAAGGCGACGTCGTGACGATCGTTCTTCCGACCCAGCGCAAAGACACTGCAGCACTGTTGCGTAAGGCCGCCATCACGGTGACCCCGCAGCACGTCAACGCGAAGTCGGATGCCGTAACCGCACTTGTCGGAGAGGTCGCAGAATACGTGACCCCCGCTCCCCGCGCAGCAGCTCCCGTTCGTGGCCAGTCACAGGGCGGACGCTCGCAGGGCGCAAACGCCCAGCGCAAGCGTGTTCGTCGTGACGACAACGGCGGCGGCCGCGATGGTGGCCGTGACGGCGCTCGCGACGGTGCCCGCGGTGGCGCTCGTGGCGGACAGTCGCGTGACGGACAGGGCCGCGATGGCCAGGCCCGTGACGGACAGGGTCGCGACGGACAGTCGCGTGGCGGCAACGCAGCTCGTGGCGGCCAGCAGCGCAACGATCGTCAAGGCTCAGGCCGTGGCGCAGTCGTTGCCGGTGCCGGTGCTGGCGAACAGCGTTCAACTCACCAGCCACGTCAGCAGCAGTCCGATGCTCCCCCGCGTCCGCGTGGCGGCAAGGGCCGTGCTCAGGCCGGCAGCGGACCCGTTCGCGTTGGTCAGGTAGTGCGACCCAACCGTCGTGCATCAAGCAGCGGACGCTAGCCTCTAGCAACACAGCTTTACCGTCGAGGGCGGCGAGTTTCTCCCAGTAATACTGGGCAGGGATTCGTCGCCCTTCGGCGTTTAAGGGGTGGTGGCGGCGGCTTGCGCGACCTCACGGAAATTCAGGAGATTGCCGTTCGCCGGTTGATTGCCCGCCCATACACACCCGGTTTTCCGGGCATCCGCTCGAGGCAGCGCCACCGCTCGGCCGCGATTTCCTGAATTTCCGAAATTGAGACGGGGATTGATCACACGGCAGGCACGAAAACCTACGGCAGAACGCCGACCGAGGCGAGTGCTGCACGCAGTAGTGCTCCGCGGCCACCCTCCATGTCGGCTGTGACCGCTTCGGATGCTGCCTCGGCCGGGCTGAGCCAGGTCAGTTCGAGTGCATCCTGGCGGGGTTCGCACGTACCCGTGACGGGAACGACGTAGGCCATCGAGACGGCGTGCTGGCGAACATCCGTGTACTGGCTCTCGCTTGGCCACGGAAAATACTCGGCGACCGTGAATGGTGTCGGGTTCGCGGGGAGCAGCGGGAAGGCCATCGGGCCCAGATCTTTCTCGAGGTGACGGAAGAGCGCATCGCGCAGGCTCTCGCCAAACATCACCCGGCCAGAGACGAGGGTGCGAGTTATCTCGCCGTCATTGCCGCGCACCAGAGTGCCGACCTCAGTGACGCGACCCAGCCCATCCACGCGCACTGGAACAGCCTCAACATAGAGAAGCGGCAGTCGCCGGCGGGTCTCTGCAAGCTCTTCATCTGAAAGCCAAGACGAGTTGGGGTCTGGTGTGCCGACGGAGCTCATGCTCCATTGTCACCCATGGTGCGGGTTTAGCGTGCACACCAAGATGGGTCGGATGCTGCGGCGGGCTGCTCGGGACGGCCACTCGTCGTGCACACCCTTGCCATCATTGCCGAAGTGCACAGTTAGTGCCGTCTGAGCAGGAGGCGACATCCCCGTCATTAGCGTTCTTGTCTCAGGCACTTGCCTGCCGCGC
Source organism: marine actinobacterium PHSC20C1 (assembly GCA_000153145.1). Classification (GTDB taxonomy): domain Bacteria; phylum Actinomycetota; class Actinomycetes; order Actinomycetales; family Microbacteriaceae; genus Rhodoglobus. The sequence goes on from CH672415.1 coordinate 1,561,110, forward strand.
GAAAGGGAACCATGACCGAGCACAACCCCGCCTCTGTTGAGGCGTCCGATTCTGGGCAGTCCGATTCTGGGCAGTCCGATTCTGGGCAGTCCGATTCTGCAGTGCCGGCACTTTCCGCCCCTGCCTCGGCTGCGGCCCCGGTTGCGGCCCCGGCTGCGGCCCGCCGCAGACTACCCGGATGGGCGTGGGGCCTCATCATTGGGGTTCCTCTGCTGCTGTTCATGGCGGCGGGGGCAGGGCTCGTGTTGATCGGACTGGTCGCCTCCGCCTCGTCAGAGTACGCAGGTTGTGATGACGACGGGTACTGCGGTCTCGGAGCCGGCCGTAAGTCAACTCCGAGTGCCACCGGGAATCCGGTCGACGCGGCTAGTCCGACAAATCGAGTCACTCTCGACGGAAACGCGGTTTTCGATGGTCAGCCTGTGTGGTCGTTCACCCTGGAGCCGACTTGGCAGGCGTTCCCTTTCGATCAGGACGGCATCAACGTGTTTCAGGATCGGGCCGCCGGGTGCCGGCTCATCACCTCGCAGAGCTTGGCTTTGCCTGACCCCGAAGCTCTGAGCGACATTGAGGCCTCCTCTGCTCTCCTTTCCCGGGAGATCGAAGGACTCACGGCCGGAGATCCTGAAGCGTTGATTCTCAATCGTGGCGCCACAGACATCGCAATCGCAGTCGTCGGCAGCGACTCAACGCTCGAGTTCGCCTCGGCAACTATCGATCAGACGAGCCCCGAAGGTGTGGCCAAGAGCACTGAGATTGCTGTGCGATCAATGCCGGATTCGGAGAGCGAACTGGTCGCCGCGTTGACGTGCGACACCGCTGCCTTCGAGGCGTTCGGCTCAAAGTTCGAGCTCTTCTCGAAGGCGTTGGCCGTGTCAGTCAGCCCTTAGCCCAGCCCCGTAGGCTTTGCTCCATGCAGATTGATTCCTCCGCAGTGCTCTGGTCGGCCCCTGAACGTGAACGGGCGGGGCGTCCGCTGCTCGTGCTCCTGCACGGTTACGGTTCCCACGAGGGTGATCTGTTTGCGATGGCGCCCGGACTTCCGCTGGAACCGGTGATTGCTTCGCTGCGAGCGCCCATTCCCGAAAGTGGCGGGTTCTCGTGGTTTCCGATCGACCTGAGCGGCAACGGTCGACACGATGTACAGAAAGTGGATGACGCAGCCAATGCCGTACTCGAATGGCTTGACGACCAGCAGTTCACGAGTGTGAGCCTCCTCGGTTTCTCGCAGGGTGCAGCGATGGCGCTTCAACTTTTGCGGCTCGCCCCGGAGCGTTTCCGCTGCGCCGTGGCGCTCTCGGGGTTTGTGGTGAGCGCCGAGCATCCGGGTGATGCTCAGTTGTCGAGCATCCGTCCGCCCGTATTTTGGGGCCGTGGTACTGATGATCCGGTGATTCCGACAGTGAATATTGAGCGAACTGAGGAGTGGCTTGTTGACCACACTCGGGCCGAGTCGCACATTTATGAGGGGCTCGCGCATTCGATCTCGCCGGACGAGTTGGATGACCTAGTGAGTTTCTTGCAGACACACGCCTAGTGCACTGTCAGCGGTTGCGACGAAGATAGAACAATGAGCGATGTGCTCGGCAAGTTTTCGCCCGCCACCCGAGAGTGGTTTGAGGGCGCATTCGATGCTGCCACCCCGGCGCAGTTGGGCGCGTGGGAGGCGATTTCCACTGGGTCGCATGCGCTCGTTGTTGCTCCCACCGGTTCGGGTAAGACGCTTGCCGCTTTCTTGTGGGCGATCGACCAGTTGGCGTCGCGGCCGATGCCCGAGAATCCGAAGCAGCGCACTCGCGTGCTCTACATTTCGCCGCTCAAAGCTCTCGGCGTTGACGTTGAGCGCAACCTGCGCGCACCCCTCGTGGGTGTTACTCAGACTGCTCGGCGGCTGGGGCTCGGCGAGCCCAACATCACCGTTGGGGTGCGCTCGGGAGACACCACGGCGCAAGACCGCCGGCTGCTTGCGCGGCTTCCTCCGGACATCCTGATCACGACTCCCGAGTCGCTGTACTTGATGCTGACTTCGGCAGCCCGCGAGACGCTCAAGGGCATCGATACGGTCATCATCGATGAAGTGCACGCGGTTGCCGCTACCAAGCGTGGTGCCCACCTTGCGCTGTCGTTGGAGCGGTTGGATGCTCTGCTCGCGAAACCCGTGCAGCGCATCGGGCTCTCGGCGACCGTACGCCCGATTGAGGAGGTTGCTCGGTTCTTGGGCGGCCGTGCTCCCGTCACGATCGTGCACCCGCCGTCGGCGAAGACGTTCGAGTTGAGCGTGATTGTGCCGGTGCCGGATATGACTATTCCCGGCACTGTTGCTTCGGCCCGCAATAAAGCTGCGGGAGGTTCTGGTCGTGATGACGAGGCGACTCCCGAGTCGACCGGCTCGCTGTGGCCGCACGTCGAGGAGCGCATCGTGGATGCGATTCTCGACCACCGTTCCACGATTGTGTTTGCGAACTCGAGGCGGCTTGCCGAACGGTTGACCGCCCGCCTCAACGAGATTTATGACGAGCGGATGAACGACGGCAGCATCGACGGTGATGCGGGTGATGCCGCATCCGTTCTCGCGCAGTCGCAGGCCAGTGCGGATGCCGCCGCCTACGCTGCACCGCAGCAACCGTGGAAGCCGCCTGCCCAGATGATGGCGCAGGGCGGATCCACGATGGGCGCCGCCCCACTGCTCGCCCGCGCGCATCACGGCTCGGTCAGTAAAGACCAGCGCGCGATCATCGAAGACGATCTCAAAACGGGAGTGCTGCGCTGCGTCGTCGCGACGAGCTCGCTCGAACTCGGCATCGACATGGGTGCCGTCGATCTTGTCATTCAAGTTGAGTCGCCACCGTCGGTCGCGAGTGGGCTTCAGCGCATTGGGCGAGCCGGGCATCAGGTCGGGGAAATCTCTAAAGGGTTGCTGTTTCCGAAGCACCGCACCGACCTCATCCACACGTCGGTTGCTGTGGAGCGGATGCGGAGTGGGCAGATCGAAGCGCTGGCCGTGCCGACAAACCCGCTTGATGTGCTCGCGCAGCAGACCGTCGCCGCCGTGGCTCTCGATGAGATCGACATCGAGGACTGGTTCGACACCGTGCGTCGCAGTGCGCCATTCTCGACCCTGCCGCGCAGCGCCTTCGACGCCACCCTCGACCTGCTGAGCGGGCTGTACCCGAGCGACGAGTTCTCCGAACTGCGCCCCCGCGTCGTGTGGGATCGCGTTGCGGGCACGCTCGCCGGTCGCCCCGGTGCGCAACGCCTCGCCGTCACTTCGGGAGGCACCATCCCCGACCGCGGCCTTTTCGGCGTCTTCATGATCGGCGGCGAAGCCGGAGCCCCCGGCCGCCGCGTCGGCGAGCTCGACGAAGAGATGGTCTACGAGTCCCGCGTCGGCGACATCTTCGCCCTCGGCACCACCAGCTGGCGCATCGAAGACATCACCCACGACCAGGTGCTCGTCTCCCCCGCCTTCGGCCAGCCCGGTCGCGTGCCATTTTGGAAGGGCGATGGGCTCGGCCGCCCGGCAGAGCTGGGCGAAGCCATCGGGGCGTTCACGAAAGAAATCGCTACGGCATCCGCTGACGACGCGCGCGCTCGGGCGGAGTCGATCGGGCTCGATGAGCACGCCGTTACCAACCTGATCGCTCTCGTGACCGAGCAGAAGGCATCCACCGGTCACGTGCCGAGCGACACCACGCTCGTCGTTGAGCGCTTTAGGGATGAGCTGGGCGACTGGCGCGTTGTTCTACATTCCCCGTACGGCATGCCAGTACACGCACCCTGGGCCTTGGCGATTACGGCGCGCATCCGCGAACAGTTGGGGGTGGATGGCGCGGCCATGGCCGGTGACGATGGCATCGTCGTGCGTATTCCCGACACCGATGCCGCGCCCCCCGGTGCCGACCTCTTTGTGTTCGATGCTGACGAGCTCGAGCAGATTGTCACGGAAGAAGTGGGCGGTTCGGCGCTCTTCGCCGCGCGCTTTAGGGAGTGCGCCGCGCGCGCTCTGCTATTGCCGCGCCGCGACCCCGGCAAGCGCTCACCGCTGTGGCAACAACGCCAACGCGCCTCGCAACTGCTGGATGTGGCTCGTAAGTATCCGAGCTTTCCGATCGTGCTTGAGACGGTGCGCGAAGTGCTGCAAGACGTGTATGACCTGCCGGCACTCACGGCGTTGACGAAGCGCATCGCGAGCCGCAGCATCCGCGTGATGGAGACTGAGACGGAGGTGCCGTCGCCGTTCGCGCGCAGCCTGCTGTTCGGCTATATGGCTGCTTTCGTATACGAGGGTGACTCGCCGCTGGCCGAGCGTCGCGCCGCCGCCCTCTCGCTCGACCCGGCGCTGCTCGCCGAACTACTGGGCCGTGCAGAACTACGAGAACTGCTCGACCCCGACGTGATCGCCCAGACTGAGAACGAGCTGCAGCGGTTGACTCCCGAACGTCATGCTCGGGATGCCGAGGGGCTCGTCGACCTGCTGCGCGTGCTCGGCCCGCAAACCGTTGCTGAGATCGAGGTGCGCTCGCTCGTGACCGGTGCCGCCCTCGCCACCGACTTGGCCGGGCTCGCGAAAGCGAACCGTGTGCTGGAAGTGACAATTGCGGGCGAACGCCGTTGGGCCGTCATCGAGGATTCGGCGCGACTGCGCGATGCGCTCGGGGTTCCGCTGCCCATTGGTGTTCCCGCCGCGTTCATCGAACCCGTCGATGATCCCGTCGGCGACCTCGTTAGTCGTTACGCCCGCACTCACGGACCCTTCACACTGGCGGATGCCGCAGCCCGCTTCGGTCTCGGAACCGCCGTCGTCCAGGACACCCTCCGCCGTCTCGCCGCCGACCGTCGTGTGGTCGATGGCGAGTTCCGTCCCGGCGCGACCGGCACCGAGTGGTGTTCGGTAGATGTGCTGCGTCGCCTGCGCAGTCGCTCGCTCGCGGCGTTGCGCCAAGAGGTCGAGCCGGTGTCGCCGGCAACGCTAGGTCGGTTCCTGCCCGCCTGGCAACACGTGTCCGCCGCGGGTGACTCACTGCGCGGTATTGATGGCCTCGCCCAGGTGATCGACCAGCTGGCGGGATACTCGGCTCCGGCATCCGCATGGGAGAACTTCATTTTGAGCGCCCGCATTCGCGACTATTCGCCCGCGCGGCTCGACGAGCTGACCACCTCGGGCGAAGTGGTGTGGGCCGGGCAGGGTGCGCTTGCGGGCAGCGATGGCTGGATCAGTCTGCACCCGGCGGCGACGGCTGCGCTGACTTTGCCCGAGCCGGATCGGGATGGGCTGAGCGAGTTGCAGCAGAGCATCCTCGATGCGCTGGCGGGCGGCGGCGCGTTCTTCTTTAGGCAACTCTCCAATCAGATCGGCAGCACGGATGACAAGGCGCTGCTGAAGGAACTGTGGGATTTGGTGTGGCGCTCGCTCATCACGAACGACAGTTTTGCGCCGCTGCGTGCGCACCTCGGAGGCACGGTGCGGGCCACTAGGGCTCCTCGCCCGGCGCGGGCTCGGGCGTATCGGGGTCGAGTGTCGACAGTTGCGCAGGCGGGGCCGCCGAGTGCGTCCGGACGGTGGGCGCTTCTTGAGACGGCCGAGGGCGAAACGACGGTGAGGGCCAAGTCGACCGCCGAGTTGATGCTCGAACGGCACGCTGTCGTCACGCGCGGCGCGGTCGTGAGCGAAGGCATCCGTGGTGGATTCGCCCTGACGTACCGCGTACTGAGCGGCTTCGAAGAGACCGGTCGCGCCCGTCGCGGTTACTTCATCGAAGGGCTCGGTGCCGCGCAGTTCGCGACCGGAGCCACCGTTGACCGCCTGCGTGGTTTCACTCGGGATCCGGATGCTGCGCCCGAACTTCGGGCGATCACTCTCGCCGCGACAGACCCCGCGAACCCCTACGGGGCTGCCCTCGCTTGGCCGGGACTCGGTGGCGAGGATGCCGGATCGGACGCGGGCGACGGGACAGAATCTGACGCCGCGACTGCGACCGCCTCATCCGCGAAGCCTGCCGCCTATTCCCCCAAGAAGCATCGCCCTGGCCGCAAGGCGGGCGCGATCGTGGTGCTTGTCGATGGGCATCTCTCGCTCTATCTGGAGCGCGGTGGCAAGTCTCTGCTGGCGTTCGATCTGGAACCGGCCGTGGTGGATGCGGCGACTCGTTCGCTGACGAGCACCCTCCGTGGCACGCTGCCGAAGTTGCGCATTGAGAAGGTAAATGGTGAATTTGCGGTGGGCACCCCTGTCGGCAAAGCGCTCGTGGAGGCTGGATTCGTCGCGACGCCGCAGGGGTTGAGGCTTCGTGCCTGAGGGCGATTCCGTCTATAAGGCGGCCGCGAAACTGCGGGCAGCACTCGACGGCCAGGTTCTCACCCGCACCGACTTTCGGGTGCCCGCCTTTGCGACGCTCGACCTCAGCGGCCAGACCGTCACGAGTGTGGTGCCGCGCGGCAAGCACCTTCTGATTCGCGTGGCCGAGGACGCCGACGCATCGTCATCACGCGAGCCCGGCTCCGGCCACACCATCCACAGCCATCTCAAGATGGAGGGGGTCTGGCAGATTTATGCGAACGGTGAGCGCTGGCGCAAGCCCGCCTACCTCGCGCGGGCAGTGTTGAGCACGGCATCGAAAACGGCGGTCGGTTTTGAGCTTGGCTTGCTTGAGGTGGTGCCGACGGCATCCGAAGACAGCATCGTGGGTCACCTGGGGCCGGACCTCTTGGGGCCCGACTGGGATGCCGACCTCGCGCTTGCAAACCTGCTGTCGGATCCTGCGCGTCCGGTGGCGCTCGCACTGCTCGATCAGCGCAATCTGGCGGGCCTCGGAAATGTGTATGCGAACGAGTTGAGCTTTTTGCGCGGATTCCGCCCCGATACGCCGATCGGTGAGGTCGCCGATCCGAAGCGGCTCGTGGCGCTCGCGCACAAAGCGATCTCGGTGAACAAGGATCGCCCCATCCGCAATCTCACTGGTCTGCCGCGCGGAAAATCGCGCTACTGGGTTCACGGCCGCCGCGGCGATGCCTGCCTGCGGTGTGGCACCCGCATCGAGTCGGCGCAGCTCGGCACCGGCCCCACAGACACGCGCTTCACGTGGTGGTGCCCAAGCTGCCAGAAGTGACGTTCACTCGGCGGTGGGCGGTGTCGCACGCTGCAGAGTCGACGCTCGCCAATAGGCTGAAGCGAGCAGGCCTGTCTGGGTCAAACGCCAAACGGATGCCCTTCGGGACGTCCCTGAGAGAGATCATCCGTGAAGAAACAGATCAACGTCGTCGGTGCGGTCATCGTGCGCGAAGGCCTCATCCTGTGCGCACAGCGCGGACCGGACGGAGCTTTGCCGGGCATGTGGGAGTTTCCCGGCGGCAAGATCGAGGCCGGCGAGACTCCCCGCGATGCGCTCGCGCGCGAGATCACGGAAGAACTTCAGTGCGAGGTGGCCGTGGGTGAGCTGATCACCACCACGTCGCACGAGTATGACTTTGGGGTCGTCGCGCTAACCACGTTCTACTGCGAGCTGATCTCCAGCACACCAGCGCTGACGGAACACACGGAAGTGGTCTGGCTTCCAAGCGCAGAACTGAGCTCGCTCGACTGGGCACCCGCCGACATTCCTGCGGTCGAGCTCATCGCCGATGTGACCACCAGAAAGTCAGCACCCCCTGCCACACTTGCCACGTGACAGATACCCGCACCGATGCCCTGACCGTTCTCCGCACGCTTGTCGGCAATGAGACCGCCGATTTTCATGAGGGACAGTTTGAGGCGATCGAGACACTCGTCGATGGGCGCCGCCGCGCGCTCGTCGTGCAGCGCACCGGGTGGGGAAAGTCCGCCGTCTACTTCGTTTCCACGCTGCTCATGCGCCGGCGAGGTGCGGGCCCTACCGTGCTCGTGTCGCCCCTGCTGGCACTCATGCGGGATCAGATTGCCGCGGCATCCCGCGCCGGAGTTCGGGCCGTCGCCATCAACTCCACCAACCCGCACGAGTGGGTCGAAGTTCAGCAGCAGCTCGCCAACGATGAAGTCGACGTGCTGCTCGTCTCCCCCGAACGCCTCAACAACCCCAGCTTTCGCGACAACCAACTGCCCGCACTGATCAACCGCATCGGGATGCTCGTCGTTGACGAAGCGCACTGCATCAGCGACTGGGGCCACGACTTTCGCCCCGACTACCGCCGCCTGCGCGAACTCATCGCCGCCATGCCCGACGGCATACCCGTGCTGGCAACCACCGCCACCGCCAACTCCCGAGTCGTCGCCGATGTGGCAGCGCAACTGGAAAGCAGCGACGCTGGCGGGGCAGAAGTCGTCACCATCCGCGGCCCCCTCGCGCGAGCATCCCTCCGTCTCGGTGTCCTTAAGCTGCCGGATGCCCGAGCTCGCCTCGGCTGGCTGCTGAGCCACCTCGCCGAACTGCCCGGCAGCGGCATCATCTACACGCTCACCGTTTCGGCCGCCGAAGACACCGCGCGGCTGCTGCGCGACAGTGGCATGGATGTGCGCGCCTACACCGGCAAAACCGACCCCCAAGAGCGCGAAGCATCCGAAGAAGCGCTCAAAAACAACACCGTGAAGGCGCTCGTCGCCACCAGCGCGCTCGGCATGGGCTTCGACAAACCCGACCTCGGCTTCGTCGTTCACCTCGGCGCCCCCTCCTCACCCGTCGCCTACTACCAACAGGTCGGACGCGCCGGACGCGCCACCGACAACGCCGATGTACTGCTCATGCCCGGGCCAGAAGACCAAGACATCTGGGAATACTTCGCCACCTCATCCATGCCCGACCAAGCCAACGCCGAACGCGTCATCGCCGAACTCACCGAAGCCGTCGCCTCCGGAAACGGAGTTCTCTCCACCCCCTCCCTCGAAGCCCGCGTCAACCTGCGCCGCACCCCACTCGAACTACTGCTCAAAGTGCTCGACGTCGACGGAGCCGTCGCCCGCGTACAAGGCGGATGGAGAGCCACCGGTCAGTCCTGGGTATACGACGCCGAACGCTACGCCGGAGTCACCGCCGCCCGCCGAGCCGAACAACAACACATGCTCGACTACGAACGCCTCCCCGAAGGCCCGGCCGGCTGCCGCATGGAGTTTCTGCAGCGCGCCCTCGACGACGACACCGCCACCCCCTGCGGCCGCTGCGACAACTGCGCCGGAATCTGGTACCCCACCGACATCAGCACGGATGCCACCACGCGCGCCACCGCCACCCTCGACAAAGTCGGCGTACCCATCGAGCCCCGCGCCCAATGGCCCACCGGAGCCGACAAACTCGGCGTCCCCGTGCGCGGACGCATCAACCCCGAACTACGCGCCACCGAAGGTCGCGCCCTCGCCCGACTCACCGACCTCGGCTGGGGCGGCACCCTCCGCACTCTCTTCGCCCCCGGAACCCCCGACGCACCCGCGAGCCCCGCGCTCGTCGCGGCCTGCGTCCGGGTGCTCGCCGATTGGGGGTGGGATGAGCGCCCGGTTGCCGTCGTCTCGATGCCGTCACGCAGCAAACCACAACTCGTGGCATCCATCGCCGAAGCCCTCGCCAGCGCCGGCAAACTGCCCTACCTCGGCACGCTCAGCCACACCGGCGGCGGACCCACCGGCGAACCCGGCGGTAACAGCGCCTACCGTTTGGCCAGCGTCTGGGGACAGTTCGAGTGGGCGGGTGGCGGCACCGGAGCCGGCGCGGCAGCAGAAGGCGCCCCACTACCCAGCGGCCCCATCCTGCTCGTCGATGACCTCGTCGACTCCCGCTGGACCCTCACCATCGCCGCGAAAGCACTCAGCGAAGCCGGAGCGGAAGCCGTACTTCCGTTCGCATTAGCGCTGCGCGGCTAGCTCCCCACAAGAAATCGTGCCGTCTGGCCAGCAAGAAGCTACCCTGTAGCTAAAGCAATGACGCGGTTGCAGTGCGATCGGAGGTCGCCGCAGTGCCAGATTTCTACACAAAGCCCTACAGTTTCGCCCTCGGCGCCTTCCTCTCCGTGCTTGCGATCCCCCTCGCCATCGCCACAGCCGTTATCGTCGGCCTGCTGGGCACTGGGGTCGCGGCCGTCGTCGCCGCGATTGGGATGTTTGCGGCATTTCAACTCTTCGCCCTAGGCTCACGCGGCCCGGTCAGTCGAGGCCGCGACTTTCTGTTCGCCCTCGTCGTTGGTGCCATCGCCACCGTCCTCGGAGCCATCTCGGGACTACTCGCTGACGCCTACACGACCTTTGTTGCCGGCGGCGGCACCAGCGGCATCATCGAGAACCTATTTGCCGGACGCGTCGAGCTCCCATTTCCCACTCGCCCAGACGAGGTTGTGGTCCCCCTCACCATCACCGCTGTCCTCGCCGTACTCGCGGTCGTCATGAACGCGGCCAAAGCCCTCGCCGTTCACCGCGACAACCTCATGGCCAAAGCCAATGCTTTTGCAACATCAACCACCAACCGCCTAGAGACTTCACGAACCGCAATGACATCATCCGCCAAGAATTCAGCGAACGCCGCCAACCAATTCGCCAACCACGTCATGACCATCAATTCTTCGTCCCCTGGCATCCTGCTCAACGGCAAACCACTCGAAGAACTTCAATCCAAGAAACACCTGTGGCAGGACGTGCGAGAGATGATCTACAAAGCCATCCGCGGCTAAACACAGTCCCGCACTGCAGCGCACGCTGGCTCAACAGCGAGAACCGTGCCGTGAGCAACAGATCTCACCGACAACTGTATTTAGAGAAATACTTAGCTATTCTGGAGAGTATCGAAAAGGTATCTGGCGAGAGATTCCCGCCGCAACCTCCGAGGTGACCACAATGTCAGGAATGTTCACAAACCCCAGCCCCGGAAGCTACGCGACCGCGCAGGGGCGCATGTATGAAGTCGAAGCCGCGATCGCATCCGTCAGAAACGCAGAAGACGGTGGAGGCCAGATCTTGCCGCGGCCCGACAAGCCATACAGCTTTGCCCGCGGAATTCTCTTCGGGCTCCTCACCGCGCCGATTGCGGCTGCCTTCGTTGCCGTCTTCGGGCTCAACTCCCCCGTCGCCGCAGTCGCAACCACGCCCATTGCGATGGTCGTCGCGTTCGGACTCGTCGCTCACGGCTCCGGGCGCTCCCCAGTAGCAGGTCGAGACTTTGGTGCTGCACTCGGGATCGGCACCATCACCATGATCATTGCGGTCTCCATCAGCTACCCGTACAGCGTGTTCCTCAGCTACTTTTACGACGACGGAGTCGGGGGCATCCTCAGTGAGGGATTTGCCACCCACCTATCGACATGGATCAGCGCAAACCCCGGCCAGATCTTCATCCCCATCGCGCTCGTGACCGTAGTCGCCGCCATCGCGGTGCTGAGAAAAGCACGAGCGGCCCGGGCACCGATCATCGCCGCTGGTTGACTTTCGCGCGCTCTGGGCGTGTAATGGATATACCCCTTAGGGGTATCCATGCGGAAGGACCACAATGACCGGGTACGACGACAACAAAGAGCAGCTGCTGAAACGACTGCGTCGCGCAGAAGGACAGGTACGCGGCATCCATCGGATGGTCGAAGAAGATACCTACTGCATCGACGTGCTCACTCAAGTTTCAGCGGCGACGAAAGCTCTCGAGACTGTCGCGCTTGCCCTACTCGACGACCACCTCAACCACTGTGTCGCCGAAGCTACCCGTGAAGGTGGCGCCGTCGCCGAGGAGAAGATCCGCGAAGCAAACGCCGCTATCGCGCGACTCGTTCGTTCCTAGCTCACTCAACATTCGCCACAATCGCCCGCACCGCCGAGTCGCTGCGCCGCCGATCCCACAAGGAGTAACCATGTCTCACACCGCCGACTACCTGGTCGAAGGAATGACCTGCAGCCACTGCGTTTCAAGCGTCACTGAAGAACTCACCGAATTGGATGGCGTGACCGAAGTCTCCGTCGACCTCGTTTCGGGCCTGCCCTCCACAGTGTCGGTCACGTCCGACGCGCCCCTCGATGACGAAACTGTTGGTGCCGCAATCGAGGAGGCCGGCTACACGCTCGTAAAGAGCCTCTGATGACGGCAGAACCGTTCGCCACAAGCGGCACGAGCACGCCAAGCAGCGTGAACCTCACGGATGTCGAGCTAGACATCACAGGTATGACCTGCTCCTCCTGCGCGAATCGTATCGAGCGCAAACTCAACAAACTTCCTGGCGTCGAGGCGAGCGTGAACTACGCAACAGAAAAAGCTCGCGTGCGTGCGCCAGAAGGCACCGACCCGGCACAGTTCTTGGAGACAGTGAAGGCCGCCGGTTATAGCGCCGTCATCCCGGCCCCCATCACCGAGACAGCCGGTGCTGACGCCCCCAACCTTGCTGACGACCGCGCTCAGGCACTGCTGCGCCGCCTTCTGATCTCGACCGCACTGACCGTACCCGTCGTGCTGATGTCGATGATCCCGGCCCTTCAGTTCACTTACTGGCAATGGCTCGCACTCACGCTTGCGGCTCCCGTTGCCGTGTGGGGTGCGTGGCCCTTCCACCGCGCCGCCGCCGTCAACGCGCGTCACGGTGCCGCGACGATGGACACCCTCATCAGCTTGGGTGTACTCGCCGCATTCGGCTGGTCGCTTTACGCACTCTTCTTCGGTGGAGCTGGCGAAGCTGGCATGAACATGACGATGACGTTCTTTGGAACCCCGCACGGTGGCTCAAGCGAGATCTACCTTGAGGTTGCAGCCGCCGTCACCGTCTTCATTCTGCTCGGTAAATACATTGAGGCGCGCGCGAGCCGCGAGTCTGGTGCTGCACTGCGGGCACTACTCGAACTCGGTGCGAAAGATGCGGTGGTATTGCGCGGCGGTTCAGAGCAGCGCGTTGCTGTATCGGCCCTCGTCGTCGGCGACCGTGTTGTTGTGCGCCCAGGCGAGAAGATCGCCAGTGACGGACTCGTGATTGAGGGCAACTCTGCCGTCGACGCGAGCATGCTCACTGGCGAATCTGTTCCCGTCGAAGTCGGACCAGATGACCGCGTTACTGGCGCAACCCTCAACGTTGGCGGGCGACTCGTCGTCGAAATTTCGCGCGTTGGCCGTGACACCGAACTGGCCCGTCTCGGTCGCTTAGTGGAAGAAGCCCAAACGGGCAAAGCTGCCATCCAGCGTCTTGCTGACCGCGTTTCTGCAATCTTCGTGCCCGTCGTTCTCGGGCTCGCGGTAATTGCCTTTGCTGGCTGGATGCTCGCCGGCGGGCCCATCGAGCTGGCCTTCACTGCCGCCGTCACCACGCTCGTCATCGCGTGCCCTTGTGCCCTCGGACTTGCAACCCCCACCGCTCTGCTCGTGGGAACCGGCCGCGGATCGCAGCTCGGCATTCTCATCAGCGGACCCCAAGTTCTCGAGCAAACCCGCGCTGTCGACACGATTGTGCTCGACAAGACCGGAACCGTCACTACCGGCGAGATGCGACTCAGCTCGGTCGAGGTACTTGAAGGCGAAAACGAGGCCGACGTGTTGGCGCGGGCGGCCTCCGTAGAAGGCGGGTCGGAGCATCCGGTTGGCCGCGCGGTAGTCGCCGCTGCAGCCCAGCGCGGTATTGACCTTCCCGTCGCCATCGACTTTGCCGCTCATGCAGGTAGCGGCGTCCAAGCAACGATCGACGGCACCGTCGTCCTCGTCGGCCGTGCCTCGTGGCTCAGCGACGAACAAGACACGACAGTGTCGCATGCGGCGAACGCCCTGGTCGAGATTGCCGAATCCGCGGGATCGACCGCCATGGTGGTCGCCTGGGATGGCGAGGCACGCGGCGTGCTCGTCGTCGGAGACACGGTCAAAGCTTCTAGCGCGGATGCCATTGCCGAGTTCATGCGCCTTGGCCTTCGCCCGGTGCTGCTCACCGGCGACAACGCGGGAGCCGCAGCATCCGTTGCCGCCGTCGTCGGAATAACGGATGTTCACGCCGGAGTAACGCCGCAAGGAAAGCTCGACGTGATCCGTCAACTGCAGGCCGAGGGCCGCGTCGTCGCGATGGTCGGCGATGGCGTGAATGACTCCGCTGCCCTCGCTGCCGCTGACCTCGGTATCGCGATGGGTGGCGGAACCGATGCCGCAATCGCGGCCAGCGACATCACGGTGGTGAGTGGTGATCTGCTCGTCGTGGCTGACGCGGTGAGACTCGCGAAGCGCACCCTCGGAATCATCCGCGGCAATCTGTTTTGGGCGTTCGCATACAACGTGGCCGCTGTGCCGATCGCGATGCTCGGGCTGCTCAACCCCCTCATCGCGGGTGCTGCAATGGCGTTCTCGTCGGTCTTCGTTGTGATGAATAGCCTTCGTTTACGTCGGTTCCGCGGGGTCCGTGAGACCCGCGGGGGCAAAGCCTAGACTGCGTAGATACGTTCGGCATTACCCGCAAACAGTGCAACCTGCTCGTGCGGCGCGTAACCAGCGATCAAGCGTCGATACGCCTGCACGAGGTCAGTGTACGAGCTGAAAAGGCGGTCGAGCGGCCAGTTGGATCCGAACACCGCACGATCACTGCCGAAGAGTTCGATTGATGTCTCGACCCACGGGCGGAGCGACTCTGTCGTCCACCGCTGATCGACCATCCCGAGCCCTGAAATTTTGATAAAGGTGTTCGGCTGCGCAGCAATAGTTGCCATCCCTCGCTTCCAGAACGCAAAGTAGTCATCATCGCGCTGGCGAGGGAAGCCGCAGTGATCGATACAAATTATCGTGTCAGGCGCGGCAGCGGCGAGCGCTGCAACCTTGTCAAAAGTTTCGGGATGGCAATCGATGGAGGCGACGAGCCCGCGGTCACCCAGAATTCGAATGCCCCGACGGTAGCGCTCATCTACGAGATAGTCGCCCTCAGAGAAGTCGCGGATGCCGCGGAAGCCGGCAAATTGAGAGTGGCGGTCGAGCTGGGCTTCAAGATCATGGGCCATCAGATTTGCGTGCGCAATGATGCCATGCGGAATTTCGGCGCGCTCAAAGCCGTCGCTCAACCACTGGGTCTCGACCACGGGATCCTTGCTGCCGAGCGCTGCCTGCACGTGGATGACCTTGCTCACGTGATTGAAGCGAGACTCAGCCAGAAAGTCTTCTTGGCGATATTGTTGCGACTTCACGGCATCAATATTGCCGATCACCGGATGAACAAACTCTGGAGCCAACCACGAGTACTCAAGTTCGGGGTGGCCCAGGTCATAGAAGTGAACGTGGGTGTCAAAGAAGGGGACTTCGGTCACGAGGACTGCTCCTGTTTGTGGCACTGGGGCGCTGCGGCGCGCCTGACGGTTTCGGGTGGCACTAATCGATGAACAGGCCACCATCGACATCGATGACTTCACCGTTGACGAAGGCGGCACCTTCTGAGGCAAGAAAGCGCACGACGTGAGCAACCTCATCCGGCGTTCCCATACGACCGACAGGTACCCGGTCGATCATTGACTTCGATGGAAGCGCGCCCATCATTTGCGTCTCGATCATGCTCGGCGCCACCGCATTCGACGTGATGCCGTTGCCTCGCTCTGCGTTCGCGAGGGACTTCGCGAGACACATCATTGCCGCTTTGGATGCCGCATACGCCCCACCCGTGCTGAAGCCGCCGTTCTTGCCCGCCGATGATCCGACATTGATGATGCGGCCGAACCCTGCAGAACGCATCCCCGGGAGCACTCGTTTGCTCAGCAGGAACGCACTCGTGAGGTTCACTGCAAGAGTGTGGTTCCAGACTTCGAGACTTGTGTCATCGATGCGGCCGGGAGCCAAGATGCCCGCGTTGTTGACAAGAATGGTTGGCACGCCAAGTTGTTCTTCGACGGCCGAAATCGCGGCATCAACAGCACCCTCATCGGACACGTCGCAGTGGAGGCTGAGAATGCCATCGTTGAGCCCTTCCGAGCCAGACACGTCTAGCGCGGCAACCTGATAGCCGTCGCTGACCAGTGCTGCGCTGATGGCAGCGCCCAAGCCGCGGGCGCCCCCGGTGACGATAGCGACTCTGCTCGGCATTAGGCTCCTCGGGAGTTGGTAACGATTCCAGACTGTGGTTGTGAGCCTATAGGTGGGGAGCCTCGGGCTGCAAGAGAATGAGACCTCATCGAGCAGGTCGAGTTAGCTCACGAGCGTTCGCCCGCTAGCCCACTTCGGCGGCTTCAGCCGTCGGAAGCAGGGCGGCGCGTGTAGAACTCCGTGAACTCTTGGCACTGGGCCGCATCATTGAAGCGCATCACGAAGCAATTGTCGTAGACGCGCACTATCGGGCCGTCCGGCGTATCCCGGTACGACGAAACCCCACGCGCGACGACGACGTAGTCGTCGAGCCATCGCTGAGCTGTCGCGTGATCCATCGTCACAATTTATCCGCGGATCCTGTGTTTCGCGTGCGGATTTCAATACCGTCAGCCTCATCCGCAGCTCGTCGTTTGGCAAGGATGAGGTTGCGCGCGGTGTCACGCAGAGGCAATTGCACAGTCTGTTCAGCTGGCACTCCGGCGAGCAATTGCCGCAGACGGGTGAATTCGGCGTCAACTTCGATGCCAGCGACGAGGGCCAAGTTCGAAATGTAGAGCCAAATGAGGAGGGCAAGTGCTCCTCCGAGCCAGCCGTAAACGCGATCGTAGTTCGCGATGGTCGACACATAGAGTCCGAAGGCCGCGGTTGCGAGCCCCCACGTGGCAATCGCGAACAC
The DNA here is from genome assembly GCA_000153145.1 of marine actinobacterium PHSC20C1. Taxonomy (GTDB): domain Bacteria; phylum Actinomycetota; class Actinomycetes; order Actinomycetales; family Microbacteriaceae; genus Rhodoglobus. The sequence goes on from CH672415.1 coordinate 1,577,736, forward strand.
TGCACCGGTGCTGACCCACCGCATCCGTTCATGACGAATGTTTGGTGTGAAGTAGTAGAGCACAGCGATGATTAGGGTGAGGATGGCGGCGAGCACGGGCCAGCGCCCGTAGGACCAAACTGCTACCCAGGGTTCCCCGAATCCGAGCGCTTCACCGATGGCGGTCGCCACGTTCGGGGTGGTGAGTAGTAGCGCGATTACGGCAGCGAACGCGATGATCAGGAAGACAGACAGGATCAACATGAGCCCCCGAAACTTCACTAGTCTTCGGCCTTCGTGTACTTCGTACACACTGTTTGCGGCACGGCCGAATGCTGTGGCGTAGCTCGACATTGACCACACGCTGAGCACTATTCCTATTGCGAGCGCGATTCCGGGGCTGCCGATCGAAAACAACTGGGCTAGGGGCACTTCGAGCACGTCGACAGTGTCGGGCTGCAAGATTTCCTCAGCGAGATCGAGCACGGTTTCTACCGCCTGAATTCTTCCTTGCCCGAGCGCAAATGCAGACACCACCGTGAGGGCTGCGGGAAAGATAGCAAGCGCCGAAAAGAACGTCAGTGTCGCGGCCGTATCGATGCCGCGGTGGCGCAGGAACCCATGCCAAGCCCTTCGGAAGGCATACCGCCACTCCTCCCGCGGAAAGCCGAAGCCATTTCCCCGCTCAGTCATGGGACAGGAACTTTCGCGCAATTGCTGGCAGCACCACCCATAACGAGGCTGCGACTACTGCTGCGAGGGCTCCGGCAGTGATGCCTGCGGAACGCCCGACAACGACGTCAAAGATCAACATCGCGGTCCCGATGAGCGTGAGTGACACAACTACGAGGGTCACCTTGAGGAGACGATCGGATGTCGTCACAAGTTGAGGTTTCACCTTCCGACCGAAGAGGGCGCGGTGCAGGCTCACGGGGGCAAGGGCGAGGGCGGTCGCCAGTACCGCGGCGCCCACGAGCGTCAGATAGAGCACAACCTGGTACTGGTCGAGTTCGGTGAATCTGGGCTGAAAGGCGAGAGTCAGCAGAAAGCCCGTAAGAATCTGGGTTCCGGTTTGAATGACGCGCAGCTCTTGCAGAATCTCAGTCCAGTTGCGGTCGCTGCGTTCTGTGACTGATTCATCTCTACCGTCTCGCCTCGCATCGGCGCCTGACTGATTCGCACTCATCCCGATAGCGTAAGCGGATTTGCCGGGTCTATGATCATTCCATTAGTCGCCGCTCCTTCGACGACATGGGTTCGAGGAGGAACACCATGAGTACGATCACTCCCTGCCTTTGGTTTAACGGAGATGCAGAAGATGCCGCTGACTTCTACACTTCCGCGTTTGCGGATAGTGCGGTGCTGGAGACAAGTCGATACCCCACCGATGGCTTGGCTGATTTCCAGCAAGACATGGCTGACAAGATTTTGACGATCGGTCTCGAGCTAGCCGGGCAGCGATTTCTGGCGATCAATGCGGGCAAGAGGTTTGCTTTTAACGAATCGACGTCGTTTATGGTGAACTTCGATCCTTCAATCGATCCGGATGCCCGCGCCAACCTTGATGCCCTGTGGAACGATCTCATCGATGGCGGCAGTGCGCTCATGCCCATCGACACTTACGATTTCAGTCCGCGCTATGGCTGGCTGCGGGACCGGTTTGGCGTGAACTGGCAACTGATTCTGACCGATCCTGATGGCGAGCCTCGTCCGAAGATCATTCCGGCGCTGCTCTTTGGACACCACGTGCAGAATCGGGCGCGCGAGGCCGCGGAGTACTACGTCTCGGTTTTTGAGGACTCGCTTCTGGGGACTGATCTTCGCTACACCGAACATGCTGGCCCGGCCAAGGTGGGGTCGGTCATGTTCTCCGACTTCCGCCTCAGGCAGCAGTGGTTTGTTGCAATGGATGCCGCTACCCGGCAGCACGTCACGTTCAACGAATCTGTGTCTTTCGTTGTTGCGTGCGCCGACCAGTCTGAGATTGATCATTACTGGGCTGCACTCTCCTCGGATCCAGAAGCCGAGGCGTGCGGGTGGTGCAAAGACCAATTCGGTGTCAGTTGGCAGATCGTTCCGGCACACATGAGCGAGCTCATGAAACGTCCTGGCGCGTTCGAGAAGCTCCTTCAGATGAAGAAGCTCGAGATCGACGAGTTTTAGGGCGTGAGTTGCCTAGACTCGGGCAACCGGCTGACGCAGTAGCGTGCGGAGCTTGGATGCTTCAACTTTGCGAAAATCATTGAAGTAGATTTCGTGGTGCTTGCCCGTCATCCGCAGCCCATGCTCGGGAATGAATTCGTTGTGCATCGTCGCAAGAACCTCGGCCTCGTCGTCGTAGGGCCCGAGGTGGAGGGTTTGCACGCACAGCCCCTCGTCCACAGTTTCGAGGCGCACTGTACTGAGGTTTGCCGGGTTGCTCTTGGCTGCGACCGCGACAATTGCATCGGCGAACATCTCAGGCGAGATCCATTCTGGGGCGAGGATCATGGCGGTCCAGTCCCACTCTGACTTGTTGCGCTGTGACGTGAACGACGCCATGTCTTCTGCCCACCACAGCGCCTCAAGTGGTGGCACGACATAGTCCTTATCTAGTGCCTTGCTCGCGAACTTGAGCGTGTACGCCACCGGGTAGAGCGCGGCGATTGCGGCCGAGTACTCGGTGTCAGTTCCTGGCGCCCCGTGACCGTCAACCATCAGATATTGCTGAGCCGGAACATCCACAATTCTGAATTCGTTATGGCGCGCGGCATACGAGTCGAGAGTTTTCTTGAAGTCTGTTTTCATACGCGGCGGCTACCGAAACGCCGCTTGGTCGGTGAGAGCGCGCCCAAGCACCAAAGTGTGAACTTCATCGGTTCCTTCGTAAGTACGCACCGACTCCAGATTATTCATGTGCCGCATTACGGGGAAGTCGCCGGTGATTCCATCCCCCGCCAGCACACTGCGGGCCATTGACGCGATCTGGATTGCCTCGCGAACGTTGTTCAGCTTGCCGACACTGATTTGCTCAGGAGTGAGCGTGCCGGCATCCTTCAACTTCGCTAAGTGCAGGGCGAGCAGCATGCCCTTCTCGTATTCGACAAAGGAATCGGCAAACTTCTGCTGCGTCAGTTGCATGGCCCCGATCGGTTTGCCGAACGCCTGTCTCGTCTTCGAGCGCTCGATAGCCACATCGAGGCAATCGCGCGCCGCGCCCATTACGCCCCAAACGATTCCGAACCTCGCGTCATTCAGGCAGCGGAACGGTGCCGAAAGACCGCGCGCTTCAGGCAACAGCGCCGACGCTGGCAAGCGAAGGTCGTTGAAAAAGAGGTCGCACTGAATGGATGCCCGCAGAGAATGCTTGCTCTCAATATTCACGGCGCGGAACCCAGGCGTGTCCGTTGGCACCACAAAGCCCCGCACACCCTCATCGGTCTGCGCCCACACGATAGCGACGTCGGCAACCGTACCGAGACCGATCCACCGTTTCGAACCGTCCAGCACCCAATCATCGCCTGACCGTGTTGCGCGGGTCAGCATTCCAGCGGGATCGCTGCCGCCGGTTGGTTCTGTCAGAGCGAAGCATCCGATTGCCGCCCCTGTTGCTAGCGACGGAAGCCACTGCTCTTTCTGTTCAGGCGAGCCGAAGTAGGCGAGCGCACTCATCGCCAGCGAGCCCTGCACCGAGACGAAGGTTCGCCACGCGGTGTCTGCAGCTTCCAACTCATAGCAAACCAGTCCGTAGCTGGTGGCATTCGCCCCTGCGGCTCCGTAGCCGGTCAAGTGCATTCCGAGCATCCCCTGAGCACCCAGTTCGGCGACGAACTCGCGGCGAAAGATAGCGTCTTCGAAATCTTTCTCAATCGTGGGGCTTATCCGCTGGGTTGCGAAAGTTCTGGCCTTCGCCTGCCATTCGCGCTCATCATCGGTGAGCAAGGCATCGAGGCCGAGCAGGGTCTCTGACACGGAGTTCACAGTCATTGTTTTCCTTCTGCGGGTAGCCAATCGGCGCCCTGATGTTGGCCAATATCTGGCGGTACCAGCCGGTAGCGAGTGGGAGTACGGGACAAAGCTATCGGGTTGCTGATCTGCTTGCTGGTTCTGCCGGCATCCGATATTTCGGTCACTGGCCCGAGGCCAAGTTCGGCCGCATACGCGATCGCTTGGCCGACATCGTTTACGGGCCCCGCCGGGATACCAGCGACTTTCATGGCGTCTACCCAGTGCGCGACAGTTTCGGTAGCGAGTCGGCCATTCAGGATCGCGCGCAGTTGGCTGCGGTTTTCGACTCGCTTGTCGTTGCGGGAGAACCGGGGGTCGACGCTCACAGGGGCAAGCCCGAGGAGCTCGGTAAGGCGAGCGAATTGCGCATCGTTGCCGACAGCAATCACGAAGGGGCCATCGTGCGCAGCGAAGGATTCGTAGGGGGCAATACTGGGGTGGGCGTTTCCCATCCGCTTCGGTGAAACCCCCGTGTTCAGTGCTGCTGATGATTGATTGACCAAGGCCGCCAATAGCGACGAAAGTAGGTTTACTTCGACGCGCTGACCGATTCCCGTACTGTCGCGCACACGCAACGCAGCCTGGATCCCCACCACCGCGTTTTGCCCGGTGAGAACGTCAACCAGCGCCACGCCCGCCTTGGTGGGGTCGGATTCTGGATCACCCGTGACGCTCATGAGTCCGCCAACCGCCTGAACGAGCAAGTCGTAGCCGGGCAGGTGTGCACCATCGCCGGTGCCGAATCCGGTCACCGAACAGTAAACGAGTGCCGGATTCTCGGCGGCCAGTTCGTCGTATCCCAGCGCGAATCGTTCCATCGTTCCCGGTCGAAAGTTTTCGATGAGAACATCGGCGCTGAGGGCGAGCCTGCGGGCTTCAGCTGCGCCTTCCGGCGCGCGCAAGTCGCAGACGATCGAGCGCTTGTTGCGATTGACGCTCGCGAAGTAGGTGCCGCGGCCAGACTCATCGACTGGCGGGGTCCACGCGCGAGTGTCGTCACCCGCGGGCGACTCGATCTTGATCACATCGGCACCGAGATCGGCAAGGATCATCGACGCATACGGCCCCGCTAATACTCGGGAGAAGTCAGCGACGCGGATGCCCGCGAGGGGAGCATTGAGGGAAGCCATCATTGACCAATCGGTGGAGTGCGAGTCGGCGCCACTCGTCGGCGTGAGGCAGCTTCGTAGGCGACGCCGATGCTCAAGAGGTCGAGGTCGGAGTACGCCGCACCAGCAAAAGTGATTCCGACGGGCATCCGGATGTCAGCCATGAGTCCCATGGGCACGGTCACGGTGGGAATACCGAAGTGTCGGATCGCGAGATTGCCGTTGGCGACCCAGACACCGTTTCGCCAGCCGAGCGCCGCAGTTTCTGGATTCTTATCCATATCGGCGGCTCCGACATCCGCTACCGCGGGAAAAACGACTGCATCGAGATTGTTGTCGAGCATCCACTGCTCAAAGTCGATGCGCCGGGTTTCTTCAAGCGCGCGAATGCCGTCTTCGATCTCCGGGATGTCTTCGAAGCGTGCGTAGGGATGGTCGCGCACCTGGGCAGGGTAGGTCGCAATGTCATCATCGAAGCCCTCGTAGTGGTCAAACAGGGCATCCTCCGATTGCGGAAAGATTTGGCTGCCGTCGACCCCCTCAAGCGAGTCGAAATTGGGGTCGCCATTCGCCTGCAAGAAGTCTTGCCACGCCCACGCCGACAGGTCGATGATTTCGCGCTTGAGATACTCCGGCCGCAGGATGCCGCGAGTCGCAAGGGTGGGTGCGCCGGCTCGATCGGCCTCATAGTTTGAGACGACAGGGAAGTCGACATCCACGACTGTTGCGCCGGCCCTTTCGAGGTCACGCCTCGCATCCTCGAAGAGCTGCAGGATGCTGGGGCGCGTAGTGATTCTATTGCCGGTCGGGCCGCCCATCCCGCCCGTGCCTGTGCCCGCCTCGTCATCGCGGCCGATGTACATTCGCGGAACGCCAAATCGTCTACCGGCTAGCGGTTTGGGTCGGCTGCCCGGCTCAGTTGGCAGCAACGAGAGATAGGTTTCGGGTCGCCCACTGGATGCACTCGGGATGCTCACCCACGGCTGCGAGCGCCAGAAATCTCCGCGAGTGTCCTCATCGTCGAACACAATGATGTCCAGCACAGCAAGCAGGTCGGCCATTGTGCGGGTGTGCGGAACGACGACATCCATCGTGGGAACGAGCGGCCAGTTGCCGCGCACCGAGATGACACCTCGCGACGGCGTGTACGCACACAGCCCGTTGTTGGAGGCGGGAGCACGCCCGCTCGACCACGTCTCTTCAGCCAGCCCGAAGGCAGCAAAGCTCGCCGCGGTAGCGGTGCCCGAACCATTTGATGAGCCTGAGCCGAAGGCCGCAGTGAGGTACTCGGAGTTGTACGGGCTCTCGGCCCTCCCGTAGAGGCCGCGCTGCATTCCCCCGTTGGCCATGGGCGGCATGTTCGTCATGCCCAAGCAGATCGCACCGGCTCCCCGCAGTGCCTGGACTGTTGCCGCGTCACGCATTGCTTGTAGTTCGGCAAAAGCTGGGCTTCCTGCGGCCGCCGTCAGCCCCCGCACGAGATAGCTGTCTTTCGCCGTGTACGGGACGCCGTCGAGCGCACCGAGGGTTTCTCCGCGCGCCCTCCGCCGGTCTGACTCGCGTGCTTCATCCAGCGCGGCGGGGTTGGGCACGACCACCGAGTTCAGCAGCAAACCATTGTGGTCATAGTGCTCGATCCTCGCGAGATAGGCAGTGACGAGTTCTTCGCTGGAAAGCGTGCCGCTGTCGAGCGCTGACTGAAGTTCGGCGATAGTCGCTTCAACTACATCGAAAGTACTCATACGATTGCTCCCTCTGCTCTGGCTGCGTCGCCGCCTGTCCCGCCGTCTGCGCGTGTGCCTGCGCTCGGCAGTTTCGGCTGCTGCTGAGTGATGCAGTGAATGCCACCACCTCGCGCAAAAATCTCCCGCGAGTCGACCATCTGAACTCTACGACCCGGATACGCTTCGGCAAGAATTTCGGCGGCTCGAGCATCCGCTGCGGCGTCGGCAAAACCGCAACCGATAACGCCATTGTTGACGACGAGGTGATTCACGTAGCTGTAGTCGACAAAACCGTGATCGTCCCGGAGAACCTCTGGCGCCGGCATCTCAACAATCTCCCACTCGCGCCCTGCGACATCGCGCTGGCTCTCGAGACTCTGGCGAATTTCAGCCATGACCTGATGATCAGGATGCTCGGGGTTCGGTTGGGCGTGCAACAAAATTCGGCCAGGTGACGGAATCGTCGCAACAATGTCGACGTGTCCGTTCGTGCCGAAGTCGTCATAGTCACGAGTGAGGCCTCGCGGCAGCCACACGGCGTGCGTCGCACCAATCGTCCGAAGCATTTCCCGTTCGACGCGCGCTTTGTCGGCGAGAGGATTCCGGCGGGGATCGAGTTGCACAGTCTCAGTGAGCAAGACCGTGCCTTCACCGTCGACGTGGAATCCCCCGCCTTCAGCGACGAGTAGTGAACTCACAAGTTCGGCACCCGAAGCAGCGGCCACGAATCGCGCAATTTCAGCAGATTTCGCCCACTCCGCCCACTTGGGAGCACCCCAGCCGTTAAAGATCCAGTCGACTGCCCCGAGCACTGCGGGCCGCTTGTCGTCGACCACAAAGGTTGGCCCGATGTCGCGCATCCAAAACTCGTCGAGTGGTGCTTCGAGTATTGCGATGCTGCTATCGAGCATCCGACGAGACCGCGTCATTTCGCTGGGGTCCACCACCATTGTCACTGGCTCGAACTCTGCAATCGCATGGGCAACGTCTGTCCAAGCGGAATAGCCCCGTTCACGTTCGGCAGCAGTCGCGCCGAGCGTTTCTCCTTCACGCGGGAAGGCCATCCACGTGCGCTCGTGTTCTGCCGTTTCGGCCGGCATCGTCCAGGTCATGGTTAGCTTTCATCTTTGCGGATGATCGTGGATGCGAGTCGTCTTCCGACCCGGATTGCTCCGTCAACGTGCTGGTAACCCTCTGACGCTAGGTCGCTGGATCCGAACTGGATGGGCCCAACGGGCTCGAGTTGCATTGCCCCGTACCTAGTGAGTCCGCCAAGGTCAAAGCTGGCGGCGTAGGCGCCGCGCGTCCATTCCTCTGACGCCCAGTCGCTTTCGTAGTAGACCGCGGGGGTGAGCGCCTCAGTGCCGTAGTAGACGGCAAACGATTCGAGAATGCGGTGCTGCCGTTCTCGCGGTGTAAGCGCGAGCAGCTCATCGGCTTTCTCACCGGAAACGAAGCCAACGAGAGTGCCGCGATCGTCTCCGTAGTTGGTGTTGTCATAGGCCTCATGGACTAGTTGGTACGGACTAAACGCTGTTCCGCTCAGGCCAGCATCGCGCCAGAAGGGTGTTTCGTATGTGGCGTGAACTTTGATGACGAGTCCGAGCGAGGAATGCTGCTGCATTTGCTGACGAAGTCGCGGCAACGCGGGAACGTAGTTGATTCTGTCGTAAAGGTTTGGAGGTACAGCAACGATGACGTGTTTCGCCTGAACTGTGATGTTGTCGCTGGTCACCGTCGCTCCGGTGGCGCTCCAACGAATTTGTCGAACGGGTTGCGAGAGGTGAACGACGTCATCCCCGAGTTCTTTCGCAAGCAAAATCGGCACCTGCTGCAGCCCGCCAATAACCCGCTTGTCGAGGATGAAGTCGGCGTTGACGAGGTTACTAAAACTGCCAGCACTTGCTGCCATGAGCATCGCTTGCAGAAGGGAGAACGAGTGTGCTGGCTTAGTCAACATCGCATCGGCCACATACAGCGCAATGTTGTCGATGGCTTCGCGATTATCGCTCTGGCTTTCCAACCAGGTTAGGTAGGAGATGCGGTCGTATTCTGTCGCGCGGGGGTGGTTCCACGGCGCTTCAAGGTCAGTCTCAGCAACGAGCACATCCAGTAGTGAAATGAGTCGGGTGATTTCAGCCTTGGTGGCTTCACCCGTGGGGAAGATGTCTCCGGTGTAGCGACTTACCTGCCCGTCGCTCGAGACGTAAACACTGTCCCCTTCGCGGTATCGCGCGTAGGTTTCCAACCCGAGCTCGTCGAGGGTCTGGATGAGCGCGGTCTGATCGGGTGATACCCACTGGCCACCGATCTCGAACATTTGGCCATCAATGGAGTCGGTCCAGAGGCGACCGCCGATTCGGTCACGAGCTTCGAGAACAATCACACTTACGCCCGCTCGCGTGAGTTCTGTGGCGGCGGTGAGCCCGGTCGCACCGGCTCCAACAATGACGACGTCGCGTTCGATCGTTCTCATTCTGGTGACTACTCCCTATTGTTCCGATCGAGCCGGGGGCATTTACCCACAACTGCATTATTTACCCCCTACTCAATAAGAGTCAAGAGCGGATACACTTCGAATATGGCAGCAAGCGCAACACGACGTCGAAACCCCGCAGAGCGAGCCCTCGAAGTTCGTGAAGCTGCGGAGACGATTGCGCTCACTCGAGGGCTGGCCGCAATTTCGCTGCGCAGTCTCGGAGCACACTGTGGTGTCACCGCGCCGCTCATCGCCCACTATGAGCCAAACATGGACGCCCTCGTCGCCAATACGTTCTCAGCAATAGCGGAGCGCGAGATCGCGGAGGTCGCCCTCTTCGCTCAAACGCCGTCTGCGCCTCTCGACCAATTGCGAGCGCTAATCGACACCCTTGCCGACCCTCACCGAGACAACGTGAGTGAAGTCTGGAGCGATGCGTGGAGTATCGGGCGGCGAAATCAACGACTTGCAGAAGCAACCCGTGACGCGATGGACTCCTGGCAGTCGCTTGCGACCGGCATCATCCGCAGAGGTCAAGAACAGGGCCAGTTCGCGGATGCCCGTCCCGAACGTGCAGCGCTCGTGCTCTTCGCCCTCGTAGATGCGACGGCGTCCTATCAACTTGTCGACTACGGAAGCAGGCAGGAACGTGAAGCCCTCGTGCGCGAGACTATTGAGGACATTCTGAAGGTGTCCCTACACTCCTGACGAGGGAGCTCGGTGGAGCAGCGCGCTAGCCGCAGGGGGTCATGCGCATGACGCCGTTGCCGAGTACGCCGGTTCCACCCAGGAGTACGCGATTTGTTGTTCCGTAGCCTTCAAGGTCGTTTACAACCCCGCTAGGAACGCAATTGCCGGGCACGACGTAGAGCGGTGCGGAGTTGAGTCCAGCTAGAGCTGCACCCGCGAGCGCGTCAGCGAACCCGGTGCCTACTGCAAAGTACGCCTGCGGGACAGCGGAGAAGCTTTCGCTGTTGATCTCGCGCGAAGTTGAGTAACGGTTTGCGCCGGCATATCGAACTACCGTGTTCACCCCAGTTTGCGCACCGAGCGATTGTTCGACCCGTGTCGAAATCACGCCGGTTCCTCCGGCGACTACAACATCGGTAACCCCGAGCTTGACCATGAGTGCTGCGGTCGCGGAATCTACTCCGCTAGCGTGACCGTGAACCAGGAACACTGGGCTCCCGCTTGCCCCGGCTGCGGCGCTCGCACTGAGTGCGTCAGGGAAGTTCGCCCCTGTCGCAAAGAACGCTTTACCGGTTCCTGCACTGAACGCACGCTCAATCACGATGCGGGAGGTTTCGTACCGGTCCTTACCTCCATCGCGCCGAATGTTCGGGGCGAGGCTCGAAAGTTGCGAGAAGATTGTGTTCGAAAGAACGCCAGTGCCGCCGACTACGACAATGAGATTGGGCTTCAGCCGTTCGATTTCGCTTCGCACGATGCTTGGCAGCCCAGAGGGCGGGGTCAGCAAAAGCGGGCCGCCCTGTTTCGCGGCCGCTGGTGCTGCGCTCAGTGCATCCGGGTAGTTCACGCCGGTCGTCACGTAGACAACGTTTACTCCCGGGTCGTACTCCTGAGAAATCGCAACAGCAGTTGAGTAGCGAGAAGCACCAGAGAGTCGGTCTACTCCGGGCGCGGTTTCTGCCGCCGGCGCGGGAACGCTTGCCCCATACTTCCCGAAGTTCTGGACCGCCCAGGTGGTTCCGTTGATAGTCAGGAACGCAATGCCGATGTCGGTGTAGTCGCCCAAAATGTTTGCACGGTGGCCGGATGAATTCATCCATGCGTTGTGGACAGCTGTTGGTGTCGACCATCCCCTGGCAACATTCTCGGCTGCCCGGCTCCAGCCACTAGGAATCTGGGTGGAAAAGTCTGGGTTGTGGGTCATCGCGCCGTTGGCGGCCATCTGCTTCGCCCACGCCGTCGATACGGAACTTATTGAGCTGTTGAGCTTCAGTGGGCCGAGATTGTTGTCGGCTCTGGCCTCATTAACAAGAGTGAGGATCGTATTTTCGCCAGCTGCCGTTGCGGGCGTTGCACTCGAAACGGCGAAACCGGAGGCGAGAAGTGCGGTGATGGCGAGCACGCCAAACCAGCGGACGACTATGCGTCGCGCTCGAAACCCCCCGGTTTTCCCCACGAAAGGCACGCTACGCGACGATTGCGCAGGCGTCGAGTCCCCCTTTACGGGGGCCCGGCAAGAAGAAAACCCCCTAACTTCCTTGTGTTTACTGGGAAGTAGGGGGTGTTTCTGTGGCGGTACCGGTGGGATTTGAACCCACGGTGCGCTTTCACGCACACAACTTTTCGAGAGTTGCACCTTCGGCCGCTCGGACACGGTACCGGGAGAGAGTTTAGTACAGATATGGCTGTTGTGAGTTCACGCGTTCTTGCGCATCCAGTTGAGGGCGTGCACGAGGAGCGCGCCAACAAGGCAGAAAGCGCCCGCTGTTGTAATCGGAGGAGCGAGTGACTGGATGGTGCTCATTAGTCGGTACGACTCCGGGGTAAGGCCCACAGAAGAATAGAGCTCAGCGTACGACCAAAACAGCGTCAGTGCGCCTGCCACCAAGAGGCTGACACCCAGAATCCAGAGCACGTAGATCCACGGATTGTGCGCGAGACTCTTGCCGCGACCGAGCGCAACGGTGTTAGCGGGCGCTCCTGTGCCAGTCAGCGCGCCTGCATCATCCACGTAGTGCGACTGTGGTTCGTGCTCTCGCTCCTCGTCGCGAGGGAAGGAGGGTATTTCGGGTGACGTAGTTGGTTCACTCGTGGGCGCTGGCTGCGCTGCATGGCCGCCACGCTGGAAAGCAGAATTGAACCGCGGGTCAATGTTGTTGCCAGTTGCCACGTTGCTCCCTTGCTCGTGTGACTATCGTAGGCACGAATCTGGCACTAATCGTGCATTCCTCACGAAGTCGCGGCGCCGGAAGTTGCGCTGCGCTGCTCCCCCGTTCAGCGTGCATTCAGGGTGAGAGCGTCAATTGGCCGACGGCATACCCCCGGGGGTATGATTTTCTCATGAGTACCGCCACCACAAAACGCACCCGCCGCATCCTCGTCATCGGTGGAGTCGCCGCCGGAATGTCCTTCGCCACTCGCATGCGCCGCCGCGACGAACACGCCGAAATTGTCATCTTCGAACGTAGTGGCCACGTCTCGTTCGCCAATTGCGGCCTCGCCTACTACCTCGGCGGCGTTATCACCGAGCGCGATGCGCTTCTCCTTCAGACCCCCGCGAGCCTCGGCAGCCGATTCGGACTCGACGTGCGCGTCAACCACGAAGTGGCCGGGATCGACCCGGCAGGCAACACCATCACTGTTCACAACAGTCTCGAGAACACCACGAGCACCGAACACTTCGACGAACTCGTCATCGCCACAGGCGCAAGCGCGACGCTTCCCGCGATTGCCGGCAGTGAGCGGATGCTCGTGCTCCGCAATATCGAAGACGTTGACGCCCTCCACGCTTCACTCAGCGCCCTCGACTCCAGTACCGCCAACGTCGTCGTGTTGGGTGCCGGCTACATCGGCATCGAGATGGCAGAGAACCTCGCGAAGCGCGGCCTCAACGTCACTCTCGTGCAGCGCCCAGCTCATGTGCTTTCAACCCTCGACGCCGAAATGGTTACCCCGATCGAAGCGCACTTGCGCGAGAACGGCGTCGACCTTCGCCTCGGCACCGAAGCGGTGTCGATTGATGACTCCACCGTCCAACTCAGTGATGGCTCAAGCGTCGCGGCAGACGTTGTCGTCGCGGCAGTCGGAGTGCGACCGGATAACGCTCTCGCCGTTCACGCCGGCCTGGCCATTGGGACAGCCGGCGGCATCCGAGTGAATGCTGGCTACCAGACCAGTTCACCCAACGTCTATGCAGTGGGAGACGTTGCCGAAAAAGTTGGTGCCGTCAGCGGCGAGCACGAACTCGTGGCGCTGGCTGGCCCGGCAAACCGTGACGGTCGCTACCTCGCCGACACCCTCGCGGGCGATGACGTGCACTCCAAGCCAGCTCTCGGTACCGCGATCGTTGGCGTCTTTGACCTCACGGTTGCAAGCCTTGGCTCGACCGAACGTACGCTGCGGGCAACCGGTCGCGACATTCGGGTCATCCACACCCACCCCGTCTCGCACGCGGGCTACTACCCCGGTGCTCAGTCGCTCTCCCTCAAGCTCATCGTTGATGCTGACACCGACCTGATTCTCGGCGCGCAAGCAGTTGGTCGTGACGGCGTCGACAAGCGAATGGATGTGCTCGCAACTGCCGCAAGCGCTGGCCTCACAGCCAGCTCGCTAGCCGATCTCGAGCTCGCGTATGCCCCGCAATACGGTTCAGCGAAAGACCCCATCAACCACCTCGGATACGTCGCAAAGAACCTGCGCGACGACCTGAGCGCCTCGATTCAGTGGCATGAGATTGACGCGGAACTGGCGGCAGGCAGCCTGCTCGTGGATGTTCGTACGGCAGCCGAATTCGGGCGCGGTGCCATCCCCCAGGCGGTAAACATTCCGCTCGATGATCTTCGCAGCCGCCTCGACGAGATCGGCGACCGCCGCGTCATCGTGCACTGCCAGGTCGGACAGCGGGGCCACACTGCCGTGCGCATCCTCAGCCAACACGGATTCAACGTCGCAAACCTCGACGGCGGCTACCGCACGTGGGCCGCGGCTACCGCCTAGAACCACGAATCAACGACTTCAGCTTTCGAAACCAGCTCACTCGCAAAGGAATCACACATGAACACGATCGACACTAAAGCACTCTCCGAACTCACCAACCCGGTCATCATCGACGTGCGGGAACCCTTCGAATACGTTTCGGGGCATGCACCAACCGCTGACAGTATTCCGCTCGGAGAACTTGTTGCTCGCGTCGAAGAACTCGACCGAGACAACACCGTCTACGTAATTTGCGAAAGTGGCGGACGCAGCGGACAGGCAGTGGAATGGCTAAACACTCAGGGCTTCGACGCCGTGAACGTTGATGGCGGAACATCGGCATGGCGCAACGCTGGCCTACCCGTCAAAAAGGAGAGCTAGTCATGTCTACCGAGGTCGCAACCGTTCCTACCGGGCACGATCCTGAAGCAATGCGCAAGGTCATGAATCGGCTCAAGCGTGCCGAAGGCCAATTGCACGCCCTCACCGAATCGATGGGTGCCGACTCAAACTGTAAAGACGTCGTCACGCAGCTCGCCGCCGTAAGTAAGGCACTCGATCGTGCCGGCTACATGATCATCGCGAACGCGCTTCAGTCATGCGCAACAGACGATGTCGACGGATCGGGCAGCCACGATGGCATGTCTGCCGACGACATCGAGAAACTGTTCCTCACTCTCGCATAGCAGTGTCAGTCGCCCCACCTACTGTTGAAGCATGGCCCGAGCTGTAAGTAATTTTCGCTGCACTGAGTGCGGCTGGTCGAGCATCAAATGGGTTGGCCGTTGCGGCGAATGTCAGCAGTGGGGCACCGTTATCGACGCGGGCCAAGCCACCGGCATAACCAAGCGCGTCAGCACTGTCGCCGTCGCAGAGGCGAGCGCAGCACGATCCATCACCGAGATCGGCGCTGAATCCGTCGCCCACTGGCCAAGCGGTATCGCAGAATTCGACCGCGTACTCGGCGGGGGCGTCGTTCCTGGCGCAGCCATCCTGCTGAGCGGTGAACCAGGTGTTGGCAAGTCAACACTGCTCCTCGAGGTCGCATCGCGCGCTGCGGCCTCCGGTCAACGCGTTCTCTATGTCACGGCAGAAGAGTCCGTCAGTCAAGTGCGGTTGCGCGCCGAACGCACCAACGCCCTTCACCCTTCGCTGTACCTCGCCGCCGAAACTGACCTCGGCACCATCCTTGGTCAAATCGACCACGTCAAGCCGCAACTCGTGATCGTCGACTCCGTACAAACCGTTGCCTCGGCCGCGACCGAAGGAATAGCTGGGGGTCCGTCACAAGTCCGCGAAGTCGCATCGACGCTCATCAGGGTCAGCAAAGATCGCAACCTTCCCGTGCTCCTCGTGGGCCACGTCACCAAAGACGGCAGCATTGCCGGCCCTCGCCTTCTCGAACACCTCGTGGATGTCGTTCTCCAGTTCGAAGGTGACCGCCAGACCGCGCTCCGCTTCGTGCGCGCACACAAGAACCGTTTTGGCTCTACCGAAGAAGTTGGATGCTTCGAAATGACCGGCGAAGGAATCGCCGAAGTCTCCGATCCCAGCGGGCTCTTCCTCTCCCACGCACGCCAACCCGTCAGCGGAACGTGCGTCACCATTGCCTTAGAAGGTCGGCGGGCACTGCCCGTCGAGGTGCAGGCCCTCATCGTGAAGTCTCAAGCTCCCCAACCGCGGCGCGTCGTCAACGGCGTCGATGCCTCACGAGTTGCCATGCTCCTAGCGGTGCTCGAGCGCCGGGCGGGGATCCCGCTGTCTGGGTTCGACGTTTATGTTTCGACCGTTGGCGGCATTCGCGTTACTGAACCCGGAGCCGATCTCGCCATTGCGTTGGCCATTGCTAGCGCTTACAAAGACAAGGCATTCGCCCCAACAATGGCGGTGCTCGGCGAGATCAGTCTTGCCGGAGAGATCAGGCCAGCATCGTCGGCCAAGCAGCGACGTGCTGAAGCAGCTCGCCTTGGATTCGGCTCCATTATCGACTCTGAAGCTTCACACGTTCGCGAAGCACTTCGTCTCGCTTTTGCTGGCTCAACTCAAGAACGCGTTGAGATTCCCAAGTTCTAGCAATCAATTAGATCGTTGTGGGCAGGCAGAGGGTTAGCGAGCCCGGTTCGGCGATTAGCCGAAGAGGGTCCAGAGGCCCCAGTCTTCTACGCGCCAGCTGATCCAGCCGTTTTCGCGCTGCAAGCTCACCAGGATCGAGTCACGCTGACCATTGGCAGGCTTTACCGCGCGACATGTGAAGGTCTCGCCGACAAGAACTGGTGGGGTGGTCGGGCAATCAAGCTCAATGCTTGCACCGAGCGTTGCCGCCTGTGCTTGAACCGACTGTTCGATTTGAGTGCTGAAGGTCTGCGGAATCAACGAGATTATGAGTCCCGGAAGAACAAGCATTCCGATAACAAGCGAAACTATGGTTCCTGACCACGTGGCGATCGGAGCAATGCCCTTGCCGGTTTCACGCATCGTGCGGATTCCACGAATCACCAGATAAACAGGTGCCGTAAGGAATGCCCACACGGCACTTGCTGGACGTTCGTGACCCCAGACCTGCAAGAGCAGGTTGTCGTAGGCGGCAAGGCCGAGAACGACGAAGTACGGCGCGATCCACACGACGAGCAGCAACGGCAAGTTGTTGCCGAGGCCCGCGAAGGCGATCAAGAACATGCTGGTCAGAAGCTGGGCGAGAGGCAGAAGCGCAATCAACCACACTGCGGGGTTGTACGTGCGGTGTTGGCGAATTTCGCGTTTCGGGGCTTCTTCTTCTTCGGCGTACGCGCTCAGCGTGGATGCGCCAGGCATCGAGTTTGCGTGCGCTGTTGCAGATTTAGGGAGAAGCTGAGGTTCGTCCGCTTCTTTGGACTCATCGAGAGGCGGCTCAAGTTCACGCAGCGTCATAGCGAGCAGCGGCTGTGCGCTCAACTCGTCGTGAACTGGCGCAGTTTCGGGCGTTGGCTCGCTGCGAGTCTCAGTGATCAGGTAGTCGCCGGAGTCATTACGTTCCCGATCGCGCTGATCCCGACGTGACGGCAGTTCAAACTCGTCGTCTTCATCGTCGTCTGCGTACGCCAATTTGGTCGTTGGCTGCACAACAATGGGCGCTCGAGCGTCCGAGGTGTGCTCGGTCCACGCTTGGGCATCCCACCAACGCAACTGGGGCAACCCGAGAGGGTCTGGGTACCATCCCGCTGGCACTCCGAAACTGTTGTCTTCCACGTTGAACAGAGTAACTGTCACACACGGGGGATAGAAAGCCCTGTTTATAACATTGGCTCTTGGAGTTAGCTGGATGTAACCCGAATGAGTGCCGAAATGGGGCCAAAATAGACCATTTGGGTCCTGTTGTCCCCTGAACTGGGACGCCTAGCTCCTCGGCAAGACAATCCGAATTGGATGTCCCGAGAGGGTGGTGTGCGCTAATTCACGAAAGTTTAAGCGCATCCAAGATGTCATCCGGCGATGCCTGCATCGTGTGCGGGCCAGCAACGTCGAACCATACGGACTCGAGAACGCCCCGATTGGTCTCGAGGAATCCGCGCAAATCGTCTGAGTAGTACGCAACAACCTGGTGGTCGTTCTCTTCAGGCAGCATCGCAACATAGGTGTCGACGGAAGAGAACAGCAAAAGCATGTACTTGTCGGCTTCGCCGCGACGGAATACCCGCACTTGCGGTTCACTGCCGTCGCCGTCAGTGAGCATCGGCACGATGACTCGGTCGTTACGCAGGGCGAGAGCAACCGCGACTGGATCGCCAGTCTCCAACGCCTGAGCAAGCAAGGGCGAACTAAATTCGACGCTCTGCGCCGATGAGGATGAAGAATCCATAACTAATCCTGGCTAGTTCAACAAGAACTGCTTGGTACTTTCTGCTGCGATGTCTCCGACAGATACAGCGAGATGGTAACTGGCGCCGTCTGCAGTGACGATGGGGCGATCTGACTCACACGTGTCTGTCGCTGAGCGGGTTCGATCCCACTCAATTGAACTCGATTGCACCGGAACGCCGGGCTGAAGGACCACGGTACCGGCCTCACCACCTGTCTGGCAGTGTTTCGAGTTCCAGATTTCATCACTACCGCTAGTGATCACGAACTCTTGGATGTCACTGCCTGCCTCGATAACGCACGGCTCCGTCATGGTGCTCTTGAGTGAGAACGACAATTGCGGGTTCTCCCCCGCGGCGTAACTTGACGCATCCGTGATCGCTTCAAGGGTGAGCTTTGCAGGGTCGCAAATGGTTGAGCCTGTCGAATCGGTGGCTGCCGGAGTATTCGACTCGGTTGCGCTCGTCTCGGAGGGAGATGACGTGTTGGGGTCTGTGGAGGCTTTAGGGCCAAACACGATGAGCAAGATGATCGCAAGCACGGCGAGCAGTCCTAGCCCCACGATCAAGCGTCGGCGCCAGTAGACGTTGCTTGATTGCGGGCCGACCGGATTCCGAAACGTCGACATACCGTAAGGCTAAACGTCTAGCGCCGCTAAAGCCGCTTCAGCATGCGCGTGTTGCCGAGGGTATTGGGTTTCACCCGGGAAAGATCAAGGAATTCGGCGACACCCTCATCGGGAGACAACGATAGTTGTGCAAACACTGCGGGATCGACGAGTTCTTCGACTACCGGCTCGAACCCGTGACGGGCAAAGAAACCGGTCTCAAAGGTGAGGCAAAACAGTCGCTCAAGGCCGAGCATGTGAGCGTCTCGTTCAATCTGTTCCAGCAGGGCGTGGCCGACTCCGCGACCAAGCCATTCGGAGGCGACGGCAAGCGTGCGCACTTCAGCGAGGTCTTGCCACATGACGTGGAGAGCCCCGCATCCGACGACAGTGCCGTCAGCAGTCACCGCGACGCGAAACTCCTGCACGGCTTCATAGAAGACGACGAGGTCTTTACCGAGCAGGATTCGTTCGTTGACGAGTGGTTCTACGAGGCTCTGGATGGCCCGTACGTCCGCCGTTGTTGCGGGACGGATGCTGAATGTGGTCACGGGCTAACGCTACCGCTGGCGAGCGTTTAACGACGAAATGGCCGGGCACACTTTTCAGTGCGGCCCAGCCATTCATCGATCGGTCTGAGGTTTAGGCCTCGACCTCTGCAGCTTCTTTTTCTGGCAGCCCAGGCTGGCGGCTGGTGGTAAACACGAACAGGCTGTCAACGAAGTCAACGTGCACGTGGTCGCCGGCGTTGAGTTCGCCGTGCAGGATCTTCTCACTCAGGGCGTCTTCAACTTCGTGCTGCACTGCGCGGCGGAGCGGTCGCGCACCGAGAGTGGGGTCGAACCCGACTTCGATGAGGCGCTCCTTGGCGGGAACAGTGAGCTCGACGGTGAGGTCGCGATCCATCATGCGCTCGGAGAGTCGCTTGATGAAGAGGTCGACGATCTGCAACAGTTCTGGCTTGCTGAGCTGCGGGAACACGATGGTCTCGTCAACACGGTTGAGGAACTCAGGCTTGAAGTGCTTCTTGAGCTCTTCAACAACCTTGCCGCGCATGCGGTCGTAGCTTGTTGCCGAGTCACCCTCCACCTGGAAGCCCATTGGGCCAGCGGTGATGTCCTTGGTCCCCAGGTTGGTGGTCATGATGATGACGGTGTTCTTGAAGTCGATCACGCGACCCTGACCGTCGGTCAAGCGACCCTCTTCGAGGATCTGCAGGAGCGAGTTGAAGATGTCGGGGTGAGCCTTCTCGATCTCATCGAACAGCACAACACTGAATGGCTTGCGGCGCACCTTCTCGGTGAGCTGGCCACCCTCTTCGAATCCTACGAATCCGGGAGGGGCACCAAACAGGCGCGAAACGGTGTGCTTTTCGCCGTACTCACTCATGTCGAGCGAGATCATGGCCGACTCGTCGTCAAACAAGAACTCGGCGAGGGCCTTAGCAAGTTCGGTCTTACCAACACCGGTCGGACCGGCGAAGATGAACGAACCACTGGGGCGGTTGGGGTCCTTGAGACCAGCGCGGGTGCGGCGAATGGTCTTGGAGAGAACCGAGATGGCTTCCTCTTGACCAATGACGCGCATGTGGAGCGCCTTCTCCATGAAGATGAGTCGGCTGGACTCTTCTTCAGTGAGCTTGAAGACGGGGATGCCGGTTGCTGCTGCCAGAACTTCGGCAATCAGACCTTCATCCACAATTCCGCTTGCGCCGACGTCGCCGGACTTCCACTGCTTCTCAAGGCGAAGACGCTCGCCGAGGAGCTTCTTCTCTTCGTCGCGAAGGCTTGCAGCCTTTTCGAAGTCCTGGTCTTCAATTGCGCCCTCTTTTTGGCCACGGACTTCGGCGATCTTGTCGTCGAATTCACGCAGCTCAGGGGGTGCCGAAAGGATGGAGAGACGCAAACGTGCGCCCGCTTCATCCAAAAGGTCAATTGCCTTGTCTGGCAGGAACCGGTCAGACACGTAACGGTCGGCAAGGTTTGCCGCAGCAACAATGGCGCCGTCAGTGATGGAGACCTTGTGGAAGGACTCGTACTTGTCGCGGAGTCCCTTCAGGATGTTGATCGTGTGCGGCAGGTTTGGTTCGTGCACCTGAACCGACTGGAAGCGGCGCTCAAGAGCGGCATCCTTCTCGAAGTGCTTGCGGTACTCGTCGAGAGTCGTTGCACCGATCGTCTGGAGCTCGCCACGCGCTAGCAGCGGCTTCAGGATGGATGCGGCGTCAATTGCGCCCTCAGCAGCACCAGCACCAACGAGGGTGTGGATTTCGTCAATGAAGACGATGATGTCGCCACGGGTGCGGATCTCTTTCGTTACCTTCTTGAGGCGCTCTTCGAAGTCACCGCGGTAACGGCTTCCGGCGATGAGCGATCCGAGGTCGAGCGAGTACAGCTGCTTGTCCTTGAGGGTCTCAGGTACGTCGCCGTGCACGATGGCAATGGCGAGTCCTTCGACAACCGCGGTCTTACCGACACCGGGTTCACCGATGAGGACAGGGTTGTTTTTGCTGCGGCGGGAGAGGATCTGCATGACGCGTTCCATCTCCTTCTCGCGACCGATGACGGGGTCGAGCTTGCCGTCGCGTGCCGCCTGAGTGAGATTGCGGCCGAACTGGTCAAGAACCTGCGAACCCTTATCCGGGGTCGCATCGTTGCCGCCAACAGCGACAGCCTCCTTGCCCTGGAAGCTACCGAGGAGCTGGATGACCTGCTGACGCACCTTGTTGAGGTCGGCGCCGAGCTTGACGAGAACCTGAGCGGCAACGCCTTCACCCTCACGAATGAGTCCCAACAGGATGTGCTCGGTGCCGATGTAGTTGTGGCCGAGCTGCAGCGCTTCGCGCAGGCTCAGTTCAAGTACTTTTTTGGCACGGGGCGTGAACGGGATGTGACCGGTCGGCTGCTGCTGACCCTGGCCAATGATGTCTTGCACCTGCTCGCGAACAGAGTCGAGTGAAATACCCAGCGACTCGAGTGCCTTCGCGGCAACTCCTTCGCCTTCATGAATAAGGCCAAGCAAAATGTGCTCTGTGCCGATGTAGTTGTGGTTGAGCATCTTGGCCTCTTCTTGGGCCAAAACGACTACACGACGGGCGCGGTCGGTAAATCTCTCAAACATCTCTTCACTCCTTAGATACCGCTACGAATTCGGTACCGATGTAAAGAGACTAACCAGTGAAATCGTGAAATAGTCCGGTGTTCGCCCTAGGCGTGACTGTCTATTGCTAGCGGCTGCGCCCCGTAGAGCTCTTCGATGAAGTCGGCGAAGCCGTCCATCGTGGAGTGGATCGAACTCTGGGAGAAGTGGAGCGGATCCCATGCCCCGTATAAGGTGATTTTCATCTGGCCAGCTTCGGCATCGATCGGCATGGAGTGCAGTCCATAGCGCGAGTCGTCCGACAAGATGCACACGCCTTTTCCTGCAGCGGCGAGCGCCTGTGCGACATGGGTGGATGCGGTCTCGAATGCGGGTTGATAAGAGAGGCCCGCGCGCGTGATCGCGTCATCGAACATCCGGCGAACCCCTTGGTCATTGCTCATCACGATGAGAGGCCATTTCACGAGTTCGGCAAGCGAAATGCTTGTCAGCGAAGCAAGGGGGCTGTCTTTGGCGCACTGGGCCCAAAGATACGCATGGCCGATCACTTTCGACGGCAAGTCAGACGGCGGTACCCGAGTGCCGATTGCGAGATCTGCTGCACCCGTGGCGACGTTGTCGTACACCTTCTCGGGGCTCTGTTCGATGACGTTCACGATTAGTCCGTCGTGACCGCTGCGCACAATGTACGGCGCGACAAGGTCTGAGACGGTTGCCGGGGCGGCGACTAGGGTCAGTCGAGTGGCATCGCCTGAGGCCATTTGCTGCATGCTGACGGATGCCCGTTCCGAGCGGGCAATGAGGTCGCGGGCGATCGGCAGCAGACTTCGCCCAGCCGCGGTGAGCGTGACGGCGCGACTAGACCTGTCGAAGAGGGCGAGCTGCAACCTTTCCTCGAATGCGCGGAGTTGGCGCGAAAGCGAGGGCTGAGCAACGCGGAGTGCGCGGGATGCCGCAGTGATTGACCCGTGATCTACAACCGCAACGAAGTAACGCAGAATTCTCAATTCCATCCATGCCTCCAAGATATGCATAACCCAGTTAACAAGTATTATGCAGCACCGGTGTCGCGCTCCTATGCTTGGCCCAAACAGCAGCACCACTTACCCCACACACCAGGAGATCAACGATGACTTCACTCAAGCCGCGCGCCCAATGGAGGTGGCTCACCGCAATTGCAGCGGCCAGCACCGTGTTGCTCGCTTCGGGATGCAGCGCCGCCGCCCCTGACAGCTCCGGACCCCAAGTGCTCAATGTCGCGGCATCTGCCGGCATTACCACCTGGGACCCCATCGCGTCGTTCTCGACCGAAGCCCTATATATGGGCAACTTCTATGAGCCCCTCTTGTGGGCGAATCCTGCTGATTCCGACGAACCATTCACCCCAGCACTCGCCGAATCTTGGGAGACTAGCGAAGACGGACTCTCCTGGACCTTCACCATCCGCGAAGGCGTGACGTTCCACGACGGCGAAGCGCTCAATGCCGCGGCAGTCAAGGGAAGCCTCGACGCGGCAGCCGAACGCGCTGGCGCATCCTTCATCTGGGCACCGCTCGACAACATCGAGACTCCTGACGAGTTCACTGTTGTAATCAACCTGGCTTATCCCGCCCCCGTCGACTTGATCGCAGCATCCACGTACGGCGCCTGGATCGTCTCGCCGGCAGCTCTCGAGGCGGCCGCGGAGGATGACACGTACTTTGAATCCGGAATCGAAGCCGGAACTGGTCCATACTCGCTCAAGTCGTACACCCCGGGAAGCGAAGTTGTTCTCGAGAAATTTGACGGCTATTGGAATGACGAGCGGGCAAGCTACTACGACATCGTCGACGTAGCCATCACTCCTGACGCCGTCACCGCTCAGCAGATGCTGAACGCAGGCGAAGTCGACCTCTCTACCGCAATTCCGCTTGAGACCGTTGCCGACCTCGTGGACGACCCCGACTTCACGGTCGCCGACTACAACTCACCGTTTAGCTTCCTTGCGATGTTCAATACCACTCGCGCGCCGCTCGACAACGTCACAGTGCGCCAGGCGCTCTCGTACGCGATTCCGTATGACGACATCATCACGGTCGGCGGCCAAGGCTACGGAACGCAGAGCCACGGACCGGTTCCCCGCGGAATCTTCCCGTTCTCTGAAGACGTACCGCAGTACGAGTACGACCTCGAAAAGGCAGCCGACCTGCTCGCGCAGGCGGGCCATGAGGGTGGCGGATTCACACTGAACCTCAGCTACGCCTCGGAGAACCTCTCTGAAGCCCGCTTCGTGACGCTCATCAAAGACTCCTTTGCCAAGGTAGGTGTCGAGGTCAACATCAAGGCCGAACTGTTCAACCAACAATGGGAGACAGCTAAGGCAGACCCCGCGACCGCACAGGACATTTTCGTTCTCTACTACTGGCCGACCTACAGTGACGCTGGTTCAGACAACATGTGGTCACTGTTCCACTCATCAGAAAAGCCGTTCTTCAACCTGAGCTACTGGAACAACGCAGATTACGACGCTCTTGTGGATGAAGCGGGAAGCCTGACCGGAACTGATAAGGATGCCGCAGCCGCGACCTACCAAGACGCCATGGACATCCTCTACGACGAGGCTCCGGCAGCGTTCCTGTACGACGTTCGTGCAGTCTCGGTAGTTCCGACCGGCCTCGAAGTTCGAGGATTCAACGAGAACTACCCGTTCACGACCTTCTTCAACTTCATCCGGCCCGTAGCCTAAAACTCAATCGGGTGCGGGCGGCAGCGTCCGCACCCGATTAGGCCGGAAGCAGCACCACCGATAGAAGGTTTGCATCATCATGCTCAGATTCACACTCAAACGGCTTCTCACCGCCGTCGTCGTGTTGCTCATTCTGACGCTCGTTGTCTTTCTGATGACGCGGTTGATCCCCAGCAATCCGGCGATCGTCTATGTGGGCCCCAAAGCTCCCCCCGAGGTCATCGCTAGGGTGACCGCCGAGCTAGGACTCGACCGCCCGATCTTTGTTCAGTACTTCGAATACCTCGGTGGGCTATTCACTGGAGATTGGGGAAACTCGCTCTCCACCAAACGACCAGTGTTGCTCGAACTCGCCACGAGGCTCCCAGCAACTCTCGAGCTCATCGCAGCGGCAATGGCGATCGCAGCACTCGGGGGCGTCACGCTTGGCGTGCTTGCCGTCCGCCGGCCAGGAAGGATTCTCGACGGCGCCATCCGCTTCCTATCCATTGGGGGCGTTTCAATGCCCGCCTTCTGGCTAGGACTCCTTCTTCAGCTGTTCTTCGTTGGCAATCTGAAACTGCTGCCAGCGACCGGCCAGTTCAGCAACGCTCTCGAATACACAAACCCGATTACCCCGGTGACCAACTTCGCACTCTTCGACAGCCTCATCACCGGAAATTGGGCTGCGTTCGGCGATGGCCTGCAGCACCTGATTCTTCCGGCAATCACTCTGGCCGCCTACCCGCTTGGGCTGATGGCCCGCATGGTGCGGTCAGCAATGCTCGAGGTCCTCGGCCAAGACCACATCTTTACGGCACGGGCGTACGGGCTACCTGAACGAGTGGTGCACTGGAAGCTGGCGCTCAAGAACGCATTGCCATCGACGGTGACCGTGTTTGGACTCTCTATCGCCTACGCCCTCACGGGAACCTTCTTCGTCGAAGTCGTCTTCAATTGGCCCGGGATCGGACAATTTATCACCGCTGCCATGGTTGCCGTTGACTACCCGACCATCATGGCGGTCACCCTTCTTGGCGCAGCAGCCTACCTGCTCTCCAACTTTGTGGTCGATGTCGTACAAGCCAAAATCGACCCCCGGGTGAGGATCTCATGACCTATCCACTGCTCCCCGTTGTCCCCTCGCTCACTCCCGTGAACGAGCGCTTCACGGGCCTTCGCCACCTCGGCCGAGTTCTGAGCCGTGACTGGTTGGCCGCGTTCGGGTTGGTCCTTGTCGTTCTCGTCCTTGTGCTCGCTGTGTTCGGAAAGTGGATTGCTCCGCACCCTGAGGAAGGCGCGGGTCTCGCCAACATTCCAAACCGCAACCTCGCACCGGGTGCAGCTCACTGGTTCGGGACCGATGAACTTGGCCGGGATGTTCTCAGTCGCGTCATCATCGGAGCCGGACCGGCTTTGAGCGTTGCTCTGTTCGTGGTTGTAGCCGCTGCCACCATCGGCATAGTGCTCGGAGCGATCGCTGGCTACCGCGGTGGATGGTTTGACACCGTCATCATGCGAATCACCGAGTTCTTCCAGTCCTTCCCGCCGCTCCTGCTAGCGATGATCACCGTCGCCCTCCTCGGCGCTGGACCAGTCAACGTCGGAATCGCGCTAGCCATCGCCTGGTGGCCTTGGTATGCACGCATCGTGCGCGCAGAAGCCGCCTCGCTGCGCGACCGATCCTTCGTAGAAGCGGCGAGAGCAATGGGAGTGCCAACGTGGCGCATCCTCTACCGTCACATTTTGCGCAACAGCACGACGCCGATCCTCGTGCAGGCGACCGTCGACATCGGCACGGTCGTGCTCTGGGTCGGATCCCTCGCCTTCATCGGTCTTGGCGCGCAGCCTCCATCACCGGACTGGGGTCTGATGGTGCAAGAGGGTCGCGGTGTCATCCTTAATCGCTGGTGGATTTCCACTTTCCCTGGACTGGCGATCTTCGTCACGGTGCTCGGGTTCAACTTGATCGGAGACGCCTTGCGCGACATCCTTGACCCTCGGCAGACGAAACGATGAGCGCGTTGCTGTCAGTGAAAGACCTACGGATCGATTTTGTCGACCGAGGGCGGGTTACTAACACTCCAGTGCGGGGAATCGACCTTGAGGTCGGCCATGGGGAGATTATCGGAGTCGTCGGCGAGTCCGGTTGCGGCAAGACTCTTACGGGTCTCGCTGTGCTCGGGCTCCTGCCTGGAGGAGCAACAGCGACCGGAAGCGTGTTGCTCGATGGCGGAGACCAACTAGCTCCGAACGCTGCGAACCGTCGGGGTGAAGACGTCTCCATCGTGTTCCAGAATCCCGGAACCGCGTTCAATCCGGTGTTCACTATCGGAGCGCAATTGCGAAATGTAGTGCGCCGTCATCGTGACTTCACAAAGCGTGAAGAGGATGCCCACATTCTCAACTACCTCACCCTCGTTCAACTGCCCGACCCCGCCCGTGCTGCGGCATCGTATCCCCACGAGCTGTCCGGCGGGATGTTGCAACGGGCGATGATCGCGATGGCGTTACTGTGCGAGCCAAAACTGTTGATCCTCGACGAGCCGACCACCGCACTGGACGTCACCGTCGCCAAGCAAATCCTCGAACTGGTGCTCGACCTACAGCGCCAGTTTGGCTTCAGCGTGCTGCTCATCACCCACAATCTCGGCATCGTGCACGACATTTGCGACCGGGTAGCTGTGCTGTATGCGGGTCGAGTAATCGAACTTGGCGAGACGGCAGAAGTGCTCAAAAGTCCGAAGCACCCCTACACCCAGGGCCTGCTCGATGCGCTTCCCGGAAACCGTGACCCCAATATGCCGCTGGCCGCGATTCGCGGAACGGTGCCGAGCAATTTGCTCGGAATCACGGGCTGTGCTTTTGCCGATCGCTGCCCACTGGTGATCGACGAATGCCGTCGAATTGACCCGGCGCTGCTCGAATCTACGAACGGGCACGCTGATGCCTGCATAAGGACGGTGCGCGCATGAGCGCCGTATTGGACCTGCAAGATGTAGTCAAAGTATTTGGCACCCGTCGGCATCCGCACCGAGCAGTAGACGGGGTCAGTCTCAGAGTTGAGGAAGGCAGCATCTTCGGCCTCGTCGGAGAATCGGGTTCAGGCAAGACAACACTCGCGCGGTGCGCGCTCCACCTCATTGAGCCCACCAGCGGACGTGCCGTCTTTGAAGGACAAGAGCTCGGCGCACTCAGTCGGGGTCAACTCCGCTCACTGCGCTCTCGTCTTGGCGTCGTTTTTCAGAACCCCGTCGCGGCGCTCAACCCGAGGATGACAATCGCGAGCCTCGTTGCGGAGCCGCTGGTAACGCACACCAAGCTTCGCGGCTCCGAGCTAAAGAGCCGCGTGCTCGAACTACTCGACGATGTTGGTCTGGGCAGCGCGTACCCAAGTCGACTTCCCCATCAGTTGTCCGGTGGTCAGTTACAACGAGTGGGGATCGCCCGCGCACTCGCCACCACACCACGGATGTTGATCCTCGATGAACCGACGTCTGCCTTAGATGTGTCAGTGCAGGCCCAAATTCTCAATCTGCTGCGCGAACTCAGAACCCGCCACGATCTCACCTACTTGCTGATCTCCCATGATTTGGATGTCATCCGCTACATGTGCGACTCGGTCGCCGTGATGAAACAGGGGCAGATCATCGAACGTGGTGACACCGGGGCGGTATTCGGCAACCCTGAGCACGAATACACCAGGAGTTTGCTTGCGGCTACTCCAGGGCAGAGGAGAATCCGATGACCTCAGTAAACAATGACGTCACGCTCGAGAACTGGCAGCAGGCTCCCTACAGTCGGTGGGGATTCTGGCATCTGGAAGAATTGGTTCCCTGCGCGACAATCGCGGGCGGTCAAGGATTAGCCGACCGCACCACGCTTCCCAGTCTCGCCGGCATCATCCCTGATCTCGACTCGCGCCTTGAAGAGTCATTCACCGACGCGTTGGTGGTGCTCCACGGCGGAGAGGTCGTGCACGAACAGTACTTTGGCGAAGGCGGGATTGGCCAGCGACATGTGCTCATGTCGGTCTCTAAGTCGTTGGGCGCGCTGGTTATCGGTCGCCTTGTGCAGCGGGGGTTGATCGACCCTGCGCAGTCCATCTCGCATTACCTGCCGGAGCTCTCGGATGGCGCGTACGGCGATGCGACAGTGCAGCAGACGCTCGATATGACTGTGGCCGTACGGTACCGCGAGGAGTATTGGGCCTCCGATTCTGAGGTTCAAGTTCAAGATCGAGTTGCGGGCTGGCGTGAGCGACTCGACGGTGACCCGGCAGACACCTACGAGTTTCTCAAGACTTTGAAGCATGACGGCACGCATGGTCAGGTTTTCCGCTATGTCTCGGCAAATACTGATGTTCTGGCGTGGGTTATCGAACGTGTTACCGGTCAGTCATACGTTGATGGTCTCTCCACGGAATTGTGGAGCCTGATCTCTCCAGAACTGGATGCAACCATCACTGTTGAACCTAGTGGCTTTGCGTTTGCTAACGGCGGCATTGCCTGCACTGCACGAGATCTCGCCAACGTCGGGGCCCTCATGCTGCGCAACGGCATGACCGCCGACGGACCAGTGATTCCGGCACAGTGGATCGCTGATACTCAACGCGGCGGCGACCGACAGGCAGCCGCTGGATCCGTATTTCAGCAAGTTCACCCCAACGGCAGTTACCGCAATCAGTGGTGGGTGACAGGTGATGATCGTGGCAGCTATTACGCTGCTGGCATCCACGGTCAGTTTTTGTGGATTGACCCGAGCACGCAGACGATTATCGTCAAGTTTTCATCGTGGCCCGAGTCAATCGCTGAAAAATGGACTCGATTTCACGCGGCACTCTTCGAAGAAATCGCGCTCGCCGTCTCTGCGAAATAGGAGGTTCTCGCGGTTTCTCCGCAAGACCACAACAAAGTTAATCATTCTGTAACGTTATGCCGAGGTGGTTTGGCCATAAGGTGTCGTTATGCAGCGTGCATCCGAAGAGTCCGCCAATCTCGATGAAGTGACGCGCGCGCTCGACCTTCACATGCTGCGCATACTGGTCGCGATTGCAGAAACCGGTAGCGTTTCAGCTGCAGCTCGTCGCCTCGGATTCAGCCAGCCCGCCATAACCCAACAGCTCAAGCGCAGCGAAGCCCGCCTGAACATCGCCCTGGTCGCTCGCACCCCGCGCGGTATGGAACTCACCGAAGCCGGCGCCCTACTCGCCCGTCACGCGCCGCGCATCGATGCCGCCATCACCGCCGCGGCCAGCGACCTCACCGCGCACCTCGGCCTCGACCGCGGCGCCGTTCGCCTCGCAGCATTCCCCGCCGCCGTCGCCAGCATCATCGCCCCGCTGCTCTCGCGCCTCGATCGAGAGTTTCCGGGCATCCACGTCGAATTCAGTGAAGCAGCACCGGATGCCGCCCTGAAGGCTGTTGCCGAAGGTCGCGCCGATATCGCCCTCGACTACCGCTACGCGAGCGACCACACCACCGCATCCAGTTCGCACACGAGCCCGGAGGGACTGCGCTCGCGCTTTCTGCTCTCCGAAAACGTACTCGCGATCGTTCCCCGCGCGATTGCCGACCAGTTGGGCTCGACAGCGAGCGTCGCGGGGCTTCTTTCCTTCACGTGGATCGGTGGCCCCGCTACCTGCACCGAACAGCTCGTCGCCGTCGCAACCGCTCTGGGCGATAAGCCCACCCTGCGGCACGATGTCACGACAGTTGGCGCGGCGCTTGCGCTCGTGGCATCCGGAATCGGCGTGACGTTTCTCTCAGAACTCGCTCTGGCCACCACCACTCTGCCCGATGGCGTCGTCGCCCTTGAGCTGCAGCCCAAACTTCGTCGACGCATCTACGCGACCACTCTCGACGACTCAGCCGACACCCCAAGCATCGCAGTGGCCCTCCGGCTGCTTGCCATGCGAGAGGTGGCCCGGAAAACCAGCAGTGACCGCGCGGCACTGTCACAGCACTCCCATCTCCAACGCGCGAAATTTTCATCCCCACCATTCACTCATCCTGTGACCCTCACCGAAAGGCATGAACTGCGCATGAGAACGTCAAATCCAACACTGGCCAAGGGTGCCCGCGCGTCAACGGTTGCCGTTGCCGCCTCCGCCCTCCTGCTCGCCGGCTGTGCAACATCGAGCACCAACACTGGCGACGGCAACATCGACACCATCACTGTTGCCCTTCCCGGATCCCTCTCAAGCCTCTATGTTGGCGCCGAGAGCGGCATCCTGAACTACTACATCGCCTCGATCACTCAAGAAGGTCTTGTCTCGATCGACGCCGATGGCACCCTGCAGCCCGGCCTTGCCGAATCCTGGGACCAACCGGATGACGTGACCTACGTCTATGAACTGCGCGACGATGCGATGTTCCAAGACGGCAC
Source organism: marine actinobacterium PHSC20C1 (assembly GCA_000153145.1). GTDB lineage: Bacteria > Actinomycetota > Actinomycetes > Actinomycetales > Microbacteriaceae > Rhodoglobus. The sequence continues at coordinate 1,608,310 of CH672415.1, forward strand.
CCCGGTGACCGCCGATGACGTCGTGTTCAGCCTCGAGCAGGCGCGGGACGAGACCAGCTCGCCCGGTCTCTCCTACTACTTGGGCGGCGTTGACACCGTCGAGAAGACCGGCGACAGCGAAGTCACCGTGACCCTCTCGGCCCCCGACTCCGCATTCGCCGCAAACATGAGCACGGGTGGCGCAGCCTTCATTACCTCGCAAAAGTTCTGGGAAGACAACAACGGCGAAGTCGGCACGAGCGGCGCGCTCCTGCTCGGCTCAGGGCCATACAAAGTCACCGAGTTTGTGCCGGACTCGCACGTCAACTTCGAACGTGTCGACACCTGGTGGGGCGACCTTCCTGAGGTGAAGAACATCAATGTGAAGTTCATCCCGGATGAAGGAACTCGCCTTCTTGCAGCCCAATCAGGCGACATCGACGTGGCATTCAACGTGCCGCTCGCGCAGTCGACCCAGTGGGAAGACCTCAACAACATGCGTGTTGACTACGTCAACGACCTCTCCTATGTTGGCATGTACTTCAACACCGCCCTCGAGCCGTTCAACGACCAGAAGGTGCGCGAAGCCTTCGCCCACAGTGTTGACCGCACTACGATCGTCGACAAGCTGCTGCGCGGTCACGGCGAAGTAGCGACCGCTATCGCCACGCCCGAGTCGCTCGGAAGCGTCTACAGCGCTGACGATGCTCGCGACCTACTCTCGACCATCCCGCAGTACGATTTCGACCTCGACGCGGCAGCGGCAGCATTGGCAGCCTCCGACCACCCGGATGGCTTCGAAACCGACATCCTGTTCCCTTCAACGGGGCCGCAGCTCGGCACCGCAGCGCAGTCGCTCGCCGAGAACCTCTCCAAGATTGGCATCACACTCAATGTGCGTGAGGTTCCGATTGAGGAATGGCTTGCGAGCCTCGAACAAGACAGCAGCTATGGCGTTGGCCTCATGTGGTACTTCTCCACCCTGGGCGACCCCGCCGAAGTCTCGACCTACATGCTCGGCGACTACAACATCTCGAACTACGAGAACCCCGAAGTTCTCTCGCTGTTCGAACGTGTCGGCGCCGCAACCGATCAGGCTGCCCGCATCGATCTCCTCATCGAGGCTGAAACGCTGCAGGCTGAAGACGTAATCAGCGTTCCACTCTGGTGGGGACAATCAGCAACCGCCTTCTCGAAGAACATCGACATGAGCAACTACAGCTCATTCGCGTTCATCTCGTCATGGCCCACCATGCTTCACGCCGCTGGCTAGAAGTGATCCCTAACCCGATTGCACGCGCATCACGAGCACGGCCCCTCGGCCGCATGCTCGTGGTGCGTGTGCTCGGCACCCTCGGAATTTTGTTGGTGCTCTCCATCATCGTGTTCTCGATGCTGCATCTCGCCCCCGGCGACATCGTCAAGAACCTTCTCGGCAATCGGCCATCCTCCCCGGATGCCGTAGCCGCAATTCGTGCCCAATACCACCTTGATCAGCCGCTCTACATGCAGTACCTGATCTGGCTTGGCAACACCCTCACTGGCGACTTTGGGCAGTCCATCCGGCTGCAAGACTCGGTAGCGAACGTGATCGGAGCACGCCTCGGCATCACCGCATCACTCAGCGGACTTGCGTTCCTGCTCGCAGTGATCGTGGCTATCCCTCTCGGCGTTCAGAGCGCTGTTCGATCGGGAAGCTGGATCGACCGTTTCGCAACAGGATTCGGCATCGTCGGACTGAGCGCCCCCACCTTTGCGGTTGGCCTGCTCCTTCTCTATGGTTTCGCGTTCTATGTGCCCATCTTCCCGGTCTACGGCTCCGGCGATGGCGGGCTCGACACCCTGTGGCACCTCGTACTCCCCGCAATCACTCTGGCGCTCGGACTCGGCGCGATCATCCTCAAACTCACCCGCACAGCCATGCTGCGCGAACTCGAATCTGACTATGTGACGTTTGGTCGCGCGCGCGGCCTCCCCGACCGCCAAGTGCACCTGATTGCTCTGCGCAACGCCGCCATCCCGATTGTCACTGGCGCCAGCCTTGTGCTGACCTTTCTCGTCGGTGGCACAGTGCTCGCCGAAACCACCTTCGCCCTGCCAGGACTCGGCACCCTGCTGCAAGGTTCCGTACTGTTCAAAGACATCGCCGTGGTTCAAGCACTCACGCTGCTGGTTGCGGTGACGATTGCCACAATCGCGTTGCTCGCCGACCTCGCCTACATCTTCCTCGATCCCCGTATCCGCGCGAAGGAGGGTGCACAGTGAGCACCACCGAAGCTATTGCCCTCGCGAAACTGCCACGATCGCGGCGTCGCCATCCCCTTGCCGTCTGGGCCTCGCTCATCCTCTTGGGCGTCGTGACCCTACTGGTGATCTTTGGCAATCTGATTGCCCCGGATGCCACGGCGCAGTCGATCCTCGATTCGCTCCTGCCGCCCGGCAGCCCCGGTCACCTTCTCGGCACAGACGAACTCGGTCGTGACGTGCTCGCTCTGACGATCGCGGGAGCAGCATCGGCCCTCGTTGGTCCAGTGTGTGTTGCACTCGGGTCGATGCTGCTCGGCATCCTGCTCGGCACCGTCTCTGGCTACCTTCGTGGCCCCATCGACTTCATCATTGGCCGCTGGACGGATCTGCTGTTCTCACTACCGCTGCTGCTCGCCGCAATCGTCGTTGCCGGTGTCTTCGGTGCTGGCTATTGGATGACCGTGCTGCTGTTGATCCTGCTGTTCTCGCCCTCTGACATCCGCATTGTTCGTGCTGGGGTCATGGAACAGGCCGCACGACCCTTCGTGGAGGCAGCCCAAATGCTGTCGCTCTCCAAAACGCGCATCATGTTTACGCAGGTCCTTCCCAATGTGTCGTCGCTCATCATCACGAACGCGATGCTCAACGTTGCTTTTGCTCTCGTCGCGTTCTCTTCCCTTTCCTTTCTGGGAGTCGGCGTAGCGCCAGGAACCGCCGACTGGGGACGCCAACTGACCGACGGTCGCGCCATCATGATCGACAACCCTGCCGCCGTTCTCGTGCCAGCGCTGCTGATTATTGGAGTCGCGTCGGCAGCAAACCTAGTGGGCGACTGGCTCGGCCAAACCTTGACTCGAACGGGGCGCTCATGACGCAGAACCAAGTCGCGGTCACCGGGCTCGCTGTCGACGGCCCCGCGGGCATTGTCGTCGCACCCTTCGACTTCTCAATTGCGCCAGGCGAAACCCTTGCGCTGATCGGCGAATCTGGCTCAGGAAAGACCCTCTCCGCGAAAGCCATCGCTGGACTCTTACCGTCCGGATTCACCGCGCGGGGCACAATCGCCCTCACTAGTGCGACGATCGAACTGCCAGCAACGGATGCCGTCTGGCGCGCCACTCGAGGTCGCAGAATTTCACTCCTGCTTCAAGACCCCTTCACGAGCCTGAGCCCCGTGCACCGCTGTGGAACCCAGATCGCCATGACAATTCAGGCCGCGAGCACCACCCGGTTGAGTCGGGCAGAGTGTGCAGAACTTGTAACGCACCGGCTCGCAGAAGTGAACCTTCCCGCCGATGTCGCACGCGCCTTCCCACACGAACTCTCGGGCGGAATGCGGCAGAGAGTCGCCATCGCGGCGGCCCTCGCCACCGACCCCGAGCTACTGATTGCGGACGAACCAACCACGGCACTCGACGCGAGCAACCAGGGCGAAATTCTCGACCTCCTTCGGGGCCTGCAGGAACAACGGGGAATGGCCGCACTCCTCATCTCCCACGACCTAGGCATGGTCCGTGGCCGTGCCGAAAACGTGCTCGTCATGCGGCACGGCGAGATCGTTGAGCGCGGGGACACAAGCTCCGTACTCAATTCGCCAAGCCACCCATACACTCGCGCGCTGATCGAAGCCGACCCCTCGCTGACGGACCGTTCGGCGGGCGTCGTACGGGCGGCATCCGGCATAAATGGTGACGGCTCGAAGACCGGTGATTTGGTCGCAGCGACAAACCTCACGAAGAGTTTTGGCGACAAAACCGTGCTGCGCGGCGTCGACGTCACGGTCGGTCGCGGCGAAACTGTTGGCATCGTTGGCGAGAGCGGTTCGGGCAAGACTACGATCGCTCGCTGCATCGCTGGCCTCGAACTGGAGACCAGCGGCGTCATCGAGTTCGACGGCGTTGCCCTCGCCCCCGGTCGTGCCTCACGCATCCCCACCCAAATGCAGATCGTGTTCCAAGATCCATATTCATCGCTGAATCCGATGATCAGTGTCGGTCGGTCGCTGAAGTTGGCATTGCGAGTGGCGCAGAGACCGGCATCCGACCTGAACGGCCTTTTGCACTTGGTCGAATTGCCCGTCGAATTTGCGCGTAAGCGTCCGGCAGAGTTATCTGGTGGTCAACGGCAGCGCGTCGCTATCGCTCGCGCTTTGGCCGTGCAACCACAACTACTCATTTGCGACGAGTCAGTCTCAGCACTTGATGTATCGGTGCAGAAACAAATCCTTGATCTGCTCGCAAAACTCCGCGTCGATCTTGGGCTCTCAATCCTGTTCATCTCGCACGATCTCGCGGTCGTTCGCCAGCTCGCTGACCGCGTCTATGTTCTGCGCAATGGCGAAGTCGTGGAATCGGGTGAGTGCCACGACGTGCTCAACTCGCCAACACATCCCTACACTCAAGCTCTTGTCGCGGCTTCGATTCACGAAGCACCGGCCTACTAATTCCGTCGCTCCGTGCGACCGGATGCTCTCGAAAGGACCCCGTGGAACCCTCCACTTCCGCCACCCAACCGGCTCAGGCTGCCGAACGGCTCTCGCCGACTGATATGCCCGAGACGCTTCGCCGCGCTCTCGGCGTCGAACGTGCCGCGCATTGGCAGCGCGACCGTGAACCGTACAACCCGCAAGTGTGGGTACTACGCAATGAAAGCGGGACTGCCGCAGCGATAACCTCGGGCCGCCCAAACACGCGCTACACGAAGCTCATTGACCTCTGGGCCGATCCCGAAGCTTCCCCCACTGACTTGACGGCGCGCAGGCTTCTCGACGAGGTCATCGCTACCTCGGTCGCCCGTGGTGATGCCTGTCTCAAATGGCAGCTGCCCTCGGATGCTGAACTTCCGGCCTTTGCTGACGACCTCGGTTTCATCGAACTACGGGAACCGATCTCGTCCGCTGACGGCACGCAGGGTGTGCGCGGATTTGCGCTTTGGCATGACAACTGGCCGCACGACCAGCTGCGCTACTACGGGCAGACGACGATGTTCACGTGTGGCGCTGTCGCGGCAATGACAGCACTCAGCCACCTCGGCCTCGAACCATTTGCTGACACAGAAGATGAGGGAGCCCGCGAGCGCGAACTCGCCTTCTGGCGTGCTGCCACAAACTTTCCCGCCTGCGAACCCCTCGGCCTCGCCGTCGCCGTACACGATGTCATCACGCAGGCCGCGACAGGAATCACCCTCGAACTCCACCTCGACACGACCGAGCCGACACTGCTGGAGAGCTACGAGGGTGAAGAGCGCGTATTCCGGGAGCAACTGCAGGAACAGTCACGTGCCGAAGCGGCGAGCCGTGGCATCCAACAGCACACTGCCCCGCTGTCGATTGAGCAGATCAGTGCACGGGTCTCCGCAGGCGAGTTGGCGGTGCTCCTGATCGAGGAAGAACCAATGCACGACGCGTCGACCCCGCACTGGGTTGTCGCTCACGCGGTCAAGGGTGACACTGTGCTGTTGAACGATCCGTGGATCACTGCCGAGCAAGGCGAGACCTGGGTCGACTCTCACGACTTGCCCGTCTCGATCGCGGTGCTCGACCACATGGTTGCGTTCGGTGACCCCACTTATCGCGGAGTAATTTTTATGGCACGCTAGCTGTCACTGAGGTGAGGAGCCGCCGTGAGCAATCCTGAAGAGAACCCGGCCGAAGTGCTGTGCGAGACGCACCCCGGCGCCGGCGTGCAACTGCTCGAGCCACGCATAGTTCCGCTCGGTGGGCCGCGCGCGATGAACGTGCGGCGCACTCTTCCCCAGCGATCCCGTTCGCTCATTGGCGGTTGGTGTTTCGTCGACCATTACGGGCCAGATACGACTCGGATGCACGTTCCCCCGCACCCTCACACCGGGCTGCAGACCGTCAGTTGGCTTTTTGCCGGCGATATCGAGCACCGCGATAGCGTTGGCAGCCTCGCGACCGTGCGGCCCGGTGAGTTGAATCTCATGACGGCGGGTCACGGCATCTCGCACTCCGAAGTTTCCCCTGCTGAGCCGACGCTGCTGCACGGCGCGCAGCTCTGGGTCGCCCTTCCCGACGCACACCGCCACACCGCTCCGGCGTTTGAGAACTACGCTCCAACGCCCTTCGATCATCAGGGCGCGACCGTCAGCGTCTTCATCGGCGATCTAGCCGGAGTTTCCTCCCCGGCGCGCGTCTTTTCGCCGCTGTTGGGTGCCCAACTCGACCTTCCCGCTGGCAGTAGCATCACGCTCGCTCTCGATGCCAGCTTCGAACACGGCGTGCTCGTGGATGCCGGGGATGTGACGATCGCGAGCGTCGCGACCCCAGCAGATCACCTCGCCTACCTCGCTCCCGGTCTCACCGAACTCACGATCACAGCGGCGACGGATGCCCGACTCCTGCTGCTCGGAGGCGAACCGCTCGGCGAGTCCATCATCATGTGGTGGAACTTCATCGGGCGAAGCCACGAAGAGATTGTGGAGTACCGCGCACAGTGGCAGGCAGACGTGATTGAGAGCGGCAACTCTGCCGGACGCTTTGGCAGCGTTGCCGGATATGACGGACATCCGCTGCCCGCTCCAGAACTGCCAACCGTGCGACTTAAGCCTCGGGACTAGACCGCGGGCCTAAGACTTGTTCGCGGTATCGATGCGAGCCTCGGCCTTAGCGCGCTCTTCTGCCTCGATCTTGGCGTAGCTGTTTCTCTCTGTGCGATCGGAACGCATGATTGCCCACATCACGAACCAAAAGATGAGCCCGACGGCAAGCGTGGGCACGACGGAGTAGATCGCGTTCGACCAATATTCTTGAGGCACGTCTTCAGCCTAACCGTTGATCAGGGTGACGATTGCGATCAGAACGACAAGTCCCACCAGAGTCACAGTCATGATCAACCGGGACGATTTGCGATCCACTATTGCGCCTTTACGAGAACACCGACGATGCCGGTAATCACCATGAATAGCCCGACCCCGGAAACGATGACCCACAGCGCAATACGCATCGGAGTGATCGGCGGCTTTTTCGCTGGCTCAGTCATAACTACTACTTCACTAAGGGGAAGAGGATTGTCTCGCGAATACCGAGACCGGTTATAGCCATCAGCAGTCGGTCGACGCCGACACCAATTCCACCGGTCGGCGGCATGCCGTGCTCAAGCGCACGAATGAAGTCCTCGTCGAGACGCATCGCCTCAACGTCGCCCTGGCTCGCGAGAAGTGCCTGCTCAACAAAGCGTTCGCGCTGAATTACGGGGTCGACAAGCTCGGAATAGCCGGTAGCCAGCTCAAAGCCACGAACATAAAGGTCCCATTTTTCGACAACGCCTTCAATGCTGCGGTGATCGCGCACGAGTGGGCTCGTATCGACGGGGAAGTCCATCACGAAGGTGGGGTGGTCAAGTCCAGGCTTGACGTAGTGCTCCCACAGTTCTTCGACGTACTTACCGTGGGTGGGCTGGGTGACTTCGATGCCGACGGCATCCGCCAATACTTTCAACTCTGAGGCAGGAGTCTGCGGAGTGACGCTGAGCCCCGCGGCTTCATTGAGCGAGTCATACATTGAAATGCGCGCCCAATCACCGCCAAGATCGTACTCGGTGCCATCAGTGAGGGTGACAAGCATCGAACCGGCAACGGCGAGCGCCGAATTCTGCACGAGCTCTTGCGTGAGGTCAGCCATCTGGTTGTAGTCGCCGTATGCCTGGTAGGCCTCGACCATGGCAAATTCGGGCGAGTGCGTTGAGTCTGCACCCTCGTTGCGGAAGTTGCGGTTGATCTCGAACGCACGCTCAATGCCGCCAACGACGGCACGCTTCAAGAAGAGCTCAGGCGCGATACGAAGGTAAAGTTCGATATCAAACGCGTTCGAGTGAGTTACGAACGGACGTGCGGATGCCCCACCGTGCATGGTCTGCAGCATCGGCGTTTCGACTTCGAGATAGTCGTGCGCGGCGAATGTTGCCCGCAAGCTCGCGTTGACCTTGGCGCGGGCGCGCACGGTGAAGCGGGCCTGTTCGCGAACGATGAGGTCGAGATAGCGACTGCGAACGCGCTGTTCGTCGCTCAAATCTTTGTGCAGGTTGGGAAGAGGCAGAACTGCCTTTGACGCGATCTTCCAGTCCTTGACCATGACTGACAGCTCGCCGCGACGACTCGAGATGATCTCGCCACTCACGAAAAGGTGGTCTCCAAGGTCAACGACCTCTTTCCAGAGGGCGAGCGAGTCTTCGCCGACCTCACCGAGAGAGACCATTACCTGGATGCGCTCGCCATCGCCAGACTGCAGCGACGCGAAGCACAGTTTGCCCGTGTTGCGAAGGTGCACGATGCGGCCAGCAAGCCCGACGACGTCGCCGGTGGTCTGATCAGCTTCGAGCGAAGGATACTTCGTGCGCACGGCAGGAATGTTTGTCGTGATTGCGACGCCTACTGGGTAGGCTTCGGCGCCAGAATCGATGAGTCGCTGACGCTTCTCTAGCCGAACAGCTTTCTGTTCAGAAACTTCGGCCTCGGTCGGGTCTGGAGCGTTTGCAGCGTCATTCACGCCCTCAATCGTAGCCGGGATGACGCTACCGCGCCGCGCCCCTAAATCCGTCGTAAAACTAGCCGACGTAGAGCGAAGAATTGTCGATCAGCCGAGTGTCTCCAACACGGGCAGCCACGATTGCGGTTGCCGGCCCACGGAAGCCGTCAGGCACCGGTGTAAAGGTTTCAGTGTTGACGACTGAGAAGTAGTCGAGCTCGGCCCGTGACTCCCCCATGAGCGCACCCTGCGCGGCAGCAATGACGGCATCGAGGCCACTATCGGCGGCCGAGGTCGCCGCCTTCAATGCGGTCGACAGGATGGTGGCAGCTTCGCGCTGGCTGGCATCCAAGAACTGATTGCGACTGGAGAGTGCGAGTCCGTCGTCATCGCGGACGGTCTCGATGATTTCCATGCGCACCGGGATGTTGAGGTCGGTAATCATGCGACGAACCAAGAACAGCTGCTGAGCATCCTTCTGTCCAAAGGTCACGAACTGTGGCGTAGTGATTGCGAGCAGCTTTGCGACAACGGTGAGCACACCGTCGAAGTGACCGGCGCGCGTCTTGCCCTCAAACATTGTGCCGACCTGGCCGGCGGAGATTGTCGTGGAAGTCGGCCCCTTGGGGTACATCTCCTCAACACTCGGCGCGAACACGTACGGAACGCCCATTTCGCCAAGCAGTTCGAGGTCGTCATCCATCGTGCGCGGGTACTTGTCGAGATCTTCGTTGGCACCAAATTGAGTGGGGTTGACGAAGATCGACACAATCCGCACGTCAGCGAGTTCCGCCGCGCGCTCGACGTGAGCCACATGACCGGCGTGTAGCGCACCCAAAGTTGGGGTGAGTGCGATCGTGCGGCCAGCTTCGCGCTCGTGCGCGACAACATCGCGCATACCCGCGACGGTCTCAATAACTTGCGGGCGGGGGGATGAGCTCACGAGGGATCCTCCTGTGAATGGGGCCTCGAATCGGGGTCGAACGAGGAAAGGTCGATCGTAGTCGCAGTTGCGCCCGCGAGCGCACTCTCGACTGACGACCGCAACAACGGGCCTAGGACTCTGGCGGGGTTCTCGACCCCGACGCCCGAGAGCAATTCAAGAGACTGCCCCACAATGGCGGCGGAAAAGCTAGTCGCGGTACTGACCGCTTCGGCCCACGCTGCGCGCTCACTTTCGGCAATCACAATCGGCTCTGCGCCCATCTCAACGACGAGGGCTTGAGCGATGGGCAACACGGGCGCTGGGGCGCTAACGGCACAGTACGTTTCGTGCAGACGAGTCAGGTCAAGGCTTGTTCCGGTAAATACCATTGCTGGATGAATCGCCAGGGGGATCACGCCAGAAGCTAATGCCGGAGCGAGTGCCATATACCCAAGCCCCGGTGCCGTATGCACCACCAGTTGGCCGGGGTGCCAGACTCCCGCGTCAGCGAGACCCTTCGCGAACGATTCAATTTCAGCTTCCGGAATCGCCACAATCACGAGTTCGCTACGTTCAACCAGGGTCGGGATGTCGAGCACCGGAACATCGGGCAGGATGGCGCTCGCACGCTCAAGATTGCGCTCCGATGTCGCTGCAATGCCCACGATGGCGTGCCCTGCGCCAGCAAGGGCTGCGCCCAAAATCGGGCCGACTTTGCCCGCGCCAATGATGCCGATACCGAGTCGGCCTGCTGCCTGCGCCACTAGTCGCGAGCCTCAGGCTGGTCAATGGAGGCAATGGTGGGGTTCTGCGCAACGCTGCCACTGCGCCAGCGGTGGCTCGTGTCGGCACCGGCTGATACCACTGCGGCTCGACCAACTTGCTCAAAGAACTCGATGACGTCCTCGCGATCCATCGCACCAATCGTCGCCGAAATCGGTCCAGCCACGGTGTGGACACGTAACTCGGCGAGCCCCATGCGGCGAAGCAGCGGGCCCTCCTGCATGCTGACGCTCTGCATGCGCGCCTGCGGAACCAGCACGAGCGAACGCCAGATTGCTCCCTTACGAAGCGCTACGGCATCCGAAATCAGAACAAAACCATTGCGACGCCAGGAGAACCAGCGCAGCACTCGTGCGCGCTTGGGAGACGTAACGTAGGCATCATCGTGTGCGCCCGCGGCGAGACCAGCTTCGAGAAGTTCCCGCGATTCGTCGTTCGCGAGGCTCGGCAAGACGAGTTGCAATACTCGGTGGACATCGTCCATGTCACCGACGGGCAACAGAGTCGTCTTTGCCGTTGCACCGCTCGAGCTCGACGCCTGTGAGGCGGTGTTGATCTTGATCTCCCACCACCCGGCAGGCCGCCACAAGAGCGGCTGAGAGACCTCGACGGCATGGATGCGACCGGGAGGCAAAGTCTCGTTGGTCGTCGACAGCAAACCGTACCCGACACGGATGCCGTTTTCAGTTGCTGCGATTGAGTACCGAAGCGAGCGGGTCAGTCGCGAGACGAGGTATCCGCCGAGTCCCAGCACGCCGGGCAAGAAGGCAATCAGCCAGAGATAGCGACCGGTGACGGAAATCATCACGATAATCCCGATGGCTACCAGAATCGCGATGACGGTTGCTTCGCTGAAAACAATGGAGCCAATGAGGCGAGGAAGTCGGATTCGCACAATCGACTCAGGAGGGGCAATGTTGGGATCGAGTTCTGGCGCGAAGAGTTCGTTGACTCGCTTTTCGACGATGCCGGCAACCCCAGCTTCGCTGGATTCGACTCCAGCGACCTCAGCGGCTTCTGCCGCGCGGGTGCCTGAGGCCAATTGCAGAATCGCTACTCGCAGGTCGTCCGCGCCCTTCGAGCCCAAATAGGCGAGCTCGACGTTGGCATCCTGGCCCGCAACATTTACTTCGAGCTTGGCCGCACCAAACAGCCGCGCCAACAGTGGGCGGGAAATGTTGATGCCCTGAATGCGATCGAGTCGCCCCCGCCGGTTGGTGCGGAACAGGATGCCGCTGCGCACCTCTACGAGTTCGTCTGTGATGCGGAAGGTGTGCATCCGCCAAGAGAAGTAAAAGCCAGCAACGCTGAGAATCAGAACGAGCAAAACAAGAAGGATTACGGGAAGGAGAAAGCCAGCACGCGCGAGGCGGTCGAAAGGCTCGAAGCCGTTGTCGCCCCCAAACAGCATCTCAAGAAAGAAGTCCCGCGCATTGACGATGATGACACCGATTATGGCCAAGAAGGCGATCCCACCGCGTAGGAACGGTGTCGCGGGGTGCAGACGATGCCATTCGCCATCAGCGAGGCGTCTGGCTTGCTCGGGCAGAATCGGTGCGGCTAGCGGCGCAGACTCGACCTCGACCGAGTCGTCGTGCTGAGACTCGTGCTGAGACTCGTGCTCATCGTGCTCGCGTTGGTCGCTCACAGCCCGGCCCTGCGGCTCTCTGCCAGCGCAACGAGTGTGTCTCTCAACTCCTCGGCGTCCTGCTCAGGCAGGCCCGGAATTACAACACCCGTGGATGCCGCAGCAGTCACAAATTTGAGTTCGCTGAGCCCCACAGCACGATCGAGGGGTCCGCGGTTGATGTCAACAAGTTGCATGCGGCCATAGGGCACAGCAACCACGCGTCGGAACATCAACCCGCGTCGAAACACGAGGTCATCTTCCCGAAGCATGTACCCGATCGCACGGACTCGTCGCGGAGTGAGCGCAATGTTGATGAGAAAGATGATGCCAAGAGAGATGGGGATTGCGACGAGCCACTGGATGCCGGTCACGAAGGTGGGGATCGACGTGGCAGCCGACAGAATGACACCCATAATCAGGAGACCGACGGCTTCCACTACGGCGTATTTTGTTGAGATTCGGCGCCACTCGGCGTCGTGAAGATCCAGTCGCTCGGTCACGCTGCTCCTTGGGGGTCCGTCGGTGTGCGCGACGACGAATCTTCGTCGTCCGGGGGAATTGTGCACAAGTATTCTGCTACGAGTCCCGCGACCAGCAACACTATCGCGGCAGCGGAAACCACGAAGCTCGTTGCAACAACGCCGGATCCGGGAGACACGGTTCGGCTGAGTAGGTAAAACGCGATCGCAAGTGCAGCTCCGCCGAGAAGTGAGCCAGAGAAACTGGACGCTTTTGCCAGCACCACGACCCGGAGCGCAAAGAAGGGGTTTACTCGTTGGCGACGCAGACCCCGCGAGTAGCGATAGATGGGCACCGCGAGCACTACAACGATCACGGCAATGAGAAACAGCGACACTGCCAATGCGATCGATGGGATCAGAATCGGGCGGCCGGATGCCGTAAGCAACACTTCAATCAACCACCCCATCCCCGCGCCAACGGCTGCGAGCGTGAGCAAGTGCAGTGGTGAGGTGCGGCTCACCACAGTGGCTCCGCTTCGAACTCGGTGGTGTCGTTTTCTATCTCGGCCAACAGTTCGGATGCTCGTCCGATTCCGGCGAGCGTCGCGGCGGGATCAAGTTGCAACCACGGCACGAGAACGAAGGCGCGCTCGGCAGCCCGCGGGTGCGGAATTGTGAGTCGCTCGTCATTCAGGTGCAGGTGTGCGAAAGCCACAATATCGATGTCGAGAGTGCGGTCGCCCCAGCGTTCTTCACGCACACGACCGTGATCTGCCTCGATGCGTTGCAACTGCTTAAGGAGCACGTGCGGCTCGAGAGCGCTGCGTGCAAACACAACCGCGTTGAGATAGGCCGGGGCGGAGTGGTCGATTCCTGTGAGCTTCAGGGCTGGGGTCTGAACGATGCTGGATGCCGCTTCCACCGTCACACCGTCGATGAGTGAAATTGCGTGCACGGCGTGCCGCAGCGTTGCCGCGCGATTTCCTAGGTTGCTGCCGAGGGCAAGAACGACGGGCAGCTCGACTCGCAGTCGTTGCTGCCGGGTCACGAGAGTCGTTGCGGATCTGCGCTAAAGCCAGCAGTGTGGGCTGGGGCAGCGCGGTGACGAGTGATGGTCACCGAAACATCGTCGAACGGCACCGTGATGGGTGCTGATGGTTTGTGGATAGTGATCTTGGTACTCACAGCTGCGTCATGCGACAGCACAATTGTCGCAACTCGCTCAGCGACAGTCTCGATGAGATCAACGGGATTTGTTTCGACTGCGGAGACGATTTGTTCGGCCAATTCGCCGTAGTGGATGGTTTTGCCCAGTTCGTCGGTGCGCGCCGCCGCCGAGAGGTCGAGATACACCGTGGCGTCCACGATAAAGACTTGGCCGGTGCGACGCTCGTGGTCGAAGACACCGTGGAAAGCGGTGGCACGCAGCCCGGTGAGAGTGATTTGGTCCAGTGCGGGATTCGTCATTTCTTGCCTTTCTCCATCGCTGTGTACACGGAAAGTGCTACCTGTGTTGACGGTACATCGTGCACCCTCACACCCCAAGCGCCTGCTTGTGCTGCAATAGTGCTGATGACGGCGGTCGCGAGGTCCCGATCAGTGGTCGGCGCATCCGTTGGCGATAGTTTGCTGAGAAATCGCTTGCGTGATGCACCGATAAGGATCGGGTAGCCGAGCGAACTCAACTCGTCCATTCTGGCCAGTAGCGCCCAATTGTGGCGGGCTGACTTTGCGAATCCGAGACCGGGGTCAAGCACGACGCGATCGGGGTTGATTCCCCACACCATCATTTCGGCGAGCCGATCTTTGAGCTCGGTGCGCACATCCACAACGACGTCGCCGTAGTGTGCCAGGTTGGCCATCTCGGTACTGTGTCCGCGCCAGTGCATTGCAATGTAAACGAGGTCTGTTTCGGCAACCGTGCGATACATTTCGGGATCGGCAAGACCACCAGAAACGTCGTTAATGATGGATGCCCCTGCCTGTGCCGCAGCCAGTGCGGTCACAGAATTCATAGTGTCGATACTCACGGTGACGCCTTCGGAGGCAAGTGCTTCGATGACGGGGATCACTCGCTCTTGCTCGCGGGCTGGCGGCACACGCTCTGCGCCGGGGCGAGTTGACTCTCCGCCGACGTCCACGACATCCGCACCCTGATCGCGCAGCTCAATACCGCGCGCTATTGCTCGATCGACGTGTTCGTACTTGCCCCCATCGCTAAACGAATCGGGAGTCACGTTAAGGATGCCCATCACTCGGGGAACCGGCACTTGCGGCCGTCTACGCATTGTCGGCTCGACCGATGAGCGCGAGGACTTCGGCGCGCTCGACCGGCTGGCTCAATACTCCCCGCGAGGCGAGGGTCACTGTTGAACTTGAGGTTTGACGCGAGCCACGAGCGGAGACACAACCGTGGGCGGCATCAATGATCACGAGCACGCCCCTCGGCGAGAGCCCGGTATCGATGGCGTCGGCGATTTCTTCTGTTAGCCGCTCTTGAAGCTGAGCACGGGCAGAGATTGTCTCGACAACTCGAGCCAGGTTTCCCAGTCCAATGATTCGCTCATCGGGCACGTAAGCAACGTGGGCCACGCCAAGGAATGGCAAGAGGTGGTGCTCGCACATTGACCGAAATTCGATGTCACGCAGCACCACGAGTTCGCCGGTTTGGTCGGCGTTCGCAGTGAACTCGATGCTGTCTGCCAGATGATCGAGAGCGTCCATGCCGTTGCCAGCGAAGAACTCGGCGTACGCCTCAGCGACCCGACGCGGGGTGGCGGTGAGGCCAGCTCGCGCGGGGTCTTCGCCGATGGCATCCAATATTTCGGCTACCGCAGCTTCAATGCGTGCGACGTCGATCGACATGGTGCGCCTAGGCCGTCGCGACGCCCGGCGACTTGCGTGGCCGTGGTTTACGTGCCGGCTTCGACGGCGTGCTGTCGTCGTTTTCTGGGGCAGCTTCGGTCGCTTCGACTCGCTTCTTGGGCACCTTCACTGGAGGCAGTTGAGAAACCGGGCGTGCGTCGCTCGAGAGCCACTGCGGGCGCTCTGGCAATTTCGCGATGCCCTTGAAGATCTTCTCAAGCTCGTTGTGGTCGAGGGTCTCTTTTTCGAGAAGTTCACGAGCAAGCTTGTCGAGAACCTTTCGGTTCTCGTTGAGCATCTGCCATGCCTCATCGTGAGCCTGGTCGATCAGTACACGAACTTCTTCGTCAATGATCTTGGCCAGCTCGTCGGAGTATTCGCGAGTCGCGCCCATATCGCGGCCCATAAACGGTTCGCCAGCTCCTGTACCCAGCTTGACGGAACCGATTCTGGCGCTCATGCCGTACTCGGTAACCATTCGGCGGGCGATTGACGTCGCCTTCTCGATGTCGTTTGATGCCCCGGTCGTCGGGTCATGGAACACGATTTCTTCGGCGACGCGGCCACCCATTGCGTAGGCGAGCTGGTCGAGAAGCTCGTTGCGCGTAACGGAGTATTTGTCTTCCATCGGCATGACCATCGTGTAGCCGAGTGCCCGGCCGCGCGGAAGGATGGTGACCTTTGTGACAGGGTCAGTGTTGCGCATCGAGGCTGCCGCTACCGCGTGACCACCCTCGTGGTACGCGGTGATGAGCTTCTCTTTGTCATTCATGAGGCGCGAGCGACGCTGTGGCCCAGCCATGACACGGTCGACGGCCTCGTCAAGGGCACGGTTGTCGATCAGCTGTGCGTTGGAGCGCGCAGTGAGCAGAGCAGCCTCGTTGAGAACGTTGGCGAGGTCTGCACCGGTGAAGCCGGGAGTCTTGCGAGCAAGAACTTCAAGGTCAACACTTTCGGCCATGGGCTTGCCCTTGCCGTGAACCTCAAGAATCTGCTTGCGGCCCTGCTTGTCCGGAGCATCGACACCAATTTGGCGGTCAAAACGACCGGGGCGCAGCAGTGCAGGGTCGAGAACGTCTGGGCGGTTAGTCGCCGCAATCAGGATGACGTTGCTTTTGACGTCGAAGCCGTCCATTTCAACCAACAACTGGTTGAGGGTCTGCTCGCGCTCATCGTTACCGCCACCGATACCGGCACCACGGTGACGACCAACAGCATCGATCTCGTCAATGAAGATAATGGCCGGCGAGTTCTGCTTGGCCTGCTCAAAAAGGTCGCGAACTCGGCTTGCACCGACACCCACGAACATTTCAACAAAGTCAGAACCAGAGATTGTGTAGAACGGCACTCCAGCTTCTCCTGCGGTGGCTTTCGCCAGCAGGGTCTTACCGGTTCCGGGAGGGCCGTACAGCAGTACGCCCTTGGGGATACGGGCACCAACAGCCAGGAACTTGGCCGGCTCCTTCAGGAAGTCTTTGATCTCTTCGAGTTCTTCAATGGCTTCGTCGGCACCAGCGACATCCGCAAACGTGGTCTGCGGAGTGTCTTTTCCTACGAGCTTGGCTTTTGACTTACCGAACTGCATAACCTTGCCGCCGCCACCCTGCATGCGGCTGAAGATGAAGAAGAAGATAACGCCAATGATGAGGAACGGCAGCATAATCGACAGGAACGAGACGAAGAAGTTCTCTTGCGGAACCTGGTCATTGAACTTCTTGACGTCTGCGCCATTGATCGCCGATACGACCTCAGTGCCTCGAGGCGCAACGTAGTAGAACTGAACCTTCTTGCCGTTGTCGCCCGCTGCCTTCGAAAGTTCGAGGTCGACGCGCTGCTCGCCGTCGATGATTGTCGCCGAGGTCACAGTCGAGCCCTCAAGCAGGCTGAGACCCTCTTGAGTGGTGACCTCTTTGTAGCCCTCGCCCAAGAGCAGGCTCGCTGCAATAGAGACTGCGGCGATGCCGATGATTATGTACGGAACCGGGCCGCGAAAGATGCGCTTAAAATCCATGATGTTCCGGGCCAAACGACCCAGTACCTCTCTCTGAAGAAACGTGCTGCAAGGTTACCGTTGTTGCGCTGCAAGACGACTGCGTGTTTTCCCTCGGCGTAATGCTTTCGCAGTCGAATTGGATGCCGTGAGAGCCGTTAGTCGCTTTCGGTTGTCACAGTGAAAGTCTGCACGCGCGGAGGAAGCTCCGGACTCATCAGTACGTGACACTTGATTCGGCCGCGTTCGCCATCGATCGTCCAGTTGGTGACGGCAGGAGTATCGGCGAGTTCGCGCGGCAATTCCTTCAGCGGCGCCCCCGTCAATGGACCAACGTCGGCAATCGCTTTCGCGATACCGGCGATGCGCTCCTCGTAAGGCACATCCATCGCCAAGTTCACGGCAGCAATCGCTTCAGCGCTGGGAGTATCCCACTCACGAACCAACCCATCGAGCACATCACGCGCAGCCAAAGTCTCCGGCCAGGCCGGTGCCGGCGTAGTCAGCTCACCGTAGGCAGTGAGCGCCGCCTGCAGTGCCTGAGTCGCCGGAATCGAGGATGCCGCAAAAGTTCCATTCTCAAATGCGACGATACCGAGGCCCGTCGGGGCATGCCAGCGCATGTGGGCGCTAAAGCCGGGGTAGCCACCCGAGTGCGAGACGATCTTCGTCGTACCCTCATCAATGAACAGGCCGTAGCCATAACCGTGAGCGGTCGGCTCCGAGAACTCGGCAACCTTCGACATCCCCTCGGGAATTGCGCGCTGAATCTGCTGCAACTCACGACGGCTGGCGGCAGACAATGGTCCCTCTGAGGTGTCCTCAGGGTCGAGGGCGCCAGCGAGCCACAGCGACCACCGCACGAGGTCAGTCGCGGTAGAAAACAAACCACCCATGGCGGAGAACACTCCGGGCAGAGTGAACGGCTGCACCTGCCACTCGCCATTCGCGAGCCGGTAGCCGAGCGCGACATCGGCATCCGGATCTTCCTCGAAACGGGTTGAGTCGAGCCCGAGCGGTTCGAGAATCTCGGCGGTCATCGCGTCAACATAACTGCGACCGGTCACTTCGGCGATCACTTCGTTGAGCAGTGCATATCCGAGGTTCGAGTACTCAAAGCGCGTGCCTGGCGTGCTCGAATAGCGGATGCCCGTAGCCACGAACTCGTCGAGCTCGGCCCGGGTCATCTCCTCCATGCGGTCGCCCCACGGATTATCGGTGGGGAACCCAGCCGACATTGTCATGAGCTGGCGCACACTGGGAGTGACAGGAGCAGCGTCGGGCGCGAGAGCCCGGAACGCAGGAACGAAATCAGTAATCGGCGCATCAAGGTTGAGCTGCCCACGATCGCGCAACATGAGCAACATCGTGCACGTAAAGCTCTTCGTGCACGACGCGATGCGAAACACAGTGTCGCGGTCGGGAACGGCGCCCTCGCCGAGCACCTTCTCGCCGAAACCGCGCTCAAGCACAATGCCGTCCGGACCAAAGACCGCAAAAAATGTTCCCGGAGTTTTCTGCTCGGTTACTCGATTCTCAAAGAGTCCAACAATGTCAGCTGTCGCGGCATCGATTGCTGCCCTCGCCCTCATTCAGCGCGCCCTATTCGTAGACGTGAGGTGCGAGAACGGCAACGCCGCGCAAATTGCGGTACTTCTCGGCATAGTCGAGCCCATAACCAACCACGAAAGCGTTGGGGATATCGAAACCGACATACCGAACATCCACTTCGACCTTGGCCGCATCCGGCTTGCGCAGCAGAGTGCAGATTTCGACAGATTCGGCACCGCGGCTGCGGAGGTTGCCGAGCAACCACGAAAGCGTAAGACCCGAGTCGATGATGTCTTCAACAATGAGCACCTTGCGGCCCTCAAGGTCGGTGTCGAGGTCTTTAAGAATGCGAACGACACCCGAGGATTGCGTGCCTGCGCCGTACGAGGAGACGGCCATCCAGTCCATCTCGATCGGAAGAGTGAGCTCGCGAGCCAAGTCGGCCATCACCATGACGGCACCGCGCAACACACCAACCAGCAGCACTTTCTCGCCGGCGTAGTCAATCTCGATCTGACGCGCCATCACTGCGATCTTCTCGTGAATCTCTTCCTGGGTCAGAAGGACCTCGCTGAGGTCTCCTTCGACATCACTAAACTGCATCGCGTTCCTCACTGTGGGCCGAAAAGTGGAGAAGATTTTCTCGTCGTACAACCCTAACGCCGGGAACGTCGATCGGTCCCTGCCCCCGCCAGTCCGTGACGAGCCTCGCGATCTCGAGAGTGTGGGTTCTACTGAGCGAAACATGAAACTCGCTTGCAACCGCTAATCGAATCAAACGCTGGCGTAGTGCGGCCGGATTCGCGGCGAGAGCGCGAACAGGGAGAGAAATTCCCGCCTCCGAAATTTCGGCCAAGTCTTCGGCCATTTCTTCAGCAAAATGGTCGAGAGCTTCGGCATCTTCGCGTGCTTGGTCGGCGGTGCGCACTAAAGCGTCACGGATGCCGGGCCCGAGTTCACTTTCGAGCAGCGGCAGAACGGTCTGCCGCACCCGCACTCGCGTGTACGAGGTGTCGAGATTGTGCGGGTCATTCCACGCCACGATTCCGGAGTCTTCGCAGCACTGCACCGTTGTTTCTCGCGCCACCGCTAAGAGCGGCCGCAAGTATTCGCCCGTGTCGACGGCCATCCCCTTAAGACTGCCAGCGCCACTACCGCGGGCAAGCCCGAGCAGCACCGTCTCGGCTTGATCGTCGAGGGTATGGCCCAGCAGCACCCTAATGGCGCCGTACTCGGCTGCGGCCTCAGCAAGCGCCGCGTAGCGCGCGTCACGAGCGGCAGACTCGGGGCCTCCAGCGTCACCAACGAGAATCGAGCGGATGTCGACAGGGTCGAGCCCTAGGTCACGGGCCTGTCGGGCGGCGGCGGCTGCGACATCCGCTGACCCGTCTTGAAGGTTGTGATTCACGATCACGGCACCGGCTCGCATACCCGCCTTGGAGGCTTCGAAGGCAGTCGCCGCCGCCAGCGCGAGCGAGTCAGGGCCACCACTGAGGGCGACAAGCACGAGTGGTTCAGGGCCGGAAGACGACGGCAGTGCGGCAAGAGCCGTGCGCACGGCGCGACGAACATCAGCAATTGCGGGGGTTAACCGGGGGCGACGTTCGGAGTGCATCCAGTAACGTTATTGCAGCAACCCCACAATTTTCTTAGGAGCACCTAGATGGCCGCATACGACGTTGTCGTTGAGATTCCGCGCGGAAGCCGGAACAAGTACGAAGTTGACCACAAAACCGGTCGTGTATTTCTCGACCGTTACCTCTTCACCACCTTCGCCTACCCGACCGACTATGGCTTTTTCGAGAACACCCTCGGCCTCGACGGTGACCCGGTAGACGCACTCATCCTGCTCGACGCCCCCACCTTCCCCGGTGTCGGTATCTCGGTTCGTCCCGTTGCTGTGCTCAACATGAGCGACGACGGCGGAATCGACTCGAAGGTCATCTGCGTTCAAGCCAAGGACCCACGCTGGTCACACATTCAGGACCTAGAAGACGTACCCGAGTTCACTCGCCGCGAGATCGAGCACTTCTTCGAGCACTACAAGGACCTCGAGCCCGGCAAGTGGGTCAAGCTCGAAGGTTGGGGCAACGCAGCCGAAGCTGAAGACATCGTTCTTGCTGGCTTCGAGAAGCTCAAGGCTGAAGGCCACTAAGGCCTCGCCGAGTGCGACCGTTCTGGCCGCGCTCACCAATTAACGCGAAATGGCGGATGCTTTCGGGCATCCGCCATTGGCGTTTAAGCAGTGAAGCGCAGGTCGTTAGCCGAGGCGAATGCCCTGGTTAGCCATGAACGGGACCGGGTTGGTGGTGTCCCAACCGTTGGGGCGAACCTCGAAGTGGAGGTGGCATCCGGATGAGTTTCCGGTGGAACCGACCTTGGCGATCTTCGTTCCGACTGACACGTTCTGGCCGTAAGAGACAAGGATGCCGCCAGCGATAATGTGCCCGTAGGCAGTGCGCAAACCGTTGGCGTGTTCGATGATGATGTAGTTTCCGTAGCCGCCATTCCAGCCATAGCCGGCGTAAACAACTTTTCCGCTCGACGCGGCGTAGATGCCAGTACCACAGCCAGCAGCGAGGTCGACACCCTTGTGGAAGCTGGTGCCATAACCGGAGCTGTAGCCGTAGACCGAGGAGATGTAGCCGCCTGCGGGGCGAGCCCAGCCACTCAGGCTGATCTCTCCGGCATCAATGTTAGGAACCTGTGCTGCGGCTTCTGCCGCGGCCTGTGCCGCAGCCCTCGCTGCTTCACGCACCCGAACACCGGCGAGGTAGCTGGTCTCTGTTGCCTGGCGAGCAGAGGTGAGGGCGGCGAGCTGAGCGTCGAACTCGATTTTGCGTTCCTGCTGCTCTGCGAGCGCAGCTTCAGCGAGCCTGGCCGCCTCTTGAGCCGCAACGAATGCCTTCTCTGCAGCGATCTTGAGAGCTTCAAGTTCAGTGCGCGCAACTTCAGCAGCATCAGTTAGCGACTGAGCAGTGTTGCGGGCCTGGACTGCACGATCAAAAAGTGCGGATGTCTGCTGCGAGATCTTCGACGACATGCCCAAGTTGTAGAGCAGTGAGTCGGCGTCTTGCGAGTTGGTGAGGAGGTTGGTGGTTACGTCGCCACTTCCGCCACGAACGAGCCGTGCGGCAAGCTCACCGATTCGCTTCTCAGCTTCTTCGGCTTCAATGTTCGCGGCATCCGCCTGCTCTTGAAGGGTTGCAGTCTGGGTGGCCTTGGCCTGGTACTTAGTGTCAGCTTCTTGCCAGATGTTGCCCTTATCTTCGGCATCTTTCTGGGCTGCGACTGCTTGGCTCTCAAGCTGAACGAGCGCGGCCTTGATGCGGTTGACAACCTTCTTGGTCGCAGCCTCGTTGTTGCGGGCGTCGGTGACGTCACTCCAGGTGGGGTACTCCTCAGCGAATGCTGCCTGGTTGCTGCTCGAATAGAGCGATACGCCGAGTACAAGGCTGAGCACAGCAGTAAAGCCGATTACTCGAAAACCAAGTGCGCGCAACGTGAGCTTTGCCGCGGTCCCCCGACTCGCATGCATGTCGTTCATAGTTCCCCTCAACTGTGATGAGCGCAGACTAATGCCCGCTAGTCACACCAATAACACTGACCACACTAACAACAGGTTGAGCAAAAGTCTCAACCTTTTAATGAACGTAGTATCTGATGGCCTCAGAGTCGAGTACATTTAACCCTGTTGGAAAACATGTTTTCGGGCGTTGCCTGACTGGGTTGGTTCTCAGTTTGGTAATTCGCGAAAGGCACCGTATGCTTTTCCCTCGGTAGCTAAGAAGTTCTGTGACTTCGAGGCCCCATCGTTTAGTGGCCTAGGACACCGCCCTTTCACGGCGGCAGCACGGGTTCGAATCCCGTTGGGGTCACCAGACAAACCACAGAATTAAATAGCTAGGCCCTGTAGCGCAGTTGGTTAGCGCGCCGCCCTGTCACGGCGGAGGTCGCCGGTTCAAGTCCGGTCAGGGTCGCAAAACAGAATGCCTCTTCGAAAGGAGGGGCTTTTTGTGTAGTAGGGGGAAGCCCTTGCGAGTAGGAGGAAACTCTTACGGCTCTGTAGCTCAGTTGGTAGAGCGCACGACTGAAAATCGTGAGGTCACGGGATCGACGCCCGTCGGAGCCACTTGACCCTTTCCCGGGCTTCTACTGGGCGAGGGTCATTTTTTTAGGCGCATGCGTTTCGAGCCTTGCTCACAACTACGATGGGCATGTGGCTAATAACACTTCCCGAAGCGGAAACCCTGCAGTACGTGCGGGCACACATGGAAAACCGCAAACAGATGTGAGCGCGAAAGTCGTCGCGTGGATAGCGCTCGGGATAGCACTGCTTTCGGCCGCAGGCACGTGGGCGCAAGTCGTGACGGATCGCGAGGCGATCTCAGAGCAGCTCACGATGCGTACCGAAGTACGCGCGTATGACGAGCTCGCTAAAGAGTACGGAGAGGTCGTAAATAAGGGTCAACGCGCGCCAGCCCTAGAAAACCACGACTCGGCTCTCTATGTAATTGCGAGCGTCACCAACTTGGGAAAAGGTAGCGGCGTAATCGCCGGGATGGGCCTGAGTACCGCTGATGGCGGACTCGTCAACTTCGAGGGCCCGACCTGCCAGAATTTATCGAGGCAAGCGGACAATGCGCCGTGCTACCTTCCCATGACGATTCCAGCAGGCGAGATCATCAAGTTCTATCTCGCAGTTCCCGAAGATCGACTTATCGCATTCGGCTGCGCCGAGTCGGAAGCCGCTATCGAAGCCTTTGTTACAGACTCAACAGGTCAGAAATTTGTGGTGAATAGCGAGGTGCGTGCGCCACGGTCGGACGCACCGTGCGTGAGTAGCATCCCTTCTGACTAGAATTCTCACTCAGATGCAACTACGGAGCTGCGACCTCGAAGATATTGCAGGCGCCCTGCCCGCTTTCTAACCAAGTCAAGAACCGCTGCCGGCGCTTCTTACTCGAGCCATGCGTCCAGGTTTCCAGAGCTACTTGACCCTGTGTTGACTCCTTGATGCGGTCGTCGCCGACAGCCGATGCTGCGCTCAGAGCATCCGTTTAGCTGTCTACCGTCACGGAAACTCAGGAAATCCGAATACCACCTCGCGGTGAATCCCGAGTTATTGGTGTTGAGTTTGCCGCACCACGCGATTTTCCTGAGTTTCCGAAGGTGCGAGAGCGATTTGCTGACCAACGCTGTCTCTCGCGAGCGCCTCTAGGCCAGAGAAGCGGAGCTTTTTCGCGGCGCCGCGAGTAACGCCTCGAGAGGCATGATGGCTGCACCCAGCGCGACAGTGTCACCGCCGAAACTGCACGCGTGCAGCGAAAACTGTCCCCCTGGTCGCGCGAGTGCCTCTGCGCGGGTTGCCTCCTCCATGCGAGACGCGAGAGCTTCCATAAGCCTCAGCCCCACCCAGCCGCCAATAATTACGCGCTCAGGATTGGTGAGGTTGACGAGCCCGCCCAGCGCAGAGCCCAGCGTCTCGATGAGCTCATCGACAACCCCGACCGCAACCGGATCATGTGACTCGAGCAGTTGCCCAACAGCACCCCAGCCGGAACCGTCAAAGACGCCACCAGCTTCGCGCCACAATTCGAGAATCGCATCCGCACCGAGGTACGCCTCAACACATCCGCGGCCACCGCAGCGACAGAGGCGCCCGTTGCGGACAATCTTGACGTGACCCCACTCCCCAGCACTGCTGTTGAGTCCTCGGGCGAGTTCACCATTCGACACAATTGCGAGACCGACACCGCGACCAAGCAGAACCACGAGTGCTTCATTCACACCCCGTGCCGCGCCATCCCACAATTCGGCCATAGCTTGGGTCTTAGCGCCATTCTCGGCAAAAACTGGAATGTCGTGAGAGACGAGATCAGCGACAGGGATAGGCGACCAACCAAGGCTCTGGGCGTACAGAACTTGGCGGCCCTCAGCATCCGACTCCACAATTCCGGGTAGGCCTAGCCCGATGCCGATCATGCGGTCCCACGCTGCTGGATTCCGCTCACGCAAAGCGTTCAACGCTTCATCAAGATCGGCAGCGATCGCCTCAATGGGCTCACCCTCACGGCCGCCGCGAAATTCCCGATCAATGCGCGTCATCGATAGATCAAACAACTCGACCGCGACACCACGCTCACCAACATCCGCGCCCAGAAAATAGGCGCCGCTGGGGTTGGGGGCCAACAAAGTTACGGGTCGTCCACCGCTCGAGGCTACTGAGCCGGCCTCCATGACGAGCCCCTCCGAAATGAGCTCGGAGATCAGATTGGTGACTGAAGCGACCGAGAGTCCCGACTCGCGCGCGATGGCCGCACGCGATGTCTCTCCCGTAAGAATCACACTGCGCAGCGCCTGCGAGCGATTACGTTGACGCACATCGCTTACCGTTGCCGGCGCCGAAGTGGTGAGTGCGATACGCCCGGTCATAAATCCAGACCTTACCAAGTCTTGTCGCCTCCCGACGGGTAGATCCTCGATACCGTTGTTTCGGCGGTGGCGATGATCCGGATGCCGCGGGCAGTCTGCTCGACGCGTACGGCAGCATCCCGACCCTCGTCGTCGACCACGTGGGCGCCAGAGGAGCCCACCATCTCATACTCGAGCCAGTCTCCCTCGGAGAGATCTACAACCAGTTCTTCAGCGATTCCGTAGGCACGGCCATCCGTCTGCTCAAAGGGATTTGCGGGATTGCCGCCCTCAATAGCCCAGCGCAACGGCACAGTGTCATCGCTTCGGATCGCGTCGACACCGCCTGTCACAGCAATCGAATAGGACTCGCCAGATCCGCGATAGCCGTAGCCCCACACGGGTACAACGGCCGGCCGTGAAGCAAGAAGTGCCGAAACAACGTCAGGCTGCCACAGGCAGTTCTCAATCCTCATCGCATCAAGTAGGTCGTTAAAGACAGTCTTCGCTTCAGCAGGAGTTATTGCTGAAGGGTCACCGATGCTGGCAACGACACGGTCCCAGCCTTTTGGCGCAATAATCGACGCAGCCGAAGTGCGGGTGTCGATCTTCTTCCAGGGCCAAAAGTTCCAACCGATACCGTGCGACTCGTAGAGGCGGAATGCCGCATACAACCACTCGAGGGTGTTCTCGCCTCCTTCGCCCATGTAAATGGGCAGCCCGAGACGATCCCGAACCTCAAGGAACGCGGAGATTGATTCGGTGTCTGGCGAGGACCAATACTTATGAAATTGGAGCAGCGAATTGTCGTCCCACACCTCGGTGAAGATGTCCCAGTTCGTGGCCCAGTGCGCACCCTCATAAACAATGAGATGGTCAGGGTCAATCGCGCGGATCTCGCGGGTGAGGTCACGGTAGAGGTCAGTGAGTGCATCGGCGTAGGTGTGCTGCCACTCGTTCGGCAGTGGTTCGTTGAGCAGGTCGTATCCCATCACGACCGTCTCGTGGCGATAGCGTGTCGCAAGATCTTGCCACAACCGCACCGTGAGCTCTCGATAGCGCGGCTCCATGAACAACTCAGGCAGATTGTGCGGCGAATCATCAATGTTGGTGCCGGTCTGACCACCCGGCGCCCCATGCAAATCGAGCATCACCCACAGCTTGTGTTCACGGCACCACTCAATGAGCCGGTCGATCATCGTGTAACCAGCTTCGATCGGCTGACCGTTCTCATCCTGAATCGCGCGCGAATTGATTGGCAACCGCACGTGGTCGAAACCGGATGCCGCAATGAGAGCGATGTCAGCCTCAGCAATAAAGTTCGTCCGAAAGCCCTCCCAGAATCGCTCCGCCTCCGCAGCTCCCAGGAGGCGCTCTGTTAGCCGCTCGATTTCCCGAGGAGACTCCGCTCCTGGACCGAACTTCCACATGTAGCCCTCTGGCAGCATCCAGTTGCCCAGCCCCACCCCGCGAAGGAGCAACTCGCGGCCCGAGCCATCGACAAGCCGAGCATCTTTCGCACGCACAAATCCTTCGAAGGATGCGGGACGGGGTTCGAACGCCGACGTGGCGAGCATGAGATCAGTCATGGGTTTCTTTCGTTACTTAAGACCGGAGAGGGCGAAGCCCTGGATGACGTAGCGCTGGAAGACGATGAAGACGATGAGGATCGGTATGACCATCACCGACGCCGCGGCCATTTGCAGCGAGGGGTTCACGGCGAGCTGTTGGTTGAGGAGGGCTAATCCGACCGAGAGCGTGTACAGCTTCTGATCAGACGCAATGATGAGTGGCCACAAGAAGCTGTTCCAACCCGAAATAAATGTCAGAACGATTTGCACAGCAAGGATCGGCTTAGACATGGGCAGCACGATCTGCCAGAACGTGCGGAACTCTCCAGCACCGTCGAGGCGCGCGGCCTCGAGCATCTCCGTGGGAATCGTGGTCATGAATTGTCGGAACAGGAAGATCGCAAATCCGCTCACCAACGTCGGGAGGGCTATACCGAGCAGGGTGTTTGTGAGCTTCATGCCGTTGAGGATCAAATAGGTCGGAATCATCGTGACTTGGATCGGGATCATCATCGTCGCGAGAACGAGAAAGAACATCCACTTGCGGCCTCGGAAATCGAACTTCGCAAACGCGTACCCTGCCATCGCCATGAACATCAAGCCGATGAATCCGATCAGAACGACCAAGATGGTGTTGACGAGGTAGCGCCCGAAATCCAACTCAGTGAAGAGCATCTGAAACCACTCAAGAGTCGGCGCCTGGGGCAGGATCGTTGGTGGAAACGTCACCGATTCTCGCTGCGGCTTGAACGCTGTCGTGAGCATCCACAAAAAAGGGAACGCCGTTATCAGGGCGCCGATCCCCAGCGCGATACCGATCGTTACGGTGAGCGCGCGTCTCCGCTTGGCGTGAGTGCGATCAGTAGTCATCGTCGGCCCGTCTCACTCGCAATTGGATGAGTGTGATCACGGCGATGATCGCGAACAGCACGATCGAACCGGCGCTGGCATACCCGAACTGGTTGAGCCGGAATCCCTCTTTGTAGAGAAAGATCGACGCCGAGGTGGTGGCACCGAGCGGCCCACCGTCGGTAAGCACGAAAGGCTCGTCGAAGAACTGGAGCCACGCAATAGTGGTGGTGACGCTCACGAAGAAAATCGCAAATCGCATGAGCGGGATCACGATCGAGAAGGTCTTCTTCCATTCCCCAGCCCCATCAAGCGATGCCGCTTCTAGATACTCCTTCGGTACGCCCTGAAGTGCGGCAAGGAAGATGATGATATTGAGCCCGGTTCCGCGCCAGACTGCGACAAGCGCCACAGAAAACTTTGCCAAGATCGGGTCTGACAACCACTGCACCTGGGGAACTCCTACAAGTGAGAACAGGTAGTTGAGCAGTCCGAATTGAGTGTTGTAGAGGTAACCCCAGACAAGCGAAATCGCGACGATCGCGGTGATTGCTGGGATGAAATAGAACGCACGGAGCGATCGGAAGAATCTGCTCTGACTGTGGTTCAGCAGTAACGCGACACCGAGTGACAGGATCACGATGGCCGGCACGCCGAATACTGCGAACAGACCGGTGTTGCCGATGGCCTGCCAGAAGTCCGGGTCTGCGAAAAGTTTTGTGTAGTTGTCGATGCCAATGAACTCGACGTTGTTCCAGTCGGCAAAGGCCGAGATGTTCATGTTTGTCGTGCTGATAACAGCGGCAACAAGGATCGGGAAGATCCCGAAGGTGATGAGGAGGAGCATTGCGGGCGACACGAACAGGTAGGGAGTAAGGCGATTGCGCACCGTGCTGTCCTTCCTGTTCGTGTCGCGTCGCGACGCCGAGATTGTTAGTGAGAGGTGTTGCTTGCTAGTTAATCGTGAGACCAGCGGTTGTGGAGTAGAGGCCGTCAAGTGACGACTTCGTGTCCGCTCCCGTGAGCACGATTGCGTTGAGAGCATTGAGCAGTTCGGTTCCCACTGCGCCGTCCCAATTTGAGACGAGCGGAAGAACCTTGGCCGTCTTGAGCTGGTCGGTGTAGACCTGCACGTTGGGGTCGCTGTTCAGGTCCCCATCTTCAAGCGCGGACGACACGGTCGGCAGTTCACCGGTCATGCTGTACCACTCGAGCTGCTGCTCTGGCTGCGAAACGTACTCGAGAAGATCGAGCGAGGTTTCCTTCTGATCGGTGTTGAACCACACGCCGAGGTTCGAGCCGGCGAACAGCGAGATGGAGCCACCGTCGCCTGCAGGCAGCGGGCTTGCTTGCCACTTGCCGTCGAGCTCTGGAGCCGAATCCGCGATTCCTCTACCTAGGTAGGGTCCGCTCACGAGCATCGGCGCAACACCGGAGATGAAGCCCTGAGTCTGGTCGAAGTCGCCATTCACTGGCACGCTTCCGTCTGCGTAGAGCCCGGTGTAGACGTCGACAGCTTTCTGGAACTCAGGAGTATCGAAGTTGACGTTTCCGTCAGCGTCGATGACCTCGCCGCCCATACTCCAGGTCATCTCGATCGGCAGCGGTGCATCCCACTGAGGAATGTAGTAGCCGTACTGGTCATCGCCGCGTGCCGCGAGAGTCTTAGCGTCAGCTCGTAGTTCGTCCCACGTGGCCGGAGGTGCGTCAATGCCGGCTTCCGAGAGGATGTCGGTACGAGTGAAGAGCACGCGGGTATCGCTGGTCCAAGGAACACTCACAATCTCTCCGCCGACCGAAGTCGCTGTGCCCGACACTCCTGCGGGGAAGTTCGCGGGGTCAATGCCGGGGTGGTTCGCGATTTCGTCGTCGAGGGGCAGGAGGGCTCCGGCATCCGCGAAGGTTCGCAGCTTGGAAAGCCCAATCTGGAGGATGTCAGGCCCGGACCCGGACGCGACAGCAGTGGTGAGTTTTTCGTCGATCGAATCCCACGGGATCGCTACGACCTCTACCTCGATGCCGCTGTCAGCGACAAGCATCTCGAAGTTTGCACCCGAATCGCCCATTACCCAGACGGTGAGTGGACCTTCGGCGTCGCCGCTTCCGGCTGCAGATGTTGTTGAGCACGCGCTCATGCTTATGGTGAGCCCCACTGCCGCAACGGCGGCGACAACGGAGGTTGCTGTTCTCTTCATTGAGATTCCTTCTTCTCGTTTTTTGGTGTGCTGTGCAGTGGTGCATGGGCGAGTCATCCAGACTCGCACCATCCGCGTCAGGCTGTTGTGTACGCCACGACTTCCTGATGCTCTGTGATGAGGCGCCGATACCAGTGCGCGCTCAATTTCGGGATCCGCTCCTGGGTGCGGTAGTCGACCCATACAAGGCCGAAACGTTTGCTATAGCCTTCCGCCCACTCGAAATTGTCGAGGAACGACCACGCGTAGTAGCCGCGAAGATCAACACCAGCAGCGATCGCCTCGGCGGCCGCGCCGAGGTAGCCGCGCAGATAGGCGATTCGCTCGGTATCAACGACGTCGCCGTTGGGGTCCACATAGTCTTCGTAGCTCGCACCGTTCTCGGTGACGTAGAGCGGAACGCTAGTGAACTCGCGCGAGACCCTGGTCAAGACTGCGGTGAGCGATTCGGGGATGACCGACCAACCGAACGATGTCGTTGCCGGTTCGGCTGGCATTTCGGCGACGCCGAATGGTGCCGTCTCGTCATGAGACGCGATCACTCGCTGGTAGTGATTGATGCCAGCGAAGTCGGTGGGTGTGGAGATGATCTCGAGATCGCCCTCCTGCACTACATCGCTCAGCCCCCGGCTGCCAAGGGTTTCCCACACGGCATCCGAGTAAGCGCCAAGGTAGACGGGGTCAAGAAAGACGCGATTGCTCGAGGCGTCAAGGCGTACGACTGCTGCCGCGTCATCCGGCGAATCGCTCGCGGGAATGATGTCGGTCACGATATTGGTGATGCCGACGGATGCGCTGGGCATCGCCACTCGGATCCCAGCAACTGCGAGCCCATGGGCGAGGTTGAGGTGGTGCGCGGCGTGAATCGCAGCCCGATAGTCGGTGCGGCCGGGAGCGTGCGCGCCATTTCCGTAGCCGAGGAAGGCACTGCACCATGGCTCATTGAGCGTCAACCAGTCAGTGGCAAGGTCGCCAAGCGCTTCGACAGTTCTAGTAGCGAACTCCGCGAAGCGGTAGGCGGTGCCACGTACAGGCCAGCCGCCCTCATCCTCGAGAGGCTGAGGCAGGTCCCAGTGGTAAAGAGTAACTAGCGCTCGGATGCCGCGTTCCGCGAGCCCTTTGAGCACGTCGCGGTAGAACGCGACGGCGATTTCGTTCAACTCACCGCGTCCGCTTGGCTGGAGGCGTGACCACGAAACGGAGAGCCGGTAGTCGGTGACGCCGAGACTCTTCAACAGGTCGAGGTCTGCTTGCCAACGGTGGTAGTGGTCACACGCAATGTCACCCGTATCCCCGTGCAGGCTGAGACCAGGCGTGTGAGAGAAGGTGTCCCAGATGCTCGGTCCACGACCGCCTTCGAATGCAGCGCCCTCGATTTGGTATGCCGCTGTCGCGAGCCCCCATCGGAAGTCTGTTGGGAAGGTGCCGAGGGTCTCGAGCGAAGGCTCAGCCGTGAGCCGTGCGGAGGGAGAGGTCTCGGTCATCGTTGATCGCATTCGGGTTGACGGTTCTGTGATTCTGGCTTATTTCAATACTTACTATAACCAGTGTCAAAACTATGTCAAGAGCAACTTCAGATGAAGTGCGACGAATACATCACGACCAGCGGGACCGGCCAACCCGCAAGTCTCTACGAGTGCAACATTCTGGATTGCAGCGGCAGCGAAACTCGGCGCATTCGCCGAGCACGCCAAGTTAACCGATGGAGAACGTGCCCTCCGGCGCTGTCACTCCTGAAGACGAGAGGAGTCGCGATTCACCCTCGTCTCCAACACCCTTACTACGGAGCCGCAACCTCGAAGGTATTGCAGGCGCTCGGCCCACCATCTAACCCGATCATGAACCACTGCTGGCGCTTCTCACTCGAACCATGCGTCCAGGTTTCCGGAGTGACTTGACCCTGAGTCGACTCCTGGATGCGGTCGTCGCCGACAGCCGATGCTGCACTCAGAGCATCCGCAATCTGCGCCTCGGTCACGGTGTCGAGAAAGAGCACACCGTCGTCGTTCTTGATTGTGGATGCTGCACCGACCCATGCACCTGCGAAGCAGTCTGCCTGCAACTCAAGACGCACCGAATCGGATGATGGCCCTGTGGCCTGCCGGTCGATGCCGTCCATGATTCCGGTCGAATTTTGGATGTGATGACCCCACTCATGCGCGATGACATACATTTCGGCGAGCGGCCCACCCGTGGAACCGAATCGGCTGCGGAGATCGTCGTAGAACGCAGTGTCCACGTAGATGGTCTCATCAGGCGGGCAATAGAACGGACCGCTCGCGCTCGTGGCACCGCCGCATCCGGTGCTCACTTGACCCGTGAAGAGCACGACATTAGTGGTGCGGTATCCCTCAACCTGACCCTCCCAATAGGTATCGAGCGAATCTGCCGCTCCGGCGATGCGGCAATCGATGCTGCTGTTCGCCGCCTCGGCCGTTGTGCATTCGGAAAGTGGCTGTCCCTGTTGTTCCTGCCCGCCGGTCGTTCCGCCGCCCACAAGCCCGGTTAGATCAACTCCGAGCAACTGGGACGCAATAATCAGGCCGATAACAAGCAAACTGCCACCGCCACCTACGGCAATTCCGGTATTGCGCCCGCGTCGCGAAACCTTGTTTGGGTTGATGCGGGCGTCGTCGTTGAACGTCATAGAGAGAATTTACTACCAGCCGCGACGTCGTATCCTGAGTTTTTGCAGGTAACGTCAGAGGATGCCCCTCAGCCGCTCCGGACTCCTGTGGGGACTAGTAGGAGTGATCGCATTCTCGTTCACTCTGCCCTTCACCCGCGTGGCCGTTGGCGGCCTATCCCCCCTATTTATCGGATCTGGCCGAGCTGTGATCGCTGCCCTCCTAGCCATTGCGGCACTCGCCATCACCCGTCAGCGGCTGCCAAGCGGGCGACAGTGGGTCCGCTTGCTTGCGGTCGCCGGCGGCATCGTTGTCGGCTTCCCTTTGCTCACGTCGTATGCCTTGGTCACCGCACCGGCGAGCCATGGGGCGGTCGTCATTGCGCTGCTGCCCGCCGCCACAGCGGTGCTGGCGGTTATTCGTGCCGGAGAGCGACCGCCACTGTCTTTCTGGGTGCTTGCCGCAATCGGCGCCGTTGCCGCTCTCGGATTTGCCTCGATCCAGGGTGGGGGCTTCGGTCAACTCGGGCTTTCCGATCTACTCCTCTTCGGTGCCGTCGTTGCCGCAGCAATTGGTTACGCCGAAGGCGGCCTCCTCGCGCGTGAACTCGGTGCCTGGCAGACGGTGTCCTGGGCGCTTGTCGTAGCAGCGCCATTCATGATTCCGCTCGCGGTGTTCACAGCGATCCAAGAGCCGCCGACCGCCGAGCCAATCGAGTGGGCCGCGTTCGGATATTTGGCCGTAGTAAGCATGTTTCTCGGCTTCTTCGCTTGGTACCACGGGCTCGCCATTGGGCCAATGGCGCAAGTCAGCCAAGTGCAACTCATTCAACCGGTGTTGAGCATCACGTGGGCAGCCCTGATCCTGGGGGAGGAACTAACCGTTCCAACAGTCATCGGAGGAGCTATCGTGATTCTCTGCGCCGGAGTCGCGGTTCGCATCCGTCTTGATCGCAGCGCACTGCTAACCTCTGCTCGTGACTCACGGGGCTGACGACGATCCACGAGCAAAGCACTTCGCTGCCCTGCTTGCTGCCGCGCAGGCTGGAGCCGAATGGGGATCCACGACCCTCTGGGTCGAGTATTCGCCAGCCGTAACCGCATTCCTCACAGCACGCGGCTCGCGCGAACCGGAGGATCTCAGTAGCGAGGTTTTTCTCGACGTATTCGATCGGTTGCCGCAATTCGTCGGCGACGAAACGCAGTTCCGGTCGTTCATTTTTTCTGTTGCGTACCGACGTCTCGTTGATGAGTTTCGCAAACGGGCCCGGCGGGGAGAGAGCGAGGAGTGGACCGCGGATCGCGACTCGAATAGCTCACCCAGTGCAGAGGAAGAAATGCTCAGCCACCTGGAGGACGACACAACCCTCTCACTCCTCAACAGCCTCCCCTCGGATCAGCGCGACGTGATGGTGTTGCGCATAATCGCGGACCTGACAGTGGACCAGATTGCCACCGTGATCGGGAAACGTGCCGGGGCGGTCAAAGCCCTACAACGACGCGCCCTCGAACGATTGAGAAAGAAAGTTTCCCCAACCCGTACCCCTGCGAGGCTCTCAAGCGATGGCGTGAAGTGAGATGAGAAACAAACGAATTTCCGACAGGGTCGCGCAGGCGATTCTGTCTGGACGCGCGCCGGAATCGCGGCCGGATCTGACATCGCTCGCCAACTCGATCGCAGAGTTTCGCGAAGCGGCCTACGAATCGACTGCCCGGCCGTCAGAAGAGTTGATGGTGCGGCTAGGACTCACCGAAACTCCGTCTGGATCATCTCACCATGAATCGCTACCGACAATCGGGGCGAGTAAGAGGGGGAGAACAATGTTTTCATGGATTGCAGGCTTGGGGATAGCCTCAAAGATCGCGCTCGGCGCGACTGTGGCAGTTGCCGCAACGGCGGGGGCCGGAGCGGGAGGAATTTTGCCAGTCGGCGCGCAAGACGCGTTCGACACAGTGATATCAACAGTCGTAACCGAAACCGAAGATGGCGACGAGTCGACCGAAGACACCACCACGACACCGGAGTCTGAACCGGCAGACGAAGTCGAAGAGACTGAAGAAGCCGAAGCGACCGAGCACCCTGACAACTTCGGCGGATGGGTCTCAGAGCGCGCCAAGGATCCAGACAAGGTCGGCCGCACCTTCGGTGCCGAGACCTCCGAGGCTGCACACGAGAAAAACAAGAAGTCCGAATCCGAGTCACCCAGCATCGATCACGACGAGTCAGAAGAGGCTGACGACACTAGTGACGACAGCGGCAACAGCGGAAGTCACGGCAAGTCGGAAAACAAGCAGGGCGGCAAGTCAAAACCGTAGCCATGGACCCAGGGATCAAGCGGATGCCGTCGCGCACGGACGTCGGCCAGAAGTAGTCGACGACTTTTAGTTCCGAGCCGGGCTCTACGGCATCCGCTCCTCCGCTACCCTTGAGGCATGAAGACCATCTCCGTTGTCACCATTCTTGGCAAGCTAGCACTCGTGGTTATGGGGGCGATCGTTGCACTAACCGGTGTCATCCTGCTGGTGAACCTTGCCGTGCCGAGCTTGCTCGCCGGCTTCACCCACTAAGAAGCCGGCCCCTCGAGGCTCAAGTTCTGAGCAACACCCACTACTCCGCGATCCTTCCGCTTACTCCTGCTCAGGAGTTCTAGGCTATGAGCCAACCGAAGGAGAACGTGATGCGTGAATCCAGAGATGTAATCAGGCAGATCACCGTCGCTGCGAGCGCGACCTTTGCCCTCATCGGTGCGTTTGTCGGATCGGGCGCTGCTGGTGGCACCCCGATTCAGGATGCTGCGGGTGGCGCGCTCAGCGCCGACGCCACTGTCATCGCTCCCGCCGGCTCCGCTTTCGGCATCTGGAGCGTCATCTACCTAGGACTCATCGCCTACGCGGTCTGGCAGATGCTGCCTAAACAATCCAGCACCGAACTGCACCGCCGCGTCGGCTACTGGGTAGCTGCGTCACTCGTACTCAACGCAGCCTGGATTCTTTCCATCCAATATGGGCTGCTCGCGCTCAGCGTTCCCGTGATTATCCTGCTACTGATCGTGCTCATTCAGGCATACCTCATCACCGTGAACCTGCCAGCGGCAGGAGCCATCGATGCAATCGTCACCGACGGCACGATCGGCCTCTACCTCGGATGGGTGTGCGTTGCGACGGCAGCGAACATCACAGCGTGGCTGAATGCCATCGGATTCACTGGCTTCGGCATCCACGAAGATGTCTGGGGCGTCGCCATCATTTTTGTCGCCGGAGCTGTAGGCATTGCGCTCGCTGCCCGCGGGCGCGCACACTTCGCTCCCTCGCTCTCGCTCAGCTGGGGACTCGCCTGGGTTGCCGTTGGCCGCCTCACCGGTGACCTCATCTCACAGCCCACAGCGGTCGCCGCAATCGTCGCGGTCGCCGCCGTGCTCACGAGCGCAGCGGTTTTCGCCATCGCCCGGCTGCGCGCCGAACAAGCCGCCAGGTAAACAACGCCGCCAGTTCGCGTAAGCGCAGGCTAGGCGTTTCGGAAACTCAGGAAATCTGAACGCATCTGCGTCTCAGCGCCCCAGTTCGCCGCGACCGCAACGCCCCACCGCGAGAATTTCCTGAGTTTCCGAAGGGTGAAGGGGATTGACGGGGCCCGATGAGCTATCCGGCGATAGTGAATCCGCAGTACAACGAATAGAACGAGTACATCTGTTCGCGAAGTTCATCAGAGGCGGCGAGCGTGAGGCGGCCACTCGTGCCGTCTGGTGCGGTAACAGTCAGCGGCATCCTGGTGCCGACTTTGTCCTCCGCTAGTGCGTGAGCGTCACAGCGATTCGGAACGATTTCGACGTGAATCTCGTGGGGTCCATCAGCGCTGACCGTCTGATTCAGAGCAAGCTCATCTACTCCAATACCGTCCACGGATGGGGACAGCAGCGTAGTGTCACGGATCGATTCCACAACCACAACCCCGACATTTCCGCTGGGTTGAATCGAGATCACGAGATCAGCAGGGTCAGCAACTACCGACGGACTGACAAGCCTATCGGCGGTGAAGGCAGCAACCACGGCAATGTTCTTCTCGAGACAACCTTCGCTATGCAGGCGATCGATGAGCTCGTAAGGGTCCTGCGGCTCGAGAGTTATTGAGCCCTCGCTGGATTCAAGGGTGACCGACGCAGCAGCTGACTCGGCGTCGCACTCGACAGCCGGAATGTCGACGCGGAGATCGAGCGCGCGACCAGCGAGAACCGTGGACGAGCTTTCGCCCTGCCACTCGAGAGGTTCGGCGAAAGCAAAAGATTCGAGAGTCGCCTTTGCAACGGTCACCGATGCCGGCCCGGTGTTGGTGACTTTCAACACCAGTTGACCGTTGCTGACATCCGATCGTTCCTGCACGATCGAGATGCTCACTTCGCCGAGCGAATTCGGCACAGGCGCGGTGGAGCAAGCCGCCGTCAGCGCACTCGCAACTAAAAGAGCTGACCACACTAAAGGGTTGCGCACCGCTGACTCCGATTCCATGAACCACCAGCGGCCTGAGCCGCCCATGGTCACGTCATCGTAGAACGCGCCCTCGGTGAAACGCTAGCGGCGCTTCTTCTGCTTGAGGTCCTTCTCATGCACTGGTTCTTCGCCAGAGGCACGACGCCCAGCGTAGTAGTCGCGCGCCTCGTTTTGGCGAATGGCTTCGGCTCCCGATGCGATAGGTGCACGCACCAGTTCGTCGGTCAAACCAAACGCGGCAACCAAATCCAGAGCCTGCGGACGCAGTCGCGGCAACAGGCGGTCGTCGATGTAGTCAGTGATCGCCTGAGCACGGTTCGTGGAGATGCGACCGTGCATGAGATACCACGACAGGTTCTTCTCGATCAGCGAGAAGCCGAAAAGGTCACGCAGCCAGGTCATGACCTTGGCGGTGTCCTTATCTTCGATCTTCTCGAGAGCACGAGTGAACGCCTCCCACTGCAGTAGTTCAGCATGCGCGTACGCGGTCATGATGAGCTGATTCTGGTGACTGTTGAAGAGCGCGGCAGCCTCAGCCTGCGGAAGCTTAGTGGCCGGACGCAACTTGCCCGCGACATCCGACACCATCGTCTCGACGCGATCCGTCAGCAGCTGGCGCTGCGAATCAGTGTCACGCACGTAGCCGATGGAGCGAGCGGTGGAACCAAAGTCGACAACGTTTTGCGCAAAGCGGCGAAGTCCGGTGCGATTGACGGCGGCGTCACTCACTTGGTCAGCAACGTATTGGGCGAGGGCTCCGGGATCTGCGCCAGCAAACTTGCGCGAGTAGTCGGTGAGCAAGCGCTTAGCGACCAACTGCAGCAGCACGTTGTTGTCACCCTCGAAGGTCACATACACATCCATGTCAGCGCGCATCTGAGTGAGTCGGTTCTCGGCCATGAAGCCAGAACCACCACAGGCCTCGCGGGCCTCCTGCAGAATGTCGAGCGCAGCCCACGTGCTGAGCGGCTTGAGTGCTGCCGCAATAGTTTCGAGGTCCTGGCGGTCAGCATCGGTATCGGTTCGGCCAGAGAACACTCCATCGAACTTGTCGAGGAATTCCTCGTGCGCGAACGACATCGCGTAGGTCTGGGCAAGACGCGGCAGCAGTCGACGCTGGTGACGCTGGTAGTCCAGAATCACTTCTTCCTTGGTGTCGCTGGATGCCGTGAACTGTCGACGCTCCGAGCCGTACTTGATCGCAATCGTGAGGGCTAGCTTGCTCGCGAGCACTGCGGCACCATCGAGTGAAACGCGGCCCTGAACGAGCGTGCCAAGCATCGTAAAGAAGCGACGACCTGGACTGTCGATGTCTGACGTGTATTCGCCGTTCTCGTCGACGTTGCCGTAGCGGTTGAGAAGGTTCGTGCGGGGCACGCGCACGTGGTCGAAAGCGAGGCGTCCGTTGTCGATGCCGTTCAGGCCGCCCTTGAGGCCGTCATCCTCGCCCGAAATCCCCGGCAGGAAACCGTTGTCGTCGCGCAGCGGAACGTAGAAGGCGTGCACGCCGTGGTTGACGTCTTTTGTCACCAGCTGAGCAAACACAGTGGCCGCTTTGCCGTGGAGGGCCGCGTTGCCGAGGTAGTCCTTCCAGGCTGCGCGGAACGGAGTGTTGATGACGAACTCGTCGGTGTCAGGGTCGTAGGTCGCCGTCGTGGCGATGCTCGCGACATCCGATCCGTGACCAATCTCGGTCATCGCAAAGGCACCGGGTGTCGTCAAATTCATGATGTCTGGCAGCCACTTGTCGTGGTGCTGCTTGGTGCCGAGGTGCAGCACAGCGGCACCGAAGAGCCCCCACTGGACACCAGACTTAATCTGCAGCGAGGGATCAGCGAGCACTACTTCTTCGAAGGCGGCGATATTTCCGCCGTGGTCATCTTGGCCGCCAAGCGCGGAGGGGAATGCCCGCTGAATTGCACCGTTGTCTACGAGGATCGACATCTGGCTCAGCACACGCTCGCGGTGGTCGGCCATCGAGAGACCATTGACCTGGTGAAGCTCCGGGTTCGACATGAGAGCCCGCGACTCTTTGCGGGCCTTCGCCCACTTGCCCAGCAAGTATTCACCCAACCATTCGACGTTGATGGCTGGGGCCTCGGGGGAGGTCTCGGGGGAAGTGTTTGTAGCGTCGTCGCTGGCGGCGTTGGGTGAGTCTGGCGCCGTCTCGGTCGCCGTGTCGTGAACCTGTGTCATGGCAGTCTCGATTCGTGAAAGTTCGGTAATCACAAGGTACGAGCGTTGCCGCCGACCTCAAAGTGAGTCGTTTACCCTCAACCAAGTGGATGCCCCGCCGCCGCATCCCTTTGTGCGAAACCGCAAATCAGCCGTCGTAGCGTTGTGGGAAGTATTGCGCTGCGGCGAGATCGGGGGCAGGGAATCTTTGTTCAGGAGACGTTGTTGGGCTCCGTGAAAGGATGTAACTATGTCGACTATCACTCTCACCTCAGAAGACTTTGGCCAGACGGTCACCAAAGAAGGAATCACGCTCGTAGACTTTTGGGCCGAATGGTGCGGTCCCTGTAAGCAGTTCGGGCCCATCTTTGAGACCGCAAGCGAAACCCACCCCGACATCACGTTCGGAAAAGTAGATACCGAAGCTCAGCAGGAACTTGCTGGCGCCGCAGGAATCACCTCGATCCCCACCCTCATGGCGTTCCGTGACGGCGTGCTCGTGTTCTCACAGCCCGGCGCACTCCCCGCTCCTGCCCTTGAGCAGGTCATTGAGGGAGTCAAAAACCTCGACATGACAGAGGTTCACAAGCAAGTTGCAGAGCAGCAGGCAGCAGCAGAAGCTGGCGAAGTGCCAGCAGAACCCGCCAACTAGTTAGTTAGCTGACACGCAACTCCCTCAGACCACAAAGGGCCCGTCGACGATTTCGTCGGCGGGCCCTTTTCTGTGTTGCGTTGCGCGACGCGGCGTGACGCGGTTCGCGCTCGGTTGCGGCTACTTCAGTGCGTCAGCAATTGCCTCCACGAAACTGTCGATACCCCAGGGCAGCGAGAGAGCTGTCGGAGGGGACACCGAGGCGACAAGAGAGGCGCCGTTGACGGCGACGAGGCCACCATTGACGACAGCGGGGATGCTCTGCGCGTAGGGCTGCGCGGCGAAAGTGTCGCCAACTTCTTGGGTCTCGGCGTAGGCGATCAGCAGATCGCTGTCGAGCTCATCGAGCTTCTCGTAGCTGAGCGTGTAAAAAAACGTGGAGTCGCCATTCGAGAGAGTATCGACGGCGGGGGCGTTCTTGAGGCCGAGGTCGAGCAGGAACTCGACGCGGGGGTCGGCGGGCTTGTAGACGTAGAAGGTTCCGCCGACGTCGAAGGTTGCGGCAACAGTCTTGCCCTCGAACTCGGGGTGCTCGGCTGCCTTCTCGGCAACGAGAGCGTCAATGTTGGTGAGCACGTCATCCGCGGCCGCAGACTTGCCGAGTGCGGTTCCCGTGGTGGTGATGACGTCGCGCCACGGGGTCGTCCAGGGCTGGTCGGGGTAGGCGACAACCGGGGCGATCTCGCTGAGCAGGTTGTACTGTTCCTCGGTGATTCCTGAGTAGGTCGCGAGGATCAGGTCGGGGGCGGCTTCAGCGATTTGCTCGTAGGCGGGAGCATCCGTGGTGGCGGGGAAGATAACTGGGGCTTCGCCATCGAGCTCAGCGAGAGCATCCGCCGCCCACGGCAGAACGCCGTTCTCGTCGCCACCATAGTTTTGGGCCTCCATGCCGACGGGCACGACGCCGAGGGCGAGAACGGCGTCGCCGCTGCCCCAGCCGAGCGTGAGCACGCGCTGGGGTTCGCTTTCGATAACGGTCTCACCGAAAGCGTGCTCGATCGTGACCGGGAACGCGTCAGATGCTACGAGGGCATTCGAATCATCCTGGGCAGCGGATGTTGCACATCCGCTCAGTGCGATGAGTGCTGCGGTGGCCGCAGCGAAGGCTGCAAGGTGAGGGCGGCGTGACATTGATCTCCTCGATCGGGACGTGTTCTTAAGAGTGAGTGATATGAGGTAAGGATAGGCTTACCTAACCAAATTTCGCAAGTTCAGCATGTGGGTCGTTAGGCCCGCCCCACCGGAATCACCATCGGCGAGTGCGAAACAGGATCGGAAACGATCTGCGCCGTCAAGCCAAAGGCTTCCCGCATCCGCTCGACGGTGACGACATCGGCGGGCGCACCCTCAGCGAGAATCTTCCCCCCGCCCATCAACACCATGTGATCGGCATAGCGCGCGGCCAAATTGAGCTCGTGCAACACCATCACGATCGTGGTGCCGCGATCGCGATTAAGTGCGGCCAGCACATCGAGGGCATCCAACTGGTGGCGCACGTCCAAAAACGTTGTCGGCTCGTCGAGCAGCAGAATGTCAGGATCCTGACTCAGCGCCATTGCGATCCACACGCGTTGGCGCTGACCGCCCGAAAGCTCTTCGATGCGACGAGAAGCCAGCTCAACGGTCTCGGTTGCGACGAGTGCATGTTCAACAGCCGCATCATCCGTCGCAGACCACTGCTGAAACCACCCCTGATGCGGATACCGACCTCGAGCAACGAGGTCGCGAACCGTAATGCCCTCCGGGGCTATCGGCGACTGCGGCAAAATGCCCACGACCCGCGCGACCTCTTTCGACGACTGCGAGTGGATGTCGCGCCCGTCGAGCATCACGCGACCAGACGCTGGTCGCAACAGCCGTGACAGTCCGCGCAGCAGTGTCGACTTGCCGCAGGCATTGGCACCAACAATCACCGTCACCTTGCCGTCTGGAATCGCCAGGCTCACGTTCGACACAATGTCGCGGCCGCCATAGTTGAGGGTCACATTGTCGGCGCGCAGCTCGTGCGCTGGCCTACGGGGCGCGTCAGCTTGGGTCGTCACGATGTGTGTCCTTCGCGGTTGGTGGTCGAGATGAGCCACAGCAGGTAGGGGGCGCCGACGATGCCGGTGACGATACCGGTCGGCACTTGGGTTCCCGTGGTGATGAGGTGTTGGGCGACAAAGTCGGAGCTCAACACGAGAACGATCGCGACGAGGGCGCTGGGGATGAGAGCGAGCCCTCCGCCGCGAACCATTCGTCGTGCGATGGGCGCCGAGACGAAGGCAACGAATGCGATCGGGCCGACGAGGGCTGTTGCGATTGCCACTAGCGCAACAGCGACGACGATGAGAGCGAGTCGCGAGCGCTGAACCGAAACTCCGAGTCCGGCGGCGAGATCGTCACCCAGTTGCAGGATCCGCAGCTTGCCGGCAAGCACGGCGACCGCTGGTAGCAGTACGGCGAGACTCACCGCCATAATGAGGATGTCTTCCCAGCTTGCGCCGCCGAGCCCGCCGACCATCCAGACGAGGGCTTGTTGCGCATCCCGCACATCTCCCCTGGTGATGAGGTACCCGAGCACCGCTTGAGCCATGAAGGCGATGCCAACGCCAATCAGCACAAAGCGCATGCCGTTCATTCCAGAACGCCACGACAGTAGGTAGATCGCGAATGCTACGACGAGCGCGCCCCCGAGTGCCGACATCGATACGGCGAGACCGCTCGCACCGAAAACGAACAGGCTCAACACCGCGGCGACACTCGCGCCGCCGCTGATTCCGATGATGTCTGGGCTCGCTAGGGCGTTGCGCAGCAGGCTCTGAAAGAGTGCTCCGGCGAGGCCGAAAGCGATGCCGACGAGCACCGCGAGAACTACCCGAGGCAAGCGAAGCTTGAAGACAATGAAGCGGTCGGATGTCGCTCCGCCGCCGAAGAGGGTCGCAACGAGGTCAGG
Source organism: marine actinobacterium PHSC20C1 (assembly GCA_000153145.1). Lineage (GTDB taxonomy): Bacteria > Actinomycetota > Actinomycetes > Actinomycetales > Microbacteriaceae > Rhodoglobus. The sequence continues at coordinate 1,651,127 of CH672415.1, forward strand.
CAGTGAGAGCGTATATGCCCCAACGGCAATACTGACGAGAGCGAGCGCAACTGCGAGCACGCTGAGGCTAATCGCGATACTCAGACTGCGGTTCATAGTCCGGCAAGTTTCACTCGGCGCACTAGGGCGATCATTACGGGAGCGCCGATTATCGCGACAACGAGCCCGGCTTCGAGCTCGGAAGGGGACACGATTAGCCGGCCAACGATATCGGCAATGAGCAGCAAACTGGGGCCAACGATTGCGGAGACGGCGATGATCCACCGATAGTCAGGGCCGGTGAAGGGGCGCACGATGTGCGGCACTACAAGTCCAACGAAAACTATGGGGCCTGCAAGCGCGGTGGCCGATCCGCACAGCAGAACGACGGCTGCGGCAGCGATTGCGCGAGCAACATAGACCCGCTGACCGAGGCCGCGAGCGAGGTCATCTCCGAGAGCGACGAGGTTGAGCATCCGCCCAGACAACCCAGCAAGGATGAGGCCACCGATGACGAACGCTATGACGATGCGAACGGCCTCAAGGTCGCGACTGGCGAGAGAGCCCACTGACCAGAACCGGAAGGTGTTGAGAGTATCGGTGTCTGAGATTAGTACGAGGGAAATCAGCGATGAGATGCCAGCGGTGACTGCCGTTCCCGCCAGCACGAGTTTCACCGGAGTGGCGCCTTCGCGACCGAGTGACCCGATCGCGTAGACGATGCTCGCTGCGATGGCAGCTCCAGCGAACGCAAACCAGATATAGCCTGTCGGGTTTGTGATCGAGAGCACGCTGATGGCAAAGACGACCGCGAGAGAGGCGCCCGCATTGACGCCGAGCAGCCCGGGGTCGGCAAGCGGGTTGCGGGTCACGCCTTGCATTACGGCTCCCGCGACGCCGAGAGCGAGACCGGCGAGCAAACCAACGATGGTGCGCGGCAGCCTTAACTCACGAATCACGAGTTGGTCGTTGTTTCCGACTTCGGGGGCAAATAGCGCCTGCCAGATTTGAGAAAATTCAACCCCGCGTGCACCGAGAGCGAGGCTCAACACAAGGACCACCGCAAGCACCGCTACTGCGGTGGTGAGCGAAAGCCAGCGACGGGTGCGGAGGCTCTGCTTTGGGCGCGAAGTTAGAGCGGATCGAGTCATGGGCGGCAGGTGATTTTGCGAGTTACTGGGCTTCGGACTTGCCGTCGCGCCAATAGCCCATGAACGCAACCTGCTTGCGGTCGACTCCGATTTCACTCACGAGAAAGCGACGCAGCAGCTTGATGACGCTGGCTTCGGCCGCGAGCCAAGCGTAGAAGTGTTCTCCGGATGCTTCACCCGGTGAATCCCACAGGAGTTCGGTATCCACATCGATGTCCCCGAGCGGCTGTGCAGCGGCAGCGAGTGCTGGCAGTACGAGTGATGCGTTGGCTCGCGCCCATTCCCGGACGGCGGGGTCGAGCGCACTGCCTGCGGGCTGCGTTCCTCGCGGTAGCCACCTGACGGCGCAGTGGGGTCCAGCGTTCAGCGAAAGCTCGTCTGCGGCATCCGGAATCTCAATGAAGGCGTGAGCGTGCACTGTCGGCTCAAGGCGTTCAAGAATGCTGCAGATGGCTGGGGCAGAAGTTTCGTCTCCCGCGAGCAGCACGGTGCGCGCTGGGCCGGGGTGCCAGTCGATGCCAATATTCGAGTGGATGCTCGCGGCGTCGGGCCCCACAATGATGACCTCGTCGCCGACCACGGCGCTAGCGAGCCAATGCCCGGCTGGACCATGTGCTTCGTGGAAGACCATGTCAACGTCGATCTCACGGAGCTCGGGACGCACCGCCCGAATCGTGTACGTGCGGAAAGGATTGCGAGTCTCATCGGACAACGCTCGCCACCGCGAATACCAGGTCCCTGCAGAGATTGTTTGCGGGTCGGTCGCACCGATATCGCTCAGGCCGATGCCTGGCAGTGGCAAGACGATTTTGATTCGCTGGTCGAAACCATCAGTGCCGAAGGTTTCGAATTCGGCTCCGGTGAAGGTCACTCGTCTAAAGTGCGGCGACAGCTCTCGAAGGCGTTTTACCTTCGCCGCGAATGGTCGATAGCCCGGTCGGGCATCCTTCATCATCTCGCGAACTAAGGTAAGCATTGCCTAAGTATGGCATACCTAACCTGCGACGAAAAGGTCAGTGTTCGGGCGGCCCATCGTAGGGAGCGTCGTCGTCACCGTAGAACGGGATGTCGTTCTCGTCACCGGAACCGGGCGCCGCCGGAGCTTCAGCAACCGCCGCTACAGCGCTCACGGATTCAAGCGACTCCCCCGCAACAACCGCGAGCACAGCAGTGCCATACGTCTCAAGCTTCTTCTCGCCGACACCGCTAATCTCGGACAGCTCGGCCAACGACTGAGGCTTAGTGACAGCAATACCGCGAAGGGTGGCATCCGCAAAAACCACGTAGGCCGGTACCCCATTGTCACGCGCAACTCCCGAACGCCAGGTGCGCAGGTTCTCGAACAAATCGGTCGCCGACTCAGGCAGATCGGTCATTACCTTACGCTTGGCAGCCCCACCAGCCGAACTAGAACCGCGCGCCTTGCGAGGAGCCTCGCGCCGCAACTTCACCGTGCGCCCACCGCTCAACACCGACGCACTTTCGGGCGTGATGGCGAGCGTTCCGTACTCTCCCTGAACCGTGAGCAGTGACTGTGCGAGCAACTGACGCACGACCGAACGCCAGTCTTGCTCCGACACATCCGAACCGATGCCGAACGTTGCCAAATCGTCGTGACGCTGCTGCGTAACACGCGGGGTTGTCTTACCGATCAGGATGTCGACCAGATGGCCAGCACCAAACTTTTGATTGCGTTCGCGCTCAAGTCGCACAATCGTAGACATCAGCTTCTGCGAGGCGACAGTGCCATCCCATGACTCGGGCGGCGACAAGCAGGTGTCACAGTTGCCGCAGGCCGCCGACTCCTGGCCGAAGTAGCCGAGCAACTGAACTCGACGACACTCAACGGTCTCGCACAGGGCTAGCATCGCGTCGAGGTGAGCGCTCAGATTGCGACGGTGAGCCAGATCGCCACCCGACTGATCGATCATGCGACGCTGCTGCATGACATCCTGCAAACCGTAAGCAAGCCAGGCCGTCGCTGGCAGCCCATCGCGGCCAGCACGCCCCGTCTCTTGGTAGTAACCCTCAACGCTCTTGGGTAGATCGAGGTGGGCGACAAAGCGCACATCGGGCTTGTCGATGCCCATGCCGAACGCGATCGTAGCGACCATCACCATGCCCTCTTCACGCAGGAAACGGCTCTGATTGCTGGCACGCACACGCGAGTCGAGACCGGCGTGATATGGCAACGCAGGGATGCCATTGTCAACCAAGAACTTGGCCGCCTTCTCGACAGAAGCGCGAGAAAGGCAGTACACAATTCCAGCGTCACCAGGGTGCTCTGTATTCAGCAGCGTCAGCAGTTGTTGCAGCGGCTGAGCCTTCGCCTCAATGCGGTACTGGATGTTGGGACGATCAAAGCTAGAAACATACTGGGTGGCGTCAGTGAGCTTCAGGCGCTGGGCGATCTCTTTGCGCGTGGCCTCTGTCGCGGTCGCGGTTAGCGCGATCCGAGGAACGTCGGGCCAGACATCGTGCAACACATCGAGCTGCAGGTAGTCTGGCCGAAAATCATGGCCCCACTGCGAAACACAGTGCGCCTCATCAATTGCAAAGAGTCCGATTTGGCCCTGTTTGAGAAGTGAAACTGTGGAGGCCACCCGCAGCCGTTCTGGCGCAAGGTAGAGCAAATCCAGCTCACCAGCGCGGTACGCGTTTTCGACGCGACTGCGCTCTTCGGCGGACTGGGTGGAGTTGAGGAACGCCGCCTTCGCGCCAACGGCGGCTAGGGCATCCACCTGATCTTGCATGAGAGAAATCAGGGGAGAAATGACGATACCGGTGCCGTCACGCACGAGTGCTGGAACTTGGTAGCAGAGCGATTTGCCTCCGCCGGTAGGCATGAGCACGAGTGCGTCGCCGCCCTTAACGATGGTGTCGATAATCTCCGCTTGCTGCCCGCGAAACGAGTCGTAGCCGAAGGTGGATTCGAGAACAGATTGGGCAGACACCATGCCGAGCAGTCTAGGCGCAGCCACTACCATTGGCAGTTCGTCCCCCTCTCTCGACAGGCATCATGTTCACGGTAATTCTTGGACTCTCCAGTGCGTTCATTTTCGGTTCTGCCGATTTCCTTGGTGGGTTTGCCGCCAAACGCATCAGTCCTATTCTGACGACGGCCATCGGGGCGATTAGCGGTCTCGTTGTGCTGCTCATCGTGTTCCCCTTTGTTGCGAGTGTGTGGTCCACAGAGGCAGTAATTCTTGGGCTGCTGTCTGGCGTGAACGGTGCTATCGCAATCGGGCTGCTCTACGCTTGCCTCGCGATTGGGCCGATGAGCATCCTGTCTCCACTCACCGCTGTGGTGTCGGCGATTGTTCCAGTAACCGTCGGTCTCATCAGCGGCGAATCCCTGGGCTTCTTCGGATTCGTTGCAATCAGTCTCGCGCTGGTCGCTGTGGTTCTTGTCGGCTTCGTGCCAGAAAAGGGTGCGGTTCGTCCGAGCCTGCGCGCACTGCTCATGGCGATTGGGGCTGGGGCCGCGATCGGTCTCTTTTTAGTGATTCTGGATGCGACTCCAGACGATTCAGGAATCATCCCGATTCTTGGAAACCGGGTCGCTAATGGCCTCGTCATGTCGAGCCTCTTCATTGTGTTGACGCTTATCGCCCGGCGCAAAAGTGCGGGAGCCCCCATTGCCGCACGCGCCGCCATCTGGCGAAGAGGAATCTACTTTGCGATGGCGGCAGGCGCTCTCGATGTCATCGCGAACATGGGGATTTTGGTGGGCGTGCGCATTGGCGATCTGTCTGTCATTGCTGTGCTCACCGCTCTGTACCCGGCAGGGACTGTGATTCTCGCTGCGATCGTATTGCGCGAGCGAATCGCTCCAGTTCAATACGTTGGGCTAGTCCTTGGAATCCTTGCGGGCGTGCTGTTAGTGCTGAGCGGCTAATTACCCGCTGGCATAGCAGCCAGCTTTATCCCTTGGTCGATCCCGCGAGGAGTCCGCGCACGAAGTATCGCTGCAGGGCGAAGAATACGATCAGGGGCACAAGGATCGAGATGAAGGCACCTGCCGTCAGCAGGTTCCAGTCTTGACCGCGGCTACCGGTGATCTCTGCCAGAAGTTTTGTCATTGGCGCGACCTGTCCGTCAGCAAAGACGAGAGCGACAAGTAGGTCATTCCACACCCACAGGAACTGGAAGATCGCGAAGGATGCGATCGCCGGCATCGTGAGCGGCAAAACGATCCGGAAGAAGATCTGACCGTGCCCGGCGCCGTCTACTCGAGCAGCTTCAATGAGCTCGGAGGGAATCTCCGACACAAAGTTGTGGAGCAGGAAGATTGCCAGCGGGAGCGCGAAAATCGTGTGGGCGATCCACACTTGCGAATAGGCGTTGGACGCGTTCAGGCTGGCAAAGACCTCGATGTCTCCGATTGAGAGACCTCGAGAGAACAGGCTCAGAAGTGGAACCAGCGCCATCTGAAGGGGAACGATCTGCAGTGCAAAGACACCGATAAACATCCAGTTGCGACCGGGGAACTTGATCCACGCAAAGGCGTATGCGGCGAGGCTCGCGAGAACGAGCGGGAAAATCGTGGCCGGAATCGTGATCGCAATCGAGTTGATGAATGCGCCAGCCAAGTTGAGTGTGCTGTTTCCTGCCGCGAGAACTTCCGTGTAGTTATTGAGAGTGAACCCGGGGTTCTGGAAGATCGTCCACCAGCCGTTGCGCAGAATCTGCTCCGGCGGCCGGATCGATGAAATGAACAGACCGAAGGTCGGCGTCGTCCACAGGACCGCGATAACCAGAGCGGCGATTGTCGCCCCGCGACTAGTGAGACGTTTCTTGGTGCGCGTTGAGGCCCCCAGCTTCTCGCCGCGTGCGAGCTGCTTCCTGTCTTTTTTTCCGAGCGGAAGTTTCGCGGGCACTGTGGCAGTCATCGGATCTCCCTCTGCTTCTTGATCTGTCTCGCGTTGTAAATAACGATCGGCAGCACCATCAAGAACAGCACCACGGCAAACGCGGCAGAGCGACCAACTTCGAAGCCTTGCCACTGTGAGTACATTTCGTTCGCAATCACGCTGGTCTCGTTTGCGCCAGCGGTCATGGTTCGAACGATGTCGAACACTTTCAGCGAAGCAATCGAGATTGTTGTCAGCACGACGACGAGCGAGCTGCGGATGCCGGGCACGGTGACGTTGACGAATCGTTGCCAGGCGTTGGTTCCGTCGAGCTCCGCAGCTTCCAGTTGCTCGGCGGGAACGCCCTTGATCGCTGCCGACAGGATCACCATGGCGAAACCGGTTTGAATCCAGATCAGTACGACGATGAGAAAGAAAGTGTTCCAGGGCGAGTTTGATAGCCACGACACCGGTTCTCCCCCGAGCCAAACGACGACCTGGTTGAGCAGACCGATTTGCTCTTGGCCTGCGGGGCGCACGGCGTAGACGAACCGCCAGATGATGCTCGCACCAACGAAGGAAATGGCCATGGGCATGAACACGAGAACTTTGAAAAATTTCTCCCCGCGCGACTTGTCGATAAAGACGGCGTAAGCGAGTCCAAAAATTGTCGAGACCGCTGGCACGATCAGTACCCACACGAAGGTGTTGAGCACGGTGCGGATGCCGGTGTCCTGGGTGAAGATCCAGATGAAGTTTTCGAGTCCGACGAAGCGGGTTCCTCGACTATTCATGAACGCTTGGATCGTTGTTTGGATCGTCGGGTAGATGAGTCCAATGGCGAGCAAGAAGATTGCGGGGCTCAAGAATCCGACGAGCTGGAACAGATACCCGGCGCCCTGACGCGAGCGGTAGTCGAGGTAGAAGAAGAGGGCGCCGAAGAGTGTCGCTGCTGCTGCCGCCCAGAGTACTGATCCGAGCGCAAGGAACACGAGACCGGGGATGAGCACGCACGCAGCCGCCCGGATGATGGTGAACTTTCGCCCGCTTCGCGGCGCAATCTCCAGAAAGAAGATCAGCAGCGCGATTACCGCAAAGAATGCCGCGAGCACGAGAGGAATTTGCGCGAGCGCAGGGAGGGTGGAGATCCACGCTAGGAAAGCTGACATGAGCAACCTTTCGAGTACATCACTGGACTCTTTACTACTCCGACTCTACCTACGCGTCGGTTACTGCGGGCGGATATGACTGCGGGCCGGGAAAAACTCTCCCAGCCCGCAGCCACTGTGACGTGTCGTGTTATTCAGACGGCCATGACGCATCGATGGTCGACAGCACATCTTCCGTCGACTTGCCGTTGATCCAGTCGACCATTCCGGTCCAGAACGATCCAGCACCAACGACACCCGGCATAAGGTCGGAGGCGTCGAAGCGGAACGTGGTGTCAGGATCCTGCAGAATTGTGATTGCCTGCTGCAGGATGGGGCTGCTTGCGCTGGCCGGATCAAGGCCATTGTTTGCACTGATGACACCGCCCAGTTTCACGCGGCTGTTCGCCCATTCTGCGCTAGACAGGTACTCCTGAACGGCGATGGTCTCTTCATCGTTCGAGAAGGCTCCAACGATTTCGCCTCCACCGGTTACAGCGTTTCCGCCCGCTTCAACAGACGGCGTGACGAAGGCCCAGATGTCCGCATCTGGTCCAACTGTGGCGTTACCATTCTTGGGATCCTGGATGAATCCGTCAAAGAACGATGCCTGGTGGTGGAGAGCACACGTCCCGTCGCCTAGGGCCCGAGCCGGGTCACCGAATGGCGTGGAGTTGATCGACTTGACGTCACCAAAGCCCGCGTTGACGTATTCAGGGTTGAGGAGAATTTCACCAAGTGAATCGAATGCCGAAACGATCGCGGGATCGCTGAACGGGATCTCGTGCGAAACCCACTTGTCGTAGGTCTCTGGTCCCGCTTCGCGAAGCACGAGGTCTTCAACCCAGTCAGTTCCTGGCCAACCCGTTGCGGCATCCGAACCAAAGCCAGCGCACCACGGTGCAGTACCGGTCTTGTCGGCGATTGTTTGAGTCAGCGCGAGCAATTCGTCCCACGTTTCTGGAACTTCTACGCCCCAGTCAGCGAAGTCAGCTGGCGAGTACCAAACGAAACCCTTAACGCTGGCCATCAGCGGCGCCCCATACAGGGTGTCTCCGGTAGTGGCATACGCTGCCCAGTCTGCAGACCAGAACTCATCAACGTTAGCTTGCACGCCCGCGGGCGCTGGCTGAATGTAGTCGCGCGAGGCGAGGTCAGCTAAGAGGCCCGGCTGCGGGAAGATTGCGAGGTCAGGTGCGTTGCCGCCCTGCGCACGAATGCTGATCTGGGCTTCGAATTCTTTGCTGGCTTCGTACTGGATGTCGATGCCGTTCTCGGACTCCCAGTCGGCCCATGACTCTTCGAGCAGTTCGGCTTCGGTATCAGCGATGGTGCCGTAGATGGTGACGATTCCGTCTGGGTCGCCAGCATCGCCGGGGCCGCCTGTGCCGCCTGATCCTGACGCGCAACCGGAAAGCACCATTCCTGCGATGCCTAGCGTGGCGATCGGTAGCATGGCTCGTCGATAGTGGTGGGAAATCATACAAATCCTCCTCGTCGAGGTGTTGCCCACATACCGAGCAGCATGCGGGGGAACAATTGCAGCTCAGAACCCGACCTAACTCTCCGTTACTGGAGTGAGAGCGCGTTCAGGATTCACGCTAAATTACCCCTTGCTGCAATGCAAGCGCTTGCGGAACGCAGCTGTCTACTGCAACACGAATGAGACCTTCAGAGCCCTTCACCCTAGGCAATGCGGCTGCCGCGGCTGAGCTTGGCCACTGGCGTCTTTGTGCGAGAGTGAGCGCCGACAAGCAGCCCTCCCGCGAGCAGGAGCTGGATGCCGAGTCCGACGGCCCACCCGGGCGTCGTGCTTTCGATCGTCTCGCGAGCAGTCGGACCGTCGTCGTAAGTCGACACATTCCCCGGCGCGCATTCATCGAAGACGGTTGCTGTCTCTGGCGCCTGCTGGGCCATCCGCACGCTGAGTTTGATGAAGCCGAATAGATCAGTTGGCTGGTCGTACTGGTCATAGGCCGTCGGCACGGCATCCGCAAGAATCACATAGGGGTTCGCAACTAGCGCACCCCAGAAGAGATCAAATCGTGGAGCAGAATACTCAGACGTGACAGGAGCGGAGCAAGTGATGGCGGCCCCATCGGGGCCGTACTCCTGCCCGTAACTGTAGGTGTTCGTGACTGGTGTTTGCACTGCGAGCCCACCAAGGCCGAAAGCGATCAAGGTGCCAACGCTGAGTCCCGCAACGATGAGGTAGCTCGCGACGATCGAAAAGAGCGGTCGCGACATGAGCCCCGAGAGGCCGACGCCTACTGCAGCCACCATGCCGAGCTCGAGAGCCAGCACAAGCGTCGACACCAGAATCGTGCCGATGCCTAAGCGACCAACGACCGTCGCATAAATGAGGAACGGTACCGCAGCGGCGAGGAACGCAAGGGCCGTCACCCAGGCCGCAAGGAATTTGCCGAAGATCAGTTGCCCTGTGGTGATGAGCGTCACTTGGGTGGTGGCAAGCGTTCCAGCATCCCGGTCACCATTGATGGCATTACCACTGAGCGCTGGCGCAACGAGCGTGCCAAGCAGCAGGACGAAGTAGATGATCGTGGAGTAGATTCCCCCACCGCCATCATCAGCGGCCCCGAACCCGTAGTAGGCGAACGACAGCAACACCGTGACGATAAGGATGAGGCCGACGAAAACGGCAAGCAAGATGTACCAGCTGATGCTTCGCACTCGCTGGCGCAGTTCGAGAGCAAAGATGACGCCAACCCCGGAGAAGAACGCGCTCATTTGGATTCCTCCGAGCTCAAGTCGATAAAGGCATGTTCGAGGTCACCGACGGCAGGCGCAAAGGTGCTGATCGCGACCCCCGCGTTCACCAGTCGAGCGAGCAGGGCGGATGCCGCGGGCTCACCCTCCAGCGCAACAATCAGCTCCGTGCGATCAGTCACTATCGCGGCCTCGTCGATTCCCGCGGCAACAAGTGCCGCCCGCAGGGCCACGACGTCGCTCGAGCGGATGCGCCACGGGCGCGCACTGGCGCGACTTCGCGCGAGTGCCTCTGCTGAGGCGGTCACTCCTTGAGAAATGTACACAGCACCGTCGGCCATCTCATCGAGTTCTGAGAGCACATGACTTGAAATCAAAAACGTCTTGCCTTCGGAGGCGAGGCGGCGCACGAGAATGCGAAGCTGGGCACGAGCCATCGGGTCGAGGCCCGATGCGGGCTCATCGAGGAGCAAAACTGTCGGGTCGTGCACGAGGGCGCGAGCCAGGCTGAGCCGTTGTTTCTGCCCGCGAGAGAGAACTCGTGTTGGGCTGTCCGCGAGTTCGGTGAGATCAACGAGGGCAATGAGCTCTGCGGCGCGAATTGCAGCCGCTGCCCTATCCATTGAGTACATGCGGGCGGTAAAGATGAGGGCGTCACGAACACTGAGGCTTGACCACGAGCCAAGCACGTCTGGCATCCATCCGAGTCGCGCGCGGACGGCAGCGGTCTGGGTGACGGGGTCGTGGCCGTCCACCAGAATGCTGCCGGCATCCGGTTGTAGGAGCGAAGCCAACATGAGCATGAGCGTGGTCTTGCCGGAGCCGTTAGGGCCGATTAGGCCTGTGACGCTTCCGGGTGTTGCCACGAAACTTGCGTCACGCACAGCGTGCACGCTGCCAAAGGACCGTCCGACGTTGTCAACACTGATCCCTGCGGGTTCAGGCTCACTCGGCACTAGCTCAATCGACGTCATAGGGTTGAGCATAACTTACAGAATTGAGCATCAGTCTGCCACGAGCAGGAGTCTGTGACGACTAAATGTAGATTGCGGGATCCGTGTAGTTAAAGGAATCCTTGGGGGCCTTGGTGCGCTTCTTGGGGCGTGCAACCGCGGGAACTCCAACGAGGAGCGAATCATCGGGGGCATCCTCGACAACTACCGCCCCCGCGCCAACAACGGAACCCGACCCAACAGTGATATCTCCGAGAATCGCGGCCCCGGCGCCGACAACAACATCACTGCCAAGAGTGGGGTGCCGCTTGCCGCCGTGCGAGCTCGTGCCGCCGAGCGTTACCCCGTGGTAGATCAAAACATCGTCTCCAACAATGGCGGTTTCGCCGATGACCACTCCTGAACCGTGATCGATGATTACTCGGCGACCAAGCTGCGCCGCTGGGTGGATCTCGACTCCGGTCAAAAACCGCACGAACTGGGAGACCACGCGGGCGACGAAAAACGCCCGCGCAGTCCACAACCAGTGCGAAAATCGGTAGCCCCAAATGGCGTGCATGCCCGAATAGGTAAGCCAGATTTCGAAGGTGCCCCGTGCTGCGGGGTCGCGCAATCGAACTGCAGCGATATCTTCACGGGTTCGAGCAAACAATAGGGCTATCCGTCAGTTGAGGTGAGTGTGGCGCAGGCGCGAAAATCGTTACTAGTCGACGAGGTCTTCGTAGAGAAGTGTCGACAGGTAGCGCTCACCGAAACTGGCGATGACTACGACAATGGTTTTACCCGTGTTCTCGGGGCGCTTAGCCAGCTCGAGCGCTGCATGGACTGTAGCCCCTGAAGAGATTCCAGCAAGGATGCCCTCTTCGGCGGCGAGGCGGCGGGCCATCGTGACCGACTGCGTGATGTTGACGTCGAGAACCTCGTCGTACACATCGCGGTCGAGGATCTCGGGAACGAAGTTAGCGCCGATTCCCTGAATCTTATGGGGGCCAGGTGCTCCGCCATTCAGGATTGCGGACTCTTCCGGCTCAACAGCGACAACTTTGATTTCCGGGTTCTGCTCCTTGAGGAAGCCGCCAGCGCCGGTGATCGTTCCGCCGGTTCCGATACCGGCGACGAAGATGTCAACGGCACCGTCGGTGTCTGCCCAGATCTCGGGGCCCGTGGTCGCGCGGTGTATGGCGGGGTTCGCCGCGTTAGCAAACTGCTGGGCTGCAACGGCACCCTCAGTGTTCGCAACAATTTCGGCTGCCTTCTCGACAGCGCCGCGCATGCCCTCGCCCGCTGGGGTCAAGACGAGTTCGGCCCCGAACGCACGGAGGAGCATCCGGCGCTCCTTGCTCATGCTCTCCGGCATGGTGAGAACGACGCGGTAGCCTCGTGCAGCACCGACCATTGCCAGGGCGATACCGGTGTTTCCACTGGTTCCCTCAACGATGGTTCCGCCGGGCTTCAACGCACCGGCTTTCTCGGCAGCATCGATAATTGCGACGCCGATACGGTCCTTCACACTTGCGGACGGGTTCTGGAACTCAAGCTTGGCCAACACTGTCGCGCCGGCACCCTCTGTTACAGAGTTGAGCTGAACCAAGGGGGTATTGCCAACAAGTTCAGTGATGTTTTTATAGATGCGACTGGCCATGATTCAAGGGTTCCTTTGCACGTAGGAGATCGATGGGAGCTTGCTCACCATAGTTACTAGCAATCTGTGCGCCAAATTTATTTCATCAAACTGGATAATTCTGTAACAGGCGCTGCGCGAAAAGAGGGCCCCGCAGAACGGGACCCTCTTCGCGTTATTCGGCTAGATACGCGGCTGTCTAGAAGACAAACAGCAGTCGCGGCCGGCTTGAACTCGACTCCACAGTGTCGTTACCGGAGTATTCGACCCAAATGAAGTGGATGCCGCGGCTCAGCTTCGGCAACTTCACCGAAGTTTTGCCTTTGTTGCCGACTTCGGATGTCGCCACAGCGGTACCACCGTCATAAACGGTGATCTCGCCAGCAGAGGTGCCATCCTTACCGACCTTCACCTTGGTGTCCACGGTGACTGAGCGATTGCCCCACACGAACCAGGAAGAGAGGCTCGCGCTAACTTGCGACGAGATCTTCTCTACCGATTGTGCGGCCGACTCAGCCACACCATCCGCGTAGCCATCCTTACTCGCCGTGACCTGGACGCTCAGCTCGGAGCCGATGTCTTCGGTTGTGATGCGGTAACGACGGTCGGTAGCGTCCGCGATCGGTTCACCGTTGCGCAGCCACTGGTAGCTGAACTCAGGTGAACGCACGCTCCAACTACCGGGCTGGGCCTTGACGGTTTTGCCAACCTCCACTTTGCCGCGGATGCCAGGGGCGCGAGTGTTCTCGATTGCTTCTGCCGTCGTGGTGACCTCGATCGGTACAGCAATCGAGGTGCTCGTTCCCGGGATCGACACGGTCAGCGCGAGAGTACCCGAGGGCGCTCCGGCTGGGATCGTGACGGTCACTGTTGCGCGACCCTGCTCATCCGTGGTGTCGACGATAGTGCGGTCGATCGTTGCCGATCCGAGCACTTCACCGTTTGCCGAAACCTCAACCGTTGTGGCGTTTGAGCCGCCGCGGCTGAAGGTGAGTGACGACAGGTCGAGTGTGACGCTGTCTCCGGGGTTGTAGCCGTCAGCATCGGGAGCCGAGACGACAGCGCCGATAGCGCGCTGTTCGAACGGCGGCGTTGCAACCGGAGTCTCCTCGAAGTAGTCGACCATGGCCTGCAGGTCGACGCGTCCACTGTCGGCACGGCTCGTTCCCGCTGCAAGGGTGGCGAAGTTATCGCCGCCCGCTGCGAGGAAGGAGTTAGCAACAATCTTGTAGCTTGCTGCGGCATCCACTGCGACACCGTTGAGGTACATCGCCGTTATCCGCTCACCCTGGGCTGCGGTGGGGTCGTACGCGTAGGTCAACCCTTCCGAAACGCCGAGCTTGAGGAAGGGACGCTGGGCACCGGCGGGCTGCCACTGCTCTTCAAGAACCATTTTGATTTGGGCTCCTGTCAGCGACATTGTCGTGAGCGTGTTTGCGAAAGGCTGCACGTTCGCGGCCTCACGGTACGTCACGTTTCCATCCGGATCGCCAGCGCCTGAGGACTCGTAGACGAGGTCGGTACGCAAACCTCCCGGGTTCATGAACGCAATCTCTGCGCCCAATTCGGATGCCGCCCAGAGCTGAACATCAGCAACAAAGTTGCCAAGTGTCGACTCTCCACCGCGGTTCTCCGGGAACGCTGTTGCGCCTGCAGGGTTCTGCACCGCACGGAACATGCTGTCGGAGATTTCACCTACCTTGACGTTTCCCAGCACGTTGGCGCTTTCGGCTGCCGCAGTAACGATCGCCTGCACAGCCGCATCTGGCTCGAAACCAGCAATGGGCAGCACCTCGGCGCTGAAGGAAATAATCTCCTGCGTTGCCGGGTCAACCGTCAGATCGAAGTGACCATAGTTGGCACCGTACTGTCCAGCCGAAACGACCAAACGTGGGCGGTCCATGCCTGGCACTGCAACTTCGTGATCGTACGCGAGGTGAGTGTGACCGGAAACGATCGCGTCAACCTTCGGGCTGAGGCCCATGACGATCTGACCAAAGGCCGAGTCGTCAGTTGAGGAAGCGATGTTTATCGTAGATGCGCCCTCGTGCACGAGCAGAACGAGAACGTCTGCTTCACCGTTGGTGTCATCACCGTCGGTGAGGTAATCGGCTACCCGATCCACCTCGCTAACGATGCCGCGAATCTCGAGCGAAGCAATGCCAGCAGGGCTGACTAGCTCGTTGAGATCCTCAGTGACGGCACCAATGAATCCGACGGTCACGCCATCGAACTCCTGCAGGAAGAACTCGTCATAGGCCGGAGCATTTGTTGCCCGGTCGTAGAGGTTCGCTGCCAGATACGGCCAGTCGGCGGCATCCAAGATGCGGTCGTCAACATCGGCACGTCCCTGATCGAATTCGTGATTACCGAACGAGCTCGTCGCGAGCCCGATTTCGTTGAGCACGTCAATCGTGGGCTGATCGTTCTGAATAAACGACGTGAACGTGGATGCACCAATGAAGTCACCGGCACCAACAAACGTGGTGTTGGGGTTCTGTGCTTCCCAGTAGTTCACCATTCCACCGAGCTGAGCTGCGCCCGGGATGCCGCGATCAGCTTCGATGCGACCGTGGAAGTCGTTCGTCGTGAGGATCTCGATCTCGACAGGCACAGCTTCTGTGCTGAGGCCAATGCTGATCGGGTCGTGGTCACTTGAACGGAACACAGTGCCAGCTTCGGTTGCCCCGAAGGCGTAGCCCCGATCGCCCCACTCTGGAGAGTTGATATTCCAGACCGCCGCATCAGTGACCTTGTCGGCAAGCGACGGAGAAACGATGATGTGGTCGAGCGATCCCAGTTCACCGTCGAATGTGTAGGTGTACTGACCGTCAGTGCTGGCAGCAAGTGTGTCAACATATCCTGCCGAGGTGAACACCTGAACCGGGTCCTCCTCGGAGTAGGAGTTGAAGTCACCAACAAGAACAACCTGGTCGCTCTTGGCGGAGTCTGCCGAAATGGTGTCAACAAGCGCCTTCACTGCGGTGGCCTGCTCAACACGCTCGGTGTTGAAACGACCTTGACCGTCGGCGGGCTCAGCACCCGATCCACCCTTTGACTTGAAGTGGTTAGCGATCACCGTGATGAGTTCACCATTCGAGTCGAAGGTTTGGGCGATCGGCTCTCGCGCGATGTCCCAGACCGTCTCGTCAACCTGCGTGAAGCTGTCGCCCACGGGAGTGACGGATGCCGGCTTGAAGATAATCGCGTTCGTGATGAAGTCAGTGATGGCCGCATCGTTCAGCTCTGCTGGAGTGCGAACGTAGTCCCACGTTCCCGCACCGGCCGCCGCGTTGAGCGCACCCACGAGATCCATGAGCGCTTCGTCGAGCCCGCCACCCAACTTGATCGAGTTCTCGATCTCTTGGAGACCAACAACATCCGCATCGAGCGAGTTGATTGCTGCAACGATCTTCGACTGCTGAATAGCGAACTGCTCAGCAGTGGAAGCACCACGGGCATCGGGATCTTCACTTTTCAGCGTCGTGAAGTAGTTGAAAACGTTAAACGCTGAGACCTTGAAGTCGCCACCAACAAGCGGGGCCGAGGCTACGCGCGGGTTCGTCGATGCGAAAGTGGGGCGGTATTCTGCCGGACTCGAATCGTTTATCGCAATCGTCGGCTGCAAACGCCAGTCGTTAAAGCCGTAGCTCAGAATGTAGGGGTTCGCGGGGAACTCAACGGTGTCACCATTGCGAACAACCGTGCCAGTCGAGAAGTACGGCTGGTCGCCCGGGTGCGAACTGCTAGTAACTTGGGCGTTGTAGCCATCGTCGAGCAAGATGCGACTCGCGCGGTTAGCAGCAGCGATCGCGTTTGCGGCATCGCCGGCATCCGTGGTTTCTGTGCTCTTGACGGCGAGTTCTTCGGGGCTGAGCCAGAGAGTGCCGAAGTTGTAGATCTGGTGGCTAGAGCTAACGAAGTAGTCGCCGGTTGGCGCTACCAGCATTGACTCGAAGGGTTCGCGGTCGTTGCCGACGACACTGGTGTCAAGCGCCGTTGCTTGCACCTTTTCTGCCTCGGGAAGGTCCGCAGCGGCCGTAACGAGTTCAACGACAGCCGTGGTTGAGCCTGCGCCGATCTGGGTCTGACCGAAGTTTTCAGCAACTGGGCCGGTGGCGGAAACCCTGTCGCCAATCGCGACGCCCGGGTTCAACTGGTTGAGATAAACGAAGATGCCATCTGAGGCGCCAGGAGTGGCGTCGCTTGCGCCGCCCGAACCTGAAGTTTGGATGACGATGCCTTTGTAGCCAGAGGCACCACGGTAGTCAGCGGTAACAACACCATCGACGGTGACGGTGGCACCTACTACTGGGCTAGACGCTGACGTACCTTGCACGTCAGCAATGGTTGTTGTCGCTTCGGCGGCGATTGCGGCCGGTGCGACGATTGTAGTCAGCGCGATTGCACACGACGTGGCAAGAGCCCCGATCGTGAGTCGCGTTGGCCTGCTGCTTCGATAATGCATAGCGGGAGGTCCCCTCGTGAATTATGAAATCTGCGGTCTACCCCCATTGGGGGTATGAGTGACGATAGACCGGCTCACAGCTCATTCCAAGGGTTTAAATGAATTGCTCATCTGCGCGTAACCGACTGTTAGTGTGCGCATCCAGCGCATGTACGTGCGTCACTCAGCACAACAACACCCGAGATTCGGCGTTTGCTCAGCGAGTTGTCGAACGCGCAAAAGCGTGCGCCCGTGCCGCCAGCGAGCGCGAAACACGCCCAAAAAGGTCAAGGCTGGCCTGCCCTGGCCACCCCGCAGGTAATGCTGAATCTGGCAACCCTGGATCGAGATAGGGGATGACTCTCCACTGATCGAGCGCATGAATGTAGCGGGCAAAAGCCTCAGCATCGCTCTGCGTCGGGCCCACCTGAGCCGAATGCTGAGCCAAGAAACGTTCGTGGAGTTCGCGCAATCGATCCAGATCCCACCACTGCGCTGCGGCATCCGCCAATGAACGGTCAGCCTCCGGTCGACCCGCGATGAAAAGCGTGGCACACTCACGAAGATCGAGGTCGTCGAGAATCTCCAGCACCTCATCCTTGAGCGCTGCTGGACAAATCCACAGGCCGGTGGCGACAGTGCCGCAGCCGATCCACCCCAGCCGACGACGCAACTGGTGCCGAGCATCCCGCCGCGACTCGGGAATTGAAAATGAAATCAGGCACCAGCGGTCGCTCTCGCGCTGCTGGCGAAAACTGAAAATGCGGCGATCCCCACTCTCAAGCATGGGCACGGCTTCGGCATTGACTCGGTAGCCCTGCTGGCCCTCAACAATCTCGGGGACCAGGAGGCCCTTTGATTTCACACGCGCTATCGCACTGCGAGCGCCATTAGCCGGGACTCCCAGTGCCTCCATGATGCGCACGAGCTGCGCCGACGAGATCCAGCCACCCAGCTGACGCAACTGCGAGCCAACAAACGTTCGCAGCAGAGACGTTGCGCTGCCTGGGCGGGAGTCGAAGTCATCCAGAATCACGGTTGCCTATTTCGTCATCAGAGCGTGAATACCTTCAACACCCAGTTGCACTTCGGCGAAGCTCGTACTGAGCGGCGAGAGCCCTAAGCGGATGCCGTGAGGCCGACGGAAGTCAGGAATGATCCCCTGCTTCCAGAGTTCGGCGTTCACACTGGCGAAGCTTTCGTGGTCGATAGTGATGTGGCTGCCACGCTCGTCGGCATTGCGCGGCGAGCTCACGGTGACCCCGAGCGGAACGAGAAGTTCGTCAACAAGCTCGAGAGCATACTCAGTCAGCGCGACCGATTTTGCGCGGATCGCGGCAATGCCGGCCTGCTCGATGAGCCCGAGCATGTCTTGCATCGCGAGGGATCCCACAATCGACGGGGTGCCGCTAATGAAGCGACGGATGCCGTGGTGCGGCGCATATCCTGGCCCCATTTCGAAGGGACTGCTGCTACCCATCCACCCCTGTATTGGCTGTGTCATGCTCTCGATGTGTTCGGCGCGAACGTACCCGAAGGCGGGGGAGCCGGGCCCGCCGTTGAGGTACTTGTACGTACATCCGGCAGCAAGGTCGACACCCCATTCATCGAGTTTGGTTTCGATGACGCCCGCGGAGTGACACAGGTCCCACAGCACGAGGGCACCCGCTTCGTGAGCGAGGGCGGTGATTCCGGGCATGTCAGCGAGATAACCAGAACGGTAGGCGACGTGACTGATCACGACGAGGGCGGTGTTCTCAGTGAGTGCAGCGCGAACGTCGTCTACGGTGACTCCCCCATCGATGGAAGGATCGATCCAGCGCAACGTCTTGCCGAGTTCTGCGGCGATGCCCTCGACGATGTAGCGGTCGGTCGGGAAGTTGCCGGTGTCGATGACGATCTCGCTGCGGTCAGGGCGCGCATCGATGGCCGCACGGATGAGTTTGTAGAGCACCACGGTTGTGGAGTCTCCGATGAATGTCTGGCCGGCAGCAGCCCCCAGCGTCGCCGCGCCAAGTCGATCGCCGAGCGTGAGAGGTAGTTCGTACCAGGCCTCATCCCAACCGCGGATGAGGCGGCCACCCCACTGCTCGCTAACGAACGAAGACAGTTGTTCGGCGCTCGCCCTAGTTGGACGACCGAGTGAGTTTCCGTCGAGGTACGCCCGCACTTCTGGTGAGCGCACGAACTTGCTCGGGTACGCATGTAGGGGGTCGGCGGCATCCCGGGCGGCAGCATTCCGATCGGCAGTGTCGGGTGTGATTGTCATGTGATCCTCATTAGCTCGGGTGCGGTTACGACGGTTGCGGTCATTAGCCACTCGGTCAAATCAGTGTCGGCCTCGGGAACTGTCGGTAGGTAACTCGCCACAGCACCAAAGCTGGGTAGGCACAGAGAACGCAGCAGGGCATCGCCGCTTACCCCCGCGTTCTGGAGCGCCGCGAGCTCGCGTTGGTTCAGCCCGAGCGGCAGATCGCCGTTTCCAAGATCGGTGCCGTAGCGCACGGTGCCACCCGCGCCATGGAACCGTCGCAGATTGTCGCTCGCGATCTCGAAGTCGACGCCACCCTGCCCGTAACCGTGGATGTCTAGGGTGCTCACCCAGGAGTGACCCCCAGCCAAGAATCGAGAATCAGTCTTGGCCATCGCAGCAATCAATGAATCGTCGAGCCGCTCTGTCCACGGTGTGTGGGCAAGGCGGTCAACGCCAGCTTCGAATGCACGCTCGGCTTCACCGGCACCTTGAACGTGAGCGACGACGTCGCACCCTCGACTATGCGCGTATTCGACGACACTGACCAATATGGCATCGTCAAGGACGGGACCGTCTTCGCTGTTCAGCGCAATTTTGACCATCGTCGCGCCCGCCGAGACCTGATCGGCTACCGCCACGATTGCTTGCTCAATTGTTGAGACTTCACACACAGAGAGTGCTGCTGCCCACGCACGCCGCGACGGGTAGCCGCCGGGGGCGGTGATGAATGCTCCCGCAAAACGCAACGCCGGCGTCGAATTATCGGCCTCCCAGCCAGCCAAGAGTGCCGGGTCACCGCCCAGGTCGTCGACTGCTGCGAGACCGCCGGCGATGAGAGCGCGCGGCTCGGTCAATCCCAGGTGCACGTGCGAGTCGCGAAAGCCGGGAAGCAGAACTCCCGGAATCCTGCGAGCGGCAGCGGTTGGGGCAGCGGTTGGGGCATCCGGCACGACCGAGATTCCGTCGGAGCTGAGGGTGACCGTGGCTGGGCCATGCCACTCTCCCAACCAGTAAGCATCAATCGCGAACTCAACGACCGGATCATGGTCGTGGTGCAGCGACGAGGTCGACGCTGAAGGAATTTCGGGTGGGCTTGCCGCTGCCGTCACGAGCGGCCGATCTCGGTGCGCACAGCAAATAGCTCGGGGAAGAAGGTCAGGTCGAGCGCTTTCTGCAGGAATCCGACGCCGCTTGATCCGCCGGTGCCGCGCTTCATCCCAATGATGCGCATCACGGTCTTCATGTGGCGGAAGCGCCACAGCTGGAAGTTGTCTTCGAGATCAACGAACTCTTCACACGCTTCATAGGCGAGCCAGTGTTCGCTCTCATTGTCGTAGATGTGGCGAAAAGTCTCGATGAGATCGTCGTTTTGCTCGTACCCGCGAGTGACATCGCGGTTGAGGACGGCCTCGGGGATGTCGTAGCCGTGACGGGAGAGGTAGCGCAAAAACTCGTCGTAGACGCTGGGCTCGGCGAGCAGTTTGCTGAGCAGCGCGTGAGCTTCGGGGTGCGATTCGAAGACCTTGAGCATGCCGGCGTTCTTGTTGCCGAGTAGAAATTCGACCGCGCGGTACTGATATGACTGGAATCCGGATGAGCTGCCTAGGTAGTCGCGGAACTGTGAGTACTCACTCGGGGTCAGCGTCGCAAGCACCGACCACTGCTCGGTGAGGGTGCGCTGGATGTGCTTGACGCGCGCGATGCGCTTGAGCGCGATTGAGAGGTTGTCGTTGGCGATCAGGTCGCGGGCTGACGTGAGCTCGTGGATCACGAGCTTGAGCCACAGCTCGGTGGTCTGATGCTGGATGATGAACAGCATCTCGTCGTGATGCTCCGGGGTGCTCTGCGGAGTTTGAGCGCTCAGCAGCGTGTCTAGTTCCAGGTAGGAGCCGTATGACATCCGCTCGCTAAAGTCGGTGACAATTTCGTCTTCTATGACGCGTTCGCTGTGAGTATCGGGCATGCCGACACCCTATTGCACTTTTACGACGACCGCCACAGTTGCGTTTTCTTTCGTTGCGGCGGACAACCTACCCCGCTGCTTCGGACTTCCTCCCTGCTCGCTGTTTGCGCTTCTCGTTCGCAGCAGCGAGAGCCTTACGTGCGAGAGCGTTTGCTCTTGCGCTAGCTTTCTTCGCTGTTTCAAACTCAGTGCCGAGAAGGGCGAGGCCGCCGATAGTGACCAAGGAGCCCGGGCCAGGCAAAGGGATCAGCACAATGCCGAGCGCGACGGTCGTACCGCCCACAACACCGACGGTCGTGCGGTAGACGCGGTTCGTCGTCGGATTCTTGCGGATCGCCGCTCGTGTACCTCGGGCCGCCGAGCTTGCCGCGTGCCCCAGCACGGACCCAGCACGCGCCGCGACCGATTGTTTCTCGTTCATTCTGCGATTCTACGAGAGGGAGCTTCTACCCCGCCCACCCGAATGCAGAAAGCCCCGGCTGCAGAGAGCCCGACTCGGGCAAATTGCAGGTGTTTGTCGGCAGCACCGTCTGTTTCCTATTCCCTTGCGCCCCTTTTCAGGTTCACATTGTCGACGATTTCGTCGAGGCAACGTTCTAGAAACTGCCCGACGATCTCGAACGTGCCGGTTGCAGATGCGCGTAACGAGTCGTGGGTGCAGTCGATAGCATCAGGTTATGGGTTTCGTTTCATTGCCGAAAAGACGGCCTCAAGCATGACGCCAAAGGTCACCACGACCGACCGCATTCACATCGCAATTCGCGAAGCGATACTCTCCGGAGAACTCGCTAGCGGATCACTGCATTCGATCTACCAGCTAGCCGATCAATTCAACGTTTCCCGCACACCAGTGCGAGATGCCGTGTTGCGCCTTGCTGATGCCGGAATGCTCGAAATTGAACGCAACCGTGGAGTTCGAGTGCGCGGGCTGAAGGTAGATGACATCCGCGAGATATTCGAACTACGGCTTCTGCTTGAAGTCCCGGCCGCCGCACTCGCCGCCACTATTGCTGATGACGCTCTGAAGTCGGGCCTCCGAGACTGCATCGTCGAGTTTGCCAAAGCGACAGACGCTGACGACGCACCAAAATTCATGCAAAGCGACCGAAGGCTCCACGAGCTAATCCTCGCCGTCTCTCGCAACTCCAGACTTTCCGCCACGGTGAAATCGTTGCGCGACATGACCCAAGCCTATGGAATCTTGACAGCGGATCAGTCACGCAGCCTTCGACAGATCCAGCACGAGCACGAGCCGATTGTCGATGCGATTATCGCGCACGACACCGAAATTGCCGCCCGGCTGATGTACGAGCATCTCGTCGAAACTGCGACTCTTCTTATGAAACAAGTGTCGAAAGTCTCTGGGGAACCGATCCCCGAGAATTGGCCGGGAGGCTTGATCCCCGGGCAGAAACCTCAATAAACAGGGTGTATTGCGCGCCATAGTCGAGTAGCATGCTACTCATGCCTACCTTGTCTAACGCCTCGCGTCCTCCCAATACGCCCGATGAGGTCAAAGAACTTGTGGCCCTACTGCGGGAGAGCGTCGGCGGAACCGTAGACGCCGATACGCGTCGCCGCGCGGAATACTCGACGGATGCCTCCAACTACCGCGTAGTCCCCGACGTTGTAGTGTTCCCTCGCGACACAGATGACGTCCTCGCGATTGCTGAAGTCTCTCGCTCAACGTCAACCCCACTAACGATGAGGGGCGGTGGCACCTCCGTTGCTGGCAACTCGATCGGTCCCGGAATTGTGGTCGATCTCTCGCGCTCCGTTAACCGCATCATCGAAGTTGACCCCGACGCCCGCACTGCAACCGTAGAACCGGGAATCATTCTCGGCTCACTGCAAAAGAGTGCAGCCGTCTACGGACTTCGGTTCGGCCCCGACCCGTCCACTTGGGCGCGGTGCACAATCGGCGGGATGATCGGAAACAACGCCTGTGGCTCCCATTCTCTAGCCTTCGGACGCACCGCAGACAATGTCATAGAACTCGATATTCTCGACGGCACCGGGCGCCGCTTTATCGCCGGCCGAGGCCTCGACCATGTACGAGGCCTCGACGACTTTGTGACCAAGAATCTCGGGCTATTCCGGACCGAGCTCGGTCAGTTCGGACGCCAAGTCTCTGGCTATTCACTCGAACATCTCCTTCCCGAGAATGGCCGCAATCTCGCTGCAGCCATGGTGGGAACTGAGGGCACCTGCGGAGTGGTGTTGGGAGCAAAGGTCAACCTCGTCGACATGCCGATCGAACCAATCCTGCTCGTACTCGGCTACCCCGATATGTTTGCGGCGGCCGACGCGGTTCCCGCGATCCTTGAGCATCGCCCTGGTGCCATCGAAGGTCTGGATGCGCGCCTAGTCGATGTGGTTCGCCGCAGTAGGGGGGAAGCTGCGGTGACAAGCCTCCCCGCTGGCGGAGGGTGGCTACTCGTCGAACTATCCGGCATCGACCAAATCGAGACGGTAAACCGTGCAAGAGTGCTCGCCCGAGACTCCGGCGCGATCTCATCGCGAATCATCACCTCAACCAGCGAAGCAACAACCGTGTGGCGAATTAGAGAAGACGGAGCAGGGCTCGGCGGGCGCACCTCGAGCGGAAAGCAGACGTGGCCAGGGTTTGAGGATGCCGCAGTACCGCCCGAGAACTTGGGCAACTATCTTCGCGAGTTCGATACTCTGCTCGAACAATACGGAATCGAAGGCGCTCCCTATGGGCACTTTGGTGACGGCTGCATCCACATTCGTCTTGATATTCCTCTCGACCAAGACGGCACAGTGCTGCGATCACTAATGGAAGATGCGGCGAAACTCGTCGCCAGCCACGGAGGTTCCCTCTCTGGAGAGCACGGAGACGGTCGAGCTCGCAGTGAACTGCTGCCGCTGATGTACAAGGAGGAAACGATTGCGTCCTTCTCTCACTTCAAGAACCTCTTCGACCCTCAGAACCTTCTCAACCCAGGGGTCGTGGTCAATCCCGCCCCGATAGACCGGGATCTGCGTCGCCCAAAAGCGTTGCCGATCCTGAGCGTCAACGGTCTTGCCTTCACCCATGACGATGGTGACTTCGCCACAGCGGTGCATCGGTGCGTCGGAGTGGGGAAATGCCGTACAGACAACACCTCCAACGGTGGATTCATGTGTCCGTCATTTATCGCGACCAACGATGAAAAGGATTCCACCCGAGGCAGGGCCCGCGTGCTTCAGGAGATGGCGAACGGGAGCCTGGTCGCCCGCGACTGGAGCGCTCCCGAAATCCATGAAGCCCTCGATCTTTGTCTGTCATGCAAAGCTTGTTCCTCCGATTGCCCTGCCGGTGTCGACATGGCGGCTTACAAAACAGAGATGCTGCACCAGACCTACAAGGGCAAGCTGCGGCCAATAACCCACTATGTGCTCGGTTGGCTTCCGCGCTGGGCGCGTCTCGTGAGCCCGCTATCGCAACTCATCAACCCGATCCTTTCCGTGCGGTGGATCGAAAAAATCGTTCTCAACCTTGGCGGGATGGACTCTCGACGCGCAATCCCCAAGTTCGCTTCCACGTCCTTCAGTACGAGCCAGCGACGTTCCCGCAGGAAAGGTTCCCTAGCGGGCGCTGATAGGCGCGTCCTTCTGTGGACCGACTCGTTCAGCGACAACTTCTCCCCCGACATCGCACATTCAGCAATAGCGGTACTCGAAGACGCCGGCTACACCGTCATTACACCTGAACGGCCCGTCTGTTGCGGGCTCACGTGGATCACCACTGGTCAGTTGACTGGCGCTCGCCGGATCCTAGGGAACCTAATGGATGACTTCCACCCGCTCGTGGCCGAGGGCGTCCCTGTCCTCGGACTTGAACCATCCTGCACTGCAGTGCTTCGCTCCGACCTTCTCGAACTGTTTCCCGACGATCCACGAGCTACGGCGATCGCCACCAACTCGTACACGCTGGCGGAGCTGCTGAGCGCCCCCGCTCCGGTCGGCCCGGTGCCCACCTGGTCGCCGCCCAGCCTCGAGGGCTGCGAGATTGTCGTGCAGCCCCACTGCCACCAGCACTCCGTGATGGGATTTGCGCCTGATGCGAAACTGCTCGACGATCTCGGGGCTTCAGTGACCCAACTCGCCGGCTGCTGCGGGCTTGCGGGCAACTTTGGGATGGAGAAAGGCCACTATGACGTCTCGGTCGCGGTTGCAGAAAACGCGTTGCTACCCGCATTGCGTGACGCTCCGTCCGGCAGCATCCTGCTGGCAGATGGATTCTCCTGCCGAACGCAGGCCGACCAGCTGGCCGACACCCAAGGGATGCACTTGGTGGAATTGCTCGCGTCACGGCTGAAGAGCTGACAGGCGGCGGTTCACTGCGAGGACATTCTTGGGTAGTCCCGTGATGCAACGCAAGAAAGAGGGACTGCTGTGTGACAGCAGTCCCCCTTTTCGAATGAAGCGTTACGGCCGTACGTACGCGGTTTTGCCCTGAGTGAAGAAATCTTGCGCATGCGTGCCTTGCTCGTGGGGACCATAGCTCGATGACTTGCGACCACCGAACGGAACATGCGGGTCAACCCCCGCGGTTGGCAAGTTGACCATAACCATCCCGGTATCCGACCGGCGTTGATAGTCCTCGGCTTTCGCCAACGATGTCGTGCAGATGCCGGAAACAAGCCCGAAGGGTGTGTCGTTGGCGACTGCGACTGCCTCATCGTAATTTGCGACTTTGATGACCGAAGCGACGGGGCCGAATACTTCCTCGCACGAGACCTGATCGCCATTGAGCGCTCCCACGATGAGTGCGGGGGTCAAGTAGAAACCAGGGTGTTCTCGATCGACGCGATGACCACCGTGGACGGTTGAACCCGGTGTCGCGCGCGCAATCTCCAAGTACCGCAAGTCAGTATCCAGTTGACGCTGATCGACTACCGGCCCAATATCGACCGTGGCGTCAAGAGCATGCCCGACCTTGAGCGTCGCCATTCTTGCAAGCGTTCGTTCGACAAACTCATCATGCACGGAGTCCTCAATGATGAGACGGCTGGATGCTGTGCAGCGCTGTCCGGTGGAGAAAAATGCGCCCTGAACCGCGCACTCGACTGCGATATCTAAGTCAGCGTCTGAAGCGATAATGAGAGGGTTCTTACCCCCCATTTCAAGCTGCACTTTTGCGAGTCGAGCGGTCGCGGCCATAGCGACTTTGCGGCCGACTTCGCTTGAACCCGTAAACGTCACGGCGTCAATTCCCGGGTGCGAGCTGATCGCGTCACCGATCACAGCGCCAGCTCCCGTTACGAGGTTGAACACTCCAGGTGGAAATCCGACACGGTCAATAATCTCTGCAAGCGCATGCGCACTGCCCGAAACCAATTCAGCCGGCTTCAGTACTACCGTATTGCCGTACGCAAGAGCAGGCGCAGACTTCCATGCCGGGATGGCGATCGGAAAATTCCACGGCGTAATTATGCCCACAACGCCCACTGGCTCGCGATGAATATTGACGAATACGCCCTCGCGCGTTGATGGCTGTCGTTCTCCGCGCATCCGGAGTGCTTCACCGCTAAAGAATCGAAATATTTGCGACGCTCGCGTTACTTCACCTCGCGCTTCGCGAAGAGTCTTACCTTCTTCGCGAGCAAGGAGTTCGCCAAGTCTCTCCACATCCACGAGGATCTCAGCCGCGACTGCTTCGAGCAGATTGGCTCGCGTCTGCGGAGAAGTCATCGACCACGCCGGGAGCGCGTGCCTGGCTGCGTCTACGGCGTCGTCGAGCGCCCCGACATCTACTCGAGCAAAGCCTCCAATCACATCGTTCGTGTCAGACGGATTTACGTTGTCGCGAGATTCATATCCTTCTACCCAGAAACCCTTAATGTAGCTGCCGTGTGTGCGCATCGTGCGTTCCCTGCCTCTTACCGTGTTCAGAAATGGTTTAGCGTGCTGCCGTGATTGCAGCTTGAAGAGTCGCAAGAGCGTCGGTTGCCTCATCGCTCGTAAGCGTCGTTGGCGGCATCAGCCGGATGACGTTTGCTTTGGGACCGCACGCCAAGACGAGCAATCCCTGATCGAGAGCGCTAGCGCAGACCCGAGCGACGAATTCAGTAGCAGGTGTGCCATCGTCGTTGCGGAACTCAACACCCAGCATCATTCCAAGCCCCCGTACTTCGTAGCTAAGTGATTGGTTTGCCGCGATACGTTCGAGTCCTGCTTTGAGCTGAGCACCGACAACACGGGCGTTATCAAGCGCGCCCCCTTCAAGGATGTCGAATACCGCGAGAGCTGCCGCGCAGGCGACGGGGTTTCCACCAAAAGTACCGCCGTGGGCTCCGGCTGGCCACTGGTCCATGAGGTCGGTCCGAGCAACCATCGCTGACAACGGCAGTCCGTTGGCGATGCCCTTTGCGAGAGTAATGACGTCAGGAACCACCCCACTGTGCTCGAAGGCGAACATTGTTCCTGTGCGACCAAACGCGGACTGGATTTCATCGAAAATTAGCGCGATGCCGTGCTTGTCCGCTCTGTCGCGCAATCCTTGCAAAAATGCGGCTGGCGCGGGGTAGTAACCACCCTCGCCTTGGAATGGCTCAACGACGATTGCGGCGGTATCGGCGGGCGCCAACACCAGATCGAAGGTCGCATCGAGCTGTGCAAGGCAGCGCTCGACCTCTGCTTCTTCAGTCGAACCATTCGCAAAGGGAGCGGGAAAGTCAAGATGTTGCACCGAGGGCATAATGCCCTGATAACCGGATTTGTATTTCGCTGACGACGCCGAGAGCGCCGTCGCCAGCGTGCTGCGCCCGTGAAACGCGCCCTTGAATGCGATAAGTCCTGTGCGACCGGAGGTGCGAGTGACAAGCTTGATTGCCGCTTCGATGGCTTCGGCGCCGCTATTGGCGAAATAGACCTTTCGGTCGGGGCCGACTGCGTCGACTAGCCGTTCAGCGAGATCGAGGTAGGGCGGGCACAAGGCAACGTTGTGGCCGACGTGCATGAGCGTGTCAACTTGGGCATGAACCGCAGCCACGACATCAGGATGATTGTGCCCGACGTTGGTTACGGCGACACCACTGGCGAAGTCAGTGATGCGGCGACCGTCCTCTGTCCAGATATGGCACCCGAGGGCCCGTTCGATCACCAAGTCTGTCCGACGAGCTGCAGCGGGCGGGAAGAGCTTGGCGGCGCGCGTGCTCGCAGAGGTGGTCGGCGGGGCAGCGGCAAGGCTGGAAGAGTGCGAAGTTACCATGGTCTGACCATACTGCGATGGGTTAGGCTTGTCAAAGGATGCTTCGCCCGTATGCGGGGAATGTAAGACGACGAAAGGCCACGATGAGTACCGATCACGATTCCGGACCCGAACACACACGCGTCGCCCTTGAACGGGACGGCCATGTGGCCATCATTACCTTCGAGAACCCCCCGCTCAATATCATCACTGCGCAATTGCGCCCACAGTTGATGGCCGCGATCTCTGCCGTGCGCGATGACAGCTCCGTTCGCTGTGTGATCCTTACGGGTGCGGGCGACCGCGCATTCTGCGCCGGCGCCGACCTCAACGAAGAGGCCGAGCTCACTCCGACCTCGGTGCGCCAGTTCCTCGAGGATGACTGCGAGATCTTCGACGCACTTGAGGAACTCGCCGTTCCGGTGATCGCGGCAGTAAACGGCCATTGCATGGGCGGCGGCCTCGAACTCGCTCTCTCGTGCGATATTCGCATTGTCGCGGATGATGCCAAACATCTGGGAGCTGGCGTGAAAGTTGGACTCGTCGTGAGCACCACCCGCATGACCCGGATCGCGGGTCAAGCGGTCGCGAAAGATGTTCTTCTTACTGGACGCATCTTTGACGGCGCTGAGGCCGTTCGCCTTGGCCTGGCATCAGAAGCGGTTGCGAGAACGGAAGTGCTCGCCACAGCACTCCGCTGGGCCCACCAAATCTCAGCCCGTGCTCCCCTCGCTGTACGGAGAACGAAGCAGTCAATACATGAGGCATCAACACTCAGTTATAGCGAGGCCATGTCGCGTGAGCTCGATCACTTTGCGGCGCTTTCCGCTACCGACGACCATAAGCACGCGATTCAAGCTTTCTTCTCGCGCACCGACCCCACATTCATTGGAAAGTAAATGAGCGAGTCACCATATACTGAAGAAACTATGAGTTTGCAACTGGGACCACTCAAGCGAGCGAAGACCTACGAGCTCGTAGTCAAGAAAATCAAGGATGAGATCTTCGCTGGCCGATTGCGCCCAGGCGATCGGCTACCCGGTGAACGACAGATGAGCGAGCTTCTCAATGTGAGTCGCCCGTCGGTGCGAGAAGCGATTCGAATCCTTGAGGCTATGGAAATCGTGCGCAGCCGCCCCGGCAACGGCGTGGGATCTGGTCTCGTCGTCTCCACGGAACCAAGTCGCGCTTTGTCAGACCTGCTGGGAGTCCATGTAGCGCTTTCGAGCTACTCAGTTCCTGAGGTGCTGAGCGTGCGAATGGCACTTGAAGTGCAAGCTGTTCGACGGATCGCGACCAGGGTCGCCTCGATTGACCTTTCCCAGTGTGCAGATACCCTCCAGCGGATGGCGGATCCACTGCTCGATCGAGAGAGTTTTCTAGACCTAGACACGGAATTCCATGTCGGTCTCGCCCGTGCTTCGAACAACTTACTTCTTGGCGACCTGATGGCGGCCCTTCGCGAGGCGGTACGACGGCCCATGGCAGACGCCTTCGACAACGACAACGACTGGGCGGAACGAGCCGTCACGCTGATGAGTGAACACACGGCAATTTTCGAGGCGGTCAGCCAGGGCCACGCGGATGAAGCGGAATCCCTAGTGCGTCACCACATCGAAGGCTTCTACCTCACCGACAACGGCGAACTTCCTGAGCAATCTCCTAGCGAGAAGGAATAGCGACTAACCGCTGAAGGCGTTGAGCGGATAACCATCACTCCATCGAGCATTGCCGAGCATCATTTCGGAACCTAAGCGGCCTACTTCGTCACCGCATTTCGCAGCGTGCCCGTTGCCTCCCGTGAGAACACCGACATTGTTGTGAATCTTCTCGATAATGGGAAGCCCGCTTGGCGCAACCGCAATCGAGCATGCTTGTGAAATGCCGCCTTTCGGCAATGTTACGGGCACGAGTCCCTCCAGCCGACACAGCAAACGCGCTGCGATCTCGGGGTCACCGTCGCCGGCATACCACTCGTTGAGCTGGCTCAGCGATTCGAGCATGTGCGCCCTTCGGCCGCCACCGATCTTAATGTAGTGCTTTCCATCCGGATATCGCACAGGGGGAACAAGGTAGCAGTTGTCTTCGTCGCTGGCCCCACGGACGATCATGCTGGGGATGCCTTCTAAAGCTGCAACCTGGGCTGCATCAAGTTCGACCCTGACTACTGTGCGAGCAAAGACAGATAGCTCCTGCTGGCGGAACAGTGGTTCAGCGAACAAGCTATAGACCCCTTGCGCAAACAGTGCGTTATCAGCTGTGCACTCGAGTCCGCCCGCCGTGCGCACTGAGACTCCCTGCGCACCACGCTCGGCGGAGATCATTATGTCTGGCCAAACGGTGAGTCCAGATTCGCGACCAACTTCGATCTGGGCACGCACATAATCGAGAGGGTTCACCCACCCGGCGTCCGCTCTCTCATGGAACCCTCGTGCGCCGGTCGCGACATCGAGAGCAGAAAACCGTGTGCGCAATGCTGCCGCATCAAGAGGGTCGCAGCGCACGCCCGCCGCCGCGCCCACCGCCATAAGGTTGGCCGCGACGTCAACCGCATCAGGCGCAGCTGATTCAAGGAGCGTCAGGCATCCG
Organism: marine actinobacterium PHSC20C1; assembly: GCA_000153145.1. Taxonomy (GTDB): domain Bacteria; phylum Actinomycetota; class Actinomycetes; order Actinomycetales; family Microbacteriaceae; genus Rhodoglobus. The sequence continues at coordinate 1,682,010 of CH672415.1, forward strand.
CTTTCCGTGAAGAACGGTATCCCGCTTGACCGCTCCAACTCCTTGTACCTGGCAATTGAGTGCTGAGCCAACTTCGCCCATACAGGGCTCCCATCCAGCCCTCGAGTCAATCGGGATAAGTCGTTGTGACTGCTGCGGAGACCGGCACGGTCGGCCGCGGGCTCCGGGGCGCTGATGAGCAAGACACGTGCGCCACCCAGCGCAAGGTACTTGGCCGCGGAGGCTCCCATGGGCCCGCCGCCGACGACAACATGGTCGAAGTGATTCTTCATTTTTCGATCAATCGATCCGGTGAAAATGCTGCGAAACTGGATGCGAATGGTCTACCAAACAGCATGTCGACTATTGCCCCGGCGGTTTCGGCCGCGAACATGATTCCGTTCTTGAAGTGCCCGGTGGCAACAAAAATCCCTGCGACGGATGACTCCCCCACGATGGGCAGCCCATCGGCGGACATGGGCCGTAGGCCAGCCATTGTGCGAACCCAGCGCCCCTGAGAAACAGGCGGCCACAACGAAGCGGCCTCCTCTAGAAGGTACCTCACGTCAGACGCAGATGCTGTGCTATCGAAGCCCTCATCTCGCGACGTGGATCCGATGAGCACGGAGCGATCTGAGCGATTCACAATATACGCTCGCTCGTTGCGCAAGTCATAACTCGGTTGCGCAGCTCCGCTCGGCAAATCGAGCACGACAACCTGACCGGCAATAGGGCGGACGCACTCTCGCAGTTCGGATGGGAGTCCGCCCAGTGACCCCGACCATGCTCCGGCAGCAATCACCACCTTGTCCGCGAACACCGTCACCCCCGACTCCAGTCGAACACCGCCCGCGCGCTCGCCACTCAATAGGACCTCTGACACGTGGCCGTCCACCATGGAGACCCCAGCTTTCACGCACGCGAGAGCGAGAGCGTCGACGAACGCTTTGCTGTCGATCTGGTAATGCTCTTCTAGAAGCAACCCATCGTGAACCTCAGCCGAGAGGTCAGGCTCACGCTCCCGGCACTCTGCGCCCGTCAGCCTCACGCTCGATAACCCAATCGCTGCGCGTGCTTCCTCAACCCGATCAAGTACACGGGAGTCTTCGTCTGCCCTCCGCGTGAGCAACGTGGCCTGCTTACGGAAAAGCGTAGATACACCGCTTCGCTCATCTAGAGCCCTAATGAAGTCAGCAAACTTTTCTCGCGCTGTGACTGAGAGATCTGTTACCGACCGGTCGCCAGCAAGCACCGCGTCCGTGAGGCAGAAAGACAGACCGCCCACTGCAGCATAGGACGCGGGCGCTGCAGCCTGGTCGGCGACGACCGTCACCTCGAGACCTTCCTCCGCGGCCTGCCACGCGATAGAGAGACCGATGACTCCGCCTCCCACAACGATGACGTCGTGCGTCACTCGCTGTCCTCCAACACGCTCGACTTCAACGCAGCATCAACCGTGCTTGGCGACTTCGCCTTGCGGCGAATGAACCGCAGAACCGTCGGACCGACGAAGAGCGCAAACGCGAGGATCAGAATCGTCAAAGAGATTGGCCGGGTGAGGAAGATCGACGGATCGCCATGCGCGATCGCCAAGCTCCTATCGAGTCCTTTCTCAAGCAGCGGACCCAAAACGAGACCGAGAATCAGGGGCGCAACAGGATAACTAAACCGCTGCATGAAGAAGCCGACGACGGCGAAGCCGAGCGCGATCCACACGCTCCACATCCGGTTCTGAATACTGAACGCTCCTGCCAAGCACAACAGCAGGATTGCCGGATAAATGAAGATGTACCGAAAGCGCAAAATGGCAGCAAACAGCGGAGCCAGCGGCAGATTCAAAACCAGCAAAATCACGTTGCCGATCCAGAAGGAAAGTATGAGACCCCAGACCAAAGTGGGTTCTTGGGTAAGCAAAAGGGGACCGGGTTGAACGCCGAAAACCATGAACGCCCCTAGCAGAATCGCTGTTGTGGCCGATCCGGGAACGCCAAGCGTCAGCATCGGTACGAACGCACCGTTAGCTGCCGCGTTATTCGCGGACTCTGGGCCCGCGACGCCTTCAATCATTCCGGTACCAAGAAGCTTCTTGCCGTTCTTCATGCTTCGACGTTCAGCCTCGTAGCTGATAAACGACGCAAGCGTTGCGCCCGCTCCTGGAAGGATGCCAATGAAGAATCCGATGAGCGAACCACGTCCCGCTGGCTTCCAGGTGCGCCGCAGCTCTTCCTTATTAATCATCATGTCGCGCCATCCGGCCCGAAGCGGCTTCTTCTCGCCCTGATTGAGCTGCCTAAGCACTTCTGCCAAAGCGACTAGCCCAATGAGCACTGGGATTAGCCCAAGCCCACCGAACAGCTCTACTTGACCGAACGTGTAACGAGGGATCGCTGACTGACCGTCGATACCGATCGTGGCGATGATGACACCGAGGAGGCCCATGGCGATGGCCTTAGCGAGCGAACTCCCGGCAAAACCTGCCACGCTAAGCATGGCAAGTATCGCCAGAGCAACGGTTTCTGGTGGACCGAACTTCAAAGCGAAGCTACTGAGGATTGGCATCGCAACCATCAGTAAGACCAGGCTGACCGTTCCTCCAATAAACGACGCGATCGCCGCGGAAGAAAGAGCAGCCCCCGCTCGCCCTTTCTGCGCCATCGGATATCCGTCGAACATTGTCACGAGTGATGCCGAGTCCCCCGGCGTGCCGATAAGCACGGCACTAATTGTGGCGCCGTATTGAGATCCGTAGTAGATGCCCGCCAGCATGATCAGTGCCGTGACCGGCTCCATTGTCAGTGTCAGCGGGAGTAGCAGGGCAACACCGGTTGCTGAGCCGAGCCCTGGCAGCAGTCCGATGACGGTACCGACTACCACTCCGATTAAACAGAACAGCAGGTTAGACGGGGTGATGGCGGTGTTCCAGCCATCGAGAATGAGCGACCAAGTATCCATGGGATCCCTATGTAGTGAAGCGTCTAAAGAAAGAAGGGTTCGGGCAGAGGAAGGTTAAATAGCACTTCGAACAGCAAGAAGCCGAAGAGCGACGTGACCACGCCGACTAAGAGGGCCGTGCGAAGAGCTTGTTTCTCAACGAAACGTAGAATCGCGACGATCACGAGCGCAAAGGAAATAGCGAACCCGAGCAATGGCATCAACAGGAGGCCAACCGCGAGGAAAAGCAGCACCGTGCCAACAGGGTAGGCGGCGGGTAGGGCTCGAATGCGTGCAGCCGTGGAAAGTCGAGTCAGAACAGGTGTCTTGTCGCTCGCGCCGCTGCCGAGATCCGGCGCGGACTGTTCCGCGCCGGACTCGGCAGTGGCAATTGCTTCGGACTCGTCTAGCTCGTGGTCCGGATCGGAATCGATACGGGCGCCAAACAGTGTCTTTGCTGTAATAAAGACGCCCGTTATGGCGAGGGCAACTCCGCACGCGAACGGCAAGGTTCCGGGCGCAAGCCGTCCCCCTTCACCGAGAAGACCGTAGCCTCCCGCACCCACTGCCCACACTGTACCGATCGCAATGAGAATCGTTCCGATAACAATCTCACCGAATGAACTACGTAGCCGAAGCATTGTCACAAGGTTTCCTTACTCGCCATAAACGGCGACGAACTCGTCAGCAAGGCTATTGAGGTAGTCCTGCCAGTCTTGGCCCCAGCGAATTTTTACGGTGAGCCCCGCCGACTCTACATACTTCGCGAACGAGTCGGTTTCGGTCCAGTCCTTGAGTGCGTCCTCGTAGTACTGCTGCGCTTCGGCAGAGACGTTCGGCGGAGCAAGCACTCCACGGAACTGTCCGAAGTCGAGATCGACGTCATAGCCCGCCGTGCCAGTAGTAGGAACGCCGTCGTAGGCACCCTCGTCGATTGTCGTTTCACCGTATCCGATGAGGGGGATGAACTCGCCTGCCTCCACCTGACCCGCGACTTCACCGGCATTTGCCACCATTGCCTGGATGTCACCGGAAAGTAGTGCTGGGATTGTCTCACCGCCACCGTCAAAGACGACAGGCTCGACATCGATTCCGAGGCCCTCGAGCAAGTCGTGCGTTGGGACCGCCTCGGTGCCATCAGCACTCGGTAGACCGACCGTGATGGGCTTGCCATCTGCCGTCAATTTTTTGGCATCCTCGACGAAGTCGTCGAAGTTTTCCCATCCGGAGTCTGCGCTGACGACGATCCAGTTCACGTCATCAACGAGCATGCCAAGGGGGGTAAAAGTCTGCCAGTCGTACAACAGCTCCGAATTGCGCGCGGGTCCTGATATCAGTCCCGTTTCCGTAGGAAGGAGAAAATGCGGGTCGCCTTCCTGCTCTAAGAAATAGCTGTATCCGATTGTTCCGGATCCGCCTTCGCGGTTCTCTACTGTGACGTTGATTCCGGGACGAACCTCTTCAAGACCTGCCGCAACAGCCCTGCCGAACATGTCGCTTCCTCCGCCAACAGAGAAAGGAACGATCATCGTGATGTTTCCTTCAGGGACCCAGCCGTCAGCTGGACCTTCGGATGCTGGTGCGCTCGTTGTACATGCTGCGAGGGCCAAGGTGGCTAATGCAGCGCCACCTACTAGGGATGCCTTCTTAATCGGGACCTTCATCTTTTCTCCTTTGAATTGACGTGGTGCAATAACGACACTCGTTGAGAGCTCTGGTCCTCAACTGTTGTTACGCTATGGTCTTACCATTGCATGATCTGATACTACAATCAATAGAAGAGTCGTCACAACCGTATGACGTTTACGCACTCCGGTTGACCTAGTCGCGCTGGACTCTGTTTCGTTATTCAGTCAGGAGCCCCATGAATATCCCCACGCCCCCGCCAACAGCGAACGTCGGACCGACAGCTGCCGCCCTAGACGGCATCCGTATCCTCGACCTGACTCAGGTGATGTCTGGGCCGTTCTGCACCATGATGCTCGCCGACCTCGGCGCAGACGTGATCAAGATCGAGAACCCGAACAACGGCGACCAAACGCGCAAGGATTGGGGCGTCGCCATCAAGGGCGAGGACAGCAGGGCATTCCTCGCCCTCAATCGCAACAAACGGAGCGTCTGCATCGACCTCAAGTCCGAACAAGGACTTCAGGACTTCTACGCGATGGTTCGTGACGCTGATGTTGTCGTCGAAAATTTTCGTCCTGGAGTAACCAAAAGGCTTGGGGTCGACTACGACACCCTCAAAGCGATCGCGCCGCAGCTCATCTATGCGAGCATTTCAGGATTTGGGCAAACCGGGCCGTACGCCAGCTATCCAGGCTACGACCTCATCGCTCAGGGAATGACCGGAGTAATGAGCATCACTGGTGACGCCGATGGCGATCCAGTCAAGTGCGGGATCCCCGTGGCAGACCTTGGCGCCGGCATGTTCTGCGCGATTGGAATTCTCGGCGCAGTCGTCTCGCGACACCGCACTGGCGAAGGACAATATCTAGAGACCTCGCTGTTCGAATCAGCGCTGGCGATGTCTGTATGGGAGTCGACAGAGTTCTTCGCGACAGGAAAAGCCCCCACCAAACTAGGGTCCGCTAACCGAATGTCCGCGCCATACCAGGCGGTCGCGACGAGCGACGGTCACGTAACCATTGGGGCCAACAACGACAAACTGTGGCGGGGAACTTGCGCCGTTATCGGCGCACCGGAATTGGCTGACGATGAGCGATTTGCCGACAATGACCGCCGAATGGCCAATCGCACCGAACTCATTCCCTTGCTCGAGACGTACTTCGTGACCAAAACGACGGATGAGTGGGTTGATCTCTTCCTCAAAAACGGACTCCCTGCCGGAGCAATCCGCGACTATGCGTACGTGCTCGGGGAGGACCCGCACGTCAAGGCACGAGAGATGATCGGAAGCTTCGAACATCCAGTCGAGGGCACAATCCCTGTTCTAGCGTCCCCAATCAGATTGCACGGAACGCCTACAACTATTCGTTCGGCGCCGCCACTGCTTGGTCAGCACACTGACGAAATCTTGGCAAGCATACGGGACCGCAATTAGCCGCAGCCGAAAGACGAATTGGCTACCTAAGGAACCATCGCGAATTCGCCACTCGGGCGGGGTCTCGCGGGAGGCCGCCAACGCAGAAAGCCCCGGCTGCCGACCACTGTGGGCCGGGCATCCGGGGCTTTCGTATGCGTGTGGTTAGAGTGCAGCCAACCTGTCGACGAACGAATCGCCAGGCGCTACGTCGACCGACTCTGCATCGATCTCGGCACGGCCGAGCAGTTCATCCATCTTGCGACGACGGTTGCGGGGGATGAGCGTTACAACGGTTCCGGCCTTGCCTGCGCGACCGGTGCGGCCAGCGCGGTGCAGGTACGTCTTGTACTCCTCAGGGGCATCAGCCTGAATAACGAGGCTGATGTCATCCACGTGGATGCCGCGGGCTGCAACGTCAGTCGCGACGAGCACGTTGACCTTGCCACTCGTGAGCATCTGCAGGTTGCGGGTACGACGCGACTGGTTGAGGTCACCGTGAAGGCTCGTGGCCGGGGTGCCGCCCATGCTCAAGAATTCAGCCATCTCTTCAGCAAACGCCCGCGTGCGAGTGAAGACGAGAGTCTTGCCCGTGCCAGCAGAAAGCTGCTTGATGATCGCACGCTTGTCGCGCTGTTCGATGAGCAAAACCTTGTGGTCAATCGTGGAAGAAGCCTGGTCTTCACCAGCAACCTCATGCACGGCCGGGTCTACAAGAAATTCCTTGACGAGAGTGGCAACACCCTTGTCGAGAGTTGCCGAGAAGAGCAACTTCTGGCCACCTTCGCTGGTCTCACGCAGGATGCGCTGAACCGGCTCAAGGAACCCGAGGTCGCACATGTGGTCTGCTTCGTCGAGCACAGTAACCTTCACCTGGCTGAGGTCGAGACGACCCTGCTCGATGAGGTCTTCAACACGGCCGGGGGTCGCGATGATGACATCGACACCACGGGTGAGGGCTGCAACCTGCTTGTACTGGGGAACGCCACCCACGATGGTCGTGGTGAACAGGCCAACGCTGCGAGCGATGGGCTGAATGGTGCGGTCGATCTGCTGAGCGAGCTCGCGGGTCGGAGCCAGGATGAGGGCGCGTGGCTTGCGACCCATCTGACGGTCCTTGCCACCATTGTTTTCCATCAGGCGCTCAACGAGGGGCGCACCAAAAGCGATGGTCTTGCCCGATCCGGTCTTTCCGCGGCCAAGAACATCCTTGCCGGCGAGAACGTCGGGGATAGTTGCTGCCTGGATGGGGAACGGCGACTCTGCACCCATGGATGCGAGCTGACGCGAAATGTTTGAGCCAATACCGAGGTCGAGGAAGGACTTACCTTCAACATCGCTGGCGGTAACCGACTTGGCTACGAGACGCTCAAGAACCACGTCTTCTTGCTGCGAGTGCGACGACTTGCCGTCGCGGGCCGGGTAGTACGAGCTTTCTCGCGGCTCTGAACGCTGCGGGCGATCGTTACGGTCGTTGTAGGACGGACGCGCACCACGGTCGGGACGGTCACCATACGAGGGACGTTCCGACCGCTGTGGGCGCTCGTTGTAGGCGGGACGCTCGGTACGCTGAGCGCGGTCGTTGTAGGACGGGCGCTCGCTGCGGCCCGCGGATGCTCCACGGTCAGGACGGTCACCATACGAGGGACGTTCGGTGCGCTGTGGGCGCTCGGTGCGGTCGTTGTAGGACGGGCGCGCACCACGGTCGGGGCGATCGCCGTACGACGGACGCTCGGTGCGACCCGCGGATGCTCCACGATCCGGGCGGTCGCCATACGCTGGGCGCTCGGTGCGTCCACCAGCATTGCGGTCGTTGTACGAGGGACGCTCAGTGCGTCCAGAGTTGTTGCGGTCGTTGTACGAGGGACGCTCGCTGCGGCCCGCGGATGCTCCACGGTCAGGACGGTCACCGTACGAAGGGCGCTCGGTGCGACCGGCGTAGCCGCCACGCTCGGGACGTGAATCGCGTTGGGGGCGGTCGCCATAGCCACCGCGTTCAGGGCGAGAGTCACGCTGAGGACGCTCGTTGCGGTCGCCGTAGGATGGGCGGCCTCCACGTTCGGGACGGTCACCGTAGGACGGACGATCGTTGCTGCGCTGTGGGCGGTCACCGTAGGCGCCACGTTCGTTGCGCTGTGGGCGGTCACCATAGGAGGGACGATCGTTTCGGTCGCCGTTTTCGGGGCGTCCGCCACGGGCAGGCTTTTCGCGAGGAGTCCAGTCGGGGCGGCTGTCGCTGCGTCCGCCACGGGCTGCGCCGGGTTTGCGGTCTCCGGTGCGTGCGGCACGGTCATCCGCGCTCCAGCGACGCTTGGGTGCTTCGCCCTGGTCTGCGCGGAATCCGCGGTGACCTTCGCTGCGTGCTCCGCTGCCGCCCTTAGGGGCAGACTTGAAGTTTTTTCCGCCACGGCCTGTGGCAGGTTTATTGAAATTAGGCATAGTTCTTTCCGGGTTATTCGTAGATGAAACACATCTAGTGCGTGGAGCACGCGCGCACGCTAACGCTCACAAGTTCCTACTAAAAAGAACCAACGTGAGCATTCGTGCACTGCACTTCTGAACCCGGGCAGTCTTTGACCGAGGCCGTCACATACATTCGTGTGATTGTCATCAGCTGGATTGGCTGACAAACCGGCCCGCAAGACTTACAAACCCTTACGCGAGATTTCGCGCTGTCTTGAGCCGACCTAACTACGTTACTCCATTGAGCACCCGATAGCGAGAGCCAACTGGATGCTGGGGCCGAGCGATTGCCGACTCGACCCCAGCGATTCAACTATTCGACTGTGAGAGTCCACGCGCCATCGGCGCCTACGGTGATTGCAGAGGGGCCAGCGCTCAATGGCACGGTTCCCGAGTACTCCCCGATTTCGTTAACTAGAAGGCCCAAGCTGAAGGCCTTGCCAGTCTCTTCGCTAAGAAAGAAGTTGCTCTTTCCGGCATGCGTAGCAGTGAGCTTGGCTGCATCTCCGCTGTAGAGGAATACGGCGTCGCCACTGCCTGCGGTGGCAAGCGCTGGGGCCGACGAGACGGGGGCGATGAGCATAGTCCAGTCGCCATCGGCCGTTACCTGCAGAGTTGTTCCCTCGGAGAACGAGTTGAAGCCGTAAGCAGAAGTTCCCGCATAGTCGCCGATAGTGTTCACGAGCAGGTCGCCCGTGCTCTCGTTGTCTTTGTTGAGAACAGAAACGGAAAAGTTGGATGATCCTGCGTGAGTTGCGGTGACGATGCCCACAACGGCACCCTCAGGGAGGTCAACGAGGCTGTCTCCGGTTCCAGACTCAGTGACTTCGTCGAACGTTCCGAACGCGTCATCTGCCCATCCTTGGACAGCAGGAACTTCAGGCTCAGCGGCCTCAGCAGGTTCCGCCGCGTCCTCTTCAACTGAAGAGGAAGGCGCACTGTCGCTTGCTGGTGCGGCATTGCCCGCGTTAACGCTCGACATAACTATCGAGAGAACAACGAGTACGCCCGTGACGATCCACGCGACCTTCTTATTTTCGTTGTAGCCAACAAGGGGGTTTCCGGCCTTGTCGCGCTGGGCGCCGGTAAGTGTGAGGATCAGGTCGATGAGCACCCAGATGCCTGCACCACCGAAAGTGATGAGCTTCAGGATGCCGGTTCCGACTTTACCGAGGTAGAAACGGTCGACAGCGAGGAAGCCAAGCAGCAGCGAGAGCAACCAGGTCACGATGAAGGACTTTCCTTGAACTGCAGGAATTGGAGCGGCAGCGGCCGGAGCCGTCACCACGGTCTCGGGCGAAACTGCTGGCGCTTCTGGAACCGCGCCGGGGGTGGAATTACTGTCGGACATCATGACTCTTTCTCTTGGCGGTGCAACTTGAGCAGCACGAGCTGTGATCGCGTCGAGCACGGGATGTGCGCGCACACCGAAGCAGACGACATTGGCCCAGATGATGCACCGCATCACCGGACCGATGTCGCCAAGAAGCCTCGGGCGGCTATACAACTATTGTCTCGACCCGGACTGACATTTGATCAATTTCGGAGATAGCGGGCGCCCACTTCGACATCCCGGCGAGCGCCAGAGTTATCCGGCTACTTGAGGCGGGAATTCACTGCGAACTGCAGCGCGAAGGTGTCGATCTGCTCGCCCACCGGCGCCAGCCACTCGCCCACTTCGCGGAGCAAATCCTCGGGCGTGACCAGACGTACTGCGTTCTGAGGCTCTGTCGCAATCGTCAGCGGCGCATCTGCCAGTCGGTGCACAACAGCCCACGAACGAATCTTCAGCTGTGGTCGATCTGCCGAGTATCGTTGCGCTGCAATTGCGGTCGTGACGTTGATATGTTCGTCAATTTTTCCGTCGCGCACTACGCGACCCCACGCATCAAGCACGTACTGGCCTGGCATCCACAGCACGGAATCGATGAGCGCAATCTGGCTGCCTGCGACCACCGCATGCCCAACATGGGAGGTGCGCGAACCGGGAAGTTCGAGGCCACCAACAAGCGTGACCCCCGGCATCACCAGAAGTTGCTCCAATAGAGGCGTGCTCAGCCGCTCGGCAACGGCCAACCGACGCTCTAGTTCCCCCGAGTTCTCGTTGAGAACGAGAGGCTCACCAGCGAAATAGCGCTCGCGTAGACCACCGGGAAACACAGTTTGCGCTGCCGTCATGATGTTTCGTCGCCAGTGAGCAAAGCTACTCACCTGCGTGTTCAGCCTCGACCACACGACAATTGCGAGCACTACAAATAGCGCCCCAGCAATGAGCAGGGGCAGGTTTGCCAGGTAGGGAATTGTCGTGAATTCGGATGCCAGATTGTTGTTGAGGGCAAGAACGACGCCGCCGTACGCCAATCCAAGAATCGCGGTAACAGCGAAGAACAGAAACAGAATTCGGGCAAGCCCGGTAGCAATATTCACACGGCAGAGAGTGACCGCGATTACGACCAGTACGAGATCAGCCGCGATTGCGCCCAGCACAAGCTGTCGACTCAAGTCAGCAACGGGAGCCCCGATGTACTCGAACAGATAGGCGGCGACGCCAGCGAGTGCCACGAGAAGGAACAGCGCAAAGAGCACATGCGTCATAACGGTCAGGGGAGCGAATCGCGGCGGCGACTTCGGCCACACTGTTGCTTGGTTCGCCCACCGTCGTTGAGCCCATTCAAACTGCCCAGCGCGCACATTCGGCACCGGAATTGATTGTCCAACAGTGCCCGTATCCCCGGCGTTATTCATGACAGATTCTCCATTTCCCCCGGATCAGCCTAGGGCATCCGGAGGAAATGGACGAGCCTGAGATCTTACGGGGCTGTCGCTACCGAAGCAGCCTCACGGCGAGCGCTCTTGGCCGCTCGACGGCTCTTGCGGTCAGTGCCTGCAGCCCTGCGGTCCTCGCGACGTTCCTTGGCGCCCTCAACGAGGTAGTAAAGAACGGGAAGTACAACGAGCGTCAGCAGAGTCGAAGAAACGAGTCCACCAATCACGATGATCGCGAGCGGCTGCGAGATGAATCCACCCTCGCCCGTGAGACCAATGCCGAGCGGCAGGAGCGCAAAGATCGTTGCCGCCGCGGTCATCAGGATTGGGCGAAGTCGTCGGGACGAACCCTCGATGATTGCCTCGCGGGCCCGCATGCCCTTCACTCGATACTGGTTGATCAAGTCAACGAGTACGATCGCGTTTGTCACGACGATACCGATCAACATGAGCACACCGATCAGCGAAGCAACACCGAGCGGGATGCCCGAAATCACTTGAAGCGCAATCGCACCAGTCGCCGCGAATGGAACCGATACGAGAAGCAGCAACGGCTGGCGCAGGCTCTTGAAGGTTGCGACCATCACGACATAGACGATGAGGATAGCGACCAGGAGAGCAAGGCCGAGCTGCTGGAACGCGTCTGTCTGTTCAGTGGCGACACCACCGAGCTCCGCTGATGCCCCCGCAGGAAGGTCGGCCTCGTCAACTGCGGCGGCAACCAGAGCGGATGCCGTACCAACGTCGTCACTACCCGGCGTCACGCTGAGAGTCGCACTGCGCACTCCCTTCACTGAGGTAATGCTCGCCGGGCCGTCTTCGACGTCCACGGTTGCCACATCGGTGAGAGGAACGAGCCCTGCGGCACTCGGAATGTCGAAGTCGCGTAGTTGCTTGATCGTGACAGGTGCCGACTCGTTGAGGATATAGATCGAGAGAGTGGCCTCATCAATCACTGCACTACCGACAGCGCTCGGATTCATAGCACCAGCCACAATTCCACCCACGGCGATTTCGCTGAGGCCGAGCTTCGCAGCCTTGGCGCGATCTACCGTGATTGAGATAAACGGCTGCTGCTCCGAGAGATTGCTGGTGGCTTCGGCAACCACGTCAAGGTCGCGCACTTGCTTGAGCAGGGCATCCGATGCTTCGCGAAGTTCGGCGTCGCTCGTTGCGGTGATGTTAATCTCGATGTCGCTCGACGCGAAACCGCTGGAGGCTGAGGCAAGCGTGACCTCGCCAGCATCATCTACACCGGCGACGGCGTCACGCACGGCCTTTTGCAGCTCGACCTGATCAACCTCTGGGTCGGTGGTGAGCGAGAAGGTGCTTGCGCCACTTCCCGAGAATGCGGCACGCAACGAACCGCCGCTTGAGCCAATTGACAGCTGAACGGTTTCGACACCCTTCAGCCCCATCAGAACATCTTCAACCTTCTTGGCGGCTTCGTCGCGCGCCTCCAAGCTGGCACCGAGCGGCAGCGTTTGGCTGACGGTGAGCGTGTTCTGACCGCTATCGCCGATGAAGTTCGTCTTCATGAAGGGAACGAGTGCAACAGTTCCCCCCAGCAGCAGTACTGCTGTGAGAAGTGTGGCGACGGGGCGTTTGAGCGTCCACTTGATTACCGGGAGGTAGCCACGCTGTAGCGCGGTGGTCTTCTCTTGCTGGGGAACGCTGGCGGCATGAGCGTGCTCGACAGCGGCTTCGGTGTGGCGGGGCGCGACTTTGTTTCCGAGGAACCAGTACGCCAACACGGGCACAATGGTGAGCGAGACGAACAGCGATGCTGCGAGCGCAATTGCTGTCGTGAGCGCGAATGGCCGGAACAACTCACCCGTTATGTCGCCAACGAGTGCGAGCGGCAAGAACACCGCAATCGTCGTCACGGTGGATGCGGTAATTGCTCCCGCAACTTCCTTTACGGCGGTCTGGATGGCCTGCAGTTTCGGCTCCCCCATCGACACGTGGCGCTTGATGTTCTCAATAACGACGATGGAGTCATCCACCACTCGACCAATTGAGATCGTGAGCGCACCGAGCGTGATGATGTTGAGCGTGTAGCCCGAAACCTGCATCCCGATGAATGTAATGAGTACGGATGCCGGAATGGAGATTGCGGTGACCAAAGTCGAGCGAATCGACAGCAGGAACACCAGGATCACGATCACGGCAAAGACGAGTCCGAGCAGCCCCTCGGTCGTGAGGCTATTAATGGACTCCTGGATGAACGGCGCTTGGTCGAAGACAACCGTGAACTTCGTGTTGCTGCCGAGAGCGCTCTCGAGTTCGGGGATGAGTTCGTTGACCGCTTGCGATACGGCGACGGTGTTGCCCGAGGGGCTCTTCGTTATCGCGATTGTGAGGGCATCTTCGCCATCAACTCGCGAAATTCCTGTCTCTGGGTCATCAATGACCTCAACCGTCGAAACATCGTCGAGGGTCACAACTTCAGTGTTGGTACCGCCGAGCAACGGAAGCGCGCTAATTGCATCAGCCGTCGTGATGCGGTTACCCGCCTGCACGGTGAGAGTTTGACCGTCTTCAGTGATCTCGCCCGCTGGCAACAGCACGCCGTTGTCATCGAGCGCGGCACGGATGTCCTGGTTGGTAAGCCCATTCGCCAAGAGCTTCTTGGGATCGGGAGTGATAACGACACGCTGCGTCGAGGTGCCGAGCAGGCTTGCGTCACTGACGCCATCCAGCTTCTTTAAATCGACGAGGGTGGAGGCTTCGAGCTTGCGTGACAGTTCGCGGGCGTCGAGATCACTCGAGACGGCAATCTGCACGACGGGCAGATCCGTGAAGTTGAAGGTAAAGACTTGGGTGTCAGCAGAGCCGGGCAACTGACCAGAAATTCGGTTAATGGCGAGTTGAATTTTCTGCTCAGCTGTCGCGATGTTGGTGCCGTACTCGAAGGAGGCCGAGATGTTTGAAAAATTAGAGTTCGAGGTGGCCGTCGTCGATTCAAGGCCGGGCACACCCTGAATTGCTGCCTCGATGGGAGCCGAGAGGTCCTTGTCGACGACTGCGGGCGAAGCGCCGGGGTAGGTCGAGACGATAAAGATCTGTGGGAGCGACAGTGAGGGGATCAGCTCTTGCTTGAGCGAGGTAAGCGCAACACCACCGAAGATTCCGATGACGATTGTGACGAGCGCAATGAGGGCTCGGTTGCGCAATGAGAATACGGAGAGCAGGTGCACGAGGTAACTTTCGTTGCTGTCAAACGCGGGCACGGTGGCAACGCCACAACATGGTTAAGCCAATTCTTTCAGCACCGAGCGTTCTCCGCGTACTCTCGCGAGATTAGTTGTGGACTAGACCACGTTGGCGAGCTCACTGCTCGCTGGCGAGAATGGATGCCGCATCACCGTCGACCAGGCGGCGGCAAGTGCCGCGACTCCCCGCTCCAACTCGTCCGCATTCCCGCTGAAGGGAATGCGCAGGAATCGCTCAAATGCTCCGTCCATTCCGAAGCGGGGACCGGCCGCGATAACAAGTCCCTCATTGCGTGCCGCCAACACCAGTTGCGAACTGACCGGTTGCCCGAGCCCTACCCACGCGGTCATCCCGCCGGGAGTGTGCGGCATGTGCCAGCTCGGCAGTTGCTCGCTGAGGAGTGCAGCGAGGTGCTCGCGACCGGCGCGTAGTGACGTGCGGCGGGCATCCAAAATTGCCGGGAAGTCTTCAAGAACGTTGGTGACGACAAGTTGCTCGAGCAGTGGGGTACCTAGGTCGCCGGCGGAGCGAGCGCGCACAAGTTGGCGAATCGTGGCGTGGTCGGCGCGAATCCAGCCGGTGCGCAACCCTCCCCACACAGTCTTGCCAACGGAGCCGACCGAGATTGCGTTGCCGTGGGCAGCAAATGGCAAACGGGTGCCATTGCTGTCGAGATCGAGTTCAGCCATTGTTTCGTCGGCGATCACTGCTGTGCCGTGGCGGCTGGCCAACGACAGTAGCTTTCCGCGCAATTCATCGGGCATCGACTGACCTGTCGGGTTGTGAAAGTCAGGCATCAGGTAGGCGAGTGAGGGACTTGTGCGTTGGATGGCTTGCTCAACGGCGATGGCATCCCATCCTGTTTCGGTTGAGACTCCCACAGGGACGAGTCGCGCGCCTGCCGCACGAAGGGCGTCGAGTGCGTGCGGGTAGCTCGGGTTTTCCATGAGGGCACGGTCGCCACGGGACATGAGCGTGCGCGAGATCAGTGCGATCGCGTGCTGCGCGCCCAGCGTCACCATGATCTGGTCAGGGCTCGTTGGCAAACCACGGTCGGCGTAGCGCTGAGCGATCGCCTCCCGCAAGACGGGAAGACCCACCGGATCAAAGCCAGACTCGCCAAGGTAGGCAGGCAACTGCTCAGCCGCACGCTTCGATGCGGCGATCACTTCGGGCGCCGCCGACATCGTCGACTTACTGAAATCAAGCATTTGGGGAGCCGCAGCATCCGGAATCAGGCTCGACCGGTGCGGCAACTGCGCCACACTTCCCGAGCCACGCGTGCTCTCCACATAGCCACCTTCGCGAAGAGACGAGTATGCGGCGGTCACCGTCGTACGACTCACTCCCAGCGCCAAAGCCAATTCACGCTCAGCGGGCAGCCGCGTTGACGTCAGGATACGGCCATCCATGATGAGAAGTCGGATGCGATCAGCCACAGCAAGGTAAGCCGCATTAGAGCCACCGTGGCGCCATTCGCCCATCATGACGACCAATGCGCGGGCCGAGAGACTATTCATGAGGCCAGAATACCCGAATTGGCCTCTTGTTCAGAGTCCAATTCCGTAATTGGATACTGTCATGACTCCCCGCGCAACTATGGCTCGCCGTGTTGCCCAACTCGCCGTTGGGCTTTTCTTCTATGGCTTCGCTATCGCGCTGATGATTCGCGCCGAAGTGGGGGTCGCCCCCTGGGACGTGCTCGGTCAAGGAATCTCCCTAACCACGGGAATTCCCTTTGGCTTTGTCACCAACATTGTTGGACTGATCGTGTTGCTGTTGTGGATTCCGATCCGCCAGAAGCCCGGTATCGGCACTGTGTTCAACGTTGCGCTCGTTGGCCCTTTCGCCCAATTCGGACTCTGGGTACTTCCCGAGATCGAGGGACTGTTCTTGCGAATCCTGATTTTCATTGCCGGCCTGGCGCTCCTCGGAATCGCTACCGGACTCTACTTGGGTGCACGATTCGGGCCTGGACCACGCGACGGCCTCATGACGGGCATCCACCATCGCTTCGGCGGCAAGATCTGGATCGTGCGCAGCAGCATCGAGCTCGTTGTTCTCACGATCGGCGCGATTCTTGGCGGCAACCTGGGCTGGGGAACTCTTGCCTTTGCGCTGCTGATCGGCCCAATCGTGCACTTCACCATCCCGCTGTTGATGGTTCCTGCCGCACGACAGAAAGCCGATCCTGCCGTGACGACAGCCGCAACGTCAACCGCGGAGGCCGACTCCCCTATTGCAGACTCTTGTGAGCAAACGCAACCATAGCGGCGCGCACAAACTCGGCTCCCGCCTGACCGCCGTAGTTGCGAGCGAAGCGCGGATCAGCCACATACAGATCGGCAAGCCCCAAGTAGTAGGCGACGGGAGGGCCAACCTTGCCCTCACTCGGCGTGCCGGGAATCCCTGCCAGCCAGTCGTAATGGCGCTTGGCTAACTGTTGGCCTTCGTCACTTTCTGGGCCGATTCCGCGTTCGGCAGCCGACTTCCAATCGGCTGCGAGTCGCTTCTGAGTCGCAGTGAACTCCGCCTTAGCCTCTGCGCTCTTCGCGTTCCACCACGAATTGCTTGAGGCGTAGGCCTCCGCGCCCCACCGCTGCTCAACTTCGTCTCTGTGCTCGGTATGGTCAAATCCGTCGAGCATTTCTTCAGCCATGAGTGTTTCTCCTTCACTAAGTTTGTGAATCGTGGTGGTCACCGAGGCAATGAGGCGGTCGATGCGCTGCTTCTCGGCGTGCAGCAGGCGCACATGGTCTTCGAGCGCTCGCGTGTCATCGCGTTGCCCTGCGAGCACGTCGGAGATGGCCGGGAGTCCGAGCCCCAACTGGCGCAAAAGCAGGATGCGTTGAAGCCGAGCCAACATTTCGGCGTTGTAGTACCGGTAGCCGTTGGTGCCGATCCGGCTGGGGCGCAGCAGGCCAATGTCGTCGTAGTGCCGAAGGGTGCGCGACGTGGTACCCGCGAGGCGGGCAACATCGTTGATCGAGCGGTCGCTCGTGTGTCGGTCGCTGCCAGCAGTACTGTGATCGCTCTCGTGTGCCATACCTCGACGGTAGGGGTTGACGTTACGTCAATGTCAACTAACGGGCGTGGCTACTCCGAGAATTGCACCGGAACGTAAACATCCTGAACGCGATCATTCAGCGCAGTGTGGTCGTTCCTAGTGAAGATGCCACAGGCGTTCGCCACACAATCGGCATCCTGAGCGAGCGGATCACCCAACTCGAGATACGCCGTGAAAGTGCCCTCCGATGAGCTGTCATAGCTGCGAGCGCCGAAAAGTCGCCACGCCCAGTCGGCATTAATCCAATTGCTCGGCGCCCACTGCACAGTGCCCGCAGCGACGTCCTCTTGTTGCTGGCTGGGAACACCGCCAATGCAGGGACCCGGCTTCTCCGATGGCGAATCAGGGACTACGCACACCGCTACGTAAACACCCTGCGAACCGTCATATCCGGAACCACTCACGACGACGCGTTCACCGCGAACGAGCGCTTCAGTGTTAATCGGTTCACCGTTTTCACCGGCAACGCTAAGAACGCGGGTACGCCCATCGTCACCGGCCGCGGTTACGGAGAGAGGCCACTGCTCGTCAGTTTGCTGCTGGTTCGATTGTCCAGCGCTCTGATGGGTGAGGATCGGAACAACAATGATCGAGAGAGGCACGAGTACGACGACGAGTACTGCAATCACGATCCACGGCCACCGGCGGCGGCGCACTGCAGTTCGGGTCATGCCCTCAGTCTAGGGCGGCCATGCTAGCGCTCTACTGGCCTGAGTTGTCATAAGGTGAGTCTGTGGGCAGTCCGCCGATACTCACTCGAGAGGCAGCGAATGATTCGTGAACTTGCTGCTGTCGCGGTTGGCGGTGCGCTCGGAACTGGGATGCGTTTTGCACTCGATCTCGCCTTCGCCACCAACGACGGACTCTTTCCCGTCTCCACTCTCGTGGCCAATATTCTCGGCAGTTTCGTGCTCGCCCTCGTAGTTTCCAAGCTGTGGGAACCCTCACCTGACTGGGCGCGGGCAGGACTGGGTGCAGGCTTGCTCGGTTCGTTCACCACGTTTTCTGCGCTCGCGATCGCTTTCCTTCATCTCGGTAGTGCAGACCAGTGGATGCTCGCGCTCATCTATGTCGCCGCGACGATGGTTCTCGGGCTCGCCGCGGCCGCTTTCGGGCTCAGAATGGGAAGCGCACGAACACGTGCCCGTCAACCGGATCTGGTGAACGAATGACCGGCACCGTGGTGTTTGCGATTCTGGCTGCCGGCGCAGTCGGCGCGATATTGCGCTATCTCACTTCTCGCGCGTTTGCCGCACAGCCGGGGTTCCCGTGGGCTGTCCTCATAGTTAACGTGGCGGGGTCGGCGCTCGGTGGTTTGCTTGCCGGACTCGCCCATATCGGCACGATCGACCCTAACCTTGAGATCGTTTTGCTCACAGGACTGTGCGGTGGGCTCACCACCTTCAGCACGCTGAGCGTAGAGACCATGCAAATCATTACTCTCAAGCGCGTCCGCATTGCCCTGCTCAGTGTTGCCGCCAACCTAGTCGGCGGCATCGGCAGCGCTGCGGCAACCTACTTTTGGTTAATCGCGATCGCTAGCTAGCGAAGAAGCGACCGTTGCAGCCGCAGATTTTCGCAGGCTAGCGCTTCATCGCCTGAATCTTGCTGAGGGTCGCAATGACCTGTCTGGCGATCATCCGCCCCGCTCTGTTTGCACCAATAGTGGATGCTTGCGGGCCGTAACCGGCGAAAAAGACGCGCGGATCCTTCCACGCGATGCCCTGGCCCACAGCGACGCCGCCCTCTTTTTCGCGCAGTTTCAGCGGTGCGAGGTGGCGCAGTTCTGGACGGAATCCGGTCGACCAGATGATGGCGTCAGCTTTTTGGAACGCACCATCTTTCCAGCGAACCCCGTCAGGTTCGATGCTGGAAAACATGGGGCGAGGCGTAAGCACTCCACGTTCTATGCCTGCCTGGATGCGACGAGTGCGGGGAACACCGGTACCGCTGACGATACTGGGAAGAGCTCGCCCGGCACGCGCTGCTTCGTCTTGCATCTGCACCGCTTCTTTGCGGGCTTCAAGGTTCAGTTCACCGTCCTCGAGAAAATCGATTGGGCGGCGGCTGACCCAGGTCAGATTTGCGGCGACGTTTTCCAGTTCAAGCAGGAAGCCGATGGCCGAGGTGCCGCCCCCGACGACGACAACGCTCTGATCGGTAAATTCGCGCGCGCTCTTGTACTCGCTTGTGTGCAAGTGTCGGCCCTCAAATGACTTGAGGCCCGGATACCACGGAATGAACGGTGCACCCCACGTGCCCGTTGCGTTGACCACGGTCATCGTGCTGACGGTCTTCGTCTCTTCGCCGTCGAGAGTGAAGGTCACGTTGAGGTGTTCGCCTTCGTTCTCAACCGAAATCACATCCGCGTTGCGCACTACTTGAAAGTCATAGTGCTTTTCGTATTCGCGGTAGTAGTCAGACACAACCTTCTTGGCTGGCATATGACGATCGGCGGTTTCAAAGCTGAGCCCCACAGAGTCAAGGCCTGGAAGATCGTTGATGCGATGGGCAGAACCAATGCGCAATGCTTCCCACCGAAATTGCCACGCACCGCCAGTGTTCGGACCCCGATCGAGCAGGACAAAGTCGTTGCCGGGATCGAGCCCAAGCCTGCGTAAGTAGTAGGCAACCGAGAGTCCCGCTTGCCCAGCACCAATGACGACAACAGAGGTGTCGGTGGCGGTAGTGGATGTCACGGACTAACGTTACCCGTCAGTGGCCTACCTGTGCATTGACTAAGAGGACCTTGGTCTCCATCGTGCTAAACTGTGGGCTAGTTTTCATCCATCCCTGTTCGCTCGTTCACTGACCACCGTTAGTGCACCGGGACAGACGTATGAGGGGGTCTCGCATGGGACGCGGCCGTCAGAAGGCAAAGCACACCAAAGTCGCTCGGGATTTGAAGTACTTCAGCCCAGACACTAACTACGGTGCGCTTGCTCGAGAATTGAGTGGGTCAGAGACCAGTGCTCCTGTCTCAGAAGACAGTGAACAGTGGCCGGAATACTCCGCTGGAGGAAGCTTCAGCGAAGAGTACGAAGCCGAAGACGACGAGGAGTCTCGTAGCGCCTAACAGCGAACGTCTTCACACGCAGAATTTGTAAAGAAAAAACAAAGACGAGCGCCCTACCCCTTCGGGTCGGGCGCTCGTCTTTGTTTATGCGCGACTGCCCGCGCTGATGCTAGAACGCAACAAGTTCCTTCGCTCTGGCCACGATGGCGTCGACGGACGGCAACCATGCGTCCTCGAGAACGCCTGCATACGGCACAGGTGAGTCGGGGCTGGAGAGCAGCGACGGCGGAGCATCCAGAAGCGTGAAATGTTGTGTAGTCATTCGCGAGACCAACGATGCGCCCCAACTGCCGTCTTGCGGAGACTCCTGAACAACCAATAGTCGCGATGTTTTCGCCAGCGAACGAGCAACCGCGGCATCATCGAACGGAATCAGCGTTCGAGGGTCAATAACTTCAGCCGCGATACCAACCGCGGCGAGCGCCTCGGCCGCCTCCACAGAACGGTGCCGCATCTGCTGCGTCGCAACAATAGTGATGTCGCTACCTTCGCGAACGACGGATGCCACCCCCAGCGGCAGAACCGCTGCATCTCCCGTCGGCACCGTACCTTTCACCGAGAAGAGTCCCTTGTGCTCGAAGAAGAGCACCGGGTCGTTGTCGCGAATTGAGCCACGCAAGAGTCCGTAAAGGTCTTCCACTGTGGCCGGAACCACAATCTTGAGGCCCGGAACGTTGAGGAACCAGTTCTCGCCAGCCTGAGAATGTTGAGCCGCGAATCCGGTACCGGCACCGTTTGCCATTCTGATGGTCAGCGGTACGGTGACTTGGCCACCCGTCATATAGCGGTGCTTAGCAACCTGGTTGACGATCTGGTCGTAGCAAACCCCCGCAAAGTCAGCGAACATGATCTCGGCCACCGGGCGAAGTCCCATGATGGCGGCGCCAAGAGCGGCCCCGACAATTGCCTGCTCGGAGATAGGGGTATCGCGCACGCGGCGCGGACCGAACTCCTCGAACAGTCCAGCAGCCGTCTTGAAGGCGCCACCGGCCGCACCGATGTCTTCACCGATCATGAACACGTCGGGATCTTCACGCATCTCGTCAGCAATGGCACGCGCGATCACTTGGCGATAGTTAAGGGTGTCGCTCATGAGTAGATGTGCTCCATTCCGGCAGAAAGTTCGGGCTCGGGCCAGGTGAGGGCGAGATCGCGGGCAGCATCGACATCGGTGTGGGCTGTGCGCTCCACTTCGGCAGCAGCATCCGCTCCGCCACTGGCTTCAATCGCGTTTCGCAATTGCACAATGGGGTCGCGCGCGAACCACGACTTCACTTCTTCTTCTGGGCGATACTTTGCGGGGTCGCTGCGTGAGTGTCCGCTGTGGCGATAGGTGTCGGCCTCAATTAGGGTGGGGCCTTCTCCGGCGCGCGCACGCTCAACGGCGGTCTTGGTTGCCGAGCGCATGGCAATGACGTCATTGCCGTCGACGAAGACTCCGGGCATTCCGTAGGAGGCTGCACGGTCGCTCAAGCGTTCAATGGGCGTCGTTGATGCCAGAGTCGAGTATTCGCCGTACTGGTTGTTCTCGATCACGAAGATGGCTGGCAGCTTCCAGATGGATGCCAAGTTGAGCGACTCGTGGAATGCGCCGATGTTTGTTGATCCATCACCGAAGAATGCGACGCTCACTTCGGAGGTTCCTCGATAGCTCGCCGCCAGTGCGGCGCCCACCGTTGTCGGAAGATGGCCGCCGACGATCGCATTCGACCCCAGCGCACCGACAGAGACATCGGCAAGATGCATGGAGCCGCCTTTGCCTCCACACAACCCACCCGCACGCCCCAAGATTTCTCCAAAGGCGCGGTCTAAAGGGGCCCCCATAGCGAGCACAGCTCCGTGGCCGCGATAGGTGCACGTCATGGTGTCGCCGGGGCTCAACGCGCTGCACACACCAACCGTCACTGCTTCCTGCCCTTGGCACAGATGGGTGCTTCCGCGCACCAGATTCTGACTGAATAGCCCCATGATTTCGTCTTCGAAGAAACGAATCTCGTACATCGAACGCAACAACTCAAGGGCGTCTGCGGGTAGCGGATCGGCAAGGGTGGGGTTCACGGGGTGATATGTCATGGGCTAAAACTTTCTACTTCTGTCGCGGCGGACCGCAACTGTCTGTGGTTCGGAATCCTGTCGGCAGATGGGTTTCTGCACCGGCCTCGCCAGAAAATTGAGCAAGCACAAGCTCGGCGGCTGTGCGCCCGATCAGTGCCGGGTCACGCGAAATGGTGCTGATAGCGGGGGTGAGAAACTCTGACAGCGCAACGTCATCGCACGTCACGAGGCTGACGTCCGCGGGAATGCTGAGCGAGAGTTCGCGCAGGGCGCGCAGTACACCGACGAGAATCTGGTTGCTTCCCGCGATGAGAGCGGTAGGAGCATCCGCCCCCGTCATGAGTTCTTTGGTTGCGCCGTAGCCGTGCTCAGCGCTGAAGTCACCCATGCGAATCGTGGAGGTGATGTTCGGATGCTCGCCAGCAACTTTCGCGAGTGTCTCCGCCCGTTCACGCGAGGGGCGCACTTGCGAGCTGCCGTTTACGAGGGCAATGGATTGATGCCCCAGAGAAATCAGGTGCTCGACAGCAGCACGGATGCCTGTGGCGTGGTCGCTGAGCACGGCAGCGGCTGAGGTTGCTGCGATCTCACGGTCAATGAGCGTGATCGGGTAGTGCGCCGATTCCAGTGCCTTATTGAGCGCTTCATCAGTTTCGTCGCTGACCGAAATCAGCAGCCCATCAATGCGCCGCTGCTCCATCGACCGTAATTGTTCGAGCGCGAGACCTGGTTCGTTGAATGAGTTGGCGACCAACATCGAATATCCGCGCTGGCGGAGCACCCGCTCAGCGCCCATCGCGATCTGTGCCAACAGTGGGTTGCCAATGTCGGCGGCAACGAACCCGATCGTGAAACTCTCACCAGTGCGCAGGCTTTGCGCCAGCGCGTCTGGCTGAAAACCCAACTCCTCGATTGCAGCAAGCACGCGTTCGCGCATCTTGTCGCTGACATCAGGATGATCGGAGATCACTCGAGAAACCGACGAGATAGCTACTCCCGCACGCTCGGCCACTTCACGCATACCTGCTCGACGAAGCGGCGGCGTTGACCGACGCTCGTTAGCGCCTCGCCGGTTTCCAGAGTGATCGTTCATGTTCTTGTCCACCTAGTCTTTCGAGACCCGATACTGGTCGATGTAGTCCCAGTTCAGATCCCAGCCCAGCCCCGGGCGATCGCTCAGGGTCAGGGTGCCGTTGTTGAGTTTTGGCCTGTTAGTGATCATGTTCCACCAGAACGGGTCGCGATCGGGGTGGAAACACTCGGCGATTGTGCCGTGAGGCTGGCTCGCCAGCAAGTGCGTAGAAACCTGCGGTTCTTCATGGTGCCCCATTTGCACGTCGTAGGAGGTGGCGATCGCGGCGGTTCGCAACCATGCGGTTGGTCCTCCTGACCACGACGAGTCAAAGTTGCACACGTCGATTGCTCCGGTCTCCATGAGGTCGCGGCATCCGCTTGCACTGAATTCGGTTTGGCCAGCACAGACAGGGACTGAGCCCTGATAGCGCACGTCGCGCATCGACCGTTTATCGTTGTGCCACTCCACGGGCTCTTCGAACCAGCGGATGTTGAGGTCAGCAATCCGACGACTCAGGTCAACAGCGACGGCCGGTTTGTATCCCTGATTGGCGTCGATGCAAATGATGAAGTCATCGCCAGCTGCCTCACGTGCTGCGGTGATGCGTGCTGCGTCTTCTGCCGCGCTGAGTCCACCAACTTTGAACTTCACACCGGCGAGGCCGAGCTCCTGATAGTTGTGCATTTCGTCGGCAATGCTTCCGAGGGGTTCACCGTAGTAACCACCGATGGCGATCATCGGCAGCTCATTGCGATACCCACCCCACAGTTTCCAGAGGGGCATTTTTAGGGCTTTGCCTACGGCATCCCAGATGGCGGTGTTTACTGCGGCGAGGGCGACGAGACCGAGCCGGCGGTCACGGAGAATATCGAAGGTCACTTTGTACCCGGAATCCCACAGGCGCTCAATGGCCATTGCATCTTGGCCGATCAGCGTTGGCGCAAGTTCTTCGTGAATGATGCGATCGATGTCAAACATCGTCTCGTGTTCATCCCCGGTATAGGCCTCTCCAATGATCCCCGCATCAGTATGAACCCTGGTCACAATGGTTGCGCGATGAGTCATGTGGTAGTGGCTACCACGAAACTCTCGGGCAAGCGGTGCGACCATGGGGATCGTCTCGATGCGGGTAATCGTCAGGCCGTGCGCTTGTGGATCCAGCGGATCGCGTTCAGCGTGAACTCGTTGATCATGCATATTCTGTGAACTCCGTTATTCGCCCACCACGCGTGTGGTGGATCTGATGGCTCGGTCTCGTCGTCAATCGCAGTTAGCCGCGTTGCTGCTTTTCGAGGTTGTCGAGGAAGGCAGCCAGGTCACCCGAGATCATCGTCTGAGTGAGGTTCGTCCAGGAAGCAGACTGCGCAGCGCCATTAAACTGGTTCTGAGCAACATCCACTCCGCCAACGGCGTCAACGATGTCGAGAATCTGGCCTGCGCCGGTGCTCCCGGTCACGCCAACAACATCTACGTCGGTACGGTTCGGGAACTGGCTTGCTTCCTTCAGCAGGATCGTCTGCCCTTCAGCCGAGGCCATGGTCTCGATGAGCTTCAGAGCAGCCTCAGGATTCGCCGACTTTGCGCTAACTCCGTACATCAAGACCGGGTTGAAGAACTGACCCTGCAGGGTTGTTCCGGCAACCTTGGGTGCGTTGAAGACTCCATAGGCGTCGGTGCCGAGTTTGTCGTCCCACACCTTCCAGTTGATTGCGTTAGAAACAAGCCCTGGGACCATCGCGACCTTGCCTGCAGCAAAGTCTGCTTCGACATCCGTGAACTTCTTGCCGGCGAAATCATCGTTCCAGCAGTCAGCGTTGTAGGAGTCGAGCAATGGCTGAAGCGAATCCATAAAGCGTTCGTCGTTGAGCGCAATGTCTCCTGATCGAACAGCGTTTACGTCGTCAGTTGAGAAGAATTGCGGAGAGAGCGATGACCACGCCCACCAGAGGATGAACGAGTCACTCCCCGACATGCCAATCGGTGAAATACCTTCAGCGTTGAAGGCATCACACGTGGCAAGCATGTCGTCCCACGTGGCTGGCGGAGCCTCAGGGTCAAGGCCGACCTGTTCGAAGAGCGCCTTGTTGTAGTACCAAACGACTCCCTGGGCACCGACCGGAACGCCCGCGAATACGGAGTCGTCGGCGACATCCTTGACGGTGGCGGACCATCCACTGAGAAGATCAGCATCGGCAAATTGGTCTTTACTGAGATCGGTTACTGAGCTGAAGAGCGACTCAAAGTTTGCACCCGGCAACATCTCGACAACATCGCCGAGCTTCCCTGCGCGAGCCTTTGTCGTTGCGGATGCCAAGAACTGGTCGAACGGAACCCGATCCTGTTCTGCTTCGACTCCATTCTGCTCAGTGAAGAGCGCAAGGATGTCGTTCATAGCCTTGCCCTGACCCTGCGTTGTGTCAGCGTCTCCGCTGGTCAGCAGAGTAATGGGTGAATCAGCAGAACCTGTGCTCTCGCCACTAGCGCAGCCTGCGAGCAGTGCGCCGACACCGATTGCAGCAGCAATCGAGAGCCCACGTCGTTTCGTAAATATCTGTGACACTGGTCTTACCTCCATAGTGTGATTGTGATGTGCTTCCTTGCCCACCTTGGGGTCGTGCGGGGATGGTCTTGCGATCAACCCTGTGGGGTAGGGGGCGGTCTGAGATTCAGTCCTTGACCGCCCCCGATATGGCCCCTGCTTGCAGCCATCTCTGTCCTACGACAAAGAGCAATAACACCGGGGCAGTGCCCACGAGCATGGCGGCCGCAGTCAGCGGTCCCCCGGTGCGGAACTGTGACGAAAACTGCGCGATTGCAACTGCGACAGTTGGCGTGTCCCCTGAGGGAAGCAAAAGCAGCGCGAGAAGCAGCTCGCTCCACTGCAAGAAACACGTAAGGATGAATGCGGTCGCGAGTGCGGGGCGCGCCATCGGCAATGCGATGGAGAAGAACTGCCGGATCGGGCCAGCGCCATCCACATCTCCGGCTTCGAAGACTTCTGACGGCAATTGTGAGAAGAACGAGCGCATGAAGACGGTGGCCCATGCCGAGAACATGACTCCGTAAACGACTCCGAGCCAGACGAGCGAGTCAAGCATCCCCCACACTTGAAGGAGCTCAAACATGGGGATGACGAGGGCTGCGGCAGGCAGGAACATTGCGCCAGTGGTCAACGCAATGGTGAGCCGGTGGCCCATGAATTGATAGCGCGCTAGGGCGAATCCAGTGCACGCGGCCAGTGCGACGGCAAGTGTTGCCCCGACCCCGACAGTGATCGTGGAGTGCAAGATTGCTTGAGCCATTCCGCCGGTGACCCAGACGGTAGTCAAGTTCTCGAAGGTCCAGGTGCCACCAAAGTTAGCGGGTTCACCGACGTATTCCGCGGTGGGCTTGAGGGCAACACGCACCACCCACAGGATCGGGCCAAGCACGACGACGAGAGCGACGGCGACAATAGCGGTTTCGAACCAGTTGTTTTTCGTCATGACTAGTTCCACTCCTCCGTCTTGCGGATGCGTCGCATTCCCGCCTGAATGAGCACGATGAGCGCGATAAACACGAGGCTGACAACCGCGATTGCGGCTCCGCGCCCCAGCGTTGATCCCTGATTGAGCGTGGCGTAGATCGCATAGTCGAGAGTGGTGGAAGCCACACCGGGGCCACCCTGGGTGAGTCCATAAATCCACGGGAAGAATCCGGTGACAGTAGAGATCGTGAGCAGCAGAATCCAGAAACGAGTGATGGGCCGAAGTGCCGGTCGGTAGATATGCCAGATCATCTGCCAGCGGTTCACGCCGTCGAGTTGGGCGGCTTCAATGAAGCTTGGGGAGATTGCGGCGAGCCCGGTGGAGTAGAACAGCACACCGCTTCCGAGTGTTGCCCAGCCGATCACGACGACAACGGTAATGAGCACAAAGTTGGGGTCGGTGAACCAGCCGGGAGCAAGAAATCCGAGCCCTGCCGCGCGAAGGCCGGAGTTGAC
This sequence comes from marine actinobacterium PHSC20C1, assembly GCA_000153145.1. GTDB lineage: Bacteria > Actinomycetota > Actinomycetes > Actinomycetales > Microbacteriaceae > Rhodoglobus. The sequence continues at coordinate 1,709,663 of CH672415.1, forward strand.
CGGGCCCTCGTCGGCAAGCACGATGCGAAAGACGCCACCGACGATGATGGGCGGGAGCATCGCGGGAATGTAAAGAATCGCGCGAATAGTTGAGGCGGCCTTCATCGGAAAGACCGCGATGGCCATCACGAATGGTACGAGCACCCAAACCACGACGCCGCCAACGAGGAGGAGGTTGTTGAGGAGGATGCGGTAGAAATCTGGCCAGGTTGCCAAGAAGATGAAGTTGTCGAGCCCGACGTTGATGGGCTCGGAGAGTCCGTCGTATTGGGTCGTGGAGTAATAGAGCACAGCGCAGAGGGGCCAGAAGATGAACGCCAGAATGAGCAGCAGCTGGGGCAGCACGAAGGCTTGACCGGGGCTGGTCACTTTCGATCGGGTGCGCGTCTTTGCTGCCATTCGTTGTTTTCCTCGGGAGTTCGCGATGGGGCTTTCGTTGAGAGCGTAAGTTGGTTACATTCGTCCTGTCAACGTTTCTGGAAAGGTTACCGGTTTTGATGAACCTCTTCTCGCATCCTCTCGCCACACCGTCGTGGGAGATGGAACAAGCCGCCCCGATGCGGCTCCATACGCGCTCCCTGTGGAGCACCCCGACAGAGCACGAAGAAGGCGCCCCTGCCGAGCGAATCATTCACCAGCGGGCGATTTTCACGAACAAACCAGCGACCTTTAACCGCCTCTCGGTAGCCAAAGCTCCCGGCTACCACAAATGCGCAAGCGGTCAAGAAATTGATGCCGCACTCGACGTAGTGGTCTTCACTGCCGACGGCGAAAACGAGTGGCGTGAAGTAGGCCACTTGCGATCCACTGCCGAAGAAGTTCTCGCGGATGGAGCCAGCCTTGACCTCGGCGGGCTCGAAGCAAGCTCCCTCGTAGCTCAAGTGCGGCGTGCAGCGACTGATGAATGGTGGCCGGGGTGGAACCTTGCCTCCACCGGCATGATTCTCGAAGGCGAAACCAACAACCAGTGGGAGCCTGACAATGAGGGCAGCCTCGCCGTTGCCTCAATCAACCTCGCCGACCAATCGGCGGGCGTCAGCGCACGAACAACTCAGACCGAAGTGCGATTCACGACAGACCACCTGCAGGTCGGCTTTCGCCTCGCCTCGCCCGCATGGTCGTACCTCGCCCTCGACGCTGATGGCGACGGAAAGACCCACGTCAACCTGCTGCAGATGCCCCGCTCCATGGACATCGTGCGCAGCGGCGTTTACCCCTCGGGCGTCTACCCAGTGCTGCGCGACCAAAACGCCGAATACCTTGCTCAAGGGCCGCGATTTACTGCAACCGGCGGCCTCATGCCGCTCGGTTTTCTGCACACTGATTACGTCGGCACCACCACGGTAAACGGGTCGACCGTGCGCTATGAGTTCGTGAGTGACGCGGCATCTCAGCGGTACGTTCTCGAATTTACGGTCGAAGCAGACCGCATCCGGATGCACGTCGAACGCACCAGCGACACTGAACGCCGCGCCTGGACCAGCTCTGCCTGGCACATCGCAACGAACAATCGTGTGACTCCATCGTGCGCGCTCGGCCCGCTCGCCTACCGTGGCGAAACCGGGCTCCTTACTGGCGCTGTCGCCTGGCATTTTCCGCGCCACGGCACCCTCAACATTTCGGCGAGCGACAGCGTTCAATGGAGAAGCGACTCGGTTCGCCCCCTCGATACCAACACGCTTGAACTCAAGGTGGGCGAGATCGCCACCGACTTTGGCGACTACATTCTCCCGGCCGGTCATCACACGGCAGACATTGAGTTGGTCGTGGAGACGCCATCGCTCACGACGCTGGCCGACGACACTCCTGCTGCGATTCGCCGGATGCTCGAACGTCACACCCTCACGGCGCTACCGTTCCGCGGCGACACCGCTACCTACTCAAACAACGGTGCCTCGATGCACTGCACGACATCCCTCGCTGATGTCTCAGTCATCGCCGAGCAACTAGACGAGACCACCACCCTGCCCGCAATGGAATGGGTTGGTCGTTCCCTGCAGCGCTGGCTTGACGGCGCGCCCAGTTATGGAAGCGGCACAACCTCGCACGGCGACCACCGCCTCGACGACGAGTACGTGCACATGAGCGGCAACACCCTCGGTGCTGCCGCCCGCTTTGCGGCGTGGGAAAAGTCCGGCGACTGGTTTGCTCGCAACCGCACCGTACTCCTCCGTGAACTTGAGGGCATGCTCGCACGGGATGTTGACGACGATGGCCTAGTCGAGTCAACCCTGCGTATTGGCAACAGTGGCGACCACCAGTGGAGCACCTGCTGGGCAGATGTGCTGTCATTTGGTTGGAAAGATGCGTGGGCCAATGCTGTCGTCTTCGAAACGTGGACGCTCTGGATCCCCGTGCTCGAAGCACACGGCGAGAACGAGCTTGCGGCACGAATCGCAAAAAGTCGCAGCAAACTTCAGAGCGTCTACTTCGATACCTTCTATAACCCCGAAACCGGAATTATTGCCGGCTGGCGTTCGAAAGATGGCACCCTGCACGACTACGGCTTCTCGCAACTCAACGGCATGGCCTGCATGACAGAGCTGCTGCCCGTCGACAAAGCTCGTGGCGTGATGGAGTCCCTCGTCGCCGCCTGGGAATCAATCGGGCTCGATGACTTTCGCAACGGCATCCCTCTCAACATCTGGCGCATTCCGGAATACGACATCGGTGGCGTCGTGTTCGGCCTACCGATGGGCAGCTACCAGCAGGGTGGGTATTCGCACCACGGAGCGCGCGTCATCGTCGATGCGCTTGAACGTGTCGGGCTCTCCGAGAAGTCGGCCCAGGTGTTGGAAGACCTCGCGACAACGATTGCCGATGACACCTCGTTCGGCGGGCTTGGCTCCGGCAACGACTGGAGAATGAAAGACGGCACCCCCAGTGGCTACGAAGGCCAGCTTGTTGAAGGCTTCAGCGTTCTCGCTTCGGCGCTCAGTCGCTATCGCGTCACCAGCTAGCCCACCCACCCGCTAACCTGCTCACCAACTAACCAGTCAACCGGTTAGGCCTCCGGAGGAGTTCAATGAAGAAGATCCGAGTCTCAGTAATTGGGGCAGGCTCGTGGGCCGTTGCCGCCCACCTGCCCGCCCTGAAGTCTCGTGATGATGTTGAGTTGGTTGGCGTGTGCCGGTCGAATTTGGATGCCGCCGAACGCATCCGAGACACCTTTGGTTTTGAGTTTGCTTCCGCCGACTATCGTGACGTTCTCGCCCCAGGGGTGGATGCGGTTATTGTCGCGTCGCCGTCATCGCTGCATCATGAGCATGCTGCTGCCGCGCTGCGGTCTGGTGCACATGTGTTGTGCGAGAAGCCGATGACGATTGCGTCGGCGGAGGCGTGGGATCTGGTGAAGATTGCCCGTGAACACAACCGCGAGCTGTTGATCGCGTTCGGGTGGAATTTCATGGCGATGATCCGCGATGCGAAAGAGTTGATCTCTCAGGTCGGCATTGGAACTTTGGAGCATGTCACCGTGCACATGTCGTCGAGCACTCGCGAACTACTGAGCGGCACAGGCTCTTATCCCGATTCGGCCCCGGATTCTGTGCCCCAGACCGCGACGTGGACTGATCCGCTCGTTTCGGGTGGTGGCTATGGCCAAGCGCAATTGAGTCATGCCCTCGGGCTGACCCTCGCCTTGTTTCCCGACCGCGTTGTTGCGGCATCCGCACAGCTGTTTGGTGCCGCTACGACTCCGGTGGAGTTGCACGATGCGGCAGTGCTGAATTTTGAGAGTGGGGCGATTGGAGTGCTCTCGGGGGCTTCAGCTCATGCGGGAGCGTGGAAAGATAAGCACGATTTGCAGGTGCGCGCAGTGGGCAGCGAGGGGCAAGCCATGGTTGATGTTCTGCGCGAAGAGGCCTGGATTTATCGGCCAGACAGCGGAGAACACCGCCTTGATCTTTCGCCGGGTGATGGCGCGTATCAGGCAGAAGGTCCAGCCAACGCGCTCATCGAGATCGCCCTTGGGCGGGGAGACAACCCGGCCCCCGGAACGCTTGGCGCCCTCACGGCAGAGGCACTTGAACTTGTGTACCGAAGTGCCGCCAAGGGCGGGAGTGTCGCCCGATGAGCATCCCCACAATTGCGCGCATCGACGCCTACCCCTTGCCGTACCGCGAAACCAACGACCACGACAGCACCCGCTACAGCTGCCTTGTGCGAGTCGAGGATGCCGCCGGCACTGTCGGCTGGGGCGAAGCTGCGACGATCGTGCGCGAGGCTGCAAGCGCGGCTGCCGTTCTGGTTCGGGGTTTTGCTGGCGCACTCGCGGGCACCCCAGCGAGCCCGGAAGCGGCGAACGCAACAATGGCGACTCATGCGTGGTGGCACGGCGGTGCGGGGATTGCGAGCTTTGCGGTGTCGGCGATTGATATGGCGCTGTGGGATCTGGTCGGCCGCCGTGAGGGCACCAATCTGGCGGTGCTTCTTGGCGCTTCCTCCGATGCAAGCCTCGACACCATCATCACGTGTCATGCCTCTGTGGAAGATCTGGGCGAGATGACTGCTGAGATGGCCGAGTGGGTGGCGCATCGCGGAGCATCCGGAATCAAAATTGCGTTTGGCAAAACGGGAGCTTCGCGATTGGGCGTGGAACTGGAGCGCGATATTGCCTTCATGACTGCGCTTCGAGGGGCCCTGGGTGATGACACCCCCATCATGATTGATGTGGGTCCCCGCGTTGGCTGGAATGTCGAGCAAGCTCAGGCTCGCATCGACACCCTCGCTCCTCTCGGTCTCGCGTGGCTTGAGGAACCGCTCGGGGCTCGAAACCCTCAGGGGTACCGTCAACTTCACGACAATGCACGCGGCGTGCTCATTGCCTACGGCGAGCGCGAGTGGAATGTCACCGGGGTGCACGAGATTGTGAGCACGGGAACGGTGGATGTCGTCGGCATGGACCCGGGTCGCATCGAAGGCGTGAGTGGTTTTCGAGCTGCGGCCGCGCTGTGTGCCGCTGCCGGGGTCAAGGCGAATGCTCATGCGTTCGCTGGACCGTTGGTCTTCGCCTCATCGCTCGCACTGTCGTTAGCGAGTGAGGCGTGCTCCGAGTTCGAGCTTGCTCCGACCCGTAACGAACTGTATGACTTCGTGGGTGCGCCCGAGCTTCATTCGAGCGTCGGGCGGCTCTCCGCCCTCACCGAACCCGGTTTGGGTATTGCCGTTGATGGGGATCGTGTTCGCGCCGCGAGCGCGGCGTCCGGGTTGTGACCGTAGGTCTGGCGGCTCCAGCTCACCAGGGTCGGCACAACATCTTCGGCGAATCGTTCGTAGTCTTCTGCTGAGTTGTAGGCGTGGGCGGCAAGGCGCAAGTAGCCGGTGCCGCGCCAGTTGGTGATCTGGGTTTCAAAACCGAGTTCGTCAGTGATGCGTTGACGCACGTCGTTCGCTTGAGGGCCGGTTGCTCCCAGCGTGCCTGGCAGGCGCAGCAGTCGCATCCCGGGGGCCGGCATGCCGACGACTACGCGTGATTCTTCACCTGATGCCGCATCGAGCGCGTCAGCAACTACTTCAGTGGAGTAGTCGAGCAGTGACTCAATGTAGGCCCGAATGGCGTCCCAACCAATGCGATCTTCGAGACCAGTAATCGCGTCTACCGTCGCGAGGTAGGGCGTGTAGTCGAGGGTTCCCTGAAAATCGAAGCGTGAAGGAAACGGTTCATCCATGCCCCAAGAATCGATCACGGGGTAAAGGTTCTTAGCGAACCCCTTTTCAGCAACGAGCACTGCGGTTCCTCGAAAACCGCACGCGAACTTGTGCAAATTTCCCACCCACGCGGATGCCGCGACACCCTCTGCTGGGCGGTGCTTCACGCCGGGGGCGTGCGCTGCATCCACGAGCAACGGAACTCCGTGCTTGGCGGCGAGTTCTGCGAGGGCGGCCACCGGAAACTCGCGTGCCGTTGAGGAACTTGAGGCGTCAATGACGAGTCCCGCTGGTTTCTTGGCGAGGGCTTTGCCGAGCTTGGCGAGCACCTCATCCGCTGACGCATCCAGTTCGATGGGCACGGTGCGCACTTTTGCGCCACGCTCACGCGCTTCGCGCTTTGCCGAGAATGCGACGGCACCGTAGGCGTGGTCGGTGACGAGAATCTCGTCGCCAGCACTTAGCCCGAGAGCGCGAATGGATGCCGTCATTCCGGCACTGGCGTTGGGCACGAAACCGAAGTGCTCGGCATCCACACCGATGAAGTTGGCGAGATCCGTGCGGGCCTGCGCAACCCGCGTCGAGGCGGCCATGAACCAGCGCTGTGGGGCAGCTTCGGCCTCTTGCAGGTAGGCCATGCGGCGCAGTTGGGCGAAGACGGGAACCGCTCCAAAGGAGCCGTGATTGATGTGGCGCCAGCGAGTGTTGAGACTCCAGAGAGCGGCAGCCGCTGAGCCGTCGCGCGCCTCGAGCGGCTCGGGGCGGTGGTTGTGCTCGACGTCGTCGTCGCTCTCGACGTCAACCGAAGTTTCGGGCTTCTTAGTTGCCATAGCGCCCATTCAAGCGCACGGCACCACCATTCACACCCTTGGCACCCTGTTCGAATCCAGAAAGGTCACGCGTAGTCATCGAAACTCGGCCAACTTCCCACGAGGGGATGCCGTCGGCAGTGAGCGCGGCGATGGTCGCGTCGGCAGAGTCTGCTGCCACAATCGCAATCATGCCGATGCCGAGGTTCCAGGTTCCTTCGGCACTTTCGAGGCTGGAACCGGCCAGGTCGGAGAGCACCCGGAACACGCTGGGCGGCGACCAGGTCGAACGTTCAACTTCGACCCACGAGCCAACGGGAAGTACGCGTGCAAGGTTGGCGGCGATTCCACCACCGGTGACATGGCTGAGCGAGTGCACAGCACCCGGCTGTGCCTCAAGAAGGTTGAGCAGCGGCGTTGTGTAGAGGCGGGTGGGCTCGAGGAGCACCTCTCCCACGATTCCACCAAGGTCGTCAAGACGGTCGGTGTAGCTGATCTTGTTGTTCGCCAAAATGTGGCGCACGAGAGAGAAACCGTTTGAGTGGATGCCGGAAGACTCCATCGCGATCACGACGTCGCCATCCGCAACGAGGTGGGGGCCCAGCTGGGCGCCCGCTTCAACAACACCGGTTGCTGCACCAGCAACGTCATAGTCGTCTGGACCGAGAAGGCCGGGGTGTTCTGCTGTTTCGCCGCCGACCAACGCGGTGCCGGTTGCGGAGCATCCGCGAGCAATGCCTGCAACGATGTCAGCGATGCGCGAAGGAACGACCTTGCCGCACGCGATGTAGTCGGTCATGAAGAGTGGCTTGGCGCCAACCACAACGATGTCGTCAACAACCATCCCGACGAGGTCTTGACCGATGGTGTCGTGCTTGTCGAGAGCCTGCGCGATTGCGACTTTCGTGCCAACGCCATCCGTCGACGTCGCAAGCAGGGGGTGCGCGTACGACTTGAGGAACGAGACGTCAAAGAGCCCAGCGAATCCACCGAAACCACCGACAACGTTGGGCCCGTGAGTCGCGCTGACGGCCGCTTTCATTAGTTCGACAGCAAGGTCACCGGCTGCGGTATCAACGCCGGCTGCGGCATAACTGGAGGAAGAGTTCTCGGTCACAGTTCAAGCGTACCGGCACCTCGCGCGACCGCTGCCAGCACGAGGCTGAATGCACTCCGTCTAGGGTGTGAGAAACTAGACCGTACTCACACCGGGTACGGTCTCTTCGACCTCAGGGAGCCACGCGAAAGCATGTGCGGCATTGTCGGTATCGTCTCTTCTCAACCCGTCAACCAGCAGGTCTACGACGCACTGTTGCTGCTGCAACACCGCGGCCAAGACTCCACAGGGATAGCCACTGCCGACGGCAGCACCCTGCATTTGCAGAAAGCCAACGGCCAGGTTCGTGAGGCCTACCGCACTCGCGACATGCGCAACCTTGTCGGAACCTCGGGCCTCGGCCACGTGCGCTACGCCACCAAAGGCAACGCGTTTAATGAGAATGAAGCCCAGCCGTTCTACGTGAATGCGCCCTACGGCATCATCCTTGTTCACAATGGCAACCTCACCAATACTCAGCAGCTCACTGACGAACTGTTCCGCATTGACCGCCGCCACCTCAACACCACGAGTGACACTGAACTGCTCGTCAACGTGTTGGCCAACGAACTTCAAGAGCAGGTTTCGGGAAACGACCTCGATCCCGAGCAGGTTTTTACCGCCATCTCACGCGTGCACGACCGGGTCGAGGGTTCCTATGCCGCGATCGCGCTGATCGCTGGCCACGGTTTGCTCGCGTTCCGTGACCCGTACGGCATCCGCCCGCTCGTTTTGGGTCGCCGCCAGACGGGTCTCGTCGGCAACGAATGGATCGTGGCATCCGAATCTCTCGTGCTCGAGAGTGCCGGCTACGAACTGGTTCGGGATGTTGCTCCCGGCGAAGCAATTTTCATCACGCCAGACGGCGAGATGTTCTCCAAGCAGTGTGCCAAGGCACCGGTGCTGATCCCGTGCTCGTTCGAATACGTGTATCTGGCTCGTCCAGACTCGATCATGAACGGCATCTCCGTTTACGAAGCCCGCTTGCGTTTGGGCAACAAGCTCGCTGACACGATCGCTAAGTTCACCCCCATGGGCGATATTGATGTTGTCATGCCGATTCCCGACTCCTCGCGCCCCGCCGCAATGCAGGTCGCGCAGAAGCTTGGCGTTGAGTACCGCGAAGGTTTCTACAAGAACCGCTACGTCGGGCGTACCTTCATCATGCCCGGCCAGGCCGAACGCAAAAAGAGTGTCAAGCAGAAACTGAACGCGATGAGCAGCGAGTTCAAGGGCAAGAACATTTTGATCGTCGATGACTCCATCGTGCGTGGAACCACCTCGAAAGAGATCGTTCAAATGGCTCGCGAAGCCGGCGCCAATAAGGTCACCTTCACGTCAGCGGCACCTCCCGTGCGCTTCCCGCACGTCTACGGAATCAACATGCCAACCCGTGCAGAACTCATCGGGCACGGTCGCAAGATTCCCGAGATCGCAATAGAACTTGGTGCCGACGCCCTCATCTACCAAGAGGTCGAAGACATGCAGGCTGCGATTGTCGCTGGCTCAAATGTGACCTCACTCGAAATGAGCTGCTTCACTGGCGACTACATTTCAGGCAACATCACGCCCGCCTACCTCGACTGGCTTGAAAAGACCCAGCTGAGCTAGCCCTCGAGCGTGCCCTCGTACGACTCAGGCTCAACAGTTTCGTGTTCGACGGTTGCTGCTCGTGACCGACGAATCGACACTCGGTCGAGCACTAGGGCAACGAGCGCGCCTACGGCAACGCCTGCAGGAATACCAAACAGGCTGAAATAGCCGAAGAGTGCACCAAAGCCGACTGCGGGGTCGACCGGGAACGACATCGTGAGGATGAACGTCACAATCGCACCGATGCCGCCGCCGATAATCAGAAACGGCCCAAACTTGGGCGCCCGGCGAATTCTCGCGCTGCCAGACTCTACCGAGTGAACATAGGTCGGCGCGCGAGTCTCTGCCGCCTCAGTGTTCTGCTCAGGCTGGTGCGGTGCGGATGCCGCGGGCTCGTGTTCTGGCGTTGTGCTCACGGAACTATTCTCTCCCACGCGACTGGCAAGTACTCACTAAGGTCGGCACGCGACCCGGAGGCACTGATGTCGCCGGAGTCGAGGGCCTCGGCCCACTCCCGCGTTCCCGTGGCCAAGGCAATCCAGGTTGCGGCATCCATTTCCACAACATTGGGCGGAGTGCCCCGGGTGTGGTTGGGGCCTTCGATCGCTTGAACGGCGCCGAAGGGCGGCACTCGCACCTCTACCGAGTTGCCTTCAGCGTCTCGCCCCAAAACTTGCAGGAGATATCTCACTGCGGTGGCGGTCGCATCGCGATCGGCTCTACCGTCTTTGACCATTCGGATGCTTGCTTCGCCAGCAATTGCGGCAATCTTCAGCTGTGCCATGCCTAAACGCTAGCAAGTTGGACTGTACGCGAGCAAGGAACACTGAACGCTTCGTTAGGCTGTGCTTGTGCGAATTCTTGTTCTTGGTTCCGGTGCCCGCGAGCACGCGATAGTTACGTCTCTCCTCAGCGAGGAAGAGGCCCACGAAATCACGGCTGCGCCTGGCAACGCCGGCATTGCGGCGGTTGTTGAAACTGTCGCGCTCGACCCGACTCGCGGTTCAGTTGTCACCGAGTACGCCCTCGACAACGACATCGAGCTGGTCATTATTGGGCCAGAATCTCCTCTTGTTGAGGGTGTAGCTGACGCTCTTCGCCGCCGCGGAATCGCCGTCTTCGGCCCGGGCAAAGCTGCTGCGGCGCTTGAGGGCAGCAAAACTTTTGCGAAGCGCATCATGGATGCCGCCAACGTGCCCACCGGTCGCGCTCACCGAGTCGGCTCGATTGACGAAGCTCTGGAGGCTCTCGATGAGTTCGGGGCTCCGTACGTTGTGAAGGCTGACGGTCTCGCTGCCGGCAAAGGTGTTCTCGTTACCGGCGAGCGCAACGCGGCTGTTGATCACGCCAAGCACTGGCTCACCTACGGCAGCGTGCTCGTTGAGGAATACCTCGCGGGTGAAGAAGTTTCCCTCTTCTTGTTGAGCGATGGCCACAGTGTTGTCCCTCTATCTCCCGCGCAAGATTACAAGCGTGCTTATGACGGCGACGACGGACCAAACACGGGCGGCATGGGCGCGTATTCTCCGCTCAACTGGCTCCCCGCGGGTTTCGTTGACGAAGTAATTGACACCATTGCGCTGCCCACTATTCGTCAGCTCGCTGAGGAGCAAACACCCTTCATCGGGCTGCTCTACTGCGGGCTCATTGTCACCAAGGACGGCATCCGCGTTATTGAGTTCAACGCCCGTTTCGGTGACCCCGAGACTCAGGTCGTTCTGCCCCGTTTGGTCACACCGCTCAGTTCGCTGCTGTACGCGGCGTCGACGGGTGGCCTCGCCGACCTCGCAGCGCCCGTTTTCAGCGACGACGTTGCTGTGACAGTTGTTCTCGCGAGCGAGGGCTACCCCGAGAACCCCAAGATTGGGCGACCGATTACAGGGTTGGATGCTGCACTCGCCGTCCCCGGAATCACTATCGCCCACGCGGCCACCGCCAAAAAGGGTGACGAGTTTGTCGCCACCGGCGGACGCGTGCTGAGCGTTGTCGCGACCGGCGCGACGTTTGCGGTTGCCCGCGAACGCGCATACGAAGCCCTCGGGCACATTCACCTTGAGGGTGCTCACTTCCGCAGCGATATCGCCCTGCGCGTCGCGAAGTGAGCAACGGCGTGAACGACGCTGGTTCGGATGCCACAGCGAACGGCGATTCTTCCGCGCGCGCCTGGGCGCTGACGTATTCCGGCAAAGTCCGCGACCTGTATGTGCGGCCCGACGAGCAACAGCTTGTGCTCATGGTTGCCAGTGATCGGGTCAGTGCGTTTGACCATGTGCTGGAGCCGGGCATCCCGAACAAGGGTGCGCTGCTGACGCAATTGAGCAAGTGGTGGTTCGCGCAGCTGGCTGACGTTCCTAACCATTTGGCGGATGCTGCTGGTGTCGACGCCCCCGCAGAGCTCGCTGACCGCTCAATGATCGTGAAGCGCTTGGAGATGTATCCCGTGGAGTGTGTCGTTCGCGGCTACCTGTCGGGCAGTGGCTGGTTGGAGTATCAGGAGTCGCAGAGCGTGTGCGGCATTGCGCTGCCTGCCGGTTTGAGCGATGGCGACCGCCTGCCCGAACCGATTTACACACCGGCGTGGAAAGCGCCGATGGGTGAGCATGACGAGAACATCAGCTTTGAGCGCACCGTCGAACTCGTGGGTGCTGAGGTTGCGACTGCGCTTCGGGATGCTTCGCTCGACATCTTCGCGCGGGCCTCAGCCATCGCGGAGACTCGTGGCGTGATTCTCGCTGACACCAAGTTCGAGTTCGGGGCCGACCCGGAGACCGGTGCTCTCGTACTGGCCGATGAGGTTCTGACAAGCGACTCGAGCCGCTACTGGGATGCCGAACTCTACGCCGCCGGAGGCCCCGGTCGTCTCGCAAGCTTCGACAAGCAAATCGTGCGCAACTGGCTCTCCGCCAACTGGGACAAGCAGGGCACCCCGCCCGAGCTCCCCGCCGAGATTGTTGAACAGACTGCTGCGCGCTATCGCGAGCTGATTGAGCGACTTACCGCGTAGCTCGAGCCAATTCGGTAAACTGCAACTGCGTGCTGTCACGCCGAACCTTCTTCCGGAACCCACGATCCGGCTGCGGAAGGCAAAGGGGATCCTGAATGCCCGACAGTTGGTCTGATTCCTTTTCTGTAGTGCCCCGGTCGGGCGATGGTGAGCGTGGGTTGCTGTTTCGCCTTCCCACAGTGGCACCAGAAGGAGAAGATCATGACTAAGCAAGAGTCGTTCAAGCGTCGGATCCGTGAGCGAATGTTGACGACCGGCGAGCGCTACGCGGAAGCTAGGCGGATGCTCGTGGCCCAGGCCACACCGTCGACCTCGACCCGTCCGTGGGTTGCCGCGCCGGAGCTCACCGATGAGGCGATCCGTGCCGGAACCGGCAAAGGCTGGGAAGAGTGGTGCGCCCTCATCGACCAGTTCCCGGGTCGGGCAGACGGCCACACCGCTATCGCCAAACACGTGCGTGATGACCTCGGCGCTGGTGACTGGTGGAGTCAAGGGGTGACAGTCGGCTACGAACGCATTACCGGGCTCCGGCTGCCCCACCAGATGCCCGACGGCACCTTTACCGCCAATAAGTCAGCAACAGTCGCGATCGAGGCCGAAGAACTTCGTCGCCTACTTCTCGACGATGACGACCGGGCCGAGCTATTCCCCACGGTTGACACTGAGTTGAAATCCAAGCTGACCGCGAAGGCCATCAGGGTCGGGATGGGCACCGGCTCCGCCATCATCCGGCTCGAAGAACGAAACGGTGGCCGCACCCAAATCGCCATCCAGCATTCGCAACTCCCCACCTTCGATGACGTCGAGGAGTGGAAGTTCTACTGGGGCGAATGGCTCGAAGCGATCAATGAAGCGGCCAGCTAAGGGATAGCCCCGGCTGCCGCCCCCTCACCCAGTCAACGCAGGATGGTGATTCCGAAGGTGGCAAGCACGCCAAAGGCGACACCCCAGATGATGATCGAGATCGTCTGCCACAGAATGACCGCGTTCTTTGATGCGCCGAATGAGACCATCGCGGCCGAGGTGATCTGGCTCGGCAAAATGGTTTGGCCGAGCAGGCTCACCCCAGCAACCCCATAGCGGTCGAAACGAGCGCGAAGTTTCTCGCGACGGGCTGACTCCGGTTTGGGCTCCGAGCGGCCCGTGACTTTCGAGCGAACCCCGTGCGCGCTCAGCACGAAGATAAGCATCGACACGACATTGCCGATGATTGCGGCCACGATGACGACCACTGGGTTAATGCCGAGAATTACCCCAATAACTGAACCGCCATACGACTCAACGAAGGGGATCGCGGCGGCGAGCATCACACCAACCCACTGCAGCAGCTCGGGGAGTCCTGACGTGAAATTGCTGAGAGTGTCATACATGGCATGCCTTTCGATTAAGCGAGCGGATGATGTGATGCATCCGAGTGGTTACCGGCGTTGGTGCCCGGCGATGTTTCAATCTTTGCCGCCAATTTCGGCGCTGGGCAGTGGCACGGTGTCACGGCATCCGCTGCACTTTCGCACCAGCGACCGTGACAAATGTCACTGCTCTACGCTGGGGAACATGTTCGCCTCAACCGCCCCTGCGCCGACCACCCGCCAAGGGTCGTTGTGAGGCCGGGCGCCGCCCCGGCTTCCCCTCGGGAGAAGCCTCACGGTCGCGAACAGGCACGCGGTGTACGCACCACATGGAACTACACTCTCGCCTCGATCGTGTTCTTCTACGTTGTGTTCAATGCGGTTCTCGTTCTGAACAACCTGGCCAATCTTGCGGATTCCCGATCACCGCTCGATGCGCTCTTGGTCGTCTTGACAGTTGTTGCCGCCGCGGCGCAGGTTCGCGGATGCTGGTTCTTGCGCACAGGCCGCGGAGAGGGAATCCCTCACAAGTGGTGGCTGTTCGCCCTCCTTGCTCCCGCCGCTGCCGTCTGGGTGATTGGGCTGTTCCATCCTGAGGTGGGCTTTCTCGCGGCGCTTCCTCTGTGGATGAGCGTCTGTGCAATTGCGCCCCTCGTTCCGCGGCGGCATCTCTGGAACGTGCTGATCGCCGGGCTGATCATTGCGATCGCGCATCCGGTGATCTCAACCGCCCTGCTAGGAAACCCCGTCAGCGCCGGCGCGATTAGCAATGCTTGGGTCACCATCGTTTATGGTCTGCTGCTGCCGATCATGATTTTCTCCGGACTCTGGTGGTGGGACATTGTTGTCACCCTCGACCGTCACCGTTCAAGCGCCGCCGAACTCGCTGTTGCCGAAGAACGACTGCGCTTCGCCTCCGACCTGCACGACATCCAAGGGCACCACCTGCAGGTCATCGCCCTCAAATCTGAACTGGCCGAACGGATGCTCGCCATCGACCCTGAGGCGGCCCGCGAACACATTCACGAGACTCGGCTGATCGCCAAGCAGGCGCTCGAAGAGACTCGTTCCCTCGTGGCCGGGTATCGAGAAGTCGAGCTCGACAACGAACTCGAGAACGCTCGCGAGGTGCTTTCGGCGGCGGGCGCCCAGTGCGAGCTAGTCGTGGGCAGCATGCCTCCCGATGCCGAAACAAGGCGCGCTCTTGGGTTGGCCGTGCGAGAAGCCACAACGAACATCCTGCGGCACAGCGAGGCAACTCACGTGTCGATTCGGCTCGACACCGACAACGTTGAGAGCACGCTCGCGATGAGCAATAACGTGCTGCGAACCTCTGCCTCGTTGGGGGATGCTCCCAGCAGCGGCCTCGCCGGCCTGCAGGTTCGGGTGGCCGCCCTCGGCGGTGAACTCGCTACCGACGTCGATGCGAGTGGTGACTGCTTCGAGTTGCGGGTGCGGATCCCCGCCCGAACGAGCGTGAAAGCATGAGCGACACTGCCGTGACCGCGGTCGATGCGACGCCACGCGTCATCCGCCTTCTTATTGCCGACGATGAGCACCTCATCCGGGGTGCACTCAGCGCGCTGCTCAATCTGGAGCCTGACATCGAGGTTGTCGCGAGTGTCGACAACGGTGTGGCTGCGGCGGAGCGTGCCCTCGAGCTGCAACCGGATGTCTGCCTGCTCGACCTCGAAATGCCGCAGGCCGACGGCATCGAGGCCGCCACCCGCATCCTCTCGACCGTCGCAACGAAGGTGGTCATCGTCACCCGCCATGCGCGGCCGGGCGTGCTGCGCCGGGCACTCGCCGCACGCGTCTCGGGCTTTGTACCCAAGTCGACACCCGCCGAGGACTTGGCTGCCGTGATCCGGGATGTCGTGGCCGGCAAACGCTACATTGATGCCGAAATTGCGGCGACGGCCCTCACTGCCGAACGCTGCCCCCTCACCGACCGGGAGCTCGATGCGCTGCGGTTCAGCCGCTCCACCATGAGCGTGCAGGAGATCGCCGACACCCTACATCTCGCGCCGGGAACCGTGCGCAACTACCTGTCCTCTGCGATGACGAAACTCGACGCCCACTCTCGGCATGATGCCGCCGACAAGGCGTGGCAGCAGGGTTGGATCTAGCGGGACGTGTACCCGTAGGTGAAGTGCCCTGCGTAGCGAAACCAGTAGCCCAGTAGCGGGCTGTGGAGCCGAACATCCACGTGCTGTTGTCCGTCTGCCCACGATTCGTCGACCGTGACGGTGGCGAGCGCGGGGATGCGGAGGCGCAGGCCGGCCAAGTGCAGCCACTGGCGGTCAGAGCGCAGCTGCATGCGGCCATCCATGACGGTGAGCGCCATGCGCACTTCGAAGCCGCCGCGTCGCCCCAAGAAATCGTGCAGGCGACCGTCCACGACGCGCGTCTCATCCTGCAGTGGGCGGTCGCGGCCAGCGAAGTGGAAGGTGCGCACTGCGCCGAGACCGCCATCGGCAGTGGGGGTGTTGACGACATCGAAGGGCACACTGCGGGCGTACTCGGGGAAGAGGATGCGCTGCCAGGCTAGAAATGCCAGCACCGGTTTGAGGATGCGCAGTGGCGACCCCGCCACGTCGAAAATGCCGCTGCCGACGCCGACGCGCTGACCGCCGTCGAAGTAGGGGCGAAGCTCGGGAGCCAGCAGATCGAGCTCGGCGCCGAGCACCCGCCGGTAGACCGACTCGCTCAAGCCGGAACCGACACTGGCACCGGCACGTGGGCTGCGCAACTGAAGCGGCTGCGATAAGCGCTGGGAGTCATGCCCAGTCTGCGCGCGAAGTTTTGCCTCAGCACGGCCGCAGAGCCGAAGCCGCTCTCCCATGCCACTTGCTCTAGTCCCAGCTCGGTTTCTTCGAGGAGTCTCTGCGCGTGGAGTAGTCGCTGCCGTCCAAGCCACGCCGCGGGGGTCGTTCCGAGGTCTGTTTTGAACCGTCGGGCGAAGGTGCGCGGAGACATCTGTGCTCGATGGGCGAGTTCCTCGACCGGAAGCTCCTCACGGAGGTTCTGCAGCATCCATTCGGTGACGGCGGAGAACGAGAGTGAGTGCACGGCGGGCAGTGGTTTACTAATGAACTGTGCTTGTCCGCCATCTCGCTGCGGCGCAATGACCATGCGGCGGGCAATGCGATTGGTGATTTCGGCACCAAGCTCTTGCCTTAGTAGGTGCAGGCAAGCGTCGATCCCGGCAGCCGTTCCGGCACTCGTAATGATGCGGTCATCCTGCACGTAAAGCACGTCAGGGTCGACATCAATCTGCGGGTACATCTCGGCAAACTTCTGCGCATACATCCAGTGCGTGGTCGCGCGACGACCATCCAGCAGTCCGGATGCCGCCAAAGTGAACGAGCCACTACAGATCGCGAGTATCCAGGCTCCACGCGCAACCGCACGCTCAAGTGCTGCTGACACTCGGGCATCCACTGTGCCCCACGTGGCGCGAGGAACCGGCGTCAGCACAATGACATCGGCCTCATCAGCGAACGAAAGATCATTTTCGACGTTCATGGTGTAGCCGATGCTGCTGCGAATGGCGCCCGGATCTGCCGTCAGCACCCGGAAGTCGAACGACTGAATGCCTTCATCCGTGCGGTCGAGCCCGAACGCCTCACACGCAAGCCCGAACTCGAATGGGGTGAATCCGTCTTGCACAATGACCGCTACACGTTCCACCGAGACCTCGACCCTCTACTGAATCGTCGCCGAAGCGAGATTGGCAGTTTTCATTCGATATATGGCAACACTGCCACTGTTGGCAGCTTTTATATGATCATAGTGTTTGTGCCATGTTCATTTCAATCATTATCGCCATAGTTTCTGTCCTCGCCATCGCGGCAACCGTCTTCGAACTCCCCGAAGATGGCCACCGCAGAGTGCCTACCGATTGGAGACGCCTGCCCTAGCCCAACCACGCATCCTCTAAGCAGCAACCACCTTCAGCGGAAGTGACGACAGTCCTTTGAGAGTGTTGTGGAGATACGGCACTGGCTCGCCCACGCGTTCGATGCGCTTCACTCGCGTTGCGAATGTCGTGAGCAACACGTCCATCTCGAGTCGCGAAATGGGCTGCCCAACACACTGATGGATGCCCATACCGAACGCCAAATGACCTCCAGCCTGACGCGTCAACTGATACTCATCCGCATCCTCACCCCACTGAGCAGGATCGCGATTCGCGGCTCCGGGAAACACGAGAACCTTCTGACCCTCATCGAGCTGGATGCCATGGAATTCGGTCGCTCGCGACGTCGTACGAAAGAACGACTGAAACGGTGACTCAAAACGCAGCGCTTCGTCAATCGCAAACTTCATGAGCGACGGCTTCTCGTGCACGGCCTGCCACGCATCCGGGCTTGCGCTGAGGCAGCGGAGCGTGTTTCCGATCGCGAGCGCCGTCGTGTCGAGACCAGCCGAAAGCAAGGCCCGCACCAGCAGCGCCGCCTGGTCGCTGGTGATTGCTCCGGCATCAGCGTGCTCCCAGATCTTTGAGCCGAGACCATCCGCGCTGAGATTTTCGCGGGCGCAGTTCGCCATCACCCAGTCGCGGGTGCCGTCACCCTTCGCAAAGTACTCGCGGTAGCGGTCATCCTCAGGCCCAAAAGCACTGAAGTTCATTGCACCGTGAGGCAACAGATTCTCCATGCGGCCGTCGCGTGGAATGCCAACAGCATCACCGAAGGCGCGGATGGGAAAGACTTCGGCGACCTCAGTGATCGCATCGAACTCGCCCTGGGCGATGAGCCCATCGAGCAGTTCGTCGGCAAACTCTTGGAACCCGGCGCGCAGGGAGCGCACGCCTCGCGGTGAAATGACATCGACCATCGCCGCCCGCATCGGGCCATGAATCGGCGGATCAGATTCGAGGATGCCCTGCGGTCGCCATGCCGGTTCATGGTGCAGGTTCTTGGGCCCAACGCCAGCGCCGTTGATGAACGTTTCGTGATCGACGAGGATGTCGCGAACTTCAGTATGCCGAGTGAATGCGAGCACGTCGTACCGCTCCAACCACACGGCAGGGCCAGCCCCGCGCATCCGCTCAAAGAGTGGATACGGGTCAGCGAGGTTCTCATCCGAATACGGGTCGTCGCTGAACGAAGAAATGGCAGACATCGAGGCTCCTCTGGCTCATTGCGAACAATCTGACGGTATCGCTCAGTGCAAATCACTGCCACTGTTGTTCTCACACAGTGAGACAGCCGTTTGTGGGTCAGGAACGTCGACGCAATGATGAGTCGACGCTCGAAGAGAGGATCACTGTCATGGATTCATCCCTCGAGCGCGGGCTCGCGCTGCTCAGTGAGATCGCGACGTCAGGAGGCCACACCGCGCACACCCTTGCGGCAACGGTCGGACTCCCCCCGAGCACTACCTACCGATATCTCCGCACGCTGCGCGACACCGGCTACGTGCGAGAGGTGGACGGTCGCTACGAGCCAGGGCGTGAACTGCTGGCCCTCACCGGTCGCCACAGCGCCCAGTCCGCCCTCGCCGAAGTTGGCCCGGCAGTGTTGAGCAGCATCGTCGATGCCCTCGGTGAGACCGCAGTAATGATCGTTCGGGTCGGCACGCAGGCACTGTGTCTGCGAAAGTCCGAACCAGACAAAGCTCTCAAATACACCTTCGCCGTAAACCAACTGCTGCCGCTGCATGCCGGCGCCGGTCAGCGAGTTCTCCTGGCGTGGGCCCCCGAAACCGTGATCGAGCGAGTTCTTGAGGCCGAGCGTGAGCAGTACACCGACAACACCCTCACCACGGCGCAACTGCACCACACCGTCCAGAGTGTGCGGCAGACCGGCTGGGCTGTCTCCCGCGGGGAATACGAGGCGGGATCCGTCTCGGTTGCCGTGCCGGTGATGTTTCACGGCGAGGCCGTCTGTTCGCTCGACGTCGCCGGCCCCGAATCCCGCTGCGGCGACAAAGGCTGGGTGCCTCGAGCGGTCACCGTGCTGCAATCAGCCGCCACCGACCTCACCGATGCGCTCGAAAGTTGGACAACATCCTCCTCGAAGGCAACATCTTCCTCGAAGAAAGGGACCTCATGACCACGAAACCAGTTCTGCTGATCGGCGACGGAGCCGCAACACTCACTGACCTGATCGACGTGGCACGCGACCGCCGACGCGTTGCCCTTGCCCCTGAAGTGGCCGAACGCATGGCACCCAGCCGCGACTGGATCGAAGGCATCATCGGCGGCATGGAGGCGGGCAAAGACACCCCACCGATCTACAGCATCAACACCGGCTTCGGTTCCCTAGCCGGTCGACAAGCCTTCGATGACCCCGCGGATGCCGCTGAGCTAAGTCGCCGCCTCATACTGGCGGATGCTGCGGGCGTGGGTCGCAACGTCGAAGAAGAGGTTGTGCGCGCCACCATTTTCATTCGCATCGTGAGTCTGACCCGCGGCTACTCGGGCGTGCAGTTCGCCATCGTGCAGGGCCTCGTGGACATGCTCAATAAGGATGTGTATCCGGCAGTTCCGGAGTACGGTTCCCTCGGTGCCAGCGGCGACCTCATTCCCCTCGCCCACATCGCGATCGTGCTCACCGCTCCACCGAACGTTGACGGCAAACCAGTCGACGATGACCCTCTCGACTCCGGCGAAGCGTTTGTGGATGGCCGGATTGTGAGCGGTGTCGAAGCGATGGCGCACGCGGGTATCCCGCGCATCCCGATCTCTGCCAAGGATGGTTTGGCGCTCTTGAACGGCACCTCGTTCTCGGCAGCGCAGGCAGCCTTGGCCCTCTGGGATGCGCAGGTTCTGCTGGACACCGCCACGATTACCGCCGTCATGTCAATTGAGGCACTGCGCGGCTTCGGCGACGCTTTCATTGCGGAACTGCATGACGCTCGAGGCCAGAAGGGCCAAATTGCGATCGCTTCGCGCATCCGCCAACTGCTGAGCGACAGCACCTTCGTCACCGGTGATCGCGACAACAATCCCGATCGTCAACCGCCGCAAGACGCCTACTCGCTACGGTGCGTGCCGCAAGTGTTCGGGCCAGTGAAAGACACTCTCGACTTTGTTGCTGGAATCATCGAGACCGAGATCAACGCTGCGACCGATAACCCGCTCATCATTCCCGAGCTCCCGTCGAGTAGAAGCCTCAAGGCAGTATCTGGCGGCAACTTCCACGCCGAGTATCTCGCTTTCGCCGCCGACTTCCTCTCAATCGTTGTGACAGAGATCGGCAACATCACCGAACGGCGGCTGTTCCGCCTCGATGACGGGACTCTCAACCGTGGCCTTCCGGACATGCTCGTCGCTAGCGAAAAAGTTGGGCTCGACTGCGGGTTCATGCTGCCGCAATACCTAGCTGCCGCTCTCGTTTCGGATTGCAAGACGCTCGCGCATCCCGACAGCGTCGACTCGATCCCCACTAGCGCGAATCAAGAAGACCACGTCTCCATGGCGAACAACGCTGGCCGTCACGCGCGAACGATTGTCAGCAATATCCAGCAAGTGGTCGCCATTGAACTACTCATGGCCACCCAGGCACTCGAGCTTCGAGAAATCGAACGAAAGGGCACCGGGCAAACAATGGGAACGGCCAGCCGTGCCGCCGTCGCACTCGTGCGCGGCACGCCCGCTAGCGATGGTCGGCCCAACGGTCACCTGAAGAAGGATGCCGTTCTGTATCCCCGCATCCGCGCCGTCGCCGAACTCGTGACGAGTGGTGCCGTGATCCGTGCTGCGGATGCTGCGCTCACCCCTGAGGGCACAGCAGCGGGCGAGCAATGAGCATCGACCTTCGAGTACTCAGCAGGGAAACCGTTGCCGACAGGGTTGACGCTTTCACTCTCGGTCGCCCCGACGGCAGAGCACTTCCCGCGTGGACGCCTGGCTCGCACATCGATCTGACGCTGCCCGGCGGCCTGATCCGGCAGTATTCGCTGTGTTCTGACCCCGCCGACTCCGTGACGTGGCGGGTTGCCGTTCTCCACGAGCCGGACGGTCGGGGCGGTTCAGTCGCCGCCCACAAATATTTGCAGGTCGGGGCTCGGGTTCACGCTGATGGCCCTCGCGACAACTTCGGTTTTACTGCCGAGTCGGCACAGGGAGACAGCGCGGCTCCGTCAGCTGACGTGCTCTTCATCGCGGGAGGGATTGGGATCACTCCAATACTGCCCATGCTTCGTGCGGCCGACGCCGCCGGAACAAACTGGCGCCTGCTCTATCTCGGACGCTCCCGCGAGTCAATGAGTTTTCTTGGCGAGCTCGAGGCCTACGGTGACCGGGTGATCGTGCATCCGGGCCATGATCGTGGACGAATCGACCTAGCCGTTGCCATAGCGACTGCCGGAGTGGTCACACCCCGAGTCTTTGCGTGCGGGCCCGAGCGCATGCTCGAAGCCGTCGCTGCCTACTGCCCAGCCGGGTCG
Source organism: marine actinobacterium PHSC20C1 (assembly GCA_000153145.1). Lineage (GTDB taxonomy): Bacteria > Actinomycetota > Actinomycetes > Actinomycetales > Microbacteriaceae > Rhodoglobus. The sequence goes on from CH672415.1 coordinate 1,731,563, forward strand.
CTTAATGTTGAACGGTTCACTGGCAACGGAACAGGAGCCGAGAGTACCGACACTGCATTCATCGTCGAAACCAACGATGGCACCGAGATCGCCGTAGCCGCCGACGAAACTATCTTGGCGGCGATGACTCGCTGTGGGGTGCCGGCGCTCAATTCCTGCCAAGAAGGCATCTGTGGAACCTGCGAGACCGTCGTGCTCGGCGGAGTACCCCTCCATCGCGACGAAGTGCTCAGCGACGAGGAACGCGAGAGCAATGAAACCATGATGATTTGCGTGTCCCGCAGCGTCGGCGAGCGCCTCGTTCTCGACCTGTGATCGGCCGGAACGCCCGGGGCGGGACGGAATACCGGCCGTGGTCGCACGGTTGTACAGACCATGACTGATCTGCTCGCTGCCGACACCGCGATGGGCGCGGTCACGCTCAGCGTCGCCAACCTCGACGCCCTCACCGCCTATTACCGAGATGCCGTCGCCCTCACTGTGCTCAGCGAGTCATCCGACACAGTCGTTCTCGGTCGCGGCACGACGCCCGTCGTCATCCTCAAGCATTCGCCAGCGCTCAAGCATGCGAGCCCTCGCGATGCCGGACTCTTTCACACAGCCATCCTCTTCGACACCGAAGAAGCTCTCGCCGCCTCCGTCTACTCGGTCGCCACTCGGTACCCGAAAACGTTCACGGGCAGCTCAGACCACCTTGTCAGTAAAGCCTTCTACTTCACCGACCCCGAAGGCAACGGCGTCGAGCTGTATTGGGATCGCGACCGCACCGAGTGGAGCTGGGCTCACGGCACCGTCGAAATGAGCACACTCTTTCTCGACCCCAACAAATTTCTGCAAGAGAACCTCACCGAGAGCGCTGTCGAACAGCCCGTCATCGGTGGCGCGCGCGTCGGTCACGTACACCTGCAGGTCGGTGACGTGACGACCGCACGCGAGTTCTACGTCAACCAGCTCGGGTTCGAAGCAACCACAGAGATCCCCGGCAGCGCCGTGTTCGTGAGTGCCGGCGGCTACCACCACCACATGGCCATGAACACGTGGAACTCCAGCGGCGCCGGTGCACGGCTGCCAGCGCTCGGCCTCGCCCAAGTCGATATTGCGGTGCCGACAGCCGACGACCTCGGAGAGCTGGGCGAACGGATGACGCACCACGGCATCCAACTGCGAAACGACGGTGACACTCTCACGTTCGGTGACCCGTGGGCCAACCAAATCCGGGTAACGACCGCCGCGAAATAGCGCGAAGGTCGGTGTAGAAAAAAGTGCTTGCCAAAGCGAGTCTTGCGGCGCACACTGTTTTTCGTGGACGCCGATCCCGTAACAACTAATCCGGAACATTACTCCGTGGTGTTCGAGAATGACCGCGTACGAGTGCTTGAGTACACCGACGCGGCCGGCGACAAAACAACGCCGCACGAGCATCCCGATAGCGTCATGTACACGCTCAGTGATTTTCGCCGACGCCTCCACGCTGGAGACACCCATCGTGATGTCGAACTGCCCGCGGGCAAAGCCGTCTGGTTACCCGCGCAGCGGCACAGTGGTGAAAACATCGGCAATACCGCGACGCATGTGATCTTCGTGGAGCTGAAAGGCGGTGCGACCGACGCTACCGGAGCGACGAGCGCAACAGACGCCACCGACGTTCAACCGGGCGACTGGATCGGCCCCGCCTAGCCGATCGTTAGCCGCCGAGAAGCTCGTCGATTTCGCGGATGATTGGCCACGCACACTCTTCTGAGTTTGAGAGAACAACAACGTCGAGATCCGCCTCGAGGTAGTGCCGAACGATTCCGGATGCTCCGGGCCCGACTCCATCTGCGAAGTAGCTGCGCACACTGCCGTCTTCGTTCATGTCGAACTCGAGACCGAATCCGTACCAAGTCTCTTCGTCGTATTGCACCTGCGGGGTAAGGAATTCCTCAGTGAACTCCGCATTGAGCAATTCACCGTTGCGAAGCGCCTGGATAAAGCGCACAAGATCCGCAGCAGTCACATGTGCTCCGCCATCAGGCAGACCGATGGGCGGCGTGCTGTAAATGTTTGAAACCCAACGGCCGTTAACAAAGTCCCAGCCCTCAGCGACTCGAGGTGCGGCATCCCGGCGGTCATAGAAGCCGGAATCTATCATCCCTGCTGGCGTGAATACTTCGTCGAAAACATACTGGCGATACTTCTCTTCAGTCACTTTCTCCAATGCGAGGCCCGCGAGAATATACCCAGCGTTGCTATAGACGCACTCGACTCCTGGCGCTGCCAGGGATTCCTTGTTGATGAACAGAGGCAACTGATCAGCAGGTTCCATAATCGTGTAGCTGGGGAACTCTGCCCACAGTTCGGCATAGGTTTCACCCTCTTCTTCATCCACATCATCGGCAATGCCGCTCGTATGGGTGAGAACATGCAGGAGGGTCACGGCAGGATCGATTTCAGACTCGGCCAAGTCAACGTAGTGATGGATGGAGGTCTCAAGATCGAGCTCCCCCTTCGAAACCTGCTGCAAGACGGCAACACTCGTGAAGAGCTTCGTAATCGAGCTCGAATCGAATCGAGTGTCTGCCGTATTGGGAATATCCCACCGGTGACTAGCTTTGCCTGTCACAGCTTCAAAAATTGTGGCGTTGCCTCGCTTGATTAAGACAGTGCCGGAGAAGTCGTTTTGCTCAAGAAATTCATCGAGCCCAGTGGTGTCCATAGTGCGAGCCTACCGACAGTCGCTGACCAATAGCAGCGCGAATACCGGGGCCGGCTCCAGGCGGTCGCCCGCTCACGCTCACAGCGAACAGCGCGCGTTTTCGGAATAGCTATCGACCCCCAATAGTTTCAGAAAAGCATGACTACTTCTCTTGACACCCACACAAACTTTCTTGCCGGAACTTGGGACATCGACGCGATGCACTCAACAATCTCATTCACAGTAAAGCACCTCATGATCAGCAAGGTTCGCGGCACCTTTGACGGCTTCAGCGGCACCATCGTCACCTCGGAGAACCCCGCCGAGAACAAGGTAAACGCCACCATCGATATGGCGACGATCAACACCAACCAGGCCGACCGCGACGGCCACCTCCGCACCAACGACTTCTTCAAGGTCGACGAGTTCCCTACTGCGACCTTCAGCTCGACCTCGATCACCATCGACGGAGACGACCTCACAATCGTTGGCGACTTCACTCTCCGCGGTGTCACCAAGCCCATCACCCTCACGGGCGAATTCGGCGGGATCGCCACCGATGGCTACGGCCAGACCAAGGCCGCCGCGAGCGCCAGCACCGTCATCAACCGCACCGAATTCGGCGTCAACTACAACGCTGCACTTGAGACCGGCGGCGTGCTCCTCGGCGAAGACATCTCCATTGCGGTCGACCTTCAGGCCACTCTTCAGAAATAACGTCAACTCGAACTACACAGGCCCCTCCGCGTATCGCGTTGAGGGGCCTGTGTTCGTGTATCTACTTACTTTCGCTCCGCACGTTAGGTACCGGTAGCGAGTCGGCTGTCGAAAGCGGCTTGCTGCGCCAGACAACAAGTGCCGCAGCAGTGACTATGAGCACCAGCACACCGGCGCCCCACGCGAGTCCGGCATAACCCACGATCGCCAGGATGGGTCCGGCGAAGCCTCCCCCTACCGCTCCCGCAAGACTCATGATGGTGTCGCTGCGACCCTGAATCCGCAGTCGCGTTGCACCGGTAGAGAGGTCGGCGACCAGCGCAGAACCGGCGACCGTTGATGCACTCCAGCCAAGCCCCAACAGGACCAGGCCGACGGTGACTGCTGCGTTGCTCAGTTGACCAAGCGCGACCACGAGCACTGCGGCCGCGAAGAACGCTTGGCCGATGAGGATTGTTGGGATGCGACCGAAGCGGTCACTTGTCCAGCCAAACACTGGGGACAGCGAATACATCCCGGCAATGTGAAGACTGATCGTGAAACCGATGATCGTAAGGCTCGCCCCGTGATTACTCAGATGAACCGGCGTCATCGCCATGATCGAGACCATCACCGCATGACTGATCGCGATTGCCGCTACAGCGAACACCAGCGGGCCACGACCCCGCACTATTCCGGCATCCGCAGTGGTGGCTGGTTCAACCGGGCGACTGCCTGCAAGAGTGAGTGGATCTGGTCGGAGCATTACTAGGTAGAGCACCATGGCAGCCACTTGCGCCGCGATCGCAAAGACAAAGGAGCCCGTGTTCGTCGGCAGCGATAGCCACTGCGCGACGGCTTCGCCTGGTCCAATGAGGTTCGGTCCGGCGACGGCACCGATCGTCGTCGACCAGACCACAAGGGAGAGATCGCGCCCACGATGCTCGGGAGCCGCGACATCCGTTGCCGCAAAGCGTGCCTGCAGGCCGACCGCTGTGCCAACACCGAGCATGGCAAATCCGAGAATCAGTAGCGGGAAGAATGCGACACCAATCGCAACGACAGTAATGAGTGAGCCACCTGCGGCAACACCGGCGCCCAGTGCGAGTGCTGGACGTCGCCCCCAGCGCTGAGCAAGTCGCGCAAGGGGAATCGACACGAGCGCTGCACCGAGCGTGCTGGATGTCGCCGCCGCACCCGATAGTGTTTCGCCACCCAGATCGGCAGCCAGAATCGCGCCGACGGCAACCGTTGCGCCCAGCCCGAGACCGGCAAGCACTTGGCCCGCTACCAGCGTGCGGACGATGCGGGATTGCACTGCGCGGTCGATGTCCATGGCTACAGTCTGGCGCACTGCTGGCCTCCGCTAGACTGGAGACAATCCGCCCGCGCGAAATCATGGAGTGATTCGGTGCCAATAATTGTCGTCGAGGTAATGCCTAAGGCTGAAATCCTCGATCCTCAGGGCAAGGCTGTAGCCGGCGCCCTCGTCCGTCTCGACAAGAGCGAGTTCACTGCGGTGCGCATCGGTAAGCGTTTCGAGCTCACCGTTGATGGCCCCGTCACTGATGAGTTGCTGGCAGAGGCCCGCGAGATCGCTAACGATCTCCTCGCCAACACGGTCATCGAAGACGTGATTTATGTCGGCGAGGCTCGCCCCGCCGATGACGCTCAGGGCGCATAGTGCGCGTCGGAGTTATTACCTTTCCGGGTTCGCTCGACGACCGTGACGCCCAGCGTGCGGTCAAGCTGGGCGGCGGTGAGCCGGTAGCCCTGTGGCACGGCGACCACGACCTCAAGAATGTGGATGCCATCGTTCTGCCCGGTGGATTCAGCTACGGTGATTACCTCCGTGCTGGTGCGATCGCAGCGCACTCGCCCATCATGAGCGAAGTCATTGCTGCCGCGAACGGCGGAATGCCTGTACTGGGAATCTGCAACGGGTTCCAGATTCTGGTGGAGTCGCACTTGCTACCTGGTGGCCTCGTGCGCAACGATCACGGCGACTTTGTGTGCCGTGACCAGAAGCTGCGCGTCGAAAACACGGCAACCGCGTGGAGTAATGGCTTCAAAGAAGACGAAGAGATCATCATCCCGCTCAAGAACGGTGAGGGCGGCTACATTGCCGACCAAGACACTCTTGATCGCCTTGAGGGTGAAGGTCAAGTTGTGTTCCGCTATCTCGAGGTCAACCCCAACGGGTCGGCGAATGACATTGCTGGCATCTCGAATGCGCGCGGCAATGTTGTCGGCTTGATGCCGCATCCCGAGCACGCGACCGAGGCTGGCTTTGGCCCAGACACTCGTGCGGCAATGCGCTCGGGCACAGATGGCCTCACGTTCTTTACGAGCGCCATCAGCTCGTTGATGGCTAACGCCTAATACTGAAAGTTCTGCCCCATGTTTGCGACCCCGAAGTCACTTTTCCGCGTTCTCGCGTTTGCTGAAGCGGTCACCTGGACCCTGCTCATTGCCGGCCTCATCTTGCGCGCTACAGCAGGACTGGATGTCGCGGTGTCGATCGGTGGGGCCATTCACGGTTTCGTCTTCCTCGCCTACGGTGCCACGGCCGTGTTGTTGACGGTGAACCAGCGTTGGAGTGTCGGTACGGCCATCCTCACCATTGGTAGCGCTGTCATCCCTTACGTCACGATTCCTGTTGAGTTGTGGCTTGCCCGTACTGGTCGTCTTGCTGGCGAATGGCGAACCGAGGTAAGCGATCATCCTCGCGACGCTGGCTGGGTTGACCGCACAATGCGCTGGTTCTTGAACCACCCATTCATTCTGGTTCTGCTCATTGCGGCTGCCGTTGTGCTGCTGTACGTCGTGCTCATTACCGCGGGCCCTCCCGGCGGCGAGTAGCCTTCACGCACTTTCGATCTGGTGCGGCTAGAGCAGGAAGAACCCGATAGCTCCCGGGTTGCGGGCGTGCACGATCACTAGGAACACGACTGCGTCGAACAGTAGGTGCACGCTCAGCACGTAGACGAGTGACTTAGTCGTGGAGTAGATCCAACCCTGAAGCAGCGCGAATGGGATTGTTAGCAGTGGACCCCACGATTGGTAGCCGAGTTCCCACAGGAACGACACGAAGATCACCATCTGCAGCAGGTTCGCTTGCCACACCGGGAAGTGCCGTTTGAAGAGCACGAACACCGTGAGGATGAAGAACAACTCATCCCAGGTTCCGACAGCGTTCACACCAACGAAAAGCCGACCGATCTCGTCAGGGGTAGTAACGGCAGGCCAGTTGAGGTAGACCCCGCTCGTGATGAAGTAAAACGGCAGGATGAGCCAGCCGAGGAAGAGCACGAGAAACAAGTAGCCCCACTGAACACGGTTCCACGGCCATCCGCCCCGCCACGGAAAGCGGATAAGGCGATCCTTGAAGACAAACCGTGACAGCGAGTACGGCACTGCTACGGCCGCCGCCAGCACGAACCCCATGAGAAAGAAGTTGCCCCAGCTGATGTCGGCGGCAACCGAAATGGTGGAGACGATGACCATGCCCGACGCGATCAGGAGCAGATCTTTTGCGAGGCCATCGCTGAGCTTGCGGCTGTCGGTAAGCCACGCAGCGGCGAGCGCAACCGCCACCACGACGTAGCCGATTAGCGGCAGTCGGAGCGAAAACAGAAGTACTGCCGAGCCGCTCAACAGTGCTGCGGGCACAAGACCCCAACTGCGTGAGCTGAGAATTGGTGTCGGTGCAGCGCTAGTGAGCGATGGCATGAGGGTTTAGTCCTTCTTCAGTGTGAGATCGGGCCCCTCAACTGGGGTGCCTTCGGGAACGTTTTCGTCGACCGGGATTGCGCCCGTGAATTCTTGACGGCGTGCATCCGCTTCGGCGCTGCCGCTGAAGAGTCCGCGATCTTGGGGCTCGGTCGAGGCTTTGGTGCGAGCACGGGCTTCGTTTTCGACCATGAGCACGCGCTGACGCGGAAGAGCGGCAGGGTTTTTGGACTGAAGCCAGTCGACCATCTCTTCGCGAACGTGAGTGCGGAGATCCCATTGGGCTCCGGAGTCTGCCGCACTTATCAATACGCGAACGCGCACGAAGCCGCCGGTAGTGTCGACGACTTGGATGTTGGCTGTGCGCCCATCCCACAGTTCGGTTTCGGCAACAATTTTCTTCAGCTGCGTTCGCATCTGGTCGATGCTGACGCGCCAGTCGAGGTCAAAGTTGACCTCGCCGAGAAGCTCGGTGGCGTTGCGGGTCCAGTTCTGGAACGGGGTCGTTGTGAAGTAGGTGGAGGGAAGTACGAGTCGGCGCTGGTCCCAAATGCTCACGACAACATAGGTGAGCGTGATTTCTTCGATGCGGCCCCATTCGCCATCGGCGATCACTACGTCGTCGACGCGGATGGCGTCGCTGAAGGCGAGTTGCATTCCAGCGAACACGTTTCCGAGTGCGGACTGTGCAGCAATACCCGCGACAACGCTGACGACTCCGGCTGAGGCGAGCACGCTGGCGCCAACGGCTTGAGCACCGGGCAGTGTCATGAGAATCGCACCGACGGTAACGATAGTGATTACGGCGGTGAGTACACGGCGCAGTACTTGCACTTGAGTACGCACTCGGCGGGCAACTCGGTTGTCGGGAACGTCGAGCGGGTATCGCACAAGCGCGCGGCCGAGCAGAAGGTTCATGACCGACACAAGCACCCATCCGGCTGCCGCGATGACGGAGACCCGGAAAATGTAGTTAATGATGTCGAGGATGCCCTCATCCGCGATGGGATTCGTTGCCGCTAGTGCAATCCAGACGGCAAACAGCGCCATGAGCACCCGGAGTCGCTGTCGAACCGGCGCCAACGTTTCATAGACTCCCGGCCGATGCCGCGAGATTCCCCGCACAACGAGAGAGACCACGCCAACGGCGATCACAACGGCAATTAGGGCAATGACGACGGCGATGATGAGCCCCAGCCACGATTTCCATTCGAACAATCGAGTGTTTTCCTTCCATTGGCGTTGCTCCAGCCTACGGGCACTTACCGTGATGACCTCTGTCGTGATTAACTGGGGCGATTCGAGAGGGGTGCAATGAGCGAGGCAGCAACTCAGAGTGCGCGACGCAGTTCCCTGCGCCGATGGACGGCAACCTTTCGCGAATCGATCGCCACAGAGTTATGGCCCCTGCCGACTCTATTCATCACCATCGCGGTGGCCCTAGGGATTGTTCTGCCCCTCCTCGATCGCGCCGTCGATTCCTCGCTTGCTCCCGGCTTTGAGCGCGTTCTCTTCGCTGGCGGACCGGAGGCAGCCCGAGCGGTGCTTTCTGCCGTTGCTGGATCGCTCATCACGGCAACCTCGCTTACGTTCTCTCTGACGGTTGTTGCACTTCAGTTGGCTAGCAGCCAGGCCTCTCCACGCGTGCTGCGCACCTTCCTCAAAGACCCGACAGTGCATTGGACTCTCGCCGTCTTCGTAGGAACTTTTGCGTACTCCTTAACGGTGCTTCGCACGATTCAGGATGGTTCTGACAGTTTCGATCCCGTTGTGCCACGGCTGGCCGTCACGCTCGCTTCGTTATTGACTCTGGCCAGCGTTGTCATGCTCGTACTGTTTTTGGCGCATCTGGCCCGGCAACTGCGCATTGAAACAACGATGCGTCAGGTCTATTTAGAGACCAGCAGCACAATCGAATTAGTGGCATCGACGATGGCGATCGGTCGAACTGAGCTGCCGGAGTGGCCGCCGGACGAACGCATCGTATTCAGCGTGGCCCCCCGGTCGGGATTCATTCGCTCTACCGACCGTTCGCGGCTGCTCACGACGGCAATCAGGTACGACATTGTGGTGCGCGAAGAGCACACGGTCGGCCACCATGTCGTTAGCAAAACTCCCATCGCACGATGGTGGCCCCGTGATCCAATGCGACACTTGGATGACGAAGAACGCGACACGATCGGCCGTGCGATCGCGGGTGCAGTCGATCTCGCTTATGAGCGTACGGCCAGCCAAGATATTGGTTTTGGCATCCGGCAACTCGTTGACATCACCGCCCGTGCGCTGTCGCCAGGGGTCAACGACCCGACGACGGCGGTGCACACCCTCGGCCACATTTCCGCGACTTTGTGTTCGCTAGCCGAGCTGCCCATCCAATCGACGGGGCTCACTGACGACGACGATCTCGTTCGGGTCATCATCAAGCCGCACGATTTCGTGAGCCTGCTCGATATCGCATTGACCCAACCACGACGGTATGGTGCGGGCGATCCTGGAGTCGTGGAGCGGCTTTACCAGCTGCTGCAAGAGGTGGGATACCGCGCTCAGCGATCCGAACAATCGGAGGCGATACTGCAGCAGATCGATCGGCTTGAGGCTTCGGTCGCGGCACAAGATTACGATTTCGTCGAGCGTGAGCGCTTCGCTAAATTCGCGCACGCGGCACGGCGGGCGACGACTAATCATGAGTGGTTATGACTGGCGCTTGCTCACTCTCGGTGCGTTCTCGGCAACTCGCAGACTAAGCTTCTGACGTGGAAGACACCTACGAACTTGAATTGCGGAGCGTTCCCTTCGAGCACGCAGACTCGGTGATGTTGCGGTCAGCGCAGCAAGCTGAGCTCGCTGCGCGCTACAACACTGAGAACAGCGAGCCCGGTGTTAAACCGAGCGCCGACAGTGTGACAGTGTTCCTGATCGCTTACGTTGATGGGGTTCCTGCCGGCTGCGGTGGGCTTCGTGAACTCGACAATGGTGGCTTCGAAATTAAGCGGATGTACGTTACGCCTGCGCAGCGCGGAACGGGAATCGCTATTGCGGTACTCAAGGGACTCGAAGAGTGGGCCCGTGCGCAATCTGCGACCGAGCTCGTACTCGAGACCGGCACAGCACAGCCAGATGCGATGCGTTTCTATGAGCGCGAGGGGTACAGCCTCATCGAAAATTTCGGCGCTTACGCGGGAGAGCCTCTCAGCGTTTGCTACTCCAAAGCGCTGTAGGCCAACCCACCACGCTCTAAACTTGGTCGGTGCTCGCTCTCGTTGCTCTCTCCATTGTTGTCGGAGCACTCTCACAACGAATAACGGGGATGGGCTTTGCACTCGTCGCTTCGCCTCTTGTGGTGATCCTGCTCGGTCCTTTTGATGGCGTGCTCGTTGTCAACCTGTGTGGCGTCGTTTCTTCGCTGCTCATCATCCCGCGAGTGTGGCGGCACATTGAGTGGCGCACACTGGCGTGGCTTGCAATCCCGGCAGTGGTCGCGATCGTTCCTGGCTCGCTGTTGGTGACGCGACTTCCCGGCGCTGTCATGCAGCTTGGTGTCGGTGTGCTTGTGATTGTGGCCCTCACGGCGACTTTGCTCATCAGGCGTGCCGAACATGTTGTTCCGGCACGGCCTGCAGCAATTGTGGCGGGAGCGGCATCCGGATTCATGAACACTGCTGCGGGCGTCGGCGGTCCAGCGCTCAGTATCTATGCGGTGATTATGCGCTGGCCTCAAGTGAACTTTGCGGCGACGCTGCAACCCTATTTCGTGATCGTTGGCACGGCTTCGCTTGTCACGAAAGCCATTTTCTCTGGCGGGCAACTTCCTGACTTGGATGCTGTGAGCTGGATCATCATCGTGGGTGCTTTGCTGGCGGGGCTCGCCCTGGGCGAAGTACTCAACCGCCATGTGAGCCACGGGGTTGCACGGATCGCGGTCATCATTGTCGCCTACGTTGGCGGCACGGTTGCTGTGATCGATGGCGCCCTAGGCCTCGCAGCCTAGCCCTTAACGAACGGATGCCCGGCCCCCAACTTTCGGGGACCGGGCATCCGGAGTTCAGCGGTTCGCTCGCGCGAGCCGCTCTACTTCTTGCGAAGCGTTGCTAGTTGGCTGGACCAACTCCGACGGGGTCGGCTTCTTCGTTGGCGGTGTCGCCGTTGCCGGGAACCGTCTGGCGAAGGGTGGCGCCGAGTTCGGCATCCACGCTGCCCCAGTACCAGTAGAAACGCTCGAGGATCTCGGGGATCGTGATGCCACGGCCCTGTCCGGTGAGGGTTTCGATAAAGCGCTTCTTCGACTCTTCGGTGAAGACGTCACGGTAGAGCGTGCCGGCCTGACCGAAGTCGTCGTCTTCAGAGTGCAGCGTCTGGGCGCTGCGCATGAGTTCACCGTCGCTGGCCCAGCCACCTTCGCCGGCAAGCTCGGGCTGAGCCGCAGGCCCACCGAAGGAGTTGGGCGTGTAGGTGCGATCGGCGGCATCACCGATCTTGTAGTTCATGGCGCCTTCGTGCTGGTAGTTGCGCGATTCGGAGGCGTGCGGCTGGTTGACCGGCAGCTGGTTGTAGTTGGCTCCGATGCGGTTGCGCTGGGCATCCGGGTAGGAGAACACACGCGCCATCAGCATCTTGTCTGGGCTGATGTCGGTGCCGGGAACCATGTTCGACGGCGAGAACGCTGACTGCTCGATCTGCGCGAAGAAGCTTTCCGGGTTGCGGTTGAGCGTGAAGTGGCCAACCGGAATCAGCGGGTAGTCCTTGTGCGACCAGGTCTTGGTCATGTCGAACGGGTTGAAGCGGTAGGTCTTTGCTTCTTCGTAGGGCATGATCTGAACGGAAACATCCCAGGTGGGGTAGTCGCCGTTGGCGATGGCATTGAAGAGGTCGCGACGGTAATAGTCGGCGTCTTCACCGGCGATGCGTTCGGCATCCGCAGCTTCCATCAGTTCGACGCCCTGGCGGGAGTGGAAGTGGTACTGCACCCAGAAGCGTTCGCCTTCGGCGTTGATCCACTGGTAGGTGTGCGATCCGTAGCCGTTGATGTGGCGCCACGACTTGCTGAGGCCACGGTCACCCATGAGGTACGTGACCTGGTGGGCACTTTCGGGCGAGAGGGTCCAGAAGTCCCACTGCATGTCGCCGTTGCGCAGGCCGGAGTCGCCCATGCGCTTCTGCGAGTGGATGAAGTCGGGGAACTTCATTGCATCACGGAGGAAGAACACGGGGGTGTTGTTTCCGACGATGTCGTAGTTGCCCTCGGTGCTGTAGAAACGCAGTGCGAATCCGCGAACATCGCGCCAGGTGTCTGGCGAACCTTGCTCGCCGGCTACGGACGAGAAACGCAGAATGGTTTCGCTTGTTGCGCCCTTCTGGAAGACGGCAGCTTTGGTGTACTTCGATACGTCTTCAGTGACGACGAATTCTCCAAATGCTCCACCACCCTTGGCGTGGGGGTTGCGCTCCGGCACACGCTCACGGTTGAACGAGGCAAGCTTCTCAACCAGGAAGCGGTCGTGGAGTGCAGTGATTCCATCGGGACCTGTGGTGAGCGAATGTTCGTCGCTCGCAATCGGTGCGCCGGCCTGGGTTGTCGTGGGTTTGGTCACGATGTCTCCTTTTTGTGTGGGGATTATTAGGGGCGAAAAGGGAAGTCGGTCGACAGCGTAGACAACTCTGTCTGTGTTCTTTAGTCTGCGCTCTTTTGGTTGAGAGCGCTCTGGCAATCGGGGCATACTCCCCAAAAGTTCACTTCGGCAGTGTGCACGGTGAAACCACCAGCCTCGGATGGGGTGAGGCACGGCGCTGCGCCAACAACGCAATCGACGTCGCGAACGGCACCACATTCGGTGCACACGAGGTGGTGGTGGTTGTCGCCGGTGCGGCGTTCATAGAGTGCGGATGACCCTGCCGATTCGATCTTGCGCAGCAAGCCCGCCGTCGTCAGCGCGGCGAGCACGCCGTACACCGCTTGGAGGGAGGTGCCCGGCAAACTCGGCAGTACCGCTCCGAAGATCGTGTCGGCGTTGGAGTGCGGGATGTCGGTGAGGGCGCTCAGCACCGCGATACGGGGCTCAGTCACTTTCAGACCGGCCTCTCGCAGAGTGTCGGCGAGCGCCGCATCCGTCACTGTTTCCATGGATACGACGGTATCAGTTGTTTTGAACAACTCAAGACAACTCGCGGTGAATTGCGAACTCCGGGCCCACAATCGTGTGACACCGCACCCACGAAAACGCTAGTGAACTAGTGGGAGCAAAGCGCCATACGCCGCCGCAAGCACCTTCGCTACGGCCTCAACACTTTCGTCGTCCGGCAAAAAATCTGCGCTGTGCAGAGTGAGATCTGGCCGGAGCGCAGGCGTGCGTGTGCCCAGAAACATCATTAGTCCGGGATACACATCGCTGTAGAACGAGAAATCATCCGATCCACACGAACGCATCGGCTCAACAACATCAAGGCCCTGGGCATGCAGTGCGGGGTCGACGAGACCGACGAGTTCAGGGTCATTGCTCAGCACAGGCTCACCCTGGGTGATCTCGACAGTGCCGGTGCAGTAATTAGCTTCAGCCACGAGCCTGACCGTGCGTTCCAGCTCTCGGGCAATCGTCAGCCGATCCTCAGATGTCGAACTTCGAATCGAGCCAGATGCACTGGCCACCGCCGGAATCACATTAGCTGCTTGGCCAGCGTGCACACTGCCGAAGCTCACAACCACGGGATTCATGGGATCAATCTTGCGGCTCACAATTGTTTGTACCGACGAAACGATCTGAGCCATCGTGACAATGGGATCGGTGCTCTTGTGCGGATACGCCGAGTGCCCGCCAGCGCCCTCGACGACGATCCTGAATTCATCCGATGCCGCGTTGACGACTCCGGCACCAGTCGTGACCGAGCCCACCGGAACGTCAGGATGAACATGAACACCGAGCACTGCGCGTACATCGTGCGCGTCGAGCAGCCCACTCTCCATGATGTCGCGCGCACCAGAAGGATAAGACTCTTCTCGCGGCTGGAAAATGAAGACCAGAGCAACGGGAAGATCGACGGTCATTGCCGCTTTCGCGAGCGCTACCGCTCCCGCCATGTGCACGTCGTGACCACACGCATGCATACCGCCGTTGGTAGAGGCAAAAGGCGAACCCGTTTTTTCGTGCACGGGAAGAGCATCCAACTCAGCACGAATCGCGATGGATGGACCCGTCTTGGGCCCGATGCGCACGATGCGTCCGGTGTCAGCAACCGTCTCGAAGTCAGAAACATCGAGCGCCGCAATGATGCGGTCGGCTGTTGGCCCTTCCTCGCCTGAGAGAGAAGGGTTGCGGTGAAGCTCATGGCGCAGTTCGATAGCAGCCGAAAGCTGCTCATCGAGCTTGGAGAGCAGCAACGACTGCTCTTCTACTGACTTAACACTGTGCATGGGAGACCTTTGTTCAATTCACGGACGACACGATGAACGCCTAGTACGCGTACGAGTACGCCGCATATTTCTCATCGTCGGACAGCCCGTTGACGTGCTCAATTTCTGCACGCTTCACGAGAACAAACGTCTCAAGAAGTCGCTCAGGGAACCAACCGGTGACGACGTCATCAGCGGCAAGAAGGTCGAGAGCGTTACCCAGCGAGTGCGGAAGATTACCAACGCCGTACTCGTCTAATTGCTCTTGAGTCAGCTCAGAAGTTTCGCCGGAGACCACCTTGGGCGCGGGAAGGTTGTTGCGGATTCCTTCAAGACCTGCGCGAATCAGAGTGCCTAGGGCGATCCACGGGTTGCTTGTCACATCAGCACCACGGAACTCCAAGTTGTACTGCCGTGCAGGGTTCGCGTTGGGGCGTTCGAACAGCGGGCAGATACGAAGGAGGGCTTCTCGGTTGTTCTCGCCCAAGAACACGCCACCAACGCTCCAGTGACCGGGAGCTAGTCGCTCGTAAGAGACAACGCCAGACGCGGCGAGGGCAGAAATCGCGGATGCGTGCTTGAGGATTCCCGCAGCGAACGATCCAGCGACGGCAGAAAGTCCGCCCTCTCGACTGGGGTCGTACGCGACAGGCTCGTTGTTGTCATCGAGAAGGCTGAGGTGAATATGAACACCAGAGCCGCTGCCGCTGGCTTCAACAATCGGGCTGAAGCTGGCAGTGTGACCCAACTGGGTTGCGGTGTTGCGCACGATCTCGCGAAGAAGAATCGCTCGATCTGCTGCCGCCAGAGCATCCGCAGGAGCAACCGTGACCTCCCACTGGCGAGGAGCGTATTCGGGCAGCCACATTTCGGGCTCGAGACCCGCGTCTTCGAGTGCGGCCATGATGCTCGAACCCAGCGGCTCGAGCTCAAGAAGATTTCGTAGCGAGAACGCAATATTCGGAGCCTCTGGATCTTGATCGAGAAGCATGAACTCGTGTTCGAACGAGGAAAGCACTGACAGCCCGGTCTCCGCTTTGAGATCGGCAATCGCGTCGCGCAAGAACGTGCGGGGACAGCAGTCCCAGGCGCTGCCATCCTGATTCACGATGTCAGAAAGCACAACCTTCGTCGGCTCAGCATCAGGCAAGGGAATTTGCGAGAGACTCGTGACGTCTGGCTGCAGTCGAAGGTCGCCAACGGAGCCGAAAGGGTTTGGCGAAACGATTTCGCCGAACGGGTTGATCGCCAAGTTGGCGGGCACCCAGCCCGATCCATTCACGAGGTATTTGTCGAGTTCGCTCTGGCGCACCGACCGCCCCCGGCACTGACCAGAGAGATCGGAGGTCAAAATTACTGCCAATGGTTCTCTGCGCAACGTGTGCTCCCTGCCTAATGACGTCATGTGGTCTCTGCGTCGTCGCCCGGCCCGAAGCCAGGGATCTGCAATGTCTTTTCTTGCAACGCATCGAATGCTTGGATGCGTTGGGTGGGGCTATCGCCCAGTTCTTCAACGACGCCGGCGATCACGGTTTCCACTAGCGCGAAGCCTGAGGTCAGTGAGTCGAATGGTGACGGCGAGGTTACTGAGCTCGAAAGCAAGTAGTCCGCGTGTTTGGCGGCCGGCGACAACCACGGATCGGTGAAGAGCACCGTCGTCGCTTTTTTGTTCTTGGCGTTCTTGAGGAAGCTGACAGTGCCTCCCTGATAGCGCCGATAGTCGAAGGCGATGAGCACATCTCGAGAGGTGAAGTCGAGAAGCGTGAATGCCTTCTCTTGTTCGGTGGGGTCGACATGGTTCACGTCTTTGCGCAGTAGCCGCAAATGCAAGGTGAGGTACTGCGCCAGGAGATCGCTGAATCGGCCGCCGACTGTCCAGATGCGGTTGCGCGGGTTCGCGATGAGTTTTGCGATCTCAATGATTTCGGTTTCGGGAATCGCGTTGAAAGTCGCGTCTAGTCCCTCTGCGAGTACTCGCTTGGAGTCGGCGACAAACTTGATCCCGCTCTGCGTTCCCGGCGTCGTGCTCGCCGATCGCTCGCCGTACATTTCCAGTGGTGACGACGTTCGAACAGAGATTTCTTGTCGAAGAAGCTTCTGCATTTGCGGGTACGAACCGATTCCCAATTTGGAAATGAGGCGGAGCACCGTTGGCGCACTGACGTTCGCTCGCTCGGCAAGCCGGTGCACTGGCTCGAGCCCTGCTACTGGGTAGTCCGCGATGAGTACGCGAGATACTCGGCGTTCGGCCGGGCTGAGGCTTTCGTGCTCTTTCTTGAGCTGTTCAGCAAGGGTGAGAGGACTTGTCATGACGCACTACCTATCGATCGTTTACGAAAGAGGCGAAGCTCTCTCGTTCCCATTAGCCCGAGAGGCGCTTTCACCAGAACAAACAACAACACCGCTGCCAAGATCAGATCCGCAATACCGGCGGGCAGCGAAATACCACCGGTGAATGCTCCGTCTTGAAATCTTCTCAGAATTTCTTGGAGAACCGACACTCCTAGGGCCCCAATAACGGCACCGCTCAGCGAAAGGTAGCCTCCCAAGACAATCATCACGATGAACGAAAATGTGAGGCTCAAGAAGAAGGTCTGAGAGTTAAAGGTCGTAAAGAACCCGGCGTACAGAGCGCCGGCAAATCCGACAGGGATCGAACTCAGTACCCACGCGAAGACGCGGTGCCGGCCAACGGCGATTCCGGATGCTGTTGCCGCTAAGTAATCTTCTCGCGAGGCCTGCAATTGAAGCCCGCTCCGCGACTTCTTGTAAGCCCAAGCGATCACGATCACGAGCGCCGCGATTCCGGCAGCCCACCAGATCGTCGTGGATTTCGGCAGGCCGATCATGCTGGATGAGCCGCGGGTAACGTCCGTCCAGCTGTTCAGCACGGTGAAGACGATCACGAGCAGTGCGAGCGTTGCGATTCCTGCCTGCAACCCTCCCAAACGCGCCATTATCGGCGCCGTGACGAGCGCGAGCACTGCTGCCGCGAGTCCGCCGACGAGAACCGCGATGGGAAACGGCGCGTGGATCGTCGCGAGGAAGCCGAGCGACTCTGGCAGATCCGAAAACATTGATGACTTGAGGTTGACGGGGATCGTGAGGTACGCGGTCGTGTACGCCCCAATTGCCATGAAGCCAACGTGGCCGAACGACATGACGCCGGAGTTGCCCGAGAAGAGCGAGAGACCAGCAACGAACACTACAGCGATGAGCGCCTGAACAGTGACCCTAGTGATGGTGGGATCACCAAACACGGCGATAAGAGCTACTAGCCCCATGAGGGCGACAAGAAGAATCGGAGTTTCGAACAGTCGACGAATGCGAGTTGAGTTGGTCATGATGTGCGCACCTTCGTTCCCGAGAGAAGCCCTTGTGGGCGGATAACCAATACGACCATTACTGCCGAGTAGAGGAAGGCGTCTCGGAATGCAATGAGGTCTGTCGGCAGTGTTGCCTCAAGCAATCCAGTGCCCATTCCCAACAGAAGCCCTCCAAGAGCAGCGCCCTTGAGATTGCTCATTCCTCCAACGACGGCGCCGACAATGCCTATGAGCAGTGGTGTCAGCCCCATCTCTGCCGATACGGCACCCTGTCGAGCCACCAGGATGACTCCTGATGCTGCAGCCATGACTCCGGCGATCGCAAAGGCGCTCATGATGACGAAGCTGCCTTTTACTCCCAGCGACTTGGCCACTTGAAAGTTTTCAGCGGATGCTCTGAGCTGCACGCCTAAGGGGGTTTTCTTCATTAGCAGCGCAAGCCCGCCGAGCAGCACGCCGCACAACACCAAGGTGACGATCTGAAGAACCGTGACCCGAATGCCGAAGACAGTAATCGATTCAGTCAAGAACGGCTGAGGGGGAACGCCCTGCGTACGGGGCAGGACGGTCATCCGCATCACGCTTTGGAGCGCCAGGCTCACCGCGAACGACGCAATCATCAACGTCACCGGGTCAGCGTTTCTTAGGGGCCTGAACGCTAGACGCTCAGTGAGCACCGAGACGACCACCGCAAAAACAACGGCAGCGAGCACCCCAACAAACCAGGGGTAGTCCTTGAACAGGTACATCGCGAAGGCACCGATCATGATGATCTCGCCGTAAGCGAAGTTCATCAGTCCCAAAATGCCGAAGAGCAGGGCGATGCCGATTGTGAGCAACGCGTAGGTGGCGCCGAGGCCCACCATGTCGACGATAATTTGTAAGATCATTCTGAGTCACCCAGCAATCCGGTTGGCGAGAACCCGAGGTAATCGACGACGGCTTCATTGGCTGCGAGCTCTTTCGCGTCTCCACTGCCCAGAATCTTGCCCGGGGCTTGCATCACGTACGAGCGGTCCGATACTTCGATTGATCGCACAGCGTTTTGCTCGACGAGCAGGATTGTCACCCCTTCGTCGCGAAGTTGTTCGATGACATCGAAGATCAAATCCACGATGATCGGGGCGAGCCCTAGCGTTGGCTCGTCAAGAAGCAGAAGTTTCGGGCGCAAGAGAAGCGCGCGGGCGATCGCAAGCTGCTGTTGTTCTCCTCCGGAGAGCAAGCTGGCTCCACGACTCCAGTACTCTCCAAGGATGGGAAACCGCGCAAGCTCCCGCTCGATGTCAGCGTCGATGTTTCGCGTGTCTTTTCGAGAAACCGCGCCAAGACGCAGGTTCTCGCCCACTGTGAGGCTCGAGAACACCCCTCGATCTTCGGGAACATAGGCTATGCGGTTCTTGATGACCGAGAATTTTTTGTCGGTCACGGCGGCACCGTCATAGGTGATCGACCCCGAGTGCACCGGCGCGATCCCCACAATTGACTTGAGAAGGGTCGATTTGCCGGCTCCGTTTTGGCCTATGAGGGAAACAAGTTCACCCTCGCCGACTTCGAGCGATGCCCCTTGAAGTGCCATTACGGACTTGCCGTAGCGAACGAATAGCTCGTTGATCTCTAGAAGCATTTCAGTGCCGCTTTCCGAAGTAGATTTCGACCACTTGTGGATCGTGCCGAATGTCCTGAGGCAACCCGGCAATAACGGTGCGGCCGCTATCGAGGACGTGGAGCCGGTCGCACGTGCTCATGACAACCGACATGTCGTGCTCTACGAGCAATACCCCGCACGCACGTCGGCGCGAAATGTTACGGATGGCCTCAATGAGCTCGACCGCTTCCGACTCGTTTTGGCCAGCGGCAGGCTCGTCAAGCAGGAGAAATTTGGGGCGGGTTGCTAGCGCCCGCGCAATGCCGATTGTTCGGATGAGCCCAGCGGGCGAGGATTCTGCTGCCGTGTTCGCTACCGACTCAAGATTGAGTTCTTCGAGAAGTTCTTCTGTCAGCTCACGCGCTTCGTGGCGGCGCATGCCGCAGCCAAGAGCCGCTACCTCAATGTTCTCGGCGACGGTGAGTCGCCCAAAAACGCGAACGCTTTGGAACGTACGAACGATTCCGATGCGCGCCCTCTTGCGCATTGACATCCGCGTCAGATCTTTGTCTCCGAGCATTACCCGGCCGGTGGTCGGGTGAAGCATCCCACTGACGAGATTGAGTGTCGTGGTCTTGCCTGAACCGTTGGGTCCGATCAAGCCGACGACTTCTCCGCTTTTCACCGAGATTGAGACATCTTCGAGCGCCTGGACGCCATCGAAGTTCATCCCGCCGTCGACAAGTTGCAGCGTCTCCACCTGCGGGACTTCTGTTGTTGTCGTCATCGTCTTCGACCACACTCCGTTGTTGGGTCAATCCTTAATGCCTATAACGAGCGATGTTACCATCATTAGGATTAGCTGCTCAAATATCCGTATGTAACGTAAGTTACGGTATCACCGGTGAATCGCGCAACCCCGATACGCTGGTGCTTCACACAGGGACGAGTGATGTAAATGAATGAAAACTCAGAGATGGCCGAGCACATCAGTGAGCTTGCGCTGATCGACCACCACGTTCACGGAACGTTGATCCCTGATCTCAGCCGGAGCGAGTTCGAGTCCTACCTCACGGAATCATTCGAGCCGATACCGCCGTGGATGACCCAGTTCGACTCTCAAGTAGGCTTCGCCGTTCGCAAATACTGCGCACTGCACTTCGACCTCCCCGAACACGCTAGCGCCGACGCCTATTGGGCGGCACGATCGCTATGGGGGTCCGACGAGATCGCTCGCCGCCTTTTGCGGACTTCGGGCATTTCTGAGTCCATCGTTGACACTGGCGTTATCCAGACTGAGCGCTCAGAGCGGAGCCTCACCAACCTCGAAGAATTTGGCAAACTAGCCGCCCAACGCGTGCACGAGGTTGTTCGATTAGAAACGCTACTCGAAGGCCTCGTCACCGCCGGAGTGGAGGCAGATGCGCTGGAGGATGCCTTCGACGCCGCGCTGGACGCTGCTGCCACAACAGCGGTGGGATTCAAGAGCATCATGGCCTACCGCTACGGTTTCGATTTCGATCCAACCCGGCCCCACCGCGACGAATTCTCCGCAGCCGCCCAAGAATGGCTCACTAGCGCCACCGCTGGGCCGTTCCGCGTTTCCCATCCCGTGCTTCTTCGAGCGCTGCTCTGGAAGGCCGTGAGCACCGGGCTTCCCGTTCAGCTCCACGCCGGCTACGGCGACGCCGATATCGACCTGGAGCGCTGCAATCCGCTCCTGCTCACGCCGTGGCTCAGACTGCTTCCCGCCAACTACTCAGACGTCATGCTCTTGCACTGCTACCCGTACCATCGCGAAGCAGGCTATCTTGCCCAAGTCTTCTCCCGCGTGTACTTCGACGTCGGGTTAGCCATCAACTACAGCGGAGCGGCCTCAGATCGCGTTATCGCCGAGAGCCTCGAGCTCGCACCTTTCAGTAAGGTGCTGTTCTCTACCGATGCGTGGGGATTGCCCGAACTGCACTCCATCGGCGCTGCCCTCTGGCGGCGAGGCATGACACGCGTGTTGTCTCAGCTCGTTGATGACGGAGACTGGTCTCTCGCCGACGCGAAGCGGGTTGCGTCAATGACCGGTCATGACAACGCGCAGCGCGTGTACCAGCTACCCAATAGCTGATAACTGAGTTCGTCGTCTCGGTTGCGCGCTAGCGAACAGAGACGACGAACTAGTTCGCGACGTTTAGCCGCTCTCGGTCAACTCCAGCAAGATGGCTCGAAGCTGCTCAATGCCGTAAAGCAGCTGCGTCTCGGAGATGACAAGTGGTGGGGAGAAGCGCACTGTCGAGCCATGCGTGTCTTTTGCTAGCACTCCCTTGAGCATTAGGCGCTCGCAGATCTCGCGCCCGCTCGCGAGGGCTGGATCAATATCGATGCCAGCCCAGAGTCCGCGCACGCGCACCGCAATCACTCCTGATCCAATAAGTGTTCGCAGTTCACGTTCAAGAACAACACCCAATGCGGCTGCACGCTCTTGATACTCGCCAGTATTCAGCAGATCAACGACCATGCTGCCGACCGCGGCGCCAAGAGGATTACCGCCGAACGTGCTGCCGTGTTCACCGGGCTTCAGCACTCCCAACACATCCTGATTGCCGACAACAGCCGACACGGGCATTACTCCTCCGCCGAGAGCTTTGCCCAAAAGATAGAGATCCGGCTCAACTCCGACATGCTGCATCGCGAAGGTCTTTCCGGTGCGGCCGAGACCCGACTGGATTTCATCCGCAATAAAGAGGACATTGTGCTCGCTCGTGATCTCACGAACTCGAACAAGATACTGCTCGGGCGGAATCACCACACCTGCTTCGCCCTGGATGGGCTCGATGAGCACTGCAACCGTGTTCTCATCGATCGCTGCCTCGAGCGCAGCCTCATCGCCGAACGGCACAGATCGGAAGCCCGGGGTGAATGGGCCGAATCCCTCGCGGGCTGACTCGTCATCAGAAAAAGAGACGACTGTGGTTGTGCGCCCGTGAAAGTTTCCATCGGCAACGATGATGTTGGCCATCCCGGCCGGCACACCCTTGACGACGTAACCCCATTTGCGCGCTACCTTGATCGCCGACTCCACGGCCTCAACACCGGTGTTCATCGGCAAGACCATGTCTTTACCCACCAGCGTTGCCAGCTTCTCGGCAAACGGAGCGAGCTGATCGTGGTGGTAAGCCCGAGATGTCAGCGCAACTTTGCGCAACTGCGTTTCCATTGCGCTGACAATCTCAGGATGACCGTGCCCGAAGTTTGACGCGGAATAGCTGGCCAAAAAGTCCAGATACTCCTTGCCATTGACGTCGGTGAGAACCGCACCCTCGCCCGAAGCGATCACGACTTTCAAAGGATTGTAGTTGTGGGTAACCCACCGGTCTGAGAGCTCGAATAGTTCAGCTTCCGTGAACTCTGTGTGTGGTGAGGTACTCATCTAATTTCCTTTTACCGTTGTGTCGAGCGGAGGTGCACTGCAATATCTAGGCGGCGCAGGAGTTGCCGTCACCGAGGTCGGGGATTCCGTCGATGCTGTGTTGTTCGACGAACGTTACAGATCCCCCACTGACCTTCACCACTGACAAGGGCATGTCAGTGATCTTGTGGCAGGTTGCGGAGAAGTATGTAACAGGCCCAATCGGCGTTTCAACGGCGCTGCTGTTCTCCATCGCATCGCGCAGAACCGGGCCATCGAGCGAGTCAGCGCTCTCGAGTGAGGCGGCGAGCGCAGTCATCATGTTGTAGCCAAGCAGTGCGTAGCTCGTCGACGGCGGTGCGTCGAACTTCGCCGTGTAGTTAGTGACAAATGCGTCCAAGTCAGCGGAATCCTGGCCAGAGCAGTACTCGTAGCACGCGAATGGCGTGTAATACACGTCCTCTACATCGCCAACAATGTCGAGCAACAGCTGACCGTCGAGAGCTGCTGGTCCGACAATCGGAGTGTCAATTCCCGCATCGCGGATCTGGCGGATTGCAGTAGCCGCTCCGGGATTCCAGCTCGCTACGTAAATGAAGTCAACGTTGCCGATGTCACTCTTCAACCGTGAAATCTGGCTGCTCACGTCAACATTGTCGCCGCCGGGGAAGCTGTCGTTGCCGACTACTGCTCCGCCGAGCTCTTCAAGCTTCGCCTGAAAGTATCGACCAGCCGACTTGGTGTACTCGATGCTTTCGTCTTGAAGCAGGTAAGCGGATGCCCAACCCTGCTCGTACGCCCAAGATGCCCCAGTGGAGCCCTCGACGTCGCTGCCGGCGTTGGCCGAGAAGACAAAGTCGCCCAGTGTTGTGGTGTCAGCCATCTTGGGGTCACCGGCGCAGATCGACACCGCAGGAACTTCAGCTGCCTGAGCATTCAATGCGCCCTGAGCGCTGAGGTCGAAGTCACACGGTGTGACGAGCAAGTCAATGCCGGCCGAGATTAACTCCGTCGCGACGGTACCGACGGTGGCCTGATCTGAGCGGACGTCCTTGACGATCGCGCGAACTTGCATCCCGTTGATTCCACCGGCCGCATTGATCTCGTCGATCTTCAGGAGTGCCGCGTTTCCTGGTTCGACATCAAAGGGGGCCATGTTGCCACTTTGCGAAAGGGCCATACCGATGACGATCTCGTCGGCGTCGTCGCCGGAGTCGCCACCTGCAGCACATGCGCTCAGCGCAAGGACGGCGATTGTGCCGATCGCGAGCAGAGAGCGCGTTGTGCCTGCACGCCGTGATTTCTGGGTATTCATGTCATACCTATCTCTTAGTGTTGTGAATGGAACGTGCTGTGTCCTGTTAGAGCATTGCTGCCCGCAGGGCGACGCGGTTGGCGTCAATTGTGCGATCGATGTCGTCGTGCGTCGTCGATGCATTGAGCCGCCGGTCACCAGTTGCGAAGGCGGGCTCCAGAATTCCCTGCGACAGCAAGGAACTGTGGTATTTGGCGTACTGTTCGGTGTTCGATTCCATGGCCTGGCGGAAGTTCGTCGGCAGTTCCTTACGGAAGTAGACGGTCCACTCAGATCCAATCCCCGAAACACACGCGTCGATGCCGGCATCCGCGATCGCATCCGAGATGCCGGCGCGAAGTCGATTTCCCAGGTCGTAGAGATGCGTGATCACGTCATCCGACTCCATGATTTCGAGAGTCTTGTTGGCAGCCGCCACCGAGTACGGGTTTCCGTTATAGGTACCGTCGATCGTCGCTTCGTTTTTTGAATAGGCACCCAAGTGCCCCATCAGATCGTTCGAACCGGCGAGAGCCGCGATCGAGTATCCATTTGCCATCGCCTTAGCAAACGCAGTCAGATCGGGCATCACTCCAGCGATTGATTGGTACCCGCCGAGTGCAGCGCGAAAGCCCGTCTTGACTTCGTCGAAGACCAGCGCGGCCCCGTGCTTCGTGCACAGCTCGCGAAGTAATTCGAGAAAGCCGGGCGCGGCCGGAACACAACCGAAGCTGTGCACGTAGCCCTCTGAGAAAGCTGCGGCAAGTTCACTACCGTGCTGATCAAACGCAGCGCGGAGGCCATCGAAGTCATTCCACTCAACAACAACCACATCAGCGACAGCGCCGGGGTGCAGTCCAGCGCTATTCGCCGTCGCAAGCGGGGACGTTTCGGTGAGGTCTGCCCGCGAGCTTCCCACGGCAAGAACATCACTCCAGCCGTGATACGAACCGTGGAACTTGAGAATCTTGACGCGGCCGGTCGCTGCACGGGCGATGTGAGCCGCGTGCATGGTGGCGTCAGTGCCCGAGGTGCAAAACGCAACCTTGTCGGCGGAGGGCACGAGGGAAGTGATTCGCTCTGCCAGTTCATACTCGCCAGACTGCGGGCCAACACCGGTCAAGTCACACGTGCTAGCAGCGGCGAAAACAGCTTCGTTGACCCTCGCATCACAGTGACCGAGAATGATCGGCCCCCACGAGTTGATGTAATCGATGTACTTGTTGCCCTGCTCATCCCACACGTAGGCGCCGGCAGCCTTCACGAAGACTTGATCCCACCCAACGCGGTGTCCTGAGGACACTCCGCGCGGAACGACTTGGCGAGCACGCTCCCACGTGGCAAGGCTGTTTTCGGACTGTGTTGAAGCTGTCATCAGCCGGGGTCCTTTCTGAACGATCACTGGGCAGTTATTGGTTACGCGTCTTGTGCTGCTGAAGTAGCCCGCATCGCTGCGCTGAGACGCTCAGCGATCAGGGCAGTGGGGAGGTGAGTATTCGCGCTCGGAACGTCAGGCATGATTGACGCGTCGATTACGCGAATGTTGGCGAGGCCATAGAGGCGACCCTGCTGGTCAACAACCGCGTTAGGATTCCCCTCCTCACCCATGCGAACAGTGCCGCAGGCGTGAAAGTAGTCGCCAACGTAACTGCGAACCCAGCTCTCAAAAAACTCGTCATCGTGCAAGGCGCTGAGTGGCGTTCCGTGCTCGTCGATGAAAACTCGCTCGATAATCCGCTGGAAACTTGGCGCGGCGATTACCTGCTCGAGATAAACGATCGCTTCTTTCATCGCCGCTCGGTCTTGCTCCGTTGACAGCATTCGTTCGCGAACTATCGGCGGCGCGAGAGGGTTTTCCGGGTTGAGTTCGAGTTCACCGCTCGACGTCACTTTCATCAACGCCGCCATGATGAGGCCATGGTCAGCCTCTGTGCCGTTAAGCAGTGTGCCGTGAAGCGGAAGAAGATGGATGTCGCCGGCCCCGAAACTTGACGACAAGCGCATGACCGCACCAATGCACGGTCCGATCGCATTGACCTCTCGGAATTCTGGCTTGAGCGTGAAGTAAACGCTAGCCGCCGGGTGGTCTTGCAGATTTTTTCCGATTGCCGGGTGCGTTAGTTGAGAGCGCAAGAGAATGGCGGGAGTTTCGAAGACCCCGGCGCACAGAACAACGTCATCGGCGCGCAGCTCCGTTCCATCGGCCAGCACGACACCCACGACAACGTCGCCTTCGATGAGTAGGCGATCGGTTTGGCTATTCCCCTGAACCACGAGGTTGTCGCGACTGCGAGCCTCATCCAGGTAGCGCTCAAGGCTCGAAAAACGGCCTCTCGCGTTGGCGTTGCGCCACAACAGTCCGCTGCCGTCCTGCGGACCGTAAGTATCTACTCCGGTCGGAAGGTCAAGTCTCTCGGCTGCATCGAGCAGTGCCCGATCCACCGGGGTGAATTCTTCCTCGGTCGACACAATGAGGTCTGTTTTGAGGTCTTCAAGCCAGGGCTGAACCTTCTCCCACGACCACTGGTCACAACCAAAGTCGCGGGCCCAGCGGTCGTAGTCTTCGGGTAGACCGGGAAGTGCCAACATAGCGTTGACCGCTCCCGAGCCTCCAACACCAGTGCCGCGGTTGTAGAGCTTGGGTTCTGAACCTTCGAGCTTGCTAGCGAAGAGATCAGGGTAAAACGCAGACGTCTCGCTCAACGCATCGATCCAATTCAGCGAGCGCAACCCCGGCAGTTGAGCACCGGGCTCGTGGTCGGGGCCTGAGTCAAGAAGGAGCACAGAGGTACTCGCGTCTTCAGACAGGCGCGCGGCAACGATGCACCCGGCGGTTCCGGCTCCGACGACAATTACTCGACGCATTCGACATCCTTCCAACGTTTCCGTTTGCAGTCCGCCGCGGGGCCAGATCTGCGCTGATCTTGTGCTTAGCGAGCTGGCGTGACCAAGAAGTCTCGGTTGAGGATGATCAGATCATCCATGGAGAGATCGTGAATTGAGTCACGCCCGATTCCGAACATCGTCTCGTCGATGCCGTCTCGCATGATCTCGAGCACCTTGTGCACTCCGTCTTCGCCCGACACCGCAAGCCCGTAGAGATAGGCGCGTCCGATAAAGACTGCCTTCGCCCCCAAGGCCATCGCTTTCACAACGTCAGACCCTCGACGAATTCCGCCATCGACCATGACGTCGATGTCGCTTCCGACCGCGTCAACGATGGAGGGGAGGAACCTGATCGGCGATGGCGTGCCGTCGATGTTGTTGCCGCCGTGGTTCGAGACTGAGATTGCGTCTGCCCCCATGTCGACCGCAAGCTTGGCGTCTTTGATGGTGGAGATTCCCTTGATCATGAACGGGCCGCCCCACAGCTCGCGCAACCACTTCACGTCTTCCCAGGTTGGAGTTGGAGTGTGCACGAACTCGTTCCACGCTGTGCCGAACGACGGTACATCGCCGGGCGTGATGAACAGGTTCGGAACCTTTAGCTCGGGGATGCGACCTCTTTTCAGGTAGCGGGAGAACCACTGCGGGCGTGAGAGCGCGTGCGGAGCGAGCTCCATCATCGTCTTGAGATCCATTTTCATGGGCGGT
This sequence comes from marine actinobacterium PHSC20C1, assembly GCA_000153145.1. GTDB lineage: Bacteria > Actinomycetota > Actinomycetes > Actinomycetales > Microbacteriaceae > Rhodoglobus. The sequence continues at coordinate 1,759,245 of CH672415.1, forward strand.
GCAGGCGGAACGCCCCAGTCACGACGGGGTGTAAACGACCAGTCGAGAGTGACGATGAGGGCCTTAGCGCCAGAGCGGCGTGCTTCTTCGACACGAGCTTCGATGCGATCGCGGGTACCGACCCAGTAGAGCTGGAAGAATGATTTGTCGTTTGCTGCGGTGACGTCCTTGATGGAACTCGACGCATACGAGCTGAGACCAATTGCCGTTCCCATGCGCTTTGCTGCACGCGCTGCGGCGACTTCAGCGTCAGGATGGATGGCCTGGGCGCCTACCGGCGACACGATGACAGGGAAGTCGATGTCGACACCCAAGATGTTCGTCTTAGTGTCGATCTTGCCGCGAGACGGGCGGTCGAAGATCGTCGGGCTGAAACCTAAGTCGTTATAGGCCCGAATGTTTTCGTCCAACGTCCAGCCCTGTTCATTGCCCGCCTTGAAGGCGAGCCACACCGCTTTTGGAAGACGCTTTTTCGCAAGCTTTTCCGCTTCGGCCAAATTGCTGAACGGTACTTTCTTCCCCATGCGGTGCTGCCTAACTCTTCGGGAGACGTTGGTCACTTACTAGGCAGGTTGGTCGGCATTCTCGCCACCAACACCACTTTGTGCCTGAATCGAGTCTATTAACATTTGTTAGATTTAGGCTCGATCTTAACACTATGTTGCAGTTAGTTCAAAGAAAATTGCGTCAATTGCACGTGTTTAGTTGAACCAATTTTCTGACAATGGCTCCGAATGTTGTTTTCATTACATTCATTTAGCGGCGGGGCAAAGTGACGATTGTCCAGCACCTGCGCGACCGTTACTCCGTCAACTGGAGCGAGAACTGCTCCTACGAGTCCTCGAAGAATTACTCTCTCACCGCCGGAACTCTCACCAGTGACGTGCACCTCGAGTTCGTGGTGCAGTCAGACGCTCTCGTGCTGTTCGGAGACGGCATCGAAGCAGATCATCTCACCGTCGGCTGGGGCCAGAAGCTCACAGTCGGCACGACCAGCCGCACTCTCACACTCGCGTAGCCGACGACCGCGATCCCTGCATTTGGCAGCGGATAATATTGCACTATGACCGGACCTGAAGGTGCCTTGGGCGTGGTGCTGGAAACGATGTCTTGGGTGGGACTTGTCCCCGGGATTCCGATGCTCATTTTAGGCTGGATCGTGGCTAAACGCCGGTGCAAATGGGCCAAAACCACTGCTGAGGTTTTTGAAGCCGGTGGATTCCAAGGCTTCCGTTGGTCCGGTGGCGATGGTAGTCAACACTCCACCCTTAACGACCCCTCAGAAGTGCCCATCATGGATGTGGGAGCCCAAGTCGAACTCTATTACGACCAGTGCCACCCCTCTCGTTGGCGTCTAAAGCCGCCCCGTCATGACAATCACGCCCTCCTCATCGGCTGGATACTCACCGGAACCGGTCTACTGAGCACCGTCGCGGGATTCATGCTGATGATGTTCTGACCCTTGGCCCTTGGCAGCGCGCTTATCCAGCGCGACACCCACCCACGGCTAGGTAGACTGGAGCAGGCCGGCGTGAGCGCCCCGGCATCCATAATCTTCTGGGAGAAGCCCCTCGTGACTGACGTCTCAACCAATTCCCGCCAGCATGTTGCCGACACGGTATCGAACGCCGCCGCAACCCCCGAGAAAGAGCAGCCCTACGGCGCGCTCGGCCTCAAACCAGACGAGTACGCGAAGATTCGCGAAATTCTGGGCCGCCGCCCCACCAGTGGCGAGCTCGCCATGTACTCCGTGATGTGGAGCGAGCACTGCTCCTACAAGTCCTCTAAGAACTACCTTCGCCAGTTTGGGAAGAAGGTCAGCGATAACATGACCAAGAACCTCATGGTTGGCATGGGCGAAAACGCGGGTGTCATTGACGTCGGCGAAGGCTGGGCTGTCACCTTCAAGATCGAAAGCCACAACCACCCCAGCTACATCGAACCCTTCCAAGGTGCAGCAACCGGTGTTGGCGGAATCGTTCGCGACATCATCTCCATGGGTGCTCGCCCCGTCGCCGTCATGGACGCCCTCCGCTTCGGCGCCATCGACAACCCAGACACCGCACGCGTCGCTCACGGCGTAGTTGCCGGCATCAGCTTCTACGGCAACTGCCTCGGCTTGCCAAACATCGGCGGCGAAACCTACTTCGACTCCGTCTACCAGGCCAACCCCCTCGTCAACGCCCTAGCCGTTGGAGTGCTGCGCCACGAAGACCTCCACCTGGCAAACGCTCGCGGCGTGGGCAACAAAGTTGTGCTGTTCGGTGCCCGCACCGGTGGCGATGGCATCGGCGGAGCATCCATCCTCGCGTCCGACTCATTCTCAGAAGGCGGCCCCACCAAGCGCCCAGCCGTTCAAGTCGGCGACCCGTTTGCCGAGAAAGTACTCATCGAGTGCTGCCTCGAACTGTTCCAAGGTGACCTCGTTGAAGGCATCCAAGACCTCGGCGCTGCCGGCATCAGCTGTGCCACCAGCGAGCTCGCCTCCAACGGTGACGGTGGCATGTTCATCGAACTCGAGAAGGTTCTGCTGCGCGACCCCACCCTCACGGCAGAAGAAATTCTGATGTCTGAGAGCCAAGAACGAATGATGGCCATCGTGAAGCCGGAGAAGCTCGACGGCTTCCTCAAGGTCGTTGAGAAGTGGGATGTCGAAACCAGCGTGCTCGGAGAAGTCACCGACACCGGCCGCCTCATCATCAACTGGCACGACGAAGAAATCGTCAACGTCGAGCCCCGCACTGTCGCTATCGATGGCCCCGTCTACGACCGCCCCGTCGAATACCCGAAGTGGATCGACAAGCTACAAGCCGACAGCGCTTCCGGACTCGCCCGCCCCAAGGACGGCATCGAGTTGCGCGACCAAATGCTGCAACTTCTCGCGAGCCCCAACCTGGCCGACAAGAGCTGGATCACCAACCAGTACGACCGCTACGTCCTCGGCAACACTGCCCTGAGCTTCCCGGATGACGCCGGCATGGTGCGCATCGACGAAGAGAGTGGCCTCGGCTTCTCCGTCGCCACTGACGCCAACGGCCGCTTCTGCCAACTCGACCCCTACGCCGGAGCCCAGATTGCTCTCGCCGAAGCGTTCCGCAACGTTGCCGCCACCGGCGCCAACCCCGTTGCCGTCAGCGACTGCCTCAACTTCGGCAGCCCCGAGAACCCCGAAGTGATGTGGCAATTCAGCCGCGCCGTCGAAGGCCTCGCCGATGGTTGCCTCGAAATGGAAATTCCCGTCACCGGCGGAAACGTCTCCTTCTACAACCAGACCGGAGATGTACCCATCCACCCGACCCCCGTGGTCGCCGTGCTCGGCCTGATCCGTGACGTGGCTGAGCGCATCCCGAGCGGCTGGCAAGACGAAGGCAACAACATTTACCTGCTCGGCACCACCAAACTGGAACTCGACGGTTCAGCGTGGGCCGGCACCATCCACGATCACCTCGGTGGACTCCCGCCAACAGTTGACCTCGCCGCCGAGCGTCGCCTCGCCGACCTCATCAAAGCCGGAAACGAGCAAAACATCATCGCCAGCGCGCACGACCTCGCCGATGGTGGCCTCGCGCAAACCCTCGCCGAATCCGTCATGCGCTTCGGCGTTGGCGCTCGCATCTGGTTGGGCGAACTGCTCGAACGTGACGGCATTGATGCCGCAACAGCGCTCTTCAGCGAATCGACCGGTCGCATGATCGTCTCGATCCCCCGCGAAGACGACGTGAAATTCCAGGGACTCTGCGAAGGCCGCAACTACCCGGCCATCCGCATCGGAGTCACGGATGCTGCCGCCCCCGCCCTCGAAATCCAAGACCAGTTCACCCTCACCCTCGAAGAGCTGCTCACCGCACACCGCGGAACCCTCCAGGAAGCATTCGGCGCCTAATAGGCGTCGCCACAACGAGCCTGAGCGACGCGTCTCGCACCAGCAAGATTCAGCAGCACTACGCGATGGCGGCTGCTCTCGGCACAGAGTCGATGAGCAGCCGAGTGTACTCATGCTGCGGATTAGTGAGCAGGTCGGCAGTCGTGGCCGATTCGACGACCTCTCCCTCCCGCATCACCACACTGCGTTCACACACAGTGCGCACGACAGCGAGGTCATGGCTGATGAACAAAAGCGTCAGCCCACGCTCGCGTCGAATCTCAGAAATGACCTCCAACACCTGGGCCTGAACCGAAACATCGAGCGCACTCGTAGCCTCATCCATCACCAACAGGCTCGGCTCAATAGCCAGCGCGCGGGCAATCGCCACACGTTGCCGCTGACCGCCAGATAACGTGCGCGGCAGCGCCTCAGCCTGCGTACTTGCGAGTCCAACATTGTCGAGCAACGTCAACGCTCGAGAGCAAATGTCAGGTCGACGAAGCTCAGGATGATGCAGCCGCAACGCATCCTCGACTGCCTCGCCTGCCGTCATCCGCGGGTCAAGGGAGAGGTACGGATCTTGGAACACCATCTGCACTTTGCGTGCCCGGTCAAGTCTGTCTGCGCGCCGCCGCGGCCGGCCATGCCGTTCTTGGTCATCGATGATGACTTTGCCAAAGTCGGGCAGTTCTAGTCCAACGATCATGCGGGCCAGGGTCGACTTTCCCGACCCCGATTCGCCCACGATGCCCAGCGCCTCCCCCGCCGCAATCTCCAGAGTCACATTGGCGAGCGCGCGCACTGATTCGCGACCGCGCCCCGGATACGTTTTGGCGAGGTCGCGCACCTGCAAGACAGGCTGCCGCACAAGCTCAGTTGAGGCGCGTGGTTCATCCCCGGTGATTTCGATCGTCGGGGTCGCCGCCACAAGACGTCGGGTGTAGGCGGTGGCGGGATGACGAAAAATCTGGCGCGCAGAACCCTCCTCCTCCACCCGGCCGTCACGCATGACGTAAACACGCTCGCACAATGACGCCGCCAAATTCAGGTCATGAGTGATGAAGAGCATCCCCATCGACCGTGCTTGTCGTTGCTCGATGAGAACCTGCAAAATCTGAGCCTGCGTGGTCACATCCAGTGCCGTCGTTGGTTCATCACACACCAACAGTCGCGGCGAGCCCACCAGCGCTCCGGCAATCATTACCCGCTGCAGCATGCCTCCCGAAAGTTCGTGGGGATACTGCCGCAGATGTTCCTCCGGTCGCGGCATCTGCACGGCAGCGAGCATCTCAATCGCGCGTTCCCGCGCACGCCCGGCCGACCATCCCTCGCCAAGCCGAAGCGCTTCGGTGAGATGATCACCGATCGTGCGCATCGGATTGATTCCGGCGCGCGGATCCTGAAAAACCATTGCCGCAGTCGAGCGCCGCAAGCCCAAGAGTTCCTTCGAACTCATCGTTGGCACGTTGTGCCCATCGACGAGCACCGTGCCGGTAACGACGGAGCGGGCGGGAAGCAGACCGAGTATCGACTGCGCGGTCAGAGACTTGCCGGACCCAGATTCACCAACCAGCGCGACAGTTTCTCCCTCATTGACGGAGAGATCGATGCCGTGCAACAGCCGCTCGCCTCCCGGCAGATCGAGGGTTAGCCCAGAAATCTCAAGCAACGTCATGTGGGTGTCCCTCCACCGATTCGGTCGGAGACTTCTTCGCCGATCACATTAACCGCCACCACCACGATGACGACGGCTACTGCCGGAATGATGGCGGGCAAGAAGTAGCCCCCGACGATTCCGGCCTGCGATTCGTTGATCATGGCGCCCCAGTCGGCAGTGGGCGCTTGCACCCCGAGTCCCAGAAAGGAGAGCCCTGCCAGCTCGGCGAGAACATAGCCAAAGTTCAAGGTGGATTGAGCGCCGACAGTCGGTGCGACGTTGGGCAGCACCCGACGCAGCGCGATCCAGCCACCCGCGAATCCCTGCACACGGTAGGCCGCGACATAGGGTCGCGCCCGTTCCGAGGCAACGAGAGAACGAGTAAGGCGGGCAACGAAGGGGGCATAGGCAATGCTCATGGCAATCACCGGCGCGACCAAACCTTTGCCAAACAGCGCGACCGCCATGATTGCGATCAGCAAGGCGGGGAAGGCCAAAAGAACATCGAGCAAGCGCCCGATCACGGCGTCAAGCCAACCTCCGCGCCAGCCAGCAACAAGCCCGAGTACAACCCCGAGAAATGTTGACGCGATCACCACGACAAGAGGGGCGAGCAGTGCTGTTCGCGCACCGTAGATCATTCGGCTCAGGGTGTCGCGGCCGAGCGCATCTGCTCCGAGCCAGTGCGCCCAACCAGGGTTCGCGTAGATCGCAGTGAAGTCGATGTGGTCGGGGTCGTAGGGCGCGACGAGCGGCGCGAAGATTGCGGCAAGTGTGATCGCTGCGAGAACGATGATGCTGATCATCCAACTCGCATTCACGCGTCTGCGTCGGCTTGACCGCAAAACCTTGATCGCGAGTGTCGGTGTTGGCCGGCTCATCGTCCTGCCTCCCCTGCTGCTGCCCTCGGGTCGATTATGGGTTCAAGCAAATCGACGATCGCGTTAGTAACGACGAACGATGTGACGACCAAAAGCACAATGGCTTGAACGACGGGAAAATCTAGGCGGTTCACTGATTGCACCAGCAGGGAGCCAACGCCCGCGATGCCGAATGCCGACTCGACGATGGAAGTCGCAACCAGCAGCCCGGCAATCAACATTCCGCCCACCGTGAAGATTGGGCCGAGCGCATTACGAAACACATGCCGCCGGATGACGGTGAGTCGACCTAGGCCACGACTGGTGGCGACGTGCACGTGCTCGCGACTGAGTTGCTCCACCATCGACATTCGAGTGACCTTGCCAATCAAGACCATGAACGCAATAGCCATCGCGATGGACGGCAACGTGAGGTGGTAGATGGTGTCGAGAAACCCATCACCCGAACCAAAGGCGGGAAACCAGCGCAACTGAACCGCAAAAACAGCGATCAGCACAATCGAGCCAACGAAGGGTGGGATGGCGCCGAAGGCAGTGAGAACGGTGAGGATCGCCCTGTCGGCGAATCGACCACGGTAGAGGGCAGCGATCGTGCCGGCGATCACCCCTACAACAACGATGATGACGGCGGACATTATGACGAGGCCCGCGGTGACCGGCAGTCGATCACCGATCACCGTAGTCACGGCATCCCTGAACTGCAGCGAGCGCCCGAAGTCTCCGTGGAACATGCCGCCGATCCACCGAAAATATTGTTCCCACGGCGGGAGGTCTAAACCGAATTGTTCGACGACCGCCGCCTTCGCCTCCGGTGATGGCTTGCGCCCTCGTAAGAGAAAATTCACGGGGTCGCCCGGCACCAGAAACCGAGAGAAGAAGACCAGGGCAGAGGCAAGCACAAGGGTCAGTACGAGTGACCCCAACTTGCCTCCGACCCGGCGGATGGTCATGCTATCGCTTGCCAATCGTCGCCGCCCAGGGGTAGTAGAGCATTGCGACCGACGGCGCCACACCGGTGATGCGCCCCCCCAGATAGACCGTCATGGGAACTTCATACAGCGGGAGCCAGGGCAGCTGCTCACTGGCTATTTGTTGCAACTGAGCTGAGATCTCGGCGCTCTCTTGGGCATCTTGGGCGGCGACGCCCTCGTCCACGAGCGCATCGTACTGAGGGTCAGTCCAGTTGCCGTAGTTACTGAATTGCCCAGTCTGCAGGACCCCATACATTTCGAGCGGATTGGGGGTCGAAAGATACCAGGAGGTCAGGAACAGATCGACGCCCTCCCGGGCACTCGGGTCGGCGAACAGAGTCGTATACGCATCCGGGGTCATCGTTTCGATTGTCGCTTCGAGCCCGATTGACTTTGCGGCGGCCGCGGTCGCTTGGGCGACGATGGTGAACTCTGCTCCCATCGGCGCGGTGCGGATCACAATGGTTTCTCCGGCGACACCGGCATCCTCGATGAGTTTCTTCGCAGCATCGACGTCGTAGGGGTACTCCTCAAGACCGGCGAATGTCTCATCACGTGTTTCCGCGCTAACCCCTCCCCAGACGGACTCGGTCGTCAACGCGTTCGTCAACTGCGCGTAACCCTGCAGTCCGGCATCCACCACACCTTGACGATCGATCGCCATGAGGAGTGCTTTGCGTACGTTCACGTCGCCGAGCACGCCCTCCATGTTGCTGACGATCAGGCTGGCAACCGAACTGTTCAGCCCGAAGTAGAGATCGCCTGAAGACGCCTGCAACTTCTCGATCGCCTCGGACGGCACGAACCAGCCGCCGTCAACCTGACCAGAGGTAAGAGCGTTGACTCGGGCGTTGGGGTCGGCCATGAACAGCATCGTGACCTCCTCAGCCTTCGCCATCAGCTCGGGATTCCAGTACTGGTCGTAGCGGGTGAGTGTGATCGATTCGCCCGACTTCCACGAGCTCACCTCGAACGGGCCGGTGCAGTTAACCAGTGCCGTCGAGTTGCCGTATTCCCGGCCGGCATCCGCGAGCGTCTGGGCTGACTCGACAACTCCGGCAGCACCGCTCATTCCCTGGTTGAACAGAGAGTCAGGCTTCATCAGCGTGACAGTGACCTCCATAGGGCCGGTCTCGTCAATCGAAGCAACATTTTGGTAGACGGAGTACCAAGACGACCCGATCTCAGGATTAATGTGGCGCTGCATCGAAGCAACGGCATCCGCTGCGGTGACGGGTGAACCATCGTGGAAGGTAACGCCTGAACGAAGTTCGTACACCCATGTCACGGGGTCTGGGTTATCGAAAGATTCAGCCAACGATGGCGAGATGCTGAAGTCGGGGTTGAGGCGCAGCAACGATTCGCACACGTTGGAGAGCACCTGATTGTCGGGGTAGTCGAACGCGTAAGCGTTATCGAGCGAGTACGGCTCGGCGTAGGTAACCCACGTGAAGGAATCGATGTCTCCGGAGGGCGCGGGAGTTTGAGCGGTCAGCTCATAGGTGACCGGCCCCTCTGACGTTGGGCCCGTTCCGGCGGCCGTGCACGAAGTCAGCGCCAAGGCGGAGACAAGTGCGATCGCGGGAACAAAGGAAAACTGTGTTCGGGTTCGGGTTTGTGTTCGTGACATTGCGTGCTCCTCAATTGGATGCTGTGGGTCAGTTGCGGACGTAAACGGGCTTGCCGTCGATCCAGGTCGAGACGACAGTGCTCGAGTGGATTTCGTTGCTTGGCACAGTGAAAGGATCGGGTTCAATGACGACGAGGTCGGCGCGATAGCCTGGCGCGATAAAGCCGGTGTCGTGGTCACGATGGTTCACGTACGCCGAACCGGAGGTGTACGCCGCGAAGGCCGTCTCGAGGTCGAGGCACTGCTGCTCTCCGCCGAGGGGACGTTCATTCGTTTCTGGCGCGATGCGATTTACCGCGATATGGATGGCCGCAATCGGGTCTGGGCTTGATACGGGCCAGTCGCTTCCGGCGGCTAGCTTTGCATCGAGACGGTGCAGATCACCGAATGGGTACTGCCGTGCCGCCAAGCCTTCCTGCAAGAACGGCAGGGTCAACTCGTCGAGTTGTGCCTCATGGCAGGCCCACAGCGGTTGCAGGTTGGCAACCGCATCCAGCGGGGCAAAACGTGCTGCATCGTCTTCGGAGACAACCTGCAGATGCGCGAGGTGGTGACGGCCATCGGAGACCCCGTTGGTGACGCGTGCCGCCGCGAGCGCATCGAGAGCTTCTTTCACCGCGCGATCTCCGAGCGCATGGAAGTGCACCTGGAAGCCCTCGCTATCGAGTTCGGTCACATACTCAATCAATCGTTGCGGGTTGATGAAAGAGAGACCGGAATTGTCAGTGGCATGCCCGTGACTATCGAGGTACGGATTCTTCATTGCTGCGGTGAAATTCTCCGCGACACCATCTACCATGATTTTTACGGTCCCGAGCTGCAATCGATCGCTGCCCAGCGCCTCGACTTCAGCACGACGCTGCACCATGCCCGGGATCTGCTCGGCACCACCGGTTCGCTCCCACCACTGCGCGCCCACAACATGGGCAAGCAGCGTTCCCTCAGCGATGGCCCGGCGATAGGCGGGCAAGTTGCTGGGGAGGGTCGCGACGCTGTCGCCGATCATGGCATCCTGCCAGCCGGTAATACCCAGTTTCAGAAGCTCTTCTTGGGCCCGCAACAACCCTGCATACGCGAGGTCTGCTCCGACGCCGGGCTGCGCGTTGGCGAAGAGATCACCGGCGCCTTCGTGGAAGGTTCCAGCGGGAGATCCGTCGGCCTCGCGTTCCATTCGACCGTCAATGGGATCGGGGGTGGATGCATCGATACCCGCGGCACGAATGGCGGCAGAGCTTGCCCAAACGCTGTGGTGATCACGGCTGCTCAGCAGCACCGGGCGGTCACCAATGATGTCATCCAGTAGCTGGCGCCCGGGAGCACCACCGGGGAAGTGGTCCATTGACCAGCCTCCGCCGCTGATCCAGCCTTCGGGATTCTCAGCGGCATACGTCGCGATCATTGCGAGGGCGTCTGCTGCATCTACTGCCTCTGTCAGCGAACACTGCAGCAGTTCCACCCCACCGCCGACCGGATGGATGTGCGCATCCTGGAATCCGGGAGCTAGGAGACCGCCGTGCAGATCAATGATCTGTGTCGCGTCGCTGCGATGGAGGTCGATCGACTCCGCCGGCACGATGTCGATGATGAACCCATCGGCGATCACCACCGCGTGGTCAATCAGTGGTTGACCAGTGCCTGTGAAGACCTGGCCGCCAATAAAGATCACGTCTGCTTGCGCCACCGTGTACATCCCTTCGTCGTCGAACGGTTGTGGCGATGTTAGGGCGAACACAACGCCGTTGTCAACAGTGATGACATTGTTGTTGGTGCTCGCTATGATGAAGACGTGGACGCAAAAACTTCAGCAAAAGAGCAGACATCAAAGCGACTAGATCGAGCCAGCATCGTGCGAGCAGGTCTCGAAATTGCGTCGCGCCCCCACAACACCGCTGTCTCGGTGCGTGCCCTAGGAACAGAACTCGGTGTCGACCCGACCGCGGTTTATCGACACTTTAAAAGCAAAGATGACCTCATGCGGGCCCTCCTCGATGAGCTTCAAGCGACCGCGTTGGGCCACATCACGACAGGCTCCGGATGGCGCGAACGACTGCGCCAGCTCGCGGCGGCCACGCTAGAGACCTACGTCGAGCATCCAGCGATCGCAATAGAAGCAACAGTGCTCACAACGAATGGGCCGGCAGAAGTCGCGACCATCGAGTTCATCCTTGCCGCACTGTCCGAGGCCGGACTCAGTGGCACTAAGCTCGTCCACCACTACGCGCTCTACTCCTCGTACATTCTCTCGGAGGTCGCCGGCATCGCTCGGGGACGCACAACATCCGACATCGAAACAGAGCTGGACACGTGGTTCGACGGCCCGCTTCTCGTTGACCCGCTGAAACACGTGCACATCGCTTCTGTAGCCGCTGAGCTTCGCAGTTTGCGCGACACGGATATCTTTCGGTTTGGCGTCGATCTCATTCTCGACTCGGCCGCCCGCACCGCCCAACCCGCGGCGGAAGATGCTCCCCAATGAAAGCGATCATTGCCGGTGCAGGAATTGGCGGCCTCGCCACGGCACTCTCGCTACACGCCGTCGGGATCACCGACATCACCATCTACGAGTCCGTGAGCGAACTTCGCCCGCTCGGCGTCGGCATCAATCTCTTGCCCCACGCGGTGCGCGAGCTGACCGAACTGGGCCTCAGCGATGAGCTCGCAGCGCTTGGCGTTCCGACAAGCACCCTGAGCTACTTCAACTGTTTTGGCGATCTCATTTGGTCCGAGCCTCGTGGGCTGGCCGCTGGCTACGCGTGGCCGCAATACTCCGTGCACCGTGGAGAGCTGCAGATGCTTCTTCGAGATGCCGTCGAAGCACGGCTTCCCGGTGCAATCGTGCTCGGCTCGCCCGTCATCAGCACAGAAACGAAAGGTGCCCGCCAGCTCGTTCGCATCCGCACTCGCACTGGCGCTGGCACCGGAACCGGCGCTGAGCGTGAAGAGGAAGCCGACGTGGTCATCGCCGCCGACGGCATCCACAGTGCTATTCGCAAGCAGCACTATCCGGACGAAGGCGACCCGGTGTGGAACGGGCTCATGCTCTGGCGGGGCACGGCACGCGTGAAGCCATTTCTCGACGGACGTTCAATGTTAATGGCAGGGGACGGGCGACAAAAATTTGTCGCTTATCCGCTCACAGAAGCCGATGACGACGGACTAGCGCGCATCAACTTCATCGCCGAAAAGCGAGTCGAGGATGATGAACCACGCCCCAATAACTGGAATCTCGCCGTCGACAAACAACGCATCGTCGACCTCTTTCAGGATTGGCAATTTGAGTGGATCGACATTCCCTCCGTCATTGCCGCTGCCGACGAAGTGCTCGAATATCCCATGGTCGATCGCAACCCGGTCGAACGCTGGACCTTTGACCAGCAAACGCTTCTTGGCGATGCCGCTCACGCGATGTATCCGATCGGCTCAAACGGTGCGTCTCAAGCAATCATTGATGCTCGTACGATCGCCAACCAACTCGCCACTGCGGATTCCATCGGTGCGGCGCTCGGCGAGTACGAACGCATTCGCCTTCCCATCACCGCCCAACTCACCCTCAGCAATCGGTCGCTTGGTCCAGAACGGGTCATGCAACTCGCCTACGAGCGCGCCCCCGAAGGCTTCGCCGACATCAACGACGTTGTTTCCGCCGAAGAGTTGACCGCAATCGCCGACCAGTACAAGCGCGCGGCAGGGTTCAACCCCCAGCTACTGAACGAGCGTCCAACACTCTCCGTCGTGCGAGCAGCGAGCTGACGATGACCCTCACTCCGGCGATTCCTGGTCTGGAGGCCACCTTTGATGTCACCGTTCGAGTCGGCACCGTTTCGGACTATGGATTGACGCGCGCTGGGCACCGGCGAGTGATTGACATTGTCGGCGGGCAGATCACAGGGTCGCTTAACGCGACAATCCTGCCCGGCGGCGCCGACTGGCAACTCGTGCGGCCCGATGGAGCCATCGACATTGACGGACGCTACTCGGCCAAAACGCCAGAGGGCGAACTGATCTACATCGAAGTTTCGGGCGTGCGCAGTGGTTCGCCTGACGTTCTCGAAGCCCTCCTCCGCGGCGAGGAGGTCGATCCCACCCAGTACTATTTCCGCACCACCCTCAGGATCGAAACATCGGCCCCCGGGCTGGCACACCTCGAGCACTCGCTCTTTGTCGCCTCGTGCGTGCGAGAAGTAGACACCGTGCGTTACCGCGCCTATCGCGTCACGTAGAGCGCCAGCGTGAGGTGAGGGTTCACACTGCGTGCTAACGTCGCTACCCAAACTCTGCGGCAACACCACGAAGGAACTCGGCACCCCCATGCAGCTCATCAAACGGGTCTACGGCGAAGCGACCGGAGCAATCGCCGCTGTCGTAATAGCCCTAGTGATCATTCACGCAATCAGTACTGCGCAACCGTGGTGGCTCGCCGCCGCTCTACCGTGGGCTGCGTACGCACTCTATTTGGGGCTCCTCATGACACGCCTCGTTGTCGTGCAACGCCGGCATCCATGGGTGCAGCTCGCTGTCGCCATCGTCGGGATTTTCGCGTCGACCATTGCCGGGCCTCTCGCTGTGCTTGTTGCCGTGCTCGGCCTCGCGATCATCCTGGGTTACAACTACTGGTACTCGGTGCAGCACGTCTCCGCACGACCGGTGCGCGTCGATGAGCCCCTGCCGCTCTTTCCCCTCACGACAGTGGATGGCGACGTTGTCGACAGCAGCGTACTCACTCACCAACCACACGTGATTATGTTCATTCGCGGCAACTGGTGCCCGTTCTGCATGGCCCAGGTGGCCCAGATCGCCGACCAGTATCGCGAACTCGATCGACGCGGTGTCGCCGTTGCGATCGTTAGCCCGCAAAAGCCAGAAGACACTGTTGAGCTTTCGCAACGCTTCGACATCCCCGTGAACTTCTACATCGATGCGGATGGCGCGGCTGCGGCAGCACTCGACCTCGTGCAGTCGGGCGGCACCCCGATCATTTTCAGTGCCGGGACGCCAGCCGGTGGCGACACCGTTGTTCCGACGGTGATCATCACCGACCGCACCGGAATGGTGCTGTGGGCGGAGCAAACCGACAACCATCGCGTGCGACCCGAACCGACAACGTTCCTTGAGGTACTCGACCAGCACGGCATCCGCGCACGCTAGCTCAAGTCGTGGCTGCGGCTCTCGGGCTCAGGCTCGCTGCCTGACGCAAACTGCTCATGGTGGTGAATCACTTCGGCGACGACGAAGTTGAACCATTTCTCGGCAAACCCCGGGTCGAGGTGTGACTCTTCGGCCAGTGAGCGCAGTCGCGAAATCTGGTCGCGTTCGCGATTGGGATCGGATGCCGGCAGGCCTTTGGTCGCTTTCAGCCGACCGACCTGCTGAGTGTATTTGAAGCGCTCGGCAAGCAAGTGGATGAGCGCTGCATCAATGTTGTCGATGCTGCGTCGCGCGCCCAACAGTTGCTCCCGCACTTCGGGATCAATTTCGGTGGGGGTGCTGTCGGCGCCGGTGTTTTCGGGGGCCTGATCTCCTGCTGCCATACAACGACTTTAGAGCGTACGGGGCGCACACGTTGGCCATGGCAGTCGGTCGCAGGCGAGAAGCACCCGTGATCACAACCGAGGGTGCCAGACTGGAGCGCATGAATGATCGCGCAGGCACCCCAGCCCAGCCATCCGACCTCATCGACGTGCCCGAGCTGGTGCGGGCGTATTACGCGCTGATTCCGGATGTTTCGATCCCCGAGCAGCGCGTAGTTTTCGGCACGAGTGGCCACCGCGGGTCCTCACTCGACACCGCGTTCAACGAGGTGCACATTGCTGCAATCACGCAGGCGATCGTCGAATATCGGGCATCGCAGTCGATCACGGGACCGCTGTTCATTGGCCGTGACACCCACGCGCTGTCGCAACCGGCGGAGACAACAGCGCTCGAAGTGCTCGCCGCTAACGGCGTGCAGGCGCTGAAAGACGAGTTCGACGACTTTGTGCCAACCCCGGCTCTCAGCCACGCGATTATCACCTACAACGCCGCTGGCCATGCTGACCAAGCCGACGGCATCATCATCACTCCGAGCCACAATCCTCCTCGCGACGGTGGATTCAAGTACAACCCGCCCCACGGTGGGCCAGCGGATAGTGACGCGACCGGCTGGATCGCCGATCGGGCGAATGAAATCATTGCCGACGGCAGCGGCGACGTGAAGCGCGGTAACGCGGCAACCTCAGCGGAGAGCATTCCTGCTGGCACCTTCGACTTTCGAGGAAGCTATGTAGCCGACCTCAAGAACATCATCGACATTGATGCGATCCGGGCCGCCGGGATTCGAATCGGTGCCGACCCGCTTGGTGGAGCAAGCGTTAACTATTGGAAGCTCATTGCTGAGAAATACGACCTCGACCTGACAGTCGTGAACCCTGTCGTCGACCCGACGTGGTCGTTTATGACGCTCGACTGGGATGGCAAGATCCGCATGGATCCGTCCTCAAAATTCGCGATGGCGACTGTCGTTGCTCGACGCGACGAGTACGACATCCTCACTGGCAACGATGCAGACGCCGACCGCCACGGGATCGTCACTCCAGACGGTGGCCTCATGAACCCCAACCACTACCTCGCTGTCGCCATCCAGTACCTTTACACGCACCGTGATGGCTGGCGTCAGGATGCCGCAATCGGCAAGACTCTCGTTTCCAGCTCGATGATCGACAGAGTTGCCGCATCGTTGGGCCGCGCACTCCGGGAGGTGCCGGTCGGCTTCAAGTGGTTCGTTCCCGGCCTCATCGATGGCTCTGTCGGCTTCGGTGGTGAGGAGAGTGCAGGCGCGAGTTTCTTGCGCACAGACGGCACAGCGTGGACGACCGATAAAGACGGCATTCTGCTTGCCCTTCTCGCGAGCGAGATTCTCGCCGTCACAGGCAAAACACCGTCCGTGCTCTATTCCGAACTTGTCGAGAAGTTCGGTGACCCCGCCTACGAGCGAGTGGATGCCGTGGCATCCAAGCAACAGAAAGCGAAACTTGGCAAGCTAAGCGGGTCCGCAATTCCGGCCACCGAACTTGCTGGTGACCCGATCACCGCCACACTCTCGGAGGCACCAGGAAACGGGGCATCCATTGGCGGGGTGAAGGTGACAACCGAGTTTGCCTGGTTTGCCGCCCGTCCAAGCGGCACCGAGGACGTCTACAAGATTTATGGCGAATCATTCAAGGGAACTGAGCACTTGCGGCTCGTGCAAGCCGAAGCCAAGGCAATCGTCGATGCGGCTCTGAACAGCTGAGGGTTATTGCGGTCGTGAGAGCGCGCGTTCCTTGCCCAGGGGCAACTTGAGCCGACCCTGCGCGAGCAGCACCCCGATGAGCACGAGTACTGCGCCTACCGGTTCGTGCCACGACATGGTTTCCTTCAAAATCACGGCACCCAGGATTACCCCGACGACGGGCGTGATGTAGGTGACGGTGGAGGTTCGTGTTGGTCCCCATTCTGCGAGCACCCGGTAGTTCCAGACATAGGCCAAGCCTGTGCCGAGCACACCAACAGCAAGCAGGCTAGCCACGACAGGAAGCGTGAGGGTGACTGGACCGGTCGCGACAACCGGGGTCAAAATCAGATAGACGACAGCGGCAAGCCCAATAGTCATCGTTGCGGAGGTAACACCGGCGACTCGGTAAGGAGCGACGAAGCGACGCTGGTAACTCATGGCTGCGCCATAACAGACGGCAGCACCAAGGCACGCGAGTTGACCGAGCAAACTGCCGCTAATGTCGCCAGCCTGCCACGGGGAGATGATTACGAGTACGCCGAAAATGCCGAGCGTAACGCCCGCGATCTGCGAGCGCGTGAGCTTCTCGACCCGAAACACGAGGGTCGCAAAGATCGCCGTCATGATGGGTGTCGTGGCGTTATAGATGCTCGCAAGACCTGAACTCACGTACTGTTCGGCCCACGCAAACAGGAGATACGGGATCACGGCAAACAGGAATGCCAACACCGTGAAGTGAGCCCACACGATCGGCTGTCGCGGCAACCTACGGCGACTTAGCGCGAACACCACAATGAGGGTGAGAGCACCGAGAACTGCGCGAGTCCAGGCGACCTGCCCAAAGCTCACCCCATCCAACGCCACTTTCATGAAGAGAAAGCTTGAGCCCCAGACCAGTCCGGCTCCCGCAAATCGCAGCGTTGTGCCGAGAGAGGACGAGTGGTCATGCTTCTCGTCCCGACCGGGAGAGATCACCGGGGCGCTCACGAACGGGGCTCCTGAGCAGACGCCGAGATGGTTGCGGCAGCGAACGGTGCCGTCGCGGTGTCGAGGCGCGAACGCAACGCAGTCTGCACCGCTGGCCATTCAGTGTCGAGCACAGAGTAGACGGCGGTGTCACGCCAGGATCCGTCAGCTCGGATGCGGTGCTTACGTTGGATGCCTTCGAACGTCGCACCAAGCTTCAGGATCGCAGCGCGCGATCGGTCGTTGATCGCATCCGCCTGGATGGTGACGCGGTTGTAGCCGCTCTCAAAGGCAAAGCCAAGCAGCAGGAGCTTCGTTTCTGGGTTCACCGCCGTGCCCCAGACCCGCGGGTCGTAGGCTGTCCAGCCGAGCTGAACGTTGGCGTTGAACTCGTCGAGGTCGCCAAGGGTGCTCGCGCCCACGAGTAGGCCAGCGTGCGGGC
Source organism: marine actinobacterium PHSC20C1 (assembly GCA_000153145.1). GTDB lineage: Bacteria > Actinomycetota > Actinomycetes > Actinomycetales > Microbacteriaceae > Rhodoglobus. The sequence continues at coordinate 1,776,906 of CH672415.1, forward strand.
CCGAGTTGAGCCGCACTGCGAATGGGAAGCGGTCGTGATAACCGAGGTAGGAGCCGCGCATCCATTCAATAAAGGATGCTTCGTCGGCAGGCAAACCAGCGGGGCCCCCGCCGTACCCACCAGCGAAGACGTCGGGCACGCCGAGCGCCGGCCAGAGTTCGGCAAGGTGCTTTTCGGTCATCGGCTCGACCGACACGAGGGTCCCGTGAAGGGTGCGGGGCTGCGGGCGCGTTACGGTCACTCACAAATACTCCCACCCTGCAGCGGTTGCGCACCCGCAGATTTCGGACTTTCACCCACGGATTTCGGACGTTCAGTCCAGCAATCCCTGATTGGCTACCCCGCACACGCACCGCCAACGCAGAAGCGGCACGCCCCGGATCTCTCCGGTGCGTGCCGCTTGAGTGCGAACTAGGGTGTCGAGTGTTAGTCGACGAGGTCGTGACGAACGATGATCTCGTCGCGTCCTGGGCCAACGCCAATCGCTGACATGCGTGCGCCACTCATCTTTTCGATGGCGAGCACATAGTCTTTCGCGTTCTTGGGAAGATCGTCGAAGTTACGTGCGCCGGTGATGTCTTCTTGCCAGCCGGGGAACTCTTCGTAAATCGGTACGGCATGGTGGAAGTCGGACTGCGATACCGGCATTTCGTCGAAACGCACACCGTCAACGTCGTACGCAACGCACACCGGAATTGTCGTGAGTCCCGTAAGTACATCAAGCTTGGTGAGCACGAAGTCGGTGACACCGTTGACGCGCGCCGTGTAGCGGGCGATGGGGGCGTCGTACCAACCACAGCGTCGCGGACGCCCGGTGGTGGTTCCAAATTCGAAACCGTTGGCGCGCAAGAATTCGCCAGACTCATCAAACAGTTCGGTGGGGAACGGCCCAGCACCCACACGAGTTGTATAGGCCTTGACGATTCCGATGATGCGCTCGAGGCGGTTGGGGGCGACACCCGAACCGGTAGCCGCGCCACCCGAAGTGGAGTTGGAGGACGTGACGAACGGGTACGTACCGTGGTCGACATCCAACATTGTGGCTTGGCCGCCCTCGAAGAGCACAACTTCGCCCTTGTCGAGGGCCTGGTTGAGGAGCAGTCCGGTGTCGGCAACCATGGGGCGCAGTCGGTCGGCGTAGCTGAGCAGCTCGGTGACGATCTCTTCAACTTCGATCGCACGACGGTTGTACACCTTCACGAGGAGGTGGTTCTTCTGATCGAGAGCGCCCTCAACCTTTTGGCGAAGTATGTTCTCGTCAAAGAGGTCTTGAACACGGATGCCGACTCGATTGATCTTGTCGGCATACGCCGGTCCAATTCCGCGACCGGTCGTGCCGATCTGACGCTTTCCGAGGAAGCGTTCCGTCACCTTGTCGAGGGTGCGGTGGTAGTTGGTGATGATGTGCGCGTTGGCGCTAACTAGCAGTTTGGAGACGTCGACGCCGCGGGCAATCAGAGCGTCAAGCTCTTCGAAAAGCACCTCGGGGTCGATGACGACACCGTTGGAAATGATCGGGGTGACACCCTCAGTGAGGATGCCAGACGGCAGCAGGTGCAGCGCGTACTTTTCGCTGCCGATGACGACGGTGTGACCGGCGTTGTTTCCGCCGTTGAACTTCACGACGTAGTCGATGCGGCTACCGAGGAGGTCGGTTGCTTTTCCCTTGCCCTCGTCGCCCCATTGGGCGCCGATGATCACGATTGCTGGCATAGTGGATCCCTTCGAAAATGTGGGGGGATTACACCTCAGTCTACCCGAGAGCTGACTTTCACCTCTCTCTGCCGATTTGTTGCGTGGCGGGCGTTGCTGAAGACTCCGTGGGAATCGCGATCCGCTCTCGCCACCGTCGGTGGTGCGTGTCAGCATGGAGCATGTTCCGGATGCCGCCACAACAAGCAACTCTCACAGCAGCCCCGCGCACAGTCTGTTCAATCGTGCCCCCGTTTTTGCTGGCCCGCATCGCGACACTTGACGATCCTCGCTTCGAGCGAGCCGCACATGCCGCACGCCGCTCGCTCATCGATGTCGCCCCTCACGGTCTCGACCATGGCCGCGGCGATCATTCCCTCCTTCCCCGATCACTGCGCGATCTCGAGCCTGCCATTCGCGGGCACATCGGCCGCGCAATCTCCGACGCCCAGGGCACTGAAGTGCTGCCAGGAACACTCGTCAGAACAGAAGGGTCTCCAGAAACCGGCGATGTTTCGGTGACCGAAGCCTACGAGGGTCTCGGCCGCACTTTTGCTCTGTTTTGGGATGTGTTCGATCGCGACTCGATAGACAATCTCTCCGCCCCGCTCGAAGCCACCGTTCATTACGGCAAGCTCTACGACAACGCCTTCTGGGATGGCCGCCGCATGGTGTTCGGGGACGGCGACGGCGAAATCTTTGATGGGTTCACTCGCTCGCTCAGCGTGATCGGCCACGAACTCGCCCACGGAGTGACTGAGTTCGCCGCGGGCTTGGTCTATCGCGATCAGAGCGGCGCACTCAATGAGCACATCTCCGACGTGTTTGGAGCGCTCGTAGAGCAGTACGCTCGTGGCCACACCGCGGCTGACGCGTCATGGCTCATCGGAGAAGGCATCTTCACCGACGAAGTGGAGGGCAACGCACTGCGCTCATTGAAGGCACCCGGAACGGCTTACGACGACGACGTGCTCGGAAAGGACCCCCAGCCCGACCATTTCGACGGCTACGTCAAGACCCTCGATGACAACGGTGGCGTTCACCTGAATTCGGGCATCCCCAACCGTGCATTCTGGAGCGTCGCCGATTCCCTCGGTGGCTACGCGTGGGAGCGCGCTGGGCACATCTGGTACGACACACTCACTGGTGGCGCACTGGGTCCCCGCGCTGATTTCTCTAGGTTCGCAGCCGCGACAGTCGCCTCTGCAGTTGCACGATTCGGCCAAGACTCCGCCGAGCACCAAGCAGTCGTCGCCGGATGGACCCTCGTAGGAATCAACCCCACGAGATAGCATGCAGGTGTGAGGACTCAGGAATGAAGATTCTGGTGTGGCGCAGTGGCGGTCTCCTCGGCAGACGCGTCGAATGGGATGTCGTCGTCGACGAGCAACCCGACCCCGACAAGTGGTACCTACTCATCGCTGAGTTGCCCTGGGATGAGCGTCCGGCAGTGATTGCGACTCCCGACCGGTACATTTACCGAATTCGCTGCGACCCCCACGAAGTGGTGATTCCGGAGCAAGAACTCACGGGGCCGTGGCGAGAGCTCGTCGACCGGGTGCGCGACGCCGATTCCCACGATCGTGCACAGGAGCAACACCCAAAACCTGACAGCTCGTGCGACCCCGATCAGCAAGATGGGACCGACGTATCGGGCAGATCAGACGAGCCTGCTAGCGAGCGCTAACGCAGCGGGTCGAAAGCGTCGAGCAGTGGATGCTTGTCGCCACCGGTGATGGAGTCTGCGAGCATCCGCCCAGTCAATGGGCCGAGGGCGATTCCCCACATGCCGTGACCGCCAGCTACGTGCACTCGCGGTGAGCGGGTGCGGCCGACGAGTGGCAAACCGTCGGCGGTGCATGGGCGAGAACCGACCCACTCTTCTTCACGGGCTTCCCAATCGACACCGTCGAACATGGGGCTCGCAGCATTCACGATCGTCTGGATGCGACGGGGATCTGCTGGAGCGTCGGCGCGACGGAATTCCATCATTCCTCCCACTCGCAGTCGATCGCCGAGGGGCGTGCAGGCAACGCGCTGCGCCGCCAAGTAGATGGGGTGCGTTGGAATCACGGGCGGCTTCACGCTAAAGCTGTAGCCGCGACCGGCCTGCACCACTTGCCGAACACCGAACTGGCGGGCGAGCCCGGCAAGCCAAGTTCCGGTAGCAATCACGAGTTGGTCGCTCTGGACGGCGTCCTGACCCTCGACGTCAACGACTACCCCTTCAGTGCCGAGATCGCGCACACCGGTGACGTTTGCGCCCTCAATGATGCGTGCTCCTCGCGCCCGAACGGATGCCGCAAGCACGTCCATGAATTCTGGCGGGTTGATGAAGCGTTGGCCATCTACCCGCAGCCCGTGGGTTACTACACCCGAGATGCTCGGTTCAATCTCGCGCAATTCGTCGCCGGAAAGTTTCTGGAAGCTCACGTGGCCTCCGCGAGCTGCCACCTCATCAAATTCGTGCACAATTGTTTGCTGGTCGCGCTCGTTGACGAAGGCTGCAAGGAACGGGTCGGCCTGAGTGAGCGCCGCCGCAACCCCACCGTCTTCCATTCGGTCGAAGGACTCGAGGCCCCACTTGTTTATCTCGGCGAACGTTGCCATGTTCTTGCGCCAGGCACTAGGAAGCGAGTGACGGGCGAAGCCCGCAAGAAAGCGCAACAGTGTCGCGTTGGCGGCGAGCGGTACATAAACGGGCGAGGAGGAGCTGACGATCGCCTTCAGTCCGTATCGGAAGATAGACGGCTCCGGCAGGGGCAGCGTCAGTGCGGGAGCAATCCATCCGGCATTGCCCCACGACGATCCGGCAGCGACTCCGCTGCGGTCAAGAACTGTGACCTCAACGCCACGTTCTTGCAGGAACCAGGCAGTGCAGAGCCCAACCATTCCGGCGCCAACAATCGTGACACGGCTAGGTTGCGACATGGCTCACTCCTCATCGGGTCGAACCTTCAGACTAGTGCCCGACGAAGCTGCACCGTTTCTTAAGAGAAGTTGACGTGCTGGGTAATCCAGTTGTGCATCGCTACGGCGGCCGCGGCTGAAGCGTTGATCGAGCGAGTCGAACCGAACTGGCTGATCTCCACGACATCCGTCGCTGCTTCAATGGCTTCTGGCGACAACCCTGGGCCCTCTTGACCGAACAGCAGCACGCAACGCTTAGGGATGTCGAAGGTCTCGATGATGACGCTGCCTGGCACGTTGTCGATCGCGATGATGGGCAGATCGTTGGCGGCAGTCCATTCAAGGAATGCCGCAACATCCGGATGATGGAGCACGTGCTGGTAGCGGTCAGTAACCATGGCACCGCGTTTGTTCCAGCGCCGACGCCCAATGATGTGCACCGTGTCGGCACCGAAGGCGTTTGCGCTGCGCACGATGGAGCCGATGTTCATGTCGTGCTGCCAGTTCTCGATGGCGACATGGAACGGATGCCGCGTCACGTCGAGATCGGCAACGATGGCTTCCATCGTCCAGTAGCGATACCGGTCGATGACATTGCGGCTATCGCCACGTTCGAGCAGAGCAGGGTCGTAGTGGGGTTCGGTGGGCATTTCGCCCTGCCACGGCCCCACCCCGTTTGTCGACAGCTCGACGCTGGGGTTCGGTTCAGTCACCGTTCCACGATAGTCGTCGTCAGGACCGGTGTCGTACCGATCTTGCGTGAGTGCAGGCTAGCCCTCGTAGCGCTCCACCCGCAGTACGCAGCTGAGGTCGTCTTCAGCGACAGGAATCGAAATCTTCCAGTCGGCGGTTGCTCCAGGTTCTGTCGCGTCTACGTCTACCTGAGTGAGTGCGCGGGTGTCGTTAGCACCGTTGAGCAGCGAGACGTAGATGCGATAGGTCACGCTTGCGGCTGTCGAGTTGGTGACAGTGCCTGACACGGTCCACTCGTCGCCGGAGCGCTTGCATTCCTCAACGGTTGAGTCCGCGAGGGCGCCTTGAAGGTTCTCCCCGGTTCCCGGAGCGTCTGTGATGTCGGTGATGCCGGGAGTCTGCTCTGACGCGGCAGAGCTTTCGGTCGGCTCAGGCTGACCTTCGGTTCCGTTGTTGGTGCAACCGGCAAGCGTGAGCGCCAGAATCGCAAAGGGTACGGCGGTGACGGTCAGTCGTGTGCGGAGGTTCATGATGTTTCCTGTCGTTGTTTTCTGCGTGCGAGCAGGATCAGTGCGAGGCCGGCGAGCAGTGTGCCGAGCCCGGTTGCGAGCGTTCCTCGTGGATCTGATCCAGTGTAAGAGAGTGCCTTGGTAGGTAGCTGCAAGCTTGTTTGTGCTGTGGCAAACACGGGATCGCCCGAGTTGAGCTCGGTGCTGGTGACGGTTGCGGTCTCAAGGAGAACGGTTCCCGCATCACTTTCACGGATGACGTAGGTTGCTGTTGCCGTAATCGATTCGCCCGGCTCCAGCTGGCCTACGGTTCCCGGCCAGGTGCCATAGCTCATCACTGAGAGTCCCGAGCGCGGGTCGGCGATCGTGACGTTCGTGAGGGGCAGCGTTCCCGTGTTCGTTGCGATGTACGTGAATGTCACGACGTCTCCAGGGAAGCCCTTTTGGCCTGCTCCCAGCACTCCCGATAACCGCAGCGCGATGCTGGGCAGGTTGGGGATTGCGAGAGTGTTCGTTGCTGATTCTGGTGCGATCGCACCAGAGGGCGCGTTCGCGTCGACGATCGCTTCATTCACGGTCTGTTCGACATCCACATCATCCTGCGTGATGACGTAGGTGGCTGTCGCGACCAGCTTCTGGCCTGGGGTAAGTTCGCCTGCGGTTCCGGGCCACGTGTAGTTGAGTGGCGAAAGGCCAACCTTGATGTCGGTGATCGCCACTGACGTGAGCGTCACGTTTCCGGTATTGACAACCTCGATGCGGTAGTTGATTGTCGCGCCCTGTTGAGCGAAGGTCGCGAAGGAACTTGTCTTTGCGATCGTCATCGACGGGTTCTCAGCAATCGGCGTCGATCCCGAGGCCGAGTCGATTACGACGGGTCCAACAACGGGTGCGCCCGAAGTCGAAGCGCCGGAACTGATCGCGCCAGCATCCACATCATCCTGGGTGAGCACGTACTTCGCAGTCGCTATTGCAACCTGTCCCGGAGCGAGCACACGAAGCGTTCCCGGCCAAGTGATCTTCACCACACTCAGATCGATCTGGTCGTCGGAGATCGTCACCCCGTTGAGAGTGACATCGCCGGTGTTAGTGACTTCGAAGCGGTACTCGACTGTGTCTCCAGCGCGACCAGTTGCCGCAGCCGCGAGCGCTTGAGTTTTAGTGATCTGGATGTCTGCACTGCCAGCAGCGGTCGGCGTCACTACCGTATTTGAGGTGTTGCTTACAGCTCCACCGCCCGGGTTCGTACCCGAGCCCCGTGCCGTGTTCGACGCGGAACCGGCATCAAATTCTGACTGCCTTACCTGATAGCTCGCCGTCGCCGTCACAGACTCGTTAGGAGCCAGCACACCAACGACGCCAGGCCACGTTCCGTATACAACGGCTGTGGTGCCGACCTTGGGGTCGGAGACAGTGACGCCCCTGAGAGTCGTCTCGCCATCGTTGAGCACCGTGAAGGTGTAATCGATCCAGGAGCCAACAACCACAGGGTTGAGCGCATCGCGAACCTCAGCGACCTTGTCAATGTCGAGGCTCGAGGATGCTGCCACGAGAGGCACTACCGACACTGCCGAATCGGCATCTACGGCGATCGCGGTCGGAGAATTTCCCGCCCCTGTCGCAATGTTGCGCACTTCTCCAGCGTCAACATCCGCCTGGGTTACCAGTCGAGTTGCCGTGACCGTGACACTTTCGCCTGGCGCGAGAACGCCGGGAGCTGCGACATCTGGCCACGTGTACACGAAGCTGGTGAGGCCAGGAATCGTGTTCGCAAGTGTGACGCCGTCGAGGGTGACGTTGCCGCTATTGCTGATCTGGAAGGTGTAGTCCATGCTGTCGCCGAGCACACCCGTTTGCCCGTCAGCGAGTGCTGCAGTGTGAGTGGTCACGATGGATGGAACAGCAGGCTCGGTCGGATTGTTCACCGTGTTTGAGACTCCGCGAACTTCGTCACCGTTGGGGGCTGTTCCGACCGCAACCGCGGTGTTCTCGACAGTGCCATCGTCAACGTTCTGCTGGGTCACCGTGTAGATGACAGATCCAACAGCTCGTTCGCCAGGGCCGAGGATACCGGTGGCCGAGGGGAAGGTCAGGTCAGACGGTACGACTGCGATAAGCGGGTCGATGACCCCCACGAGTCGCAGCGTAACGTTGCCGGTGTTCTTCACGATGAAGCTGTACGTGATCTCAGATCCAACCCCGCCGTCACCGGCTGTCATTACTCCGGACTTTTCCGCTGTGATGCTGGGGTCGGATGCTTCAGTCACTTCACGGTCAACGTTCGAGTTGGCCGTTACGGCGGTGCGTTCAGGAGTCTCGCCGCGAGCAGATGCTGTGTTGTCGACGTAACCGCGGTCAACATCGTCTTGCTCGAGAACGTAGGTTGCGCTTGCTGTTGCGGTTTGGCCCGGTGCAAGAACACCGCTGGCTGCTGGCCAGACGATCGAGTTGATCGTGACGTGTTCAATGCTGTCGCTGATCGTTACCGAGCGCAGCGTCACGTTTCCCGTGTTCTCGACGACGATCGTGTAGTTGATGGTGTCGCCTGGACCGTTCTCTCCTGCAACAGCGAGTTCACTCGATTTGCGTACGTCGAGCAGTCCGTTGGCGGCCAGAGTGACTGTGGCTGGAGCGCTGGCGATTGCCGCGGCTCCGATGGAAGGCGTTCCTTCACCGGTCACGATGCTGGATACAGCACCGGAGTCAATGTCGGCCTGTGTCAGGGTCTGCACGCGAACCGCAGTCACTGCCTCACCGGGTGCGAGCACTCCAATCGTTCCAGGCCAGGTGTAGTCGCCTGCCGGAAGTGATCCGATGAAGTCGCTGAGCTCAACACCAGAGAGTGTGACATTGCTGTTGTTGGTGAAGTTGTAGTCCCAAGTGACCGTGTCACCCTCTACTGCGGGACCTGGGTTCGTCAATGCCCCGGAGTTTGTTACAGCGACGACGACGTTTGGCGCCTCAGTGGGAACCTCTTCTGTGTTGGAAATCGCTGAGATTGCGTCACCACGTACAGGAACCGCGGCAGCATTCGCCGTGTTCTCAACGTAACCGCGATCGACATCCGACTGGCGGATGACATAGCTCGCGGTTGCGCTTACCGTTTCGGTCGGTGCGAGAGTTTCCGTCGCGGTTGGCCAGTTCACGGTAGGCGTCGTCATTCCAGGAAGTAGATCAGTGACAACAATCGAACCGATTGTCACGTTGCCCGTGTTGCGTACGACGAATGTGAAGTCGACGGTGTCACCGATTGCTCCAACACCCGGAGATCGCGCGTCACCAGACTTGACGACGGTCATACTCGGCTGGGCCTGAACCGTTGGAGTTCTGACCCGGTTTGGCGTAGCGAACACGTAGACGCCGTTCGGGTCAGTTGCTCTCACGGACGCGGAGCTCTCTACGTAGCCGCGGTCGATGTCCGCCTGCGTGAGCTGAACCGAAGCTGTTCCGGTCACCTTTTCGCCGGGCAGTATGGTTCCCGGTTGTGCAGGGTTTGGCCACTCAATAACGGGAGTCGTGAGCCCACCAGAGGCGCTGACGAGCGTGCCGTCAGTGAGGGTCACATTCCCAATGTTGACGACTTCGAGGAGGTAGTCGACCCAGTCGCCTACCTTGCCAATGTCACCATCGCGGAGGTCTCCCCAGAGGAACGGGTCAAGAGCTCCGGCAGCAACGATCGCTACTGTCGCGGGAGCTGACTCGCTAAATTCGACACCCGAGGGTGGGGTCGCGTCACCGCGCACCGTGTTCACCACTGACCCGGAATCGATGTCATCTTGAGTGAGCATGTAGGTTGCCGTCGCGGTCACCGTTTGTCCTGGCGCGAGCGTGCCTGCGCTAGCGGTGGGCCACGAGTAGGTCAGTGCCGAGACACCAGAGAGCCCGTCAACAAGATCAACCCCAGTCACAGTCTGGTTTCCGGTGTTCTTGAGCGAGAAACTGAAGTTAACAAGGTCGCCCTCGAAGCCTGTTGAACCAGGAGCCAGAGCACCACTCTTCGTGACGAGGATGCTCGGGGCTGCAACATCCGTCGGCGTCGACTTCGAGGCAGTGTTGCTCGGTACGGGAGCATCGTTCGGCGAGGTTCCATTGGCGATCGCCGAGTTATCGACGCGGCCACGGTTCACATCAGCCTGCGTGATCGCGTACGTTGCCGTTGCTGTCGCGGTCTCAGTCGGAGCGAGCACACCATTCGTGTCTGGCCAGTCGACGACTGGGGTGCTTAGCCCTGGCAGCGGGTCACTGATTACGATGGCATCGACCGTGACATTTCCGGTGTTCTCGACCAGGAATGTGTAAGTGATGATGTCGCCGACGCCAGCGCTTGTTCCTGTCGTCGAAGACTTGGCGAGCGTGAGCGCAGCAGCAGCGGGAGCGACTGTCGTCTCGGTTACTGTGGTGCTGACCGAAATGGTGTCACCGACTGGCGGCTTTCCGCTGGCGGTGGCCACGTTCGATACCGAGCCGCGATCGACATCATTCTGCGTGATGGTGTAGTTCGCAGTAGCGGTAACCGTCTGACCTGGTTCCAGTTCTCCAACAGTGCCCGGCCACGTGAACACCGGGCTGCTGACGCCTGCGAGAGCATCGACGAGGTTGACCAGCGTGAGTGTGACGTTGCCGGTGTTGGTGATTCCGAAGCTGTAATCGATCGTGTCTCCGGAGTTGCCCGTGTTGCCGACGCCGTTGAGGGCGCCAGCCTTGGTAACAGTCATGCCAGCCTGCGCTGCGAGAACTACGCCCGCTGTCGCTAGGTCGCTTACGTTATCGCCGCGAGGCGGTGTTCCCGAACCGGTCGCCTGGCTCGACACGGATCCCGCATTGATCTGCGCCTGAGTAATGGCGGATGTCGCCGTCGCTGTCACCGATTGGCCGGGTTCGAGAACGCCAGCCGTTCCGGGCCAAACGTAAGTCATTCCAGAGATCAGCGGTAGCGCATCCACGATTTCCACAACCGTTAGCGTGACGTTTCCCGTGTTGGTCAGTTCGTACGACCAGTTGACGATGTCGCCTTCGTCGGCACGAGCTAGATCAGCGAGCACACCGCTTTTGGTGAGCTCGACGACCGCACGAATCGTTTCTGTGGGAACCGTATTGGCTGCCGAGTCGTCGGTGACGGGAGTGCTGTTGGGGTCGATTCCGTTAGCCGTCGCGATATTGAGCACCGCGCCAGCATCCACATCGTCCTGAGTTACGGCATAGGTCGCAGTTGCCGTGGCAACCTCTCCAGGAGCGAGTATGCCGGGGCTGGCCGGAGTAGGCCATGTGATGGTGATTGCCGACAGGTTTGGCAGCGGGTCACTGAGCGTCACGGAGTTGAGCGTGACGTTTCCAGAGTTGAGAATCTCAAATTCATAATCGATCGTGTCAGCTACATCAGCGGAACCGCGCGGTGTTCCCGCTTTCGTGACCCTAATATTCGGCGACGGGAGCACCATGGGCACGATGACCTCGTTGGATGCCTCAACAATCACAACACCCTTGGGCGTCTCTGCGGACATATCTGCAGTGTTGGGGATATAGCCGCGGTCAACGTCTGCCTGCGTTATCTCGTACGTCGCAACACCCAGTACAGACTGGCCAACCGGGATCTCACCTGGCTTGTCGTTGTCCGGCCAAGTGATCACGGGAACAGATAGTCCTGGCAAGGGGTCGAGAAGCATGCCGTTGTAGAGCGTTACGTTTCCATCGTTGGTAACCGTAAGGCGGTACTCGACGGTGTCTCCAACAGCACCGATACCACCGTTCAGGATGGTGCCCGACTTGAACGGGGTCAGCACAGGAACAGGTGTGATCGTGACAGTCTCGTCTGCGGCGTGCTGCACTGCGCCGCCAGCGGGAGTGTCGCCGTCGGCGGTGACGGTGTTGTCAATCTGGCCTGCATCCACATCAGCTTGAGTAAGGGTGTACGTCGCCACCGCTGTCGCACTCTGGCCGGGAGCAAGCTTGCCGTCAGTTGCGGTCGGCCAGGTGTACGTCAGCACGTTCAATTCGGGTAGCGGATCGGTCAGCGTGACATTCGTCAGCGTGACGTTTCCGGTGTTACGCACAGTGAATGAGTAGTTGACAGTGTCGCCTGCGAAACCAGTTGCGCCGGCCTCAAGCGCGCCATTCTTGGTGACATTTATGGCGGGAGCTGCGGTGTTGGTCGGAACGTCAACCGGCCCAACGGACGAGGTGACAGCGCCGATGGGCGAGGTGCCATCTACGTCAGCAGTGTTCCGCACATAGCCGCGGTCAACATCGGCCTGCTTTATCTCGTAGGTTGCGGTCGCGGTCGCGGATTCTGCCGGAGCTAGCTCGCCGGCCGCGCCAGGCCACGAGTACACAAGTGTGGAGATTCCAACGAGCGGATCGGTAATGGCGACGCCGGTCAACGTCGTGTTGCCCGTGTTCTTGATAGTGAAACTGAAGTGTGCGAGATCGCCTAGAGCGGCGCCGTCCGGAGTTGTCCCGACCTTGTCGATCGTGGCAGAGGAGGTGCGAGTGACCGTGGTGTTGACGGCGGGGTCTGAGAACTCGAAGTATTCGGTTCCTGCAGGAGTCACGCCAAGCGCTTCGGCAGTGTTCGTGACCGAGCCCGCATCGACATCATCTTGAGTGATTGTGTACTTAGCGGTCGCGGTAGCAATCTCGCCCGGAGCGAGAACCCGGGCTGCCCCCGGCCATGTAAGAACCGGGGCACTCACACCGGCAAGCGAATCGAGAAGCACAACGCCAGAAAGCGTGACATTACCAGAGTTGGTGATGCTGAATTCGTAGTCGATTACGTCGCCGACTACTCCGAGTTGTGCGTCGAGAGAACCGGTCTTGACGACCGTGAAATTGGGTGCTGCCGTCAACGGCAGCGTCGCCGAAGCAGGCTCGGTAACCCCGGAACCTGTGGGCGGAAGGCCTGTCGCGTTGATGCTGTTCGCTACTGATCCGGCGTCGATATCACTTTGCAACAGTGTGTACGTCGCTGTTGCAGAAACGGTGTCACCCGGGTTGAGTCGACCGGCGGTTCCGCTTGCCCACGCGCCGAAGGTGACAGCGGTGAGTCCCGGCAGTTGATCAATAATGTCTACAGCTGTCAGCGAAACGTTTCCGTCGTTCGTGACCGTGAAGCTGTAGTTGACAGTGTCGCCCGCAACACCGGTAGCTCCCGGAGCGAGGGCGGCAGCCTTAGTCGCTACGAGAGACGAGTCCGCAGCCACAGTCTCGGTGACGACTTCGGGTGAATTGCCACTGACCGGAGTGCCCTGGGCTCCCGTTCCGTTGGCGGTAGCGGTGTTCACTACCTCCCCGTTGTCCACGTCGGACTGTCTGATCAAGTAGGTTGCCGTTGCCGTAACACTTTCGCCCGGTGCGAGGGATTGAGTGGTATTCGCCGCATCCCAGCCAATGACCGGAGTGCTGAGCCCTGGCAGCGGGTCACTGAGCGTGATTCCGGAAGTCGTGACGTTGCCATTATTCGTAATGACAAACGTGTACGTGATCTCGTCGCCGTATTCGCCCGCACCGGCGACGCTGGCTGTCTTAGCAACAGTGAGCACCGGCGTTGGACGTTCTGTGGCTATCACGACGGTATTGGTCAGTGCTGGCACGACCACGTTGTTCGGCGTCAACGCCTGGACTTTTGCAGTGTTCTCGATGTAACCGCGGTCGATGTCAACCTGCGTTAGTAGGTACTCGGCAGTGCCGGTGACTGACTCGTTAACTTTCAGAACACCGGGGTTCGCTGGGTCTGGCCACACAATGTTCGGGTCGCTGATGCCCGGTAGTGGGTCGACAAGCTGGCCGTTGTGCAGCGTGACGTTACCCGTATTAGTTGCCGTTACGGAGTAGTCAATGATGTCGCCAACCGCACCGATTCCGGGGGCGCGCAGGCTTCCACTCTTGATCGCGCTAAGGCTCGCATCAGGCTCGACCACGACGGTTGATGTGTCATCGTCGGTGACGTTGGCCGCACCGCCGGGAGGCGTCGCGGTTCCGGTTACGGTGTTCATTACAGCACCAGAGTCAATATCTGGTTGCGTGAGTGTGTAGGTCGCTTCTGCGGTCACTGCCTGCCCGGGAGCAAGTTCGCCCGCGGTTGCTCCCGCTGGCCAGGTGTAGGTGATCCCGGAGATGTTCGGGAGGTCGTCTGTCAGGTTGACCGCGGTCAGAGTGACGTTTCCCGTGTTCTTCAGTGTGAAAGAGTAGAGGATTTTGTCGCCATTGCGGCCTGTTGATCCCGGCTCTAGCGCACCGACCTTGTTGACCACGATGGTTGGACTCTGCGCGACCAGCGGAGTTACGGCCGCCGGTGAATCATCGCTGACATCAGCGCTATCGCGCACTGACTTGGCTGCACCAGTAGCTGTGTTGCTCACAGATCCGGCATCGACATCAGCCTGCGTGACCGTGTAATTCGCGGTGGCGGTGATCGTGTCACCGGGAGAAAGTTCACCGTCAATGCCTGAAGGCCACGTGCCGAAAGCGAGCGGGCTGAGTCCAACGAGGGTGTCACTGATCGCGGCATTGGTAACCGTGACGTTGCTGCCGTTGGTCAAGGTGATCGAGTAGCTGATTGTGTCGCCGACAACTCCGGTGCCGTTGAGCACGGCATCCTTCGTAGTAGTCACAAGCAGAGTAGCCGCCTCGGTCGCAACGGTGGCGGTGTTTGAATCTTCGTTCAGGATCACGCCGGCAGGGGTCCAACCAGCGACGGAAGAGTCGTTTTCGACGAAGCCACGGTCGATATCTTCTTGACTAAGGACGTAGGTCGCGGTTGCCGTCAGTACATCGTTCGGGCCCAGCGTTCCTGCAGTGTTTCCGTCCCAGTCGTTGTAGCTAATAACCGAGACGCCATCGAGCTCATCAGTGATACTCACTCCAGTAAGAGTGACGTTTCCGGTGTTAGTGACAGTGAACGTAAAGCCAACGGTGTCGCCCACACCGCGAGCGGCCGGAGTGGCATCTTCAGATTTCACGATCGTGATACCTGCGTCGGCGACGAGCGGCACAGTAGCTGCGGTAGTTGCCCTAGCTACAGCACCGCGCGTTGGAGTTCCCGATGCCGTCACTGAGTTCACGACAGATCCAGAGTCGACATCTGACTGAGTCACAACGTAACCGTTTGCCGTGGCCGAAACAGTGTCGCCGGGATTGAGCTGGCCCGAGATTCCGCTGGGCCAAGCACCAAAGACGGGAGTGACTCCCGCTAGGGCATCGCTGAGGTTGACGCCACTAAGAGTTACGTTTCCGGTGTTCGTGACGGTGAAGGACCAGTCGATCAAGTCGCCAGCTTTACTAGCCGCAGTGCCCGACTTCGTGACCGAGATCCCTGGCGCAGCGGCTACCGTGCGTGTTGATACCGAGGAAACCGGGCTGGCGACGGGGTCACCGGCGACCGCAGTGGTACCGGACGCAGTTACGGTGTTCAATACGGAGCCAGCATCGACGTCGTTTTGAGTAATCGTGTAGTCGACAGCCACTGAGGTGGAGTCTCCGGGGTCAAGGGTCGTCACCGGCAGCACTGGTGTCGAGGCACCCAGCATCGGATCGTTGAGCACCGCGTTCTCGACTGTGACGTTTCCGGTGTTTGTCACCACGAACGAATAGGTAATCGTCGATCCGACAATCGCGGGGTTGGGCACCACGCTGGTTGTCTTCACAACTTTGAGCTCGGGGCGGCTAGCACCGGTAGCAACAACCACGTCGCCAGAACTATCGGAGACCTGTGCGGCTCCGCCCGGCGGGTTCGCCGTGACGGATGCTTCGTTCGTTACACTCCCGAAGTTAACGTCGTCCTGATCAATTGTGTAGGTCGCGACTGCGACCGCGCTTTCACCCGGTGCCAATTCGTTTGGCGTTCCCGGCCAAGTGAAGACGGGGGTCGTTAGTCCGGGAAGGCTGTCGACCAGTGTGACAACGGTGAGGGTTTGGTTTCCCGTGTTGCGAATCGTCATCGTGAACGTAATGTCGTCGCCGACCGAACCAGTTCCGCCAACTGTCGCGGTCTTATCTACGGCAATTCGCGGTGCGGCTGCGATCGACACCGTCTCAGGGTCAGTCAGCGAGAGCGCCGTTCCCGACGGCGGAGTTGCCGCGAGGGTTGCCTCGTTCGCGACACTGCCTGCATCCACATCGGACTGTTTGACGGTGTACTCGGCTTTCGCCGTGACCGTCTGTCCCGGCGCTAGGCGACCGGCGGTTCCTGGCCACGTGTAAGTGATGGAACCAAGGTCGGGCAATGGGTCTGTGACGCCGACGCTAGTGAGCGTGACGTTTCCGGTGTTCTTTGCAGTGAAGGTGTACGTAATCGTTTCGCCGGCAATACCGACTGAGCCGGGGTTCAGCGAGCCCGACTTCGTAAAGGTTGCGGCGGCATTTGTTGCAACCGTCGACGTGAGCAGTTCGTCAGAAGGATCACTAATGACACCGGCTGCTGGCGCTGTACCCTGACCGCTCGCGGTGTTGCTCACGACTGTGGCATCAACATCCGCTTGCTTGATCGTGTACTTTGCGGTCGCAACGACTTGAGTGTTTGGCTGCAGCGTGCCGGTTACTCCCCCCGGCCACGCGCCATACGTGAGTGCGCCGAGACCCGGCAGCGGATCGCTTGCCGTTACCGAGGTGAGCGTGACGTTACCCGTGTTGCGCACGGTAATCGAGTACGTGATGACATCGCCAACAGCGCCGGTGCCCGAGACGGTCGACGACTTGGTGGTGAGGATGCCGGGGGCCCGTGTTGCGGTGGAGATCGACACGGCGGGCGATGATGCGGTCGCGTTGGGCCCCGTCGGTGGCTTTCCTGAGACGGAAGCCGTATTCGTTACGGTTCCTGCGTTTTGGTCTGATTGGCGGATGACATAGTCAGCGGTTGCCGTGATCGTCTGCCCTGGTGCCAGGCGGCCCGCTGTTCCGCTAGCCCAGGTCCCATAAGAAATAGCGCTGAGGCCGGAGTGAGTGTCAGTGATCGTCACACCGGTGAGAGTGACGTTTCCCGTGTTCTCAGCGGTGAACGTGTAACGAACAGTGTCGCCAACAGCTCCCGTGCCGGGAGTCACGATTGCTGCAGCCTTATCGAGCGTGAGGCTTGAGTTTGAGGCTAGTGCGAGAGTTGCAGGAGCCGTTGCCGAAGCGGGCGATCCGCGCGGCGGGGTTCCTGCGCCGGTCGCTGTGTTCGACACCGCACCGGCGTCAATATCTGCCTGCGTAAGAACGTAGGTCGCGGTGGCAGTAACACTCTGTGCTGGGGCAAGCGTTCCTGCTGTGGACGGCCAGGTGCCGTAGGTCACTGCCGAAATTCCCGGCAGTGAGTCCGTGACGTTCACTGAGTTGAGAGTTACATTTCCCGTGTTGGTGAGCGTCATGCTCCACGTGACGGTATCGCCGGCCTTGCCCTGCGCTCCCGGGGCGAGAGCGCCAGACTTTGTCACGCCGATTTTGGGGGCAGAGGCAACCGTCGGAGTGACGAGCTGCGACGACACGTCGGTGACAACAGCTCGGGTGGGTGGAGTTCCCGACGATGTCGCTGTGTTCTTGACCGAGCCGGCATCGACATCCGCCTGGGTGATTGTGTACGTCGCCGTACCCGTCACAGTTTCATTCGGGTTGAGCTGGCCGGATACCCCGCCCGACCACACGTACGTCGGAGCCGAGAGGCCGGGGAGCGGGTCGGTGAGGGTGACCTCGGAGAGGGTTACGTTGCCCGTGTTGCGCGAAGTGAGGGTGTACGTGATGACATCACCGACGACTCCAGTACCGCTGACCGAGGCGCTCTTCAGAGTTCTAATCGCCGGTGCCGCCGGAACAACCTGAACTACTGCTTCGGCAGAGGTTGCTGTCGCAGCTGGCCCTGACGGTGGGGTTCCGGATGCTGTTGCCGTGTTGCGCACGTCTCTGGCATTCACATCGGACTGCTTAATGATGTAGGACGCGGTAGCGGTGACCTGAGTGTTTGGCGCGAGCGTGCCGGCTGTCCCGCCCGGCCACGTACCAAAATTCACCGTGCCGAGATCGGGAAGCGTGTCTGTGATCCCAACGCTCGACAGCGTGACGTTACCCGTGTTCTTGACGACGAAGGAGAAGGTGATGGTGTCGCCAACGCTGCCGTTTCCCGACGTCACTGCGCCAGACTTCGAGACCGTCAGTTTTGCGCTCGCTACGAGCGGTACGGTTGCGCTGCTGCTAGCGGATGCTGAACCACCGAGCGCCCCGGTGCCTGTTGCATTTGCGGTGTTCGCGATCGAACCCGCATCTACGTCGGGCTGCTTCACCGTATAGTTCGCGGTTGCCGTTACCTGAGTGCCCGGCGCCAAAGTTCCGGCGGTGCCTGACGGCCACGTTCCAAACGTGATTGCGGAAAGATCAGGGAGCGGATCGGTGATCGCAGCGCCCGAAATGGTGACGTTGCCGGTGTTGCGCAGTACGAAGCTGTAGGTGATGACCTCGCCAGCCCGCGCGGTCGAGCCAGAAGGCAGAGCACCGGACTTTGCGAGCGAGAGTGTGGGAGCTGCGGTAACCGTTGTCGTCACTACGTTGTCGGAGTCGTCAGTGACAGGTATTGCGCCTGGAGCTGTAGCGTCAGCCGTCGCGCGGTTAGTGATCGAACCGAAGTCGACATCCGCTTGCTTGACCGTGTAGTTAGCCTTGGCGGTGGCTGACTGTCCGGGTGATAGACGCCCGGAAACGCCTGGCCACGTGATGACCGGTGTCGACAGTCCAGCAAGCGAGTCAGTGAGCGTGATGCCAGTGAGCGTCTGGTTTCCGCTGTTAGCAATCGTGATCGAGTAGGTAATCACGTCGCCGACTTTGGCACCAGAAGTTACGCTGGCCGATTTGGTTGTCGTCAGTTCCGGCGCCGCCGCTGAAGTTGGAACAACTGCGGTGGACGTCGGCGAGGTCACTGTGGCATTCGTCGGGGTCTTGCCCGCTACCGTCGCGGTGTTTGAGACGGATCCCGCGTCGACATCAGCCTGCTTCACGGTATAGGTTGCGGTCGCCGTTGCTGTCTCGCCCGGGGCGATACGACCCGCAGTAGCGGTCGGCCACGTGTACACCGGTGCTGAAAGTCCTGACAGTGAGTCCGAAATTGCGACACCCGTCATCGTCACGTTGCCGGGGTTAGTGATGCTGAACGTGAACGTCATTGTGCTTCCGACTCCGCCAGCGCCCGACGTAACCGAACCGGACTTCGCAACCGCGAGCGACGCGTTCGACGCGACGACAACAGTAGCGGGGTCCGATGCCGTAACCGCCGCGCCAGTAGGAGGCGTGCCACGCGTGGTCGCACTGTTGGCGACCGAGCCCGCATCGACATCCGACTGCTTCAGAATGTAAGTCGCTGTAGCGGCGACCTGAGTGTTCGGCAAAAGCTTTCCCGCGGTTCCGCTCGGCCAGGTGCCGAACGTGATCGCCGAAAGCCCGGAAAGTGGATCGGTGACTCCGACACCGGTGAGGGTGACGTTTCCCGTGTTGCGAACTACGAAATCGTAATTGACAGCGTCGCCAGCTTTTCCGGTAGCGCCAGTCTCGAGGGCACCATCCTTTGCGAGCCAAATGGTGCGAACGGCGGCGACTGTTGGCGTTGTCACCGGGGGCGAAGGATCCGTAACTGTCGTACCGCCGTAGCTGCCCTGTGAGCTTGCGGTGTTCTTGACCGAGCCGGCGTCCACGTCGGATTGAACGATCGTGTACGTCGCCGTTGCCGTAATTTCAGCGCCAGGTGCAAGGGTTCCAGAAACCCCACCGGGCCATGTGCCATACGACACGGCACTCAAGCCAACAAGCGGGTCAGTGATCTGGACACCTGTGAGGGACACGTTTCCGATGTTCTTCGCGGTGAGGGTGTAAGTAATGACGTCGCCAACCGCACCGGTGCCCGAGACGCCTGCCGACTTGGTCGTGTCGATTGCGGGAGAAGCAGCAACAGTTGGCACGACAGCCTGCGTCGAAGTCGCCGAGATCGCGGCGCCCGTAGGCGGAGTCCCCGATGCCGTGGCCGTGTTTTTCACCGAACCTGCGTTGACGTCTTTCTGCAGGATTGTGTAGGTGGCCGTAGCGGTCACCTGAGTGTTGGGAGCAAGGGTGCCGGAAGTACCACTCGGCCAGGTGCCAAATGTGACGGGCGACAAGCCCGCGAGCGAGTCTGCGATGCCGACTGCAGTGAGCGTCACGTTTCCCGTATTGCGCACAACGAACGAGAACGTAATGGTGTCGTTGACCGAACCATTCCCGGCCGTGACCGCACCCGACTTAGAAACGGTAAGAGCTGGTCCCGAAGTGATCGACACCGTAGCTGGACTGATGCTTGAGACCGCAGCACCCGTGGGCGGCAGACCAGAACCCGTCGCGGTGTTTGATACTGATCCGGCATCCACATCACTCTGCTTGAGCAAGTAGGTCGCCGTTGCGGTAACCGACTCTCCCGGTTTCAAGGTTCCGGAGACACCTGACGGCCAGGTGCCGTACGTCAATGCTGATAGCCCGGGAAGAGTGTCTGTCGCCGACACTGAGGTCAACGTGACGTTTCCAGAGTTCGTGAGTTTGACCGAGAAGTTGACAGTGTCTCCAGCACGGCCAGTAGCACCCGCTGCGAGCGCACCCGACTTCAACGTGGCGATGACCGGATTCGCGGCAACCGTAGGGACAGTCACTTCGTCCGATGGGTCAGACACAGTGGTGCCCCCGTGGGTACCGCTTGCGGTCGCAATGTTCTTGACCGAGCCAGAATCCACGTCGGACTGCTTGATTGTGTAGGTCGCCACAGCGGTAACCGACTGACCAGGGGCGAGCGTTCCGACAGCACCGGGCCACGTGTAGGTAAGAGCAGAGAGGCCGGTATGCGGGTCAGCAATAGTCACACCCGAGAGCGTCACGTTTCCTGTGTTTTGCGCACGGAAGGAGTAGTTGATTACGTCGCCTACGGCACCCGTTCCGGCACCAGCAATTGCCGCAGCCTTCGTCGTATCGATCGAGCGAGTCTGAGTAATTGTGGGCACAACAGACTGGGTTGACGGCTGCGTAACAGTGCCGCCGCTTGGAGTCTTCGCAGTTGCAGTCGCGGTGTTCTTGACCGAACCGGCATCAACATCCGACTGTTTCACGGTGTAGGTAGCAGTAGCAGTAGCTGTCTGGCCTGGGGCAAGCACACCGGGGGTGCCGGGCCACGTAATCACGATGGGGCTGAGGCCAGAGAGCGGGTCAGCGAGCGCGACCTGACTGAGCGTGACATTGCCGTCGTTCTTTACGCTGAATGTGTAGTTCACGGTGGAGCCAACCCCACCTGTGCCTGCACTGATCGCACCCGACTTCGTCACGATCAGCTTTGCGTCAGCCGTGATCGGCACTGTTGCAGGGGCAGACTTTGAAACATCAGCACCGGTAGGAGGTGTGGCTTTCGCGGTCGCACTGTTGGCTACCGCTCCTGCGTCAACATCCGACTGCTTCACCGTGTAATTTGCCGTCGCCGTTACAGACTGTCCGGGCGCGAGCGTGCCGACGGTTCCCCCTGGCCAGGTTCCATAGGTGATTGCAGACAGTCCAGAGAGCGGGTCAGTTATTCCGGCGTTGGTAAGCGTCACGTTGCCCGAGTTCGTCAAGACGAAGGAATAGTTGACTGTGCTGCCCGCCGAAGAGCCACCGGCGAGAGCGCCAGACTTCGAGAGCGAGACTGCTGGAGTTCGAGTTTGGAGCAGCACATCAATGCGAGGGGATGCCGCAGTTACGACAGTGCCACCGGGTGACGTTCCTGAGCTGGATGCCGTGTTGCGCACGAATCCAGCATCGACATCCTTCTGAAGCACCGTGTATGTGGCAGTCGCAGTCACTGTCTGACCGGGTGTAAGTACTCCTGTCGCTCCCGGCCACGTGTAGGTGAGCGCGGAGAGCCCGGCGAGAGGGTCAGCGATTGATACGCCCGTGAGGGTGACGTTTCCCGTGTTCTTCGCACTGAAGTTGTAGGTAACGACGTCGCCGACACCCTTCGGGTTAGCAATGGTGCCCGACTTAGTTGTCGTCAGAGCGGGAGCTGCCGGCGCGGTAGCCAACGTCAATTCATTGCTGACGCCCGAAACAGCAACGTTTTTAGGTGTTCTGGCGGAAACGCTGGCTTGATTGACGACCTTGCCGGCATTCACATCGGATTGCTTTACGGTATACGTTGCGGTAGCCGTTGCGGTCTGGCCAGGCGTCAGGGTGCCCGACGCTCCTGGCCACGTCACCGCAATAGCCGAAAGACCAGCCAGCGGATCGGTGAGCGCGACAGAGGTGAGGGTCACGTTTCCGGTGTTCTTCACCGAGAACGAATAGTTCACGGTGTCGCCGACATTGCCAACGCCCGCGCCAGCGTAGGCGGCAGTCTTCTTGGTCTCCAGCACGGCATTCACCGGAATAGGGGTAGTGCGGTTCGACGTCGAGGTCGGCTTCACTCCGCCATCCGCGTCCGTTCCGGTGGCTGTCGCGGTATTCGCGACCGATCCGGAATCAACATCTGCCTGCGTCAGCGTGTAGGTGGCCGCACCCGTTGCTGTAGCACCCGGCGCGATCGCGCCTGCCGTCGATGTTGGCCAGGTGTAGGTGATCGCGGAAAGACCAGGAAGCGGATCGGTGACCGTTACTCCTGAAAGCGGAGAGTCTCCGCTGTTGCGAATGGTGAACGTGTAGTTGAGGGTGTCGCCTGCGCGACCGGTAGCTCCACCGGCAAGCGCGCTTGTCTTCGTCAGCGCAATCGAGGAAAGCAGTACGCGAGTCGAGTCGCTACCCGTCGCAGTATTCCCGCCAACAACAGTGCTCGCCGAAGCCGTAGCAGTCGTGTCGTAGCTCGCACTAGTTGGCCCGTTGGCTACACACGTATAGGTATAGGACTCAAGCGGTTGCAAAGTGACGCCGGTCAGAGTGCGAGAACAGTTTGACTGGTCATCGGCGACTGAAATATTCTGCAGAACTCCGACACCCGAGTTGGTCACGGTGATCGTGAAAGTAGCAACCTCGCTGGATGTTCTGGACTGCTGATCAAGAGTGCCGTTGAATGTCTTCGATACGTTGATTCCTGCACTGGGAACAGACAGTACGGCGTTACGGAGCAGGTAGGAGTCACCACTCGTGCTCATTCGAAGGTTGACCGCTGTGTCGCCCGCCTGCACATTGGGAAGGTCTACGGTCGCAACATCCACACTCTGATTAGTAAACGGACCAAGGTCTGCGGTGTTCGTATAGCGAACAGAACCCTCGCCTCGCCCAATACCAATGTTGTTGGTGTTGCCCGCGCTGTTCGAGATTTGTGAGTATCCGCCGCCGCCGCGAGAGTACTCGGCGACGTCACCAGTGATGATCCGGTCTCCCTCGAAAAGGGAGTAACCGGCGCGGGTTCCAGTTGTGATGGCACTAAATCCATTGAAACCAACGGTAAGGGGGGCCTCAGCCGCGGTCAGGCGGACGTGGCCTTCATAGAAGATGATGCGGTGAGGCTGCGACTTCACGTTGCTGGGGATGTAGATGCCGTAGTCGTAAACAACCGTGAGCGTCCAACCTGCGTAGCAACCGGCACCTTGTGGGGACCACAGGTCGCCGGCAGATACTGTAAGGGGGGTTCCTGTCGCTGCACCAGAGAAGGCGCTAGTCACATCGGCGCTGGCACTGTAATAAATGGCCGAGGGAGTACCCACAGGGTCTTCCAGAACGCTCGCCGGCGGCACGTTGGCAACCGCGCCCGACCCCACTTTGAATTTTGCCACCTGGGTTCGGTAGCCGAGCGCCGAACCGGCGGGCATCGTTGCAGTACCGCGCGAGGAGTTCGGAGTTGTACACGCGAATTCGCTAGAACCGGTAAAGGCACCGGTGTTTCCGCTCCAGCTCAGGAATGCCTTGGTTACAGCAGCGCCGGAAGGGATCGTGACCGTCGCTGAACTCGAGTTGGTCGTGAATCCACTTACCGTATTCGAGTTGGCCATGAAGAAGTTGTCGTTGGCCGTGTTGCCATTGCCGCCCGACGCGGAGTGCAAATCGGCACACGTTCCGATATTGAACTGTGGGTAGAGCGACCGATCACACGCAAGCACACCGTTTCCGGCCATCAGGAAGTCACCGTTTACGGTGGTCTGGTAGTTAGGGGAAGTTCCTGCGTTAGTACCCCACTGCACCACGGCAGCTTCTGCAGGAGCGGAGGGCAAGACCGTAAGTACTGATGCGAGGAGGCCAAAGGTGACGACCGCTACAACGCTGCGCATCCAAGTAAACCGAGCGCGGGGTCGCGCCCGCGTCGTCGGAACACCTTTGTCGCGCACTATACTCTCCCCCGGGTAATTTGGTGATTTTGTGAGTCGTCACATTGCCACCGATTTGCCCTCCGGGTGAGCTAGTCAGTTTCAACCTTAAGCTGCAGCTTGAATAAATTGGGGGATGCGTGCGCTAATCGTTAGTCATTTGTGGCCCCAGTTCGCGCAGATCACCGTTAACTTGATGTCGGGCGGGCCCCGCACCCACGTAGGGCTCCGGACTGTTAATCTCAAACAATGCAACCGCCCTGGCATCCGAACGGACCCGACCTTGTAGTTCAGGGCGACAATCTCTCCGTGATCTCCGCTCTACCGGATGAGAGCTTCCGGCTGATCTACATCGATCCGCCATTCAATACGGGTCGCACCCAGAGACGTCAAGCGCTTACCACTCAGAGATCCGCTGAGGGAGCTCGTACCGGATTTGGCGGAAATACCTACGACACGATCAAGGGTGCGCTCTACTCCTACGACGACACTTTCGCTGACTATTGGGAGTTTCTCGAACCACGCCTGCACGAAGCATGGCGTCTCCTCGACGATCGCGGCACCCTCTACCTGCACCTCGATTACCGTGAAGTTCACTATGCCAAGGTCGCCCTCGATGCCCTCTTTGGTCGAGAGAGTTTCCTCAACGAAATTATTTGGGCCTACGACTACGGAGCCCGCGCTACCAAGAAGTGGCCGTCGAAGCACGACACGATCCTTGTGTACGTCAAGAATCCCAAGAACTACTACTTCAATAACGAGGAGGTCGACCGCGAGCCCTATATGGCTCCTGGCCTCGTTACACCGGAGAAGGCTGCCCGCGGAAAACTGCCGACGGATGTTTGGTGGCACACTATCGTCTCGCCAACGGGCAAGGAAAAAACAGGCTATGCCACTCAGAAGCCGGAAGGGATCTTGCGACGAATAGTTCAAGCTTCTAGCCAACCTGGTGACTGGGTGCTCGACTTCTTTGCCGGAAGCGGTACCACCGGTGCAGTAGCGCAAGCGCTGAAGCGACGCGTGGTGCTCGTTGAGCAGAATCCCGCCGCGATCGAGATCATCACTCGTCGGCTTTCCAGCGAGACTGCGTTCGCTAACATAAACCCATGATCAATCGCAGCGAAATCGAATGCTGGCTCACCGATATGGACGGGGTTCTCGTTCACGAGAACCACCCGGTTCCCGGTGCGGCTGAGCTCCTGAAGCAGTGGCGAAAAGAAGATAAACCCTATCTGGTGCTCACTAACAACTCGATTTTTACTCCTCGCGATCTCAGCGCCCGCCTCAAGGCTTCGGGCCTCGACGTTCCCGAGTCCGCGATTTGGACGTCAGCGCTCGCAACCGCGGACTTCCTTAAAGAACAGATTCCGGGCGGAAGCGCCTTTGTTATCGGTGAAGCCGGCATCACGACCGCACTTCACGAAGCGGGCTTCATCATGACCGAGACCGACCCCGACTACGTGGTGATCGGTGAAACCCGCAACTACTCATTCGAGTCGATCACCAAGGCAATCCGACTAATCGGCAACGGCAGCCGGTTTATTGCAACCAACCCAGATGCCACGGGCCCGAGCGCAGACGGACCTCTCCCCGCAACAGGGGCAGTCGCCGCTCTCATCACGAAAGCTACCGGCCGAGAGCCATATATCGTGGGGAAACCCAATCCGATGATGTTCCGCTCGGCGCTGAACAAGATTGGCGCACACAGCGAAACAACGGGCATGATCGGTGACCGCATGGATACCGATATCGTCGCTGGCATCGAAGCTGGTTTGCACACGGTGTTGGTGCTCACAGGAATTAGCGATCAACGTGAAATCGATCGCTACCCGTTCCGCCCGCACGAAGTGCTCAACAGTGTGGCCGACCTGCTCAACAAGTAGGGCCGCCTATTCGCCGCTTGCTTCCTCCGCGACTTGAGGTTGGGCGACAGACTCTGTGAGGGCATCATCGCCGGCGCGAGTCGCAAAGCAGTAGAAATCGCGGTGGCCAGCGGACCACTCGTCGGCGGTCGCCGCAAAACTCGCCTGTAACTCAAGATCGCTGAACGATTGTGCTGCCGAGTAGTCGATGACGGCCTCCGTCGAACAGAACTTTGCGGTTCGCGCCATGAGTTCGTCGACTTCGGGGAAGGGCGCTGACACCGCATCGTCAAACTGTCCGCGCGTGAGGAGCTGTGCAGTGTGCGGCTCATCACATGAAACCACCGTGAACTCGTCTTGCCAAGCCGAATCGAACGGGTCAAGACATTCCCCACCGAGAAGCTCGCCCCAAGAGTAAGTTCCGACCGGAAGCGGTCCGACTGCTGGCGCTGAGCTGCCCGTCGCGGTCGGCGTTGGAGTTGCGACCGCCGCGGGAGTGACTGACTCACCAATCCGTGTGCCTGCCAAGAAAAGCGCAGCGAGGGCGAGAGCTGCGACGAGTCCAGCCGCAATCGAGATAACAAAAAGCTGCCCGCGCGGAATCGGCGCCCGCGGCGGCTGAGCGGCACGAGGACGGCTGATCACTGCCGGCACGAGTGCTCCTCGTGCAGGCTCTTCATATTCGACGAACTGCTCATCCCCAAAGAGCGAACCTACGGCATCGTGCTCGACGGATTCGTCTTCTGGGCCTGCAGCAGAGACCGGATGCGCGGCAAGAACCTCGGTGGCACCCTCGAGCTCTGGGTCCACCGCAGCAGGCATCCGGAGTTGGCGCCGCGTTGGCAACTCCATGGCGGCCGTCGGTAGGTCAGCAGAATTGATTGCCGCAGTGGGAACGTCGGCAACATCCAGTAGTCCGGTTGGCAGATCGGCAACGTCCATCGCGCCCGTCGGCAGGTCAGCAACGTTCAGCGCTTCGGTTGCCGGTGGTTCGGCGGGAGCCGACGGCTCAATAAGTTCTGGCACTTCATCTGCGGGCTGCGGAGACTTCGAGGGCCGGGGTTTGACAGGCTCTGGCTCGGTGGGTGTTAGGCCCCAACTAAATCCGGGCTCGCTCGGCGGCTGCTCCTCGTCAGAGCCAGAAGAGTGGTCGCCAGGAGTCACGGAGTCAGCCCCAGATCACCTAGCCCAATTGCCGAAAAATATGGATAGCCGGCAGCTTCAATCCGCTCCTTGGCGCCAGTGTCACGATCGACGACTACGGCAACGCCCGCGATGATTGCGCCAACCTTCTCCAGTGCTTCAATCGCGGCGAGAGGCGATCCACCTGTCGTGGAAGTATCTTCGAGCACGATTACCCGCTTACCTTCAAGCTCTGGACCCTCAACTTGGCGGCCGCGGCCGTGGTCTTTCGGTTCCTTGCGCACAACGAAAGCGTCATACTCGGCACCGCGCGCGGCACCCTGATGCAGAATTGCCGCAGCGATGGGGTCGGCGCCCATCGTCATCCCGCCAACGGCGGCGATATTGGGGATGTCGGCGATGAGGTCGAGCATGACTTGGCCGATGAGGGGCGCGACGCGGTGGTCGAGGCTGACGCGACGGAGGTCAACGTAGTAACTGGCCTTCTTTCCGCTGGTCAGAGTGAAGTCGCCGTGGAACACGGCATCTGCGGAAATGTGCTCAATGAGCTGCTGCTTGGCGTCGGTCACGAGTACAGAATACCCACAGCAGCGCAGGGCTAGAGGATGGTGTCGCCCATGATGAGCAGGATCCCCGGGATTGTCACGCCAACAAGGCCCAAGAACGACACAATCACAGCATTCCGTCGATCGACCCGGTCTAAGGCATCCGCTGCTTCATCGTGAAGGACGGATGATTGCTGCATACCCTGACTCTAGATCGCACATCCGCCACTGTCGTCGCCCAATCCGGGGGTAGAACTATTACCGTGGTCCTATGCGAATTGCGACCTGGAACGTTAACTCAGTCCGAACTCGAGTGAGTCGCGTTGTCGACTGGATGCTTCGTGAGGATATTGACGTTCTGGCGATGCAAGAAATCAAGTGCAAGCCTGAGCAGTTTCCGCATGACGCGTTCACAGATGCGGGCTACGAGGTCGAGCTGCACGGCCTCAGTCAGTGGAACGGTGTTGCCTTTGCTAGTCGACTCCCCATGGAGGATGTGACGGTTGGCTTTGATACCCAGCCCGGATTTGGAAAGCCTCTCGATGACGGAACGATCCCCATCGAGGCCCGTGCAATCGGAGTGACTGTTTCGGGAGCACGGCTGTGGAGCCTCTACGTTCCCAATGGGCGCGAACTCGACAACCCGCACTACCCATACAAACTTGAGTGGCTCGCCAACCTCGCAGCACAAACGAGCAATTGGATGCGTGAGAACCCAGAGCAGCCCCTCGCACTAATGGGCGATTTCAACATTGCGCCTCTCGACATTGACGTGTGGGACGTCGCCGCGTTTGAGGGCAAGACGCACATCAGTGAGCCTGAGCGTGCCGCGTTTGCCGCGTTTGAGAAGGCCGGCCTCATCGATGCTCTACGCAGCCGTGGCATCAAGGGGTACACCTACTGGGATTACCAACGTCTTCGTTTTCCCCGCAATGAGGGCATGCGCATTGACTTCATTTTGGGTTCACCTCAGTTCGATGAACTCGTTACGGGCGCATCCATTGATCGCGAAGAGCGCAAAGGCGATGGGCCGAGTGACCACGTTCCTGTCGTAGTCGACCTTGCGATCGATACCGAGGATGACGACGATCGGCCAATGTTCCTTTAACTATTGGATGTTCGTTTAGTAGCGGTGCGTGTGTCGCGGTTAGCTGTTGCCTGGCTGCATCCGAGACACAACCAGAGCGTCTCCGTCGGAGGCGAGCGCCACGAATACGGTGTCTCCATCGCGAATGTCGCCGGCGAGAAGTGCCTTGGCGAGCCTGTCATCGATCTCGCGCTGCATGAGTCTGCGCAACGGCCGCGCTCCATAAATTGGGTCGTAGCCGCGTTCCGCAAGCCAGGTGCGAGCATCCGGAGTCACAGCTAGTTCGAGTCGACGGTCGGTCAGTCGCTTGCTGAGGCGGTCGATATCGAGCTCAACAATCTGGCTGAGATCGTCGGTCGACAGCGGCTGGAACACGACAATGTCGTCGAGCCTATTGATGAACTCTGGCTTAAACGACTTGCGTACGAGATCGTGCACGGCAGACTTTCGGGCCTCCCACGGCAGCGCTTGTTCGGTGATGAACTGGCTGCCGAGGTTGCTCGTCAAAATCAAAATCACATTGCGGAAGTCGACGGTGCGGCCCTGGCCATCAGTGAGGCGGCCGTCATCGAGTACTTGCAACAACACGTCGAAGACTTCCGGATGCGCCTTCTCAACCTCATCGAGGAGGATCACCGAATACGGCCGACGTCGCACGGCTTCGGTCAGCTGACCACCCTGTTCGTAGCCGATGTAACCGGGAGGGGCGCCGACGAGCCGCGAGACAGAAAATTTCTCCCCGTACTCGCTCATGTCGATACGAACGAGGGCTTTCTCATCATTGAAGAGGTACTGCGCTAGGGCTTTCGCGAGCTCCGTCTTACCAACACCGGTCGGTCCGAGGAAGAGAAAAGAGCCGGTCGGGCGATCGGGGTCGGAGATTCCCGCTCGCGTTCGACGAACTGCTTCTGACACCGCCTGCACGGCTTCCTTTTGTCCGATGAGGCGCTTGCCCAATTCAGCTTCAAGGTGCAGCAGTTTCTCGGTTTCACCTTCCGTGAGGCGATCAACCGGGATGCCGGTCCAGGCTGCTACAACTGCGGCGATGTCTTCTTCTGTGACCTGATCATTGACCATTCGCGGCCCGCTCGGTTCATTGCTCTCGGCGGTGACGAGTGCCTCTTCGATTGAGGGGATGGTTTCGTAGTTGAGCTTGGATGCCTTCTGGTACTCACCATCACGCATGGCACGGTCGAGTTCGATGCGAGCATCGTTGAGTCGCGTCTTGAGGTCGCCGACTCCGGTCAGGCTCGACTTCTCGATCTTCCATCGCGCCTCGAGTTCGCTCAGGTGCTTTCCCTGAACTGCGAGGTCTTCGCGCAACTTTGCGAGTCGAGCTTTCGACGCGTCGTCTTTCTCTTTCTTGAGCGCGAGTTCTTCGATGCGCAAACGGTCGACGGCACGCTTGAGTTGGTCGATCTCGACTGGTGAAGAGTCGATCTCCATTTTCAATCGACTTGCCGCTTCATCGATCAGGTCGATGGCCTTGTCTGGCAGTTTGCGGCCCGAGATGTAGCGGTTGCTGAGGGTAGCCGCGGAGACGAGCGCGGAGTCTGCGATAGCCACTTTGTGGTGGGCTTCGTAGCGTTCCTTTAGTCCACGCAAGATGGCGACGGTGTCTTCGACGGATGGTTCGCCGACGAAGACTTGCTGAAAGCGTCGTTCGAGTGCGGCATCTTTTTCGATGTATTGACGGTATTCGTCGAGAGTAGTTGCACCGATGAGGCGGAGTTCACCGCGCGCGAGCATTGGCTTGAGCATGTTGGATGCAGCAACTGAGCCGTCGCCGCCACCAGCGCCCATCAGGGTGTGGAGTTCGTCGATGAAGGTGATGACTTCACCATCCGACTCTTTGATCTCTTTGAGTACGGCTTTGAGGCGCTCTTCGAACTCGCCACGATACTTCGCGCCGGCAACGAGGGCGGCGAGGTCAAGTGACACGAGTTGCTTGTTCTTGAGGGAGTCGGCAACGTCGCCTGCAATGATGCGCTGGGCAAGACCTTCAACGACCGCTGTCTTTCCCACGCCCGGTTCACCGATCAGCACGGGGTTGTTTTTGGTCCTCCGTGTCAGTACCTGACTCACCCGGCGAATCTCAGCATCTCTCCCGATTACGGGGTCGAGTTTGCCGCTCCGAGCGATTTCGGTGAGATTGACGCCGTACTTTTCGAGAGCGCTCTTCTGCTCATCGTCGGTACTGGGTGCCCCCTGCATATTTGCCACTGCACACCTTCCACAAAGTTGAGTTAAGACGACTCAAGTTTACACTGGCGAGCGTGCCTCTGGCTAGGTGAATGGGGCGTGCTCACAGGGAACCGTCTCGTGTCTGGACACCGGGTGTTCTCGACTCGGCCACCACAAGTGGGGCGCGCGCTGAAACTCATTAATGAGACAATGTCACAATGGACGTCAACGCGGCTCGCTCAGCAGAGCTAGAGCAAGCTGACGACGTCGTCAGTCAGGTTCGAGCCCTGCAAGAACGAGGCCTAGCTCAAGCCCGTGCTGGCGATCGTGAGTCCCTCAAC
This sequence comes from marine actinobacterium PHSC20C1, assembly GCA_000153145.1. Lineage (GTDB taxonomy): Bacteria > Actinomycetota > Actinomycetes > Actinomycetales > Microbacteriaceae > Rhodoglobus. The sequence continues at coordinate 1,808,102 of CH672415.1, forward strand.
ACAATCGAAGAACTCACGGCACTGGCGGTTCACATCCAGAGCCCGTGGTTCGGGGCGATTGCGAGCGAAACGAAAGCCCGAGCACTCGCGATTCTCGGCGACGTCGACACAGCGATCATCACAGCGAAACGCGCCGCTTGCGCCTACCGCTCGGCCAACGATCCCCAATCGGCGGCAACGACTGACAGGCTCGCAGCCCAACTACTTGCAACTCAGGGTCGGTTCAAAGCGGCTGCAAAAATCCTGCGAACTGTCGTGCGAAACGCTCGCGATGACCGCAGAACTCTGCGGGCCGCAGCCCTCGAACTCGCAGACTGCCTCGACAGCCTCGGCCAGAAGCGAGGGGCAGCAGCTGCGCGCGCCCGTGCTGGCAACGCCCAACCCTAATCTGCGTCGATGACGTGTTGCTGCGGCCCGACGACCGCAGCAACACGACCACTGAATGGGTTTTATAGCGTGTCGAGAATTGCCCGCATTGTCACGATCTCTTCAGTCTGTGCCGAGATAATCGCATCCGCGAGGTCGAGGGCTTCCGTGTACTGCCCGCCATCGAGTTCGGCCTGCGCCATGAGAATTGCACCTTCATGGTGCTGAATCATCTGCTCAAGGAAAAGGCGTGATGCTTCGCTTCCCTCGGCCTGCTGGAGCTCTGCCATGTCAGCATCACTCATCATGCCGTCCTCCTGGCCCATGGCACCCATGCCGGAATTCTCGTAGTCGATGCCCCAGCCCGTCAGCCAACCTTTCATGACCTCGATTTCAGGGTCTTGCGCCGCCTTAATCTGCTGAGCAAGTTCAACAACTCGCTCATCTACACCAGCTTTGCGAAGCACCAGATCAGCCATATCCACCGCTTGCTCATGGTGGGGAATCATCATCGTGGCGAACATTTGGTCGGCCATATTGAACGACGTCATTTCCTCGGCCGAGGATGCCCCGGGGTTTGCTCCATCTTGACCGGCCGTTGCCGAGCATCCGGCGAGAAAAAGCGTCGCGGTGAGAGCACTCGAAATGAGCGCGATTGTGCATAGTTTCATCATTATTCTTTCTTGTTCAATAAGCGAAAATTTCTCCCGACCGTCCGGGCGGGAGTACCAGTTCTGGGCGAGCCAGAGTGGCAGGAATCAAGTCCTACTGATCGAAAGAAAATGCAGAGAGGGAGGTTCAGGAAGTGGCAAGAATGAGAGTCGTGCCGAGAACGGCTGAAGCGTACGCCTCACCGACTGCCAGCTAGACGTTGACGGTACTCGCGCAGCGACGAGCAGCGAACCTACGAGCGCGAGGATGCAGCCCATCGCCACCATGGAGTGTTCCGGCATGCACGAATCGCCGCACTCAGCAGCCGGCAGCGAAGCAGCCGAAACTAACACCGATGCCTCGTCATGATGCGTCGCTGCGCTGGCCATTGAGCCGGTGGCTGCGCTCGCTCCATGGTCGAGACTCACAGAGTGCATTGCAACGAGTGAGAGCGCAACACCAGCAATTATCATCACGGTGAGCACGAGAGTGTGCCAAATGGCGTGCTGCGGCACCAGTGCTCGGCGAAACTCAGTCATTCTCTCGCGCACACCCCTTTCTCGTCCTGAGCGTAGATCAGTTTCATGAAAAAATGCTGCGCGCTCCCGAAAGGAGCGCGCAGCATTTTCCAGAAACGTAACGAGAGTTACGGGCGCTTGACCAGCTTGCGGTTCATGAACTCATCAATGCCGTTGGCGCCGAGTTCGCGACCGGTGCCGGAGTTCTTGACCCCACCAAAAGGCAGCTCGGGAGCATCCGCCCCCACCTCGTTGATGTAGACCATGCCAGCGTCGATGCCGTCAGCAATGCGGTCGGCCTGGTCGGCATCCGTCGTGAATACGTACGAACCAAGACCGAACGGCGTTGCGTTGGCAAGCTCGATTGCCTCTTGTTCACTGCTGACGCGGTGAAGTTGAGCGACCGGTCCGAAGAACTCGGTAACGTACGCAGGGTTCTCTGGGCTGATGTTTTCGAGCACAGCTGGTGCAAACTTGGTGCCGTCTCGCTTGCCCGTTCCCACCCGCAGGGTTGCGCCAGCGGCGACCGCTTCAGCAACCTGCTCTTCTAGGCCCTTGGCGGCAGCTTCTGAACAGAGCGGGCCAAGCTCGGTGCCCTCCTCCATGGGGTCTCCCACGGTGATTGCGCCCATTGCGGCACTGAACTTGTCTGCAAATTCTTCGTAGAGGGAGTCCAACACGACGAATCGCTTTGCCCCGTTGCAAGCCTGCCCGTTGTTGTCGATGCGGGCAGCTACAGCAGCCTCAACGGTGGCGTCCATGTCGTCGGTCGACATCAGGATGAACGGGTCTGAGCCTCCCAATTCGAGCACGCTCTTCTTGAGGTTCGCACCGGCGGCAGCACCGACAATGCTTCCGGCTCGCTCGGAGCCAGTGAGAGAGATTCCTTGGATGCGGGGGTCCTCGACCAGCTTCGCAATTTGGTCGTTATCGGCGAGTACATTTTGGTAGCCACCGATCGGCAAACCGGCCTCGTGAATGAGTGCTTCAAGCATGGCGGATGACTCGGGGCACTGCTGGGCTGGCTTCACCAAAACAGGGTTGCCGAGCACGATGCTCGGGCCGGCAAAACGGGCGATCTGGTAGATCGGAAAATTCCACGGCATGATGCCCAAGATTGGACCGATCGGGCTCTTGCGGATCCACGCAGTACCGGCGCCGGCCGGAATTTCTTCGTCGGCGAGGAACGCTTCAGCGTTGTCGGCGAAGTAGCGAAAAATGTCTGCAGAGAACTCAACTTCGCCGACTGCTTGAGCTAGCGGCTTGCCCATCTCGCGCACAATAATTTCACCGAATTCAGCAGAGCGTTCGGCCAAAAGATCGGCAATGCGGGTGACGATTGCTGCACGCTCTTTTACCTGATCACGCTTCATTCCGCCCGCGTATTCGGAGTGCGCTGCAGCAACGATTTGCTCGATGACTTCGTCGCTTGCAGCGGGGTGTGCCGTGCCCTCTTCGCCGGTGTACGGATTGATCAATTGGAAGGTCTTCATGACAAGCTCCTCGCTGCTGAAAATGACCGGCGACGCCGCCGAGAATTGTTCGTAGGCTACATGCGAAATCCTGTGAGAGGGAAGTCAGACTTTTTCTGAGGAGGCTTCGGTGCCGGCCGTTACGGTTTTTCGTTGAGGTCAATTGCCGCCAACATCGCCCACAATTCGGCGCGGCCCTGAAAGCTGTCTAGGCCCAAATTTGTGAGCTCGGCGAGCCGCTGCATCCGCGTCTTGAGACCGTGACGATGGATGCCCAATTCGCGTGCTGCTGGGTCCCACTGACCGTTGTGCCGAAGCCACACTTGGGCGAACCTCAAGAGCCCCAAGCCTTCATCCGAATCAATGACGTTGGCGAGACGCGCATGCGCAATATCAGCGACCGAACTCGAGGAGAGAAGGCCGAAGAAGCTTTCTCCGACGAGGCTGTCGAACTCGGTAATGGTGCCGGGCGGTGCGGCTTCAAGCGACCGCACAGCCTGGGTGATGGCAACGGTCAGTTCTGCCCAGCCGACTTCGGCAGAAAGCCCAACGGTGAGCTCGTTGATTCGAAAGAAGCGGCGCTCGGCAGTGAGCTGGCTTCTATCGATCAGCACAAGCAGGTGCCGACCATCCGAGACGGCAAAAAACTGACTCTCGGTTCGCGCCGCGCGCCGCTCAAGCACGTCGCGCACACTTCCGCTCGTATCGTGGAGATCAAGTGCCGCTACTGCGAAACGGTCGGTAGGGAGTTCGATGCCGGCGACTCTCACTGCACGACGCACGCTATCGACGCGGCCATCTTTCAGAAGCTGAAATAGCTGTTCGAGAGTCGCACGCTGACCAACGCGCAAATTCTCGGTCTGCTCAAGTGACACCTCCGCGAGCGCCGCCAGCACGGTCATCACTGATCGGTCGAGGTCGCCGAATTCGCTTCGACGTGACCAGGCGACGGCACCACACAGCTGCCCGCTTGGTCCCAGCGTTTGCACGATGCGGTGCTCATCCGGAACATCGTCTACAACGCGAGCTCGCCGAGCGCGCGCCAACAGGGTGCTCACTGACGAACGGATGTCGGGTGGGCAGTCAGGCACGAGGGTCTCGCCACGATCGCTCACTACTTCGCCGTCGGCATCGAAGATCCACACTTGGCACTTGAGGTGTTCGGCGGCGCGAGCCGCAGCCGCGCTGAGCCTGCCTTTGCCGACGGCTGCGCGTGCAATATCGTTTTGGGCCGCGAGGGCACGATCGAATTCCGCCCGGGTCTGCGCGGCTTCGTTGTCGGCGACGAGTCTGCTGATGGCGATGAAAGGAATTCGGTATGGCACCTCGAAGAGCGCCAAGCCAGCCGCAGCACACGCATCTACGAGCAGCTCGGGAACACCGTGCGTGACCACTTCTGTTCCGAACCCGAGGGCTTCGACGCCGGCCGCCGTGAGTCGGGCGACGTAAGCCTCGAAGTCGGGAGCGGGGTTGTCGACGAATTGGCGGCCGGTCGTGAGCAGCACTTGACCCGCGGCAAGAAACGGGGTCGGGTCGTCGAGGTCGGAGTTGTGCACCCAGTTCACTGAGCGCTCAAAAGTGTCGCGCGGGGTGAGCGGGCGCAACGCCAGTTGCGGTGTCGCGATAATGTCCCAGACCGGCGTTGGCATGATGAAACCTCCCAGTGCCATTGTGGCATCACTCACGCTAAATTGTGCCATTGTGGGGCTACTGCGGGCGGCCTCCGGAGACTACGTTGATCCAAACGAACTCTTCACAGATTGGATCGGTGGCCATGACTACTTCCGCACTCGCCCCCACGGCCCCGATCGGCGGCCCCACCCTCACGCAGAAGCGCGAACTCGTCACCGCTATCCCCGGACCGCGCTCCCTCGAACTGCTTGAGCGCAAGAAGCAGTCGGTCGCCGCAGCAATCGGCATCACACTTCCGGTCTTCGTGGAAGCAGCCGGCGGAGGAGTAGTTCGCGACGTCGACGGCAACACGCTCATCGACTTCGGTTCAGGCATCGCTGTAACCGGCGTTGGCAACTCGGCACCCGCGGTTGTCGAAGCCGTCACCGCCCAGGTCGCCCAGTTCACGCACACCTGCTTCATGATCAATGGCTACGAAAGCTACATCGAGGTTGCCGAGAAGCTCAACGAGATCACCCCCGGTGACCATGAGAAGCGCACCGCGCTCTTCAACTCCGGCGCAGAAGCCGTCGAGAACGCAATCAAGATCGCCCGCTACTTCACCGGCAAGCAAGCCGTAGTCGCGTTCGACCACGCGTACCACGGTCGCACCAACCTCACGATGGGCCTCACCGCCAAGTCGATGCCCTACAAGAGCGGCTTCGGCCCCTTCGCTTCGGAGCTCTACCGTGCACCGATGTCGTACCCCTTCCGCGATGGTGGAATCAGCGGCGAAGAAGCAGCCGCCCGCGCCATCCTGATGATCGAAAAGCAGGTCGGCGCCAGCAACCTCGCCGCCATCATCATCGAGCCCATTCAGGGTGAGGGCGGATTCATTGAGCCTGCTCCCGGATTCCTGCCGGCACTCAGCGCGTGGGCAACAGCCAATGGTGTAATCTTCATCGCTGACGAAGTGCAGACCGGCTTCGCTCGTACCGGCGACCTCTTCGCCTCCAACCACGAAAACCTCGTTCCCGACATCATGGTCACTGCCAAGGGCATCGCTGGCGGCCTTCCGCTTTCTGCCGTCACGGGCCGCGCCGACGTCATGGATGCTGCCCACGTGGGCGGACTCGGCGGAACGTACGGCGGAAACCCCATCGCCTGTGCCGCAGCACTCGCCACCATCCGCACCTTCGAAGAGAGCGGCGCCATCGGCCGTGCCCGCGAAATCGGAACCATCTTCCGCGGCCGCCTCAACGGACTCCGCGCCGGCGACCCCCGCATCGGTGATGTTCGTGGTCGCGGCGCAATGATTGCCATGGAACTCATCGACCCCATCACGAAGCAGCCAGACGCCGCCCTCACTTCGAAGGTTGCTGCAGCAGCGCACGCCGCCGGCGTCATCGTATTGACCTGTGGAACCTATGGAAACGTAGTCCGCTTCCTCCCGCCGCTGTCGATCTCAGATGAGCTCATTGCTGATGGCCTCAACGTCGTTCGCGACGCTCTCGCCAAGGCCTAGTTTTCCCACTCCACCACGAAAGGTGCCACCCGCATGACGAACTCCGCCGAAACCCAGCTTCTCGAGGCCGTGCCCAACCAACTGTTCATTGGCGGCAAGTGGGTTGCGGCAACCGGAGACAAAACGCTCGACGTGACTGACCCGGCCACCGGCAAGGTCATCCGCAGCATTTCGGATGCCTCCGCAGAAGACGGGATGCGGGCACTCGACGCAGCGGTTGCCGCCCAGGACTCGTGGGCAGCAACACCCGCCCGTGTGCGTGGAGAGATTCTGCGCCGAACTTTCGATCTCGTACAGAAGCACAGCGATGACATCGCGCTGCTCATGACGCTTGAGATGGGCAAGCCACTCGCCGAGGCAAAGGGTGAAGTTGGCTACGGTGGCGAGTTCTTGCGCTGGTTCAGTGAAGAGGCCGTGCGCATTTCGGGCAGCTTCGGCAACACTCCAGAAGGCACCGGCCGCATGATCGTGTCGCAGCGACCAGTCGGACCCAGCTTCTTGATCACGCCGTGGAACTTCCCCCTGGCAATGGCCACCCGCAAGATTGCACCAGCGCTTGCTGCCGGATGCACGGTCGTCGTGAAGCCCGCAGCGCTCACGCCGCTCACCACGCTGTTCTTGACGAAACTGTTTATCGAAGCTGGCCTTCCCGACGGTGTTCTCAACGTCGTAACGACCTCGAGCTCTTCCGCAGTCTCAGAGCCCATCATCGCTGACCCACGCCTGCGTAAGTTGTCATTCACTGGTTCGACTCCGGTCGGCCGGACCCTCATCAAGCAGGCGTCCGAGAACGTTTTGCGCACGTCGATGGAACTCGGCGGCAATGCTCCGTTCGTTGTGTTTGACGATGCCGACCTCGACAAGGCTGTTGACGGAGCGGTACTGGCCAAGTTCCGCAACATCGGCCAGGCCTGCACCGCGGCCAACCGCTTCATCGTGCACAGCTCAGTAGCGGCAGAATTCTCAGCCCGCCTCGCGAAGCGCGTTGCCGACATGAAGATCGGTCGCGGCACCGAAGAGGGCATCAACATCGGCCCCCTCATCAATGACAAAGCCGTTGATAAGGCTGACGAACTCGTTCAGGATGCCATCAAGCGCGGCGCAACACTCGTCGCCGGTGGCAAGCGCGTTGAGGGCGATGGAAGCTTCTATGAGCCCACCGTCGTCACCGGTGTCCTCGCGGGCAGCGACATCCTGCGTGAAGAAATCTTTGGACCGGTCGTCTCGATCATCGAGTTCACTGAAGAAGCTGAAGCAGTGCGACTCGCCAATGACACCGAATACGGACTTATCTCCTACGTGTTCACCGAAAGCCTTTCCCGTGGAAACCGGATGATCGATGCTCTCGACACCGGAATGATGGGCCTCAACGTTGGCGTGATTTCCAACGCAGCTGCCCCATTCGGTGGCGTCAAGCAGTCCGGCATCGGCCGCGAAGGCGGCGCGGAGGGCATCCACGAGTACCTCTCTACTAAGTACACGATGGTGCCCAACAGCTAATGTGCGATTGTCAGCCGTCAACACATATAGAGGAATGTCCTCTGTGCGTTGACGAGCCCCACATCACACGCGGCTACAACTAGATTCCCGTGAGCGAGTGGCCCCACTAGTGCCGGGGCTGCTCGCTTTCTGGGTTAAGGGTGGCCGCGGGGCGCTCGGCTACGATTAGCGTCAGCCGCTCAGCCTTGCTGCGGTGCCGCGCCACCGAAAGAGTTCCCATGTCTGAACACCTGTTCGCCACTCTGCGACGCTGGCCCGACCTCGAAGCCCCCAATCTTTTTGCGGTGGATGCGAGCGATCGGCTCATTCTTGACGAGGCGGCAACTGAACTCTCCGACCTTCAAGCCGGTGAACTCGTGGTGATGGGCGACAACTATGGGGCGCTCACTCTTGGTGCTGCTGCGTTGAGCGGATGCCGCGGCATCCGAGTTTTCCAGGATTCTCTGGTGGGCGAACTTGCGTTGACGTCGAATGCTGGCGAACTTGCTGACAGTTACGAGTCACACACCCTTAACGAGTCGCTTCTTTCTGGCGCCCGACTCGTGTTGATGCAGTTGCCGCGCAGTCTGGCCGAGCTCGACGAGTGGGCGCAGGCGATTGCACGCTTCGCCGCCCATGATGTGACGGTCATCGCTGGCGGTCGCCTCAAGCACATGACGTTGAGCATGAACGAGGTTTTGGCTCGTTCGTTCAACGACGTATCGGCGGGCCGCGCTCGCCAAAAGTCGCGGACCCTGACCGCTGTCGGCGCCCGTCACCCCGCCGATGATCTGCGTTACCCCGCGACTTCGGTGTTGCGCGAGCCCGAACTTCCCGTCGATGAACTCACGGTCAGCGCCCACGGTGGAGCATTTGCTGGCGCAACCCTCGACCTCGGAACCCGCTTCTTGCTGACCTTCTTGCCCGAGATGAAGTCGGATGCTGCGCGCGCAATCGACCTCGGCAGTGGCACCGGAGTGCTCGCCACCTCGCTCGCGGTTGCCCGCCCCAAGCTCTCGGTGGTTGCCATCGACCAGTCCACCGCCGCGGTTGCATCGACCCGGGAAACGGCCGACGCGAACGGTGTCGGAGCGCGCGTTGAGGCCGCGCGCGAAGACGCCCTCACCGAACGGCCGACAGCCAGTGCTGATCTGATTGTCTGCAATCCGCCCTTCCACACGGGCGCCACTGTGCACGCGGGTGTTGCTTTGCGGATGCTGGCTGACGCCCGCCGCGTGCTCAAACCCGGCGGAGAACTGTGGGTCGTCTTCAACACCCACCTCGGGTATCGCGATTACCTGAACCGCACCGTCGGCCCCACCCGCCAGGCCGGACGCAACAGCAAGTTCACCGTGACGGTGTCGGTGCGCGAGTAGCGCACACGAGTCTCACTCCCGCGAGAATGCCGAAGCGCGCGCAATCTGGTCGGGCGTCGGCGTAACCCCGGTGTAGCGAACGAACTGCGCCGCGGCCTGGAGTGCGATGACCTCAGCGCCCGTGATGACGAGTTTCCCGGCATCCCGCGCGGCCCGAATTAGTGGGGTATCAGCCGGGAACGCCACCACATCGAACACCGTCTGCGCGGCGCGGATCTGGTCGAGGCTGAACGCGAGTTCTTCGGCAGCGTCTCCCGCCATCCCTAGCGGGGTGACGTTGACGATCACTGCATGGCCGGGTTGCGGGTCGGCGCTCACGGCGCGGTAGCCGTACTTCGTGGCGAGCGCTTCACCAGCTTCGACGTTACGAGCGAGCACCGTTAGGTCAGTGAAACCGGCACCGTGGAATGCGGCGACGACCGCTTTAGCCATGCCACCCGATCCGCGAACCAGCACGGGCAGACTCGGGTCGAGCTGGTGGCGCGCGATCAGGTCCGCGACAGCCTCGTAGTCAGTGTTGGATGCCGTGAGCACGCCGTCATTGTTCACGATCGTGTTTACCGACTCGATCGCTGCGGCCGAGTGCTCGACAACATCCACAAGCTCTAGAACTGCCTCTTTGAACGGCATCGAAACGGAACAGCCCCGGATGCCCAAGCCCCTGACCCCGGCGATGGCATCCTCAATGTGGCTGGTCGTGAAGGCTTTGTAGATAAAGTTCAGTCCGAGCTCTTCGTACAGATAGTTGTGAAACCGCGTGCCGAGATTGGAGGGGCGTGCGGCGAGCGAGATGCACAGCGTCATGTCTTTATTGAGGATCGGCATTGGCCCATTATCTCGACGAATGGGGTGCGGTGCGCGGCCGTGAAGCTCTACGAACTGGAGCGCTGGGCGATGAGTTCGATTTCGATGGTGGAACCCAACGGGAGTGAGGCGACCCCGATCGTCGTTCGCGCCGGAAACGGTTCTGAGAACTGCGCAGAATAGGCCTCGTTCATCACAGCGAAGTCATTAATATCCGTGAGGAATACCGTGACTTTTACGACATCACCGGGGCCGAGTCCCGCAGCGGCGAGTACGGCGAAGAGGTTGTCGAAGCACTGTTGCGTCCGCTGCTCGATGCCCCCGTCAACGAGCTTGCCGGTCACAGGATCGATTGGGGTCTGACCCGAACAGAACACCATTCCGTTGGCATCAATGCCGTGACTATAGGGCCCGACAGCAGCGGCAGTAGGACTGGTGATCGGTTGACGCATGGCGTGCTCCAATTCGTTGATGGCGTTGAGCGGGGATACCGCTATTTGCTTTGGGCCGGATCGCGCCACATTGTGTTGACCGCTGGTAGGCCCGGCGCAACCGGAATGCTGTTGTGCACCCTGAATCCCGCTGCCGCGTAACGGCGGTCATTGGCGCCGTTACTTGACTCCAAATAGGTTCCGATTCCTTGAGCATCAGCCTGTTCCACGACACGAGCGAGCAACGCCATCCCAATTCCGTGACCGCGTGCCTGATCTCGAACGCCGAGCATCGAAATATATAGGTGCGGAGTATCGACAGGACGCGCATGCTCGAAGCGCTCGAAGAGTCCGTTAACTGCGTCGGCGTGATCGCCGAGAAGATCACGAAGGACGGTCGGGAATAGTTCCGCATCCGAATCCGACATCTCGTTGACGCCCGGGCCGAACGCCGTGACGACAGCTCCGCAACCGGAGGTGAGCCAGACGGCATCATTGGCGATGGCATGGGTGACGGTCATCCGGAAGACAACAGCGTGCTGAGCTGCGCGCGCCTGCGGGTCGGGAAATGCCCAACTCCACACCGGATCCTGATCGAATGCTTCCACGAGCGTGCCCACGACATCCGGCAGATCCGTCGGCGTAGCAAGTCTCGTCGACAATCCCGCATCAGTTCGTGCCGAATCCGCGTGATCACCCGTCGCCACCATGCGCACAGCATACGGCGGCTACGGCGCATTGGCTACAGAAGAGGAGCAACGAAGACAGCCGTCGCGACGACCTAGCGGAATCCTGGGGACCGTGCCAGATTAAGTGCGTGCGACCCCTACGATATTCAATCAATGTCTCGCTCGACGGCTGCGTCGACCACATGGCTGGCACCCCGGACGAGGAATCTCACAACTACTCGGCGCAAACCATCGCGCGTGCCGACGCGATCATCCTCGGCCGCACCACGTACGAGTTGATGGAGTTTTGGCGTACAACGAAAGACCTGCCGCCATGGATGCATCCGTTTCAGGAATCGATCAACGCGGCCAAGAAGTACCTAGTGTCGAGCACGCGGGAACCGGACGGCTGGAACACTGAAGCGCTGGTCGGCGACCCCGTCGAGGCGATCAGGAAACTGAAGGAGCAACCGGGCAACGGGCTTTACGTCGGCGGCGTCACGCTGCCCCTCGCTCTGGCCGATGCCGGGCTCATCGACGAGTACGAGTTCATCGTTTCCCCGACGCTCGTGGGCCACGGGCCCC
>CH672415.1:1819725-2162888 GCA_000153145.1 marine actinobacterium PHSC20C1
CCGCATCCCGTAGCTAGCTAGTTCGGCGGTACCGGATGTGGGTAGCCAGCGGCGATTGCAGAACCTCGACGGGTTCGAAGCCAAAAGTTTCAATCCCGTCGAAGAGTCGCTCGCCAGACCCGAGCAACACCGGTGCGATGTCGAGCGTCAACTCGTCGACGACGCCGGCGAGGAGTGCCTGCCGCACCGTGGAAGCGCCTCCGGCGATATCAACGCCCTTGCCGTCGGCGGCCTCACGAGCCAAGTTATAGGCGGCATCGAAACCGTCGGTGACGAAGTGGAAAGTTGTGCCGCCATCCATCTCCATCGGCTCGTGCGGGTGGTGAGTGAGCACGAAAACGGGGGCGTGGTACGGCGGTTCGGCACCCCACCAGCCGCGCCAGTCCGATTCCCACTCGCCACGGATCGGTCCGAACATGTTGCGGCCCATGACATACGCGCCGCGTGGGCGCATGAGCCAGCCAGCCGCGATCTCATCGGCATCATTGGCCCGCTCGTCTCCGATGTGCCAACCGTGCAGCTCAAGCCCGCGCTTGCCGAGCGGATTCTCGAGGCTCTGCTCAGGCCCGGCAACGAACCCGTCGAGCGAGATTGACAGGTGACAGGTGGTGTTCGGCATCAGCGGTCCTCGCTCGATAACGACTATTCGGCGATAATCTCAAGCGCGACGCCGACACACGCAGTACGTGCGAGCTCGGCGAGTGCTCCGCCTCGCACAGCATCGCCGGTGGCGTGTCGAGCATCTGTTGAGAGCACTACGCGACCGACGCTATTGACGACCGTAATGCTGGCTCCGAGTTCAGCGAGCTGGGGAAGCAGTTGGCGTTCGACTGAATCGATGAGCAGATCAAGGCCAGCGACCCCTACGAACTTGGCATCAATGTGCACGGGAGCGGCAACGGTGATTGTGTATTCGTCGCTGCAGAGGTAGTCGACGTACGGGCCAGCAACGTGACCTCGACCGGTTTCCATCGGTACTCGGAACCACTCAAGCTCGCTGTAGTCGATGTGTTCTTTGTTGACAGATTGCGCCGCAAGGAGAAGCCTCTTCGGCTCGTCGCCCTGCCACCACGAGAGGTGATTGCGTTCGTCTGCCAGTAGTCCTACAGCGGCGATGAACCCCGCACCATAAACGCGTGCTTCAGAAAGGGCAACGATGTTCAGCGCGTGAGGCTCAACCAGCGCATCGAGTTGGTGCGAGGAGAGTTCCCCGAAACGACCTGAGCCGGCAAGTTCAGCACTGAGTTGTGCAGCTTTCACTTCCAGCGCAGCGATTGGCACACTGAAATACTGGGAGACGATGGTGGCAGCGCGCGCTGCAGTTTCGGTCGCAGTCGTTGTCGTCACCATTTGGTCATGCTATCGGTCGGAGTCATCGGTCGCTCGCCTACTGGTCGCGTGGTCGTGTTCGTCGCATCCTACGCAGCATCCGGTGTGCGGCGCTACCTCAGCGCGTGTGGGACTGCAGGTCGATGAGAGCATCGATCACCGCGTCGACCATGCGTTCCGTTGCCGCGACCGCCGCCTGGTCGTCGCCAGCTTCGACGGCATCCACAACGCTGAGCAGCAGAGCATGTTGAGCGCTGCGAGAGGCCTCATCGGCGTCGATCAGCCTGAGCATCGGAGACATCTCTGCCTGCAGTCGCATCTGCTCTCGTGTGAGCCGGGCGGATTGGCTGAGAGCCACAAGTTCAATCTGTACGTCGTCGAGGGTACTGCGCCACTGCTCGAGATCTGATTCATTCAGCCTGTTGAGTCGCGAACGCACTTTCTGTACCTCTGAGGGAACAGCACGACGAGCCGCAAGTCGCACGCACGCGGCCGTGATGGCGGCATAGTGGGCACCCATGTCACGGAGTGCCAGTCGCGATGTTTCCGCAAGAGCGGTTCGCGCGTGCGCTACAGGGTCCGTCGATTCGGCAACAAAGCTGCCGCCATTTCGTCCGCGGCGAGTGACGACGAGGCCGCGACCGCGAAGAGCGAGCAGCGACTCACGCACCGTCGTGGGAGCGACTCCGAATGTTCTGGCGAGATCGTTCTCAGAAGGGAGCCGCTCTCCCGCTCGCAGGTGGCCTCCAGTGATTGCCCCGGCTAGGCGACGTTCGACGAGTTCGGCGCGGCCCGCATCACCGATCGACTGAAAGAGGGCGCCCTGCAGCCGTCCGGGTCGGGCAGAGTCTCGGGATCGTGCGGCGTCGTTGTCGACAACCGCCGCATTGTGCGGTGCATCAGTCGATTCGGACGGGGACATTGACCAATTCTCGCACCCTTAACCCTGAGACGTTGCTGTTTTGTGACTTTTAGGACACACGCTTGAAATATGAACTCTGGTTATATAGGTTTAACTTCACTCAGTGATCAATGTCGTTCCAAGGAGTACCTCGTGCACGCGTCAGCTCAGCCAGCATCGTCCGAATCAGACACAAAGACCGCGCCTGGCGCGGTGACGCTCACGGGAGTCACCAAACAATTCGGCGACTTCACCGCAGTCGAAGCGCTCGACCTCGAAGTCAAGCCGGGGGAGTTCCTCTCGATGCTCGGTCCATCTGGCTCCGGCAAGACGACGGTGCTGCGGATGATCGCAGGCTTCGAGAACGTCACGAGCGGAAGCATCCGCCTCAGTGGGCTCGATGTCACTGAGGTTCCGCCCCACGCGCGACAGGTCAACACCGTCTTTCAGGACTACGCACTGTTCCCGCACCTAACGATCGCCGAGAACGTCGGCTACGGGTTGCGAGTTGCCGGAGTACCTCGCGCAGAGCGCGCAGCTCAAGTTGGCGTCGCCCTCGAACAGGTTCGGCTTTCAGCCGTCTCCAATCGACTCCCCCACCAACTTTCGGGAGGCCAACGGCAGCGAATTGCTTTAGCCCGCGCGCTCATCCTGCGGCCTCAAGTCTTGCTACTCGACGAGCCACTCGGAGCCCTCGATAAGCAGCTACGCGAAGAAATGCAGATCGAGCTCAAGCAAATCCAGCGCGAAGTGGGCATCACGTTCATCTTCGTGACTCACGATCAAGAAGAAGCTCTCACGCTCAGCGACCGCGTCGCCGTCTTCAACAACGGCCGGATCGAGCAGGTCGGTACCGCCCGCGAAGTCTACGAGTTCCCCGCCACCGAATTCGTTGCCAAATTTCTAGGGCAGTCGAATCTGGTTCCCGCGTCGCTCTCCAGCGACGGCATGCAATCGAGCGTTCGTCCCGAGCGCGTTCGACTCCTGCGGGCGACCGACCCCGCGAGCGCGGGCAGCATCTCGATGCTAGGAACAATTTCCGAAACGGTGTACTCCGGTCCGACAACTCGCTTCATCGTCGCCACCGAAGCTGGCGTCAGCATCATTGCTGAACGTCCTAACGATCATCACCCCTCCGCTGAATCCGCCTTTAGCCGAGGTGACCGCGTGCGCGTTGAGTGGACAAAAGACCACGCCTCCCGCATCGCCTGACCGAGCTGACCGCGTCAGTCGCGTCAGTCTCGACTGGCCGTATCTACGACCACCCCTGAAGCGCACCATCCGATCAATCACACAAAGGAGACACCCATGAGAGCAAAAATCATGACCGGCGCAGCAATCCTTGCTGTTGCCGCTCTGGCACTCACCGCCTGTACAACTGAGTCCAACGGCACGGCAGCCGGCGGCCTCAGCATCGACGTTCCCGACATTCCTATGCTCGAAGAGCTCGGAGAGATGGAAAGTGAAGTCAACATCGTCGCGTGGAGCGGTTTTGTCGAGCCAGCCTGGACCGACGAATTCACTGCGGAAACTGGATGCACGGTCAACCGTCGCGTTGCTGGCACGAGTGACGAGATGGTTCAACTCATGCGCACCGGTGACTACGACGTCGTTTCAGCATCTGGTGACGCAAGCCTTCGCCTGATCGCCGGTGGCGATGTTCAGCCCATCAACCTCGACCTCGTTCCGAACTTTGGCGACGATATCGTTGAGGGAATGAAGGGTCAGATCTACGACACCATCAACGGCAAGTCGTACGGTGTTCCCATCGGCCGCGGCGCCAACATCCTGCAGTACAACAGTGACGTTGTTACCGAAGCACCCACGAGCTGGGATGTTGCGTGGGAAGCTGACAGCCCCTACGCCGGACAGATCATTGCCTACGACGCACCGATCTACATCGCTGACGCTGCCGTCTACCTGATGGCTCACGAACCTGACCTCGGCATCACCAACCCGTATGCGCTTGACGAGACTCAGCTCGATGCTGCGATCGACCTGCTCAAGCAGCAGAACAAGATCGTCTCCGAGTACTGGGCAGATCCTGCCGCGCAGATCACCTCGTTCGCCGGTGGCACCAGTGCTCTCGGAACCTCATGGGAGATCCTTCGCAAGCTCACCGATGACGACAAGTTCAAGAGTGTGCTGCCTGAAGAGGGCTCAACCGGATGGTCAGATGCGTGGATGATCGCCGCCGAGTCGGAGTCGCCGAACTGCGCCTACGCCTGGGTTGACTACACCAGCGCCGCCGAAGTGAACGGGGCTATCGCCACCAACTTCGGCATGGCTCCTGCCAACGCTGCCTTCTGCGAGACGAGCGACGAAGCCGCAGCACACTGCGAATACTTCAACGCCACCGACGAAGAGTACTTCAGCAACGTCTGGTTCTGGACCACCCCCATCGAGCAGTGCATCGATGGTCGCACCGACGCCACCTGCACGAATTTCCAGCAGTGGACGGATGCCTGGCTCTCCGTAAAAGGCTAGCTAGCTAAAGGGGTGGGCGGGCCCGCTTGCCCACCCCTGATCCTCTCTTCTTCAGCACCCATCGATCGGACTCTCATGAATCGCCGCGCGCAACTCTCGGCACTGCTGGCGCTGCCCATGCTGTGGCTCATCGGCATCTATATCTTTTCGCTCATCATGCTTCTCGTGACGGCGTTCTGGGTGACCGACCCCTTCACCTCCAAGGTGAAGCCGGGCTTCACCCTCCGCAACTTTGAGCAGATCATCGCGAACCCCGCCTACGCTTCGACCTCGATTCGCACTCTCGGCATTGCCCTCGCGGTCACGGTGTTGAGCATCCTGATCTCGGTTCCGCTCGGAATCTTCATGGCCAAAGTCGCCTCGCCCAAGCTGCGTGCCATCCTCGCTGTCGCAATCACCCTCCCGCTCTGGGCTGGGTACCTCGTCAAGATTCTGGCGATGCGCATCACCTTCACCGAAGATGGCTTCTTCAACTCAATGCTCGGCCCGCTCGGCATCAGCGGCCCAGGCTTCAGCATCGTCACGGTCGTGTTGACCCTCACCTACTTATGGCTGCCGTACATGGCGGTGCCGGTCTACACCGCGATCCGCCAACTGCCGCCAAACCTCTTCGACGCCTCCGCCGACCTCGGCGCTGGTGCCGGGTTCACGATCCGCACCGTAGTGCTACCGCTGATCAAACCTGCGATTATCGCTGGCTCGATCTTTACCTTCTCCCTCAGCCTTGGCGACTACATCGCGGCCAAATTTGTGGGTGGCTCGACTCAGATGATCGGCAGCATCATCGCCTCGAACATCAACCTAAACCCTCCGATCGCCGCAGCATTCTCGCTCGTCCCGATTGCTTTTGTTGTCGTCTACCTAGTCGTTGTGCAACGCACCGGCGCACTGGAACGGATGTGATGCCGCCATGTTGAGACTCTCCCTCGGCGCCAAGTTCACCCTCGGCACGATCGTCGCAATTGCCCTCGCTTTCATGTACATTCCGCTGTTTCTCGTGGTTGTCAATTCATTCAGCGCCGCGCGCCTGTCGAGCTGGCCTATCGACTCGTTCTCCACGATCTGGTGGGAGAAAGCATTCGTCAGCGAACCCATCCGGGCTGCTCTGCTCAACTCGGTGATTGTCGGGCTCGGAGCAACCACTATCGCGCTCATCCTGGGCACGCTCGTCGCGTTCGCCCTGCAGCGCTACACGTTCTTCGGAAAACAGAGCGTAAACCTGCTCGTCGTCTTACCCATCGCACTGCCCGGCATCGTCACCGGTGTTGCCCTCAACAACACCTACAACCGAGTGCTCGAGCCGATTGGTATCGAAGTCGGATACTTCGGCATGATCATCGCCCACGGCTCCTTCTGCATCGTCATGGTTTTCAATAACGTGCTCGCCCGCTTGCGTCGCATCAACCCCAGCATCGAAGAAGCATCGCGCGACCTCGGTGCAACACCGTGGCAGACCTTCCGCCTCGTGACGTTCCCACAGTTCCGCAGCGCGTTCGTCGCTGGCGCGATTCTCGCCTTCGCTCTGAGCTTCGACGAAGTCGTCGTGACAATCTTCACAGCACCGCCGGGCGTCGACACACTCCCGCTCTGGATCATGAATCAGATGGCGCGCCCCAACGAAGCATCGCTCGTCAATGTCGTCGCAACAATCGTCATTGTGGCGTCCTTTATCCCCGTGTGGGTCTCACAACGACTTGCCCGCGGAGCCGACGAGCGCGACTAGCGCGAGCCTAAGGAATGAAGTCCGGGACTCCGTGCGGTGCAACAGCCGCGCGGTACTTCTCGACTAGGTCGCGCCAACCGAAGTTGTCGTTGAACTCCTGCGTATAAACGGCTTCCGTGAAGTGCCACAGTAAGTAGGGATGCCCGCCGAGACGATAGAGCGTCTCGTAGTCCCGCGCCACAAAAGCGTCACGCTCTTCTGCTGTGAAAATGCGATCACCGGTGGGCACGTCGGTGCGCCCGCTCGCGGCAATCCACGCGTCCACGAATCCCGCGGTGTCGGCTACGTACGCCTCAACACCGGCATTACTCATTTCAACCGAGTGCATAAATTTGTCGATCATGTACTTACTCATGCTGCCCTCCACATGAAGAACGGACTCGACGCGAAGCGCGACTCAGTAGCTTCGGCCAAATCAGCCGGTGCACTGTTCATCGCAGCCAACGCTGTAATGGCGTTGACGTATTGGTAAGTAATGTTGCCTGCAGCCATAATGCGATCGAATCGGCAGCCGTGAATCGCGGCCTCAAGGTCCCCATCGCGCATCCACCCCACTGCTTCAGCGTCGAACACGGGATCGGGCGATCCGGCGAACTGCTTCGGACCGCCCACGTCAGTGGCCATGTGCCCGGACGTGAGAAGCGCGACGCGAGCGTCGGAATCCCAGCGCTCGATGGTGTCTCTCAAGTGGTCTCCGAGCGCCGCAAAGCGACGCGGACTCGGCATCGGTGGCAGTGCTGCGTTGACGTGAATTGGCACGATCGGGATGTCGAGATCGGGAATGACGTACTGCAACGGAATCACAAAACCGTGATCGAGTCGCCACTCATAGCTGACAGCGAAATCGATATTCTCCGGCAGCACTGTTCGCCCGGAGATCTCGTCGGAGAGCTCCCGGTGGCCTTGGAGCTCCGCGTAGTCCATACCAAAGGTTCGTACTTCGTTCTCATACGTGCCGTGATAGCTCTCCGCCTTGCCGATGATGAAGGCGGGAGAGTTGTCGAAGAAGAATTGGCGGATGTGATCGGTACCGACGACAACAGCCACATCGACTTCGAGTTCGCGAATCGTGTCGCGAATCGTGCTGAAATTTTTGCGGACTGCAGCAAGGTCGTCCGGCATCGGATCGCGCATTGCGCGCCAGAGCAACGGGTTATGGGGCGTTACCGCCGCCATTACTAGCTTTGCCATGCTTAGTCCTTTCAGAGCCCAAACAGCGTGCGGGCGTTTTCCAACAGAATTTTTTGCCGGGACTCAGGTTTGAAAGGAAGTTCATTGAACTCCTTCATCCAGCGATCGACCGTCATCACCGGCCAGTCAGATCCGAAGAGAACTCGGTCACTGATGAGCGAGTCTGCATAGCGCACGACCTCAGGCGGCAAATATTTTGGCGCCCACCCCGACAAGTCCAAGTACACGTTCGACTTGTGCCACACCATTGCCAGGTTCTCGAGATGCCAGGGCCACGCGGGATGTGCACTGATAATCTTCAGTTCGGGAAAGTCTGCAGCGACGTCATCGACGTACGGCACTGGTTTGGCATTCTCTAGGCGGTAGCCACCACCGCCGAGGGTGCCGGCTCCAGCTCCCGGGAACCCCGAGTGGAACATCACAACAAGACCAAGCTCGGCGCAGGCCTCCCAAATGGGATAAAACCGACGGTCATTCGGAAGGAACTTCTGACGCGACGGGTTCAGCTCGCCGACACCCTTGATGCCGTACTCCCCGTGCATACGACGGATTTCGGCAATCGCTGCCTCGCCCTTCCACGGGTCGATTCCCGCGAAGGAGAGAAACACATCGGGATGTTCCGTTTGCGCCTTACCTAGGAGATCGTTCGACGCGCCCTTAATACCCGACGTCGTCTCCGAATCAGAGTTGACGATAACGGCCATCATCTTGCGTTCGCGGTACTGATCGGCCTGCTCAGCGAATGATACCGCTGGCCGTTCGCGACCAAAGTGCTTTGCCATCTGCTGATGACGCTTTCCCATGGCGGCGAGAAACTCTTCGGTCTGCGGGTGGGTGTGGGCGTCGATGGCGACGACTTCATCCATTCTCATTTGGTGCTCCGTTCGCTGAGTACGGTTGTATTGTCGGCCCCCAGGCCAGGGGCGGCCCGCAATTCAGGGCGTCCGCTGCGGTGGAAGATGGTGCTCGGCGCAGGAACGCGAAGCGTCTCGCCGCTGTGTCCTACGATTTCCTCGATGAGTCCCATTGAAGCCACTTGAGGGTCATCGAAGAGGTCGCCAATGGTGTTCAGCGGGCCGTGGGGAATGTCGAATTCAATCAACCGGTCGATCCAGTGCTGTCGTGGCTTCAACGCAGTGATGGCTTTCAACTCGGCATCGAGCTCGTCATAATTTCGCACGCGCCCCTCGCGCGTCTCGAACCGCGGGTCGCTGGCCAACCGAGGGGCTTCCAGCACCTTGATAAGACCGAGCCAAAACTTTTCTGGAACCGACATGTGGATGACGAAGGCTTTAGCGTCGGAGCCCGCACACGCGTAGGCCTGAGCCCGCCGCGGTCGCGAATCTGGACCGGCAAGCTGGCCAGTCTCAAGATAAGTGGATGCCGCCTCGGTAAGAAAGTCGATCAGCGAACCCACCATCGACACTTCGAGATGCTCACCTTCGCCTCGCATTCCTCTCGCGTGCAGCGCCGCCAGAATCGCTTGGGATGCGGACATCCCCGAGAGCAGATCCGAGAAAGCAGGCCCTAAGGGGCGCAGGGTCTCGGCCGGGACTACCTGACTGTACATGGCACCTACCGCTGAAATAACGGTGTCGTAGGCGGGCCGCTTTGCATATGGACCCTGGGCACCGAACCCTGTAATCGAGCAACTAATAATTCGCGGATTGATTTCACGAAGCGCGTCGGGCCCGAAGCCAAGGCGAGTAGCTACACCGGGGCGAAAGTTCTCAATCAACACATCCGCCTCGGCCGCAAGCGCGAGCAACTCCTCGAGTCCCTCGGCGGTCTTGAGATCGAGCGTCACCCCTGCCTTGCCGCGATTGTAAGCGGCGAATTGGGGGCTCATGGTTCCCGTACCCTCCCAGCGCCGCATGGGGTCACCGTCGGGAGACTCAACTTTGATCACTTCGGCGCCGAGATCCGCTAGCAGCTTTGCCGCGTACGGCCCCGAAATGTACTGTCCGAGTTCGACTACACGGATGCCGCTCAGTGGGCCCGATCCGTGAGCGTTTGTTCCCGCACTGGTGGCAGCATTCATCGGGTGAGTTCCTCTCTGTCCTCTGCGCGGAGCGCTTCGGGGCGAGTGTCGTGAATCAGTTCGCCCCGCTGTCGGAGCATGAGGTACACGGGAACCGCCGCGGCCATGAGCGAACTCACTGGGCAGCGCTCGATCGCGTCATGCGCGAGCGTGATCGCAACATCCGCAGCGGTCTTGTCTTCGACGATGATCTCGATAACGAACCACGGCGGGTGCGGAACAGCATCGTCGACCCGGTGCTCTCCCCGCATATCGAGTTCGGTTCGCACTCGAGCCTCAAGAGCGAACAGGGGCTCGTCGGCGGCAGCCCACGATTTTGCGCACCACCCGAGAACGCAGAAGGCAATCGAGCTGAGCAAGTAGCGCATTGGGCTGGGCGCCGAGGCGTGCCCGCCGCGATTGATTGCTTCATCAGCACGGAATTCGTAGGCGTTTCCGTACTGCTCGAATTCCGAGACCGCGACGGTATCGCGCTCTAAGTGAGCCGACACCCAGGGGCGCATGACGGTTCCAGCGGCATCCGTTTTTAAGGAGTGCGAAATTCCGTCGAGCGAAGCTTGCAGTCGAGCGCGGTCAGTGATTTCAGACGACATCGATGACGACCTTTCCCGGTAGCGATTCGGCGAAGCCCTGGTAGGCCCGCCGGATATCGGTGAGAGCGTAACGACTGCCGATCGGTGGAACAACAGCGCCCGACGCTACGAGCTGCAATGCTCGTTCGACTTGAGAGTAGTCGGCGCTTGCCACGCCGGCGAGGCGCTTTCGGCCCAAGTAGAAGGCGCGGGCATCAATAGTGAGGTTGGTATCAACGGATGCCGAACAGAATACTGCCCTGCCGCCCCACGCGAGTCCGGAGATCGCTGCGGCCAGAGTTGGTGCGTGACCGGTTACGTCGATGACAACATTCACGGCACCGCCCAGCCGCGCCGGGTCGGCGAGTACACCGGGCGTCTCGCATTCGACTGTGAGCACGTCACTGGCCATCTCCAGCGGTTTCCGGGAGGCGGCGACGACGTCAGCGCCGAGGTGGCGCAGGTATTCCACGGCCATCTGCCCAAGGGTGCCGCTTGCGCCGGTCACCAAAACTCGGTCGGCTGAGGTTACTTCTGCCACGTCGATCGCGTTGATCACTATGGGAAGGCTGTGCATGGCGGCGGTTGCGTGGGCGGCGGAGATAGTTCCTCGCGCGAATGCGCTGCGGGAGGGCACGGTTATGTATTCGGCGGCCCCACCATCGCGGTGCACGCCGACGACTGATTGTCGGGGACAGTCTGCTTCACGCTGCGCGAGGCACTGGGCGCAGGTGCCGCAAGGAATATTGGGTTTGACGACAACGGGCTCGCCGACGCGGGAGGGGTCTACGCCTTCCCCGACTGCGTCGATGACGCCAGCGGGGTCAAGGCCGAGGACTCGTGGCAGCTTGGCAGCGGCACCAGGGCCGAGCCCCGAGATCACGTTGAGGTCTAGTTGGTTCGCGCCCACTGTCTCGACACGGATTCGCACTTCGCCCTCACCGGGGACGGGTACATCGACTTCGCGGATGGCAAGTCCATTGAGGCCGTGCGTCAAGAGTAATGCTGCCTGCATACGCGTCCGCCTCCGTTAGATCGGCTGTGCCGCAGCCTCGCCGCACGTATTGGATACCGTATCCAAAATTGGTAACTCCTGTCCAGCACTTGCCCCTGCCGGTTCTTTCGCAATCCTGATCCCCCAAAGCAGCGCAGGTCATATTGACGACTCCAACCACGCGCTCATTCGGCGCCCCGAACCTCCCGCGAAACCTCTCGGCCCAGTTCGTCTAGGCGCTATCCTGACGGCGTCAGCACCAATCTCCTAATCTTCGAAAATGATTTTCCTTGCGCTTTTTCGGATCAAATGTAGGATTCTGGATACGGTATCCGTTTCTGCGGCAGCCGTTGACACCCGACGCATCTCACAAAGGAGTGGAATGACATGCTTAATAGATCACGTTTGAGCACAGCGCTCATTGCCAGCACCACCGTCGCAATCCTGCTTGGCGGGTGTGCAGGTGGAGGCTCGCCCGCCGACAACACTGAAATTCCCGAGGGCGAGATTGGCGCAGCCGAAACAACGTCAATTACCGTTGCAATCCCGTTCCCCGACGTAACGATGTACGGCATGTACTGGGTCGCTGAAGCTCTCGGCTACTACGAAGAAGAGGGCCTCACTGTCGACGTGATCAGCGCAGACAACGTTGCCGCGGCCGTCGCAAGCGGAAGCGCTCAAGTCGGCGTGGAGTCCGCTGGCACAGTAATTGAGGCAATTCGTGGTGGCGTGGGAGTAGAAGTTCTCTCAAGTCACTACTGCCGTCAAAACTTTGACTTCGCCGTTCAGCCCAGCATCAACTCTGTTGAAGACCTCGACGGCACCTCGATCGTGCTCGCCGGCACCCCGGGCGACCCCGCCGAGTTCCAGCGCGCAAAAGTTCTCAAGGAAGCGGGATGGGATGTCTCCACGGTTGACGTAGAGATCGTTTACCCCGGTCCCGGATCAGACTCATGGACCGAATACTTCGTGAACGAACGTATTTCATTGCAACCGTTCTACGGTGACGACCGTCCAACTCTTGAGGCCAACGACGCGAAGATCATCGTAGAGTCGCTCAAGAACTGGGCAAACGACCTTCACGTCGTGAGCTCGGACTTCGCTGACAAGAATCCGAACACCCTCATCCGCTTCCTTCGCGCAACGATGAAGTCGGTGGACTACATCGTCGAACCCGGACTGGGAGAACAGCCCACGAACGCCGAGGAAATCCTCAGCATCGTTGAAGACAACGACTACAACGTCGACGAACTTCGCAAGGATGTCGGCCCCGGCGCGTTCGGCGGATACTTGGTTTGCCCGAACCTCTACTTCGATAAAGAAGCTTGGGACGTAACCATCGACACCCAGGAACTCGAGCCGCTCGAGTTCGACGAGTCACAGCTCGACCTCCTGCTCAAGGCGCAGGAACTCATGGACATGGACAACGCGGGACCAGAAACCCTCACTTACCCATAAGCATGCACGGAGTGGTGGGTCAGTCGCGACGATAACTAATCGTCATTGCGACTGGCCCATCACTCGTTAACCCAACCCTCAACGAGATCAAAGGACCCAGCTTCACATGATTGAGATCACCGACTTCGACCCCCCTCGCCCCTACGCTGCCTGCAGCCAATTGGGCAACCTCATCTTTGTCTCGGGAGAGACAGGGGTCGATCCCACGACGGGAGAGATCCCCGCGGACATCGAAGCTCAGGCCGAGCAGGCTCTGCGCAACATCGAAACGACCCTTCGTAGAGTCGGCAGCGACCTCAACCACCTACTTCGACTGACCGTCTACCTCACTGACATCTCAGATCTGAAGGCCGTGTCACGCACTCGTCAGCGAGTGCTTCCGCGCAGCATTCCCTCTGCGACCGTCGGCGTGACCGCGTTCGCACAACCAGAGATGAAAGTCGAGATCGAAGCTACCGCGGCGCTGCCGGGGTAAGCGCACGAAAAAGCCCGGGCAGAGCAATTGCTCTGCCCGGGCTTTTTTGACCGCGTGGGCTGCCCGAGGAGCAGTCGCCGGCGCGGCTACGCCTGACCGACGGTGTCGAGGATGTCCCACTCGGCACGATTGAGAAGGCCGCTGAGCGTATTCCGTGCCTCATCAACTATGTCTCCAACGTCGAAGAACGTGGGCTTGCCGCCATCGACCAATAGCCGGCCATCGACGACGACCCGATCGATATCGGCTGCGGTGGCGCAATTGACGACCGTGCGCAGTGGATCAACGGCGGGAGTTAGCGCGAGAGTGCGGGACGATACCGAGGTTATGTCCGCTCGCTTGCCGACCGTGAGAGAACCCGTCTGGTCATGGATCCCCAGGTCGCGGGCTCCATCGACGGTCGCCATCCTGAGAACGGCGCGTTCGTCTACTTTCGTGTTCTCGTCGCGATAGTGCTCTATGCGCAGGGTCCCCCGCATTTGCGCGAACATGTCCGCGTTCGTAGGCATTGCCAGCGTGTCCATCGAAAGACTCGTGATCACACCCGCGTCTAGGAGTTTGCCGATGGGCGGAATGCCCATGTGATCAATCTCAGTCATGGTGCTCAGTGAAATTTTTGTGCCTGTCTCCGCAAACATGGCGATCTCTTCGTCGTTTGCGTCTACGGCGTGAACGAGCTGAACATCTGAGCCAAGTAGACCATCTCGGTACATTTCCATGAGGTCTGCGTAGCGCCCTACGTCGATCCGCTTGCCACCCATATGCATCGTGATGGGGAGATTGTTGGCGCGAGCGAACTCCCACTCCCGAAACATGAGGCTGCGTTCGGTGCGCGTCGGCCCTCGAAGCGCAACCCCAAAGTCAAGGCGATTGTCAGCTCCGGCGTACTGGTCTCGCGCCCGGAGCACATCATCCATGTCCATCGGTTGAGTCTTGTCGAGGGCATCCGGGTTGCCGTAGGCCAACCGCGTGCGCAGCCCAGAGTCGAGTTGAGCTCGAACGTTGGCATCGGCGTCGGCTGGCGAGCGTAGGTTGTGGTTCCAGTTCACGACCGTAGTCATGCCGGCCATGAGCGATTCAGCGAGCGCAAACCGCGCTGCCGCGTAGCTGTCTTGCGGGGTGAACAGCGGAGCCATTCGACGCTTAACGGGGAAGTAGCCGCGCTCGGGCTCGGCATTTGTGATGAGTCCGCGAAAGACGCTGTTCCACAGGTGGAAGTGGGTATCAATCAGGCCAGGCATCAGGATGCTGTTCTTGCTTGGTACATCACGTGCACCTGGGGCGTCGAGCTTGGTCCCGATGGCCTGGATTACGCCATCCTTGACCCATACATCCGTGTCAAAAAGATCGCCCAATTGGGGATCCATAGTGAGCACAGTGGCATTTCGAAAGACTAGCGACTCACGATTGGGCAAGCCGGATACATCGACCACAGTCAAACTCCTTCGTTTGCGATCCGCTAAGCCGGATCTATTTATGGATCCTGGTGGCCCGGAGGACACCCTGGTCTTCCACGGTGGTCGCGAAGCATTCCGCCCTGCCGCTAGGTGCTACATCCCCTTCTGATCGGTATCCCAAGGGGCAAGCTTGCGGCGCACGATGGAAATGAGCCCAAGTGAAAGGTTGGAGACGATAACCATCACGAAAACAATGGCTAAAGCCTCATCCATGAGGAACTTGTAGGCCGCATACTCCAACATGTGGCCGATCCCCCCAGCTCCCCCAAGGAATTCACCTAAAATCTCACCGGTGAACCCCAGGGCAACAGCGCGTTGGATTCCGACGAGCGAGAACGGAAGTGTTGCCGGGGCAATAATTTTCCACCCCACGCTAAACCGGCTTGCCCCATAAACTCTCGCGGCGTTCACGAGCGACGGGGACACTGTCAATGTGCCCTCCATGGTGTTCAAAAGGACGGGAAAGACTGCAAGCAGGAAGACAAGACCAATCTTCGAAGCACTACCGAGCCCGAGAGCAAGGATGAAGATCGGCGCGAGAGCCACCTTTGGCGTGGAGTACAGCAGCCAGAGGAACGGCGCTACCGTGATCCGCAGTGCTGGTGAGAGTCCAAGCGCAATCCCCACAAAGACCCCCACACCGATGGCCATAGCTAGGCCAACGGCCATGTTGCCCAAGCTGAATGCAAGCGCAGACCAAAAGTTCGGATTGACTACGAGCTCGCCAAAGGCAACGCTGACCTCAGTGGGTGCCGGAAGAAAGTTTGACGGAATGAGCTTGAACCAGGCGACGGCTGCCTGCCAAATAAGCAGAAAAGCCAAAATGACCAATGTCAGCCGGATTCTCCACGTTGTATTGCTCGTTTTGATTGGTCGACGATCTGGGTCGATATGGATGATGCCGGTTGCGGACGAAATTGTCATTTTCCTGCTCCTCTCGTCCAGGGCGCTACCCAGCGCTCAACCAAGGTGGTCACCTGCACCATGCTGATAGTGAAGATCACGACGAGCATGATTGCAGCGAAGGCCTGTCCGACTTGATAGGTGTTCGTCGACCGGATGATGAGGGCTCCCATCCCGACCGCCGCCCCGGAGAGTTCTGCAACCATCATTCCGATGGTGGCAAGGACGACACCTTGACGCAGCCCCGCGAAGAGGAAGGGCACTGTCGAAGGAAGATAGATCGCAGGGTACAGGCGAAACTTCGACGCCCCGTAAACCTTCGCCGCGCTAATGATTGACGTGTTTGTCGTTCGGATGCCCGCCGCCAAGTTAAACATGATAGGAAACACCGCACTAACTAAAACGAGGAAGACGACCGGCCCAATGCCGAATCCGAACCATGCCTTCGCCAGTGGTTGGTAGGCAACGGACGGAGTCGCATAGATTGCCCACGCGATCGGCCCGACGATGCGATCGACGGGCAGTGAGACGCCCAGCAGTAGCCCCAGCGGGATGGCGATCACTAGGGCGAGGCCGAACCCGACAACCCACGCTTGCAGTGATGCCGGCGCGTTTGCCGCGACTGCACCGCTACTCAGGATGTCCCCAAGTCCCGAGAAAATCGACAGTGGGGCCGGAACGAACACGGGGTTGATCCAGCGAAACACTCCGACAACCAGTTGCCAGAGAGCAAGCATGACCACGACCTCGGCAGAAATCAACAGGATCCGGGAACGTAGGCTCAGACCCGCAAGCCAGGCCCCGACTCTGCTGCCTCCTAAGCTGGGGCCGGTCGCAAGGAAGCTAGTCATTTGGAGGCCGCCGCCGCTTCATTTGCCAGCACACTCCACAGATGCTCACGGAGTTCGTGGAACCGTTCGTCGTTCTGCGCGTTACGTTCAGAACCCATCCCCTCGATACCTGTGGTGATGATCTCCTTGATCTCTCCAGGCTTACTCTTGAATACGACAATGCGATCACCGAGAAGGATTGCCTCTTCGATCGAGTGCGTGATGAACAGAACGGTCTTCCCGGTCTGCGCGATGAGCTTTCCGATCTCATCGCGCATGACCTCACGGGTGAGCGCGTCTACCGCGCCTAAAGGCTCATCCATCAGCAAGATGCGCGGCTCAGCGACGAAGGCCCGCGCGAGGCCAACTCGCTGTTGCATGCCGCCAGACAGCTCCCGAGGGTAGGAAGATTCAAAGCCGGAAAGACCCACCATGTCGATTGCGTTCTGAACGCGATCACGCCAGTCCCCATCACTCAGTTTCTTCTGCATCTCTAAACCGAAGCGGACGTTGTCAAAGACGGTTCGCCACGGCAAGAGTGCGTAGTCCTGAAAAACCACAGCACGGTCTGGTCCTGGGCCCGAAACCTCGTCGCCATCGATGAAAACGCTGCCCGAAGTGGGCTTCACCAGCCCAGCAACGACATTCATGAACGTTGTCTTTCCGCAGCCCGAGGGGCCAAGTACGGTGACGCACTCTCCCTCCATCACGTCAAGGTCAATGTTCGACAGTGCGATCATCTGCTTGCCCGTCCGAGCGACATCGAACTTCACGGTGACGCCGCGCGCACTAATAAGCGGAGCAGTCGAAGCACGTCTTTGTGCAGTTTCGGTGGTCATGATCTTCCTTACTGTTTGGTGAAGGTCAGCGCAGTCTCGGCAGGACCTCGTTGCCGAGGAGCTCGATCTGCTCAAGATAGCGATCAAACTTGAATCTAAAGTCGAACACCACGTGGTCAACGCCAGCTGCTTGGAATTTCTTGACCTCTTCAACGACATCGTCCGGGTTACCAACGATGAGCTGACCTTCGAGATCTTCAACAGTTTCAAACGTTCCCGACGGCGGCTTGACCGCGAACTTCGCCTTGTTCGCCCACGCCAACAGTCCGGGAACGTTGACATCTTTGAGTGCTTCCTCGCGGGTAGCCTCGATCGAGGTCGGCGGGATAACACCAACGGTCGGCATCGGACGGCCCGAAGCATCCGTCATCTCGCGCATCACTCCCATCCGCTTCTTAATCGATTCGAGAGAAATACGTCCCGGCATCCATCCATCAGCGTATTCCGCTGCCAGACGTGCCGAGCGAGGTGTCGCACCGCAATACCAGAAGGGAATGTTTCCGCCGACTGGCTTGGGTTCAATGGTGACATTTTCGAAGGAGAAGATTCCATCGTCGTAGTCGACGTCGTTCTCGGTAAATACTCGCTTGAGGATTTCAGCGTTGGAACGCACCATGTCGACACGGTTGAGGTCTCCCCAGCCAATGGCGTCGAATTCGTGGTCGAAGGTTCCTGCGCCGAAGCCAAGAATGAGGCGGGGCCCGAGCAGCTGAGTCATTGTTCCCGCCATCAAGGCGGTTATCAGCGGGTGGCGGAACGGAATTAGGGAACCGGTTCCCAACTCGATCTTGTTGGTGACAGCACCGATCGCGGTCAGGGTAGTGAGCGCATCGTAGAAGGTGCGGTTCGGCTTCTCCATTTCGCCGTGGGGTTCGAACACAAGGTGGTCACGAACCCACACCGAGTCAAAGCCAAGCTCCTCAGCACGCTGCGAACCCTGGAGAAGGTTTTCTTTGCTTGCGTGTTCGCCGAAGTGCGGCAGTAGTAGGCCAAATTTCATGGTCAGTTCCCTTCAGTAGTGGCCACGGTGGCCTTACGGTCGGCCCCGGCGGCCGCAATCTTCCCGAATCCGGGCTGTCCGACAACGACACCGTCGGCGTAGACGTCGTGTCCACGCACGATCGTGCGTTCGATGCGAGCGCTGATCGTTCGTCCGTTGTATGGCGTCCAGCCGGTCTTCGACAGAACATCCTCGTCGGTGATGGTCCATTCGTGACCCATGTCAGCAATCACGATGTCTGCATCAGCACCAACCGCGAGCGTGCCCTTGATACCAGCGAGACCAAACTTGTCTGCGGGAATTTCTGAAACCATCGCAACGGCGCGTTCCAGAGTCAGCTCGCCACGGTTGACCGCATCAAGCATGAGTTCGTAGTAGTACTGAATACCCGGAGTGCCGGTGTGCGCCTTCCACATCTCGGTCCAGCCAATTTCTTTCTCTTCACGTGTGTGAGGTGCGTGGTCCGAGCTGGCGATGTCGATGGTTCCGTCGCGCATACCTTCCCAGATGGCGGCACGGTTGTCGTCAGGAACCCAGTACGACAACGCGTAGGGACCGAGGGTCTGAACGTCGTTCCAGGTGGAAAGGAACGGGGCCCAGTGATTCACTTCGCACGTCACGTCAACACCGTTCGCTTTCGCACGACGCACCGCTTCAATCGAGCGACGAGTTTGGATGTGAGCAATGTGGACGGGGCAGCCTGAGGCCTCAGCCAGACGAAGAACAACATCAATCGCGGTGTCCCAGATCACTCCCTCGCGAGCAGCGTAGGCCGACGCGTAGCCTTCTGGCGTGTTGTCGCCACGGGCCAACACTTCGCCCTCGATGTAGTCCATCAAGCCCTGATCGTGAGGGTGAATAATAAAGCGGATATCTGTCTTTGCGATCTGATCCATAATCTGCAGAAGATGACCGTGGTCATGAATACCGGTGCCGGCAGGGTGCGGGTAGTCGCGGCCCGTGTCGACGACCATATAGATCTTGTAAGCGCGAATCCCCATCTCAGACATGGGAATGATGTGATCAAACTTGGTCGGTGCTGGGTTGTGATTCCAATCAACCAAAGACGACGACGCGTAACGCTCAAAGACATCCGTAAGGCTGTCAACATCGACCGTCGGCGGCTTGAGGTTGGGCATCCCAAAGATCGTTGTTACCCCACCGGCGGCAGCCTGGCGCGTAGTGGTAAGAATGTCATCCTTGTGTTCGTAGCCAGGCTCGCGAGTGTGAACGTGAACGTCGACCATGCCGGGCAGTACGAGACGGCCAGTCGCATCGATAGTTCGTGCCGCATCCGTAGCAACGTCGCGCGCAACTACGCCGGCGACCTTGCCACCGTGCACGAGCAGGTCTCCCTCTACGGGGCCGCTCGGGGTGACTACTGTGCCACCGCTAATTCTCAGATCGATGCTCACTGGGGTACCTCCGTGTTCTCGGTGATCTCTCCGGCTTCAGCAGAGAGCGTGGTTCGGGTCACAACATCTCGGGGCTGAACGTAACGGTCCAGCCACTCGACGATGCGCGGCGTTGTTTGCTCCCAGTACCGGTCATAGGCCGCGTAGTGGGTGGTGTGGCGCTGCATGATGAGTTGCTTGGGCCCGCGGGCTGCTGAGTAGAGAGCTTCAGCGTGATCGGTCGGCGTCGTGGCGTCCCCTTCGACACCGATCACTAGTAGTGGTGTCGTCAACCGGCGAGCCGCGTCAATCGGTTTGTACGTCAGGATTTCCTCGGCGCAGGAGAGCGGAATCGCGCTCGGGATTCGGTCATCCACGTCAGCCTTGATTTTGGTGGCGCGGCGCTCGGGAGTCGGAACCATGATTTCTTCACGCGGATGCACGAGCCGGCCCTTGCCGGTGGTCGCACGAAGCCGACGATCCTCGTCGAGGCTTTCCAAGAATGCGAGCCATTCGTGCTCTGCGCGCATGCGATGGAGCCAATCCGTGCCGTCAGCGACAGGAACTTGACTAACCGCTGCCCGAACCCGAGGATCGGCGTCAGCGAGCAATACTGCGTTGCCGCCACCGGTTCCACCGGTGCCGAAGGCACCAATCGCGTCAGCAACGACGTCATCGCGGGTTGTGAGATAGGTCACGGCGTTGACAAGATCTTGCAACTGTCGAGCTGGCGACAGGATGCCGCGGTTACCTTCGGAGTCACCGAATCCGCGGTAGTCGAAAATGAGTACTGCGAATCCCGCAGCGACAAGCGCTTCGTGATAGCGGACGTAGAGGTTGGCGTCTTTAAGCCCGAGCCAGCCCGGTCCTTGCACGATCGCACGGTACGGACCATCAGTGTCAGGGGTTCGCCAGATTCCCGCAAGGCGGTCTCCGTCGCTATAGAACTCGACGTTCGTTGTCTTCATGTGGTGCGGGTTCCCCTCGGATAGCTCAACGCAACAGTGCGCGGGACCCAGAGCACGGACGGGCGAATCATCGCCCGAGACTGTGACCGAAAGTTTCGGTTGAGCCCGCAAAACCATCATGACCCATTTTGTATCCAGAATCCAGTATTGATTTAAAGTTCCTCAAAGCCGTAGGATCAAATAGACCGCCGATCTGATTTGATCGGTTGCAATGGCCTGGGATTGGGCCGTGAGTCTTCGATACCCCATAACGAACCACACCCATCCCGGAGGATCCATGCCTGCTATTACTCATCACACTCGGCGCTCAACTCAGCTGCTCGCAACAATCGCAGCCTCAAGCGCCCTACTGCTCGGGGGTTGCGCAACCACCGCCGCCTCGGGTGGAGACCCCGAAGAAACTAGCGCCCCCGCTGGTAGCGCCTACCCACTGACCATTGATAATTGCGGCACAGAACTCACATTGGATGCCGCACCAGCCAGAGTCGTCACGATCAAGTCGTCGACACTGGAACTGTTGCTCGCACTCGGCCTCGGCGACCGTATTGTAGGAAGCGCTTTCACCGATGGACCCGTGCCCGAAGAGTTCACAACTATTGCCTCGGATATTCCCCTCATTAGCGACAAGGTTCCTTCGCAAGAGGTGACGCTGGCCACCGAGCCGGACTTCATTTATGCCGGTTGGGAGTCAAACCTCACCGCCGAAGGTGCGGGGGAACGTGCTGACCTCGCCAAGCTCGGCGTCGACACCTACGTCGCCCCTGCCGCCTGCAAGGGTGACGGTTACATGCCTGATCCGCTTGAGTTCAGCGAAGTCTTCCGTGAGTTTGCCGAAGTTGGCGTTGTCTTTAATGTTCCGGATGCCGCAGACTCACTCATCTCGGAGCAAGAAGCAGCCCTAGCCGAGATCGAGCCCAACACTGACGGTCTCACCGCACTCTGGTACTCCTCAGGCAAGGACACCCCATTCGTCGGAGCCGGAATCGGCTCACCCCAGATGATCATGGGTGCGGCAGGGCTCGTCAACATCGGCGCAGAGGTGAAGGATTCGTGGACCTCGATGAGTTGGGAAGTTATCGTCGACGAGAACCCCGATGTGATCGTGCTCGTGGACTCATCGTGGAACACTGCAGAGTCAAAAATTGAGTATCTCGAATCGAACCCCATCACTTCGATTTTGACGGCTGTCCAAGAAAAGCGATATGTGATTCTTGATTTCGCCGCCACCGAAGCCGGCGTGCGCAATGTCGGCGCGGTTGCCTCTACCGTGGAACAACTCAAGGAGCTCGGCCTGTAATGACGGCCCTTCCGGAGACGATCAGCCCCGTACGCCGCGGTAGTCCATTCACTACCGCGGCGTGGGGTGTGCTGCTGCTGGCAGCCGTGCTGAGCTCTCTGGTCTTTGCCGTCACGATTGGCCCGGCACCGCTTTCTGCCGGGGATGTGTTCGCCAGCGTGCGTGCGCACTTGGGGTTAGGAGAGAGCGCCCTCTCAGCGATTCAGGATGGAATCGTTTGGGAGCTTCGAATGCCCCGCGTACTGACGGCGGCGGCCGTGGGAGCTGGACTCGCACTGTGCGGTGCGGTCATGCAGGCACTGACGCGTAATCCACTAGCGGATCCGTACCTCCTCGGGCTGTCATCTGGCGCCTCTGTAGGAGCCGTTGTTGTAATTGTCCTGGGCGCAGCCGTCGTACTTCCGCTAGCGGCATTCGCCGGAGCTCTTGCTGCTCTTGGCGCGACGCTGGGACTCGCCCGCACGGCTGGCGCGCTCACCCCGACACGCACGGTATTGGCGGGGCTGGCCGTCTCGAGCGTCTTCGGTGCTGTGACGAGTCTCATCATCTTTTGGAGCGCAACAGGCGATAGCTATCGGGAGATTCTCAGCTGGCTACTGGGGTCACTCGCTGGCACAGACTGGGGCTCAGTGCAGCTTGCTGGCGGCGCGCTACTCGTCGTTGGACTGCCGCTGCTCGCGAGCGCCCGAATCCTCGATGCCTTCGCTTTTGGAGACCGTGCAGCGGCGGCGCTCGGAATCGATGTTGGTCGCAGCCGTGCCCTTCTGCTGACCGGCACCGCTCTCCTTACCGGTGCTCTCGTCGCCGTGAGTGGTTCAATCGGTTTTGTCGGTCTGATTCTGCCGCACGCGGTTCGCCTCCTGGTGGGGGCGCGTCATCGGGCTCTCCTGCCGCTATCTGCACTCGCTGGGGCGCTCTTCCTGATCTGGGCTGACACCGCAGCTCGCACTGTTTTTGACCCGCGCGAACTGCCCGTCGGGATTATCACCGCGCTCGTTGGCGGCCCAGTGTTTGCGATTATTCTCATGAGATCACGGAGTGTGCAATGACTCAGCTAATCGATGTTCGACCACCCAGCGAAGTCCCGCTCGTAGCCAAGCGAGAGCTGCCGGGGCTTGAAGCTTCCCGCCTCTCGGTCAGCCGCGGCGGCCGGCTCCTTGTCGACGACGTTGACATTTCGGCACCGCCCGGATCCCTCAGTGCTGTACTGGGGCCGAACGGAGCCGGTAAGAGCACCCTGCTTTCGCTAATCGCGGGCCTAGAACAACCGGATGCCGGAACCGTCTCACTCGGTGGCGGGAACCTGACTGGCCTTAGTCGCCGTGCTCGCGCACTGCGGGTTGCGCTAGCCGAGCAGGAGGTTCGCGACGCACCTAACCTGTCAGTTCGCGAGGTCGTTGCTCTCGGCCGCACACCGCATCTGGGGGCGTGGGGACT
The DNA here is from genome assembly GCA_000153145.1 of marine actinobacterium PHSC20C1. Taxonomy (GTDB): domain Bacteria; phylum Actinomycetota; class Actinomycetes; order Actinomycetales; family Microbacteriaceae; genus Rhodoglobus. The sequence goes on from CH672415.1 coordinate 1,843,022, forward strand.
GTCGAGCGACGAAGACGATGAGGTCGTCGCAAGGTGCCTTGCCGACACTGAGCTGAGTGCTCTAGCCACTCGCAGTTATGACACGCTGTCGGGCGGCGAGCGTCAGAGGGTCAACCTAGCTCGTGCGCTTGCGCAGGAGCCTGGGTTGTTGTTGCTTGACGAGCCAACCAACCACCTTGATGTTCGAGCCCAGTTGGGCACACTCTCGCTGTTGCGTCAGCTTGTTGCAGGCGCTGCAGGGATTCATGCCAGAGTTGGCCCGCGCCCGACAGTAATCGCGGCGTTGCATGATTTGAACCTGGCCGCGATGTTTGCCGATCATGTTGTCGTGCTCGCCGCTGGTCGAGTTGTGGCTTCTGGTGATCCCGTCCTTGTACTCACGAGGGAGCTCATAGCGTCGGTGTGGGGCGTCGACGCGAGCGTTCTCACTCACCCTGTCACCGGGCGTCCAATTATTGCCTTCACCGGCATCATGCCCCGCTGACCCCGAAGCGAAGAGGGTCAGCAGGGCATGACGGAAACGCTCGGGCCTATTTAGGCTGACGTGCCCGCAGGCGGGGAGCAAGGTCCCGTTCGAACAGCTCGAGGAATCGACGCTGATCGTGCCCCGGTGCATGGAAGACGAGGTGGTTGAAGCCCCAGTCAATGTACTGCCCAATGGCCTCCACGACGGTGTCTGGGTCGGTTCCGACAATCCACCGCTTGGCGATTTCTTCGATGGGCAGTGCGTCAGCGGCGCGCTCCATCTCTACCGGGTCAGTGATGTCATGCTTTTGCTCCTTAGAAAGCGAAAGCGGCGACCAGAACCGCGTGTTGTCGAGAGCGGCTTCCTCAGCTTCTTCGTACGAGAGCTTGATCTCGATCATCCGGTCGTAGTCATCGAAAGACCCGCCCGAAACCTCGACACCTTCGCGTACCGCCGGCATTAGCTTGTCGACGTACAGTTCCGCACCCTTGCCCGAGGTGCAGATGAAGCCATCACCGGCACGCCCGGCATACTTCGCCACTTGGGGACCACCCGCGGCAATGTAGACAGGAACGCCACCCTCGGGGCGGTCATAGATCGAAGCCTCGTGGGTGGAGTAATACTCTCCATCGAAGTTCACCCGATCCTTCTCCCAGAGTTCACGCATGAGACGAACCGATTCACGAAGACGCGCATACCGTTCGCGGAACTCGGGCCATTCCTGCTCACCGGGTCCGGCAAAACCGGTCGCAATCTCATTGAGCGCTTCACCCGTGCCGAAGCCAGCAACAATTCGTCCTGGGTACAAGCAACCGAGACTCGCAAAAGCCTGCGCGAGCACGGCCGGGTTATAACGGAACGTGGGGGTCATTACCGAGGTGCCGATAATCACCTTTGACGTGCGCTCACCCACGGCAGCCATCCAGGCCAACGAGAACGGGGCATGCCCGCCGGTGTGACGCCACGGTTGGAAGTGGTCACTCGTCCAGACCGACTCCATGCCGTGCTTTTCCGCTGCGACGGCGATTTCAACAAGTTCACGTGGATCGAATTGTTCGGCGCTGGCCTTGTATCCGAGTTTCAGAGTCATACTGTTTCCCTTTCTCATGGAGATCACTGATTGCCGTTGGCAATCACTTCACGCCGGTTTGTTTACTCCTGATGCCTGCGCTGCTGCCATACCCGCGGCATAGCCGACCGAAAATCCCTCAGCGTGCCCCTCGCTCCTGCCGAGCTCGATGGCCTCATCCGTTCCCAACCGGAACATGTCGCGGTCGCCTATACGCACAAGACTCGAAGCGCCAGGCAGGTCGAGAGAGCCGACGGCGTGCCTCAGTCCCGAAACTATCGCGACCGGACATCCGCTTGTCTTGCCTTTAACGAGATCTCCCGCCGCCGCTAATTCATCTGCCGTGCACGCCATCGTGACGGTCAACGGCCGACCCGCCGCATCCGTTCCGCCTCTCAGGTCATCGATGACGTGAACACCCGCAGCACCAATGGCGACATCAGTTTGTCCCTCGCGCCACGGCCGACCCAGGGTGTCGGAAATCAGCACACCGATCGCAACCCCGCTGAGCTCGCGCAATCCTTTGGCTAGTTGTTGAGCCGTCGCATCCGGATCATGAGGAAGCAAAAGCACCGTTCCCTCAGGAGTGTTCGACGCATCGACCCCTGCAGCCGCCGCAACCATTCCCAAGCGATTCTCGACGATTCGGGTGACCCCGTTTTCGTGGGCTCGCGATGCGACGAGACGGACCGTTTCGTCGGTGATCGCCTGTTCCCGATCCGAGGCGTGCACGATTCGCCCCTCCGCTTTGGAGACAATCTTTGAGGTCACGACAAGAATGTCTCCCTCAGCCATGCCCGGTTCGCGTACCGCGTCCCAGATCAGTTGAACAAGGTCGTCGCCGGGTCTAATTTCACCAATGCCCTCGACGGCGCGCACGGTCACTCTCGCGGTGCGAGCGGCGTTGTTCCTCTCCGCATTCATCGGACAAGCCTCGGGAGGACTTCGCGACCGAAGACCTCCATCCATTCACTCTGGTTTCGCCCGACGTTGTGAAGGTAGATGCGGTCAAAGCCGAGGTTGATGCACCGCTGGATGTGTTCACGGTGAACGTCAGGGTCGCTGGAGACCACCATTTGTCCAGAAAAATCTTCCGGACGCACACCGCGCGCCAATTGCTCAAACTCGAATGGCGAACGGATGTCGCTTCGCCCGAACCGTAGTCCCGCGATCGGCCATTCGGTGAGGGCGTTGTGCATCGCTTCGGCGTCGGTAGCTGCCCACGAGAGGTGGAGGCGGAGCACCCGAGTAAATTTGGAGGCGCTGCGGCCGCTGTCACGCACACCCTCGTCGAACTTGGAGAGCAGAACGCGCAATCGGGCTTCGTCTGAGCCGTTCGTGATGATGCCGTCTGCGAGGCGTCCGGCCCGCTTGGCGGTCACTGGACCCGCTGTGGCGATGTAAATTTCTGGGGCGGTGGGAGGCATTGTCCAGAGTCGCGTGGTTTCTAGCTTGAAGAACCGCCCGGAATGCCGCGTATCGCGACCAGCGAGTGATGCACTGAAAAGCTTCTTTATAATGTCGACGGCTTCAAACATGCGGTCGATGCGCTCTGGCGCTTCGGGCCAATACGCTCCGACAACGTGCTCATTGACGGCTTCGCCTGATCCGATGCCGAGCCAGTGACGGTTTGGGTACATCGCGGCGAGAGTGGCGCTGGCCTGCGCAACCATAGCGGGGTGCCAGCGAAACGTGGGCGTGGTGACACCAGGTCCGAGATCGCCCGTGGTTCGTTCCCCAAGGGCTCCAAGGACGCTCCACACGAAGGACGACTCTCCCTGTCGCGGAAGCCAGGGTTGGAAGTGGTCTGAGGCCATGACACCTCTGAACCCGTGGTCTTCGGCGAGCGCCGCGAGAGAAACGGCTTCAGACGGCGAGAACTGCTCAAGCATCGCTGCGTAGCCAATATTCACTGCCGCTTCTCCGTCCCTGCGGTTGACGAGATATCCGCTGCCGGATGTCATGGAGTCATTGAATGACCCGCATCAGTGAACATTCTAACCACAATTCCGGATTCTGTATCCAAAATGCAGAATCGAAGCCCGGCGCCTTGAGTCGACAACGCCCATCATCGACGTTTCCGCAACCGAAACGCTCGTCCTTCAAGAAGGACGTACGAATGACCCCGTGCCATCCCCGGAGGCGCCCTCGGCCTCAAGCAACTCGAGAACCGCATCCCGAACGCCCTCAAGATGCTCCCGCAATACGGCAGCCGCACTATCGACGTCACCAGAAGCCACCGCTTCAATAAGCGCTTCGTGTGTGTGACCATGATCGGCCTTGCCGACAAGCCGCCAGCCGAGCACATAACGCCCGACTTTCAACTTCAGCTGCTCGATCATTTCCCAAAGTACGGGGCGACGTTCTGCATCGTAGAGTGCGGCATAGAACTCGGTGCGCGCGTCAACGAAATCTGAGCCTTCTTGCCTTGTGTCCGCCTGTTGCCCGAGTCCGCGCAGGAGAGCAACGCGCTCCTCGGTCATATCTGTCATTGCGAGCCGCAATGCTTCAACTTCGAGCAACAAACGAATGTTGTACACCTCGCGTGCCTGCTCAAGAGAAAGCGCTTTTACTCGAGCACCGCGACGCTCGTGGAACTCGACAAGCCCGTCAGCCTCAAGCTGAATGAGGGCTGACCTCACCGGAATTCGAGAGACACCAATCAAATCGGCTAGGGTCTCTTGTCGAAGTTTTTGGCCAGGAAGTAACGCTCCACTGAGGATCGCATCCTTGAGGATGTCGTAGGCCATAACGCCGACGGACCGGTAGGCCGTGGCGTGCGTTCCCGCCAGCCGGCGCAACTCAGCCGCCCCGCCGTCATGGGAGGGGTTGGGTGATGGCGCGGCGTCAGTCTGGATACTCTCTTCAACGTTCATCACCAACAAAGATACTCGACATCAACGCCAATTCGCCTATTTTGTATCCAGAATTCACCATTGAGCACGAATGCCGCCCTCACCAATCGGGAGGACGGCATTCGTTACTTGTCAGTTGTCGACTAGTTGCCGCCCTCGAGGAGGGTGACGTCGATCGGTGCGAAACTCGCGCCGGTAGTGTCGATTCCATCGGCCTCGAGTTCTTCGAGTGCCTTCATGATCCAGTCGTTTGACCAAGCGGATGCCGGTGGTGCTTCAGTGATGGGGCTTGCGCCAGACTCGTTGACGGCGCTGATTGCGCCCTCGACGGTGCGGTTCCACGAGTCCTCATCGATGACACCGATGCCGTTAGCGGCCGGCCAGATGAGCTTGTTGGTTTCGTTGACCATCCACAGCTCGTGGCTTGGGCCCCAACCGGAACCGGCAGCGACTGTCGTTTCGGCAGCAGCTTCGGGGTTTTCAGCGGCGTAGATCCAGCCCTTGACGACGGCCTTCAAGAACTTGACGGTCGTGTCTTGGTAGTCGGAGTCGCTTTCGAGCCGTTCGGTGTCAGCCCAGATTGCATCCTGGAGCATGGCGCCTACGGTGTCTTCGTAGCTGATGACGTTGAAGTCTTCGGGCTGGTAGAGCTCACCGGTGTCAGGATCGGTTGATTCGAGCAGCTGTGCGTACTCGTTGTATGTCATGGCCTGTGCGGCGTCGATGTCGCCCTGCAGGAACGCGTTCATGTTGAAGTCCTGCGTGATGATTTGCACGGTAGAGGAGTCGAGTCCTTCAGCAGCCATTGCTGCGAAAATTTCCCATTCGTTTCCGAAGCCCCAGGAGCCGATTTTCTTGCCCTCGAAGTCCGCGACGGAGTCAATGCCCGAGTCAGCCCACGACACCTGAAGGGTGCCCGACTTCTGGAAAATCTGAGCAATGTTGGTGAGGTTGGCGCCCTGCTCGATGGAACCGAGAACCTTGGGAACCCAGGCTACGGCGTAGTCAACGTCGCCGTTGGCGAGAGCGTCTTGCGGAACGATGTCGCCACCCGACGGGATGATTTCGACGCTGAGGCCTTCTTCTTCGAAGAAGCCTTGGTCGGCTGCGGCGAAGTAGCCAGCGAACTGGCCCTGAGGGAGCCACTGGAGTTGGAGCTTCACTTCAGTGAGGTCGCCAGCTGATCCGCTGCCTCCCCCATCGCTTGGTGAGCATGCTGCGAGGAGGAATGCTGCCGAGATGGCAAACGCTCCTGCCGCGAGTGCGCGGCGTTTGGTGAACTTCATGTCAGACCTTCCAGATTCACGGTGCAAGTGGATACTGCTGTAGAGCTGGTGGTGCGAACTTCTCCTTTCTCGGTCTCTGCTGTTAGCGGGGGCCCCCGGTCGGTACACGACGCAACACGAGTCGTTCGAGTGCGAGCGTCGCAAGATAGAAAAGCAAACCGAGAGCAATGGATGCCCCAACATAGGCCCACGCGCGGGAGTAGGCGCTCGAGGCAGCCGAGGTAGCGATCAAGCTGCCGAGCCCACCGCGCGGCCCACCGAAGTACTCGGCGACGAGCGCCGAAATCACGGCAAGCGATGAGGCGATGCGGATGCCCGTCAAAATGAACGGGCGTGCGGTTGGCAGTGTGAGCGACTTCAGCATTTGGCCAGAGTTCGCGGCATACGCCTTCATGAGGTCACGGTGAACTGGCTTGGTTTGACGGAAGCCGCGCAGGGTGTTGATAAAGATCGGAACGAACGAGGCGATAGCCGCAATCGCTTGCCGACCGAACTGGCTGTCGGCCCCGAACATTGAGTTGAGCACGGGAGCGAGGGCAACAATCGGTATGACGGCAAGCGCCGCGACGATGGGTGCGCTCATCTGGTCGGCGATGCGCCACCGCGCTGAGATCGCAGCGAACAGGATGCCGATAAGTGATCCGACGAGAAGCCCGAGCAGGCTGTTAGTGCCCGTGAGCGCTGTCGCGGAAACCACAGACGGCCAGAATTCGACAAGCTCGGCCACAATCGATGTTGGACTTGGCAGCAGGTAATCATCGACCCCGCCCACGGTAACGAGCAACTGCCAGATGCCGAGAACGATCAGCCCAAAGGAAATCGGTGCCACGATGCGCAGCGTTGATTCTGTTCTGGGGCTCCACCCCTTGCTTCGGCGTGCCCCAGTTCCGGACCGGCCGTTGACGATTGCGTTCGCTGATGTGGCTGTCATCGGGTGTCCACTCCCCGCGCCTGGCGCGGTTCGTCCCCGGGAGAATCCGATGCGCCTCCGTGCAGTGCTTCGCGAACCTCAGTGACCATTTCGAAGAAGGATGACTCTTCACGAAGATTATCCGAACGCTCTTGTCGACCATCAATAGCATTCAGTTGCATTGGCACGATCTGGCTAATACGACCCGGCCGCGGCGACATAACAACGACGCGGTCAGAGAGGAATACGGCCTCCGGAATCGAGTGCGTCACAAACACGACAGCAGCGCCGGTATCGGCGGCAATACGCACGAGATCGGTTTGCATCTTCTCGCGAGTCATCTCATCGAGGGCGCCGAACGGCTCATCCATCAGCAGCAGTCGCGGCTGTTCCGCAAGGGAGCGCGCGATCGCTACCCGCTGCTGCATACCGCCAGAGAGCTGGTCAGGAAAGCGGTCAGCAAACTCGGTGAGCCCGACCATGTCGAGTAGGTTCGCGACCCGAGAGCGACGATCAGCGGATGCCACGCCGTGCAGTTCGAGCGGAAGCGCAACGTTCGCCGCCACCGTTCGCCACGGCAGTAGCCCAGCCTGCTGGAAAGCAATGCCGTAGTCCTGATCGAGCCGAGCCTGCGTTGTGGTCTTGCCAAAGACGGTTAGGTCGCCCGAAGTCGGATCGTCGAGGTCAGCGATGAGTCTCATCAGCGTTGATTTGCCACAGCCAGAGGGCCCGATGAGCGAAACAAACTCTCCAGCCGAAACCGTCAGATCGATTGCTTCGAGAGCGTGAACCACCCCGGTGGCAGTCTGGAATTGCTTGTTGACGCCGCGCACTGAGACTGCGGCAGCATCCGTATCGCCTGCAGCAAGTGGCGCATCAGTTGCAGCTGCGCTGTTTAGGATCTGGTCGCTCATGCGGCCTCCTCTGTTCGTCGGTAGTCCTTGAGAATTACGCTGAGCAGGGCGACCGAACCGGCCGCCACCAGCCCGAGCACGATTGCGCCGAATATCGGCCCCCATGCTTTCGCCGGGTCACCGGAGGCTTGCCCGGCGAATTGGATGAGAAGGCGACCGATGCCGCCCTGAAGCCCTGTCGATACTTCGGCAACAACCGCCCCGATGACCGCATTCGCGGCCCCGAGTCGGAGTGCAGGCAAGAGGTACGGCACAGCAGCGGGAAAACGTAACTGTTTGAGCGTCGACCAATATCCGGAAGCATAGGTTTCGAATAGTTCCAGATGGATGCGGTCAGGAGACTGCAGTCCCTTGAGCGCGCCGACCGTGATCGGGAAGAACGCTAGATAGCTCGCGATGAGGGCAACCGACATCCAGTCTTGCCACTCAAAGCTGCCAATCTCCACCCGTGAACCCCAGCTTTTAACGACAGGGGCAAACGCGATGAGGGGAACGGTCTGACTGATCACGATCCAGGGCAGTAGGCCAAATTCAGCGAGTCGCCAGCGCTGCATCAGGAGGGCAAAACCAACACCGACGACGACACCGACTGCCCAGCCCGCCGCCGCGATTCCGAGCGTTGTGAGCGCGGCGAGCGCGACAACCGCCCAGAGCGGCAAGGCTCCTTCGGCCCGCGTTACGGGCTCAGCAAGTCGCGCCATCATGTCCCAGAGGTGCGGCATCGCGAGATCGGTGGTGCGCGGAAGTACGCGAAGCTCACCGATCGACAAACCATCGGCTGGCCCAAAGAACTTGTAACCCTCCCACGCGAGAGCGATCAGCAGCACTCCAGCCAAACCCCACACGAAACCGCCGACGAGGCGAGGGCGCGCCGTCATCAGCTCAGGCCTTCGCAGCGACGTGATCGGCGAAGGCGGGAATCACCGTTTCGCCGTAGACCCGCAGTGTCTCTTCCTTGTTGTCGTGTTGCAGGTAACCAGCGAACTGATCGACACCGAGCGCTCGCAGTTTCTCGAGCTTCTCAATGTGTTGTTCGGCGGTGCCCATGATGCAGAAGCGATCAACGATCTCATCGGGCACGAAGGCGGCATGGGTATTACCCGCCTGACCGTGCTCGTTGTAGTCGTACCCTTCGCGTTCCTTGATGTAGTCAGTGAGGGCCTTGGGTACGTCGCCATCCGCACCATACTTCTTCACAATGTCGGCTACGTGGTTGCCAACCATTCCACCGAACCAACGACACTGGTCGCGCATGTGCTCCCAGTCATCACCGATGTACATGGGCGCGGCGACACAGAACTTGATCGACATGGGGTCACGACCAACAGCCTCAGCCGCGTCGCGCACCTTCTTGATCATCCATTCGGCAATGTCAACGTCGGCAAGCTGCAGGATGAAGCCGTCCCCGACTTCACCGGTGAGTTTGAGCGCGAGCGGGCCATAGGCGGCAACCCACACTTCAAGTTCGGACCCTTTGCTCCACGGAAACTGCAGCTGTGCGCCGCCATATTCGACCGAGCGAGAGTTCGCGAGTTCCCTGATGACGTGAATCGATTCCCGCAGATCCTTCAGCGTTGTCGGCTTGCCGTTGGTGACGCGCACCGCCGAGTCTCCACGACCGATGCCACAAATCGTCCGGTTGCCGTACATCTCGTTGAGGGTTGCATAGGTGGATGCTGTGACCGTCCAGTCACGCGTAGCCGGGTTCGTCACCATCGGCCCGATCTTAATCTTGCGGGTCTCTGCCAGAATCTGGCTGTAGATCACGTAGGGCTCTTGCCACAGAATGTGCGAGTCAAACGTCCACACATGGCTGAACCCGTGCGCCTCTGCGAGTTTCGCGAGTTGTACCGTGCGTGACGCTGGTGGGTTGGTCTGTAGTACTGCTCCGAAGTCCATGGGGCTCCTCGTTCGTAGTGGGAAAGATTGGGCGGATGCCGCGAGGAACCGTCTAGGTCAGGTACTGGGTAAGACCACGCTTCATGAAGCGTCCGTCGCCCTTCACCCCGAGGTACTCGTCGCCGTCGACGATGACCTTGCCACGGGAGATAACGGTGTCGACGTGGCCATCAATTTCGAAGCCCTCCCACGCGGCATGGTCCATGTTCATGTGGTGCTTCTTGCCGGTTGGGTTGCCGTTCTTGTCTACCGGCATACCAATTGACGTGTGTCCTTGAGGGTCGTAGACGACGATGTCGGCATCCGCACCTGGCTGGATGACACCCTTGCGGCCATATACGCCGAACATTCGAGCGGGAGTCGTGCTCGTCAGTTCAACCCAGCGTTCGAGGGTGATCTCTCCGGTGACAACACCTTGATACATGAGGTCCATGCGGTGCTCGACAGTCCCGATGCCGTTCGGAATCTTACGGAAGTCGGCGAGGCCCAACTCTTTCTGGTCTTTCATACAGAACGGACAGTGGTCGGTTGAAACCATCTGCACATCGTTGGTGCGCAGCGACTGCCACATTGCCTGCTGATGGCCCTCTTCGCGGGAGCGGAGCGGGGTCGAGCACACCCATTTGGCACCTTCAAAGTGCCCGTACTCTTCACTCTGCGCACCCAGTTGTTCTTCGAGACTCAAGTAGAGGTACTGCGGGCACGTTTCGGCGAACACGTTTTGGCCGCGGTCGCGAGCGCCAGCGATCTGTTCGACCGCTTGCTTGGCGCTCACGTGCACGACATAGAGCGGTGCTCCGGTGAGCTTCGCAAGCATGATCGCGCGGTGCGTTGCTTCCTCTTCCATCTCCCAGGCCCGCGCAACACCGTGATAAAACGGGTCGGTCTTGCCCTGCGCCACGAGTTGTTCGGCGAGCACATCGATGACCGGACCATTTTCCGCGTGCATCATCGTCATCATGCCGGTGTCGCGTGACACCTGCATCGCCTTCAAAATTTGGGCGTCATCCGAGTAGAAAACTCCCGGATAGGCCATGAACATCTTGAAGCTTGTGATGCCCTCATCTGGCAACTTCGCCATCGCCTTGAGTGATTCCGGCGTGACGTCACCGACGATCTGGTGAAAGCCATAGTCGATAGCGCAATTGCCCGCCGCTTTCGCGTGCCATGCAGCCAGTGCATCCTGAATGTGTGTGCCGTAGGTTTGCACCGCAAAGTCGATGATCGACGTCGTGCCGCCCCACGCTGCAGCGCGAGTACCGGTCTCGAAGGTGTCAATGGCCGCGGTGCCCCCGAAGGGCAACTCCATGTGAGTGTGGGCATCGATACCGCCCGGAATGACGTACTTTCCGGTGGCATCAATCACACGATCGACGGATGCCGCGATGTCAGTTCCGAACAGGGTGCTGCCGGGTGACAGCACAGCTTTAATTACTTCACCGTCGATGAGGACGTCTGCTGGGGCTCGGCCCGTTGAGCTGACGACTGTTCCGCCGGAGATAAGAGTGGTGGCCATGATTCGCTCCTCTGCTTGTCTTGTGCCTGCTGATCCCCGGGCGCAAAGACAACCCGGGGGCGATCTTTACGGCTTGGGAATCGAGAGGTACGCGTCTGGGCGACGATCCCGGTAGAACTGCCAGTCGTCACGCATTTCACGGACGAGGTCCATGTCGAGATCGCGGATCATGATCTCTTCATCGGTGCCCGAACCGCGTTCACCCACGAAGTTGCCGCGCGGGTCAATGACTTGGCTTGTGCCGTAGAAGTCGACAGCCATGTCGCCGTACTCGTTGTCTTCGAGGCCGACACGGTTGGGCTGAAGAACGAAGTAGCCGTTTGCAACTGCTGCTGCGGGGCCTTCAACCTCCCAGAGGCGGTTGGAGAGTCCCGGTTTGGTGGCGTTCGGGTTGAAGACGATTTCGGCGCCGTTCAATCCCAGCTCGCGCCAGCCCTCGGGGAAGTGGCGGTCGTAACAAATGTGAACGCCGACCTTGCCGACGGCCGTGTTGAACATGGGGAAGCCGAGGTTGCCTGGACGGAAGTAGAACTTCTCCCAGAACTTGTCGAGATTCGGGATGTGGTGCTTGCGGTACGAGCCGAGGTTCGTGCCATCAGAGTCAACGACAACCGCGGTGTTGTAGTAGACGCCCGTCATAGCTTCTTCGTAAATCGGCAAAATCATGACCATGTCGAGCTCTTTAGCCAATGCCTGAAAACGCTTAACGATCGGACCGTCAACCGGCTCCGCATAGGCGTAGTACTTCTTGTCTTCTGTGATCCCGAAGTACGGACCGTAAAACAACTCTTGGAAGCAGATTATTTGCGCGCCCTGCTGTTTCGCATCACGAGCAAATTGCTCGTGCTTCTGAATCATCGACTCCTTGTCGCCTGTCCAGGTTGTCTGAGTAATTGCTGCGCGGACCGTCGTCATGGTGCCTCCTGCGTTGTTCGGCGTCGTTGCCGTCGGCTCTTTGCCGAGAGAATGAAGCGCGAACGGGATTTATCCCCGTCCTTCCATTCTCTAGCTTGAACGTTTCAATCGTGTGTTACAGATGTGACGTTGTGGTAACTCATCATGGCGCTTTGATCGCGCAGAGGCAATGCTCATATGTGGCAATCGGATCAATCCGCCGACCATCATCGTTGAGTTGCGGGTACTCTCCCCAGTGGCTGCCAGGCACCAATCGCCCATTTCCGCTGGTGCGGAGCCGCAAAAACAGTAGTAACTCTGCTCGCGTACAGCACAGAATCTGGCGGGCGACTCGCGAGACCCTCGAACCCTGCCGCAGCCAACAACCCGTCGTCAAGGTGCAGAAGCTCAGCCGGTTGCAGGGGCCACGGCTCGTGATGGTTGCGACAGTAGATCGTGCGTCCACGATAGGTCTCGTGGAACCCCCACCGTGCAGTGAGAAACATCGCCACGGGGTCAGCCGCGAGCGCAACACTCGCCGCCGGATCGTCAATCGGTTGCACAATTATGTGGGATGCGGCATCCGGTTGACCGTGCCGTCTGGTTTTGTACGCGACCTTGCCGTCACGCCGCCCGAGCGTCATCGAGGCCCACCGGTAGGGCAAGCCGAACGCGGCCTGAGCGGTAAGCACTGGGATGAGGTGTGACGCTTCTAGGGAAAGAAATACGACACCACGGCGACCCCGTTCGTCGATCGAGTAGAGGCGAACGTTCACTTCAGGAAAGTCGCCTAACCACGGGATGCTTGGGCCGCCGAAGAATGAGCTTCGAGACATCTGGAAGGCGATGAGCCCAACCCAGGTACTGCCGTCAATAACATCGGGTCGGCAGCCAGCAGGCATAAACCGTTCAACGACTCGAGGGTCAACCCGCCAGTGGAGAAACGTGACCTCGCTCCACCGCTGCCGAAGGATGGCAGGACTACCGAGCGGGGGCGCTTCGCGAGACATTAGCGTGGAAGTTGGTTGTCGCGGCGCGTGAATGGACGCCACAGCACCACTTGGTCGGTGCGTTCGGCCCGAGTTCCGGCCTTCAGTGAAATCACTTCTCCAGCAGACCCGGCCGCGAATACACGGCGGCCCGGTTTCGCGAGGAGCTCATCGGCAAGCGCAGCCTCAAGCTCATGCACCCGGGAACTCAACTCGTTTACCTTGTTTTCAAGATCAAGAATTCGCTTTATGCCCTCAAGGTTGAGCCCTTGGGCGCTCAGCGCCGCGATCTCGCGCAGCTGCATCACGTCGCGCATGGAATAACGCCGCGAACGACCGCTGGTTCTCGTGGGAGACACGAGACCCAGGCGGTCGTACTGTCGCAGCGTTTGCGGGTGCATGCCAGCCAGCTCCGCCGCAACGGCAATAGCGAATGCTGGCGTGAACTGGTCCATAGGTGTTAGCTCCTGGCTTTGGCAATCAGGTCATCGCGAGGGTTCTCGACTGGCATTGCTTTCGCAAATTCCTCGAGATGTTTGAGCGCGGCCTCCGGAATGCGGTTAGGCACAGCCACTTGCACTTCGGCAAGCAGATCTCCGGTTGCTTTTGTTGTTGTTACCCCTCGCCCCTTTACGCGCAATACTCGTCCGCTTGGTGTTCCCGGCGCAACCTTGAGCTTCACCGGGGCGCCGCCCAGAGTAGGCACTTCGATCGTCGCGCCGAGCGCAGCTTCTGCAAACGTCACAGGAACAACTACACGCAGGTTGTTACCGTCACGCTCGAATACCGGATGCTTGCGAACGGAAACAGTGAGCACCAGATCTCCAGGCTCCCCACCATTCGGACTCGGCTCACCCTTTGCTTTGAGGCGGATCTTCTGCCCGTCGCTGACTCCCGCAGGAACCTTGACGTTCATTGGACGACCGCCAGAGGGCTGGAGCTTAATCGTCTCGCCGTTTATGGCCGTCTCGAAATCGAGAGTCGTGTTCGCCGCAAGATCGCGACCCTTCGCAGGGCCACCACGGAATCCAGCAGGACCTCCGGCGCCAGCGGGGCCACCGAACATCCCTCCGAGCAGGTCTTCAAAGCTTGCACTCGACTGACCACCGCTGTAGCGCTGGCCACCGCCGAACATTCCGCCGAAGACATCCTCGAAGCCGCCGGATTGGCCGCCCGCCGTAAAGCGAGCGCCCGAACCCATGGCGCGTACCTGATCGTATTCCTTGCGCAATTCCGGGTCCGAAAGCACAGAGTGCGCTTCACTGATCTCCTTGAAGCGCGACTCTGCTTTCGGATCGCCCGGATTGGAATCCGGATGAAATTGACGCGCGAGTTTGCGATAGGTCTTCTTCAGGTCAGCCTCAGAGACGTCTTTCGACACTCCAAGCACTGCATAGAAGTCCTTATCGAACCAATCTTGGCTAGCCACTACTCGCCACCCCCGACTTACTCAGTAGGGCCAGAGACAGCAACCTTCGCGGCACGAACTACGCGCTCACCAAGAATGTAGCCAGGCTCAACCACATCGGCGATTGTGTTCTCGGTCGCCTCAGGGTCGTTCAAGTGCACAACGGCTTCGTGATAGGCGGGGTCGAATAGTTCGCCCTTTTCGCCAATCTTGCGCAGCCCAAACCGCTCAAAACTAGAGTGAAGCTTCTGGGCAACGAGCGCCAGCGGCGAGCCTTCAATGATGTCGCCGTGCTTGTCAGCACGGTCAAGATCATCGAGGGCCGGCAGCATCGACCGAATGACGTCAGCAATTACCGACTCGCGGTTCGCAACCCGATCGCGCTCAACACGCGTGCGGAAGTTCACCAATTCGGCCTGAGCGCGCAACATCTGGTCCCGCATGTCTGAAACGAGATCGCGACTGGCTTCGTCGAGAAGTCGCTGGTCTTCGTCGCTCAGTTCGCTATCAGATGCTTCGGGCTCGGCATCGCCCGTTGACTCCTCCGACTGTACGTCGGAGTCGTGTGACTCTTCGGCAGTCTCGTCGGAAGCATCCACGCCGTCGGCGGACTGCGCGTCGGAGTCAGTCGATTCTTCGACCGTCTCCTCCGCCGCAGCTGCACGAACGTCGCCGGTTTCCGGATCAACGCGACGTTTGTCGCGGATCACCGGCTCCTTGGGATCGTCGCGGTCCTTGTTTTTGTCAGCCATCTACTTGTTGTCCGTGCCTTCGGCTGGCTCTTCGTCATCTACAACTTCGGCATCAACGATGTCTTCGTCAGAGTTCTCTTCAGCGGGTGCTTCAGTGCCCTCTGCAGCTTCAGGGTTTTCTTCCTGGTGCTTGTAGATTGCTTCGCCGAGCTTCTGCTGGCTTTCCGTCAGCTTGTCGAAGGCGGTCTTGACGGCCGCTTCGTCATCGCTGGCCAGTGCCGTGTTGAGCGCATCGACGTCGGCCTGAACCTCGGTCTTGACGTCTTCCGGAAGCTTTTCAGCGTTGTCGGTGATGAGCTTGCCTGTGGAGTACGCGAGCTGCTCGGCGCTGTTACGAACCTCTGCGGCTTCGCGACGTGCCTTGTCTTCTGCAGCGTGCTCTTCGCCTTCACGAACCATGCGCTCGATGTCGTCCTTCGACAGGCTTGAACCGCCCGTGATGGTCATCGACTGCTCCTTGCCAGTGCCCTTGTCCTTGGCGGACACGTGCACGATGCCGTTGGCGTCGATGTCGAAGGTGACCTCAACCTGCGGGATTCCTCGAGGCGCTGGCGCGATACCGGTGAGCTCGAACGTTCCGAGGTTCTTGTTGTCGCGAGTGAACTCACGCTCACCCTGGAAGACCTGAATCGATACGGAAGGCTGGTTGTCATCCGCCGTCGTGAAGGTTTCGCTTCGCTTCGTTGGGATAGCCGTATTGCGGTCGATGAGCTTGGTCATCATTCCGCCCTTGGTCTCGATTCCGAGACTCAATGGCGTGACGTCGATGAGCAGAACGTCCTTGCGCTCGCCCTTCAGCACACCGGCCTGGAGCGCTGCACCAACGGCAACAACCTCGTCGGGGTTGACGCCCTTGTTTGGTTCTTTGCCACCGGTGAGCTTCTTGACGAGCTCAACGACGGCGGGCATGCGAGTCGATCCGCCAACGAGCACTACGTGCGATACGTCGGCAAGCTTGACGCCTGCCTCCTTGATGACGTCATTGAAGGGCTTTGCCACACGCTCAAGCAGGTCAGCGGTCAGCTCTTCGAACTTGGCCCGCGAGAGCGTCTCATCGAGGTTGGCTGGGCCGTTCTCGGTGAGCGAGAGGTAGGGAAGCTGGATGCTCGCCGAGGTCTGCGATGAGAGTTCTTTCTTCGCCTGCTCGGCAGCTTCCTTGAGGCGCTGCTTTGCGATCTTGTCGCCGGAAACGTCAACACCGGTCGAGTCCTTGAAGCGCTGGATGAGGTAGTCAACTACGCGGGCATCCCAGTCGTCTCCACCGAGGCGGTTGTCACCAGAGGTGGACTTTACCTGGATGGTCGAGAAGTCGTCGTCCTTGCCCACTTCGAGAAGCGAGACGTCGAAGGTTCCGCCACCGAGGTCGAACACGAGAATGAGTTCGTCTTCTTTACCCTTGTCGAGACCGTACGCGAGTGCAGCAGCGGTTGGCTCGTTGATGATGCGCAGAACGTTGAGGCCCGCGATTTCGCCGGCTTCCTTCGTTGCCTGACGCTCAGCGTCGTTGAAGTAGGCGGGAACCGTAATTACGGCGTCGGTGACATCTTCACCGAGGTACTGCTCGGCGTCGCGCTTGAGCTTGGCAAGCGTGCGAGCTGAAATCTCTTGGGGGGTGTACTTCTTGGAGTCGATCTCCACTTTCCAGTCAGTACCGATGTGGCGCTTGACGGATGCGATCGTGCGGTCAACGTTGGTGACGGCCTGGCGCTTTGCTGTTTCACCAACGAGGACTTCGCCGTCCTTGGTGAATGCGACGACGGATGGCGTGGTGCGCATTCCTTCGGCGTTTGCGATGACGGTGGGTTCTCCACCCTCAAGAACGGCAACCACGGAGTTCGTGGTTCCGAGGTCAATACCTACTGCTCGAGCCATGTGCTCTTACTCCTTAGCGTTGCGGAGCGCGAACTTGAGTCGCGCTGTATCAAGTTTCTACCTGCGCGGTTCGAGAGTCAAGCTGTGAAGCTGAAAGTTGAGTGTGTGTGACTCAAGTGTGTGATTCCGCGTTTAGGCCACAATTGTTTGCCGCACACCACTAACCTGTTCGCATGACGGACAAGACTCCCGACAACGATGTTCCTGGCACGCCCGCTGTTCCACGGGTAGCCAACACTCGAGCGATCGGCACTGTTGGGCAAGGACTCATCGCTGATTCTCCGATTCCCAAGAGCCGCGTTCGCGCATGGGCGCTGTGGGATTGGGGCTCTGCAGCCTTCAACGCCGTCGTCACCACCTTTGTCTTCAGCACCTACCTCGCCAGCGGGCTATTCATTGATCCCGAGATTGTCGCTGCAGCCGGAGATGACGAAAGAAACCCCGCCCTCGTGCTCGCAAAAGCGAACAACACCACGGTGATTTCTGGCGCCCTCACAATCGCTGGCATTCTGGTTGCCCTTTTGGCACCCATCTTGGGCCAGCGTTCCGACGGCTCAGGTCGCCGCAAACTCTGGCTAGCGATCAACACCGGTCTCGTCGTTGTCGCCATGGGTGCGATGTTCTTCGTGGCACCCATTCCTTCATACATCTACCTCGGAGCGGCACTCCTTGCGGCCGGCAATATTTTCTTTGAATTTGCCAGCGTCAACTACAACGCGATGCTCGTGCAAGTTTCAACGCCCAAGACCGTCGGCCGAGTCTCTGGCTTCGGCTGGGGAATGGGTTACATCGGCGGAATCGTGTTGCTGATCATCCTGCTGGTGCTGTTCATTCAGAACTTCGGCAGCGAGACGGGCAACGGTCTCCTGAATGTTCCCTTCGGCGCCGACGGAGGCGCACTCGATGTGCGCTTCGCCGTGCTCGCCTCGGCGGCGTGGTTTGCAATCTTCGCCATTCCGGTCCTGATTTCAGTGCCCGAGATTCCTGCCGGTGCTCGAGAGAACCGTGTCAGTTTCTTTGCAAGCTATGCGAAACTGTTCGGCACTATCGCCGCTCTCGCCAAGAAGAGCCCCGACGTGCTCGTTTTCCTACTTGCTAGTGCAGTGTTCCGCGACGGCCTCGCTGCAGTCTTTACCTTCGGTGCGATCATCGCCGCCCAAGTCTTTGGCTTCAGCCCGAGCGAAGTGATCTACTTCGCCGTTGCTGCCAACCTCGTCGCCGGAATCGGCACCTTTGTTGGCGGTTGGCTCGACGACAAGCTCGGCGCCAAGAATGTAATAATCGGCTCGCTCGTCGGCCTCGTGCTCGCCGGGCTCGCTGTTCTCTTCGTTGGCGACCTCAAGGCCGGATTCTGGATCGCTGGTCTCTTCCTCACGCTGTTCGTTGGCCCCGTGCAAGCCGCGAGTCGCAGCTTCCTCGCGCGCATCACTCCGGTCGGCCGAGAGGGCGAAATCTTCGGGCTCTACGCCACCACAGGTCGCGCGGTCAGCTTCCTCGCTCCTGGACTCTTCACCCTCTTCGTCGCTGCAACCGGTGACACTCGATTCGGCATCATCGGCATCGTGCTCGTGCTCCTTGCGGGCCTCGGACTCATGATTCCCGTCAAGGCAAAGCAGTCAGTGATCGATTAGCGTCCGAAAATCGCTGGCGCCCGCGACATCCACAAACGATGCTTGATCTATGACTGAAATCGACCTCACCCCGGCCGCCAGCGCCGAACTTCTCCGCTCATTTCACGTACCAGGAACACCCCTCATCGTGACGAACGTGTGGGATGCCGTCACCGCCCGCATCGTTGCCGAGACCCCCAGCGTGCGAGCGCTAGCCACGGCCAGCCACGCGGTGAGCTTCGCGCACGGAGTCCCTGACGGCGAAGGACTCAGCATTGAGCAAGCACTCGCCTCCGCCTCCATCATCTGCAACGCCGTCGAGATTCCCGTCTCCGTTGACTTCGAAAAGGGCTACGCCGCGGATGCCGCCGGCGTTCAAGCAAACGTCGAGCGACTGATCGCAGCAGGAGCATCCGGCCTCAACATCGAAGACAGCTCAGGCGCAGGCAAAGCCCCACTCTTCGACCTGGCTCATGCGGCCGCCCGAGTTGGCGCAGCTCGGGCCGCGGGCAATGCCACTGGCGTGCCAATCGTGATCAACGCGAGAGTGGACGTGCTGGCGGGTGGGGGCGAATGGGATGACATGGTTCCCCGCGCAAACTCCTACCTAGCTGCCGGTGCTGACTGCGTATTCGTGCTCGGATTGCGCGACGAAGACACAATCGCGAAAGCACTCGCCGAAATTGATGGGCCAGTCTCGGTGATCGGTGGTCCAGGCTATGTCTCATTGACGCGTCTCGCCGAGCTGGGTATCGCACGCGTGAGCTTCGGTCCCGGCACGCTGGGACTTGCTCTTTCGCACCTCCGGGCCGCAGCAGCACAGCTGACTGCACTCGGCGACTATCCCGAAGAGCTCGGCTTCTCTTACTAACGCGGCAACGGGATGTGCCGGGCGAAGCGCTCGAGTCGCGCTCCGCTCGGCACATGGCAGCGCCAAGAGGAGTAATGTCGGTTTATGGACACGCAACAGCCCATCAGTTACTGGGTGAAGCTCGTCGATCGGCTCATCGATGGGCTCTTTGCCACCACTCTCGAAGAGCACGGCATCACAAGGAGACAGTGGCAACTGCTTAATGTGTTGTCGAAGGGTGCTGCAGGTGTCGACCGCCTCGACATCGAAATCGCACCATACCTCAGCCCCGTCACCGGGGCTTCGCCTCCAACGCAAGGCACGCACACCAGTTCCCTCGAGTCCCTCACTGAACTGGTCGAGAGTGACTGGCTAACTACGGACGGCACACTCTACGAACTCACCGACCGGGGCCGAAGCGTCGTTGATCGCCTCACCGTAGTGATCGCTGACGAGCGCACAAAAGCTACCGTCGGGGTAACGGCCGAGCAGTACGCCACGACCGTATCCGTACTCGAAACCATGGCGCACAATCTCAGCCCCACGGGCTCAGCTGGACCGCAACCGCCCGCAGCCTAGGCAGCCGTAAAACGTTCGAACAATCGACCATGAGCGCTAGCAAACTAACGAATGAGTGCCCACCAGATCAGCAACATCGTCACGAAGAACCCGGTGACGAAATTGAGGGCCAAGAATTTTCGCCAACCGCGGTTCGCCGACTCTGCCGTCGCATCCGTAATGCCCCAAAATGGCGCGCACATGGCCACGTACGGCAAGACAAGAATGGATGCCAACGGGCCCGGCCACGCAGAGAATAGCAATAGCACTCCGCCTGCAAGGTAGGCCAGTACCGCGAAACGGGTCGTGGCACGAGCGCCGATTACCGTACCGATCGACGCTATCTGTGCCGCACGGTCGGCTAAGACATCCTGAACAGCCCCGAATGCATGCGATGCGATTCCCCACAGGAAGAAGGCGGCGAGTACCGCAATAAGTTGCGGCGTCCACATCGCCCCGGTGAGAACAAGCGCATAGACCGCTGGCGAAACGAAGTGAGTGCTCGACGTGAGCGAATCCAAGAATGGGCGCTCTTTGAACCGCAGTCCTTTCGCAGAATAGGCAACAACGGCAAACATACTTATGAGCAGCACGAGCCACGACAGCGGGCCGCCGACGATAACGAGATAGCCAATAAAGGGGAGCGTTGTCACCGCTCCAGCGATGAGGGTTGGCCGGTGCATCCGAGGGTCGAGTAGAGCGCCCTCGACGCCACCCTTGCGCGGGTTGCGAAGATCTGACTCGTAGTCGAAGACATCGTTGATTCCATACATCGCGAGGTTGTATGGCACGAGGAAGAAGATAGTGCCGAGCACGAACGTGAGATCGATCTGGCCCGTCGTCAAGTAGTAGGCCGCGGCGAAGGGAAAGGCCGTATTCACCCAGCTCAGCGGCCGCGAGGAAAGCAGGAGATCCCTAATCACTGTGAGCCGCCGATCGTGAGCCCAATAGTGTCCACAAACACGGCAGTGCCACGACCGCCGCGATCGCGTAGGCGAAATCTTCGAGTGGGGCGACTCCAACGAAGGCGCCGCTGATGGCATCCGCGCTGTAGCCAACCAGCCCGACCGAGATCATTACATTGTCAAAGATGGCCGTCATGACAATGAGGATGCCGGCGGTAGCAGCGATGGCACGCCAGCGCGGTGCACGGTGCAGAACGAGTGCGGTGGCGACGAGCACGACAACGAGCGCGAGAAACACCGAGTTTAACAACCAGTAGGTCATGCGGCGCTCATTCTCGTACGAGTGAGCGCACCATAAATATTCATTGTGAGGTAACAGAGCAGAGTGAGGAAGAAGACCTCTTCGAGGGGAACCTCTGGCGCAACGAGCAACCCGGTCATGAACTCAGTTTCGCCGCGAAAGAAGATTCCGAGGCCGACACCAAAGAGATCCCAGACGAGAAAGAAGAGTATTCCAGCGGCGAGGACGATTCCTGCCCGCCGAGCATCCCGCCAGAAAAAGAGCGTGAACCGTCGGTCAAGAGCCACCATGCCCGCCAGCGAGATCAACAGTGCCAGTAGGTAAAGGACGATCATGGCTTTGCCTGCGGGGGTGAAAGCGGTTCGGGCAGCGGGCCGGGAGAAGTGTCGCCCCGGAGTCGCTTCACAAGCACTTCAGCACTAATGAGACACATTGGCAGTCCGATACCGGGGATGGTTGACCCGCCAACGTAGTAGAGGCCCCGAACCTTCTTGCTCACATTTCCCGCGCGGAAGAATGCACTCTGCGTGAGCGTGTGGGCCGGGCCGAGGGCAGTTCCGCGCCAAGCATTCAGCTCATCAGCGAAGTCGCCTGGACCAACAGTGCGACGCACCGTTACGCGATCCGCAAAGTCGGGAATTCCCGTCCAGTCACCGATTTGGGCAATGACTTTGTCGGCGAGAACTTCGATACGAGTATCCCCGTCGCCATCAACCTCGCCGCGTCCAATCGACGGGTCTGCCGGAATCGGCACAAGAACAAACACGTTCTCAAACCCGTCCGGCGCGACATTGGGGTCAACGCCACTCGGCTTGCAAATGTAGAGGGATGCTGGCTCGGGAACAGTTGGCTTGTCACCAAAGATCGCGTCGAAACCCTGCTCCCAATCCTTCATGAATAGGAGGGTGTGATGCTCAAGCTCGGGCAATTCACCCTTCACTCCGAGATACAAAAGTAGCGCGCTTGGCCCCGGCGTCTTTTGGTCCCAGTACGAGGCGGGATAGGTTTGTTCCTCCGCCTCAAGCAGCGTGGTTTCGGTGTGGTGCAGGTCAGCGGCCGACACCACAGTGTCGCCATCAGCAAAATGGATTGCGCCGCTCGCATCCACATACTCGACCCCGATCGCTACGCCATCCTGGGTGACGATTCGAGTGACTGTAGAGCTCGTACGGATAGTGACACCGGCATCCCGAGCAATGTCGGCAATGCTTTCAATCACCCGAGTGAACCCGCCCATCGGATAGAGAACACCATCGCTGAGATCGAGGTGACTCATGAGGTGATACATGCTGGGAGTGAGGTATGGCGACGAGCCCAAGAACACGGCGGGGTAGCCGAGCACCTTGCGGAGTCGATGATCTTTTACGGTGCGACCAACCAGGCGCGATAGCGGCTCAATGAGCAAGCGGATGAAGCTTCCCGCTTTGGCTAGAACAGGTTTCGTTGCACTGGTGCGAAGGTCGGCAAACGAGGTGTAAAGGAAGTACTGCTTGGCTAGTTGGTAAGTTTCTTCTGCCGAAGCTAAGTACTTTTTCATTCGAGCACCCGAACCTGGTTCAATGCTCTCGAACAGGGCGAGATTCTCGTCACGATCGGTCGAAATATCGATTGGCTCGGTTTCGCCCTCAAAATAAACCCGGTAACCGGGATCGAGGGTTACCAGTGAGAGTTGCTCTTCGGCACTAGTCCCCATGAGCTTGTAGAAGTGATCGAAGACCTCAGGCATGAGGTACCACGATGGACCGGTGTCGAATCGGAACCCGTCGTGCTGCCACGATCCCGCACGGCCGCCCAACTCGGGCCGCCCCTCGAGAAGAGTGACCGCATGCCCCTCCCTCGCGAGCAAAGCGGCACTCGCCAACCCGGCAATTCCGCCACCAATAACGACAACATCGCTCATGCGCGAGGACCTACCCCAATCGCGGCAGCCGCAGCCAGCCGCAGTTTGACAACATCGGGCACTCGAACTCGAGTGCGCACCAACTCATTCGCCGGCGTCGCCCGGATGCGCTTGGAGAGCTGAGCAAAGAGTGAGTGCGCGAGCGCAACAGCCTTCCTGCTGCTCGGCGGAAGTTCGGAGCCAATTGCGGCATCCCGCAGATCGGCGTCAAGGTCGTCGAGCAGTCGCACCTTCTCGGCCTCTGTGAAACTGGCGACATCGATGCCAGGGAAGTAGCTTCTGCCCAGCGTCTCAAAGTCATCGGCAAGATCGCGCAAGAAGTTGACCTTCTGGAATGCGGCGCCGAGCGCCCGCGCTCCGTGCTCCAACTTGGAGCGCTGCTCATCGCCCACGTCATGCCCCTGGAGGAACACGCGGAGGCACATGAGCCCGACGACCTCCGCTGAACCGTAAACGTAGCGTTCGAAGCTCGCCTGATCGTGTTCCTTCTGGCTCAAGTCCATACGCATCGACTCGAAGAAAGGGGCCGTAAGTTCTGCCCCGAATGACACCTCGCGGGCCGTGAGTGCGAACGCATGAACAATGAGATTCGAACTGAATCCCTGCTCAATCGCATGCTCAGTTTCCCGCTCAAGCTCGTTGAGTTGACGAGTCGTGGCAAGCAGATCGAGGCCGGCTTCTTCCGCCCCACCATCGACGACTTCGTCGGCAATTCGCACCAGAGCATAGATATTCTCAACGTGCTGCCGAACGTCGGCACCGAGAAAGCGGGACGCAGCAGAGAATGAGGTGGAGTAGTTGCGAATGACAATGCTCGCTGACTCTTCGGCGACGCGGTCATAGAGCTTGAGGCGAGCACTCATGCGCGCCACCTTTCGGGCTGCCCAGACACATTAGTTAGGCTGTATCCACGCTGACGCAACACGTGCGGCACTCCGAATCTATCCACTTAGGCAGACTATCGCGATCATGACTGATATCCCTGAGCAGGTCGTGCTCCTCTCCGACGCAGGTGACCACATTGGAGTCGCCGATAAGGCTCGCGTCCACACGAAAGAAACAGCTCTTCACCTCGCGTTCTCGTGCCACATCTACAACGCAGAGGGCGAGGTGCTCGTAACCCGTCGCGCACTAAGCAAGCTCACGTGGCCGGGAGTCTGGACCAACTCCTTCTGTGGGCACCCCTCTCCCGGCGAAGACATGGCTGATGCCATCACGCGGCGTGCGAAGTACGAACTCGGAATTGCCATTAGCGAGCTTCAATTGGTGCTGCCCGATTTTCGCTATCGCGCGGTCGATTCCTCGGGCATTGTGGAAAATGAGATCTGCCCTGTTTACCGCGCCGTGACTGCGGATGAGATTGCTCCGAACCCCGACGAGGTTGCGGAGTTTGATTGGGTTGACCCGCAATCGCTGCATTCCGCCGTCGCTGCGACACCGTTCGCGTTCAGCCCGTGGCTCGGCTGGCAGCTAGAACAGCTCGATGCCCGCTAGCTTCGTCTCAGTAGCGAGTGGGGTTTGCTGTGCGAACCTGCTCTAGGAGTGCATTGCCAACTTGGATGCTGCCCTCTGCCCGCGTTGGATCGGCATAGATCCAGAGGTCGTCTACGAGGAAGTGTGTCGGGGAGAAATAGCCATCCGCGTTTTCTTCCTGATGGGTATACGTCTCCACGTCGCCGTTCTCTGTGGCTTCGTAGCCCGAGGCGTTGAGCTGGGTGCAAAGCGCCTCAACGTCGGTGCTCGAAATTTCCGCGATCATCACGGTAAAGAAAGTGTGAAAACTTTTGGGGTAGCCCCAGATGCACTGCTCGCGTTGAGCCACAGTGTCCAAGAGCGGGTCGAAGCCTTCCGAGTGAAGCAACCAGGGGTCAATCGACGGCCCTCGGTCGTCCAGCACGAGAAGTTCAGTTCCCGGCCCGAACGCTTCCTTCGCCACGCTCTCTGGCAGCATCTGCTCACAGGACGGAATCACTAGCGGCTCAACTCCCGGGTCGGCAGTTTCCACCGGCTCACTGCTTGTCGGCTCTACGGGCTCAGCATCGGCTACTGGCGGGGTGCACCCGACCAATGACACCGAAACCAGCGCTGCGGTTGCCGCGGCAAGAATCCCCCGAGTAATCGCACGTGCAGGCTGTCGACGTGCGTCCCCATTTGTCATCATGAGAAAAAGCGTAGGGGCGAAACGGGTTAAAAAGAATATCTCTCATCAAATCGTGATGTTGAGACTCAGCCGCCGATCGAGCCCGCGTCATTCGCGCGCACGTCAGTGCGGTGGAAGTTCTGAAAGCTGCGGCTTGCGGTTGGACCACGCTGGCCCTGGTAGCGCGAACCATACTGGCCCGAGCCATACGGAGACTCAACAGGTGAACTCGTGCGGATAAAGCAGAGCTGCCCAATCTTCATGCCGGGCCAGAGCTTGATCGGCAACGTCGCAACGTTGCTGAGTTCGAGCGTTACGTGGCCAGAGAAACCTGGATCAACAAAGCCTGCCGTTGAGTGGGTGAGCAAGCCGAGTCGCCCGAGTGAACTTTTGCCTTCGAGGCGAGCCGCGACATCATCAGGCAGGGTCACGAGCTCGAAAGTGGAACCGAGCACAAATTCACCGGGGTGAAGGATGAACGGCTGGTCGGCATCCACTTCCAAAAGGTGCGTGAGGTCAGGCTGGTCGATCGACGGATCGATGAACGGGTACTTGTGGTTATCGAAGAGGCGGAAGAAGCGGTCGAGCCGCACATCAACACTCGACGGCTGCACCATGTCGAGATCAAGGGGGTCGAGGCCTATGCGGCCAGAATCGAGTTCGGCCCGGATATCGCGGTCACTGAGAAGCATGGCCTAAGACTAGCGAAGGGCGATGCGGGAGGCGGCAACATCCGCCGCCGTCTTGTCGATGAGTTCCTGGAGACTGTCGCATCGCACCATCGCACGAAGCCACGCATGCACGGTGACTTTAATGTCACTGCCGTAGAGGTCGGCATCAAAGTCGTGGATGTAGGCCTCGACTCGGCGATCGACAACGTCGTCGAAGGTGGGATTAGCCCCGATGCTGACGGTTGCGCCGTACTGGAGGCCTGCTGGCGGAAAGCTAACCCAGCAGGCATAGACGCCGTCGCCGGGCAATAACTCCGGGCTGCCAACCTCGATGTTCGCGGTGGGAAAACCCAGTTCGCGCCCACGCTTGTCGCCGTGAACGACGGTGCCGCGAAACGTTGCAGACGGGGAATGCTCCATAGGGTGCCCCCATTCGGTGATTGGTCCGGTGAGTAGCGCTGGCGCGCGGAGCATCGTTGGTTTCTACAGCCCGCGGAACTGGCTCAGGTGAAACACGAGCGGAGTGACTTCGGGAAAAGCTTCAGAGTGGATGACTTCAAGAGTCACGATCTCGTGGTCTCCGCCATCGAAGCTGTTGCGAATCTCGCACTCAAGCCACAGTGCGGCACCATTCATGTGGATCGCTCCACTGTCAGTGGCCCGCCAGTCGGTGTCGGCGAACCTGTCGCCGGTGCGGGAGGCAAGGCTGCGGGCTGTTTGTTCTTGATCGGCTCCGAGCACGCTGAGTCCTACCCTTCTGGCACGGGCGAGCACTGGCCAAGTGGCGGAGGTGCGTGCAGGGCAGACGGCGACGAGCGGAGGTTCTAGCGATACTGAAGTGAATGAGTTGACAGCAATACCAACGGGCAGGCCGTCAACAACAGCGGCAAGGGCGACGACTCCGGTGGGAAAGAGCGAGAGCGCGCGGCGAAGCGCAACCTGGGGTGTGATTTCTTCCGCGGTGGACTGTGTCGACATGTGCGGACTCCTTTACTTGAGATGTTCAACCAACCACTGGTTAGTCAAGTTTGAACATAGGACTATATGTTATTCATTTTTGATCATATAAACAAGCGAAATTTTCCCCTGAGGCGCGAATAGTTGGCCTACGATTAGGGGCATGTCGACTACAACTCGCCTGGTCGTGCTCGGCGCTGTGCACCAATTTCAGCCCGTCCATGGTTACTTCTTGCGCCGCGAACTCATGACCTGGCACATCGACGAATGGGCGAACATCCAGCCCGGTTCCATCTATAACGCGCTGCGCTCGCTCAAGAACGATGGCTACCTCGCCGAAAACGGCACCGAAACCGCCGGAAACCGCCCCGAACGCACCACCTACCGCGTTACGGAGGAAGGCGAAGTCGAGTTGCTGCGGATGCTGCGCGACACGCTCTGGACCGTCGAAGTCTTCGACACCAAACCCGTCATGGTTCTCACGTCGTTTATGTACGCCCTGCAACGCGAAGAAGTGCTCGCCGGACTGCTGCATCGAGTAACCGAAATTGATGCCCGCATCGCCAGCAACACATACCACATCGGGGATGTTGCATCCTCGAGTTCTACCCCCGCCTACGTGCGCGAAATTTTCGAGCTCGCCACTGCCCGCTTGCGCGGAGAGCAGCAGTGGGCCCGAGACGTGAGCGAGCGCATCCGTACCGGCGACTATGTCTTTGCCGGTGAAGATGGCGATCGCCCCGCTCGAGCCGCTACCGACTAGTTCTTCTGAGTCGCTAGGGTCGCCGCAGTCGCGCGGTAGCCGGCCCCCGGGTGGTCATCGCGCAGCACTGAGTCTTCGGTGCCGAGCAACCGCTGCCGCAGCGTCGGCGCGTCATAACCTTCGCCAGCGACGCCACGCTCGCGCAAAATGGGCAGCACTTGCTCGATGAAATCGATCGTCGAGCCCGGCTGCACCATCGGCGTGAGCAAGAATCCGTCAAGGTCGGCGCCGTCGGCGAGCGCCATCATTTCGTCGGCAATCTGTTCTGGAGTACCGATGAAGGGCTTGCTGCGAACGCCATTGCCGTGCCACTGCTCAAGCACCTCGCCAACGGTTTGATCGCCGAAACGCGTGATCTGCGTCTGCGAGAGCTCAGTGTGCAGCTCTTTCATGGGCGTCGCCGGGTCGAATGATGACAGATCTAAGCCGGTGAACCACGCATAGGAGGCCACAGCAACGTCTGGGCTCTCGGTGTCGCGCACAGCGTCGTACTTGGCCTGCGCTGCTTCCTTCGTCTCGCCGATAACGCAAGCGAACGCCGACATGACCTTCACCGAGTCGGCGGCGCGACCATTCTTCACGGCCTCGTCACGAATGGACGCGACTTGCTCGGCGACCTTCTGAATCGAACCACCACCGAGGAAGACAGCTTCGCCGTGCTTGCCACCGAACTCGCGGCCTCGCGGTGAGGTCCCTGCCTGGAAGAGAACCGGGGTTCCTTGCGGAGAGTACGAGGAGTTTCCGTAACCGTGCGACTTAAAGTACGGGCCGTCGTGTTCGATACGGTGCACCTTGGCGGGGTCGGCGAAGCGACCGTTCTTGTCGCGCTCAAGCGCGTCGCGCTCCCACGCGCCCTCCCACAGTTTGTAAACGACTTCCATGAAGTCATCCGCCATGTCGTAGCGCTCATCGTGCGCCACCATTGGAACTCCGAACGCTTCCGATGCCGTCTCGGCGGTTCCCGTCGTCACGACGTTCCAGCCGATGCGACCGCCCGAGAGGTGGTCGAGGCTCGCAATGCGGCGAGCAAAAGCGTATGGCTGTTCAAGGAGAGTGGATCCCGTGAGTACGAGTCCGAGATTGGTGGTCGTTGAGATGAGTGCCGCGGCCACAATAGCGGGGTCGAGTCGTGGCAGATCGAGGCCCTCGACCGAACAGATTTCGGGGCGTTCGCCGTTGACATCGGCCCAGCCCCAAGCATCCGCCAGAAACATGAAGTCGAACCCAGCTTCTTCGCAAATGGTGGTGATCTCACGCCAGTAGTCGAGGCGGTCGAACATGTCCCGCTTGTTGTCGGGGTGGCGCCAGGTGGACGTTCCCGAGTCGTTGGCTTGGGGGTTTTCGAATAGACCGAAGCGAAGCTTCTTCATGGTGAAACCTTTCGTGGTGGTGAAAAAGTCAGGTTGTAGTGAAAAAAGTCAGAGTGGTGGCGGGAAAAGGTGTCGAGCGAGGGAAACTAGCGGCCGACTGCGGCTCCGTCGCTCCACCAGAGCACTCGCTTGCGAACGAGTGCAAGCATCGAAATCAGGATGACGCCCATAAGACAGAGCAGCGCGATGCTGGCCCAGGTCACGGGAAGGTTGGCTTGAGCGGCCGCGATTGTCACGAGCGATCCGAGACCAGCCTGCTGACCTGCCGCCACGAACTCGGCGACGGCGGCACCAACGATCGCAAGAGGGAGAGCAATTCGCAGTCCCGCAAAGACGTACGGCATGGAGCCGGTGAAACGCAGGTCGCGGAAGATTTCCCAGCGGCTGGCATGCAGCGTCTTCATCACATCGAGCGTTCGATCATCCACGTCCCGCAGCCCGGCGAGGGAATTGACAAGCATCGGGAAGAACACAACGAGCGCCGTAACGATGAATTTGGGAGTCATCCCGAATCCGAACGCAACAACGAGCGCTGGAGCAATGGCCACGATTGGAGTGACCATGACTACGACAACAAGAGGCATGATGGCGCGTTCCATGATCTGGAACTCAGCCATGATGATGGCCAAGATGAAACCAGCGATGATGCCAGAGCTCGCGCCAACCAGAACTTCAAGGCCGGTGACAAGCATGTTCTTCCAGTAGGTATCGGCATCGTTGATGAGGCTCAGCCAGACCTGGTCAATCGTTGGAATCACGTAGGGATTCGCGATGGCTGTGACCTGCCAGAGCGCTGCCGCAATGACAAACGTGATCACAGCAGGCGCCCATGTCGACCAGCTCAGGTTTTGCTTAAGCTTCGCGGTCGCGAGCGGAGAAAAGCGTCGGCCGGTCGCACTGCTCGCATTCTGCACCGCCAGCGCTGAAGTGTCACTTGTCGAACGATCAAGATTGGTTTTCTGTGACTTACGCACTCTTTTGTCCCATCACTTCGCGCAGCGTGCTGCGAACGTGACCCTCAAGGTCGCGGAATTCGTCTGTCGCGTACACATCGATTGTGCGAGGTCGCGGTAGGGGAACATCGATGATTTCTGCGATGTGGCCGGGATGCGCGCCCATCACAACGATGCGGTCAGAAAGCATGATCGCTTCTGGCACCGAGTGGGTGACAAACATGACTGCCTTACGGTTGGACTGCCAGAAGTCGAGCAGGCCAAGCCTCTGCTGGTCGCGGTTCATCTCATCGAGCGCCGAGAACGGCTCATCCATGAGTAGAACGCTGGGATCAAAGACGAACGCGCGGGCGATAGCGACCCGCTGTTGCATTCCTCCCGATAGCTGCCCTGGGTATTTATCGAGGGCGGCACCGAGCCCAAAAGACTCCAAAATCTCTTGCGGATCGCGCAGGTTGCGGTTGGCATTCGCTTTCGGGTTTACCGTCATCGGCAACCGCACGTTGTCGAGCACAGTGCGCCACGGCAGCAGAGCTGGCGACTGGGGAACAAGACCGATCATCTTGTTCTTAGTGGCAGCAGCCACCGTCATCCCGTCGACCATCACGGTGCCGCTGTCGACGGGCAGCAGGCCAGCAACAGCCTTGAGAAGCGTCGACTTTCCGCAACCACTCGGGCCAATGACGGAGACAAATTCGCCCATCTTGATCGAGAGGCTCACGTGATTGAGCACGAGTGTGCGTGCCCCATCGGGGCCGAAGCTCTTGGAGACGTTCTCGATATGAACGCCAGCGTGCGGCTGTGCGGTATCCATAGTTTTTACCCTGTGTCGTGTTGACGGATGCCGCACCGGGTGGAGTGGTGCGGCATCCGAGTTGGGTGGTTGGCTTAGTTGCCGGGCCAGATCAGTTCGCCGTCTGCATAGAGGTCGGCGACGAGCTTTTCGTCCATCATGTCGGTAATGGCGGGCAGGTTGTCAACGTCGCCGAACTTCTTGACGAGCTCGTACTCCGCTTCCCAGTCGGTTGCGGTTTGGGTTCCGGGGAGACCACTATTGCTGTCCTTGACCCACTGAGATTCGACGTTCCAGGTACGTTCGAGCTGATCGCGAGGAAAGGCAGAACCCTGTCCGCTTTCTTCAGCGAGCGCAGCGATCATGTCAAGGCATTCGTCAGCGCTATCGAGGCAGAACTGAAGTGCGTGCAGCGTTGCCCGCATAAAGTCGGCCGCAACTTCGCGGTTGGCCGCCAAGAACTCGGAGTTCACTTCCATGACGTTGTAGGTGCCTTCGACGCCGACGTCAGAGGGAAAGAACTCACTGAACGGTAGGCCCTGCGCCCGCAGGTTCTCGGGCTGGTTCGAGGCGTAGCCGACGATGGCGTCGACCTGTCCACGGGTGACCACGGTGGGGTCGTAGTTGGTCATCTTGATCAGTTCGACTTTGCTCACGTCGACGCCAGCGGCATCCAGCATCGCGGAGGCGATGGGCGTGAGGTTGATGAAGTAACCGAGCTTCTTGCCTTCGAGGTCTTTGAGGCTTTTGATGTTCTCGTTGGCGAAGATTGAGAACGGTGGGGTGTTCCCATAGGTGGCGACCGCGGTGAGGTTCTTGCTGTTCGCGGCGGCGAGCATGACATCGGATGCTGAACCGAGAGCTGTGAACTCGGCCTGACCTGACGATACGAGCTGCTGGCCGTTCGCTCCGGAGGCGTTGATCTCTACATCGAGGCACAAGTCCTTGAAGTAGCCGAGTTCTTCGGCGAGGAAGACGTCGAGCTGGCCGGCGCTTGCTGAGTATCCGTAGCCGGAGATATAGGTGATGGTTCCTGCAGCAGCGTTGCGATCGCAGGCTTCCTGAGAAATCAGGAGGTCTGCCGCATCGGGTGTGGAAACTTCTGCTGGGGCTGTGCAGGCGGAGAGCGTGAGAGCTGCTACCAAGAGCCCTGCGATGCCGAAGCCTCGCCGATTCTTGGAGTTAAGGAGTGTAGTCACTTGGATCCAGGTTCCTTCCTAGGCCTTATCCGTCATTGGATGGCTAGACAAAACGTACATGATCAAGATTGACTGTGCAAACTTATTTTGTCCTCATTGTTGCTGCCATCGCACCCTGATGGTGTTGAGCGCGCTCGACGGTGTGGGTAGACAGATCGTGCGCATCCGAGCCACCTGTGGTTGGTTATGACGTTAGCGGAGGCCGCGCAGTGGCGTGGCCTCTAGTACGCGCGTGAAGGGTTGGCCGTACGGATCTTGTCGAGAACGCGGTCGGCCACATCGCCTGAGAAGCTGAGGCTGCCACCATCAACGTAAATCCAGAGGTCTGCGACTAAGTAGTGCGTACGTGCGACGGCGCCTAGTTCGCCGTCGGTAGAAAGTTCAAGGGTCGTTACCCCGTCTGTTGTGACGCCGAGGTACCCGGCCGAGAGAAGCGCTGCTTTGAGGTTCGCAGCATCCGTGTCATTGATGTCGCTGACCGTGACCGTGAATGCTCCGTCAGAATTGGGCACACCCCAAATGCAATTTTTTGCGATTGTGGCGTTTGCGGCAGCAGTGTCGAGCTCACCAAGATCAAAATGCACGTCGGCAGCAGTGTCGCTCTCTTCGAGAATTTCGGTCGACGGCGAAAACAGGTCTTTCGCTGCAGTAAGCGGCAAGAGGTCTTGGCAACCAGGGAGAATCAGCGGCTCGGCGGTCGGCAATGGTGTGGGGTCAGCATCGGAGATCGACGGCGAAGGACTCGGCGTCGCGCTGCCGCTGTCAGTCCCCGAAGGCGCGCAGCCGGCGAGCGAAAACATCAGCAGCGCAGCGGATGCCGCAGCCACAGCCAGCCGGGCAGGCTGTTGCCCCACCATCACTGGCTCCTCTGCGCCTCCACTGTTCATGAAAGAAGAGTAACCGCGCCACGACTCTCGCGGAAGGGAGCAGCTACCCCGACTGACGCGCAAGTTGAGCCAGAGCATCCATGTCTTGGATGATGACGCGGGCGCGACCCTGGCGAATAATGCCTCGACTAGCGAGGTCAGACATAGCTTTGCTCGTTGATTCGCGAGTCGCACCGAGAAGCCCGGCAAGCTGGTCATGGCTCAGCCGGATTGTCGGGTGGGCGAATCGGGGCGTTCGGGCCGTTTCTGTCAGGCGCAGCAACGTGCTACACACCCGCGACTGCAGCGGACGCAAAGCCAAGTCGGTTAGGCGCTCTTCGAGGCGAACAACTTGCTCCCCCAGATGACGCGAAATGCGGATCGCGATGCGCGGATCGGCAAGCAAATACCGTTCGACGTCGGCTGTGTTCAGCAGGCAAACCTCAACGTCCTCGATGGCCTCGGCATAGTTGTCATACATGCGTTGGCCAACCATCATCATCTCGCCAAACACAGCCCCCGGCTCAAGAATGGCCATCGTGAGCGCTTTGCCATCTTCGGTAACCCGAAAGATTCGGATGCGGCCCTTCTTCAGGATGAACAGTGCCGTGACGGGTTGGCTTTGGCTGAACACCATTTCGCCAAGCGAGTACGAGCGCGAAGGCGCCATGCGATCCATCTGCTCGATCTCGGCAGGAGAGAGATCCGCGAAAAGATCAACCTCACTGAGGCAACTAAACGAGCCGTTGTCGATTGGCATCAGTGGTTCAGGATCCCTTCGCTGGGCCGACCACGGGCGATCACTCGCCAGCGGGGCTGACGCAACCTGGTTGCCACACGAATCCATCATGACATGGTCACTTGAGTGTTCCGGCGACCGCTTGAATGTGACCACCGCGACGGCTTAACTGTGTCACGTTCTCTGCACGCTGGATGAGCCATTCCCACGGATGCGCTTCGATATCGGCGCCACCCATTCGGCAGGCGAGTCGAGCAAGAGGCGTGAAAATTTTTGCCGCCCCAACGGGTCGCTGCATGTCGACTATGCCTACCCGTCCGCCAGGCGCGAGCAGTCGCTGGGCCCTCGCCAAAACCGTAGAGTGATTTCCCATCACACTGAGCGCATACGCCGAAAAAAGCGCATCGACTCGTGGCACACTTCCATCGATTGCAAGGTCAGCGGCCGAAAGTTGGGTGGCATCAGCCTGCACGACGCGCACATTCGACCAGCCATTGCGCACTGCTCTCTTGGCAGCGACCTGCAACATTTGGGCGCTCGCGTCGACGCCAATCACCTGGCCAGTAGGACCGACCGCGTCGACAAGTAACTCAAAACTGAGCCCCGTGCCGCAGCCAATATCGACAACGGTGTCCCCGGCATTAAGCCCCATTAGTGCAATGCCAGCAACACGGCCGGAGCGGTACACCGCCCACTCGCCAGACAGCGCATCGTAAAACTGCGTGCCGAAGCGGTACTTCTTCCACGCCATGCTGCGCTGCTCTCTAGCGGTATTCGGGATTGGCGTTAAAACCGAAGCGCTCGCCATCATTCCACTGCTTTCGGGAATTTCCGTACGCAGAGATGCCGCCAGCGTTTTTCAGGATCGATGCCAGATGCATGAGGTTCCACGACATGAAGGTGGTGTTGCGGTTCGTGAAGTCGTTCTCGGGGCCACCAGAACCTTCATCAAGGTAGCTGGGACCTGGACCGATCTCGCCAAGCCATCCAGCGTCGGCAGCGGGAGGGATGACGTAGCCAATGTGTTGGAGGCTGTACAGCACCGACATGGCGGAGTGCTTCACGCCGTCCTCGTTGCCGGTGAAGAGCGCGCCGCCGACCTTGCCATAGAAGACGTACTGACCCTTGTCGTTGAACTTGCCACTCATCGCGTAAAGACGTTCGATGAGCATCCGGGTGACAGAGGAGTTGTCGCCCAACCAGATCGGTCCGCCGATAACGAGGATGTCGGCCGCTTCGATAAGGGGCCAGACTTCGTCGAGCCAGGCATCCGTCTCCCAACCGTGCTCACGCATGTCGGGGTAGATGCCGATCGCAATGTCGTGGTCGATGAAACGAAGGTTGTCGACGTGCACGCCGGCACCGCGCATGAGCTCGATGCTCTTATCCATGAGCCCCTGCGTGTGGCTCATCTCGGGGCTCTTCTTTAGGGTGCAGTTGATGAAGACAGCCTTGAGGCCGTCATAGCGGGGAGCGTCAGC
Organism: marine actinobacterium PHSC20C1; assembly: GCA_000153145.1. GTDB lineage: Bacteria > Actinomycetota > Actinomycetes > Actinomycetales > Microbacteriaceae > Rhodoglobus. The sequence goes on from CH672415.1 coordinate 1,877,908, forward strand.
GGGAACAGAATCCGCAACAGTATCGGTAGCCATGCCCCGATGGTACGCCGGAGGCATCCCCGAGTACTGTGATCCAGCGTACGGTTCGCTGGATGCGACGCTGGTAGAAAGTACACGGGCAGATGCCCGCCCGAAAGGAAAACAGTATGCCCTCAGAGTGGGATCTCATCGTCATTGGATCCGGCAGCGCCGGAATCGTGGCCAGTCGAACGGCTGCACGCTTTGGCGCTCGCGTTCTCCTCGTCGAACGGCACCGCCTGGGCGGGGATTGCCTCTGGACCGGATGCGTGCCCTCCAAGTCGCTGATTGCCGCAGCCCATGCGGCCCACATTGCGCGCACCTCCGAACGTTTTGGCGTGACGGCCGAGAACCTCACTATCGATTTCGCTCGCGCGATGAGTCACGTGCGTGATGCGGTGGCCACCATTGAGCCCCACGATTCCGCAGAAGCTTTCGCCACGCTGGGCATCGAGGTCGCCAGCGGGGATGCTCGCTTCACGGGTCGCAACTCACTTGAGATCGACGGAACCCCCCACACCTTCGTGCAGGCTGTTATCGCGACAGGAACTGAGCCCCAGCTTCCCGAATTTGCCGGCGCTGACAGCATCGACATGCTCACAAGCGACACCATCTGGCAACTCGACGAACTGCCCAAGCGACTCGTTGTGCTCGGCGGCGGCCCCATCGGCAGCGAACTGGGCCAAGCCATGGCCCGCCTTGGCTCAGCCGTCACGATCGTGAACCGCAACGCTCGAATCTTGTCGAGCGAAGACGAACGCTCGAGCGCCATCCTGCAGGCTTCTTTCGATCGGGATGGCATCACCGTGCTCAACGATCGAAGCGCCACCTCAGTAACGTCGAACGACCGCCTCGCCGGAGAGCTCGTGCTCGACGATGGTACCCGCCTACCGTTCGACCGGCTCCTCGCCGCAGTCGGACGTTCGACTCGACTGGGAAAGCTGGCCCCCGAAGCGGCAGGCGTCGCCATCACACAACACGGCTACATCAAAGTTGATGCCTCCCTGCGCACCACGAACAAACGCATCTGGGCCGCCGGGGATGCCGCAGGACTGCCCAAGTTCAGCCACGTTGCCGGTGTTAGCGGAAGTGTCGCCGGAACCAATGCCGCGCTCGGCCTCCGCCGCAAATTCAACGAACAGGTCGTTCCCCGCGTCACCTTCACCGCGCCCGAAATTGCCGCCGTCGGTATGGCTCCGGTAGATGCGGTGGAAGGCAAACACCGCGTCTACACAGCAGAGCACGCCTCAACTGACCGTGCCATCGCCGAAGCCGACGACGATGGCTACGCCCAGATCGTTGTCGACAACCGAGGTCGCGTTCTCGGCGGCACCATCGTCGGGCCGCGAGCCGGTGAGAGCCTGGGCGAACTCACTGTTGCCGTCAGCGCGAAGCTCACCACCAGTACTCTCGCCGGTGCCACCCACGCTTACCCCACCTTCACCGACGCACTCTGGAATGCGGCAATTGCCGATGTGCAATACCGGCTCCAGCACGGAATCGTGAAGTCGGGCATCCAACTGCTCGCTCGCGTTCGACGCGCCACCCTGGGACGCACCGGGCGCTAACGCAGCAGGCGGTACCCGACGATCATTCGCTGGGCAGCACTCACCAACACGATCACGCTCCAAACTAGGGCAATCTGCCACGCGATGAAGGGGAGCACAAGCCAGAGGGCGTGAACGAAGACGGTCTCGCCGCCCTCCGCGATGCGCCCGAGAAAGAAGAGCGAGCGGTTGTCGGAGTCAGGAATCGTGCGGCCAGTGCGTTCCGCGATCGAGGAGAACGCCAAGAACGCTGCGCCGTTGACGTAATAACCGAACATGACCAGCAGGAATGGCCACCACGGTGCCCCGAAGCCGGTCGTCGCACCGATAGCGACGCCCAAAACCGTCGCGCCGTAGACCACGAAATCGGCGACGATATCGAGAAAGCCGCCTGCTTCGCTCGCGGTAGTGGGGCGAGGGTCGGATGCCGCAGCCGATCGTCGGCGAGCCAACGTGCCGTCGAGCCCGTCGAGCACTCGCGACAACAACCACGCCACGAGAGCCAGCGCCCAGAGTTGAGAGGCCGCGAGCGCCGCACTGCTCAACCCCACGACTAGGCCGACAATCGTCACACGGTCGGGGGTGATCCAGGGCACATCGATCGCGGAGGCCATCACGTTGAGCGGCTTACTGACCGCTCGACGCAACTGGACATCCAGCATCGTTAGCTGTTCTCCGCAGCAACTTCTTCGACGGGACCCGCGGCGGCGGCCACTGCAGCATCCTTCTTCCGGAGCCGAGCCGCGACGATGCCGCCGCCTATCGTAAGAACGCCAAGAGCTCCGAGGGCGATAAAAAAGCCGCTGTTGAGTTCTGCTCCGTAGGCGCCGACGGCGACAAAGGCCATTGTGCCGGGGATGATACCGATGGCTGTGCCGAGCATGTAGTCGCGCACGCGAATCGCGGTGAGGCCCGCAGCATAGTTAATGACAGTGAAGGGAATAAGGGGGATGAGGCGCAGGGCGATCATCGAGACCAGACCGCGCTTCTGCAACATCTCGTCAACGGCGCGAACACGGCCACCCGTATATTGCTCGACGGCGTCGCGGCCGAGCATGCGGCCAATCCAGAAGGAGAGTGCCGCGCCCGCAATAGCGCCGACGAGCACTAGGAGCGTGCCAACCCACAGGCCCCAGGCGAGGCCGGCAGCAATGCTGATTACCGCTTTGGGCGCCGGAGTGAGAGTCAGGATGGCGTAGGCAATCATGAAAATCACCGCGCCGAGAGTTCCGGCGCTTTCGGTCCAGGCTTGAATCTCGTCAACGGAGGGAATGTCGAGAGTGAGCGCGACGATCACGATCGCGATCAAGAAGACGACGAACGCGCCAGCTTTCCAGAGGGAAGAGGAGCGGTTCTTTTTCATTGGCCAATGTTATGTCGGCGCTCTGCGCTGCGTATGTGATGTGGCTTACTGAGCGACGAAGTCTTTCGCATCTAATCTTGAGGATCGCTGCACCCGGTTTGTGGCGCCTCATTCTTCCCGTCGATCGTTTAGGAGCACGTGCGTGCCGATTCGCAATCCGTTCCGCCGCCAGCCCTCCACGACCGCACGCCGCCGCATCCTGCCTTTCCTCGCTACTGCCGCGGTAACCGCAGTGGCGCTCAGCGCGTGCTCGGCACCGACAACTGCCCCGCGTGGGCCTGAGTTCTTCGATTGGTCTGATGTGCAGGTCGCGGCCGACGGGCAGACCGTGAAGTTGTGGATGTGGGGCGGCGACGATCAGGGCAATGCTTACGTTGATGACGTGCTGGCTCCAGCCGCGGCGGCGCAGGGCGTCACGCTCGAACGGGTGCCGATCGCCGATACCAAGGATGCGCTGAACCGGGTCTTCACCGAGCTGCAAGCTGGCCGCACCACGGATGGCGCTGTCGACCTCGTGTGGATCAATGGCGACAACTTCCGCACCGGCAAGCAGGCGGATGCCTGGCTGTGCGACTGGACCGGACTCCTCCCCAACATGGCGGCAGTATCCGACACTGACCCGTTGCTCACCGAAGACTTCGGAACTCCTGTCGACGGCTGCGAAGCTCCCTGGCACAAGGCGCAGTTCTCCTTCGTCTACAACTCGGCCACTGTGCCGAATCCCCCCACCACTATTGAGGGAATCCTCGAGTGGGCGGAAGCTAACCCGGGTCGCTTCACCTACCCGGCCGCGCCCGACTTCACCGGCTCCGCTTTCTTGCGGTCAGTGTTGTACAGCGAGTCTGGTGGCCACGAGAACGTGCCCTCGGCCTACAGCGATGAAGCGTTTGACGAACTCTCTCCGGCCTTGTTCGACCGCCTGGAGGCACTCACCCCCTCACTGTGGCGCGAAGGCAGCACGTACCCCGCAACGTCTGAACAACTCACCAAGCTGTATGCCGATGGCGAGATCGACATGATGATGACGTACGGCCCCGCCACCCTCACTGCTCTCGTGGAGAACGGCACCTTGCCCGACACGACGCGAGTGCTGACCGTTGACGACGGAACGCTTGGCAACGCCAGCTTCTTCGGTATCCCGAGCAACTCCGGCAACATCGCCGGGGCGATGGTTGTCGCTAACGAGGCCCTGTCGGTCGAGCAACAGGTCGCGAAGGCTGACCCAACAGTGTGGGGCCAGTTCACGGTGCTGGATCTGGATGCTCTCTCCACCGCCGATCGCGCGCTCTTCGAGGCGCTGCCACAATCACCCGTCGTGCCGAGTTTTGACGTGCTGTCGCGCAATGCCAACCCGGAGCTTTCCGCCGAATGGGTTCCCGCCCTCGACGAGGCCTGGCGCACCCGAATCGCTGCTGGTCAATGACGGCGGTGCCGACAGTGACGACGGTGACGACGCCGCTGGCGCCGGGGCCAGCTCGGCCGCGTCGACGCCAATTGCGGGCGGCGCTGCTGGTGTTGCCCGCCGTCATACCCGTCGCCATCGTGGTGATCGGCGGGGTAGGCGCGACGCTGCTTCAGAGCCTCGGGCTCATGCCGCTTGTTGGCGCCGCCGAGCTCAGCACCGCAGCGTTTGACGACACCGATGAACTGCTCACCTCGGCCCTCCTCTCCCTCTCTATTGCGGTGGTGTCGACGGCGATTGCTGCCGTTGTGGGGTTTTTCACGGCGGTGCTGATCATTTCGGGTAACTGGGGTGGGCGCATCGTGACTGTGTTGAGTGCCGCCGCGGTTACCGTCCCGCATCTTGTTGGGGCTGCAACTGTGGGCCTACTCCTGTCTGACTCCGGCGTTCTCGCGCGGCTGTTTGGCATTTCCCCCGATGCGTGGCCTGCGCTTGTCGCCGGCCCCACGTGGTTTGCAGTGATTGCCGAGTACGCGTGGAAAGAGTCAGCCTTCATCGCGCTCATCATCGTCGGCACCCTCGCCACCCGCATCACCTCCTACGACGAGGCTGCGGCTGTGCTCGGCGCGCACCGGTCCGCGCGATTGCGACTCGTACTGTTTCCGTTGGCCGCACCGTCACTGCTGGTGGCATCCGCTATCGCCTTCGCGTACACGCTTGGCTCGTATGAAGTGGCGTGGATGCTCGGCGCAACGTATCCGGAACCGCTCTCGGTCATGGCGCTGCGCTTGTTCAACACCGCAAGCTTGACCGCTCGGCCGGAGGCAGCGGCCATCGGCGTCATCACCGTAGTACTGACGGCGGCTGTCGTCGGCGCTGCGATGCTCGGTTTGCGGCGAATGCGGGCGTGGCGATGACTCTCTCCACCAGCAACGTTGACATGGAACGCGCGCAACGAGAGCAACGCGAACGTCGGATGCCGGGCGACGCGGGCCGGCCCCTCTCGCAGTCTCGAGGAGTGATGCGCACCGCGCGGATCGTATCGACCGTGCTCGTGGCCTTGTGGTTCGCACTGCCATTCTTGCCACTCGTGCTGTGGTCGTTTGCGAACTCCTGGTCTGCTCCCGATGTGCTGCCCATGAGCGTCGGAACGGATGGTCTCACCGCCGCCATTGCGAACGGTGCGGTCGCTGCCTTTGGTGATTCCCTGCTGCTCTCGCTCATTGTCGCCGCCATCGCAACCCCCGTCGGAGCGATGGCCGCCCGCGCGCTTTCCCGCCACGGCCTGCCGTTCGGTCGGCTCGTGAGCGTGCTGCTCTTCTCGCCCGTGCTGCTGCCGCCGTTTGCGGCGGTTCTCGGCATCAATGTTGTGCTGTTGCGCGCGTGGGTGCCGCCAGAAATCGGGGTCATTCTGGTGCTCGTGGTTGTTGCGATCCCCTACACAACGTTCTCGATGCTGGTGGCGTATGCGGCTTACGACGACGGCTTCGACGAGGCAGCGCGCACTCTGGGCGCAACATCCCGATTCGCGCTGTGGCGAATCCACCTTCCTCTTATTGCTCCGGCGCTGGCTCGGTCAGCGTTCTTGGCGTTCTTGGTCGGCTGGAGCGATTACCTCGTCACCCTCGTGGTGGGTGGCGGGCAACTTGTGACCTTGCCACTGATCATTGCGTCCAGTGCATCCGGAATTGGCAATGAATCGAGCGTGGCGGTGCTGTCGCTGTCAGCGGTGATCCCGCCCCTCATTCTTCTCGGGCTCGTCTCGCGCGCCCGCAACCTCAACCCAGGGAGACAATCATGACCTCCGAAACGATGAGCGGTGAATCGGCGTCTCCTGAATCGATGACCTCTGCGATTACGCTCACGGCCGTCACGAAGACCTACTCGGCGGCATCCCCGGCAGCGCTTCAGGGCGTGAACCTCGACATTCTGCCCGGCACGAGCACCGCTATCGTTGGGCCAAGCGGCTCCGGCAAGAGCACGATTCTGCGCATCATTGCGGGCCTCGAGGATGCCAACGGCGGTCGAGTGCGCTTAGCCGGCAGGGATGTCACGACCTTGCTGCCCGAAGACCGCGGCATCGCGATGGTTTTTCAACGCCCGCTGCTCTTCCCTCATTTGACGGTGCTCGACAACGTTGCCTTCGCCGATCGAGCCGCTGGTCTCAGCCGCGCCCAGGCTCGCAAACGGGCTCGCAAACATCTCGAGCTCGTGCACATGGCGGAGTTTGGTGGGCGCTCACCACACTCACTGTCGGGCGGCCAACAGCAGCGCGTGGCCGTCGCCCGCGCGCTCGCCGCCAAGCCCTCGGTGCTGCTGCTCGACGAGCCGTTCAGCGCTCTCGACTCAGGTCTCAAGGGCGACATGCACGCAATGATCGCCGAGATTCGCGAAGCCGTGAACCCGACCATTCTGTTCGTCACTCACGACCGCGATGAAGCCAGCGCGATGGCCGAGCGGATCGTCGTGCTCGAGAACGGTCAACTGCTGCAGCACGACACCGTCGACCACGTCTTTCATCGCCCCGCCTCGCTCGCAGTAGCACGGCTGCTCGGCGGCAAGAATGCGTTCGAGGGCACGATCGAGAACGGCGTGCACCATTCCGGCTTGGGCGCTGTTGCAATCGATGCCGACGTCGAACCCGGCCCGGCCACGCTCGTCTTCCGCCACGAAGCCGTCACATCAACACTGCGCCAACCCACGAGCGGGACGGATGCCGCAGCACTCGCCACCCGTCACGCCGACGCTGCAGCCTGCCAACGTTCTGGCCCGCGCGCGCTGCACGGGATCGTCACGGCCACCGTTCAGCGGGGCCCGCGCCGCGAAGTAATTGTGCGGGTCGCTGATGCAGAGGTACACACCGAGGCTGCCCCCGGGCGTCCGCTCGCGGTCGGCGATCTCGTCACGGTGAGCTTGCCCTGCGAAGCACTCTGGGCTGTGCCGCGGCAGTAGGTCCTGCGGCGAGCACTGTCTATTGGCAGTCGCCTTCATCAATCTCGAGGGTGACCCTGGTGCGACCGGCGTACTTCACGCCGTCAGCGGTGTAGTGGATGATGAGCCCGTCGATGCTCGCGACGGCGCGCTCGCCCGTGTACTGGAGCTCGGACATCACTACAGCATCGATCGGGCCAGCGGCGGTGAACCCGATAGCCTCCACACGGTTCTGCCACTCCGTAGCCAACAGTTCCGTTGGCGGATAGGCGCTGAATCCTAGGTGCTCAGAATTCTCGTCATAGGGCACTACGCTCACACTCAGTAGCTCGATCCCCACCGGATCAATAAGCTCCACCGCGGTGATCACAATCGTCTTGTCGCCCGAGTAGTCGAGGGGCGTTCCGAATGCGGCGTGCGGGTAAAGCTCTGCCGAGGTGCAGAGCCCGTATTGCTCCGCATCGAATGGCACCGGGCCGGTCGTTGCCGGCACCGTTGTGGACACAGTTAGCGCCAGAACTGCCGCAACCCCAGTGGTCGCCAGTTTGCTGATCATGATCTGCACCGCATCCGTTCTCACAGCACGCCAAATATCCTGCCCAACTGTCAGCGGCGTCACCTGCACGCAACTTCTTGGCTCAGAGTATCCCCATCACGACCCCAGTTCCACAAAATGTGAGAAATAACCGACACTGCTCAGTGGTCAGGGAAGTTATGGCAGCATAACCAGATGGTCTATGTCGCTAATGAATCCCGCTACGAATCGATGCCGTACCGCCGAGTAGGTCGCAGTGGGCTGAAACTACCGGCAGTGTCGCTCGGACTATGGCAGAACTTTGGGGACGACAAGCCTCTTGAGACCCAGCGGGCGATTCTGCGCCGTGCCTTCGATCTTGGCGTGACGCACTTTGACCTCGCCAATAATTACGGTCCCCCCGCTGGTTCTGCCGAATCAAACTTTGGCCAGATCCTTCGCGAGGATTTCCTGCCGTACCGCGATGAGATGATCATCTCAAGCAAGGCCGGCTACGACATGTGGCCGGGCCCCTATGGCGTTATGGGGTCGCGCAAATATCTGCTCGCGAGCCTCGACCAGTCACTCAATCGTCTGGGCCTCGACTATGTCGACATCTTCTACTCTCACCGCGCCGACCCCGACACCCCTCTCGAGGAGACCATGGGCGCCCTGCACACCGCAGTGACGTCTGGTCGCGCACTCTATGCGGGCATCTCAAGCTATTCGCCAGAACTCACGCGAGAGGCTGTGCGCATCATGAATGATCTCGGAACACCGTTGGTCATCCACCAGCCCTCCTACTCAATGTTCAATCGGTGGGTCGAAGACGGACTGCTCGACACCGCAGACGAGCTTGGCCTTGGTGTAATCGCGTTCTCTCCGCTCGCCCAGGGCCTGCTGACTGACCGCTACCTCGGCGAGATCCCCGCTGACTCACGCGCAGCCAAGGGCGGCTCGCTCCAATCGGGAATGATCAACGATGAGACCCTCGGTCGCGTGAAAGCGCTTAACGACATCGCTGCCGGCCGCGGACAGTCGCTCGCGCAGCTCGCCATCTCGTGGGCGCTTCGCAAGAACCGCGTCACGTCCGCACTCATCGGTGCATCGAGTGTTGCCCAGCTTGAACAAAACCTTGCTGCGGTGCAGAACCTCGAATTTGAGCCTGCAGAATTGGCGGCAATCGACGAACACGCAAAGGACGCCGGCATTAACCTGTGGGCGGCGGCGAGCGCGGTTTCTTAGAGTGCAGCGCCCTGCCTCCCACGCCGGTCCCGGATGCGGTCGACGAGGTCCCGCGGGTTCAGCTCCACTGTGTCCCACATCACAGACGAACAGGGTCGACCGGGTCTAGTCTTTCGTCACCGGTTGTGAAGACAAGTCGACGGGAGCGAGCTCATGAAGAGGCGAACGGCTGTGGCAGTGATAGCCGCAGTCGCGGTGCTAACCGTCTTTGTCGCGATCGCGATTGGTACCGCCACAAACTCCGGACCGGACTCAACAGGCCCGTCAGCAGGGTCAACGTCAACAGATATTCCCGACTTCCTCCAGCAAAGTTTTTCCAACACTGACTGGTCACAGGCCGATGCTTCGATCAGCCAAGCGCTCAGTGGCGGGCCGCCAAAAGACGGCATCCCGGCGATCGATGAACCCCAGTTTGAGCCAGTGGCGAACTTCGAGCATCCGGATGAGGTGCTGGCGATTCTCGTTCAGGGCGAGATCGAAACCAAGGCCTACCCCTACAACATTCTGGTCTGGCATGAAATTGTCAATGACACCATCGACGGCTCGCCCATAGCCGTCACGTTCTGCCCGCTGTGCGGCAGCGCCGCAGTCTTCGACAGCGTGCTTCCGGGCGGCGGGACGACCACCTTCGGGGTCAGTGGAGGTCTGCTCGAAAGCAACATGATCATGTTTGACCGCGCCACAGAGACTCTGTGGCAGCAAAGCACGGGGAATGCCCTCGCAGGAGAGCACTACCCGCACAAGCTAGAACTGCACAGCTTTCAACTACTCAGCATCGGGGAGATTAAGGATCGTTATCCGCAGGCTTTGGTGTTGAGCGAGGAGACCGGGCATTCTCGTGACTACGGCAATAACCCGTATGCCGGCTACGACGACAGCGATGACTTCTACTTCGCGCCAAGCCGAGTTGACGACCGCTACCCTGCGAAAGCAATCTTCGTCGCCTTCAGCATTGGCGATACGCGAGTAGCGTCGCCGTGGCTGCAATTGGAGGACGGCCGAAGCTATCAGACAACCGTCGACGGGCAAGAGATCACCCTCGAGAAGACCGGCGGAGAGCTTCAGATAACGGGATCAGACGCGGTCGAAATCCCGTTCTACTTCGAAATGTGGTTCAGCTGGGCCGTGCAGAACGAGGACGGCGAAGTCTTCGACCCCGAGACCGCGGCTAGTCAGTGAAGTGAATTCCACCGGCCTGCCGACGGCGGTCAACGCTGAGCTCAAGAACATCGGGGCGGGAATAGTGACCGGCAAGATCGAGGTCGTGGCTCTGCGCAGTCCGCTGCCCCAGATCCAAGGTTGCGATGATGGTGCGAGCTTCGCCAATGACGGGTTCAACAACCCACGACCCGTCGGGGCCAGCCACGCCAGAACCCCCGTCAAAGAGCAGACCGTGAGCGGGTGCATCCGGTCCGACACCTTGCCGATAGGCGTCAAGGATCTCGGCGGGCACATCATCCGTCGTCAAATATTGGCCAGCGCTGATCACAAAACAGCGACCCTCGAAGGCATAGGTGCGCGCCGCTAGGTGGTGCATCTCAGGAATATCCGGCCAGGCTGCAACGTGGATCTGTTCGTCTTGCGCATGCAGCGCCTGACGCGCGAGCGGGTTCCAGTGCTCCCAGCAGACGAGCCCACCAACGCGACCAGCCGGAGTATCAACAACCCGCAGCCCGGCACCATCTCCAGCACCCCACACGATACGTTCCGTGTGAGTGGGAGTGAGCTTGCGGTGCAGATTCAGTGTGCTGCCGTCGGGGCCGATAGTGATGAGTGAGTTGTAGAGCGTTCCCGACGCGCGGCCAGCACGCTCGTTGAGCCCCATCACGACAGTCACCGCGTTACTGCGCGCTGCATCACGCAACAATTCAAGATCATCATCGGACGAACCAGGTTCGCCGACAACTGGGCTCTGCTCCAATAACTGGCGGTACCAGTGCTGCGCAACCTCATCGCGCCACCCGGCCAAACCAAACACCCACGCGGGGTAGCAGGTCAACCACGTTTCGGGAAAGACCACCAATTGAGCGCCCTGCGCTGCGGCATCCGCAATGTGAGTCACAGCACGACGCAACGACTCCTGAAGATCCAGAACGGCAGGTGGGTGCTGGATGATCGCAACCGTCGTTGTCGTCACAGAACTATGTGGTGCCATGAGCACGCCTCTCGGCTTCGAAGTACAGTTCGGGGCGGCGATCAGCGTGAACATCGTTCAGCTCACTGATCGTCTTATTGCGGGCATCAGCCAGATCGAGCTTGGCGATGTGAACGCTGGCGACGCCAAGGTCGAGGGTCGTGAGCGGAAAGCCGTCAGCATCGACAATCACGCTGCCGCCCAACCAGTCCTGCCCTCGCTCGATTCCGGCACGATCAGCGGCCGCAACAAACATTCGGTTCGTGGCCGCCGCTGCCTGCACTTTGATGACCTCGATAGGCCGCTCACCCTCTGGCGCGGGATAGAGCGGCCAATTCACGGGGCAACACAGCAGTTCTGCGCCCTCTAACGCGGCTGTTCGCACCCACTCTGGGAACTCAAGGTCATAACAAACCATCACTCCGATACGTCCAACTGCAGTATCAACAACCGGGGGCGTTCCGGAGCCAGGCGTGAACAGGTCAGCTTTCTCTGTGTTCCAGAGATGAGCTTTGCGGTAGCACGCAAGCACCCCCGAAGCATCGACGATCACCGCCGAGTTGAAGACCTCGCAGTCAGCACCGGCCTCTGCAAAACCTCCGACGATGATCAGATTGTGTTCGCCGGCAAGAGACACCCACTCGCTTACTGTCAGCCCATCGACGGGCTCAGCAAGAGACCGAAGTTCCCCAATGTCGGCAAACATATAGCCGGTGTTTGCGAGCTCAGGTAGAACCACAACCTGAGCACCGGCATCCGCGGCTTCAGAAATAGCGGAACGCAATGACCGACGATTGGCAGCAAGATCTCCGACCGCGAGCGCCACTTGGCAGCTTGCGACAGTCACTGTGGTGTCAGTCATTGCGTTCCCTACTTTCTTACTGGTGCCTAGGTGCTGATTCTGGCGCCTAGTGTCCGGTGCCCTCGAGCGTACGCTCGCTGGCTTCGCGGGCAACGTCCTCGGCGGTTAGGTCGAGGTTGCGCGAGAAGACGTAATACAGGATTCCCGAAACCAGCAACCCGACGACGAATGACATGTCGGCTCCACCCAGCGCGGTGGCGACCGGACCAGAGAAGAACGTCGTCGAGAAGAACGGAATCATTGCAACAAAACCGATGAGGTAAGCCGTGACTCCTCGCCACGCCCAGTTTCCGTAGATGCCCTTCGGTGAGAACATTTCGGCGATCGCGTACTTTCCGTGACGAACCAGGTAGAAGTCAACCAGGTTGACGGCGGTCCACGGCACGAGGAAGTACAGCATCATGATGACGAAGTCGGTGAAGCTACCGAGGTAGGCATCCGGAATCAACAATGCGATGAGCAGCGTGAGCAGGCCGACCGCGGCAAGACCGATGATGCGCAGGCGTTGAGTTGGTCGCACTTGCTTGAAGCCGTCAACTGCACTGGTTCCCGTGAGCATTGCGCCGTAGGCGTTCACGCCCATGATCGACAAGAGAGCAACGGTCGAGACGAGTACCGCGAAGGTACCAAAGCCGGGAAAGAGAGTGTCTCCGACCTCCTTGATGGCACCAATGGCATCCGCGTTCGGGATGTTTGCGGCCAAGAGTGCACCGAGTGACATCAACCAAATCGCTGAACCCGCCGCGCCGATGTAAACCCATGTGATGAGCTTCGGTGCTGAGACATTCTGCGGAAGGTAGCGCGTGTAGTCGGAGACGTACACCGAGTAGCTGATGTTGTAACCGGCAGCGAGCGAGAACTGCACCAAGAATGCGGTGACGTTCCAGCCGAGGGCCGTCTCTTCGGTAGCAACAGCAGCGCCAACACCGGAGTAGTGGACAATCGCTAGGACAGTGATGATCGCGAAGACAACAACAAGCAGGCCGGTAAGCCAACGCTGAATGAAGTGCAGGAGGTCGTGACCGACAACCGCGATCACAATCGAAACGATGATCAGGATCGGATACCAGACGAGCTTGCCACCCGGAAGCACCAGCTGCAGTCCCTGAGTAGCGAGAATCACGTCAAACACGAGGAAACCGACGTAGACGAACACCGTTGCGGTGAACGGAACAATGACACCGCGACGACCGAACTGAGCGCGCGACTGGATCATCTGCGGAAGACCCATGCGCGGACCTTGGTTGGCATGGAATGCCATAAAGAAGGTACCGAGTCCGGCGCCGAGTACAACAGCAAGAATGCTCCAGGCGACGCTGAGTCCAAGAACGGGGCCGATGAATCCGGTGACCAGGGTGGGCAGCACGAAGTTGCCGGCAAACCAGAATGGGCCCTGGTGCCAAACTTTGCCGTGCCGTTCAGCACGGGGTACGTAGTCGATCGAGCGAGTCTCCAAAACGGAGCTCCGCTGTGTCGACGGTGCAGGTGCAGTTGACATCATTGTCCTCTCAATTGTGCGTGGTATTCGGGTGACTACGGTTGGGTAGCTGGGGTCATGGCCGAGATGATTTCGTAGGCCACATGGGATGCCGCAATCGCGGTAATTTGCGCATGGTCGTAGGCAGGCGCCACTTCAACGACGTCGGCGCCCACGATGTTCACGTTGCGGAGCGCGCGCAGCATTGCCAAGAGTTCACGGCTAGTCATTCCCCCGGCTTCGGGGGTGCCTGTGCCCGGTGCATGGGCCGGGTCGAGAACGTCGATGTCGACCGAAACGTAAACGGGACGATCACCGAGGCGAGCGAGCATCCGCTCAATCGCACTCGGCAGCCCCTCGGTTTCGATTTCGGCGCTAGAGATGATCGCGAAACCAAGACGCTCGTCATCGCGAAGATCATCGCGCGAATAGAGGGGACCGCGGATGCCAACATGCATGCTCGCATTCATGTCGATGAGTCCCTCTTCTGAAGCCCGACGGAACGGAGTGCCGTGCGTAATGGGCGCACCAAAATAGGTATCCCAGGTGTCGAGGTGGGCGTCAAAGTGAAGAACCGCGATTGGTCCGTGCTTTTCGGCGACAACGCGCAAAAGCGGCAGAGCGATTGTGTGGTCGCCACCGATCGTGACGAGTCGCTTGCCGTCTGCACTGAGCTCTGTGGCGGCCTGCTGAATCTGGGCCACGGCCTCGGTGAGGTTGAACGGGTTTGCCGATATGTCACCAGCATCCACAACTTGTTGTGAGCTGAAGGGTGTCACATCTTGTTCAGGGTTGTACGGCCGAAGTAGGCGAGATGCTTCGCGCACATGGGCTGGGCCGAATCGGGCGCCGGGACGGTAGCTGACGCCACTGTCGAAAGGCACTCCCACGACAGCAATGTCGGCGCGTGGAACGTCCTCAATGCGAGGCAAGCGGGCGAACGTCGCGATGCCGGCATACCGAGGTGCGATGCTGGCGTCGGCTGGGCCGACCGGTTCGGGGCGTTCAGTCATGGTTTCCGCTTCCCTTCGTTGGGCTGAATTAGATACTTATGCGAAACATAAAGTGCATATTAGGCAACAAAGTGTGTGACTGATTCTGCCGCTATCCACAGCGCCTGTCAAGGTGACGGAGAAATCACCTGCGGTCTAACTCAGCGCAAGCCCTCAACCACCACGGGCTGCAGGGTTGCACTCTTCGGCTCACGATTGTCGCCAGACGAACGACCAGTGAGCCGGCGACCGATCCACGGCAGCACGTACTCACGCCAATACGCCGCAGTGCGGGGGCGGGCACCATCCGCCGGCCCCTCATCGGCAGCAAAATCGGGCACCGGAATCTCTAGGGCCGAAAGAACATTGCTCGCAACCCTGGCATGACCGCGCGCGTTCAAGTGCAGCTTGTCGACCGACCAGTAGCGCAGCGTTGCAAGCTCCTCATCGGCCCAGTTGTTCACGAAGGTCACATTGTCTTTCGGTAGTCGCGACAGCACCGACTGCGCCAAACGCTCGCCACGCGTGGACATTAACGCCCCGAATGGCAAATGTTTGCTGGGGTTTCCGCCACTGAGCAGCAGAACGTGGATGCCGCTAGCCGTCGCCGTGTCCACTGCGGCCAGCAGTTTGTCGGTGATCGATTCCAGCGACACTTTCGGGCGCATGATGTCGTTTCCGCCACCATTAATGCTCATCAGTTCGGGTCGGAGGGCAACCGCGGCCTCCAGCTGCTCTCCGGCTATGGGTGCGAGAAGCCGCCCACGAATAGCCAAGTTGGCATAGGTAACCGGGGCGGGCGAAGCCAGCGCGAGCCCGAGGGCGACCTGATCTGCCCAGCCGCGCACACGACCATCCGGCAATTCATCTCCAACACCCTCAGTAAAGCTGTCCCCGACGGCGACATAACTAGCGAACTGGTGCGTCATGCGTTTCTACTTTCCAAACGGCGAATCAGGGCGACCCCACACTACGACGAGGATCGTCGCGATCGGGCCGAGGAGCAGGCCGAGCAAGAACCAGAGCAGCCGCCTGCGACCTTTGAATTCTGCCAACCCTGCGGTGACAATAGCGAGCGCAAGCCACCACCCACCATTGTCTTGAAGATCTGTCGCTTCTATCATTTGGCCAGACTACGCCCGCCTTTAGGCAACGATGCTACGCACGTCAATAGCGCCGGGCGAAACTTCTGAGGGCGTTATAGACCTTGTACGATCGCAAGGACATCGGCGGGCTCTGCGCGCAATTTGTAGTCAGCATTCACGAACGCATACGAGATCGAGCGGTCTGGGGCGATCACGTAGGTCGCCGGTAACGGCAATTGCCACCCGGTCGAACCGTTCGACTTCACAAGGTCGTAGCCCGACTTCTCGTAGTACTCCTTGGTGGCGTCGTCGACTGGGTGCAGGAGGCCGAACCCGTTGATCGCAGTGAGTTCGCTGTCGGAAAGGACCGGGAACTGAAGGTTGTGCTTCTCCTCCGTTGAGAGTGACTCGTCAGGAGTTTGAGGCGAAATCGCTATGAGCGTCGCGCCAGCCGCGCGGAACTCGGGCAGCATCTCTTGGAGTGCCTTGAGCTCGAGATTGCAGTATGGGCACCACGCTCCACGGTAGAAAGCGATCACAACGGGACCAGCATCCAACAACTCTGTCAGTCGCACAGTGTTGCCCGTGGCATCCGTCAGTGCGAAGTCGGGAGCATTTTCGCCCACTTTCAGTGCGTTGTTTACGATGCCAGCGTCGTCGACTAGCCTCACCGAATTGTTGAGGATGTCGAGATCTTCGGCAGACTTTTTGGCTGCTGTCGCATCGGCACGTTCTTTGAGTTGCTGGGTGAGAGTCATATCGCTCCAAATTGTTGAGGTCGCACTTAGCGAACCAGCGCGACCACAACGGTATTCCTCATGTCTGCCCGTGCACTGTGCGTTGGCAATTTCCGATTAGTTGTCTGGCGCGATCGAGAGTTCAGAAATAATGTCGAGTGCTCGGCGCAACACTGTGCTCGACGTGTTCGCCGTGTACGGAAAGTAGACGACTTCAACGCCGACAGCGGCGAACTCGCGTTCTAGGCGTTCACCCTTCTCTGTTCCACGCCAGTCATCGCCTTTGAAGAATGTCGTAAAGCGAACCTGACGCCAGGTTTCCAGTTTGTCTGGGACCGTCTCGACAACAGCCTCGTCGACGTATCGGATGCTGCGGACGATCTCCAGTCGCTCCTCAAGCGGAATCGTCGGGCGCAGATTCTTTGTCAGCTCGAGCATCTCGTCTGAGACGACTCCAGCAATGAGGTAATCGCACTGCTCTCTCGCACGTTTGAGGATGTTGAGATGCCCAACGTGAAAGAGGTCGTAGGCTCCTGCTGCATATCCGATTCGTCGAGTCATAGTGTTCACCGGGCTTGGGTAATTGTTGATGGTGCGGTTTCGGGTGGATTAGGTAGCGGTGCGGCCGCGAGTGGGTAGTGCACAGCTCTCTCGTGAACGAACGGAAACCGGTGGCCGCGCTCAAGAACTATCGAGATGAGGAAGAAGAGCGTGAAGATCGCGCTTGATTCGATCAAACCGTTTTCGAGGGCGCTGCGGAGAAGGAGGAGGGTGAGGAGGGGAAGAGTGAGCACACGCAAATCTGGGGACTTCAGGCTGTCTTTAAGGGTAAAAAGCACCCAGATCCCGACGGCAATCAGGCCAATGATTCCGGCCTGCGAGAGAATAGAAACCCAGCTGCTGTCAAGAAACTGAACATCCCACCATCGCTGGTCGACCTCGACAGTCTTGACTGCGAGACCAATGCCAATCCACTTGTGCCAGGTATCCATCGGCACACTGAAGACCGCCTGCCAGGCAATCGTTCGAGAGCTCAAGGTGATGAGTTGGTCGGCATCCTGACCCCGAATCGCCACCTCTGACACGACGTCCGTAAACGCAATAGTGGCGTAGGTCACCGGAACGAGCAGGATGAGCGCAATTCCGGTTGAGTGCGGAACGGGCCACGCGAGCGCGACGGCCAACACCATGGCGATTGCGACAACGATGAGTGTCGTGCGAGATCCCGTCGCGAGCAGGATTGCAGCAAAAGTAAGGAGGAGTGCGGCCTTTCGGGACGTCAGCCCTGTGCGCGCGATTTCGATGGACACAGCTAGTAGCGGTGGAGCAGCAAGCCCAGCTAGTTCATTGGGTTTCATTGCAGGTACTCCGCTAGGGAGCCGTCCATCGCTCAAGAACTCAGGCAGTCCCGTTACCGCGCCGACGAGAGTGAGGATCCCCATGGCAATAAAGAGTGTGGTGAGAACTTCCGTAGGTGACGCACAACTGGCCAAAACATAGACAGTGGCGGCTAACAGTACGAGTCGAATCGCGAGCACCGCAGACGGCATGAAATCGCTTGTCGCGAGGGCTCCGACACACGAGAGTCCCACGACCACAAGAAGCAGAAGGGCTGTCCGCACTCCCACTCGGGCCCGTACGCGAGCTCGAGAATAGATCGAGACCGCACAAATGAAGGCGGTAAAAGCGACCGCTGCCTTTGCGACGACGACTGCGTCGAGCCCGCCAGTGAACAGTGTGTCGGGGCGCCACGACACAACGCTCAGCACTACGAGGAGCCACGTTCCGATTAGGGAACGTGAGGCGCGCCTGCCCCCTCGAGTGCCGATGGCAGACATTAGTCCACGTCCACTCTTTCATCCGCTGTAGAAGGCAGCACCACAAGCTCAGTACTTACTTTGGGTTTCTTCGCAACGGGAGGCTTTATCGCGGCAGCAGGTTTTGATGGAACCGAGGTTTTCGCTGCGGTGACTGGTTTCGCTGCTGCGGTTGCCGGTTTCGTTGTCTTGCGCCGCGGCGTGATGCGCGCCTTAGCGGGCTTTGCGGCAAAGTCTTCGGGGAGCCACGTCGACAAGAGATCGAGCTTTTTGGCCGGAGGAACGTCCACCAGGAGCGCACCAATCGGGCGTACGCCAGCGATTCGCAACTGGCTGACGGCCTGCGCGAGATCGATATCAGTGGAGTGGTTATAGCGAACAACGACAATAGAGACATCCGCGTAGGGCGCGACAACAGGAACACTCAAGAGCAAGCTTGAAGGAGTCGCCTGAACGATCACGACATCGGCCGCGTAGAGAACCTTAGACATGACCGCGCGAATCGACTCCTCTGATTGAACCTCTGTCGGTAGCGCGACACCGGCAGGAACCACGAAAGCGCCAGCAGTGCCAAGCGCACGAGTCACTTTAGGCAGGGTCGTCGATCCGGTGAGCAGCTCAGCCAAGCCCTCGTTCTCGGCATACTCGGCAAAGGGGCTAGAAGTGTCTGTGGTCTGTTCAGTTTCCACCAGTGTCGTTGTGCGACCCGTTGCTGCGATTGCCCCTGCAATCCCGAGGCGCCCATGGCCTGGCCCCGATGTTTGCCCCGCGGGAACAAGCAGCAGCATTCGCGGCATACTGCCACCGTTCGCCTGCGTGATCCTCAGGACGGCATCCGCAATTGCCACGTCGTGCGCTGGTTCAGTTTCAGCGAGCATCTCGCGACGTCGCATTCGGGGAATCGCCCCAAGTACTGCGAGTCCGGAAGCTCTCCGCACATCACTTATTCGTCGAATACGGTGATCGAACCGCGCCATGAGGAGCGCAATAATTGCGCCGCCCGCTAGGCCAGAGATCAACCCGAGACCGAGGATGACGTTCTTCTGCGGGGCGCTGGGAGCTACCGGCGCTAGCGCCGGAATTAGGCGGTCAAGCGAAACGGAGAACGTACCGAAGTTCTCGACCTTCGCAACAAGACGGGACAAGCTGTCGGCGACCGCGTTGGCAACAACAGCTGCACTTTCACCAGAGCTGGCCTGTGCAGAAATGTTGATATTCACGGTGCTGTTTGGATTGCTCGCAGTCACCTGACGCGACAGCTCTTGCACCGTCATATCGAGTCCGAGATCGTCGATAACGGGTTGAAGAACGTTCGAGCTGCGAACCAGTGCCGTGTACGAATTAACTCGAGCCAGTGAGAATTGCGAGCGCTCAGCGAGGGTAGCGTTCGTATCTTTGACCGCCAGAAAAAGGGTGGCGGTGGCCGTGTACGTCGGCGGAATACTGAACGCAACAAGCGCAGCAGAACCTACTCCGACCACGACGGCTATGAGTATGGCTAGCCATCGCTGCCGGAAAATCTCAAGGTAACTCAAGTCTTCCACGCGTTGAACCCCCAAGTCGGGATGGGCAACTAGGTGACGTCGCGTTAGCGTGTCAGCCAAGCGTCTGCAGGTTGTCCTTACCCTAGTAGCTTGCGCGCAATTCTGGGAGAATGGATTCTCGGATCACCGTGAGGAGCGTGCGTGATCGCTGCGAAAAAGTACGCAAGGCGGCCTCCGCTACGCCGCGGCGTTTTCGCGTTGGGCGCGAGTATCCTCGCCGCCGCGATCGCCGTAATCGTACTCGTCGCATTCGCGCAGTTGGGTGGCCCCGATACGAGGACAACGCCGCCCGTCCCCTTTGTTGACGGTGTCGGGGCACCGGTCGAGGTCGCCTCTGCTTCGCTCCTCGCTGGCTCGGCTGCGATCGGTACGACCTCATACGATCTCCCTTCCTCCGCGCTCTATGTTTCGCCGGCTGGAGATAACGACAGCAACGGCAGTGAGGACGCGCCGCTTCGCACTCTCGCTGCAGCTGTGTCCAGGGCCGAGGCCGGCGCGACGATCGTTCTTCGGGCCGGTCAATATCGCGAGAAGGTGACGATCCCCGAGGGAAAGCCACTCACGTTGCAGGGCTACCCGAACGAAAGCGTTTGGCTTGATGGGAGCCGAGAGGTCGATGGTTGGTCGCCTGACGGTGCGCACTGGTCGGTGCCCTGGGAAGTAGTTTTCGATTCGAGTCCTACCTATGAACGCGGGGCAGAGGACAACACCCAGGAGCACTGGAACTTCGTCACAAGCAAGCACCCATTAGCCGCGAATCCAGATCAGTTGTGGTCGGATGACACACCGCTCACACAGGTCGGCCAACGAAGTGAACTGACCGCAACATCCTTCTTCCACGACGAAGATGCTGGCGTCATGTACCTCGGATTCGACCCGAGTGACCGCGTAATTCTGGCAAGCGAACTGCAACGGGCTCTCAGCATCCGCGCTGAGGGCACCGTAATCCGCGGAATTGGCATCCGACGGTATGCGCCGTCTGTTCCTGACTTTGGGGCTGTGACGATTGAACGCCCCCATGTCACGCTTGAGAACGTGATCATCTCGGAATCGGCAACCACTGGCCTGTTCATTACCGCTGCGAATACGACCCTGAGAAATGTAACGTCAACCGATAACGGGATGATCGGTGTCGCCGCAAACTTTGCCGACAACTTGACGATCGAGGGGCTCAAAGCCTCCGGAAACAACACTGAGTGGTTCAATCGCGCGCCCGTCGCTGGCGGCATGAAACTCACTCGCTCTCGCACCGTCGTAATCAGCGGGTCCGAGTTTTCGGACAACAACGCAACCGGGCTATGGTTCGATCAGTCGTCCCGCGACATAGCAATCACAGGGAGCCGACTGTCGGAAAATGCGGGCCACGGATTGTTCCTAGAAATTTCGGCGCGCGCAGTAGTTGCCGATAACTACCTTGCTAGTAACCGAATTTTCGGCATGAAGATCAACGACACAAGCAGCGTCGAAATCAGAAACAATGTGGTTGTCGGCAGCACGAGGAACGCGATCGCTGTGCTGCAGGACGATCGACTTAAGTCCGATCCGGACGTTCCTGGCCATGATGAGCGCTACCTCAACGATCCAGATATGACGTGGCTGGGCACCGACGTGTCCATTGTTGGAAATACTGTTGTTGGCGACAGCGAGTACGCCCTGATCTTGGTCGAAGACTATTCGCGCACTCGTAGCGCCCGCGATTTCGGCATCACGATCGAGAATAATCTCTATGCCCGAGCCGAGAACGGCACCCCGAAGTCGCTTGTTTCATGGCCGATGAATGCGATCAGTGTTACGCCGTTTGCCTCGCTAGACGACTTCACTCGCCGGACCGGTAGCGAGCTCACCGGCATCGAGTTCTTAGGAACTGTTGCGGTCGAGCGAGCCGCGAGTGAAGCAACGGTACAACCAGAAGTTCCCGAGTGGATCGCCACAACTTTTGGCGGATTTCCTGCGGTCGCAGCTGCGCTTGGCTCGCGCTAGTTCGAGTCCAGATCGCGACGAACGAGCGGCACCAAAATGAACGATCGGATGACGAGACCGCCAAGAACGGATGCCACGGCGAGGACCGCGGGCACCCACTGCACACTGCCCCCGGCAGCCAGCACCACCCAAACGAAGCCGACTGCCACAGCGGTATCTGCTGCGCGCACTAGAAATACTGCTGCCTGTCGTCCTCCGACAGCGGCGAGCGCGCCGTAGGGAGTTACGGCGGCGATGGAGGCGGTGTAAGCAATCCAGCCAACCACGGCAAGGAGATCGGGCGCGGTGCCAAAGAGAAGCACCCCCGCCCACGGCAGCAGCCCGACGAGTGCAATTCCGACGAGGACCGTGAATCCGACCAAGGCGAGCACCGAGCGATCAGCCCGCCGCAACTTCGTTCTGAGCGTTTTCTCTCTGTCGCTCGCGAATGAGACGAAAAGGTACGAGCTGAGACCGCTGACCGCAAGCGTTGCCGGTGCAACGTACACTCGCCCGGCTTCCAGAAGACCCGTCGCGGCCAAGCTTGCCAGCAGCGTGACCAGTGTGCGCACGGCTGTCAGCAGCGCTGGCCGCAAAAATTGTTGGCCGGACCGCCAGATTCCGTACTGAAACACCGTGGTCAATCCGCCGCGGCTAAAACCGACGACAAACCGCTCCTCTCGGGGCAGCAGCATAACGCCGAACCCGATGGCGGCGAACTGGCCGAGCGCGATTGCGCTGAGAAAGACCAGCAGGCTCAGGTCACTCCTGAGTGCGCCAACCCCGATTACGGCAAGCGCGACGAAGAACGACGCAAAGTCGATCATCATCGCGCGCCAGAATCCAAACCCGGCCATGAGAAGTCGGCGCATAAGTTCTTCGAGTGCAAACAGCGCAACAGCAGCACCGAAGGCAATCGCTGTCGGAGCATCCAATAGTCCGGATGCCCACCCGATGGTTGCGGAGGCAAGCGCAGCAACAACGGCAATCGCCAGAGCAAACTGTTGCAGCGCCGAGCGAATCTGTCGCTCGCCGCGCTCAAGTACTACGAGAGAGTCTCCAACCATTCCACTGGCGAGTCCCGCCACCAAGACCATCACTCCGTAGGCGATTGCGAAAGCGCCGAGTCCTTCGAATCCCAGAGTGCGCGCAACGATGACTTGGATCGTGAAACTCGACAGAGCTTGCATGCCCTGCGATCCGATTGCCCCTAAGGCGGTGCGTTTTCCCCTCACGCTAACTAAGACTATTGCGGGAGTCGCGCGAGGAAGTTGTCGAATCGAATCGTGACCGGCGCGTTGGGTGCTGAACTGGAGAGGTAACTTTCGAAACCGATTGAGCCGGCTGCTTGAAGCGCGGCGGTCGAATCCGTCGTACTCAACTGCCATCCTGCAGGTTCAGCATCACCACTACGCCACAGCTTTGCTGTGATCGTTGTCGGGTTTGTACCGCTCACGCTGGTCTTCAGAATGAGAGTGTCTCCAGCGGAATAGGTGAGGCCGGGAACAGTCATGTTTGCCAGCACTGTCGATGATCCTGACATGATCTGCAAGCCGACAGCTCCGCCAGGCTGTAGTCGGGCACGAGCTTGATAGAAGGCCGAACCAACTTGGCGACCGATGATCCCGATGACGGTGTGCCCAGATTCGGCAACCTTATCGGCGGAGATCGCCACTTGGGCTTCGACGTTGGTGACGCTTACCCCCGAGAGAAGTGCTCGACGTGTGGACCCAGGAGTTGCATTCAGGAAGATTCCAGTTCCTCCCGAAACTGTGATGTCGGAGTTCGCGTTCGTAGTCCACGCACCACCTGTGGTGGCTGTTCCCCATCCGGCAGCAACCGTGCGGTTGAAGTCGTCTTCTGCGATGGGGCCTCCAGGGGCAGTGACAGTGATCTGGCGACTGAGTGAGCCGGTTCCGCCCTGGTTGTCGGTGACCGTGAGAATGACCGTGTAGTTTCCACCGGTGGCGTAGTCATGCGTGGCAGTCGCGCCAGTTCCCGACTGTCCGTCGCCGAAGTTCCACGCATAGGAGCTGATGGTTCCATCAGGGTCGCTCGATGTTGATCCGTTGAAGGATGCGCTCAATCCCGTCGTCGTGGATGTGAAGGCCGCTGTGGGCGTTTGATTCGCGCCGACCCAGATATTGGTGATCGGTGCAGCCGCAGCGCTCAGGTCATTCGACGGCAGCGAATACGCGTCTTGGATTGTACGCAGCACGTCATAGTGGTTGACCGTTTGCGAGAACTGGCCAATCTTTACCTTCTCTCCGACAAAGATCGTCGGTATCTGGTTGGACGCTCCACCGTCGTTTTCATCCCAGGTCAGGATCAGCACACTGTTGTTTGCTTTAGCCCACGCGACATAGCCACCGAGAGCAGATTGCATCCAAGTGTCAGCTTCGGCAATCGTGCCATCGTGCATGTCGTGGTTGAGGTCCGGCACAACAAACGAAACAGTGGGCAGCGTTGCGTAATCCGTGGGGAACGCGGTAAACGGTTGGTTGACGGCCGCAGGAATTGACGGCCAGTTCACCCAAGGGTTGTGCTTGCGTGCATACGCTCCACTCTCGCAACCGGTAAACCCAACACTCGGCAAACTCTCCGAATAACCGACGAAGGTTTTACCGTTCGCCGTCAACTGGTTGTACAGGTTCGTCGTCGTGAAGGTGTTCGGGCAGTCGTTGCTCGCCACTCCATTGAGAGATCCGCCGAAGAGTGCGAAGTAATTTGGTTGGCTCGGGCGAGCTACGGCGAATGACTGAGTCATTAGCGCGCCGTCGCTCACCAATGAGTTGATGAACGGCGCTTGTGCGTTTCCGATGATCTGAGTGTTGGACTTGTTCTCCATGATCACGACCACGGTCTTAGCTGGCTCCGGAATGTCCGCAACAGTATTGGGGGCAACCACGTGCGTTACCGCTCTAGACGACCCCTGATTGTCTGTAACGGTAAGGGTCACCGTGTACGACCCGGCAGCGGCGTAGCTGTGCAATGAGGTAGCTCCGGGGGCGGTTTGGCCATCCCCAAAGTTCCAGGCGTAGCTCGCAATGCTGCCGTCGGGATCGGTAGAGCCGTTTCCGTTGAAGGTTGCGGCTAGCCCATTCAGATCAAGCGTGAACGCGGCAACCGGTGCCTGGTTGACCGGGTTGGCAGCAACGGTAACGGGGTGGGTCACTGTTCCAGTGGCCCCCTGGTTATCCGTAACCGTCAAGCTGACTTGATAGGTGCCCGCGGAGGCGTAGGTGTTTACCGGGTTTGTTGCCGTGCTGGATTGACCATCGCCGAAGTCCCACACCCGAGAAGCGATAGTGCCATCCGGGTCAGCAGACGTACTCGAGTTGAAGGTAGCGACCAGTCCGTTAACCGAACTAGTGAATGCCGCGGTCGGAGCTTGGTTGACCGGAGCAACGCCTCCCTCAGCGTGGCCAGCGACAGCTAAGAAACTGTCGTAACTGACTCGAACAGGAGGGTTTGTCGCCGATCCCGACAGGTAACTGTATTGTCCGACTGAGCCGGCCGTCTGCAAACCGGCGACCGAGGAAGTAGCCGAGAGCGTCCAGTCAGTTGGCTCGGGGGTTCCCGACTTCCACACTTTGCCCCTCAAGGTCGTCGGTGAGGTTCCAAAAGCCTGTGCCTTCACCATCAGCACGTCGCCCGCGGTGAATGTCAGACCAGCAACCTCGGTGTACGCGATGCTCGTCGAGCTGCCATTCAGCAGTTGGAATGCCAGACTTCCGTTGGAGAAGTACCGCACCCGAGCTTGATAGAAGTTGCTTCCGACTTCGCGGATGGTGAGGCCGGTGTACGCACCACCGCCAGTGATCGGTCTATCGACCGAAATGCTCGCACTCACCGTCACATCGTCAGTGGAAACCGACGGCAGCCAGGCATGGCGCGTGGATCCTGTCGAACTGTGGATGACAACTCCAGCATCAGAGGCAACAGTGAAGTCGCTGTTGGCGTTCGTCGACCAGTTGCCACCGACAACCGCGGTCCCCCATCCGGAAGCAACCGTGCGAGAGAACTCATCCCTCGCCAAGACAGTTACAGCCGGAGGCGCTAGCGCGGTTACTGCTCGAGTGACGGCGCCCGTCGCTCCCTGGTTGTCTGTCACTGTCAATGTCACGGTGTAGTCGCCGGCTGCAGCGTAGGAGTGCGAAGGGTTCATTCCGGTACCGGTGTCGCCATCGCCGAAGTCCCACTGGTAGTTGCTGATCGTTCCGTCTGGATCAGCTGACGTCGATGCATTAAAGCCAACGACGTTCTCGGTGACCTGGAATGTGAATGCCGCGGTCGGAGCTTGGTTGACTGGCGCGGCGGCAACGGTGACCGGGCGGATCACTGTTGCGGTGGCACCCTGATTGTCGGTCACGGTAAGACTGACCTGATAGGTGCCGGCAGAGGCGTAACTGTGGACAGGGTTGGTGGCAGTGCTGGACTGACCATCGCCAAAGTCCCATGCCCGCGAGTCGATGCTGCCATCCGGATCAGCCGATGCGGTGGAATTGAACGTCGCGGTCAATCCGCTTACTGAACTCGTGAACGCAGCAGTGGGAGCCTGATTTACGGGCACGCCCCCGCCATCGGCATGGCCAGCAACCGCCAAGAAACTGTCGTAGCTGACTCGTACCGGAGAGTTCGTCGCTGAACCCGACAGGTAGCTGTACTGTCCGACGGATCCGGCAGCCTGTAGTCCAGGAATGAAGCTCGTTGCTTCAAGCGTCCAGCCAGTCGGCTCGGCCGTGCCCGCTTTCCAGACCTTTCCGCGCACGGTTGTTGGGGAGGTGCCGAAGGCCTGGGCTTTCACCATCAGTACGTCTCCCGCGGTGAACGTCATTCCGGGCAGCTCTGTGTACGCGATGCTCGTCGAACCACCACTGAGAAGTTGGAATGCGAGCGTGCCGTTAGAGAAGTACCTCACTCGCGCTTGGTAGAACTCGCTTCCGACCTGCCGCACGATCACTCCAGTGAATGCACCACCACCAGTGATCGGCTTATCAACCGAAATGCTTGCGCTCACCGTCACGTCGCTGGTGGAAACCGTGGGCAAGGACGCGGATCGTGTTGATCCTGATGTTCCATGGGTGACCACACCAACGCCGGATGCGACTGAGAAGCTCGAATCTGAGTTCGTCGACCAGAGACCGCCTACATCGGCGGTGCCCCATCCCGAGGACTGCGTACGGGAGAACTCGTCTCGCGCCAATACCGTTACAACCGGTGGTGCTAGAGCAGAGACCACACGGGTGACGGCTCCGGTCGCGCCCTGATTATCCGTCACTGTCAACGTGACGGTGTAGTCACCGGCGGCAGCGTAGGCGTGAGAAGGAGTGATCCCGTCACCGGTCGCACCGTCACCGAAGCTCCACGCGTAGGAGATAATTGTGCCGTCTGGATCTGACGAGGCCGCCGCATCGAAGGCAACAAGATTCTCCGAAACCTCCGAACTGAACGCGGCCGTCGGCGCCACGTTTGGAGCCGTCACCGTCACCGATGCCGTTGCTGTGGATGTAGCTCCCTTGTTGTCAGTCACCGTCACAACGACGGAGTAGGTTCCGGCCGAAGCATAGGTGTGGTTGACGACGGCACCAGTGCCCGCTGAGCCATCACCAAAGTTCCAGGCGTATGCCTCGATCGTTCCGTCTGGATCTGACGATGTCGATGCGTCGAAACTTGCGACCAAGTTGGACTCTGAGTGCGTGAATGCTGCAACCGGTGCCTCGTTCGCAGTTCCCAGCAGGTAGTGCGCACTCACATCACTCGGGCTTAAAACGGTCTGGTAGATCGCAAACTCATCGAGATCACCGTTGAAGAAGTTCGATGATGATGCCCCACCAGTGTTGTCTCCGCCAAGGCGCCAGTAGCCGGAGAAGGTCTGGCTCGGGTTTGCGGAACTGGTCGCTGCGAGCGCGCCATCCACGTACAGGCGCAATCCTGACGACCCCTGTGTTGCCACAACGTGATGCCACAGGCCGTCGTTGAGCGACTGAGTTGTCGCGATCGTGCTAGTACTTGTTCCGAAGAGCAATGTGCCGTTGTTGCGCATGATGACGTGGTCACCATAGTTGCTCGATGTACCGGTTGCCGACGACCCAAAGCCGGTGAGCTTACCTCCGCTAGTGGTGGTCGTCTTGAACCATACTTCGCTGGAGAACGTTGCCGGGTTGGCTAGCGATACAGCGGTCCGCGCGGCGCCCTGAGTAAACCGAGTCGCAGTATTCGTCGTGCCGTTAAGAGCACCGGGAACATTGCGTGTGTAGGTTCCGCTCAGCGTGCCGTTGATTCCCTGCGAACCCGAATCGTTTGCCACGGTTCCGGAGGTCTCATTGAGGCGCCAGTACAACTGTGGACTCGCACCGTAGACGGCGGCACCGTAGTTGTCAGACGGTGCGGGTGGGCCCCCGAGCGCGCGACCCGATTGCAAGTAGTGGTTCTGTACCTGAGTTGCCGTCAAAGGCTTCGGGTACACCGCTACCTCATCGATGGCTCCCGAGAAGTAGGCAGCGCCACTCCAGCTGTTGTCCCCACCGATTCTCCAGTAGCCCCAGTAGTTCTGGCCCCACGTTACGTTGGGGTCCACTCCAATGCGGACACCGTCGACGAAGAGTTCCATGCCGGAGGCACCCATGCTGCCGACGACCTGGTGCCACTGATTGTCGTTGTACGTCTTCGCGCTCTGCACGATTCGCGTACTACCGGTGTAGACACCGAAGTTCACTCGACCCGCAGTATCCATGTAAATGTGTCGGTCGTAGTTGTTGGAGTTTCCTGTCTGGCGTGAACCGAAGCCAACGATCTTGCCGCCAGCATTGGTATTGGTCTTGAACCACGCTTCGACAGAGAACGTGTTGTCGCGCCACACCAGGGTCTTTTCCACGGCAAAGCTATTGGAGTTTCCGGTGAAGTTTGCGGCCTTGTTGCTGTCACCGATAATCGCACCTGTCGCGCCGAAGCCGACGCCGGCGTTGGCAATCGCGTCATCGCGGCGAACGCTGTCAACCGCCGTATTGCCGTTACCGTCGCCCAGCCTCCAGTAGTTGGTCGGCTGGTCGTTCATGACGGATTTTGCGTAGTCGCTTAGTGTGCCGCCGGAACCAGCGGTAAACGACACTGTGGTTCCCCAACCATTGTTTCCGTAGGGGTCGATGGCGCGCAGCCGATAGGTATACGTCTGGCCAGGCGTCAGTCCCGTATCGACGTACGTCATGGTCGGGCGATCGTAGAACCGAGCAGACTGTGTGGTCACGTAGATGGGCGACGCACTCTTGCCGTCGCGGATGAGATGGTACGTCAGAGTTTCATTGTCACGGTCCCAGTTGGCTGGCCAGCTCAGCGCAATGGTGCCAGCCTCTGGCGAACTCATCGACGGGACGAGGTTGTCGCCTGTTAGTCGTGGGCCGTCAAGGTTGGGAGCTATCGAGGGCACTGCAAAACGCAAGAGGCCCTGCTGGGATTGGCCATTAACCCTCGTGAATTCGCCGCCATAAACCGCGTACTGGCCATTAGACGTTACGTCCCACGGCCCCTGGAACTGGCCGGTGAAGGTACCTAGGTTGATGTCGGGGAAGAAGTTGAGAAGTGACGGGCTCGCGTTGCCTACCCAGTTGGGATATCCGTAGGGGTCGTTAGAAATGGTTCCTGTTGGCTCTTTGCTAAAAGCGACTCCCCGGCTAAACGTCCACGGGTCAGTCTGTGGGAATCCATCAATATTGCCGCAGTAGTGGGGGTGACCGGCAGCGTAGACGGCACCGTTGGGTGCGGGAGACACCGAGTAGGTATCTCCATGGCAGTCGTTGATCCAGACGATTGCACCATTTGACCAGTTCGCCCGGAATGTTCCCTCGAGGTTGCCGCCAGTGCCATAGACATACCCTGAGCCATAGAAACTGTCGGAGTCAGAGGCCAGCGAGAATATGGCCGCGTTAATTCCACCATTACGCACAGAGTTGTTTGCCGTGAACGGGGTGATCAGGGCACCAGCGGTGGCATCGAGCATCGCGAGCCCGTAGCCGGGATTTCCCGAGCCATTGACTGTCGTAAAGTCACCGCCGATAACGACCTTTGTTTCATCAGGTGAGACCACAATGCCGTACGACCGGCCCCCGGCGAGTTCAGGAGACCACGCGGTGATAGCACCGTTCGCGGCTAGCGCTGCTGCGCCGCCAAGACGGGTATTTCCACTGACCGAGGTGAACGGGCCAGAGAAGAACACCGTGGTATTCGTCGCAACGACCGCATACACGCGGTAGTTAGCCCCCGCATCAAAAGCGTTATTGATGGACCCGGTCGCGGTGTCAAAAGCCACGATGCGGTTCTTTGCCACGCCATTGACGGTCGTGAAGTCTCCGACTGCATACAGTCTGGTGCCGTCAGGCGAGGCTGCCAACGCCCGAACTTGGGAGTTGAAAGTTGGCGCCCAGGGCAGCAACGCGCCTGTCGTGAGGTTGTACGCGAGCACGTAGGATCGGTCGACCTCGTTGGTACCCAACGCAGAGCCGAATGGTCGAGCTTTGCTGAAGTTTCCCGAGACGTAGACAGTGTTGCCCACAATGACCTGATCCCAGACGACCCCATCAATTTGGGGAGTCGGCAGCACGTCCGTCGATACGGTAGACGGCAAAGGGGGAATTGGTGCCGTGTCGGCGTAAACCGGCGTGGGCTGCATGACTGAGAGCAGGGTAGCGATTAATGTCATCGTGGCTGAGACTGCAATTAGCTTCAGCGGGTTCGGTGGCATATGGCGGATTTCGCGCATTGTGTGCCTTTTCGGGGTTTGTGGCTATTCGGGTCCCACTTGGTGCCACACTATATTCCCTTTACCCCACTTTGGGTGCCCCCCAAACGGGGGTCAAATTTTCTTGAACCCGAATATGCGCTGGTTCGTCAGCGCGTCATCAGGGTCGCGACATCCCCGCGAAACACCAGCGGGGAGACATCAACCGCGTAGTCCACCATGAGCGTGACATTGTCGCGTTCATCGTCGGGAACGGTGAAAATATAGACGCCAGTGACGGTCTTACCCGCGGCTATCGACGTGGGCAATCGCGATCCACCTGGGTCACGAAGTTCCTGCGCCGGCGTGAGATCCCCCCCAAAATAGCAACTGATGACCGCAGTATTCAGCGGGGCCTTTGCCGACGAGGAATTGTTTATCGTGACTGTTACCCGCAGGGATGGGCCAGCGGTTTCCCCAGGGCCACGCGCCATGCCGTCAACAGCTTCTACTCGAGTGATCTGTGCAGTGAGGCCGGGCCTGATCGTGCCGGGCTCATCTATCGCGATCGGCGCAACGTCGGGCACCGCGGCGCTTCCGGTAGGGGATGCTGTCGGAGTGCCGGCAGACGGAGATTCTGAACCCGGAGCCGACGCGGGGGGAGAGCTAGTCGGCGAAGTGACCAAGCTCGCTGTCGGGGCCAACTGAGCGAACACCGCGATAGTAATTCCGAGAGCGATCGCCACAGCAATAACAATCGCGATCACTCGCCGCGAACGCGTGCCTAGCCACGACGTTGCCGCGAGCTCTGCGGATGAATCTGCGCCACCGGCTGGGGGCTTCGCATTGATCATCGCGGCTCCGTTGCCCTCGGGAATGTTCGGGACTGGACCTTACACCCGTGTCTGCGTGAGCGTAACCCCCAGTTCTGGGGAGAAATCGACTTTAGGTCGGGGCGTACACTTTCGAGTCCAGACAATCAGGGGTCTGTTCCCAGTTCTTGAGGCAATGCCAGGAGGATTGAAAGTTGAAAAACCCGTTTTCAACCCACAGCCACCGGCGAGCTAACGCGCGCGAACCAACCGTGCGTATCTTGGGCACGCACGGAGTCCCTGCAGCCTATGGTGGCTTCGAAACTGCTGCCGAGAACGTCGCCATTTTTCTGCGAGATCAGGGATGGCGTGTCATCGTCTACTGCCAAGTTCCCGGCAAGGGAATTTTGTCTACCGACGAGTGGCGAGGTATCGAGCGCGTGCTCATTCCTGAGCACCGTGACGGTTGGTTGGGCACCGCCAGCTTCGATCTGGCATCGATCCGTCACGCCTCTCGGCACCGCGATATCTGCCTCACTTTCGGATACAACACCGCGGTCTTCAACATCCTCCAACGCGTGAAAGGCATCCCCAATGTCATCAATATGGATGGCATCGAGTGGTCTAGGGCTCGCTGGGGTAAAGGTCGGCAGGCAATTCTCTGGGTCAATGAGCGCATTGCGTGCTGGGTCGGCAACCGTCTGATTGCCGACCATCCCGTTATTGAGGAGTACTTGGCGACTCGGGCACGACGATCGAAACTAGTCACGATCACCTACGGTGCCCACGCGCTGCACGATGCCGCTACGCTTCCCGTAACAAGCAGGGGCCTTGAGCCCGGGCGGTACTTGACCCTCATCTGTCGGCCGATTCCAGAGAACTCGATTCTCGAGTTGGTCACGGCTTTTTCGCAAGAAAAGCGCGGCCATCAGTTGGCTGTCTTCGGCACCTATGACGATAGCGATCCTTACACTCGCGCGGTTCGCAAAGCGGCGAGTGATGAAGTGGTTTTCGTGGGGTCAATCTACGAAGCGGATGACGTTGCCTCGTTGCGATTCCACTCTCTCGGCTATCTACACGGACATACCGTCGGTGGCACCAATCCGTCGCTGGTTGAAGCAATGGCTGTCGGCAATGCAGTGATCGCCCACGACAATGCCTACAACCGGTGGGTAGTCGGTGACGGTGCTCTCTACTTTTCTGGAGTGGATGACGCAGCCGAGCACATTTCAACACTGCTGAGTTCTCCCGATCACCGACGCACCCTCGCAGCCGCAAGCCGCGCGAGGCATGCAACGGAGTTCACGTGGGAACACGTGGCGGGGCAGTACGAGGATCTATTGAAGATCTACCTTGGCTCGGGACTAGCGCCGGTAAAGCCTGACGAGCCGATAGGCGCAGCTGAAGTTCACGAACGCGACGAGCGACGGGGGAAGACGGCATGATTCGAGTTGGCGTAGTCGGTCTAGGAAAAATGGGGCTTTCCCACTTATCGATGATTCGCGCGCATCCGGAGGTAACTGTCGATGCGGTTGTCGATTCGGCGAGCTACATCCTGGGTGTGCTTTCTAAATACACCGGCTTGAAAGTGTTCACCGACTTCGAGAAGATGCTCGACAGTGTCGAGCTTGACGCGGTACTAATCGCAACTCCGACACGCTTTCACGCGGCGATGGTGCGCACTGCACTTGACCACGGCGTGCACGTGTTTTGCGAAAAGCCTCTCACCCTGACTTCGGCCGAGTCCGCTGAGCTCGCCGAGCTGGCGTCTTCGCGCGGACTGGTCACTCAGGTGGGTTACCACAATCGTTTTGTTGGCACTTTTCTCGAAGCAAAGCGTTTACTCGACGCCAGCGCGATTGGGCGGGTAACGCACATCAAGGCCGAGTCTTATGGGCCAGTCGTGCTGAAAGCAAAAGGATCGACCTGGCGAAGCAAGCGAACAGAAGGCGGCGGGTGTCTCTACGACTACGCTGCGCATCCGCTCGACCTTGCAACGTGGTTTGTCGGTGACGCGACGGCTGTGGCCGGCACCATTCTCGGCAGTGTGTTTTCGGAGAACACCGAAGACGAGGTGTACAGCACGCTCTACTTTGCTGATGGGGTGAGCGGTCAACTTTCGGTGAATTGGTCGGATGAGGCCTACCGAAAGATGACTACCCGAATGAGCATTTTTGGCACCCAGGGAAAGATCATTGCCGATCGTCAAGAAATTCAGGTGTACCTGCGCAACACAGCGCCTGCCATTGACGGTTACCAGCAGGGGTGGACGATCAAGTCGACGACGGAGCTCACCCCCGAGGTGTGGTTCTACTTACGGGGCGAGGAATATAGCGCCCAACTCGACTACTTCGTGCATCGGATTGATGAGCCAAGCCTTGACAGCACCAACGACTTCGCAAGTGCCGCCCGCACCGATCGCATCATCGAACTGCTCACTCAGGATGCCGCGGGAGGACCGCGACTTAGCTCGCCCGCAACGGTAGCCGCCGCAACCGCACCTACCCGCCGCCGAAGCCTGTTGGGGAGACGCTCATGAACACAACGACCACGACGACACGGGTACCAGAGCCGGTGCCAGCAAAACTGGATCGCCTTTTGTTTGGCGACAATCAGTTCTTCGGTATCAACCATCGCTCGGAAGAGAAGGCTCGCGAGCAAGCGATGCGGTTTCAGAATGTTGACGCGATTATGGACGTCATCGATGATGCGTACGCCAGCGGCATCCGCACGCTTATGTGCACAACGCACGACCGAATTTCTGAGGTCGCTGAGCGCGTTCGGGCCCAGCCTGAGCGGTATGACGGGTTCGCATTTTTCCCTTGCATGCCATACGCCCACAAGTATGCCGATGCGGTTACGGAGAGTGGAATCCTTGGCGCGTTAGGCCGGTTTATGCCCGACGAGGGAGCCCTCAATGCGATGATGCGCGGCGGTCGCTCCCTTGCCAAGAAAGACATTGAGGGCATCATCACCCTTTTGGTGGATGCCGAAATGGCCGGGTTTACCGGCGTTCGCAGTCCCGTTATTTGGCTGCAGAATGTTGTTGTCGACCTACTGCTCGGGCTCGGATTCAGTGATGCCTTTGCGATCTTCGCGAACCATGTGCGGTCGAAATATTCGGCTCAACCAGGTTTCATCACGATGAACCTACCGATGCTGCTCGACCACCTCGATCGCGCTGGCATCGAGAATCCGTTGGTCTGCTCAAACATTAACAAGATCGGTTTTCGGATGTCTGGCGGCGTTGAGGCGTATCAGGATGCACTTGAAAAGCGCCCGTTTAGAGCGGTAGCGATGTCGGTGTTTGCATCAGGGGCAATCCCGCCTCGCGAAGCGATCGAGTGGATTTTCGCGCAGCCGGGCATTGAGTCACTCGTGTTCGGGGCATCAAGCCGCAATCACATCGAGAGCACGGTAGGGCTGGTGCGCGAGTTTGAGCGTTAGCGTGCGTCGATAGTGCGCAACTCACGCCACCAACGCGCAAGCACTGCAATCAGGATGACGGCGTTGGCGAAAAAGAGTAAGCCGTAGACAACAATGAAGCCGCTCGCCCACCCGAATATTACGAAGGTCAGGCAGAGAACGGCGTAGTCGGTCGGGATGGCGACGATGGTCTGAAGCCAACCTCCACCGCCACTCGGCTTTGCGTAGGTACTTCCGCGTTCAGACGACGCGATCCTGCGCAGCTGGTCGGTAAGAATCATCGCAAAGAAGAACACGGAGGAGACGACCATGAATCCAAGGGGAATCAGAAGCACGCCGTCTGAGAGCCCGGCATCAAAACGGTAGAGCGAGATCAGGATGACTCCGTGAAAGATCACGATTTTGAATGCGTCGACAACGTGGTCGAGCCACTCCCCTGACTTCGTGCCTCCGCCGCGTAGCCGGGCCAGCTGGCCGTCAGCAGAGTCCAGGGCATAGCCAAGTAGCAAGAGGAAGGCAACGAGCCCACCGAGCCACCAGGTGGGCTCTACGGTGGCCACGAGTACGAGTCCGGCCAGCGACATAAGCGCACTCAGCAGAGTTACTTGGTTGGGTGTTCTACCCCACAGAAACGCGGCCGCAGCGAATAGTCGTCCGAAGCGTCGATTGACCCAGCGCGAATAGGGCGGAGCTCCTCGACCGGATTTCTGTGCTGTCGCAAGCTGCTTGACGATCGCGCGGTATCCCGCCGGGGCTGCAGTGCTCTCACCTGTGTCGGACATATTCCACTGTATCGTCACGTGCGATTGGTCCGAAAGGAAAGTCCATTTCCGGGGAGAAAATGGCGCCGACGATACGATGTGAACATGCGCGTTCTGTTTGACGGCTTCTGGTGGGAGAGTGGCCCTGCCTCGAACCGGCAGGTGTTGCGAGAGTTCATTTGGGCGTGGACGCGCGAGTTTCCCGACGATGAGATCGTCGTGGCAGTTCCCCGAGCATCCGTTCAGATTGCACAATCCGAGCTGACCTTCCCCGCTACGGCCATCGGTACTCGGTTACGACCGCAGGGCATCAGCGCGATTCTCGAACTTCCGTTCGTCGCTCGACGAATACACGCGGATGTCACGATCACCCATAACTTCAGCCCAGCGTTCGGGGCGAGCGCCGTCTTTATCCACGACTACATGTTTCTCTCGTCACCCCACTGGTTCACCCTCACGGAGCGGGCTTACTTCAGCTTGATGCCCTTGAGCTCACGCCGTGCCTCCTGGTTGTTTTCATCATCACAGAACGAAGCCAACCGCATAAGTCGGCTCAGCCGAGATCGCGCGGTAGTTCCCGTGGGGCTTGCGGTCGGAAGCGGACTAACGGATGCCGTTCCCCGGAAGCCTGCTGGACTTGAGGGGATCGCTGGCGAGTTTTTGCTCTGTGTCGGCAGGCTTAATGCACGCAAAAATCTCGCAAACACAATTGAGGCTGCGCTCCAATCGGGTCGCGCAACCGCACGAACACCACTTGTGATTGTTGGCGAGCCCCAAGGGAGGAGCGCGAACCTGCCATCGGCCGTTACAGAGGCCACAGAGCGCGGAGCCATCCGCTTCCTCGGATTCATCGACGACGATGAACTCGCGTGGTTGTATCGAAATGCTTCGGCGCTGCTGTTTTTCACTCGCGACGAAGGTTTTGGCCTACCGGTGCTTGAGGCTCTGCACTTCGGGGCTCCAGTCGTCGTCAGTGATATCCCTGTGTTTCACGAAATTCTGGGCACGTGGGCGACATTTGCCGACCCGGACGATGTTTCGGAGATGGCGCGCGCAATCCGTTCCGCGCCCGCCCGAGCAGCGGAGACCACTGATCCCAAAGATCTTGGCTATTCCTGGCGTGCCAGTGTTCGCACGATGCGCGCGGAGATCGCTGGCGCCAGACAACCGCAAGGGTCGCCCTAGGGGGTTGTGGCCCCGCCACTGACGGCGCAGTCCGATTCGCTTGCGCTGTCGGACTTGACGTTGACTACCTTCGAGTGAGAATCGCAGGTCACCGGGGCCTCCCGAGATTGCCGCCGGTTCCGTTCACGCTTCACGTTCTCTACTGGTTGACTACGCCTGCACGAGAGTCCCACCCCTCGTGGCGCACATCAGCGGCGGGTTTTGCCCTCACAAGCGTCCCGATGTCAGCTGTGAGGACGTCTAAGGTCAGACGGTGGTGGTGGGCATTAGCACCGTCGGCGAACGCTCGCATGATTAGTACGCACCAACGGGGTTGAGCAAGACTTTGAACGTACGCCACATGATGACCAGATCTCCGACGACAGACCAATTCTCGACGTAGTAGAGGTCGAGGCGCATGCTGTCCTCCCAGTTCAGATCGGAGCGGCCGTTGATCTGCCACATTCCTGTCAGGCCGGGCTTGATGTACATGCGGCGGTTGACTTTGCCTCGATAGGCTCGCACTTCGCTTGGCAGGGGCGGGCGCGGGCCGACCAAGCTCATGTCGCCTTTGAGTACGTTCCAAATCTGCGGCAACTCATCGAGAGAATACTTTCTGATGAATCGGCCGAACGGGGTGACTCTGGGATCATTCTTGAGTTTGAAGAGCACACCAGAACCCTCATTCTGTTCTGCAAGCCCTGCAAGTTTCTCTGAGGCATTCGAAACCATAGACCGAAACTTGTACATGCGGAAGGTCCCGAGATTGCGGCCGACTCGCACTTGGCTGAAGAAAGCTTCACCAGGGCTGTCCAGTCGCACCGCGATCGCCAAAATCAGGAATAGGGGCGAGAGGATGAGCAGGGCGATGGAGGACACGACAATATCCAAGCCACGCTTGACGACGTGCTTTCCGCCTTCGAACTGCGGGATCTCCACATGGATAAGAGGCAGCCCTTCGACCGGTCGAAAGTGGATGCGCGGACCAGCGACGTTGGCCAGTCGCGAAGCAAGGATCAGCTCTGCCGCGGTGCCTTCCAGCTGCCACGCAAGATTCCGAATGTAGTCATTGCCGGATCCGTGCTCGCCGGCGACGATTACAGCGTCGGCGCGCAGTGAGGCTGCGGTTTCCACGACCTGGTCAGGTCCGAAACATACTCGGTGGGCCGCGTCGGATTCAGACTCGTCTCCTGGCTCTGGATCCGCCAGAACGCCAACAACAGAGAACGCTGCGCTCAGGTTTCCCTGAATTTTGGAAACGACGTAGTCGACCTCGCTGCGAGTCCCGACGACGACGACGCGCGACAGGGCACGACCGTAGCGGCGCTGCCGGGTAAGCCACCTCCGCCAGAGCCATCTGCTCAATAGAAGTGCTAGGACGCCTGTCGCCATGGCCAGGACTGCGCTCTTTCCGGGAAAGCCGGCTTCGAGTACGAGCAGGATGACCGAGAGCAGTCCGAAAGCGGTCATGCATGCTGTAATGACGCGCTTGTATTCGTGCGGCCCCGCTCCAATAACTCGGCGATCGCGGGTGTGGAAAACCTCAAGGAGGAATATCCACGTCACCGCGATGCCGCTGAGACCGAGCCACACGAGCGGGTTAACTCCGGCGATAAATTCCGGAATGCGTGTGATCTCGGCCCGAGTCAGCAACGCTGCGAGAGTCGTTGTGACGATGATTGTCACATCGGATATCAGCAGTCGTGCTTGGTATGAGCGCGCCCAAGCGAGGCCATAGTTGAGATTGCGAGTCGCCGAAGTGTGCTGATTGGGTTCAGCGGGTTCGACAAGTCGGAGGTGGTTTCGTTCTCGGTCTGCGGGGGATTGGTCAGGGAGATTTCTGAGCTGACTCATTGTTCAGCTCTCGGGAGCGCACGCCTGCAGGTGCAAACGCACTGACTCGGGGCAGCTCAGCCGGCGCGGCTGTGGGGGAGGCTGCAGATTTCCGTGCATCGGGATCACGACATTTCGGGTGTCGAGGGGTGTAAAGCGCGCTCGAGAGAGCACGCCGATGAGGCGCCCTTGGGGGTGGACGCGCGGGTGAGGAACGCGTTGGTAAGTTCGCGCTGGCGGGGCGGGTGTGTGTACTTGCTCTATTTGCTACTGGCCCCCTAAAGGGGGTAGTGAGTGAAGTTACTCGCCTCGCATGCGGTGAAGGTACCCCCACTTTGGGGGGTACGCGGCGTGTCGGATTGGCGGTTACCTAAAAATGCGGCACTATTTTCTGCCCGATCGGCACGATTATTGGCGCATACCGACGAATGAGTTCCGGACTCGTTTGCTGCCACCGTCAAGACGAGCAAAAACCAGTCCCGCAGTAATATCGACGCGACTCCCCCTAGATTGCTGGGAAGTTACGGGGCGACAGCCGTCGAAACACCCGCCCAGTAGGTCCCCTCCGGGAACGAGAACTCTGCGAGTGAGGACTCGTGCATTTGAGCGGAGTAGCCGGGCGCCATCGGCACTCGGTAGGCACCGTTCTCGACAATGCACGGATCAACAAAATGTTCGTGCAAGTGGTCTACAAATTCGGTGACCCGGTTCTCAAGGGTGCCTGACACGGCAACGTAGTCGAAGATCGACAGGTGCTGTACAAGTTCGCACAGCCCGACGCCTCCAGCGTGGGGGCACACAGGCACCCCAAACTTCTTCGCCATCAAGTACACGGCGATGATCTCGTTGGGACCAGCAAGGCGTGCTGAGTCGAGTTGGCAGAAGTCGATCGCACCCGCCTGGAACATCTGTTTGAAGAGAACGCGGTTCATTCCGTGCTCGCCTGTCGCGACACCAATCGGCGCAACGGCTTTGCGAATTGTCGCGTGTCCAAGCACGTCATCTGGGCTTGTTGGCTCCTCAATCCACAGCGGGTCAAACTGCGCGAGTGCCTTCACCCAGTCGATGGCTTCCTGCACGTCCCACACCTGGTTGGCGTCGATCATGAGCTTGGCGTCGTCACCGATCACCTCACGGGCAATCCCGCAGCGGCGGATGTCATCTTCGAGGTTTGCGCCAACCTTCAGTTTGATGTGGCGGTAGCCAGCATCCACAGACTCCTGGCACAGCCTGCGTAGTTTCTCGTCTGAGTAACCCAACCAGCCAGCACTCGTCGTGTAGCAGGGGTAGCCCGTCTCGGTGAGCTCCGCGACGCGCTGGTCTTTGGTCGGAACAAGTTCGGTGAGCATCGCGACGGCTTCTTCGCGCGTGATCGCGTCGCTTAGGTACTTGAGGTCAGCGGTATCGACGAGTTGCTCTGGCGTCATGTCGGTCAGCAGGCGCCACAGCGGCTTGTTCGCACGGCGGGCAGCAAGATCCCACACGGCATTCATGACGGCCGCCATCGCCAAGTGCTCGACGCCCTTCTCTGGTCCGAGCCAGCGCAACTGCGAATCGCTCTTGAGTTCCCGGTAGATGCCGCCAAGGTCGCTAACGATCTCGTCGACATCCCGACCTACGAGCGGTTCCGCACGCTGTTCGGCGGCGAGCGCGCAAATGTCATTGCCTCGGCCGATGGTGAAGGTGAAGCCGTAGCCTGCGACGCCCTCTTCGTCGGTGCGGAGTACAACATAGGCGGCCGAGTAGTCGCCATCCTTGTTCATTGCGTCAGAGCCGTCTGCCGTTAGTGATGTCGGAAAACGCACGTCGTAGACGTCAACGCTGGTGATAGTAGTCATGCTGAAGTGTTCTCCTTGCTCAGAACAAATAGTGGGAAGTTGTGCGCCGTTGGCGCTGGCAGTGCGCGGTTTATTTAGTCAACGTGAAAGACCTCAGGCAGCTCTTTCCACCAGTCACCCTCGGCACGATCATCCAGTGGTCGCTGCAGTGGCTCTTGAAGTGCCCACCATCGCTGCGTCTCGGGATCGGCCGCGATGGCCGCCTGATCGGCTTCGTAGTTGTCACCGGTGTATTCGAAGTAAGAGAAGAGCAGGTCGCCGTGCCGATAGATCGAATAGTTGTGGATGTTGCTGCGAGCGAGTCGGTCAAGAATCGTTGGCCACACGGCGGCATGGTATTGCTCATACTCTTCGCGGTTCTCCGGTGGGAGGCCAATAACCTGGGCTACTCGTTTCATTGTTATCCCTTCACCGCACCGACGGTTTGTCCGCGAATCAAGAAGCGCTGGGCTGTCAGGAATACGACGAGCAGCGGGATCATTGACAAGAACGTGGCGAGCGCGAGCTGCGGCATGTAGAGCTTCACGTCGAGGCCAGCTGCGACTGTAGCGTTGAACAGCGGGCTTGCCCCGATGAGTTCCTGGATGCCAATGGAGATTGTCTTGTTCTGCTGATTGGAGGTCAGAAGCGCCAGTGGTAGGAAGAAGTTTGTCCAGTTCGCCACGAATGAGAAGAACGCGACAAGTGCGATGACTTGCTTCGAAATGGGAAGTGCTACATAAAAGAAGGTGGCAATCTCACTGAGGCCATCGATACGAGCGGCCTCGACCAGCTCTTGCGGCATTGTCGTCATGAAGTGGATGTAGACGAGGTAGGTGCCGAACGGGAAGAAGCCCATGATGACGGCGACAGGCCAGAGTTCACCGACAGCGCCGATCGCATTCACCTCGAGGAACAGGGGGATGGCGAGAACAGTATTGGGCATCACCATGGCGAGCAGGGTTGCAAAGAGCATCACTTTCCGGCCGCGGAACCGCAGACGCGCCAGCGCATAGCCAGCGGGCAGCGCCGCTACGAGGGCAAGTACTCCACCTACGACGGCGATCACAAGCGAGTTCGAGACCCAGCGAGTGAAGATACCTCCCCCTCCAGGGCCGAAGCCATTGATTTGGCTCCAACTGAACACAACGTTGTCCCAAGAAATGCCGCCTAACCCGAGGAAGCCATCGGTTCCGGCGAGTACCCCTTCTTGGCTGCGGAATGCCATCGCAATAAACCCGATGATGGGCAGGATGAAGGCCGCTGCTACGAGCAGCATCACGACAATTCGGGCAATTCGGCCGACGGTCCAGTGTTTTGCGCCGACGACGCTTGGGGCGGTGTTGCTCATCGCTTCTCCTCCTTATCGTCGCCGAAGAGTCCGCTCTTCATCACGATGATTACTCCGATGCTCAGGGTGATCACGAGCAGGATGATTGATAGTGCGGCGGCCGCCGGAAAGTTTCGGTTGGTGAAGGCGAAGGCGTAACCCAATTGGGTTGGTGCCCACTCGCCGGCTATCGCACCAGAGGAAATCTGTCGCAGTAGGTAGGGCTCGAGAAAGAGTTGGAAGCCGTAGGCCAAGTTCATGAGGGCCGCGTAACCAATCCACGGGCGAATGAGCGGGAGCTTGATATGCCAGGCGAGGTCCCAGGCGCTTGCACCGTCAATCTTGGCGGCCTCGAAGATTTCGTCAGGAATTCCGTTAAGTCCACCGTTTACAACGATGATCCAGGTACCGACACCTTGGAAGAACAGCATTCCCGTAAGAATTACGGGCATGTTGCCGTCGGTGACGATTTCCTTGAGCGAGCCGAAGCCGACTTCTTGCCATAGCGGTGCGAGCGGAGACTGGGTGGGGTGGAGGAGATAGACCCACAGCACGAAGTTGGCGATTCCGCTCAACGCACCAGGGATGAAGTAGATGAAGCGCATCGAAGAACCGAAGCGCCCGGGGCTGGCATGAACCAG
Source organism: marine actinobacterium PHSC20C1 (assembly GCA_000153145.1). GTDB lineage: Bacteria > Actinomycetota > Actinomycetes > Actinomycetales > Microbacteriaceae > Rhodoglobus. Next base: position 1,920,032 of record CH672415.1, read on the forward strand.
CAGCGCGAGGCCAACGATGCCGAGCATCATGAGCGGCAACCACACGATCATGACCGAGAAGATGTTGATGAACGTTCCGGAGAACCGATAGTCGGTGATTACCGTGATGAACGAGTCAAAGCCGCCGAATCCGCTCGTGGGATCAACGAGTGTTGGTGCCTTTTGCAGGGCGATCCAGAAGGCGTAGCCGATGGGGATGGCGGCTGCTACGAGAAACAGTGCGAGGTATGGTGCGAGCAGAATCCAGGCGCCGCGGGCTTCTGCGTGACGGGTACGGTGGCGCCGAGGTGTCGTGGATGCACGTGCTGCGGTAGCCGGTGACTCCGTGCGTTTCGTGGCTAGCTTGGGGCTGCTCATGTATTCCTCGCCTATGAGTGTGTGGAGCGGAACAGAGTGTGGGGGCCTCAAGGATCTGAAACCCCCACACATGCTGTGCCTAAATGATTATTACTATTCGGCCGTGACCGTGTATCCGACCGAGTTGGCGCGGTTCACGAGTTCTTCTCCGAAGGTACCGAGGGCATCACTCATAGAGCCGTTTGCAATCAGCGTTGGGCTGACCGTCTCGGTCCAGGCTGCACCGGTGTCATAGAGCATGTAGGAGTACGGCGCTACTGCAGCAGCCGCGTCCTTGAATGCTTGCTGAACGGATGCGACGTCGGCGAAGTAGCCGTCTTCTGCAAGCTTCTCGAGCCACGCATCCTGGATCGGGCCGTAGCCAGGCAGACCGGTTGACAGTTCAACCTGCCATGCCGGGTCAGTCGCAACAAAGGTTGCGAACGTTAGCGTGTTCTCAAGCTGCTTTCCGGTGATGTGCGAGGAAACGCCCCAAAGGCCGCCGCCTTCGTTACCAGCGGTCGGGCTTGATTCACCCTCCCAAGTCAACGGTGCACTTGCACTCATCTGCTCAGCAGGAATCTTCCAAGTGTCGCGGAAGAGGTAGTTACCCCACCACACTGCACCGGGGCTCATGACGAGGTTTACGCCGGCAGCTGCTGCGTCACCGTCGAAAATTCCCTGAGTGGTGAGCGCGTCGCCGTCATACATTTCAGCAAGAAGGTCGTTGGCGCGAACACAGTTCGGGTCGTCGAGGTTGATGTGAACTTCCGACTCAGAGAGACGGTCATTCGTGGGGCAGTCTGCTGCTTGAAGGTAGCGGTTGACGGCGTAAGCATCTCCGAGGAATCCGCTGATCTTGCCGGGGTGATCGGCAGCGATTTCGACAGCGAGTGAACCGTACTCTTCCCACGTGGTGGGCAGGGTATAACCGTTTTCGTCGAAGAATGCCTTGTTGTACCAGAACACGTCAGGCGCAGCGTCGTTACGTAGGCACCGGATCTGGCCATCGATGTCGCAGAAGGAAAGCACTGCGGGGTCATAACCATCGATAACATCGGGTAGCAGATCGGTGAGGTCGGCAGCGTAGTTGCTGGCAGCGCCAGTTGCCCAAGCGATGTCGTCGTTCGAGGGGAAGAAGATGGCGTCAGGCCATCCGGATCCGGCGGAGTCGAAGTTGGCGAATGCCTGCTTGACTGTCTGCCCGCCGACGGTGCCGTCAATCTGCACGACGTCGATCTCGATTTCAGGGTGTGCTTCTTGGAATGCTTCGGCGGCGGGAACGCGGGGCGGGTCGACCCACACCGTGATTTTTCCACCGGAGTCAGTCTGGTCGGGGGCGGTTTCGCCGCCTCCTGCTGAACAGCCGGATAGAACGAGTGCAGCGGCGGCAATTGTTGCCACTCCTGCACTGGCGGAAAGGAACCTCTTCGTCTTCATTGACACTCCTTGGTGGGTTTCTACTGCTTTGTAGTGGAGAGATGTCAGCCGCTGGAACGGCGTGAATTCTCCAGTGCTCAAACGTTATACCAACTGGCGAGGTTGCGCAAACGTTTAATCAAAGGTTTCGCACGCGAGACCGGGATGCGCGTAAAAAGCGCGTCACATCCCTATGCGAGCGGGATCGATGCCATAAAACTCTGCAGCAGTGCGGCCAAGAAGCTGCTCACGGTCTACGGCATCCACACTGTCGAAAAGTGGAGCGAGGCCATTCCAGACGCGCGAGTATCCCCCTGCAAGCACTGAAATTGGCCAATCGCCACCGTACATAAGCCGGCTTGGGCCGAACACGTCAAGGGCCCGATCAAAGAACGGGCGAACGTACTCGGTCGTCCACTGCTGGGGGTCGCCTGCAGCAGAGTAGAGCCCACTGACCTTCGCGTAGACGTTCGGGTTCTGAGCGGCCGCTTCAATCGCCGACCACCACGGTTCGCGGTCGTCAAGCCCGATCGGCGGCTTCGCCAAATGATCGATAACCATGCGCAGTTCAGGATGCCGCAGTGACAGTTCCGGAATCAGCGCCAAGTGTTCGGGGAGAACCGCAACCACATCAAAGGTGAGTCCCGCGCGCTCAAGTACAGTGAGGCCCTCATCCACGTTGGGTCGCAACAACCACTCCGGATCCTTCTGGTTGTGGATAAGGGTGCGAACCCCAACCATGCGAGTGTCGCCCTGCCACGATTCAACGATTCGCGCTGCCTGCTCCGGCCGATCGATGGGCGCGTAGCCAACGATCGCCGCGACCTCGTGGTGCGCCGCCGCCGACTCAACCATGAGCCGCGTGTCATCAAAGTTGTCTGCCGACTGAACCTGCACGGTGTAGTCGACCCCGGCATCCCGTAGCTCAGGGATGAGCTGGTCGAGAGTCATCACCTGATTGATCGGCGCTAGCGATTCGTCGAGCCAGTCATAGTGCGCCCTGTTCGGGTTCCAGACGTGTTGGTGAGCATCGATGATCGGAAAAACCACGGTGTTGTCCCTTCGCAGGTGGCCAGTTTAGAGAATGCCGTGCCGCTCCCACACGGTGCGCAGCGAGTCTCCGGAAAGCAGTTCAGCCAAGACGGTCGATTCATTGGATGCTCGGGTTCGCGCTCGTGTTAGCACTTCGTCTTCGTGGGACCGCGGGATCACGACGGCACCATCATCGTCCGCCATCACGAGGTCGCCTGGCGCAATGAGCACCCCTCCCAGCTCAACAACGACGTCGGAGGCAACGACGCGCATCCGAGCCCGGAAGTCAATCGGGCGGCGCGAGCGCGAGAACGAGGGAAAGCCCAATTCCGCGATTTTGTCAGTGTCACGCAGGTTGCCATCCGTAATCACTCCCGAGGCCTTCGCACCCAGTGCGGCAGCGCTGAACAGTTCGCCCCAGAACCCGGAGTCGTTGTTACTGTCTGTAGCAATAACGATCATCTGGCCTTCCCCGATACCGTCGATGAAATCGATCGATTCTTTGTACGGGTCGTCGAGATCGAACTCGAGTGCTGGCGCGAAACGAACCGTGCGGGCCCGGCCGAACGCTCGAGAACCCGGGACGATCGGGGCGAGGCGGTGCTGCAACACTTGATTGCGAAGTCCAGACTCGTCACACGAATCACTGAGAATCGCGGTCGTGAGTCGCTCGTCGCCGGGCAACGGCGTGAAACCTGCAGTGCCAGTTCTAGCTGGTCCGGATGCTGCGTTAGCGGATGACATGTCCACCTCCTGGACTAAACGGGAATTGTGCTTCGATTTCTGGAGTGAGCTGGATGCCGAGGCCTGGTGCCGTCGGAGCAACGATCCCACCGTCCCGGAAGTCGACCTCTTCCACCCGCATTGCGTCGCGCAACGGATTCGGCAGGGTGCAGTACTCGAAAAGCTCAACATAGGGGTTCGCGAGAACGGTGTGCAGGTTGGCGGCGAAGGTGACCCCGCTGCCCCAGACGTGGGGAACGGTTTTCACGCCCGTGGCGTGAGCGAGCTCAGCGACCTGCGCGAAGGCCTTGGGACCACCGACGAAGGTGACGTCGGGCTGCGCCACATCGAGCGCCTTCGCGTCGAGAAGTTGGGCGAAGTCGCGAACGGTTCCGTTGGATTCGACACCGGAGATCGGCACGTTCACGGCGGCACGCACCGCTGCGTAGCCGGCCACGTCATCCGCCTGGCAAGGCTCTTCGTACCAGCGGGCACCGAGTTCGGCAGCCTTCTGACCAACACGGATTGCTTCGTCGACCGGCCAGGGGTCGGAGGCACACGCCTGCACGGCGTCGATGACGAACTGGATGCCCTCGGGCAGCAGCGCGGTCACGTGGTCGAGCAGCTTGATAGTGGTGTCCGGGTCGGTCATGGCGCGGAATTTCACGGTGCCAAAACCGGCCTCGATCTGGGCTGCAGCCCAATCGGAAACTTCGCCAAAGGTCGTGCCGAGTCCGCCGCTGGCGTACGACTCGATCCAGTCGCGCTTGAGGCCACCGAGCACTTCATAGGCAGGCACGCCTAGGCGCTTGGCTACGGCATCCACCGCGGCTGTTTCGATTGCTCCGGCAACGCCGTTGAGCATTCCTCCGCGTGCCCAGAAGGCGGTGTACGCGCGCAGGTGGTCGGCGACTTCGAGCGGATGACCGAATTCGTGATCGAGCACATAGGGCCGGAAGGCATCGACGATTCCGGGCACGGCGGCAGCAGCCATGATGCCGGCGCCTGCCTCACCGATGCCGGTTGTTCCATCAGAGAGGGTTACTTCGACGAGGGCGGCATCCCACGACCAAATGGTGCCTCCAACCCAAGTGAGTTCTTCTCCTGGCTGGTACCGGTGCGAAAGCAACACTGCACGCACGGCGGTAATAGTTAGGGCGGTGTCGTTGAGTCCCATGTGAAGGGCGCCTCGTTTCTGGTAGCGAGCGATAGTGGCTACGGTACTTGATCAATCGTTTGATCACAAGTGCTGTTTAGGGGGGTCGAGGGGTGTCGCCATCACCACGGCCCCGTACTGCAACTAAATGGTTGCAATGCCAGCAAGATCATGCAACTATCGGGTTGCAGTTATCCGCCAATTCAGGAGAGAATCATGACTATGACCACCAACCCACCTGCCGTTGTTGACAGTGACGCATTCACCGTGCGCCGCACCATCACCATCAAGGCCTCAGCCGACACAGTCTGGGCTGCTATCAGCGAGCCCGAACACCTGTCACGCTGGTTCCCTCAGACAGCGACTTTCGACACGGTCGCCGAGGGCGCCCAGGGCAGTTTTACCTTCGAGGGCTACGGCACCTTCCCCGTGCAGATCGAGGAACTCGACGCACCGAACGTGATCGCGTATCGCTGGGGCGGACCGACTGATGACCCAACCAAGCCCATCGACCCGAACCGATCAACGGTGTTCCGTTTTACTCTGGAGGCCATTGAGGACGGGACTCAACTCACCGTTGTCGAGACCGGCTTCAACTTTGGCGACGACCCCACCGCAAACATGGAGCAACACCGAGGCGGCTGGGATTCTGAACTCGACGAGTTGGTCGCCTACCTCGAGGGTTCATGATCACCACTCTGATACCCGTGTTTGCCGCACTCGGGGACGAAACCCGGTGGAGCATTCTGGCGGCGCTCGGCGAAGGGGAAGCTTCGGCATCCGCTCTCGCCGAGCGAATGCCCGTCAGTCGTCAGGCAATCGCGAAGCACCTGAGCGTGCTTCACGATGCCGGGCTCGTTGAGCCGGTGCGTGCCGGGCGTGAGTTGCGCTACCGAGTTCTCGGTGCGCAGCTCAGCGCGACCGCCCAGCGCCTCGACACGATAGGCGCAGAGTGGGATCGCCGCCTCGTCGCGATCAAGGAGATCGCCGAAGAGCTAGAGGGCCGCGACTAGTCCAGCGGCTTCGAGGTCATCCCACAGTCCATCGGGCATTGTGGCGGCATAGCGCTCGATGTTCGAGCGCACCTGATCGCCGCCGCGAGCGCCGACCACCACCGACACGACCGCCGGATGCCGCAGCACGTAAGCGATAGCCGCTTCCGGCAACGTGACGCCGTGGGCTTCACACACGTCGGCGATGTTGTTCGCTTTCTCAAGAATCGCTGGCGGTACAGGCTCGTAGTCGAAAGTCGCGTCGGCACGGGGACGTTCACGCCCGAGGAGTCCTGAGTTGTACACGCCGGCCACCACAATGCCCACACTGTGGTCTAGTGCGGTTGGCAGCAGGTCGGCGAGCGCCGAATCGTCAATCAAAGTGAACCGGCCTGCGCACATCACAAGGTCAACATCGGCGCGACGAATCAGCTCGGCCAGCGGTGCCGCATGATTCATGCCGGCACCCACGGCTTTCACAACACCCTGCTCACGTAACTCGATGAGTGCACCAATTCCTTCAGTGGATGCCTGCTCAAAGTGGTTATCTGGATCGTGCATGTAGAGCACGTCGATGCGGTCGAGGCCAGTGCGGGCGAGAGATTCTTCTACCGAGCGGAGGATCCCGTCGCGACTGAAATCCCACTGGCGTTTGGTAACGGCTGGCACGGCGAAGCCTTCGTCATCCATCCGGTCTGCTCCGCCGGGGTTAGGCACGAGAAGCTTGCCGACCTTGCTTGACACCACGTATTCGTCGCGCGGGTGCGTGCGCAATTGTTCACCAAGTCGGCGTTCAGAGAGCCCGAGACCATAGTGCGGTGCGGTGTCGAAATAACGAACGCCAGCATTCCACGCTTCCGCGACACCCACTTCCACTTCGGCGTCGGTGGTTTCGCGGTAAAGGTTTCCCAGTTGTGCAGCACCAAGGCCGATCTCGGTGAGTTCTAAGCCTCGGTGGGTTGATCGAGTGCGCACAGTCGGGTCCTCCAGGACGTGTTAGCGCGCTGGTGGCGCGGTTGATTCGCGCACGATCAGCTGCGGTGCTGGATCGGCGATGACGCGGTCTTCGGCGGTGCCGGAGTTGATGATCTCCCACAGGCTTGCCATGGCGGCGCGGCCGAGTTCATAGAGCGGCAAGCGCACACAGGTGAGCGGTGGCCACGCGATTTCAGCTGTCCACGTGTCGTGCATAGCCACGATCGACATGTCTTCAGGAACGCGGATGCCCAACCGCCGTGCCTCGGAGAGCACACCGTGGGCAGCGTTGATGTTCGCCACAACGACTGCCGTTGGTGGGGTCGATAGTTCTGCCATCGCATCGAGGGCTTGAGCACCCTGCTTGGGGTAGTAGCCAAAGTCGGTGACGAGTTCTGGCTCGATCGCGAGCTTCGCATTGCTCATGGCTTCAACGAAACCGGCAAGGCGCCGTTGGCCAGACTCCGAGGCCGGAACTCCACCGGCATAGCCGATACGGGTGTGCCCGAGCCCAATGAGATGCTCAGTGGCTAGTCGCATCCCGGCTTCATCCTCGAGGCGAACTGAACCACCGCTGCCGGGGTTAATCGTGTTGATCGAGATTACTGGAAGGCCGCTATCGGTCACTGTGCGTAGGTCATCGCCGCTCAGATGGTCGCCAAACTGCACAAGAACGCCGTCGACTCGACCCTCACCCATGAGGCGCGGAATCGACTCTTCGCCCTCTGGCAAGCGTTCGGTGCTGGCGATCAGAACCATGTAGTCGCGACTGCTTGCCTCTTCTTCAACACCGCGCATGAGCTCTGCGAAAATCGCGTTGGTGACACCAGGGACGACAAGACCCACCGCGTGAGTGCGCGAAGACTTGAGGGCTCGCGCCGTGAAGTTGGGCCGGTAGTTGAGCTCTTTCGCGGCATCGTGAATGCGCTGACGTGTTGCCACGCTCACCCGCACGCCAGGCTTTTCGCTCAGAACTCGCGAGACTGCCGATACCGAAACGCCGGCGCGGGTTGCAACATCACTCAAAGTAGCCATAGTTGCCTAGTGTATTGGCGCGACTACGCTTTGGTACGTCGATTGACCAAATAAAGGTGAGTAAGAACCATCACGGTGTCGCCGTGCTGATTGATTACCGTGACCAGCTCATGCAGGTAGCCCGCCTCATCCGGTCGCTTCGCATGCAATGACATCTCGTTGATCTCCGCCGTCACCCGAATGGTGTCTCCGATGAAAACGGGGCGGATGAAGCGGATGCGGTCATAGCCGTAGCTCATGGCCTGCGGGTTGATGTCACCAGCAGTCATTCCCACCGCGACGGAGAGGATGAGGGTGCCGTGGGCGATGCGCTGCCCAGCGGGCTGGGTCGCCATCCATTCTGCGTCCATGTGGTGCGGAAAGAAGTCGCCGGTCTGGCCAGCGTGCAGCACGATGTCGGCTTCGGTGATGGTGCGGCCGACGGTTTCGCGTCGCTCCCCCATCTCGTGGTCTTCGTACCAACGGTCTTTCGTGAGCATCAGCGCACCAGCCATTCTGCGACGCCCGCATCGAGACGTTCGCGTAGTTCGGTGATCGTGATCTCTCCAAGAAGGGCGGAGGTCACGAACGGGGAGACCGCATTTTGTAGTTCGATGTAGGTCGCGAAGCGGGGGCGCATGTAGGCGCCTTCGAGAGTCGCGCGTGTGCCGGTGAAGAAGTCGAGGCTGTCGGAGTTGGTGCGAGCGCTTTCCCACGCGACGGCGTTTCCTGGCTGGCCTCCGCCGTCATAGTACGAACCCTCTTGTACGGGGCCCGATGCGAGCCAGAAGGCGTGCGCAATGGCGGCGTCCATGACTCGGCTGCGTGAGGAGACCGCGATTCCGGCGCCGCCGAGCAGTGAGCCTGCAACGCCGCGAGTCGAACTCGGGATGTCGGTGTACTGCACTCGCTTCGATCGGTAGCCGACGCGCGAGTAGTTCGTGTACCCGAACAGCAGCGGCGAGTAGGCGAAAATGTCGCTCTCCGCCAGAACATCGGCGACCTGAATTGGATTGAAGCCGGCATTGTCTGCGGGCACCAGGCGAGCCAGTCGCACGAGCAACTCCATCGCGCGAGTCAGCATTTCTTCCGAGAGGAAGACACCGGCCGTCGCCATCGGATCTTCGCCCAGGCCCGCTGCAATCGTAATAAGGCTCGAGTACGCATCGACGGGCTTGAACGGCCACAGCACTCGACCTTCTTCGGCGAGCGCCATGACCTCGTCCCAGTTGCGGGGCGGCGACTCGAGAAGGTCTGGACGGTACGCGGCAACCTGCGCTGCAGCGTCGAGCGCGAGGCCCCACTGCTGACCGAGGTGCTTGTACGACTCGTGAGAGCGTCCGACCGACTGCGTCGCGAGCGTGGCCAGCTCGGTGTCGAACCCGCGACCATTGAGCGGAGTAAAGAGTTTCTCTTCCGCCGCGATCGGAATGTGCGGATGATCGATCACAAGCAGGTCATACTGCTCGACCAAACTCTCAAGGTCTTGATCGGCAAAAGCCTGCAGCGAGCGGTACTCCCACTGCACCTCAACATCGGGAGCAACCGAGCGATACGCTTCAGCCGCCTTCACGACGCTGCCGTAGCCGCGCTCGTGTTCCCACGTCATTCCGCGAACGATGGTTGGGCTCATGCTGAGGCCTCCTGGGCTGCACCGGCGGCGGCACCAGCGGCGGCGCGGGAGGAGAACTCGGCGCGCACGCGGTCGTTATCTTCCCCGAGGGTTGGTGCCGCTTTAGTGCTCGTGAGAATCTGGCCGTCAACGCGGATGGGGCTGCGGGTCGTGAGCAGTTCGCTGCCTCCGCGGGTGACGGGCTGCGTCATCCGTATCGCCTCGAACCCGCCCGAAGCGAGCAGTTCGTCGAGTGTGAGTACGGGCGCACACCACACGTCGCCGGCATCGAGCATGTCGAGCCAGTGCTGGGTGGTGCCGGTCGCAAAGCGTGTGGCGAGAAGCTCCTCGACGTACTCTTGGCGATCCCAGGCCAGCTGCGGATCATGCATTGCACTGAGCTCGGGCACGCTGAGCAGATCACCGATCTTCGGCAGCGCGTTCATTGCCATCGCGATGTAACCATCTGTGGTGGGATACGTGCCGTAGGGCGCGGCGAGGAAAGCATGGGCGGAGTGTTCGCCGTGGCGTTGCACCGTGATGCTGTCGTCGTTGAGCTTGGTACTCAACAGTTCGAACTGCAGGTCGAGCATCGCTTCGAGCAGGCTGGTCTGCACGAGCCCACCGTTGCCGGTGCGGAATTTGCGCACGAGAAGCGCGGTCACGCCCTGAGCAATGTGGCAGCTCATGAGGTGGTCGGCAATCGAGAGCCCGACCGGCACGGGGCCGTCAGTCTTCGAACCATTCAGCCACGGGATGCCCGACATCGACTGAGCGAGCAGGTCTTGCCCTGGACGATCCTTCCACGGACCCTCTTCGCCATAGCCGGTCGCGCTGGCGTAGACGATGCCGGGGTTGATGGCACGTACAGATTCGAAATCGAGCCCGATGCGCTCCATGACGCCGGGGCGGAAGTTCTGAATGATCACGTCGGCACGCTCGACGAGTTCCTTCACGTAATCGAGGTCTTCCGCGACCTTGAGGTCGGCGGTGATCGATTCCTTATTGCGGTTCATCGCATGGAATGAAACGGTGTCGCCGTCAAACTCGCGACCAGCGAAGGCGAGGGTGCGACCGATGTCTCCCGTGCCCGGTCGCTCGATCTTAATAACGCGAGCACCGAGGTCGGCGAGACGCATCGCAGCGACAGGTCCAGCGAGGAATTGGCTGAAGTCGAGCACAAGAATTCCCTCGAGCGGGCGTTCCATTGGCGCAGACACCGTTGGTGCGCCGTTGTCGTCTGTCATTGCCAGTCAGCCTTCTCTAGTACTCGTGAACAATCGTTTGATCATGCTAGTATGGCGCAAAAATGAGCGCAAGGGAAACGGCTCGCTGCATCGACTGCCCAACGGCATTCGCACCGGGCTCAACCCTTGCGCACGCCAATCGCAAAGGAGCGCACCAGTGCTGAGCGTGAGTTATGTAGGCGAGCAACGCCTTGAGGTCAAAGAGTACGAACCGAAACCTCCGGCAGCTGGTGAAGTACAAATTGCGGTCGCCTACAACGGACTGTGCGGCACCGACATGCACATCCTGCACGGAAACATGGATGCTCGAGTGCAAATGCCGCTGACCTTCGGTCACGAGATGAGCGGAACCATCTCTGCTCTCGGCAACGGCGTCGATAGCTGGAACGTTGGCGACCACGTCACCGTCATGCCGCTCTGGTGGGACAACACCTGCCCCGCCTGCCTCGCCGGCAACCAGCACATCTGCCAGAACCTCGACTTCATCGGCATCGACTCCCCGGGCGCCCTGCAGGGTCGCTGGAATGTGCCAGCCGAAACGCTTGTCGCCCTCCCCCCTGAGCTGCGCCTTGACCACGCCGCGCTCGTTGAGCCTGCCGCGGTTGCGGTGCACGATGTTCGGCGTTCGGGTTTAGTGCCAGGAGACAAGGCCGTGATTATCGGCGGCGGTCCGATTGGGGTGCTCATCGCATCCGTCGCCCGTGAATTTGGTGCTGCGGTTGTCGTCATCGAAATTGACGCTGGTCGGCGCGCCCAGATCGAAGCGCTCGGTTTCACGACAATCAGCCCGCTCGAAGTCGATCAGGTTGCCTGGGTCAACGAATGGACAGCGGATGCTGGTGCCGACGTTGTCTTCGAAGTCTCGGGTGCTGCGGCTGCCGTGCTTGGCGCCACCGACCTCGCGAAGGTGCGCGGAACCCTCGTGGTCGTCGCTATTCACCCCACGCCTCGCGAAATCAACCTGCAGCGCGTCTTCTGGCGCGAACTCACCATCATGGGAGCGCGCGTCTACCAGCGCACCGACTTTGAGAGAGCCATCGAGCTCATCAATGAGGGCGTCATCCCCGCCGACCTACTGATCACCCGCATTGTTCCGCTGTCGCAAACGAGCGAAGCCTTCGCTGACCTTGCGGCAGGCAAAGCAATGAAAATTCTCGTGGATGTAGCGGGCCAGAAATGAGTGCAGACACGAAAGGCAACCCCATGAACGGCATGTTTGATCTCACCGGAACCACCGCCGTTGTGACTGGCGCCCGACGCGGCATCGGCTTCGCAATGGCCGAGGCACTCGCCGCTGCCGGTGCCAACATCATCGGCGTTAGCGCCACAATCGAACCGTCGGGCAGCGAGATCGAGAAAGCCGTCAGCTCGTACGGCCGCACCTTCGAGGGCATCGCCTGCGACTTCGCCGATGCGGATGCCGTCGCCGCGCTCGGCGAGACTCTCGCTACCCGCAACGTCGACATCCTCGTGAACAACGCCGGGACTATCGAGCGCGCCCCTGCCGCTGAGCACCCCACCGAGCTGTGGGATCGGGTCATTCAAGTGAACCTGTCGAGCCAGTTCACTCTCACTCAAGCCATCGCTCGTTCCATGATCGAGCGCGGCCGCGGCAAGATCATCTTCACGGCGTCACTACTCAGCTTTCAGGGCGGCATCAATGTTCCCGGCTACACGGCGGCGAAGTCGGGAATCGCGGGGCTCACCAAGGCACTCTCGAACGAGTGGGCTGGTAAAGGAATCACGGTAAACGCAATCGCTCCCGGCTACATCGCCACAGACAACACGCAAGCGCTGCGGGATGACGCCGATCGCTCATCCGCAATCCTGGATCGCATTCCGGCTGGTCGCTGGGGCACCGGGAGTGACCTCGCGGGCGCAACGGTGTTCCTCGCCTCGCGGTCGTCTGATTACGTATCCGGCGCGATCCTCAACGTCGATGGCGGATGGCTCGGCCGATGAGCGTCACGCGCAGCCTGCTGGCCGGCAACCCGCTCGTGCCCGTCATCGTTATTGACGACGCCGCCCATGCCCCCGAGTTGATGGCGGCACTGGCCGCCGGCGGCATCCATTGCGCAGAAATAACACTGCGAACTTCCGCTGGTCTCGCTGCGATCTCAGCCATCGCCGGCACGCCCAATTTCTCAGTGGGAGCGGGAACCGTGCTGTCACTCGACGACTTCAATCGAGCTGCGGATGCCGGAGCCACCTTCATGGTGAGCCCCGGCCTCGACCCCGTTATTGTCGCTGCCGCACTCGAACGCGGCATCGCTGTACTGCCAGGAGTTGCGACCGGAACCGAGGTTCAGCATGCCGTTCGCCTCGGTCTCGACACCGTCAAGTTCTTTCCCGCCGGCCAGCTTGGCGGGCTGCCGATGATCGCAGCGCTAGCCGCTCCGTTCATCGGTCTTGGCTTCGTACCGAGCGGCGGGGTTTCCGCCTCTAACGCGGCCGAGTATCTCACCCACGACGCTGTTCCGGCTGTCAGCGGCAGCTGGATGGCGACGCGCGCCCTGATCCAGAACCGGCAGTTTGATGAGATTGAGTCCCTCAGTCGCGCCGCCATCGATGCGGTTGGTGCGGCGTGAATACGGGGGACTCTGGCGCGTCCAGCTCTGGCGCATTCATCCCAGGCGGCCTCGTCACTCTCGGTGAAACGATGGGCCTCTTTCGCCCGCACGCCGTTGGCTCGCTTGCGACCGAGAGTGAGTTCAGTCTCACGATCGGCGGCGCTGAAAGCAACGTTGCAATTGGCGTGAGTCGCCTCGGCGGCAACTCGACCTGGATCGGTTCTGTCGGTGCCGATAGTCTCGGCGATCGTGTTGTTCGCGAGCTCCGCGCCGAAGGAGTACAGGTCAACGCTGCGATTCGTACCGCCGCACGGACCGGACTCATGATCAAAGAGCGCCGTACTCCTGCGATCACTCGAGTCTCCTACTACCGCACAGCGAGCGCCGGCAGCCAACTCTTTCCAGATCAGCTCGACACCGACGTCATCGCACAAGCTGGCGTGCTTCACGTGTCTGGAATCACTCCGGCACTCTCCGCTACCGCTGCCGAGACCGTACAGCGCGCAGTCACGATGGCGCGCGACGCCGGGGTACTTGTTTCCTTCGATGTGAATCACCGCGCAACCCTGTGGGAAAGCGACATTGCCGCTCCCGTCTATCGACAACTTGCTGCAGCATCCGACATTGTGTTTGCTGGCGAAGAGGAGGCCGCCATGCTCGTGGGCGCAGGTTCCGCAAGCGTACAAGCGCACCGCATTGCCGGGCTGGGGGCCAGTCAAGTGCTGATCAAGCTGGGCGAACACGGATGCCTCGCGCTCGTCGACGGCAAAGAACACCTCGTCGCTGCCGTGCGCGTCGATGCCGTTGACACTGTCGGCGCAGGCGATGCGTTCGTGGCCGGGTACCTCGCTGAACTGTTGGAGGGTCGCGATGTGCCCGCGCGCCTCCACACGGCGGTGCGTACGGGAGCGTTCGCCTGCTTGGGTCCCGCCGATTGGGAAAGTTACCCGATGCGCGCAGAACTCGGCTTGCTCGACGGTGGCGATCCCGTCAGTCGATGAGTCCGAAACTCACTCAGGGACGACGGGACCGCTACTGACAGCTCAGTTCTTGGCGATAACCGCTTCGGGGCGCAGGTCGAGCCGACGCAGCAGCTGCGCGTTTAGCGCCACCACGACTGTCGAGGCTGACATGAGCAGTGCCCCTACCGAGATTGGCAACACAAAGCCAATCGGCGCGAGGATTCCCGCAGCAAGTGGCACCGAGAGCATGTTGTAGCCGGCCGCCCACCACAGGTTTTGGCGCATCTTGGCGTAACTGCGGCGAGAAAGCTCGAACACACCAAGCACTGAGCGGGGGTCGTCGCTGGCGAGCACGACACCGGCTGAGGCAATCGCAACGTCGGTTCCTGCGCCAATCGCGATTCCGACATCCGCTTGAGCAAGGGCCGGGGCATCATTGACGCCGTCACCAACCATGGCAACCGTGCCGCCGGCTTTCTGCAGTTCGGCGACCTTGCTTGCTTTATCTTCTGGATGCACGCCCGAGAACACCTTGTCGATGCCGAGTTCTGCCGCCACCGATTGGGCAACAGCGTCAGCATCGCCGGTAATCATTACGACGGTGATGCCTCGATCGTGCAAAGCGTCGATGGCCTGGCGGGAGTCTTCGCGAACTTCATCTGCGAGCCCGATCGCACCAATCACTTGGCCGTTAGACAGCACGTGAAGGATAATCGCGCCCTGATCGGCCCAGACTGTGGTTTCGTCTACCGCGGTCTGGTTGTGCTGACGCAGCATGCTCGGTCCACCAACGCTAATCGTGGCACCGTCGACGGTGGCTTCGACTCCAACTCCGCTTGACGAGCTGAACTTGGAGGCGGTTGCCCGCTCGATTTTGCGATCCTGTGCCGCAGTCACGATGGCCTTTGCCAGCGGATGTTCACTGTCGAACTCTGCTGCCGCTGCAAGGCGGAGAACCTGGTCTTCGCTCGCATCCCCGACAGTCGCTACGTGTGTGACAGCCGGCTCGCCCTTCGTGAGTGTTCCTGTTTTGTCGAAGAGAACGGTGTCGACCTTGCGCATTGTTTCGAGGGCAAGGCGGTCTTTCACGAGAACTCCGGCGCGGGCTGCTCGCTCAGTGGAGATAGAGACAACAAGGGGAATAGCGAGCCCTAGAGCGTGGGGGCAGGCGATCACAAGCACCGTGATGGTGCGCACTATGGCGTCGTCTGGGCTGCCGACGAGGGTCCACACTGTAGCTGTGATGGCTGCTGCGGCGAGTGCAAACCAGAACAGCCACCCTGCGGCAGTATCGGCGATGCGTTGTGCGGGTGACGAAGAATTCTGGGCGGTTTCTACGAGCTTGGCGATGCCAGCGAGCGCCGTGTCTTCACCGATTGCGGTGACTTTCACCCGAACGGAGTTGTCGGTGGCAACTGTCCCGGCGACGACTCGGTCACCTTCGGAACGCGCCACTGGCTGAGATTCGCCTGTAATCATCGATTCGTCGACTTCGGCTGTGCCTTCTATCACTTCACCGTCGGCGGGTACGCGTCCTCCTGGACGAACAATCACCACATCTCCGACAACGAGGTCTGCTGGATGCACGGTGACGAAGCTGTCTCCGTCTACCTTTTCGGCCTCATCCGGGAGCAGTGCGGCGAGCGAGTCGAGCGCATTGGAGGTTTGAGCAAGCGAACGCATTTCGACCCAATGGCCGAGCAGCATCACGACAATCAGCAGCGCGAGCTCCCACCAGAAGTCGAGGTCATGGGCGATAAAACCCAGAGTGGATGCCCATGATGCGACGAATGCTACCGAGATCGCCATTGAGATCAGGAGCATCATCGCTGGCTTGCGGGCCTTTAGCTCGGAGTAGCCGCCGGTGAGGAACGGTTTACCGCCCCAGAAGAACATGACTGTGCCCAGGATTGGCGAGATCCAGCCGATGATGGCCAGGTCGGGCAGCGTGTAGCCCAAAATTTGGGAGAACATCATGCTGAAGCCGACGACGGGAATCGCCAGTAGGAGCATGATCCAAAACAGTCGTCGGAACTGGGCTACGTGGTCGCCATGACCACCGTGGCCGCCATGATTTTCATGCCCCGACTCTTGAGTGGAGTGTGAGGGGTGCGCCGACATGCCAGTCGCGTGCGCATCACTTGTGTGTGAGTCCTGTGCCGTCATCTCGTCCATGGCGGCAATCGTATACCCCCCTAGGGTATATTTGCAACCCCTAATTCCGAACTCTTCGCTACCGTAGAGAAGTGACCACTTTCAGCGCAGAAATCGTGTCCGCAGTACTCGCCCACATGAACAGCGACCACAACGGGGACAACCTCCTCATCGTGCGCGCATTCGCCGAATCCGCTGCGATCTCCGCCGCCATGGTTGCCCTCGACGATAGAGAGGGAACCTGGCAGTACTCCGATGCCCACGGCGTCGAACACCATGTCAGCGTGCCCTGGAGCAAGGCCATTTCTGAGCGCACCGAGATCCGGCGGGAAATCGTTCACCTATACGACCGCGCCTGCGAAAAGCTCGGCATTGAGGCCCGGCCTCACAGCTGAGTCTCCCCCATTCAACTCTTTTACCCTGAGGCCAAACCATTACGGCGAGGGGTACGAATAATAGTCAACCGCGCGAACACCCGTTTGCGCAGAGGAGGCACTGCAATGAAAAAATCACCTAACCGCCTGCTGGGAACAGTATTTGGCGCGGTCTACATTCTCGTCGGACTGCTCGGCTTCACCGTCACCAATGGTGTCGGCTTCTTCGCCACCGAGGGAGGACTGCTGCTGGGATTGTTCGAAGTGAACATCTTCCACAACGTTGCACACATTCTCATCGGTGCTGCACTTCTGATTGCCGGACTTTCCAACGTGAAAGCGGCTCGTACCGTCAACTCCACGGTCGGATTCGCGTACCTTGCCCTCGGCTTCGCCGGGCTGCTTCTCGTCGGGTCCGCTCTCAACATCCTTGCGCTGAACGCAGCCGACAACGTTCTGCACTTCGCAAGCGCTGTAGTTCTACTGGCTGTTGGCCTTGGCGCCGACAAGCGCGCAGCACACGCAACCGCGTAACGCGCACCCGTAGCTCGATTTCCAGCACCGAGAGGAGAACCGAATGCCCGCAATTACCCGAACTTGGATCGCTTTCGCCGCAGTAGGCACAGGCCTGATCCACGTTGCGCTCGTAATCGGTTCCCCTCTCGCGCTGGGAATTCCGCTCGCCATTCTGGGAGTCACCGAATTCGCCTGGGGCATAGTCGCTTTCACTCGAGACAAGCTGCCATTTGCGCGAGCCGCGATGGTCACCGCGGTGTCACCCCTGATCGCCTGGGGTCTGCTCGTCACTGCAGCAATCACTCTTCAAACTCCCACCCTTGCTGCGGTTTTGGATGTCGTACCGTGGGGAATCGCCGCGATCTTCCAACTGTTTGTAGCCGGAATGCTTTCGCTGCACGCCCGCCGCGAACGTGAAGGTAAGCGCACCAGCGCAGCCACTCCCGGTGCCGCACGCTACCTCGTCGCCCTCATGCTCGGCGCTTTGGCAGTATCAGCTCTCACGACCCCTGCTCTTGCTGCTACCGAGGCAGGCATTTACGCTCAACCGCACGGTGAACACGACGACTCCTTCACCCCGCAGCGGGATGCTCCCACCAGTGAAACTGGCGAAGACCTCTTCACCGTTCCTCTGCACGAAGGACACTAGGGCCGCTAGAGTGAGGGTTACCTAACTAACCTCGCTAGGAGACCCCAGTGGCTGTTATTCCTTTCTCGCAGGCCCTTCGCGAGCGCACTTGGTCAAGCCACGGTGACAGCGAGGGTGCCGACTTCATGAAAGATCTCATGACCGGGAAGGGGACTCGCGATGATTACATCGCGTTAGTCGCCCAGCACTACTTCATTTACGAAGCGATTGAGGCTGCCGCCGAACACTTCGCCGATGACACCGATGCCGCACCGTTCATCACCTCGCAGCTGACACGCCTCCCCGCGCTCGAGGCAGACCTGGAGTTTTTGATCGGCGCCGACTGGCGTGAACAGATCACTCCCGTTCCGACCGCAGCCGCTTATGCCGCCCGCGTTCGAGAAATTGCAGCCCAGGACTGGGCTGGAGGGTTCATCGCCCACCACTACACCCGCTACCTCGGCGATCTTTCGGGCGGCCAAATCATCCGCACAATCATGCAGCGCGAGTTCGGTTTCGAGACCAACGGCGTCGGGTTCTATCTCTTCGACCAGATTGCACAGCCCAAAGAGTTCAAGAACACCTACCGCGAGCAGCTCGATGCTGTTCAGTGGAACGACGCCGAACGCGACCGAGTCATCGAAGAAGTGCTCGTGGCCTACAAGTTCAATACCGACCTGTTCGTCGATCTGTCACGCGCGAAGGCGGCCGCCTAACCTGCCTCAACGTGGGCACGTAAAGTGTCGAGGGTTTCGAGAATCGCGACCGACACATCCAGCGGATGCTCGGGAGCCTCGGTTCGGCCATCGACAATGTGTTGCGCAATCGCCGTGGTCTGAAAAGCTAGTCCCTCGCGACCACGCAAACCAGTGGCATCAGTGAACTCAGTGCGCTCCTCATCACGCACAAAAGCAAAACCATTAGGAGCATAGAACGGTGTGCGAACCTCAACGCGACCGCCAGTTCCATTGATCCGGGCCTCCGTCGGGGTGTCCGAGAGCATCGTCGTGTGCAACACAGATTGGGCGCCGCCGGCGTGCCCGAGAACCACCGCAGCCTGCCCATCAACGCCAGTAGGGAGCATCCGTCCGACCGCAAACAACGAGTCAGGCGCGCCAACAGCAAACCGTGAGAACCACACCGGGTAAATGCCGATGTCACGAAGCGAGCCTCCACCCATTGCTGGGTCAAAGACTGGCTGGCCGCTAGGCGCACCAAAGTTCGAGCCAAAGTCTGCCGAGACCATCGTCACGTCGCCCAATTCGCCCTCGGAGAGTAGCTTCGCGACTACGGTCGTCTGCGGCAAGAATCTGGACCACATCGCTTCCATCGCAAAAACGTTCGCCGCGCGCGCTGCCTCAACGATCAATCGGGCATCGGCAGCATCCACCCCTAGAGGCTTTTCGATCAACACATGCTTGCCCGCGGCGATCGCAAGCAGGGCCAACGGGCGATGAAAAACGTTGGGCGCAGCCACGTAGACGATGTCGACCCCTGGATCAGCGACCAGCTGCTCATAGCTGCCGTAACTGCGATCGATACCGTTCTTGCGCGCGAACTCCGCCGCACGCTCGGCTGAGCGCGACGCTACCGCGACAACTCGCTGGTCAGTATTTGCGTGCAGTGCTGCAACCCAGTCGGTAGCGATGCCGCCAGGAGCGAGCACACCCCAGCGAAGAGCAGGACCACCTCGAAGCGGGGCGGCGGAAGGTTCAGGCAGAATCACGACAGTTCCATTCCCATGTAAATCGAATCAGTGCCTCGGGCGAGCTCGGTAAAACCCAAATGGCGATAGAACGCAATTGCATTGTGGTTGTCTTCCCCGACACCCAAATGGATGCCCGGCACACCGCACTCGCGCAGCGCGGCGAATAGCGTCTCCAGCATGACGCGGCCAAGGCCTTTGCCTTGAGCGCGCGGCAACAGATCGATGTGGAGGTGCGCCGGATAGAGCTCGATTACAGAATCTGGCGCGGTTTCCGGGGAGTGAAAGTGCGAAACGAGCTCATCGTCAAGACTCGTTCCGGAGTAGAGCGGGTACTGACTCCGCAGCGCGGGCCACCACTCTTGCTCTTGCCACCCCTCAAACTTTCGAGTGTCGGCGGCCCCGAGAACGTAGCCTGCGATTCCCGCGTCGTCAGCGATCACAAAGGCGAACTCGGGTTGGCCGACAATGTACGGGCCAACGTAGATGTGTCCCAAGAGGTCGGGATTCTCGTAGAGAGCGCTCCCGTCAGCCCCGGCATCCGCGGTCAGGAGACAGACCCGATACACACCGGGGAGGTCCTGCACTCCAGCAGGGCGGATGCGACTCATGAATTCACCATATCGCGCGCGTCAAGTGGTCTAGGGCCACGATCACGCTACGGTCTCGGAGTGGTCTACCAGCATCGCGCAGAAAGAGAGATTCTCGGCTGACATCCCCCAGAGTGCGGGCAATTTCGTTCGGCACTGAACGGAATCGAATGCAATGATTGGTCTAACGGGGTCTTTACCGCGCACCCCAAAATGGACTCTAATGTGGGGGTGACAGTCGTCGAGTCAACCAGACACACTTTGAGAGCCCGCCTTCGAGAGTTGGTGGCGTCAACCGAAGTGGGCAAAAGCCTGCCAAGCGAGCGTGATCTGAGCGCTCAATGGAACGTCGCCAGAATGACAATCCGACGCGCAGTCGATGCTCTCGTCGCCGAAGGTCTTGTTGAACGCCGACACGGATCCGGCACGTACGTGACCCCCCAACCATTCGTGCGATTACTTGGTCTCACCTCGTTCTCCCAAGACATGCGCGATCGCGGTCTCGAACCAAGTGCTCGACTCCTGGCCTACCGGGTTGCCGCCGCCGACTCTGCCATCGCAGCTCAACTCCAGATCTCTTTAGGTGATCCCGTCGTCAGCTTCACACGGCTACGCCTCGGCAGCGGCGAAGCGATGGCCGTCGAAACTGTCTGGATTCCGCAAGCACTCGTCCCCGGAATCAACGGAAGCGACCTCGGCGGCTCTCTCTACGAACTACTCGGCACCCGGTACCACATCAGCCCCGGCGCGGCCAATGTCTCAATCGAGCCCGTCTTGCCTGACGAGCGTGTGCGTGAACTACTCACAATCACCGAGGATCAGGCCTGCCTGCGCATCCGAATGGTGGATTCCGATTCCCGCGGCAACATCATCATGATCGCCAACTGCTTCTACCGTGGCGACAAATATCAACTCACCGCCCAAATCTCGGGAGCGGCGTTTTCACCAGAGCAAGCGAGGAATAGTTGATGCGTACGGTTCTTGGTGTCGATGGCGGTCAGTCTGGCATCCGCATAAAGAGTTCAGCACAACCGGGAACTGTCGAGGTCGACGGCGTCAGCCGTCTCGAGGGTGACACCATGCGGTCAGTCGCCAATGCGGTCGCTAATGCGTGGAGGCATGGACGATTTGAACCTGTGGATCGGGTAGTTCTTGGACTCACCACATCGCCACCAGACGCAGCATCCGCGTCACGCCTCGGCGCTCTCGTAGCGGCAACCACTGGTGCCAGAGAAGTGTGGGTCGCTGACGACACCGTTACCGCCCACGCAGGTGCACTCTCAGCGGAACCGGGCGTATCGCTCATCACGGGCACAGGTGTCGGTTGCCTCGCGCTCACGGCCGGCGGCGAAGCCCGCGCAATTGACGGTCACGGTTATCTGCTCGGCGATGCTGGCGGTGGATTCTGGATTGGCAGTCGAGGAGTTTCGGCTGTACTCAAGCAACTTGACGGGCGCGGCGAGACGACAGTGCTAACCGAGCGCGCTGAAAATCAGTTCGCCGGACTCCACAGTCTTGCAATTCGACTGCACAGCGTGCACCGGCCAGTCAACCGAATTTCGCAGTTTGCCCGTGATGTCCTCACCGCAGCGGTCGAGGGCGATGAGGTCGCGAACGCGATTGTGAACGAAGCAGCGCGCGAGCTATTCATGACCGCTCGAGTTGGCCTCCAATGGGTTGGTCCAGATGCCCCCCTTGCTCTTGGCGGCAAGCTCCTCGGACCAAACACAGTGCTTTTCGAACGACTTGTCGAGCTACTCGCAGCAGATGGACTGTCATTTCGGCCAGCAGATGGCTCCTCCCTTGAGGGAGCGCTACTGCTCGGCGCCGGCGAGTCAGACAGCATTTATCGCGGTCTTATCCACGTGTGGAAAGAAGAACCATCATCATGATGCCGACGACTCCCACTCGCCTTGATCCTGACTCCCCCGCGGCACGGTATCTCTCTCACACTCTCGAGCTCATCGAGCGACTTCGTACCGAGGAAGGCGCGAACATCGCTGCGGCATCCCGTCTCATCGCCGACGCTCTCATCAGCGAGCGCACTATTCACGTCTTCGGCACCGGCCACTCCCACATGCTCGCCGAGGAACTGTTCTATCGAGCCGGCGGGCTTGTGAATGTGAGCCCGCTCCTGTTCGAAGGGCTCATGCTGCATGCAAGCGCTCCACTCAGCACTTCGCTGGAGCGCCTCTCCGGACTTGCGGATGCCCTACTCCTCGATCATCCGATTGCCCCCGGTGATGTGCTGATCGTTGCATCGAACTCGGGAAGCAACGCGGTGACCTCAGAACTCGTTCAACGGGTCATGGCTGATGGCATCCCCGTCGTCGCCCTTACGAGCCTCAATCATGCGACCTCGCCCGCGGCTCGACCGACCTCACTCCCCCGACTGCACGAACTGGCAACAGTCGTCATCGACAACGGCGGCTGTGTTGGTGATGCATCGGTCGATATCAGCGGCATCAATCAGCGCGTCTCCGCGACATCCACGGTGATCGGCGCTGCGATTCTCAATGCGGTCATGGCTGAAGCTATCCAGCTCGCGGTGGATGCCGGAGTTGCGCCCGATATTTACGAGAGCAGCAACACGAGCGGCGGCGATGCCACTAACCTGAAATTCACCAGCAAGGGGGGCCCGGTATGACAGGTTCCCGCGAGCGTGCACTACCCGGCCTGTCACCCTTCGCAGTTCGCGGAGTAATCGAAGGCTTCTACGGGCCGCCCTGGAGTCACGAACAGCGTCTCGATCTCATCAGTTTCCTTGCCGAGCGAGGAATGAACACCTTTGTGTACTCCCCCAAGGACGATCCTCTGGTTCGCCACGAGTGGCGCAGTCCCTACGTCGGCGCGCAGCTCGCACGCCTGTCAGAGCTCATCTCGGCCTGTGCTGCCAGCGGCATGACTTTCATGTACTGCCTCTCCCCCGGCCTCACGATCAAATACTCGAGCAGTGACGATCTCGAAATGCTTCTCGCCAAGTTTCACTCGGTACGTGAACTGGGCGTCACCAGCTTTGGTTTGCTGCTGGATGACATCCCTGCTCGGTTGCAGCATCCCGCAGACAAGGAAGCTTTCACCGATCTTGTCGGCGCACACCAGTCACTCATTCGTAATGTCTTCTCGCGGTTCGCGAGTGACACTCGCCTTACCGTGTGCCCCACGCAATATTGGGGCTACGGCGATGAGGACTACATCAGTCGTCTCGGCAGCGGACTAGACCCTAGAGTCGACCTGTTTTGGACAGGACGTGCAATCTGCTCGCCCACCCTCGACCTCTCCGACGCGGCCGTCTTTGCTCGCGCTACCGGCCGTCCGGCAACTTACTGGGATAACTACCCGGTAAATGATGTGGCCATGGGCCACGAACTTCACATCGGCCCGTATCAGGGACGCGATCCCCAGTTGTATCGCTTCTCGGCTGGCATCATCGCCAACGGCATGCAGCTGTTCGAGTCGTCGAAGATTCCTTTTGCCACAATCGCTGACTACCTAAACGACCCGGAGAGCTACGACCCAGAGGCCAGTTGGGAACGGGCGATTCTGGATGTCGTTGGCCCAGACCGCGCGGCTGACTTCCGGCTTTTTGCTGACACTGTTCGTTTCTCCTGCCTTTCGGCCGACGATGCTCCCGATCTCGCTGAAGCCCTCGAGCGCTTCACCTTCGAGTTGGAGTATGGCGATCGCGAAGTAGCCGCGGCCGACCTGTCAGCGCTGGCGCAGTCTATGGTGCTGGCCGCCGACCGACTACTCGATGGTTCGGTGAGCAACCCAGCACTGATCGCTGAGGTGCGTCCGTGGCTCGAAACCTTCAGGCTCGGATCTCTCGCTCTCGTTGCCGTTGCAGACCTTGCTGCGGCTGGCACCCTCGACTCTGAGGGTTCAGCTGTGCTGCGTCCCTACCTCGATGGACTCCGAAGTGCGCACCGCCGAGTCTTTGGCGATCTGCTCGATATGACTTTGGCTGAGCTGTGCTCGGCTGAGGGCTCACCACCCGCACCACCCGTTAGTGCTCCACCTACAGCAAAGGAACGAACATGACCGTCATGCGAAAAAAGACCACTGCTGCCGTTGCAGTGCTCAGCGCGAGTGCCCTGATTCTCAGTGGTTGCGCTGCGGGCGCCGGTGACTCAGACGATAGCGTTTTGCGCATCGCGATGGGTTCTCCTGGCGAAGCACAGATTCGCGTCTGGGATGACGTCGCGGCTCAGTTCGAAGACGCGAACCCCGGCGTTACGGTTGAGATGAACTATCAAGACGACGATCTGTACCAAACCATTGGATTGCCGAACTTGCTGAATGGCCGCAACGCCCCCGACATCTATTTCGAGTGGGCGGGAGCCCGCCTTGAGCAGCGCGCAGCCGATGGCTTTGCCGCAGATCTCACCGAAGCAGTCACCTCGGGACCGATCGCTGGGCTCTTTGACGAAGAGGTCTTCACTTCCTTGACGGTTGATGGCGCCGTTGTCATGGTCCCTCACGCAGCCGATGTCGCTAACGTGCTCTGGTACAACGAAGACATTTTTGCGGATGCCGGACTCACACCTCCCACCTCGTGGGACGAACTCCTCGCGACGTGCGACGCCCTCAATGCTGAAGGGGTGATTCCCATCGCATCCGGCAACAAGGATCTCTGGGCAGCAGGAAACTGGCTCGCCCACCTGACCTCACGAGTAGTTGGCGAAGAGGCTTATAGCGCTGCGCTGTCCGGTGAAGCCGACTTCAACACCCCCGAGTGGGTTGAAGCCTTCGGCTATGTGAAGGATCTCGCCGACCACAAGTGTGTCAATGAGAGCGCGAATGCGGTCGACGATAACGAAGGTGCCCAGCTCTTCTTCCAAGGCAAAGCCGCAATGCATGCAATCGGTTCTTGGCTCGTCAGCTGGGCAATCGATGAGGCACCCGACCTCAACTTCGACTACGTCAACCTGCCAAGCATGCCCGGTGAGGGCAACCAGGACAGCGTCATCGGCGTTGTTACCGGCTACGTTGTCAACGCGAAGAGCAGCAAGCAGGATCTCGCGGCAGAATTTCTCGCGCTACTCAACAGCGATGAGAACGTTCAAGCGTTCATCGGTGCCGAACTGACGCCAATGGCTCTCTCGGCATCTGCCGGAGAAGATATCGACTCACGGAGTGCCGGCCTGATCGACATGCTAGAAACTGCTCCAGCAATCGTTTTGCCACCAGACACCGGTTACGACCTCGAGACGGCAAATGCACTCTATGCCGCCCTTGCTGAAGTCCTCGGCGGTCAAACGTCACCCGAGGATGCTGTTGCGGGCATCGACCAGAAGCTTGGCTAACCTTCTCCCCTTAAGTTAGCCAATGGTGCTGACCGCCTTCCACCCGAAGGTAGGCGGTCAGCACTCCTTTCGAGAGACACTCTTCCGATGAAACCAAACCGCAGGGTCACTCCGTACCTGTTTTTGATGCCTGCCATGGCGGTCTTCGGTTTTGCAGTGCTTTTTCCCGTGATCATGACCTTCGCGTACAGCTTTACGGAGTGGAATGGTTACGGGGCCATGACCTTTGTTGGCATCGACAATTACGTTAGGGCTGCGGGCGACACGATCTTTCGGGACTCGTTTACCCACGTCCTGATCTACATTGCGGCGACGATTCTGCTCGAAGTGGTAGTTGGCCTTATTTTGGCCGGCTTGGTGAGCGTGAAGCGTCGCGGCTCGCTCTGGTTTCGCGTAGCGATCTTCACGCCGGTGATGTTGCCGATGGTGGTTGTCGCGGTGCTCTGGGCTTTTGTCTACAACAACGACTTCGGGCTCCTCAATGCGGCTCTTCAGAATTTTGGGCTCGAAGATCTTCAGCGGGTCTGGCTCGGCGACACTTCGACTGCGCTCCTAGCGGTGAGCGTCGTCTCCGGTTGGGTATATGCCGGTTTCTACATGACCATTTTCTACGCCGCTTTTAACCAAGTGCCTGCAGAGGTAATCGAAGCAGCGCGTTTGGATGGCGCTGGCGAATGGCAGCTATTCCGCCGCGTTAAAGTGCCAATGATCCGCAATGCGATTACCGTCGCCCTGTTGCTGTGCATTACGGGCGGATTCCAGGGCTTTGACCTGTTCTATGTGATGACGAACGGTGGTCCTTATGGAGCCACTGAGATCCCAACAACCTACCTGGTGAAGTCCGTATTCACTTTTGGGAATGTTGGCTATGGTTCGGCAATGGCTGTCGTACTCACTGCGGTGGTCGTGGGCCTCGGGCTTATCTTTACGAGGGTCAATCGCGAAAAGCCAGAGGGAGCGCGACGATGAGTACTCCTGTGCGCGCCACGAGGTCGGTTCAGTCTGCGCGCCGACCAGCGCCTAATCGCTCCCCCATCGGCCGTATTCCCGATCTGCTTTTCACTCTGTCGCTGATCGCAATTGCGGTTGTTTTCTTCTTTCCGATGCTGTGGATGGTGTTCTCGAGTTTCAAGTCGAATTCGGCAATCTTCTCCACTCCTTTCGCATTACCTACCGAGGTCGACTTCAGTCGCTGGGTT
Source organism: marine actinobacterium PHSC20C1 (assembly GCA_000153145.1). Taxonomy (GTDB): domain Bacteria; phylum Actinomycetota; class Actinomycetes; order Actinomycetales; family Microbacteriaceae; genus Rhodoglobus. Next base: position 1,946,542 of record CH672415.1, read on the forward strand.
GAGGCTTGGGAGATCGGCCATATTGGGCAGTACGCCCTCAACAGCGCGATTGTTACGGGAGCGTCGGTGTTCGGCATCCTGTTATTTGGTGCAGCGGCCGCATTCGCTTTCAGCCGCTACCGCTTTCGGGGTCGTAACCTTCTTATGGGGTTACTCGCGCTCGGGTTGCTTTTGCCACTTCAGTCGTACTTCATCGCGCAGTCCACAATGTTCACACAACTCGCCATCACCGACACTCGGTGGGCACTCATCATTCCCTATACCGCCATGGGGCTTCCCCTCGCGGTGTATCTACTGAAGGTCTACTTGGATGCCCTTCCAGACGAGCTCTTCGAAGCCGCCCGCATTGACGGCGCCAGCGACCTTCGCGTCTTCGGGTCAATCGCGCTGCCGCTGCTGAGGCCGGGACTCGCGACAGTTGCAATCTTCTCCGCGCTCTCCAGCTGGAACGAATTCCTTCTCGCGTTGCTCTACATTCAGGATGACGCCCTGAAGACGATCCCGACGGGGCTGCTTGCATTCTCGAGTCGGTATGTAACTGATTACGGTTTGCTGTTTTCGGCACTGTCCATCGTGACCCTACCGATGATCGTGATTTACATCGTCTTCAACAAGCAGATCGTCGAAGGAATCACGGCGGGAAGCGTCAAGTAGATGCCTGCCAGGGCGAGTAGTAGTTCCGCTTGCCGACTCCTGCGGTCAACTGCTCCCGAAAGTGCTTAGGCCTCAATCGCGGGGATCGGCTGCGTTCGAGACATAAAGCGAACGACGTTATCGTCAACGATGATGTCGCTCGGTCGCAGGGGTCTACTCAAATAGAGACCATCGAGACTGCTAATTCGGCTGAGGGCAACGTAGGTCTGGCCTGGTGCAAACGATCGAGATCCGAGGTCGACAATTGCACGGTCATAGGTCTTGCCCTGTGACTTGTGGATAGTGACCGCCCAGGCCAACCGGAGCGGAAACTGGGTGAATTCGGCGACGACATCCTTGCGGAGTGCTTTGGTGCGCGCCGAGTACGAGTATTTGAATTTCTCCCACACCGCAGGCTTCACTTCGTAGTCGCGACCGTCAACTTCGACCCACACGGTCGACGCAATCTTGGTTACGGTTCCGACGCTACCGTTGACCCAGCGTTGGGTTCCGCCCTCTTGAGTGTCATTGCGCAAGAACATCACTTGAGCGCCGACTTTGAGGTCGAGCGCATCGTCAGCGGGGTAGGAGCGTCCGCCGAACTCACCAGAAATCTCCGCTTTTGCCGTGAGTAGTTTGCCTGGCAGTCGCGCGAGCTCGGTCGCGTTAATTCGGGTGACAGCACTGTTCGTCGTTGCAAGAGTAATCGTGCCGTCGTTTGGCGCCGGACGGGCCCCAACAGTATTGAGCCGCTCGGCGATCTCGGCCGTTACGCCGTTGTGGCGTACGGCGTTGAGCATGTACTTGAACTCGCCCTCATGCTGGCGGTGGATGCTCGTCAATTCGTAAATCGTGAGATCCGTCTCCTCCCACACAAGTGCATCAAAAAACCACATCGAGCGGTAGCGATCCTCGAAGTAGGCCCGCTCGTCAGGGTCGCCTGGAACAGGCGCGAGCTGGTACGGATCGCCAAACAACACCACCTGCACTCCACCAAATGGCTCGTTCTTGCGTTGGCGCGCCTGCCGAAGACTTCGGTCGATTGCGTCGAGAAGGTCAGCGTTGACCATCGACACCTCATCAATCACCAACGTTTCGATGGTGTTGAGCAACTTGCGCAGTTGGGGATTCTGTTCAAGTTCGTGGTCAGCGATGACGCCAATGGGCAACCGGAAGAGGGAATGGATCGTCTGGCCGCCAACGTTGAGAGCGGCGACTCCGGTAGGCGCACAAATTACGATCTGCTTTGAAGTGTTGTTCGAGAGATGGTTAAGCAGTGTCGACTTGCCCGTGCCCGCTCTGCCCGTAACAAAGAGATTGTTGCTCGTCGTCTCGATGGCAGCAAAGACTGCTGCTTGCTCGGGCGAGAGAGTGATTTCGGACACCCAATCACCCTAATGCTGCTGGGGGCTACTCCCACGCTGGTTTGCCACCTAGGTGGTGGCCCCATCTCCCACCTCAGCGGTTTAGGATGTGTGAATGCGTCGCGAGCTTGTCAACTGGTCTATCGTGCTCGGGCTGATAATTGCTGCCTTTGTGACCACGGTAATCGTGCTCAACTCGACGCTCTTCAGCTCGGGCGGTTTCGTGCGCAGCTATCTCTCTGCCCTCGCCCGCCACGATATGTCTTCTGCCCTCGAAATCGCCGACATTCATCTGCCGAAGGAACACGGCGCTGCATCCGATGATGGCGCCGGCGCACAGCCCATCGATACCACCGGCGCAGGCTCGATGTTGTTGGCTGGTTCGCACGATCTTCTTCGCCCCTCAGCCCTGAGTTCGCTCAAAGACATTGCAGTGGTTGACAGCACGATAAACCCGGATGGCACTGAGACCGTCACTTTCAACTTCGAGTTGGATGGGCGCTCATCCCAATCCACATTCACGGTTCAGCGCTCTGGCGCTCGATTCGGAGTCTTCGCTGACTGGGAGTTCGTCACCGCCCCGCTCACGATCGTGCGCCTTACGGTGCTGAACGCTCAAGAGTTCACAGCCAACGGCTCGGAGTTCGTGGCGCCAGCGCAGGACACACCGTCAGCGTATGTTGTGTTGACTCCGAGCAGCTTTGACATTACTCACGCCTCCACTTTCTTGAAGGCCGAGCCCATTGTGGTTTCGGCGACTGAGCCGGGCAGCACGGTGCGCGCTCGCCTTGATGTTGTCGCCAACGAAGCGTTGATTGCGAAGGTGCAGCGCGAGGTCGATGGATACCTCGACGAATGTGCAACTCAAGTGGTGCTACTTCCGACAGGATGCCCGTTTGGCCAGCCCATGTCTAACCGCATCGTTACGACTCCAGAGTGGAGCATCGCGAAGTACCCGCCGGTCAATCTCACCCCTGGGGCAGAACCTGCGAGCTGGCTGATGCCTGCAACGGATGCCGCAGCCCACTTGCGAGTCGATGTGCGGTCAATTTTTGATGGCTCAGTTTCGACATTCGACAAGGACGTCAACTTCTCGGCGAGCTATCTCGTCACGTTCCTGCCCGACGATGAGTTGCTCATCACCGCGCAGTACCCTGACTAGCGCTTCGCGAGCATTTCGTTGTAGGCCTCGAGCTCAGCATCCCCATCTCGCTCCGCTTTGCGGTCGTAGCGCACAGATGCTCGACGGTCACTGCGTGACCACATGATCGCGACGGCGATTGCGAGTGAAATGGTGGGGAGTTCTCCGACGCTCCACGCGATGCCGCCACCGATGCGTTGATCTTGAAGCGCGCTGATGCCGGTATCCCAGCCCATCGCACCGTACCAGTCTGCAAGTAGCAGGCCGGTGCCCGTCATGAGTCCGAGGCCGAAGAAGGCATGGAAGGCCATCGTGGCGAGCAGCAGCAGCAGCCGGATCGGGTAGGCAGGGCGGTGCGGCGAGGGGTCAACACCGATGAGTGCTTGCACAAACAGGTAGCCAGAGCCTAAGAAGTGGATGATCATCCACTCGTGACCCACATGATCTGTCGTCGCCCAGCGGAACAGTGGCGTGTAGTAGAACACCCAGAGCGAGACGACGAAAATGGCGGCGGCAACAACCGGATGCCCAATAATTGCCATGTATCGGGAGTGAACGATAAGTAAGATCCACTCGCGCGCACCTCGACTGCCGTCGGTACGTTTTGCAATCGCTCGCATTGCAAGGGTGACGGGTGCACCGGGAACGAGAAGCACCGGGATCATCATCCCGAGCGTCATATGCCCGAGCATGTGCATTGAGAACAGGTAGCCCTCGTACACATTCACCCCACCGTTGGTGATGTAGAACAGCAGCATCATGCCGAGTACCCAAAAAACGGTGCGGTAGACGGGCCAGCGGTCACCGCGTTTGTGGAGTCTCCAGACCCCGGCGAGGTAGAAGAATACGGCGAAGGCGCAGATCAGCACCCAGATGAGGTCGAAGCTCCACAGTGTGAAGAGATTGCTCACACTCACGGTTGGCGGCAGGGGAGAACCGGTCAAGTACGCGGCGGGGGAGGAGTCGGGCAATTCTGCTGCAACGACCTCGGGCACCGGCGTTGGGGTTACCGCGAGTGCCGCCGCTGCTCCAGAGGCCAGGCCCATGAAGGCGAGTTCGGCAGAGACGATCCACCAGAACCATCCACGACTCTTCGTCTGGCTCGATTCGAGCCGACGGATCGCATAGTTACGGTAGACGGCGCCGAAGAGGCCGAGCATGATGAGAGCGAACACCTTGACCACAACGAGGATGCCGTACGGGCTCAGCAGGTTGTTGAGATTCTCGACGCGGATTTCTGCACTCACATAGCCCGAAACTGCTACGACGATGAAGCTGATGAGGGCGAGAGTCGAGTACCGGCGAAGCACGAGGCTCAGTCGATTCTTGGTGAGCTTTGGTTTTGCTATGGCGATGGTTAGAAGCCCGCCGAGCCAGAGGGCCGCGAAGAGAAGGTGGAGAAAGATTGCGCTCGTTGCGGCATCGTGGTCTTCAGTGCCTCCGCTGTGGCCCTGAAGCGCCATCGGAACAAGGCCGATGACAGAGAGCACCAACACGAAGGCGAGACCAGTGCGGTTGCGAACCGCAAAGCAGAGAACCGTCACTACGGCCCCTATGAGCACGGTGGCGAGCCACGCTTGGCCCAGCTCGGTGACCGTCAGAAAGCTCGCGAGAACGTCGCCGAAGGCGCTTGTGAAGTCAATGGGTTGGTTTCGTACCGCTAGGAATGTGAAAAATCCGGTGAAAGCGGATGCCACAGCCCACATGGCGGCTCCGGCCGCGGCAAAGTCGAGGGTGATGCTGAATTCTTCGCGAGCGGGCGCCATCGCGAAGATCGCGAGCATAAGTGCACCAATTGTGGAGGCAAGTCCGAGGTTCACAAATAGCTTGGAGATTGGGAGGCCCCAGCGCACGACAGCTCCAGGGTCGAGCAAGATCGGTGCATCAGCGCCGCCACCAAATTGCAGGCCGGCGACGACCACAACGAATGCGACGACGAGCAGCAGGGCGGGGCCGGCAATCCGGCTGAATCGAAGCACCCCTCAAGAGTAACTCTCGCTCAACCAGAGAATACCCAGAAGCATGGCCAACGCGCGTATGGCCGGCGCTCGCCTCCCGTTAAACAAAACAGGGCGCCATCCCGAAGGATGTCGCCCTGTTTATGAGGTTCTTACTAGCCCTTGGCTGCTGCCTTGAGCTTGCTGCCTGCGCTGAGCTTTACGCCGTTGCTGGCCTTAATCTGGATTGCTTCGCCGGTTTGCGGGTTGCGTCCCGTACGAGCCTCGCGGAATGTCTGCTCAGCAGCCATCCAACCTGGGATCGAAACCTTAACTCCGTTACCGACCGATTCGGACAGTACAGCGAAGAAAGCGTCTACGACGCCGGATACGGCAGCCTGGCTCTGGCCAGACTGTGCGGCAACCGCCGCTACGAATTCAGTACGGTTTAGCGACTTGTCAGCCATGGGTGGTCCTCCTCGGACGTTGAGCAGTTAGTTGTTCCTGAACGTGAGAAAACGTGGGAACCGCTTGGAATCTACCAGCTTGACTTGGTAATTCCGGGCAACTCGCCCCGGTGAGCCATTTCACGGAAGCGAACTCGAGAAACACCGAACTGCTTGAGGTATCCACGGGGACGCCCGTCAATGGCGTCGCGACCGCGTACGCGGATCGGCGAAGCATCGCGCGGGAGCTTCTGAAGACCGCGGCGTGCAGCCTCGCGTGACTCGTCAGTTCCTGCAGGATCGACGAGTGCCTTCTTCAGTTCGAGACGACGTTCTGCGTAACGCGCAACGATGACCTTGCGCTGTTCGTTCTTTGCAATCTTGCTCTTCTTAGCCATATTTAGCGCTCCTCGCGGAATTCAACGTGCTTGCGAACCACCGGGTCGTACTTCTTCAGTACGAGGCGGTCGGGGTTGTTGCGACGGTTCTTGCGCGTCACATAGGTGTAGCCCGTTCCAGCAGTTGAACGAAGCTTGATGATTGGACGTACGTCCTGTGCCTTAGCCATTAGATTTTCTCCCCACGTGCAAGGAGGTCCTTGACAACGGATTCGATTCCGCGAGCGTCAATAACCTTGATGCCCTTTGCGGACAGCTGAAGGGTTACGTTGCGGCGAAGCGACGGCACAAAGTACGTCTTCTTCTGGATGTTCGGGTCGAAGCGACGCTTGGTGCGTCGGTGCGAGTGCGAAATGCTGTGTCCGAAGCCGGGAATGGCGCCGGTCACTTGGCAGGTTGCTGCCATGGTCATACTCCTGTTCTAGTTACCGTAGGAACAAAGCCCTACCCAAGATCACTTGTCGGCACACACACTGCATTCTTCTCAAAGCTGTGCTTTACGAACAAAGCCCAACATCAATCAGGGTGGGATGTGAATGCGAGAGTGGAAGAAACCACTCGATCAACGGTATATGTTACGTGCTAGAGCACGCTGGGCACAAGCCGAAGACATCGACGATGTGGTGCGGCTGGGTAAATCCATGCTCGGCAGCAACACTTTTAGCCCACTGTTCAACCGCATCCGCCTTGATTTCAACGGTCGTACCGCACTCGCGGCAAATGAGGTGATGGTGGTGCGAGTCTGGTGTACACGCCCGAAAGAGGCTTTCGCCGTCTTGCTGCAGAGAGTCGGCGTCGCCCGCTCCGGCAAGATCTGCCAGAGCCCGGTACACCGTCGCAAGCCCGATAGAGCTACCGGCGTCGCGAAGGGCACCGTGCAGCGCCTGAGCGCTCACAAAACCCTCTGACTCAGTCAGAGCATCCCGCACCGCTTCTCGCTGCCAAGTATTGCGCTTCACCGTCATATTCTAACTTTCGCTCGCCGTGCCCCAACCACTCTGCACACGAGGTAAATCGCGAACGAGATCGTTGTGATGTACGGACTAATCGGCAACGATCCGCCAAGCGCGAGCAAGACCCCACCGGTAGCGGACACAAAGCCAAAGACCATGCTGAGAACAGGAACCATCCGAGGCGACGAAGACACGCGCATCGCTGCAGCAGCCGGCGTCACCAACAGCGCCATCACAAGCAACGCGCCAATAATTTGCACCGACACCGCAACCATGAGTCCAAGCAAGACCATGAATCCGAGGGAAAGTGCGCGCGAAGGAACCCCGCGTGCCGCAGCAACCTCAGGATCGAGGCTGTCAAACGTCAGCGGACGCCAGATCACAAACAGCGCGATAAGTACGGCGACACTAATCGCGATCAGCAGTCCAAGCTGCGGCCCATCAACCGAAATGATCTGACCCGTGAGCAGCCCAAACTTGTTGGCACTGCGCCCAGGGTAGAGCGCCAAGAACAGGATGCCAATACCCATCCCAAACGGCATGAGCACACCAATAATCGAGTTTCGATCGCGAGCCTTCGCTCCGAGCATCCCGATCAAGATCGCGGCAATCAGCGAACCGGCGATAGAGCCGGCCACAACATTTACCCCGAACAGCAGGGCCGCCGCCGCGCCCGCAAAAGAAAGTTCACTAATACCGTGCACTGCAAACGCCATATCGCGCTGCATAACAAAGACACCGATAAGGCCACCCGCAATTCCAAGCACCGCAGCAGCGATGAGCGAAAAGCGGACGAGGCTGAGAAGCTCGGCGTAATCGTTGAACCCGGAAATCTGGTTCCAGAAGTCGTCGAAGGTCATACGGCCTCCTCATCGTGGTGATGATCGCCCTGAGGAATACCCGCGACGAGCACGCGGCCGCCCGTACGGACCACCTCAACCGGAGTGCCGTACAACTCAGTAAGTACGTCGCTGCGAAGCACCTCATCTGGCGTGCCGACCGTGAACTTACCGCCAGCCAGATACAGGATGCGGTCGACCATTCCGAGAACCGGATTCACGTCGTGCGTCACAAACACCACTGCGGTGTCATGCTCGCGTCGACGCGCGTCAATCAACTCAGAGACGCCGCGTTGGTGTTGCAGGTCAAGACTCAAGAGCGGCTCGTCGCACAGAAGCAACACAGGGTCGTCCGCCAGCGATTGCGCAACACGCAATCGCTGCTGCTCGCCACCAGAAAGAGACCCGATGGGTTGGCGCGCATATTCTGTCGCGCCGACCGACGCGATCAGTTCGTCGACTTTTACTTTCACGTCGCGGGGGAGCGTTGGCACACCAAAGCGGTGGCCATTCACCCCGAGCGTAACGAGATCGCGGCCACGCAAGGGGGTTCCGGGCGCTGCCAACTTTTGCTGCGGAATGTAGCCAATGCACCGGTCACCTCGACGAGCAGTGTGTCCGGCGACAGCGATCGTGCCAGAATCAAGCTTCTGTTGGCCCAAGATCGCCTTGAGCAAACTCGATTTACCCGATCCATTCGATCCAAGCACTGCCAAGAATTCGCCAGGGGCGACATCAAGATTGAGCCCGGTCCACAGTGTGCGCGCCCCAAAACCAAGCGCTCCATCGTGAATGCTCAACACCGGCGCGGCGGCCGGCGCGAACGTCACGCTGGCACCAGCATCACTCGGCAATGGCTTCGGCGAGCGCAGCGAGATTTGATCTCATCCATTCGACGTAGCTTGAATCGTCTGGCAGCGTCTCGGTGAACGACACCACGGGGAGTCCAGCTTCCACGGCAGTCAGGCGCACACGTTCAGTTTCGGGGCTCGCGGTCTGTTCGTTGTACGCCAGCACGGCGACCCGGTCAGACTGGATGAGCTCGAGGACATCGTTGAGGGCGGTCGGAGACACGTCGGTTCCCTCTTCAATCGCTTGAGTGAAGTCGGTCGGCGTTTCATTCTGTAGCCCGATTGCCTCTAACAGATACACCGCGACCGGCTCGGTAACCGCAGCCCCAAGGCCAGAGGTCGACTCGGCGATCAGATCGGCCTGGGCCTCGAGCCCTTCAAGTTCAGTGAGAAAGTTCGCAAGGTTGGCGTCGAAGGCCTTGCTGTCGTCGGGGCTCAGCGCGGTCAACTCTTCAGTGATGTGTTCAGCAATGTGCTCCACCCCGTGGATGCTGTACCAGACGTGCTCATTGAAGCCTTCGACGTGATCGTGGCCGTCGTCGGTCGTGTGCTCGTCTGTAGCGTGCTCAGCAGAATCTTCAGCGTCGTCGTCTAGAAGTCCCGACGCGTCTACCGCGTTCACAAGAACGGTGCCAGCGCCCGCCGCTTCGTAGAGTGCCTCAGCGAAGGGGTCATAGCCGCCGCCGTTGAGCACCATCAGTTCGGCGCGGGAGACGGCAAGCTGATCTCTGGCAGTCGCTTCGTAGCTGTGTGGGTCTTGCGCGGCATTATCGATCAGGTTGGTGACTGATACGGCGTCTCCTCCCAGTGTGGCTACGAGGTTGCCGTAAACGCTCGTTGACGCGACGACGCTGATCTTTCCGTCGTCTTCAACGGGGGCTGTTGTTGTACAACCAGCGAGAGTGAGCGCGGTGGCGGCGAGCACAACACCCGCCGTTAGCGCGTGCGATCGAGAATTGGTAAAGCGAGACATCTGAGTGTCCTTCTAAGGCCGAAGCCGGTTGCGGTAATGAGATTCGTTATCAATAGACTACATTACTGACGACCCGTCGCTACACAGCACACGAGATGTCAGTTCTCTAGCTAGTTGAGACTTTTGTCGAGCAAGTTGAGACAAGCTGCATTTCAGGAGTGTTCCTTCCCGAATTCTGCGGGGAGGCTGAGCGCGAAACGACTCCATTTCAAGACGCCGACGCGTTGACCACGGATCCAGTCAGGCGGGGCTAAGGCGGGCGAGCCCGCACGCAATTACCCGCGGCACCCACTGACCCGAACTGGGTGCCTATCAACATCGGGGGTCAGCGGTAGCCTGAGAGTGCGCACCGTGGACATTGCCGCGAGTGCGTTGCTGTTGAGGAGACATGGAACGAATGGCACGAGTCACCACACGTGAAAACCGCAGGTCACACAACGTTTGTTCACGGGCGGTGTCGCGCTAATGGCAACCACCACCAAAGAATCGCAACGCGCTGAACTGCACAAGACGATCTGGCGCATTGCCAACGACTTGCGGGGCAGCGTCGACGGGTGGGACTTCAAGAGCTATGTGCTCGGGATGCTCTTCTACCGTTTCATCTCAGAGAACCTCACCGCCTACGTCAATACTGGCGAACGCAAGGCGGGTAGCGCTGATTTTGACTACCGATCGCTGAGCGACTCCGATGCCGAATTCGGTCGTCAGGAGACTGTCTCGGAGAAGGGTTTCTACATCCTCCCGAGCGAGCTGTTCGTCAACGTTCAACACAAGGCTCAGCAAGACGAGAACCTCAACGAGACCTTGCACACGGTGTTCCGCAACATCGAAGGTTCCGCGGTCGGCACCGACAGCGAAGACGACCTAAAGGGGCTCTTCCATGATCTCGATGTGAACAGCCCGAAGCTGGGTCAGACGGTCGCAAAGCGCAACGAGAAGCTGGTGAAGCTCCTCGACGCGATAGGTGATCTGCCCCTCGGCAACTTCGACGACAATACAATCGACCTGTTCGGCGATGCCTACGAGTACCTGATGCAGATGTACGCATCCAGCGCCGGCAAGTCGGGCGGCGAGTACTACACGCCGCAAGAGGTATCCGAGCTTCTGGCCCGCATCACCGTCGTCGGGAAGACGGAGGTGAACAAGGTCTACGATCCCGCCGTCGGCTCTGGCTCGCTCCTGCTGAAGTTCGCGAAGGTACTCGGTAAAGAGAACGTGCGTCAGGGCTTCTACGGTCAAGAGATCAACCTGACTACCTACAACCTGGCGCGCATCAACATGTTCTTGCACGATGTGAACTACGAGAAGTTCAACCTCGCTCACGGCGATACCTTGACCGACCCGGCGCACTGGGGCGACGAACCATTCGAGGCGATCGTCTCCAACCCGCCGTATTCGATCAAGTGGGACGGCGACGCGAACCCGCTGCTTATCAATGACCCGCGTTTCGCCCCGGCGGGTGTGCTGGCACCAAAGTCAAAGGCCGACCTGGCTTTCACTATGCACATTCTGTCGTGGCTGGCGGTCAACGGTACCGCCGCAATCGTCGAGTTCCCTGGGGTTCTGTATCGCGGCGGTGCTGAGGCGAAGATCCGCAAGTACTTGGTCGACAACAACTACGTGGATGCGGTCATCCAGTTGCCGCCCGACCTATTCTTCGGCACGACCATTGCAACATGCATCATCGTGTTGAAGAAGTCGAAGGTCGACAACTCGGTGCTGTTCATTGATGCCTCAGCAGAGTTCAACCGCGGAGGCAGTAAGAACAAGTTGGCTGAGGCGAACCAGGCGAAGATTCTGGATACATTCACCACGCGCGTGGATACTGCGCACTTTGCGAAACTGGTCCCCAACGCTAACCTCGCCGAAAACTCGTACAACATGGCCGTTTCGTCCTACGTCGAGCAGGAGGACACCCGCGAGGTAGTCGACATCACGGAGTTGAACGCCGAGATCGCGCGAATTGTGGCGCGACAGGCGGAGCTGCGTACGGCGATAGATGAGATCGTGGCGGATTTGGAAGGAACTGTATGAGTCGTATCGATCGTCTCCTAGGGAGTCTTTCGGGTCGCGAAGTCCAGCACATGGCGCTTGGCGACGTGGGCACAGTGGTTCGAGGGAAGCGCTTCGTCAAAGACGACATGCAAGACGCGGGAGTCCCGTGCATCCACTACGGCGAGATATACACGAAATACGGTGTTTCGGCCACAGAGAGCTTCTCATTCGTGTCTGAAGACCGCGCGAAGACGCTTCGATTTGCGGAGCCGGGCGACGTAATCCTTGTGTCGGCCGGGGAGGCAATCGAAGACATTGGGAAATCGGTGGCCTGGCTCGGCGACGAACCGATCGCTATTCACGACGCCTGCTATGCGTTTTCTAGCGCTATGGATCCGCGGTTTGTCTCCTACTTCTTCGCATCGCGTGGGTTCCGGGACCAGATCCGTCAAAAGATTTCGTCATCAAAGATCTCGTCGATTTCAACTCGCGCGGTTGCCAGCGCGCGAATTCCTGTGCCGCCTCTTGAGGTGCAGCGCGAGATCTCAAGGATCTTGGATGACTTCACGGAGCTGGAAGCGGAGCTGGAAGCGGAGCTGGAAGCGCGTCGCGAACAATATGTCGCCTACAGCGGCACATTGCTCAACTTTGGACATTCTGGACAAGTTCGCCGGGCACCGATGGGTGAGGTCGCTGAATTCCGACGAGGTTCGGCCATTACAGCTAGACAAACAAAGCCTGGGGTCATTCCGGTTGTCGCGAATGGGCCTAAGCCGTCTTTGTTCCACAACGTAAGCAACAGGACCGGTGAGACGGTCGTGATCGCTCGCTCTGGCGCCTACGCCGGCCTTGTTAGTTACTGGGACCAACCGATTTTCCTGACCGATGCGTTCAGCATTCACCCTGACCTTGAAATCCTTCGGCCGAGATTCGTATACCACTGGCTCCGAACGGAGCAAGCGAGCCTTCATTCAATGAAGAAAGGAGCCGGGGTTCCTCACGTCCGAGTGAAAGAGGTCGAACAGAGGTTCATTCCGGTACCCACCATTGCGGAGCAGGTGCGCATCTTAGAGATACTCGATAATTTTGACGCGCTTGTGAACGACTTGAGCATTGGGCTTCCGGCGGAGTTGGCGGCGCGGCGTACACAGTACGAGTACTACCGCGACAAGTTGCTCACTTTCGAGGAGTTGATGGCGTGACGAATAGCAGTGTCGGAGTGCCTGGCAGCGGCACGCAATTTGAGCCGATCGCGGTCAGCTCGGAGAGCACCGTCGTGGCCGAGTTTGTGCCCGACGCCGCGACCGCGTCGAGCTACCAGTCGGAGGATCAACTCGAACGAGAGTTCATCAGGCTACTGCAATCTCAGGCCTACGAATACCTGCCGATCACCAGTGAAGAGCAGCTCGTAGCCAACCTGCGGGTGCAGTTGGAAGCGCTCAACGACATCCACTTTTCTGATGCTGAATGGGAACAGTTCTTTAGCGAGAAGATCGCCGGAGCCAATGATGGTATTGCCGACAAGACGGTGCGCATTCTCGAAGATCACGTGCAATTACTGCAACGCGACGATGGGTCGATCAAGAACATTGCGCTAATCGACAAGTCCAACATCCATAACAACCAATTGCAGGTGATCAACCAGTACGAGGTTGCGGGCGGCCCCGATGCGCAGACGGGAACGGTTGCTCGACCGGCGAAGTACTCGAACCGATACGACGTGACCATACTCGTCAACGGGCTCCCGATGGTGCATGTTGAGCTGAAGCGGCGCGGTGTCGACATCCGTGAAGCGTTCAACCAGATCGACCGCTACCAGCGCGACAGCTTCTGGGCAGGCTCAGGCCTGTTCGAATACGTGCAGTTGTTCGTCATCTCCAACGGCACGCTAACCAAGTATTACTCGAACACCACTAGGCGCGAACACCTAGCCGAAGCCGGCAAAAAGTCGAGCGGACCACGGCGCAAAACCTCCAACTCATTCGAGTTCACGTCTTGGTGGGCTGACGCGCAAAACAAGCCCATCCAAGACCTCACGGCCTTTGCGAAAACCTTCTTCGCGAAGCACAGCCTTCTGAACGTGCTCACCAAATACTGTGTGCTCACCGCCGACCGGATGCTGCTCGTGATGCGGCCATACCAAATCGTCGCCACCGAGCGGATATTGCAACGTATCGAGGTATCCACTAACTACAAGAAGCTCGGCGGTCTCTACGCCGGCGGGTACGTCTGGCACACCACCGGCTCGGGCAAGACACTCACGTCGTTCAAAGCCGCCCAGCTCGCTTCGCGGTTGCCATCCGTCGACAAAGTGTTGTTCGTCGTCGACCGCAAAGACCTCGACTACCAAACGATGCGCGAATACGACCGGTTCGAAAAAGGTGCCGCGAACTCAAATGCGTCCACCGCGGTCCTGAAGAAGCAACTCGAAGACCCAAGCGCGCGCATCATCATCACCACGATTCAAAAGCTCGCAGGGTTTATCGCCGGTAACAAAGGCCACGACATCTACAGCGGGCACATCGTCATCATCTTCGACGAATGTCACCGCTCTCAGTTCGGTGACATGCACACAGCCATCACCAAAGCCTTCAAGCGCTACAACCTGTTCGGCTTCACCGGGACACCCATCTTCGCTGCTAACTCCGGCAGCGGCGGCAACCCTCAATTGAAGACCACCGAGCAGGCTTTCGGTGAGAAGCTGCACACGTACACAATCGTGGATGCGATCACCGACAAGAACGTTCTGCCGTTCCGCATCGACTACGTCAACACCATCAAGATCGGTGCGGTTGACGATAAGCAGGTCTCGGCGATCGATACCGAGCGGGCGCTGCTTGCCCCGCAACGTGTGCGGCAGGTCGTCTCCTACGTGTTGGAGCACTTCGACCAGAAGACCAAGCGTGCCGAACATTTCACGCTCGACGGCAAACGAGTGCACGGCTTCAATGCGATTTTTGCAACCGCGTCCATCGACGCGGCACGGATGTACTACAACCAGTTCGCCATCCAGCAACAAGATCGCACGCCTGACCGCCGACTCAAAGTGGGTTTGATCTTCTCGTATGCCTCTAATGAGGCCGTCGAGGATGGGGCGCTCGACGAAGAAGCCTTCGACGCGGACGGGCTCAGTGGCGATGCGCGCTCTTTCCTAGAGGATGCGATCCAGGACTACAACGAGATGTTCGGGCAGAGCTACAGCACCTCGTCGGATGGCTTCCAGAACTACTACAAAGACCTTTCGTTGCGGATGAAGAACCGCGAGATCGACCTCGTCATCGTCGTCAACATGTTCCTCACCGGGTTCGACGCGACCACGTTGAACACGCTATTTGTCGACAAGAACCTGCGTGCCCACGGACTCATCCAGGCGTACTCGCGCACGAACCGCATCCTGAACTCAGTGAAGACTTACGGCAACATCGTCGCGTTCCGAAACTTGGAAGAGGAAACCAACGACGCCATTGCTCTCTTCGGCAACAAAGAGGCACGTGGAGTGGTGCTGCTGAAGCCCTATGCGGAGTACTACGGCGAGTACGCGGAGAAGGTCACTGAGCTGCTGGATAAATTCCCGCTCGGGGTGCAGATCGTTGGCGAAACTGCCCAGAAAGAGTTCATCGCGCTTTTCGGGATGATCCTGCGTTTGCAGAACATCCTCACGTCGTTCGATGAATTTGCTGGGCACGAGATGCTCACCGAACGGCAGAGCCAGGACTACCGCAGCATTTACTTGAATCTGTGGGCCGAATTCCGCCAAGAGACGGACGCCGAGAAGGAGTCGATCAACGACGACGTCGTATTCGAGATCGAACTCATCAAGCAAGTCGAAATCAATGTCGACTACATCCTGATGCTTGTCCAGAAATACCGCGACGAGCGAGGTGATGGAGACGACACCGAAATTCGGGCCGCGATCTCCCGTGCGGTCGATGCCTCTCCGTCGCTGCGGAACAAAAGAGACTTGGTCGAAGCTTTCGTCGATTCGCTGTCGACCACGGGTGAGGTTGACGAAGAATGGCGAGCCTTCATCGAGGCACGACGCAGGGCCGAACTGGACGCGATCATCGACGCAGAGGGCCTCAAGCCGGAAGAGACGCGCGCGTTCATGGAGACTGCCTTCCGAGACGGGGCTATCCGAGCGGGTGGCACAGCCGTAACGCGCATTTTACCGCCTGTCTCTCGGTTTGCAGCCCACGGCGGCCATGGTGAAAAGAAACAGCGGGTTCTGGGGCAGCTCGGGGCGTTCTTCGAGCGGTTCTTCGGGCTGGACTAGACCCGAACGGTAGGGCCAGCGGTCACGACGCTCGCACGGGCGCTATCTGCCGTGGACTCGTGCCTCGGCGACCAATTTCGAGTTCAGGCCTTCCGTCACTACCCAAGGCGTGACTCCCGCCGAAGTCACGCTCTTGATCACGCTGGGGTGTGGATGTGCCCAATGGCGATGCGATTCGCCTGCTGCGGCGAAGGCTAGATGGACTGAATCTCCGACATCCAAAATCGAAGAGTGAAAATTCACACCAGATCCGTGATGGGGGAGTGCTATCACTCCAGTCTGTTGGATTCGAGGACCTAGATGCTCTCGCATGCTGACGACGGCCGCTTCTGTGTCTAGTTTTGCATCTCCAGTCAGGAGCCAAGTGGCGGTGCCGAGGTGTGCGGTCATCGTGCCCAGTCGAATATTCTCGCAGGGTGTCCCCCATGATGGCCCAGAGAGCAGCATGAAGGAACCCCGGTTCACATCAACGCCTACGTCCGCGTAGACCTTGCGGAGCACTTTCAGCGAAGGTGTATCGGTGAGCAGGGAGCGAACTGTTGCTTGATCGATTTGGTCGGGCCAGGTGATTGGGTCCTCGCCTAACCGGCGGGCAAGCAATTTTAGAAAGGCGTCGGATTTGTCGAGAGCCTCGCGTTCAAGATAAAAAGAAAGAAGCCAATGAGGCTCGCCGCTTCCCGTCTCCACCCTAATCCCAGCGTCATCCTTCAACCGGTAGTTGCTGTTTCCGTCTGGAATCCAGTCACCAGTTTTACCAACGATAGAGGCACGGGGTTCCCCGTCATCCCCTCCAATTCGTTGAAGCTCTCGTCCATCGCCAGCGTCGGAGGGGCCCTCGCCAGGTTGGATCTGCACGACGTTAGCGCTCGTGAATTCGCGGAGCGCCGACGACGGGTCGGCCGCGATGTTCACCATGAAATCTGAAACCTTTTCCTCACCTTGCGACGCCGCGAGTAGTCGCTGAGCTGGGGACAAGAGCGGAAGGAAGATGAATTCAGCCTCAACGCCGTGGGTGTCCAGCAGCCGGGGAAGACCGTTAACATGATCAGCATCAATGTGGGAAAGGAAAATCGCATCGACGTTTTTCGCGGATCCAGCAGACGTCACATACTCTGCGATCGCTGCATCCGGATGTCCCGACGATAGCGAGCCGCAGTCGTACACGTAGCGAAATAACGGGTCTGAATCGCGGGTTGAACTGAGAACTGACGCGGTGTGGAAGCCGCCTTGCCCAATATTCCACTGTGTACGTTCGTGTCGCACTAGTTCTCCCCTGTTTTCGTGAGCTTTTTGTCAAGGGCCGCCGTATCCGTTGACTTGACTCCGGTCTGTCACGTGAGACTGGCCCGGAGAACGCCGTCAACGGAATCTACAGTCGATTCGAGGCTACAAAAGACGTCGACATGCTGCGTTCTCAGATGAGCGGTTCCCGCGAGCCTCTGTGGTGGCGAGCAGCTCGTGGGCCGTGTCGTGTCAAACATGCGACCTCCCACCGTGGCCCGAAAAGTTGTGGCAGTATCTCGAACATGACAATCGCTCTGCTGATTAAGGTGAATGACGGCATTGTCCTTGCTTCCGACAGCGCGACCACCCTCACCATGCGCCTCCCCGATGGGTCTGACGCTGTAGGGAACATCTACAACAACGCGAATAAGGTCTTCAACCTCCACAAGGGTTTGCCGGTCGGCGGCATGACGTGGGGTCTCGGCAATATTGGCCCCGCCTCGATTGCGACTCTGACTAAAGACCTTCGGCGACGGTTTCAAGGGGATGATCACGCTCACCCAGACTGGACCGTTGCAGACGGTGACTATGAGGTGCGCGCGCTCGCCGAGCAATCCCGTCAGTTTCTTTATGACGGTCGCTACCAGCACATAGAGTCAGCCGCGCAGGCAGCCGGGGAAACCCCTCCGGTGCTCGGGTTTCTAGTCGCTGGCTACTCAAGCGCGGATGACGTTCCAAAGTGCTACATGATGCATCTCGGTGCCGCCGGGGTCCCAGAGCTAGAAGAGGTTGTGCCTGAGGAATCAGGAGCGGCGTGGTGGGGGCAACCTGAGGCGATCGCGAGAATACTTACAGGACTCAGCCTTGCGGTCCCCGACGCCTTGCTGAATTTGGATATTGGTCTTGATCCAGCGCAGTCATTGCTGATCAACGATAATCTAAAGGCACAGTTGAATCCGCAGATGGTCCCGGCCGCTATGCCGATACAGGATGCGATTGACCTCGCCGAATTTCTTGTGCATGCGACAATTCAGTTTGTTCGGTTTTCTCCCGGCAGTCCCACAGTCGGCGGCCCAATCGAAATTGCTACGATTACTAAGCACGAAGGTTTTAGGTGGGTTCGCAGGAAGCACTTTTTTGAATCTCGTCTCAACCCAACAAACGGAGGATGAAGATGCTTAATATGCCAGCGGGAAGTGTCTATGCCTCCGCACCGCGCGGTGCGGCAGTGCGGACTTCGCGCATTACCTCTGCATCGACGACAGCCTCGCCGATCTCTCGATCTGAAGTTCGTAAGATCGTCATCACGAACCTCCGCCCCACAGACAGGCCGAATGGAAGCGCTGACCACTCGAAGTAAAGCAATTCAGCCGTTCACGACTTGAGTGTTTTTAGTCTAGACATTCGCGACGCATCGAATATCGTCCCCCTAGAAGAAGCAACCAGCAGGACACATCGGATCTTCACGGTTCAGACAACGGAAGTCGCGGCGACTTACTGTCAGCACGACGAGAGAACGCGCAGCTCTCAGCTATTCAAAGTCCCAGAAACTACGTTTTAGCCCCACACCGGTGGATTTTCCTGCCAAGGATGCTGCCACGAATAGTCGGGATTGCGAGCGACTCGGTCGAGGAGTGAGGCTTCCTGCATCCATTTCGGCAGCATTACAGGGCATTCGGTGGTCGGAGCCAGTAGTAGATCCCAGCGGTCTTCGTACCAAGCCCAAGCCTCGGCGTTCACGCGGGACCTATTGGGCCCGACATTACGTTTCCCGGGCCCAGCGTCAGGCGCCGTCAACCAATCCATGTGGGCCAACCACGCGGCCGCAGCAACATGGTTCCGAGGGACAATAAAGCTTCGCGGAATCTCAACCGGCGAACTGGGCATGATGACCATAACGAACCATTCACGCGTGCTAAGTTCTGGCTGCTGCGATTTCGTAGTCAGGGGCCAGTTCGTCGTCCCGCCAACATAATTCGCGGTTTTCACTTGGACCTCGATCATCGGTCTCCGCTCAGAGGTGTGCACCGCCAAGAGGTCGGTTCGCTCAAGCCCGTCCCTCGTGAGTGCCACACCCCATCCGTGGCGCGCTAATACCGACGCCACCCAATGCTCCCCTGCGGACTTCGTCATCTTCGTATCAACCATGATTGATTCTCGCAGAAGCCCTCTACCGACCTTGCTGTTCACTGGCCACAACGTACGTGGAACTTGTGTGCTGATCCCTCGAAGCCGTTGAGCACCGCCACTTCAGCAACTTGGGAGAACGTTTCTTGTAGCGTCGCCAGATCGGCACACAGTGCGTGCGCTCGTCGCCTGTTCGATGAACGCAGGCAACGGGAGAGAAGAAATCCCGACTTCTTTGATGGGGATCTTCCGGATGACCACCCGAACGTCATTCGCGGTGAATAGAGGCTCTCGGAACTTCGTTGGATAGAAGAACGTCGGCGGGCATTGTTCAGAATCGTCTGGTTCGCATGAGCTCGCATCTTGACGAAGTCGTCATGGGACGAAAGCCGCAGCGGTGCTGTGTACAACGCCCGCAGAGAACAGGCACCGGCCTGGGTGTGAGCTTCGGCCGTTAGCCGTGTCGAATAGAAACAATCAATTCCTCGTGGAGCAGGCTGGTTCCGCTGGTCGCATTGCGGTTCGACTCGCCGGCAACTGGAGTCGCGAGACTTGAGCCGTGCGAGCTTCATGGTTGGCTAGCGGTAGAACAGTCATCAGTTTGTCGAAACGACTCGTGAAGAAGTCAGGCTCGGCCACATCGATCTTTCAGCTCGGCAATGATCGCTTTCTCTTTCGTGTTCATGGCCCCATCAACATTGGCTACGACTTCGGCCATTTCGAGGATGTCACTTAGATCTCCGTTTTCGGCCTGCACTCGACGCCAAACATCTTCAGGATCGACCTCGACAAGGCGAGCAAGGTCCTCGTCGACGACTTGGTGATGGTCGTGGACTGCGCTCACTAGGTGCCGGATGAGTAGCGCTTCGTCGTCGGCGATTTTATTGTCAGCCGTAATGACGAGCCACGCGACCCACAACATCAACGGCGGGTGCTGACTCCGTTTGCTCAGGTTCTCTGCTAGTTCGATGACCCGCGCCTCATTGCGGAACACGGCTTGCGCGTGCCGCCCTGCGAGAAGCGTCGTGTAGTGGTTCAGCAACACCGCAAGAGGAATGCCGACCAGCGGGATACCAATTTTGATGATGTTTCGCTGCAAAAGGTACTTTCCGACGAAAGGAAGCCCCTTCAGAACAGCAAGCACTGACCCCGAGAAGAAGCTCTTGAGGACCGGGCGTAAGAAGGCAGGGACCGCTTTGATTAGACCCTCACGGATGAACTCCCCGCCCTTAATAGTGAACGCGACTCTGATGAGTTTCCACAGGTCAGCGGGGTCTGAAAGGTCGAGCGGAACCCGGTAGAGGACAGCGATGTCATGAGCCAATCGGAGTTGGAGCTGCGTGATGAACGCGACATCCACCATGACCGTCACGACCGCAGCAGGAACAGTCAACGGGGAGGCGCCGCCGAGACTTCCAATGGTGGCAACGATTGCTCCCGTGTATGCGGTTGCGGAAAGCCCACCTTCGATCGCGGCGTATCGCGCTGCCATCTTGATCCGCTGATCGACAATGGCATCCGCGGGAACGCCCTTGTACTTATCTTGGAAGTACTGCCAAGTTGCTTTCTCCGTGTAGGAATTCAGACCGTGAGCAATGAGTTTTTCGAACCAACCACCGCTCTTGATGTCGGTCCCGCTGAGTGTCTTGATGAAGTCCCGGATGTCGTTGCGCTCTTTTTCAACGACTTCCAGCTCTTCATCGGTGGCGTCGCCAACAGCGTTGACATTGAAATCATCAAATTGAGCTTTGGACATTAGGGATCCTCACGTGCGGGTTTCGTGTCTGGCCAGATTGCCACACATCGCTCAATTTCTTAGACGGCACGACTAAGAGTGCGACTTGTCGCCTTCGTCGCGATCTAAGGTCGCATCAATCGCCGCCATGATCGCATCCATCTCTTCATCATCTTCTGCACCGTAAACCTGTTTATCGCTGAGCGACCACTTGTCCATAACCCTGACGCTAAAGGAAGGCGGAGCGTTGGCGCTCGCCCCAGTACTAGGGGAACCGAGGGGCAACTGCACGGAGAACTGCTGCTCGTGAGAGTGTCCATGTCAATGACCACGCCCGTGTCCGTGAGCGTTTCGTGTCCGTGTCCATGTCCATGTCCATGTCCATGCCAGTGTCCGCGTCCGCGTCATGTCCATGTCCATGTCCATGTCCGCGTCCGTGTCCGTGTCCGTGTCCGTGTCCGTGAGCGTGTCCGTGAGCGTGTCGTGTCGTGTCCGTGTCATGTCGATGTCATGTCCGCGTCACGAACACGTCGCATTAATCGACCGAACCGACTACTGGATGTTCAGCGGTGGTCGCCTTTCGCTGATCAACGCGATCTCGAATGCGATCGTTGCTTCGACGGACTCGCATTCGACCCAAGCCAATTGACATCCAGAGATCCAGTCGTTTACAAGTGCGATTTGGTCGAGCGTCAGAACAGACGGTCGAGCTGTGGTCACCGCGCGGCTAAGCCCCAAAAGGTCGCTCGCTACGGATGCCCGGAATGTGCTGCGACTAAGGTCCACGGTTTTGGCTAGGTGATTGGAGAGCCGGTCTCGAAGCCCTTTGGCGCCCTTTGCGCGGCCTGCATAGACCGGCTCTCCATTTTTGAACCAGATATAGACACCAGGAGCTATCGGGATATCGCGTCGGCGCGTAGTTCGCGGGTCGTGCTTCGCGGCGCTGGCCACCTGCGTCCACAGAGGACCATCAATGTTCATGTCGCAAGTATCGTCGCTGCTGCGCCTCTTTGAAAGAAAGCGCGGTCTACCGATCTGAGCGTTGGCCCCGGAACGCAGGGCCTATAGGTCTTCGGCGTACGGGCTGCTGTGCCTCGTCGAATTGAAGGGGCGGAACCATTGCGCCGGAGGTTCACTGCCGAGCAGCGGAACTTCATCAAATAGGAATCCAAAATCCGAGTCCTCGAACAAACTGTCCGCGAGAATCTCGGTCCAGCCTGGCTCAAAATCGATTCCGTATTGTTCCGGCAACGCCGCAGCGCTAGCAAGAAGAAGATTGAACGCGAGCTCCTGCGCGGTCGAAGCAAGTGGCGTCCAGCCTGACGTGAGTCGCGCTGTCACTTCGACCGTGGTAACCAGGAACTTGCGGACGAACAGCGCTGTGTAGTCGTCTTGGTAGCGCTCAGGGAGTGTCGAAATCACCATGGTGTCTTCAGGATCGTTTCCCTTGGCCAGCGCGGCAAGATCTTCAAATAATTCGTCGACCATGACTACTGACGCGTGCCACAAAAACCCCTTCATCAATGCGGCTTTTCGTCGTTCCTCCTTGCTCTCGGCGGAAGTCAATGGAAAGTCAGGGTCTTCATCGAGCTCGAAGAGCCACTCGATGCCCTCGATTCGTTTTCCAGTCCGGATTAGCGCGGCCTTGGACGTTCGGTCAGCCGCTGCATCGGTGGCAGGTTTTGATGTAGTCATGGCTTCACGGTAGGAGTCAACGTTCACGGGTTTTTGTCGGCCCCGTGCACACCGTTCGCGAGCCGGCGGAATGGCGCCCAAAGATGATGGGGCAGCAGGCCACGACTGTAGCGAAGCGTCTGGCGGTAGTGCCAGAGTGCAAGTTCCCGCTCGCTGCGATCAGTGCTTCGCCGACGAGGTACACGCCCTCGCGTGCGGATGAAGGAGCGATAGTCCTCGCAACGTTGCTCCCAAGCCGTCTCTACTGGTGACCAGTCGAATCCCGGCAGCTTATCCAAGCGCGCTTGCTGCGCCTCGGTAAGGTGCAATTCATTGTGGCGCTGGTACCGCAGGAATCGCGCGAGTCGAAGCTCGACTTTAGCCGCAGGGTCCGCGCGACGTGCCCGGCTGTCTCGGGGGAGACAGCCATCTTGCGTGACGAAGTCTTCGATATCCGTCATCCGCTGGTTCCAGTGCTGTTCCTTTCTGCCGGGCTGTCCATCGGTGGACTCTGGTGATTCTGTTTCGTCGTGCACCTCATGCTCCGCTCCGACGCGGGTGTTCGCGTCGAAGTCTCTATGCGCGGCATCGCGGAGAGCGTGATCCGGGTCGACAAAACGCCCGCTGGCTCCGCCAGTAGCGTTACCGGTTCCAGCCCATCAAGGTGCGGGCCATACCGGGGAAGGAGTCGCAGATGACCGGGGATGCCCGATTTTCACGTGCAAACGTTTGGGTGAGCTGAGGGCGGTGACGTCAGTCGCGTGGAAGGCCCCGAAGAGGCAGGTCTATCAGGGGTACCTTCACCCCGAGAACGATTTCGGCGTGGCCTAAATCTTCGAGTCGCATGATCGTCTCGCCTCGGAGCATCTTCATCAGACGGTCGTAACTGGTCCGTGAGGCCAGCGCGTAGACCTTCGTTGGGCGAGCCGATTTCTTGATCTGACTGCGAATTCTCCACGCAAAATAGTGCTGAATTTTGGCCGCCACGATCAGATGATCTTCCTCCCGGCCACCACTTACCCAATCGACGACTTCGGCCTTGCCAAACAGGTTCGGATCAGCACAGAAGTCTCGTGGGCGAAAGCGTGGGTCACTCATGAGACCAACCTACCTGTGTCTAAAAGACACAAATAGTCTCCAGCCGCACTCGATCCGAGGTTTCGGGCCGGCAAAGCCCGAATGCCGCCCATAGGAGCTTCATGAATATCAATTCAACAGTTGCCCTTGAGGCACAGTCCCTGTCCGGTCACGCTCAGGTGGGATGGCTCGACACCAACAACACGTGGGTCGAAGCGCCCGCATCAACCGCCCTGTTGGGCAAGGAACTCTATCTGACGCTTCCTTCTCGAAAAGGTAATCGATACCCCAGACAACGCAACTATCACGGTCTCTACTTTTTCTCGCAGACCAAACGTCACGTTTGGTTCGAATCCAACACCGAGGCGTCACGGCTTGCTTCCTTGGACATGACTCAAAAGATTCGGGCCATCGCGAGCCAGCCGATGCTCATCACCTTTGCTGACGGTGTGGTCCACTTCCCTGACTTCATCGCGCTACACAGCGATCACCGTCAAATTCTCTATGACGTCAAGCCCTCCGACCGCGTCACACCCGAGGTCATCACCCAATTCGCTAGGACGAAGGCTGTCTGCGACCTCGTCGGGTGGGGGTACGAAGTCCTCACGGAGTTGGAACCAGTCGAACGCACCAACCTAGAGTGGCTTGCCCAGTTTAAACACGACGGGTTCTACCCCGAGCAGAGCGCTCTTGACCGTCTCCTCGATGCCCTGACAGCGCCGATGACCGTTCAGGACGCCGCGAGTGCCCTCGGGATGGACTCGCTGGCACATGCCCGGTCCGCGCTATTTCATCTTCTCTGGGGCGGCACCCTCACCGTCGATACCTCGGTTCGCTTGACCAGCAGCTCACTCATCGAAAAAGGAACACTATGAAGACCATCGAGACAACGCACCCCGTCACGCTTGACAACGGCAGCTACGACTTCATCGAAAAACGCGGGAACATGGTGCGACTGCGCCACACAGCAACCGGACAGCACGTCGACATGCACTTGTCCGAGCTGAGCCGACGACGCGTTGGCGAACAATCGACTGCGGCACCTGAACCTCGGGTGCTGGACAACCTCGCATCGACGCAGCTCTCGAAAACACTCGCACGCGCCATCCACATCAAGGAAATTCTCACTGGCAAGCGGGACGACTGTGCCGACTTGGACCCCCGATATTCCTCGGAGCGGACCCTCGAAGAGCGCGTCGCGAGCAAGCTGGAGGACTTGAGCCGGGTCGGAGAACCATCCTCGCGCGCAACCATCATGCGGCAAATCAAGGGATTCCGCGACGGCGGCACGATGGGTCTCGTCGACCGGCGAGCACTACGTCAGTACGGCCCTCTCGACCAGCTCGATGCACGGGTACACGATGCTCTCTGCCATGTGTTGGCGGCCCAGCAACTTCAGTCGACGGGAACCAAATCACGGCTCATCCGGACTACTGAGGAAGAGCTCCTCCGTCGCTACGGGGCAGATGCCCCACCTCTGCCCTCGGCTGCATCCATGTACCGCTACATCAATGTTCTCGATGGTGGTCGCCACACGACCGGCAGCGCCAAGACAAGGCAGTCGTTAGGACAGCGCCCAAATCGCACGTTCGCAAAGCACTCCCAATTGCTGCCCGGCTCAGAAATTCAAGTCGACTCAACAACGATGGACATGTTTGTGAAGACTAAAAACGGCCAGGAACGTCCGATTCTTACGATCGCGATAGACGTACGAACTCGGAGCATCTTGGCCGCAACAATTCGGTTGACGGCGACAAAGTCGATCGACCACGTCTCGCTTCTGCTGCAAATCCTTACCCCACCGCAGAACCGACCCGATCGGAGCAGTCATCGCGAGCTGGTGCAGCTCCTGAACCCACAGGTGAAGTTGATACCCGCGTCAGATTCGGAGAAGGCGCGAGCTAGCCGACCGTTCATCTACCCGCGCCGATTCATGATGGACAACGGTCAGGACTACCTAGGTGACACCTTCCGGGCCGCCCTTGAGAAATTCGGTATCGACATCAGCCTGTCGGCGCCCCACACGCCCACCGATAAAGCCATCGTGGAACGCACTTTTGGCAGCATCCACAGCCTGTTCACGCAGTATCAGCCTGGTTACACAGGCCGCTCACCGGAGTACCGAGGTCACAAGGTCGAGAGACAAGAGCTTATGAGCGTCGAAGCACTCTTTGAACTCTTCGACGACTGGGTCGGGGCTGTCTGGCAGAACCGGGCGCACAGCAGCCTCACCGATCTCATGGATGGCAGCGTCACCTACTCGCCCAACCAGATGGTTGCGATTGCGGCGGAACTGACATCAACCCTCTATCTTCCCCTCTCCGAATCGGGCTATATCGAGCTGCTGCCGACAAAGTTCCGTGCCATCAGCTCCACCGGCGTGGCCATCGCCAATCGAGAGTATGACTCCTCGGAACTTCACCCCCTCAGAAACACAAAGTCGTCACATGCCAATAGGGGAGGGAAGTGGGAGGTCAAGTACGACCCCTACAACACACAAGTTGTGTGGGTGCGGTCGCGTGAAAACGAATGGATTGAATGTCGAGCGCGCGATGTGTCCCGAATTTACGAGCCATTTGCCGAGGACTTGATTCCCTCCAACGAACGCAGCGACCAAGCGCGCCAGAACGCTGCCCTTACCGGAGTCGCCATGCACCAAGAGCCCCGCGTCCTGAGCGAACTAACACCAAGCTCGTTCCTCGACGACGACGAGGACGACACCGACATCAGCCCATTCGACCCCAACCAGGAGTAACCATGCTGCACTTCCATTCCAACGACCGACCGTCCGCCCTGTTCAACCGCGAAGGCTTGAACACCTACCTTTCCCAAACGCTCACCAAACCCGACGCTGTGAGCGAGCAGCACTACGCCGCAATGACACCGGCCGAAAAGGCCCAACACGACCGTGCGAGAATCCTCCACCTATCAGGCGGCATAGTTCTCAACACCCCCTACCTGCACGAAGCAAAAGTCTTACTGCAACGCTGCTTCGCACAGAACAGTGGCCGCAACAGCGGACATACCGGACTAATGCTTTCGGGTCGCTCAACCGTGGGTAAGACCACCATCGCCAAATCCTTGATGCGATATGTCTACAACCACTACACCCGCGCATACCCAAACTTCAGCGCTCACGACCAAGTTCCAGTGGTCTACGTCGAAGTTCCTGCCGCCTCAACCGGCAAACTCCTAATGACCACCTTCGCGGAGTTCTTCGGCATGCACATCCGCAGCGGAGAATCGATGGGAAGCATCCGCAGCCGCATCGTGGATGTAATTGGTGCTGCTGGGACCCAGCTCATCGTCGTCGACGAACTCCAAAATCTCGCCGGGAGAGGAACCGGCAACGGGGAGAGTGTGGACTTGCTCAAGAACCTCCACAATGACCTCCCCGCAACATTCGTTTACGCCGGAATCGAACTCACTGGCGGAGCGCTACTGGCCGGGCCTCGCGGCCAGCAGCTCAGCAGCAGATTCAACATTCTCGAAATGGAACCATTCCATCTCTCCGACGCCCAGCACCGGTCGACCTGGCGCAAGCTGCTGCCAGCGTTCGAAGCTGAGCTGCCGCTGCGGGACCACGAGGCAGGCACCCTCGCTAGCCTCAGCAATTATCTGTACCAGCGCACGGGCGGTTCAATCGGGAGCCTTGGGCGCCTAATCACGGATGCAGCGATAGAAGCAATCAACAATCCCAAGCTGCCAGAGAGGGTCAACGAAGCCCTTCTAGACACCATCACTATCGACCACACTGCCGAACTTTCCAACCTCAAATCTGCTGCGCGAAAGGGACAAACACACGGGGAGAAGGCCGCATGAGCTCACTTCACCGCACATTTCCGTTTCGCGTCAGACCCCTGCACCGTGAAACCCTGAACAGCTACACCAGCAGAATTCTTGCCGCGAATTTCGAGCCCGGCACCCTTCCCGCCGACCTAGTTCGAGAAGCGCGCCAAGAAGAACAGCCAACCACCACCCCCGAGGATTGGCTGAGCATCCTCACGACCAAGGCCAATCGCCAATTGCGGCTAACCGCCGACCCGACAGGTTGGTGTAATCACGCGGACGGCGATGGCTGCAAAGCATGTGTTGAACTCATTCATCAGCGTTGGCTCTGCACCCGGTGCGCACACGGAAATCGCATCGCGCAATACCCCCACTTCGATGCACCCATCTGCGCACGACACGGCCGGTGGGTTGGCATAGCCACCGCACCTGAAGGGCAACATCAGGTGGGAGCTGAGCACACGACAGCCGCTCGGAAGTTCACAAAGCTGCGAAAGAGCTATCGGCTCGACGCCCGGCTGTACCTGAGCGTAAGTACAGCCCTCATGAACGCGAACAAGCCGAAGCGCACCGAGTCCGACGTGTTCCCTGCCGCTATACGAATCATCGCCGCCGTCACTAGTCGCGCATTCGCATCAACGTTCTTCGACCCCTCCGCTCGATTCGTGGACACCTTTGCCATCCTCCGGGATACGGTCGAGTCATCACACGGCTTCCCGAGCGCACACATCACACGAGCGCTCTGGGTGTACTTCCGCCCCACTATCGCGAGCCTCCGAACCTCAGCGGAACAAAAGCGACCGTTCGAACCAGCGTCGCCCCACGACTACCCCGCGGTGGCTAACATCTCCGCTTCGGCCTCAACCTATGCATCTGGCGTTCAACCCTTCGCTGAATACCTTCGAACGTCGCGGGACACGCCAACTACCGCGCTCACCCACGACCTCACCTGCCTGGCGCACCTCACCCCGGCCACCGACGGGCGACTGCGCCAATTTATCTGTCCCAAGGGTCACGCATACTCGTCCCGACTTTTGGCCAGTGACAAGGGCGTGAGCCGGTGTCCGGTATGCGTGAACACACCGCCCCACACGGGCTACGACCTGCGCAACATCGCCCCACACCTAGCGAACGAGCTAATCCCTAGCCTGAACGGTGGGCTTACCGCGCGCGACGTATCCGCGTCTTCCACCCTCAAGTTGGCATGGACCTGCCCTCGTGGCCACGCCTACGTCGCGACACCCGCCAGCCGCACGACGACAAACTCTGCGTGCCCGGTCTGCACCAAACGCGTAGTCGTCGCCGGTGTCAATGACCTTGCAACTACAATTAGGATGCTCGCGTCGGAATTTCATCCAAGTGAGTATCCGCGCCGCACCCCCGTGATGTTCGCCGCTGGAAGCAGCACAAACATCCTTTGGCTTTGCGCAGAGGGCCATTCCTTTCGCGCCACGATTGCACTCCGAGCGGCCGGACAAAACTGCCCCACCTGCACCACTGCCGCCAAGCACGCCTCAGCAAGAAGCTTGACAGAATCGCATCCGGACATCGCAAAGCAGTGGCATCCAACACGGAACTACGCGCGCAGTCCCGCTGACTACGTTCACGGTTCCCGCAACCTTGCGTGGTGGGTATGCGGCGAAGGCCATGAATTTTCACAACGAATAGAAGCACGCACCGTCGCCGGCAACGGTTGTCCCATCTGCTCTAGGCAGAAGGTCTCCGCAGCCGTCGACTCCCTCGACACGACCACGCCAATCCTCACGCTGGAATGGCACCCCACCCGCAACAAGCGGAAAGCATCCGAGACCATGAGCATCAAGAAGCAATACATCTGGAAGTGCATTGCAAAGGGGCACGAACACATGCAGACAGTGGACCAAAGACGAAAGAGCCTAGGGTGTCCGCTGTGCCCACAGCCGCAGCGAATCCTTAGCAGCCAACTAAGTCGCCAATTGACTCAGCCCCAAGCTGACTATGTCTGGGAGGGAGAGCGAGGGCCGCGCGTCTAGCTGCCCACTCCCGCTGAGCCCTCGACCAGGGCTCGACCAATTCGACTATTCAACTTATCCAGCTCATCCATGACCCGGCTCGCGGCCCAGACCTTGTTGCGCTTGCGCGCTGTCACCTCATGAATAACACCATCAGTTTCGAGCCGGGCAAGCGCCTCATAAACACTGGCTGTGGATATACCCGCCAGCAATGCCTCTGCCTCCTCCGCGCCAAACACGGGGTGATCGACAAGAACACCGACGATAGCTGCTGCTGCACTGCCCGCACGAGGTCGAGACATCCTGGACCATTCGCCGGGCAGCGCCTGAATCGCTCGGGCGGATGTTCTGGCCTCGCGACTTGCGACCGAGGCTAATCGTGCAAGATCGAGGACGAACGGCTCCAGCTCACCCGACCGATAGTTGTTCACTAGGTCAAAGTAGTGAGATCGCTGCGCGTCCATTGCCGCGGCGACAGGAACAACAGTGCTGGTGGTCATTCCTCGGCGGCGGAGCACCGCGTTTATTAGAGCGCGCCCAACGCGACCATTGCCATCAGTGAACGGGTGGATGGATTCGAACTGCACATGCACGATCGCCGCTTGAGCGACCGCAGGCACGTCATCACGATTGGCGAAGACAAGGAGGTCTTCCATGTACTCGCGCACCATCTCGGGCGGGGGCGGTATGTGAACGGCCCCCCGTGGGGAATGGTTACTGCCGAGAATCCAATTCTGCATAGGCCTAATACGCCCTGCGAATTCGCGATCAGTAGTGTCGTCTTCCATTAGGTCGTGGTGCGCGGAAAGAATGTCGTCGAGCTCAATCCTTCCCGAGCCAGCAGCATTCACGAGATTGCGAAGCGCCTCCGCAGCGTTGACTATCGATACAGCGTTTTCGTTCGACTTGACGCCGCAGATTGCGCGGGCGTATTCGTTAGGTGAAGCCTCGATAGATTCGATTTTCGATGAAGCAACCGATTCGGCGCGAATCAAAAATGGGCCAAGTGCGTTGAGCTGAGTTCCGTACCCGACATCGGTTGCAACGATCTCTCGCACTGCATCCTCAAGAGCAATGGCGGTTTGAGGTAGCGGACTGTAGACAAGGTTGGCGATGAGGGGTGGGATCGATACGTCGATCTCCCTGAGCATCCGGTCTTCCCTAGGGCCTCGAACAGAACCCGCAACCCAAGGCACTGTGCGCGAGCCATGGCGCGGCCATTCACCAGCCGAAAGCGACACCGGAGATGCGTCAGCCACACGATCCGGAATTGCGCCACGGTCTTCCGCGGTTGCGCCTCGGGGGGACTTTCCGAGGTCAGATGCTGTCATGGATCGCCTAACTCTGCACGTATCGGTTACTGTTCCGACTTACTATACCTAACCCAGAAAACCCGGGCGCTAGATCCTTATATACGCTCGGGGATCTCAACTAGGTTGAGAAATCGAAGCGGGGCAAGTTGTCCTCGATAGGGCAAAGATCGCTACATCGTGTGGGTCTCATCTAGATGAAAAGTCTCAACTAGTTTGGGAACTGACACGAGACACGCCCGTGGAATATCTTGACTAATGAATATCCCGTCGCAGAAAGGCAGTCATGCTAACCAACCAAACGAATTGGGCTGGCAACCTGACCTACAACGCGAAGGCGATCATGCAACCAACGAACGTCGACGAGTTACAGGAGCTCGTCGCCCGACTACCACGCGTCCGCGCGCTCGGCACTCGGCATTCGTTCACGGACATCGCGGACACCCCAGGCACTTTGATGTCGCTCGCCAACATGCCTCCGAATATCCACATCGACACGACAGCAATGACTGCCAGCGTCACGGGAGGAACCAGCTACGGGCTGCTCATGAGCGAGCTACAGTCGAACGGTTTCGCGCTGCACAACACCGGCTCCCTGCCACACATTTCTGTTGCGGGTGCCACGGCCACGGCCACCCATGGGTCGGGCGATGGCAACGGCATCCTCTCCACGGCCATCGCAGCACTTGACGTCGTGACAGCAGACGGGTCGCTCGTCACCGTCGACCGTGCGAGCGATCACCTCCCGGCCCTGGCCGTCGGGCTCGGTGCTTTCGGTGTCATTGCCCGAGTCACCCTCGACATTGAGCCGACTTACCGTGTGCGCCAAGACGTCTACCGATTCGCGCCCTGGGAGACCGTGCTCGAACAACTAGACGACATTATGGCCAGCGCCTACAGCGTCAGCCTTCTCGCTGACTTTGGGAGCCCAACGGTCGCGCAGATCTGGCTGAAGACTCGGCTAGGCGTTGGTGACGATCCTGAAGTGGCGCCCACCCTGTTCGGTGGCATTTGGTACGACGACTCAGATGAGCTTGCACCGCAGAATGTAAACCAACGTGCCAGCATCCCCGGCCCGTGGTCCGAGCGGATGCCCCATTTTCGCCTCGACGGCGAACCCTCGAACGGCGGCGACGAACTCCAGAGCGAGTACTACGTCCGCCGCGAACATGGCGTGCAGGCATTGGAGGCGCTGCGGGGCTTAGGCGCGCAGATCTCCCCCCACCTTCTGATCTCCGAGATCCGCACCGCTGCCGCCGATTCCCTCTGGATGAGTCCCGCCTACGGACAAGACGTGCTCTGCATTGGCTTCACCTGGGCCAAGCATCCGGCGGAAGTGACGGCGCTATTGCCGGAAATTGAAGCGACCCTTGCGCCGTTCGCCCCCCGGCAGCACTGGGGAAAGCTCTTTAGCTTCAGCCGGGACATCATTGCCGAACGGTTTCCCCGCGTCGCCGACTTCACCGAACTGCGCGATCAGTACGATCCGCAGCGCAAATTTTGGAACCCGTTCCTCGAACGTACTCTTGGGGCACCGTAATGGTGCATCAATGAGAAGAGGTTCCGGAGTGCTGAATCCAGTCAGTCCTGTTCCGCCGGTTCGGCCACTTCGGATTCGTCCCTCACGTCATCAGGCACATTGCCCGATTCGTTCCACGTCTTGATAATCGACCAGCCGACCGCCGCAATCGGCACCGACAGCACTGCGCCAACAATTCCGCCGAGAATTGTTCCTGCGGTTAACGCCACCAGAATGACGAGTGGGTGGATGCTCAGAGACTGCGCCATCACCACGGGTTGAAGCAGATTGCCCTCCAACTGGTTCACGAGCACCACGATGCCAAGAACGATGAGGGCAACGACCCAACCGTTGGTCACGAGAGCAATCAGTGCCGCTAATATGCCCGCGACCGTCGCTCCAACGAGAGGGATGAAGGCACCAAGGAAGACGATCACGGCTAGGGGGAGGGCAAGCGGTACCTGCAGAATTAGCAGTCCCGCTCCAATCCCGACAGCGTCGACCGCAGCAACAATTGCTGTTCCGCGCACGTAGCCGCCGAGAGTTCGCACCGCGGTCCGCCCGATGCGGTGGCCGCGCTCACGGCGAACACCGTGCATCGGTCGCAAAAAGAACTCCCAGATGTTGTCGCCATCCTTGAGGAAGAAGAACAAGATCACAACGCCGAGGAGCACCCCGGTCACAACCTGAGCCGCAGCAGACACCCCCTGAATCGCCCCGAGCCCGAACGAAGCGCTCGTGAAGAAGTCGAGGATCGCAGTCCAGGCCTCGTCAAGGGCACTCTGATCAATCGGGAGCGGCCCGTTGAGAGCAAACTCTTTGAGCTGATCGAAGCCATCCGTTGCCGACGTCGCTAACTCAGACCATTGATCGCGCACAGCAAACACAATCGCCGTAACGAGACCGCCGAGCACGAGAATTCCCCCGAGCAAGGTGATCCAGGTTGAGAGCATCCGGCCAACACCGCGCCGTCGCATCCACACCACCAGAGGACTCGCGG
Organism: marine actinobacterium PHSC20C1; assembly: GCA_000153145.1. Classification (GTDB taxonomy): domain Bacteria; phylum Actinomycetota; class Actinomycetes; order Actinomycetales; family Microbacteriaceae; genus Rhodoglobus. The sequence goes on from CH672415.1 coordinate 1,979,791, forward strand.
CCGCCGCAAGAATCAGCGCGATCAGCACCGGAATCACTACGAGCTTGAGCTGGGTCAACCCAAAAATGGTCACCGACGCCAACGTAAGCAGAAGTAGCACTTGAAGTGCCCGTGTCGACCACGCGCCAAGACGGTCGGTCCACATCGAACGCAGACCAGTGCGCTCAGAATCGGCGTCGTGTTCGGAACCTGACAAAATTTTCGACTTGCTCATTTGGCCAGAATAGCCGCACGAACTTCACCCACAGCCGCGAAACACGAGTCCTTCAACGAACTAGTCGAGCAGCAGCGCAGGCTCCTCGAGAACGCTCGCGATATCCGCCACAAAACGGCTCGCGACATCCCCATCAACAATGCGGTGATCAAAGCTGGCACCGACAGTTGTTACATAGCGCGCTCGAACTTCGCCATCCACAACCCACGGCTTGAGCTTGATCGAGCCAAGAGCAATAATCGCCGCCTCACCCGGATTGATGATCGGAGTTCCGGTGTCCATGCCGTACGAACCAATGTTCGTAATCGTGATCGTGCCGTTCGACATTTCGGCCGGCTGTGTTTTGCCATCGCGCGCCGTGATCGTCAACGCTTCCAGAGCTTTCGCCAAATCGAGCAGACTCAAGTCTTGAGCCTCCTTGACGTTCGGCACAATGAGCCCGCGCGGAGTTGCCGCTGCGATACCCAAGTTCACGTAATGGTGAACGATGATCTCTTTGTCTGTCCAGCTGGAGTTCACCGTGGGATTGCGACGCACAGCCCAGTTCACCGCTTTCGCCATGATCAGCAGGGGACTCACACGCACACCGGCAAAGTCGGTCGAGTTCTTCAGCCGCTTCACAAACTCCATGGTTCGTGTGGCATCCACATCAGTGAACACGCTTACGTGAGGCGCAGTGAATGCACTGTGCACCATCGCTTTCGCTATGACCTTGCGCACTCCCTTCACGGGAATGCGCTCGTCGCGATCGCCACCCCACTCGGGGGTTTCAATGTTGCGGAAAACGCTTGCCTGCGAAGCGTGACGAATCACATCTTCACGAGTCGTTTCGCCGGCCAATCCCGTAGCTACAACTTCGGCAAGTTCAACGCCCAAGTCTTTTGCGAGCTTGCGGATCGGAGGCTTAGCAATGATCGGGCTCGCGAATGCTGCAGGCACGGATGCCGGACGCGGCTTCGACGGAGCCGTCGCGGTATCGCCATCCTTCGCCGGCTGCGAACCTTTGCGACGGCGCGAGCTCACGTGGCCGCCAGTGCCGTAGCCCACGAGCACAGCGCCAGGTTTCTCGTCGTCTTCGCTCGCGATCGTCGATGCCGTGTCAGCAACAGCGGAAGCTGCATCTGACGAGGTGATGTCGGAGATGAGCCCATGAGCTTCGTCTTCACCAGAGCCAGGAGCGGTCAGTTCTACCGAACCACCTGCCGATTGCACCGAAATGATCGGGGTGCCGACCTCAACGGTCATCCCTTCGTCGACCAGCAACTGCTTGACAGTTCCCGCGAATGGCGATGGCAGCTCAACGAGCGACTTCGCCGTCTCGATCTCCACGAGAACCTGATTGACGACAATGTCGTCACCGGGAGCAACCTTCCAGGAGACGATCTCGGCTTCAGTCAGCCCCTCGCCCACATCGGGGAGAGGAAATTCAGATACGGCCACGGGGGCCTCCTTCGTCAGTAGGCCAATGCCCGGTCAACAGCATCCAAGATGCGGTCGACACTGGGCAAGTACACGGATTCCAGCTTGGCAGGAGGGAACGGGAGGTCGTAACCACTCACACGCAGCACAGGGGCTTCGAGTGAATAGAACGCACGCTCTGCCACCGTAGCGGCAACCTCCGAGCCCACGCTCACATTCCCCGGCGCCTCTTGAACGACAACGACGCGGCCCGTTTTTTGGGCGGATGCCACAATCGGGTCGTAGTCGATGGGGGAGAGCGATCGGAGGTCAATAACCTCGATGCTTGTGCCCTCTTCGGCGGCGACCACTGCGGCTTGCAGCAGCATCGACACGATCGCGCCATGGCCGACTAGCGTCACTTCTGTGCCGTCACGAACAACCCGGCTCGAGTGTGCGGCGATACCCGCCGACTCACGGTCAACTTCGCCCTTCTGCCAGTAGCGCGACTTTGGTTCGAAGAACATCACGGGATCGTTACTCGTGATGGCTTCTTGAATCATCCAATAAGCGTCGTGCGGAGTAGCGGGGCTGAGCAGTCGCAAACCGGCGGTGTGGGCGAAGTACGCCTCGGGGCTTTCTTGGTGATGCTCGACCGCACCAATGTGTCCGCCGTACGGAACACGAATCACGACGGGCATCTGCAGCGTGCCCTCGTGGCGCGCAGTCAGCTTTGCCAGTTGGGAGGTGATCTGGTCGAAGCCGGGAAAAATGAAACCGTCGAACTGAATTTCGCACACGGGGCGAAATCCGCTCATGGCAAGCCCGATCGCGGTACCCACGATGCCAGACTCCGCGAGAGGCGTATCGATCACGCGCTTGTCACCAAACTCAGCCTGCAGGCCCTCGGTAACGCGGAAGACGCCGCCCAATGGCCCAATGTCTTCGCCCATGAGAAGCACTTTGCTGTCGCTGCTCAGTGCGGCGCGCAAACCCTCATTGAGGGCCTTCGCCATTGTCATCGTCTCAGTCATTAGTTGCCCTCCTCAAACGATGCCTCGAAGTCGGCGAGCGCCTGGCGCTGTGCATCCATCACCGGATGCGGGTCAGAATAAACATGGTCGAAGAGCGTCGAGCTGGCAGGCACAGGCAATTCGGTGATGCGCTTGCGGATATCAGCAGCAAGGTCGTCACCCTCGGTTGCGATCTCGGCGAAGAAATCATCACTCGCACCGCGCCCGCGCAAGTACGTTTCGAATCGTGTGATCGGGTCACGCTGGGCCCAAAACTCGAGCTCGCTGTTATCCCGGTACTTCGACGGGTCATCGCTCGTCGTGTGGGCACCCATGCGGTAGGTGAGGGCCTCAATGAAGCGGGGGCCTTCACCGGAACGGGCGGCATCCAAGTTGGCTTGGCTCACGGCGAAGCTCGCGAGAACATCGTTGCCGTCGATTTGAACGCTCGGGATGCCGAAGCCTTCGCCGCGCAAATAGAGCGGGGTGCGCGACTGACGTGACACGGGAACCGAGATCGCCCAGTGGTTGTTTTGCAAGAAGAAAACTTGGGGAGTCTGGTAGCTAGCAGCGAAGACCATCGCTTCGCTCACATCGCCCTGACTGGTTGAGCCATCGCCAAAGTAGACCATGACGGCCGCATCGGTGTCGGGGTTGCCGGTACCAGAGCGACCTTCGAGGTTCATGCCCATGGCGTAGCCGGTGGCGTGCAGAGTCTGCGAACCGATTACCAGCGTGTAGAGGTGAAAGTTGCTGTGGTCTTTCGGATCCCAGCCGCCGTGGCTGAGTCCGCGGAACATCGACAGGATCGTGATCGGGTCGACCCCGCGCATGAGAGCAATGACGTGTTCGCGGTAGGAGGGGAACAAGTGGTCTTGGGGTTTAGCTGCGAGCGCTGAACCTACCTGAGCGGCCTCTTGACCATGGCTCGGAACCCAGAGGGCAAGCTGGCCCTGACGCTGCAGGTTCGCTGCCTCAATATCGAAGCGGCGCATCACCACCATGTGGCGGTGAAACTCTTGGAGAGCGTCGTCGCTGAGCTTGTCTACATACGGAATGAACTGTTCGCTGGCATCGCTGTGAACGAGCTTGCCCTCAGGAGAGAGCAGCTGGACCGTCGCTGCGGTATAAGGCATTCGACTAATCTAACGTGGCTTGTCTTGGTTCGTTTCCCTTGAATGAACAACCTCTTGCGATGCCTTTAGGAGTTTCTCCACAGATTCTTCCTCTCCAACGCTCACACGGAGGCCCTCTCCCAAGGCGCGAACCACGATTCCATGGGAGCGAAAGACCTCTGCAGCCCAGTCAGTTGCTGCCCCCGTAGGGAGCCAGACGAAGTTTCCACTTGGCTCGGGCACGTTCCAGCCTTGGCCACGCAAGCCCTCCACAATGCGGGTGCGGACCATGATTAGTCGGCCAACACGCTCCAACAATTCATCTTCATGTTCGAGGGATGCGATAGCGGCAGACTGTGCGAGCTCTGTCACCGACAGGGGAATTGCTACCGCTCGCGCCGCATCCATCACGTACTCGGGGCCGATTGCGTAGCCAATTCGCAGACCGGCAAGGCCGTAGGCCTTAGAAAAGGTGCGCAAAACGACAAGATTCGGATACTTGCCGATGAGGGTCTCGCCGCGCACGGCCTCGGTGTCGACGACGAATTCACGATAAGCCTCATCGAGAACTACAAGCACGTTTTCAGGAACACCGGCCATGAATTCGCGGAATTCGGTATCCGTCACGACAGTGCTCGTCGGGTTGTTCGGGCTGCACACAATAACGACCCTGGTGGATGCCGTGATCGCCGCGCTTATCGCCGCGAGGTCGTGTCTGTGGTCAGAACTGTTCGCGACTGGCACGCTCGTCGCTCCGGCCGAGGACACCAGCAGCGGGTAGGCCTCGAAGCTGCGCCAGGCATAAACCACTTCGTCGCCGGGAGCCGCAGCTGCGCTGATGAGTTGTGCGAGGACGGCGACCGATCCGGCCCCTACCTGAACACTGTCGGCCGTGACCCCGAAGCGTTTGGCGATCTGGCTACGGAGCTCGTGCGCAGAAGCATCGGGGTAACGATTGATGGTGTGCGTCGATAGCTTTTCGAGCACCGACGGCAGGGGTTCGTAAGGGTTTTCGTTTGACGACAGCTTGAAGGCGTTGGCACCGGCAGGCGAACCCTGCCGGTAGGGCACGACGGCAGCGATCTCGGGACGAAGCTGTACGCGGTTGGTGATCACTGCCCCAGCCTAGAGCCGCGGACTATACGGTGGCGATTGTTTCGGCTCGCCGGGCGTCGCTGTGTCGCAAGCGTTGCGGCTGAGTTGTGACGGGGTGCATAGTTGGAGCATGAGAATCCTCGTGCGCTTGCTGATCAACGCTCTAGCTTTGTGGCTAACGACCGTGCTCGTGGCCGGAGTGGAGCTGGTTCCTTTCGCCCCCGGCGGCACCCTTGAAATTGTGCTGACGTTCCTTCTCGTGGCCGCAGTCTTTGGAATCGTCAACGGAGTACTCGGTAACCTGATTCGCATCGTTGCCTTCCCGCTTTACGTTCTTACACTCGGACTTCTCGCGCTGGTGGTGAACGGACTCCTCTTGTTGCTCGTCAGCTGGATTTCGAGTCTCTTCGGCTTCGGCTTGGTCGTCAATGGATTCTGGTGGGGAGTGCTTGGAGCGCTCGTCCTTGGCCTTATCAGTTGGTTTATTGGCATCCTCGTTCGTCCCATCGTCGGCAAACAGCGCTAAAGCATCTTGCTCGGAGGTGCCGCCGGCTAGGGCAGCTCTCGCTCGTAGTAGTACGAGGTGACGGTAGCGATTGCCGCTCCTCGACCAAACTGCGCCATGCGCTCGGTTGCACTACGTAACTCAACGCTGTCTGATTCGTCCATGAGGCGGGCAGTGTGTGCGTATTCCGTGAGGGCGTGGGCAGGCACGGCCACCCCTTCGGGCAACGAACGCCCGCCAAAAGCATGACGCTCAACTACGAGTGCGTGCGTGTTGTCTTGGACTCCTCCGGATGCCACAACAAGGTCATCCGTGTGTTCCACGAGAATCGTGGGAACGTCGCTGGGTATCGGAATTTGGCCGGTGTTGCCTCCCACGAGCAGCAGCCCCTGAGTGTTGTATTCGCCGGACTCGGCTAATCGCGCCGCAGTGCCCGCGCCTTGCGAATGTCCAGTGAAAGTAACGGGACTCTCGCTCGTGATGCCGGCCTCGCGCATCGCTGCGGCAACAGCGGCAACGGAGCCACCATTTGCGCCTGCGGCGTTAGAGATATTGCTTGTTCCATCGAAAGCTTCTACAGAGCCGGCGACAGCAAAGTCGACGGTGCCCGAGACGTAGACCTCAAAACGAGGTTGCTCGCCGGGGCTCTCGTACCTCTCGATGCGCACTTGTTCTGGATGCTCGAGCGTCGGTTGGGGGATTCTCTTGACTCTCTCCTCAACCGACGTTGCCGCGCTGACGGGCTCTGGCAGCGTGTTCTTGATCAGCACGACCGGGGTCTCCCTCAGGATTCCCGCGATACCTCCCGAGCGTTGGATGAAGCCAGCCGAGGAAGCCAGCCCAATAAACCCTGCAGCGCTCAGGGCAGTCACGACAGTAGGGGGAAGTCCCATGGCCCCTGCCGCGAACTCGTCAACCGTCATCACTCCGTGTCGTAGTGCCAAGACGAATGCTGGATCGCTGATGAACGCATTCAGCGGACCTGACAACGCTTCAGAACTGAACACACCAGTGCTAGCGCCTCCCAGAACATACGCGGCGACTCCCATCCCGGCCAGAACGGGCAACAGCGGATTTGTCAGAACTACTGTCGCGGCCCAAGCCGGAAAGAGGAAGCCGAGGATGGCCGCGGCATCCGCCGCAACTCGACGGGCTGCGTTCTCAACGACTGCCTCCCCCAAGCCGTAACTGTGCGCCGCAATTCGCACGAGAGCGCTCATTAGTTCAGCCCTCTGGGCGAGAGAGTGTAGGTCGGCGTAAGCGCAATCAAGATCGGCCTCCGCCCGGCCAGCTCCCGTGGGAACACCCCACGATTCCAGTTGCTGAAGCGTAAGCCGGGTATCTACCATCTGAAGCGCGGCCGCGATTTCCTTTATCTGTTCTGCGGCCCTAAGCAGGTTGGCTGAGTTGCCGAGCATTTCATCGGTAGCGACGGCGACGCTGCCTCCGCCCGAGATAACCAGTTCATCCGACACGAGCACTCATCAGACTCGCCGCTGTTGTAGTGCGGCGCTCCGCGGTGTCGATCAGGGTGCAGGCTCGCGCCAGATCTCGATGCAATTCGAGCACGCCAGCGTCAAACACAACCTGGGCTGGGCCGCGCCAGTCGACGCTCACGCTCGGAAGTAGTGCGCGCACGTAGTTGAGACGCTCGTTGATCATTCGGAGCTGTTGGGCTTGGAACTCGAGTGCGACCTGAGCAGTCGCATCCATGGGGTTGGTCACTTATCGCCTTTCGACGTGCCAACTATTGCCAAACTGCGAGCCACACAATCGCATCCTGCAGCTGTCAGGGGAACCAATTCTTGAACCCGCTCTGTTGAGGAGTCGAAACTGCGACACAATGAAGTATGACCTTCGAGCGTGCACTCTTCGACTCGACAAAGTTCAAGGTTTGTTTTGTGTGCACCGGCAACATCTGCCGCTCCCCGATGGCAGAAGCAGTGTTCTCCGATCTCGTCGCCAAGGCTGGCCTTGAAGACCGCATCGCCGTCACCTCCGCTGGCACCGGCGACTGGCACGTGGGTGAGCCCGCCGACGATCGCACCATCAGAGCTCTCGCCGCGCGCGGCTACAATGGCTCTGGGCATCGAGCCCGCCAGTTCGACCCCGAATGGTTCAGCAAGCTTGACCTCATCGTTGCGTTTGATCGAGGACAAGAACGTATTCTGCGCACATGGGCACACAACGACCAAGACCGGTCAAAAGTGCAACCCATGTTGAGTTTTGACAGCGAACTCGCTCCGCTCATCGATGTGCCAGACCCCTACTATTCGGATGCCGCACTCTTCGACCATATTCTCGGCATGATCGAGAGGGCCTGCGGCTCGCTATTTCGCCAGATCACGCCAGGAATCTCGGCATCCACCGCAAACAACTAGGGAGCCCCATGAGCCCGTTGCCCGTTCAACCACTGAGCCCCCTCGATGGTCGCTACCGTCCCGCCGTTTCAGCGTTGGGGGAGTACCTTTCAGAAGCAGGACTCAACCGCGCGCGCGTGCACGTTGAAGTTGAGTGGCTAATCTTCCTCACGGGCAAGAGCCTCTTCGGTTCGAGCCCGCTTACCGCAGATCAGATCACTGCGCTTCGCACGTTCGCAACCGACTTCGGCCAAGAGCAGATCGATGAGCTTGCTCGCCTCGAAGCCACCACTCGCCACGACGTCAAGGCTGTGGAGTACCTTGTGCGCGCCAAGCTCGACGAACTGGGCCTCAACGGGATCGCTGAGCTCACTCACTTCGCCGCCACGAGCGAAGACATAAACAACCTTTCCTACGCGCTTACGATCTCGGATGCTGTGCGCGAAGTCTGGCTCCCCAAGTTCCGTATCGTGCTCGATGCGCTTCGCGCGCAGTCCGAGCTCATGCGTGACGACGCGATGCTCGCTCACACCCACGGCCAGCCTGCGACGCCGACGACGATGGGCAAGGAGTTCGCGGTATTCGTGTACCGCCTCGACCGCATCCTGACTCGCATTGAGGGCATCAGCTATCTCGGTAAGTTCAGCGGCGCCACAGGAACCTTTGCCGCGCACCTCGCTGCTGACCCTGACCAGAATTGGCCAGCCCTCTCGAAGGAATTCGTGGAGTCCCTGGGTCTCGACTGGAACCCGCTGACCACGCAGATCGAATCACACGACTGGCAAGTGGAGCTGTACCAAGCGACGAGCCACGCCAACCGCGTGCTGCACAACCTCTGCACCGACGTGTGGTCGTACATTTCGATGGGCTACTTCCGCCAGATCCCGCAGGCTGGAGCGACCGGTTCGTCGACGATGCCGCACAAGATCAACCCCATCCGGTTCGAGAACGCCGAAGCCAACCTCGAGCTGTCGAGCGCGCTGCTTGAATCACTCGCTCAAACCCTTGTGACCTCTCGCCTCCAGCGCGACCTCACCGACTCGACCACACAACGCAACGTGGGAGTCGCTTACGGCCATTCGTTGCTAGCTCTCGACAACATCGAGCGAGGTTTGCGCGAGATCGCCCTCAACCCTGTGGCGCTTGATGCGGATCTCGACAGCAATTGGGAGATCTTGGGCGAAGCCATCCAGACGGTCATCCGCGCCGAGGTTACTGCTGGTCGAAGCACCATCAGCGACCCTTACGCGATCCTCAAGGAGCTCACACGCGGCAAGCGCATCAATGCGACTGACCTCAGCGAGTTCATCGCCGGGCTCGACATTGGTGCGGATGCCAAGGCACGTTTGCAGGCACTCACGCCAGCGACCTATGTCGGCCTTGCCAGCTCACTCGTCGACTACCTCGGCGACAGCAAGTAACTCTCTGCTGTACAGAAGGCCGGTCTCCCCGTGAGGCCGGCTTTTTCACGTCAGGCACGCGAGCCCTCGCTGATTCGCCGCTCCCACTTCGGAAACTCAGGAGAAACCGAAAACTCTCGGGATCCAGCTGCAAAGAATCCGGTCAATCTCGCCAGGCACAGGCACAGGCACTGCCGCAGTCGCTTTTCCTGAACTTCCGTGGTTACAGGCTCGCGAGTGAGCTCGCCAGGGGCTCCCTAGCGGGCTCGCTAGGGGCTCGCTATCGAGCCATCACGCGCAGGAGTTAGTGCCCTGCTTCGCGATCCTGTTCGTCCATGTCGAGAAGTTCGTCCTTGTCTGGGCGCACTGCCAGAACAAGCATCGCGATAACGACGAGTGAGACGACGAAGGCGATACCGGCGAAGATGAGTCCGAGCATCCATTCGCGGGTCGACATGAAGACCACTAGCCCCGTGAATACCGCAAAAATCGCGGACAGCCCGAGCATCTCTGCTGGGCGCGTACGGTCACGCTTGTCTGGGGAAACCACCTAGTCCTCTTTCTGTTGCACAGTCGCGGTGACCGCAGCGTGCTCGTTTTTGCTCCACTTGAGTGACAGTGCAGCAATCACCAAGTACACGCCAAGAATGGCCCAATAGGCTCCGAGAAGCCCGACCACGACAATGGATGCCGTCAACTCTCGATCAATTCCGTCTGGACCGGTGTATGGCTGGCTGAATCCCGGCGGAACAAGAAGCACGACGAGCGCGAGCAACGCAGTCAATCCGCCGACAAACACCCAATCTCTCGATGAGGCGTCGCGGCCACGGCTGCGCAACCCCACATAGAGCTCGATGAACCCGGTGATGGCAGCAAAAGCGGTCAGCAAGAATACGAAGTACGCCTGCCCGCCACCTGTTGCGACGAACGCGGCAATGGCAGCAGCGAGAGTTACAGCGCCCTGGGCGATCGTGAGGCTGCGTGCGATGCCACGGGCAGACGAGAGCACGCTGGCCGTAAGGAGTACGGAGCCCGCGACGAGAGTGAAGCTTGCAAGAGTCACAAGTCCGAGGCGTGCAGAGTGGTCAGCCGAGAAGGTGACGACGATTGCTAGGGCAAGGGCCGGTATGGCGCGAGCTAGCGGCACGTACCACGCAGTGGATGCCGGCAGCGGCTCAGCGTGAGCACTAGTCAAGCGATCGCCTTCTTTCTGAACAAGCGGTTGCGTCTAGTCTAAACCGCTTGTCACCGTTAGGAGCCCGGTGGCAGATCGACGAAGCGCGAGAAGTGCCCGTGGAAGCCGACGGTCACGGTGCGGGTTGGTCCGTTACGGTGCTTGGCAATGATGAGGTCAGCTTCACCGGCACGAGGACTGTCTGCTTCGTATGCGCTTTCGCGGTGAAGCAGGATAACCATGTCGGCATCTTGCTCGAGCGATCCTGATTCACGAAGATCCGAAAGGGCGGGCTTCTTGTCGGCTCGCTGCTCGGGACCACGGTTGAGCTGTGAGATTGCAATCACAGGAACTTCTAGTTCCTTTGCCAGCAGCTTGAGCGCACGCGAGAACTCACTGACCTCTTGCTGACGCGATTCAACTTTCTTACCGCTGGTCATCAGCTGCAGGTAGTCGATGATGACCATGCGCAGGCCGACTTTTTGTTTGAGTCGGCGGCACTTGGCGCGAATTTCAACCAACGTCATGTTGGGGCTGTCGTCAATGTAGAGCGGAGCGTCATTGATGCGACCACGGGTTTGAGCGATTGTGGTCCAGTCGTTTGCGTGGACCGACCCCTTTCGCATGTGCTGCAGGGGAACGCTTGCTTCTGCCGAAAGCAGTCTCATCGCGATCTCACTTCTTCCCATTTCTAGCGAGAAGACGATCGACGGCAAATCATGGTGAATGGATGCTGCGCGAGCGAAGTCCAACCCGAGCGTCGACTTACCGATAGCGGGTCGCGCAGCCAGAATAATGAGCTGGCCGGGGTGAAGTCCGTTGGTTAGTTCATCGAGTTCGGCGAATCCGGTGGGAACGCCGATCATCTGTCCGTCGCGGCCGCGAGCTGCTTCGATCTCGTCAATGGCACTTTCGACTGCTGTGGTGAGAGGAACGTAGTCCTCTGTCTCGACTCCACCGGTAACCGAGTAGATCTCGGCCTGGGCGTTGTTGACGAGGTCGAGCACTTCGCCTTCACTCGCGTAGCCCATTTGAACGATTCGGGTGCCTGCTTCGACCAGGCGGCGAAGCACTGCCTTTTCAGTGACAATGTTGGCGTAAAAGCCGGCATTCGCCGCCGTTGGCACAACCCCGGTAAGCGTGTGGAGGTATTCGACTCCGCCCGCGCGTGAGAGTTCACCGGTCTTGGTTAGTTCATCGGTGACCGCGATCACATCGGTAGGTTCACCGTGCGAGTAGAGGGTGAGCACGGCGTTGAAGATCGTTTCGTGCTTGGGAACGTAGAAGTCAACTCCACGAACAGTTTCGATGACGTCTGCTACGGCGTCTTTGCTGAGCAGCATGCCACCGATAGCGCTTTGTTCAGCTAGAAGGTCGTGGGGAGGGACACGATCGCCGCGCGAGCTTCCCCGTGATTCGCCTGACTGACGTTCGTCACCGGCGAGACCCAAGTGCGCTATCGACATACTTCTCCTCCTAGTGGGGCGGCTCTAGTTATACGCGCAACCCCCGACACTCGGGCAGGCTCCACACTGGGACCAGCTTCAAGGCTGCTTCACAATACGAAGCGCGGTCAACAACCCACAACTGGGGTTGTGGATAGGGCTGTGCATAACTCGCACGAAACGCCGGAAGCTTTGTGAAGAAGCTGTGGAAACAGCTGTGGAAACTAAGGTCAAATTGCCCGAAAAAGGACGCCTGACCTGCTCTTTTGCAATCCACACACAGTGTGTAGAAACATGTCTAAAGTCAGGCTTGAGGGTTTGTAGTTTTTCGAAATCCTGTGCACAAATCACTTGACAAGTGGGCTTAAAACACAAGGACGACGAGCCAATTGGCCCGTCGTCCTTGTGGAACTTCAGTTACTTGCTAGCAACAACCTGAAGGGTGATCGTTGCAACGATGTCGTCACGTAGACGAATCGTTGCTCCGTGCTCACCAACAATCTTGATGGGGCTAGTGATCTCGATCTTGCGCTTGTCGATATCGCCAAGTCCAGCGGCGGCGACAGCGTCTGCAACGTGTGCAGGCTTAACCGAACCGAACAGACGTCCACCCTGACCAGCGGTCACAGTGAGCTTGACCTTGGTCGCCTGGAGGCGAGCCTTAAGGTCCTGCGCTTCTTCGAGAGTGGCGTGCTCGCGCGAAGCGCGTGCAGCCTTGATGGACTCGACCTGCTTTTCGCCACCGCGCGTCCACGCCACGGCAAAGCCCTGGGGGATGAGGTAGTTACGAGCGAAGCCGTTCTTTACTTCGACGACGTCACCAGGAGTGCCGAGGCCGGTCACTTCGTGAGTGAGAATGAGCTTGGACATGTCGGTGGCTCCTTAACGGCCTGCGCCGGCGTAGGGCAGCAATGCCATCTCACGAGCGTTCTTGACGGCCGTGGCGATGAGACGCTGCTCCTGAACGGAAACACCGGTAATACGACGGGCGCGGATCTTTCCACGCTCGGAGATGAACTTACGAAGCGTTGCGACATCCTTGTAGTCGATGACGCCTACGCGGATCGACTTGGCTGGTGCGGCGTTCTTGCCGTCCTTGCCCTTACGGATGGGCTTGCGGCGGTCGCCGCTGCTCTTTCCTGCCATGAGTGTTACTTCTTTCTGTAATTAAGACTGAGCGTCGAGTGCCTAGAAAGGCGTCTCGTCGGAGTAGTTGCCTGGTGTGTTCCATACGTCGCCTGATGCTGCGGGAGCACTTGCAGCCCACGGCTCGTCTTTCGACTGGCCGCCGCTCTGCTGTCCGCCACCGCTCTGCTGAGCACCACGAGGGGCCGAGCTGTCACGGGGTGCACGGGTAATCTGCGCGGTTGCATAACGGAGGCTTGGACCGATCTCGTCGATCTCCAGTTCCATGCTCGTGCGCTTTTCGCCCTCTTTGGTTTCGTAGGAGCGCTGACGAAGGCGGCCCTGCGCAATAACGCGGCTGCCCTTAGTCAGGGTTCCAGCAACGTGCTCAGCGAATTCACGCCAGCACGAAGCGCGGAGAAACAGTGCTTCTCCGTCTTTCCACTCGTTCGATGCTCGATCGAAGGTGCGCGGCGTAGAGGCAATGGTGAAGTTAGCTACGGCAAGTCCACCCTGCGTGTAACGCAGTTCGGGATCTGCCGTGAGGTTACCCACGACCGTAATGACTGTTTCGCCGGCCACGACTACTCTGCTTCCGCTTCAGCCTTGGCTGCTTCGACAGGAGCCTCGGTTGGAGCAGCAGGAGCCTTCGCTTCTGCGGCAGGAGCCTTAGTTGCAGCGGCGGGAGCCTTGGATGCAGCAGCAGGAGTCTTTGCTGGAGCAGCAGCCTTGCGGGCGGCCTTCTCTTCAGCAATCTTCTTTGCAACAGCAACCTGAGCAAAGCCAGCTTCTGCACGCAGCACCTTGGTGCGCATTACAGCTTCGCTGAGCTTGAGTTGGCGGTCGAGTTCGTCTGTCGACGCGCTCTCTGCGGTGAAGTTGACGACGGCGTAGATGCCTTCGGTCTTCTTGTTGATCTCGTAGGCCAAACGACGGCGACCCCAAATATCGATGTTATCGATGCTGCCACCGTCATTACGGATGACATTGAGGAACTTGTCGAGACTGGGAGCCACGGTGCGTTCGTCGATCTCTGGATCGAGGATGACCATGAGTTCATACTGATGCGTCACAAACCCACCTCCTTCGGACTTAAACGGTTACAGACGATCTGTAACAGGAGGGTGTTGACGTGCATCCGACCACCAAGAGGTAGTCAGACAACCTGCCTAGTGTAGTTGGTTTACCACTGAATACTCAAGCGGCATCGAAGGCTGATCGAACTAGCGTTCAGACCACCAGGTGCGAAGTCGTTCTTCGGCCTCGGCAGCACCGAGTGGACCCTCATCTAGGCGCAACTCAAGCAAGAACGTGTACGCCTCACCAACTTCGCGACTTGGCTTCAGATCCAAGATCGCCATAATCTCTTCACCGTCAAGGTCGGGACGAACTGCGGCGAGGCCTTCCGCTTCGGCAATGGCAGCGATCCGATCCTCGAGATCGTCGTAGGCAAAAGACAAACGGTCGGCCTTGCGCACGTTTCGGGTGGTGACATCCGCCCGGGTAATGATGTGCAATCGTTCAAGCTGATCGCCAGCATCCCGCACATAGCGGCGGACCGCAGAGTCGGTCCACGCGCCCTCGGTGTATCCGAAGAATCGCAAGTGCAGCTCAACCAAGCGTGCAACCGACGTGATGGTCTCTTTGTCGAATCGCAACGCCCGAAGTCGCTTTGTCACCAGTTTCGCGCCAACAACATCGTGATGGTGGAAGGTGACAACCCCACCCCGCTCAATTTTGCGGGTCGATGGCTTGCCGATGTCATGCAGGAGAGCAGCAAGGCGCAGAATCAGATCGGGGCCCTCAATACCGGCGCGGCTCTTCTCCAAGCCAATGGCCTGACGCAACACCGTGAGCGAATGTTCGTACACATCCTTGTGGTGGGCGTGCTCGTCGACTTCAAGCTTGAGCGCCGGAATCTCGGGAAGCACGTGCTCCGCAAGCCCCGACTCCACCAGCAACCGGATGCCGGGAACCGGGTCATCCGTCTTCAATAGCTTCGTGAGCTCATCACTTACACGCTCGACGCTCACGATGTCGATCCGGGCGGAGAGCTCCGTCATGGCGCGCACCGTCTCGGGGGAGACTGTGAAACCAAGCTGTGAGGTGAAACGTGCGGCCCGCATCATCCGCAGCGGATCATCACCGAATGACACCTCAGGCGATCCAGGAGTCGTGAGCGTTTTGGTCATCAAGTGCTCGAGGCCGCCCCACGGGTCGACCAAGACGCGCTCGGGTAGGCGCAACGCCATCGCGTTGACGCTGAAGTCACGACGCTCGAGGTCCTTCTCCAAGGAATCGCCGAACGCAACAACTGGCTTTCGGCTGGCCCCGTTGTAGCTATCGGCGCGGTACGTAGTGATCTCTACCGATTCGCCATCAATTCGGGCGGCGATTGTGCCGAAATCGCGCCCGATATCCCACTGTGCTTCAGAGATCGGTTTGACGAGGCGCATGATCTCGTCAGGGTTCGCATTTGTCGCAAAATCGAGGTCGGTGACGGCGCGTCCTAAGAACGCATCGCGAACGGGTCCGCCCACAAGCGCGAGTTCGAATCCTTCGGCGTTGAATCGCGCAGCTAGGGTGGCTACGGGTTTAGAGTCGGCAAGCTTTCCGAGACTCTCGATTGCGTCGGCAACACTCTCCATGATGCGACTAGTTTCGCACGACCATTGCTCGCAATTTGCCCGAAGCATCCACAACGCACCCACCATTCAGTCAAGGAAGAATAAACTCACACCATGCTGGCCGAGCGAGAGTACGGGGTTGACCCTTGCCTATAAGAGTCTTTAGTGCCGCCGTGGCGCTCGGTCTCGGCCTCACTCTCGCCGCGAGCGGAGCCAGCGCCGCACCGAATTTAGCCACAGTTCCCGCGGTCACTGCCGCATCCGTGGCCACCGAGGTGTCGATAGTTGCACCACTCACGGTGCCGCCAGGCAGTGGTGGGCTCATCGACGCCGAAACTCTTGCCGGATACACGGAACCGCTCGGTCTCCTGACCCGCCAGTTGGATGCAGTAGCCGGCAAGTCAATTGCGGTGGCTATTGATCCGATGATTTTGGCCTCCATTCGCGTGTTGGGCACGAGCGCCCCGGAGTCGGCCCGCAACTGGCTTGAGCGACTGTCGCTCATTGACAACGAAATTGTTCCGCTTCCCTACGCGAACGCCGATCCCACTTTGCTTACCCAGTCTGGGGAGGTAGACACCCTCTCGCCGGTGAGTTTCGATTTCGCTCTGGATGAAGCAAATTTTGCGGCCACGGTTGATCCTGAACCGACCGCATCGCCAGACCCAATGGATGTTGGCGCTGACGTAGTGCCGGCGTATCCGACAACCGAGGAGATTCTCGCCTGGGATTACTCGATTGATGGTTTCGTGCGGCCGCGAGCGAACACCGTGGTGGCAAGTGACTTAGGCGCCCTCGCTGAGAGCGGCACCAGCACGATTGTTTTGTCGTCAACGAACGTTGTTCAGGGTCAGGGAACCGGTTCCGTTGTGACGATTGACGGAATGACGGCCCTGATCTCAGATTCGACGGCTTCAGCAGCCATGGATGAGGCTCTCGGTTCCACTCTTGATCGCGATGTCACCGCGGCAGAGACTGCTCTCTCCTCAGCGGTTCTCGCTGCTGGTGCCGCGCAGTCTGCGAGTACCGCGTCTGTGCTCATCATGATCGACCATTCACTTGAATTGAGTTCAGCGCGGTTAGACACTGCGCTTGCGAGCCTCACGTCGAGTCCCTCGATCTCTTTGGTTCCGCTCACGACCCTTGCCGCTAATGAGCCGTCACCGGCGACAGTGGAGGACATGCCGCAAAGCGACGCTCGCCTCGCTGATTTTGCGCGACTTTCATCCGCGGCCAAGCAGGAACGAACCTTCTTTTCAATAGCGGCCGATCCTGAAGCCCTCATAGCCCAGCGACGACTTGCGCTTCTCGACGTCTTGGGAACCATCCCGACCGATGATCCTGCGGATTGGCTCACCGAGGTCAACGGTTTCCTCGTTGACTCCCGCGACTACCGCACCGCTGTCGCTGTCGTTGAGTCAAGCAACTTTCTGCTCCTCGCCGATAACAGCTTCTTGCCCGTATCCGTCAATAACGACCTCAACCAAGCCGTCACGGTGTACATCACCGTTGATCCGCGCACGGCCCTTCTCGCCGTGGGTGACAGCCGGGTTGAATTGCACATCGAAGCGAACTCGCAAGCTAAGGGCGACATCCCGGTCCAAGCTTTATCCAATGGCGTTGTGGATGTCGAGATCAGCCTGACGAGTACAACCGGGCTTGCCATTGGCTCAGGCACTGTTAGCGAGATAAATGTGCAGGCTGGCTGGGAGACTCCTATTGTTCTTGCGTTCGCGGCCCTCATCGTTGTGATCTTCGCTGCCGGCTTTGTCCGCAGCATTGTTCGTCGCAGAAAGCCGGCGGATGACTAACCAACCAGGACCTGACGCCGAACCCGAGCCCGGCATCCCGAGCGCCTCAATTGGGCTGCCTACCCAGAAGTCGTCAACGATTGGCCGTGCGAGCGCGTTGCTTGCCTCGGGTACCTTCGTGTCGCGCATCCTGGGCTTCCTCAGCGCACTCCTGCTCGCGCGCACCCTCGGCGTGATCGGCACCGGCGCTGACGCCTACGGCATTGCTAATCAACTGCCGAAGAGCGTTTACGCGATTGTGGCGGGTGGAATGCTGAGCGCTGTAATCGTTCCTCAGATCGTTCGTGCAGCCCTCCACAAAGATGGTGGGCAGAAGTTCATCAACCGCCTCGTCACTCTCGGCATCGTCATCTTCGTCATTGTGACGGTCGCTGCTACTCTCAGCGCTCCGCTGCTCGTCAACCTGTACACACAGACCAGCGATACGTTCGGGGCAGACGAGGTCGCCCTCGCGACTGCCTTTGCTTACTGGTGCCTGCCGCAGATCTTGTTCTACGCGCTGTACTCGCTCTTCGGTGAGGTGTTGAACGCGCGCGGCAAGTTCGGCCCATTCACGTGGGCTCCTGTGGCCAACAACGTCGTCATGGTCACGGGCCTCATCGTCTTCCAGTTCATCTTTGGCAGCGCCGACGGCCTGCCATCTACGGCGTGGACTCCCGACATGATTGCCGTCCTGGCCGGCAGCGCAACGCTCGGCATCGTCGTGCAGGCAACCCTCCTCGGTTACTTCTGGCACCGAGCAGGCTTGCGTTACCGCCCCGAGTTCCAATGGCGCGGTGTTGGCCTTGGCAACGCGGGCAAGGCCGCCGCGTGGACCTTCGGAATGATCTTGATTACGCAGATCGGCGCTGTCGTTGAAACGAACGTGGCATCCCTCGCGTCGGGCAATGCCTCCGTCTTCGCCATGAGCACCGCTTGGCTGATCTTCATGCTCCCGCACTCAGTGATAGCTGTCTCGATCGGAATGGCCTACTTCACACGAATGAGTGGGCATGCGCGAGACAAAGATCTCATCTCTATGCGCACCGACGTCTCTGGGGCGTTGCGCTCCATCCTGATGCTGCTCGTGTTTGCAGCAATGGGTCTCATCGTCATCGCATTTCCTTTTAGTGCTCTCTTCGGCAACGACCACGAGCAAGTCGTGTCGCTCTCGGGAGTGCTCATGATTTATCTCGTCGGACTCGTGCCGTTCAGCATGATGTACGTACTGCAGCGCGTGTTCTATTCGTTCGAAGACACCCGCACTCCGTTCTTCCTGCAGAGCTTCCAAGTGATTCTCTACATATCTGGCGCTCTCTTCGTCTCCACGCTCCCCGTGGAACGCATCGCAATGGGGCTCGCGACCGCGATTACGATCTCTGGCACAATTCAGACCACTGTGGCCCTCTTCGTTATCCGTAAACGTGTGCCGGGCTTCGAGTTGCTTCCGCTGCTGCGCCGGTTGCTGTGGTTTGCCGCTGCCATGGTGCCCGCCGCTGGAGTTGGCTACGGCATCCTGATGCTGCTGGGCGGATTCGGCGAAGGCTCGTTCGTCGTCTCCGGCTTCGCAGGTGGATTCGCTTCGATCGCGTTGGCCGGCACAGCCATGCTCGCGGTGTACGCCACCGTGCTTGCCCTTACGAAGAACGACGAATTCTTTGCATTCGTCAGGCCCATTCTGGCGCGATTGACTCGACGTTAAACGAACGAAGTGTAAGGGTTCTGCTAACTCTTGAGTGTTAACCTGCAGGCCACGGTCGGCAGGAATACTCCGTAGCTAGGATGTGTTGAACCGGGTAATCACAATCACAAGGAGACTCGAAAAGTGCGCCAAATTATCATCATCGGTTCCGGTCCTGCCGGATACACCGCTGCGATCTATGCAGCACGCGCAAACCTCGCGCCGCTGGTGATTGCCAGTTCCGTCGAAGCGGGTGGCGAGCTCATGAAGACCACCGAAGTCGAGAACTATCCCGGTTTTGCAGAAGGCATTCAAGGGCCAGCTTTGATGATCGAGATGCAAAAACAAGCTGAACGTTTTGGCGCCGAGATCATCCTTGACGACGTAACCGACCTTCAGCTCGATGGCCAGGTTAAGAAGGTCACCCTCGGCAACGGCGACGTGCATGAGGCACTTTCTGTGGTGTTTGCGACAGGTTCCGCCTACCGCAAGCTTGGCGTTCCTCACGAGGACCGCTTGAGCGGCTATGGCGTTTCTTGGTGCGCAACCTGCGACGGTTTCTTCTTCCGCAAGAAGACGATTGCTGTCGTCGGTGGGGGAGACTCCGCCATGGAGGAAGCTACCTTCCTTACCAAGTTCGCAGACAAGGTTTACGTCATTCACCGCAAGGATGAGCTGCGCGCCTCGAAGGCAATGCAAGAGCGCGCATTCAGTGATCCGAAGATCGAATTCCTCTGGAACAAGGCTGTAACCGGCATAAGTGGTTCCGACCTCGTAGACGGCGTCGAACTGGTCGACACCGTAGATGGAACTGAGTCACACCTCGAAGTCAGCGGCCTGTTTATTGCTATCGGCGCCGATCCCCGCACTCACCTGGTACATGGTCAGCTCGACATCAACCCAGACGGAACAGTAGCCGTGGATGGTCGTTCCTCCCGTACCAACATCACCGGCGTTTTTGCCGCTGGCGATGTCATTGACCCCACTTATCGCCAAGCAGTAACGGCCGCAGGCTCTGGCACTGTTGCCGCGCTCGACGCAGAACACTATCTTGCATCGCTGCCTCGCGAGCTTGTCGCCGAAGCAATCCAGCACACAGAACCGACAGCTCCTGTAGCTGCCACCGTCTAAAGATCTCACCGAACAAAGGAAAACAATTGTCTTCAGCAACTGAAGTAACCGACGCCAACTTCGAAGAAGTCGTCATCAACTCACAAGACACCATCATGGTGGACTTCTGGGCGGAATGGTGCGGCCCGTGTCGCGCCGTCAGCCCGATTCTCGACCAGATCGCCAGCGAACACGCTGACAAGATCAAGATCGTCAAGCTCAACGTTGACGACAACCCTCAGATGGCGATGAAGTACCAGATCACTTCCATCCCGGCAATGAAGGTTTTCCGTGGTGGCGAAGTCGTCAAGACCGTTATCGGTGCCAAGCCGAAGCCTGCGATTGAAGCAGACCTCGCAGAGTTCCTCGCGTAAAGCTATACCTCGTCCGAAGGCCTCCGGCATCCACTATTTGGTGGGTGTGCGGAGGCTTTCGTAATTAATCCCCGTGAGGCGCTCCGACTCTGTCCATAGCTTCTGCGCATCGACCTGGGAGTGTGATGTAGCGTTCGACTCAACGCGCACGGGAGCTCCACGGTGCTCGTTTCGGCCACGTGGGCCAAAGAAGTCTCCGCCGGCGGCATCCTCATCTGTAGCGGCGCGCAGCGTTGGTCGCGCACCCTGCCGAGGAGTTTGGATGCCCAAGAACAACAGCGACTTGAGCGGGCGCAGATACCAGCGATTGAAGAGGTGATCGGCGAGGCCCGTTCCAGCAGTTCCCGGATGCGCGGCGACTGACAGCGCGTCAACACCGGCAGCGTCAAAACGTCGTTGGAGCTCGTAGGCGAAGAGGAGATTCGCGAGTTTGGAGCGACCGTACGCCGCCCGTGGGGTGTACGAGCCATTCTGGAACATCAGATTGCCAAACTCCATAAAGCCCCAACGATGCGCGACACTCGATAAGCTCACGACGCGTGCACCGGGAGTCGACTCGATCAAGTCAAGAAGGCGCCCGGTCAGAGCGAAGTGTCCAAGGTGGTTTGTGCCGAGTTGTGATTCAAAGCCATCGATCGTCAGCTGCGCATCCGTCATCATGATTCCAGCGTTGTTGATGAGTAGATCGAGACGGGAATGTTTCCCGTGAAACTCTTCACTAAAACGCCGAATCGACTCGAGGTCGGCCAAGTCGAGGAGCATTGTTTCTGCGACTGCCGCTGCGTTGCCGAGCGATTCGACAACGGCTGCTTGTGCTGTCGCTGCCTTCTCGGAGGTGCGAGTGGTCATGACGACGTGTGCTCCGGCGGCCAGCAGGGCGCGGCTTGTCGCGAGTCCTAGGCCTGAGTTCGCTCCGGTAACGATGGCGACCTTGCCAGAGAGATCACCGAGATCTGCTTCGGTCCAGTCGGTGCGAGCATTCATTGTCGTCCTCGGTTTCTTGATGTGGTGGCACGTTGCCGAGCGGATTTTCTCGCGCTTCTGTAAATGGGAACCCCTGCAGTTGACCACGAATTCCTCTGCACTTGCTTTAACAGCAGTTCGGAGCAGAAACCCTTACAGATTGCGCGACACCCAAGCGTGAACATCGCTCAGTTTCAGCTCGCAACCTTCAAACGCCTATTGTTTAAAGTCAACCGAACGGGACTACCCATGACAACACAGCCAAACAACCTCGATCAGTGGTTCGACCACTACGCGGACCGCGCCTCCGGGCTTGCGGCCTCCGAAGTGCGCGCGTTGTTTGCCGTGGCCTCACGCCCCGAAGTTGTTTCTCTTGCCGGAGGTATGCCCTACGTCTCTGCGCTGCCACAGGATTTGATTACTGAGTCGATAGACCGTGTGATGAGAGACCGTGGTCCTGCAGCCCTTCAGTACGGCTCAGGGCAGGGTTTACCTGCACTCCGCGAGCAAATCCTCGAGGTGATGGCGCTTGAGGGCATCCGGGCAAGCGTGGATGATGTCGTTGTCACCACGGGTTCGCAGCACGCCCTAGAGCTCGTGACGAAGCTGTTCATCAATCCTGGCGACGTCGTGATTGCGGAGGGGCCTAGCTACGTCACGGCAATGGTCGTCTTCAAGTCTTTCCAGGCTGAAATTACTCATGTCGAGATGGATGACTTCGGACTCATTCCGGATTCACTGCGAGCCCATATCGCTTCCGTTCGCGCCGCGGGAAAAACCATCAAGTTCCTGTACACCGTGCCTACCTTCAGCAACCCCGCTGGCGTCACTTTGAGTTGGCAGCGTCGACTAGAAGTCCTTGAGATTGCTCGGGAAAATGACATCTTGGTTCTTGAAGACAACCCTTACGGGTTGTTGTACTTTGATGGCCCCCCGCCGCACGCGATGCGCTCGGTTGAAGAAGACGGTGTGATCTACCTGGGCACCTTCTCGAAGACTCTCGCGCCCGGCTTCAGGGTCGGCTGGGTGCTCGCCCCCCATGCTATCAGAGAAAAACTCATTTTAGCCAACGAGGCTGCTGTACTGTCTCCGAGCTCGTTCACACAGAACATCATTAGTGAATACATGAGCGTCGCCGACTGGAAGGGTCAGATTGACACTTTCCGAGGCGTCTATCGAGAGCGACGCGACGCGATGCTTGGTGCTCTAGACGACTATCTCCCCGACTTGCAGTGGACAATACCCAATGGTGGGTTCTATGTGTGGGTTACTTTGCCGAACAACCTAGATTCAAAGTCAATGTTGCCCCGCGCGGTGAAGGAACTTGTTGCCTACACCCCTGGAACTGCCTTCTACGCCGACGGTAACGGCCGCAGCAACATGCGGCTTTCATTCTGCTACCCAACGCCGGACTTCATCAGAGAGGGTATTCGCAGACTCTCCACCGTAATTAATGGCGAACTCGAACTGCTCAGTACTTTCTCCCAAACTGCGCCTCTCGCTGTGGCACCGCCCGCACCGTCAATGATCAACCCGCCTGCCAACCTCAGCTAGGACACCATGAACGCTTCACCCACCCGCGTACTTGTTCTGGCCGGCGGTATCTCGCATGAGCGCGATGTGTCCCTGCGTTCAGGCCGCCGCGTAGCCGATGGTCTACTTGCTCAAGGCAAGGACGTGGAACTTCGCGACCCGGATGCGACCCTGCTGCCCTACCTTCGTGACAGCAAGCCAGACGTAGTTTGGCCAGCGCTTCACGGGGCCAGCGGCGAAGACGGTGCCCTGCGTGGGCTGCTTGACCTTATCGGGATCCCCTACGTCGGATCACGAGCGGATGCTGCACGGCTTGCTTGGGACAAGCCCACCGCCAAGTCTCTTGTTTCGCGAGTCGGAGTGCGCACTCCACTCTCGATCGCTCTCTCGCGGGACTCTTTCCGCGAATTGGGTGCGCACAGCATTCTCGACGAGCTCGCGGATGAGCTCTCAGGTGACCTCGTAGTGAAGCCGGCGCAGGGCGGGTCGGCACAGGGCGTCTCAATTGTCACGGATCGATCAGATCTTCCCAGCGCCATGGTCAACGCCTACAACTATTGCGATGTGGCTCTCATCGAGCAGCGCATTACCGGCGTCGAGATTGCTATCGGCGTCCTCGATAGCGGGATGGGCGCTGTGGCCCTTCCCGCGGTAGAGATCGATCCAGTCGGAGGAGCCTACACCTTTGAGGCTCGTTATAATGCTGGTCAGACCCGTTTTTACACTCCGGCTCGCATCTCTGGAGCCGACGCGGATCGCGCCGCGGAAGCCGCTCTGGCCGCACATTCTGCACTCGGTCTTCGGCATCTTTCTCGGGTCGACATGATCGTAGACGGCGCGGGAACGCCATGGTTCCTCGAGGCGAATGTATTGCCAGGGCTCACGGAGACGTCAATTTTTCCCCAGGCCCTCGTTGCCGCCGGCCACGATCTCGGCCGCGTTTACGCCGCTCTCGCAGACGCCGCCATCGAAAACTAGTCAACGGCGCCGACCACCTTCCGGGACTTACGCTCGGCTGCCTGCTCTGAGCCAACGCGGCGCCTCTAACCGCGAGTGATGTTTCATGTGAAACATTGTGTTTGGATACGTACCCGCGTTACGACAACCAACGCTGGCTCTGGCAATTCGGTGTTCCAGGAACGGGATGCTGTGTTCTTATGCTCGAGCGTTCAATATCCCCAGTCCCAAACTCCTGAGTTTCTGATCCTCTGAGCGCTCACGCCGAGCGCCGCCTGCATCGTTTGCCTCAACTTCTCAGGAACTAAGGCCGATGTTTCACGTGGAACAATCCGTCGAATGACGACGAGTAGCCCATTCCAGGGTTCCCCGAGCGTAAACGACCTGAGCTCGCTAGCCCGGACCGAAGTCGTTAGGCGACCGCACCTCGATTTCGTGCCGCAACTTCGAAGTAGACCCCGCACCCGCCCATCCGCTAAGAAACAACTTTGCGTGAGCTGAGCTCGGTGGCGATCAGAACTCTGCGGCGGCGACGCGAGCATCAAGAATTGTCGTGAGGCTGTTAGATTCGTCGCCGAATACTACAGTCGCGCCATCAACCGCGTAGAACACAGGCAAAAGTCGAACTTCCGGTCGACGCGCAAAAGGGGAGGGGCTCTCCGTCAACGGGCGGGAACCACCCCGCAAGTCTTGACGCTAGCTAGCGGCTGAATCCCGTGTCGCCGAGTTCCTCGAGAATCCGATTCAGGTCACCGACAGTAGCGAAATCGATAACTACCTGTCCCTTGGTGGCTCCCAGTGTCACCTTTACTCGAGTGTTGAGCCTGTCAGCGAGCCGTTCCGCGATTTCATCGAGGTGGCCTTGCTTCTTTCCCCGCGAGGGCTTCGAGCGAGCCGGCTTCGTCGAGAGCGAGCCAGCTGCAGCCTCAGCTGCACGCACCGACAGCTCCTCATTGACGATTTTTTCGGCTAAACGCTCCATTCCCTGGTCGTCAGGAAGCGATAGGAGCGCTCGAGCGTGTCCTGCGGTGAGAACTCCGGCGGCTACACGGCGCTGAATGCTTTCTGGAAGCCTCAAAAGTCGCAATGTGTTCGTAATTTGGGGTCGCGAGCGTCCAATTCGCTCGGCAAGCTGCTCCTGAGTAATCCCGAAGTCTGCAAGAAGCTGCTGGTACGCCGATGCCTCTTCCAATGGATTGAGGTTCGCGCGGTGAAGGTTCTCCAAGAGAGCGTCGCGAAGCATGTCTTCATCTGCGGTGCTCTTAATAACAGCAGGGATCGTAGCGAGGCCGAGCTGTTTGCTTGCACGAAGACGCCGCTCACCCATGATGAGCTCGTACTGCGGTTCGCCCTCAACCGCACCAGCAAGGGGACGCACGACGATCGGCTGAAGTACACCAATCTCACGGATAGAGATGACCAGCTCGGCGAGTTCTTCTTGACGGAATTCGGTTCGCGGCTGACGTGCGTTGGGGACGATGTCGAGGGGGGAGAGGCTTGCGAGTCGAGCGCCGGGTACAGCACGAAGGCGATCGGTAGAGATCTCTCCACCCGGGAAGAAGACATCGACAGGCCGCTGTTCGTTGTCGTCGCTTGCCGGAATTAGAGCGCCGATACCCCGGCCAAGTCCGGTGCGTTTTGGTGCTGCCATTATTGGGGTGCTCCTCGGTGTGCAATCTCCGCGGCAGCTTCCAGATAGGAGAGCGATCCGGGGGAGTTCTGATCATAACTAATTACGCTCTGCCCATAGCTCGGGGCCTCTGAAATCCTCACTGAACGAGGAATTACAGTGGTCAAAACCTGCTTGGGGAAGTGTTCGCGCACGTCGTCAACAACCTGATTCGCAAGGTTAGTGCGGGAATCGTACATCGTCATCAGAATCGTGGAGACACGAAGAGTGGGATTGAGGTGACGCTCGATGAGCTTGATGTTATTGAGAAGCTGGCTCAGCCCTTCAAGAGCGTAATACTCGCACTGAATCGGGATGAGTACCTCTTGAGCGGCCACGAAGGCATTGATTGTAAGCAGTCCAAGTGACGGCGGGCAGTCAATAAAGACGTAATGGTACGAATCGGGGGAGTCCTGGAAGAACTGGTCGAGGGCAGACCGTAGACGCTGCTCGCGTGCGACGAGGGAAACGAGCTCTATTTCAGCTCCGGCCAGATGGATTGTGGCTGGCACGCAATACAGGGCCTCGAACTCAGGGCTCTTCTGAACAACATCCACCATTGGCACGTCATTGATCATGACGTCATAAACACTGGGAGTTTCTGAACGATGCTCCACTCCAAGAGCGGTCGAAGCATTTCCTTGAGGGTCTAGATCGATGACCAATACGCGCGCGCCAGTTCGGGCGAGCGCAGCAGCAAGATTCACCGTGGAAGTTGTCTTTCCAACTCCACCCTTTTGATTGGCCACGGTGAAGACGCGAGGCTTGTCCGGCAGGGGGAGTGACGCTGCTGCAACGGCCTGTCGACGACGAGTCAGGTCTGCAATCTCCCGCGCAAGCGGCGTGGTTTCATCGAACGATTTTCCTTGTTCGTTGACTTCGCTTTCGGGATGTTTCACGTGAAACTTTCTCTCTGATGTTGCGTAAAAGGGGAAGAAATAAGGACGGCCGAGCTAACCGCCGAATTAGTCCACTCTAGCCCGAAAGACCCTTGTGATCTCTGGGGTTAGTCCTTCGCCGAGAACGAGAGACTCTACGTCGCGCAAACGTGCCTTGCGAATTGCCTTCGACGCCGCATCGATCTCCTCGTCGATGCGCGCACCCTTCATAAATACCATCTCGCCCCCAGGGGAGAGCAGGTGCTCGGTGGCAGGAATCAGCTTCGATAGTGCAGTGACCGCCCGGGCTGTGATTTGCGAGAGCGCTTCAGAATAGGGTGCGTCCTGTGAACGTGATCGGTCGATAGTCACGTTCTCTAGTCCGAGCCGAGCAGACTCGGAAGTAAGCCAATCCACTCGGCGCTCCATCGGCTCGATCAGAACGAACTCAACATCCGGGCGCGCGATGGCGAGTACTAGACCGGGCAGACCTGCGCCGCTTCCAATATCCCCCACGAGGCCCGGCTTGAGTAGGGGAGCGACGAGAACACAGTTGACGATGTGGCGCGTCCAGAGCCGCGAAACTTCCAATGGACCGATGAGGCCAAGCTCCTCACCGCGACGAGCAAGACTTTCGGTGTACTGACGTGCAAGATCAATGCGGTCACCGAAGAGCTGCGCAGCGATCTCAGGCTCGGACTCGAGCCCCAATTCCTCAGTCAACGTTTCACGTGAAACTAAGCGCGCGTAATGACTGTGTGACGGTCACGGCCCTCGCCGCTGGACTGCGAAACGAAACCGCGCTCTGCAACAACATCATGCACTAGCTTGCGCTCGTAGGAAGACATCGCGGGAAGGGCTGCAGAATCGGCACCAGCCTCGATGCGCTCTACCGCAGTATCCACAAGCTTCGAAAGTTCGGCGGCACGCGCCTCACGTGAACCGCCGATGTCGAGAATCAATCGCGAGAAAGCACCGGTCTTGTTCTGAATAGCAATCCTCGTCAGTTCCTGCAGCGCAGTCACAGTATCGGGACGCGACAACAGGCGAAGGTTTGTATCTTCGCTTGAAGTCACAGATACGTAGGCGCGGCCGGCGCGGGCATCAATCTCAATGTCACCATCGAGATCGGCAATGTCGAGCAGTTCCTCGATGTAGTCGGCTGCAATATCGCCTTCTTCTTCAAGTTGGTCCGCTGTGCGATCCTCTTGGTCACTCACAGGAGCTGTCTCAACTGCGGCGGCGTCTGTTTCAGAAACGTTCGTCATTTCTTTTTTCCCTGCTTCTTCTTTGCACGGTTCTTATTTACGGGCTGTTCCCGCTGTGGGTTCTTGGGTTCCTCAATGACAATCGTTCCGGAATCAGGAGCTTCCTCAATGATTCCCTTGCGCTGATTACGTTTCGCAAGACGAGCCTCACGAGCGAGCGCAGCCTCACTGCCTGGTGTTGGCATGTTCCGAATTACGAGGAACTGCTGACCCATTGTCCAGAAGTTTGAAACCAACCAGTAGAACATCACGCCGAGAGGGAATGTGAATCCCGAGAACGCGAAGACGAGGGGGAGCATGTAGAGCATGATCCGTTGCTGGCGGTACATCGGGCTTGCCTTCATCTCAGCCGACTGGTTCTTCGACATGATCTGAAGTTGAGTGATGAACTGTGATCCGGTCATCAGAATCACCATGATGACCGCGGTGATGATTACCGGGATATTGCCCTCAGCGGTGCTGATTGCAAGGTGCAGGGGAGCGATGTCGAAAAGCGAGGAAGTTCCGAAAGACTGCGCTAAATCAGCATTGAGGAGTCCGACGCCCGCGGGGTTGTCTTCCAACTGAGCTTCCCGCAATACTGAGAAAAGCCCAAAGAATATGGGCATCTGGAGGAGGAGTGGAAGGCAGGAACTGAACGGGTTGGTTCCCGCGTTCTTGTACATCGCCATGGTTTCGCGAGACATCGCCTCGCGGGAAAACTGATCCTTCTTACCCTTGTACTTATCCTGAATCTTCTTAAGCTGAGGCGCGACTTCCATCATGCGGCGTTGACTCTTGATCTGACGAACAAAGACCGGAATTAGCGCGGCACGAACCACCAGCACGAGGCCAACGATTGAGAGAACCCAAGTGAGGCCAGCATCCCCGTCCATTCCAACAGCGCTTAATAGCGTGTGGAACGCAACGAGAATTGCTTCAATTACCCACTTGATTGGCCAAAGTAGAGTGCCAAAGAAAGCAAAGAGATCCATGTCGTGGTTAGCCCCTTTCGTGGCTTGCGGCTACAACGAAGCCGAACCGGGTGAGCTGATACCGCTCATGTTTGCGAGCAGGAATATCGTCAATGCCGCCCTCTGCCCACGGGTGGCAGCGAAGGATGCGGCGCGAACCAAGCCACACACCACGAAATACTCCGTGTTGCTGAATGGCTTGAAGAGTGTAGTGAGAACACGAAGGGTAGTAGCGACAGACATCACCGTAGAGCGGCGAGATGACGATGCGATACACGCGAAGGATCAGTACACAAAAATTGCGTGGAATGAGCATCGCAAACGTAACGAGAGACTTCATGCCTTCACCACGATGCGGTCAATCCCTTCTGCGATCTCAGCCTGTAGCGTAGTCCACTCGGCCTGCGCTGAATCTGCCAGCGCGCGAACAACAATGTCCGAACCGCCTGGGACACGGGGAAGAAGCTGTGCTGCCGCCGCACGAAGTCGACGACGCACCTTATTCCGTACCACCGCGTTCCCCACGGCTTTGGAAACAATAAATCCAAAGCGAGCGGGAGTCGATCGCTCGTTGTTCACAATGTGAACTATGCAGTGCTGTGCTGTATAGCGACGACCACGACGGACAGCCAAGCGAAAGTCACTCGGAAGCGTTATGCGGTTTGCCCTAGACAGCACCGGACGAGATTACGCGGAGAGTTCGGTGCGTCCCTTGCGGCGACGAGCGCCCAAGATCGCACGGCCCGCACGAGTGCGCATGCGCAAACGGAATCCGTGAACCTTCGCACGACGACGGTTATTTGGCTGAAAAGTTCTCTTGCTCATAGCTATATCTCCAAGGCCCAGCTCTGGTGGCCGGGAAGAATTGGTTGGCCCAAGGGCCAGAAGTCAACTGATTAAAACTACGGCCTTAAACGGGTGCGGTCAAACCACACTTTGCACAACCGCACATTATCCACACAGAGTACAGCCTCATTGGTAACGACATGCTGTGGACAACTAAGGTGTGAGTCAGTGCATAACGGCTTCGCCACTCCAGTAAATCAGCGAGAATAGCTGTGTACAACAGTGGATAAGCCTGTGAGTAAATACCGCCAAGGGATGGGGAAAGAATGTCGGAAACACCCGACCCGACGAAGGGGCTGTGGCAAACAGTTCTGGCACATCTTGACGGAGACGAGCGCATTACTCCGCAACTTCAGGGATTCGTCAGCCTGGTTGAGCCCAAAGGTGTCATGGCCGGCACCCTTTATCTTGAGGTTCCCAACGAGCTGACTCGCGGAATGCTCGAGCAGCGCCTGCGCCAACCACTCCTCGATGCCATCGGATCGTTGAGCGGCGAACACGGCATTAATAACTTCGCGACCGTCGTCAACCCAGATATTCAACAGGATGCCCTTTCTCAGGAAATTCCTCGTGCAGAGCAGCCGTATATTGAGCCAACGCCACCGACACCAATCGAACAGTCACCTCCCCGACGAAGTGATTCCCGGCTCAACCCCAAATACAGCTTCGATAACTTCGTTATTGGCGGGTCTAATCGATTTGCTCATGCCGCTGCAGTCGCTGTGGCGGAAGCCCCAGCGAAGGCATACAACCCTCTCTTTATTTACGGCGGATCTGGTCTCGGTAAAACTCACCTTCTTCACGCGATCGGTCACTATGCCGAGAGCCTCTACCCAGGTATTCGAGTTCGCTACGTAAGTTCAGAAGAATTTACTAATGACTTCATCAACTCGATCGCGAACAACCGCGCATCGGTGTTCCAGTCTCGTTACCGCGAGATCGACATCCTTCTCATTGACGATATTCAGTTCCTGCAAGGAAAAGATTCAACCCAAGAAGCGTTTTTCCATACTTTCAATACACTCCACGACCACAACAAACAGGTGGTCATTACGAGCGACCTGCCGCCAAAACACCTCACCGGCTTTGAAGACCGGATGCGGTCACGCTTTGAGTGGGGCCTGATCACCGATGTACAGGCGCCCGATCTTGAAACTCGCATTGCGATTCTGCGTAAGAAAGCCCAGAGCGAGAAGATGCAGGTCGGAAACGACATCCTCGAATTTATGGCATCGAAGGTTTCGTCGAACATTCGCGAGCTCGAGGGCACGTTGATTCGAGTGACCGCGTTCGCGAGCCTCAACCGCACTGAAGTCGATATGGCTTTGGTTCAAACGGTCCTGAAGGATCTCATCACCCTTGATGAAGACAATGTCATCGCGCCAGTCGACATCATCAATCACACCGCGGACTATTTCAAACTGACCGTGGATGACCTCTATGGGTCATCGCGTTCTCAGGCTGTAGCAACAGCCCGCCAAATCGCTATGTATCTCTGCCGCGAAATGACAAACCTGTCGTTGCCGAAAATTGGGCAGCTCTTTGGAAATCGAGACCACACGACGGTGATGTACGCGAATAAGAAGATCACCGAGCTGATGAAAGAGCGTCGCTCTATCTACAACCAAGTCACTGAACTCACGAGTCGAATCAAACAAAACCACCGTTTCAGCAAAAACTAGGTGTTTCTACTTGGGGATAACTTGGGGATAACTGATTCAACTCGCCGGAAAGATTGTTGATCACTACATTCTTTCTGTGGAACTGGGTTTTGTTGTCGTTCGAGTTTCCACGTGAGAGTCACCAATTCTCCACGCGTCGTCAACAACTCACACTGATGTAGTTTCCAGCAATTACAAGAAATCAGACGAGTTATTCACACATTCCACAGTGGTTAAGAGTGTGACCTTTAAAGAATGAAATTTGAATCCCAAATAACCTGTTGTTCGCAAGTGGATCGGCTGTGCCAGTATTAACGGCCAGAGCTTGATCCGGTAAGGGGTAGTTCATGAAGTTTCAGGTCAATCGTGATGTCTTCAGCGAGGCAGTATCGTTTGCGGTAAAACTGCTGCCGCAGCGTACAACACTGCCCATTTTGAGTGGCGTCTTGATCGAAGCCACCGACGAGGGGCTCACCCTGTCATCGTTTGACTACGAAGTTTCAGCTAGAACCCAGATCAAGGCTGAAGTTGACGAGCCTGGACGAGTGCTGGTTTCTGGAAAACTCCTGGCAGAAATCGCAAGCCGCCTACCAAACGCGCCCGTTCGATTTAGCACCGAAGACAACAAGATCACCGTTGCGTGCGGCACTGGGCACTTCACTCTGTCGAGCATGCCCGTCGAGGAGTACCCAACTCTTCCTCAAATTTCTGATCAGGTTGGGACACTTAAAGCTGATCTCTTCTCGGCAGCGATCGCTCAGGTTGCTGTTGCTGCATCACGTGATGACGTCACTCCCGTAATTACAGGGGTGCAGCTCGAGGTTTCACAGAACAATATTTCCCTCGTTGCCACAGATCGCTACCGGGTTGCCGTTCGTGACATTGAGTGGGACGCCGGCGCGTCCGGGGTCGAATCCGCAACCGCTCTCGTTCCAGCCAAAACTCTGGTTGAAGTTGGAAAAACGTTCGGCAACAGTGGAGAAATTTCCGTCGCGATTACGAGCACCGACGAACGAGAGCTCATCGCATTCCACGCCGACAACAAGACAGTAACGTCGTTGCTAATCAAGGGAAACTTCCCACCTGTTCGCCGACTGTTCCCCGAAACTGTCGATAATTTTGCCGTGATGAACACTGCTGAGCTCATCGAAGCAGTTCGACGCGTCTCTCTTGTGTTGGAACGTGAAGCAGCACTTCGATTCACGTTCACGACCGAGGGTGTAACGCTCGAAGCGATTGGGTCTGAACAGGCTCAAGCATCAGAGACCATCGATGCGTTCTTGACCGGTGACGACACGGTTGTTTCTCTTAAGCCGCAATTCTTGATCGATGGGTTGAGTTCAGTTCATTCAGAATTCGTTCGTATCTCGTTCACAAAGACGGAGAATCCGAACAAGCCTGGACCGGTACTCATTACGAGCCAGTCATCGAAGGATCAACCAGGCAGCGACAACTACAAGTATTTGTTGCAGCCGAACCTGTTGTTGAGGTAGTTCATGACTGAAACCACTCATGTTGGAATTGTCGGGCTCGGCAAAATGGGCGGGAACATGCGCGAGCGCATGCGGGCCAAAGGACTAACGGTTACTGGGTACGATCCCAATCCCGAGGTGAGTGATGTTGCTCACCTTTCCAATCTTGTGGATGCACTACCGACCCCGCGCATCGTCTGGATCATGGTTCCTTCCGGAGCCGTCACAGATTCTGTAATTACAGACGTGGAAGCTCTGCTCGATCCTGGTGATCTTGTTATCGACGGCGGTAATACTCGATTCACGGATGATGAAATCCACCGTGCGCAGCTCGCCGTCCGTGAGATCGCCTTTGTTGATGTTGGCGTTTCCGGAGGAATCTGGGGCTTAGAAAATGGGTATGGGCTCATGGCGGGCGGCGAAGCAGCCGACATAGAACGCGCGATGCCGATTTTCGACGCGTTGCGTCCGGAGGGACCTCGTGAAGAAGGCTTCGTTCATGCGGGCCCCGTCGGCGCAGGCCACTACGTCAAGATGGTTCACAACGGAATCGAATATGCCTTGATGCAGGCGTGGGCAGAAGGCTTTGAGCTACTCGACAGTAGAAAAGATCTTGTAAAGGATGTTCCCGGTTCATTCAAGGCGTGGCAACGCGGAACCGTCGTTCGTTCATGGCTTCTTGAACTTCTAGTCAAAGCTCTTGAAGAGGATCCAGATTTTGCCGACATTGCGGGTTACGTTGAAGATTCGGGGGAGGGTCGGTGGACCGTTCACGAGGCACTCAATCAAGCGGTCGCAGTTCCAACCATCAGCGCTGCTATTTTCGCTCGCTTCGTTTCCCGTCAAGAGGATTCGCCATCGATGAAGGCGGTCGCTGCTCTCCGTAACCAGTTCGGCGGGCATAGCGTCCGCAAGAGTTAAGCGCCATTCGTAATGCTTGTCACTCATGTTGATCTCAAAGATTTTCGTAATTACAAGGGTCTGACGTTAGAACTCAGTTCAGGACCAACTCTCATCGTTGGTTCAAACGGTCAGGGAAAGACGAATCTCGTCGAGGCTTTGGGATTCCTCAGCACGCTGGGTTCGCACCGCGTGTCGACGGATCACGCGATGGTGCGTCAAGGGACCGATGCCGCAATTGTGCGTGTGCGGCTTGAACACAATGAACGAAAATTTCTTGCGGAAGTTCAGATCAATCGCAGTGGCGCCAATCGTGCGCAGATCAATCGATCCGTCATCAGAACCAGAGAACTACCTCGGTACTTTTCGAGTGTGCTGTTTGCACCAGAAGATCT
Organism: marine actinobacterium PHSC20C1; assembly: GCA_000153145.1. GTDB lineage: Bacteria > Actinomycetota > Actinomycetes > Actinomycetales > Microbacteriaceae > Rhodoglobus. The sequence goes on from CH672415.1 coordinate 2,013,712, forward strand.
CGCCCTTGTCAGGGGAGAACCTTCCGGGCGGCGCAGATTCATCGACGACCTACTCGTATTGCGTTCTCCTCGCTTTAGCGGTGTCATAGCTGACTACGAACGAGTCGTGAAGCAACGAAATATGCTCCTGAAATCGGCGCGGGCGTCCGGCATCCGTGATGCGAACCTCAGCACTCTCGACGTCTGGGATGAACGCCTCATTGAATTCGGTGCGGAGATTATTAGTGCGCGAAGTGCCCTCGTTGCCAATCTCAGCCCGGAGGTCGCGAAGGCCTACGAACGTATTGTTGGTGCTGATCACGGTGCGTCCTTGGCGAATTCACTGAGCATCATTTCGCGACAGGATGATGCGGAAAGTGCAGTGGCGACCAATGATGTCGGCGAAATAATTTCGGTCGCTGACGCGACCACGGCATTCACGGCCGCGCTCGAATCTGTACGCAAAGTTGAGCGTGATCGGGCCATAACACTCGTGGGCCCTCATAGAGACGACCTAATTTTCGGCCTCAACGGACTTCCGGCACGCGGTTATGCCAGCCACGGCGAATCGTGGTCTTTCGCTCTTTCTCTAAAGCTCGCCTCTGCTGAACTCTTGCGTCGTGATTCAGCCGCGGGTGACCCGGTACTGATTTTGGATGACGTTTTCGCCGAGCTCGACAAATCTCGACGCGAGAGGCTCGCTGATTCAATCGCGAACTTTGAGCAAGTACTCATCACAGCAGCGGTGCTCGGTGATGTTCCCGAGCGGCTCGTCGCCAACGTCATTCACATCCAAGCGGGCGAGGTGGTAACCAATGAATGATCGTGATCCGGCTGTTGATGAGCATGTCGCCGTCTACCTGCGGTTCCGTGAAGTTTTCGGTGACGCGAGTAAGCGTTCGTATATGGCCCGCAAGCGCAACGAAAAGAAACCGGGGACAAGCGTTCCCTTTGCACCTGGTCGCGATCCCCACGGACTTGGCGATGTTATGGAGAGCCTCACCAATCAGATGGGATGGAGTTCCCCACTGGCTCGTTCCGAATTGCTATTGGCGTGGCCAACGATTGTTGGCGCAGAGACCGCTGAGCACTCCGATCCAGTCGGGATTGAAGAGGGGATTCTGACGATCCGGTGCGATTCAACAGCGTGGGCGACACAGTTGCGGCTCATGCGCTCGCGCATCACGACGACAATTGCGCAACAGTATCCCGAGGCAGGCGTCGAGTCGGTGCGCTTTGAAGGCCCCAACGCCCCTTCGTGGAAACGAGGCCCCAGATCAATTCCAGGCCGGGGTCCGCGTGATACTTACGGCTAGTAAGGCAAATTAGGTCACACCACCAAAGAAACTCCCGTAGAAGGCGATTTAGGCATCTTTAGTGCGCGGAATTTGTTAGAATGTCTGAAGCCGTCGGATGCACCTCCTTCTGGAGATACCAGCTCTGAATGGCGAGTGTGAACTAGCGGCAGGAGCCTAACTTCAGATGACATCGACGCCCGAAAACGACGTGCCCGAGAGCCAAATCATTTCCAACGGTCACGTTGCCGCTGACAGTTATGGCGCCGATCAAATCCAGATCCTTGAGGGTCTAGAAGCGGTTCGCAAGCGTCCCGGTATGTACATCGGTTCTACCGGCCCCCGCGGACTGCACCACTTGGTTTATGAAGTCGTTGACAACTCTGTTGACGAGGCACTCGCCGGCTACTGCGACACCATCAATGTGTGGATTCGCAAAGACGGTTCCGTTCGCGTTCGCGACAACGGCCGTGGTATCCCGGTCGACCTCAATCAGCAGGAGCAGAAGTCCACTGTTGAGGTTGTCATGACCATGTTGCACGCTGGTGGAAAATTCGGCGGTGGCGGATATGCGGTTTCGGGTGGATTGCACGGTGTCGGTATCTCCGTCGTAAATGCGCTCTCCGCTGAGATCGACACGGAAGTTCGTCGGCAGGGACACGTTTGGCGCATGAGCTTCGCCAACGGCGTTCCCGTTGGTCCTCTCGAGCAGGGCGAGTCGACGACAGAAACGGGCACGCAGCAGACTTTCTGGCCGAGCAAAGAGACTTTCGAAACTGTCGAGTTTGATTTCGAAACTCTCCGCGCACGGTTCCAGCAGATGGCTTTCCTTAATAAGGGACTTCGCATCACGATCACTGACGAGCGTGATGAAGAGGATGTTGTCGAGAGCTACATGTATGAGCGTGGACTGGTCGACTACGTCGAATACTTGAATAAAGCCAAGAAGAACGAGCTCATTCACCCCGATGTGATCGCATTCGAATCGGAAGATACTGAAAAGCGAATCTCCCTTGAGGTCGCAATGCAGTGGACTGCGGGATACACCGAGAGTGTTCACACTTACGCAAACACGATCAACACGCATGAGGGTGGAACCCACGAAGAGGGTTTCCGGGCAGCGCTGACTTCCCTGGTAAATCGCTATGCTCGCGAAAAGAACATCATCAAGGAGAAAGACGAGAATCTTTCTGGCGATGACGTTCGAGAGGGACTGACCGCTGTTATCTCCATCAAGCTCGGAGAACCGCAGTTCGAGGGCCAGACCAAGACCAAGCTGGGCAACACCGAAGCGAAGGCCTTCGTTCAGCGCATCGCCGGCCAGCAGCTCGGTGACTGGTTCGATCGCAACCCAACACAAGCGCGCGATGTAATTCGCAAGGCCATTCAGGCATCACAGGCTCGACTTGCTGCACGCAAAGCTCGCGAACAGACCCGCCGCAAGGGACTCCTTGAGTCGAGCGGTATGCCCGGAAAGTTGCGCGACTGCTCAAGCAAAGACCCTTCGCTCTCTGAGATCTTCATCGTTGAGGGTGACTCCGCAGGCGGTTCGGCGGTTCAGGGACGCAACCCTGAGTTCCAGGCGATCCTCCCGCTGCGAGGCAAGATCCTCAATGTTGAGAAGGCTCGACTCGATCGCGCTCTCGGCAACGCAGAAGTCCAGGCCATGATCACCGCCTTCGGTGCCGGTGTTGGTGAAGATTTCGATCCCGAGAAGGCTCGGTACCACAAGATCGTTTTGATGGCCGATGCTGATGTCGACGGCCAGCACATCACGACACTGCTGTTGACACTGCTGTTCCGCTACATGCGGCCGCTCATTGATTTGGGTTACGTTTACCTTGCCCAGCCGCCCCTGTATCGACTCAAGTGGAGCAACGCCCAGCACGAATACGTGTACAGCGATACCGAGCGCGATGCCCTCACTGAGGCAGGACTTTCGGCAGGAAAGCGCATGCCGAAGGACAACGGCATCCAGCGTTACAAAGGTCTTGGCGAGATGGACTACAAGGAATTGTGGGAGACCACAATGGATCCGGCCGACCGCACTCTTCTCCAAGTCACTTTGGATGATGCGGCAGCCGCCGACGAAATCTTCTCAACACTCATGGGCGAAGACGTTGAGTCTCGCCGCAACTTCATCCAGCGCAACGCCAAAGACGTCCGCTTCTTAGACATCTAGCTCGAGCAGAGCACACGGCGACCGCACTAGCGACTGATACAGACTGGAATTGAACTAAATGGCTGATGAAGAAACTCCGAAGAAGACCTTCGAAGATGCACCGGTAGATACGCGTCACGACAAGATCGATCAGGTTGATCTCCAACTGGAGATGCAGCGTTCGTACCTCGACTACGCGATGAGCGTCATTGTTGGGCGAGCTCTTCCTGAGGTTCGCGATGGCTTGAAGCCTGTGCACCGCCGTGTGATCTACGCGATGTACGACGGTGGGTACCGTCCAGACAAGGGTTTCTCTAAGTGCACCCGTGTCATCGGTGACGTCATGGGCCAGTTCCACCCGCACGGAGACTCGTCGGTATATGACGCCCTAGTTCGTTTGGTTCAACCGTGGAGCCTTCGTTATCCACTGGCCCTTGGCCAGGGAAACTTTGGATCTCCCGGTAACGATGGTGCTGCTGCCCACCGTTACACCGAAACCAAAATGGCGCCGTTGGCCATGGAAATGGTTCGGGATATCGAAGAAGACACCGTCGAGTTCCAAGACAACTACGACGGTCGCACGCAAGAACCGAAGGTTCTCCCGAGCCGCTTCCCCAACCTGCTCGTCAACGGTTCGGTTGGTATCGCTGTTGGTATGGCAACGAACATCCCGCCGCACAATCTGCGTGAGGTCGGCGAGGGCGCGCTGTGGCACTTGGCTAACCCCGAGGCCACACAAGAGGAACTCATTGAGGCGCTAATTCAACGGATCAAGGGCCCAGACTTCCCCACCGGCGCACAGATCCTTGGTGTCAAGGGAATTCAGGATGCGTACCGCACGGGTCGCGGATCCGTCACGATGCGCGCAGTAGTGAGCGTCGAAGAACTACAGGGTCGCACCTGTCTCGTCGTTACCGAGCTGCCGTACCAAGTCAACCCAGACAACCTGGCATTGAAAATTGCGGACCTCGTGAAGGACGGCAAGCTCGCAGGCATTGCCGACATCCGTGACGAAACATCTGGTCGCACGGGTCAGCGATTGGTCATTGTGCTCAAGCGTGATGCTGTTGCCAAGGTTGTGCTCAACAACCTCTACAAGCACACCCAGCTGCAGGAGAACTTCGGCGCGAATATGCTCGCGATTGTCGACGGCATCCCACGCACACTGTCGATCGATGGATTCATCACCGCTTGGGCAACTCACCAGATTGAGGTGATTGTTCGCCGTACGCAGTTCCGACTTCGCAAGGCAGAGGAACGCGCGCACATTCTGCGTGGCTACCTCAAGGCACTTGATGCACTCGACGAGGTCATTGCCCTCATTCGTCGTTCACCCACTGTTGAGGATGCTCGCACCGGGCTTATCGCCCTGCTCGAGATCGACGAGATTCAGGCACGCGCAATCCTCGACATGCAGCTGCGTCGACTTGCGGCTCTTGAGCGTCAGAAGATCATCGACGAAAACGAAGAAATTGAGCTCGAAATTGTCGAGTTCAAGGCAATCATCGCGAGCGAACAGCGCCAGCGCGACATCGTAAGCGAAGAGCTCACCGAATTGCTCGCCAAGTACGGCGACGATCGACGCACCGAAATCATGCTCGGCTTTGATGGCGACATGAGCATGGAAGACCTCATCCCTGAAGAAGAGATGGTCGTCACCGTGACGCGCGGCGGGTATGTCAAGCGCACCCGCAGCGACAACTACCGCAGCCAACACCGCGGCGGCAAGGGTGTCAAGGGCGCACAGTTGCGCGCCGATGACATCGTCGATCACTTGTTCGTTACAACGACGCACCACTGGTTGCTGTTCTTCACCAACACGGGTCGCGTGTACCGGGCGAAGGCCTATGAGCTTCAAGAGGGTGGCCGCGATGCAAAGGGCCAACACGTCGCCAACTTCCTGGCCCTGCAGCCGGGCGAAGAGATCGCACAAATTCTCGACATCCGCGACTATGAGACGGCCACCTACTTGGTGCTCGCTACCCACAACGGTCTCGTCAAGAAGACCGCACTTTCTGAATACGACACCAATCGCAGCGGCGGAATCATCGCGGTAAATCTGCGAGAGGGTGACGAACTTGTTTCGGCGATGCTCGTCGAGAACACTGACGATGTCCTGTTGGTTTCTCGCAAGGGAATGTCGATTCGTTTCACGGCATCCGATGAGGCCTTGCGTCCCATGGGCCGCTCGACATCAGGGGTGATGGGGATGAGTTTCCGTGAGGATGACCGCCTGCTGAGCGCCAGCGTGGTTCCCGACAGCGGCTACGTCTTTGTCGTTACTGAGGGGGGCTTCGCGAAGCGAACGTCAGCCGATCAGTACCGGGTTCAGGGCCGGGGTGGTCTTGGCATCAAGGTTGCGAAACTGGACGGCGCACGAGGCGATCTCGCCGGTGCATTGATGGTCGGAGATCACGACGAAGTTCTTGTGGTTCTTGCCAGTGGCAAGGTGGTACGCTCTTCTGTCGCTGAGGTTCCGGCCAAGGGTCGTGACACTATGGGCGTTGTCTTTGCCCGCTTTGCGGCGGAAGACAAGATCATTGCAATCGCACGAAACAGCGAACGAAATCTAGAGAATAAAGAACTTGAAGCTCAGGACGATAGTGTTCCGAGTGAAATTGCCCCTGCTGGGAAGGACGAGTCGGTAGATGAGTAGTGTCGCGGAGAAGCTGCAGCGCAAGTCGCAGCGTCAAACATCAGTGAAACAGGTTCGACTCAAGCTGGTATACATCGACTTCTGGTCTGCGGTGAAGTTCTCGTTTTTGGTGGCAGCATCACTCGGGATCGTTCTTATCGTCGCGACGATGCTCGTCTGGATCGTGCTGAATTCCACTGGAATCTTTGGCGACCTCGACAGCATTTTCCGGGACATCCTTACCCAGGAAAGTAACTTCAGTGTGACGAGTTCATTCTCGTTCGGTCAAGTCGCTATGTTCTCCGTAATCGTTGCTCTGCTGAACACTTTGGTGGGTACAGCACTGGGTGCAATTGCGAGTATGCTTTATAACTTCAGCGTGCGACTGACCGGCGGAATCCTTGTGGGTTTCACTAACAACTAGTCGATTACGTCAAACGGTCAGAATGCGATACTCTCGTATCTGCCCAACGGGGGTATAGCTCAGGCGGTTAGAGCGCTTCGCTGATAACGAAGAGGTCCGTGGTTCAAGTCCACGTACCCCCACTGGAATCTCCACAAGAGATTCCTTAATTGGGGCCTTAGCTCAATTGGTAGAGCGCCTGCTTTGCAAGCAGGAGGTCAGGGGTTCGATTCCCCTAGGCTCCACAGCACGAAATGACAAAATCCCCGGCCAATAATTTGGTCGGGGTTTTTGCATGAGTGGGAGATTTCATTCACACAAATAGTTCTGGCCCGGTTCGAAGTGAACCGGGCCAGAACTATTTAAGAGGTTCGAGCTACACCGTGTGCGGTGAAGGCGGATCGGGTTAGGCCGACTCTGCTTCGTCGTCGATCCAGAGGTCGTCATCTGCACGAAGTGTCTGCCACGCGGCGTATGCAACACCGGCAGCCGCAACGACGCCAATTCCGATCAGGATGTACCGACCGAACCCTGACGACTTTGGCTGCGGCTTCACGATGCCGGTCTTTTCGCCAGCAGTCGCGGCCAGGCCGGATACGCGAGCGAAGGCATCCCGAACCTGCTGGTTCTTGGCAACTTCGAGCGCGGCAAGCGCTGTACCGAGCGCTGACGTCACAGCTGGTAGAACATCGCCCTTGATCTTGCTCCTGGTGTTCTCGGCGGCTGAGCGCGCTCCAGCGATCGATGACGACACTGCAGGCTTCACCCGAGAGTCGATCGTGTCGTGAATCTTGGGGCTGACTTCTTCACGCGCGTAGTTGGCGGCCTGGTGGCTCGCCTCACGGACGACGGAAGAAGCGTGTTCGAGGAGCTCCCTCTGGTCGTTCCACAGGTCTTCAGCTTGACCCTTTAAGCGTTTGAGTTCTTTTCGGCGTTTACGAGTTAAAGCCACGGGAAACCTCCAAAGATGGTCGAACGGTTGTTCCATACTGCCATGGTGGGTTCTGAGTGCGCACTGGTTTGCCTGTGAGCACGCTGAATAACTGTGATCTTGGTTACAGGTTCACTATGTAAGAATTGACCCTATGTCTCAACACACCGCAGTTGCCACGATCAAGACAAACCTCGGAGAAATCCGTCTCAACCTTTTCGGCAACCACGCGCCGAAGACTGTTGCTAACTTCGTAGGACTCGCCAAAGGCGAGATCGAGTGGACTCACCCGGCAACCGGGCAGAAGACCACGGCGCCCCTCTACGACGGCGTAATCTTCCACCGAATCATCAAGCAGTTCATGCTTCAGGGCGGCGACCCGCTTGGTAAGGGAATTGGTGGACCCGGCTTTAACTTCGACGACGAGATCCACCCCGAGCTCAACTTCTCGGCTCCCTACATTCTCGCGATGGCTAACGCCGGCACGCGTGGTGGAAAGGGCACCAACGGTTCGCAGTTCTTCATCACGACCGTTGCGACCCCATGGTTGCAGGGCAAGCACACCATCTTCGGCGCTGTAGCCGATGACGAGTCCAAGAAGGTTGTTGACGCAATTGAAGCTGTCGACACTGATGGCGGAGACAAGCCGCTGACGGATGTTGTCATCGAGAGCGTCACGATCGACGAGGTCTAAACTTCGTGACCACATCTCCGGATGCCAGCGGTAATTTTTGCTACCGGCATCCAGACCGGCAAAGCTTTACTCTCTGCCAACGATGTGGGCGCACCGTATGCCCCAGTTGCCAAACGCAGGCAGCTGTGGGCGTACATTGCCCCGAGTGTATTAAAGAGGCTCGTGCGAACGGGCCAAAACGCAAGCCTGTTCTTGTGCGCGCAGCGCGTGCCTCCAGCGGCAAGCCGGTAGTCACCTACACGCTGATAGCGCTGACGGTTGCAGTCTTTCTGCTTCAGTTGATTCCCGCAAGCGGGGTCACCTCTGCGCTCGTGTACTACCCGCCATTCACTGCGGCAGAACCGTGGCGAATGATCACTTCAGCGTTCTTGCACTCGCCGAGCGGAATATTTCATATCGGCTTCAACATGTTCACGCTGTTTATCTTCGGTCGAGCGCTTGAAATCCCGCTTGGTCGCGCTCGATTCCTCTCGCTCTATCTCATTAGTGCACTGGGCGGTTCAGTAGCCGTACTGTTGCTGGCTCCTCAAACTCTCGTGCTCGGTGCATCAGGAGCGATCTTCGGAATTGTGGCCGCGTTCTTTGTTATCCAGCGCCGCATGGGTGTGCACAACCGACTCTTGATTATCGTTTTGGGCATCAACCTGGTCGCCGGATTCATTCCGGGACTCAACATCTCCTGGGAGGCGCACGTCGGCGGGCTCATCACGGGTGCCGTGATTGCGCTGATTTTCTTGCGCAAACGTAACCGTGACTCGGTCATCCCCGAGGTAGCACTGATCGCGCTCGTGGTCGTGGCATTGATCGCCGTAACTCTCGTGCGAATCTTCGTTCTATAAGTGACTAAAAGTTATCCACAGGTTTATTAACACTGGGTATAACTACACGCGTGTAATTTCTAGCGCCACCGCGTAGTCATCAGGAATCCCACAAAGAGGATGCCGAAACCAACCAAAATGTTCCAGCTTCCTAGTGAAGCAATGGGCAACTGTTGGTTGCTGACATAGAACGTGATGATCCAAGCGAGCCCGATGAGCATGAAGCCAAACATGACGGGCTTGAACCACACCGCGTTGGGAGCATCCTCGGCGGGACGTGACGGTGAATTTTCTGCTGAGTTACGGGCCATGGAGGAAATTCTAGCGCGAACGGGCTGAGTGCTCGACGGCCGATCCCAAACCCGCCCTCGAAGACCCGTAGAATTGTGCTTATGGTTCTGGAAGACGGTCAACGCACGCGCCGTCGTGGACGCCAGAGTAAACCGATCTCAATCATCGGCGTTCTCGGGGAAATCTTGATTACGGCAGGCCTCATCGTGCTGCTGTTTCTGGTCTGGCAAACCTGGGTAAACAATATTTTCGTGAGCAACACCCAGCGTGAAGAAGCGCTGGAGCTCAGTCAAGAATGGAACAAAGGCGAGGCTGTGAAGCTCGCGCCCGACGAGCGAGCGGACCCAGGAGTGCCAACAGTGGCAGCCGCTCCGGCACAGGCCGTGACTTTTGGCACGCTCATTGTTCCGCGCTTCGGAGCTGATTACACCCGGCCGATCGCCGAAAGCGTCAGCCTAGAGCGAGTGCTCAACACTCGCGGAGTCGGCCACTATACCGGCACGCAAATGCCGGGCGAGGTCGGAAACTTCGCGGTTGCCGCCCACCGCACCGGTTGGGGCGACCCGTTTTTCGACATTAACAAGCTTCAGCTCGGCGACAGCGTCTACGTTGAGACTGAAGCTGGCTGGTACCGCTACGTTTTCCGTTCCCTCGAGTATGTTGCGGCAACCGGAGTTGGCGTTCTCAACCCGGTACCCCAGTTCGACGGTGCTGCCCCCAGCGATCGCGTCATGACACTCACGAGCTGCAACCCCATTCACACTGCCGACGAGCGAATCATCGCTTACGCGGTTTACGACACTTGGTACCCGCGCTCTGAAGGTGCCCCAACCGAGATCGCGGCGATCGCCCAAAACCTTGAAGGAGCTGGCTAATGTACGCAGCACTCTGGCGTGTGATTCCTGGCCCAGTGGTCGTGCGCATCCTCATCGTACTTGTGTTGGCTGCAGCGATCGTTGCCGCACTGTTCGCGTGGGTGTTTCCCTGGGTTCTGCCCCTGGTGAGCCCATTGGATGCGACGGTGCAACAGTGACCCGCATCCTTGTCATCGACAACTACGACAGCTTTGTTTACACGCTCAACGGTTACCTGCTTGAGCTTGGCGCGACGACTGAAGTGATGCGCAACGACGCCTTCAGCGCGGATGACGCGGCCACCGCCATCGCCGAATACGACGCGGTGCTGCTCTCGCCCGGTCCCGGCACTCCGGCTGATGCTGGAGTGAGCATCCCGATCGTGCACGCAGCACTCAAGTCTGGCCAGCCGTTGCTTGGAGTGTGTCTGGGGCACCAGGCCATTGCCGAAGCGCTCGGAGCAACAGTCACGCATGCCGATGAGTTAATGCATGGCAAGACTTCGCAAATCGAACATGACGACAGCCTGATCTTCCGCGACCTGCCGCAGCCGTTCACCGCTACCCGGTATCACTCACTCGCGATTGTTGACGGCACCGTTCCTGAGGAACTTACGATCACCGCACGCACGCCCGGTGGAGTCATCATGGGTGTTCAGCACGCAACCCAACCGGTTTACGGTGTGCAGTTTCACCCAGAGTCTGTGCTCACCGAGGGTGGCTACCTGATGCTCGGAAACTGGTTGTCTCGAGTTGGCATGCCGGATGCGCCAGCGTTAGCTAAGACGCTGACACCACTCGTTCACAACTAGCTGCCGGCGCAGTACTGCAGGGTGATCGCAGACTTTTGAGCCTGGTCCCCAACGAGTGATTGGTAGTTGACGACGTTGCCGGAGCAACCGAAGTCTGCGTTCAGCTTTACGCTCAGTTGTAGGGCCGTGAGGGTGCTGTTCGCTTCGCCAATGTCTTTTCCGGTGACGTCAGGAATTTGAACCAAACCGTTCGACACTACGAGGTTGACAGTCTCACCTTCGCGGATGATCGTGCCGTCAGACGTGCGTTCGGCATCCCCGCGCGGGTCTGAGCTGATGACGGTGCCCTTCTTGAGGTTGGGCGAGTACGTTTGCGAACTCGTGCCGTAGACAAGACCGGCAGACTCGAGGAGTTTGATGGCGGCAGCTTCTTGCATGTTGCTGACATTCGGAACGGTGACTGGCGTGCGACCGAGGGAGACGACAACTGTGACTTCGAAGCCGGGCGGCACCGTCTGACCGGGGCCGGGATCAGTGCGGATGATCGTGCCCTCGTCAATGGTTTCGCTCGCCTGATTGACGCGCTTCGCAACGAGATCGTGCTCGGTCAGGATCGACTCGCCCTCATCGAACGTCATGCTGGCAACGTCGGGAATGACTACGGATGTTGTGCCGCTGAGTTGTGCAGGGGTGAGGCTGAAAGCCCAGACGACGACCGCGACGATGATGACAGCCATCAGGGCTATGCCGCCCCAAATCCAGGCAACGGGTGGGCGGTTTTGCGTGCGCGGAGTGCGATCGTTTTCATCGACAGCGAGCTGTCGGAAAGTCGCATCGCTGCCGGCTGTGGCGTTGGGGTTTACTCCAAAGAGAGTTGCGTTGAATTCGGTGGAGGCCAGTTGCTTGCGCTCAGGAACAGCGCCTGCTGCCGCAGCCTCAACATCGGTACGGAATTCTGCCGCGCTCTGGTAACGGTCGTAGCGGTCTTTGGAAAGCGAGCGCAGTACCACTGCGTCGAGAGCGGGAGAGACCGCCGCGGTGGAAGTGCTGGGCGGGATCGCCTCAGAGTTGACGTGCTGGTACGCGACCGCGACCGGATTTGCGCCAGTAAACGGCGGCTGCCCGGTGAGGAGTTCGAAGAGCACGACGCCGGTTGAGTAGAGGTCTGATCGAGCATCCACGCCTTCACCGCGTGCTTGCTCTGGCGAGAAGTACTGCGCGGTACCGACGATTGCGCTTGATTCAGCGATAGTCGCGGCCGAGTCGGAGACGGCACGGGCAATGCCGAAGTCCATGACTTTAACTTGGCCGCCGGTGGTGACCATGATGTTGCCGGGCTTGATGTCGCGGTGCACAACACCTGCGCGGTGCGAGTACTCGAGAGCAGTGAGAACTTGCGAAACGATTCGCGCAGCCTCGGTTGGGGCGAGGGCGCCCTCGGCAACGATGTCTTTCAACAGGCGACCGTCGACGTACTCCATGATGATGAAGGGGATGAGCGTTTCGTGCCCCGAGGGGTCGATTACGGATTCTTCGCCAGCATCGAAAATTCGCACAATGGTGGGGTGCGCCATCTTGGCCGCGTCGTGAGCTTCACGGCGAAAGCGCGTGCGGAAGGCTGGGTCGTTCGCGAGGGCAGGCTTGAGCAGCTTGATGGCTACTCGGCGACCCAATCGCGAGTCCATTCCCAAATGAACGTCGGCCATACCGCCATGGCCGAGCAGCTCGCCAATTTGGTATCGTCCAGCGAGCTGGCGTACGCCCTGTGCAACGCCTTCACTCACTGTTTCACTCCTGTTGGTCGTGACGGAAAATACGCACTCAGTCTATCCGCTGTAATAGCTGATTATTGCTTAGGGAGCGGGTTCTGTGACGGTCACTGTGACGGGCTCTGATCGCGGTGATTCCATGTCGGTGCACAGCGCGGTGTAGGAGAACGTAGTCGTTTCGCCTGCAGTTCCCGGAAGTTCGACATCGAACCCCTTGCTATTCGGATCCTGCTTTGAGGTGCCGGAATCTGGACCGCCCTGAATGAGGAAGCTGAAGCCGGATAGCGGATGCCCTGCTGGGCAACCCTGATAGCTGGCCCATTTCACAGTGACGACATCGCCCGTCTCATAGGGGCCGAGCGGGGAGAGGGTGTTGGCAGACGGCTGAGTCGGGGTCGGGGTTACGGCGACTTTGTCGTAGAAGTACACGGTGATGGTTTCACCCTTGGTGACGTTTCCCGTGGGCGCCGCAGAGTAGGAGAAACCGACCTTTTCTGAGGACGCTGCTGCACTTCCGACCTGCGCGTCAAGCACGAGGCCCTTTTCTTCAAGAATCGCTTCGACGGCGTCTTGCTTGCGATCCAGAAGTTCTTCTTCAGTCAGCGAAACTTTGGTGGCTGATGGTGAGGGCTCCGGAGTCGCCGACGTCGGCGGCGTAGAGCTTGACGCGACGGGGGTTTCGGTTCCGGGACTCGCCAAGAGTGCGATGATCGCACCGATCAGCACGACCGCGAGAAGCGAGATGAGGGCGACAATGGGCCACGTCCACGGGTTACGGGTCTTGGTCTCTTCGGTTGTTGCTTCACCGGCTGCCGCGCCAGCGGCGACTCCCTGGGTCGTCATGATGCGTGTGGCTTGAGTCGCGTTGCCGTAGTTGAGACCGACGGTCGCGGCGTGAGAGTTGTCGCCTAAGATTCCGGGCACGGCTGCGGCTGCGGCTGCAACATCGCCGCGACGGAGTGACTGTGCTGCGCGCGACAAGTGCGATGCGGATGCCGGACGGTCGCCGGGCGACTTGGCCAAGCAGGCGTAGACAAGGTTGCGAACCGGTTCAGAAACCGTCATCGGCAGCTCGGGCGGAGTCTCGTTGATCTGAGCCATGGCGATCGCAACTTGCGATTCGCCCGTGAACGGGCGACGACCGGCCAGTGCTTCGTAGGCGACGATTCCGAGAGAGTAGATGTCGGTCGTTGGCGAAGCCGGGTGCCCGCTTGCTTGTTCCGGTGAAAGGTACTGCACCGTTCCCATGACCTGACCGGTTGCCGTCAACGGAACCTGGTCGGCAATGCGAGCGATTCCGAAGTCGGTGATCTTCACGCGGCCTTCTGGCGTGATGAGCAAGTTTCCCGGCTTGATGTCGCGGTGCACGAGTCCGGCAGCGTGAGCGGCTTGGAGCGCGGCGGCAGTCTGAGCGACCATGTCGAGGACACGATCGGGGTCGAGGACACGCTCGCGTTCGATAATGGCGCTCAGGGCTTCACCCGGAACGAGCTCCATCACGAGGTAGGCGCTTCCCTCTTCTTCGCCATAGTCGAAGACGTTAGCGATGCCTTCGTGATTGACGAGAGCAGCGTGGCGCGCTTCGGCGCGGAAGCGCTCGAGGAACCCTGGGTCGCCGAGGTATTCGTCCTTGAGGATCTTGATCGCAACTGTTCGACCGATCACGAGGTCTGTGGCTTGCCACACCTCTCCCATGCCACCAATCGCTACGCGACTGGAAAGCTGGTATCTGCCGCCGAATGTGAGCCCACTGGTCGGTCTCATCTGTTTAGCACCGCCTCTAGTACTTGACGCCCAATTGGTGCGGAGATTCCGCTGGAGGTTCCGGACTGTCCTAGCCCGCCACCGTCTTCGACAACCACCGCGACTACAACTTCTGGATCATTCGCCGGCGCGAATCCGGTAAACCATAGTGTGTATGGCTCGCCTACACCGTTCTCTGCTGTGCCGGTCTTTCCTGCGACCTCAACGCCATCTATTCTGGCACTGCTCGCGGCACCGTTATTGACCCCATCCACCATCATTTGGGTGAGTGCGGCCGCGGTTTGCGGACTGAGCGCCTGACTAAACAGTGCTGGTTCGAAGGCCTGAATTGTTGTGAGGTTAGATGCCACAATGCTCTCAACAAGATTGGGTTGCATAAGAGTGCCGCTGTTGGCGATTGCCATCGACACCATTGCCATTTGTAGCGGGGATGCGCGAACGCTCGACTGTCCAAATGCCGAAAGCATGGTCTGCGGGCGATCAAGCGCACGTGGGTAGACGCTCTCGGTGGAGTTGAGAGGAACGGAGACGCTCTCGTTGAAGCCGAACTTGTTTGCCTGCTCGCGGATCGTATTCGAACCGAGGGCATCACCCAGTTGAGCAAAGGGGATGTTGCACGAGAGTCGGATGGCGGTAGCGATCGTTGCTGTGCTGCCTGAACCACACGTGCCGCTGTCGGCGTTGCTGATCTTGAAGGTGCTCTCGGGCAACTGCAGTTCTGCGGGGTTGGGGAACGTGCTGTCTGCCGTGTAGTTTCCGCTTTCAAGTGCAGCGGCAGCAACGACAAGTTTGAAGGTGGAGCCCGGGGGGTTCAACGGCCCAGCGAGGGTTCGGTTGAAGAAGGGTTCGCTTGGATCGTTGAGCAACCGATCGTAGGCTTCAATGACCGCGGTTGTGTTGTGAACAGCTAGTTCATTGGGATCGTAGGTTGGCTTTGACACCATCGCCAGAATCTCGCCTGTTTTCGGCTTGATCGCGACGACCGCGCCCTTATAGTCACCGAGAGCATCCCAAGCGGCTTGCTGAATTACGGGGTCGATAGTGAGCTCGACGGCGGCACCGGTAGGGTTCTGACCCGTGAGGATTGCGTTCACCTGATCAAAGAACTGATCATTGGATGAGCCGCTCAAGTAATCGTTGAGCGAACTCTCTAGACCGGTGTTGCCCTGGTTGAGCGTGAGATATCCGGTAATCGGGGCGTACAACTCGCCCTTGGGGTAGACACGCAAGAACTTGAATTCGTCGTCGACGGGCTGCGACTCTGCGATGGGTTCGCCATCGACGAGGATCGGACCACGTTCGGCCGAATAGCTCGCGTAAAGAGTTCGGACGTTACGACCATCCGCTTGAAGGCTGTCCGCCGTAACCACTTGAATAACGGAGCTTGAAATAAACAAGCTCACAAACATTAGAAGCACCACGGTGCTTACTCGCTTGAGTTCGCGATTCATTGCCCCACCACCAATCGGTTTTCGATCGACGGTTCAATGACCAGCTGAGGCTGGTGGCGAACCGTATCGGAGAGCCGCAAAAGCAAGGCGGCAATGATCCAGTTAGCAACGAGTGAGGATCCACCGGCTGCCAAGAATGGGGTCGTCAAACCGGTGAGCGGGATGACGCGCGTAACGCCACCGACGACCACGAAGACTTGAAGGGCGATAACAAACGCCAGGCCGACACCGAGCAGGCGACCAAAGTCATCCTGCCCTGCGAAGCCAATACGGAATCCACGAGACACAAACAGAAGGTACAACGCGAGAATTGCGAAGATGCCGATAAGGCCCAACTCTTCACCGAGTGCAGAGATGATGTAGTCACTCTCGGCGAGGGGAGTGATCTGGGGGCTTCCGCGTCCGAGCCCCTTGCCGATGAGTCCGCCATCCGCCAGGCCAAAGAGGCCCTGTACTAGTTGGTAGCTACCACCGTTCGCCTCATAGACAGCCGGATTGAACGGGTCAAGCCACGCATCGAGGCGACCAGAAATGTAGGTGAGGAAGCGACTGGCGACGAACGCGCCGCCCAAGAACATGGCCATTCCGAGCAGGATCCAACTGGCTCGGCCCGTGGCGACGTAAATCATTACGAGGAACAGTCCGAAGTAGAGCAGTGCAGTTCCCATGTCACGCTGGAAGATCAACACAAGCATCGACGCAACGAACACAACAATGATCGGGCCGAGGTCACGCGCGCGGGGGAAAGTCATGCCCAAGAACTTGCGACCGACCATCGACAGTGAATCACGAGCCGATACGAGGTAGCCAGCGAAGAATACGGCCAAGGCGATCTTGGCAAGCTCACCGGGCTGGAACGAGAACGCACCAATTTCGACCCAGAGGCGTGCGCCGAATCGAGTAGCGCCAATTCCGGGGAGCATGGGCAGCAATAGCAGGGCGATACCGCTGAACATCGCAATGTAGCGGTAACGCTGCAATACGCGGTGATTCTTGACAATCAGCAGCACTGCGATGGCGATGACGATAGCGATTGCCGTCCACGTGATTTGGCGCACGCCTCCGCTCGACCAGCCGGTGAGTTCCTCAGCCAAATCGAGGCGATAGATCATCGCGATACCGAGCCCGTTGAGCACCGTGATGATGGGCAAAATCAGCGGATCGGCATCCCGAGCAGTAACGCGCAATGTGATGTGCATGGCGAAGACGAGGGCACCGAGCAGGCCCGAGAGTCCCAAAACGGTGAATCCTAGGTGCCCAATAGCACCCAGCTGAACCAGGGCGATCGAACCAAGGTTGATGAGGACAGCCACAATGACAAGCAATAGCTCTAGGTTGCGCAGCCGAGCAGGCACCCGCAACTTCAAGCGGATGTTTTCGGTGATCGTTCGCGGGCCGGCCGAAGCCGAGGCGCGAACGTCTTCGTTACGGTACCCGGGCATCAGACAACATCTGAACTATTCGGCGGGCGTCTTCAAGGTCGTGGGCGTTGATGGTGTTCTCGACGCTCGCGCGGCGGTACAACGGAAGGTCGACCATTCGTACGTTAGTGATTTGATACACGTGGGACATTTCAATTGGGCCGATGTTTTGCTGAACGCCCTGGTAGATCGCAACCTGGCCATTGTCGGTACCGACGTAGAACTGCTGTTGCGTGTACTGGTAGCCAACGACGAGGCCAGAGACGATCGCTGCAATGGTGATGGTGATGAACGCGATCCACGAAATACGCCGACGACGAACCCGACGACGGTCTTCACGGATGATCGCCTGGTAGTACTCGTCAGACTCAGGTTCGAAGTGGCTGTCGTCAGTTTGCGTTGCCTTGAGCGGGTGCAGCAGTAGGTTCGGTAGGCGAACCGGTTTTTTGACGATCTTTGGCTCGAAGGAGAGCGGGGCTGCTGCCGAACCGACCATGATCGGGGGCGTATGCGCTGATGTCGCATCGTCTCCGATGTCAACCAGCACGACCGTGACGTTGTCTGGGGCACCCTGATCGAGGCTTGCCTGAACGAGTCGTTCGGTCGCAGCCTCGGCGTCGGTGACGCGACGCAGAGTTGCCGCGATTTTGTCTTCTGTGACAAAGCTGCTCAAACCATCGGAACAGAGCAACCAGCGATCGCCCGGTTGCGTCTCCAGAACGTCTGTATCGATTTCGGGAGACGCATCCACGTCGCCAAGAACGCGCATCAACACAGAACGGCGCGGGTGAACAGCGGCCTCTTCTTGAGTGATTCGGCCACTCTCTACGAGCCGCTGCACGAACGTGTGATCGTGAGTGATCTGCGTCATCGTGCCCTTGCGCAGCAAATAGATGCGCGAATCCCCGATGTGGGCCATCGCCATCTTGTTGCCGACCCGCACCATTCCACTGACCGTCGTGCCCATTCCTGTGAGCTCATTGTGCTCAACGACGGTGTCGGACAGGATGTGGTTGGCTGCGATCAGGGTGTCGTGCAGTACCTGAGCTGCTTCTTCAGCACTCTCAAAAACCCGGTCGGCTTCAACAACATGCTTGACGGTGATCGCTGAAGCGACATCGCCACCAGCGTGCCCACCCATGCCGTCAGCGACAACAAAAAGGTGGCTGCCTGCGTAGGCGCTGTCCTGATTATTTGCGCGGACTCTACCCACATGGGATGCGGCAGCACTGTTGCCCGAATTGGCCATCCAGTTACCGTCGCAGTTCGAAGCTAGTAGTGCCGATCTTGATCGGCGTGTTCAACGGAATTGGTGTCGGAACACTGACGCGCTGCCCGGCCAAGAAAGTGCCGTTCGTGGAATCTAGGTCTTGAACAACCCAACTATCGGCCCACCGAAGCAAACGGGCGTGATGGGTGGAGGTGTAATCGTCTCGAATGACTAAACCGGATTCGCTGGAACGGCCAATCGTCAACTGTTCCTCAGGCAACGAAATCTCGAGGCCTTCCTTTGAGCCAGACACGATGACGAGGCGCGTGGCCTCAAGCGAGTTGCCTGCTGAGGGGGTCGGAGCTGAAGGTCTCTTTGGTTGGGCTGCCGCAGGAGCGGGTGCAGCCACGGGTGCTGCCGTTTGGGCTGCGCTCTGGACGGGCATCCGGCGCACCTTCTCGCCAAAGAGGTCAGAGCGCAGGGCATAGACGATGGCGAAGATAAAGCCCCACATGATGGCGAGGAAAGCAACGCGAAGCAAGAGCAGGGTGAGTTCACTCACAGGGTGAACCCCCGGTCATCGGTGCGATCAGTGGGCTGGTCGACATCTGCGGATTGGGCAAGCACACGGAACACGATACGGGTTCGACCGATATCAATCACGGATTCCGGCGCGAGTGGTGCGCGAGAAACAGGAGATCCGTTCAATTTGGAGCCGTTTGTGGAGTTGAGGTCGTTAACTTCGGCCTTCGCTCCATCCCACAGGATTTCGACGTGTTTGCGAGAGATGCCGTTGTCATCGACGGTGATATCGGCTTCGCTGCCGCGGCCAATAATGGTGCGGGAGTGTACGAGTGAATGCCGTGTGCCATTAATTTCGAGCACGGGCGTCCACGCGACAGTGCCCTTTACGTTCACCGAATCGACTTCGATCATTCCCTGGCTGAGGGAATCGTCGGGAGACAGCGTGATGGAAATTCCGCCAGAGAACGAGTAGTGCTGAGCTGTGGCGTGGCGTTGCACGAGTTCGGTGAGCTCTGAGATGAGTGTTGACCCGAGGCCGGACATCCGCTCAAAGTCACTCTGGCTGAGGCGCACCGTGAAGTTATTGGGTACGAGAATGCGTTCGCGTGAGACGACTGCGGCCTGCGTGTCGAGTTCACGGCGCAAAGCGCTTGTGATTTCGACGGGCTGCAGACCACTTTTAAAGGTCTTGGCGAATGCACCATTTACGGCGCGCTCAAGACCTCGCTCAAAGTTGTCCAGAAGACCCAAAGCTCTCCTCGTTGTGGCTCGTTGTAGTACGTCGATGTTAGCCGGTGAGTGCGGCTAACCCGTTACTTGGGATCGAGCAATTAGGGCAGGAGGCCCATCGGGTCGACACGAGTGCCGTTGACGTAGGTCTCAAAGTGGAGGTGAGCGACGGTTACGTAGCCGGTGCTTCCGCTCAAACCGATGGGGGTTCCTGCGGCAACTGTCTGGCCGGGCGACACCATCTGTGAGCCCTGAATCATGTGCGAGTAAAGGGTTGAAACTCCGCTGCCGTGGTCAATCTTGATGTACTGGCCCCAGCCGCCACCATAAGTGACCTGGGTAACGACACCGGGGGATGCGGAAACAATGGTCATGCCGCTGCCGGTCATGATGTCGATTCCACCGTGGAATTCGCTGCCGCGGTAGCCGAAACCGTCGTTGACGGGCGCGTTTGCTGGCCACACCGCGAGGAATCCGGCGAATTCGCCAGCGTAGGTTCCTGCAAATGAACCAGAAGGGCCAGCATAGACGGGGGTGGGCGGCGGCTCAACGACAAGCTTCTTGACCTTGATAGCGTCGCGAGCTGCGGGGCTGATCTCAGCGTCTGCAGATGAGGCAAAAGTTTGGAGGGGAAGAGCGGCCGATGCCTGTGTGGAGGAAACAGCGGAAGCCTGCTGCAAAACGTCAGACGCGGATGCTGCTGAAGCGGTAGATGGAAGGTCGCGAGACGACGGCTCCATGTGTGCTGCGGCGGGTACAGTCACGCTCACGACAACTGCCATGATTGCGCTGAGTGTCAGCATTCGTTTCACGCGGTTACCCCCAGGGGTTTGGTCTGTGCACTACCTGATTTCGGCAGTTCGGGATCATGTCTGGTTGAACCCAGTATTTTTTGCATACGGGCAGCTATCGACACTATATGACTAACCTGTGAATCCTAAGTGAATCCCTTGTTGTTGTGAGTCGTTGGTGGGGTTGCCGCTGTGATAATCTCACTCAGTTGAGAGTTAACTCAACCCACGCGTGAGTGGCGGAATTGGTAGACGCGCACGGTTCAGGTCCGTGTGTTCGAAAGGACGTGGGGGTTCAAGTCCCCCCTCGCGCACAGTGCATTGCAAGAAGACCCGAGGCGCCCTACCGGCGCCTCGGCGCTCGCTGAAAAGTGGAACACGCGACTTACTCTGAAATCCTGCGGCCGCTGCCGGACATGAGGCAGAGTGAGACCTGTGACTGATGCTGAGCGTGAGCAGCGCTTCCGCACGCTCGCCGAGCTCGTTCTGGAGCCGGTGCGACGCTACCTTTTGCGACGAATCGACGCACCGACCGCCGATGATGTTTTGAGTGAGACTCTGTTGGTGTGCTGGCGGAAGCTTGAAGAGGTGCCGGCCGTGCCTGAAGAGGCCGTTCCTTGGGCGATCGTCGTTGCCCGCAACCTGCTTGCCAACGCACAGCGTGCCGAGCGCCGCCGCCTCCGACTTGTAGGAAAGATCCTCGCGCTCGATCCTCCTGCAGCTGTAGTTGACGTTGCGAGTCTCGAGGGCACGCCCGAGACGGATTTGGTTCGAGATGCTCTCACGCGGTTGCGCACCGCTGACGCCGAGCTCCTGCGTTTATGGGCGTGGGACGGCTTCGAAAGTCCACAGCTAGCCATAGTGCTCGGCATCAGCTCAAATGCCGCCGCTATCAGGCTTCACCGTGCGAAGGCGCGGCTGAAAGACGAATTGTTGAAAGCACAGGCGGCATCCGGACATGTTCGGAATGAAGGAGGGAACACCGATGGACCACGATGACCGCATGCTGCGCGAGCAGCTGCGCGCCTCTGACCCGGCCCGCGGTATTGCTCCCTTGTCCAAGACAGGGCTCGACTACCGGATGGAGCAAATAATGATTGATACAACCACACCCTCGGTGCCTGCACGAAAGATTCGCCGTGCATGGGTACCTTTCGCTGGCGTCGCCGCAGCCATCGCCATCGCCGCCGCTATCGTTGTGCCTCTCGCTCTCGGAGGGACGCCAACCAACGAGCAACTTGCTCAACCGAGCGACGGCGGGCTCGCAAGCGGCAGTTGCCTCCCCGTGACGCCCGAGGGTTTGCTAGCGCAAGAGAAAGCGTTCGCTGCGCGCGTGGTCGCTGTCGAAGGCGATCTCGTGACACTTGAAGTGACCGAGCGTTTCGCGGGTGACGTGGCCGACCGTGTCGAAGTGGAGCAGGTTGACGCGATCGACAGCGACTTCTCGGGTGTGCCGTTCGTGGCTGGCGGGGCGTATCTGGTCGCGGCCGGTGATGGACTGATCCGCGGATGTGGCCTCAGCGGTACAGACAGCCCCGAGTTGCGTGCCATCTATGACGGGGCGTTCGGCGGCTAGCGAACCTGACGTGCGGTGAACTGCATCCGCGGCTCCGCATAGAACTCTTGAGACTCGACGAGCTGGAGTTCGCGCTCGCCAGACTCCAGAGTCTTGGCGAGCAAATCGAAGACGCTAGATGCAGTGCGCGCCAGCGCAGCGGAGGCGTCTCCGCTGCGCGCGAAGTGTGCGGTGAAGAGGGCGGCGGTAACGTCACCCGAGCCGTTCGCCTTCATCGGAAGCAGGGGAGTTTGCACGACCCACGCACCGGCATCCGTAACGACCATCATTTCAATGGTGTCGGCTTCAGCATCTGGACGCTCAACACTCGTGACGAGAATCGTGCCCGGGCCCATGGCGCGGGCTAGGTCGGCGGATGCAAGTGTCGACTCAATGGTGTCCGGCTCAGTGTCAGTGAGAAAGCCGAGCTCAAACTGATTAGGGGTAATGATGTCGGCGACTGGAACCACTCGCTCCCGCAGCAGGACAGGAATGGCGGGGGCGACAAAGCATCCGGATTTCGCATTCCCCATCACGGGATCGCACGCGTACAGAGCGTTCGGGTTTGCCGCCTTCACTCGAGCAACGGCGTCGATGATGACATCCCCGATGCCCTCACCACCCTGATAGCCGGAGAGGATGACGTCGATCTGAGGAAAGACTCCACGGTCTTCGATGCCAGCGATGACCTCAGAGACATCGCTCGGGTCGATCATCGGTCCGCGCCAGGCACCATAGCCAGTGTGATTTGAGAAGTTGACCGTATAGACGGGCAACACCTCAACGCCGATGCGCTGAAGAGGGAACACCGCGGCAGAGTTGCCGACATGACCGAAGGCCACTGCTGACTGAATGGAGAGAATCTTCATTAGAGGATTCTGCCACCTTCTTCGACGGTAACTGGCAGCGCACTAATGGGGTGGAGCCTCGTCAGCGCCGCCCGAGCTCCACGAGCTTGCGCTCGCGCATCGCAAGGAAAAGGGGGAAAGTGAACGCGAAGGCCGTGATGCCTGACAGCACGATGTAGAGCCAAGCCCGCTTCATCCCGAGTCGACGCGCTTCGATGATGATCAGGATGCTGCCCGCGACGGCCACCACAAGTAGGTCGACGCCGAGAGAGTTGACTGCTGGGCCGCTGCCGAACCAATCGCCGAGATAGTCGCGCAGTTGCACGATCGCGAGCACGTTGAAAAACCAGGTGCCTACTAAACCAACGACGGAGAGCACAGCAAAGGTGATCGCCTTCGCGTTCCAATGACGCAGGATCGTGGGGCGCGTGCGGTCTTCAGTCATGCGACCAGTGTGGACCCGGGAACCCGACCGACAAGCATGGCGTGCCGTTCACACCGCACTCGGCAGATGTGCAGCACACCCCACCAGAATGGGTAGATGAAGCAGACCTCAGATCGCAGTGAACCAGCCGTCGCTTCAGCCGATGCCGACCAGCCCTCCCAGCCCTCCCGGGCTAGCCGCATTGGCCGCCGTGTCGGACGTATCGCTCTCGGGGCTGCCCTTGTTTTTGCGGGCATCAGCCACCTCACGTTTGCGCGCGAAGACTTCCAGGGGCAAGTTCCTGACTGGCAGCCCTTCGATCCTGACTTCGTCGTGGTCGCGTCTGGCGTCGTCGAAATTGCGCTCGGCAGCGCCCTCATCTTCGCTAAGAAACACCGCACCCACGTTGGTTGGGTTGCCGCTGCATTCTTTATCGCCATCTACCCCGGCAACATCTCCCAACTGGTGAACCAGGTCGACTCCCTCGGACTCGACACCGATCTCAAACGTTGGATTCGGATGCCGTTCCAACCAGTGCTGATCGCCTGGGCCCTGTGGTCGACCGGTGCGTGGCGCGCGTGGCGTGCCGCCCGCCGCAACGATCGCCACAACCTCGGTGCGTGATAGCTTCGCTGAATGAGCGGAGTCGCATCATGAGCAGAGTCGCGGCAGTTGCTCCGGTCGTGCCGGAATACAGCTACAGCCAAGCCGAAATTACGGCCGAGCTTGCGCCACTGCTTGCCGCTAGCCCTTCCCACCAGAGTGTCATCAAGCGGATGCACGGGGCGAGCGGTATCCAGCGTCGCCACACTGCTCTTCCTCTCGAGCGCTACCGCGACCTCGGTAGCTTTCGCGAAAGCAATGACGAGTTCATTCGTGTCGCCACTGACCTTCTCGACCGCGCGCTGACAACAGCCCTCACGGATGCTGGGCTCACCCCGCGCGATGTCGATTTCGTTTTCTTCACCTCGGTCACGGGGGTTTCGGCACCCTCGATTGACGCTTTGCTGGTTCCACGATTGGGGCTGCGGCCCGACGTGAAACGGGTTCCCTCGTTTGGTTTGGGCTGCGTTGCGGGGGCCGCGGGCTTGGCCCGTGTGCATGACTATTTGGTCGGGCATCCGGACGAAGTCGGCGTTCTTTTGAGCGTCGAGCTGTGTTCGCTCACTCTGCAACGTGACGACAAAACCATGGGCAATTTTGTTGCCACCGGGCTTTTTGGTGATGGAGCAGCCGCCGTCGTCATGGTGGGTGAGAACCGCAGCGAACCCGGGCCTCGCGTTGTCGACACTCGAAGCACCTTCATCGCCGAAAGCCACGACGTAATCGGCTGGAATGTGGGTGGCACGGGTTTCGAGATTGTGCTGACCGCACAAGTCGCCGACGTGATTCAGAACAGCTTTCCGACCGAGGTCAGCGAGTTTCTGGGCCGCAACGGCCTGACGATTGCGGATATCGACACTTGGCTCGCGCATCCGGGTGGGCCTCGTGTGCTTGAAGCGTTCGAAAGTTCGCTGGGGCTCGAGCGCAGCGATTTGCAGAGCAGTTGGGATTGTCTCGCCCGCGTCGGAAACCTGTCATCTGCCGCGGTGCTGCATGTGCTGGCGGATGCCCGGAACTCCGACCCGGCGCCAGCTCCCGGTAGTCACGCTCTTGCTTTCGCGCTCGGACCCGGAGTGAGCGCCGAGTTCGTTCTCTTGGAGTGGTGAGCATGACCGTTATCGCCTACATCGCTCTTATTCTCGGCACCGGGATGGAACGCCTCTATGAGTTGCGCATCTCCAAGCGCAATGCCGCAGCAGCGTTCGAGCGCGGCGGTCGGGAGTATGGCCAGAAGCACTTTCCGTGGATGGTCGCCTTGCACACCGGGCTGCTGATCGCGTGCGTCGGTGAAGTGATCGTGGCCGATCGGCCGTTCCTGGTGTGGCTCGGAATCCCAATGCTTGTGATCACGCTCCTCAGCCAAGCGGCCCGCTACTGGATCATCAACTCGCTCGGCGCCCAGTGGAACACGCGCGTGATCGTTGTGCCCGGAGCCGGCCGCGTGCAGAACCGTGGCCCGTATCGCCTGACGTGGCTGCCGCATCCGAACTATCTGGTCGTCGCGATCGAGGGCATTGCCCTACCGCTCGTGCACACCGCCTGGGTTACCGCGATTGTCTTCACCGTGCTGAACGCGGTGCTCCTGCTGGCGTTCCGCATCCCGACCGAAAACCGGGCCTTGCGCGAACTGACGCCATGAGTGGCATCGTCGACGTAATCGTCATTGGGGGCGGGCCTATCGGTCTTGCCGCTGCCATCAACGCGCGGATGCACGGCCTCACCTCCCTCGTAATCGAACCCCGCACCGGCACCATCGACAAAGCCTGTGGCGAAGGCGTCATGCCCGGCGCTGTCATTGAGCTCGCCGCCCTCGGGGTCCACCCGCACGGCCGCATGATCGCAGGCATCAGCTACCACGACGGCACGCGCACCGCCGAACACCGTTTTGCTTCGGATGCTGCGCTCGGCGTACGGCGCACCGAACTCCACCGGGCGCTCGCCGAACGCGCGGCCGAGCTCGGGGTGCGGGTCGAGCACGGCAAGGTTGAGGGAGTTGAACAGCAGGGCGGCGCGGTATCCGCGCACCTCGTTGACGGTCGCACCATCGAGGGGCGGTGGATGCTCGGCTGCGATGGCCTGCACTCCACAGTGCGTGAGCTGGTTGGCCTGGCCGCGCGCCCTCGCCGCGTTAGACGACGTGATTCTCGGCGGTTCGGCATCCGGCAGCACTTTGAGGTTGCTCCCTGGACCGATCTTGTGGAAGTGCATTGGGCGCCGAACGCTGAGCTGTATGTCACGCCGGTGGGCGATAGCGAGGTAGGTGTCGCGGTGTTGGGGCGGCGGGGCACGTCATTTGAGGAGGCACTCTCGAGCGTGCCGGCGCTCGCGGAGCGGTTGCGTGACGCGACACCAACATCGAGCGTGCGGGGTGCTGGCCCGCTGCTGCAGAACACCACCGGGCAACGGGCGGGCCGCGTGTTGCTCGTGGGCGATGCCGCTGGTTACGTCGATGCGATCACGGGGGAGGGCCTCCGGTTGGGCCTGGCCGAGGCGCGCGCAGCTATTGAGTGCATCGTCGCCGGTGAACCTGAACGCTATGACCGTGAGTGGCGGCGCATCACTCGTGACTTTCGGATGCTCACAACCGGGCTTGTGGTCGCAGCCAACTCCCCGCTGCGCCGAGCCATCGTGCCGCTTGCCTCGCGGTTGCCGCGGCTCTACGGTCGCATCGTGGAGCGCCTCGCCCGCTAGCTGGGAAGCAACAGCGGCAGTAGTTCTTCTGCCTTCGAGACAACAGCGAGCGACCCTTCGGATTCGCCAGCGTTGCCGTAACCCCACTCGACATAGATCGTGGGGATGCCGTGCTCGGCTGCGCCCTCAATGTCGTAGTCGCGGTCACCGATCATGACCGGATTGCTCACGTCGGCACCGATCATCTTTAGACGTGTGAGAGCTTCGGCAATGACATCCTTTTTCGCGCTGCGGATCTCATCGATCGAGGCCCCAGCCATCACGCGGAAGTACTGCGTGAGGTTTGCGTGATCCAGAATGACGGATGCAGGGAACTCAGGCTTCGACGTTGCCAGCGACAACGGAATCCCGCTCTTGTACAGCTTCTTCAAGACCTTGGCCATGCCAGGAAAGATGTCACTGCCGTGGGCGTTGTTGCCCTCCATGTAGTGACGGCGGTACACGGCCAACGCCTGCGCTGATTCGATGGCGGTGAAGCCGGCGCGGTCACGGAACGAATCGAGAATGGGCGGGCCAACATAGCCCCGCAGTTCTTCTTGTGAGGGAACGGGGTAGCCCATCTCCTCAAACATGAACGCGAGGGAAGTCGTAATTCCGGGCGCCGAGTCGGCAATCGTGCCATCGAGGTCGACGAGGATGCAGGTCCAGTTGTTAGCCATTTGCATCCAGCCTAAGCGTTGTTCCCACCGACGGCATTACCGGCGTCGATGGGAACAACAACACTTAGCTTCGGGGTTCGTCCACTCCGTCGCTTGCGAGGAGTTCTGCTTCGACGTTGCCGCCGTAGCCTTCCTTCTGCGGGTCTCCGTGTAGTCCACCGGAGATCGCGTATTCCTCTTCGGGCGAGAGCACGAGGCGCTTACGTCCGTAGAGGGCGAAAATGACGAGCATCACGATGTACACAACTGCAATTGCACCAATGGCCGGGCGAGCCGGTTCGTTGATGAAGAAGCCGAAGAAGATCGCGAGTGAGAGAACACCACCGATGATCGCACCGGGAACGCCCCAGGGGCTGCGGTACGGACGGCTGGCGTTCGGGTACTTCTTGCGCAGGATCAAGAACGAGACCATCTGAAGCACATAGGCAATTACCGCGCCCCAGACAGCGATGTTCAGAACGATTGCACCGGCAACACCGCCTGCGCCACCGAGGGAATCGACGAGCACAAGCGCCACGTAGCCGATGATGGCACCGACGAGCAGGGCGACCGCGGGAGTCTGACGCTTGCCCGTGAGCGAAAGGAACTTCGGGTAGTAGCCAGCGCGAGACAGCGAGTACATGTTGCGCCCATAGGCGAACATGATTCCCTGCAGCGATGCAAGCAGGCCGACGAGGGCGAACAGTGCGAGCACGGCCGCAGCCTGATCGCCGACCATCGCGCGGAACCCGTCGAGGAGCGGCGCGTCTGCCGTTGAAGTCTCCTCAGCACCGACGATGCCCGTGTTGAGGAACAGAACAAGCAGACCTGTGATGATCAGCGTGGTGCGGGCGATCAGACCAGCCCTCGGGATGTCGCGGACAGGGTTGTGTGCCTCTTCAGCTGCGAGCGGGAGTTCCTCGATGCCGAGGAAGAACCACATCGCATAGGGAAGGGCGAACAGGATCGGGATCACGCCGTGAGGCAGGAATGCCGACTGGCCGGGATCGGGAGCGATGTCGAAGAGGTTGTCCCAGCTGAAGAGTCCGGAGAATGCTGCCATTACCGAGAAGACAAGAAGAATCGCGATTG
The DNA here is from genome assembly GCA_000153145.1 of marine actinobacterium PHSC20C1. Taxonomy (GTDB): domain Bacteria; phylum Actinomycetota; class Actinomycetes; order Actinomycetales; family Microbacteriaceae; genus Rhodoglobus. The sequence goes on from CH672415.1 coordinate 2,042,035, forward strand.
CAAGAACGGCAACAATGATGGCGAACTTGAACGAGATGGCGGCACCGGCGGAGTTGAGTCCGATGAATACGACGTAGAGGATCAGCCACCAGACTGGTGCCGGAAGCGAGAATCCGAGCAATTCGCTCGTAATTCCATCCGCGTAGCCCGCAGAGAAGTAGACGATCACCGCAGTAGTAGCGACGTACTCGATCGTCTCAGCGAGGCCGGTGACGAAACCGCCCCAGGGGCCCATTGCTGCTCGGGCGAAGGAATACGCGCCTCCCGTATGCGGCATGGCCGAGGCCATCTCACCGATGCTGAAGATCATTCCGTAGTACATGAAGATAAGGAGCGCGAAGGCAATCAGCATTCCGCCGAAGCCGGCAAAGCCGATGCCGAAGTTCCAGCCGGAAAAGTCTCCTGAGATAACGGCCGCGACGGCGAGACCCCAGAGGCCCCAGATGCCCGCGGTGCGTTTGAGTGTGCGCTTTTCGAAATAACCTGCTTCAGCCGTGGTGTATTTCACCCCGGAGACGTTCAGTGTGTCTTTGGACATCCTGTTTCCTTTGCACTCTGGTTGCGCACCGACGGGTCGATCACACAACGCTGTGAGAATCCTTGCGATGACTATACGACCATCAATGGTTGCTGACTACCCATAATCAACATAAATTTTGACTAATTTCGCAATATTTTTGGGGGCATCATCGGGTTATCTATGATCTAATGGTCGGAAAGCGCACCATTTGACTTGCTCAACGAGGAGAAGTTCATGACCCACAGCTCCGGAAATCTCACGCTCGAAGAATTGACTGCCGACGTCGCCTCTGGCGCGATCGATACCGTTCTCGTTGCATTCACTGACATGCAAGGGCGACTGGTGGGCAAGCGCCTCTCGGCGAGACTCTTCCTTGAGGATGCCGCCTCGCATGGCGCGGAATGTTGTAACTATCTGCTCGCAGTAGACGTCGACATGAACACCGTCGAGGGGTACGCGATGTCGAGTTGGTCGCGTGGATACGGCGACATGGTCATGCTTCCCGACCTAGCGACCCTTCGTCGTGCGCCCTGGCTAGTGGCCACCGCCCTCGTTACCGCCGACCTCAAGTGGCACGACGAATCACCAGTCGCGCCCTCGCCTCGCCAGATCCTTAAAGCCCAGCTTGATCGTCTCGCCGAGCGCGGCCTCGACACCTTCGTCGCAACAGAGCTCGAATTCATCGTCTTTGACGACAGCTACCGTGAGGCGTGGAAGAAGGGCTACCGCGAGCTCTCCGCCGCCACCGATTACAACATTGACTACAACGTCCTGGCGTCCACGCGCATGGAGCCGCTGCTCCGTGACATTCGCAACGGCATGGATGGCGCCGGAATGTACTGCGAAGGAGTCAAGGGCGAGTGCAACCCAGGGCAACAGGAAATTGGTTTCCGCTATGCCTCAGCGCTCGACACGTGCGACAACCACTCGATTTACAAGAACGGCGCCAAGGAAATCGCCGACGCTCACGGCAAGAGCCTTACCTTCATGGCGAAGTTCAACGAGAAGGAAGGTAATAGCTGCCACATCCACATCAGCCTGCGGGGAACTGATGGCAGCGCCGTTTTTGCTGACAAGGATGCCGAACACGGCATGTCGAAGATGTTCCGTCACTTCATCGCTGGCCAACTCGCGGTCATGCGAGAACTCACCCTCTTCTCCGCCCCGAATATCAACTCCTATAAGCGCTATGTTCCCGGAAGCTTTGCCCCCACTGCACTCGCGTGGGGCCTAGACAACCGCACGTGTGCGCTGCGCGTTGTTGGGCAGGGGCACGGAATGCGTGTCGAGAACCGCGTACCCGGCGGTGATGTCAACCAGTACTTGGCGGTCAGCGCTCTCATCGCGGCGGGGCTCTACGGCATTGACAACGAACTCGAGCTCGAAGATGCCTACGAGGGCAACGCGTATACGAGCGACGTTGCCCGTGTTCCAGCATCACTGCGAGAAGCCACTGAGCTCTTCGCAGCATCCACCTTCGCCCGCGAAGCCTTTGGCGATGAAGTAGTCGATCACTACCTCAACTACGCCGCCATCGAACTCGCGGCCTACGACTCTGCAGTAACAGATTGGGAAAAGGTGCGGGGCTTTGAGCGTCTCTGATCGGCCCGTTATCGGCCTGACCACCTACCTCGAACAGGCTCAGACCGGCGTCTGGGATGTTCCGGCAGCATTCCTGCCCAAGTCGTACTTCGAGGCGATTACTCGAGCCGGTGGCATCGCAGTATTGCTTCCACCCCAGCCAGTGACCCCGGAGATTGCTCGGCGGGTGCTCCAGGGGCTCGACGGCTTAATCATCACCGGCGGCAAGGACTTCAATCCGGCGCGCTACGGCCAAGAACCGCACCCGACCACCGACGAACCTCGACTCGATCGCGATGCGTGGGAAGACGAACTCATTCGCCAAGCGATTGAGAGTGACCTACCGTTCCTCGGAATCTGCCGAGGTGCCCAAGTGCTCAACGTTGCCCTCGGCGGTAGCCTTCACCAGCACTTGCCCGACATCGTGGGGCACACTGGTTATCAGGCAGGTGGCGGGATTTTCAATCACGTTACGGTCGACCTCGAAACGGATACCCGAGTACACGGGATGCTTGGTGGACAGACCGAGCCGCTCTCTGTTCCGGTTTACCACCACCAGGCCATCGACCGCGTCGCCGAGGGTCTCATCGTCTCGGCACACACGAGTGACGGTGTGATCCAGGCGGTCGAACTACCGACCGCTGCCTTCGGAGTTGCCGTTCAATGGCATCCCGAGGCGGCACCAGAAGACATCAGACTGTTCGAGGGCCTCGTGAATGCGGCCCGACACAACCGAAAGGCCCTCGCGTGAGCACCTATACCGTCATCAACCCAGCAAACGAGCGCGAGATTGGCGTTGTCGACCTGCTCGACATCGAGGCCACTGACGAAGCAATCGCACGCGCAGCGGTTGCGCAGAAAGCCTGGGCGCAAGTCTCCCCAGCAGACAAGTCCCTGCTGCTTCGCCGTTTCGCACACACCGTAGACGGCGACCTCGAAAACCTCGCCGCGTTGGAAGTCAGCAACTCCGGGCATCCGATCTCGCAGGCCCGTTGGGAAGCTGGGCATGTCCGCGACGTTCTTAACTACTACGCTGCGGCACCCGAGCGGATGTTCGGCCAGCAGATTCCCGTGGCTGGCGGCATCAACGTCACCTTCCACGAACCTCTCGGCGTTGTCGGTGTCATCACACCGTGGAACTTTCCCATGACAATCGCTGCGTGGGGTTTCGCCCCGGCGCTCGCGGCAGGTAACGCCGTGTTGGTGAAGCCAGCAGAATGGACACCGCTAACGAGCATCCGCCTTGGTGAATTGGCGCTCGAAGCTGGACTACCGGAAGGCCTGTTCCAGGTTCTGCCCGGCAAGGGTTCAGTCGTGGGCGAGCGGTTCGTGACCAATCCCACCGTGCGCAAAGTCGTCTTCACCGGATCAACCGCCGTCGGCAAGCAAATTATGGCCGGATGCGCGGAGCAAGTGAAACGGGTAACGCTGGAGCTCGGTGGCAAGAGTGCCAACATCGTGTTCGCTGATGCTGACCTCGAGAAGGCGGCCGCTGCGGCACCGTACGGAGTATTCGAGAACGCTGGCCAAGACTGCTGCGCTCGCAGCCGCATCCTCGTTGAGCGCAGTGCCTACGACCGGTTCATGGAATTGCTCGAACCGGCTGTTGCTGGCGTGCGCGTAGGCGACCCCAACGACGAAGCGACCGAAATGGGCCCTCTGGTCTCAGCGAAGCACTTGGCGTCTGTGCAGTCATACGTTCCCGAGGGCGCACCTGTCGCGTTCCGGGGATCGGCGCCGGAAGGACCTGGTTATTGGTTCGCGCCAACCGTGCTCACTCCTCAGTCACGTCAGGATCGCTGTGTAACCGACGAGATCTTCGGACCCGTAGTCACGGTTCTGCCCTTCGATGACGAGACGGATGCGCTGCAACTGGCCAATGACTCCGAATATGGGCTTTCGGGTTCCATCTGGACTCGGGATGTTAGTCGGGCAATCCGCGTCTCCCGCGGCGTCGAGGCGGGAAACCTTTCGGTCAATTCGCACTCGTCGGTGCGCTACTCGACCCCCTTTGGCGGCTTCAAACAATCGGGACTCGGCCGCGAGCTCGGCCCCGATGCGCCGCTGAACTTTACAGAAACTAAGAACGTCTTCATCGCCGTCGACTGACAACCTCTACACTCTTCACTCAAGGAGCACCGAATGAGCATTACCCCTATTGACCTCACCCAGCGCCTCGCCGGCAAAGTTGCCGTCATCACCGGCGGAGCGAGCGGGATCGGTCTCGCCACAGCACGACGCTTTGCCGCCGAGGGCGCAACCGTCGTCATTGGCGATATGGACGAGACCTCAGGCCTCGCCGCTGCCGAACTGGTTGGAGGCCTCTTCATCAAAGTCAACGTGACAGATGAAGAGCAGGTGAACGCGCTGTTTGACACGACAGCCAGCACGTACGGGTCAGTGGATATTGCTTTCAACAATGCGGGGATCTCACCGCCTGAAGACGACTCAATTCTCACGACTGAGCTGCCCGCCTGGGAAAAGGTACAAGACGTCAACCTCAAGTCTGTGTACCTCTGCTGCCGGGCCGCGCTCCGACACATGGTCAAGCAGGGCAAGGGATCCATTATCAATACTGCTTCCTTCGTCGCCGTAATGGGCTCAGCCACCAGCCAGATCTCATACACCGCCTCAAAGGGTGGAGTGTTGGCTATGAGCCGCGAACTCGGCGTGCAATTCGCTAGGGACGGCGTTCGAGTCAATGCACTCTGCCCAGGACCGACGAGCACACCCCTACTTCAAGAACTGTTTGCGAAAGACCCCGAGCGCGCAGCTCGTCGCCTCGTGCACGTCCCCATGGGTCGCTTTGCCGAAGCTGAAGAACTCGCGGCCGCGGTGGCATTCTTGGCCAGCGATGACTCATCGTTCATCACCGCATCGACATTCCTCGTCGATGGCGGCATCAGCAACGCGTATACGACCCCGCTGTAATGGAAGAACCAACCGGCCTCCACGGTGAGTTGCTGCTGCGCCCTGTGCGCGGTGGCAACTCATTCGAGGAGACCGTTCAGCGCCTCCTTCAAACGGTGCGCCTCGGGCTCGTTGGCCCGGGCGAACGCTTGCCTGCCGAGCGGGAGCTTGCGACAATGCTCGCCGTCAGTCGTGACACTGTGCGTGATGCCATCGCTTCGCTCAGCGACGCCGGGTATCTCGTATCCCGACGCGGGCGGTATGGGGGAACGTTCGTTAGTGAGATTCTGCCGACGCTCACTCCAGGCCCACCAGAGAACGGTGCCTTGCCTCGAACGCGCGAGCTCTCGCCAGAAGTCATCGAGGACACCCTCACGCTGCGCGAAATTCTCGAGGTGGGCGCGGCACGCCAGGCGGCCGGCCGGGCTCTCACTCCCAGCGAACGGGAGTTGCTCTGGCAAAGCCTCGTTGAGGCCAATGCGGCAACCGGCGAAGAATACCGGCGTCTTGATTCGCGCTTCCACCTCATGGTCGGTGAACTGGCCGGTTCGGCTTCGCTAACACCGCTGATCGCCGACGTACGTATGAGGGCCAATGAGTTGCTCGACAGCATCCCATCGCTTGGGCCAAACATCACCCACTCCAACACTCAGCATGAGCAAATCGCAATTGCGATCCTCACCGGACGTCCGGATGCTGCCGCTCAAGCAATGAGCGAACACCTCGCCGGTACTGCGCTCCTGCTCCGCGGTTTCCTCGAATAGCGGGCCGCGGATCCCTCGGGCCTTGAGTCTCTGGTATTGAGCCTCGGGCCTTGAGTCTCGGCGCTGAGCCTAAAACAATCGCATGTTGGGATCGTCGAGGCCGCGCATTTCGTCGTAATCCAACAACACACAGCGGATGCCGCGATCCTTAGCCAGAGTGCGCGCCTGCGGCTTGATTTCCTGGGCTGCAAACACGCCAGCAACCGGAGCGAGTAGCGGGTCGCGGTTCATCAACTCGAGGTAGCGGGTCAACTGCTCAACACCGTCAATGTCACCGCGACGCTTAATCTCAACGGCGACGCTCGCGCCCTTTTCGTCCGTGGCGAGAATGTCGACGGGACCGATCGCGGTCATGTATTCGCGGCGTACTAGCCCATAGCCGTCACCCAAAATGTCGATGTGCTCAGCCAGCAGCTTTTGTAGGTGGGCCTCGACGCCATCCTTCTGCAGTCCGGGGTCGACGCCGAGCTCGTGGTGTGAGTCGTGCAGGATTTCGTGAATCGAAACGATGAGCATGTCAGCTGACTTCGTGTGGGCGACTTTCCAGATTTCGGTGACTCCGGCATCCGATTGCTCAGTTTCGGGCTCGATTGTGGAGAGAACGCAGGGTGGGCTCATCCAGTTGAGAGGTTTGTACGAGAGTGCATCGGAGTGCACGAGCACACTGCCGTCAGCCTTCAGTAACAGCAGTCGCGTTGCGAGGGGAAGGTGGGCACTGAGACGGCCCGCGTAATCAACGGAGCATTTGGCTATGACAAGTCGCACTCGTTGAGCCTAACGGTGTGCGGCGGGCGGTGGCGTCTCGTCATCACGCTAGGAGTCGTCGCGGCCGTCTTCGCCTTGCGCCGCCGCGATATCGTCGGCCGAGATAATCCTCAGCTCAGTTGTCGCAATACTGACGGCGGCGGATGTCATACCCGGCGACGCGAAGTCGATGACGGTACGCGCGTGCCGGCCTGCCAACTCGCGGGCGGCGGGGGAGAGCACTCCCGAGAGCGCACTCAGCACGACGATCACGAGCAGGGCATTGAGAATGCCAACCTGGTCGCTAATGAAGCCAATCATTGGTGGCCCGACGAGCGCGGCTGAGTAGGCGATGGTGGCGACGGCGGTGACACGGGCGGTCGCACGTTTGGGGTCATCGGCGGCGGCCGAAATTCCGACAGGGAAGCCCAGTGCAGCGCCAGCACCCCAGAACACAGTTCCGATGACTGCGAGCCAGACAACGGGCGAGAAAATGACGAGCAGCAGGCCAACGGCGGCAAGTACCGCGGATGCTCGCAGTACTGGAACGCGCCCGAAGCGGTCGAGGGCGCGAACCCCCAAGAACCGGGTCGCCGTCATTGCGGTAACGAATACGCCAAAAATCAGTGTGCCGAACGCGTTATCGAGTTCATAGCCGTCGACCATGGCTAGGGCGAGCCAGTCGATTGCTGTTCCCTCAGCGAAGGCCATTCCCAACACGATGATGCCGATGATGACGGTGCGGGGTTCGAGCCACACGCTGCGCAATTTGGGGGCCGCCAACTCGCCCGAGGCGATCTTGATCTCCTGAGTATTGGGTGGGGCATCCGCGAGGGACTCGGGCAAGATGAAGCGCAGGGCGGTGAGCGCGGCGGTAATGGCCACTATGGCGACAATCGAGAGGTGCACAGCGAGCGGAATGTGGAGTGCTTCGGCGCCAGCGCCGATTCCGGCACCCGCCATTGTGCCCAAACTGTAGAAGCCGTGCAGGGTTGGCATTGTTGAGCGGCCGAGCAGTCGTTCGTTTGCAGCACCAGAAAGGTTGATGGCGACGTCGTAGGTGCTGAACGAGACACCCATTACGGCGAGCGAAATTACTGCCCCTATAAAGCTGCCGAGAACGCCAATGATGATGGCGGTGGCCGCGAGTGCCGTGACGAACAACACCACGCAGACGCGAACAACAGCAACAGCACCGAAGCGTTCGACTAGCCGCCCGGCAACCAACAGCCCCAAGATGGATCCAATGGCGAGCCCGAACAGCAGGATCCCGATTTCGGAATGGCTCGCGTCAAAAGCATCCCGAACGGTAGGGATGCGGCCGACCCAACTCGCAAAGGAGAGACCGGCGAGTGCAAAGAGGGTGGCGATCGCGTTCCGCCACGACAAGACCTGTCGATGGCTGAGCCCGTGCGGATACTGCCGAGCGTCCTGGGCCGAGGGGGGAACGGTCATTGGTTAATAGTAGGACTCTCCACTGGTCTCAGATTCGCAGCAAACGCTTGAGCAGAACCCCCTAGGCTGTGTGCATGAGTGCCGAATCATCATTGCCTTCAGGAATTGCCGTCACCGATCTCGATCAGAAGGTTCGCCCTCAAGACGACCTCTATCGCCACGTGAATGGTGCGTGGATTGATCGCACTGAGATTCCTGCAGATAAAGCCAGATACGGCTCGTTTATGGTTCTCGCCGAAGAGGCCGAAGTCGCCGTGCGCGACATCATTATTGAGTCGCAGTCGGCTGAACCTGGCACGCAAGAGCGCAAGGTCGGCGACCTCTACGCAAGTTTTCTCGATGAGGCTCGTGCCGATGAACTTGGCGCGACTCCCATCGCACCGCAGCTAGCCGAAGCCGCCGCCGTCGACTCCATCCCCTCACTGCTCAGCACCCTCGGCCGGCTCGAACGTGGCGGAACAAGCGGCTTCTTTCAACTGTTCGTTGACAACGATCCTGGAAACCCCGAACGCTACCTCGTCTTCATCGAACAGGGCGGCCTTGGGCTCCCCGACGAGTCCTACTACCGCGACGAGAAGTTCGCAGACGTGCTTGCTAAATACGGCACCTTTGTCGAGCGGATGCTCACGCTCGCCGGCCTCGATGCTCCCGCCGAACGTGCCAAGCGCATCGTCGACCTCGAAACCGAAATTGCGTCGCACCACTGGGACAACGTCGCCACTCGCGACAGCGAAAACACCTACAACCCCATGACGTGGCAAGCGGCCAATGACCTCACGGGTGCTGTTGACCTGAACGTGTGGCTCGATGCCATTGAAGTTCCCGAGCATGCGCTTGACGAGATCGTGGTTCGCCAACCCAGTTTTATCTCCGGGCTTGAGTCGGTCTTGAATGACGACCACCTGCAAGCGTGGCGAGACTGGCTGGCGTGGCAGGTCATCCGCACCAATGCCGCCTACCTGTCTGGCGATTTCGTTGAGGCAAATTTCGACTTCTACGGCCGCACGCTCTCGGGCACACCCGAGATTCGTGCTCGGTGGAAGCGCGGAGTCTCCCTAGTTGAGGGAGTGCTCGGCGAGGCCGTTGGCAAGATTTACGTTGAGCGCCACTTTCCTCCAACAGCAAAAACAGCAATGGACGTATTGGTCGCCAATCTGGTTGAGGCCTACCGTCAGTCGATCACCCAGCTTGAGTGGATGAGCGCTGCCACCCGCGAGCGTGCCCTCAACAAGCTTGACAAGTTCACCCCCAAGATCGGGTTCCCCGTGAAGTGGCGCGACTACTCCACCCTTGAGATCAGCGCGGATGATCTCGCCGGCAACATGCGGGCAGCCAACGAGTTCGAGTTCCAGCGTGAATTGGGCAAAATTGGCAAAGAACTTGACCGCGATGAGTGGTTCATGACCCCACAAACCATCAACGCCTACTACAACCCCGGGTTCAACGAGATTGTGTTTCCCGCGGCCATCCTTCAGTTCCCCTTCTTTGATGAGGGGCGGGATGACGCAGCCAACTACGGTGCGATCGGTGCGGTGATTGGTCACGAGATCGGTCACGGTTTCGATGACCAGGGGTCCAAGTACGACGGCGATGGTCGCCTCATCGACTGGTGGACTCCGGAAGACAAGGCCGCATTCGAAGAGCGCACGAAGTCACTCATCGATCAGTACAACGCGCTCGCGCCCGCGCAAGTTCCTGAGCACCACGTCAACGGTTCGCTCACCATCGGCGAGAACATTGGTGACCTTGGCGGGCTCACCATCGGGTGGAAGGCTTACATGATTTCGCTCGACGGGGCAGAACCGCCCGTCGTCGATGGCCTTACAGGAGCGCAACGATTCTTCATGTCGTGGGCACAGTCGTGGCAACAAAAAGGTCGAGACGAAGAAGTCATTCGCCTCCTCGCGATCGACCCCCACTCGCCGAACGAATTCCGGTGCAACCAAATTGTTCGCAACATTGACGCGTTCTATGAGACATTTGGTGTGACTGAATCCGATTCGCTGTGGCTTTCCCCGAAAGATCGCGTCACTATTTGGTAGAGATCGAGCAGACCCGAGAACGCCGTCAACGCATTCGCGCACCGCGTGTAGCGAAGCATGCCGGGACTGGTGACGTTGCAAACTTCACCAGTACTTTCGCCGCGCTTGGAAGACTTAAACTCGGCAACCCTGGGGTGCGCGTCTCGGCCAGCGCCGTCGACATCAACACCGGCAAGACCGTACTCAGCATCGATGACCGCGTTGCTCTGCCAACCGCGAGTATCGGCAAGATCTTGCTGCTTATCGAAGTCTCAGCCCGGTTCGAGAATCGCGAATTCGCGCCCTACGGCATCCTCGACAAAGTTCCCGGTGCGTCAGTAGGAGCAGCCGGGCTCTGGCAGCACCTGCAAGCGCCATCACTCCCTGTCGCCGACCTTGCCGCTCTCGTCGGCGCCACAAGCGACAACCTCGCAACCAATATCCTGCTGCGTCTCATCGGCTTGGACGCTGTGCGTGCCCGCACCGAATCACTCGGCCTCACCAAGACAGCACTGCTCGATCTTGAACGCGACAACCGCGGCCCCGACGACGCACCACAAGTTTCCATCGGATCCGCCATCGAACTCAGCTGGCTTTTCGGCGCGCTCGCCCGCGGCGAAATTGTTAGCTCGATTGCCAGCCAACGAGTTCTCGGTTGGCTATCGCTCAACACCGACCTGTCACTCGTAGCAAGCGCGTTCGGTCTCGACCCCCTCGCTCACCGGGGGGCCGACCACAACACCCTGCTGGTAAACAAGACAGGCATCGACCGGGGGGTGCGAGCGGAAGCCGGCGCGCTCAGAGGCAACAGGCGTGCGGTTGCCTACGCAACATCCATCCAGTTTGAAGACACCAGCATGCAGGCACGACTCCGCACGATTGAAGCGATGCGCACCTTTGGCTACGACCTCATGGAGTACGTGCACTAAGGGCCGAGCGCATGCTCTACCGGCGAAGCGCCGCCCATTCGCGGTCCAAGATCGCGTAAATGCCAGTATCTGCCCACGCGCCCTTGAACCACATGTCCTCAACGTGGTGCGCTTCGTGGCGCATGCCCAATGCCAGACACAGCTTCACCGAGTCATCGTTTCGCGGGTCAAGAGTCGCGAAGACCCTGTGCAGGTCGAGCTCGCCAAACGCGACATCCATCAATGCTGTCGTCGCTTCGCGCGCGTAGCCCATGCCCTGAAAATTCGGATGCAACGCCCACCCGATCTCGGCGGCTGAATCCTCAGCGCTCTCGATCTTGAAATACAGAGTGCCGATCATGACCGGGCGACGCACGGGCGGGGCGACGGCCGTCGTAGCGGCAGCATCGCGAGCAACCGGGGGAAGAGCATCCGCCAGCTCGATCGCTAACTGCAGGTAGTCACCGCTTTCCGCAAGCACTTCGCTTGCCGTCCACTCCACGATCTTCTCCATCACGGTCGCCCTGTCGCGCGGCTCATAGAGCATGTAGGTGGTCAGGTCAGGGTCCGACTGCTGGGCGTGCAGGTCATCCACATCGTGATCGCTGAGGGTTATCGAGCGAATAACAAGGCGCTCAGTGGAGATCGGGCTGCTGAACTCGAATGCTCTCATTGGCGACCCTCGTCGGTATGAAGTGTGGCTAGGCGGTGTGTGGTCTGGCAGCATCTGATGCGCCAGACGAACGCTCTACCGGGATGTTGTAGAGCGCAGTCAGTGCAGCATCGAACTCAGCGATGCGTCCGTCAGCCGCAAACTCGCGAGCTCGAACGGAAGGGCCGTGGAGCAAAACGCCGCCGAGGTGGCGAAGTGCCGAGATGGTTTCTTCGCCGGCTCCGCGGGCGGTTGCCCGCGCAATTTCCGCTTCGAGGAGGGCGAAGTGGTGCTTACGCAGTGCCACAATCGCGGGCTCAGCTTGGCTTTCGGCAGCAAATTCGTCGGCGGCGGTGCGCACCAGGTCACGGGCATCCGCATGAGCGCTGAGCTCTTCAAGGGGAGCGTGGAGGCTAATGGTTTCGAGATCGAGCAAATCGACACCCGCAAGCTGGCCAACGGCGGGATCAACATTGCGAGGGAGCCCGAGGTCGAGCACGAGGCACTTGCTGGTTGCCGAGAAACGGTCAGCGCCGAGCACGGCGCTCGCGGTACACGTGACGATGACGTCGACATCGAAATCTTCGCTTGGAGTAAGGCTGTGCTTGAGGGCGAAGGCGGCATCGCGGCCAGAAGGCGAGAACACCCGCAAATCGAGGGCGCCCTTGTCGCGCAATGCGTTCACCGTAGTGACGGCATAGCGACCAGTTCCCACGACGAGTACGCGAGCCGTCGACCAATCGGCGACCCGGCTCGACGCAAGTTCAAGAGCGAGACGAACGAGAGACTTTCCTGAACCACCGATAGCCGTGTTGTTTTTGATGCCGCGGCTCGTGTGAGTAGCGCGCTGAAAAAGACGCTCAAGGTCACGAGTTGTTGTACCGTCCGCTCGAGCCTGATCGAGAGCCCGGCTGACCTGCCCCGAAATCTCGGCTTCACCGATCACAACGGATTCAAGACCTGAGGTCACAGCAAAAAGGTGAGCTGCGGCATCCGCACCCTCATGAACGGCAATAGATGCACGCAGGGTGTCGACGCTCACACCACTGCGCTCGCTCAGCGATTCGAGCAGAGAGCACACCGTCACGGCGGAGGCAGCAGTAAGCGGTTCTTCAACATCGAGGTAGGCCTCGAAGCGGTTGCACGTGGCAACGACGACGGCCCCGGCGACGAAATCGTTGGTCGAAACGAGGTCGGTGGTGGCCGCAGGAGCGACCTCAGACAGACTTTCGAGTACGTCTAAGCTCGCGTTGCGATGATTCGAGCTAAGACACAGGAGCACAACCTAATGTTAACCCCGTGACTTTGAATTCTGACCACCCACTTCTCGACGGCCGTACAGCTAACTCGCCTATCATCCGGGCTTATCGGGGTGACCGCCCCGAAACTACCCCAGTCTGGTTCATGCGCCAGGCTGGCCGTTCGCTGCCGGAGTACCGCAAACTGCGCGAAGGCAATGAAATGCTTGAGGCGTGCCTCACTCCAGAGCTCGCAAGCGAAATCACTCTGCAACCGGTGCGTCGCCACAAGGTTGACGCCGCCATTTTCTTCAGCGACATCGTGATCCCGGCCAAGCTTGCCGGTGTCGAGGTCGAGATCGTTCCCGGCCGCGGCCCTGTTTTCGCTAATCCCATTCGCACGGCGGAGGATGTCGCGAAGCTGCGCCCCATTGACCCGGCCGCGTTTGCCCCCATCAGAGAAGCTGTCGCACAAACCGTTGCCCAGTTGGGGAACACCCCGCTGATTGGTTTCGCCGGAGCACCATTCACTCTCGCGTCGTACATGGTTGAGGGTGGCCCGAGCAAGGACCAGCAGCGTGCACGCACGCTCATGTACTCCGATCCGCAAACTTGGGCAAACCTGCTCAACTGGTGTGCAGACATCGCGGGCGAGTTCTTGATCGCTCAAGTCGAAGCTGGTGCGTCTGCTGTTCAGCTCTTCGACTCCTGGGTCGGATCACTTTCCGAGCAGCAGTATGTGCGTCGGGTTGCTCCGCACTCCAAGCGCGCGTTCTCGCACTTGCGCGGCTATGACGTTCCCAAGGTTCATTTCGGTGTCGGAAGTGGCGAAGTGTTGCAGGCCATGCACGGCATCGGTGCCGACGTGATGGGCGTCGACTGGCGCATTCCCCTCGATGAGGCCGACCGTCGCCTCGGTGGTGGTATTCCGCTTCAGGGCAACATTGATCCCGCGTTGCTCGGCGCACCGTGGCACGTTCTCGAAGCTCACGTGCGCGACGTAATGAACCGCGGCCGCGTTGCTCCAGCCCACGTCGTGAACCTCGGTCACGGTGTCGGGCCAGAAACCGACCCGGATGTGCTCACCAAAATTGTGGAGCTCGTTCACCAGGAAGGTTAGTGCGCGTGAGCACAACAGAATTCACCGTCGTCGGCGGCGGCATCGCCGGACTCGTTACAGCGCGCAGACTCGCGATGGCTGGACGAACCGTGCGCCTCATTGAGGCGAGCAATCATCTCGGCGGAACCGTGGCATCCCACCTCGTTGGCGGCATCAATCTGGATGCCGGTGCCGAGAGCTTTGCGACCCGCAACAACACTGTCGCCGACCTCGCTCGCGAACTTGGGCTCAGCGACGACATTGTGTCGCCAAGCGATGAGGGTGCTTGGTTGCAGCCCGTCAGCGGCGTAGCGCTCCCTTTGCCGAGCACTGGAGTGCTTGGCATTCCGGCGACACCGCTCGACGCTCAGACGATCGCCGTGCTCGGTCTCGGTGGCGCCCTTCGGGCACAGCTCGATTCGTTGATCCCCTGGTTTGGCAAGCGCACAGACATCTCCTTGGGCGCTCTCGTACGCAGACGCATGGGTAAGGCGACGGTCGAGAAGCTTGTCGCCCCTGTCGTGCACGGCGTGTATTCGCTGCACCCGAATGATCTTCCGCTTGAGCGAGTTGCTGGGCTGAAAGAGCGCCTCGCGCTCCACGGCTCTTTGGCGGCAGCGGCGCGCTCGATGCGCGACGCGATGCCAGCCGGAACGGCAGTTCAGGGCATCCGGGGCGGAATTAACAGACTCATCACTGAGCTCGCCGCAGACCTCACCACGTATGGCGTCATCATTGAGTTCGAGCGTCGCATTGAGAGCGCTGAGGCGCTCGCCGAACTCGACGGCACAGTAATTGTGGCCGCCCCCGGAATTCTCGCTCCCGTTCGGGGGCGCACCGTGACGCTTGCAACGCTCGTATTGGATGCGCCAGCGTTGGATGCTGAACCTCGCGGCTCTGGAGTGCTCGTTGCCCCCGGCTGCACCACGGTTTCGGCTCGCGCCCTCACCCACTCGACGGCGAAGTGGAGCTGGCTTCAGGAGTATGCGGAGGGTCGCCACATTGTGCGCCTCTCCTACAACGAGGAGCCAGCCGACCTCGCCGAAACTGCGCGTCTCGATGCCGAACTGCTCTTGGGGGTCTCGCTACCACCGGAGTCGGTGATCGACTTTGGTCGCCAACAGTGGATTCGCCCGACGCCCCTCGCCGCGGCCGAACGCACCGATGGTGTGGTCGTCGTCGGCGAAACTGTCGGCGGAACTGGGTTGGCAGGCATCATTTCGCACGCCAACGCCACGGTCGATTCGCTGTTAGCTCCCGCCGATGATGCCGCTGACGAAGCAGCGGATGACGAAGAAAGTGAAGACGCAAGAGAGAATGGATGACATGACTGACGGAGAGAACGCCACCGAAGTTTTGGGCTATACCCTTTGGGCGGTGCTCCGTCGTGATCCTCACCGTCCGGCTCCGGCCGGAGACCTCGCACCCGCTGTTGCTGCTGTTGAAGCACGAGGTGTGACCATTCGTGGTTTCTACGATGTCTCATCGATGCGAGCCGATGCTGACCTCATGATCTGGTTGCACGGCGAGAACCCTGAAGACATTCAGTGGGCACTGCGTGAGTTGCGCCGAAGCGAACCGCTCGCATCATTGCTCCCCACGTGGAATGCGATGGGCGTGCACCGCGACGCCGAGTTCTCCAAGAGCCACATGCCTGCGTTCATGCGCGGCAAGGAGCCAGAAGCGTGGCTCACGGTTTATCCCTTCGTGCGCAGCTACGACTGGTACCTGCTTCCCGATGCTGAGCGCAGCAAAATGTTGCGCGATCACGGCATGAAGGGTTCTGAGATGCCGCAGGTTCTCGCGAATACTGTTGCCAGTTTCGCTCTCGGTGACTACGAGTGGATGCTCGCGCTCGAAGCTCCAGACCTCGTCGACCTTGTCGACCTCATGCGTCACTTGCGTCAGACCGAGGCTCGCCGTCACGTGCGCGAAGAGATTCCCTTCTACACGGGGCGTCGCATCTCGCTTGAGGAGATCGCTGAGGTGTTGGCGTGACCCGCATTCTTGCTGCAACGGATGCCGCGGCATCCGGTCCAGAACATGTCGAGGAAGCCGTGGCCTACGACGCCATTTTGCTCGCAAGTTTTGGGGGGCCTGAGGGTCAAGACGATGTCATCCCGTTTTTGCGGAATGTCACGCGCGGACGAGGCATCCCCGAGGAACGCCTCGAAGAGGTAGCTCACCATTACCGCGCCTTCGGTGGCGTTAGCCCGATCAACGACCAGAACCGCGAACTGAAGGCTGCGCTCGAAGCCGAGCTCGCTCGCCGCGGAATTGACCTGCCGGTGCTGTGGGGAAACCGCAACTGGAATCCCTATTTGAGTGATGCGCTCACCGAGGCCAATGAGCGGGGTTACACCAAGCTCATCGCGGTCGGCACGAGCGCCTACAGCTCGTATTCGAGCTGCCGCCAGTACCGCGAAGATTACGCTATCGCCCTCGAGCAGACCGGCCTCGATGGCACGATCCAGATCGACAAGGTTCGTCAATTCTTCGACCACCCCGGTTTTGTTCAGCCGTTCATTGACGGTGTTCGTGAGGGGCTTGCGAAGGTTGCGGCTCAGGGCATCGCGGCCGAAAAGACACACGTGCTCTTTGCCACGCACTCAATCCCTTCGACGGATGCCGCCAAGAGCGGCCCAGAATCCCGCGGCTTCGGGGAGGGCGGCGCGTATGCCGCGCAACACCTCGCTGTCTCCGAAGTGGTCATGGCGGCGCAGGCTGCTGATTCGCCAGGTACACCGCTGCCAGCGCACAGTCTCGTGTACCAGTCGCGCAGTGGCCCGCCCTCGATGCCGTGGCTTGAACCCGACATAAACGATGCGATTGATGCGCTCGCCGCCGATGGCATTGAGGCCGTAGTAATTGTTCCGGTCGGATTCATTTCTGACCACATGGAAGTGAAGTGGGATCTCGACACGGAGGCGCTCGAAACCGCGGGAGGCCACAACATGTTTGCGGTCCGCGTTCCGACGCCTGGCGTGCATCCGGCATTCGTCACAGGTCTTGTTGACCTCGTGTTGGAGCGTCGGGATGGAGTGCCGGTGGCAGATCGCCCCGCACTGACAGACATTGGACCCTGGTACGACGTGTGTCGTCCGGGGTGCTGTGAGAATGTGCGGCTCGGCTTTAAGCCGGCAGCCGCGGGGGTAGCACCGTGACCGTTATTCGTATTGGTACCCGGGGGAGCACCCTCGCAATGGCGCAGACCACCACGGTGGCTCGCGCGCTCGAAAGCAAGACTGGCGTGGAGACGGAGATCATCCCGATCTCGACTCAGGGCGACCGCTCGACAGAGTCCCTCTCCACAATCGGTGGTCAGGGAGTGTTCGCGAACGCGCTTCGTGACGCACTGCTCGCTGGCGAATGCGATGTTGTCGTGCATTCACTGAAGGATTTGCCGACTGCCGAAGTTCCCGGCCTCACGATTGCTGCCGTGCCTAAGCGTGCCGATGAACGTGATGTCGTGTGTGCTCGCGACGGACTCACCCTTGAGACCCTTCCGGCCGGCGCTCGCGTTGGCACCGGTTCGCCGCGTCGTCAAGCGCAACTGCGCTCGCTCTATCCCGATCTTGAGGTTGTTGACCTGCGCGGCAACATCGACTCGCGCCTCGACAAAGTCACCGACGGTCACCTGGATGCCGTCATTTTGGCCGCCGCTGGGCTCGCGCGTGCCGGCCGCTCAGATGCCGTCACCGAACACCTCGGCATCGCGGGCTGGCCAACAGCACCCGGCCAAGGGGCCCTCGCAATCGAGACTCGCACCGGTGAAGAAAAGCTCGCCGCCGTGCTCGACCACAAGCCCAGCCGCACCAAGACCGACGCCGAACGCTACGTTCTCGCCTTCCTTGACGCCGGATGCTCGGCTCCTCTCGGAGCGCACGCCGTCATCGATGACGGGCTCCTGTTCTTGGATGCGCGGGTCTACGCCCTCGATGGCTCCCGCTACCTCACGAGCTCCCACGCGCTGTACGTCAACGATGTCGAAGACCCGGCGCGCGAGGCAGCACAGCGAGTCGCCGACGAACTGCTGGCACAGGGTGCCGGGGATCTCACGGGAGCACGAGCGTGATCATCCGTCCTCGCCGTTTGCGGTCGACCCCGGCGATGCGTCGCTTGGTCGCCGAGAACCGCACGCACCCCAGCCAGCTGATTTTGCCGATGTTTGTGCGCGAGGGGCTGAGCGAGTCGGTTCCAATTAGTTCGATGCCCGGCGTGCAGCAGCACTCGCTTGACTCCATGCGCCGCGCAATCGCACAGGCTGCCGAGCTGGGCATCGGTGGCGTGATGCTGTTCGGTGTTCCCGAACACAAGGATGCCGAGGGTTCAGGAGCAATCGACCCGAACGGAATCTTGAACGTCGCTACGCGCGCGGCTGTCGCCGAGGCTGGTGACGCCCTCGTGGTGCAAACCGACCTCTGCTTGGACGAATTCACCGATCACGGTCACTGCGGGGTGCTGCGCAAGCGCACCAACCTCGCGACGGGCGTGACGGAGCTAATCGTCGACAATGACGCCTCGCTTGAGCGCTACCGCGAGATGGGGGTTGCTCAGGCCGAAGCCGGTTCGCAACTCCTCGGCCTCAGCGGCATGATGGATGGCCAAGTTGCGGCTGTTCGCGATGCTCTTGACACCGCCGGTCACACCGACACCCCCTTGCTCGGTTACGCCGCAAAGTACGCCTCCGCGTTCTACGGACCCTTCCGTGAAGCAGTGCAGTCTTCGCTTGAGGGCGACCGCCGCGCCTACCAACAGAATCCGGCCAACCGCCGCGAAGGCATCCGCGAAGTCGAACTCGACATCGACGAAGGTGCAGACATCGTCATGGTCAAGCCCGCGATGAGCTTCCTTGATGTGCTCGCTGACGCCAGCGCAATCAGCAGCGTTCCTGTGTGGGCGTACCAAGTCTCCGGCGAATACGCCATGATCGAGGCCGCCGCGGCACACGGCTGGATTGACCGCCGTCGCGCTATCGAAGAATCAGTACTCAGCATCCAAAGGGCCGGTGCCGAAGCGGTGCTCACCTACTACGCAACCGAACTTGCAGAATGGCTACGCCGATGAGCAACAGCACGTCCAGCACACCGTCCGCCCCCGCCGCGGCGGCTCCTGCCACGAACCAAGAGTCGTTCGACCGCGCTCGGGGCGTACTTCCCGGGGGAGTGAACTCACCTGTGCGCGCCTTCGGCTCGGTCGGCGGAACTCCCCGCTTCTATGTGAAGGCCTCCGGTTCGTACGTGACGGATGTTGAGGGCCGTTCGTACATCGACCTCGTCAACTCGTGGGGCCCTGCCATCCTTGGCCACGCGCATCCCGAAGTGATCGATGCTGTTCAGCAAGCGGCGTCGCGCGGCCTCGGCTTTGGAGCGTCAACTCCTGCCGAGACGGAACTCGCCGAACTCGTGCGCTCGCGTATCAGCGTCGGGGGAGTGAGCCCGATCGAACGCTTGCGCCTCGTCTCCACCGGCACCGAAGCGACCATGACGGCCATCCGTTTGGCTCGCGGCGCTACCGGTCGTCGCCTGCTTGTGAAGTTCGCCGGTCACTACCACGGCCACTCCGACGGACTTCTTGCCGAAGCCGGCTCAGGGCTCGCAACGCTGTCGATGCCCGGCTCGGCCGGAGTCACCGCCGAGACGGCAGCCCAGACTCTCGTCATTGAGTACAACAACATTGCCGCCCTCGAGCAGGTCTTCGCTGAGCACGGCCACGACATTGCCGGAGTCATCTTCGAGGCCGCCGCCGCCAACATGGGCGTTCTTGCTCCGCAGCCCGGATTCAACGAAGCTATCGTGCGCATCGCTCACGAGCATGGCGCCCTCGCGATCAGCGACGAAGTTCTCACGGGCTTCCGTGTCGACCCCGCCGGTTACTGGGGCTTGGATGCTCGTGCCGCCGCCAGCGCGAACCCCGCCGAGCCGAGCGCCCGCTGGGTTCCCGACCTCTTCACCTTTGGCAAGGTCATCGGCGGAGGGATGCCGTTGGCCGCGTTGGGTGGTTCGGCTCGCATCATGGAGTTGCTGGCCCCCCTCGGCCCGGTCTACCAAGCTGGCACCCTGAGCGGAAACCCCGTCGCCGTCGCTGCTGGCCTCGCTACGCTTCGGCTCGCAGACGGCGCCGTGTATTCGCGGCTCAACCAGGTTGCCGAAACCCTCTCCGCCGAGACGTCTGCCGCACTCTCGGCCGAGGGCGTTGAGCACGTTGTGCAGCACGCGGGCAACCTATTCTCGTTCGTGTTCAGTGGCACCGAGCCGATGAACTTTGCTGACGTCAAAGCACAGCAGGGCTACCGCTACGCACCCTTCTTCCACTCGATGTTGGAATCGGGAGTGTCATTGCCTCCGAGCGTTTTTGAGGCCTGGTTCGTTTCGGCAGCCCACGACGATGGCGTGGTTTCGAAGATTGTGGAGGCACTTCCGGCCGCCGCAAAGGCCGCCGCTGCGGCATCCGCCCCGCAGTAAACCAGCGCTCAGCACTATGCGATTCTGGTCGTACCGCAACTGAAAACCTTGTGTGAGTTCTCGGTACTGCCCTATGCCAATCTGAGAATATGCTCCAGACTAGCTATCTGCGTTACCAGAAATCCCTGACCATGGGCTGCAGTTAACGCGAGTATGTTGGAATAACCATCCGGCAATAAGAAACGGAGTTCACCATGAAGGGCAAGATCCTCCTAGTAGTAGGACTCGGCATCGGCTATGTGCTGGGAACCCGCGCTGGTCGCGAAAAGTACGAGAAAATTAAGGCAACCGCGAACAAGCTGTGGAACGACCCACGCATTGCGGAACAGCGCCACAACGCTGAAGACTTTGTCAAAGATAAGGCTCCTGATGTTGCCGAGTTTCTCGCAGACGGCGCGAAAAAGGTAGTCAAGCAGGTCGCCAGCAATAAGAGCTCGCCCGCCAAGTCGACCAAGTCGACGACCACGAGCAGCAGTGCCAAGAAGCCTGCCGCCAAGAAGTCTTCGTCAACAGCATCGACGACGAAGTCCACTAACTCAAAGTAGGGCTGCCATGTACGGTGAATCACCGAAAACAGACCCTCAGCGTGAGCCGAAGCGCTCGCTCGCTGCTCTCATTGCCGACGTGCCACGCCTTCTCGGCGAATTGGTACGCGGCGAGATTGAGTCGCTCAAGCAAGAGATGGTTTCCAAGCTCAAGAACACCGGGATCGGCGTAGGCCTGTTTGTGGGAGCCGCATTCTTTGCGCTCTTCGCACTCATGGTTCTCATTGCCGCCGCTGTGCTCGGTCTCGCCGTCGCACTCCCGGCGTGGGCCGCAGCGCTCATCGTCGCGGGAATCCTGCTGATTATCACCGCGATTTTGGTGCTGATCGGGGTCGCTCTCGTCAAAAAGGGAACGCCACCAGCGCCCACAGAAACTATTGAAAGTATTAAGAGCGACGTTCGTGCCATCAAGGGCACCCGAAAGCGGAGGTCATGATGTCTGACAACACCAACGACAAGATCGAGCAGGCTCGCGCAGAGCTCGAAAAAACCCTCGATGCAATTGAAGACAAGTTCAATGTCGGAAAACGCGTCGACGAGGTAGCAACTCGGGTGCGCAGCTCCTATGAGAGCAATCCGTTGCCCTGGATTATTGGTGCCGCAGCCGCAGCAGTCTCTGTTGTTGCCGTGGTTGCGTGGGCAATTCTGAGCGACGACGACTAGCTCGATTAGCGTCTGACTCCCCAACAGGTGGAGTATAGAGAGCATGGCAAGCAAAGCACTCGATGGTTTGCGCGTGCTCGTTCCACGCGGAGGCAATTGGGGCGACAGCGTCGCGGCGTTACTCAGGGGTCACTCGGCGATTCCCGTGATCGCGCCCCTCATCAATTTCGCACCCTCTGAAAATGTTCCGGCACTGGCGAACGCGTTCCATGAACTCAACGACGGTCAATTTGACTGGATCGCGGTGACGAGCGCGACAACCGTCGACGTCCTGACGGCCAGTGGTGTGAGGATTCCGGAGAATACGAAGATCGCTGCGGTCGGGGAAACGACGGCTAGCGCTCTCGCTCTTGCAGGACACCGGGTGGATTTCGTTCCCGAACTCGACAACTCGGGGCGAGGCCTCGTCAAGGAATGGATTGATCGCACGCCAGGCCTTCGCGTTCTGGCACCGCAATCCAATCTGGCCGATACGACGCTCACTGATGGTCTTGGCGCGCTAGGACTCGAAGTTGTCAGCGTCTCGGCCTACTGCACTGTTGGTGTGCCGGTTGCTGACCATATTCGTGAGGATGTTGTTTCCGGCCGCATCTCGGCCATCGTCATCAGCTCAGGGTCGGTTGCGCGGCAAGTCGCAGAACAGCTTGCACCGCTGCCCGAATCCATGATCGTTGCGTGCATCGGACCACGTACAGCGTTTGACGCTCGCGCAGCAGGCCTCACTGTGCAGGTGATCGCCGAAGACCGCTCAAGCGAGTCTCTCGTCGAGACCCTCGCGGAGTATTTCGGTCGCTAGCAGCCTCGAGCGGCCAGCCAGTGGACAGGGATGCTCGTGAGTACGCCGCGGAGTGGTTACCGCAGGTTGAGCGCCAGCACGAGGCTGATGATGCCCAACAGGGGTGGAACTCCCTGAATGGCGGCAGCCCGAGCCATCTTGGGCTGCGACGTGATGAGCACGATTGCGGCGAGCAGCATGCTGAGCGTCGCAAACATTGCGAGCGCGATTCCGGCAGGCCACAGGTTCGTTGAGCCCATCAGCACGAGCCCGGTTCCGGCACCGAGGGCGAGGAACGCATTGTAGAAGCCTTGGTTGTAGGCCCACGGCTTGATGATGTCGGCATCCGTCTGATTGCGTACGCCGAAGATCTGCCGCACGCGGGGGGTGTGCCACAGCACGCTCTCCATGAAGAAAATCATGAGGTGCACGAGCGCGGCCAGAAAGACAAAAGCTGATCCAAGTATCGCGAAAGCACTGTTCATACTCGAAAGTGTTGCACACGCCCCTCTCGGGTGTGGCCTGTCAGCGAGGCCGCGGGGCTCGGTGCGCGCCTAACGCCGTACGTCGATGACCGTTCGTCCTCGGATGCGGCCAGCAATAATATCCGCACCGGCAGCAATGGTGTCGCTCAGCGCGATCGTGGAGGTTGTACCTTCAAGCGCTGAGAGGTCGAGGTCGCTTTCGAGACGGCTCCACGCCTCGAGACGAAGCGCACGCGGGGTAAATACGGAGTTGATGCCGACAAGGCTTACGCCGCGCAGAATGAATGGCATCACGCTCGTCTGAAGCTCGCTCGATTGCGCATTGCCGCAGGCGGTGACCGTGCCGCCGTAGTGGGTGGCGGCGATGGCGGAAGCGAGGGTGCTGCCGCCGACGGCATCGATAGCGCCGTTCCAGCGCTGTTTCATGAGCGCGCGTGGTTGCACGCTGAGCTCGGCGCGATCAATGATCGTCGTTGCGCCCAACTGACGCAGGTAGTCGTGTTCTTCTGCACGGCCGGTGGATGCCGTGACGCTGAAGCCGAGTCGGCTGAGCAGCGCGATCGCGACAGATCCAACCCCGCCGGCTGCCCCGGTGACGAGGACGTCTCCTGTGACGCCTCCGCGCTCGAGCGCGAGAACGGAGAGCATGGCTGTGAATCCTGCGGTGCCGATTGCAGCGGCGTGCTGATTGCTGATCGAGGCAGGAACCGGAACGACCCAATCCCCAGGAACTCGAGCACGCTCTGCGTAACCGCCATGATGGGTTTCACTCAGTCCGCAACCGTTGACAAGTACCCGCTGACCAGCAAAATAGCGGTCGTCGGTGCTCTCAGAGACGACACCGACGAGGTCGATCCCGGCGATGAGTCGAGGCTCCCGAACGATGCCAGGCTTGCCCGTGAGAGCGATGCCGTCTTTGTAATTAAGACTCGAGTACTCGACATCAATCGTGACGTCGCCCGGCATCAGGACGCTGTCATCCAGTTGTTCAGAAAGCTCGACGTGCGCTGGAGCTTTCGGGTCGGACTCGTTCTTGACTACTTCGATTCCACGCCACATAAGGCCAGCCTAGGGCGGTCGCCTGAATTGCGCCTCGGTGCGTTTTAGCCGAAGAGAATCGAGGCCTCGTCATACCGAGACTGGGGCACAGTGTTGAGCTTGCCGAGGGC
Organism: marine actinobacterium PHSC20C1; assembly: GCA_000153145.1. Taxonomy (GTDB): domain Bacteria; phylum Actinomycetota; class Actinomycetes; order Actinomycetales; family Microbacteriaceae; genus Rhodoglobus. Next base: position 2,066,028 of record CH672415.1, read on the forward strand.
GTCCTCGAAAGCGACGTTGGTGATCTCAGTTCCCCGAAGCGACACCATGCGACCCCAGCGACCATGAATGACCGAGTCAACGGCGGCCATGCCGTAGCGGGTAGCGAGCACGCGGTCGTACGCACTCGGCGTTCCACCGCGTTGGATGTGACCGAGAGTGGTTGAACGAGTTTCGAGCCCGGTGCGGGCCTCAATCTCGGGAGCAAGCTGGTCGCCGATTCCGCCAAGGCGGGGACGGCCGAAGGCGTCGAGTCCGCGCTCAGAGTGAGCGTCATCCATGGTGTCGAGAGTGAACCCTTCGGCCACAACAATCAGGGGTGCGCGGCCACGATCGCGAGCAGAAGAAACCCACTCAACGATTTGATCCATGCTGGTCTTCTGTTCGGGAATCAGGATGGCGTGCGCGCCAGCAGCCATTCCCGAGTGCAGAGCAATCCAGCCAACGTGTCGGCCCATTACTTCGGCGACCATGCAGCGGCCGTGCGAGTCACCGGTGGTGCGCAGGCGGTCCATGGCGTCGGTCGCAATTTGTGTTGCAGTGTCGAAACCGAACGTGTAGTCAGTAGCGGAGAGGTCATTATCGACCGTCTTGGGAACTCCGACGATCTTGATGCCGGCATCCGTCAATCGCTTGGCAGCGGCGAGGGTGCCTTCGCCACCGATGGCGATGAGGGAGTCGACGCCGAGGCGCTCCATGTTTTCACGCACGGTCTCGGCGCCGTTGGTGCCCTCGAAGGGGTTTGTGCGGGAAGTACCAAGAATGGTTCCGCCCTGCTTGGAGATACCTTGAATGTCTTTGCGTTCGAGGGGCATGACGTCGCCTTCGACGACTCCACGCCAGCCGTCGCGAAAGCCGACGAACTCCTTGTTGTAGACCTGAGTGCCCTTAAGGACGACACCACGAATGACGGCGTTGAGGCCGGGGCAGTCGCCGCCGCTGGTCAAGATCCCGATCTTCATGCAACTATCATGGCGCATTCTGGCTGCGATGCGAGCCACGAGCTGTGCTGCTGGCTAGGCGACGGTCTCCGAAACGGGGATCGGATGCGCGGCACAGGCGGCGACGGCTGCGTGCTCGTCGCATACGACGAATAGTTCACGGCAGGCGGCATCGTGGCAGTTTTCGACCCGCTTGGTTGCCGAACCGCACTGGTAGCAGTGGCCAATGGTCTGGGCATCCTTGGTGAAGTCGATCGACATGCGCTTATCAAAGACGTAGAGCGAGCCGTTCCACAGCCCGGAGTCGCCGAATGTTTCGCCGTAACGCACGATGCCGCCGTCGAGTTGGTAGACCTCGCCGAATCCGCGACTGCGCATGAGGGAAGAGAGCACTTCACAGCGGATGCCACCGGTGCAGTAAGTGACGACGGGGGTGTTCTTGAGGTGGTCGTACTTGCCACTGTCGAGCTCGGCGACGAAGTCGCGGGTGGTGTCGACATCCGGAACTATCGCATCAGTGAATTTGCCGATTGCCGCTTCGATGGGGTTGCGGCCGTCAAAGAAGGTGACATCTTTGCGGGCAACGAGTTCGTGGAGTTCTTCGGGGCTGAGCTTGGTGCCGCCGCCAATGACGCCGTTCTCGTCGACCTGCAGTTCACCTGGAGCACCGAAGCTGACGATCTCGTCGCGCACCTTCACGCTGAGCTTCGGAAAGTCGCCACCGAGACCTTCGCTCCACTTGAAGTCAATGTTCTTGAATGCGGGATAGTCGCGAGTTTTACGGATGTAGCGCTTCACATCTTTCAGCTCACCGCCGACGGTGCCATTCATGCCGTCTTTGGAGAGGATGATGCGACCGCCGAGCCCGAGGGACTCACAGAGGTCGCGCTGCCACAGCCGCACAGCCTCCGGATCGGCCAGCGGCGTGAACACGTAGAAGAGAAGGATCTTGGGAACAGCCACAGGGCAAGTTTACGGCTGTTGGCTGGGTGCGGAGCCCGGGGTGTGCGGATCGTCGGGGTTGGGGTCGTCGTCGGGGTTGGGATTCTCATCCGGATGCTCAATCGAACTCTCAGCACGGCGCTCGCGTTCTGCGAGCATGTGCGCGTAAGCAATTCGAATGCGGGCAGGGTGGAGCAGCTCGTCCATGACGATGTCGCGAAAGTTCAGCCCCGCTTCGGGGAAAATGCGCCCCCAGGTGCGTGCTGTCCACGCCGCCTCGGTGATCGTTACCGCAATGGCGTAGACAATGATGAGCTCAGGATGTGCCGTCGAATTTAGCAGGATGAGAAGCACCACGCCGGTGGTCACGCCTAGGACGGCGAAGGTGCGGGGGAGTCGGATTTCGGGGGTGCGTGCGTTGCTCAGTCCTACCCCGGCAACGATGCCAATGGCGAGAAAGATGAGGAACCAGAACATCAGTTGGTACCACCGCGGCGCAGGGGCGTGAAGGCGGGAACGTGAACCTTCGCATCGAGGGCGCCGGCAAAGAGACCGGCGTCGATCGCGCCGATGAAGGAGACCATGAGGGAAGCATAGTCAGCAGCCCTTCGGTCGGCGTGCGCGCATCCCTGCAGCAGCTCAACCGGGATAGCGAACCGCGGTCCAGCCGGTGCTGATTGAGAGCGCGTGAGAGCGCTCTCTTGACAACCACATAGACGGTCACCTAGGGTAACTCTCATACTCGTGAGAGCGCTCTCACAGAATTCCAGCAGAGCGATACGAGGATCACCACATCCCATCTAGGCACCACCCGCACGTACACACAAAGGAGTGACCGTGAAGCGTTTCCCGCGCACCAAAATGGCTGCAGTCGTCGCCGGCGCAGCATCCATCGCCCTCATCACCACAGGCTGTTCGGCAGGCACCGACTCAGGTTCGTCGGCCGGCGGTGACGTCACACTGACAGTCGCCACCTTCAACGAATTCGGATACGACGACCTCTTCGCAAAGTACGAAGAAGCCAACCCGAACGTGACTATCAAGCACAAGAAGGCCGCAACCTCGAACGAGGCGCGCGACAACCTCACTACCCGCCTCGCAGCCGGTAGTGGACTCAGCGACGTCGAAGCCATCGAAGTCGACTGGCTGCCTGAACTCTTGCAGTATTCGAACCAATTCATCGACTTGGCTTCGGCCGACGTCGACGGTCGCTGGCTCGACTGGAAAGAAAAGGCAGCAACGGATGCCGATGGCCGCCTCATCGGGTATGGCACAGACATCGGACCAGAGGCTGTCTGCTACCGCTCCGACCTCTTTGAAGCAGCCGGACTGCCGACCGATCGCGCTGAAGTTGCTGACATGCTCGGAACAAGCTGGGACAGCTACTACGCTGCCGGCGAGAAGTTCGCATCAGCTGGCACGAACGTCCCCTGGTTCGACTCTGCCGGAGCAACTTGGCAGGGTGTCGTCAACCAGCTCGAAAACGCCTACGAGGAAAATGACGGTACCGTCATTGCCACTGAGAACCCCGAAGTGCGCGAAGCGTACGACGATGTTCTTGACGCAAGCAGCACGCTATCCGCGCACCTCTCGCAGTGGAGCGACGACTGGACCGCAAGCTTCCAGAATGACGGCTTCGCGACCATGCTCTGCCCGGGTTGGATGCTCGGCGTAATCTCCGGAAACGCCGACGGCGTCGCTGGGTGGGACATCGCAGACACGTTCCCCGGTGGCGGCGGCAACTGGGGCGGTTCGTACCTGACCGTTCCGACTCAGTCGAAGCACCAGGAAGAAGCGCAGAAGCTCGCAGCGTGGCTCACCGCTCCTGAGCAGCAGCTCAGTGCGTTTGCTTCGAAGGGAACCTTCCCCAGCCAGATCGACGCTCTCGCGAGCGACGAACTTCTTGGTGCAACGAACGAGTTCTTCAACAATGCGCCGACTGGTGAGATCCTCGCCAACCGGGCCGCAGCCGTCTCTGTAACTCCGTTCAAGGGCGCGAAGTACTTCGCCATCAACGACGCCATGCAACAGGCGATCACTCGGGTTGAAGATGGCCTGATGTCGGCTGATGAGTCTTGGGCTCAGTTCGAGACCGACGTAAAGTCGCTCGGCTAACTAGCAACACCTCGGTGGTCGGGCCTCGGGCAAGTCTCGATGGCTCGACCACCGCTTCTCGACCTCCACTGCTCGACCAGCGTGCGCACCACCGCTGCTCGACCTCCGTGCCGTCGGCACCTGGCCACTGCGCGCCCCACCACCACGCGCCCCACCACCGCGAAACGTAAGGACAACCGATGACCGCCGCGATCGACGTGGATGCCCGGAGCCTCCGCCGCATTGCCCGCAATCACCGCCTCAACCGGTGGGATGTGCGCTTCTCCCCATACCTCTACATCTCGCCATTCTTCATTCTGTTTGCGCTTGTCGGGCTCTTCCCCCTGCTGTACACGGCCTGGGTCTCGGTGCATGACTGGAACCTGATTGGCGGTCAAGGCGACTTTGTCGGAATCGACAATTACGTCACCGTACTCAGCCAGCCCTACTTCTGGACCTCGCTGCGCAACACCTTCAGCATCTTCCTCTTCTCCAGCGTTCCGCAGGTACTTCTCGCGATGGGCATCGCCGCCTTCCTTGACTACAACTTGCGTGCGAAGACACTGTGGCGCATGGGCGTGCTCCTGCCCTACGTCGTCGCCCCTGTGGCGGTCGCCCTCATCTTCAGCAACCTTTTCGGGGACCGATTCGGACTGATCAACGAACTCCTCGGCGGCATTGGCATCGACGCCATCCGCTGGCACGTTGATGTCATCCCGAGCCACCTTGCGATCGCCACCATGGTCAACTTCCGTTGGACCGGCTACACCACCCTCATCTTCCTTGCCGCCATGCAGGCCATTCCCCGCGACTACTACGAGGCCGCGATTATCGATGGTGCCAATCGACTGCGCACTTTCTGGTCGATCACTGTTCCGCTGCTGCGCCCCGTGATCATCTTCGTCATCATCACCTCAACCATCGGCGGACTGCAGATTTTCGATGAACCTCGGATGTTTGACCAAGCTGGCCAGGGCGGAGCCAACCGACAGTGGCAGACGCTCACTCTCTACATCTATGAACTCGGGTGGGGCCAGCGCAACTTTGGGCGTGCGTCTGCCGTGGCCTGGCTGCTCTTTCTCGTGATTATTGTGATCGCCATTCTGAACTTCGTGATCACCCGCAGAATTGCCGGCTCCACTGAACGACGTATCCGCACGAAGGGCAAGCGATGAAAAAGAAGCAACAGGGCGGCGGCCACGACCGGCGCCCCGGGTTCTGGGTTTACGGAATCCTGATCGCCGTGCTCTTCGGCTCCGCATTCCCCATCTGGTGGTCGTTTCTGATCGGTAGTCAGGACGCTGCTGCAATCAACAAAAGCGGCATCAACTGGATTCCGGGCGGCAACTTCCTCGCCAACGCCGCCACAGTGATCGACACCGTCCCGTTCTGGACAGCGCTCATGAACAGCATCATTGTCTCTTCCAGTGTTGCGCTCAGTGTCGTGGTGTTTTCGACCCTCGCAGGCTATGCCTTCGCGAAGCTGAAGTTTCGCGGAAGAGAAGGGTTGCTGATCTTCGTCATCGCGACCATGGCCGTGCCGACGCAACTGGGCATCGTTCCCTTGTTCATCGTCATGTCCCGCCTCGGCTGGACGGGAAGCCTCTGGGCGGTCATCGCGCCCGCCATGGTCACCGCCTTCGGTGTGTTTTGGATGACCCAGTACCTGCGCGACGCGCTTCCTGACGAACTCATTGAGGCGGTTCGTATGGATGGGGCATCGATGATCGGAAGCTTCTGGCACGTTGGTCTCCCTGCCGCGCGCCCGGCCGCAGCCATGCTTGCCCTCTTTACCTTCATCGCCACGTGGACAAACTTCTTCTGGCCCTTCATCGTGCTTGATCCCGGCAACCCAACGCTGCCCGTCGCGCTGCAACAGTTGCAGGCCGCCCACTACGTCGACTACTCGCTTGTGCTTTCCGGCGTCGTGCTCTCGATCATCCCGCTGGTCCTCGTCTTCATCTTCCTCGGCAAGCAACTGGTTGCCGGAATCATGCAGGGCGCGGTCAAGGGATGACCGTGCACGAGTTTTCGACAGTGACAAAGAATGAGGACATGACTATTTCAGCCCCCCGCGTCTTCCCCGCAGGATTCCTTTTTGGTGCGGCGACTGCTGCCTACCAAATAGAGGGGGCGACCCATGAGGATGGTCGAACAGATTCGATCTGGGATACTTTCAGTCGTGTTCCCGGGGCCGTGATCAACGGAGAGAGTGGCGAGAACGCGTGCGATCACTACCACCGCTATCGCGATGATGTGGCCCTGATGAAGGACCTGGGGTTGCAGACCTACCGCTTCTCAACGTCGTGGTCGCGCGTGCAGCCAGACGGCGGCCCGGTCAATCCGAAGGGGATCGACTTCTATTCGCGCCTCGTCGATGAGCTGCTCGCTGCGGGAATCAAGCCGTGGCTGACCCTGCACCACTGGGACCTCCCTCAGGCGCTCGAAGAAAAGGGTGGTTGGGCGAATCGCGACACGTCATTCCTCTTCCGTGACTATGCACTCAATGTGCACGATGCCCTTGGCGACCGTGTCGACGTGTGGACGACACTCAATGAGCCGTGGTGCTCCTCCTTCCTCAGCTACACGGCCGGCGTTCATGCCCCAGGCCGCCAAAGCAAACAGGCAGGGCTCGCCGCAGGTCATCACCTCCTGTTGGGTCACGGTCTTGCTGTCGAAGCGCTGCGTGAACGCGACCCGAAACTTGAGCTCGGCATCACTCTCAACCTGACTGTTGCGAAGCCCGTCGATCCGGCTAGCCCCGGCGATGTGGATGCCGCCCGTCGCATCGACGGACAGTTCAACAGGTTCTTCCTCGACCCCATTTTCCGCGGAGCGTACCCGGACGATCTGCTGCAGGATGTTGCGGGCCTTGGTCTCACCGAAGTCATTCACGACGGCGACCTCGCCCAGATCGCGCAGCCGATCGACGCTTTGGGCGTGAATTACTATCACGGCGAGTTGGTCAGCGACCGGCCAGCCGAGCATCCGCTTCTGGGGGAAGCGCCAACCGACCGGGCAACAAGCTCTCCGTTCCCCGCGGCCGATGGCGTCTTTAACCACCCGCAGGGACTCCCGTTGACCGCAATGAACTGGGAAGTGCAGCCCGACGGGCTGCGCGAACTCTTGGCTCGAGTCGACAAGGAATACGCTCGGCCGGCAGGCACGAAGCTCTTCGTCACCGAAAATGGCGCCGCCTACGACGACACCGTTGACTCAGATGGTGGCGTTCGGGATGTCGAACGAACCGAGTTCTTGCAGACACACTTGGGTGCCATCCTCGACGCCATCGCTGAAGGAGTTGACGTGCACGGCTACTTCTACTGGTCGCTGCTCGACAACTTCGAGTGGGCGTGGGGATACGAAAAGCGTTTCGGTATTGTGCGAGTCGACTACGAAACGCAGGAACGCACGATTAAGGACAGCGGGTTGGCCTACGCCAAGATCATTCGCGACCGGGCTCTGTCCTAGCGGGCGAGTCTGCACTATGGAGAGGGCACCTCGTGTGCACAAATAGACTGGGGCTATGACAGCCTCAGTGCGCCAGACGCGCCCCGCGCAGCCCACCTTGGAGATGGTGGCTGCGGAGGCAGGGGTGTCGCGGGCGACCGTGAGTCGCGTGGTGAATGGATCGACGAAGGTGAACCCGGAGATCGTCGCCGCGGTAAATGCAGCTGTCGAACTTCTTCACTACCTACCTAACCGTGCCGCTCGCTCGCTCGCGAACCGCCGAACTCAGGCTCTTGCCCTCGTTGTGCCTGAGGACATGACCCGATTTTTCGGAGACCCTTACTTTGCGGCGATCGTTCAAGGGATCACTCGTCGCCTTGATGAGAGTGATTACACGCTCAATCTGCTCGTCGCATCGAGCGACCCTCAACACAAAACAATGCGCTATCTGCGCTCGGGCAGCGCTGACGGAGCCCTAATCATCTCGCACCACACCGGCGATGATTTCGTGGCTGAACTCGAGACAACCATGCCGGTCGTCTTCGGTGGGCGCCCCGAGGATGATAGCGACACGGATGCCTATTTCGTCGACGTCGACAACGCCGAGGGTGCCGAGACGGGCACCCAGCATCTTGTAGACATCGGTCGTCGTCGTATCGGCTCGATCACCGGACCCGTCGACATGTCCGCCGGTATTGACCGCTTTACCGGGTTCCTCCGCACTCTCACTCGTGCGGGTCTCGCCACGGATGCAATCGAGCACGCCGACTTTTCGGTCGCCGGTGCTGCAGCAGCCACCCGCAAGCTGCTCGAGCGCTGCCCTGACATCGACGCCCTCTTCGTAGCGAGCGATCTCATGGCAACAGGGGTGCTTGACGTGCTGCGCGAACAGGGGCGGGTCGTACCGAGGGATGTTGCCATCGTTGGTTTTGATGACAGCCCGGCTGCGGCATCCGCTGCCGTGCCTCTCACGACGGTGAGTCAGCCGTCTGAAGAGATGGGCTTCGCCATGGCGGACACACTGCTGCGGCTGCTGAGTGGAGACACGACCGTTCCGCACCGCACCATCATGCCGACGTACCTTGTGGTGCGCGACTCGGCGTAGGTCCGCTGGGCCGACGCGTGGAGCGTTATCGGTGGCGGCGCGTAGCCTAGCTTTATGACTTTCGCGCTCTCCGCCGTCGAGCCTGTGCGCACAAGTTACGCGCCAGGTCGTCCGGTCGACGTGCGCGCAACCCTGCAACCGCTCAAGCGCGGTGCTGGCGATCCAACCATGCAGACGGATACCGCGGGCACGTGGCGAACCATGCTCACGCCCGCTGGCCCGGCCACCCTTCTTCTCGCGCAGCACCGATCGCAAGTCGAGTGCACTGCGTGGGGTGCCGGAGCGGAATGGGCGATTGAGAGTGTTCCCGAGTTGTTGGGGGAGGGCGATGACTGGAGCGACTTCGATATTTCGTCTCTGCCGTTCGCCGCGGAAGCCCAGCGCCAGAACCCCGGTCTGCGCCTGACCCGCACGAAGCTCGTGTTTGAGGCGCTCGTGATGGCAATTCTGGAGCAGAAAGTTACCGGAATTGAGGCGAAGCGCGGGTGGCGAACCCTCGTCACAAAGCATGGCTCGCCAGCCCCTGGGCCCTCGCCGGCCGGGATGCGGGTTGTGCCGACACCGAAGGGTTGGGCAAGGATTCCTTCGTGGGAGTGGCACCGCGCTGGAGTCGGACCACAGCGCTCGGCGACCGTAATGCGTGCGACGCAAGTGGCGGCATCCCTCGAGCGCACCGCCGAATGGGGACGTGGCGGGACACGAGTTGAGGCTGCTCTGCGGTCAATCGTGGGAGTTGGGGTGTGGACGGCTGCCGAAACGATGCAACGCTCCCACGCCGACCCCGATAGCCCCAGTGTCGGCGACTATCACCTTGCAGCGGTCGTGGGTTGGGCGCTGATTGGCGAACCTGTTGACGATGAGCGGATGCTCGAATTGCTCGAGCCTTGGCGCGGCCACCGCCAGCGCGTGGTGCGACTCATCACGGCATCTGGGTTCCGCAAGCCCAGTTTTGGGCCGCGGATGACGATCCAGGATCACCGCGGGCATTAGCGACCCAAAGGCGCTGCAGCTTGCGCCCACGCGTTCCGCGTTTGTGGAATGTGGGTAGTGGCGAGCCGTGGTGTCTCCGACCAATGGGAGATACCAACACGGCCCACCAGCGGAAGCCGCGATCTGGTCGGCTCCAGCTCTGACGCAAACGACAGCAGCGAAACACGACATCGCGCCATAAGCTGGAACCATGACGGGCATCACCACCCCACGGTCGAAACATTTTTCGACGCTCGCGCCAGAGCGCGAACCACGACTGGCGTTCCCTCCCCGCGGCAGCTCTCTGATCGGCCCCGTCGAAGCTCCTGATCTGCATGTGATGAGCTACAACATCCGGAGGCGGCTGCCGAAGCTTCTTCCACGTAATCCCGACCAATGGCGACACCGCCAGCCTTTGATGAGGCGTCTACTTGCCGCCGAACAACCCGCGCTAGTCGGCGTGCAAGAAGCCCTCTTCACTCAGGCGCGATTTGTGCGCCAGGCGTTGGGGGAGCATTACCGTTCGCTCGGCTACGGTCGCGAAAGGAACACGGGTGGCGAGGGCTGCCCCATATTTTACGATTCCCGCCGACTGCAGGTCGTGGACTGGCACCAGTCCGCGCTCTCCGATACTCCGAATGTTCCCGGCTCTACCTCGTGGGGCAACCGCACCCCTCGCGTTGTTGTTGAAGCGATCTTCCGTGACCTCGCCACCGGCATCCACTTTCAGGCGGTGAACACTCACCTCGACCATCGTTCCCGTACCTCGCGCCTGCGTTCTGCCGACGCACTGAGAAACATCGTGCAGGCGACGCCACATCCCACGATCATGACCGGCGATTTCAATACGGATGCTGACACCCACCCTTACGACGAGCTCACGGGTCACGGGCTGCTAGTCGACACCTGGAACACGGCCGAGGAGCGCCTCACTCAGGTGTGGGGAACGTTCCCCAACTATGGCCCGCCGAAGCATGATCGCAAACGAATTGACTGGATTCTCGCCACGCCCGGAGTCACGGCAGTGCGCGCCGGCATCAACGTCACACGGTACGCGGGCGGGTGGCCATCGGACCACGCGCCAGTGCAGGCTGTTGTGCGTTTCGCCGAGGCAAAATAGGCCAACTCACTAGAGATTCCCTACAAACGATTTACGAAGCCGATCACGATTCACCTAATCTGAGCGGGTGAACTTGATCTTCCGCACCATCCTCCACCGCATCCTCAGCACGCGTCGTTCGGCGTTGGGCATCAGGGATGTCGGGAGCATGTCATTCCGGGTGCTGCCAACCGATATCGACGTCCTTCGCCACATGAACAACGGCGTGTACTTCTCACTCATGGACATCGGCCGCATGGACCTACTAATTCGGGCCGGCGGCTGGCAGAAACTTTCCGCCAAGGGTTACTACCCGGTGATGGCAAACGAGACCATCAGTTTTCGTAAGTCGCTCGACCTGTGGAAAAAGTACGACCTCGAAACCCGCGTAGTTGGTTACGACGAGAAAGCCGTCTTCGTGGAGCAACGCTTCGTCGTCGACGGTCAGATCTACGCCCAAGCCATGACTCGTGCACGATTCCTGAAGCGCACCGGCGGAACTGTCAGCGTCGCAGAACTACTGGAAACCATCGGATGGGATTCCCCAGCCCCCGTCATGCCCGACTGGGTTCAAGAGTGGGCTGACCATGTTGCGCTTCCCGTCAGTCGCGCCGAAGCGCCAAGCACCTGGGAGTAGCCACCGCCACGCCACGGCCGGCACCACCACTCTCACGTTGATCTCATTCGGGCCACGGTAGCCTCAGGGAGAGGGGGTCGGTATGAAGGTGTTGATCATCGAGGATGACGTGCGCCTCGCCGATGTCATTCGCCGCAGCCTCGGCGAGGCCGGGTACGCGACTCACGTCGCCCACGATGCGCCGAGCGGGATAGAGGCGTTCGAGGTAGACGTTACCTACGACCTTGTGGTGCTTGATCTGATGCTTCCCGGGCTCGATGTTGCCGGCGACGAACCCGCAGGCATGACGGTGTGCCGCCGCATCCGCGAACTCGACACCAACGTGCCGATACTCATGCTTACTGCGCTTGACGGTATGCGCACCAAAGTCGAGGGACTCGATGCTGGTGCGGATGATTACCTCGTGAAGCCATTCCATCTTGTTGAGCTGCTCGCGAGAGTGCGCGCACTGCTGCGCCGATCGCCGCAAGCTCAGGCCCCCGTGCTCACAGTGCGCGGAGTCGCACTCGATGCGTCCACGCGCACCGCCGAGCGCGACGGCCGACGCATCCAGCTCACGGCCAAGGAGTTCGCCGTACTCGAATACCTCATGCGAAACGCTGGACGCATCGTAAGCAGCACCGAGCTCATTGACCACGCCTGGGATAGCAACTACGAGGGATTCAGCAACGTCGTGCAGACCTACATTCGCTACCTGCGGCAGAAACTGACCGCTGGGGGAGAGCCAGATGTGATCGAGACGCGACGGGGATCGGGCTACGTGATTGAACAGAGTGAGCCAGTCGAAGAGCTGAGGGCTGAACGATGATTTTCCGTCGCGCGATTCGACGCCTCACGCTTGCCTACACAGCGGCGCAACTAGTGCTGTTTGGGGCGTTCGCGCTCGCCGTGTACTTCTACGTCACGGGCACCTTCGACTTTGACACCGCCGAAGTGCAGGGCGAGGGAGGCCTAGCGAGTGCAGAGCAGAGTTTCGCAACGCTGAAGAACGCACTCATAGTTATCTACGCTGGCCTGCTGCTGGTGGTGCCGATCACGAGTTGGTTGATGGCGCGCGCCGCGATGGCACCGGTGCGCCGCAGCTACGAGCTCCAGCAACGGTTTGTCGATGGGGCTTCTCACGAGATGCGCACCCCGCTCGCTGTCGTTCAGGGTGAGCTCGAACTCGCGCTCACGCGTTCGCGAACTCCAGCCGAATACGAACGTGCCATCCGCGTAGCCGCCGACGCAACCGCGGGCTTGGTGCGGCTCACGAACGACCTGCTGCTCCTCTCGCGAGGCGAATCGAGCGAGCTTGCCTTGGGCTTCACCGAGGTTGACCTCAATACTTTGGTGTCGGATGCTGCAGCCGAAGCATCCGCGCGGCAACCCGCACTCGCGCCGATTGTTCTCGACCCATCAGTGGGTGAGCCCGGCGTGGGCACTGATGGTGTGCGCCTCCAAGCCAGTGAGGAACTGCTGCGCCGAGCGGTGGGCAATCTCATCGACAATGCGCGTAAGTTCAGCGCCGTCGACGATGCGGTGAGAGTGAGCATCCGGCTGCTCAACGCAAACGCCATCGTTGAAGTGCACGACGACGGCATAGGAATGTCGCGCACCGAACTCGCGCATGCCCGTGATCGTTTCTGGCGAGCCGAGGCAGCACGCAGCCGAGAGGGGCACGGTCTTGGACTTGCGCTGGTTGACGAAATTGCCCGCGCGCATGGCGGAAGCCTGAGCATCCGCTCAGAGCTGGGGGCCGGCACTGTCGCGACTCTGCGCCTCCCGTTGCGTTGATCACAGAGACTTCACGGTTCTCATCGTGGTCTCATCGACCCATTCGTAACGTTGTTGTGTGGCCGCGAAACCGCTGCCCACACCGACGAAAGGATCTACTCATGGAGAAGAAGACCAAGGCTCTTGGTGGCGCAGGGCTCGCAATCGTGCTGGCACTTGCCGGAGGAGCAACGCTCACCGCGGCGGCACAAGCCCCCGAGCCCAGCAACCAGGTACAGCAGGCCGACACCGGCATCGAGGATGGCACCAACGACGGCGAGACCGCGGATGACACCGATGCTGTCGAGGTTGAAGACACCAGTGACGACGTCAACGGTGTAGAGGTCGAAGAGGGCCACACTGACGGCACCGGCTCCCAGAATGAGGACACGAGTGACGACGTGAATGGCGTCGAAGTTGAAGACGGCACCGCCGACTGATCACTTAGCTCTTCCCACGCGAACGGGCCGCGCCTTCGGGCTCGGCCCGTTTTGTTGTGTGCAGAGTCGATTTACTCCGGTGCTAGCGCTTGAACGACCTGCTCGAGCACCTCTCGGCACGCGACAATCGATGGCCGACTGACGCTCGAATCACGCACAGAGGTGAACACTGTGCGGCGGGGGAGGCCCGGCATCGGGCGCAGTTCAACGCTCGGTGTGCGGCTGCCCCAGACAAGACCGGGCAGGATCGCAGTCGCGTGGCCGGATTCGACTAGTCGGATGTGGGCCTGAAGGTCGGCGGTTTCGAATCGTACATCTGGTTCGATTCCCGCTCGCCGGCACTGCTGTTCTGCCCAGTGACGGGATGCGGTGCCCCGCGGTTCCATTACCCACGCGCTTGCGGACGTGTCCGCGAGAGATTCGATGCCGCTGCCCAGGGGAACAGCGAGGGAGAGTTCGTCAGCGTAAAGCGGGATCATGTCGAGGTCAGGATGCCGGGGTGCCGCATGACCGGGATACTGTTCTGCAATTACGAGGTCAAACTCGCGGGTCCACGTTTCGAAGAGTGCGCTTTCGGGTTCGCGCTGGGTCATTTTGATGCGTAGTTGGGGGTAGTCGCGTTCGATCACGCTGAGTGCTTGGGGGACGATCCCGAGGGCTGCTGACTGGAACACCGCCAAGCGCACAGTTCCGCGCACCTCGGTGAGGGAGGAGTGGATCTCAGCTTCCATGAATTCGAGGCGTTCGAGCAGGAGAACGGTGTGCTCGACAAGCAGTTCTGCTTCGGGAGTGAGCTGCACTCGGCGACCCGCTTTTACGAGCAACGGAACGCGCGCTTCTTCCTCCAAAAGGGCCAATTGTTGGGACACCGCGGAGGGGGTGTAACTCAGTGCGCTAGCGACCGCAGCGATGGTTCCACGCAGCTTAAGCTCACGCAAAAGTCGTAGCCGTCGAACGTCGAGCATTTCTCCTCCAATAGTTAATTTATTCTAAGGGATATCGTGCGAATTCCGTCGCTTTTGCTAAAGGCACTGTGGGGTTCACACTGAGAGTTCCAGCCATTACCCCGTTCGGAGGCCTATTCTCGTGAGCATGTCAACTCTTGCCGACAACCTCGATGCTTCACACCAGCAGATTGCCGACCAAACGGTAGCCACCGTTCGCCGGTGGCTGGCAGAAAGTGAAGAGTATCCGACCGATTCGAGTGCTACTCGCCTCGCCGGCGTACTGAAGGACCCCAACGGGCTTGAGTTCACTCTTGGCTTCATCGACACCGTCGTGCGCCCCGAAGACTTGCGCGTCGCAGGCCGCAACCTTGAGCGACTCACCCACATCATCCCGGCGTTCCTGCCGTGGTACCTCCGCTTTGCCATCCTCGTCGGTGGCGGCTTTGCGCCACTGTTGCCCTGGATCATCGTTCCGATTGCTCGTCGCGTGCTCCGCGGCATGGTCGGTCACCTCATCATCGACGCAACCCCGGCCAAGCTCGACAAGGCTCTTGTCCACCTTCGTCGCGAGGGTGTGAACCTGAACCTCAACCTGCTCGGTGAAGCAGTACTCGGCGATGACGAAGCAGACAACCGTCTCGCCGGCACTCGCGCGCTCCTGCAGCGGGATGACGTTGACTACGTCTCCATCAAGGTGTCGTCGGTTGTGTCGCAGCTTTCCATGTGGGCCTTCGACGAGACCGTTGACCGTGTTGTTGACCGCCTCACCCCTCTCTACCTTCTTGCGTTGCGAGCACCGGAAAAGAAGTTCATCAACCTCGACATGGAAGAGTTCAAAGACCTCGACCTCACTATCGCGGTCTTTGAGAAGCTTCTCGACCAGCCAGAACTTCTTGAACTTGAAGCTGGCATCGTGCTGCAGGCTTACCTGCCAGACGCGCTTGACGCGATCAAGGAACTCACCACCTGGTCGACGGCTCGCCGCGCTCGCGGCGGCGCCAACATCAAGGTGCGCGTTGTTAAGGGCGCCAACCTCGCCATGGAGCACGTCGACGCGGTAACTCACCACTGGCCGATGGCTACGTGGGGCACCAAGCAAGACAGCGACACCCACTACAAGCGTGTTCTCGATTGGGCATTCACCCCCGAGCACATCGACGCTGTTCGCATCGGTGTTGCCGGCCACAACCTGTTCGACATCGCGTTCGCGTGGCACCTCGCTCAAGAGCGTGGCGTCACCGAGGGTATTGAGTTCGAAATGCTCCTCGGAATGGCTACTGGCCAGGCCGAAGCGGTCCGAAAGGATGTCGGCAGCCTGCTGCTGTACACGCCCGTTGTTCAGCCGAGCGAGTTTGACTCGGCCATCAGCTACCTCGTGCGCCGCCTCGAAGAGAACGCCAGCACCGAGAACTTCATGTCTGGACTGTTCGAGCTTTCCAGCAACGAACACATCTTCGTGCGGGAGCAAGACCGTTTCTTGGCTTCGCTCGCGAACCTCAACACGCCAGCCCAGACCACCAACCGTGTGCAGAACCGCTCCACGCCTGCTGCGATCATCGGCGACCGCCCCTTCAACAACGTTGCAGATACTGACCCCGCCATTGGCGAAAACCGCACGTGGGGTCGCGCGATCTTGGCGCGCAGCGGCGACTCCCAGCTCGGCGTTGACACTGTCAAGGCTGGCGCTGTCACTACCCCCGAGCAGATGAAGAGCATCCTCGATTCCGTCACGGTTGCCGGAGCGAACTGGGGCAGCATGCCCGCCGCAGAACGCGCCGCGATCTTGCACCGCGCCGGCGACGCGATCGAAGCCTCGCGTGCCCGCCTCATCGAGGTAATGGCTACCGAAGCCGGGAAGACAATCGCAGAAGGTGACGTAGAAGTCAGTGAAGCAATTGACTTCGCGCACTACTACGCCGAGCGCTCTCTCGACCTTGAAACTATCGACGACGCTACGTTCGTACCGTCAAAGCTCATCATCGTTACTCCGCCGTGGAACTTCCCGGTTGCCATCCCCGCCGGCAGCGTGCTTTCAGCACTCGCCTCGGGCAGTGGCGTCATCATCAAGCCAGCGAAGCTTTCGCAGCGCAGCGCCGCAGTAATGGTCGAAGCACTCTGGGAAGCGGGCGTGCCGCGTGAAGTGCTCGCCTTCGTTGATCTGAAAGATCGTGAACTCGGTCGCGTCATGATTGCCGACCCCGCTGTCGACCGCGTCATCCTGACCGGGGCATGGGAAACTGCCGCAATGTTCCGTTCCTGGCGCAATGACCTGCCGATTCTGGCGGAGACCAGTGGCAAGAACGCGATCATCGTCACTCCGAGCGCAGACCTCGACCTCGCCGTCGCTGACGTCACCAAGAGCGCCTTCGGACACGCTGGGCAAAAGTGCTCGGCGGCCTCTCTTGTGATTTTGGTCGGTTCCGTCGGCCGGAGCGAACGCTTCGAGCGTCAGCTTGTTGACTCGGTGCGCACCCTGCGCGTTGGTCTTCCGCAGGACCCCCTCACCATGATGGGTCCGATCGTTGAAGCAGCCCAAGGCAAGTTGCTTGGCGCATTGACCACTCTCGCTCCCGGTGAGAGCTGGCTCGTCAAGCCACGTCAGTTGGATGACGAAGGCAAGCAGTGGACACCCGGCGTACGCACCGGTGTTGTTCCCGGCAGTGAATTCCACATGACCGAATACTTCGGACCAGTACTCGGCGTCATGCGCGCCAAGAACCTCACCGAAGCAATCGCCATGCAGAACGCCGTGGACTACGGCCTGACTGCGGGCATCCACTCGCTTGATCCAACAGAGGTCGCTCGTTGGCTCGATGAAGTTCAGGCCGGAAACGCCTACGTGAACCGCGGAATCACCGGAGCAATTGTTCGCCGCCAGCCCTTCGGCGGCTGGAAGCGTTCAGCCGTTGGCTGCCACGCCAAGGCTGGCGGACCCAACTACCTGATGACACTCGGACAGTGGAAAGCCGTTGAGCAGCCCGCCGCTCGCGACATCCAGGTTCGTGGACTCAGCGACCAAGTCTCATCGGTAATCAAGAAGGCTCAGTCGGGAATGGACTTCGACGAGTTCGACCGCGTACGTCGCGCGGCCGAAAGCGACCAGCGTGCCTGGGAGTCCGAGTTCGGTATTAGCCGTGACGTGTCAGACCTCGGCGTGGAGCGCAACGTGTTCCGTTACCGTCCGGTTCCCGTCACCATTCGCCTGTCTGAAGGCGAACCGATGGGCCACCTGGTGCGGATGATCGCCGGCGCTGCTCGTGTTGGCACTACCATTCACATCAGCTCCGCTATCCCGTTGCCGTCGCTGCTCACTGAATCTTTCGAGTCAGGAAATGCTGCCGTCTCGGTTGCCGAAGTTCTTATTGAATCGGATGCTCGCTGGAACGAACGCGCAGCGAAGGGCCAGCTCAACACCCACCGGGTGCGCCTCATCGGCGGTTCAGCTGTTGATCTTGCTGAAGCCGTTCAAGGAAACCCCGACGTTGCTGTCTGGTCGGGAGAAGTCACAACCTCAGGTCGCGTCGAACTGCTGATCTTCATGCACGAGCAGTCGCTGTCGATCACCGCTCACCGCTTCGGAAACCCCGACCCGGCAATGGCAGCACTCGAGGTCTAGCGAGTCCCGTCGAATTCTGGTGGCCGTCGTTTAGCCTAAGAGGATGATTCCCTCGATAGCGCTCAACGACGGCCACAGCATTCCCCAGCTCGGTCTCGGAACGTGGCCCCTCAGCGATGCTGAAGTCGCGATCGTAGTTCCCACAGCGATTGAACTCGGGTACCGGCACATCGATACAGCCGTGAAATACGGCAACGAAGCGGGTGTCGGAGAGGGCATCCGTCGTAGCGGCATTGACCGCGATGAACTGTTCGTCACTACCAAGTTGGATGGTGAATTTCAGGGCGAAGATCGGGCACTGGATGGTCTGCGGGAGAGCCTTGAACGCCTCGATCTGGAGTATGTCGATCTGCTGCTGATCCACTGGCCGCTGCCAGAACGTGACGAGTTCTTGTCAACCTGGCGCACCTTCGAGAAGCTACAGGCCGATGGCTTTGCGCGTTCCATCGGAGTCTCCAACTTCAAGCCAGCCCACCTTGATGTGCTCGCGGATGCTGGCACAATCGTTCCCGCCGTCAATCAAGTTGACCTGTCGCCGACGAACGCTCGGCTCACGGAGCGGGCGTATCACGACTCTCGTGGAATCGTCACGGAAGCGTGGAGTCCCATCAAGGGAGTGCTCGACCAACCGGTGCTGATGGAGATCGCGGCAAAGCACGAACGATCAGCGGCTCAGATCGCGCTGCGCTGGCACCTGCAAAACGGACTTGTGGTAATCCCGAAGTCGGCCAACCCCGAAAGGCTGGCCGACAACATCGCCATCTTCGACTTCGAACTCGATTCGCGCGATCTCGAAGCTATTGCGGCAATCGATGTTCCGGGGTCAGGCGTTGACTCCGACGTCATCGGGCACTAGCCAGAACTAGCTCGCAGAAGCGGAAACGACGGCGTCCGTTCGAACACTGTCGAGCCCGCCATCGACCATGTTCATGACGGCGTGCATCCGCGGCAAGTGAACAAGGTCGTGGGTGACGAGCAACGTTGAGGTGTTGCGTTCGTCGGTCAAGCGCAGGATCAGGTCGATGATGCTCGCACCCCGCTCTTGATCAAGCGCGCTCGTGGGTTCGTCTACGAGTAGCACCTTGGGGTCGTTCATGAGAGCCCGCGCAATGTTGACGCGTTGACGCTGCCCGCCCGAGAGCTGGTGGGGACGTTTGTTCATCTGATCGGCGAGGCCGACCGAACCGAGCAGTTCACGAGCGTGCTCCTTCACTGCCGAACGGTGGGGGCGACTGTGGGGCGCCCCCAGTTCGTTCATGACCGCGAGCTGTTCGAGAGCGGTCAGCGACGGCAATAAGTTGGCCTGCTGAAACACGATACCGATGGCATCGCGGCGCAGTTCAGTCGCAGCTGTGGCAGACAGCTGGGCGGCATCCACATCATCTATGAGCACGCGACCAGAGTCAGGGCGGATGAGGGTGGCTGCCACTGCAAGCAGGCTCGACTTGCCGGAGCCGCTCGGCCCCGTGATGCCGGTGACGGTTCCTGGGCGGGCACTGAGGCTGACGTGGTTGACGGCGGTGACGCGGCCGTCGCCGTCGGGAAAGGTGAGTGTGACGTCGTCGAGGTGGATCATCGGGTGCTCCCTAGGGCAGTAAGTGGGTCGGCGGTAGTAACAGAACGAAGGGCGAATGCTGCGCCGGCGAGGCCGAGTGCGATCATGACGATTCCGGGCAGCAGGGTCGTAAACGGGCTCAGGATGAACGGCAACGCGTTGCCCATGAGAGCGCCAAGTAGCGCGGTGACACCAATGCCGAGCCCAACCCCGATCAGCAGCACTATGAGGGCCTGACCGAGCGCGTCGCGCACGAGTGATGGGGTGGAGGCACCGAGTGCCTTGAGTACGGCAATGTCTGCTTTACGTTGCATTGTCCAGACGGTAAAGAATGCGCCGATGACGAGGGCGGAGATGCCGAACAGCATCGTGACCATGAGCAGCAGGGAGCCAATCTCTGAGCGGAACGAGCCAACGGCAGTCAGCGATTCGAACGCTGAGTGGCTGAGGGTGTCGGCGTCTGCATTGACCGTCGACCAGTTCGGCGTTCCTGTGACGGCAATGGTGGTTGCATAGGCATCCGGGTTTCCGGTCGCCGCCGAATAGGTCTGCCAGTCGGTCAACGTCACTTGCGCGACGGGAGTGTGGCTGTACCACCAGTTTCCGCTGATCTTCTCGACCGTGTAGTCGATGCCAGCAATGGTGACGGTGTCGCCGGTGCCGACGTCGAGTGTTGCCGCGGCATCCTCTGAGAGTCCGATCTTGCCGTCAGCGGTTGGGGCTGTTTCGTCAAAGCTGGCGACCACACCGAAGAGGGCAACGGAGGCGCTGGAATTGGATGACTCGGCTTTCGTCTGAGTCACTCCGATGGGGTTCGCCGACTCAACGCCGTCAGCGGCAGCCCAGGTTGCGGCCTGCGCCTCGGTGATCGCCGAGTCAGCAAAGTTCGCCTCGGTGGCGCCTTTGCTGCTGGGGGTGGAGAAGACGAGTTGGTCGGCAGGGATAGAAAGTACCGACGACACATTCTGAGATGCGAGGCCTCCGGTAAGCCCGCTGAGAAAACCAACCAGCAGGGTGATGAGGGCAACGACGGTGCCAATGAGCACAAATCGTCCGCGGGCAAAGCGCAGATCGCGCCAGGCAACAAACATGGGAATCCTTTCGGTGTCGAGTGAGTTCGACACCAACAAGATTCCTCTGTGACTGGCCCATAAACATCGTTCGCGAGATGGCACTCTTACTCGCGGAGGGCGGAGCCAAAAATCGCACTTTCGATGGATGCTCGACCCCACGAGCGCGAGTAGGGTCGAGTTATGAGCCATACCGCGCTGACCCCGGTCTTCGTCGGTTTGCGCACCAGTTTGCACGTTCTGTTTGCAGCCCTGACGGCGCTAGTGGTGGTGCGTGCCTTTATGGTTGCTCACCCGTCGAGCCTCTTCGTCATCGCACTCTCGGGATTGCTCGTCGCAACTTACGTGCTCGGCCGAGTGTTTGTCAGATCGGCTTCTGCCTACGTGTGGTTGCTCGCTCTTTCGCTCGAGTGGCTCGTTCTCGTCTGGCTTATTCCAGATGCTGCATATTTAGTTTTCCCGCTGTTCTTCCTTTACCTTCACGTGTTGCCGCGAGGCTGGGGAACGGCCGCCGTTCTTGTTTCCACGGTGTTGTCCATCGTGGCGCTAGGTCTTCATACCGGGTGGACCGTTGCCGGAGTAATTGGTCCTCTTGTGGGGGCTGGCGTTGCCGTGGTGATCGGCCTCGGCTACCAGTCGCTTGCGCGCGAAGCAGCCGAACGCGAACGGCTGATGGTGCAGCTTCTCGAGACTCGTGATCAGTTGGCGAAAACCGAGCATGAGGCCGGAGTGCTCGCGGAACGCGCACGGCTAGCCCGCGAGATTCACGACACGGTGGCGCAAGGATTGTCGAGCATCCAACTGCTGCTGCATGCTGCCGAACGCGCAGCTCCGGAGGCGGCGGGTCTAGAACATGTGCGACTAGCGAGAGAGACTGCCGCGGCCAACCTCGCCGATACCCGTCGTTTCATTCGGGAGTTGTCGCCCGCTGCACTCGTAGAACAGGGGATGGGTGCAGCGCTGCGTCGCCTTGCTGATACTCAGTGGCAGAGCCCTGAGCGCGAAGTGCGTATTCGAGTGGCAGACGCCCTCGACCTTCCAATGCCCATCCAGACCGCGCTCTTGCGCATTGCTCAGGGTGCCATGGCGAATGTCGTGCAGCACGCGCAGGCGACTCAAGCGACGATCTCAATCGACCGGGATTCCGCGGGAGTTCGACTTGTCGTTTCTGACAACGGTCGCGGATTCGACCCCGCTGCGGTGGCTGTTGAGTCGGCAACCGGGACCTCAGATTCCTTTGGACTCACCGCGACCCGAGAGCGAGTAGAGCAGCTCGGTGGCGCGCTCTCGATTAGTTCTAAGCTCGGACAAGGAACGACTCTGACCGTGGAGCTGGAGCTGGAGCTGGAGCTGGAGCTGGAGCAGGGCACTGCGCCGCGCGCGACAGCGGAGAAGCCAGCATGATTCGTGTTGCCATCGCCGATGACCATCCCGTAGTTCGAGCCGGATTGCGCGCACTGCTCGACCACGAAGACGACCTCACGGTCGTGGGGGAAGCTTCCACGCCAGACGAAGCGTTCGCGCTCGTGCAATCTACGAGCCCGAGCGTGATTCTTATGGACCTTCAGTTTGGCGAAGCTGAAACAGGGGCAGATGTCACCCGTCGCATTCGCGCATTAGAGGCGGCGCCCTACGTGCTGGTGCTCACCAACTATGACACTGACGGCGACATCTTGGGTGCGGTCGAAGCGGGCGCAAGCGGCTACCTACTGAAGGATGCTCCGCCGCACGAACTCATTGCCGCAGTCCGTGCCGCGGCGGCAGGAGAGAGCGCCCTTGCCCCCGCGATCGCTGGGCGGCTCCTCGACCGCATGCGGGCGCCGCAGATCAGTCTCAGCAAGCGCGAGATTGAAGTGCTCGACAAGGTGGCTCACGGCAAGTCGAACGCTGTGGTGGCATCCGAAATATTTGTTTCTGAGACGACCATCAAGTCGCACCTAGTGCACATATTCTCGAAATTGGATGTGTCGTCGCGCACTGCTGCGGTGTCGAGAGCGCGGGAGTTGGGAGTGTTGCGGTAGTGCTGTGTGCTATCGCCGAGCTATTGCTTCAGCTTAATGACGTATTCGTAGCGGTCGCCAGGCGATGCGCTTCGTACATACTCGATGGGTTTACCGTGCCGGTCTGAGGTCCAGCGGTAGGTACTGAGAAGCGGGGTTCCCACTTCTACTTCCAGCATGCGGGCATCATCGGATGTTGCCGGTTCTGCGCGGATCATCTCCGTGGCCTCGGCGGGATGAATATCGAGATTATCCGCGATGACTGCATAAAGTGACTGAGAGAGCTCGAGCTCTTGCGTAGTGACATGCGCAGCGATCGCATCGGGAATCCATGATTGCATTCGACAGAACGGTCGGCCGTCCGCAGTACGAATGCGTTCGACGGCCCAGATGTGGGTTCCAGGGAGGAAGTCTTTCGCCGCGGTAGGTGGCTTGTCATCCAAGGAGACTGTAATCGCGGCGATTCCCGGGTCTTTTCCCAAGGCTCGCAGGGTATCTGTGAAGCTCCGGAGGTCGCCTAGGACGTGGGAGACTCCTTGCTCAGCAACAAACGTTCCCTGGCCCTGCCGCCGTCTCACTAGGTTGCTGGACTCGAGCAGAGAGAGGGCCTGTCTGATTGTGTTGCGGGAGACGTTGTAGGTACGTGTCAGGTCCATTTCGCCGGGAAGGCGATCGCCGCCCACTAATCGGCCGCTCTCAATCTCTAGGCGGAGCGCATCCGCAATATTTTGATAAGCCGGGGACATATTTCTCCTTACTTGTACCTACAACTATTGACATTGTAGGTACAAGTAAATAATGTTGCATTCAATTATCGCTCTACCTGTTCAGGACTGAGCGTCGCAGCTAAGGAAACGGTACCGATGAAAAGCCAATCGTCACTCCTGCCACGCGAGGATGCATCCATGTCGTTCGCTCGCCTCGATGACAAAATACTGGGAGCGCTCGCCACCGCAATGATTGGTGACGCTCTCGGCGCACCTACAGAACAGCGCAGTATCCGCGAGATACGCGAGCTATTTGGTGGACGGGTTGAAGAGTTCTTCGAACCGCCGGCAGACTCGCCCTATTCGAAGGGTCGGAAGGCCGCGCAGATCACCGACGACTCGAGTCAGATGCTCATGCTCGCGCAAGTATTCATCGATAACGACGGCGAGATTACGGCGCGCGACGTAGCAAATATGGTCTTGAAATGGTCAGAGAATCCGGCGTACTTTCCCCATTTCGCTGGGCCGAGTACTCGTCGCGCCGTCGAGGCATTGCGAAACGGAGCAGACCCAGAGACCATCGGCGCTGAGGGCCGCGAAACCACCATGGGGACAAGCAACGGCGGCGCAATGCGTGTGGCGCCAGCGGGGCTCGTGCACCCAGGAGACGTTGAAGGCGCGGTGAAGGCTGCCGCAATTACCTGCCAACCCAGTCACTTCACCAATGTTGGTGTGGCAGGTGCTGGAGCTATTGCCGCCGCGGTCGCTGTCGCGTTGCGCGACAACGCGACTATGACTGAAGTAGTTCGTGCGGCGCGTGAGGGAGCTCGCCAAGGCGCGATCATCGGCGGCGCGAATGGTCGCGATTCTGCTGGCGCGAGCGTCGTGGCACGGATCGACCAGGCCGTCGCAATCGCAATGACGAGCAATGATCTCGATGAGGCAGTCGCCCGCATCGCAGATTCTGTCGGAAGTGGTTTGCACGCAGCTGAAGCGGTGCCTGCAGCCATCGGTTGCTTCGTAGCGGCTGGTGGCGATCCGTGGTGGACAGTTGTCGCCGCCGCGAATATTGGAGATGACACCGACACAGTAGCGTGCATGGCCGGATCGATTGCCGGGGCCTTTTCTGGGTTCGAACGAGTTCCTCAGGCCAAGTACCAGCAGGTTCTTGCTGCAAACGATATGGACATCACCGAGATCGCCAAGAATCTGACAACAATCGCAGCCTCTCGTACACATAACTAGTTCAAACAGCCCTCGGGCGTAGCCAACAAATTCAAGGAGGAATTATGGGCAAGAATATAACCGTCGTTGCTGCGATCGCAGTGGCCACGTTGCTGATGGGAGCATGCAGTTCCGGTGAGGTTATTGATCCAGCGGAAGGCAACCCCGGCGCAGACTTGCGCGCGGGTGAGGCTTACGACCCGCGGGCTTTCGAGGGGGAGAGCATCAATATGCTCCTTATCGAGCACCCTTTCGTTAACTCTCTTCGACCGTTGATCCCCGACTTTGAGGCGGCAACAGGGATCACGGTCAACCTGGAGGTGCTCAATGAGCAACAAGGTTTCGACAAACTACAAGCCGACCTTTCCGCCGGAGTGGGCAATTATGACTTGTTCATGACCGATCCGCTTCACAACTGGCAGTACTCCGCAGCCGGGTGGATCGAGCCACTCGATGGTTACGTCGAGAATGACGCAATTACAATGCCCGACTACAACATCGACGACTTCGCGCCGGGAGTACTTGACGCCGGACGCTGGAATAGGGAGCTCTTGACCGGGCTCGGTGAAGGATCGCTCTGGGCGCTTCCCGTCAACTTCGAGTCCTACAACCTGACCTATAGACCGAGCATGTTCGAGGACGCCGGAGTAGAGGTACCCACCACGTATGAGGACGTATTGGACGTTACAGAGAGTCTCGCGACGAGCCTTTCGGGAAACAACTATCCAATCGTCACCCGCTTCGACAAGTACTGGGATCTCACCTACTTGACGTTCGGAAGCATGGCTGAATCATACGGAGTGAATCTTCTTAATGACGATGGTGAGGTCGATATCGCATCGGATGCTTCAGTGGAGGTCACCGATCTGTTTATTGACATCATTAAGGCAGGATCTCCGCAAGACGCAAGTGCTTTCACTTGGTATGAGGTCTTGCAGGGAATGGCCAGCGGTCGTTTCGCGCTCGCACTCAACGAAGCGGATCTGTTCGCTGCTACCTACGAGAACGACGCCGAGTCGGAAATTGCCGATGACGTCGGATACGCATTGATACCTGAGGGGCCGGAGAAGCGAGCGGCCAGCGCTTGGATCTGGCAGCTCAGCATGGCTCAAGCATCTGCCGACAAAGGCGCGGCGTGGACTTTCCTTCAGTGGCTGACGAGCGCAGATGTCCTCATGCAGACTCACCTTGCGGGCAACATGAACCCCGTCAGGCTTTCGGCGTGGGAGGATCCTGAGCTTGCGGCTTTGGTCGACACCTGGGGTTCCGAGCCCGGACAGTACCGGGAAGTGCTCGAGGGAACCGCAGAAATCGCAGCGATCAACTACCCGCCGCATCCTGAGCTGACGCGAGCGCTTGATCGCTGGGCGGAGGCTGTCCAGCAGTCGTTCTTCGATGGGAACACGAAGGCTAATCTCGAGTCTGCGGCCTCCGACATTGAGCGGATTCTGCTCCCGTAAGCAAACCTGGGGGCGGCTAGTTAGCCGCCCAGAACACTATTTACAATCCAACCCCATGAAGGGATACACCGTGGTCAAAACTCGCCCGGTGGTCGGCATCCCGCCGGTGACCAAGGTCAAGGCGTCATCCGCTCTGAAAAGGCAGCGACGCTCATATCTAATGATGCTTTTGCCGGCGCTGCTCTTGGTCATCGGGATTATGATCCCTTTCCTCCAGGGCGTCGCGAGGAGCTTCACTAACGAGAAGGGCTACGTTCCGAACCCCACTTTTATCGGGTTCGACAACTACATCAGTCTCTTCACCAACTCCACGTTTCTCACAGGACTTGGCGTAACTATCCTGTACGTCGTGCTGATTTTGGCGATTCAGCTCCCGTTGGCGCTGGCCATCGCGCTGCTTCTTGAGAAGGCAAGCCCGGTACGTCGCATCGGGCGTAACTTCATTGTTCTTCCGCTTTTGATTCCGCCGATCGTTGCTGGGCTCATGTGGAAAACCATGATGCAACCTAGCGCTGGCGTACTCAACTATCTGATGGAACTCGTCGGCATCCCTGGTTCAACGTGGTTGACAGACCCTGCGACGGCCCTTATCTCTGTAGTTCTCATTGACACCTGGGCTTTCACATCGTTCAGTGCGCTGATCATCCTTGCGGGATTGCAAGCGCTTCCGGAGTCGTTGCGTGAGGCGGCCTCGATTGACGGGGCCGGCTGGTGGAGCACGTTCCGCCATATCGCCTTGCCGTGGCTCGCGCCGTACATCGTTCTAGTCGCGCTTTTCCGCGTCGCGGATTCGCTCAAGCAATTCGACTTGATCTGGCCTGTAACGCGCGGTGGACCTCTCAACTCAACCCGCCTTCTGCACGTTCAGGGATACGAAGAAGCATTCCGATTCTCTAGTCCAGCAATGGCCATGGCAATCATTTTCGTGCTGTGGCTCATCATCTACCTTTCAAGCTTCTTGCTGCTTCGCCTCTGGCGCCGCACGATTAACGCTGTGGAGTAATCATGAAGACAATCGCCGCTCGTATCGGGTTCGGAATAGCTTTCACCGGTCTCGCCGTATTCATACTGTTTCCTTTGGTCTGGATCCTGATGATGTCGCTAAAGGATTACTCCGACGTCATCGCCTACCCACCCAAGTTCCTTTTTGTGCCGACTCTCGATAACTACGCCGATGTGCTCTTTGGTAGCGGAGGTGGTGGGGAGGCGGGTGCTGGTGAGTTCCGCCAGTACTTGCTCAACTCAGTCCTGGTCTCTGGCGGAGCGGTGCTCCTGTCGCTTGCAGTCGGAGTCCCTGCAGCCTTCGCGCTGAGCAGAGATCGTATTCGTGGGGCTGACCACTTCGCCTTCACGTTCTTGTCGCTTCGCTTCGCCCCGGAGCTCGCAGTCATCATTCCGCTGTACGTAATTTTCCAGCAGCTACAGATCTACGACACCTATTTGGGACTGATCCTTTCGCACCAGCTCATCACGATCCCGCTAGTCATCTGGATCGTGCGCACATTCCTTGCCGATGTGCCCCTTGAGATCGAAGAAGCGGCGCAACTTGACGGCTGCGGACCCTGGGGAACCCTTCTCCGGGTTGTTGCTCCCGTTATTCGACCCGGAATTGCGAGTGCCGCAATTCTGGCGTTCATCTTCAGCTGGAATAATCTCCTGATGGGCTTGGTGCTCTCAGGGCCGAATACCCGACCGGTAACAGTCGGGATTCTTCAAGCAATTGGGTTCGACCAAGTACGGTGGGGCTGGATGGCGGCTGCGGCCATGATCGCCGCAGTACCGGGCATGATCATTGCCGTGTACCTTCAGCGTCACTTGGTTCGCGGGCTCACAATGGGTGTCGGCAAGTAGTTAGATCGATGTGTTTTATAGGGGAGTACCAATGAACCAGGATTTGCGCGTCATCCAGGCGGGTGTGGCTACGTTCTTCGGACGGCCCATGGCGACGATCGAGACACTAGGGGCCGCTCGCTGCGCTATCACGGGAATTCCTTGGGATGAGGGCAACGCCGGCCGAAACGGGGCGAATATGGGCCCCCGGGCAGTTCGTGACGCTTCGAGCTGGTTCTTCGGGTACGACGCACAGCGCGACTTCGACCTCTGGGAAGAATTGCCAACCGTCGATGTCGGCGACGTTCCTGTAATGCCTCCAAATGCCAACGCAACCATGGACATTATCGAAGATCACATCCGCCGAATCTGCGAGCAAGGAGTGTTGCCCCTTTCCGTCGGAGGGAATCATTCACTAGCGATCGGTGCCGCTCGGGGCGCAGCCAAGACTGTCGGCAAGATGGGTTACATCAGTATCGATGCCCACCTCGATACTGCCTATGACTGGGGTGGGGAAACGCTGACCAGTGGGTGTCCCACGATGCGCGCGGCGGAGATCCCCAACGTCGACCCCGAAAATGTGGTTGTGTTTGGGATTCATGGCTGGCTCAATCCTCGGGACCAGGTCGAATCAGCGGCAAAGCAAGGAATTCGTTGGTACGGCATGGAAGAAATCCACAAGATGGGCATCGAGCGTGCCATCGATGAAGCGCTAGCTCGGGCGATGGACGGTGTTGACGGACTCTATGTCAGCTTCGATTTCGACTCCGTTGATGCTTCCGCCTTTCCTGGCACCGGCACTCCAGAGCCCGGTGGGTTCACACCTCGCGAAGCATTCCAAATCGCGCGAGCACTTGGCCGTGCGCGTCCGATTGCGGCAGACCTTGTGGAGATCGCCCCTATGTACGACCTGTCGGGGATCAGCGCGCGCCTCGCCTGCGGGGCGGCGATGGAGCTTCTCTCAGGAACGATCGGTCGCTAACTGTGGGGCCTTCGGCTACTCACTGCGCTGTCATCGCCGTCATCGGGGATGTTGCGCTTGATTACACAATCGAAGTGCACCCGAGTTCAGGTGTGGACGAGAAGAAAGAGGTTACTCGCTCCTCTCGGGCTCTTGGCGGGACCGCCGCGAACACGGCAGCGCAGATCGTGAAGCTCGGCACCCGTGCCGAACTCGTTTCCGTGATCGGTGATGACGACACTGGTGGATGGTTGCGATCCGAGCTCGAGCGCGTAGGCATTGGATGCGAAATGACTGTAACTCGACCCGGAACGTCGACCTTCGTGACGATCGTGCTCGAAGGCACCGAGAGGACGGTATACGTTGACCTCGGAGTCGGCGAGGATGTTCAGGTTGATGAGGATGGAGCGATTGCGACTGCCGATTTGATCTATGTGAGTTACGCGCCGCAAGTAATAGTTGAATTAGTGCGTAGAGGCTGCGGACCACGTCTTGTCGTCGGGCTGGAACATTGGATGGCCGATGCTGAGATGCTCAAGGCATCTACGCAGGCCCGCCTGATCGTCACTAATTCCGCTGGGTTGGGTGCTTTCGATCTGGACAGTTTCAGTGACGTCGTAGTGACACGCGGGGCCGCAGGAGCGGAACTGTGGCAACACGGCCGTCTAACTAAGTCAATTCCTGCAGTACCGGTCGAGGCTGTAGACGCCACGGGCGCTGGCGACTCTTTCGCGGGAGCTCTGTGTCATTCGCTTGCCAACGGGGGCGAACTGGTGGAGTCAATTCGGTTTGCGTCGGCCTCCGCTGGGTTGAGCACCCTCGCTGTCGGTGCGCAAGGAGCCCAGCCGACCATGGATCAAATCAATTCGCTCGGAAAGTAGGGGTAGGCGGGTTCGCATTTACTGCTTGAGAGCAGTACTGACGAAACGCAGCGCCTCGTCTTTGCTGACGCCTAGCTGCGCCGCACGGTTGGCGTAGGCGGTCGCGTCGAGTTGGAGCAGTGCTGCTGCATCGCCGGGCCGTGCTTTCACAACAGTTCCGTTGCGGCCACGCGAGAGCAGAAAGCCGTCAGCTTCGAGTTCGCGATAGGCGCGGGCAACAGTGTTCGGTGCGATGCCGAGGTCGGTGGCCAGTTGGCGAACTGTGGCAAGTTTTGTTCCCGCCAGTAATTCGCCATTCGTGATCTGAGCGATTGCTTGGGCTTTGATTTGTTCGAATGGCGGGATCGACGCAGAGGTATCGATCTCGAAAGTTACCGGACTTTCGGTCGGAGTGCGACGCCACGAATCAGCCATGCTTGATTCTCGCATACAGGATAGGAGGGCCCGCTGGCTGGCCGTACGCCGGGCGGCTGGCATCTCGCGTGAATCGTTGAGGTGGTGCAATGATGACTCTTGATTCGAGCAAATCGGGATTCGAAACTAGGCGATCCGCAGAGAAGACGGAGAGAGGTGACCTGATGGCAGAGGATGCCGGTTCCGCGTCGTTCCGAAACCAAGCATTTGCGCGGTACTTCTCGGCTATCGCTGTTGGTGCATTCGGCACGGCATTGACAGCGGTGGCGCTGCCAATCCTCGTCGTGAACGTACTGGGTGCGAACGCGTTCGAAGTCGGAATCGTGAACGCCGCGCAGTTCATCCCCTACGCGCTGGTCGGACTCTTTGCCGGTGTGTATGTTGACCGTTGGCGGCGCCAGCGTGTCCTTGTGTGGGCAAGTCTGGGCCGAGCATTGAGCCTCGCCCTTATTCCTGTGTTCTGGTTCGCCGGCGTGCTGCACCTGTGGGTTCTGGTGCTGATGCTCCTACTATTCGGCGCATTCTCGGTGTTCGGATTTGCCGCGACACAATCGCTCCTGCCGCACATTGTTGAGCGCCGCGCACTGCGTGCCGCGAACGCACGACTAGATCAGGCCGAGGCGGTTGGGCAAACAGCAGGGCCAGCACTCGGTGGCGCGTTGGTGGGCTTGATCGGGGCCCCACTCGCGATCGCCGTCGATGCCATCACCTACGTTGTGGATGCCGTGCTCATCGCGAGCCTCCGGATCACCGAAACTCGGCAGCGGACATCCGCTCGACGTTCTGTTCGGCGTGAGATGGCAGACGGACTGAGCTGGACCTATCGGCATCGCGTTCTTGGACCGCTTGCGTGGTCAACGCATGTTTGGTTCTTCGCGAATGCTGCCGGGCTCACGGTGCTCGCGGTCTTCGCGCTGCGCACACTGAACTTCTCCTCGTTCCTCTACGGCTTACTCTTCACGGTCGGCGGAGTCGCGAGCTTTGTGGGTGCCACCTTCGCGGCCCGCTTGGGTTCGCGGTTCGGTTCCGGATCTACGATCACAGCCACCCGGGCCCTGTACCCAATCGCGTGGGCGCTGGTTGCCGCTGCTCCCGCCGGAGTTGCCCCAGATTTACGTGCCGTGGCGGTCGCTGCGACTTTCGCCGCTTTCGTCGTGTACGGATTTGCCGGAGGCGTGGAGAACGCTAACGAAATGACTTTTCGCCAGGCAGTGACACCCAACGTCCTGCTCGGACGGGTGAATGGAACGATGCGTTCTGCGAATCGCACCATGGGTGCGCTCGGTGCTCTCGCCGGCGGCGCCGCTGCAACACTGCTTGGCGTGCGCCCGACGCTCATCGGTGTCGTGGTTGTATTTGCGGTCGCATTCCTCATCGCGGCTTTCTCACCGGTGCGTGGGGCGCGCGACGACGATGAACCAAAAAATAGTGATGAATTCGGGTAGCAAGTGGGAACGATCCGCACGCGACCAACCGGAGTCGGTCAGAGCAGCCCGGCCTGAATTGCATAAGACGCGGCTCCCGTGCGGGACGTCTGGTCGAGCTTCGTGAGAATGTTGGCCACGTGCCGATGCACCGTGTGCTCGCTGAGCACGAGCGACGCCGCGATTTCTGGGTTGCTCAATCCTTGAGATACCAACCGCAAAACTTCGAGCTCTCGGGCGGAGAGTTGACCCTCGGGTGGTGCGCCAGCAGCTGTGGCGAGCCGCCGTGCGAGCGCTAGGTCATCATCCGCCGATAGCTCGGTCAAGACTTCCGTGGCGAGCGCAAGGTGATGCTGGGCGGCGGATTCGTCAGTGGTGGCGAGCAGCGCCTCCGCGAGAGTGAGCCGAGTGTGTGCTTCGTCAAATTGCAGTCCGGCTGAGTTGAAGCGACGCACCGCCTCCAGCAGTAGAGGAACAGCTGCGGCTGCTGAAACCAGAACCGCATCGGCAGCGGATGCCGAAGCTAACAGTGAATCAGTACGCGTCGTCTCCGCTGTTGCGCGCAACTCGTCGGCAAGCAGCTGTGCTTGCTCGCCGTCCCCTGCCGCGTGGGCAACGACGACGCCGAGGTGGAGAACGTCGGCTCTCAGCACGCGACTCGACTGGGGCAAGCGATCGAGAAGACCCCGGATCGCGGCCCAGGCGCTCACAGCATCCCCGTTGGCCAGCTGGATTCGAGCAAGCCCCGCGATGGCCAATGGGTGAAACTCAGCTTGGGCAAAAAGGGCCTTGGCCTCATCCACTCGACCTTGACGTCGGCGTAGCTCACCAAGCTGCACCACCGCGTCGAGACGGGAAGCTCGCTGTGATCCCGAGAGTCGTTCGATCACTCCAGTTAGTTCTTCTTCAGCTTCACTCCACGAGCCGCGCGCTACTTGCACTGACGCATATTGGATGCGGCACACATTGAAGAGGGGAGTGAGGTTGCGTTCAGCACAGATCGCCTCGACCCGGCGACACCAGTCGGCCGCTCGCGTCACGTCCTTGTTTCGGTTGCAGGCGATGATGAGCCAACAACACACCTTGCCCATCCACATTGGGTCTGCAATGTCGCCAGAGGTTGCTGCAGCAACCGAGGCATCTAGCTTGGTCATTCCTGCTGTGACATCTCCGGCACTTGTCAGCGCAACACCCTGCAGGGC
This sequence comes from marine actinobacterium PHSC20C1, assembly GCA_000153145.1. Classification (GTDB taxonomy): domain Bacteria; phylum Actinomycetota; class Actinomycetes; order Actinomycetales; family Microbacteriaceae; genus Rhodoglobus. The sequence goes on from CH672415.1 coordinate 2,098,749, forward strand.
CATTCCGACGACTTCGAGGTCTTCCAGCCCGAGCCTGTGTGCGATCGCGGATGCGCGGACAGCAGCTGTTAGGGCGCGCTCGGGATCGTGCCCGACATCCGATGCCAACTCTGCTTCGCGCACAGCATGCCAGCCGTGCTCCGCTGACTCTTCGAGCCCGTCAAGAAGGGACTCTGCTCGCGTCCACCAGCCCAAGGCAACAGCCTCACCGTGGCCGAAAAGCAGTGAATCCCACGCCAGGCTGGTGGCTGCGCGCGCTGCGCCGAGGGCATCGCCACGTTCGCGGTGACGGCGGTAGGCAGTCTCTCGGGAACCGACGCACATGATGCCATCGTCGAGCCACCAGGCGGCCTGAGCTAAGCCTTCATAGGCAAGCGGGTCTGCGGTCTCCTTTGTGACAGCGAGGAACTCGGTTCGTGCGACCTGCCACGAGCCGGCATCTAATGCTGCTTGCGCTGACGAAAGGGACGTCATCCCTTCATTATGGCCCTCCCACCGTCAGCCGGCCGGGTCGGGGCCCAACCGGACTGCCGGTCGTGGAGGATTCAGGCACTCACACCCGCCGCTAACGCCTTCACATCTGCGGTGGATAGCGGGTTGCCGGCAATGCCCCAGCTGCCGCTGCGAACCTCCTCGACGACGCACCACGTAACGGGGCGCATGTTCTCGCCCTCGATTCCGACCATGGCGTCGGTGAGGTTCCGAATCATTTCTTGCTTCTGGTCATCGCTGAAGACATTCTCGATGACTTTGACCTGGATGAATGGCATGTCAATCTCCCTGTTCGTCGGCCCCACACGGTGTGGAACTTCTACAACAACTCTGGGCTTTCCTGCAGATCCGCGCCTCGGCACGATAGGCCATCTTGTGCTGCGGCCACTGGCCCGATTGGGTCATGACGCTCGCCGCGCCACAAAACGAACGCCCCCTCCCGCTGCGCTAAGTGCGCGTCGGAAGGGGGCGAGTGAATCGAGTTCGGCAACGAACCTTAAGCGTCGCGACGCTTAGTGAGCGCGGCCGCTGCGATCAGCATCACAACCACCCAGCCCAACAGCACCAGAAAGCCCTGGGTGCTATCGAGCGTGATCACGTCAGGGTCGATCGCTCCAGCCGGCGGACCTCCAGCAGCGGATCCATCGCCAACGGCGAACATGGGCGCGCCTGCAGTGGATGGCAAGAACGCCGAAAGGTTCTGAGCCCAGACGGCTTGTGTGATTCCCGCGAAAATCGCGAGCACCGTCGGAACGACCAGGATCAATCCGAGCACACTCGCAATACCACCGGCACTATTACGCAAGATCGCACCGAATCCGAATGCCAACAAAGCAATCAGGGTGAGGTAGCCGGCGCCACCCACGAGAGCGAGCATCACTTCGCCATCCAATAGCTGGCCCTCAACGCCCTGGCCGGCCAGAATCGGAGCGGTCACCAGGGCGGTCAGGATGATCGAAACGAGACTGACCACGAATGTAGCCACTGCCAGAACTAGCGCCTTGGCGAACAGTGCAGGCAAACGGGTGGGCACCGCAGCGAAGGTGGAACGGATCATGCCCGTGGTGTACTCGCCGCTAATAATGAGCACGCCGAGCACAGCGGCGACAAGCTGGGTGAAGTTCACGCCGAGTGTTGCCACCATCACGGTGAGCGATTTCTGCGTTTCGGCGTCGACGGCCGGGCCGCCAGAAATGTCGAGTGTTGCCGCCATGAGCAGACCGAAACCGACCGTGAGCACAATGAAAACCGCAAACGACCACTGGGTGGAACGTAGAGTTCGCAGCTTGATCCATTCGGAACGAACCACGCGGGGAAAGCTCAGGTGAGTCGAGCTGTGTGCTGTCGAGGTCTGTGGGGCTTCAAGGGTGGTGTTTGTCATCGGGAAACCTCCGAGTGGTATTCGACATCGTCTTGCGTGAGTTCTAGGTAGGCGTCCTCCAAGGAGGCGGCAAGAGGAGTGAGTTCGTGCAGCACGATGCCTGCTTGAGCTGCAGCCTCGCCGATCTGGGCGGATGCCAGACCGGCAATAGTTAGAAGGTCACCTTCCACGCTGGTGACGGTCACGTCGCTGCTGGCGAGCCGGTTGGCGAGGTCAGTGGCCTGAGGTGTGCGAACCCGCACTGCGGTTCCTGTTGCTAGCGCCAAAATTTCGCCAACGGGGGCATCCGCAATGATGCGGCCGCGCCCGAGAACGATGAGGTGATCTGCTGTTTGCGCCATCTCGCTCATGAGGTGAGAAGAGAGGAAGATTGTGCGTCCCTGCGAGGCAAGGTGGCGGGTGAGTTTGCGAACCCACATCACGCCTTCGGGGTCGAGGCCATTGACTGGCTCATCGAGGATCAGGGTTTGGGGATCACCGAGGAGGGCGGCGGCGATTCCGAGACGCTGGCCCATGCCGAGCGAGAATCCGCCAACACGCTTTTTTGCGACAGATTCGAGACCGGTCATCGCGATCACTTCATGTACGCGTGCTTTGCCAATTCCGTGAGTGGCAGCCATGGCGAGCAAGTGGTTGTAGGCGGTGCGCCCGGTGTGGATCGCCTTGGCGTCGAGCAGTGCACCAACCTCGTGCATGGGGTTGTGGTGTTCGGCGTATCGCTTGCCGTTCACAGTGACCGAGCCAGAGTCTGGGCGGTCGAGCCCAATAATGGTGCGCATCGTGGTGGACTTTCCTGCGCCATTGGGGCCGAGGAACCCGGTGACGAGGCCGGGACGGATAGTCGCGGTGATGTTGTCGACGGCGGTTTTGGCGCCATACCTCTTGGTCAATCCTTGAATTTCAATCATGTCTCAATTGTAAGAGGGCATCCGCTTCGCTCAACAATCACACCGCTAGGGTTGGCGCATGTCAGCCACCGCCTCCAGCCTCACCGCCGCTTTAGCCACAATCTCTGAGCACTGGCAACCCCATCGCGTTGCAAGCGTCAATGATCACGACGTGAAGATCGTGAAACTGCAGGGCGAGTTCGTGTGGCACAGTCACCCCGAGACTGATGAGCTGTTCTTGGTGGTGGATGGAGAGCTCACGATCCAACTGCGCGACCGCGACATTGTGCTCGGCCCGAACGAACTCTTCGTGATCCCCAAAGGCGTTGAGCACTGCCCGAAAGCCGAGCAGGAGGTATCCGCCGTCATCATCGAACTCGGCGGAACCATCAATACCGGCGACGCTGGGGGAGATCGAACCTCGCCGCTGCGCGAACTGAACTAGCTCTCTGGGGAGGGCTTGCTCATGCCGAGTTCATTCACGGGTGAATCGTCGACGGGAATTGGGGTGTGCTCAATGGGACAGTTGAGAATTGTCTGTCGCGTTGAGTGGTCAATGAAATGTTCCGACATCGGGCGCCCACATACTGGGCACACCGCTTCACCGACGCGCTCTACTACGGGGTCGTAGGGACCCAACTGTGGCGTTCCCAGAACAGGGAACAACTTGTGATTCAGCCAATCGACGAAACCGACGAAGCGTCCAGGGGTGGACGCATCATCCTCGCCCTTCGTGTGCTCGTGTTCGTTCATGATGTAAGAATATCGACGTGCGGCGGCAAGCGGAAGTGGCGCGATAGGGCACCGTGAAGGAAGCCGCACATAGTGAGCACTGCCGAAGACTAAGCACGAAGCGTCCGCCGCTACTATCGGAGTTGGCGGCACTGTGAACACCGGCGATGCTGGCTGATGTTCGGCCCGAAGCAGAGTGCAGAACTTAGTCAACAGCCAATGGAAGTAGTGACCGTATGACGGCAACCGCCACCCGGGCGCAGCTAAAGACCGCGGCCATCGCTACATTTATTGTGTTCGGCATCAACGGACTCGTCTTTGCCAGCTGGGCAGCCCGCATCCCCGCCGTCACCGAGACCTTGAACATCACCCCAGGGCAGATGGGGGCACTGCTGCTCTGTGTGGCGGCCGGCTCGCTCATCGCCCTGCCCACAGCCGGTTATGTGACAAGCAAAATCGGCACTGCGAACACGGTTCGCGCCGCTGGTCTACTTGCTGCTGTAGCCGGGGCTGGCATCGCGTTATCGCTCGCCGCCGCATCCGTTCCGTCAACCGCGATCTCACTATTCTTCTTTGGCATCGGAATCGGGCTCTGGGACGTCGCTCAAAACATTGAGGGTGCCGACGTTGAGCACAAGCTCGGCCGCACCATCATGCCGCAGCTCCACGCGGCCTTTAGCGGCGGAGCTTTCGTTGGCGCACTGATCGGTGCCGGCCTGTCGACTTTCGGCGTTGGGCTTCCCGCCCACCTTCTCGTGATCGCTGCCGTTGTCGCAGTGACGACCACTGTGATTCCGAAGTACTTTCTTGCCAGGATTTCGGTGGTGCCGCAATCATCTGCAGAAGACGCAGCGCCGAAGGCACGCAGTGCCTGGACTGATCGACGCACCCTACTGATCGGCATTGTGGTGCTTGGCGCGACCCTCACCGAAGGCGCCGGAAACGACTGGATTGCCAAAGCAGCCGTCGACGGACTCGACGTCTCCGAATCCAACGGCGCCCTCACCTTCGCGGTCTTCGTCCTAGCGATGACGGTCATGCGCTTCTTCGGCGGACGAGCCATTGACGCCTACGGTCGGGTTCCCGTACTCCGAGCCAGCATGGCGGCGGCAGCGATCGGCCTCAGCATCTTCGTTCTCGCCGGAAACATTTGGCTCGCCATGATTGGTGTTGCGCTGTGGGGCCTCGGCGCGGCCCTTGCATTCCCGATGGGAATGTCAGCGGCGGCAGACGACCCGAAACAGGCGGCCGCCAGAGTCTCCGTGGTCTCCACCCTCGGCTACGTTGCCTTCCTCGCCGGACCACCACTGCTGGGATTCCTGGGCGACGTGGTCGGAATCAGGTTCGCGCTTCTGACAATCGGGGCGCCCATCGTGATTGCGCTCCTACTGGCGGGCGCCGCAAAGCCGTTGCGCGGCCGCTAGCCGCATCTCGGGCGATTCGCATCGAGTATCTCGGTTGATCTGCACATCACGGATTCCGAGTTATGGAGTGGCTCCTACTTTGCGCCTGCCCGGCGAATGGGCAACTGTCCGATCTTCGCCGTTGAATCTGCAATACGTCGAGCAATGTAATCTGCGTCGCGACCTACACCGCCGATGAGCGCCGAGGTCAGCGCGAACTGGAACGGCATCCCGACGAAGTACAGTCCGGGGATGTCTTTCACTACGCCACGACGGGTGGCGGGCAGCCCGAACTCATCGCGGGGAAGGTCGGGAATCCATTGAAGGTCGGGGCGATACCCGGTTGCCCAGACCACCGTCTTCGGTGGGGGAACCGTCGCGCCGTCCGCGACCGGCAACCCGTGCTCGACTCCGGTCAGGCGCGGCAGCCGAATCACCCCGGCGGCTTCGACTTGTTTCATTGAGATCCGAATCAGCGGGCTGCCCCGAGTGTGGAACTTTGACGCGACCTTGCGGCCCATTGGAGTCTTTAGCGTGAGCACCCCATTGACGAACGCCCAGTATGCGCCACCAGCAAGCGTGAATATCGCATCGGGGATGTGGGCAGTAGGTCGCCCAGCGAGATAGGTCGGGCGGCTCGCCGCCACTTCGAGAGCGATTTCTGCGCCGGAGGTTCCCGCTCCAACGACCAGCACCGGGCCTGGCTCCACCGAGCCCGGATTCTGGTAGTCGTCAGCGTGGAGCTGCCGGATGCCGGCGTCAAGTTGCGAGGCAAAGCTTGGCAAGGACGGGAGCGCGTTGGCACCGGTGGCGACCACAACGTTCTCGGCGGTGAAGGTACCGTCACTGGTCGCCAGAGTGAATCCGTCAGCTCCACGGGCGAGGGCGCTGACGGTAACGCCGGACCGCACTGGCAGTCCAAGCTGGGCAGCGTAACCCTCTAAGTAGCTGGCGACTTCGTCTTTGCTGGAGTAGGCGCCCGGAGGTGAGGGGTTCGCTAGGCCAGGCAGTCCGGAGTGTCGTGCTGGAGTGAAGAGCCGCAGTGAATCCCAGCGCCGCCGCCAGCTCTCGCCGATGCGCTCATTCGCGTCGAGGATCAGGAAGTCTTGATCGTGTCGCGAGAGATGGAAGCCAGTGGCCAAACCGGCCTGGCCTGCCCCCACCACGATGGTGGAGACGTGGGTGGTGTTGAGGTTCATGGGGTGCCTCCGTGTCGAGGAAACTGTTTTCGGTAGAATACCCTTCTAATGAATGTAATGCTACTCTTCTTCAATGATTGAGGCCACCCAGATTGTGCCGTCGCTTCGGGAAACGCTCGCCGCGGCGACTCGATCCCAGATTGTTGAAGCCGCGACACAGCTTTTCCTTGAGCATGGCTATGTTGGCACCTCGATAGGCGCGATCGCCCGTCGCGCCGGAGTCGCCGTACAGACGATCTATAACGCAGTAGGCAACAAGGCAGCAGTGCTGTCGGCGGTGCTTGATACTGCCGCATCTGGTCCGAATGCCCCCACCCCGGTGCCTGTGTTTATGGCAGAGCGAACGCGCGAGACAATCGATGTCGCGGCACTCGTCAGCATGCTGGCGGATTGGTTTGTTGAGGTAAATGAGCGCACCGCGTCGATTCATTGGATCATCCAACAGGCGGCTGCGGTAGACGAGGATGCGGCAGAACTGAATCGAGCGAGGTCCCGGCAGCGTCTCATCAACTACGGTCATGCTGCCGCGGCGCTGCGTGAGCGCGGAGGTTTAGCCACAGGATCTACCGACCAGCAAGCGGCCGCGACTATCTGGGCGCTCGGGCATCCGACCGCCTATCGCACTTTCGTTCTCGACGAGGGTTGGTCCGTAGACGACTACCGCAATTGGCTAGGGATCGCTCTCGCCTCGGCGCTCGGGTAACACCGATGACGTGGCATCGGATGCACTTGACAATGAGCACTAGGACTCGTTCCTTTATCGCTCAAGCCTTTCGGCTTCGTCGGCTCACGATTGCTCGAGCGTTTCGGAGTCGTCGGCTCATGCGTGCTCCGATTGGACTCTATCGTGCCGGGTTGGGCTTCGTCTTCGGCAGACGACTGATGATGCTTGAGCACACCGGGCGCAGTTCCGGCGAATCCCGGTACGTCGTTTTGGAAGTAGTGTCGAGCCCAAACCCGAACGAGGTCGTGATTGCGTCAGCCCTTGGCCGACGTGCCCAGTGGCTCCGAAATCTGGTGGCCGAACCGAGGTGCCACGTCAGCATCGGGCTGCGCCGCAGAGTTCCCGCTAGCGCCGAGGTACTCGAGCCAGCCGAGGCAACGGCGTATCTCGCGGCCTACCAAGTGCAGCATCCGCGGGTATGGAAAGAACTCAATGCGCTCATGACCTCACTCCACGACGAAAATCCTGACTACGAAATCCCGCTCGTTCGGATCACGCTCCGCCAGGAAGCCGCCCTGAGCAACCTCTGAAGTTGTCTTCTGGCCTACACTTTTTCGTCGACGATCCCTACGAAGCGACTACCGATGCCGTCGACCTCGGAACGGTACATTCCGTCGGCGGGAGCGGGAAGCTCATCCGCCGAATGCCAGTCGCACGTGAGGTACGTGAAGGCCGGCCACCACTTCTTAGGGCGAGCGGCTTCAGTGAAACCGCAGACCGTGCACGTGAGTTGCATCCAGACCGGGCGCTTGCCGGTGCGATTAGCGCGCGACTGCACCAACCACGCTGGCGGGTTCGTTTCGAGCTCGTCGAACTCCGCCTCAGACATCCGATTCGGGAGGTCGTGCCGTCGTGCCATCTCCAAAGGGATGTCGAGGCGCAGTGCAGCTTCCCGTCGTGTGATCATGTTCCTACGGTACGCGAACTGGGCGGCACGCTGAACAAATGCGGGCTGCTCGACCGAGGGAGAGCAGGAGCTAGCTGCCCGCGTCGGTAATCGCGTGGAAAACGCGATGCGGTTCTTCCGCGATGCGGTTGAGCACATACAGCCACCACTCATTGCCGAAGATTACATACTCACGAGTGTTTAGGCCCTCATCGTGTAGACGATCGAGGGTCTGGGTGCCGAGCCCGATCAGCATCTCAAACTCACAATGCGGGCTCGTGTGGGTTCCGGGGTTGCTCTCGCGAATCTTCTCAACGAGTTCCGCGTCATGAGTGGCAATGCTTGTTTGATGCCCGGAATCCAGAAGTGTTTTCACGAGCTCAAGGTAAGCCTGCTCCAGTTGTTCGCTTCCGCGAGGGTAGGCGATCGACTCAGGCTCCAAGAAAGCACCCTTCACAAGCCGGATTACACCGGGCAGGGAAAGCACGCGCTCAAGATCTTTCGGGGTGCGGTGCAGTCGCGCCTGCAGGGTGATTCCCACATGCGGGTACTCGCCCGACAACTTCTCGTAGGTGTCCAGAACGAGATCGGTGCGGTCTGACCCTTCCGCCGAGATCATCATTGCCGTGCCCAAGTCTGCAGTTGCGGCGGCGATACGGCGGGCGTTCGCCAATCCCAGCGCGGGGTCGATAACGGAACCCACATGGGAGAGATCGAACGATACCGTGCTCGGGATGCCGCTGGCTACAATCGCGTCAGCCAACTGAAGAAGCACGAGCGTCTCGGCCTCGGCTACAGCCGGGTCACGAACACTCTCACCCGTGTACTCGACGCTGACGGTATGCCCGCGTGCTATCGATTCGTGCGCCGCAGCGAGAGCATCATCGATGGTCTCACCCGCCATGTAGCGTCGAGCAATTTTCGTCGCGATCGGCAGCAGAACAGGGTTCTCCATCACTGACCTCTTGAGCTCTTCATCCAGTGCCCAGGCGCGCAAAGTGTTTGCTGCATCAGCAGTGTTCGTGGTGTCGAAGGTCGCCATAAATAGAGCCTACTGTCGCTCGCGCGTCACTGCCCATGCACCGGCACGGCTGCGGCTGGCGCTGAAATCCGGCTAGCTGACGTAGATCTTGCGCAGCGTCTCAGTGACAGTCCAGGTGGTCTGCATGCCGGCGGTGAGCCGCACAACATCACCGGGGCCAATAACGACCGTGCGATCATCCGCGGCGAAGTGGATGCTGGCGCGCCCGCTCACGACAATAAAGACCTCATCGACCTCGGTGTCTGTTGCGGTGCCAACACTCATCTCCCAGACTCCGATCTCGGTGTCGCCGAGAGTGTCGAGCACGGTGTAACCCGCGGTCGGGAGTCCCTCCACAACGCTCGCGGCGTCGAGCGCTTCGTGGGGTACTGTCACCGCGCTCGCGGAGAGAGGTTCACCCGCGGCGAGGGCAACATCTGGATCATTGTCAGTCATGGCTTTCCTAGGAGTTGAATCCGAGACCGAGGGCATCCAGGGTCTTGAGAATTACATTGCGGCGTCCCTGGTTGTGGTCGGCCTGATTGAGCGACCAGCGGGTTGCTTGAATGCCGAGTGACGCGATTGGTTCTGGCGGGAACGGGAGCGGCATTTTCTTCACCATCTCGAGTTCGGTGCGCTCAGTTGTGAGCCCGTCGAGTCGGTCGAGCATCACTTGGGCGGCAAAGCGAGTTGCCCCGACTCCGAGCCCTGTGAAGCCAGCCGAGTATGCGACGCGACCGTTGCGGGCGGTACCAAAGAACGCGCTGAACTGGGTCGACGCGTCAATGGCGCCAGCCCAGCGGTGGCTGAACTTGAGACCTTCCAGCTGGGGGAACGTAGTAAAGAAGTGGCTAGCCAATCGTTCGAAGCTCTCGGGACGCTTCTCGTACTCGTCACGAACCTTGCGACCGTAGTGGTAAATGGCATCGTATCCGCCGAAGAGAATACGATTGTCTGCACTCAGTCGGTAGTAGTGAAACTGGTTGGCCATGTCAGCAAGTCCCTGACGGTTCGACCAGCCGATGGAGGCGAGTTGGGCGGGGCTCAAGGGTTCCGTCATGAGCACATAGTCGTAGACGGGAACCGTGTGCAGCCGCGCGCGCTTCAACAGCGACGGGAACGCGTTAGTCGCGAGTGCAACCCTCGCAGCACGAACCGTTCCCTTGCGTGTGTGCACTGTTGCGGCATCCGTTGGGCCTCCGGATGTCTCGACTTCGCGAACTGGTGAGTTCTCAAAGATCTCGACCCCGAGCTCTGTCGCTACTCGCGCCAACTCTCGCACGAGTTTGGCGGGGTGGATGAGCGCGTTGGTTCGCTTGTGCCAAACCCCGGCGAGATAGGTTGGCGAGTTTACTTCGGCGCGCACGGCAGTCTCGTCGAGCAGCACGGTGTCAGCATCAGTCTCGACTTCGTTGAGCCACTCGATCTCGTGCGGTTCAATGGCAAGGTCGAGGGATCCGGTGCGTTCGAAGTCGCAATCGAGCTTCAGTGAAGCAACGCTCTCCTCGATCTCATCGAGGTTGCGCATGCCTAGGCGGTCGAGCTGTTCGAATTCTTTTGGCCAGCGGCTTTTGCCGTTCTCCTCACCGTGGGTGAGGCTTGCTTCACAGAATCCTCCGTTGCGGCCGGAGGCAGCCCATCCGAGATCCCGGCCTTCGAGCAAGACGACCCGAGCATCAGGGTTGCGCTGTTTGGCGAGCACGGCAGTCCAGAGGCCGAGGTAACCGCCACCAACGATCGCAAGGTCGGCAACGATTTCGCCGCGCAGGGCGGGGAACTCGCGAGCATCCTTGACATCATCGATCCAGAACGGCTTGTGTATGGAGCCGTCTAGCGCGTGACTAATTACGGATGCTGCTGGTGCATTTCTTTCGAACACTACTTTGCCCATGGGGCACTTTCCTCTCTCGCCGGTGGGGCGAGCTTTAGGGTTTCACGGGCGCGAGGTAAACGCGCTCGCCTTCAACGAAGGTTTGCTCGGTGCGGGTGAGGCCGATCTCGGAGACCGGGCCGTCAAAGGGATTACGATCCAACACGACGAGGTCAGCAAGCTTGCCGACCTCAATTGTTCCGGTGGTGTCGAGATGGTTTGTGTAGGCCGAACCAGCCGTATAGGCGGTCATGGCGGTCAGGAGGTCGAGGCTTTGTTCGGGAAGGAATGCCTCATAATCGCCCTCTTCGTGTCCTGGTGCCGAGATTCGATTGACGGCAACGTGGATCGCTGCCATTGGGTCTGGGCTGCTGACTGACCAGTCGCTGCCCGAGGCGAGGTGGGTGCCCGCACGGTGCAGGTCGCCCCACGGGTACTGCCATGAACTGCGCGGATCTCCCAAGAATGGCAGTGTCAGGTCGACCATCTGTGGCTCGAGTGCTGCCCAGTACGACTGCATGTTGGCGGTCACCCCCAGTTCCGCGAAGCGGGGGATGTCATCCGGATGCACGACTTGCAGGTGCGCAATGTGGTGGCGGTTATCGTTTGGCCCGTTTGCTGCGCGTGCCGCCGCCACGGCGTCGAGGCATTCGCGCACGGCGCGGTCACCGATGGCGTGAAAGTGCACTTGGAATCCGAGACGGTCGAGCTCGACAACGTTGCTGGCGAGTTGGGCGGCATCCACAAACGAAATACCCGAATTGTCGGTGTGATGACCGCAGCCATCGAGGTAGGGCTCAAGCATGGCGGCGGTGAAGTTTTCGGCAACTCCGTCCTGCATGATCTTGACACTGGTAGCGGCGAATCGTCCGGCAGCATTGCTCTCGCGTCGGGTAACAAGGTCAACGATCTGTTCGGGGCCGCGTGTGCGATCCCACCACAGTGCGCCAACAACGCGAGCGGTCAATGCTCCGGACGTCGCTGCTTCCATATAGGCGGGGGTGGCGTCGCCAGCATCCCCATAGCCACCCAGGATTGCGTCTTGCCACGCCGTGATCCCGAGCGAGTGTAAATACTCTTGGCCGATGGCGAGGGCACGAGCGTAATCAGCTGGTGAAGTTTCCGGCAGGAGTCGGTTCACGAGTGACATCGCTCCCTCGTGCAGTGTTCCGGTCGGCTTACCTTCGGAATCTCGCTCGATGCGACCGTCAGACGGGTCAGGGGTGTCAGCGGTGATTTCTGCCAATTCGAGTGCGCGCGAGTTGACCCAAGCGCCGTGACCGTCACGGTTCGGGATGAACGCTGGGCGGTCAGTGACAGCCAGGTCGAGGTCTGCTGCTGTGGGGGTTCCTCCCGGAAAGGCTGCCATGTTCCAGCCGCCACCCAAGATCCACTCCAACTCAGGATGTGCTGTCGCGTAGGCGCTCAGGCGCGCCACATACTGATCGCGCGTTGAGTCGTCGGAGAGGTCGCAACGAATCATGTCTAGCCCACCCCACACGGCGTGCACATGGGCGTCCTGAAATCCGGGGCTCAAGAGTTTGCCGTTGAGATCGATCACCTCTGTCGAGGGCCCAATGAGTTCCAGCACCGCACTCTCGCTTGACGGATCAGTGCTCACTGCAACGATGCGACCGGCAGAAACCGCAACACTTCCGACTGTCGGTTCGGAACCGGTCGCCGTGAAAACGGCACCACCAGTAAAGACGAGGTCAACAGTCGTCATAGTTTCGTACTCTTTCTTCCCAGGCTCAATGCTGCAGACGGTTTAGCCGCCGCCGACGGTCTTGGCAATGTCGGTCGGAGAGTCGCCAGCGCGACGCAGAACGTAGGCAACCAGACCCAGGGCCGCCAGGGTGAGGAGCAGCATGATTGTCGAGACTGCCGCAATTTCAGGCCGCAACCCGGTGCGCACCGCACTCAGCACATAGACCGGCCAGGGTGTTGACCCCGAGACTTGCACGAATGCTGAAACGATCGTGTTGTCGAGACTGAGCGTGAACGAGAGCAGGCCACCAGCAAGAACTGCGGGCATCACAAGCGGAAGCGTGATCTGCGTGAAGCGCTTGAACGGGGGCGCATAGAGATCAGCCGCAGCCTCCTCCAAGCTCTCGTCGATTCCGATCAGCCGCGAACGCACAATGTAGGCAACAACAGCGGTCGCGAACAACGAGTGCCCAACAACGAGCCTGACGATGCCGTCATCAAAGATGCTGAGGCCCGCATCCTGGCCGAGGAAAACCATCCACGGCAAAAGTGAGACGGCATCCACAATTTCGGGAGTTACGGTCACCAGAATGAGCAGGATCAAGAACCACGGAGCCCATTTGCCCGCCCGGCGAGCGAGGGCGACGCCGGCCATTGTTCCGAGTGCGGTAGCAATGAGTGCCGCGATGAATCCTGTCTGAATCGAGACAAGCACGGCATCGCTAATGGCCGGTTTTGTCGCAATGGCACCGAATGAACCGAAACCGAATTGGTTCCACGCGACGAGAAGTCGTCCTTCATTGAACGAGTAAATGATGATGACGGCGATCGGCAAGAACAAGAAGATGAAGACGATCACCGCCCAGACTTTGAGCGAAATGTCGGTGAGGCTTAGTCGGTTCATGATTCTCCTCCGAGCACAAGACGCTGACTCGCTCTGAGAGGCCACGCTGCTAGCCAGGCCACGAGAGCGGCAATTGCGACGGTGGTCAGAATCGTTAACACCAGCACAACGGCCATTGCGGAGCCCAAAGCCCAGTTTTGAGCTGTTTGGAACTGGTTCGCAACCATCTGGCCAGCCATGTTTCCCTTCGCTCCGCCGAGCACGGTCGCCGTGATGTAGTCGCCCATGAGGGGGATGTAGACGAGCAAAATTCCGACGATGATGCCGGGCTTTGCCAGCGGCAGTGTCACGTTGACGAACGTCGACAAGCGGCCGGCACCAAGGTCTTTGCTCGCTTCGCGCATCGGCAGCGAAACCCGGTCGAAGGCCACAAACATCGGCAGGATCATGAGCGGCAGGTAGTTGTAGACAACGCCGATCAGCACAGCTGTTCTGGTGAAGAGGATCTCTAGCGGCTCGTTCAGAACGCCGATTGATTGCAGAGCTTCAGAGAGCAGTCCGCTCGGAGCGAGGATGATCTGCCACCCGATGGTGCGCACCAGAAAGTTCGTCCAGAACGGAATCATGACCATGGCGAGCAAGATGCCTCGTCTAGAGACGGGCGCCTTGAATGCGAGCCAGTACGCGAATGGAATGGAGATGGCGAGACAGATGAGGGTGCCGACCACCCCCACCCAGAGCGTGTTCTGGAATGTTGCAAAGAACGTCGGGGAGAGCGCCTCGGCATAGCGATCAAACGACAACACATCGTTGGCGTGGGTTCCGAAGATGCCCGGCTTGTATCCAAAGCTGAACCACACAACAAGAGCAACGGGCGCGACGAAGAAGGCGAACAGCCAGGCCCATGCCGGAATTGCGAGCGCGAAGCTTGGCAGCTTTAGGCGCCGAGTTCGCGATCGAGGGGCACGGGGACCTGACGCTGATGCCGGTGGGCTCTCAGTGATGGTGGTCATTATGGATGCTCTACTAACGTCGGTGACTAGGCGCCAGCTGAGGCCTTGGTCTTGTCCCAAATTTCAACGATGCGCTGCTGCGCCTCGCTCAAAGTTTGAGTGTGCATAGTCTCGATCTGAGTTGCATCGAAGAAAACGAGGTCAAGCATTTCGAGATCTGCATCGCGGGCTGCAGCTTCGATGCCTGTTCCGCCGGTGTGGTATCCGATGTAGTCGAGCTCACGCAGCGACGCTTCGGGTGTGAGTACGTAGTTAATGAAGGCGTGGGCCGCTTCCGGGTTGGGGGCGCCAGCGGCGATTGCCCAGTTGTCCATCCAAAGTTCGGTGTCTGGCGAGCCGAGCACCCACTGCCAGCGGTCAGGGTCTTCACTTTCCATGATTCCGATGCGGGCGTCACCGTTCCACGATTGCATCAGCATCTGTTGCGCCTGAGGAATGGCGGCACCGCCGGGATAGGAGTCGAACGCGGAGATGTGCGGTGCGAGTTGCGTCGTGAGGAACTCTTCCGCCGCGGCGAGATCGGCCTCGTCGGTCGTGTTCCAGTCGATTCCGTTCGCCCAGTAGTAGATGCCAAGCAGAGGGGCAGGGTCATCGAGAACGGAGGTCTTGCCGCTGGCCTCGTTTTGAGCCGCATCGATGAAGTCAGCCCACGTGGTGAGTTCACGGGTGATCTTGGACTTGTCGTAGACGAAGCCCGTAGTTCCCCACGCCTTGCAAATGGAGTACTCGTTGTTCGGATCCCAATCACGACCGAGAAATGCTGGGTCCATGTCGGAAATGTTCGGGATGAGTTCGCGGTTCAGGGGGCTCAGTAGACCGTTTTCGATCATCTGAGGAATGAACGGACCTGTCGGAACAACAATGTCGTAGCCGCTTGTGCCGCGAGCCGCAACGAGCTTTGAAATCAGCTCTTCGTTCGAGTTGAAGGCGTCAAAAGTCACCGTCGGGCCGAGTTCGTCAGAGAACTGGGCGACCAGATCGGGGTCGTCGTAGTCGCCCCAGCTGTAGACCGATAGCGAACCTTCGAGCGCACCGCCGGTGGCCTGGGGAGACGCACCTCCTCCTGACTGGGGGGTGCAGGCCGCGAGCAACGCAGCGCCTGCCGTTGTGCCCGATAGTGCCAAGAACCGGCGTCGGTTGAGTTCCGACTTCATGATTTTGGTTGCCGAGGTCGAGGCGAGAATGCGAATTGGGTTTTCGTGTGACATCAGGCTGCTCCTTCTAAAGGGCGATCGAGCTGGTGGGTGGGGCTGGATTCGAGACGGCGCGGGCAATGTCGGCCTGAGCCTGGGTTGCCTGCTCGCTCGGGAATAGGTGCACGCTAGCGGCATCCCACTGGCACACGACATGATCCCCGAGAGCAAGGCGGGGTGCGTTGGGGCGGGGGACTCGCGAGAGCATCGTGGTGTCGTGACCAATTGAGATCAAGAACTGCAGCGTCTCACCCTGGTGGGAAACTCCGATCACCTCACCGGCAATCTGATTTTCGACGGTCGCTGTGGCAGCTGAGTCGGCCCGTGAAATGGCCGCGGTCACTGAGACTGCCTCCGGGCGAACCGCAGCTTGTGCCTCAGAACCCGCATCGAGCTCCGGATGGGCGCTTGCCGAACGGATAACCCCGAAACGGGACTCCATGACTGAGGTACTCGCAGAGACTGTTCCTGGGATGAAGTTCTGCTGGCCAATGAAACCGGCGACGTAGGCGCTTGCTGGGTTGTCGTAGATCGAGTCCGCGTCATCCAACTGTTCGATGCGGCCGTCGCGCATGATTGCGATGCGATCGCTCATCGACAACGCTTCGCCCTGGTCGTGGGTGACAAAGATAAAGGTGATGCCGAGCCGCGATTGCAGCAGCTTGAGTTCAAGCTGCATTTCTTCGCGAAGCTGACGGTCAAGTGCGCCGAGCGGTTCATCGAGAAGCAAAACGGAGGGGCGGTTGATCAGCGCGCGAGCCAAAGCGATGCGCTGCTGTTGGCCGCCCGAGAGTTGCGTGGGTTTGCGGTCAGCAAAGGGACGCATTTGAACGAGATCGAGCGAATCGGTCACGCGCTGGCGAATCTCCGACTTCGGCGTGCCTTTTTGGCGCAATCCGTAGGCGACGTTCTCCGCAACACTCATGTGTGGAAAGAGTGCGTATGCCTGAAAGACCGTGTTGACGTTGCGCTTGTGGGGAGGAATGCCAACGACATCCTGCCCAGAAATGCGGATGCTGCCTTCTGTTGGTTCTTCAAAGCCGGCGAGCATGCGGAGCGTCGTGGTCTTTCCACAGCCGGAAGGCCCGAGCAGTGAGAGGAATTCGCCGGGTCGGACATGCAAACTAATGCTGTCGACGGCAGTGGCGCCACCAAATTTCTTGGTCACACCCTCAAGAACGACGGAGCCTTCAGGCTCACTCGTGCTCCCCGTCTCGGCGTTAGAGCTAGCCGCGGTTTGGCCTGCGGGATTGGTGTTCCGAGTTGAAACCGTCACGTAGTTGTGCACCTCCGAGTTCGTGAAAACTGTTTCACGACGTCTCACTTAGTCAATCGGAAATCGGAGGAAGGCGCAACGATTTGCACTGTTAAGTTCGTGTTACAAGACGGAATTAGTCGTCAAAGCTCGATTTGGCCACGCAAAACAGCACGCGAAGTGGAGCCTTCTGGTGTGCCTAATCGGTGGGCGAATTACTCGTAGCGGCGGTGGATGAGGCGCGACAGCACGATAGAACTGCGAGTGTTGTCAATGTTTGTTGCGGTGCGCAAGCGTTCCAGCGCGACCTCAAGAGAGTGGATGTCGCGCGAACGCATATGTACGACGGCATCGGCAGATCCGCTGACTGTTCCGGCATCCACTACTTCAGGAATGGCGCTGAGGATTCGCTTGAGTTCGTGCGGGGCAACGTTTCCGCGGCAGAACAGCTCCACATAGGCTTCAGCACCCATGCCGTCGACGGCGGGGTCGACCTGAATCGTGAAGCCTCGGATTACTCCACTGGCTACGAGTCGATCTACGCGACGTTTAACTGCAGAGGCGGAGAGGCCTACCGCTTCGCCGATGTCGCCATATCCTGCGCGGGCGTTGAGGCGGAGCATGTCGATGATTCCAGCATCCAGCTTGTCCATAACCCCACTCTATGGTGAATTATTGTGCAAACTCCACCCTTTGCGCGGAATTAGTGCGCATATTGCCGAGACATTGCGGATAGATGCGTGGAACACTGGGAGCATGACGATTACAGACACCGAATCGACCACGCCTGCTCGCCAGGCCACCGCGAAGACCGTGCTGATGTGCCGTCCCGACTTCTTCACCGTCAGCTACAGCATCAACCCGTGGATGAACCCGAATGACCCCACAGACACCAGCTTGGCTGTAAAGCAGTGGCAGACACTGTATGACACCTACATTGAGCTCGGTTTCGACGTGCTGCTTATCGACCCCATCGATGGTCTGCCCGACATGGTTTACGCCGCAAACGGCGGTTTCGTGATTGATGGCAAGGCGTACGGGGCTCTCTTCACTTATGACGAGCGCAAGGCTGAAGGCCCCGCGTACATGGATTGGTTTGGCGCCAACGGTTTCGACGTAGCTTCCCCCGAGAACGTTAATGAGGGTGAGGGCGACTTCCTCCTTGTCGGCGACAACATTCTTGCCGGCATGGGATTCCGCACTTCGGTTGAAAGTCACCGCGAGTTGGCAGAAATCTCGGGTCGCAATGTTGTCTCCCTCAACCTCATTAACCCCAGCTTTTACCACGTAGACACGGCCATCGCGAAGCTCGATGAGACCAACATCGCCTACTTGGAGAGTGCGTTTGATGAGCCCTCTCTTGAAAAACTCCGTGCGCTGTTTCCCGACGCCATTCTCGCGACTGAAGAGGATGCGGCAGTGCTCGGACTCAACTCCTACAGCGATGGCTACAACGTGGTCATCGCCGCCCGCGCTAAAGACTTCGAGCGTCAGCTCAAGGAGCGCGGCTACAACCCCATCGGCGTCGACCTGTCGGAGCTGCTGCTGGGTGGTGGCGGCGTGAAGTGCTGCACCTTGGAACTTCGCCGCTAGTCAGCGCGGTACCTCTGCTTCGCCGCTCAGCGGCGAACCGTGCCTCGGCACTGAACAGAACGAATGGCCTGCGCCACGAGCGCGGGCCATTCGTGTTTTTTGCTAGCGGACCGCTCGTGCTGACGTTGCCGCTGTTGCCACCGCGGAGTCGGTGCTCGGTGCTGGACGGATGCCGCGAACCAGTAGATAGCCGACCGTCCACAGCTCGCCAACTGTCGCTGGCAACACGAGCGCATCGGCGAGGGCGGTCGGGAAGGTCGCGATTGTCGCGGCGAGCACGGTGCTGAGCACGTAGCCGATTCCGCCAGCAATGAGGATGATGCCAAGGATGCGCGGCATCCGTTTCGTGGAGATCATGAACCAGCCCATCGGAATCAGCCAGAGGCCGAAGAAGACTCCGCCGGCGGCCCAGAGCGCATCCGAGAGCGTGTAGAGCAGCGCGACAGTTCCGGCCGTGTCACCTGCCGGAGCAAGCGCCGGGGTGGTGGCCACGCTGACCGCGGTGGAAAGCATTGCTGCGCTTGCCAAGATCGCTGCGGCATTAGCCATTCCGAAGGTTGCGACGGCGTAGGCGGCGACCGGGCGTTCGCCCCGAAAGAGGGCGTAGAAGCCGAGTGCAGCGAGGGCCTGTGTGATGACGACGAGCAGTTCGATGCCAACGCTGAGGTGGGCGAGCCCGCTGTTCTCGAGGATGTTTGCGACTGTTGTGGTTGGATCATCCGCTCCCTGAAGCTGCGGCCGGATGACGAGAAATCCGAGTAAACCGGTCACGGCAAGGCCGAGGTAGGCGGCTCCCGTGAGTCGAGCGGTGCGGGTGGGCGAGTTCATTTTTTCCTCCACGATTGATGTAAAAGATTATTGACACCTGACGGTAGATCCTTCATACTCGTAATGTCAAGAATTATTTACATCGGAGGTTTTCGTGGTCTACGAAGAGCGAAACAAATGGTCGGCACTTATCGTCACGCTGATCACCACGATCGTCTACGTTTTCGTGGTGCTTAAGGCAGCGAACGGTGGTCCGCTCACCGCTGTCGAGTGGTGGCCGATCATGGCGTGGACCATCGGCGTCAGCATTGTCGCCACGATCGTCATTAGCGTGCTCTGGGGCATCATCGCCGGAATATTCGATCCTGATGGAGTGGGAACATCCGACCAACGCGACCGCGATATTTCCCGCATGGGTGATCGAGTCGGTCAATCCTTCATCGTGATCGGCGGACTCGGCGTCATAGTGCTGAGCGCCTTCGACGCCAACACTTTCTGGATCGCCAACACCATGTTCCTCGGCTTTGCGCTCTCGGCAATCGTTGGTGGCGTCGCCTCCGTGATCGCCTACCGCCGCGGACTCGTCTGATGGTCAAGCCCACCAAGGTCACCAACAACATCCGGGCGCTCCGTGAAGCCGAAGGGCTGACGCAGGCAGAACTTGCCAGGCGCATCGGGGTGACGCGTCAGACTCTCATCGCGATCGAGCAGGGCAGATACTCGCCAACCCTTGAGCTGGCATTTCAGATCTCACGAAACTTCGGCACCGGTCTCGACGACGTCTTTCACTACCCTGCAGAAGCAGAGTAGCGAGGGGCCGGGTGCGTAGCGCTCAGTATTCTTCGCAGATCACCACGGGGATGTCGCGGGTGGTCTTGGACTGATACCCGGCGTATCGAGAGTTCGTGGCAACGATCTGCGGCCACAGTTCGGCCTTCTCCGTAGCGTCCGCCGTGCGGGTGTGCACGTTAAGAGTGCGACCGCGGACGGTCACCTTGGCATCCGGGTTGGCCTTGAGATTGCGGTACCACTGGGGGTCGCGATCGCTGCCACCCATTGAAGCGACAAGTACCCATTTCCCGGTGCTGTGAACAGGCGCGGTGAGCATCGTCGAACGCTGGAGGCCCGAGACCCGCCCCTTGGTGTGCAACTCGACGGCGGGCATCCGGCCAAGCGTCCACCCCAGCCGACCACCAGTCACGGTGAGTATCACGCGATGTATCCCATTCATTAGTTTCATCACGAGGTCACTGGATCGTTCGCGCCGGCTCATTGCCTCATTATCTCGCGACGCTGAGTAAAGTCATTTCATGAACGTACTGCGCAAGCTGGTGATCGCTCGCGATATTGATGAGCCGCACCGCAAGACGACTCCGCTTGAGTTGCTGTTCGACCTCACCTTTGTTGTCGCCGTCGCCTCCGTGGTGCGACAGCTGACTCACGCCGTTGAAGTGGGGGAGGCTGGCGACGCAATAGGCCCGTTCCTCATGGTGTTCTTCTCTATTTGGTGGGCCTGGAACCAGTTCACGTGGTTGGCTTCCGCCTACGACACCGACGATGCGTTGTACCGACTCTTCACGATGTTGCAGATGGGTGGAGTGCTCGTGCTTGCCGCTGGGGTGCCGATGGCGTTCGACAGCGGCAACTTTGCGGCCGTCACAATCGGCTACCTCATCCTGCGACTAGGACTGCTTGCCACCCTCTTGCGTGCGATCAAGGACGACCCCGAGACGCGTGCGACCGCCCGACGATACGCGATTGGCATCAGTATCGTTCAAGTTGGATGGCTGCTGAGGCTGCTGTTGCCGGCCGAACTCGGAATGCTGTCTTTCGTATTCTTGGTGATAGCGGAACTGGCTGTTCCACTGTGGGCGGACCGCGCTGCGGTGCTGTCGTGGCACCCGCACCACATTGCTGAGCGTTACGGAAAGTTCACAATTTTGGTGCTCGGCGAAAGCGTGCTTTCGGTAACGATCGCGGTGCAAGAGGCTCTACAGGACGGGCTATCGTCGTCGCTCGTTATTGCGTCAGTTACGGGACTCGTCCTAGTGTTTGCGCTGTGGTGGCTGTACTTCTCGGTGCCCGCGGCCGAGGGCCTTGAGAAAAAGCGAGAACGCTACCTGTTCTGGAACTACGGGCACTATTTCTTATACGCCGCTCTCGCAGCAGTGGGCACCGGAATTGAGATCGCTGTGCGGTCGGTGACGGATGATCTGGAGTCGAGTGAATTGATCGTCGGGTATTCGCTCGCGCTTCCTGTCGCGCTCGTCATTTTGTTGCTGTGGTTTCTGCACGCACCGATGGTTGAGACGGTGTCGATTCCTCGTTCGGCCTCCGCAATCGCCGCCGTCATAATTCTGGCGCTTCCGTTTGCGGCTCCGCTGGTGGGAACTATTGGGGTTGCTGTTGCCGTCACAGTTGTCACCGTTGGTCTACTCGTCGTGGCAGTGCTTGCTGCCAATCGGCGAGCAGTCGACATGATGTCGTGAGGGAAAATAGCTCAGGACGGGTTTAGCCAGCGCAAGACTTCGTCATCCGTAGTCTGAGTGAAGTCGGTGAACCACTGGCCGATCGCCATGAAATGTGCGGGCCGGTGCAACGACACAAATTCGTCGATGTTATCCCCAGGGACAAAGGCGAGTGACGAGACGGGCACCGCCAGCACGACTCTACTGGCGCCTAGCGCCCGCACTACTTGGCAGGCAGCGTGCGCGGTTGCTCCGGTCGCGATTCCGTCATCGACCACGACCGCCGTTCTGCCGTGCAGGTCGAGCGGTGGACGATCGTTGCGGAACCGCACCAACCGTCGCGCCAATTCTTTCTGCTCGCGAGCTCGCACCCGCTGCAATTGTTCGCGAGTTACGCCTAGGGAGCGAATCGTCCCCTCGTTCAACACCTCGACATTCTCCCCGATGGCACCCATCGCGAATTCGTCGTTGTACGGAACACCAAGTTTGCGGACGACGATCACGTCGAGCGGGGCATTCAGAGCGTGGGCGACCTGAGCTGCTACCGGGACTCCACCGCGGGGCAATCCCAGAACGATGGGCATTTCGGCCGTCAGATAGTCGAGTTTTGCTGCCAGCTTCTGGCCGGCATCGGAACGATCACGGAACAACATGGTTCACCTCTCCGTGATGGAAAGAATAGTTGCACCTATTTAGTGGCGGGTGTGAAATGAAGTAATGGGCTACTCTCAGCGCTCTGTTTGGGGTGCCTAGCCCGTAAAGAGAGTAGGGACGTCATGTTTACTCCGACTAGCGCGTTTTCAGGGTTCAGTGTCGATGACATTGTCGCGGCGAAAGCTTTCTACGGTGACACTCTCGGCCTAGACATGGCCGACGATGAGATGGGATCGATTCGGATGTCGCTGCCCGGCGGCGGCAGCGTGTTTGTTTATGCGAAAGACGATCACCAGCCGGCGAGCTTCACGGTCCTCAACTTTGTCGCCGACAACGTGGAGGCCGCCGTTGACGAACTCAACGGGGCCGGGATCGTCACAAAAATCTATGATGACTCCGGCGACGATGCTGGATTCTCGACCGATGCGAAGGGCATCGCGCGCGGGCACGGGATGGAAATTGCGTGGTTCAAGGATCCTGCCGGAAACGTACTTGCAGTGTTGAACGGGTAGTTGCTGTTTAGGCGTCCGGCAACCGCTGTTGAAGTGACCACTCGTTTCCGTCGGGGTCGGCAAAGTAGACGAACCGGCCCCACGGTTGTTCATTGACGTCGTCATGAAATCCCAGCTGATCAACGTAGAACGCTTTCGCGCGATCAACATCGGTTACGGGAATGGGAACGAGTTCAATCTTCCAGTCCATGGCCTCTCCATTGATAGGTCGAGTCGGTATTTTCCAGCATGTTAGCGCCGACTACTGACACACCTGTGCGCCAAGATGGTGTTCATGCCAGAACTTCAACGCCAGTTCACTGTGACGCTCGAGCGTGTTCTTTCAGGTGTTGCGACAGTCGCAACGGAGAGCTCGCCCGATTGGTTGAAACGCCCGGGTGAAGCAGAGATGGGCGCTCTTTGGCCACTCGCGCAGCGCGTGTATAGCAAATTGACAGAGCTTGAATTGCCGAGGGTGGCGCCGCTGCGAGAACGACGGCGAGTTGATGTGGTCCTCTCGTACGCCAGCGGGGAACGAAGGATTGTTGAATTTGACGAACGGCAGCATTTCACTGAGGCACGATTGAGGACGCTGGAATTCTATGACCATCTTGCCCCTGTTGCATTTGAGGTGGGGCAGTGGCGTGAACGTTGCGAAAAACTGCGGGGGCGTGAAGCAGGCGGTGGGTTCGCCGCACCTAAGCCTCCGTTGTTTCCGGGCCCGGGTGGTAGGCACCGACAGCGCGCGTTTTGCGATTTCCTCGCGGATGCCCTTCCTTCTGTACATGGCTGGCTTCCGACAGTGCGGTTTCAGGATGTCGAGACTAAGAAACCGCTGTCGAGCGGTGACGCAGATAGCGCGATAGTTGAACTGTGGAGCACTAAGACCGGTGAAGTCATGGCGTCTCGCGATCGGTTGGCCAGTCTGACTGATGTCGAAGCTCGCGTCGGGCTTGGAGAGTAGCAATGGAACAGTTCTCGCCGTTCGAATCCGAGGCGCTTGGTTACTACGTATATGTGTACACGGATCCGCGCAATGACCAGCCGTTCTACATCGGCAAGGGCACCGGGAATCGGGCTTTCGCACACTTGAAGGACTCTGGTGACTCTTCGAAGGTGGCTCGCATCGCTGAGATCCGCACGGCTGGTGTCGCGCCTCGAATTGAGGTTCTGGCGTTTGGCTTGGATGAGACGACCGCGTTCAAGGTGGAGGCTGCAGCAATTGATCTGATCGGTTTTGAGAACCTCACCAATAGGGTCGTCGGCCGTGGAGCCAAAAAATTCGGGCGAATGAGCATTGACGAGGTCCACGGAAAGCTGTTTTCTGAGCCGGTCACACAGTTTGAGCATCCGTGCGTCCTTATCAAGATCAACCACACCTATTCCGACACCACCAAGTTGGGTGCGATTGAGCTCTACGATGCCACTCGAGGAACGTGGAAGGTGAGCCTCGCCAGTGCAACAAAAGCACAGTACGCCCTTGCAGTTTTCGGAGGCACGGTGCGAGAGGTTTATGAAATTGCAGAGTGGTTGCCTGCTGGCTCGACCATGTATGCGGATCCGGAGCGCGATGTGGGTGCGGCGACACGATACGAGTTTGTCGGTCGACTCGCCCCTGTTGCCGTGCGCAAGCTATACCGGTGGAAATCCGTTGCCCATATGTATAAGCCTGGCGCAGCCAACCCGATAATGTACGTTGGCCCCGCGGCCTAACTCGCCACTGTTCTCATGGCGGATCGCAACGTTTAAAGGTTGAACCACAGCCAGTCTTTAGGGTCGAATCTCGCGGCCGCAGCAGCGTCCAGAGCCGGGTTTGCTGTGAGAGCCTCGGATACCGCAGCCGCGAGAAGAGCTTGGGCGTTCGCTGCGGGTTTGTATCCGCGGATTGGAGTTCGGTGTGACCTAACCATGACGGCGCTGATGTTCTGAAATTTGAACTCGACCGAACCCTTCGACCTGTTGTTCAGCGATTCACGAAGTTTCGCATTCGCGTGGGATTTGACGAAAGGAATCCCTTCAATCTCGAGTTTGAGCATTGCCAGATAAGACTCGACGGCTCGGCGTACCTCGTCGTCCGACCAGACTTCGTTCTTACCTTGCATGGATTTCCGCACTTCTCACGTCACGATCGATCTCGCTCACAGGTATGGCTCCAGTTGGCGTGCAATGGCTTCGCCTAGGGGAATCGGGACCGCGTTTCCGATTTGCCGCGCAATCGCCGTCTTGGACCCGACAAACTTGTGGTCTGCAGGGAAGCCCTGGATGAGGGCGGCCTCATAGTGAGTGATCGCGCGGTGCTCGGTGGGGTGCAAATAGCGCCCCTTTTCTGGCTTGAAGAACTCGGTGCGAATCGTCACTGACGGTTTGTCCCAGTTGAGGCGGCCCATGACGTCACCGGAGCCGGTCGTATGGTTTCTCCAGCACTCAGGCAGAAGGTCTGGGCGGTTCTTTGCGAGGTCAAACCTGTTGCCGTTTTCAGGGATGGCTGCAAAACGGGCGAGAGAGAGTTCGGTGTAGGCGCGCCCGACGTGCATCTCTGCGGGAGTGAACGGGCCCGCGAGATTCTTGTCGTTGAAAGAGGTAGAGCGTCCTGGGTGCATGGCAGTTGTCACGACTGACGCTGAGACGTTCGCTAGCACGTTCTTTACGGGCACATGCCTTCCAGCGTGGGTCGGAGTCGGAAACCCTGGGAACGGAAGAGTCTTGAGATGACCGATAATTACAGCGCGTTTTCGCGCTTGAGGCGCTCCATAGTCGGCAGCGTTGAGCACTCTGTGTTGGAACGTGTACTTCTCGAGGGCTCCGCCCTCGGAGGTTTCGGCGAGAAACTGATCGTACTGAGATGATTTAGCAAAAGCCGCGACATTCTCGACGACAAAATACTTGGGCTTTGCGCGGAGGATCGTTCGGACGTACTGCTCCCAGAGCGAGTTTCGTTCGTCCTCAGCGTCCTGCTTACCCAAGGTCGAGAAGCCTTGGCAAGGGGGGCCTCCGACGATCAGATCAGCTCGGGGAACTTTCTCGCTTTCGAGCCAGTCTTGGATGCTGCCCGAATAAACGATGTCCGGACCAAAGGTGGCTTCGTAGGATGCCGCGGCTGCGGTGTCCCATTCGACTGCGCGTACAGTCTCGTATCGAGCTGATGCTTTTTTGAAGCCTGCGGTGAGGCCGCCAGCGCCCGCGAACAAATCGATCACACGGATTGGTTTCTTGCGTCGACGATTAGGTCCAGGGTTCGCCAGAGCTGGGGTCTCAGATTGCACAGGCGTGGGTGGGGAAAGCGTCGGCACTTCGCAAGTCTAGCCGGCGGCAGTGTCTTCGGGCCGTAAGCGGCTTGCGTGGTCACCGCGAAGCTTGCGGACGAGTTTTTTGCTCGGCACGACAGGTCTACGGGGGCTGTCGAGGAGCTGCCATGCGATTGCTAGTGGAGTGCGCCCTTGATCGTGCGCTATGCGGCCGACGTCGGTACCTTTTCGATAGGCGCTCAATATCCGCTCGCGCTCTGCAGGTTCCCATGCGAGACCATGGCGGGGAGCTAAGGACTCATCATCGATTGCGCCGTTTAGCGCGAGCACGATTTTGCTGAGACGCATAGCAACGTAGCGAATATCGACTTCGGCTTCGGCCTCGATTGCGGAGAGGGACCAGCCGTGACGGTAAAGGTCGACGATGTGTGCGTCGCTGCCGAGCTCGATCGGGACCTGTTGTTCGGGGGCCTCTGGCTCGGGTGCGGGGGCCTCGATACGCGCTGCGGCCTGCGAGAGAGGTTCTTTTCCGAGGAGGACGGGAGGCGTCGCGACAAACGCTCGTGGCCGAATGCTAAATGGTTTGAGGAGGTCGCTGCCCTCGCGATCAAGTTCTGCGTCGAGAAAGTCCCCCAAGCGGCCTTGAACTTCTGCACTGGAACGAAGACTTTCCATTGTCTTTTTCTCGATTTGTCGGATGCGTTCGCGAGTTACGCCGAAGATATCGCCAATGTGATCGAGAGTTGCGGGGTCTTGACCCCCGATGCCGAATCGCATCTGGATTGTCGTTGATTCTCGCTTGGGTAGGGCGCTAAGCACATTGTTCATAGCGCCACGGAACTCAGCATGGATGAGCAGGTCAACGGGCGCGACGGACTCGTCGACCAATAGGTTATGCAGCGAACCGAAACCCTCACCTGGATCGAGTTCCTTATCAATCGAGAGGAAGGAGTATTCGTAGCCAAGCGCACGGGATGCGTCTTGTTCCGTGACTTCGGCCCCAGCAGCGAGCTCCGAAATAGTGGGCTTCCGGTCGTTCTGAAGTTCAAAACTGCGAGCGGCTTGACGTAGTTTGTTTTGTTGCTCCACCATGTGCACGGGGATGCGAATTGTGCTCCCCAGATCGGCGAGAGCCCGGGTGATGGCTTGGCGGACCCACCAGGTTGCATAGGTGGAAAACTTGAACCCTTTCATGTAGTCAAACTTCTGTATCGCACGTAACAGGCCAAGCGCGCCCTCTTGAATCAGGTCGGCATAGTCCAAACCATTATTGACGTACCGACGTGCGATCGAGAACACCAAACGGTAGTTGGATGCGGCGAACCGGGCAAAGGCCTTTTCACCATTCTTCGCGACCCATTGGAGCTCACGACCCGATGGTGAACGTTGTTCGCGCCTGTCCAGCAAGTCGAACTGTTCTTGAGCGAAGAGGCCCGCTTCGATTTCTCGTGCGAGCAACACTTCCTGATCAGCGCTGAGAAGAGGAAAGTCATTAAGTCGTTGTCGCAGATCGAGGACGAGATCGTCTGATGCTCCGAGCACGTCGGGAATCAGCTGCATTCTTTCGCCGTCGTCCGTTAGCTCGCCTCGGGCTGCCTCGCGTGCATAGCGCGCATCTCGCGCTTCATCTTTAGCGGCTTGAAGAGCTGCTTGTTCCGCGTCCTGGGCAACTTCACGTTTGATCCGAGCGGAGATGACGCGATCAATATCCGAAGGAGTCGGCTGTCCGTGAGATTCACGCTCGCTCATTTCGCTTTCCGGCGCCTGCGCCTCGTCTTCGCTGACGGTTGAATTGTCGTCGGGCACCGCAAAAACAGGAAGGGCATCGGCGTCGTCTGGTTCGGCGACAGTTGGGTCGAACGCTTTTGCGCCGATCTCGGCGATAGTGGTGAGCGCGAGGACGCGTTGCCAGGCTTCGAGCTGATCGAGCGTACTTTGTTGAGGTCGTTCGATGGCGAAGTGCTTTTCTACCAGAAGGTAGATCGAGAGCGAGAGCCCGTCACTTCCGGGGAGCGATGCGCGGTAGCCAGCGTTCATCCAGAGGGTGCGCCGGCGATGGTCGAACTGAAACAGTCGGTCGTCGTCGAGTACGCGCCAACGAATTGACGCGGGTTCTGAATCATCTCTCGACACCAACATCTCTTGGACGAGGCTGCGGGTTGCGTCCGTTAGCCCGACTCCGAGTGCAGTTATCGGTTTCGGGCCGACTCGCCTAACATTTGCTGCTTGCATCGTTTCGCGGGCGTGTTCTAGATACTGCCGAAAGCTTGTCTCATCGTCAGCTGTTGCAGCTTCGAGGGCGTGCATGAATTCAGGACGGAGTACCACTCCGCGCTTCTCTGGGTTGATAGCTATCGCACCGAGCATCTCTTTGCTGATGTCGATTGAGACTCGAGCGAGCTGCCACTCGGTTCGGTGATCTGAAAGGAGTGAATGCCACCCACCTGCTTGAAGCATTCTGCCGTTGCGATAGATGTAGAGGCCTTGGCCGTCGATTCGCGGCCTTCCCAAAAGTTTGGCTGCAGGAGTCTGCGAATTGGGCGGGAGAATGTGACACGTTGCAGAGAGCACACCACCATCCGGCAAATCGGCAGTGATCGTTTTCGGGTATCCGGCTCGGCCCGAGTGATTGAAGCCGAAGGGGTCTACTGATTCGACGGTTCGTGGAGCGCCAGACTCGCTGAACTCGGTATCGAACTCGTCGATCTGTATGCGCAAGGCGCCCTCAGCGATGGGGCGGTGAAAAGTGAGTCCCAGCTCACCGCGGAGATCGTTAATTACTCCGTCAAGCCATCTCTGCCTGACCGATGGGGCAGCGGCAACCGAGACCGCGTCGAGCAGCGACCATTCGACAACCGTTCCGGTTGACTGGATCCCCCGGTGAGTTCCTAGATGGTAGCCAGCCCATGCAGCCGACTCGGTGAGCACCTCGATGTCGAAGTTGCCGCCAACATCGTTGCGGAGCATCCGGACACCATGCATCGCTTCATAGCCGCAACTTGTGAAAACTCGTAGACAGGCGCCCTGGCTCATCGATGCTGCTTTTAGGCCCATGCCGAAGTGGCCCAGTGAGTCAACGTCGTATTTGCGCTGTTTGCCGAGGGTCATCGCGTCTATGAGTTGATCGCTATTCATGCCAGTGCCATCGTCGGCGATACGGATGCTCTTAACTAGACCGCTATCGACCATGAAACGGATGCTGATGCGTTCTGCTCCCGCATCGATCGAGTTGTCTATGAGGTCCGCGATCGCACTGTTGAGAGAGTGACCGCGGCCGATGGCGCTGAGAACTGACGGGTCGGGTTTGAGGGACATCACGCTGGCGACGTCTTTATCGACAACGGAAGCGTCGAGCACTTCGGCCGCGGGCTTGTTGAGCATTCCTTCATCGTATTAGTGCGTAGCGACATCGGTCGCCCTCCAGTTCACGGGTGGGATGCCCACGCTGATCGTGTGCAGTCGGCAAACCCGAAGTGTGCTCACCCAGTCCGAGGGCCACGCGGATAATTCCTCGCATAGCTCGCGGCAGGTGGGCCTCAGATGTCGCCACAATGAGATAGAAAGGGAGTACGCCCTGGCCGGGGGTGCGTTTCGCGCATGCCGTGCCACACAGAGTCATGGAGTTTCACGTGCCGAAACGCAAACTGATCGAGGTCGCTTTACCCCTCGAGAAGATAAACCAGCAGTCTGCTCGCGAGAAATCGATTAGGCACGGGCACCCTTCAACGATGCACTTGTGGTGGGCTCGCCGGCCACTTGCTACAGCCCGCGCCGTGCTTTTTGCCCAGCTGGTCGACGATCCTAGCGAGAATGCGCCCGAGTATCGTGACGAGGCAGAACGCCGCGAAGAGCGTGATGTTGACGCCTACGTCGAGCGCCGAATCATTTCGGAACGCGAGCGCTTGTTTGACCTGATCGAGCGCATGGTCGACTGGGACAACCTGGGTGACGAGGAGCTCTTCGACCAGGTGCGGGCTGAGATCATGCGCTCTACGGACAACAACCCGCCAGCGATTCTCGACCCGTTCGCGGGGGGTGGAACGATTCCTTTGGAAGCACAGCGGCTAGGGCTTGAAGCACATGCGAGTGACCTGAACCCCGTCGCGGTGTTGATCAACAAGGCGCTCATTGAGATCCCGCCGAAGTTCGCTGGACGTGATCCTGTCTTTCCTGACGCGGTCGGGCAACGTAATTCTTGGCCGAAAGCATCCGGTCTTGCTGAAGACGTGCGCCGCTACGGTTCGTGGATGCGAGATGAAGCCGATAAACGCATCGGCCACTTGTATCCCAAAGCGACGCTGACTGATGGTTCAACAGCGACCGTTATCGCCTGGATTTGGGCACGCACCGTCACTTGCCCAAATCCTGCATGCGGTATTTCTATGCCGCTGGTGCGTTCCTGGTGGCTTGGTAAGAAAAAGGGAAAAGAGGCCTACGTCGTGCCTTCGGTTCGCGATGGCAAAGTTGCCTTCACGATCGGCCACGATCCAAGCGCTGCACCCATCAAGGATTCGGATGGCACCGTCGGAAGAGCTGGCGCTACTTGTATTTCGTGTGGCACGGGAGTGTCGCTTGAATACGTACGATTGCAGAGCAGGGAGATTGGCCTTGGTGCGCAACTCATGGCCGTGGTCGCGGACGGGCCCAGCTCACGTATCTATTTGCCGCCGACGGACGAACATATCGCGGCAGCGGACCTTCCAATGCCGCAGAGTCTCCCGCAGGGTGCGCTTCCAGAGAAAGCTCTTTCCTTTCGCGTTCAGGCTTATGGCATGGTCGCGTGGGTAGATCTTTTCACGAATCGACAGTTGGCCGCGCTCACGACGTTCAGTGATCTTGTAGTCGAAGTGCGCGAGAAAGTGTTCCGCGACGCCGCTGTCGCCAGCCGCATCGAAGGCGAACGTCTCGAGCGGGGTGGGGCAGATGTGGCAGCCTACGCAGATGCCGTAGCCACATATCTTGGCATGTCGGTCAGCAAATTCGCGGCACGAAACAATGTGATGTGTGGATGGGAATCCGGGATGGATCGCCTTCGCGGTTCGTTCCAACGCCAAGCCATCCCGATGACTTGGGACTACGCGGAGGCCATGCCCTTGACCGGCACCGGAGGTTCCTTCTCTGCTGTGATTTCCTCCGAAGCAGAAGTGCTTGACGCTTTTTTCCACCAG
Organism: marine actinobacterium PHSC20C1; assembly: GCA_000153145.1. Lineage (GTDB taxonomy): Bacteria > Actinomycetota > Actinomycetes > Actinomycetales > Microbacteriaceae > Rhodoglobus. The sequence continues at coordinate 2,129,743 of CH672415.1, forward strand.
GGGACTGAGATTGGAATTGCGACGCAGCAGGACGCGGCTACCCGCACTTACTCAAATGCTGTGGTTTCAACTGATCCGCCCTACTACGACAACATCGGATATTCGGATCTGTCGGATTTCTTCTACGTCTGGCTTCGCCGGTCTTTGAAGGACCTCTACCCAGACTTGCTAAGCACCTTGCTTGTCCCTAAGGCGGAAGAGCTCGTCGCAAATCCGCATAGGCACGGGGGAAAGGATGCGGCTCGTGAGTTCTTCGAAGATGGCTTCGAGGATGTATTTCGGTTAGCGAGACTTGGCGTGCAGAATGACTTCCCCGCGACGGTTTACTACGCGTTCAAACAGGCTGAGACTGATTCGAATGGGGTCGCTTCGACCGGCTGGGAGACTCTACTCGCGAGTATGATCCAAGCAGGTTGGATGATAACTGCGACCTGGCCCTCCAGATCTGAGATGGCGAGCCGGATGATCGCGTCCGGGACAAACGCACTCGCCTCATCAATTGTGCTTGCATTGCGCCCGCGTCCGGAAGATGCCCCGATTATCGATCGGCGCACACTGCTCTCTGACCTTCGTTCATCACTTCCTGAATCGCTTCGGGTGCTCCAACAGGGAAGCATTGCTCCAGTCGACCTTGCTCAGGCGGCGATAGGCCCAGGGATGGCAATTTTCTCCCGGCATTCGAAAATTCTTGAACCGAACGGGCAAAAGATGGGCGTTCGCGATGCTCTCCGCGCCATCAACGCGATTCTTGATGAAGTTCTCTCCGAGCAGGAGGGCGATTTCGATCGCGAAACTCGTTGGTGCGTCGCGTGGTTCGAGTCTCATGGCTTCGAAGTTTCTTCGTTCGGCGAGGCAGAGACTTTAGCAAATGCAAAGAACGCGTCGATAAGTGGGCTAGCCCGCTCCGGCGTGCTGTCAACTGGTGGGGGCAAAGTGAAGCTGTTCGAGCCTGCGGAGCTTCCGGAAGATTACGATCCGCGCGCGGACGACCACCTGTCCTTGTGGGAAGTAGTTTTGCACATGGCAAAGGCACTTGATGACAAGGGCCTGGACGCTGCGGGGCTGATTCTTGCCCGCGCCGAAGGCCGAGGCCTCGATATGACCGCGGCTCATGAGCTGGCTTACCGTCTCTACGCAATCAGTGAGAAACGTGGGCTCACGAAGCCAGGAATTCTATTCAACGCACTCGGCTCGTCCTGGCCAGAAGTGCGGTCGGCAGCGAACTCCGCGGAATCAGCCCAACCAGTAGATGTCGCGGACCAGCTCGACTTCGACTCGCTTACGGAAGGTTAGAGTAATGGCCGAAATCTCCAACAGGAACCGCGTCGATGAAGCACTCCTTCTTGTTGCGGAAGCGCTAGATCCCTTCATCGAACGCGAAGTCGCCCAGCACATACCTGAAGGAGAGGACTGGACAGTCCTCGTGCGGCTCCGAGACGAAGAAGCCGGCAAATACGGGCTCACCTACTCACGTACCGATCCCCAGACTCAACTCAAAATGATCATCGGTCGATTCGGAAAACTCGGCTACCTATTCGACCGTTCGCTCAGCCGTGCCGAAAAGAACTTCGCCAGCGAACTTGCCTCCGTGCGCAACGACTTCGCCCACTTCAACAAAGCCTTCGGGGCCGACGACACCTACCGCGCACTCGATACTGCGGAACGACTGCTTCGCGCAATTGGGGCAGTCGCCCAAGCAGACACAGTGCGGAAGTCTCGATCCGACGTGCAACGCAAAACCTACGCCGAAGAGACAAGACGCGACACCCGCGCGGCGACCAAAATGCCAGAACTCGGAGCAGCAGAACTGTCACCGTGGCGTGAAGTTTTGGCACCCCACACCGACATCGCATCAAATGACTTCGCGCGAGCGGAATTCGCTGCCGACCTTTATCAAGTGTCTACAGGCCTGGAAGCGTCATCGGACTACAACGACCCCACCGAGTTCTTCAACCGCACCTACCTCACCGACGGCCTAAAAACACTGCTCACTTTGGCAGTCAAACGCCTCGGAGGTGACATGAATGCAGCCCCCGTCATCAACCTGCAAACAACCTTCGGTGGTGGTAAAACCCACTCCATGCTCGCTGTCTGGCACCTGTTTAGCGGGCGTGCTCTAGTTGATCTACCTCAGGGTGTGCAGAGCCTATTTGCAGGAATCGACACAGTAGCGCTTGAGCGACCCGTGAAGCGGGTCGCTATCGTCGGAAACGAGATCGCGCCCGGCCAAAGTTGGGAAAAACCAGACGGCACAGTGATTCGCACACTGTGGGGAGAACTAGCCTGGCAACTTGGTGGCGCTGAAGGCTATTCAATGGTCGCCGACTCCGACGCAAACGGAACGAATCCTGGCGCAGCACTTCGTGATCTCATCGCGAGATACTCGCCAGCACTCATTCTCATCGACGAATGGGTGGCCTACGCCCGCGGACTGTACGGCAACGACGCCCTCATCGGCGGAACATTCGAGACGCAATTCACTTTCGCCCAGCTGCTCACCGAAGCAGTAAAATCAGTCCCCGGTGCACTCCTGCTCGTCTCAATTCCCGCATCTGATATCCGTCGCGACGGCGACGAAGCAGCGGCCTCCGACCTGGAGGTTGGAGGGCTCAACGGTCGAGCCGCACTCGAACGCTTGCAGAACGTTGTCTCTCGCGTCGCTCTAAACTGGTCGCCTGCATCAAGCAACGAGTCTTTCGAGATCGTCAAGCGCCGGCTGTTTCAAGAACCAGACGCTGCAGCCCAACGTAAAATTGACGCGACTGTCGAACGGTTCTTTGAGTACTACCTCAAGAACGCTGGTGAGCTGCCGAGCGAAACCAAAGACCTCGACTACAAAGCTCGGCTCCGGGCGGCATACCCGATCCACCCTGAACTGTTTGATCGGCTCTACGGAGACTGGTCTACGCTCGAGAAGTTCCAACGGACACGTGGCGTACTCCGACTCATGAGCTCAGTGGTTCACGCACTCTACGCAGCGGGAGACGACTCGCCACTCATTATGCCGGGATCGCTGCCGCTCGACTCCGCCGCAGTGCGAGACGAAATCACCGGCTACCTCGACGACGCCTGGAAGTCGATTATCGAGAAAGACATCGATGGGCAGCAAGCCACCGCCGTATACATCGACAACGAGAAAGAACTCTTTGGGCGACGCGCGCTAACCCGACGTATTGCGCGTGCGACATTCATGGGATCCGCAGCCACACTGCAGACACAACACAAAGGAATCGAACGCAAGCGCGTGTTCTTGGGCGTTGCTATGCCCGGTGACACCATTGGCAACTTCGGGTCAGCCCTATCCATCCTCGGAGATCGAGCAACGTACCTCTACGGCGACAACGACCGCTACTGGTTCGACAGGCAACCATCACTTAACCGAAAGGTTGTAGAGCGCGCAGAAGCTTATCCTGAAGAGGACATCTGGGCGGCAGTCATCGACCGCATCCGCAAAACTGAGCCCAAGAGCACACCAGAGATAGCGGAAGTAATAGTCGCACCAGTCGACACCGTCGACATTTCGGAATCCGATCGCGTGCGCCTGATAATTGCACACCCGCGGTATACCCACGAGGTGAAAGGTAAAGATACCGCTGCGAGGACGTACGCGCAGGAACTCGTGACAAAACGAGGCGCAGCGCCGCGCGTAAACGCGAATACAGTGATCGTGCTCACGGCAGATTCCTCGCGATGGCCCGAACTCGACTCCTCGTTACGACAGTACAAAGCATGGAACGACATCCATGCGGATAAAGACGTTCTTGATCTCACCCAAGGTCAAGTTGCAGAGGTCCGGCGCAAGATCGACGCGCTGAATCAAACAGTCGCCCAACGCATCCGCGAAACATGGATTTGGGCTCTCTACCCCGAGCAAGCCGACGGCAGCCAACCGTTCCGGGTGGCTGCAGCGAAAGCCGACGGAGCCACCGAATCACTCGCCCGCCATGTAGGAGAAAGGCTGCGCAAGACGGACGTCGTTATCGTTCAGTCGTCACCACAAATGCTGGCCCTTGAACTGGGGAAACACCTTCGCAACAAGTGGAATGATGGTCGCGTGAGCGTCGGAGAGCTTTGGGAATACCACGCACGCTATCCTTACCTTTCTCGTTACCGTGACAAGCAAGTACTGTTGGACGCCATCGCACCAGTATTCGATGACATCGCCTGGCAAGAAGTAGGTTTTGCCCTCGCTGACGCCTACGACACCGACACTGGCGATTTCGTTGGGTTGAAAGTGCCACTTTTCGACAAGGTGCCTTTCAGCATCGACGACTCGATGCTGCTCGTAGCCCCCCGACTCGCCGTCGCGCAGCGGCAACGCCAACACGCCGCGGAAGCGATGGACGAGCCTGTCGACCAGGCGAGCGCTAATCCAGCGACGCCAACGAATCCGGCCGTCGGACCTGCGAGCCCAACTGCACCGATTGCCTCGCCAACGATCGCCAACGCGCGATACTCCGGCGTAATTGACCTCAAACCTGGGAGTGATCTCGCCACTCAGTTGAAACAAGTGGCCGAAGAGTTGCTTGCCCATCTCCAGAACGCCGACCCTGAGACTCTCGAGGTGAGGCTCTCCGTTGATGCCGGTAAGCGTGCCGGCTTCCCCGAGGGGGTCGTGCGTACAGTCCGCGAAAACGGCTCCAACCTGGGCTTCACCAAGAACCGCTTCGAGGCTCTCTAATGGTGAACGGTGCGCCGAGAATCGTCCGGGTGAGGGATGTCCCAGCTGATAGCTCGATCACTCGGGCTGTGGGCCGTCACCACACGTTTGAAACGGCAATTGCCGACCTGATCGACAACAGCATCGACGTAAGCGCAGCGAACGTTCTTGTCCGTTTTGTGCAGAAGGCAGGAGCGATTGTCGGGCTCCGTGTGATTGACGACGGAAGCGGGATGGACGCTGTCACTATTGATGACGCAATGACATTTGCGCACAAGCGTGAATACGGTGATGGGGATATCGGGCACTTCGGCCTCGGGCTTAAGGCCGCCTCGCTCAGCCAAGCAAATGAGCTCCGTGTCTATTCGCGCAGCTTTGGGGCACAGCCAGCGGGGCGAGCGATTTCGGCCACGGAACCCACGCGCGTCGGCGAGATTGATCCTGACGACGTTGACGCTGTGTTGGACGATCTGCACGTTGACTTTCCGATGACCAAAGGAACAGTTGTCGAATGGGGCGACCCGCGCACCTTCTTGAGCAGCACGAAGGAATCTGACCGCTCGCAGTGGCTAGAAGAACGAGTCAGATCGCTCATCTCGCACATAGGTGTCGTCTTTCACCGCAAAATCACTGCGAAACAAGTCCGCATCGTTGTCGATGTTTTTGACACAGATGTGAACGATTCGGGAGTACCACGAGTAGTCGCGCCGATCGATCCTTTCGGCTACGACAGCCTTCCGAACGATTCGTTCCCAGCAGAAATTCGAATTGATTTCAACGGGATCGAGGCGACGGGCAACGCGCACGTCTGGCCAGCGTCTCAATCCGGCCGCCCCGAGTATCGTCTGGGCGGCAAACCGGGGGCGCTAGCGCAAGGCTTCTACTTTTATCGCGCAGACAGGCTGCTGCAGATTGGTGGATGGAACACGCTGGCAGTTGCCCGACCTGAACTCGAATACGCGCGCATCTCGATAGACATCACGAAGGCCCTTACGCCGCACATTACGATCAACCCCGAGAAAGCCGGGTTAGAACTTGACTCTGATTTGAAGAGTGCGCTGCTCGCTGCTTCCGTCGTGGGCTTGGAGGGTGGGCTTGATAGTTTTCTTGGATCTGCGCAGGCGGCGAGAGCGGATTCGCGCAAGTACACGAAGCGACCTGTCGAGCTAGTCGAGCCTGGAAGAGGGTTCGGGGCCGAAATGCTCGAAGCATTTGCGGCCACCGTTGAAACAGTCAACGCAGAGCCTGTCGACATCCGTTGGCGTGTGGACAGCTCGGAAGCCCCACTACGTATTGATATTGAGCGACGAACTATCTGGCTCAATGAGCAGTATCGCGACGTAATCGCCGGTCGAGGCAGCATGGATGCCGAAGACTCTCCATTTGTGAAGACACTGCTCCTCTTGGTGTATTCGAAGTATTTCGAGGGTTCGCACCTGGGGCCGCGCGAAAAAGCAGAACTGGCAGCTTGGGATCAGCTGCTCACAGCGGCGCTGCGTGAAGAGTTAGCGCAGCAGGCACGGCAAATGGGAAGTGGAAATGATGAGTGAGCTCACAAACCCGAAACACCTCACCCCGGAGATAGTCGAAGACTACTTCCGTCTGGGTGTACGCACTGCTTTTGCGTTGAATGAAACACCCCACGCTCGGCTGATCATCGACCCTCCTCGAAACGAGCTGCAGCTTCTTACGCCAGTGGCGGGAAGCGCCCCAGAAGTTACTGCATATGAAAGGATCACCCTCAAGCGCCAGCGCCCCATAGACGCCACAGCCGACTGGTACGAAATGACCATTGATGCGACGGATATGCGCTACGAGGCCTACATCCTGGTGGAGTCGATTGTCGATCAGTTGCGTGCAGGAGCATCTTTTCGGCACGCCGTTTCGGAGTCGCTTGAGGGACTAAAGGACTTGCTTGCTAGCCGAGCGAGGCTGACCGAGGAGAAAATCACCGGGCTTATAGGCGAGCTCTTAGTGCTTTCAAGCGTGATCGATACTGATGGTGAAGACGCAGCGGTCACAGGCTGGCTCGGACCACTTTCCGAAGAACACGACTTCGGGTTTGCAGACTTTGACGCAGAAGTGAAATGTACTCGTTCCGAAGGCCGTGTGCATGTGATTGGATCCGACACCCAACTTCAGCAAGTGCCTGGCCGGCCGCTCTACCTGATCTCGGTGCAGATAACGCGCGCAGGAGGCGCCGCTGACTCCTTCACGCTCCCTTCACTAGTCGCAGCCGTGCGGTCGAAACTTCACAGGACCTCAAGGACCTTCGACTCGGCGCTCGAGGGGCTGGGGTGGAGAGATCTCGACGGGGATCTCTATCGGACGCGGTACCAATTGCGATCTGTGCCGCGGGGATACCTAGTCGACGATGCGTTCCCGGCCATTACCGCTGCCTTGCTCGACACAATTGTTCCCCAACGATCGCTTGTCAGCCGTGTCTCCTATCGTGTCGACGCAACGCACCTTCCCTACGCCGCGGTCCCTGCGCCGCTCGATAGCTTCTGTGAGGAGCTCGCATGAATGACAACACTTCTGCCGTCGTCGAATCCGCCATTCGAGAAGGGTTGACTGGAATTCGAGACTCAGGGCCAGAACCGCTCCTCGAACTTGTCCAGTTCAAGCTGCGACGGGCTGGCGTTGAATTGACCGAAGAAGCGTTACTGGCCGTCTTCATCGGTCGCGAGAAGACCGACTCAACGTGGCGCGCAATGCATATGGCTCTCGCACAATGGGACGCGACCTCTCGCGCCGACTGGTCGAATGATACTGACGCCTGGAGCGCGAACCGTCGTGAACTAATCTACGAGCAGCTCGAGCTTTCGACTGATGCTCGCGAGAGGCTCGACACGGAGTTTCCCAGCGCGTCGAAAATGGACACGATGATCGTTGACCCTGAGCACTGGGACCCTTGGTACACAGCCGAGCGTCAGGGCGAAAACGACTTCTATTGGCGAGCTTACAGAGGTGTACTTGAGCGAAAAGGGTGGGACGTTGATGCCCTCACCAACCTCAACAAGTCAACCACCGACATTGTTGGCCGGCTATCAGACCCGAGTGCGGAGGTCGGTTATCAAACTAAGGGCCTAGTAGTCGGCCACGTGCAGAGCGGGAAGACGGCTAACTTCACAGGAATAGTCGCGAAGGCAGTCGACTCGGGCTATCGCCTCATCATTGTGCTAACCGGAACGATTGAACTACTGCGTGGTCAGACCCAGCGTCGTCTCGATATGGAACTCGTGGGCGAAGAGAACATTCTTGAGGGTGTCGACAGGACCGATGAGACTGCGATTCGCGACATTGACTACATCGGAAACCAAGATGTTGACTGGCAAAACGGCAAATTTTTGAAGCACGCTGTGGACATCCATTCGACCCCCGGAGTTCCCGCGATTAAGCGACTCACCACGGCGGGCAAAGATTATAGAAAATTGCGGCTTGGGCGTGATGCGCTAGATTTCCGTCGAAATGGTGAATTGCGGAATCCAGCGAAACCCGTCTACGACCCCGAGAATATCCATTCAGTGGATGCTCGAATCGCGGTGATGAAGAAGAACACCACTGCGCTGAAAAACCTACTTCATGACCTGAGGAACATCCGCGCTGATGCGCGTGAAATCCCAGTACTAATAATCGACGATGAAGCAGATCAGGCGTCAGTAAATACTGTGAACCCGCGATCTAAGAAAGCCGCGGCCGCGGAGTCAAAGAAGCGAAGCGCCATCAACAAGCTCATCAACGATCTCCTAAACACAATGCCGCGCGCCCAATACATCGGATACACGGCGACCCCGTTCGCCAATGTCTTCATCTCCCCTGATGATTCTGAAGATGTATTTCCCAAGGACTTCATCGTGAGCCTGGACCCATCCTCGGAGTACATGGGTGGCCGACAATTCCACGATCTGTTTGGGCTTGATCCGGAAGCGAAGGGCGATGCTTCACTGTCAAACGAGGCCGCGTTCGTGCGTGACCTTCGGGCCGATGGCGAAAGTGAACCCGATGAAGAGCGCCAAGAAATCCGCAACGCCATTGATGCCTTTGTCTTAAGCGGAGGCATTAAAAAGTGGCGTGAAGCGCAAGACGATGGGTTTAGCTACCGTCACCACACGATGCTCGTGCACGAATCCATCCGCGTCGCCGAGCATGCCGACTTGGCGGACACCTTTCGTTCGGTGTGGAATCTGGGCGGCTACAGCTCACCTTCAGGCTTGGCCCGACTTCGAGAGCTGTACCATGAAGACTTCTTGCGTGTGACCGAATCTCGTCAGGAGTGGGGCCGTCTTCCTATGCCTGACACTTTTGATGATCTGAAGGCCTATATAGGGCTTGCGGTGGATGCAATCACTGCTGCTAGCGACCCAGTAGTCGTAGTGAACGGGAGCAAAGATAGCGACTACAACGCGATGAACTTCCAGGTTGCGCCGTACTGGCGGATCATGGTTGGAGGAGCCAAGCTCAGCCGCGGATTCACTGTTGAAGGGCTTACTATCTCCTACTATCGGCGCCGAACTGCTGCAGCGGACACTCTCATGCAGATGGGGCGTTGGTTCGGATATCGCCCCGGGTACAACGATCTCGTGCGGCTGTATATCGGGCGGGACGTGCTCGATGGCAAGAAGAAGTCCTACGACTTGTACGACGCGTTCACCTCGATTATTGAAGACGAGGAGGAGTTCCGGGCGCAGCTGCGAAAGTTCTCCGAGCTGACCGAGGATGGCAAGCCAGTCGTGCGCCCAATCCATGTGCCGCCAATGGTGTTTCAGCAATTGCCTTGGCTACGACCAACAGGCGCTAACAAGATGTACAACGCCGTCCTCCAGTACGAGGGTGACGGCGGGGTTGTTAAGGACTTCAACGCTCACGACTATCGTGGTGACGGCGCCCGGAATGCAAAACACTTCGAGGCCGTATCGGGCTGGATTCCTCGTCTCTCTCCCGACGTGAGCATCTTCACGGGCGTGAACGGCACGCACTTCGAGGCTCGCACGGCAGTGTTGACAAGTGATGAAGTTGTCGCCGCGCTTAAAGAATTTGAAATGCTCTCACGCGATCAATTCTCGCCAACCATCAGCATGATAGAAAAGGCGACCCATGAGGGAACTATTGAAGATTGGGTAGTAGTAGTCCCAGAACTAGACGAGACATATCGCCGCGACGTGGACGGTGTGACTATCTCGATGATGGAACGCCGTCGTCGTGCCGACCGACCAGGATTCGCCGGTAGCGAGCGACGCCATCGAGCAGTGCTCGAGGTCATTGCGGAGAGCCCTGAGCCGTCTGCTGTCGCTGGCAAGAACGCGGACGCTCTGAAGAAGCCTGGGCGAGGTGCGATGTTGCTAACATTCACAATCGATCCGGTAGTCGTTGACGACGAGAAACGGGATGACGGGTCTGGGCGCGTGGACGGAGCTCGGGTTAAGCGCGGAGCTTGGCCAGACCCTGTTCCCAGCTCCGATGTTGCAACCTTGATCTCGCTCGCGCTTCCGTACGCTGCGGCGCCGCGGGGACGAATTGGTTTCAGCGTCAGACGTCACGATCAGGAAGGTCAGGCGATCATCGATGCGGAGTAGCGTGAAGCCATGACGGTACTCACCCCAGCACTGCTCGATCGCGTCCGGTCGCGGGCCGCGCGCTACGACCGCGAGAACATCTTCTTCACCGAAGACCTGCAAGAGTTGCGTGCCGTTGGCTACTTGAAGCCGCGCAGCCTGCGTGAGCTGTCGGATGATCAGCGCCTGCTTGCCGCCTATGCTCCTGCCACGGCGCTCGCCATCAACATGCACCTCGTCTGGATTGGCGTTGCCTGGGTTCTGCGCGAGCGCGGCGACTCCAGCCTCGATTGGCTTCTTGCGGATGTCGAAGCTGGCGAAATTTTCGCCTTCGGTCTGAGCGAACCTGGCAACGATCTCGTTGTGTGGGACTCGCTCACCACTGCCGAAACCGTCGAAGGCGGTTACACATTTACGGGCACCAAGATCTTCACGTCGCTGTCTCCCGCGTGGACCCAGCTCGGCATCTTCGGCAAGCACACCGCCGACGATGGCACCGCAACCCTCGTGCACGGTTTCATCGAACGCTCGGCACCAGGTTGGCGCTCCCTCGAGGACTGGGACACCCTGGGCATGCGCGCCACCCAGAGCCACACCACCGTGCTGGAGGGCGCCTTCGTTCCCACGAACCGGGTAGCCCGCGTGATGCCCGTCGGCCCCAGCGCCGATCCGTTCATCTTCGCCGTCTTCGCGAACTTCCTGCCACTTATCGCCTCCGTCTATGCCGGGCTCGCCGACCGCGCGCTCGAACTCGGAGTCGAAGCACTGCAGCAGCGCAGCTCAGCCATCTCCGGAGAGACGTATGCCGAACATCCGGATCTGCGCTGGCGCATGGCGGATGCCGCTCTCGCGCTCGACGCGATCGAACCCCAGCTGCACAGCATTGTCGACGACGTTGATGGGCTCGTGGATCACGGGGCTGGCTGGTTCCGCAAACTGACCGGCGTGAAGCACCGCAGCATCGAAACCGCGCGCCACGTTGTCGACCAAGTCATGCGCTCGGCAGGGGGAGGAGCCTTCCGCAGCACGAGCGAACTCTCGCGGTTGCAGCGCGATGTGCTCGCCGGGATTTACCACCCCTCGAACCCGGAATCGGTGTACAAGACCGTCGCGGACGATCTGTTCGGGAGCTAGGCAAGTAGAGCGCTTGCGTGCTTAGCCGAGCCCGAACAACGGCAGCGCCATCCAGATTGCGACTCCGATGAGGGTGGCGGCGAAGAGGTAATCGATGAACTGTTGGGCGCGCTCGCCGCGGAAGAGAGCGGTGAGCATCCGCCCGCCCGCCGTCCAAATGAGGAAGGCGATCAGGTTGTTGAGAGTGAAGATCGCGGTGATGAGGAGCACTGCCGCGAGCCCGCTGCCGGACTCGGGGCGTAAGAACTGAGCGAACATGACGACGATAATGTAATACGCCTTCGGGTTGAGGAGCAGCACGAGCGCGCCGCTCCAGAAGCCAATCTTCTGCGCCGGAGCAGGAGGCAACGCTGGAGCAGGCGACTCCGCTGACTCTGCGGAAGTGGTCGCTGACTGCGCCGCAACTTGCGACGCTGACCGTGCCCGCGACCGAGCACTGCGGATGAACGTGAACGCCAACCACAGCACGTACAGACTGCCCGCAGCGCTGAGCACGACAACGAACGCGGGGTGCATCAGCACGGTCGCCCCGAGCCCCAAGCCGATCGCCGCCGTCACGACAAATGTTGCTGCGTGATACCCGGCGAGAGCGGGTATGGCTGCTCGCGGTCCGCGCGAAGCCCCGATAGCGGCAAAGAACGTGTTGCCCGGCCCCGGACTGTACGCGAGCGGAAAGAGGAACGCGATGAGCGCTGCGAACGTGGCAATTGTCATGGGGCGGTATCCGAACTCGAGGTAGTCACCTCATCAGTATTGAGTGACCGCGGCCCCACAACTCGCGGAATTCGGACTTGGCATCAACGGTGTGATTCGCCTCAGCGTACAGCGACCTCGTCACGCGCCCCGAGCCGCAAGCTCACATCAAAGTCGCGCCGCTCATCCGCATGATGACTTACGAGCACGACGATCTTGTCGGCGAGAGCCGTGCGCAGATCGGTGATGAGTTGCTCGGCGCTCGCAGCATCCAAGTGGGCGGTCGGCTCATCGAGCAGCACGACATCCGCCCGCGTTAGCAGTGTGCGAGCAACAGCGAGGCGCTGACGTTCGCCGCCCGACAGACTCTCGCCCGCCGAACCCACGCGAGTGTCGAGGCCGTGCTCGAGCGAATCGAAGAGCGGGCCAAGACCCACCTGGTGCAGCACAGCAACAAGTTCCTGCTCGGTCGGCTGGTCATCGTGCGCGCGGCCCAACAGCAGATTGCCGCGAATCGTTGAGTCGAAGAGGTGCGACTCCTGCGGGCACCACGTCACCGCCGCGCGCAATTGCTCGGGCGAGAGCTCGCGCGCATCCACTCCATTGAGACTCCACGTACCAGCGGCCGCCGGAAGATACCCGAGCAGCGCAGCCAACAACGTCGACTTACCCGCGCCCGACGGACCCTCAACGACAAGCCACTCGCCGCGTTCAACCCGAGCGGTCGCGCCCGAGAATGCCAGCGTCGGGCTCGAAGGCCAGCGGATGCCGAGCTCCCGCAGTTCAAGAACAGTCACGTGAGCGAGTGGTTGGTTAGCGCCGCGGGCCGCGTTGTCTGCAGCCGCGCGATCCGGCCGCGCGGTAACGGCCCGCACCTTGGCCAGCGCCGCACTGAGTGCTGGCCACTGCTGCACTGAGTCGACGAACGCGATGAGGGAGTCAACGAGGCCGATGGGGATGAGGACGAGCACGGCGACGACGCCGATCGGAAGAGTTCCGGCGGCGACCGCGGGCGCGGCAATGGGAAGCATGGCGACGGCGGTCACCGAGCACGCGAGTACGACGACGGCGTTGCCGATTCCGAGGGCGCGAGCGCTGCGGCGGGAGTGCGCCCCGGCTTCGGCATCGATGCGATCGAGGCGGTTGAGCATCCGCTCCCCAACGCCGTTGGCGCGCAAGTCGCTGGCCGCACCGGTCATGGCGGCGAAGGCACGCACGACGCGAGATTGAACATCGGCGATGCCGCGAGCCGCCGAACGATCAACCCAGACCGCGATAACCGGCGCGGCAACGAGCCCGACAGCGAGTCCCCAAAGCAGCACCGGCACGGCGGGCGCATGCAACAGTGCAACGGCGATAACCGCTGCGAGCGATGTACCCACAGCGATTGCTGGGGGCAACACGACGCGCGGAACCAGGTCGCGAACGCGGTCCGCGGAGGCAACAAGGTAGTCGAGAGCGACCCCGCCATTCGCGAGAGCGCGCGAGCCAAGAGCCCGAGCACCAAGCCCGTTCCAGAGCGACACCCGCAGCTCGATCAACGACTGCAGCACCGCGCTGTGAGTCGCAAGGCGTTCGGCATAGCGAAGGCCGGCGCGACCCAGCCCAAAGAACCGCACGCCCACAATCGCCACCAGAAGGTACATGATCGGCGGATGCTCGCTCGCCCGCACAATCAGCCAGCCCGAGATCGCGGTGAGCGAGATGGCGAAGAGGCTCGCGCCAATGCCGAGAGCGATCGCTCCCACAAGAGTACCCAGCGACGGACGCACAAACTCGAGGAGGGCGGCGAGAGTCGCGCGGGGAGAGCTGAGTGCGACGAGAGCGTCAGCATCCGGATCCGCTGTCGCCGCAACCGGGTCAACGCGTGCTTCGACCGCCCGGGTTCCGCCCGAGACGCCAACGGAGATTACCTGGTCCGCAAGCGCAGCAATTCCGGACTCGTGCGAGGCCACCAACACCGTCACCGGTCTGCCACGCAACTCGGCAATGGCGGTCTCAACGCGAACAGCGGATGCCGGATCGAGATGGGCGGTTGGCTCATCCAACAGCAACAGGGTCGCACCCGCTTCGACGCGCAGCAGCCCGCGCGCGACAGCAATGCGGCGCAGCTCGCCGGGGCTCACTTGGCGGGGATCCGCGTCAGCGATTGACACCAAACCCAGCTCAAGTAGTACAGCTTTGATGGACTGTTCGTCGTCGCTATAGAGGCGCAGTTCATCGAGAACGGTGTCAGCAACGGTCTGCGGATGCTGCGGAACCCACGCCACCCGGGAAACATCGATGCCCCACACGCTGCCGCCGCTGGGCTCACGATTGCCGGCAAGCACCTCAAGAACACTGGATTTTCCGCTGCCGCTCGGCCCATCCAGCGCCGTGATCGTGCCAGGCGTTGCTCGAAAGCTCAATTGGTCAACGGCAGGGAGTGCTCGACCGTCGTAGCCGATGGTCAAATCAACAATGCGAAACCCTCCAGCACTCTGGCGGTGTTCGCGAGGGCGCGGCGTATCGATGATCGTGCGGGCGCGGCGCAGAGCAGTGAGCCCGTTCTCTGAGGAATGGAAGGCCGCGCCGAGCTCACGGAACGGCGCGAAACACTCGGGCGCGAGTACGAGAGCGATGAGGCCAATGGTAAGGGGAAGCTGGTCGTTGACAAGCCGCACACCAACAAACACGGCAACAACGGCGACTGAGATCGTCGCAATGAGTTCGAGCACTAGGGAAGAGAGGAAGGCCGTGCGCAGGGTCGCCATGGTGGTCGTTCGGTTCTCGACCGAGATCGCCCGCAGAGCGCGGGACTGCTCACCAACCCGACCAAGCCCTACGAGAACCGGCAGGCCGCGAGCCAACTCAACGAGGTGATCAGAGAGACGTTCGAGGCTCGCACTCGCCGCGTCGGCACGCTCGCGGGTGTGCCCACCGACGAGCACCATGAACACAGGAACCAACGGAACGGTCAACACAATGATGAGCGCACTTACCCAGTCGACCGAGAGGATGCGGGCACCAATCAGCAACGGAATCGTCGCCGTCGTGACGATTGACGGCAACACCACCCGAAAGTAGTTGTCGAGCTCGTCGAGGCCAACCGTCGCAATCGCGGTGCTCGCGCCGACCCTCGAATCTGAGCCCGTGAGCACCCGCTCCGCAAGGTCGTGGCGCAGAGCCTCCTTCGCGCCGAGGGCAGCGCGGGTAGCAAAACTTTCTGTTGCCCAGGCGGCAGCCGCGCGCAGAAGGCCAGCGGCCACACCGAGCACGATCGCCAACTGCCAAGCACCGGCATCCGACTCAATGACGCCGACGACACCGCGCGCAACAGCCTCGGCCATGAGCACGAGAGCGAGCCCCTTGAGCGCTGCAAGCAGGCCAAGCCCGAACAGTGTGTGCACACCGCCAGGACCGAAGCCCGCTGCTAGTCGTTCGCGAAGCTGTGCTTTCATGCGATCCATCGTGCCCTACGGAGCTGAGACGGAAGGAGCGACCGCTGGCATCACGACGTGGGCCTCCGGGATGTGGTGCTCACTGAGACGGTTGCGGAAGACCCAGTAGGTGTAGCCCTGATACAGGAAGACCAGCGGCAATCCGAACGCCGCAACGACACTCATAACGCCCAAGGTATATTCACCACTTGCCGCATTCGAGATCGTGAGATCGAAGGCTGGATTGATTGTCGATGGCAGAACCACCGGATACACCGCAGCGAAAATGGATGACGCCCCAGCGAGCAAGAATGCGGCAATGCCCACAAACGCGCGGCCTTCACGCCCGGCTCGAGCACTGAACCAGCCGAAGACGACAGCGATCACCGCGACTACAACGAGCGACCAAGTGATGGGGCTGCCGTGTTGGAACTGAATGATGAGTACCCACGCCACGATCGGAAGCAGGGCGACCGGGCTCCACCGCACCACGAAGTTGCGGGCACGAACGCGCACTTCTCCATCAGTTTTCAGGCCGAGGAAGACGGAGGCGTGAACGAGCGAGAACCCAACAACGGCTAGGCCGCCAAGCACTGCGTATGGCGTGAACCAGGCGAAGGCGCCGCCAACACGGTCACCATTCGCATCGAGGGGGAGCCCCGTTGTGGTGAGGGCGAGCGCTGCGCCGATACCGAAAGCGGAACCGAGCGAGCCGAGGCCGAGAGCGCGATCCCACCACATGCGCCACTTGTCGCTTGAGCCTTTTCCGCGGTACTCAATTGCTACGGCGCGGAAGATGAGACTCACCAGCACAATCGTCAGCGGGATGTAGAGGGCCGAGAAAAGCGATGCATACCAAAACGGGAATGCAGCGAACGTCGCAGCTCCGGCCGTAATCAGCCAGACCTCGTTACCGTCCCAGACCGGGCCGATAGCATTGAGCATGAGCCGGCGCTGGCGATCTTTGCGCGTGCTGAAGAGCAGCAGCATCCCGACCCCAAGGTCGAAGCCTTCGAGCAAGAGGTAGCCGATCCAGAGTGCCGCGATGGCGATGAACCAGACGGTGGGGAGAAGTTCCATGAGTGCGTGCCTCTCTGCTTAGTAGGCGAACGCGAGAACGTCGTCGCGTTGGGCTGGTCGGTTGGGGTCGTCAGGATCGCTGTCGCTGTCGCCGTGACCAGCATCCGGATGCCCGAGCTCAGGCATCGCTGAGGCCACACCACCGCGCACGTACTTGATCAGCAGCTTCACTTCGAAGACCAACAAGAATGCGTAGACGAGGGCGAGCGAGGCAAGCGAGAAGATGATCTCTTCGCCGCTCACTCCGGGGGAGACTGCTGCCGCGGTGAACATGTAGACACCGTCGACACCGCCTGGCGTGGGGTTGGGGGCAACCACGAACGGCTGGCGGCCCATCTCGGTGAACACCCAACCGGCGATGTTCGCGCCAAAGGGGGCGGCGATGCTGAGAAGGGCTGTTCCCATCATGAGCTTCGAGCGGGGCACAGTGCCCTTGCGCACGATCCACAGGGTGAGCAGCGCGAAGCCAGCTGCGAGCATCCCGAAGCCGATCATCAGGCGGAAGCCCCAGTAGGTGACCTCCATGATGGGCAGGTAGTTGATCTCCATGCCGGCGCGCTCACCGTAGAGCGGGTCATCCGGCAGGTTGGTGCCGTAGAGCGCCTGGTACTCGGGGATGAGGGTGTTTACGCCTTTGATCTCGGTGTCGAAATCGCCGTGAGCAAGGAAAGAGAGGATGCCGGGGATCTCAATGATGCCGACAACGTCTTCACAATTCTGTGAGCCGAGGGGACCGATCGAGAGCACCGAGAAGCTCGTACCGTCGTGGCACGCAGCCTCCGCCGCCGCCATTTTCAGCGGCTGCTGCTCAAACATGAGCTTCGCCTGCAGGTCGCCGGTGATGGCCACTCCGCCGAATCCGATGATCGCAATGACGGCACCGATGCGGATGCTCGTGATCCACACCGAGTGGTCCTTGCGATCGCGGCCGGGGATGCTGGCGTTCTCGCCGACGACGACACGACCCGTGGCATCCACAGTGTCGATTCCATCGCGGCGACGCTGCCAGAGCTGGTACCAGGAGATGCCGACGACGAAGCCAGCGCCGACCGCGAGGGCACCCGTGATGGTGTGCGAGTAGGCGGTGAGCGCGGTGTTGTTGGTGAGCACTGCCCAGATGTCGGTCATGACGGGGCGGCCATCGATGAGTTCAACACCGACAGGGTGCTGCATCCACGAGTTGGCGACGATGATGAAGAAGGCGGAGACGATGGAGCCGGCGACGGCGATCCAGAGAGCGGCGAGGTGGATCTTTTTGGGGAGGCGATCCCAGCCGAAGATCCAGAGGCCGAGGAAGACGGATTCGAAGAAGAAGGCGAGGAGGCCTTCCATGGCCAGCGGAGCACCGAAGACGTCACCGACGAAGCGAGAGTATTCGCTCCAGGCCATGCCGAACTGGAACTCCTGAACGAGGCCGGTTGCCACTCCCATGATGAAGTTGATGAGGTACAACTTGCCCCAGAACTTTGTCATGCGCAGCCACTTTTCGTCGCCCGTGCGCACCCACTGGGTCTGCATGAGCGCGACGACAGGGCCGAGGCCGATCGTGAGCGGAACCATGATGAAGTGGTAAACGGTGGTGACTCCGAATTGCCATCTAGCGATTTCTAGGGGATCCACTCCGCACCTTCCACTGCATTTTCTACGCCTTGTAGAACTATTTCTACACTGTTGTAGAAATAATTTCTACCTGAGGTAGAATTGAGTCATGAATTCGTTAGGAGAACTCGAACGCACTGTGATGGATTTGCTGTGGGCGAGTGGCGAAAGCCTCTCAGCGTATGACCTCCAAGCAAAGCTTGCCGCCCCCGAAGCGTCAGGTCGCGAGCTTGCGGCCACCACGATCTTGACGGTGCTGTCTCGACTCGAGAACAAGAATTTCGTCAGGCGAGAGCGTGATTCTCGCCCACACCGCTACCGCGCCGCTGCCGGTCGCGAGGCGCACATGGCTGACCTCATGCACGAAGTGCTTGGCGGGGCCAACGACCGTGCTGCAGTGCTCGAACGATTCGTCGGGCAAGTAAGCAACGAAGAAGCTGAGACCCTCCGACGCATTCTCGCCGGGCGATAACCGTGGTCGCTGCTGCGATCACTCTCGGCTTCGTCGCGATCTTGCTCGCTTGGCCTGTTCCCGCACTGCTGCCGGGCGCACAATGGGCGTACCGTCGCCCGACGCTCGGCCTGCTGGTCTGGCAACTCGTAGCCCTCATCGGTGGATTCAGCATGATTGGATCACTCGTGTTGTTGGGGGCCGCAACGTTCGCCACTGACCTTCCGGATGCCGCGAACGGCATGTGGAGATTCGTCACCCACAATGAACTCCCCGATGGTTCCTCGGTGTGGTCGTTGCTCGCCCTCTTGGGAGCTCTCTTCCTCACCGCCCATTTGCTGCTGAACCTGCTCGTGACTGTCGTGTATGCCGAGCGCGAGCGTGCGCGTCACGCCCAACTCATCACTCTGCTCAGTGAACCAATGACTGATCGTCCTGGCACACGCCTCATCGATACGCCGGCCCCTGTTGCCTACTGCTTGCCCGGCGCGCTGACGTCGATCACCGTGTTGAGCGCTGGACTCATCCAGCTGCTCGACGAAGAAGAACTGCAGGCTGTCATCGAACACGAACGTGCCCATGTGCGCCTCCGCCACGACATCGTGCTCATTTTCTTCACCGCGTGGAAGGTATCGCTGCCGTGGTTGCCGACCGCTCGCAACGCCTCCCGCGAAGTCGCACTCCTGCTTGAGATGCACGCCGACGACAACGCACTCAACCACGTCGGTCGCGGCAGCCTAGCCCGGGCGATCACCATTGTCGCCGAGGGTGGAGCGCTGCCACGGCGCAGCGAGCTCTCCGCTGCGCTGCCTGAATCGACGCCGAAGGAGCTGCGTGCTCGCCTGCTTCGGCTCGCGTAAGGCCGCATCAGTTCGTGAATCAACGAGAGTGCGCGACCACGACTGGTGTCCTCCAAAATGAGGACTAGATCGGTGATCCGCTAAAGGACTACGGTTCGACCCACAGCGTTTAGACAGGAGGCAACATCCGCGACGACAAACGGCCGTCGCGGCTGGGTAGAACTGAAGACAGGGAGCAATTCATGAACAAGAAAGTGCTCGGTTGGATTGTTGTACTTCTCGTGAGTCTCTTAACTGCGGCGGGTGCCGCAGTGTGGCTTATCGTCGTGGGGCTGGAGGCAGACCTCAACTCTGGCGGAGATTTGTCTCTGTCGTCGTGGCTCTACTTGGCACTGTCAGCGTCAGCCGCTGTTGGTGCGAGCTTGGTGCTGCTGCGCATGACCGAAGCGATGGAGCGAGCACTCGATAACTCGCCTGCTGTCGACAGCGGAGTTGGCGCTGCTTAGGCTAGCCACGCGGAACTAACCGCTGCAATTGCGTCACGTGCTTGGGCTCAAGCTCTTCGATGCTCGTGACTTCGAGCAGCTTCATGGTTCGAATGACCTGCTCCGACAGGATCTCGATCGTGCGGTCAACTCCCTCACGACCGCCAGCCATGAGCCCGTAGAGGTAGGCGCGGCCGATGAGCGTGAACTTGGCACCGAGGGCCATAGACGCCACGATGTCGGCACCGTTCATGATGCCGGTGTCGACCATCACTTCGACGTCGTTACCGACTTCGCGCACAACGTTGGGGAGCAGGTGAAAGGGGATCGGCGCGCGGTCGAGCTGGCGACCACCGTGGTTTGAGAGCAGGATGCTGTCAACTCCGAGATCAGCGAGTCGCTTTGAGTCCTCGAGATTTTGCACACCCTTGATGACGATCTTGCCCGGCCACATGTCCCGGATGATTGTGAGGTCGTGATAGTCGATCGAGGGATCCATGGCGGAGTCGAGCAACTCGCCAACGGTCCCGCCGGTAGAGGCGAGCGATGCGAACTCGAGCGGAGGGGTTGTGAGGAAGTCGAACCACCACCACGGGCGGGGGATCGCATTCATAATGGTGCCGACCGTTAGCTGTGGCGGGATTGAGAAACCGTTGCGCTTATCCCGCAGGCGCGCTCCGGCGACGGGAGTATCGACGGTGAACATGAGGGTGTCGAAGCCTGCCGCCGCGGCGCGCTCGACGAGCCCGTAGGAGATATCCCGATCGCGCATCACGTAGAGCTGGAACCAGTTGCGGCCCTCAGGGTTCGCCGCCTTCACATCCTCAATGGATGACGTGCCGAGAGTCGACAGAGTGAACGGGATGCCTGCTGCCGCTGCTGCGCCCGCACCCGCGATTTCCCCCTCAGTCTGCATGAGGCGCGTGAATCCGGTGGGCGCAATGCCGAAGGGCATTGCTGAAGTTCCGCCCAAGATTTGGGTTGTGGTGTCAACATTCGAAGCGTCACGCAGGATCGACGGGTGGAACTCGATGTCTTCGAACGCCTGGCGCGCCCGGCTGAGTGAAAGCTCGCCCTCGGCAGAACCATCCGTGTAATCGAAGGCAGCCTTGGGGGTGCGGCGCTTCGCGATCGCCTTGAGGTCATAGATCGTGAGGGCACTGTCGAGGCGGCGCTTCTTGCCGTTGAGTTCTGGTGCCTTGAATTTCATGAGCTTCGCGAGCTCTACGGGGTTCGGAAATTGACGCTTGACCATGAGTTGCCTTTAGTTGGTGGTGTCGAGGTGGGTGAGGAGGCGATCGCGCGCTCCCAGAATGTGGTCTCGGGTAAGGCGCTCGGCGGTGGCGGCATCGCCGGCGGTGATGGCATCGAGAATGCCCTGGTGTTGTTCGGCCACTTCGTGGGCGGTGATCAGTTGGGCGGCTTGAACCTGCCCGATGCACAACTCGATTTCACCCATAAGGAGTTCGTGCATTCGGGTGAGACGTGAGCTGGGCTGACCCGCGACAAGGGCACGGTGGAACTGGATGTCGTCGTGCGCGAAGTCTGCCGACCGTGACAGCAGTGCATGGTGGGCGTGGAGAGCGTCGGCGGGGATTGTGCCGTTGTGGGTTAGCGACGCAATGGCGGCGCCTTCAACGATGGCTCTGTTGGTGAAGAGGTCGGCCACGTCATCGCTGGTGAGGAGTGGAACTCGCGCGGCTTGATGCGGTTCGCGCCGCAGGAGATCCACCGCGACGAGACGTTCGATAGCAATGCGGGCTGTCGGGCGGGCGACACCAAAGCGCACGGCAACAGCGGTCTCCGTGACTGTCGAACCAGGTGTGATGGTGCCGGCGATGATGTCGGCGCGCAGTTCAGCGTAGATCGAGTCTGGTCTGATCGGTTCCGCGTGTTCTGCGGTTGCTGTCTCTGACATTGCGCTCCACCACTCGAAGATTGTTAGACAATGTTTAGAATTGTATAGCAATCAATGGGAAAGTGGAAGGTATCGACGCGGAGAGAACGCCGTCGCCACCAAACTGCGCAGACCTTCAAGCGAACCATCGACAAGACCCTGCACACGCGCCTGAATCAGCACATTTCCAATCGCCGTTGCCTCGACAGGTCCAGCAAGCACCGGCATCCCACTTCGGTCGGCGATGAGCTGGCACAACAACTCGTTCTGCGAACCACCGCCGACGATATGGATGACCGACACTGATTTTCCGGAGAGGTCTGAGGCCGTGCGTACCGCATCCACGAAGGCAACGCTGAGACTTTCGATGATGCTGCGCACAAAGTGAACGTGCGACTGCGGAACCGCGACCCCCCGCTCGGTGCACCATGCGGCAATGCGGTCAGGCATCCCACCTGGCGCAAGGAAACGAGGGTCATTCGCATCGAATACGGGAACGCGCTCAGTGAGAGCGGATGCCGCAGCCAACAGTTCGAGAAGGTCAACGCTGGCGTCGGTCTTCTGCCACTCGCGCACGCACTCGCTTAGCAACCAGAGACCCATCACGTTGTGTAGGTAGCGCACACGCCCGTCAACGCCGCCCTCGTTGGTGAAGTTCGCGGCGCGGCTCGCCTCAGTCAACACGGGGGCGTCGAGCTCAACCCCCACGAGACCCCAGGTTCCACAGGAAATGTAGGCGAAGTCGTCGGTGATAGCGGGAATAGCAACCACGGCGGATGCGGTGTCGTGCGATCCAACGGCGACCACGTCGGCACGGATGCCGAGCTCGTCGCGCACCGGTCCAATTGTCGTGCCGGGAACGACAAGCTCAGGGAACAAACGGCGCGGGAATCCGAGTTTCTCGATCAGCGCTTCATCCCATTGGCCGGTCGCAATGTTGAGCAGGCCGGTAGTCGACGCGTTGGTCTGCTCGGCGACCTGGCGCCCGGTTAACCAAAAGTTGATGAGGTCAGGCACAAGCAAAAAGCCATCGGCGTCGGCAAGGTTCTGTTCGGCTGCGAACTGGTAGAGGGTGTTGAACGGCAGAAACTGCAGACCGTTCGACGCATACAGCTCGGCATGATCGACAACGGCGTGTACCCGTTCGACGCCGGCCGCCGTACGCTCGTCGCGGTAATGGAACGGGGGAGCAACCATCTTTCCGCCCGCCATCAGCGCATAGTCGACCGCCCACGAGTCCACGCCGATGCTCGACAGCTGCGGCTCTTCACGAACAGCAGCCGCCAAACCGGCAAGCACACTCGAGTAGAGGGCATCAATGTCCCAGTGCAAACCGTCTTCACGGCGCACCGGACCATTGGGAAAACGAGCTACCGGACGAACACTGAGCTCGTTGTGACCGACGTGGCCGAGCATGACCCGGCCACTCGTGGCGCCGAGATCAACCGCGGCGACAGCTCCAGCGCTCATCGTAAGAACGCCGCCGCAACACCAGCATCAACCGGAATGTGCAGACCCGTGGTGTGGCTGAGGTCGGGGCCCGTGAGCACCGAGACAGCGTTGGCAACGTTCTCCGGCAAAACCTCACGCTTAAGGATCGTGCGCTGCGCGTAGAACTTGCCGAGGTCTTCTTCTTCAACACCGTAGGTCTTGGCGCGGTTGGCACCCCAGCCTGCAGCGAAGATTCCGGAACCGCGCACAACACCGTCGGGGTTGATGCCGTTGACCTTCACGCCGTGCTCGCCCAGCTCGACCGCGAGCAGTCGAACCTGATGAGCCTGGTCAGCCTTCGTCGCCGAGTACGCAATGTTGTTTGGCCCAGCGAAGACCGCATTCTTGGAGGAGATGTAGATCACGTCGCCACCCATGGCCTGCTCAATGAGAACGGGTGCGGTTGCCTTCGAGACGAGGAACGAACCCTTCGCCATGATGTCGTGCTGGAAGTCCCAATCCTGCTCGGTGGTTTCCAGCAGAGGCTTCGAGAGTGAGACTCCCGCGTTATTCACAACGATGTCGATGCCACCGAACGCGAGTACGGCATCCTGCACCATGCGCTCAATTGCGGCAGCATCGGTCACATTGACCTTGAGGCCGATTGCCACGTCAGTGTTACCGATCTCGGCAGCCGCAGCCTGAGCTTTCTCGAGGTCGAGGTCAGCAATGACGACGCACGCGCCATCCGCCGCGAGGCGAGTAGCGATCGCCTTACCGATTCCGGATGCTGCGCCGGTCACGAGGGCGACGCGGGTTGCGTGGGACTTGGGCTTGGGCATCCGCTGCAGCTTGGCTTCTTCGAGTGCCCAGTACTCGATGTTGAATTTCTCGGCATCGCTGATGGGCGCGTAGGTCGAAAGTGCTTCGGCGCCGCGCATCACGTTGATGGCGTTCACGTAGAACTCGCCAGCGACACGTGCGGTCTGCTTGTTGGCGCCGTAGCTGAACATTCCGACGCCGGGAACGAGCACGATGAGCGGGTCAGCGCCACGGATCTCGGGGGAATCATCAGTGGCGTGCTTGTTGTAGTACGCGGTGTAGTCCTTGCGGTACTCCTCGTGCAGTTCTTTGAGGCGCTCGATGCTCTTCTCGACCGTTGCATTAGCGGGAACGTCGAGCAGCAACGGCTTCACCTTGGTGCGCAAGAAGTGATCGGGGCAGCTTGTGCCCAGCTTTGCCAACTTCGGTGCGTTTGCGGATGACAAGAAGTCGAGCACGACGTCAGAGTCAGTGAAGTGGCCAACCATCGGGCGGTCGTGACTCGCGAGACCGCGGATAGTCGCAGCCAGAGCGGCAGCCTTTTCTCGGCGCTCCTCTTCTGGCAGCGCCGCATTCTTGGCTACCGAGCGACCGAACGGAGCCTTCTTGCCCTTGGCGGCGATGAACTCTTCGGCCGTTGTGATGATCCAGAGGCTGTTCGACTCTGCTTCCTCACTCGTGTCGCCCCAGGCAGTGATGCCGTGGCCGCCGAGGATGCAACCGATCGCCTTCGGGTTCGCCTTCTTGATGGCGGCAATGTCGAGTCCGAGTTGAAAACCGGGGCGGCGCCAGGGAACCCAGACAACCTTGTTGCCGAAAGCCTTCTTGGTGAGCTTCTCGCCATCCTTCGCGGTCGCAATGGCGATTCCCGAGTCGGGATGCAAGTGGTCGACGTGGGCAGCATCCACTAGTCCGTGCATGGCGGTGTCGATGGATGGCGCGGCTCCACCCTTGCCGTGAAGCGTGTAGTCGAACGCGGCAACCATTTCGTCTTCGCGGTCGAGGCCGGGGTAGACGTTCGTCATTGAGCGCAAGCGGTCAAGGCGCAGCACGGCGAGGCCAGCTTCGGTGAGCGTACCGAGGTCTCCACCGGAGCCCTTCACCCACATGAGCTCGATGGGCTCTCCCGTGACGGGGTCAGTTTCAGTGCCCTTGGCGGAGGTGTTGCCGCCGGCATAGTTAGTGACTCGCGGGTCGGAACCGAGACGGTTCGAGCGGGCGATGAGTTCAGCTGCAGTGGGGTTTGTCATCCAGGTGTCCTGTGTCGTCGCGTTTGTTAGTATTTGTGACATCTAACAATAAATTACCGAAGGATGCAAGGGCGGCCCGCTCAAATGAGTTCAACATGGGCGCGGTACGGATCCAATCGAGAGTCGCGAGGGTCAAGTTCAGTGATAAGTAGACTTATATCGCGTAGACCGAAACTCACCGCTATCGAGCGATCGTCGAGTTTCGACGAATCAACGCACAGGATCGTTTCGCGGGCCGCGCTAGCAAAGGCCTGCTTGACCTGGCTTTCGGCGAAAGATACCTCCGAGCTCCCGAGGGTTGAATCGACGGCGCTCGCTGACGTAAAGAATCGCGAATACAGTACCGACGCGGCGCCTTGGCATGCGAGTAGCCCGACGAGGCTTTCAGTATTGGGCTCGGATTCACCTCCGGTGAGCACGCTGGTCACTCCAGGAATTGTCCGCAGGCATACAAAATTCTCAAACGAGTTCGTCACCACTGAGAGACCATTGCGCGGGCCAAGAGTGCTCGCGATTGTGCCCGCTGTTGTCGAAGCGTCGAGCGCGATTGCGCCGGACTGCGGGATGAGGGCTGCCGCTTTGGCTGCAATTACTTGCTTTGCTCGTGCTCGCACGGCTCGACGCTCGTCAAACGGGCGAGGGCCAGCAATAGAGATCGCGCCCCCGCGCACTCTCCGGAGAAGGCCTTCCGCTTCCATGTCATCGAGGTCGCGGCGGACAGTCATTGCGGAGACAGAAAGTTCATCGGCTACGTCGTCGAGCCGAATCGCACCGTCCTGGTTTAGACGCTCCCGCAATATCGCCCTACGTTGCTGCGCGCCCAAAGTGCCGCTCGTCGCCATTGTGTTCCCCGGTTTTCTAGTGAGACTTCATGTTACAACCCACGCATTCTCACATTGTAAGAAGGGGAGTTCCCCCGAAACCGCGCCAATTTTAGTGAGCGTTGACACCCATGCGTCACCGATGGTAGGTTCACTGAACACCGGTTCATTGAACCAGAACTGAACTAGAAAAGGCAGAGCAGCCTGAGCGATTCGCCAAGCTGCCGCACCGGCTTGAAGAAGGAGAATCGCACATGGTCGACGGAGCGTACGATAACGTCGCAAGCAGCGCATCCGGCATGGATCGCGCTCTCGAAGCCGGGCAGGGCATTGTTCAGCTCGCCCCAACCTGGGTTCCCCGCGCATTCTGCACTCCCGGTCGCCGCATCCGCCTTCACCCGGATGACTACTTCCCCTTCGCTCAGGGCCGTGGGGGCATCGATGAGCGCTGGCTCTCCTCCGCCGTTCGCGCCGACAACGGACCCCTCACGGGAGCAAACGAAGGGCTCAGCCTCGTCGTTGACCCCGATGGTGGCGCACTGCTTCCCTTCGACGAATTCGTCGGACACCACAAGGGCGAAGCAATCGGCGAGCGTCTGTGGACGCAGCACGAGAAGTGGCCGATGTACTCAAAGTTCTTCGATAACCAGCAGGCGCTGCCCTTCCACGTGCACCATACGGATGAGAAAGCCTCCCTAGTCGACAAGCCCGGCAAGCCCGAGGCCTATTACTACTCGCCTCACATGAATAACCACTTGGGCGACCAGCCGATCTCGTTCCTTGGCTTCCAGCCCGAGGTCACCACCGATCAGGTGAAAGCCCGCCTCATGCGTTTCGGCGATGGCGGCGACAACCGCATCACCGACCTTTCGCGCGGCTACCGCACTCAGCTTGGCACCGGATGGGACATCCCGTCGGGCGTTCTGCACGCTCCCGCCAGCATTTGCACCTACGAACCCCAGGCTGCCTGTGACGTCTTTTGCATGTGTGAGTCGTGGAGCAACAACCGCGAGGTTCCCGAAGAACTCCTCTGGAAGGACGTTCCGCCGGAGCACCACGGCGACTTCGACTTCATCATTTCGTTGCTCGACTGGGAAAAGAACACCGACCCCAACTTCGTCACGAACCGCTTCATGGCGCCGTACTCGACTGCACAGTCGTTGGCTGATAACGAGACCGCGTACGTGGAAAAGTGGATCGTGTACCGCTCGCCTCACTTCAGCGCTAAGGAGCTCACGGTTCGCCCCGGCCAGTCGGTGACGGTGACGGATGCTGATGCTTACGGTCTCATCGCCGTGCAGGGAACCGGAACGCTCGGCAACCACGACATCGCCGCCGCCACGCTCATCCGCTTCGGACAGCTCAGCCAAGACGAGTTCTTCGTCACTGAGTCTGCTGCTCGCGCCGGAGTCACCGTGACTAACCGCTCCGCTACCCAGGACCTCGTCATTCTCAAGCACTTCGGTCCCGAGAACGCCGAATTGGGACTCCATGTCTAACGTTTTTGGTCGCGAGGGAACGGCCCTGAGAGAGCGCGTAGGTTCGCTCTCTCAGGTCGTTCGACTCGACAGCTTCGTGGAGGCCGAAGGGCCTGCGCGGGGTGCGCGCCGTCTGCGGATCGTGAACGGCAGCGGCATGGAGGTCGAACTTCATCCGGACCGTGCGCTCGACATCGGGCAGGTCACGCTCGACGGCATCCCCATCGCGTGGATCTCGCCAACCGAGATCACTGCCCCTGAAGCATTTGAGCCCGAGGGCGCTGGTTGGTTGCGCACCTTTGGCGGCGGGCTACTGGCCACTTGTGGTCTCGACACGTTCGGGCCGGCCGGTGACGACGCGGGACAGACCCTGGGTTTGCATGGCCGTATTGGCGCGCAGAAAGCTCGCGTCATCCGAGCCGAAGCCAACGACCGCGAAGTTGTAGTTAAGGCTGTTACTCGTCAGGGCGCCGTCTTTGGCGAAAACCTGACGCTCCAGCGCACAATCTCGGCTGAGGTTGGCACCAGTTCGTTCCTGCTCGAAGACACCGTGACCAACGAGTCCTTTGCCGAGCAGCCGCACATGATTTTGTACCACATCAACCTTGGCTGGCCGCTGCTGTCGGAGAACACCGTTGTCGATATTCCCTCCCGCGAAACTGTCGCCCGTGACGCCGAGGGAGAGAAGGGAATCGACGCTTGGCAGAAAGGTGCCGAGCCCACTCCCGGATTCGCTGAACAAGTTTTCCGCCACACGATCGGCGACGAGCCGTCGGCGCGGGTGCGCGTAACGAACCCCGATCTCGGTCTTGCGCTCGTTGTCGAATTCTCCGGGCTCGAGCTGCCGTGGCTCTTCCAATGGAAGATGGTCGGCCAAGGGCACTACGCCCTGGGAATCGAACCCACCAATACCGCCAACGTTTTCGGACGCAGCTCAGCACGCGAGGCAGGCGAGCTCACCTCGATCCCTGCGGGGCAGAGTGTCAGTTACAGTGTGCGATTCACGCTTCAGCGAACCAGCGAACCCAACAGTGTTTGCGATGAGGGGAGTTCAGTATGACAACCGAGTCGACACCCGCAGTCGCTCTTCGGATGACCGGGATCACCAAATCATTTCCCGGAGTGATGGCGCTTCAAGACGTTGATCTGGAAATCAACGAGGGCGAAGTGCATGCCATCGTCGGAGAGAACGGCGCCGGCAAGTCCACGCTCATGAAGATCCTTGCGGGCTTTTACCAGCCCGACAAGGGCGAGATCGAGGTCGGTGGCCGAAAGGCTATTCACTGGACGCCGCGAGAAGCTCGAAGCCGCGGTATCGGCATGATCTACCAAGAGCTCAACCTTGTTCCTGATCTTTCGGTCGCCGAGAACATCAGCCTGGGCGCGATGCCCACGCGGGGCCCCTTCGTCGACTACCGGGCGATGAACGCCAAGGCAGATGCTGTGTTGCGCGAACTCGACACCGATATCGATCCCGGCACTCGCCTCGGCGATCTCTCGATAAGCCAGCAGCAGTTGGTCGAGATCGCCAAAGTTGTTGCGCGCCAGCCCAACGTGGTCGTGTTCGACGAACCCACCTCGTCGCTGGGCGACAAAGAGACTCGCGTTCTCTTTGACGTCATCACGAAGATGCGTGACCGCGGTATCGCGATCATTTACATTAGTCACCGCCTCCAAGAAGTAATGGAGATCGGCGACCGCGTAACAGTTCTTCGCGATGGACGCCACATTGAGACACGCGACGTCGCGGGAATCACCCCTGATGAGATGGTGAGCCTCATGGTCGGTCGCGACCTCAACGAAATGTTCCCCAAATTCGATCTCGGTCTCGGCGAACAGGTTCTGGCAATTGAGGGTGCTTCGCGTGCCGGTCAGTTCGACAATGTGACGCTGGATGTTCGCAAGCACGAGATCGTCGGGCTCGCGGGCCTTGTCGGCTCAGGCCGCACCGAAGTAGCTCGCGCCCTGTTTGGGCTCGATCCGCTGGAGGAGGGCACAATCACCCTCGCAGGAAAGGTGCTGAAAATCCGCTCTCCGCGCCAGGCTGTTGCCGCCGGAATTGCCCTCGTTCCCGAAGACCGCAAGGGCCAGGGAATCATTCCTGGGCTATCGGTTCGCGAAAACTTCACCCTGCCGGTGATCACTCGCATCACCAACGCCCTGCTCATCTTCTTGGGCAAGGAGCGAAAGATCGTCACCGAGCTTGCTGACCGGCTCAAGGTCAACCCGCCCCAGGTCGAGCGCCCGCTCAACGTGTTCAGTGGAGGAAACCAGCAGAAGGTCGTTCTCGGCAAGTGGTTGCTCTCTGAGCCGAAGCTACTCATTCTCGACGAGCCAACGCGTGGAGTTGACGTCGGCGCGAAAGCCGACATTCATCACATCATCGGCGAGTTCGCTCAAGACGGTGGCGGAGTGCTCATGATCAGCTCCGAACTGCCCGAATTGCTCGCTGTCTGCGACCGCATCTTCGTCTTGCACGAGGGCGTCATCGCCGCCGAAATTTCCCGCGCGGATGCCACAGAAGAATCGGTCATGCGCGCTGCAACAGGTCAGGAGGTGGCCGCATGAATCAGCTTGTCGCACCCGCAAGAAGCCTCGACAAGAGCACAACTCCCGGAGCGCTGTTCAGCACACTGAGCATTCCCATCGCAATTCTGGTGCTCGTCGTTATCGGGTCAGTTGCCTCGCCGTCATTCTTGACGGTCAACAACCTGACCAATGTGCTCAACGCCAACTCGGCAGTCGGCCTCATCGCCCTTGGCATGACATTCGTGATGGTATCTGGAGGTCTCGCTGACCTCTCTGTTCCCGCGAACGTTGCTATGGGTGCCCTCGTTACGCTCGGCGCTCAAGAATCGATGGGCACTGGCCTCGCTGCATTGATGGGCTTGCTCGTCGCGAGCATGGGTGGTGTCGTCAACGGCATCCTGATCGGCTACCTGCGTATCAACCCGATCATCGCGACTCTCGGCACCGGCTCTGTGCTCCTCGGCCTGAGCCAACTGCTCGTCGGTGGCGGCATCGTGTACGCCCAGCCGAGTGCTCTCTCCACGTTCGTGAAGAGCAGCATCCTAGGCATCCCGGTGTTCATCTGGATCTTCATCTTCGTGGCGTTGATTCTGCACCCGCTGCTCGCCCGCACCTCGTTTGGTCGCTGGAGCCTTGCGGTCGGTGGCAACTACCAAGCGGCTCAGGCCAGTGCGGTTCCCGTGCGATTCACCAAGGCCGCCGCGTTCGCCATGACGGGCTTTCTCGCCGGGTTGTGCGGAGTGCTTCTTGCTCTGAGCAACGGCCAAGCGCGCCCCATCATCGGTACCGGCTACGAGTTCGTGGCGATCACCGCAGTGGTGATCGGCGGAACGAGCGTGTTCGGCGGCAACGGTAGCGTGCTGCGCACCGTCGGCGGCGTGCTCATCACCGCCCTCATCGGCAACTTGATCATCTTGCTCGGCTTCCCCAGCCAAGCAACCGGACTCATCACGGGCGCCATTGTGCTCGGAGCCGTCGGCATCGACGCGTACTTTCGTCGGAAGGCAGGAAGACTGTGAAAAACTTCGACTTCGCTTTACTCGGTGCCCGTGCGGTTCAGTACCGACTCGTCATCATGCTCGTTGCGGTTGCCGTCTTTGGCGGCCTGAGCCTCGACGACTTCCTCACCGTCAACACGCTCCAGTCGGTGCTCGACCGGGCAACGGTTGTCGGCTTCTTGGCACTCGGACTCACACCGGTGCTGATCGCTGGCCAAATCGACCTCTCAATTGGATCGATGATGTCGATGGCGGGCATCACGACAATCTTCATGCAGCCGGTCATCGGCAACGTGCCGGCCGCTGCCGCGGGAGTCGCCGTGGGCATCCTGATCGGTGCGGTCAACGCGCTGATGGTGGTGGTGTTCAAGATCAACTCGCTCGTAGCGACACTGGCCACACTGCTGATCTTCGCGTCACTCGCGCTGCTGCTGACGAACTCGTACCCCTTGAGTTCAGAAGACCCCATCTTCGGTCTCCCGTTGACGGCTGACTTCCTCTGGATACTCACGCCACGATCGGCGATCTTCTTGATCGCGGCCGTGTTGATGTTCGTCTGGCTGAAGCTCACTCCCACCGGTCGTAACCTCTACGCGGTCGGCAGCGATGCATCAGCAGCAACCTCGAGCGGTATCAACGCCAACGGCTACATCGCCGCATCCTTCGTGCTCTCGGGTTTCTTTGCCGGGCTCGCCGGAATGATGCAGTCGCTCAGCACAGCCGCAGGCTCGCCTGTTGCTGGCGCCGTCATGCTGATCCCCGCGATTACCGCAGTGGTCATCGGCGGCACCCGACTCGAAGGTGGCCGCGGATCGTCGCTCGCCACCCTCGGCGGAGTGCTGGCCCTAGGCGCGCTCACGACGGCGCTCGAATACAACGGCGTTCCGTCGTACACCCAGGCCATCTACACCGGCCTTCTGCTGATCCTTCTGATCAGCCTTGACCGCATTGTCTCCGGGCATGGCGGCGCATCTTCCCGCGCGCAGAGAAGCGTGAGGGTCGCACCAAGAAACACACCACTTCCTAGGAGGAACGCATGATTGCACGTCGTAATATCCTCGTCGCCTCGGCTGCTGCCACGCTTCTGTTCGCAGTAGCAGGCTGCACCGCGGCAGACACGGACACAGCATCCGGCGACGCAGGCAGTGTCGAAGGCAAGAGCATTTGCTATGTCACGCTCGCCAACTCGCACCCGTACGTCACCCCGGCTAACGAGGGCGCTCAGGCCGCTGCAGATGCAGCCGGTGTAGAGCTCACCATCGTCAGCGAAGAGTTCTCGGCGCAGACCGGTGCAGAACAGCTCAACTCCTGCGTATCGCGCGGTGTTGATGGCATCCTGCTTTGGCCAGCAGACGAGAACAGCTATCTGCCTGGGCTGCTCAAGGCAGAGCAGGCTGGCATCCCCGTTGTCGCAATCGACACCCGTGCCGGGGACGAGTCGATGGAACTCATCAAGTCCTTCGCTGGAGCCGACAAGTACGACCAGGGCAAGATCAGCGCTCAGCAGCTCGACGGCGCCCTCGACAGTACTGGCGGCATCGTTGTTATTGCGGGCCAGGCCGGAAACGGTACTGAGATCGCCCGCAGTGGTGGCTTCCTCGACGAACTCGAAAGCATGGGTTCAGGGCTCGAGATTCTCGCCACGGTCAACGCTGACTTCGACCAGCAGAAGGCTCTCGTAGCTTCGCGCGACCTTATCACCAAGTTCGGTGACCAGATCAAGGGCGTTTACGCTCAGGACGACACGATGGCCAAGGGTTTCCTGCAGGCACTCGAAGAGAGCGGCCTCGACTTCGTTCCCGTCGTTGTTGGCATCAACGGTGAGGCTGGAGCCTTCGACAACATCCGCGAAGGCAAGCAGTTCAGCACCATCCTGCAGCCTCCGTTCCGCAACGGTGAACTCGCTATCGAAACCCTCATCGCCGTGATGAAGGGTGAGACGGTTCCCGAGATGGTTCCTCTGGAGAACACCATCGTCGACAGCTCGAACGTTGACGATCTGGAGCCCGCCCTCTAAGTCGAGAGCGAGCAAGATTCCGTGGGG
>CH672415.1:2162988-2244063 GCA_000153145.1 marine actinobacterium PHSC20C1
ACCGCGAGCCCAGTGGAGAGCACGCCCCTGATGCACGAAGTGTTATACGCGATATAGAATACAGGCTAAGTATAGCCGGTATTACATAACGGGTGTCAACTAAGATGCAACGATGGCTGACTGGACGTTTCTAACCAATGACCACGACGAGAAGCGTGGCCCCACGTTATTAAGACCCCCATCCTTAACGACGAGGAGAGAGCAAGCGCATGAACAAGACGACTAAGACCGTGGGAATCGGACTCATCGGTGACGGCCTCATGGCAAAAGAGCATTCAATAGCATGGCGAAATGTCCGCGCTGTTTTCGGGGATGTGGGGCTGGAGCCGCGGCTCGTAGCGCTTGTTCATCCTACTCTCGAACGTGCTCAGGCTGCGGCCGAGCAGTACGGCTTCGAGCGGGCGTCCGATTCATGGCAGGACATAGTGAACGATCCCGAGATCGACATAATAAACATCGTTACCCCAAACGCCTTCCACGAAGAAGTGGCGATTGCTGCGGCACGCGCCGGCAAACACATCTGGTGCGAAAAGCCCTTGGCTCTCACCGTTGAGGGCGCTCAAGCCATGACCGAAGCGGCCGAAGCAGCGGGAGTCATAACCCAGGTCGGTTTCACGTACCTGCAGAACCCCGGCATCACCCTCGCTCGACAACTCATCGATGCGGGAGAGCTGGGCGAACTCATCTCCTTTACCGGCTTCTTCAGTGCCGACACCATGATCGACCCCGACGTGCCCTTCACTTGGCGCACTGACCGTGCGCGGGCCGGGGGTGGAGCGCTCGGCGATCTCGGGTCGCACATGATCTCTATCGCGCGTCACCTTGTTGGCGATGTCGCCAGGGTGAGCGGGATGACGAAGATTGTTGTTCCGGAGCGCAACGATAATGAGGGCATCCGACACACCGTCGACAACGATGACTACTCGTTGTCGCTGCTCGAGTTCGCGAATGGGGCTATCGGCTCGATGCAGGCAAGCCGCGTAGCGGTAGGGCGTGCCTTTGAAGTGTCGTTCACTCTGACAGGCACCCGCGGCGCCATCCGGTTCAGCCAGCAAGACAGCCACAAGCTTGAAGTTTCGCTCGATTCCGATGGGCTCAACACTCACGGCTTCCGCACGATCGAGCTGGGCCCCGGGCACGGTGACTACGAGGCGCTGTGGCCCATGGCGGGGATCAATATTGGGCTCCACGAACTCAAGATATTTGAAGTCAAGAAGTTCATCGATGCGATCGTGGCAGGTACGCCGTCGTCGCCCGACTTCCGGGAGGCCTGGCAGATTCAGAAGGTGATCGACGCCGTCGAAATATCAGACCAGCAGCGCGCTTGGTGCGCTGTCTCGTAGCTTCGGTGATGGGCCAGTAGATGCTCGCACAATGAGCTCCGGCTCGAAGATGACGTGTTCGTGCTCATGAGCTGCACCCTGCTCGATCTCGTCGAGAATCATCCGCACGGCGGTGCGGCCGAGTTCCTCTCGCGGCTGACGAACAGTCGTGAGGGGAACCGTGGCCGCGCTGGCCCAGTCGAGGTCATCAAAGCCAATGATGGAGATCTCATCAGGCACCGAGATGCCGTCGAGTACGAACTCTTGAAGTACGCCGAGGGCGAGCATGTCATTGGCGCAGAAGACAGCCGTCGGCCGTTCCTCGCTCGGGCGCTCGGCGATGAGGCGGCCTGCGTTACGGCCTTCGGCGAACTTCCACGACGGCACGTCGATGCGCTCTATCTCGGGCGCGGAGAGGCCGGTCGAGGTCGCAGCATCCACCAGCCCGTCAAAGCGCTGGTCGACCTGGCGTGAGATCTCGGAGCCGCCCACGAACGCGATTCGTGTATGACCGAGATGGAGGAGATGTTCCCCGGCGAGTTTTCCCCCGGCGAAGTCGTCGGTGGCGAGCGAGCAGCATGGGCGGTCTCCGGAGATTCGGTCGACGTACACAACAGGGATGCCGCGGTCGATGAGCTCTTCGAGTCGGGGATTGCGTTCATCCACCGGAGTGATCATGATGCCGTGCACGCGCTGCTGCACGAGCAGGTCGAGGTTCTGCTGCTCGCGCGACGGGTCCTCGCCGTTGTGCACGATCATCACGCCAACGCCGAATTCTTTGGCGGCTGCTTCGGCGCCGAGAGCGACGTCGACGAAGAATGGGTTACCCATATCGGCGAGGGCGAAACCGAGGGTGCGTTCGCGGCCGGGGCGGTACTGGCGTGCGTTAGCGACAGGAACAAACTCGAGCTCCTTGATGGAGCTGAGCACCTTTTCACGGGTAGCAGCATTGACGTAGCTCGGACGGTTGAGTACGTTGCTGACCGTACCCGCCGACACTCCCGCGTGCCGTGCGACGTCCCGAATGTTCGCCATTGCGCCTTCCGCTGCCTTTGATTCATTGAACCGAACCAAGTGCAAGCGTACACCCCATTTATGCTGGCCGCAGGCTAGTTTGAAAGCGTTTAGGCGCCCCAGCCGGCCTGAACGCCACCGACACGATCTTCCGCGATCTTCTGCTGGTAGCCGGATGCCGCATACGCCGCCATGGGGTCGGCGGGAAGGCCGCGCGACTCACGCCAGGCAGCAAGGTCTCCGCGCACGTCAGTGTAGAAGGCATCCATGAGCAGTGCGTTGGCACCGAGTACGTCTCCAGCATCCTGAGCGGCAGTGAGAGCATCCGAGTCGACAAGTAGTGCACGCGCGGTCATCTCTTGCACGTTGAGCACTGAACGCAGCTGGCCCGGAATCTTGTCTTCAACGTTGTGGCACTGGTCGAGCATGAAAGCCACACCGCTGTCTGCGCCATAGCCGCCGCCGCGAACAACTTCGTAGAGGATGCGGAACAGCTGGAACGGATCAGCGGCACCCACGATGAGGTCGTCATCGGCGTAGAAGCGTGAGTTGAAGTCGAAGGAGCCGAGCTTGCCGAGACGCAGTAGCTGCATCACGATGAATTCGATATTGGTGCCTGGCGCGTGGTGGCCGGTGTCGAGACACACGAGTGCGCGCTCGCCGAGGGCCGCTACTTGGGCGTAGCTGGTTCCCCAGTCGGGAACATCCATGTGGTAGAAAGCCGGCTCGAAGAACTTGTACTCGAGCACCATGCGCTGCTCGTCACCAAGGCGGTTGTAGATCTCCTGTAGCGAGTCAGCGAGTCGATCCTGACGACCGCGAAGGTCGGCCTGCCCGGGGTAGTTCGAGCCGTCCGCTAGCCAGATTTTGAGGTCGCGTGACCCGGTCTGGTCCATGACGTCGATGCACTCGAAGTGGTGATCGATGGCCTTCTGGCGAATTGTGGGGTCGACGTGCGTGAGTGACCCGAACTTGTAGTCATCGTCTTGGAAGGTGTTCGAGTTCACAGTTCCGAGTTCAACACCGTGCTCGTTGGCGAAGGTGCGCAGTGCGCTGTAGTCGTCAACCTTGTCCCACGGGATGTGGAGGGCAACCGACGGCGACAGTGCCGTGTATTTGTTGACTTGGGCGGCATCCGCAATTTTCTCCTCTGGAGTGCGAGGGGTGCCGGGGGTGCCGAAAACTTTGAAGCGAGTTCCCGAGTTGCCGAAGGCCCACGATGGGAGCTCGATGGCCTGCTCTTCGAGGCGGGATGCGATATCGCTAAATTGCGCCATGGGAATTCTTACTTTCTGCTGGAGGTGCGGCTGGGTGTAAAGCCGAGGATTGTTGGGGCGAGGGTGTGCTCGCGAAGATTTCGGTGAAACGACTGAATGAATCGATTCAATTTGAGTCTAGACCGAGATTCCAGAGGAGGCAATTCATCCATGTAATCGCCTCCTGCTCGCATCAAGTTGGTCCTCGAGATTGAACACTTCTTCCAGGGGAATGAACCCCTCGTCCGGCGGAACATCGAGGTCGACAAAGTGGTCGCCCATGATTGCCTGCCATCGAGAATTCACTTCGGTGGCGGCCATTGCGCGCTGTGCGGCGGCGAGGTCATCAGATTCGACGTAGCCGATCAGCATCCCGTCGGCGCGAAGAAAGAGCGAATAGTTGTGCCACCCCGTTGCCGCTAGTGCCTCAAGCATTTCCGGCCAGACGGTGGCGTGCGCGACCTTGTATTCCTCGATGTGGTCGGGCTTCACTTGCAATTGAAAGCAATAGCGGTTCATGGATGCACTCCTAACGCCACTTCGGAAGGTCGGCCATATCGACGTGACGGTGCTCGATCCCGAGCAAGCTCGCGGCGGCGTGAATGTCGCCAGCAACGTGGCCGACGCAGAGGGCCCAGTGGTGGCCGATGCCTGTCTGCGACCACTCATCGACCCACTCACCAGGGTCGCCGCCGAAGCTCACGCGCGACGTAGTATTGCCGATCTCCAGCAACGGGCCAGGAGTAACGGTTCCCTCGCTAGTGATGAACGTGTAGCTGCCATCGCGATCCTGTCCGATTCCGAATGTGGTGACCGGCCCCTGCTGCACGTCAAACTCAACGGACACCCCGTAGCCTCGCTTGCCGTGGTAAACGCCGAGGCCGCGCAGCAGCGGGTCGCGCTCAGAAACGGCGAGGTGCGCTGGGCCGTCGTGACCCATCTCCACCACGTCGTCAAAGAAATTGAGCGCCTGAATCTCTGTGAACGAACCTCCAGCGCCGATGGTGTGAGCGGCAAGCATCGCCAAGCTAGTGCGCAACTCGTATTCACCAACGAACGGGATGCCGCGAGCGGTCAACAATGAAGAGCCAAGAATCATGCCAGCGCCGAGGCGCTCGTGCAGTTCACCGTTGAGGCCGCGGTGGTAGTACGCGGCAGAGTCAAGATCGAAGTCGTCAACTAGTCGATCGAGGCCAACGCTCACCTTGGCACCCCAGGCGAAATCTTCCTCGCGTACCGACTCATCGAGAGTGAACAGCTTGCGGGCCAGATTCATGCGCTCGGTGACTTGGGCATCGGTGACTTCATCGACGCGAACCCGCAGGTCGTCGAATTCGAGCACTTCTACGTGCGAGCCGAATTGGCTTGAGACGAGGGTGAGGTCGGTCGAGACGTCGAGCATCCCCGGATAGACGTGGCCCATGAGGCCGTGGCGTGCGTGGCGGAGAGTAGCGCGCACCTTTGCCGCGTTGACCCAGCGGTTGATGCGAGCCCAAGCCCGTTCATCCTTCAGGTGGCCAGAAACGCTGCGGAATTCAATGCCAGCGCGCTTGAAGACGTTTGCGACCTCGGGCACGGGGCATTGGCCGCAGTACGCGAGCCACTTTCCGGTGTCGAAGTTGGCGTGGTCCATCGCTTCAGTGGGCTGCAGATCAATGACGAGTACCGGAGTCTTCGCGCGCTGCGCAATCGGAAGAACCATGGATGCCGTGAGGTAGGTGGTGAGGAAGATGACAATGAGGTCGCAGTCAGCACGACGCAGCTTCTCTGCCGCGACGGTGGCCTCTTGGGCATCCGAAATGAATCCGACATCAACGACTTCAGCGTCGAGCGCGGTGAACCGGTCGGTGACGTACTTGCTCGACTCCTGAAGCTGGGGGAGGAGCGCGGGAAATTGTGGCCAGTAGGCGGCGAGCCCGCCGGCAACGAGGCCGATGCGGGTGGCGCGTCGAGTTTTGGTGGGAAGCAGCTCTGAAGCTGGAGTAAGGGACATCATTGGCTCCGAAAATCTGAGGCTGGTGGTTGTCGTGAGGGGGTGAATACCCGGACCGGCTCGAGAGCAGGCCCGGGTATCCGAGCGACTAGTTAGAAGTCGTATTCATCGATGTTGTCTGCGTTGAAGCGCGTGGGCGGTCCAACGATGGCAACGCCATTCGCACCAACAGTGATCTCGCCCATGTCGCCAGCGTCGAAGGTGTCACCCTCGGCGCCAGTAATGGTTCCGTCAACGAGAGCCTTGCCAGCGAATGCTGCAACGTAGCCGAGCTGTGCCGGGTCCCAGAGAGCGAATTCCTGAACGGTGCCGTCCTTGACGAACTCGCGCATCTCGTTCGGGAGTCCAAGACCGGTCAGTGCGACCTTGCCCTTGTAGTCAGAGGTCGAGAGGTACTTCGCTGCTGCAGCGATACCAACAGTCGTGGGCGAAATGATGCCCGCGAGGTCGGGGTATGACGAGAGAAGGCCCTGAGTTTCCTGGAAGGACTTGTCTGCGTCGTCGTCGCCGTAGACCTTGGCGACGAGCTTGATGTCTGCGTAGTCAGGGTTCGACTCGAGCTCCTCCTCCATGAACTTGATCCACTCGTTCTGGTTCGTTGCCGTTGCCGTTGCTGACAAGATGGCGATCTCCCCGGATCCGCCGATTTGCTCTGAAATAATCTCGAGCTGAATCAGTGCGACGTCCTTGGCCACAACCTGGCTGATGAAGATGTCGCGGTAGTCGGGGTTGGTGTCGGAGTCGAAGGCAACAATCTTTGCGCCAGCCTCGCGAGCGGTTTGAAGTGCTGGGCCAACGGCGTCGGGGTCGTTAGCCGCGATCACGATGACCTTCGTACCCTGCTGGGTTGCCTGCTCGATGAAGGGGATCTGTGCACTGGCGCTGGCCTCAAGGGGTCCGAGAACCTCTGAGTCGTAGCCGATTGCGGCAGCGCCCTCTTCGCCTCCGCCGAGAACGACGTCGGTGTAAGGGTTGTTGAGCTGCTTGGGCAGGAACGCAATGGTTCCGGCACTGTCGCCGCCGCCGTCGCCACTGTCGCCGCCGTTAGTTGCAGCGCAACCGGTTGCGGCAAGGGCCACAACCGTTGCAATCGCAGCGATGGAGCCGATACGGCCGCCTCGGCTGCTCGTGGAAAACAACTTCATTGTTCTTCCTTTCGTAAAGACGCCTGGTGCTTAGGCGCGGGTTATTCCCGGGGCGTTCTGCCCCTGGACTTCTCGGTGCACCCGGTTCAACCGGATGCGTTCTTTGCCCCAGGCGATAACGCTGGGGGCCACGACGGAGAGCACGAGCAATCCGCCGGTGACAATGATGAGTGCCGTCTCCGGCACCTTGGCGAGCCGAAGCGCGTAGGTGAGTGTGCCGATGAGCAACACACCGCCAACGACGCCGGGGATGTTTCCCTTGCCGCCGAATATCGAGACGCCACCGAGCAAAACAGCTGCGATGACGCTGAGCTCAAGGCCGGTTCCGTTGTCTGGACCGGCGCTTGCCAGTCGTAAGGTGAGGAAGACGCCAACCATCGAGGAGACAACGCCGGTTGCAACGAACATCCAGAACTTGGCGTGTCCTACTCGCACTCCCACAAAAGTGGCCGCCTGCGGGCTATACCCGAGGGCGTAGAGGCCACGTCCGAAGGGAGTGAAGTGCAGTAGTACTGCGAAGAACGCGATTACGATCAACGCGAAAATCATCATGACCGGGATACCGGTGTTACCAATCTTCGAAAGCACGAATGCGTTCAGTTCCTTGGGAAAGCTGGCGACCTTCTGGTCGCCGATGACGACGAGCGCGAGACCACGGTAGAGGGCGAGAGTTCCGATCGTCACGGCTAAGGATGGCAAGCCGAGTGTGGTGATGAGGAAGCCGTTGAAAGCTCCGCACAGCACACCGACCAGCAGTGAGAGCGCCATGACGGTTCCGATATCTAGTCCGCTATCGCGCCACAGCACGCCCATCGTGGCGCTCGTAAGGCCCGCCGTTGAGGCAACAGAAAGGTCGATCTCGCCGGAGACGATAACCAGCGCCATCGGCATCGCAATGAGCAGGATTGGAAGCACTTGAATGAGCAGGAAGCCCACGGTCAGGGTCGAGGCAAAGTAGTTCACTGTGATCATCGAGATGATGACGACCGTGATCAGGATGTAGAAAATGACGGCGTCATGGCCGATGAGACGGCGGCTCAACTGGCCCCGTGAAGTAGTGGTCATGGTCTTAGACATCTTTTGCCTCATTCACTCGCAGCTTGCGGGCTCTTCGCAGCGATACGACTCTGTCGATGATGATGGCGGCGAGGATGAGCACACCCACGATCGCCTGCTGCCAAAACTTGTCGACGCGAGTGGCCGTGAGTGCACCAGTAATGGTGGAGAGCAGCACGGCGCCGATAGCGGCACCGGCGACAGTTCCAGACCCACCGAAGATCGCGACGCCACCGACGACGACCGCGGCTACGACATCCAATTCGATTCCGGAACCAGTGAGTGCACCAACCGAGTTATAGCGAGAGGCATACAGAACACCGGCGAGCCCGGTGAGCGCGCCACACGCGATGAACGCGCTCAGCACTCGACCGCCGACGGGGATGCCGAACAGGCGGGCCGCATCCGGTTCTGAGCCGATTGCGTACAGGTCACGACCGCTGCGGACCGAACTCATGAACATCGCAACGGCCACCGTAATGACGACAGCAATGATCGTGATGATCGGGATGCCGATAAGAGTGTCGACCGAGAGATTTCCGAACGCCTTGGGATTGTCGCCGGAGAAGAACTGCTTCGAGCCAGCCCAGCTCGACAGCACTCCACGGAAAATGTAGAGGGTGCCGAGGGTGATGACTAGGGCAGGAACTTTGGCTGAGGTTACCAACATGCCGTTGATCGACCCGAGGAGTCCACCGAAGATCATGCCGATCACGAACACCAACACAAGGGGA
This sequence comes from marine actinobacterium PHSC20C1, assembly GCA_000153145.1. Lineage (GTDB taxonomy): Bacteria > Actinomycetota > Actinomycetes > Actinomycetales > Microbacteriaceae > Rhodoglobus. Next base: position 2,171,509 of record CH672415.1, read on the forward strand.
ATGGTCGGGAACATGTCGAAGACGGTTCCTGTGCCGAAGGCGACGAGCCCCAAGATGGCACCGACGGAAAGGTCAACGTTGCGGGTAATAATGACGAGTGCCTGTGCGACAGCCAGGATCACCATGATCGTCGCGTTGAGCATCAAGTCCTTGGTACTCTGCGGCGAGAGGAAACGCGGGTTGATGATGTAGGTCACCAAGATAAGCGCAATAAGGGCGCCTGCGACGGGGATCTCGCGGGCAGTGAAGAAGCGCTTGAGGGCGTTGCTTCGCGGCACGGCTGGTGCGTGGGTCACGGTGCTCACTTGCCCGCCTCCAATTCAGTGCTCAGTTCTTCGTCGGTCAGGTCTAGGTGCAGTGCTTCGCGACTGCCCGTCGCAGCCTGCATGACCCGTTCTGCTGTCGCATCAGCGCGACTGAGTTCTGCAGTGATGCGGCCTTCGTGCATGACGAGAACGCGGTCAGCCATCCCGAGCACTTCTGGCAGTTCGGAAGAGATCATGAGGATCGCAATGCCGCGGCCCGCAAGATCAGAGATGAGACGGTGCACTTCTGCCTTGGTGCCGACGTCGATCCCTCGAGTGGGTTCATCGACGATGAGAAGTTTGGGGTCGGTGGCAAGCCACTTCGCGAGCACAACCTTCTGTTGGTTTCCTCCCGAGAGGGTAGAAACGGGCAGCTCTTGCGAACCTGTTTTCACCTGAAGTCGTTGCGACCAATCTTCGGCGGCGGCGCGTTCGCGTCTACCGGAGATAATCCCGAAGCGTGCGAGTGAGTGGCGGAGGGTCAGGGTGACATTTCGTGCAACCGAGAGATCGAGCACCAAACCCTGCTTGCGGCGATCCTCGGGAACGAATCCGATTCCTGCGGCGATCGCATCCCTTGGGCTATGTGCTTTCAGGGCCGCGCCACCGATGCTCACGCTTCCCGAGTCATACGGGTCAATCCCGAATACTGCGCGGGCAACTTCGGTGCGTCCGGCGCCGACGAGGCCAGAGAGGGCGACGATCTCGCCAGCGCGAATCTCGAAGTCGATTCCGGTGAACGTGCCGATGCTGTTGAGGCCGTCAACCTTGAGCACGACGTCACCGATCTCGGCGTCTTGCTTGGGGAACAGATCACCAAGCTCCCGGCCGACCATCTCTTTGACGATTGCCGGGACGGTAACTTCGGCGGTGTTGTGAACTTGGATATAGCGGCCGTCACGCATGACGGTGATGCGGTCGCTGAGTCCGAAGACCTCTTCGAAGCGGTGCGAGATGAACAGGATGCCCGCGCCCTTTTCCCGTAGCGCGCGAGCGACAGTGAAAAGGCGTTCTACTTCAACACCGGACAGTGCTGCTGTTGGCTCGTCCATGACGAGAACGTTGGCATCGAGCGAAATGGCCTTGGCAATCTCGATGATCTGCTGGTCGGCGATAGAAAGTCCATCAGCGATGCGATCGGGATCAATCGGCACTCCAAGAGTGGTGAAGAGCTCGGCCGCACGTCGACGCATCTCGCCGCGGCTGATGAGTCCAGCGCGACCCTTGGGCTGGCGGCCAATGAAGATATTCTCGGCGACGGTGAGGTCGGGGAATAGCGTCGGTTCTTGGTAGATGACCGAGATTCCGGCCGCTTTGCTTTCACTGACGTTGCGAAAGTGCGCCGGCTTTCCTTCGACCAGAAACTCGCCGCCATCGGGGGAGTGAACTCCGGCGAGGATCTTGACGAGGGTGGACTTGCCTGCGCCGTTCTCGCCGACGAGAGCATGGATCTCACCCGGAAGGATTTCGATGGTGCCGTCAGCAAGCGCGATCACGGGACCAAAAGTCTTGGATGCACCCCTGAGGCTGAGCGCGGGGGTGCGAGCGGCGTGTGATGCCGGTGCCGTTTCTGCTGCAGTCGCCATTGAACTGTGGTGCCTCCGCGTTGAGTCATTGCTGTGGGTGACGGTGGTCGAATCGCCTGGCCTAGAACTACAACTGCCAATTGAATCGATAAAATCGACCGTGCGTGAACGATACGACGATGTATTGGGGTCCGTCAAGTCCCACAGCGGCACTCTGCCCGCTAAACTTGCCCTCGATGAATGAATCGTTACACTTTTGTCTTTAGACTCGTAGTGAGTCGAGAATTCGTCTTGTCCTAATCCGCTGCCCAACGTCGGGCCGAGAAACTCTGGTTGTGTCTATGTCAACGCCGAGCGTGCATGATGTCGCAAAGAGCGCTGGCGTATCCGTCGGCACCGTCTCGAACGTGCTCAACCACCCCCACAAAGTCTCCCCATCGACTGTTGAACGCGTGCAGAACGCGATTGAAGCACTCGGGTTCATCCGTAACGACGCCGCCCGCCAATTGCGAGTCGGTCACAGCCAAACCATCGGTCTCGTCGTGCTTGACGTGCGCAACCCGTTCTTCACAGATATTGCTCGCGGCGCGGAAGATAAAGCCGCCGAGGGTGGGCTCACTGTCACTCTCGGAAACAGCGATGAAAGCATCGAGCGCGAAGCAAAATACCTTGACCTGTTTGAACAACAGCGTGTCTACGGGATGCTCATTTCTCCCTACGGTGACATCACCGACCGGCTCGAATCCATGCGAAAGCGCGGAATTCCGGCAGTGCTCGTTGACCGGGAGAGCCCCAACTCGACATTTAGCTCGGTCTCTGTTGACGACATCGTTGGTGGCAAACTGGCAGCAACCCACCTCCTTGAAACGGGCCGCCGCCGCATCGCTTTTGTCGGAGGGCCCATGGCGATCCGCCAAGTTTCCGACCGACTTACGGGTGCCAGTAGGGCTGTTGAGAAGGTGCCAGGAGCGAGCATCGAAGTGATCGAGATCGATGCGCTCAGCGTGATTGCCGGCCGTGCCGCAGGAGCAGAAATTGTTGCTCGCACCCCAGACGATCGCCCCGATGCCATTTTTGCTGCCAACGACCTCGTCGCAATGGGAGTGCTGCAGGCACTCCTCATGAACGGTAGTTCGAGCCCGCCCATCCGGGTGCCAGAAGACATCGCACTCATGGGCTACGACGACATTGACTTCGCCAGCGCGGCCGTCGTTCCGCTCTCATCCATCAGCCAACCGAGTGCTCAAATGGGTCAAACGGCCGTCGAAATCCTTCTCAACGAAGCAGCAAACCCCGACGCTGACCGGCGACAGGTAGTTTTCTCACCGAAATTGGTTATCCGCGACTCGACTGCGCCGCGATAACCACATGCGCTAGCGGCTCACCCGCGAGAAGGCGGCGAGCCTGATCGCGCACAACAGCATCCACTCGCCCGTGCATCGCCGAAGTGTAGCCACCAATGTGCGGGGTGATCGTGATTCCTGGCGTTGACCACAGTGCGTGGTCGGCGGGCAGCGGTTCGGGGTCAGTGACGTCGAGAGCTGCGCGAACATGACCAGCAGATGCCGCTGCCACGAGAGCGTCAGTGTCAACAACCTTGCCTCGAGACACATTCACGAGCAGCGCGCCGGGTTTCATCGTGGCGAGGAATTCGGCATCTACAAGACCAGCCGTTGCCTGCGTGAGGGGAACGGCGAGCGCCACAACATCTGCCTGCGCGAGCAGCGCACGCAGGGCATCCATTGACTGGATGCCGCCGCGGGCGTCATTGCGTCCCGTGCGAGCCACGCGAACGACGTTCGCTTCAAAAGGGGCGAGCTTGTCGGCGATCTGATTGCCGACACCGCCAGCACCGATGATGAGTACGGTCGTTCCGGCAACACCGATGAACTGGTGCTGATCCCACGTGCCAGTCTGCTGATTGCGAAAGTGCTCCGGAAACCCGCGTTGCTCGGCGATGATCAACCCAACGGCAAGCTCCGCCGTCGATGCCTCATGCACGGCAACCGCATTGCAGTAGCTGATGCCAGCGGGGAGGTGGTCGGCAACCCCGTCGTATCCCAAAGATTGTGATTGTAGAGCCGCGACATCCCAACCCTCAAATGTGGCCAAATTCTTTGACGATCCGAGGTAGCCGAGAACAGCAAGATCGACATGCTGCGGAGGTGCACCATCGGCGGCACGCCACACAATGAGGTTCACTTCGGGAAGTTGCGGTGCAAGTCGACTATGCATCTGTTGGTCGGGGACGGCAATCGTGATCATCTAACCAAACTACCGTCCAGAAGCGGAGTACCGTTGAGTCATGCCACTTACAGGAGAGTATGAGCCCAGCACCTCGGACTGGGCACGCGAGCAAGCCGAGATCTTCGAAGAGAGCAACGGCCACGAGGGCAACCACCTGCGCGGGATGCCCATAATTGTGTTGACCACGGTGGGCGCCAAATCCGGAAAACTGCGGAAAACCGCGCTCATGCGAGTCGAACACGATGGCAACTATGCGGTTGTTGCTTCCCTCGGCGGAGCACCCAAGCATCCGGTCTGGTACTTCAACATCGTCGCGCACCCTCACGTCGAACTGCACGACGTTGGCTTCAAGGGTGACTTCATGGCGCGTGAAATTTCGGGAGAAGAGAAGGCTGTGTGGTGGGAACGCGCAGTTGCCGCCTACCCTCCTTATGCGGATTATCAAGAGAAGACGGAACGGGATATTCCGGTCTTCATTCTGGAACCACTAACCGCCTAATTTTGTTGTCACACCGGGCCTAAAACAGGCGTATTGTTTCCCGGTGCACAATATCGTCCGTGGGGCGGGGTCAAAGCGAAAGCTGGTTCATCCAGCACAACTCACCCTTCTCGGGTTTTTGATTGGTATCGCCACAGGAACATTCCTGCTGGCCTTGCCCATTTCGCGTACCGGTCCCGGTGCGGCCAGTCTCGTCGAGGCGTTCTTTACTGCGGTCTCTGCGATGTGCGTCACCGGTCATATCATCGTCGACACCCCGAGCTATTGGACAGGCTTCGGGCAGGTCGTGATCATGGTGCTCATCCAGGTTGGCGGCTTCGGCGTCATGACTTTTGCGTCCATCATCGGAATCGCAGTTGTTCGACGGCTTTCGCTCCGGTCGCGCATCACCGCCGCCGCCGAAACGAAAAGTGTCGGCTTCGGCGACGTGCGTTCTCTCATCCTTGGTGTATTGAAGATTTCGCTCGTGATCGAAGGCGTTGGCGCGCTCATCCTCTTCTTCTGGTTTCTGCTGCACTACGGCAAGAACGTCGGAGAGTCAGCCTGGCTCGCGATCTTTCACGCTGTCTCGTCGTTCAATAACGCTGGCTTTGCTCTCTTCAGCGACAACATGATGTCGTTTGTCGACGATCCGGTGGTATCGCTCACGCTGTGCGCCGAGATCATCCTCGGCGGCCTCGGCTTTCCCGTGATTGTGCAATTGCTGCGGCACGGCGGCAACCGCCTCAAATGGAGCATGAATACTCGTATAGTCGTCGCGGCAACACCGCTTCTTTTGGTTGCCGGCACGATTTACATCACCCTCATCGAGTGGAACAACCCCGCAACCCTTGGCCCCCTCGATTGGCAAACCAAGCTGCTTGCCGGTTTCTTTCAATCAGTACAAACAAGAACCGCCGGCTTCAATAGCATCGACATTGGGGCCATGAGCGAGGCTTCGCAGTTCGGGATGACCGCACTCATGTTTATCGGCGGTGGACCAGCGGGCACTGCCGGCGGCATCAAAATCACCACCTTCGCTGTGCTGTTCTTTATCCTCGTTGCCGAAGTGCGCGGTGACGGTGTCGTGAATGTCTTCGGTAAGCGCTTGTCGCGAGCGGTACACCGTCAAGCAATCGCCGTTGTTTTGCTCTCTGTTGGTGTTGTTGCGGCATCCACCGTGGCGATCATGCTCCTATCGGGGCTCCCGCTTAGCCCAGTGCTGTTCGAGACAGTGTCAGCGTTCGGAACGGTGGGGCTGTCGGAAGGCATTACGCCTGAGCTGCCGATAGCTGCCCAACTGATTCTTGCTGTCCTCATGTTTGTTGGGCGACTCGGCCCTATCGGTTTTGCTACGGCGCTCGCACTGCGTGAACGCGCCGTTCTGTACGAACTTCCTAAAGAAAGGCCGATCATTGGCTAAATTACGCATGTTCTCTGGTTCGGATGCTTCCAGCGTCGCCGCCGCAGATTCGGTTGCAGTAATCGGGTTGGGCCGTTTCGGTCGCGCTCTAGCGCTGGAACTCATGGCTAATGGCACGGAGGTGCTCGGCATCGATGCCGACGAGTCGATCGTGCAAGAACTCAATGGTCAACTCACTCATGTGGTCTGTGCTGACTCAACGCGGGAAGAGGTGCTGCAGCAGCTCGCAGTGCCCGAGTTCGACCGAGTAGTTGTTGCGATCGGTAGCGACATTCAGGCGAGCATCCTCACAACGTCTTTGCTCTTGAGATTTCACGTCGAGCACGTGTGGGCTAAGGCCGTCAGCGACGCCCACGGCACGATCTTGGAACAGCTCGGCGTTGGCCACGTCATCTACCCGGAGAAGGAGATGGGCCGCCGGGTTGCGCATCTTGTGCGCGGGTCGATGCAGGACTACCTCGAGATCGGCGACGGGTTCTCACTCGTGAAAATGGCGCCTCCTGCCGGCATCGTCGGTAAGGCGCTCTGCGAGTCGCGCGTTCGCTCAAGCGCCGGCGTGACGATCACGGCGGTGCGTCCCCACAATGGCGCGTGGACCCACACGGATGAGAACACGGTCATTGCGGCGGATGACACCATTCTCGTGTCTGGTCCGTCGAGTAAAGCTGAAGCCTTTAGCTTGCGTCGTTAGCGCTGCGAGCTCAACCAGATCTCGCACAGCGACTGCCAAGCTTCGGCTGGAGCGCCCTCGGCGAGTCCAAGTCCGTGTTTTCCATCAGAAAACACGTGTAGTTCGTGGCGCACACCGGCAGCCGCTAGTGCCGCAGCGAGCGGATACGAGTGAGCCTCGACAGGTACGGGCTCGTCAACTGCCGTGTGCCAGATAAACATCGGTGGCGTCGCCTTCGTAACCAACAGGTCGAGCGAAGTGTCTTCGCGCAGCAGCTGGTTGGCATCCAAGCCGATCAGATTCTCTCGTGAACCAACGTGAGTCTCGCCCGTCATAGTGACAACGGGGTAGCCGAGCACCGCAAAATCGGGGCGTTCTTCAGGCTTCGCGATGGGGGCAACGGCGGCATGTCCTGCAAGGTGTCCGCCTGCAGAGAATCCCAAAACGCCGACGATTGCGGCACCCGCAGCGCGCTCTTTCGCAATTTCAGATTGAATTGCCAGCAACGGGGCTGGATGTTTCGTGGCAACGGGGTACTCAACGACGCGAGCATTCCACCCGATCGAACGCAACCAGGCAGCAACGGGCTCGCCTTCGTGGGGTGCGAGTCTTGAGTACCCTCCGCCGGGGAGAACAAGAATGGTGGGGAGGGACTGAGGCATTACTTAACTGTAAATTGTGTGCGTCGATCTGCTGTAATCGACCCGCTAGCGAGCGGAAATTGCCCGAGGAGCATAGGCTCTGTAAATGGCAGATTTGTTTGACGGATACACATCAAGCGCCTCCAAACGCACCGGACCAGCCGCGTGGGATGAGATGTTCTCTGCCGACAGCGAGATACGTCGCCCGTACAGAGAGATCCATGACGCGCTCGCCCAAATGACGCAGGAAGAGCTGCGCGGCCGCACTGAAGCGCTCGCCGATAGCTACCTTGCGCAGGGCGTTACGTTCGACTTTGCGGGTGAAGAGAGACCATTTCCTCTTGACCCGGTGCCTCGAGTTATTGACCTCTCCGAGTGGAGACAGGTTGAGAGCGGAGTCAAGCAGCGGGTGCGCGCACTCGAGGCATTTCTCGCCGACATTTACGGGCCCCAGAACGCCATCAAAGACGGTGTGATCCCCGCTCGGATGATCACCTCATCCAGTCATTTTCATCGTCAAGCTGCCGGTATCGAGCCGGCGAATGGCGTGCGGATTCAGGTCAGCGGAATCGACCTCATCCGCGACGAGGTTGGCGCCTGGCGAGTTCTCGAAGACAACGTTCGTGTGCCCAGTGGTGTGAGCTACGTGATCTCGAATCGTCGAGTTATGGCCCAGACCCTGCCAGAACTATTCGTTTCAATGCGCGTTCGCCCCGTAGGGGACTACCCCCACAAGCTCCTACAAGCACTGCGTGCGAGTGCGCCGAGCGGTATCGAAGAGCCGACGGTCGTTGTACTCACCCCCGGTGTTTACAACTCCGCGTACTTCGAGCACACTCTGCTCGCTCGCCTCATGGGTGTCGAATTGGTGGAGGGCCGCGACCTCTTCTGTTCTGGCGGACGCGTCTGGATGCGCACCACCGCAGGTCCGACACGCGTCGACGTAATTTACCGTCGTGTTGATGACGAATTCCTTGACCCACTGCAGTTCCGCGCCGACTCCATGCTGGGTAGCCCTGGCATGATGCTTGCGGCACGACTCGGCAACGTGACGATCGCCAACGCGGTCGGAAACGGTGTCGCTGACGACAAACTCGTCTACACCTACCTGCCTGACCTCACCGAGTACTACCTCGGCGAGAAGGCCATCATTCCTAACGTACAGACTTGGCGACTCGAAGATCCAGGTGCCCTAGAAGAGGTGCTCGACAGGCTCGATGAGCTGGTGGTGAAGCCGGTCGACGGCTCAGGCGGAAAGGGCCTCGTTATTGGCCCGGCCGCATCCAAGGACGAATTGGCGACGCTGAAAACTCAGTTGCGCAAAGACCCTCGAGGATGGATCGCTCAGCCGGTCGTGCAGCTTTCGACCATTCCAACTGTTGTTGATGATGGCATGCGCCCGCGCCACGCCGACCTTCGTCCCTTCGCCGTTAACGATGGAAGCGACGTGTGGGTATTGCCGGGCGGCCTCACCCGGGTGGCGCTGCCCGAGGGTCAACTCGTCGTCAACAGTTCGCAGGGTGGCGGCTCGAAAGACACTTGGGTTGTTGGTCGCGAACGTCTCGAAGAGTCGTCGAGCAGTGTGCAGGGCCTCGTTGAGGGCCAGGCGGACACTGAAGCAATCACCGTTATCACTCCCGAGATGTTGCTCGAAGCGAGCGCCCACGGCGATCACGCTGAAGATCACGACAGCAGTCACTCTCTCACTCATCGACAACGCCAAGAAGAACAGCAACAGCAGAATGCCGACATCGAGGGAGGTCAATCATGCTGAGCCGCATCGCAGAATCGCTGTTCTGGATCGGGCGTTACATTGAGCGAGCCGACGGAACCGCCCGCATCCTCGACGTGCACCTCCAGTTGTTGCTCGAAGACCCCTGGATCGAAGAAGACGACGCTTGCCGCGCACTCTTGAGTGTGATGGGAAGCGAAGCGCCACCGGATGCCGTGCTCACGCGCGGTGACGTGCTCTCGATTCTTGCGGTCGACCGGTCTGAGCCCGCATCAATCGCATACTCGCTTGGTGCCGCTCGCGAAAACGCTCGTCGGGCTCGCGAGATCGTTTCGACTGAGCTGTGGGAGTGCCTCAATACGACAAGAGCCCGCATGCCGCGACGCATCTCAGAAGACAAGGTCAGCGACTTTTTCTCTTGGGTTCGCGAACGCAGCGCCCTAGCGGTCGGCATTATCGAGTCGGCGACGAGCCGCGATGAGGCCTGGCAGTTCTTTACTCTCGGTCGCAGCCTTGAGCGAGCAGACATGACGGCGCGCCTTCTTGCTACTCGAAGTCTCACTGAAGCGAGTGGCCCATCATGGACAACGATTTTGCGGTCATGTGGCGCTTATGAGCCGTACCTGCGCACCTACCGTGGTGTGCCGAGCGCGAGTAACGCTGCAGAGTTTCTGCTGCTTGATCGCCTGTTCCCGCGCAGCATCCTCTTCTCGGTATCTCGGGCAGAAGATTGCATGCGTGAGCTCGAGCCTCGCCGCATGAATCGGGTGGGTGTTGGCGATGACGCGCAACGGCTGCTGGGTAAAATTCGCAGCGAGCTGGAGTATCGACCAATTAACGAAATTCTGGATGATCTGCCCCACCACATGGATCGTGTGCAGGCAGCAACGAGTGCGGCTTCGGAGGCAGTGCGTCAGCGCTACTTCCCCACAAATGCCGCTCCCGAGTGGGTCGGAGAGATCTCATGAAGCGCTTAAGGATCGTTCACTCCACGGGTTTCAGTTACGGCGGCGAAGTTACGGCGTCGTATAACGAGGCTCGGATGCTGCCCGCCAGCGTTGAGGGTCAACTCGTGTTGTTCTCAAACTTGGAGATTCTGCCCCTGTCTAGTCAGAGCAACTATGTCGACTATTGGGGTTCGCGAGTTGCCTCGTTTGAGGTGCTCACCGGCCACAAGGAGTTGTCGCTCACCGCGACGAGTCTCGTCGAGGTGCACGAGCGCGAACACGAGTCTGCTGGCATGGGCTGGGATGAGCTCTCGGCGACAGCTGAGTTGTCTATGGAAGCTGTGGAGAACCTCAGCCAGACGCGTCGCACCGAACCGCCAGCAGAGGTTATTGCGCTAGCAAAGGACATCGCCTCGAAGTCTGATGATGCGTGCGAGAGCGCACTGCAGATTTCAATGGCCATCGGAAATGCAATCGAATACATGAGCGGCGTTACGGGAGTAGCAACAACCGCCGCAGAGGCGTGGGCGGGTGGCAAGGGTGTCTGTCAAGACATCGCTCACCTCGCGCTCGGTGCTTTGCGTTCGGCTGGAATCCCCGCACGGTACGTTTCGGGATATTTGCACCCGAAGCCTGATGCCGCGATTGGCGAAACTGTTGTCGGTGAGTCACACGCGTGGATCGAATGGTTCTGCAACGGGCAGTGGCGTGGTTATGACCCGACGAACCTGATCGACATCGGTGACCGACACGTCCTTGTTGGTCGCGGTCGCGACTACAACGATGTGCCGCCGCTGCGCGGAGTGTATGCCGGACCGTTCGGCTCGAAGCTCTTCGTGAGTGTGGAGATTACGCGCGAGGCCTAGCTGCACACCGGTTAGCTCGTGCGGCGCGTGGTGCTTTCGACGATTGCGATTTCCTGTGTCGCGAGCTCGCGCTCTTCGTCTGGCGTGGGTTCGAGAGGGAAGCGCAGGCGTAAGCGGAAGCGGCTTTCGGGCACGCGCCCGACGCGCATCCCGCGACTGTAGACGAGCCAGGTAATTGCGAGTGCCGCCGCGAGTAGTCCCGAAAGTGCTCCGATGCCGAGGGCCCACCGCGCACCGAGTTCGTTGGCTGCCCAGCCGACGATCGGTGCCCCGATGGGAGTGCCGCCAGCGAAGATCGCAAGATACAACGCCATGACGCGGCCGCGCATGATCGGGGTTGTCGACGTCTGAACGTACGCGTTAGCCGTTGTCATCATCGTGAGTGACGAGACGCCGACGATCGTGAGCGCTGCCCCAAAGGTCCAGTAGCTGGGGGCGATGGCTGCGAGGAGGCAGGCTGCGCCAAAGAACGCCGAGCCAATGACGACGACGCCGATTTTGGCATGTTCGCGTCTCGCGGCCATGAGCGAGCCGACGATTGCACCGACAGCCATCATCGACGAGAGAAGACCGAACTCGGCGGCACCCTTGCCAAATTCGGCGGTCGCCATCGTTGAGATGAAGACGGGGAAGTTGAAACCGAAGGTTCCGACAAGAAAGACCATGACCAGCACGATGAGAATGTCTGGTCTGTTGCGAACGTAGCGGAGGCCATCCCTAATCTGGCCTTTTGCTCGTCCTAGCTTTGCCACGGGGTAGAGCTGAGAGCGACGGATAAACCACAGCGATGCCAGTACGCCGGCGAATGATGCAGCGTTCACAAGAAACACCGGCCCTGAGCCGATCACAGCAACGAGCACACCGGCAACCGCGGGACCAATGAGTCGCGCGCTCTGGAACGACATTGAATTGAGCGCTACAGCGTTGGGAAGATCCTTGTCGCTGACGAGCTCTGACACGAACGCTTGGCGTGCAGGCGCATCAATCGCAGTCGCGACACCAAGAAGGAGAGCGAACACGTAGACGTGCCACAACTGCACATGCCCTGAGATCACGAGGATGCCGAGGCCGAGCGCGAGCACAAACTGGCTGAACTGCGTCCAAAGCAACACAATGCGGCGGTCAAATCGGTCGGCAATGATTCCGGCAACAGGCATGAGCAGCAGCAGTGGGCCGAATTGGAGGGCCATGGTGAAACCGAGAGCTGCGGCGTCGTGATCGGTCAGCTCGGTAAGTACGATCCAGTCCTGGGCGGTTCGCTGCATCCACGCGCCGGTGTTGGAGACGATCGCCCCAATCGTCCAGAGGCGGTAGTTGAAGATGCGAAGCGAGCGGAACATCGCGCTCACGAATTGGCCAACTTCAGTAGCACCGGCATCGCAGCGCGGAGCGCGGCTTGCTCGTCTGGCTCAAGGGTGGAGAGCTCGGCGAGGAACCAGGCGGCACGACGTTCGCGGGTTTTTGCGACAAGGTCGATTCCGGCATCCGTGGCTTCGATGAGAACTTTGCGTCCGTCGTCGGGGGAGCTGGAGCGAGCGATCAGTCCCTCTTCGTCCAGGCAATTGACGGTGCGGTTCATGGAGGGCGGCGTGACGTGTTCGTGCTCCGCGAGGGCGGCTAGCGTGCTTGCGCCGTGGTTGGTGAGCACATAGAGCACCGAAAGTTGGCTATCGCTGAGGGTGTCGTCGTGACGTTGCTGTCGGATGCGGCGAGCGATTCGCATGAGGGCGATTCTGAGTTCGTCGTCTAATCTGTCTGGCATTTTCGTTAGTCTAGCAAATTAGTCTTGCTAACTAAATTCCTGATTCAGCGCCCCGAGGCCCCGCCGCCGTACTATGGAGCAAGCGAGGAGGCCCAATGCCCAAGTTCACGGTGCCACGAACTGACCACTCCTATACGGACGCGCACGGGGTGACGATCCACTACTACGTGTGGCAATCGCCCGACGCTCATGCTGTGCTGCAGCTCACTCACGGACTCGGCGATCACGCCCGACGCTACGAACACGTCGCGCAGGCGCTCGTTGCCGCCGGCTACACGGTCTATGCAGACGACCACCGCGGCCACGGTGCGACAGGCCTCGACCAAAACGCGGGCGACGTGACCAAGCTCGGCAAACTTGGCGTTGGCGGACTGCGTGCCGCAACCGAAAACATCCGAGAGCTGACCGCGATCATTCGGGCAGAAAACCCCGAGCTGCCGATTGCCCTACTCGGTCATTCGTGGGGCTCGCTCATGGTGCAAGACGTGCTCAACAACCACGCTGACGAGTACGACGTTGCGATCCTCACGGGAACCGCACACCGCACTTTCGCCCACATGAACAGTGGCAACCTCAACGCCAAACACAAAGACCTCGGCACAACCGGCTACGAATGGTTGAGTCGTGATCCGCAAGTCGCCGAAGACTTCGTCAATGATCCGCTGACGTTTTACGCGGATGCCCTCAAGCTCTTCGGGCCCATCGACGGCGTGCGACTACTCGGTCGTCCGAGCAAAAACATCAAGCGCGACATCCCGCTACTCATCATGATTGGTGAAGAGGACTCTCTCGGCGGCGAAACGAGCATCGAATGGCTCGCTGCTGACTACGCAACGCGCTCCAAACTCACCGACATGGAGGCAATCGTCTACCCGGGCGCACGTCACGAGATCTTCAATGAGACCAACAAAGACGAAGTGATCACCGACTTGATCGGCTGGCTAGACGTACGACTCAAGGCTTCACGCGCCTAAGTCGCAGCGGTCACAATAATGACGTCAATTTTTACCGAAATTCTGAACGGTCGCTCGCCGGGGCGCTTCATTTGGGCGGATGATCGCCTCTTCGCTATTCTCACGATCGAGCCCCGCAAGCCAGGTCATGTACTCGTGATTCCCCGGGTCGAGATTGATCGCTGGAGCGAACTTGATGAAGAACTTGCGATGCACATTTTTCGCGTCGGCCGTCTGATCGGGTTGGCACAACGCGAGGAATGGAACGCCGACCGGGTCGGCCTGATGTTCGAGGGCTACCGTGTTCCGCACGCGCATCTGCACGTATGGCCATCATGGAATGTATTTGAGTACAGCCACACAGGCATCGTTCGCAACCCCGGAACTGAAGCTCTCGATGAGGCTTTTATGCGCCTACGCAATCGAATGATCGATCACGGTCATGGCGAGTTTGTTCCTCCGCTCGACTGGTCAATACCGCAGGCGGATACTGCACATTAGGCTGGATTCAGCACAACTAGACAGGGGCAAGTGATGCACGGCGAATTCAAGGTACCCGGCGGAAAACTCGTAGTAGTGGATCTCGACGTTGTCGACGACGCCATCACCAACTTCCGGCTTGCGGGTGACTTCTTTCTCGAGCCGGATGACGCACTCGAAGACATCAACGGCGCCATCAATGGGCTTCCCGCTAACTCCGACGCGAAAACATTCACGACGGCGATTCATCGGGCGCTGCCCGAGGGTGCAGTCATGCTCGGCTTCTCCGCAGAATCCGTAGCAACGGCCATCCGTCGTGCCTTGCAGCGTGCCACAAGTTGGAAAGACTACGAGTGGCAGATTGTTACCGGTCCGCCCCTGGAGCCACGGGTCCAGATGGCAATGGATCAGGTGCTTGCCGAAGAGGTGGCTTCTGGTCGCCGCAAGCCGACTTTGCGCATCTGGGAATGGGATAAACCAGCCGTCGTCATTGGCAGCTTCCAATCGGTCACCAATGAGGTTGACCTCGACAACGCCAAGAAGTTTGGATTCGAAGTTGTGCGTCGAATCTCCGGCGGCGGTGCCATGTTTATGGAAGCCGGCACCGTCATCACTTACTCGATCTACGCCCCCGTTGAGCTCGTGCACGGCATGACCTTTGCAGACTCCTACGCGTTTCTGGATGAATGGGTCATCATCGCCCTCAAGTCGCTCGGAATTGAGGCGAGCTACCAGCCCCTCAACGACATCGCGAGCCCCACAGGCAAGATTGGTGGAGCCGCGCAAAAGCGACTCGGCGCTGGTTCGGTGCTGCACCACGTGACCATGAGCTATGACATCGACGGCGAAAAGATGGTGCAGGTGCTGCGCATCGGTCGCGAAAAAATGAGTGACAAGGGAACCAAATCTGCGGAGAAGCGAGTTGACCCGCTGCGCAGCCAAACAGGAATGGAACGGGCCGACATTGTCGACCACATGGTTGGCACCTTCCGCACTCTTCATGGCCTCACCGAGAGCGAGATTACGAGCGAAGAGCTTGCTCGCGCTGAACAACTTGTGGTTGAGAAGTTCGGCACCGAAGAGTGGTTGCAGCGCGTTCCGTGACCCACTCCCTTCGTGCACTGACCCTCACACTGACCCTTGCCGCGCTCCTCGTTGGCGGCATCGTGGCGTCGGCCGTGCTCGGACAATTGCCCGTAAGCCCGGCCGAAGTCGGCGGTTCGCTACTGCGCGCCATCGGCATCGGCAATGACTGGGCTCCCAGCGAATCCATTGTGGAATCCACGCTGTGGGTTGTGCGGTTTCCCCGCATAGCGATGGCCCTGGTGGTTGGTGCCGCACTCGCGGTTGCTGGCGCTGTGATGCAGGCCATTTTTGGAAATCCGCTGGCTGAACCCGGTGTCGTCGGAGTGTCATCCGGTGCTGCCCTCGGTGCCGCGATCGCAATTGTGATCGGTGTTGCCGCGCTCGGCGATAGCGCGATAGCTCTCCTCGCCTTCGTTGGTGGCTTGCTCGCGACACTGCTTGTCTACTTTGTTTCGCGCGCCAACGGCCGAACCGAGGTCGTTACCCTGCTGCTCACCGGCATTGCCGTCAATGCTTTCGCTGGTGCCGGTCTTGCGTTCCTCTTGTTCGTTGCAGAGTCGGGCAGCCGGGAACAAATTGTGTTTTGGCAACTCGGTTCGCTCAATGGATCGCGCTGGGGCGAAGTGCTCATAGTGGCGCTCGTTACGGCGGTCGGTCTGGCTGCTGCACTTGTGCTCGCTCGCCCATTCGACCTGCTCGCGCTGGGGGAGCGCAATGCTCGCCACCTCGGCGTGAATGTTGAACGACTGCGTATCGTCTCGATCGTCATTGTTGCCCTACTCACGGGTGTCGCGGTCGCGTTCTGCGGCATTATTGCGTTCGTCGGTCTCGTGGTCCCGCACGCCATGCGGATGGTGATCGGCCCGGCCCACCGTCAACTCATCGTCGCGAGTGCAGTTGGTGGAGGGGTGCTGCTCGTGCTCTCTGACCTCCTCGCCCGCTCTGTGGTTGCCGGCGGTGACCTGCCGATCGGTCTTCTCACCTCGCTCGTTGGCGGCCCGTTCTTCTTCTACCTCCTCTTCCGTCAACGCAAGCGCAGTGGAGGTTGGGCATGATCAGTGCACGCAATGTCGGCGTCCGCCTCGACTCACGATCCATTCTTGACGACGTGAGTCTCGATGTTCTGCGTGGCGAAGTTCTCACACTTGTCGGCCCCAACGGCGCCGGAAAGTCAACGCTCTTGGCAGTGCTGAGCGGCGACCGCAAGCCCGATAGCGGAACGGTTACCGTAGATGGCCGGGATATCGGCGGCATCCGGCATGCAGAACTCGCCCGATTACGCGCTGTACTCACGCAAGAAAACAGCGTCAGTTTTCCGTTTCGAGTCTCCGAGGTTGTGGCGATGGGCCGCAGCCCGTGGGCGCGCTCCATCGAGAGCCGTGACGACGTAGCAGTAGTGAACCAAGCACTTGAGGCGACGGATGTTGCCCATCTGGGAGAGCGCCGCTACACCACACTGTCCGGCGGCGAAAAGGCGCGAGTCTCGCTCGCGCGGGTGCTTGCTCAGCACACCCCAGTCGTCTTCCTTGACGAGCCAACGGCGGCTCTCGACCTGCGCCATCAAGAAGAAGTGATGCGGGCTGCGAAGATCATGGCCGGCGAGGGCCGAGCCGTCGTGGTTGTCCTGCACGATCTGAGCCTTGCCGGTGCCTATTCCGATCGGCTCGCGCTCGTCGCTCACGGCAGGCTGGAAGCAATCGGCACACCATCAGAGGTACTGACCGCGGAGAGAGTAGAACGCGTCTATGGGCTTCCGGTTGACCTGCACGACGTCGGCGGGCATCCGGTTGTCGTCCCTCGCCGCTGAGGAAGTCTTCCTGTTAGCGCAGCAACTGCGGGCTATCGCGTAAGAAGGTCGCGGTATTCGGGGTTCTCCCCGATGAAGCGGCTAATGAATTCGCACTTGGCGACGACGCGAGTTTCGCTTTCGGCTCGTACAAGATTGAGGGCACCGCGGGCGAGTTCACCAGCGAGCCCCTGACCACGAAACGTTGGATCGATTTCGGTGTGCACAAACACGATCTGATCGTCGCGGAGTTGGTAGTCAGAAATGCCAGCTTGAACACCATCAACGAGCAATTCATAGCGGTGCATTGCAGGGTCGTGGATTACTTCGCTGGCCATACGCCAAGCCTACTCGCGGGGCTGCGGCTGAGCATCTGAAGGTGGGCGCGCCGCCGCATGCGAATAGTATCGATAGGTGTCTGATCCTCATCCCCCTGTTTCTGGCGGATCTAACCGCCGAGTACTCATCATTGCGATCGCCGTTGTCGCCGTGATTGCTGCCGCTGCCGTTGTGACATTTGTCGCGCTGACCCCCACACCCACACCGGTAGCGGCGCCGACGCGCACTCCAAGCGCAACCCCGACGCCGACACCTACCCCAACCCCTACGCCGACTCCGACATTCGACAGGGCGAAGTTCTCGAATGACGACGCGAGCAGCCTGTGGGTTGTCGCAAATAAGCAACGTCCGCTCAACCCCACAAGTTATGAACCCAACTTGGTGTTTGTCGACGTGCCTTACGTCTATGAGCCCTATCTGACCCCGGATGCTGCTGCCGCCGTTGTCGAAATGTTTGCGGCGTTCACTGCCGAAACGGGCCTACAGATGCAGTCGCAGAGTTCGTATCGCAGCTACTGGTCGCAAGAGAGCGTGTATGCGGGATGGGTTTCGAGTCTCGGCCAAGAGGCAGCGGATCTCACTAGCGCTCGCCCGGGCCACAGCGAGCACCAGACTGGCCTCTCGATTGACGTGAGTGCGCGGCCGGCAAACTGCACACTCGAGCAATGCTTTGGCGACACCGCGCAGGGTCAATGGTTGGCCGCGAATGGATGGAAGTACGGCTTCACCGTTCGGTATCCGCTCGGCAAGACTGACATCACGGGCTACGAGTATGAGCCGTGGCACATGCGCTTTGTTGGCAAAGCCCTCGCGACCGAATTGCACAGCACGGGCATCCAAACTCTCGAAGAGTTCTTTGGGCTGCCTGCCGCACCGACCTACGGCTAGCCTCTGGCCCCCTAAACTCGTGTCATGACTTCGACGCCCAGCCCCAACTCGGTCAGCTACAGCTATTTGGGGCCTGCCGGAACATTTACGGAGGCCGCGCTCAAGCAGGTTCCGGATGCTGTCGGTGCGCACTGGAAGAGCGTCAACAATGTTGGCGAAGCCCTCGATGACGTTACGAGTGGTCGCAGTGTTGCCGCAATGATTGCGATCGAGAATTCGATCGAGGGCGGAGTGAGTGCAACCCAGGATGCGCTGACGACTGTTCCCAACCTGCGCATCATTGGCGAATACCTCGTGCCTGTGAACTTCGTACTTGTCACCCGCCCGGGAAAGACGCTCGCCGACGTGAAAATTGTCAACGCTCATCCGGTCGCCTACGCGCAAACGCGTCGCTGGCTTGATGCGAACCTTCCCAGCCATGGCCATGTGCCAGCCAGCTCGAATGTGGCAGCTGCTGCAACCCTTCTTGATACAGAGCAGGCGGATGCCGCGGTGGCCCCGCCCGGCATCACCGAGCACTACGACCTTGAGGTTGTGGCCTCAGAGATCGGCAACAACCAGAACGCAGTCACTCGCTTCGTTCTCGTGACATCGCACGCCGCCTTGCCGGAACCTACTGGTGCAGACAAGACGAGCATTATCGTCGAATTGCCAGATGATGCTCCCGGCCGACTGCTAGAGATGCTCGAGCAGTTCGCGACCCGAGGGGTCAACATGAGTCTGATCGAGTCGCGCCCGATTGGTGACTCACTCGGACGGTACCGTTTCGTCATCGACCTTGAGGGCCACATCCTCGACGAACGTGTCGCCGATGCCCTGCTGGGGCTCAAGCGTTTCAGCCCTAACGTAATTTTCTTGGGCAGCTATCCGCGCGCGGACAAGCTTGCGACGACGGTCACCCCTCGCTATGGGAATGACGTATTTGTTGAGGCGCGTGATTGGCTCCGAGCCCTCACAACGAGCGAGCCGACGGCGACTACTAACGCGTCTGCGATGCCTTCGAGCGAGCCTTCGGCACCCGCACAATAAGCGAAAGCGGGTCGACCCAGGCGTGGACTGATTTGGCGAGACCGAATTCATCACCGTCGAGCTGAAACTCTTCGGGACTGTCAACGATCATGTTGAGGTCACTGCCTTTCGCGTAGCGCACATCGCGCACGTCTTTCGAGAGATCGATAATGCGTCGCCCCATCACGCTCTTGCGCAGAACGCCGTTCTCCCATGCGATCTTGTTCCAAATGTTGAGCCATCCGAAACGGCCACGTGGAACGAGTGCCGCCATGTCGAGGAAGCCGTCGTCTGGTTGCGCTTCAGGCATGAGCAGTAGTCCACCGGGCAGTGAACCGCAATTGCCGATAATTACAGTGTGGGCGCTGAGCGACCGGTTAGGGGCGCCATCCACGCTGTACCGCAGCTTCACGGGCCGAAGTTCTGGAATGGATCGCGCAATGCCGTCAACGTAAGCCAGCCAGCCAACAGCTTTCTTGAGCTTCGTGCTCGTGTTCTTGATCATCTTGGCGTCGAGCCCGAGGCCGGCCATCACTAGGAAGGCATGCTCTTCATGGTCGTCGTTGCTGCGCACAATTTCGACCATGCCTAGGTCAAGGGGACGGTCTTGGCCAGTGAAAGCGATCTCCACGCTCTCGCGAATGTTTCCAGTGGGCAAATCTAGATTGCGGGCGAGTAGGTTGCCGGTTCCTACCGGAACGACGGCCATCGCGACGCCACTTCCGCGGAGTGCTTCGGCGACAGCGCGCACGGTTCCATCGCCGCCTGCTGCGAGCACAACATCCGCACCGCGTCGAATTGCGCTGCCGGTGACGCCCTGGCCGGAGTCGATCTCGGTCGTCGAGAACCACAGGGTTGTCGCCCAATCCGCTTGCTTCGCGGCAGCGTTGACCGTCTTCTTCAGCTTCGCAACGTCAACCTTGATGGGGTTGTAAACGACAGCAGCTTTGCGTTTCGACGTTCGGGGGGTGGGCACAGATAAACGCTACGCCATCAATCGGTAGGCTGTAGGGGTGATTGACCCCCAAATTCTTAGAGAAAACCCCGAAGCCGTGCGGCAATCGCAAATCGCCCGCGGAGCCTCGGTTCAGTTGGTCGACGACGCTATTGCCGCCGACCAGAAGCGTCGCGCAAGCATCGGCGAATTCGAGGCGCTCAGGGCTGAGCAGAACAGCTTCGGCAAGCAGGTTGCTCAGGCCCCTCCCGAAGAGAAAAAGGCACTCGTCGCTGAGGCCCAAAAGCTTGCTGCTCGCGTGAAGGCGGCACAGTCAGTATCGGCAGAGGCAGAGGCAGATTTCACTCGCATCGTCGGTGCAATTGGCAACATCGCCGTCGACGGTGTGCCCGTTGGTGGCGAGGATGATTGGGAGCTTGTACGAGAAGTCGGCACCCCGGCATCGTTCGACTTTGAACCGCGTGACCACGCTGACCTCGGCGAGATTCTCGGTGCCATCGACATTCCTCGCGGAGTGAAGGTATCGGGCAGCCGTTTCTACTTCCTCAAGGGCGTTGGCGCGCGACTCGAACTTGGCCTCATGAACATGGCCCTCGATCGCGCTATCGCCGGAGACTTCATCCCGCTCATCACCCCGACTCTTGTACGCCCAGAAATCATGGCGGGGACCGGGTTCCTTGGCGAGCACTCTGACGAGGTCTATTACCTTCCTGCCGACGAGTTGTATCTCACGGGTACGAGTGAGGTTGCGCTCGCCGGGTACCACTCCGATGAGATTCTTGACCTCTCGAAGGGCGCCCTGCGGTACGCCGGCTGGTCGACCTGTTACCGCCGTGAAGCTGGTTCTGCAGGTAAAGATAATCGCGGCATCTTGCGCGTGCACCAGTTCAACAAGCTCGAGATGTTCAGCTATGTGCTGCCCGAGAATGCGCTCGAAGAACACGAGCGACTTCTGGCATTTCAGGAGTCAATGCTTCAAGCCTGCGAACTCAGCTACCGCGTGATTGATGTCGCCGGTGGAGACCTCGGCTCGAGCGCTGCTCGCAAGTTCGACATTGAAGCGTGGGTTCCCACGCAGGGCGCCTACCGCGAACTCACGTCAACTTCCAACTGCACGACCTATCAGGCGCGCAGGCTCGACATCCGCTACCGCACCGAAACGGGCAAGACTGCACCGGTCGCAACGCTCAACGGAACTCTCGCAACCACCCGCTGGTTGGTTGCCATTCTTGAAACTCACCAACAGCCCGACGGGTCAGTCGTAGTGCCACAAGCTCTGCGCCCCTACCTCGGCGGGCTCGAAGTATTGGAGCCAATCGCGTGACTACTGCAGCACACGATGACCGCTGGATGATCGCACTCGACATTGACGGCACGGTGCTGCTCGAGTCTGGCGAAATGAATGACGCCGTTGCTGCGGCTGTCGCGAAGGTTCGGGATGCCGGCCACGAAGTCATGTTGGCGACCGGTCGCTCGGTTGCCATGACCCTGCCGATTCTGCGCAAGCTTGGACTTAAGCCTCAGTATGTTGTGTGCTCCAACGGTGCGATCACCCTTAAGCGCGATCCGCTTGGTGAAGGTGGCTACACGCGCGAATTCGTGGAGATGTTTAATCCCCGAGACGTACTGACGAGCATCAAGGAGCACTTGGGTTCGGCGAATTACGCGGTAGAGGATGCGACTGGCAAGTTCTTCGTGAATGGCAAGTTCCCGGATGGCGCGCTTGGTGCTGTCAGCGAAGATGTCGCTTTTGACGAACTCGTGAAGGTTCAGGCGACTCGTGTCGTTGTCATTTCTCCTCAACACCAGGTGGACGATTTTCTCGCGGTTGTCGAGAAAATGGGTCTCCACAAGGTCAGCTACAACGTTGGCTGGACGGCGTGGCTCGACATCGCGCCCGATGGTGTCAACAAGTCAACGGCGCTCGAAAATGTGCGCTCGCGCCTCGGCATCCCGCGCACGCGAGTGCTGGCCATGGGGGACGGGCGCAACGACATCGACATGCTCGAATGGGCAGCCATGCACGGCCGCGGTGTTGCCATGGGGCAAGCTCCGGACGACGTGCGTGCGGTCGCCAACGAGGTCACCGAGAGTGACCTCAATGACGGTGCCGCGTTGGTGCTCGACGCTTTTTAGTCGCGCACGAATTTGGTACCTCTCGACGCTTTCTAGAGTTCGCTGAGCGCTTCGTCGTAGATCGCCATCGCGCGCGCAACTTCTTCGGCAGTTACGACGGCTGGCGGCACGACGTGGATGCGGTTGTCTGCAATGAATGGCAGTAGTCCGCGCTTCATGAGTGCCGCTTTCACTCGGCCCATGTTCGCGGCACTGAGTGGCTCGCGGGTGTTGCGGTCGGCAACGAGTTCCATTGCCCAGAACACTCCGGTGCCTCGTACTTCGCCGATGCAGTCGTGTTTGGCGGCGAGGGCGGCGAGGCCGGGGGCGATGTGGTCGCGGCCGATCATGGCAGCGTTTTCTACGATGCCTTCATCTTCCATTGCGGTGATGGAGGCGACGATGGACGCGGCAGCGATCGGGTGGCCGGAGTAGGTGAGACCGCCAGGGAAGACGCGTTCATCGAAGGTTGCTGCGATCGCATCGGAGATGATCACGCCACCGACGGGGATGTATCCCGAGTTCACACCCTTGGCGAAGGTGATGAGGTCGGGCTTTATGTCAAAGGCGTCAAAGGCGAACCAGTTGCCGGTGCGGCCGAAGCCGACCATGACTTCATCGAGAATCACGAGGATGCCGTACTTGTCTGCGATTGCGCGTACGCCAGCCATGTAGCCGGGTGGTGGCATCAGTACCCCGGCTGTGCCAGGAATTGATTCGAGCAGAATTGCCGCGATGGAGTCTGATCCTTCGGCCTGAATGGTGCGCTCGAGGTGGTGCAGTGCACGTTCGGATTCTTGCTCGGGGGAGTCGGCCCAAAACTCGGAGCGGTATTCGTAGGGGCCAAATACGTGCACGTGGGCGCGCGCGTATTCGTTGGGGATTCGGCGCCAGTCGCCGGTGGCCACAATCGCCGATCCGGTGTTGCCGTGGTACGAACGGTAGCGCGAGATGATTTTGTCGCGACCGGTGTGAAGGCGAGCCATGCGGATCGCATTCTCGTTGGCATCCGCTCCGCCGTTGGTGAAGAAGACCTTGTTCATTCCCTCTGGAGCGTGTTCGGTGACTTTGCGGGCTGCTTCGCCGCGAATGTTGATGGCGTGTGCCGGGGCGACAGTCGCCATGATGTCGGCCTGTGCTTTGATGCCCGCGATCACTGCCGGATGCTGGTGCCCGATGTTGACGTTGACGAGTTGACTTGAGAAGTCGAGGTACTCGTTACCTTCGTTGTCCCAGACGGTGCTGCCGAGGCCACCTTCGATTACGAGAGGGTTCAGCGCGCCCTGTGCCGACCAGGAGTGAAACACGTGAGCGCGGTCGAGCGCGACGGTTTCGGCGTTGTTGTGATTGCTGGATGCGGGCGCGGAATTCATGGGGCACCTTTCGTGGCTGAGGCTGATACTCAACTATCGCGTGCGGGCGCTGTCAAGCATCTGCCAATTTGTATAGTTCTGCTGAGATTGTTCGACATAATGGAGGAACACGACTCGGGAGGGGAGATTCCGGATGCTCCCAACAATTTCTTGGTTGCTTACGAAGAAGAATTTGCGTCTGAACATTGTCGACGCGGGCTCTCACCGCCGACATCCCGAACGAATGGCCGCCCCAATTTCTTGGGTGCACAGTTCTGACCTCGACGATCCCACTCCCTTTCTGAGCAGCGGAAACGTGCTCCTCACTGACGGCGCACAGTTTGGTTTCGACGCAGCCGCAGAACGTTACGACTACGACGTCTATGTTGCGCGCCTTGTAGACGCAGAGATTGTTGGGCTTGGCTTTGCCACCCGCTTCTTGCATCAGGGGATGCCTCCCGCTCTGGCTCGTGCCTGCGAACGCGTGGGACTTCCTCTTATAGACGTTCCAGATCGGGTTCCCTTTATTGCGGTGATCCGGGAAGTTGCCGACCAGATCGCGGCGGAACGCAGTCGGCGAATGGAATGGTCAATCTCTGCGCACAAAGCAATCTCACGGGCGGCACTTCGGCCAAACGGATTACGCTCAATTCTGATTGAGCTTGAACGGCAGCTGTCGTGCTGGGTTGGGCTGTTCGACACGACAGGCAACCCCGTGCTCGTGCCAGCGCAACAGCCCTCCGATGACCGGTTCGCGGCACCGGTGCGGGACGAGGTGGCTCAGGCGTTGCGCAAGGGGCGCCGGTCATCCACAAGTCTCACTCTCGATTCGGGGCAAGTGACGATTCAGACTCTTGGGCACAGCGGTCAATTGCGCGGGGCACTCGCCCTGGGTCGTGGGGTGCCGCTCGATCGCGCCGAGAACGAACTTGTGACGAGCGTTATTGCGTTGGCGACTCTCGCGCTTGAACAGAATCGCGAGCTCGAAGCGACGCGTGGCCACGTGCGCTCGACGCTTCTTGAGCTGCTGCTCGCCGGCAACGTAACCGCCGCACGTGCGAGCGCTTCTGAGCTCTGGGGAGCGTTGCCTGCGGCACCGCTCAGCATTGTGGTTTTTCCGCGAGATGTGCGCAGCCACTACGTTCTTGACGCGCTCGAACTGCTCGCCCTCGATCGCAACGGCCACGTCTTCTTTGGCGTTCGCGACGAACTCACGGTAGTAATCGCCGAACTTAATGCCGGACAGCGGGCTGTTGCCGATCTCGTTACCGCCCACAACCTCGGCGCGGGAAGCGCCGCCGCCGCAGAATATTCAGAACTGAACGTAGCGCTCGGGCAGGCATCCACCGCACTGCGGGCGTCACGGGGGAGTGTTGGCATTGCCGACTTCACCGACATCGCCGACACCGGGATGCTCGGGGTGCTGCACGCGGCGGGTGCTGAGCAGGTGGCGCACCGAGTCCTCACGCCACTCACCGATTTCGATGCCGAGCATTCGGCAGCCCTTGTGGATACGCTGCGCTCCTGGCTCGCGCATGAGTGCTCGTGGGGTGCGACGGCTGCTCACGTGGGGGTGCACCGGCACACAGTGCGGTCACGAATTGACCAGGCGGCGGGCATCCTCGACCTTGATTTGGAGTCTTTCGAGGGTCGGCTTGAGGCGTGGGCGGCGTTACGGATGCTCGAGTAAGACCACTACCCCCATTTCGCGCGTTCTAGCCTGCCTTTCAGGTACGCGACGCGGGCATCCGTTACACTCTGAACTTGCGCTATGCAGGGAGGGCTGTCCGAGCGGCCGATGGAGCCAGTCTTGAAAACTGGTGGGCAGAGATGTCTCGTGGGTTCGAATCCCACGCCCTCCGCACTGCGTGTCATGTCTTGTGTCCGGTGAATGAAAGGGGAGTGCGATGAGTGAACTTCGTCCACGCTCAGAGTTGCGCTCGCGCTCTGTTGTTCGCGCTGACCTCAAAAAAACGCCAACGGTGCAAGGGTTGGCACGTCACGGTCGGTTGAAGAAGCCGGGCCCGTGGGGTTCGATTGCAAAAATTGTTGCCGCAACGCTTGCCGTGTTGATGGTCAGTGGTGCCGCTGTTGGTGCCGTTGCCTTCGACAGCATTTATGGCCAGCGCGACACCGTTTCGCTCTTGGGCGAAACAGAAGGACCGCCGCCTCAGATCGGCAGCTATGAGGGTGGATTCAACATTCTCATCGCCGGTAGCGATACTCGAGAAGATCAGGGCGGCATCGGCGGAACGACGGCTGATGCTTCTGGTGAACTCAACGACGTGAACATGATTTTGCACGTAGCGGCCGACCGCCAGTCCGCAGTCGCAATCAGCTTTCCGCGGGACATGGTTATGGGCATTCCTGAGTGCCCCAGCGCTGACGGTAGCTACAACAAGTACTACTCAACTGAAGCGCTCAACACTGCACTTTCTTACGGTGGCCTGCCCTGCGTCGCTCTGACACTGTCAGAATTTACTGGACTCGACATTCAGTTTGCCGGAATCATTAAATTTGATGGCGTGATCGAGATGACGAACGCCATCGGCGGCGTTGATGTCTGCATCAACGGCCCACTCGTCGATGAGTACACCGGCATCAACCTTCCTGAGGCTGGCACCTACAAGCTGAAGGGCTGGAAGGCTCTCGCATTCCTGCGTTCACGTCACGGTGTCGGCGACGGTAGCGACCTGACCCGCATCAGCTCACAGCAGGTGTACCTCTCGTCGATGGTGCGCACTCTCAAGAGCTCGGAAACGCTCGGCGACTACAAGAAGCTTTACAACCTTGCGGATGCCGCAATTGCGAACATGCAGCTCTCCAAGGGACTTTCCGATATCCCCACAATGGTGTCGATCGCTCTCGCGCTGAAAGACATTCCGTTGGATCGCATCCAGTTCGTGCAGTACCCCGGAACGACCGGTGGCACTGGAGTGTACGAGAACAAGGTTCAGCCCAACGAGTACCTTGGTGACCAGCTGATGGCACTGGTTGCGGCAGACCAGCCGTTTGCCCTTGAAGAGGCTACGGATGGTCAAGGTTCAGAGCTTGACCCGAACGCACCCGTCGCTGAACCTAAGCCAGAAGCAACCGAAAGTTCGACCGCAGCTCCCGTGGAAGAGGATCTGGAAGTGCTCGATATCCGTGGCCAGAGTGCGGCAACATACAGTTGCTCGGTCACCAACTACTACTAAACCAGCCCAGTCCCCGCTCGGTTCGTCGTTCCGCTCATGAGCGGTTATGATTGCTGAGTACGTCTGGAGACGTCGCATAGTCCGGCCTAGTGCACCACCCTGCTAAGGTGGAGTACCCGTAAGGGTACCGAGAGTTCAAATCTCTCCGTCTCCGCAAAATTGCTGGTCAGATCCCGTTTGTTGGGGCGCAGCCACTGCCCGCGGCATGTTGGTGCTGCAACTACTTGATTCGCGATCGAGCTCACGCCAACACTCAGCGAATAGTCTTCTTTGCACCGGCCACCGTAACGATGGTCAGCCGAGAGGATGATTTATGGGCACGGTCGAGCCACGACTGACGCTGCTAGATCGAGCGTTCTACGTCAGCCTGATTCTCAAAGGCTTAGATGGTGTGCTCGAGCTCATTGGCGGAATCCTGTTGCTCGTCGTTACTCCGGCACAGATCGGTGCTATCGCGCGGTTCCTGACCCTGCACGAGCTTTCTGAAGATCCGCGCGATTTCATCGCGAACGCCGTGCTCAATCTGGTGGATGGCCTCAACGTTTCGGTCGCACTATTTGGTGCTATCTATCTTCTGCTACATGGAGTGGTGAAAGTCGTTCTGGTGTGGGCTGTGCTCCGCGATCGACTCTGGGCCTATCCGTGGTTGATTGCATTTCTTCTCCTCTTCATCGCCTATCAAAGCTATGAACTCATTGTGGCCTTCAGTTGGGCGTTGCTGCTCTTGACCGTTTTCGACATTTTCATCGTGTACCTGACCGTTCGCGAATATGGCATCCACAAGTCCAGACGCCGTCGCTCGATAAGACGAGAGGAGTAGCGAAACGAGCGGGCCGTTGTAGGGAAACAATCAGGAACGGTCGCTCTCATCGTGGTCTCACGAAAGCGTGAATACGGTCAGTTGCATGAAGAACTTAGCAATCGCGACCGGCAATCTGTCTAAGTCGTATGGATCCAAGTTGGCGCTCGACGCTCTGTCACTAGAAGTCGCTGCTGGCGAAGTCTTTGGCCTGCTTGGCCATAACGGAGCAGGCAAGACGACCACGGTGAACGTGCTTACGACGCTGCTTGAGCCAACCCACGGAAACGCCGAGGTCGCGGGCCACAGCGTGACTGCCGATGCCATGGCCGTACGGCGAGCAATCGGGTATTTGCCGGAGAACGTGCAGTTCTACGACAGCCTCACCCTGATGGAGAATTTGCGGTTCTTCGCTCAGCTCTCGGGATTGAGTCGGCCGGATCAGCGTATCGGCGACGTCCTGCGCATCCTCGACTTTGAAGGGCAAGAGCGTCAGCGGCTCGGTTCGTTCAGCAAGGGAATGCGGCAGCGTGTTGGCATAGCCCAAGCGATCTTGCATTCTCCGTCAGTACTGTTTCTCGATGAGCCGACCTCAGGCCTAGATCCGGAGGGGGTGCGCACCCTTCGAGAGACCATCGTGCGCTTGAACTCCGAATTCGGCATGACAATCTTCATGAACACTCACCTGCTGTCGGAGGTGACGAAAACGTGTACAAGCATCGGAATCCTTCGGGGAGGAAAACTTGTGCATCAGGACACTCTTGCCCAAACACTTGCCGACTTCCCTGGCGAAGATTCGCTTGAGCAGATCTATTTCCAGTTGGAGTCGGAGCAAGTTTCGTGAACACGTTCCTAGTGAGCGCCCGACATGAGATGCTCAACACTCGCCGGGCTCGCACGGCCCATCTGCTCCTCATCGTATTCATCGGGATGGTCATTGCGTCCTCGGTGATCGGGTGGGTTACGAATCAGACCGTAACCGGCATCTATGAGAAGGTGGTCGCCGACGGACTGACCATGGCGCCGAATCCGTTTACCGGGGTCACCCCGCTCTACTACACCCGCAACGCGGTCATCTATGTGCTCCTGATCGGCTCTCTGATGGCCATCGTGCTCGGGGTTCAGTCGACGCTGCGGGATCGGAAGATGTCGACAGCAGACCTGATTTTGAGTCGCCCTGTGAATTCTTCCGCTCGACTGATCGGTCAGTTGGCCGGGCTCGGGGCGGTGCTTGCGGCGGTGATTTCGATCAGCCTGTCCGTGAGTTGGGTGATCGTCAGCATCATCAACAGGGCACCACTCGGATGGGCGGATACCGGGCGCATAATCGCGTTTGGACTCCTGTCGTGGGTTCTGCTCATGACGTTTGCGCTACTCGGCATGCTTTCTGGGCTCCGAAGCAAGCGAGAGACGACCGCGCTCCTGGTGCCGTTCGTGATCTGGAGCGCTGTTGCATTCGTGCTCCCGCAGATCGGCACAGCGGCACGTCCTGTTTCGCTGCTCAACCCGGTTCCTGCGGTGAGTTCAACGGGCGGCTACTTCGATGTTGTGTCGGCGATCACCGGCCCTCTTTCCGTAACGGAACAGTTCAAGCGAGCGTCGAGCATCATCCTGCAGGACTCCGCTGTGACCGGGAGTGCTACACCCAGCATCCTGATCCTGTTGGCGTACCTAGCTGTCATGACGGTGATCGTCGTGGCAACCCCGCGCAATCGAATGAGGAGTGGCCTCCATGAATAGCACTTGGACTATCGCGCAAAAGGAGCTTCTTGACCTGCGTCGTGATCGGCTTTTCGGGATACTCATCATCTTTCTTGCAGTGGCTACACTGATTTCTGTAGGAGTGGCGGCAGCAAGTTTCCGCACCGAACTGGACGCCTACAACCTGTACGTTCAGCAACTGTCTGCCAGCGGAAGTGCGACGGTACCAGCCGCTCCTCTCCTGTTCCCCCTCCAGCTACTTCGTGGGGGAGTCGAGTACCTCGAGATACTGGGGGCGCTCTTTGCGATTGTTCTCGGATATGGGACAGTCGCTAAGGAAAAGTACCGAGGCACTCTCCAGCTACTCTTGAGCCGGCCAGTGGGTCGCTTCGCAATTCCTGCGGGCAAGGTGCTGGGCCTCGCCGTGGTGTGGCTCGTCGTTGTCGCGCTGTTGACGGTGATGACGACTGCCGCGATTCTCGTGATCGGGAATGCGCCGCTGCAGGGAATTGACATCGCCCGGATACTCATCGCCGCTCTGATCGCCTGGGTCTATCTGGTGTTCTGGAGTTCTTTGGCGATCGGAGTGACCGCACTGTCGCACAGGCTCAGTACCGGCCTCATCGTGTCCATTGTGGTGTGGTTGGCATTCGTGCTGATCATCCCCCAGATCGGCGACACCATGGACCCAGACAACCAGGTCCCTGGAGGGCTGTTCGCGACGCTCAACATCCTGAAGGCAGACGAGTTGAAAGTTCTCGCAAATTTCGCGGGCTTCGATGGCATCCGCAACGGAATCGAAGTCTCGTCCGTCACCAAGCACTTCGAACGGCTTTCGTTCGCGTTCCTAGGAGTTAAGGACAAGTACAACCAGCTGCCTATTGGTCTCGTGTGGCTCGACATGTGGGGCTACGCCATCACACTCGCGGCGGCGACCCTCGCCTCCGTGACTTTCGCCGTCGGGGTTACCTCCCGACGCAATCTGCAAAGGAAAATCTCATGAAAAAACGACTGCTCGTTCCCATCGCGCTGATAGCGTCCCTATCGGTCATCGGGCTCGCAGGCTGCCAAGCCGCCTCTCCTGCACCGACCAGCTCGCAAGCGGCCGGCACAGGATCCTCAACCGCTGCAGTGCTTCCTGTTGACTCGAACCCCATCGTCAACGCGAGCTCTGTTGTGGGGCTGACAGTCGTTTCCGCGGCTGCCGAAGACAACGTCGACCCATCAACCAACGCCGCAATCAGTGATCGCCTCCAAGTGACCGTGCGCAATGACACCACAAACGAACTGTCATCCTTCGAGGTCTACTACGTCATGAAAGATGTGACGACCGGCCAAAGCGAGGCCTACTATCAAGCTCTGACCGGGTTCACGCTCGCTGCGGGCGCAACAACCACATTGTCGTTTGACGGTGAGGCCGGGGCCGGTCACTTCCCAGAGAACACTTTCAGCATCTACCGAAGCTCCAAGAATCAAGTGGACTTCACAATCGAAGTCAGTGCCGCCGGAGTCCAAGTCGCCAATGCAACGGCCACGAAGGGATCTGGAGAAGGAGATGCCGCCGACTAACGGGCGTTTTCTGATGCGGACGCAGAACCAAAGAAAAGCGGAAAGTGCAGCGAGCAGCGTGCTCAAACCTCGACAGGAGTTTCACCATGCTTAAACTCGGCTGGCCCTGGGCCGCGCCTAGGGGCGCGCTCATCGGGGCATCAGGAGTCATCCTCGTCGCACTCAGTGGACTAGTTGTTCGTTTTGTTTGGCAGAACCGACCAACTGTGGTGGACACGTGGTGGCATGACCTGATGGCTGCCCAAAACAATGGCGCAGTCGATGTCACAGCGCGGTTCCTCAATTCATTCGGGGGAACCGTGTCAATGTCTCTGGTGACTGCGGTGATCGTCGGGGTGCTCCTCGTCGCCAAAAAATGGCGCGAGAGCATAATCATCGGGCTGACAGTTGTGCTCGCCTCTGGGGTATCCACGGTCTTGAAAATATTGATCGCACGGCCCAGACCGATAGACGGAGTAGTGGGGGTTGGCCTCGACTCCTTTCCCTCCGGCCACACAACGGTGGCCGCGGCGCTCATGGTGGCCCTCGCTTTCGCATTCCCCCGAGTGTGGACCTGGGCTGTTGCCGGAATCTGGATCACGAGTATGGCGCTCAGCCGAACCTACTTGCTGGTGCACTGGATCTCGGATGTGCTTGCGGCTGCAGTGCTGGGCGCGTCCATGGCTTTGTTGGTATCTGCCCTATTCACTTCGGTGCACGCTGGCCGCCACTCTGCAGGGAGTTCCCTGAAGATGAGCGTTCGCGAACGCTCATCTTCCTAACGGAAGGCAGAACACAGCAACTGAAAGTGCTGCCGTGCACCCTGACAGCCGTCGACGCCTCGATCGGGACTGACGCACGGCGTCCAGAGACTAGGCTCGGGCGTTATGGCAACTGGCTCAACAATGCACACCTTTACCGTGCAACTCGCCGACGTCGATCGCGGCGTCTACGACGACTTCACGCTTCGGGTGGCACGTCATCCGTCAGAAACAGACCTGTACATGGTGACACGCCTGCTGGCCTACTGCCTCGAATACGAAGAGGGAATCGCCTTCAGCGAAGGGGTCTCCTCTACTGATGAGCCTGCAGTCCTCGTGCGCGATCTCACCGGAACTATCACCGCGTGGATCGAAGTTGGCGCCCCCGATGCGGCCAGACTGCACTACGGCAGCAAGTTGGCAGACCGAGTAGCGGTCTACACGCACCGCGATCCGGCAAAAGTTGCTGCAGCATGGGTGGGCAAGAAGATCCACCAGGCCGAGGCAATTACGCTTCGCAGCTTCGACCCCGGATTCATTGAGGATGCCGTTACAGCTCTTGAGCGCCGCAACACACTCACGCTGTCGGTGACCGAGGCGCAACTCTATCTAGACCTCAACGGCACGTCGCTCACGTCTGCACTGCACGACCACGGCGCTGTCTAGACAGGAACTCAGGTTGCTCCAGAAAACAGCCAGCACAGTATCATCGCGGTGATGACTACTTCTTCTCGCCGAGGTTTGCATGGGCACGTTGTTGATGTGCTTGGGCATCGCATCATGCGCGGCGAGCTGGTATCTGGCGACATCATGGACCCGGATGCTCTCCTCGCCGAATTTCAGGTGAGCCGCACCGTTCTCCGCGAAGCCATCAAAGTACTCACCGCTAAAGGGCTAGTGGATGCGCGCCCGCGCTTGGGAACTTATGTGACCGAACGCGAGCGCTGGCAGTTGCTCGACGGCGATGTCATGACCTGGCGTTCTGAAGGTTTCCCCGACCCACTACTTGTTCTGGAGCTCAGTGAAGTGCGCCAAGTTCTTGAGCCAGCGGCAGCACGACTAGCCGCGGTCCGGCGCACAGAGGAACAGCGTGCCGACATCGAGAACGCGATGCTCGCGCTCGTGGCGACGTTCGAGAGTACAGAAGCTGCATCGCATGTCGCAGCCGACCTGGCGTTTCATCGGGCAGTGCTTGCAGCATCCGGCAACGAACTGTTGGCACGCTTCGAAGTGGTGCTGGAACCCGCGCTACACGCGCGAAATGAGCTCGCCTTCGAGCACGAAACGACGACTCATTTCTTGGACTCGCACCGTGCCGTTGTCGAGGCCATCATCGCCCAAGATGCCGATCGAGCTCACGCGACGATGACAGTGCTCATGGATCAGTCGGCCCGTGATTCTGAAGCGATCGTGATCAAGGATGCTGCCGGTGCGGCCCTCGTGAATACTCGCACGCGAGCGCTGTGATGGGGGCGCAGAATCAAATGAAACGAACGGTACTTATCACCGGCGCAGCCCATGGCATTGGAGCTGCGACCGCACGCACCTTCGCCGCAAGTGGGGACGACGTTGTTGTTGCCGATATCGACATTGAGGCGGCTGTCGCCGTCGCCGAGGAGATCCGCGCGGCGGGTGGCACCGCCACCGGCAACATCCTCGACGTTGCAGACCCTGAAGGGTGGGAGGCGCTCTCGCGAGAGCTGCGCGCAGCCAATCGTCTGCCTGCAGTTGTCGTCAATAACGCTTTCTTTCAGGTCAGAGGCGCCGCGCATGAACAGACTGAAGGCAGTTGGAACAAGCAGCTTTCGGTGAGTCTGTCATCCGTCTATCGTGCAATGCATACCTTCCACGACACCCTGACTAGAGCGCGCGGCAGCATGGTCAATGTCTCCAGCGTTCACGGCGTTCTCTCGTGGGCTGAACAACCCGCCTACGGTGCAGCCAAGGGCGGCCTGATCTCGCTCACCCGTCAACTCTCGCTCGACTACGCACCTCACGTACGCGTCAATGTTGTGCTGCCCGGGGCGATCGAAACTCGCCAATGGGACCACCAAGGCAAAGACGATCACGACTTGGCCCGCAAGCAAGCAACGCTTCAGCGACTCGGCAAGCCAGAAGAAGTCGCGACGGTCATCCAGTTTTTGGCTAGCGAAGGAGCCTCCTACGTCACAGGAGCCTCCCTGCTCGTAGATGGCGGAATGACAACGTCTCTCGGCGCATAAAACTAGAGATTCACGGGGTGAAGAGTTATCGCGACCCCGAACTGCTGCAACTAGAGTGAACGCCATGGAACAAGCCACCAACGGGCAGGGCGACTGGCGTGGCGACATGCTTGCCCACATTCGTGAACTCATAATTCAGGCTGAGCCCGACATGGTAGAAGAGGTCAAATGGCGAAAGCCGTCGAATCCCGCAGGCGTCGCGGCCTGGAGTTTAGGCGGGCTCATCTGCACCGGCGAAATCTACAAAGACAAAGTAAAATTGACCTTTGCGAGGGGCGCTTCGCTCGACGATCCTGCAGGGCTCTTCACCAGCAGCCTCGACGCGAATGTCAGGCGCGCCATCGACCTCCACGAGGGCGACACGATTAACACCGAAGCCTTCCAAGCGCTCGTGCGGGCTGCAGCAGAACGCAACTCCTCCTAGTTGATCCAGCCCGCGTTGGTTCGCCAAACGAGCACTAGCTGCTCCATCCCCACTGCCTACTGAGAGTGTTAAAAACCCGCTCCTTTGGCGATCTCTAAAGTGTTGCCCGAACTGCACTCCTCTCACGGCCCGCGCCCTGCATCCGTCTGGAACAATGGATGAGAGGCCAGCCGCGTTACAAGCGCGCTCGCGGCCCCGTGACTCTGCACTCGGAAGGAACCTGATGCAACGCGAACACAGCACCGAATTTGACCGGTGGAATGCCCGCCAAGAATTGGCCGAGGCAATGATCCCGCTCATTGGCGGGCTGTATCGTAATCACGGCATTGTGACGTCCATTCACGGCCGCCGCCTCATCAACAAGTCGCCGGTCGAAGTCCTCAAGGCTCACCGCTTCGCTCGCCAGCTCAATGAGAGCGAACTGCCGATCGAAGAGACCATGCCAGTTATGGTCGCCTTGTCGGGGATGCCGCTAAATTCGGCATCCATTGATTTGGCGAAACTGGTGAACCGCTTCCGCGAGGTTGGCGGTGAGCTCGGCGAGTTCTTGGCGGCCGAGCTTGCGCCAGCACTCAAGAACGGAACTGAGTCGAAGCCAGCGGGAGCGGATGTCGTGCTCTACGGCTTCGGACGCATCGGTCGCCTGTTGGCCCGCATTCTCATCGCGCATGCAGGCAACGGCGAAGGTCTGCGCCTACGGGCGATTGTTGTGCGCCGAGGTTCAGACAATGACCTCGTGAAGCGTGCAAGCCTGCTGCGTCGCGACAGCGTGCACGGTCCATTCGAGGGCACGATCTCGGTCGACACTGATGCGAACACGATCCTCGCCAATGGCACGCTCATCCAGGTCATCTATTCAAATGATCCCGCTACCGTCGACTACACAGAGTACGGAATTTCGGATGCCATCGTCGTGGACAACACCGGTCGCTGGCGTGACGAAGCGGGCCTCAGCCAGCACCTCAAGTCGAAGGGCGTAAAGCGCGTTCTGCTGACCGCCCCCGGCAAGGGTGAGCTCAAGAACATCGTCTATGGACTCAACCATGACTCCATCGTCGACACCGACACCATCCTTTCGGCGGCATCCTGCACGACAAATGCGATCTCACCGGTGTTGAAGGCGATCAACGATGAGTTCGGTATCGAGCACGGTCATGTCGAGACGGTGCACTCGTACACAAACGACCAGAACCTCACCGACAACTTCCACTCGGGCGATCGTCGGGGCCGCTCGGCACCGATGAACATGGTCATCACTGAAACGGGTGCTGCGAAAGCAGTGGCCAAAGCAGTTCCGGAACTTTCCGGTCTGCTTACTGGCAGCGCCATCCGCGTGCCGACGCCCAATGTGTCAATGGCGATTCTCAACCTCAACCTCGCGAACGCGACGACGCGCGACGAAGTGAACCGCTACCTGCGAAAGCTCTCGCTCGATTCGGCCCTGCGGCAGCAGATCGACTTCATTGATTCGCCCGAGGTGGTGTCGAGCGACTTCACGGGTTCGCACCGTGCGGGCATCGTCGATGGACTCGCGACGATCAGCACCGGCAAGCATTTGGTGTTGTACGTCTGGTACGACAACGAGTTTGGTTACACCAGCCAAGTGGTGCGCGTCATCGAACATATGGGCCACACGCACCCGCAAGTTATTCCCGAACGCGCCGTAGCCGGGGCATAATTCTCCGAACTGTGATCGTGTTACAGCGGCGGGGAACGCTGTGAGCGTAACAAAGGAAAACTCTCAGCGCCGGCGTGTGAACATCGTTAAATGGACGATTCCGCACTCCCAGTAATTGATCTCTCGCTACTTGATGGCAGCCCAGAATCGGCTGCCAAGTTTCGTGACGATCTGCTGTGTGCGACCCATGATGTTGGGTTCTTCTACCTTGTCGGGCACGGCGTCGACGAGTCGTTGATGGATGACCTGCTCGCGGCATCCCGTGAGTTTTTCGACCTGCCAGAAGATCAAAAATTCGCGGTCGAAAATGTGAAGAGCCCGCAGTTTCGTGGCTACACGCGAGTTGGTGGCGAACTGACCGAGGGCAAGACTGACTGGCGCGAACAAATCGACGTCGGACCCGAGCGGGACGTTATCGACAACGCCCCCGGGCTTGCGGACTACTGGCGCCTTGAAGGCCCCAACCTGTGGCCGGATGCTGTGCCTCAACTTCGTGGTCTCGTCAACGAGTGGAACGACAAACTCAGCGCTGTCTCGCTGCGACTGTTGCGTGCCTGGGCCCACGCCCTCGGTGCCCCAGAAGACGTGTTCGATAATGCCTTTGCCGATAAGCCCTTCCCTCAGCTGAAAATTGTGCGGTACCCCGGTGAATCAAACCCTGAACCGAAGCAGGGTGTCGGCGCTCACCGTGACGGTGGCGTTCTGACGCTACTGATGGTGGAGCCAGGCAAGGGCGGACTGCAGGTCGATTACAACGGTGAGTGGGTAGATGTTCCACCGAAGCCCGGAGCGTTTGTCGTGAACATTGGCGAGATGCTTGAGCTTGCGACAGAGGGCTACCTCAAGGCGACTTTGCACCGTGTCATCTCACCGCTGATCGGTGACGACCGCATCTCGATTCCCTTCTTCTTCAACCCGGCCCTCGACACGGTGATGCCGCAATTGCAGTTGCCGCCCGAGCTCGCAGCTCAGGCTCGCGGCCTCTCGCTCGACCCCACGAACAGCCCCATCCTCGAGACCTACGGAGACAATGCGCTCCGATACCGAATGCGGGCGCACCCCAACGTTGCCCAGATTCATCACGACGATCTGATTCAGGGCCCGCGGGGTGCGATCTAGGTTTCTTTTGGGCAGCAGGTTCTCTTAGGGGAACATCGACAGGAAGATGAACGCGGCAAAGATCACGAGGTGCACGCCTCCTTGAAGGCGAGTGGCGCGGCCAGGCACGACCGAGAGAATGCTCACGATTACGGTGAGCATGAGCAGCACAATTTGCGTTGCGCCGAGTCCCAGGTTGAGCGGACCGGGAATCCAGATGCTGGCGATGGCGATCGCAGGGATCGTGAGGCCGATGCTCGCGACGGCCGAGCCGAATGCCAAATTGATCGAAGTCTGGATGCGGTTGGCGCGAGCCGCGTTCACGGCGGCGATGCTCTCGGGTAGCAGCACGAGCAACGCAATCACGACACCCACGAACGATGGGGGCAACTGCGCGAACGCGATGACGGCCTCTATCGACGGCGACTCCACCTTGGCGAGTCCAACAACCGTGACGAGGGCGAGCACTAGGAGACCAAGACTTGCCCAAGCTTGTTTCGCAGTGGGGGCGTCGGCGTGGTCATCCGGTTCCAGATTCTTGCCATTGGGGGCGACCGGTAAGAAGAAGTCGCGGTGGCGTACCGTCTGGGTCCCGACGAACATGCCGTAGATGGCGAGCGATGCGATCGCGGCGAACGCGAGCTGGCCAGGGCTGTATTGACCCTCGGGGGCTCCCGTCGTGAAGCTCGGCAGTACAAGGCCAAGCACGGCGAGCGAGGTGATGACGGCGAGAAGTGCCCCAGCGCCCTCAGAGTTGAACCGGATGACGCCATGCTTGATGCCGCCAACCGCAAGCGAAATTCCTAGAATTCCGTTCATCGTGATCATGACAGCGGCGAAGACGGTGTCGCGGGCGAGGGTTGCGCTGCCGTCATCACCCGAGAGTACGAGGGTGATGATGAGGGCGACCTCGATGACGGTGACGGCGACCGCCAGAATCAGGGAGCCAAACGGTTCGCCCACCTTGTGGGCGATAACCTCAGCGTGATGCACCGCCGAGAGAACGGTTGCGGCAAGGACCACGGCGATGACGCCGGCACCGAGCGGATTGAGCTCCAAGCCCCACGACAGGGCGAGAGTGAGCGCACCAAGGATCGGCACGGCAAAGGGGACAGCGCGCTTGAGTCTTAGTGGCATCCTCATCTTCTGTACATTCTACCGGAGGCATGAAGTTGGCGACTGGGGTTGTTCTGGGGCTTGTCGTTGCCGCATGTTGTCGTTTGATATATCGTTTGATCAAGAGCTTTACCGTCTATGAGAGCCGGAGTGATCTGTGTCGCACTACCCAGAACGTGAACCCGCCGAGGCGTACACCGTTGTGCTGCCTCATCATCCGCGCCCGATCGTCATGATTGGTGCTGGCGGAATCGTCAAAGACGCTCACCTCCCCGCCTACCGCAAGGCGGGGTTCACGGTGTGGGGAATTGTGAACCGCACCGCAGCCAAGGCGCAGGCGCTCGCCGATGAATTCGGCATCCCCAACGTGTACACGTCGCTGTCGGATGCCGTAGCCGCAGCCCCCGCGGACGCCGTCTACGACCTCGCCCTCATGCCAGAGCAGTACCCCGCGGTGCTCGACCAATTGCCCGATGGTGCTGCCGTGCTCATCCAGAAGCCGTTCGGTCAGAACCTGGCAGAGGCGCAAGTGCTGCTGGATATCTGCCATCGCAAGGGACTCGTCGCCGCCGTGAACACGCAACTGCGATTTGCTCCCTATGTTGCGGCGGCTCGCAAGCTCATTGCCGAGGGTGCAATCGGCGAGCTCTATGACATGGAGATTCGGGTTGCGACCGAGACGCCGTGGGAGATCTTCCCCCACGTGCTCGGCATGGAACGCCTCGAGCTCAACATGCACAGCGTGCACTACATGGATCTCGTGCGTTCGTTCCTCGGTGACCCCGATGGCGTCAGTGTCGCAACGGTGCGGCATCCGGCCAAGCCTCAGGTCTCGAACACTCGCTCGACGATCATCATGCGGTATCGCGATCGCCCGCTGAGAGTCACGATTAGCACGAACCACGACCACGGATTCGGTGGCGAGTTTGAAGAGGCGTTCGTCAAGTGGGAGGGCACCAAAGGTGCCATTCGAGCGCAACTGGGGCTCATGCTCGACTACCCGCGCGGAGGCCCCGATGCCCTGGCGATTGCGTACACCGACAAGCCAGAGCTCGGCTGGGAACCCGTGGAGTTTCAGGGAAGTTGGTTTCCGGATGCCTTTATTGGCTCCATGAGCGCCCTCCAGCGCTTTGTGGAGGGCTCTGTTCCTGAACTTCCAACATCGGTCGATGACGTCATTCACACCATGGCCGTTGTTGAGGCTGGCTATGAATCACAAGAGCGCGAAGGTATCGCGCTGGCAACGAAGGAGAACACTCAGTGAGATTTGCACGACTCGGGCCGGTTGGCTCAGAAATTCCGGTTGTGCTTCACGATGGGGAAGCCTTCGATCTGCGTTCCATCGCGGCCGACATTGATGGCGCCTTCTTTGCTGCTGACGGTGTCGAAGCTGCTCGTGCCGCTGTCACCGCCGGCTCGCTGCCTGCGGTCGCGACTGAGGGTGTGCGCGTCGGGGCGCCCATCGCTCGCCCGGGCAAGATCGTCTGCGTCGGCCTCAACTACAGCGACCATGCCGAAGAAACCGGCGCAACGTTGCCCGATGAACCGGTCATCTTCATGAAGGATCCCAGCACTATGGTCGGCCCGTTCGATGACGTGTTCATCCCCCGCGCGAGCGTGAAGACTGACTGGGAGGTCGAGCTCGGTGTCGTGATCGGCGCGACTGCGCGCTACCTAGATTCGCCGGATGACGCGGCGGCCATCATTGCCGGTTACGCCGTCTCTCACGATGTCTCCGAGCGCGCCTTCCAACTCGAACGTGGCGGAACCTGGGACAAAGGCAAGAGCTGCGAGACGTTCAATCCGTTTGGGCCTGAGCTGGTGAGCGTCGACGAGGTGTCCGACCCTCAAGCCTTGGGGTTGCGCCTGTGGGTGAATGGTGTTGAACGCCAGAATGGCACGACCGCGAATATGGCCTTCGGCGTCCATCACATCATTTGGTACCTGAGCCAGTTCATGGTGCTGCAGCCAGGTGACGTCATCAACACGGGAACCCCTGCCGGTGTTGCGATGGGCATCGAGGGTCAGCCGTACCTGCGCGAGGGTGACGTTGTTGAGCTCGAGATTGATGGACTCGGTCGCGCACGCCAGAGGATGGTGCAAGCATGAGCGCCGAGTTCGACGGTCTCGTTGCCGTCGTCACTGGCGGTGCTTCTGGCATCGGGCTCGCAACCGCGTTGACGCTCGCTGACCGTGGTGCAACCGTGGCTGTGCTCGATCTGAACCCTGAGGGGTTGGATGCTCGCCTGCACGGTTTTGGTGCTGACGTCTCTGATCGTGCTTCCGTCGACGCGGCGATCGCGGCCGTGGGGGAGAAGCTTGGCGCCATCGACATCGTCGTGAATAACGCGGGAATCAGCGCGGTCGGAACTGTCGAGGACAACGACGACGCTGAGTGGGCGCGCGTGCTCAATATCAACGTCACCGGAATGGCCCGGGTTTCGGCGGCAGCGCTGCCGTGGTTGCGCAAGTCGCAGCATGCCGCGATCGTGAATCTCTGCTCGATTGCCGCCCTCAACGGACTCCCGCAGCGCGCCCTCTACGGCGCATCGAAGGGTGCTGTGCTCGCACTCACCTATGCCATGGCAACCGATCATGTTGCGGATGGCGTGCGTGTCAACGCGGTCAGCCCTGGCACAGTCTCCACTCCGTTTGTGGAGCGGATGCTGCAGGGCTTCGATGACCCCGTCGCCGAACGCGCTGCTTTGGATGCCCGCCAGGCCACCGGACGCATGGTGACACCAGAAGAAGTGGCCGGTGCGGTCGCGTATTTGGCGAGCCCGACATCCGGTTCAACGACGGGTACAGCTCTTGAGGTGGATGGCGGCGTCGCCCACCTTCGCGTCAGAAAGTAGCGCGGGTCGGCACCTTTCTGACGAAAGCGTCAATAGGGGGCCTCAACCGCTGGTATAGTTTTCTGGTTGGCGAAAGCCGATTAGATGCGCCCGTAGCTCAGCGGATAGAGCAATTGACTACGGATCAATAGGCCGGGGGTTCAAATCCCTCCGGGCGCACCAAATAAAGCAGGTCTGATCAGCACTTTCTCATGGAGTGCGGTCGGGCCTGTTTTTCTTTTGCCCACATTTTGCCCACACTTCAAAAAGTTTCGGGTCGAATTTCGGTCGAAATGCGGTCGGTGCGGCTCGTCCCGGCCCAGTGTTTGCCTGAGATTTGGTTCTCCGCACGGGAGTGACCTATTGACCTTTGAACAGTGGGTCATTCAGCCGGGCCTTTGCCTATAAATAGCTACAGATAAAAGTACCTGCATGCTATATTAGGCACATGTCAATCAGGAGCCTACCGATGCGAGCGTTCTCGCAATCTGAGGCGAGCCGCGCGGGAGTCGACTCGCGCCAGCTTTACAGGCTGCTGGAAAGACAGCAGATTGAACGCATCAGTCGTGGACTGTATCGGCGCGCCGATCTCTCGATTGTCGACTTGGATCTGATTGAGATTGCCGCGCGGCGTCCGGATGCCACGATCTGTTTGGAGTCGGCGCTCGCGCGTCATGAGTTGATCGATGCGATTCCGACTCGGACTGACATTGCTATTCCTCGAGGCAAGAAACCCGCGAAGACGCAGGCTGCGGTCGACTGGCACTTGTTCGATCGGGCCACGTTCCACATCGGCCGCACGCTGCTCGAGACGGGGGATGCGGGTCAGAGCATTGGACTCTATTCGCCTGAACGGTCGATTGTCGACGCGTTCAGGTTGCGTGGGACGGCAGGGTACGAGACGGGTATCGAAGCACTGCGCAACTGGCTGAAGCGCCCGGCGTCGCAGCCGGCGAAGCTGTTCGAGATTGCCCAGTCCTTGCCGCGGGCGATCGGCCCGCTGCGCACTGCGCTGGAGATCCTGACATGACTCCTGAGCAGACCTTCAGTGCATTGCAACGGATTGCCCGACAAGAGGGCCGCGCTGTGCAGGAGCTTCTCACCCTGTATGTGTTGGAACGGTTCCTGGCACGCCTGGTTGAGTCCCCCTACGCGGACTCGTTCGTGCTCAAGGGCGGAGTCCTTCTTGCGGGCTACGGTCTCCGCCGGCCGACACGGGATGTTGATATGCAAGCAATCGACTTCGTGCTCGACGAGGAGCACTGCGGGAAGGTGGTCGCAGCGGTAGCAACTGCGGAGGCAGACGATGGCGTCGCCTTCGACGCGATCCCGACACGCATCGAACAGATCCGTGACGAAGAGGAGTATTCGGGACTGCGGGTGCATGTCCGGGCGCAGCTCCACCGGTCGCCCATCGCCCTCAAGCTCGACATCAGCACCGGCGATCCAATCTCACCGCACGCGCAACTCGTGACAATGCCACGCATCCTCGGTGGTGAGTTCACGGTGATGGGTCATCCGCCCGAGACGGTCATTGCGGAGAAGGCAGTCACGATTCTTCAACGTGGTGCCACCAGCACGCGCTGGCGCGACTACATGGACTTGCGATCACTCGCCCTCAGCCGGAGCTTCAGCGCGGCAACCTTGGGCAAGGCGATCGAGGAAGTCGCGAAGCACCGGACGGTCGAACTCTCCGCCCCTTCGGGATCGCTCAACGGACACGACGAAGTTGCACAGCAGAAGTGGGCTGCGTGGCGCAAGAAAACCGATGTTGAAGACATCACGCTGCCTGTCCTCGAGGATCAGCTCACCGAAGTGTGCGGATTCTTGGATCCGATTTTCACCGACGAAGTCGAACCTGCGGCGGCGTGGGATCCAACTTCGAAAACATGGCATTGAGCCGTTTTGTCGCCCGGGTAATGTCACCGATGTC
This sequence comes from marine actinobacterium PHSC20C1, assembly GCA_000153145.1. Taxonomy (GTDB): domain Bacteria; phylum Actinomycetota; class Actinomycetes; order Actinomycetales; family Microbacteriaceae; genus Rhodoglobus. Next base: position 2,214,379 of record CH672415.1, read on the forward strand.
CTGAAACACAGCACATTTGGCGAGCAATCATCAGTGTGACAGTGCCCACATTTCAACCAGACCTGGAGAACATCGTGGTCAACCCACGTCATCGAAGTGGGTTGGTCTCCTTCCGTGTCCTTGGGCCTTTCGACCCCATCCGTTCCGCCGTGGCTCGGCGAGCGATCGGACTACAGTGATGAGTTGCGCCGGAGCGCTAATTCCTTGTTGAGCTTGTCTCCTTCGATGTCGAGGTTGGGGAGTAGTCGGTCGAGCCATCGGGGGATCCACCAGGATCGTTCGCCGAAGAGTGCGAGGAGCGCTGGTGTGAGGGTCATCCTGATCAGGAATGCGTCTAGGAGGATGCCGACTGACAGGGCGACTCCAATTTGCTTGACCATGATGTCTTCATTGAAGGCGAACCCGGCGAAAACGGCGACCATGATTATTGCCGCTGCAACGACGACCTTCGAGGCGTGCTCGAATCCGCGTTCGATCGCTTCGTGGCCGCGATGGCCGTGGACATGGGATTCGCGCATGGAGGACACCAAGAAGACTTGGTAGTCCATGGCGAGGCCGTACAGGATGCCGGTGACGAGGATGGGCAGGAAGCTGACGATCGGCCCGGGGGTGTCGAACCCGAGCACGTTGGAGAACCAGCCTTCCTGGAACACCAGCGTTAGTACGCCCAGGGTTGCCAGGACGCTGAAGAGGAACCCGGCGGTCGCCTGGATGGGGATGAGCAGGGACCTGAAGACAAGCAGCATGATGATTAGTGACAGCACGACGATCACGGTTAGATACAGCGGGAGGGCAGCGGCCATGGCCGAAGAGATGTCGAGGGTGATGGCCGTCTGGCCGGTCACGCCCACGGTGAGGCCATACCGATCGGAGAACTCGTCGGCTAACCCGCGGATCTCGTGAACGAGGTCGCCGGTAGCTTCCGAGGCCGGACCCGATGTGGGTACGACAGAGAGGATCGCTGTCGTACGGTCGTCGTTGAGCCCGCCGGGGAGGACCAGATCTACGTTGCTCAGGGCGCGGAGTTCGTCGGAGAGGTCCGCAAGAGTTTGATCATCGATTTTGGTGCCCTCTTCTGATGTTGCAGCGAGAACGAGTTGGCCGCTGAACCCTTCTCCAAAACCGGCGGCTGTGAGGTCGTAGCTCTCCCTTTCTGCAGTCCCAGTGTTGGCCGTGGCTGATGATGGCAGCCCCAGCGTCAGCGAGGTGGCAGGGATCGCCAAGGCGCCCAGGACGGCCACGACGATCAGAACCGCGGGCAAACGGAATCTCACAACCGCGGAGACGAACCGGTGAGCAACCGGGTGGTTCTCGTCAGCTGCCCCGGAAGACTTGAGACGGGCCCGCGCGCTGACGATCCGTTCCCCGACCAGGCCCAAGAGCGCTGGCACGAGGGTGAGCGCGATCGCGATCGCGACCGCGACCGTGGCTGCGGCGACCAGGGCCATCGTGGTCAGCAACTGAATCCCCACTACCGACAGACCACATAACGCGATCAGGACGGTGAGGCCTGCGAAGAATACGGCGCTGCCGGCGGTGCCCGTGGCGCGAGCCGCGGCATCGCCAGCGCTCAGTTTGGAGTCGAGGATGAGTCGGCGTTGCCGGTTGACGATGAATAGGGAGTAGTCGATGCCGACAGCGAGCCCGACCATCAGCGCAAGTACCGGGGTGACCGCGGACAGACTAATGACCGAGGACAAGGTGAAGGCACCGCCGACACCCACTCCCACGCCGATCAGCGCGGTGACCAGCGGCAGCCCGGCCGCAAGGAGGGATCCGAGGGTCAGGGCGAGAACAAGGGCCGCCACGAGGAGACCGACGAGTTCGGCCGGCCCGGCAAGGTTCGGGATGAGGGGCACCAAGGTGGAACTTGGATAGACCCGCAAGGTCGCGCCGCTCGCGTTCGCAGCCGTTTCGCTACTTTGCCGGATCGCCTCCAGCGCTGCTGTGGGGACCGAGTCAACCTGTTCTGTTAGCTGGAAAGTGAACAAAGCGACTTCACGGTTGTCCGACACCAAAACGTTGGGGAGTATTGTCCCATCCGCGACCAACGGGGTCAGGCCGCCTAGCTGCTCCGAGACAATCGCGACCGCCTGCTCGGGTGGCAGCTGCGCCAGCGCGTCCATACCCTCCAACTCGCGCTGAGCGACGTACTCGTTGTCGCCGATCTCCTTCACTACCTCGACTATGGCGGAGGCGTTCGCCGGGTCATCAACGTGGTCGCCATCGCCGACCGCGAACACTATAAACGCCTGAGAGCCGGCGGCGGCCGGAAAGTTCTCGCTCAACGTGTCGAGCACGTCCTGCGAGGGGGTCCCATCAATGCGGAACTCGCTGGTAACTTTCGGAGGCACCGCAACCAACACCGCCACGACCACCGCGAGGATGAGAGCCCACGCTCCGATCACGATCCAGCGGTGCGTGAAGGCGAAGCGACCCAGACGGTAAAGGATTGATGACAATGCGGTGCTCTCCTGCGGTTTATGAGGGAAGGTGGAAGCCGTGGCGGAGGTAGTCCGCGATGGTTGAAATGAACCCGTTAAGGCTCACTTCATTAAGGGGATCGGTGATGCTGTCGGCCTCCCGCAGAACGAGGCGACCGTCAAGCAGAGCCGACATGGCCCCGTACGCGGCCCCGACGACCAGGTACGCGTACATGGGCGGGTAGTCAGGTCCGAGACGCTCGCGGAGGAACTGGGTGGCCTCGGCAATGCCGCGCTGCTCCACGTCGTGCAGGTAGGGCTGCAGGCTCGGGCTGTCGGAGGCAAGGTCGGCCAAGCGACGGTGAGTGGTGATCACGTACTCCGAGAACTGCGTCCGGAGCAGGTTGTCGATCTGGTCGGGCAGCGGTACGTCGGACTCCACGGACAGGCCTTCGAGAGCCTCTCGCATCCGCAATAGAGTGACGAACGCGACCGCCTGTTCCTTCGAGTCAAAATAGTTCGATACCGTGCGACGGGAGACATCAGCCACCACCGCGAGTTCCTCGAGCGAGAATCCCCCGAGCCCCCGCTCGCACGCCAAATCGAAGGCTGTTTCCGCAAGAAGACGCCGCATTGCGGACTTCTTACGTTCACGAAGATCCGGCACATCAACATGGTACGCGTAAAAGTGCAAGAATGGCAACGTTGCCGGAATGGATAGAATTTGGCAAGTACGCGATAGCCGGGAGCTTGCTCCTTGCCGCTTTGCTCGGGTGGGCGGGCGCCATGGGTGGCATGCAAACTGGTGAAGCGCGTTCTCCGTTTTCACAATGGGTCCTGAAAGCGGACTTCGGTGCGGGATCGGTTCGGTCAACCGAAACAGCCAACCGAAACCTCCTCCGCTCTAACCCCCCCTTCTTGATAGGCGCGATCCGCGCATCCGGTCCCTATGATGCGCAACCCAAAAATCAAACATGACTCAGTAAACCCATGCCCACATTTCACCCACACTTTGGGAACATCGTGGTCAGCTCCCGTCATCGAGGTCGTGCCCAGTCACCAATGATTTCGGGGGATTCCAGCCACTTCCGCATAGTTCCGGGGATACGGCTTTCGACTACGGATCAATAGGCCGGGGGTTCAAATCCCTCCGGGCGCACTAAAAAAGCAGGTCTGACCAGCACTTTCTTGTGGAGTGCGGTGGGGCCTGTTTTTCTTTTGCCCACATTTTGCCCACACTTCACAGAGTTTTGGGTGGGATTTCGACTGAAATGCGGACTATGCCGCTCTTCCCGACCCGGTGTTTGTCTGGGTTTCGGGCCACCGCGTGGGGGTGACCTATTGACCTTTGATCGAGTGGTTGGGGGCTTAGCCGTTCTCGATGTCGTCATGTGACCTGACCTACAGTTTGGTTTCCACTCGGGGTACCGATCTGGTACGGTCAAGGGTTTCGGCGTTCATGCCACGTCTAGTGCCGGGGCGAGTTGCACGGCGGTGCGGATGCTGTCGCGGGACAGACGTCCAGCGCGCACCCCGTTGGCGATGACGGCGATCTCTGCGAGCTCGTGCGCGAGCACGACGGAGGCGAGACCGAGCACGCCGAACAGGGCCAGCGGGACCAGCAGGCCGATCAGCAGCAGTGACAGGCCCACGTTCTGCAGCATGATCCTGCGCGTTCTGCGCGCGTGCTCCAGTACCCGGGGCAGGTGGTTCAGGTCTTCACCCATCAAGGCGATGTCTGCGGTCTCGATCGCGACGTCGGTGCCCATGGCACCCATGGCGATCCCGGCATCGGCGGTGGCCAGGGCTGGCGCGTCGTTGACTCCGTCACCGACCATCGCAGTCGGCTGACGTGCCTTGAGCGTGCGGATGATCTCGGCCTTGTCTTCGGGCCGAAGGTCCGCGTGGACTACGGTGATGCCGGCGTCTGCGGCGAGAGCTTTCGCCGTGATGGTGTTGTCGCCGGTCAGCATCGCGACGGTATAACCGGACCGGGTCAGCCGGGCGATCACGTCGTGCGCTTCGGGGCGCAGTTCATCCCTGACCGCGATGGCGCCGATAACTTGTCCTTCTTCCTCGACGAGGACGGCGGTGGCACCGGCGCGCTGCATCCGGTCGATGTCCGCAGACAGCGGGCCGGGGTTGATCCAGCCCGGACGGCCCAGGCGCAGGCGCCTGCCTTCCAGAACACCTTCCAATCCGGCGCCCGGGAAGGTGTTGACGTCGGTGACTTCGGCGCGGTCGGGTGAGGCGGCGAGGATCGCACGGGCGAGGGGGTGTTCGCTGCGTGCTTCCAGTCCGGCTGCGGCGGCCAGCACCTGTTCCCTGGTTGTGGCTTGGACTACCGCGACGTCGATGACGACCGGCTTGTTTCGGGTGAGGGTGCCGGTCTTGTCAAGGGCGATGGTGCGGATTTTGCCGAGTGTTTCCAGCGCGCCGCCGCCCTTGATGAGAACTCCGATGCGGCTGGCGGCGCCCACTGACGCCACGACCGTAACGGGGACGGAGATTGCAAGGGCGCAGGGCGAAGCCGCGACCAAGACGACGAGGGCGCGCTCGAACCACAGCAGTGGTTCTCCGATGATGAAGCCGAACACAATGATCAGTCCGGCGACGATCAGGATGCCAGGTACGAGCCGTCCGGCGATCGTGTCGGCTAACCGCTGGCCGGGGCCTTTGCGGGATTGTTCGACCTCGACGATGTGCACAATCCTGGACAGCGAGTTGTTCTCCGCGGTGCTGATGACTTCTACTTCGAGTGGGCCGGTGCCGTTGATGGAACCAGCGTAAACCTCTGCGCCCGGTCCAGCTTCGACGGGGACGGATTCACCCGTCAGGGCTGAGGTGTCCAGTGAGGTGCGGCCGGTGAGGATGCGGCCGTCGGTGGCTAGGCGCTCACCGGGGCGGACAATCATCCTATCTCCGAGGGCGAGTTCGGCCGGGGCGACGGTGATTTCACTGCCGTCGCGCAGGACGGTTGCTTCTGCGGGGACAAGGTCCAACAGTGCGCGCAGCCCGCGGCGGGTTTTCGCCAGGGAATATTCCTCAAGTCCTTCGGAGATGGCGTAGAGGAAGGACAATAAGGCCGCTTCCTCGACTTGGCCGAGTGCGACGGCGCCGACGGCGGCGATGGTCATGAGCGTGCCGACGCCGATCCGGCCCTTGGCCAGGCGCTTCAGTGTCGTGGGAACGAAGGTCCAGGCCGATATGAGTAGCGCGGAGGCCTCCAAGGGAAACGTCAGCCATATCGGGGCGCCTGTTAGGGAGGCGATCCATGCTGTGAGCAGCAGCACTCCGGAAACGGCTGCTGCCCGGATCTCACGCACATGCCAGAATCCTTCGGCTTCCTGTTCGCCGGCTTCTCCTACATCGGGCCCCTCTTCGGCACCGCCCCCTACGTCGCTCATCAGGCGTTCTCCTTTGTCAGTGATGCATCGGTGTATGCGTTGCCGTAGGCAGGGCAGAGACTGACCGCGTTGCCGGTGGCAGCCAGCAGTTGCTCAGCCCGCGCCAGCATGTCCATCAGCTCTGGCCGTGCCAGAGAGTAGTACACGCTGCGGCCCTGGACCCGGCCCTGGACCAGGCCGCAGTCACGCAGGCAAGCCACATGCGCAGATACTGTTGATTGGGCTAGGCCCAACTCCGCGGTCAGATCCCCGACCCGCACCTCTCCGCGGGTCATGCGCTTCACGATGGACAGCCGTGTCGGGTCGCTGAGGGAATGAAACAGCGCCGCTGCCGGATCGAGCCCGCAGCTATCGGCGGTCACACTTGGAATGATCGTCATATTGCGATGATAGCGTGCGAATTCGATTTAGTGTTTATCCGCCATCACCCCACTGTGACCCCGATCACCAGAGCCAAGGCCGAAGCTGAAGACTGAGTGGGCAGGTCCGGTGGCCACGCCGGGGAGAGGCACCTCGGGGCATCTTGCAAAGCCTTGGATTTTCAAAACACCCGATTCGACTCCGAAGCCACCGGGAATTTTCGTGCGGTGGCTCGGAACGGCTACGTCTTGACAAGTCGTCTCACCGTGGGACGCGTTTCAGACACGTCTTTAGGGGTTTCTGGGGGCAGTCCCTATGTCTTTATCGATAGCGCTGTACCTAACGCGCTAGGCCGGCGGCATCGCCGGCAAGGTCGAACACGAACTACCTCAAGGCGACGGTGAGCAATCCTGGGCCGAGCAGGGCGTTAGCTTCTGCACTGAGCAGCGCGCGATACGTCTTACTGTGCGATGCATGGTGCGCGGGTGATTCGTCCACGGTGTGCTGGGCCTGCAGGCTTGCCTCCGCGACCGACCGTTTCGTATGCTCATCGGGCAGCGGGCAAAACAAGCGATTGCCGTCCTTGCACATAAAGACGAGTTTGCCCTAGCGCAGCTTCGCTAAATATGTGAGGCACCGCGGCCAGATTGCGCTCGACCGTGTCAGCGAGATGATTCACCGACAACTCGCCATCCTGCAAAGCGAGCACAGTTTGAATGCAGGTGGCGCCAACAAGCAGCTGAAATATATCCATTGCGATCTCAACATGTTCGCGACCTGATTTGATCCGTTCCACACGCGCATCTCCATGCATCCTCAGATGCTGGAGAGACGGACATTTCCTTTCCTCTTACGGCGCCTCGGATGCTGAATAGTTCATTAAGAAAGAGAGCTAAGTCCTCGTGGAGTAGAGCACTGCACGTTATGGCACGTACGGTTCTGAAAGCGAGTCAACGACGACTCTGCAGCGACTGTAAGTAGTCGTTGTACCCGTCCAAATCCGGATCTCCTTCGGCGTCCGCGCGTTTCGAGGCCCTGGCTGCTCTCACTGTGTCCTGTCGCTGCCAGCGCACGAGGGTAATGATCAAGATAAGGACCACTGGTAGCTCGCCGTATGTCCACACGAGCGTTCCCGCTAGCCTTTGGTCCTGCAGCGGATCTACGCCCAACCCTGGAGGGGGCGAGTTGAAGAACGGGATCAGCGCAGTGGAGGCGAAGATCAGCACGAGCGCGAAAGCGGCGTGCAGTTGCATTTCCACGACAGCGTCAAATATGCGCGCCACAAACGATGTTCGTCGCGGAAGAGGATCGCCTGACACCAGAGGTGTGGCAACCACAACCCCGACGATTAGGAACCCCACCTCCAGCGCGATGTGTCCGAGCCAGCTGGCCAAGAAAATATTTGCTACGCCGCCCAAGTAGAGTCCGAAGAGGCTCAGAATCATCAACGGAACTACAAGTGCCGGATGGAGAGCGGCCCTGCCTAGACGTGATCGGAGGCCGAAAAGTGCGGCTCTGAGAACAATTTTGCCACCAAATCGGTGGGGGGTTGCCCGCAGGAGTAGCGTTCCCGGGGAGCCGAGTATGAAGAGCGGGGGAATTACCATCATCAACGTAAGTTGTTGAAATATGAAGACTGACAACATCCGGAGTCCGTAGGCGTCGATACGTGTTCCTGTGACGATCAACAGTAGAGCGCAACCTAATAGGAAACAGACTGTGCGAATCACCGACCATCGACGACCCTGAGCCCAAAGTCGAGTCGCACCCACTATGTATGCGGCTGCAAGAAAAGCGGCGAGAGCTGGCATCACGGGAAAAGCCAGCGTGTCCCATGTCAGGAACTCTTCAAAGCTGGGAGCTAGAAGTGGTTCTCCACTGGGACCGTTTGTCGAGGGGGGCATCGGGCTCACGGCCGCTTCACCGAACTTATATTCGTGAGTTCTTCTACCAGACTCACATTAGATCGTTCCGGATGGACGAGTTCTGTATGACCGACGTGCTCGAGGCCAAGTTTTAGAAGAGTAAGAACATGGAGATCGGCTAACTCGTAGGAAGCTACTCGTCCCTTCCTATGCACATCGACGACACGATGCGCACGTAAAAGGCGGAGCGCATGCGAGACTGCTGACTCACTCATCTCGATCGTGGCTGCGAGGTCACGAACGCACATCGGACCATTAAGCAGCGCGATCAGTAGTCGGACACGGTTTGGTTCCCCGAGTAGGCCAAATACATCGGCCAGATCGATTACATCGGCGTCGGGGGGCATGGATGCTCTTGCCGATGCCACTTGGGCGGCATTGATGGTAGGCAAATTCTGCCTGCGGTGAGCCTTGTCCGGAATCAACTGGCTCACACTGCCCTCGGCGCATCGGTAAGACTAACCCTCACTTTGAGCGAGGAGTTCGTTTGACGGGCGTTCTTCATAACGCATTCGCGACCCTTCTTCTTCGGCCATACTCCCAGCAGCGTAGGGAATTGTCGATCTCGACAGCTGATCGTTTGCATCTCACAAACGGTGCTTCGCAAACTGACCATTTCATTAGTCACCCTTCGTTCGGTTAGCGCTACACGAGATTTGTTGTTTCATTGAATCCCCGGGGTTCGCACTGAATTGTGGCATGAGAGATTCCGTACTTCTCGTGGAGCAGCGCAAGTACTGTCTTCAAAACCGTTCGGTAGTCGCTGTCGTCTTCAATGACGATGTGACCGCTGGCGCTTTCTATCCCGGATGTAATTGTCCAGACATGAAGGTCATGAACTTTAGAGACACCTGGCAGGCGAAGTATCTCAACCTGAACTTGATCAATGTCGATGTTAGGCGGGGCAACCTCCATGAGGATGCGAAGTGCCTGCTGGGTGAGTTTCCAGGTCCGCGGGAGGATAAAAAGACCAATCCCGACACCGATGATCGGATCCGCATACTGCCACCCGGTGGTGTAGAGAATGATGGCTGCGATAATTACGCCGACCGATCCGAGCAGATCTGCCAACACCTCCAGATATGCACCTTTGAGATTCAGGCTCTCCTTCGACCCCGCCATGAGAAGCCGGAAGCTGATGAGATTCACAACCAAGCCGACGGACGCAACCAAAAACAGCGGTAAACCCGGTACCTCAGGCGGGTCGCTGAACCGTTGAATCGCTTCGTAAAGTACGTATCCAGCCACGCCAAACAGCAGAAGACCGTTTGCGAGCGCGGCAAGAACTTCAAGGCGATATAGCCCATAAGTGCGTTGAGTCGCGGCCTTCCTAGAGGCCAACGTAATGGCCGCCAAGGCCATGCTCAAGCCCAGAACATCGGTGCCCATGTGAGCTGCATCCGAGATTAGGGCCAGCGAGTTCACTGAAAATCCCACAATGAACTCAACTACCATATATGTCGCAGTGAGGATCAGCGCGATTACGAGTGGCTTGCGGTGCCGGCCGGCGGCACTTGTCGCTGAAATATGCGAATGTTCTGTACCCACGTCATCCCCTTGAACTTATATCTGAACAGTCTTGCATATGATGGGCGGACTGAACTCAGTTTTCGCGCACCTTCCGATCAGTGTTGGCTAAAACCTGCCGGGAAACCGTGCTTCTAGTGCAGAATACAAATCGGAATGGGTTAAGTAGTGAGCGATCTCACCCAGCCGTTGATGTCTGCGTAGGTACAGTCGGTTGTTTCGGCTTAAGTGTCTGTCTGAGCAACTGCCGCGCCGGGCCCCGCCGGCACGACAACAAGATAAGATCGAATTGATGAATTCCCAACCAGTGTGCGGAACTAGTGCGTCGATCGCATCAGTTAGAGCCATGCAGCTTTTCATCATGGTCTTCTCTCTTGTGCTCGTGAGCATGGGGATACTCGCTAGCCACCACGCCCAAGTAACTGAAGATCGGGTTGCGCAGTCAACTGTGGCGGAACTAGGGGTGGTTTTCCAAGCCTTGACTCCCGCCGGTGAGGCCTCCTCCTCCGCGGCTCTTTCAAGCACACAGATAGTTGGCGGGCTAGCAGTCGGTTGCCTTTTTTTGATCGCCTGCTGCACTATCGGTCTCGCTTTGATTGCTGCCCGTGTCTGGCGTGGCAAACTGCCGAGAACGCTTAACGCAATACCTCTCCGACGCGAGACCCGAATTCTCGGCTGGACTCCAGCTGGTCCATCAACGGCGGCCCGCCCCAGCTTGGTCGCGCTCTCCATTAGTCGCACATAAGCCGTTGTCGGCACGATAGCTCGCGGCGTATTGCGCTTCCCAGCTGGTGCCGTTTTGAGTACAACGACCAATCTTGCGTTGTGCTTGACCGCTTGCGTTTCCCCTAATCCTGGAGAGTATAAAATTGAAGACCAATACTAAAGTCGCACTCGCAACCACTGGTGGGCTGATTCTTGTGGTAATCGCGGTGATCGTTGTCCTCCTCGCTCAAGCTCAGCAGTCTCGCCCCACAGCCGAATCTGATCCCATGACGGGGATCGCATCCGCCACTAGGGGTGACAGTCACATCTTGGATAACGCCGGCGACGGTGCGGTCACCGTCGTCGAGTTCCTCGATTTCGAATGCGAAGCTTGTGCTGCCGCCTATCCGGTGGTGGAGGAACTTCGGCAGGAGTTCTCGGGTCAGGTGACGTTCGTCTTGCGCTACTTCCCTCTTCCCGGCCACTTCAATTCGACGAACGCAGCCGTCGCCGTCGAGGCGGCCGCTCAGCAAGGCGAGCTTGAGGCCATGTACAAGCAAATGTTTGCGACGCAATCCGAATGGGGAGAAGCGCAGCAGTCGCAGGCGCCTCTGTTTCGCAAGTTTGCCGAAGATCTAGGTCTTGACTTGGCACAGTACGATGCGGCCGTGGCTGACCCGGCAACAACAGCGCGGGTCGAGTCGGACTTCAAGGACGGGGTCGCGCTTGGGGTCAACTCCACCCCTACCTTCTTCGTGAACGACCAGATTGTGGAACTCCGATCTTTTGGCGACCTACGAACCGCGATCGACGCCGAGTTGTCCCGTTGATATCGGTCAACGAAAGTCTCGAGTCGAAGCATTCAGCGCGTGTAGTCGGACAACAGCGATGACTCGGGTCAACTCGTCGTTTCGAGTGACCGCGGCTCTCCTCGTCGCTGCCGCAACGTTGGTGCTAGCAGGGTGTTCTTCTGGCGAGGGCGCTCTCGGGCAGGCTGGCAGCAACTATGCGTCAGGTGACGGAACCATAAGCGAGTTCGCAATCGACACCCGTGGCGAAAAGATCAACTTCAGCGGAATAACTGAGGCCGGTGAGAACCTTAGCGCCGAACAATTCCGGGGGCAGGTGACTGTGGTCAACTTTTGGTATGCCGCATGTCCCCCGTGCCGATTGGAAGCTCCCTGGCTAGAGGAATTGTGGCAGCAATTCGAAACCGAGAACGTTCAATTCGTTGGAGTCAATGTTCGCGATAGCACCGCGACGGCACAGACATTCGCGCGCGAGTTTGGGATCACCTACCCCTCGATCGTTGACACTGATGGGGCTGCCGCTCTCGGGTTCGCGGGCGTAGCGTCCCCAACCGCTGTGCCCACAACCGTCGTCCTCGACCGGCAAGGACGGCCGGCCTCGCGCATCGTCGGGCTTATCGACAAGAGCATTCTGGAAGAACTAATCGCTTCCGCCCTTGAGGAACCCTCGGATGGCGGTGGAGATTGATGGGCGGAATCGGCGAGTTCTTTGCACAGACGGTCTACTCCGGCGCATTGCTGATGGCTATCCCGTTCGCGATGCTCGCCGGAATCGTGTCGTTCCTCTCTCCGTGTGTGCTGCCGCTGGTACCGGGATTCGTTGGGTACGTTTCGGGCCTCGCTGACCCAAGCACGAGCCAAGGTCGGCGTCGCGTTGTGATAGGCACCGTGCTGTTTATCCTCGGCTTCTCCGCCGTTTTCATCGCCTACGGCACTGCGTTCGGTGCGCTCGGTTCGTGGCTAGTCCGCTGGCAGGATGTCCTCATTCGCGTCTTAGGAGTGCTGGTAGTCATAATGGGGTTGGTGATGGTTGGTGCGTTCGCCAGCCTGCAGCGCACGATGAAGCCATCTTGGGTTCCTTCGCCCGGCCTCGCGGGCGCGCCGTTGCTCGGTGTGGTATTCGGCCTGGGTTGGACGCCGTGCATTGGTCCAACGCTTAGTGCTGTTATCGCTCTCAGTCTGACGGGTGGAAGCCCGTGGCGCGGTGCAACTCTCGGCTTGGCATACTGTCTCGGGCTCGGGATTCCGTTCTTGCTCTCCGCGATCGGCGTGAGCTGGGCCACTCGCGCACTGGTCGCGATAAAGCGACATATCCGCCTCATCAATATTCTCGGAGGCGGCACTCTCATCCTGCTTGGAGTGCTGATGATTTCCGGTATCTGGAGCGCGATCGCCCGACAGATCCAAGGACTTATCGGCTCCTTCACGACCGTTATCTGATCATGAGGCAACAACAAATGTCGGCATCATCTGCGAATGAATTTGGCACACGGCCCGACGAGCATTTCGACCAAGTGCAGCCGGACCCTGTGAAGTCGCCCCGGCTAGGCGTGAGGGGTTGGTCCCGGTGGATTTGGCGTCAACTGACCAGCATGCGAATCGCATTGTATTTGCTGCTTCTCTTAGCAGTAGCGGCGATACCGGGTTCGCTGTTTCCACAGCGCACTTCAGACCCGAATGGGGTCGTGCAGTACTTCTCTAACAATCCCGATTTAGCACCGACCGTCGACGCGCTCGGACTTTTCGGCGTTTACTCGTCTCCATGGTTCTCGGCCATCTACTTACTGCTTTTCGTGTCGCTGATTGGTTGCGTAATTCCGCGTACTCGCCATCACGCAGCTGCGATGGTTCAGGCCCCGCCTCGTACGCCACGACGCCTTGATCGTATGAGTGTGCACCACACCCGGACGTTGAACAAAGAGCGGCGGTCACCCGCCGCGTTAGCTGACGCGGCACAGGCGCTGCTTCGTCGCGCCGGTTACCGTGTGGTTACCTACCCTGACGTGGGCGGCCGAGTATCAGTGGCAGCGGAACGTGGCTATTTGCGGGAGAGTGGCAACCTTCTATTTCACGTTGCGCTTGTAGGTGTGCTCCTGGCTGTCGGTATCGGAGGCGGGTTCCGTTATCAAGGTCAACGAGTAGTTGTCGAAGGCGAAGGCTTCGTTAACGCGCGCTCCGCTTACGACACATTCTCCAACGGTCTGTGGTTCTCTGATGAAAACTTGCCCCCATTCTCGATTTCTCTGACCGACTTCACGGTCAAGTACGTCGAGGACAATCCCGCCAACCTCGGTTTCATCACTGACTACATTGCAGACGTTCAGGTTCGTGAGTCTTCCGATGGCGCGACGACCTCGGAGATCGTGCGAGTCAACGAACCACTGTCGGTATCAGGGGCGGAACTATACCTACTCGGCAATGGCTATGCGCCACAAATCACCGTGCGGGACCCTGAAGGTGCAGTGATCCTCGACGAAGCGATCCCATTTTTGCCGCAGGACGCTAATCTCACCAGCCTTGGAACTCTAAAAATTCCCGATGGTCTGACAGAGCAGGTCGGAGTCGTCGGATTCTTCTACCCCACTCAAACTGCGACTGCTTCCGGCGCCTACACGTCGATCTATCCAGACGTGCAAAATCCGGTGATGACACTCAACGTATTCACCGGAGATCTCGGCTTGGACGACGGTATCCCCCAATCCGTCTACAAGATGGACACGTCAGACATGACCCAGCTCACTGGTGGCTCGACCGGCATCGACTCACTCGAGTTGCGCCCGGGCGAAACCGTCCAATTACCGTCTGGGCTCGGCAGTGTTCAACTCAGTGAGGTGAAAAGATTCGCCGCCTTTGATGTCGCTTATGACCCCACAAAGCTTCCGGTCTTGGTATTCAGTTCTTTGGCAATTCTTGGACTCGGCCTGGCCCTATTCGTGCCCCGTCGACGAGTGTGGTTCCGATTCACGGCGACTGGGCCAGGCCACGAGCGCGTCGAGTGCGCCGCACTGGCACGCGGCGATGATCCAACACTCGACGCCGCAGTGCGGGATCTTCTCAAGCGATACCCGGAATCGGACCCGGAGAGAGTTTCATGAGAGAGCATTAGAAAATAGAAAGAAGGCTCCCATTTCCCGATACACGGTCACGATGAAATAGCGCAGCAGTAGTGGACAGCTTGGCGCACGAAAGTCCGACTTCGAGAACATCACCGCGGACGTCCCTGAGGATCAGTTCATTGGGGTGTCGTATTTCCTGAATCCGATTTTCATCGGCGCCGACGGTCTCGCGGCAGTATGGCACCCAACTTCGAGAACCTGATTCTAAAGACGCTTATTCTCTTTTTCGATTCCTCCGATATGTTGTAAACAGAGCCAATTACTGAGCAATAGTTATGTTGACCGTGCCCACATTTCACCCACACTTGGGGAGCACCCCGGTCAACTCGTGGCATCGGAGTCGCGTCCAGTCATCAGTGTTTTGCAGCATTTTTGGGCACTTTCGCATAGTTCTGCGGGAATGGTTTTCGACTACGGATCAATAGGCCGGGGGTTCAAATCCCTCCGGGCGCACCAGCTAAAACAGGTCCGATCAGCACTTCCTCGTGGAGTGCGGTCGGGCCTGTTTTTGTTTGCCCACATTTTGCCCACACTTCGCAACTTTTATGATCGAGCTTGGTTATAGACGATCCCGCTGGCGCACTACTGTGCCAGCGTTCGTCTGGGTTCGAGTCCACTGGACGATGCCCCGCTCACCATCCTGTAAACAGGAGGTGTTGCACGAGCAGTGCGAAGATCAACTGGCTTGCGTAGACCCCTCGACGAAGGTGTGGTGGAATCCACGCGGTGGCGATCAGAATCCAGGGCACGAAGGGTAGCCATATTCGCTCAACTTCTCCTTTGCTCATTCCCGAGAGGTCGGCAAGCAACACGGAGGTGAGTGCTGCGGCGGCCAACCACACCACTACCCGGTCCTGTGCCACGTTATTCCTGAAGTGGCGCAGTCGGGACGCTGTCGAGGCTATGGCGGCACCCAGAACGGGGCCGGCACTGATCGCGAGGGCTGCAATGTTTGCCCAGATCCAGTACTCAAGTGGTCGACGGCTCGCTATGCCATCCCAGTAGCGCTCGACTATCACCGGGTACGCCTCCCACCACGCAAAACCAGCTATCGCGAATGCGACCGCCACAATCGCTGCTGAGGCGAGAGCCCACGGTAACGGTGTCCAATTCTTTGCCACCACAAGGATCGCGATCGCGAGCACACCGATCAAGATCAGACCGTACGACAAGAAAACGCAGAATCCCAGAATGATTCCGGCAGCCACACCCCAGCCGGCCACTGCCCGACTCGATTTCGCCGAAGCCGCCATTGCGAGCAGACACAGCCCCCACGCAGCGAATGCCGTAAACATCCCATCGGCAGACACGGCCATCCAAATCGCTGCGGGGCCAGCTACGAGAAAGGGAGCAGCAGCGCGAGCGTGAGACTCCGCATCCAATTGACGAAGCGTCACCAGAACGGCAACCGGCACAGAAGCGCCAAGCACGATGACGATGATGCCCGCTGCCAACCAATTCCCGAGCCCCCATTGCGCTAACACCCAAAAGAACAACAGTGCGCCGGGCGGATGGCCAGCAACATGCGTCGGCCAGTTGTCAGTGGACTCTAAGGGGATGCGTGAAATGAACTCCTGAAGCAACACTCCAACATCGGTAACCGTGCGCGCAACAGGAAGATATTCGTGACCGCTGTTGAGAATCGCGCCTAACCCCGACGGGCCATCAACGAGAGCGAGACTCGCCAGCCACAGTAGCGACGCGGCGAAGCTTGCTGCCAATAGTTGCTTCCACGGTAATCGTGAGGCCGCCGCGCTTCCCCAGCGGATGAGAACAATCGCAAGAACAATCGCGGGAATAGTTCCCGGCCCGACGTGGGGCATCCACAGCGCGTGCAGCGGGGGAAAATGGTTCGCATAAACGTTCCAGCCGGTTAGCGCCGGGATCACTATTGCGACCGTAATAAGCACAATCGCCGCAGCCAACCCCCAGAGAGCTGTTGGCCGTGGGCGCGGAGACGCTAAACGTTGTTCCTGCCGCACCGTGTTGTCGCGCATCCGATCGGCCTGTGCTTAGGCGCAGGGAAACCACGCGGCAGCAGCGTCAGCTCTCATCCGGTACTCGATGAATTCTGCTCGCACCTGATCGATCGCGTTCTTAAGCGGAAAGATCTGACGAGTGACCAATTGGTCATCGTGGTCGGCGGCCACCGGGTGCCAATAAACTCCCTCCGCCGTGATGGTGACTTCGGGGATAAGGGTCTCAACGGTGAGTTCGAGCCCTGATTCTGAGACGCCGCGGTGGGCAAGCGCACGAATCACCTGGTCTTCACGCGCAATACCGATCGAATCAAGGAACACATGGAAAGGTTCGAGTTCATGGATTTGCTCTGCGGGAAGCGTCGCGGCTACCTTCACCCGGAACCCTTCCTCATGAGCAATCCGGATGCCGTTAACGGCGCGCTGCCATGAGCGCTTACCGCGGTGGCTGTCATGAACCTCGGGAGTCCCGGAGTCGAGACTAATTTGTAGAGTCACCCGCTCTGGGTCCATCGCGCGCAGACGTTCCAAGCGGTGACCCTGAAAGAGCATTCCGTTGGTCAGAAGGGTCGTAGGCAGGTGGGTGGCACAGGCTGCAACTACTTCATCGATGTCGGGCAACAAAAATGGTTCGCCGCCGGTGAGGATCAGCTCTTTTACCCCAGCCTCTACTGCTTCGGCAGCGAGCTGAGCAACGCGGTCAACCCCCAACGCACGCCGTTCCGTTTGTGGAGACGATCGCACGCAGCAGTAATCGCAGGCCAAATTGCAGTCGAAGTTGGTGTACATCCATAGTCGTGTGCCCGGCAACTGGTCGGGGTCGATCCCGGCGAGAGGATCAGGTGCCCGACCGTGTCGCACAGTCGCCTCGTGGGCAGTCGCCGAAACAAGTTCGTTGCCGGTGCGCTCACACCAACCGGTGATAGTGGCCGTAGCAGCAGTGAGATCTGCTTCATTCCCGCTCAACGCCACTGTGAACGTTGCGCCAGTCGGAACCGTCTTGGCACGCTCGACGAGATCCAATACCAGCATCGCGTTTACCATCGTGGCGTTATTCCCTGAGTCTCGACGGCCTCAAACAGCGACTTATAGCCCTCAAGCTTGGGTAAGACCCACTGCGTGAGGCCTTCCATCTCGAGGATGGGGCGGTGCACCGGGTTCTCCCAATCCATCGCCAACAGCCGGTCAACCCAGGGCTGCACCCGCTCATCAGTGAGGGTGTCGAGGGCAGTGAAGTTGCAGTGGCTGTAGGTCGGAGACTGCCAGAAGACCTCAAAGGCGCCGGGCATCAACTGATCGCGCCCTATGGCCTCCCACGTGTTGATACCGATGGCGGCGGCATCGGCTTGGTCATCGAGAACCGCGCGGAGGGCGTCGAGTTCGCTGCGACCCGTATCGCCATGCTTTCCGACATCGCTATTGATGCGCAGAAGATCGACGTCGCCATCAGCGAGACCTGCTTCGGCCAGAAAATGTACCGGAAGAATAGCCGCTTGGGCAGAGTCCTTCGAGCCAAGCGCGAGTCGGCGACCTCGAAGGCTCTCGAGGTCTTTCATGCCGGCACCAGCCCGCGCCACAAACATCGTCTGAAAAACAGTGTCGGTATCGCGAGTGGCGAGCGCCACACAGTGGCCCTCGGTCTGCGCCACCGTACGTACCCACGCCAAGTTCGTATTCCACGCGATGTCGATCGTGCCATCGATGAGGGCATCAACTTGCCGACCATAATTTGAGAACAAAATGAAGTCCATCGGAGTATCGGTGTCGGCGAAATAATCGCGGATACCTTCCCAAATTGTCACGACGTTTGGCGTATAAGCGACAGCACCAATGAGTAACGGTTTCACAGAGGAGTTTCCTTTCACAGCGCAGAAGATGAACGATTGGCGAGCCAGACGCTCACCAATCCGATACCGAGACCACCGAACAACGCGACAGTTGATGCGTCACCAGCGAGAAAATTGATTGATTGACCGAGCTGAAGCAGCTGGAGCACAGCGGCCGCCCCGAAAACTAGGCCCGCTATCAGGCCCAGAATGGGGCGTTTCAGAACCCCACCAAGAATTGCGACAATGCCCACAACTGCCAACACTGCAACGCTGCCGCCCCGCACATGGATGAGGTTGAACGGTGCACCCAGGGGAGCAGTAATGACAAAAATGAGACTCACGATCGCTGCCGCGCCCAGCACTGTCGTGGCCAGGTGATTGCGATGCTCACTCATGATGCCCTCACCAGCACTCGAGCAAGAGGCCGCTTCGATGCCAACCAGCGAGGACGCAGGAGGCCATCAATTCCGAAGTGTCGACCGGCGGCGGTAGCAAATAAAACTACGTGCGCCAGCAGCATCAAGTAGTACGACCAGTGCCACTCGTTCGGAGTGTTCAGCGCTGACAGCGTGATCGCGATTGTCTGTGCCATGCCGATCAGAGCCCAAAGTCGAGTCGCTAAGCCAATGAGGAGGAAGGCTCCCAAGGCGGTTTCGGCAAGCAGCACGCCCCATCCGAAGATTTCAATATTGGGAAGAAAGACTGTCTCAACAAACCACGAATATGGCGCGAACACCGGATTGTCGACCGCGTGGGTCGCCCAGAAGAAAAGTCCCTTATCCGCGTCACGGCCAAAGTCCGGGGGAACTTTCCACGCCGCGTTCTGCATCCAGAGCACGGCAACGCCGATTCGCAAGAGCGCTAACGCTGCGCCGGAAAAGCGCGGCTCCGTGCCGTAGTGAGCGCGGTCGCTGACAGGGTTCGCTGTCGTCGCATTCATGGAGTTCCTTTCCGCTGGAGCCATTCAACTCCGCTTCAGGGACCGACCGGAAGGAAATTTCCTTACGGAGTGGTGACGACTACTCCAGTTTCTTACGGAGTTCTTACGGTTGAGTAAGAATCACACCACTGTTCGCCACT
The DNA here is from genome assembly GCA_000153145.1 of marine actinobacterium PHSC20C1. Taxonomy (GTDB): domain Bacteria; phylum Actinomycetota; class Actinomycetes; order Actinomycetales; family Microbacteriaceae; genus Rhodoglobus. The sequence goes on from CH672415.1 coordinate 2,233,539, forward strand.
ACTCCATACGCTCAACGCGGGTCGAGCCGCGGCCCATCGTCGCTCAAGGAGAACGAACATGGCGTCACGATTAGATGCAACGGCGTGGAGACCAATCCACAGCCGCATTGCAATTGCGCTAGGAATCGGGTGGATGCTCGATGCTTTTGAGGTCCAGATAATCGGATCAGTAATCCCGGGCATCCAGAAAGAATTCTTGCTCGATAGCACCCAATCGGTGTGGATCAATATCGTGTGGTTCGGCGGTATCGCTCTCGGCGCTCTTGGCTTTGGATACTTGGCTGACCGCATAGGCCGAAAGCGTCTCTTCGTCGCCACTCTCATTCTCTATTCGGTAGCGGCAATCGCAACGGCAACAGCTCAAGACTTCACACTCTTCATCTTCTTTCGCTTCATTACCGCTATGGGCGTTGGTGGCGAATATTCTGCCGTTACCTCGGCAATTTCGGAGTTCACCCCGGCCCGTAATCGCGGACGTAGCAATGGGCTCGTGATGAGTTTTTGGGCTGTGGGTGGAATTCTGGCGAGCTTTATCTCGATTGTGATCATCTCGACCCTCAATCTGACCTGGCGCTACACGCTGCTTTTCGGCGTTGTGAGCGCACTGTATGGCCTCCTCGCGCGCAGGCTCATTCCTGAGTCCCCGCGATGGCTTGCCTCACACGGCAGGCTGAAGGAAGCGGATGATGTCGTCACCAGCATCACAGGAATCTCTAGCCCTAACGGTTACGTCGAGCTCGCCGGAGCTTCCTCCGGAAAATCACGACTCCATGCGCTGTGGTCGCACTATCGGGGGCGATTGCTCTTCGGAATGGCGCTCGACTTCTCTGAAGCGGCAGGCTACTACGGGCTCTTTACGGCTATGAGCATCCTTGTCTTTTCGGCATCGACCGGCGCGGTTCCCGTCGAGGACGGGGCTTTGCCGTATTACTTCCTGATTGCTAACTTTGGGGCGCTCGCCGGTGGAATCCTCGTATCCTTCGCTCTCGACAAAATTGGCCGAAAACCTACTGTCACTTTTTCGTATGCTCTCGCCGCAGTGAGCATGATCGGTTGTGCGCTCGCCGCTGCCACCGGCTCTGTCTTTGTCGTCGTCGTGGCGTTCACTATCGCGGCATTCTTTGCCACCTGCGCGTGGGTGTCTGCCTATCCAACGTTTTCAGAATTGTTTCCCACGCACCTGCGCGCTACCGGGATTGGCGCCGTTATCGCGGTTGGACGTATCGGCGCGATCATCGGCCAAGTCGTTCTTGCTGTCGCCGCCACGGTGTGGGGCATCGGCGTGATGTTCAGCATTCTGGGACTCTTCTGGCTCATCGGTGCAGCCGCTGGAGCAATCTGGTGGAAGTTCGGCACAGAGGCAAGCGGGGTCAGCTTGGAAGTCTTATCCCCTGGGGAAAAGGCCAACGTCTAAAGAGTGACAAAGTGAAGACGGTCGGGGCGCCCGAGCATGAAGCCCTATCGCGCTGGCGACCCCGAACCTATTCTTATGACGTGAGTACCCCAGCAACCGTGACCCGACAAAACCGCGAACGTGCGGATCGTCGAGTTCTGGTCGTCGAAGATGACCCAACAGTGCTTGAAGTTACGAGCACCTACCTTCGGGCGGCCGGCTTCATCGTCAATACCGCGATTGATGGTTTTGGCGCGCTTGACGCTGCGGAAAGATTTCACCCCGACCTTATTGTGCTTGACCGGATGCTGCCAGGGATCGACGGATCTGAAGTGTGCCGCCGCATCCGAAGCCGGGGCGATGTGCCCATTATCTTGCTCACCGCGATGGGGTCGCCGGATGAGCGGATCGCCGGTCTTGAAGCGGGCGCAGATGACTACATCTCGAAACCGTTTTCGCCCAGAGAGCTCGTCCTTAGGGTGCAGTCCATCCTTCGCCGCAGCATTGGCGACCTTACTCCGGAGGCTACGTTCACGCTGGGTGAATTCACGCTCGATGCGTCGGCGCATAGCATCGTGCGTGCCGGGGAAGAGTTGGCTCTCACCGCACGCGAGTTTGACCTTCTTGCGTTCTTGCTCAAGCATCCCGGCCAGGCGTTTAGCCGCGAGCAGCTCCTCAAATCTGTGTGGGGATGGGAATTCGGCGACTTGTCGACGGTGACGGTTACCGTGCGCCGCCTGCGCGAAAAGATCGAAACCGATCCCACCCACCCAACAATTCTTGCGACGGTCTGGGGCGTCGGATACCGTCTCAATTTTTCGGAGACACCATGATTGCTTTCGCTGACCTGTTCGCGATCGTGGGGATTGCTATTGCATCCGCCGCTGCCGTGGGCGCTTTGGGCATGCTTGCGTTGCGGCTTACTCGTCGTTCGCCGATCTGGGCACAAATATGGGTGATCGTCTTGTCAACGATTACCGCGATGATCGTCGGCATGACCTTGGCCGCTGGGGCCATGTACGTTTCGGCCCACGATTTACTCGTGCTGTTCTATGTCGCAGGCTTTTCCGGGCTGTTTTCGCTGGGAGTCGCCTTCGCTCTTGGCCGAACATTTTCACGAAACAGCCGACGGCTCCTAGAGTTTGCGCGGACGTTGAGCGATGACGGATCGGCGCAGGTTCCTTCGGCTCGCACCGGCAATCCTGAGTTCTTCGAACTCGAAGTCGAGTTGGCGCTAGCAAATTCCCGGCTTGCCGAGGCGCGCACGAAACTCAATGCGGTCGATGCGTCCCGCCGCGAATTTTTCGCGTGGATCTCTCACGACCTCCGAACCCCTCTTGCCGGATTGCGAGCAATGACGGAGGCTCTCGACGACCAACTCGCTGATGACCCGCAAAGGTTCCACCGACAGATGCTCTCTCAGGTGGACCAACTTTCGGCGATGGTCGACGACCTGTTTGAACTTTCGAAGATTCAATCCGGCACACTCACGTTGAACGTTCAACCCGTATCCCTTTACGATCTTGTCAGCGACGCGGTAGCTGAACTTGGCCCTGTCGCGCGCGCCCGCTCAGTGACAATTGCCGAAGCTCTTCGGGCAGACTCGACCGTAGCGGGGGATGCTCGTGAACTCTCACGAGTAGTCGGAAACCTGTTAATGAACGCAATTCAGCACTCGCCACCGGGCAGCGAGATACGCATTGCGACTCTTCTCGGGGCAGGAAACGACGCTGTGTTGACTATCGAGGATTCCGGCGGTGGGATTCCCGAGCACGACCTGCCCAATATTTTTGATGCCGGATGGCGGGCGACCGCATCACGCACCCCTGAGCGTGAGTGGTCGATCTCTCACAGTGCCGGCGCAGGCTTGGGGTTAGCAATCGTGCATGGAATTGTCACCGCACACCGGGGAGAGGTGTCGGTGCGGAATATTCCCGGCGGGTGCCGGTTTGATGTCAGCCTGCCATTGCATGAACCAATCGCTGCTTAGCGTCCAAGAATGTGCATCGTCGCGAAGAGCTTCGCGAAACGCGTGTGCGGAGCATCGCTAGCAACCGCAACAGCATCCGCGTAGGTGTCAACGTCGGTGAGTGGATCGAGTAGCCCTACTCGCAGCCCCGCCTCACGCAGTCGAGCAAGTTGAAGCGCACCAGTCTGGTCGGTCGACATGGCGATACCCCGGATCAGGTCGCCACGCGGTTCGCGCATCCCGATCGCCCAAAAGCCGCCGTCGTGGGCGGGGCCAAGCCAGGCATCAACATTGTCTGGCCATGATTCGCAGGCGGGCTCGAGCAGCGCGGCGGTGAGCTGGGGGGTATCCATGCCGATCAGGAGCGTGGGTCCGGTGCAGTGATCGAAGAGTGAGGCCAGTCGTTCATCGAGCCCGCCAGGCGACTGCGGAAGAATTTGCATGTCGCCGGCCGATTCCGGCACCTCGGTGCCCTGATAGTAGAGGATGCGTCTGTCGACACGAACGTGTGCGATCGCAGCGATCGTGTCGTCGATACAGGCTGCCGCCAGCTCGGCAGCCTGCGCAAGGCTCAGCGGAGGATTTAGTCGGGTTTTTGAATAGCCAGCACGTGGTTCTTTCGCAATCACAACGAGGGTGACGAGAGGGCGTGGCGCAACAGTGTTCGGCATTAGCGCGAGCTCCTAGCTTCGTAACCTGCAGTTCGCTGCCGCGCGCGCTCGGCCGCAAGCAGGCGTGACATATCGCGCACCGCGGTAATCGTGCCGCGGGCGGTGCCGGTGACTTTGGACTTCCCCACTCGTGGTGAATACGTCACATCGATTTCGAGCACTCGCCAACCAGCAGCAACACCTCGTAGAAGAGTTTCGAGGGGGTAGCCGCTGCGGCGATCTTTCAAGTCAAGGGCGAGCATGGCGTCTCGTCGTGCAGCCCGCATCGGCCCGAGGTCGTGCAATGGAACACCGGTGGCTCGCCGCATCAGCACGGCGAGTGCTGCGTTAGCGATTCTGGCGTGCACTGGCCAGGCGCGAGCATTAGTGGGTCGCCTGCGTCCCAGGACGAGATCGCTCGTGTCGTCGAGGATTCTCGCGGTTAGCAGAGGGAGGTCAGCCGGATCCATGGAGGAATCCGCATCGCAGAAAGTGACAACGGGTGCCGTGGCCGCAAGCAATCCGGCATGAGCGGCCGAGCCGAACCCACGCCGCGGTTCGCTGATAACGGTCGCGCCATGCAAGCGGGCGACTTCAGCTGAGCGATCTGTTGACCCATTGTCGACAACGATGGCGTGAAACCCGGCGGGCAACCGACTGAGCACCCACGGCAATGCTTGCTCCTCGTTGAGACAGGGGAAGATCACGTCGACCTGTGGGGTGCCCACGACATCACCGCTTCGCAGCTGCCGGGCGCAACGGTGCGGTCGCGAACTCCCGCATACCGTCGTCGAATGTCACCACCGGCGACCAGCCGAGTTCAATGCGAAGCCTCTCTGACGATGCTGTGATGTGGCGGACATCACCGAGTCGGTATTCACCCGTGATGATGGGTGCGCGACCGCCAGAGTGAATGCTGAGCTGCCGCGCGACGTCACCGATGGTGTGCACGGTGCCACTGCCAACGTTGAACGCTCTGAACGCTCCGGGAGCGCTGCGAGAACTCCAAGTGAGGGCGGCAAGGTTCGCCGACGCGATATCTCGAACGTGAACAAAGTCACGCCGTTGCTTGCCATCCTCGAACACTTGGGGTGCCTCGCCGCGCTCGATTGCACTGCGAAAGAGCGACGCAACCCCGGCGTAAGGAGTGTTGTGCGGCATCCCCGGTCCGTAAACGTTGTGATAGCGAAGAGCGGCGGCAACTCCGCCGGTTGTACGCGCCCACGCACTGGCAAGGTTCTCTTGGGCGAGCTTGCTTGTTGCATAAACGTTTCGAGGGTCTAGTGCCGAATCTTCGTCGATGAGGCCGGGGACGAGTTGCTCCCCATTGGGGCCAAGCGGATCGAATATGCCCGCATCGAGATCTTCTCCGCGACGCGGTGCCGGGCGCAGAACTCCAGTGGAGGAGCGATAGGTGCCCTCACCGTAGACGACCATCGAGCTTGCCACCACTAACCGGTCCACCGAGGTGCGGGCCATTGCCGCCAGAAGTGTTGCGGTGCCCAGATCGTTTGAACTGATGTAGTCGGGTGCATCATCGAAATTGATGCCCAACCCCACTTTGGCTGCCTGATGGGAAACCGCGTCGACTCCCCTCAAAGCGGCTGAAACTGTATCAGTATCACGCACGTCACCTCGGACAAACTCGACGTCATCCGAAAAGGAAGGAGCACTGCCGTGCACGTCGTCACGCAATGAGTCGAGAACCCGAACGTGCCACCCGGATTTGAGCGCAGATTGCACGACGGCTGAGCCAATGAATCCAGCGCCGCCGGTTACCAACAACCTCATTGTGGGTTCCTCGCGAGCACGGCATCGACCTCGCCCGGTGCAATTAGTTCGGCCGCCGAATAGTCGGCATCGATCGTCGCAATGATTTTTTCGATCACACGGATGATTCGTGGCTGGGCTTCCTTGAGGCGCGCAAACACCAGTTCAGCGCTCAATTGTTCATCAGACACCGTTGCGTCGTTATCGGTGATGTAGGCGACGTTGATGGTTCCGATATTCAACTCGGATGCGAGTGGGACTTCAGGGTACAAGGTCATGTTTACGAGGTGGCCGCCCATGCTGCGGAACCATTGCGACTCCGCGCGTGTGGAAAAACGGGGGCCCTGAATCACCACGACCGTGCCCTGAGCTATCGCTTCATCGCCCGTGGCGGCGACGGCGAGCGCGTGAAGCGACGGACAGAACGGGTCGGATGAAGCTAGATGTTGCACGCTCTCACGGTCATAGAACGTCGCGGCTCGGCCCTGCGTTCGGTCGATGTACTGGTCGGGGAGAACGAGCGAGCCGACGGGGAAGTCCGGATGCACAGCGCCGACGGCAGCTGTTGACACGATGGCGCGTACCCCAATTGAACCGAGGGCCCAGATGTTGGCGCGGTAGTTGATGAGGTGTGGCGCGACGGAATGGCCGCTGCCGTGGCGCGGGATGAACGCCACCATGCGCCCGCTTAGTTCGCCAAAGGACACCGTTGTCGGGCCGTAGGGCGTTTCGATTCTCTGATGCTTCGCGCTGTCAGGAGCGAACAGCGAGTAGAGGCCTGATCCGCCGATGACAGCGAGTGATGTACGCAGTGGGGTCACGCTTCAGTTTCGCCCGCAGAGCGCCACCGGGGTTCAATTTCGGGAAGCTGTCATTGCTTTGTAAGGTGCGGACAACGGGGAACGATTGTTGCGTCCGGTGTGCTGAATTGGAGGCTTCTAGAGGCCCAAATGGCGTGGCTGCCTAAGTTTTCAACCTACTTCTGGCGCACCAAGGTATGGAAGCTGTTATCGGCGCAGGCTTTGGATCTTTCCGTAGATGCGGACCAGTTGGGGGACCACTAAATACACCGCCAGCGGGACTACGACCACCGAGAGTGCGAATGCCCGCAGTACTGGACTCCAGTAGGTAGCAAACGGCGCGATGGCGTAGAAGCCGAGCGTGACCAGAGGGAAGATCGCGATCCAAGTGATCACTGCTCGTGCGTGAACGGACAGCGGCCGCGGTGCTGATCCCTGTTCTGGAGTAGTTGTGGTGGCGGGGTGTGACATTTTTTGTTCCTTTCCTTGCGTTGGCCGGGGAGTCCGGCTAATTTCGCGCCGCGACCGCGGCGTCGATGTCATGGTGAAGTAGCCAGCCATTGATGGCGATCGCGGAGGCACCACCGGCTCCTGCCGCGGTGATTACCTGGGCGGTTGGGGAAACGACGTTTCCGGCAGCCCAGACTCCAGGCACCGACGTCTGACCAAATCCGTCAGTGGTGACCAGCCCACTGACATCGCTTACCGAGCAACCGAGTGCACGCAGCAGCGTGTCGTGTGGATGCTGGGTCGGTGCGATGAAGACGGCATCCGAATCAACTACGCTTCCATCGGAAAGCGCGATGCTAGTGAGAGTCCCAAATGCTCCGTTGAGGTGAGTTACGAGCCCTTCAATAATTCGGACGCCAATTGCTTCGAGGCGATTCCGTTCCGCCTGCTCAAGCTGGATGTCGTTGGTGACGAACGTTACAGCGTCACTGTATCTGCGAAGCAAACCCGCCTGTTTTATCGACATTTCGCGGGCTTGTCCCCCGATAACGGAGATGCGTTGACTGGATACTTCGTATCCGTGGCAGTAGGGGCAGTGATGTACGAGGGTGCCCCACCTCTCGTGCATCCCGGGTACGAGGGAGAGGTCGTCGGAGAGCCCGGTGGCAACGAGGATGGCACGAGTTGTTTCGGCGGATCCATCGTCGAGTGTGAGCCTGAATGAACCCGCCTGCCCGGCCGCCTGGGAAACCGTGGAATGGATGATCGCTCCGTTGTAGCTCACGAATTCACGACGACCGGCTTCCAAGAAGCCCTTCGGATCCATTCCGTCGCGTGACAGGAAGCCATGCATCTGATGGGCGGGAGCATTGCGCGGGTGTCCGGAGTCGATGATGAGCACATCGGCCTGAGCGCGCGCGAGTACTAGACCAGCGCTCAGACCGGCCGCGCCGCCGCCGACAATGATGACGTCGTGGGTGGGGATTTTTGCCATGCAATTACAGTGGCAGCCGAATCGGGCCATGCGGCACATTTGTTGCTGAAATTGGGACGAGCTGCTTTTCTAGGAGGATGAGCACATCGCAACGGATAGAAACCGAGCTTGGCCAGATCGCTCCGCGACTGCGCCGAGCGCGCCAGAACAAGAACTTGACGCTCGATGATCTGGCTCAAGCGACAGGGATTTCGAAGAGCACTCTGTCGCGCCTTGAATCCGGGCAACGAAAGCCCAGCCTGGAACTACTCCTCCCTGTCGTTGCAGCGCTGTCGGTGCCCCTTGATCAGATCGTCACCTCGCCGAGGATCGCCGACCCCAGGGTTGCTCAGAAGTCAACGCGGGCAGACGGGCGAATGCTCACGCCGCTGTCACAGCATCTAGGCAAACCACAGGCGTTCAAGATTACGATCGCCGCGACCGACGGCGAGCCGACCCTCCGCACCCATGGGGGCTACGAGTGGATCTATGTGCTGGAAGGTCGATTGCGCCTTGTACTTGGCGAGCACGACATTGTGATGGGCACTGGCGAGGCCGCGGAGTTCGACACCAAAAACCCTCATTGGTTCGGTTCCTCCGGCAACGGTCCAGTAGAAATTTTGAGTATGTTCGGCAAGAAGGGCGAGCGGATTCACCTTCGTGCAAAGTCGACCACGGTGGCCTAAACGCTCTACTCAGGAACAATGCAGCCGTCGGCGCGAGGGAGGCTGCTGTTGGTGCGGTGGCACATCGTTGACGACCACGAAATCGGGTTTCAGGGTTCGCTTAGATGTCAGCAGTGGCAAGCTGGTGAGACCGACGAAAGAGGGAACTGATGAACGACTATCCGCGGATGATTTCCGAGAAGAACCTCATCCAGCCAGTCCCTCGTCGGATCCGTGGCTACTTTGCTGGCCAGCTGATGTTCGACACCACGCGCGCCATTTACGTCTGGGAGTGGTCACCGTATCCGCAGTATTACATCCCGATCGAAGACGTTAACGACGACCTACTGGTCGACGAAGTGCGGGAGTCCCACGAAACCAGGGGCACGTACATGCGCCTCGGGTTCACGGTTGGCGAGCGCGAGCATCCGGCAGCAGCAAAGAAGTACACCGATGACTCGCTCGAAGGTCTCTCCGGCATGGTGCGGTTCGAGTGGGATGCCCTCGACTCCTGGTTCGAGGAGGACGAGCAAATCTTCGTGCACCCCCGCAACCCGTACACGCGGGTGGATGCCATCCGTTCAACCAGGACCGTTCGCGTTGAACTCGACGGAGAGGTTCTCGCGGAGTCATCGTCGCCCGTCATGGTCTTTGAAACCGGGCTACCCACGCGGTACTACCTCAATCGCACCGATGTGAACTTCGAACATCTCATCCCCAACGACACCGTGACCGAGTGCCCGTATAAGGGCACCACTACTGACTACTGGTCGGTAAACGTGGGCGGAACGGTGCACGCCGACCTCGCGTGGTCATACTCATTTCCCACCCGGCAGCTGCTGCCAATCGCGGGGCTCGTCGCGTTCTACAACGAGAAAGTCGACATCTTTATCGATGATGTCGAACTGCCTCGTGCCAAAACTCATTTCTTCCCGACGAAGAGTGCGACCTGATACTCGTCGCTCAAGCTCATCACCCTCTGGGGGCCGATGGTGCACCGAGTTTGCCGTGTTCACGGTCGCTTGATCATATCTATTAGTGTTTGATTTAACGCGCGAAGCCGAAAGCGCGACGACACGGAGGAGTTGGGGATGGCGGCAGTCAAGCGTGAGCGAGCATTGCGCTCGGACTCCCTGCGAAATCGCGACGCCATCCTGCAAGCAGCTGCGGAGTGCTTGACGGCAAACCCGAATGCGAGCCTTGCGGATATTGCGCACGCCGCAGGAATCGCGCGGATCACGCTGTACGGACACTTTTCTTCGAGGGGTGAGCTCTTGGCGGCCGTGCTCCACGCATCAATGGTTCGCGTCGAGGAAGAACTCGCGTCGCTCGACCTCAGTGGTGACTCCTGGTCGGCGATGGATGCCCTGGTTGCATCATCCTGGCGTCTCGTGACTAGCCTGAGCGTTCTACGTGGAGTAGTTGAGCAAGCTCTCCCCGATGCCGAGATTCACGGCAGTCATGTCGATCCGCGAGCACGAGTTGAACAGCTTCTCTCGCGCGGTCGCACCGAGGGCGCGTTTAGAACCGACCAGAGTATTCAGTGGCAGAGTTCCTGCTATTTCGCTCTTCTGCATGGCTCAGCATCCGAAGTCCGGGCGGGATTGCTGACCGACACAGAGGTTCAGAAGAATCTCATTCCCAGCCTTCGCGCACTGCTCCAAACAGCACCCGCGTAGAAAGAGGCGCCTTCCCGGCCTCGCTTCAGGCCGACGATCGATAGCCCATAGCCCGCGGCATATTCCTCCCTCTTGACTATCTCATACAAGTATGTTTATCTTAGTGCACAAAGTTAGACATTGATGTATGAGTAAAGGAGTAAAGTCCCCGTGTCCCGCATCGCACTTCATCGTTT
>CH672415.1:2244163-2415736 GCA_000153145.1 marine actinobacterium PHSC20C1
GCGGTTCTTACATCGACGACAGCTGGATTGCGGTTCTGGCACTCGCAGTGCTTGGCGTGAGCTATCTACTCTCACGGCGTTTGCTTGTGACCGTATTTATCGCAGCAATAGTCGTTGGAATGACGGCAGTTTCCATCGTGCCTCGTCCTGCGCTCGCGCACTCGGGCGATAACGAAGTTTTGGCGGAGCTCGACACCGTTCGCGACCGTGGAATGCTCACCAACTATCGCGACCTTGAGGTGGCGATCGTCGATCTGGATGCGACCCACCAGGTGCAATTTGGGGGACTCGGTGCGGACGAGAGCACGCGCTTCGAAGTCGGATCTCTGACGAAGGCAATGACAGGACTCGTGATCTCTGATGCCGTCGAACGAGGAGAAATTCGGATGGATGTGCCAATCTCCACGTACCTGCCCGAACTCGCCGGAGCTCGTGCGGGCACGGTCACCCTGCAGGAACTCGTCACCCACACAGCGGGATACGCACCGTTTGGTCCGACTGCTCTGAGCCGCGGATTCTGGGCCGCGCCAGTTGGGCGCAACTTTTTCTCCACCGAGCTGACAGAGCTGATTTCAGAGGTACGCGACGGCACGTTGGACACCAGAGGCAACTACCTTTACTCCTCCTTGGGGGCATCCGCGGCAGGCATGGCCGTCGCCTCAGCGATTGGAGTGAGCTACCCCGATCTCATGCGAACTCGACTTTTCGAGCCACTCGGAATGATGAGCACTGCCGTCGAGAATGACGCGAACGCTGTTGAGGGAGGGTGGTCGAAATCTGGACTTCCGGTCGAACCCTGGGTTCTCGGTGCCGACGCCCCGAGCGGCGGCGTAGTCTCGACCGCCAGTGACTTAGCCAAACTCGCGGCAGCACTGCTCGAAGGTACGGCGCCCGGAATGGCAGCACTCGATCCGACCACGCCCGCTGGCCAGTCCGACACCAGTATCGGCGTCTTCTGGCACAGCTCAACCTCGGCGACAGGCCAAGTCACCACCTGGCACACCGGTCAAACCGGAGGCTACTCCACCTACTTCGGCATCGACCGGGATGCCCGTACCGCCGCAATACTTCTCTCCGACGTCTCCAACCCGGCGATCTCCGACATTGGAATACACTTACTCGCAGAACGGAACTCGAAATGACATCCATCACGAACCCGCGCGGTCGCTCCTGGAAACGCGTCCTCAGAATAGGCGGCATTGCCGTCGTGGCGATTGCTGCACTCATCGGAATCTCCGCCGCAACACACGCGTCGACTACGGCATCCGAGAAGTCGACGATAACTCCCTACGGTCAGAAAATCACCATCAGCTCAGGCGACATCAACGTCTACCGAAGCGGTGGATCGGGCCAGACAATGGTGCTTCTGAGTGGTTTCGGCACTGCTGCTCCCGCGGTTGACTTTGCCCCGCTCATCCGAGAACTTGATGATTTCGACGTGATCGTCATCGAAGGATTCGGTTACGGCTACAGCGACACCGACGTCACCGACCGGACGATCGAAAACATTACCGGCGAACTCCACGAGGTTCTAGCCCAGCTGCAAGTGGCCGGGCAGGTAATTCTCGTCGGTCACTCCGCCGGCGGTCTTTACGCTCACTACTACTCGAACGCGTACCCGGACGAGGTGGCGGCCGTCATCGGCATAGACCCGATGGTCGCGAAGGCGGGTTCTCTTGAGGTCGGAATGCCGTCTACTGCCGAAGGTATCCAGAACATGCTCGGGCTCTTCCGCCTGGCGACAACGATTGTGCCGGACCTCATCCAACCGCCCGGCACCGCGTACACGCCCGACGAACGCCAACGCACTGCCGCTATGACGAACTGGAACTACGGAAACCCGTCGATTTCCGACGAGTGGAGCCAGATCGGCGCCAATTCGACGAAAGCAGCAGCCACGCCCTTTGCCGCCGACCTGCCGGTTCTCGAAGTCCTCTCGAGCGAGAGCGTTGCAACCATTCCCGAGTGGCTTTCCAACCACGAGGCAGAGCTTACCGGCGTCACCACGCATCAACTCGAAGTGCTCGACGGTTCTCACTATCTCCACTGGACCCAAGCGCCAGCACTCGGGCGACTCATGACGACATTCGTTGCCACGCACGTCACTGACTAGACGTCACTGACTAGACGTCACTGACTAAAAGGAAGAAACTCAACCTGAGGGGCCGAAGATGCTGTCGAGTTCGTTGAAGCTCTGATCGATAACCTCGGCGGGGGTACGCGGATCGTTGGTCTGTGCCCACCAGGCGAGCGCTGAGAATCCAGCGGCAACAAGGGCAGTCGATATCAGTCGCGCGCGCAGCGTTCCTTCGGCGGTTCCTTCTATGCGGGCGACCTGCCGTTCGAGCACTTCGTTTGCTTCAGCAAGTTGGGCGTAACCCCAGCCACGAACATCCTCAGATGACGCGATCAATACCATCCGCAGTCTGGTGATCTCGACAGTCGAATCGAGCATATGTAACGCTTCGACCCAGGCGCGATGCAAGATCGCCACTGCATTGTTTCCACTCGCAGCGTTGACTCGCTGTTCTAGCTCTCGCGTGAACTCGGTCATGCCTCCCCAGACGATCGAGGCTTTTGTGGGGAAAACCCGAAAAAGCGTTCGTCGGCTGATTCCGGCCGCTACGGCTACATCCTCCATCGTGACGTTATCGAGACCGCGCTCCACGAAGAGGTGAAGCGCGATCATCCCAATTTCTGCGGGGTCTGCGCGCGGCGGTCGACCGCGGCGCGGAGGCTCATTGTCGACGGCGATCATCCAGTCAGGATAACTCACAGGTGCATTTATGGCACTGAGTGTAATATTGTTTCATTCCGTAAACGCGGAGGTCTCACGCACAAAGGAGTGTTAAACATGAGCAATTCAGTTGATGCAGGACGTTTTAACGGACGCACGATAATCGTGACCGGCGCCGGAAGCGGAATAGGCAAGGCAACGGCAGTGCGGCTACTGAGCGAAGGCGCTCGCGTGATCGCCAGCGATATCTCCCAACCACGCCTCGATGAATTGGCGAGCGAGTCCGCAACGGACAGCCTTGTAATCGTCCCTGGCGACGTCAGCGCGCAGGCAGACGTCGACAAAATTGTCGCAGCAGCCGGAGGTCGAGTTGATGGCCTTGTCAACAACGCAGGAATCATGGATGCGTTCCTCCCCACCGCCGAAATCACCGACGAAATGTGGGATCGAGTCATGGGAGTCAACCTCACCGCACAGATGCGACTGATTCGCGCGGTACTGCCCACAATGATCGATGCCGAATTTGGGCGCATCGTGAATCTCGCGAGCGAGGCGGGGATCAAATCGGGAGCATCAGGAACAACGTATTCCGTCAGCAAACACGGAGTTATTGGGCTCACAAAGAGCACCGCGTTCTTCTACGGGCCGAAGGGTGTCCGCTGCAACGCGGTAGCGCCGGGCGCGGTAATGACGAATATCGAAGCGCCATTTCAGTCGGCTTGGGCGGGAGAGCGACTCGGTCCCATCATGCAGACGACTATTCCCACTCCCGCCAAAGCGGAAGAACTCGCGGCATCCATCTGCTGGCTGCTCAGCGAAGATTCCGCGAACGTCAACGGCACCGTGTTGATGTCTGACGGTGGGTGGTCGACCGTCTAGTTCACGGCGGGTGGAGGTCGTGAAAGATTTTCAAAAAACCTCCACACGCTCGCCAAACGGGTCTACATTCATGTCAGGGTTCATGGCGCACCTGCGCGTCGAAGTGGCTCGGAATGGCGGTGGGCTGTGAATGCCGAAGATCGTGGAATGTTCGCCCAACGGGCAGTCGCTGAAAATTATCGCCGCTACCTGCAGCCTTACCTCTTTGACCCGTGGGCTCAGCGGCTTGTGAACTCGGTCGGCCTTCAGCGTGGACAAGCTGTGCTTGATGTCGCCGCTGGCACTGGCGCTGTTGCTCGCGCTGCGGCAGCCATTGTCGGTGGAAGCGGCTCAATAGTCGCCAGTGATATCAGCCGCTCCATGCTTTCATCGATCACGTCAACAGCGGCGGCCGCTAACGACGATAAGGCTTCGATCACGACCCTTGAATGCTCTGCGACGGCCATCGACCTGCCCGATGCCTCCATGGATGTCGTCTTCTGTCACCAAGGCTTCCCTTTTATGCCCGACAGGGTTGCGGTCGCTCGCGAGATGTTCCGGGTGCTTCGCCCTGGCGGGACTGTCGCCGTTGGGGTGTGGGCACTGGGCGAGCACCTGTACCCCTTCGACGACTATGCGGCATTCGTCAGAAAGCATGTGCCCGATTCAGCGTTTGCGCGGTCGATGGGCAGCGGTTCCTTGTCGATGACGAGCGAGGATGTCGCCGCGGCATTGATCGGCGGCGGATTCGCAGATGCAACCGCCTCAGTGGAACACCTCACAGTGCAGTGGCCAACAGCATCCGAAGAAGCACGGGGAATTACCGGCACCCCGTTCGGTCCAGAAATCGGATCGATGGCCCCGGCCGCCCAAGAAGCGTTTCTTGTCCAACTCGCTGCCTCGCTGGCGGATGAGAACGGCGCGACAGTACCGCACCCGTCCGTTTCTGTATTTGGCCGAGGTTCGGTGCCCCGTTAGCTATGTGATTTGAGCCCTCACCAGCGAACTCTGCAGCCCGGGTGTTGCATGCAGCGCGCCCAATCGATCAACCGTAATGACGTCCACATCCCAGCGGTCGGAAACCCCATCGAGCGCATCCTGCCCGCCAGCCACAATCGCGGTGGCCAGCACGTCAGCAGTCACGATGTCATTCGCGACAACGCTCACCTGCACGAATTGGGCAGGCTCAGTGCTGCCGCCCCGCCAAATGTGATCACCGCGTTGAGCGCTTCCCGAGGTTGCGATTGCCCGCCGCGGATGACGCAATTCAAGAGAACACAGCAGCGCCGTCGGGTTGTGCGGGTCGGCGATGCCTGCGCGAAGGGGCTCCGAACTACTGGTCGCCACGTTGGTGGCTCCGCTGGTGGGGGAGACGAGGATGTCGCCACCAACGTTGATGCTCCACTGCGGGCATCCGGCTGCCGTCAGCTGTGCACCGGCTTGCTCGATCGCTTCGGCCTTGACGATGCCATTCAGGTCAATCGCGCCGTCAGGGCGGTGCGGGCTGAAGTTCCCGCCGGTCGCAGTGCGCCACTCAAGCGCGCGCGAGTAGCTGGAAAGAAGCGAGTCGCTTGCCTCCGATAGCGATAGCCGACCATCCGCGATCATGCTCAGTTCGGAGCCGGGCAAGTAGAGACTGAACCGGCGCTCAACCTCGCGAAAGATGCGCTCAACAGCATTGAGCTCTGATGCCCACTCGCTCGGCAGCTCAATTGACGCAACAGTTCCCATCGTCTGAGCAACGTGACGCATCAGGCACCCGCCTGATCGAGCGCAGACTGCAAGGAACCTAGATAGGCCCGCGTTGTGTAGGTCGCACCGCTCACATTCGAGACCTGTGCGGACTGTGAAGCAAGCACCTCACTGCGCAAAATGGGTGCCGCGCGGTTGCTGATCTGAACGGAACGTCCGTCGGCATCCGTCAGCTGGAGGGCAGTGACTTCGCTAATGCTGCCCGACGTGATCGTCACCGCGACCTGTACGTTTCCGAAACGTGTGCTGATGCTCGAGCCCGTGTAAGTGCCGTCCGTGGGGCCCGAAATCGCACGAGAGTCTGCCGTCGTGCCGACAGACTCGCTAGTTGTCGAACCGACCGGTAGCGTCAGAGAAGTACCGTCGCCTGTCGTGACGCTCACGCCCGCCTGGTAGCCGATGATCAGCACGCTGGCGGAGGCCAGAATGCTGCCCAATATTGCTCGTGTTCTCACCAGTCAAACCTTTCTGAATGAATTTGATGGGGGCGGATGCCCGCGGTCCGAACGTCTGCTTCCACGAGATCGAGCCACGGTGTTGGCCCGCACAAGAAAACGTCGGAGTCCGCGAGGTCGGGGAAAGCAGTAGCGAGGGTGACGCCGCGGTCGACATCGGCTGCCGACATCCAACTCGCGGTTGATGCTGGGCGATGGCCAATCATTTCGTAGCAGGCGGCCCCCTTTGCTGCCGCGATAGCCCGAATCTCATCCCAGTGATACGTCTCCTCTGGGGTGCTTGCCCGCAACAGAATCGTTGCGTCGCCGGGAGCGAAACTCGCGTGCTCCAGCAGTGCCCGCACCGGGGTCACCCCGATGCCCGCTGCGATGATTGCGAGCTTGGGTGAAGTGCGCGCAGCAGCCGAAAATAGTCCGTACGGCCCTTCGATGCTGACTCGCGTGCCCACCGGTAGTGTGCCAAGTTGCGCGCTGCCTTCACCGAGGGCGCGCACAGTGATGCGTGCCGAGCGGTCGGTCGGCATTGCGGAAAGCGAGAGCGGGTGGGAGTGCCACCACGTGCGACCCGTCCAGAATCGCCAAATGAAGAACTGACCGCCGGATGTCCCGAGCTGGCGTAACGCGCGCCCGCTGAACTGAATCGTGGTCACCCCTGGAGCAATCGCAGTCACCGCCGAAACGCGAAGACCATGACGAAGGGAGGAAACGATCGGCTCGATCATCCGGAATGTCACTATGGCGCCGAGAGCAATCACATAGAGTGCGATCCAGTAGATGCGTTGCGCGGTTCCGTCGGAGAGCACGCCGCCGACGCTGAGCTGGTGGGGGAGAGCGAACGCCACCGCAACATAGCTGAGCAGGTGGATCAAGTGCCACCCCTCGTAGCTGAAGCGACGCCGAACCGCGACAAGAGACGAAATCACAACGGCGATCAGCAGTCCAAGCCCGATGAAGGCGAGAGGCATATCTGGAAGGGCGAGCATGGGACCGATTTCGGCGATCGGATTGATGCCAGTGGCCATTCCGTAGCCGACGAGGAGAAGTGCGCCATGCCCGAGCAGCAGATACAGTGCTGGCTTGCCGAGCGAGCGGTGAACCGCGATTGCACGGTCGTGGCCGATGGCCGCATCGATCAGCGGAATGCGTGCGGCCAGTACGAGCATCACGAGGATGAAGTCAGTACCGATGAGTCCTGCAATGATGCCGATGCTCGTGATGGTCTCGGTGAGCGAGGTGAATTGGCTTGCCCCGCCAGACGCTAGAAAGAGCGCGGCGGCGGCAGCACCAGAAGCCCACAGTGCCATCACAAGCAGATCTGAGCGACGGGCACGACGCGCAAACGTGCGCCGATAGTCAGCGACAGCAGCGACGTCGAGCGGCTGCGCGGTGAGACGTCGAGTGCTTGTGTGGGTGGTCATTTCCCCACTGTGCTGGTGAAATCTATGGGGACGCCAAGAAATTGACCGCTATTGGATGAGCGAACTCACATCTTTGGCAAAGTTACGGTAACCCTCAGCCCGCTTTCGATGTTCTCGACCGAAGCCGAACCGTGTGCGGCCGTCGCGATGGCGTGAACTAGGGCGAGCCCGAGCCCACTGCCACCGGTCGACGCTGTGCGGGAGTTGTCGGGGCGCGAGAAGCGGTCGAAGGCGATCGGAATGAAGTCGTCGGGCATCCCCGGTCCGGTGTCGCGGACATCCAATTGCAGTTGCGTCGAGTCTTGATGAAGGGTGGCAACGACTTCGCCACCGGCAGGGATCGCAGCGAGCGCATTCGACAACAGGTTGTCGATAAGTCTCCCGAACGCTTGAGCCGCAACACCGTACGTGACGCTCTCATCGCCGACGGTGACGTCGAGTTCGACCTGCGCAGACTTGACCATTCCGAGCAGGCGGGCGCGGTCGATACTGCCCATAAACTCATCGATGAGATCGCCAGCGGTCGTTTCTGCCTCGCTCGATTCCGTCTCAAGTCGACTGAGCTCCAGCAGGTTTGACGCCAACGATGTGAGTCGATTGACGGATGCTTCAGCCGACGTCAGCTGGCTGGCTAGAGCCTCGGCGTTCCCAAAGTCGGCGTGCGCGAGCTCGAGCTGAGTTTTGAGCGCCGCTAGTGGAGTGCGCAACTCGTGTGCCGCATCCGACACCATCTGTTTTTCTCGCTCGGTTGCTGCTCGTGTTTGCGCGAGAAACTCGTTGAGGGTTTCGGCGAGGGCGGCGAGTTCATCGCGAGCGGGCCCGACGGGGAGGGTTGCTTCGGAGTCGGCACTGAACGCTTCTGCTTTGCGACGCATCGCGTTCACTGGCCTGAGGGCGACGGTTGCAAGAACCCAGGATGCGATCGCGAAGCCAGCGAGAAGCACGATGCCCGCGATGAGCAACACACTGCCGAGCCCGCGCAGTGCGAGCTCACTGGCTGCTGTGCTGCGCGCTGACCACACCGTCCAGGCGCCCGCCGGGGTTGAGACGACGTCGCCAGCGACCACGAACGATCGCTGGTCATCATCGCGTAGAACAAAAGTTTCGGTCGCCGGCTCTCGTCGATCGACAGCCTTCTGCACATCGTGGGGCAGCGTATCGACTTGCACTTCTCCCGACGGGTCACGAACAAAGATAAGGACGCCGGTTCCGGGATCATCGACTTTCTCGGTGGGGTTGGCAGAAATGTCAGCGACAAAGGGGACCAGATCGCTCGTTGCGAGCGAACGATCGGCATCAATCAGGATCTGCTCGACTGCCCCGCGCACGACAAGGAGGGCGAGCACGAGAAGCACGGTGACGGCGGCAACACTGCCCAGTGTGATGCGCGCGCGAATCGAAAGCGTAGAGAACATCAGCCCACCGCAGAGAGTGCGTAGCCAACGCCGCGCACCGTACTGATCGTGACTCCCGACTGGGTCGGTTCCAGTTTTCGACGCAAATAGCTCACGTACTGGTCAACGACGTTCGCATCGATGTGGGCGGTCGTGCCCCACACTTCACTCAGAATTGTGGATCGGGTGAGCGCTTCGCCGGGGTGAGTGGCGAGCATCCAAAGCAGGGCGAACTCTTTTGAGCTCATCGGCAGTGGGTTTCCGGCAGACGTCGCGCGCACTGTTGCCGCGTCCAGAGCGAGCTCGCCGATCTTTAGCGTTGCTTTGCCGGCCGCTGTGTCCCGACGCACAAGAGCTCGGATGCGGGCCGCGAACTCAGCAAACGCGAACGGTTTGGTGAGGTAGTCGTCGGCCCCGGAATCGAGGCCAAGCACACGATCTTCGACCGCATCCCGTGCGGTGAGAAGGAGTACCGGAAGCGAGTTGCCCTGCTTGCGCAGATGGCGACAGATCTCGAAGCCGGTCATTTCGGGCAGCATGACATCGATCGCGGCAGCCGAGAAGTTTTCGTGCGCGGTGGCGATTAGCGCATCTACTCCGTTTGTCACCAGCGTTACCGCGTAGCCGTCATCTTCTAGGCCGTGCTGAACGAGTGCGCCCATGGCGGCATCGTCCTCGACGACAAGAATCTTGAGCATGAGGGTCAGACTACGCCCGCGATGGTGATCGAGTGCCTTGAGCTGTACCATTGCAATTGCACTGACCGAAAGCGGGCGACTAATGCCAGAACAGTACTCAACTGTCGACTACCACACGGGCGGCGAGCCGTTCCGTATCGTCGCATCGTTGCCGGTCGCGATCGAAGGTAGTGGGGTTGCCGAGAAGCGCGTGTTTGCGATGCACTCTGCCGAGATTGAGCGCATTCGGCAG
Source organism: marine actinobacterium PHSC20C1 (assembly GCA_000153145.1). GTDB lineage: Bacteria > Actinomycetota > Actinomycetes > Actinomycetales > Microbacteriaceae > Rhodoglobus. The sequence continues at coordinate 2,253,708 of CH672415.1, forward strand.
GTGCTCTGCTTCGAGCCACGCGGTCATGCAGACATGTACGGCGGCTTCATAGTTGAACCCGATGACGAGGGCGCTCATTTTGGTGTGCTCTTCTGGCACAAGGACGGGTTTTCGACCGCCTGTGGTCACGGCACCATCGCGCTCGGGGTCTGGGCAATCGAGAGCGGTCGAGTTGTTGCCGACCCGAGCGGATCCACCGACGTAATCATCGACGTCCCCTCCGGCCGTGTGACCGCGCGAGTTCACACGACAGGTGATCTGGTCACTTCGGTGGACTTCATCAATGTCGCCAGCTACGTGCTCGCCGAACGCGTTCCCGTCTCGACATCGTTTGGTGACGTTGAAGTGGATGTCACCTTCGGTGGCGCGATCTACGCCCAGTTGGATGCGTCAACGGTTGGCCTCACTGTCACGCCAGACGATGCCGCCGCGGTGATTGCGATTGGGCGGGAGATCAAGTGGGCACTCAACGATTCAGTTCATGCCGTGCATCCGACCGACGATCGATTGAGCGGAATCTACGGGACCATCGTCTTCCAATCCCTCGAGCCCACGGCTGACGGTTCAGTGCGCCAACGAAACGCGACGATCTTTGCCGACGGAGAGTTGGATCGATCGCCGTGCGGATCTGGCACGTGCGCGCGAATCGCAACCCTCACCGCGAACGGCACGCTCCCCAACGGCGGCACCCTTGTGCACGACTCGATTGTTGGCTCCCAGTTCACCGCCATTGTGCTTGACCGCACCGAAGTTTCCGGCCACGCAGCCGTAATGCCGCAGGTCACCGGGATGGCGTTCAAGACAGGCGAGCACCTCTTTAGCGTTGACCCGCGCGACACGCTCACGCCAGGGTTCGTGCTTCGATGACCGTGACAACGCCCCAATATTTTGACGAAGTGGCTGTGCGTGCCGCCATCAGCCCGGCTCAAGCAGTCGAAGCAGTTCAGGATGCGCTTCGTGCCGGGTTTGACCCTGGCATGGATCATTCCCGACTGTTCGAGCAGCTCACTCGCGGAGAGTTTCTGCTGATGCCCTCCGAAGTCGGGCCGAATGTTGGCATCAAAGTCATCACTGTTAGTCCGGGCAACCCTGATCAGGGACTGCCACGCATTCAGGGCCTGTATATCCTCTTTGATGCTGAAACCTTGACGCCGCGACTGCTGCTCGACGGTGCCGCACTCACGAGCATCCGCACCCCCGCAGTTTCGCTTGCTGCCACCGCCACCGCCCTGATGCGCACAGCGGAGCCGCTTCATGTGGTGATCTTTGGTGCGGGTCCGCAAGCGATCGAGCATTTTGCGACGCTGCGTGCGGTTCTCGGTGAGCGGCGCCCGGTCGCCTCCGTGACGGTGGTCGTTCGCACGCTGCGCCCCGTCGACATTGTGGATGCTCATGTTGTCGAGGCAGGAACCGCGGATGTTGCTGATGCGGTTGCATCGGCAGGGCTCATCATCTGCGCGACGACCGCTCGCACTCCAGTGTTCGACTCCGCCAACGTGCGTTCCGATGTTGTCGTCATCGCGGTTGGTTCACATGAGCCGGATGCTCGGGAGCTCGATAGCGCGCTGCTGGCGCGAGCTCACGTGATCGTCGAGGACGTCCCAACTGCGCTGCGGGAGGCTGGCGACGTGATCATGGCGATCGCCGATGGCGCACTGGTCGCGGATGACCTGATTCCGATGTGTGACGTCATTCTCGGTACGGCGCTGCTTCGCCCTGAGCGGCCGGTCGTGTTCAAGAGTTCTGGCATGAGTTGGGAAGACCTAGCCATCGCCGCCGCGATTGCTCGCACCACGGAGGTGACCGAGTGACTGTCGGTGGAGTTCCCGGGCGACCGCAACGCCAAAGCATTCGCGAGTATGTCGCTGCGACCCTCCGCGCCGCGCTCATTGCTGGGGATCTCGTGCCTGGTCGGGTGTACTCGGCTCCAACTTTGGCAACTCAACTCGGCGTCTCGGCAACTCCGGTTCGCGAAGCGATGCTTGACCTCGTTCGCGATGGCATGGTCGATGTCGCGCCCAATACTGGATTCCGCATCACTGCGCTGACCGCGGCAGAACTCGACCATATCGCTGAGATTCGGCTCCTGCTCGAAGTGCCCATCATGGGTGAAATCGCCGCCGCGGTATGTAGTGAGCGAGATGCTCAGATTGAGGATCTTCGCCCTCTCGTCGATTCCATGATTGACGCAGCTCAGCGACAAGACCTCACCGCCTACCTCAGTATCGACACAACTTTCCACACTCGATTTCTCGCGCTGCACGGAAACGACGTGTTGGTCACTACCGTTCAACGGCTTCGTGATCGCAGCCGACTCGATGGTTTGAAATCGGTAGCGCAGGCCGGAAATCTTGTCGAGTCCACTCGCGAGCACTACGCGATGATTGATGCCGCCCTCAGCCACGACCGTCCACGGATGGAACAGCTCATGCGAGAACACCTCGCCCACGTGCGCACCGACTGGGCGGCTCCCGCGGGAACTGCTCACCTTGCTCCCCTCACACTTCCCACAATGAAAGGCACCCCCTGAACTCGAACGCACAATCCCACCAGCACCCCGCTCCCGCAACTTCGATGCCCCGCCCGGTCAAGGGCGATCCGCGACTTCCCCAACTTCGGGAGGCCACTGGATTCATCGAATTCATGGAAACGGGATGGTCGACACCTGACCGCACGCCTGACACAGTTCCCGGCATCGCGAAGGCAACGGCGGCGCACCGTGCCCGGCTGAGTCCCGCATTCGTGGGTCGAACAATTGTTTTGGCTGGGGGAAAGGCTCCCGTTCGAGTCAATGACAATTACTACGGGTTCCGTCCGGACAGCAACTTTTTCTGGCTGAGCGGATGCTCGGCAGAGGAAGCGGTTTTGGTGATGAGTCCCGCTGGCGCCGTCCATGACGCAACCCTGTTCATCCCTGCACCGGCCTATCCTGGAGAAGCAGATTTCTTCGCGGATGCCGCCCATGGCGAGCTCTGGGTCGGTTCAGCACCGGGAATGCCCGAGTGGACGGCGGCGCTCGAGATTGAGACCCGCCCCCTCGCTGAGCTAGAGGGAGCGTTGGCGCGCGCAACAAACATTGCCCTCGGTGGTTCCCTTCTCGGGGCGAATCCGCTGCTCCATGCGATCCCTGTGTCGCAGGATCTGGGCCGCGTGCTCGGCGAGCTTCGAATGATTAAAGACGAGTGGGAGATTGCCGAGCTGCGCGGTGCCGTCAACAGCACCATTGACGGATTCAAGGCTGTCGCCCGCGAGATTCCCGAGGCCATCAGGTTTGGTGGCGAGCGTTGGCTTCAGGGCACATTTGACCGCCACGCGCGCACAGTGGGAAACGGTACCGGCTACACAACCATCGTCGGCAGTGGGGCAAATGCTCCTGTGCTGCACTGGGTGCGCTGCGACGGACCCGTGCGTGAAAACGATGGGCTCCTGCTCGACATGGGAGTGGAAGCTCGCTCGCTGTACACGGCAGACATCACCCGCACCTTGCCAACATCTGGAACCTTTTCGGCGGCCCAGCGTCAAGCACACGATCTCGTTGAGAAGGCGCACCGCGCCGGCCTTGCCGCTGTTGGCCCTGGCAAGTTGTTCAGCGGATTTCACAGTGCAGCGTTAGAAGTCATCGCGACAGGATTGCACGACTGGGGGATGCTCCCGGTTTCGGTCGATGAAGCGCTCAGCCCTCAGGGGCAGCACCACCGTCGCTACATCGTGTGCGGCATCGGGCACCACCTTGGTCTTGACGTTCACGACTGCGCGCAATCAAGTTATGAGGCGTACCAGGGCGCTCCGATGGCGCCCGGAATGGTGATGGCGGTAGAGCCGGGGCTGTACTTCCATTCGTGGGACAACACGGTTCCGCCCGAGTTGCGTGGTCTCGGTGTTCGGCTCGAGGACAACGTTCTCGTGACCGAAACCGGCACCGAGGTGCTGTCTGATGCGCTACCTATTACGGCAGACGGCATAGAAGAATGGATGCGCGCCGTATAACCAAGGACAATGGATGCATATCGCTCACTTTTGAAAGGTGTATCTATGGAAATCTTCGCCACCGGCGGAATCGTCCTCCTGATCGGAATCGCGGTGGTGGTACTTGTTGTACTCCTGCTCGTGCTGCTTCTGATAGCGCGGGCTTGGTTTAAGGTCGCTCGTGCTGACGAAGCTCTCGTCGTCTCCGGCCGCACGCAAAAGGATGGCAGCGGCAACGATTCCGCAGTCACCGTCATCGTCAATGGCAAGGCACTGGTCAACCCGATCACTCAGCGCCACGAGACGATCTCGTTGCGTTCGCGTCAGGTATCCATGACGGCTGAGGCTCAGTCGGCAGACAATGTGACCCTTCAGGTTGAAGCTGTCGCTATCGTCAAGATCGGTTCAGACCCGGCCCTCGTCCGTCGCGCGGCAGAGCGCTTCGCTTCGCAGGATGCGGCGATTGAGCAGTTCACCACCGAGCAGCTCGAAGGTGCCCTTCGCGGTGTCGTCGCGACACTCTCTGTTGTTGAACTCATGCGGGAGCGCAAGAAGTTCTCCGACCAGATCGCTACGGATGTTTCAACCGAACTCTCGGAGCAGGGCCTCATTCTCGACTCCTTCCAGATCAAGGGAATCGGCGACAAGGTTGGCTACATCCAGTCGCTCGGAACCCCGCAGATCGAATCGAAGCGTCGCGAAGCAGAACTGGCTACCGCCGACGCGAATCGTGAAATCTCCAAGCGCAACATCACCGTTGCCGAGGCAAACCTGATTGAGCAGACGGCGCTCGACAAGAACACGGCAGACTCGAAGGCCGAGGTCGGCAAGGCTAACGCAGAAGCCGAGCAGGCCGAAGCGCTCGCTCGTGCTACCGCAGAGCAGGGCGTGCTCCAGCAGCGTGCCGAGAACCGTCAGGCAGAGCTCGACGCAGACGTAAAGCGTGTTGCAGACGCCAACCTCTACAAGGCTCAGAAGGATGCCGACTCCGACGCCTACCGTCTCGTCAAGGGTGCAGAAGCTCAGGCACAGATCGCCGCGGTTGAAGCTGAAGCAGTGCGCGTGCGTGCTGCTGCTGATGCGGATGCCGTTCGACTCTCGGGTGAAGCGCGAGCAGCAAGCATCGAAGCAGAAGCCGCAGCGCTCGCCAAGCACCAAGATGCGCTCCTGGCGCAGCGTGCACTCGAGTCGCTTCCGCTTGTTATGGAGCAGTGGGCCAAGGGCTACGGACAGATTGGCTCCGTCACCGTCATCGGTGGCAACGGATCCAGTGCAGCTGACACCATCGGAAACGAGAGTGCCATTGCGCTGCGCAGCTCATTCGAGTCGATCAAGGCAGCAACCGGCCTCGACCTCGCGTCGATCATCCAGGGCCGCGCTGTCGGTCAGGCCGTCGGCGAAGGCGCTCGCGGTGCATCCACGGATTCTTCGCTCGAGGCCAGTCTTGCTCACGCAGCGACGAGCGTCGTTGACGCGCCTCAGGCCGCTACCTCAACCGAGGCAAGCGACAGCGCCGAATAGCAGTAGCTACGCGAAGTAACACGTCATGGTCGGGTGTCTTTTGGGATGCCCGGCCATGATGCGCGTTAGTCGTCGTCGCTGACGAGCTCCGAACCCTCGGGGTAGTTCTTTACCTGAGGTTGCCGGGCGAGAAAGATGATGCTCGCGATGAGTCCGCCCCACACGAGCACAGCGGCGATAACGAAGAATGTGATGGCGATGCCGGTCATTTCTTGAGCTCCTTCAGTGCCTCGGTGCTAGGCCACGGGGTGAATTCGTCGGGGTCATGCTTCCAGCGCAGCGCCGTCATGGTGATGGCGCCGATCACGATTACGGCAATGGTGCCCCAGCCGGCAACCGCGAGGTACCAGAGCGGGTAACCCTCGTACCCTTCGGTAACGAGCACGATGATCCGTTGGATGAGCATGTAAAGCAGCACGACCGGCGCGAGCACGCCGACGAGCAGCTGCCAGACGCGGCCCACCCTGAAGGTCGAGACCGCACTGAGGTGTGCTGCTAACTCGGGCCCCTTGCGGAACACCCAGATCACCAGAATTGTGGCGGCAATTGCCGCACCAACGATTCCGACATTGTTGGCCCACTGGTCAACGGTGTCGAGAGTGATGAGTCCCGTGGTGGTAGAGAACAGTAGAACCGAGACGATAGCTAGAGCTGACCCGACGCGTAGCGCGGCCTGGCGGGCGGTAATCCCGAACTTGTCTTGGAATGCGGATGACACAACCTGCAGCACTGACAGCAGCGACGTGAATCCCGCCATCACCAGGGAGCCGAAGAACAGCGCACCGAAGATCGGACCACCGGGCATCTGCGACACGATGGCTGGGAACGTGATGAACGAGAGTCCGACACCGGTGAGGCCTTCGAGCTCATCAATGGCAACACCCTGCTGGAACGCGAAGTAGCCGAGAGTGGCGAAGACTCCGATGCCGGCGATGATCTCGAACGACGAGTTAGCGAAGGCGACGACGAGCGCTGGCGCGGTGACATTCGCCTTGCGGCTGCGGTACGAGGAGTACGTAATCATGATGCCGAATGCGATCGACAGCGAGAAGAAGATCTGGCTGTAGGCCGCGATCCACACGTTGGGATCGCCGAGCGCCGTGAAGTCCGGGGTGAAGAACGCGTTCAGGCCGGACATGGCGCCATCCAAGAACAGGGCGCGAACGACCAAGATCAGGAAGGCAACGACAAGAAGCGGCAAGAAGATGATGTTGGCGCGCTGCACACCCTTGGCGATACCCGAACCGAGAACGGCAAGTACCGCAACCCAGACGAGAACAAGCGGGATGAGCACGGCGGGAACAAACTGCGAGCTGAAGCCAGGGTCCGAGGTCTGCAGGAACTCGGTAATGAAGAACCCACCGGGGTCGTCGCCCCAACGCAAGTCAAAGCTGAACGTGAAGTAGCTGGCAGCCCACGCGACTACGGCCGCGTAGTAGACGGCGATGATGATGCAAATCCACACTTGGAACCAGCCAAGCGACTCAAGCCACTTGCCGGCCTTGCCGCCGAGACGACGGAATGCTGTCGGGGATGAACCGCGAAAGCGGTGTCCGATTGCATAGTCAAGGAACAGGATCGGGATGCCGGCAGTGACGAGAGCGATCAGGTACGGAATCAGGAATGCCCCGCCACCGTTCTCGTACGCAACACCGGGGAAACGCCAAATGTTGCCCAGGCCGACTGCGGAACCGATCGCCGAGAGGATGAACCCAAGTTGGCCCGTCCATTGCTCGCGCGGGCGTGATGCGACCGATCCGTGTTCTCCTGATTTTCGCTGCACTGACACAGTTGCTCCTTTGCAGTAAGCCACCCGAATGGCCGTACGTGGGGTCATCCCGAATGTGCGACCCCAGCCCCAATGGGGTGTTCTCACGTTAACACTCGGGTAGGCGCGATTGCGACATGTGACTTCGAGTTGCGAGGGCGATGGTGGCGAGTTCTCAGGAAAGAATCGAGACTCTTACGACCGACGCAGAATCCGTGAAAACTACGGCTAGACGTAGTTTCAATTGCGCCGCACCCAACATACAATCGGAAGATGGGCAGTTTCAGGGGCGAAGGCACGCGAACGGGCATCCGCCACACGATAATTGCTGCCCTTTCCTTCACAGTGCTCACGGCTGTCGCTGCGTGCAGTGGAGCATCGGATGCCGCTATCACTGCAGACCCGAGCGACACGCGTCCCGTCGTGCTCACGACCTTTACTGTGCTCGCCGACATTGCCGAAAACGTCGCAGGCGAACACCTTCGGGTGGAATCCATCACCAAGGTGGGTGCCGAGATTCACGGCTACCAGCCGACTCCCGGCGACGTAGCGAAAGCCGCTGATGCCGACCTCATCCTCGATAACGGGCTCAACCTCGAGGCCTGGTTCGCGCAGTTTGTCGATGGTCTCGATGTGCCGCACGTCGTGGTTTCCGAGGGTGTCGAGACGATCAGCATTGCCGAGGATGCCTATGAAGGTTTCCCCAATCCGCACGCCTGGATGAGCCCCCAGAACGCACTCATCTATGTCGACAACATGGTCGACGCTTTCGCCGAACTTGATCCTGCGCACGCCGCCGATTACGAGGCAAACGCTGAAAGCTACAAGACCGAACTGCAGAAGGTGAGCGACGAACTCACGACCGAACTTGCCGAATTGCCAGCTGAGCAGCGGGCGCTCATCACGTGCGAGGGAGCGTTCTCGTACCTCGCACGCGATGCTGGCCTCAGCGAGCACTACCTGTGGGCCGTCAACGCGGAACAGCAGACAACACCGCGCCAGATCGCAGCGGTGATCGAGTTCGTTCGCGACAACGACGTGCCCGCAGTGTTCTGCGAATCGACCGTCTCTGACCGTTCGATGCAGCAAGTAGTTGAGGCAAGCGACACTACCTTCGGTGGCACCCTCTACGTTGATTCGCTGTCGAAAGCCGATGGTCCGGTTCCGACATATCTTGAGCTGCTGAGGTACGACGCGCAGCTCATCATCTCTGGGCTTACGGGAGCCGCGTCGTGAGCGGGGTGCGCGACAGTTTGTCTCAGCGCGGTGGGGGAGCGGCAGCATCCGTCCCGGCTATTAGCGTGCAGAACGTCAGCGTGAACTATGGCGAAGTGCGTGCGCTCGAGAATGTGAGCTTCACCCTGGCCGAGGGTCGGGTGTGTGGGCTGATCGGTATGAATGGGTCCGGCAAGTCAACACTTTTCAAGGCGATTACCGGAATGCTGCGCCCCGACCACGGAACCGTCACGATCAATAGTGGTACGCCTGCGCTCGCCCGCAAGGCCGGAGTAGTTGGGTACGTGCCGCAGAGCGAGGAAGTGGATTGGGCGTTCCCGATCTCGGTTCGCGACGTCGTGATGATGGGCCGCTACGGGCACATGGGTTTCTCGCGCCGACCCAAAGCTGCCGATCGCGCAGCTGTCGATGAGGCTCTTGAGCGGGTCGAGCTAACTGCTCTCGCCGACCGACAGATTGGCCAGCTCTCTGGTGGCCAAAAGAAGCGGGCGTTCGTTGCGCGCGGTATTGCTCAGGGGGCGACAATTTTGCTGCTCGACGAACCCTTCGCTGGGGTCGACAAGCGCTCAGAAGCCACCATTACGACACTGCTGCGTGAGCTCGCTGCCGAGGGCGCGACGGTGCTGGTTTCCACTCACGACCTCAATGCGCTTCCGAGGCTTGCCGATGAGGCGATCTTGCTGATGCGTACGGTACTACTGCAGTCGACGCCAGCCGAAGTGTTGAAACCGGTGAACCTCGCCCGAGCATTCGGGCTGGATGTCTCGGCGGGAGGCTTCGAGTGAATCCCCTCGACTTTCTCCTCGAACCTCTGGGTTATGACTTTATGCTGCGCGCACTCGCCACAAGTGTGATGGCTGCCATCGTGTGCGCGGTTCTCTCGTGCTGGCTTGTACTAATCGGGTGGTCGCTTATGGGTGACGCCGTCTCGCACGCCGTGTTGCCTGGGGTGGTTCTCGCCTACGTGGTTGGCGCTCCATTCGCCCTCGGTGCGATCATCTTTGGTTTCCTTGCGGTTGGCCTCATTGGGGTTATCCGAAATACGAGCCGCATCAAGGAGGATGCTGCGATCGGCATCGTTTTCACGACACTGTTTGCTCTCGGGCTTGTGCTCATTTCGGTGACGCCGTCACAGACCGATCTCAACCACATCATCTTCGGCAACCTGCTTGGCGTTTCGTGGGCAGACCTCATGCAGGTAATCATCTTGGGCGCGATCACGCTCGGGGTGCTGCTCGTGAAGCGCCGCGACTTCACGCTCTATGCTTTCGACGCCACTCATGCTCACGCCATCGGCCTCAACCCCAAAGTTCTCGGAGCTGCCCTCCTCGGGTTACTTGCGCTCACCGCCGTTGTCGCGTTGCAGGCTGTCGGCGTCGTGCTTGTTGTTGCGCTGCTCATCATCCCCGGTGCGACCGCCTACCTCCTCACGGACCGATTCTCACGGATGCTCGTGATTGCCCCGGTGATGTCGGCGCTCGCGGCAGTCACTGGGTTGTACCTCAGTTACTACCTCGATACCGCATCCGGCGGCATGATCGTGCTTGTCGAGGGGTGCGTCTTCGCGCTGGTCTACCTGTTTAGCCCGTCGCAGGGTGTGATCGGAAAACGACTCGGTGCGCAGAAGCGCCGACGGATGCTCGCAGCACAGTAGCGCTCCGAACCCCATTCAATATAGGTTAGGCTTACCTAAACAACTTGGGGAACGTCGGGTGATCGAGATAGTGCTCAGCAGTCGCGCCCCCACTTCCGCCTGCTGACTCGAAAACGAAGATGACCGTCCACACTCAATTAGCCGCACTGACCCTAGCTCGTGGAGAACGGCACCACGTGGCACTTGTCACGGACGAAGGCGAGCTGACGTACTCAGACATCGGGGAGCGCGTAGAGGCTCGGCGAGATGAGCTGGGTGTCACGCGCAGGCTGGTCATGATCGAAGCCGCCACAACGGTTGAGCCTCTCATTACCTATCTCGCATCGCTGGAAGCCGGGCACCCGGTGTTGCTGGTTGAACCTAGGAACCAAGCAAACAACCAGCTGTCACGCGCCCGTATCGAGTCATTGGTGAACCGATTTGACCCCGACGTGATCGCTGCGGCCGAGGGCGAAAGCTGGGCGCTCAACGAAATGCGGGTCGGAACGCGGCATGAGTTCCATCCCGACCTCGCCATGCTTGCCAGCACATCAGGATCAACAGGCTCCCCCAAGGTGGTGCGCCTCTCCCGAGACAACCTTCTGTCGAATGCCTCTGCTATTTCTCAGTACCTCGAGCTCAGTGTCAGTGACCGTGCCATGATGACACTCCCGTTGCACTATTGCTACGGGCTGTCGGTGCTCAACAGCCACCTTGTTGCGGGGGCATCTGTGCGCCTAAGTTCACGCTCTGTGCTTGATGCAGAAATGTGGAACGAGTTTGACAAGGCACAGGCAACCTCGTTTGCGGGTGTTCCTTACACCTTCGAGTTGCTGGAGAAAACTGACTTTGCTGCACGGGATCTACCGTCATTGCGACACGTCACTCAGGCGGGCGGAAGGCTCGATCCTGATCGTGCTCGACGATTCATCCAGCTGGGCCAGAGACGCGGCTTCGACTTCATCACCATGTACGGACAAACCGAAGCAACCGCACGCATGGCCTACGTGCCGCGCGATCTCGCCGAAACGGCGATCGGTACCATCGGCATCCCTATTCCCGGCGGTCAGTTTCGAATCGACGTGGCTGAACATTCAGATGTCGGTGAGCTGGTTTACAGCGGCCCGAACGTCATGATGGGCTACGGAGAGCAGCCAGCAGATCTCGCGCTCGGCAGCACCACCCACGAGCTTTTTACGGGAGATCTCGCCCGACAGCGCGACGACGGGCTCTACGAAATTGTGGGCCGCAGTAATCGTCTGACTAAAATTTTTGGACTAAGAATTGACCTCGACCACGTCGAGCAATTGTTCGAGTCGCTCGATATTGGCGTGAACGCGATCAGCTCTAACGACAAGCTCATCCTCTTTGTCACGGACGAGAGTGTGGTCCAGACTGTCGCTGAACACGCGACCTCACGGTGGGGCTTGCCAGCTCACGTGGTTGAGGTGCATGTCATTGCGGAGGTTCCTCGGACTTCTAGCGGTAAGCCCGACACGGTTGCTCTACTTCGCTTGGCCGATGACTGCGCTGCTGCCACGGAGGCTCCCACCGTCGATGTTGTATCGGCAGAGTCGCTCAGAGTCCGCATTGCACACCTATTGGGCGCGCCTCACGCGGTTATCAGCGACTCTTTTGCCTCACTGGGGGGAGACTCGCTTAGTTATGTTGAGGTGTCGATTCACCTCGAAGAATTATTGGGAACGCTCCCTCGCACCTGGCCGACGATGTCGATGACTGAGCTTGCTGCACAGGCGGTGCATCAGCAACCATCGCAGTCAGACGACCAAATCTCAGTCTCTCGCAGCGATAGCGGAGATTCAACGCCACGCCAGGCTGCCCGAGATTCCGCAACGGGCACGACTCGGCAAAGGCTGCCACGTATCGAAGTGCCCATTGTGCTTCGGGCTGTCGCGATTGTTCTCATCGTCGCAACTCATAGTGACTTCTTCTTTGTGCAGGGCGGCTCTCATTTGCTGCTCGTGATCGCCGGCTACAACCTCGCGCGTTTTCAACTCGCAAACCGGTCCGATCGGCGGCGTACCCGGGCGATACTGGCCGGTGTTGCTTCAATTGCGATCCCCGCCATCACCTGGATTGGAATTGTCACGTTGCTAGGTACGGCCTACGCAGCGACGACGGTTTTCTTGGTCAATAACTTCGTCGGTAGTGCGGAGTGGACCTCGCAATGGCGCTACTGGTTCCTTGAAGCACTGCTGTGGTCAATGCTGGCTGTCGTAGCCTTGCTCGCCATCCCTGCTGTGCGGCGGTGGGAACGTCGTTGGCCCTTCGCGTTCGCCCTCGGAATGCTCGCAGTGACGCTCGTTGTGCGCACCGTAGCCCTGGGAGGAGTTCAGGCGGAGGGAACAGAGAAGTACGCGGTAGCGGCCGTTGCGTGGACTATTGCCCTTGGCTGGGTGATCGCGCGCAGTGTCACGAGAACTCAGCGCCTCATTGTTTCGGCTCTCGCCATCGTGTGCGTTGTCGGTTTCTTTGGGCAGCCGCCACGCGAAGCAATTGTCCTCGGTGGGGTGCTGTTATTGATCTGGGTTAGTTCACTTCCGGTGCCGAGGTGGCTGGTCGGCGTGGTGTCCACTCTCGCGGGCGCGTCCTTCATCACCTATCTCATTCATTGGCAGATCTATCCGGACATTGAAATCTACTCCCCGCTATTGGCGACGCTAACCTCGTTGGTCGTCGGCGTAGTGGTGTGGAAGGGCTATGCCTACTCCACGAGCCGCGGACGCGCACTCATCAAGAGATGGACAGCAGCTAGTTCTCGAGGTCGGTGAGGTAGCGCCCTGCCGCACTCGCCGGGTACAACACTGCTCCTCCATCGAGCGTCAGCCCCGCTACCGCACCCACCTGCAGTGACTGTGTGTGGTGGGAGGGAAGGGTGAGCGAGATGGCTGTGGGGTGTTGTCCCTGCGTGCGCAGTGCCACCACGGCGACTGGACCAATGTGTCGTACGCCAACCACCGACGCTCTGCACTGTGAGTCATCCGCGGTAAGTGAGACTTGGGCCGGACGCACCATGGCCACGACCGATTCGGCGCCGCCGCTGCGGTCGTGCCGAACACTAATTCGGCCAAGCGCGGAGTCGACTCCATGCTCAACCTGCACGGCGGGCAAGAGCACAACCGATCCCATCAGGGCCGCAATATCGACAGAAGCAGGGTTGCCGAATACGGATTCAGGAGAGCCTGACTGAGGGAGCGATCCGCTAATCATCACGGCAACACCATCACCGAACGAGAGCGCTTCTTCTTGATCATGGGTGACAAGCACTGTTGTGGTTCCGCTGCGCTCAAGTGCTGTGATCACCGCGGCCCGTGTGCGTTCGCGTAGCCCGGTGTCGAGTGCGCTGAATGGCTCATCGAGCAGCACGACTTCGGGTCGTGGCGCAAGGGCGCGTGCCAGCGCGACACGTTGCTGCTGGCCGCCCGAGAGTTGGTGGGGATAACGCGTGGCAAGAGTCGCGTCTAAGGAAGTCAGTTCCATCACTTCACGAATGCGCTGCGCGCGGCCGGCACGGGGATGCCCGAAACCAATATTTGCAGCAACAGTGAGGTGGGGGAAGAGCGCGCCATCTTGAGCGACATACCCAATTCCGCGTCGGTGAGCTGGCACGTCGTGTCCGGGGGCGGAGAGGACTCGGCTGCCCAAAGAAATTTCACCGCGATCAGGTGTGATGAAACCGGCAATAAGGCGAAGGAGAGTAGTTTTCCCGCAGCCCGATGAGCCAACAATCGCGGTGCGAGAACCTTGAGCGACATCAAGATTGATGTCGTTCAAGACAGGCGTTGTGCCGAATGATTTGCTGACACCGCTGATGCGTAAGTTCACCGTGTTTTACCTCTCGTCTGTGCAAAAAGGAGGGCCACAGCGGGAATTGAGAGTAGCACTAGGGAGATGGCGTAGGGTGCCGCGCCGGGGTAGTCAACCGACGATGCGGCCGACCAGAATTGGGTCGCGAGTGTTCGCGTGCCGGTTGGGGCGAGCAGGAGTGTGGCGGTCAGCTCATTTGCGGCCCCGAGAGCCACGAGAGCGCCGGCTGCTGCGATCGCAGGAAAGAGCAGCGGAATCGTCACACGCATCCGCGCGAGAAGAGGTGGCTTTCCTAACGCTTGAGCAGCTTCCTCCAGCGATTCGGGTACTTGCGCGAGTCCGGCTCGCAGAGTCACCAGTGCTCGGGGAAGGAAGATGATGATGTACGCCGCTGTCACGGTCGCAGTGGTCTGATAGAGCCCAGGCGCGACGTTGAGCGTCACCGTTACCAATGCAAGCGCCACGATAATCGCAGGCAGGCTACTGGCGATTGAGTAGCCGCCTTCGAGAACTCGGCTCAATCGTGATGGATGTCGCGTTGCTAGCCACGCAACAGGAAGAGCGACCACGATGGCCCCGAGTGCTCCGCTGAGCGACAGTAGTGATGTGTCAACGAGCGCGCGCCAGAGGTCATTGAGCAGTTCAGGATTCGTGGCGAACGACCACCGAATGACATTTGTCATGGGAACAACCGTTGCCAGTGTCCCGATCACTGCGAGAGCAAAAATTGCAAGAGGGGCCAGCTTTCCGAGTTTGACCAATTCGGCGGGTCGCGGACTGGCTGATCCGACGTAGGCGTATCGAGCACGCCCACGAGCTGTGGCTTCGATTCCCAGCACAATTACGCTCAGCAGCGCGAGCACAATACCGAGTGAGGCCGCCGAGGGGCCAGCAAATGTTGTTTGGTAGGCGACCACAATTGCGGTGGTGAAGGTATCGAATCGGATGAATGCGAACGCTCCATACTCGGCCAGGAGGTGGAGGGCGACGATAAGGCCCCCACCGAGAATGGCCAGTCGAAGCTGGGGGATGACGACCCTGAGAAGAATTGCTCCTTCTCTGAGCCCGAGGGAGCGCGCACTCTCTTCCAAGCTCGGATTGAGTCCTCGCAAAGTGGCCAGGGCGGGAAGGTAGACGAGCGGATAGTAAGCAAGTGTCGCCACGAGGAGCCCGCCACCGAGACCTTGGATGGAGGGGAAAACGCTTGCCCATCCGTAGCTGCTGACAAATGCGGGGATGGCCAGTGGCGCGACAGAAACTATGGAGAAGAAGCGTCGCCCAGGGAGGTCGGTGCGTTCAACAAGCCAGGCACTTCCGACTCCGAGCACGATGGTGATGGGTACTCCGAGCAGGAGAATCAGAACAGTGTTGCTTAAGAGCTCACCCACGCGGTCGCGCAAGAGCAGCGCAGCGAGTTCGGAAACACCGATCCGCGCTGTCGCCTCGATGACGTAGCCAACAGGAACCAGCATCCCCACGACGAGGACCACCACAATAATGAGTAGCGCTCGCGAGGGCGATGTTGTCATCGTGGAGCTCAACCGCTCCGTGCGTGGCGCCCGCGCTACTCCCCTGCGCGTCAGAGGAGCCCTACTTGCATGATTAGGTCGATAACCTCTGGGCCGTTGAGCTTGGAGGGGTCGATGACTGGCGCGTTTAGTGAATCGAGGGTCGGTAGCGGATCTTTTGCCGGAACGTCGCCGCCAACGGGGTATTCGAAGCTGTACCCTTCGCCAAGGATCGTCTGTCCAGAAACTCCGGCGAGGAAGGCAAGAAATTGTTGAGCCTTGACAGAGTTCTTGCTTGACTTGAGAACGCCACCGCCGGAGATGCTAACGAAGGCCCCGGGGTCTTGATCGCCGAAGTAATGAAGTTTAGTGTTACCGCTATTTTCGCCTCCGGAGTCTGAGTCACGGAACCAGTAGTAGTGGTAGATGATGCCGCCGGCTACCTCGCCAGCATTGACTGCTTTCATCGTGACGATGTTGTTCCGGTAGACCGTTGCATTGTCTTTCATGCCGGTGAGCCACTCGGCAGTCGCCTCGGGGCCCTGTGTTTCGAGAATCGCAGAGATGATCGCTTGAAAATCTGCCCCAGAGGGTGCACCACCCCACTTGCCTTTCCAGCTGGGGCTTTGCAGGTCGAGAATCGATGACGGGAGCTCGGACTCGTCGAGAAGTTCGGGGTTGTAGACGAAGACTGCGGAGCGCGCAGCGATGCCTGTCCACATCCCGCTGGCTGGTCGATACTTTTCTGGAACAAGATCGAGCGTTGCTGGATCAACTGGTGCGAAGAGTCCGGCGTTTTCTACCAAAGACATGGCGGGGGAGTTCTCGGTAAGGAACACATCGGCGCGCGAAGCATCACCCTCTGCAACGAGTTGATTGCTGAGTTCGCTGTCGCCGCCATTGCGCAGCACGACCTCAATTCCGGTCTGGGCTGTGAATTCCTCGACCCACTCCTCAGCGAGTTTTTCGTGCTGAGCGTTGTAGACCACGAGGGCTTCTGCGCTGGCTCCTTCGACCGCACCGTCATCGTCGGAGTTAGTGACTCCGGTGCAACTGCTCAGCAGGAGAAGTGCTGCGGCGAGCGTGGCAGTCATGGTCAGGGATTTTCTCAAAGCGGTGGTTCCTCATCCGTGCAGTTTTAGATGAGGCTATCCTAACTTGGACTGAATAGCTCATGGTCCATCACGAACTCACGCTGGCCTCTCAGCTACTCCCAGAACGCTAACTCTTCGCAGTGTTCCCCACCAGGGTGCCGCCAGAGACGTAGAGCGCATCGGTTGCGCTCCGGCCCAGGCTGATCACCTCGGCCGAGCCACTGACGCGCACGTTGAGGGCATCCGAATATGGCGCTCCGGCGCTCACCGTGAGGGTTGCCGAGAACACGATCCCTCGCTCCTCGAAAAACTTGAGCAGTTCGGGGTCTTCGTCAGAGATGCGCTCAACAACCACGATGCTGTCGGGGGTGACACGGCTCAGCTGAACGGCATCCGGAATCGTCACAGTGCCATCGGCGCTAGGGATGGGGTCGCCGTGCGGGTCGCGCGTGGGGTGTTCCAAGAATTCGTCGATTCGCTCGACCATGAAGTCAGAGACGGCATGCTCAAGGTTCTCCGCCTCGTCGTGAACCTGGTCCCAGCCGTAGCCGAGCACGCTCACGAGAAATGATTCGATCAGGCGGTGACGGCGCACCATTGCCACAGCGTGTGCGCGGCCGATGTTGGTGAGGGCGATGGAACCGTACTTCGCGTGGTTGAGGAAGCCTTGATCAGTGAGGCGGCGCACAGCATCCGAGACGCTGGAGAGTGTGAAGCCTGTCTTCTCGGCGATGACGGTAGCGGTGACGGGAGCATCCGACCATTCTGAAAGGCCCCAGACCGCCTTGAGGTAATTCTGGGTGCTGACCGAGAGCTCCGTGACCGACATGCATCAAGTGTAAAGCCGAAGATTCAACTACGGCTAGACGTAGTTGGGGTGTGACGGGTTAACGCGCAGCGCCCCCACCCTCGCGAGAAGGTGGGGGCGCTAGAAGCTGGGTGTTAGTTGAACAGTCCACCAAGGTCAAGGTCACCGGTGATGTCACCGATGATGTCGTCGACGTCGACCGCGTCGGTTGCGTCTGTCGCAACGTCGGTTGCGTTGTCAACGACGTCGGTTACCTGTGTGGCACTATCGACGGCGTCTGACACGTTGGTTCCGTTGGCGACGTCACTGACGTTGCCCACTGCGGTGTCGTTTCCTGACGCCACTGGCGCGTTTACCTCGTTGCCTGACGCGATGGCGTTTCCACCGAGGAGATCACCGGTGAGGATGCCACCACCGAGAAGATCAAATTCGCTTACCTCGGGTGCAACGACCACAGGGATTTCGTTGTTCCCGAGAGACGCGTCGGAGGATGCTTCTACCGAAGCGTTGCTGAGGGATGAGTCGGAGGACGCCTTCATCGAGGTGTCGCTGTCCACTGTTGCGGCCATGGCGGGAGCAGCTGCTCCAACGGCGATAAGTGCTACTGCTGTCGCGGTTGTGCCGATGGCGGTCTTCTTCGTGAATGCGTTCATTACTGAACTCCTTCTAACGTTGGTGGCCCCTGTCCGGGCCGTTTGGGTCGAGGCTTTCCCGATCCGCAATGAGTATTTCGGAGCGAGTCTGAGAGCCTTTTGAGTCGGGGCCAGATTGGGGGTCGAATCGCACTTATTTCGCACAGCGGGCAGTCAGGTCAGCCTCCGGTTGCCCATGTTCTCGGGGGCGATTTTCTCGGCTGAGGATCCGCTGGGCAGGCCCTGACCGAACGCCTAATTGGATGCCGCGGCAGCCTTCACGGCGGTGTATGCCTCGAGTGCTTCGCGTCGGGTTTCGGCAAGATCCACGATCGGTTCGGGATAGTTTTTGGTGCCGAGTTCCGGAATCCAGCGGGCGACGTATTCGCCAGCGGGGTCGAACTTCTTTTGTTGCAGTATCGGATTGAAGACTCGGAAGTAAGGGGCGGCATCCGCACCGGATCCGGCTACCCACTGCCAATTGGCAGGGTTGCTGGCCTCGTCGGCGTCAACGAGCGTGTCCCAAAACCACTGCTCTCCGGCTCGCCAATCGATGAGAAGGTTCTTGATGAGGAAGCTCGCGACGACCATGCGCACGCGGTTGTGCATGGTGCCGGTATGCCAGAGTTCGCGCATCCCGGCGTCGACTAGGGGGATGCCAGTGCGGCCGCGACGCCACGCTTCGACCTCGCTGACGCCTGCCGGTTCGTCGACGCCGCCGATTTGGTCGACCGTGTAACCCCAGGGGAACGCGTTGTAGGCGGGCCGGTAGCTGTCGGTTGCGAGGCGCGGGTTGTCGAAGAGCAGGGCGGTGGAGAATTCGCGCCAGCCGATTTCGCTCAAGAATTTCGCGACGTTGTTGCGGGCGGGGTTAGGCACGTCTGTCGAGCCTGTGCCACGGAGGCGCTGCCAAATTTGGGTAGGGCTAATCTCCCCGAACCGCAGGTGTGGGCTGAGCCCACTTGTGGCGTCGACGGCGGGCTCGTCGCGGCGGTGATAGTCGGCGAGGCGTTCGGTCACGAAACTCTCGAGGCGATTGCGGGCACCTTGTTCGCCGGGGGTCCACGTCTCGCGCAGCCCCTCGGCCCAGTCGGGGCGCGTCGGCAGCAGGTTCCACTCGGCGATGTCATCGCTCGCGGGGGAGCCGGCAAGCCAACGCAGTGTGGTTGTGGTTGGCGCGCGCAGTGCATCGCGAACCGGACGTTCCTGTGCTGCGCGCCAGTACGGCGTAAAAACTTTGTACGGTTCGCCCTGCCCGTTGCGGATGTGCCACGGCTCGTTGAGCAGATTGCCCTGATGGCTTTCGACAGTGAGCCCCTGTTCGCGCAGGCTCGCCTTGAGTCCGGCGTCGATATCGCGGGCTGCCGTGTAGCGACGATTCCAGTGCACGGAGGTGGCGCCGAGCTCGTCCACGAGCGCCGGCAGCACCTGCGTAGCCGGGCCGTGACTCAGGGTCAGCTGGCCGCCCAGTTTCTGCAGGGCGGCATCCAGTGCAGTGAGGCTGTGGTGCAGCCACCATTTGCTTGCCGAACCCAGTGGTCGGATGCCGTCGCCGGTTTCGTCGTGAATGTAGACAACAACAAGTGGTCGGTCTTCGCTCGTGGCGGCCGTTAGCGCAGGGTTGTCGGATAGTCGCAGGTCGTTGCGCAGCCACACGATGGAGGGCTGGTTCTCGCTTCTGCTCACGGCTCAACTCTACTTTCGAACGCTCGCGGATTGGCCGGCAGGCGGGTGATCCACGGTCGACGACTTCAGTGAGAGCTGAGCGGCTGAAAGTGCTCGCATTGCCACTGTTGGGTGTTCTGGGCTTGGCGATTGCGAGTGTCGGCCCAGGGCGGGTACACGCGAAAGCCCCGTTTGCCGCCGTGCCCGTCGACTGAGACGATGCCGCGATCGACCAGCGCGCTGAGCGGGAAGATGAAGGCGCCGAAGTCGGTGCCTTCGCGGACTATTACGACAAGCTGCTGGGTGCCATCGTTGCTGCGAAACGGTTGAGTGGTGCCATCAGTGTGTCGACGCCAGACGGCCACGAAAAGTCCGGTTTTTGTCGGGGTGAGTTTCGCGACCCGGTATCGGGTGTGGGCGGGGGTCGTCGTGAAGGCACCGTATTCGGCGTTGTCGGGTTCGGCGACGAGTTGTGCGTTGTTGGGCAGGAGGTTGCCGAGTGAGCGAATAGCATGCGCTACGTCGGGATGCAGCGGAGCAGTGGTCACGTTCATCCGTTCGGTTCAGGCGTCGTGTCAGTCTCAGACGCCTGAAGCCCACCCTATGTCGCAGGCGTTAAGCCGAGGCCTATCTGCGCTACGAGTGCCGGTTCTGCTCCGGCCTCAAGAAGACGCCTGGCGATGGCGTGCTCGGCGCGACGATAGGGCTCTCGGGAGTCGTGGAGAAGCGAGGCGTAGTTGGCCTCCGCGTAGTAGGCGCGAATTTCGAAGGCGAGTTGCTCGGGGTCGTCTAAGCGTGGCAACTGGTCGGCCAATTTTGCAGCAGTGATTTGGGCGAGAATGTAGTCCTCGTATTGAGCTATTGAATGGCGTAACGCGTCTCGTACGAGCCCGGGCTTGGAGTCGAAATCGGTAGCGCAGGCAAGAAAGAAGCAGCCCCCTTCGAAGAGCCGTTCTTCGGACTGAGCGGTCCATCGCTCGATGAGTGCGCAGAGGCGGGGGAGTCCTCGGGGTTGTGCGCGCGCCGGCGTAACGACAAACTCGGTGAATATTGTGCCGGCGTGGTGAACTACGGCGAGCTGTAGTTGTTCCCGTGAGCCAAAGAGTGTGGCTACTCCACTCTTGCTCGCCCCAGCGACTTCGGCGATTGTTCCCAGGGTCAGCCCGTCGAGCCCCTCGCGAGAGGCAATCTGCACTGCGTGGTCGAGTACGGCTCGCCGGGTTGCATCGCCACGAACTCTTCGCCCGTCGGGTTGTTTCATCTCACGATTTTATCGTATGATCGTTCGTAAATATATCTGTCCGATCGTTCGTATTGTTTAGGAGTGTCATGTCAACCTTTGCGCGCGTGAGCTTTTCCGTCGTTCGTTTCGTGATTCGTATCTCGTCGATGATGTCCGCCGAGCTGGGTGCCCGACTTGCGTACCCACTCTTCGCGCGCGTAGGTCCGCGGCTCGCCGTCTCACCCGCACACGCGGCGACGCATGAATCGGCACGAAAAGTCACCGCCGTTGTTCGCGGCAGGGAAGTAGTGACATATGAGTGGGGCGAGGGTGAACGAACTGTGCTTCTGGTCCACGGCTGGCGTGGCCGGGCATCTCAGTTCAGCAGGCTGGTGCGTGAGCTGCGCTACGAAGGGTATCGAGTCGTATCCTTCGACGCTCCGGCGAATGGGGATTCTCCCGGTCGGCGCACATCGATTCTTGACTATGTCGCCACAATTCGGATGCTCGACGAACGATATGGCGGCTTCGATACGATCCTCGGCCACTCGTTCGGTGCGCTGGCGGCAATTTCGGCGACCGCTGAAGGTGTCCGCACCGGCCGGCTGATCGCGGTCGCGGGAGTATCGGGACCCGATTACCTCTGCGCACAGTTCATCCGCATCGCGGGCCTCCCCGCCGAGATTGAGCCCGCCCTGGGTAAGCAGCTTCTTCGCCAGGTTTTCAACGATGATTCGACCCTGATGGCACGATACTCAGCGCTCAACAATCCTTTGCCGGGGACGCCCTTGCTCCTCATCCATGATGAAGACGATGCCGTAGTCAGCATTCAGCAGTCGCGGCTTGTTGCCGACGCGCACGCACCGGCTTCGCGACTCGTGGCAACGAGGGGGCTTGGGCACAACAGAATCTTGAACAGCGACCGGTTGCTCGACGAGGTGCTGGATTTTGTGCGAGTGGGGCCCACGGCCGAAGTGTTGGCTAAATAGTTCGAGGGCCGGTTTCAGAGGCATGAAACCGACCCTCTCCCTTGCACCAAGAGTGTCCTGCAATCACATTCCGCAGTAGCTGCCACAGCAAACAACTTCTGCTCTATGAATGTATAACGGAAAGATAACGCTGTCTAGTTACCGTTCCGTTATTTTCGGAAATTCACAGAAAAGGTTGTCTACCCGCTTGTTCAGGGCGCCTATTTTTCAGTAGCGTCGCGGCGCTCACCACTAGTTCTGGACGAGTTCACCTCGTAATCTGAACCCACAGGACGGGAAAGACGTCGCCGCGCGAGACTTCAGTGTGACGTGTCGACGAGCTTGAGCCCGACAATGCAGCCGACGAGTCCCATAATGAGCAACACCTTGATCCACGAGACAGGTTCGCCGCCGAACACCATGGCGTAGGTCACCGTGAGTGCCGCACCGATGCCGACCCAAATGGCGTAAGCGGTGCCGATGGGGATTTCGCGCATTGCAAAGCCAAGGCCGCCCATGCTCACCAGAATGGCGACCCCAAAGATGACGGTCGGCCACAGTTTCGTGAAGCCCTCAGACTTGCCGAGGGCGGTAGCCCAGACGGCTTCGAGCACGCCAGAAAGAATCAAAACAAGCCAGTACACAACAGTCTCC
Source organism: marine actinobacterium PHSC20C1 (assembly GCA_000153145.1). Classification (GTDB taxonomy): domain Bacteria; phylum Actinomycetota; class Actinomycetes; order Actinomycetales; family Microbacteriaceae; genus Rhodoglobus. Next base: position 2,276,211 of record CH672415.1, read on the forward strand.
TTGGCCAGTCTTGTCGCGTACCCGGTACTGATCCGTCGTCGGGAGCTGTCGTTGCAGCTACCCCCTCACCGTATCAAATCCGCCATAAACTGGCAGAGAGTCAACCCGCTTAGGCCATCGAGCGAACCGACTCCGGAGCAGCGATGCCTGCCCGCAGGTCGGGCGCATCAAGAACTGTCACGGGTTGCTTCCCGAAGCGCACTTGGCCTGCCCAGGCGTCACCGGCAATGTCATCGTCGGGGTCCTCGGGCCAATAGTCCGACACGCGCACAGACCATTCTTGGATGGGTAGGGAGAGAACAAGAGTCGCCGCGAGTTCCTTCTTGTTGTTCGAACGAACTTCGTTGACGCGTCCCGGAATTAGTTTCTCGGTCAGTGCCTCGAGCGCGTTGGACTTCTCGTCGCCGGCCAAAACTCGGAAGGAGCCGAAAAGCACGGCACTGGTGTAGATCAGTGATGACTCAAAGGCAGAACGGGCGACAACAATGCCGCCGACTGAGGTGACGGACACTGCCGCGGGGGCCCCAGAGACCAGGCGCATCCAGCGGGAGCCGGTCGAACCGTGAACGATCAGCTCATCCCCAGAGCGAGCGATCGCGGTGGGCAATACACCTGGTGTTCCGTCTTCGGAAACGTAGGAGACATGTCCAACGATGATGGAATCAAGAAGCGCATCCAGCACTTCTCGACTGTGCGACATCAGTTCAGGCATTCGGGTAGCGTTCGTTCTGCTCATCCGGTCAGTGTGGCACTTGCTGCTGGCCGCCACCAGCCCAGTGCGTGCGCTCACGCGAAGTGGTAACACTGCCACCTCGCAACTGGCGGAACAGATCCGTCAATTTGTTGAGGAGCCTTGACCGATTGAGAAGATGCAGCGCACTCACAATGCCCGTAGTCTTCCCTATTATGCCTGCCCTATTCGACCTCGCCGCCACCCGATGATGACTCCAGACTCAACTAGCGTTCACGATCTTTGGCAGGATTCCGACATCGTCGTCAACGTCTCCTGGGGGCCGGAGAATCTGTTGCGCGCGCCAGTCCGGTGGGTGAATATGATGGCCGATATCGTGCGTGATGCAAAACCCGCACAGCCCGCAAACATCGACCTCGTTCTCGTCGATTCGGCTGCAAACTTTGACCTGGTATCTGCCGTCCACAGTTCGGCCGATGCTGGGGCAGTTGCCATAGTCATTCTCTCCGTTGACGCGCCCACCACTGCTGTCTATGACGCGGCCCAGAAGCGCAACATTGCGCTGGCGTCTGTTGCGGGCGAACTGGGCGGAGTCCAGCTGGCTCGCCGCTGGAACACGCGACTTGTGCAAGCTAGCGATACCCGAGCCGAGGACGCCCTCGACCTTAACGAGCAATTGGTACGATCTCTTCTCGCCAACGGCGGCATCAGTGGTGCTCTGCGCCTCGCTTTGCGGGCGTTGCCCGAATTCGAGGCCGTCGCTTTTACCTATTTCGGCGAAGTCGCTGGACACCGACATCCGTCGGCCCGGCTGATCGAAAACGTAGGAGGACTGTACGTCGCTGCCAAGCGGCTGCTCAGCGACAGAGACTGGGCTGAGGAAGAGCAACCGGATGGCAGCACGATAGTCGCAGGCACTATATCTGTAGGGCGCGACCCGGAAGCATTCCTCGTATTTCATGGCCCTCGCGCACTAGCTCCGGATGAATACCAGATCTTTCATCAATGCCAGATTGCGGTACTTCTTGCGCTTGGACGTCAGCAGACCTTTCGGCGCGCACGGCGCTCCGCGGTCGAACCTCTCCTACGAGGCGCTGAAGACGGGACCATGAGCCTCGCTGACGTGCGTAGCCAACTGCAGAATATCGGCTTCCTCGCGGTCGAGGGATATCGCGTATTGTGCCTCACGGTGCCTGCTGATCTCAGCGCAGGCGAACTCTGTTCGCTCGCCGAAGATGTACTCGAAACCTCGGGCACGCCTGTCGTCGGTGCGATAGACGAGTACGTGTACTGCCTGGTCGAAGAAACAGGGAGTGATCAAGCGCAGCGGTTGCTTGACGCTTGCAGCGGACGAAACCGGACTGAGATCCAGATCGGCGTGAGCGGGGTCAAAGCCGATGCTGTCAATCTGCGAGTCGCGATGCGGGAGGCGCTTGTCGCCGCAGGTCAGGTTGGTGAGGGAGCCGGACCTTCCAAGAGTGGCATTCAACGGATCGAGAACCTCGGGATCCATGCCATGCTCGCCCCTCTTCTTAGCTCTGATGCGACGAGGTCGTTTATCGTTGGGTTGCTTGGCCCCTTACGCGACCGGGATATGAGCGAAGACTCCCGTTTGCTTGAAACGCTGATCATTTACTTCGAGCAGGGGTGCCACCCTGGTGCGACCGCGGCTCTCCTGAACATTCACCGACACAGTCTGGCCAATCGGCTTGATCGCATTCAAGAACTCGTCGGGAGTGATCCGCGCGATCCAGAACACCTATTGACGTTCTCGCTCGCAGTAAAGCTCTGGAAAGAGATGGACGAGTCCAAGGCCCAGCATGATCTCGGCCGAATTACTTAAGCCACACTCGGAACAGCCAGGGGCGTTGTGGTCGGTGCTAGCGTCCGCTTGAATCGACGTATTGTTGCGCGATCATGCAGTGCAAGCGCACGTCGCTGAGCAACGCCAGTGATTGGCTATACGCATCGGTATCGGTCGCAAGCTTGGAGCGTATTTCCCCCATCTCTGCAGTATTCTCCACCAGATCGCGCCGAATCGATTCCCAGAACATTGGCGTTGAACTGTGGGATTCCCGAGCGATGTCGTTGGCACGCATCGAGTAAAAGGCGAACAACGGTGCAGTAAATAGTGGGACGAGGGATGGTCGACGAAGGTGCAAAATTGCGAGCGCTAGTTCCGCGCCGAGTCCGTGTTCATAGCGGAAATGCGCATAGAGCTCGGTGATCCGGGCGAGCAACTCTGGATACACGAGCGGATCAGCTTGCTGCAGATTCAACTCATACGGAACGCAGTCCCAGCACGCGCTTTGGGCTGCCGCGAAAGCCTTGGAGATCAGTGCTGAATCTACCTTGACTCCGAGTGCAACGATTCGACCGAAATCGGCCAAAGCCAGTTCGTCATTCGGAAGGGCGGCAGTCGACGAAAGGCTGCCGTTGAAATCAAAGTAAAGCACCGCGTCTTGCCGGTAGACATGCAGCAGGAGCCACGCCTCGTCTGTGCTGATTTGGGTACGGCCGACACGCATAGAACCTCCAAGTATGTGTTTGTAACTCTAGAGGCTTGGGTGTCTCTCGACTTTTTGCTGCTCACGCATCGTGAATGCTCACTGGGATGCGACCGGATTGGGCGCGAGTGACGCACTCACTCTCTTGTGCCCGAATCGGTTGGCGTCGAACGGGGTGCTCCAACGAGGCAACTCAAGCTCGCCGATAGCGGCGATTGCCAACTCTGCAGAAGCTGGTCCGAGTGTGAGGCCGAGCATATTATGTCCCGCAGCGAGGACAACACGACTGCTGGCCTTCGCGCGACCAATGAGCGGTAGTCCATCAGGAGTCATCGGTCGTGGCCCGACCCACTCCTCGGTCCGTGCATCCCAGTCGATCCCTGTGAGATAAGGCTTGGCGGCTCGAATTATTCGTTCAATGCGGCTCGCATTGAACTGGTCCATTGTGCCATCGAACTCTACAGTTCCGCCGATGCGCAAGCGCGTGCCCATTGGGGTCGCGACAGCGTTTGATTCGGGCATATTGATCACATGGGTTGGCATAGTTTCGGGTGTAACGCTGAAGCTATAACCCTTGCCGGATTGAATCGGAACGCGGATTCCGACGCTCTTGAGCACCTGGGGCGACCACGCCCCAGCCGCGATGATCACGGCATCCGTTTCCTGATCGCTGGTGTCGGTATGCACAACGACAGAATCGCTGTAGGGAGTAATGCTGGTGACTTCCGTGTTTTCTTGAAACTGGACACCGGAGGCCAAAAGGTGAGCGTGCAAATCGTCGATTAACGTCGACGGGTCGACAAACCACTGATCAGGCCAGTGGTAACCCGCCGTGACCTTCTCGGACACAACGGGAGCAAGCCGACGGATATCGTCGCCGCTGACCATTGCGGTTGGTGCGGCAAGCCCAAATCGTCTGACACCTTGGGAGACCACGAAGTCGCGGTGTGCGCGCTCAGAATCGGCGTAGCAGCGAAGGTTCCCTGACCGCGAAAGTGTCGTGGCAACGCCGATGTCGGGAAGCTCTTTGAACAATTCGAAGCTCCGCTTGGAAAGTGACGAAAGGGCTTCGAAGCCGTGCTCGTAGGCGCTGGGGCGGCAGTTGCGCGCAAAGGTGAGGAGCCAGCGGGTCAGAGCAACACTCGGGGGGAGATGGATGCGTAGCGCTGCGTCCTTTGCCAGTGAATTCACGAGTCCTGTGCGAACCATTCCTGGGGCCGGCATGGGGTTAGCCATCGAAGGGCAAATTTCACCGGCGTTGCCACGGGACGCTCCGCTTCCGACAATGCTGCGCTCGATGACTCGAACTTGGTATCCGGCGCGTACACCGTATAGCGCGGTAAACAGGCCGATGAGCCCGCCCCCGACGATGGTGAGGTCGGACACTGCATTGCTCTTTCTGTGGTGCGCGCTCATGATTGCTTTCCTTCGGTTCCAGCGTTTGTGGAACTGATCGAGTGGTCTTCGTTGTGGCGTCGTGCGAATCCGGTGTGCCACACGAACTAGTTCGCATAGCACACCGGGAGGTGCTAACTAATGTCTTCGTCGAACCATTCGATGCTGATCTTGGCGTACGTGCCATCTTCGCGAATGCTGACGAGCGCCTCGTCGATTGCCTTGCGAAGCTCAGGGTTGTCCTGATTCACGGGGATTGCTGCGGTGTCTGGAAGAAGAACGTCACCGACGGACTTGATCTCCAAGTTGGCGCTCTTGGCAAGGAACTTTCCAATGAAGCCTTGAGCGATAACACCGTCCACTCGACCAGCAGCTAGATCGCGCAGGGCATCTACGGTTGCCTGATAGGTCGTGATGTCAGCTACTCCATCAAGCGTGCGTGCGTAGGTTTCGAACGTGGTTCCGAGAGCGACGCCGAGGGTCGAATCAGAAAGGTCGGCAACACTGTTGATCGTCGCATCGTTGCGTACGAAAAGGCTGGCACCAGTTTCATAGTAATTTTCAGTGAAATCGACGGTTTCTTTACGCTCGTCTGTTGCCGTCATCGATCCGATGATGGCGTCGAATCGATTGCTCGCGAGACCTGCGACCAAAGTCGTGAACGCTCCAGTGACGGGCTCAGCCTCTAGCCCAAGTTCATTGGCGATCGCTCCGCAGATGTCGACATCAAAACCGACCAGCGTGTTGGACTCGTCAAAAAAGTTGAATGGGCGGTACTCACCGCTCATCGCGCAAATGAACTTGCCGGGTTCAACTGTCGTGAAGGCGGCTTCAGCGACCGATTTCGTCGGCTCATCTGCTGCTGAGGTTGAACAAGCGCTGACGCTCAGGAATAGTCCAGCAACGATAGTCGCGGCGGCGATGCGGCGACCAATAGAAGCGTGCGGGTGGCGGATATTCATGTGATTCTCATTTCTATTTCTCGGATGTGCGGCTTATCAATCGGAATTGGTGCTTGTCGTAATAGTCAGTGGTCGGTAGATGCTCGGAGTTCGTTGGTGCGGGCGACGTCGACGGCGCCGTTTTCGTCGAGAGCAACACCGTATTGAGTTCGTGCCGCGGCAGCATCGATATACCCGAGCATCGCGTCGTGGGCGACCCTGGCTGGCTCGCGTTTCCACGGGTCGTCATAGCCTCCGCCACCTGGGGCATAAAAGGTCACCGTATCGCCATAGTTGAGGTCGAGTGTCGGGCCAGCCTGATTCGCTAGAACGTGCTCGTTTTCATCGCCCTCATTGATGACCCAGCGGCTACCAAGACCCTGACCTCCGCCGAACAATCCGTTAGGCGCATTCACGGATCTTTGAGACGTGTGTGAGAACTTCACGTCGTGGCCGAGTGCCTGCCAAGAAAGGATGACGCCAAGCCCCCCGCGATTTCGCCCGGGTCCTGCGGAGCCAGGGCGCAGTTCCTTACGCAAGTAACGCACAGGACCTTCGATCTCTAGGCTTTCAACTGAAGGGCTTGCAACGTTTGTAATCCACCCCGGCATCCCGTTTAGCCCGTCTAGTGTTGAGCGAGCGCCGAGCCCTCCCACGCTTGGTCCGGTACCGTTTCCCCACGACCGGCGGCCAGAAACATCTCCCCCGTTGGGGTGAGTGTCGTGGTTTATCGCGGACGCGACGCAGTAGATCATGCCGCAGGAGTTGGCGACAACCGCATCGGGAACTGCCGGGGCTAGCGCTTCGAAAACCAGATCGACAATTTGGTGAGTTACTGCCATCCGCTGGTAGACCGCTGCAGGAAAACGCGGGTTCACAAGGGAGCCTTCTGGGGCGACTATGTGGACAGGGTTTGCCGAGCCCTCATTCTTGGGGATATCGGCGGGCAGTAGAGCAAGTAGCCCGAATAGACTCGCCGAGATCGTGGCAGACATTGGGCAGTTGATTGGTCCCGCAACCGAATCGTCTGTTCCGGTGAAATCGAAAGTAATCTCGTCATCCGCGACGATCACGGTGAGGGCTAACTTGACTGGGCCGCACATGCTGCCATCTTCGAGAAGGTTCGTCGCGGCGTAATAGCTGCCGTCGGCGATCTGGCGAATGTACGCGCGCGTGCGACGCTCGGCGTAGTCGATTTGGCTGTCGATCGCTTCATCGATGACGGCTAGTCCGTATTTCTCTATAAGGGCAAGAAAGCCGTTCGAGCCGACTTTTGCTCCAGCAACCTGGCCAAGTATGTCCCCACGCTGTTCATACGGAGCGTTGGTGTTTGCGAGGATCAGCTTGAATAACTGCTCGTCGAGAACGCCTTCGTTGAAGAGCTTTATCGGAGGGATGCGTAGCCCTTCCTCAAATATTGTTGTGTGCCAACCTTCAGGGTCGTTGCCACCGGAGCCGGCCAGGTGGGCGAAAATTGTTGAGAATCCGACGAGTTGATCGCGGAGAAAAATCGGGTAGTACACGATGAAGTCTGAGGTGTGGTGGGCTCCAACGCTGCCGCCCACGTAGGGGTCATTGGTCAGAATGACATCACCGGGTTTCATAGCAGACGCAGGAATGTGCTCCTCGAGCATTGCTCGAAGACACGGGCCAAGTGCATTGAGATGAACCGGGATATTAGCGCCCTCTGCAATTAGTCTCCCGGATACGTCAAAGATCGAGGAAGAGCAATCCTTTCCTTCCTTGAGCAGGAGCGAGTAGCTCGTTCGCTCCATGGTGTCGGTCATCTGTTCCGCGAGAGACTCAAGTGCGCTCCGGACAACCTCTACGGTGATGACGTCGAGGTAAACTCGGTCTCCGTTGTGTGGTGGGACGTTGGTGGTCGGCATCAGATGCTCCTTAAGGAACTCGAAAAGTTGTCGGACGATTTGTGATCGGACGGCAGCGCTGGCTCGAGATCGTAGATAACTAGGCTGCCGTCCGCAGCCGGTTCGAGCAGAAATCTTGGCGGCACGACGAGTGTGCTTCCCGACTCTTCGATAACGGCGGGGCCCGCAATGGAATCACCCTTCCGGATGTGGTCGCGCGCGAATACCGGGGTCTCCAGCCACGACCCGAAGAAGGCTTGCCGCGTTGTTGTGGGAATCGGAGAGGAACCATCACTCGCGGAGGCGAGGGGCACAGCTCGGGGGCGAAATGCAGAGCCTATACCTGTGACGCGAATGTTGACCAGTTCAACGGGGTCGGTCAGGGAAGCATGACCATATCGGGTTCGGTGCAAACGGTGGAACTCGTGACGCAACTGAAGCAGGGTGGCTGGGGTAACTTCGCCTGACGGGCACGGGACGATAAGTTCGAAAGTTTGGCCAACGTAGCGCAATTCGACTAGGCGACTCAGTTTTCGGGCGCCCTCGGGAACATTGTCTTCCGCGAGTTGTGCAGTGCATCCGGTTTCGAGCGTCTCGAACGCCTGATTCAGCTGCGAAACATCAGTCTCGGCGAGCGAAGTAAGGAACGAAGCCAGAACGTCATGTCTTTGGTCTGTGAGCAGCAGGCCAAGCGCCGAGCTATTGCCGGGGTTGCGCGGAATCACGAGACGAGGAGTACCGAGTTCGTGGGCAAGGGGAGCCGCAATGAGGCCTCCCGCTCCACCGAAAGCAATGAGCGCCATGTCCCGCGGATCGTGACCTCGAGCGATCGTGAGGCGTCGGATGGCACGAAGCGATGCGGCGGCAGCAAGGGCCATGATTCCATTCGCCACCGCAGAATTCGACAGACCCAAGACAGTCGATATCGTCTCAATCGCGCGCTCAGCGGACAGCCGGTCAAGTGTGCGTCGTCCGCCGAGGAACGCGCTCTGCCCGAGATATCCAAGGAACAAGGCAGCGTCGGTGACGGTCGGACGAGTTCCGCCCTCGTTATAGCAGGCAGGTCCGGGGTGTGCGCCGGCGCTTTCTGGCCCGACGCGTAGGGCACCACCGTCGTCAACCCAGGCGATTGATCCACCGCCGGCTCCGATTGGGTCGACCTCGATTGTCGGCTGCTGCACGGGGTGTCCCTGCATGGCATCGCTTGGGACCTCGATCGGGGCCCCGTCGAGGAGGAGCGCGACATCAGTGCTCGTGCCGCCCATGTCGAGAGTGATTGCCGCTGGCATCTCGAGTGTCTTCGCGATGGCAGCTCCAGCGATTACTCCTGCGACCGGTCCCGAGTTGGTGACACGAATCGGGCGTTGTCGAGCGGCCTCGAACGACATCGAGCCACCGTTGCCCTGCATTGTTAGGAGCACCGCGTTAATGCCGATACGACGCAACTCCTCTTCGAGATGCTTGAAGTGCTCAGCGAGCCGTGGTTTTACGAAGGCATCGACGCTCGCAGTGCTAGCGCGTTCGAACTCGCCGATGGTCGGGCTGAGCGTCGAGGAAACGGAGATGTAGGCACCTGGCAACGACTCCGAGACGAGCGTTGCGATGCGTTGCTCGTGCACGTCATTCTTGTACGAATGCAGCAGACAGATCGCTACCGACTCGACGCCCCGTTCCGCAAACGACGCGATTGCGCCATGAACATCCGCCTCGTGAAGTTGCTGCACTATGTTTCCGCGGAAGTCGATGCGTTCGCGAACGCCCAGGCGTAGGTCGCGAGGGATGAGCGGCGCAGGCTGTTCCCACTGAACGTTGTAGATGCTGCCCTTACGGTGCGAGCGCCCCAGTTCGAGCACATCGGTAAAGCCAGCGGTGGTGATGAGCCCGCTGATGGTGGCATCACCTTGGATGATGCGGTTGACCATCACAGTCGTACCGTAGACCACGGTAGAAACGTCGTCGGGGCTAGCGCTAGCGGTGTCCAGTACCCGAGTAATGCCGTTCAGGACGCCAATAACAGGGTCGCTCGGAGTTGAAGATACCTTGTCGACCCAGACCTTCCCCGATTCTTCGTCGAGTAGCACTAAGTCGGTATGGGTGCCGCCTGTGTCGATGCCCAATCTGTAGGTCACTGTGGAAATCCTCTTGCTTGGAAACGCTTGTCTGAAGCGCCGTGGTGCTCGGAAACTGTGGACACTTTTTGCTTGGGACTTATCTCAACAGCGCATCGCAACCGCGGCAAGCGACGGATACCCCGACCTTGATCGGCTTGACTGGACAATTGTCCAGCGAAGGGCCGTGGCGTTGAATGTGAGCAAACATCACTGGCGCAAAGCGGTGCGAGTCGAAGAATCGCGCATCACAACCGAAGCGTCTTCTGGACCTGAGATGCGCTGTTGACAGTCCCTATCGGCAACACTAGGCTCCTGGTAACTCCTTACTGGTCGTTCAATAGAACATGAATTGACGTGGTGCGTATGCGCGTCTTGGCCGCAAGGGGCAATGGTCTCAACGATGAAACTGTCTCGATGAAAGGACTGCGCGTGCACTCTCTCGGTATCCAATGTCTGCCCCTCTCAAATTTGGGAGGCTTACGATGACCAACACGCAGAGCTTCACAGAAATGATCGAACGTTTAGGTGCCGATCGAGTGATTCGCCCCTCTGGCGCGCTGCCGCAGACTGCGGAGGTTCTTGACGCGTCTGGGCCCGTTCGCCCATACGAGTTCGAGCTTGAAGTCAATAGGCTTTGCCTTGATGCGACTTCGTTTCGTACTATTCGCGCTGAGTCAAACGGGGACCCAGAAGCAATGGGGAAGCGCGTGCAGGAGATTGTTGCGGCCCGCGGAAAGATGCATAACCCCGTGACAGATTCCGGCGGAATCGCGTTAGGGACCGTCCGAGCCGTTGGTTCGAAGTTCAAAAACCCGCCTCAGATCGGGGCACAAGTTGCGACGCTTGCCTCTCTCACGCTCACTCCACTGGAGCTGGATACGATTGTTCACGTCGATCCGGATTCAGCTCAAATTGAAGTGCGCGGCAGGGCATATGTCTGCGAACGCGCGCCCTGGGGACTCCAACCTGCAGACATCGAGACTGGTCGAGCGCTCGAGATTTACGACGTCTACGGAGCCGCATCTCACACCGCACGACTCGCACCGAAAACCGGCGTCATCTACGTACTCGGCTGCGGGCACGCCGGACAGGTCGCTATGGCGGCCGCCCGAGACAATATGGATGATGGCATCATTGTTGCTGTGGACGTCGATGCGGCGTCGGTCCAACGGGCCAAGGACTCAGGCCTCTGTGACATCGGAGTCGTTGCAGATCTCCAAAGTCCTCTCAGCGCCCTTGCTGCCGTTCAGAGTGCTGGCGCACCGCCGGCCGACTTCACCGTTCTGGTGGTGAACGCTCCGCGATGTGAGGCCTTTGCAATCCTGGCAACCAAGGAAAAGGGCACAGTGCTGTTCTTCTCGATGGCAACGAACTTCAGTACTGCTGCCCTGACAGCCGATGGGATGGGACACGACGTAACGATGCTTATCGGGAGCGGCTACACACCCGATGTCGGCAGTTATGCGCTTGATCTCTATCGAAATACGCCAGGCCTGCAATCGATTTCGCTCACCGGCGGCAAGGCATGACGAACGGAGGCGCAAGCCAGGATGTTCAGGTGCGCTGGCCAGACCTCGACGGCCTTGGTCATGTCAACCACAGCACTGTTCTCGCATATCTTGAAGTGGGTCGAGATGCGACCTTCAGATCGCGAGGAATTGCCGGTGAGGACTATGTGGTCCGCCACTGCACGATCGATTACCAGGGCGAGCTCAGGCCATCAGGTGCCTATGTCCAATACCAGTGCGAAGAACTGAAACTCGGGAATACCAGTATCCGTTCGCTTGAGCGTCTCTTCAACGCCGAGGGTCGCTGCGTTGTTGAGGCAACGTTCACGCTTGTGATGTGGGACGCTACGGCACGGTCGTCTCGAGAGCTCACTGCAAAAGAACGAAAAAGTCTGGCCGATCTAACTAAGGAGCAGCAATGAAAAAGTGGAATTCAGATCCAGTCGTCATCACTGCGGCGATTACAGGAGCAGATGTCACTCGCGCAGACAATCCCAATGTTCCTTACACCGCCGATGAAATCGCAGAATCAAGCCTGAGATCAATTGAGGCCGGTGCGTCAATTGCGGCGCTACACGTGCGAGAAGACGACGGCACGCCGAGTGGTCGCCCCGACCTCTTTCAGGACGTAATCAAGCAGATTCGAGCTGGCGCACCGCACGCTCTAACCAACGTTTCCACCGGCGGCTCAAACACCATGAGCATTGAGGAGCGCATGGGTGGGTTGGAAGCCAACCCCGACATGTGTGGAGTCGAAACCGGATCCATGAACTTCGGCAATGAGACATTCATTACCTCACCCGCAGCAGGCCGTGAGGTCATTGCCAGAGCGCAGAAACAGAAGATCAGCCTCGAGGTGGAAGCCTTTGACGTCGGGCACATCATCAGCGCGCTGAGCCTCATTGAGAAAGGTATTCTGCAGCAACCATTAAGGGTTAATTTGGTTTTCGGCGTGTCAGGGGGAATGGATGCCTCGCCCGAGGCGCTTGAGGCAATGCTGCGGCCGTTGCCCCCAGAGACGTTCTGGACGGTAACCTGCGTTGGCCGTCACCATGACCGGATGTTGGCGCTCGGGCTCCTGAAAGGCGCGTCTGGTGTTCGAACTGGTTTGGAAGACGTTGCGTACATCAGCAGGGGAGTGCACGCGCCGTCGAACGAAGCTCTAGTCGCCAAACTTGTGACTCTGGCGAAGACCCTTGGCCGTGATGTCGCCACTGCAGATCAAGCACGTGAGCTTCTCGATGTCTACTAAAGAAGACGACGTGGCTTCGGGTAGAGCTGAATCGGGGTCTGGAGGACAGCCACAGCCGCGGCGGGGAATCGACACCCGGAGCGCCATTAGCGCGGCTGCTACGGGTCTATTCTTCAAAGTTGGTTTTCACGCCGCAACGATGAAGGCGATTGGTGAGGCTGCCAACGTTCAGGCAGCTGCAATTTACTACTGGTATCCGAGCAAGGAAGCGCTGCTAGTGCATTTGCAGGACGATTTCATGAACCAGCTCACTGAATCCGTCGAGTCGGCTGTTGCCCCGCACGACAGGGCCGCCTACCGGTTGGCCGCAGCCGTGCGCGCTCATGTTGTCTTTCACGCGCTTCACCAGCAAGAGGCATTCGTGACGGACAGCGAAATACGCGCTCTCACTCCCGAACCGCGTCAGAAATTGATCAGTAGAAGAGACGCATATCAGCAGTTCTTTTACGACATGATCCTTGATGGTGTGGACGAGGGTGACTTTAGTCCCACTGATCCACGCGTGGCCACATTTGCCATCCTGCTGCAGTGCACGGGCGTTTCACTGTGGTTTAAGACTGCTGGGGCCATGACTGCAAGCGAAGTGGCAGATAGCCACGTTGATCTTGTGCTCGGTTCGCTCCACACGGACTTGGCCCTCATCCCCGCCATTATCGAGGCAGTACGCGGAGACGATGCGACTGAAGCAACTCAGCAAGTGAACCGCGACTCCTCCAACTCATCGGGAGCATCCCATGGAATTTCTTGACGCACTGGTCACAAGCTGGCCGACTCTCCTGAAAGGGTTGCGGGTCACGCTCCTGCTCACTTTCCTCACCTTGTTCTTCTCCGTCATCCTTGCGGCGATTATCGTGGCCCTCAAGATGAGCAAAGTACGCGCATTCTCCGCCTTTGCGACGGTGTATCTCGCCGTCGTTCGAGGGGTGCCTCTAATCGCGTTGCTGTTCGTGATCTATTTTGGCATCGTTTCAATCGTGAAAGTGGACGCTTTCACCGCAGCAACCATTGGCCTAAGCGTGCATAGTTCCGCCTATGTCGCCGAGATATTCCGTTCCGGAATCAATTCAGTACACAGCGGCCAGGTCGAAGCATCTCGGTCACTTGGTATGTCACGAGCAGCAACCATGATTCGGGTGGTGGCACCGCAGGCGCTCCGAGTGGTAATTCCAGCTCTCGTCAATCAGGCAATTATTTCCCTCAAGGACAGCGCAGTAGCGTCGTTCATCACCGTCGATGAATTATTCATGTCCGCCCAACGGCTTTCCGCCGCAACCTTCCAGCCGCTCACCTACTACGCGATCGTCAGCCTCTACTATCTGGCGGTTGTCGGAGTCATGACCTACCTCTCCGGTCGCGTCGAGCGTTACTTCAAAAAGCGAGGCTAAGACCATGACCAGTCCTTCCACACCGAAAACTCCGTCGGTACCAACCGGCCAGCCACGAGTGTCCATCAAGGGCGCCTCCAAAAGCTTCGGAGACAGCGTCGTACTGAACGGCATCGACCTAGACGTCGAAGTGGGCGAGGTTGCGGTACTGATTGGGCCATCCGGGGCGGGCAAAAGCACCCTGCTTAGGTGCATCAATGGCCTCGAGCGACTCACCGCTGGAAGCGTCGAGATCGATGGCGTGCGGCTGCAGTATCGGGAAGCAGCCCTCAACCGGATGCGGGAACACGTTGGGATGGTGTTCCAGTCGTTTAACCTATTCCCCCACCTCACCGCGATTGAGAACGTCATGATGGCACAAATGTCGGTGTCGAAACGGTCGAGTGCCGATGCACGGGAGCGCGCTTCCGCCCTACTTGCCCGTGTGGGGCTAGAGGACAAGACCGAGAGCTACCCAAGCGCACTCTCTGGGGGTCAGCAACAGCGCGTTGCAATTGCCCGCGCGCTTGCGATGTCCCCGAAACTCATGCTCTTCGACGAGCCGACTTCGGCGCTTGACCCCGAACTTGTCGGAGAGGTACTGCAGGTGATGCGCGAACTTGCCGATGACGGAATGACCATGGTCGTCGTTACGCACGAGATGCGATTCGCACGTCAAGTTGCCGATCGGGTGATTCTGCTCGCTGATGGGGGCATTGTAGAGGAGGGGGCCCCTGAAAAGGTTCTTGACAATCCTGAATCAGATCGGGCAAAGGCGTTTCTGCGTCAAATCGAATCGGGTGGTTAGGCCGAGCCCCGAGTCTCGCAATCGAGTCTCGCCCGAGCACTAATTGACGGCGCGTTTGCTAGATGAAGTCGGGGCTTGGGGTGGAAGCAAATCGCACCGAGACATCCGGATGACGGTCGTAGCGGTAGCCGATTCCGCGAACCGTACGCACGACGTCTTCGTATGCGCCGAGCTTGGAGCGCAGGCGACGGATGTGTACGTCGATTGTGCGCTCATTGGGCGCTTCGTCGTCCTCGGATGACCACAGCGTGGAGATGAGTTGAGCTCGGGCGATGGTTTGTGATTCACGCAGAATGAGGAACTGCAGTAATTCGAACTCTTTGTAGGTGAGAGCTGCCGGCTCGTCGTCGATGAGGACGCGCTTGCGCGAGAGGTCAACGATTACACCGCTGGCTGCCTTTTCCTCTGGTTCTTCTACTTGACGGTGCTTGGCGAGCGCCGACGGATCCTGCAGTGCAAGGCGAACAACATCAACGTCGCGTCCGCCAGCGCCGATCGGTGCAAGGGCTACAGCGGCGTGGGTTTCTGCGGTCGGAACGAGTTGCTGTGCGAGCTTCTTGAGCTGCTCGACAATTGCGCTCAGGTCGGTACCGGCAGAGGCCGCCTTGATCTCATCAATGCCGACGTAGAGCACAAAGCCGCGAGCCTCAGTGCCCTGGGGCACGGCGCGAAGGCGTGGTGCTTCTGTGGTTGGGGTTGTCGGCGCTGGAACAGCAGGGCGACGGGTTTCGGTGGCGGGCTGTACGGCGAGCGTGAGCTCGCGAGCCGGCGTGTGAGTTGGCGCGTGCACGGGGGCCGCGGGAGCGAAAGAAGTGCGAGGGGTACGTTCGATGGTTGCGAGAGACATGGGTCCAGAAATCCTTGGATAAGGGTGAAGGGCCTCTGATGGTGAGGGTGTGATCCTTCGGGAAAAAACAAGTGTGACGAGCTAGATAGACGCCGTTATGAGGACGAAGATCTGGGGGCATCCCATCTGGTGAGAATGCCCGGCGCAGGTTGGCCGACTAGGCACACATTCGACAACACGAAACATCGCCAGCCACCGCAGTGCTCGTAAGCATCGCGCTAGCGGTCCTGGAAGCCACGAGGGCGGTCAGGTCGCGAGTTTGTACAGTCATGGTTGTAATGATGTTTCATACAGCGCGCGTCTGTCAAGTTGCGCGCGAAAAATCCGCTACTAGACGAGCCCGTAAAGTCGATCGCCAGCATCGCCGAGTCCGGGCACAATGTAGCCGTGTTCGTTGAGTCGCTCGTCGAGGGCGCCGAGCACGATCGTGACATCGCGGCCCTCCATCGCCTTCTCTACAGCGGCGAGACCTTCGGGGGCACCGAGGATGCACACGGCCGTGACATCCGTTGCCCCACGGTCGAGCAGGTACTGGATCGCTGCGATGAGCGAACCACCGGTTGCGAGCATCGGGTCGAGCACGAAGCACTGGCGGTTCGACAGATCGTCGGGCAGTCGTTCGGCGTAAGTGTCTGGTTGCAGCGTCTCTTCGTTGCGGACCATTCCCAAGAATCCGACTTCGGCGGTCGGAACAAGCTTGACCATGCCTTCGAGCATTCCGAGTCCCGCACGCAGGATCGGAACAACGAGTGGCTTGGGCGAACTGATTGCCACACCGGTGGTCTTGGTCACTGGGGTCTCAATGTCGACAGCTTCGACGCGCACTGAGCGTGTGGCCTCGTAGGCCAGTAGGGTCACAAGTTCCTCAGTCAGCGCCCGAAAAGTGGGGGCGGCAGTGTTCTTGTCGCGCAACACGGTGAGCTTGTGCGTGATGAGCGGGTGGTCGGCAACGTGAACTCGCATAGGCTAAATCTACTTGAGGTCTGGACCTATGGGAGTACCGATTGTGACAAAGTTCGATCAGTGGATGACGCGGGCTGTCGCCGAGGCGAAGCTCACGGCTGATTCTGCTGACGTTCCCGTCGCCGCTCTTGTGTTTGACGAGAACGACAATCTCGTCTCCATTGGGCGCAATGAGCGGGAGCTGACGGGGGACCCAACGGCGCACGCCGAGGTTGTGGCAATCCGGGCAGCTGCCGCGGCCACCGGTTCGTGGCGTCTCGACACCATGACTCTTGTGGTCACTCTTGAGCCGTGCACGATGTGTGCTGGCGCTATCTTGCAGGCGCGCATCCCTCGCGTGGTGTTCGGGGCGTGGGATGAGAAAGCTGGTGCGGCAGGCAGCGTCAATGATCTGCTGCGCGACCGCCGACTGCCTCACAAGGTTGAGGTTGTCGCGGGCATCCAAGAGGCCGAGTGCGCTGCACTGCTCACTGAATTCTTTGAGGCCCGCCGCTAAACCCGCTAAACCCGTTGAGCCCGCGGCGCACGGTCTAGTGCCAGAGCACCGCGACGAGCACGTTGATGATTGCGCCCATGCCGGCGAGGTGCAAGAAGGGTAATACGGCTGTCTTCTCGCTGGTGCCAGCGGAGAGGGCCTTGGCTTGGCGTGAGCGCGCCATGAGCACGGCGACGAGAACCACAATGGCGAAGGTGGTTTTTACGGCGATCTTGGCGTTGTTGACGTCTTCGCCACCTACCTGCAGCATGCCGACGAGGGCAAGGCCGGTCACAAGCTGGGTGATTGCACCGATCACGATTGTTCCGAGTTCAAAGCCTTCTTTGCGGCGCAACTGGAGGGCAAACGATCCGATGATCAGTGAGAGCCCGAGGATGTGAAAAACGAGCAGCGCGAGAATAACTGGTTCAACATTCATGATTTCGATCGCTTTCTTTAGTCGTTGCCCACGATGACGATTGCATCGGTGGGAGGGGCTGCTTCTGGGGGGCGACGGTAGACGTCTGGCTCGATGTAAATAACGCGAGCCATTGGTTCAGCTTCGCGAATCTCACGTTCAACACTGTCGATGCTGGCTGCGACATCCACGAGTTTGGCGTGGGCACCAAAGTCGATTTTGGCGGCGACCATAAGCTCTTCTGGTCCGAGATAGAGCGTCTTCATGTGGATGAGCGAGCGAACGTCGGGGTGCGCATTTATCGCGTCGCGAATGATGTTTCGTTGCTTTACTGTCGCGCCCTCGCCGACGAGCAGGCTCTTGGTTTCGATGCCAAGAATGATGGCGACGATGATCAGCAGGATTCCGATGGCGATCGTGCCGACGGCATCCCACAGCGAGTCTCCGGTGACGATCGTGAGGCCAACTCCGAAGAGGGCGAGCACGAGTCCGAGCAGAGCGGCGACATCTTCGAGCAGCACGACGGGAAGTTCGGGGGCCTTCGCGTGGCGGACGAATGCGATCCAGCTCTGCTTGCCACGAACCAGGTTCGACTCGCGCACGGCGGTACGCAGCGAGAACGACTCAAGCACTATTGCGATTAGCAGCACAGTGATGGGCAGCCACGCCTGCTCGAGCGGGTGAGGATCTTGCAGCTTACTGACGCCCTCATAGAGCGAGAACATGCCACCAACCGAGAACAGCACGATCGACACGACGAACGCGTAGACGTAGCGTTCACGGCCATAGCCGAACGGATGCTCGGTATCGGCTTGCTTCTTCGCTTGTTTGCCGCCCAGCAGCAGGAGCCCCTGGTTGCCAGCGTCGGCTACCGAGTGAACGCCTTCGGCGAGCATGGCGCTCGAGCCAGAGATCGCGAAGGCAATGAATTTCGTGACAGCGATACCGCTGTTTGCCAACAGTGCAGCGATGATTGCTTTATTTCCGCCAGACGCGCTCATGTGATCAATCCTAGGATGTTCATGTGACTACTTCTCTTCCAAGCATTGCAATTGTCGGCGCCGGATCAATGGGGGGTGCAATCCTGCAGGGTCTACTTGACCCTGCGGTGACCGTAACCGGGGGCATCCGCGTCACCAACCGCAGTGAAGCGAAGGCCGCTGCTGTGCGTTCCGTCGGTGTTGAGTCGTTCGCCTTGGAGAATACTCCGGATGGAAATGCTCGCGCTGTGAAGGGTGCAAGGGTTGTCATGCTCGGTGTGAAACCGCATATGATTCCTGACACTCTCGCCGAACTTGCGCCGTTCCTCGAGCCTGACGCGATTGTTGTCAGCGTCGCGGCCGGTGTGACTACCGCGCGGATGGAAGCCATCGTCGACAACGTTGTATTGCGTGCCATGCCCAACACTCCCGCGATCGTCGGCAAGGCGGTCACCGGAGTAAGCGCCGGTTCGCGCGCCACCGAAGAAGACCTCGCCATCGGTCGTGCCGTGTTCGAGACTGTCGGCACTGTTCTCGAAATTCCGGAATCTCAGATCGATGCGCTCAGCACCATCTCAGGTTCTGGACCGGCTTATGTTTTCTTGATCCTTGAGGAATTCACTCGCACCGCCATCGACCTCGGGTTCACCCCTGAGCAGGCACTGACGCTGGTGGCGGGAACGTTTGAGGGTTCGCTGGCATTGCTTGCCGCATCCGATAGTTCGCCGGAGCAACTGCGTAAGCAGGTTACGAGCCCCAAGGGCACCACGGAGCGTGCCGTGGGTCAGCTTCAGGCGGCCGACCTCAAGTCGATCTTCGACAGGGCAACAGCTGCCGCGCTGGCTCGCGCGAAGGAACTCGCAGCGGGCTAGCCATTACCTCGCCGATCGCGCGACTCTGTGCCCCCGCTTAGAAGCGGCCGTGGAGGGCGCGTGATCGGCGCGAAAGCGAGTCGATAATGACGGCGAGTAGCAAAACTGCTCCCGTGACCATGTATCGAACGGAAGAGTCGAGACTCAGCAGGGTGAGCCCGCTCGAGATCGACTGAATCACAACGATTCCGAGCAGTGCAGACCACGCACTTCCGCGGCCGCCAAAGAGACTTGCGCCGCCGATGACTGCTGCCGCGATCGCGGTGAGGTTGGTGTCGCCGCCGCCGCTGCTCTGATTGGCTGCGGCAAGCCGCGACGCCGCGAGCACTCCACCCAACGTCGCGAGCATAGCGCTGACCATGAACACGGAAATGTAAACGCGGTCGACACGGATGCCGGAACGCCTGGCTGCTTCAACGTTGCCGCCGACCGCATAGATCGAGCGACCCCACCGCGTGCGTTTGAGAGCGAAGTCCATGGCGATCACGAGCAAGACGAAGAGCAAGAACATGAGGCCGATGCCGCGGTCGGTGTTGAGATACCAAGCACCAAACATCAGGGCCACGATCATCAGGGCGCCGCGCAGCAGAATTGTGGTGCGTGGTTCCGGCAGCAGCCCGGCGCGAAGTCGTCGGTTGGCAAGCGAAAGGTGCGACCCGACGTAACCCAGAGTGGCGAGTCCGGCAAGAACGTAGGAGAGCCAAGCGGGCAAGAACATGAGCTGAGCGAACTGAACGACCCAAGAATCAAACGGGATATTGATCGATCCCAACCTGCCGAGAACCCAGAGTTGCAGGCCGAGCACGCCAAGAAGACCCGCGAGAGTTATTACAAAACTGGGAACGCCAAAACGAGTGAGCAAGAACCCGTAAAACCAGCCGAAGAGAGCACCAGCAGCGAGGGCGGCGACGATCGCCAGCGGCAATGGCCAGTTCAGTTGAGTGAAGGTGACGGCGAGGATCGCTGCAGCCAGACCCGAGAGCGAACCAACCGAGAGATCGATCTGGGCCAGCAGAAGTACGAGCACCACGCCGAGAGCAATTGTGCCAAGAGCGGCACTCTGCATGGCGAGGTTCACGAGGTTGGCGCTCGAGAGGAAGGTTGGATTCAAGATCTGAAAGACGGTCCAAATGATTGCGAGACCCACCACTACGGGAATCGCGCCGAGATCGCCTCCGCGTACTCGTGAGCGAAACGCTGTCCACGATTCAGCGATGCTTGCCGACGACGGCGAATCTACGGCCGGAGTGCTGTTGCTTGGTGGTCGAGGTGTGGAGGTGCTCATGAACTGAGTCCTTCCTTGGCGCGAGTGAATATTGCTCCCTGCAGGGTCGCCCGGCGAGTCACGGCGTTATCGGTTGCACCGGTAATCGCCGCAATGATGTCTTCGTAGGTCACGTCGGCAACCGCGAAGTCGCCATTGTTGCGACCAAGGCGCAAGACAACGACGCGATCGGCAACGGCCTGCACATCGGCCATATTGTGACTGACAAGCACGATGCCGTGCCCGCGCTCGCGGAGATGCTCGATGAGGTTCAAGACCTCGGCGGTCTGCGCAACCCCTAACGCTGCTGTTGGCTCATCAAGAACCACAATCGAGGGGTTGCCGATCAACGATCGCGCAATCGCGACGGTCTGTCGTTGACCGCCAGACAGCCCAGCAACGGGAGTGCGCACAGAGGGGATTTTGGCTGAAAGCTGGCGGAGCAGCTCCCACGTGCGCTGCTCCATCTCGACCTCGTCTAGAGCGCGAAGTCCAAGCTCTCTGCCGAGAAACAGGTTGGCGACAACATCGAGGTTGTCGCAGAGCGCGAGATCTTGGAACACGGTTGCGATTCCTAGATCGCGAGAGTCCGTTGGGTTCGCGAGTGTAACCTCGTCCCCGTAGTGCGTGATTGTGCCAGAAGTCGCCGGATGCACGCCAGCCAGAATCTTCACGAGTGTCGACTTGCCCGCGCCGTTGTCTCCAACAATCGCGACGACCTCGCCGGGATAAATGTCGAGTGACACGTCAACGAGGGCCTGAATCGCACCGAAACTCTTGTTCATTCCGCGCAATGAAAGGATGGGCTCGTCTTCTGAAGTAGTCGGACTGACTGCGGTCATGAGGCGCTCTCTTCCTTGCTCGAATCGGCGGTGAGTTCGTGTGCCATTACTGAATTCCTGCCGAGGCACAGGCTTGCGCGTACTCGGTCGTGCAGATCTGCTCCACCGTATAGAGCCCGTCAGCAACAACGGTCTCCATAATGTTGTCGATGGTCACGATCACCGGTGACAACAGGGTGGTGGGGATCCCGTTAGTTTCTTCGCTCTGCCCGACAAGTGTTTTACCGTTGAGTAGCGCAACCGCGTGGGTGGCAGCAATTTCTGCTTCACGCTTGAAGTCCTTGTAGATCGTCATGTACTGGTCACCGCTCACGATGCGCTGGATTGCGGTGAGTTCGGCATCCTGTCCCGTAACAGGCGGCAGCGGCATTACCCCGCCAGCCTTGAGCGCAGCGATGGCGCCACCCGCGGTTGCATCATTTGCGGCGTAGACGCCGACGAGGCTATTGCCGAACTGGGTGACTTGGCTCGCCATCCATTCTTGGGCTTTGTCTGGGCTCCAGTCTGGAGTATCAAATTCAGCGACGACGGTGAACGCGCTGCCGTCGATCACGTTGTGTGCGCCTTTCTTGAAAAGGCGCGAATTGTTATCGGTGGGGGAGCCGTTGATCATCGCAATATTTCCAGAGGAGAGCCCGTCGGCAGCTAATCGCTCAATGAGTGCTTTGCCTTGAAGCGATCCGACTTTCTCGTTGTCAAATGACACCCAGAATGCAAGCTCGGGGCTTCCGATGAGACGGTCGTAGGAGATAACTGGAACCTTGCGAGACTGCGCAGCGGCAACAATCGTCACCGCCGCTGACGAGTCAACCGGATCGAGAACGAGAACACTGATGCCTTGAGCAAATGCGGATTCCGCCTGCTGCTGCTGCTTGACGGGATCCTGATCCGCGTTGGCATAAATCACCTCACACTTGGGGCACAGTTCAGCGACTTTCGCCTCAAAGAATGGGCGATCGTAGGCCTCGTAGCGGGCGGTTTTCGACTCCGGCAGGAGCAGTGCGATCGTGTACTCAGCGTCTGCCCCATTCGCGCCAATCAACGTGCATCCACCAAGAAGCAACGAAGCAAACATCAGCGAGGCGCCAAGCCTGAGTAGCCTCAGCGGTCTAGCGACACTCATGATGAAACGGCCGAAGGGGTCGCTGACTCTGCGCCGATCGTGAGTTGATCAATCGCAAAAGCGATCGTGCCAAGAAGTTCGGTCCGGGCACCCAATTGGCTCTGCACGAGATCGGCTGCACGTTCAGGACCAACGATGACCGCACGTTCCATGGCGTGCCTCATCGGGCCGAGCAGCAGCTCGCCAGCTTGAGACAGCTCACCGCCAACTGCGATGCGATCAGGGTCGAAAACGTTGCAGAGATTGCCCGCAGCAATACCCAAGTGGCGTCCGGCATCCGCGATTGCACGGATGCAGGCGGCGTCGCCAGCTATCGCCTTGACTACAACATCGTGCAGCTTGAGTCCGCGCCGGCCAGCTCGTACCGATTCGATGATGGCCTGGCCTCCGACCAAAGTTTCGAGGCATCCGCGATTTCCACACCGACACAGCGCGCCATTCTCGTTGAGCACCATGTGGCCGAATTCGCCAGCGGTACCGTTGTGTCCGCGAAATACCGCGCCGTTCAGGATGAGGCCGGCACCGATTCCGTCATCAACGCTGATGTACAGCGAGTTTGGTTTGCCCCGCAGGGCCCCAGAGCGGAATTCAGCAAGGGCTCCCATGTTGGCGTTGTTGTCGACGAATACCGGGCTGTTCAGACGGATGCCGAGAGACTCGGCGACAGCAACGCCGTCCCAGCCACGCATGATGCCGGTTCGCGCAATGATGCCCGTAGCCAGATCTATGGGGGCAGGCATCGCCAGACCAACGGCAAGAATTTCCTCGTGAGTTGCATCAACAGAGTCGAGCATGTCGGAGATCAGTTGTGCTGCTCGATTGAGCTCGTTGTCGGCGCGATGGTCTTTCGCCAGCGGCATGTGGTGTTCGGAGACCACGGTGTGGGCAACATCCGACAGAGCAACGCGCATGTGGCGTTCAGAGAAGTGCACCGCCGCGACGAGGCCAAGCGCCCTAGCCAACGTAACTTGATGAGCACGACGACCACTTCGCGTGCTCGGGTTAGTCGCGAGCACCCCTGCCGCAGCAAGTTCCTTGACGATATTGGATACCGTCGCGGGAGAAAGGCCAGTGACCCCTGCTAGTTCGATCTGAGTGAGCCCGCCGTGATGCTTCACTGCGTCGACTATGCGAGCGCGGTTAGCTTCGCGGAGCGAAGATTGCGACCCTGGGGTCGCCCGTATTTTGCTCACGGAATCAAGATACAGGTACGCCGGGCTAGAGAATCAGTCCTCGAACGGGGCTAACTTGCCAGCGTCGCAAACTTTTCGATGTTTTCTGAGTTGCCACTGACAATCACGAGGTCGTGGTTTGAGATCACTGTCTCCGGCGTTGCGTAAGTGAATTCCTTGCCAGGGGACTTCACGCCGACCACGGTAATCCCGTACTTGCGGCGTACCTGCGACTCGCTGAGCGGCACTCCGCGGATCGGCTTCGGGGGGTACATCTTTACGATCGCGAAGTCATCATCGAACTCGATGAAGTCGAGCATCCGGCCCGATACGAGATGGGCAACGCGCTCGCCGGCTTCAGCTTCGGGATAAATCACGTGGTTAGCGCCGATGCGATTAAGAATCTTGCCGTGGGAGCGGCTGATGGCTTTCGCCCAGATTTGAGGAATTTTGAGGTCAACGAGGTTTGCGGTGATGAGCACGCTTGCCTCGATTGACGAGCCGACAGCAACGACCGCGATAGAAAAGTCTTCAGCACCGATCTGGCGGAGCGCATCGATGCTGCGGGCATCCGTCTGCACGGCGTGGGTCACGCGCTCTGACCATTTCTGAACGAGGCCGAGGTCTTCGTCGATCGCGAGAACTTCGCGGTCGAGGCGCTGCAGTTGACCGGCGGTGGCAGCACCGAAGCGGCCGAGACCGATCACTAGTACCGGCGCATTGTGCGGAATCTTGTCAACCAACGATGGGCCTCTCTTCTGCTCTCGTGAACAATTGACGGCGCTGACTGGCCGCAAGGGCTGCCGCCAGAGTAACCGTTCCCACTCGACCAGCCCACATTGTGGCCGCGAGAATGTACTTTCCGCTATCCGGTAACGACTCGGTGAGTCCAGTTGAGAGCCCACAGGTGGCAAAGGCAGAGATCACATCAAAGAGCACTCGATCGAGTGGTTCCTTAGTGATCTGCAAGATCGCGACGGTGGAAATGGCAACAATGGTTGCTCCCCACAGCGTGACGCTGACGGCGAGTCGCAAGACGTCGGTGGGGATGCGGCGTTCGAAGGCGTGCATGTCGTTGTCACCGCGCGCTTCGGCGAGTGCGGCCAGGAACAGCACTGCCAGGGTCGTGACTTTGATGCCTCCAGCAGTCGATGCTGAGCCGCCACCGACAAACATAAGCATGTCGAAAACGAGCAGAGTCGACCCGTTAAGTTCATTGATATCGATCGTGGAGAAGCCACCAGAGCGCGTCATCGTCGATAAGAACGTCGCGGTCATCGGCCTCGACATCAGGCTTTGTCCACCGATCGTGTTGGTGTTGTTCCACTCGAGCACGACTACAGCGATTGCGCCGGCAACTATCAGCAACACCGTCGTCGCGAGCGTAAGTCGAGCGTGTACCGAGAGGCGGGCGCCGCTCTTGAGCTTGCGCACGACGGCGAAGATGACGGGAAAGCCGAGGCTTCCGAGGAAGACGCCGATGCCGATCGCTCCGAGCATCCATGGATCCTGAGCGAACGCTTCCATGCCACTGACCGCTGGCACGAAGCCGGTGTTGGTGAACGCGGATGCCGCAAAATAAAAGCCCTGCCAAATGGCGGGCCACACGTCATAACCTTCAACCAACAGCCGCGGGATGATCGCGAGTGACAGCACCAGCTCGATGGCGAGCGCGCTGATGGCGACGGTGGCAAGGAGCCCACCAATTTCGCCCAATCGGATTGCTTGAGACTCGGAGACCGGCCCGACGTGAATTCGTGAAGGGTTGGAGTCGCTGGCTGCAATGAGTCGTTGGCGAAGTCCGAGTCGGCGCGAGACAACGAGGCCGAGCATACTGGCGAGGGTGAGCACGCCGATGCCACCAACTTGCAGGCCGACCAAGATTGCCGCGTTGCCAAATGCCGACCAGTGGGTGGCCATGTCGACGGTCGTCAGCCCTGTCACACAAATTGCCGAGACGGCAGTGAATAGCGCGTCGACCAGGGGAGTGGCTTGACCGTCGCGTGCCGAGATGGGCAACGCGAGCAGCGTTGTCAGCACGATGACCAGTGCTGAGAAGATTGCGATAGCGAAGCGGGCGGGGGTTGCAGCCGCGAAACGGTCGACGACATCTCGAACTCGGCCGAGAATGCTCCGGTCCCGAGGGTGTGCACGCATGGGTGCCCGCGAACTCATCGTTTTATCTCCCCACGCACAGGAGGCCATGGTACTCCTCAGCAAGCCGGACTACCCTTATGCAATGGCCGACATCTTTGACGTAGTAGCCGATTCAACGCGGCGTAGCCTTTTGACCGTGCTGCTTGAGCAGTACATCGCCTCTGATTCTCCCAGTGGCGAGCTCAGCGTTAGCGAGATTGTCGAGAAGCTCGACTTGAGCCAACCGACTGTCTCCAAGCACCTCAAAGTGCTGCGCGATCACGGGTTGGTCTCGGTGCGTGAAGATGGACAGCATCGCTACTACCGCCTTGATTCCTCACCTCTTGAGACGATCGAAGACTGGTTAATCCCGTTCTTAAGCGCGGATTTCCAGGATGATTTCGACGACGAAGTTCGTGCTTCGTCCGGTGCCTTTGCGGCGTGGTCCGGATCGGATGTTGGCGACAACTTCGGTCGTCAGGTCGCAGAACGTACGCATCAGGCTCGTTCAGCAATCCAGGAGGTCACCGAGGCGGCTAAGCAGTTGCCACGCAACGTGCGCAGTCGCATTTTTGGCAAGGATTAGCGCGCAGGCGCGCCGCAGTTGTCGAATTAGGGGTGGACAGCGAGTCACACCAGCCCCTATTGTTACCGATTAGCACTTCAGTAACATGCTGGGTGCCTGTGTAGCCATTTTCTAGGGTGCGCTGTCTGCAACGAGGGGCGAATCGAATGTCACAGGATCTTTCTGAGATGCGCTTTCTGACCGTTGCAGAAGTGGCGGACATGATGCGGGTCTCCAACATGACGGTGTACCGAATGGTTCACTCTGGTGAGCTGCCCGCAGTGCGTTTTGGTCGCTCATTCCGCATCCCAGAGTCGGCAGTTGCTAGTGCGGTTTCGCCCTCAATCTCCGAAGTTGGGTAGCGGCCAGGATTCACACCGGGTTCGCACCCTGTTCATCTAGTCTTTGAGAGCCGCCCAGTGCGGTAAACTCTTCCGGTATGTCTTTCCGCGGTTCTGAATCGGACCGGGTCGGTTCGTTCAGAAATCAGTGAGGTTCCTATGGGTTCAGTCATCAAAAAGCGTCGCAAGCGTATGGCAAAGAAGAAGCACCGCAAGCTGCTTCGTAAGACGCGTCACCAGCGTCGCAACAAGAAGTAGACAGTTTTATTGACCGTGCTTGCGCACGGTCTTGGCCTGCCGCTTAACTCGTCGTCTCGCCTCTTTGAGGCCAGCACGGTTGAGCGGCAGAATTTGCCATCCCATTTTTTGGGCGTAATTCGTTAGTTTCACATCCGCGTTCACCGCAACACGGTTTCCGACTGCGCTCAGCAGCGGAATGTCGTTGCTGGAATCCGAGTAGGCCCAGCACTCTGCAAGGTTTGCTCCCAGCCGTCGCGCTAAGTCTCTCGCGACGGTTGCCTTCTCCGCGCCGTGAAGAACGTGCCCATCGAGTTCTCCTGTCAGAACACCGTCGAGTGCGGTTACCCGCGTTCCTAGCGCCCCCGAGAGACCGAGTCGCTTAGCGATCACCTCGGCCACAAACTGTGGGGTTGCCGTAACGAGCCACACTTCGTGGCCCTTGGCCAGATGCTCTTTCGTCAGGTCAACCGTCTCTGGCCAGAGGTTAGGCACGATGTCGCGCTCATAGATGCGCTCGGCCAACTCAATGAGAGTTCGCTCGGGATGCCCGCCAACGATCGCAAGGGCACGCTCACGAGCCGTCGTCATGTGCTTGTGGTTTTCACCAACAGCCACAAATCGAAACTGATGCCAGGCGAACAACGCTAGATCGCGCCATCCGACGATTCCACAACGCCACGCCTCTTTGCCAAGGTAGTAGGCGCTGGCGCCACGCATCAGAGTGTTATCCACGTCAAAGAACGCCAGAACGGAGTTCTGACTTGGCGTGGGCGACGTTACCTCTGGCATCGGCATTATTCTAGGGTCGTGCCCACGAAACTCATTACTTTGATCGGAAAACCCGGGTGTCACTTATGTGACGTTGCCTGGGAAACGATCACCCAAGTCATTGCCGAACTGCCAAGTGATGTCTCCGTTGAGGTGACTGAGCAGTCGATTCTCGATGACGAAGAACTTCACGCGAAGTATTGGGATGAAATTCCTGTCGTGCTCATCAACGACCGCGTCCACACGATCTGGCGCGTCGAACCCCACCGTCTCAGCGCTGCACTTCAGGAGGAAACAGAATGATCCAACACGTCGTCATGTGGAAGCTCATTGCCGAAGAACCCGCTGGTCAAGCTGCGGCAGTGAGTGCAATGGCAGCTGCCCTCGAACCCCTCGTTGGCCAGATTGACGGCCTCGAAAGCCTGACAGTGCGCGCGAACGTGGCCAATGCGGCGGCAAACTGGGACGTCATCCTGGTGTCAACCCATACGACTGTTGAGGCTCTTTCGGTCTACGCGACTCACCCCTTGCATGTAACGGCGGGCGCCGTCGTCAAAGCGAATACGCGTGAGCGCGCGTCGGTCGACTTCGAGGTCTAGAAGCGCAGCAGCAGTTACTTGCTGACGGTGATCGGGCCCGTCAACTGATTCTTGATCGAATCGCGCTCTGCAGCAAGCGAAGCGATCGTTCCGCTGTCGAGGCCCGGCTGCAGCATGTCGTCGAACGGATTGCCCATTCCACTCTTGGCGTGAACAATCTCGGCGTAGTTTGTTGCCGCTGCGGCAACCTTCGCTGTTGCTCGCTGAGCCTTCTTGAGCGAGACCGGCTTGCTACTCACCACTTCTGCATGCTTGTTGAGCGCCTTTTTCAGATCCTTGAGCGCGGCATCAATTTTCTTTGACATGGGGTCATCCTGCCTTAACGCCCTGCGTGCTGGCTACGGGTTGGTGTGTCGGATTTCGGATGTCGCGACTCTCGCCGCACGCGACTACGGAGTGAGTCGTGTCGGACCGCGAAACAGGTAAGTTGCTTCGCGCAGGTTCGGTAGGCCAAGCATGAGCATCAACACGCGGCCAAGACCCATGCCGAAGCCACCGTGCGGTGGAACGCCGTAACGGAAGAAGTCGAGGTAGAAGTCGAGTTCTGCAGGGTCCATACCCTTAGCGCGAATCTGCGCCTCCAACACGTCAACGCGGTGCTCGCGCTGGGCGCCAGTAGAAATCTCGACGCCGTTGTACACGAGGTCATAGCTGTTCGTGAGCTCTGCATCATCCGCGTGACGCATGTGGTAAAACGGGCGGATGCTGGCCGCGTAGTCAGTCAAGAACACGAAGTCGTGGCGATAAGTTTCTTTCACGTAGGCGGCGATCTGGCGCTCGCCCTCCGGGTCCATGTCGGCGTCGGCGCGAGGCACCGTATAACCACGGTCGCTCACGATTTGCTTCGCCTCAGCAAGCGGGATGCGGGGGAATGGAGTGGTCGGAACCGTCAGCTCAATGCCGAACAGCTTCTCGATCTCTTCGCCGTGCTTCTCTTTCACAGCTTGGAAGCCAACGACCATGAGCTCTTCGTGCATCTTCATGACATCTTCGTGGCTGTCGATCCAGCTGATCTCGTTGTCGACCATCGTGAACTCGGTGGCGTGACGCGAAGTGAAGCTCGGGTCTGCACGGAAGCTCGGGGCGATCTCGAAGATCTTGCCGAAGCCTGCAGCCTGAGCCATCTGCTTGAAGAACTGGGGGCTCTGTGCCAAGTAAGCCTTGGTGTCGAAGTACTCAACCTCGAACAGTTCGGCGTTCGACTCACTCGCGCTGGCCATGAGTTTGGGGGTGTGCACCTCGATAAAGTCGTTCTCAACCCAGTAGGTGCGCCACGCGTGCTCAAGAGTGGTCTGGATGCGGAAGATGAGGCTGTTGCGCGGAACGCGCAGGTCGAGAAAACGCCAATCCATGCGCTTATCAACGCTCGAGTCTTCAGCGATCGGCGTCTCGGCGATGGCCTCACCAGCAAGCTCAATTCCGTCGAGCTTGATCTCCACGCCGCCAAGCTTGACGCGCTCGTCGTGCTTCAACTCACCGGTTGCGGTGAGGAACGTGCCCTGAGCGAGACCCGAAATCGTTTCGGCGAGAGCATCCTCAGCGGGCGTGCCGTCTTCGTTGAACGAGCGGGGGTGAACAAGTTGCACCGCACCCGACTCATCGCGCAGTACAACAAACTGCACCTTCTTTTGATCTCGAACCGTATCGACCCAACCCGAAACGGAGGTTGCTCCGTCGGTCGCTGCGGCCAAGTTCTTGATCAGGGTGCGTGTAATCACAGCGCCGAGTTTACCGGGGATCGCGGGGGAGAAAGTGCGGAAGGCAGCCAACGTAGACTGAATAGCGTGCCAGCAGACCTCATCCATCTCGTCCGCCATGGTGAAGTGCACAATCCTGACCGCATTCTTTATGGCCGACTACCGGGCTATCACCTCAGTGAGCTCGGTCATCGAATGGCCGATCTCGCGGCCGCAAGCCTTGTCGATCGCCCGCTCACCGCGCTCTATGCGAGCCCTTTGCAGCGCGCCCAGGAGTCTGCTCAGCCGTGGGCCGAGCGCTATTCGCTGCCAATCGTCACCGAAGAGCGCATCGTAGAGCCGGCCAACTGGTTCGAAGGCAGCCGTTTTCGGTTTCCGCACGTACTCGGCAATCCTCGTGCTTGGCCACAACTGATCAACCCGCTCAAGCCCAGTTGGGGCGAAGCGTTCCTCAGCGTTGAAGCACGGATGCTCGAAGCCATCGACGAGGCGTGGACTGCCGCTGATGGCGGCGAAATCGTCATGGTCAGCCACCAAATGCCCATCGTCATGGTTGCCCGCTCGGTGAAGAAGATGCGCCTCGCGCATGACCCCCGCCGCCGCCGCTGCACCCTCTCAAGCATTACGACGCTGGCTCGCGAAGGTGACGAGTTCGTCGAGGTTGACTATCAGGAACCTGCGGGAGAATTGCTCGCAGCATCCATCGATCTAGGAGCAGTGTGAACCGCCGCCTTATCGCCGTCATTGTGACGTGCCTCGCCCTCGTAACGGTGTCCTGTGCAACTCCGAGTGAATCTCTCGCCAAGCAGTACGAGAACGGTTCAGAAGAGGGCTACATTTCCGGTGATGGATCGACCGTTGAGATTCCAGCGGCAGATCGCGACGAGCCTGTCAGCTACGAAGCCACTCTCGACACGGGAGAATCAGTCTCGAGCAGCGATTTCACTGGCTCGGTTTACGTTGTGAACTTCTGGTATTCCAGTTGCCCACCGTGCCGGCTGGAAGCCCCCGACCTTGCCGAGCTCAGCGTCGAGTACACCGAGGTTCCTTTCTTGGGCGTGAACGTATCTGACACCGCCGAAACCTCGCGAACTTTCGCCACCGAATTTAGCGTGCCCTACGCTTCCGTCGTTGATGCCAAGACCGCTGGCGTGCAGTTGGCTTTCGCCGGCTCTGTTCCCCCCAATGCGGTACCGACCACGCTGGTGGTTGACCGCGAAGGCCGAGTGGCCGCGCGCATCAGTGGACTTGTGCGTGATCCAAGTATCCTTGCCGCGATGATCGATTCCGTCATCGCTGAGGACCAATAGTGTCCAACCCGGTCGGCGAGTTAATCCTCGGCGGCAACCTTCTACTTGTAATCCCCGTTGCGCTGCTGGCGGGCCTCGTATCCTTTGCGTCCCCCTGTGTTTTGCCGCTTGTCCCTGGCTATCTCGGATACATTGGCGGCTTCACGAACGGTGAAGACAAAGGCAGCACGAAACGGCTCGTACTGGGTGTCAGCCTGTTCATTCTCGGCTTCACCGTGGTCTTCGTAGCCTTCACGGTGCTGTTTGGCACTGCGGGGTTCTTGCTGCGCCCGTGGCTTGATCTCATCACCCGCATCGCCGGAGCGATCGTGATTGTGATGGGCCTCGTCTTTATCGGTCAAGTCACCTTTGCGCAGCGCACGATTCGCCCGCGACTGAAGGTTGCGACTGGACTCGCGGGTGCGCCTTTTCTCGGCATCGTGTTTGCCCTCGGCTGGACGCCATGCGTCGGACCAACGCTGATCGCGGTCGGCAGCATGGTGCTTGACGGGGGAGATCCCGGGCGCGCAGCAATCGTGGGCGTTGCTTACAGCCTCGGGCTCGGAATTCCGTTCCTGCTGGTGGCTCTCGGTCTGAATTGGGCGACTAATTCTGTGGCGTGGATGCGCCGCCACATCCGCATTATTAATTTGATTGGCGGAGCTTTGCTTGTGCTGATCGGAGTGCTCATGGTCACCGGCGTGTGGCGTGCAATCGTGACAAGTTTGGGAGCGGTGATTGGTGGCTTCGACACAATCCTCTGATTCAGTGACCGGTGGTGACGCCACTCGGCCGAGTGACCATATGGATGCGCCTGTTGCGCAGCAGGGCAAAATTCAGCAGCCGAAGCTGGGCTTCGTTGGCTACGCGCGATTCTTCTGGCGTCAGCTCACGAGCATGCGCACGGCGCTATTCCTATTGTTGCTTTTGGCGGTCGCGGCCATTCCTGGTTCGCTCGTTCCGCAGATTAGCTCTGACCCGAATGGTGTCATTGCCTACCGCAGAAACAATCCTGACTCCGCAGCGATCCTTGACTTCTTCCAAGTGTTTAACACCTTCACCTCGGTGTGGTTCTCGGCAATTTACCTGCTTCTTTTCATCTCCCTAGTCGGTTGTGTACTGCCTCGCACGAAACACCACTTTGATGCGCTTCGTGCCCGACCGCCCAAGACTCCCGCGCGGCTTTCTCGACTCGAGGGCTTTACGACCCGCACGACGAAGGCGGATGCCGCAACCGTGGTCGAGTCCGCTCGTCGCCTCCTCCGCTCACAGCGCTACCGCACCGAGATCTATGGTGATTCGGTCAGTGCCGAGCGCGGCTACCTTCGCGAGACCGGCAATCTCGTGTTTCACTCCGCTCTAGTTGGCGTGCTCCTCGCGGTCGGGCTCGGCGGAGGGTTTGGCTACACGGGTCAGCGGGTGGTCGTCGAGGGCTATGCGTTCAGCAATTCGCTCGCGAGTTACGACTCATTCAATCCCGGCCGTTTCTTCACCGACGACGCGCTTGAGCCCTTCACGATCGCGCTGGACTCGTTTAAACCGATCTACGAGCAGTCGAATCGAAAGGCGATTGGGCAGGCCGTCGACTACACCGCATATGTCACGACCACGATGAAGGGCGAAAGCGCTCAAACTGCTCGCATTAAAGTCAACGAGCCCCTGAGCGTCGGAGGAACGAACGCTTACCTCCTCGGCAACGGCTACGCTCCGGTTCTTACGGTTCGCGATGCTGAAGACAATGTGGTGTGGTCTCAACCCACTGCGTGCCTACCTTTCGACGCCAATCTGGGTAGCACGTGCGTCATCAAGATTCCGGATGGCTTAGACCAGCAGATCGGAATGCTCGGATTCCTCTACCCGACGACGGGCACGCTCAACTCGGGCGCTCTGGTCTCGGTGTATCCCGATCTTGTCGCACCGACGCTCACCCTTGAGGTGTATCAGGGCGACCTCGGCCTCGACAACGGTCAGGGAACCAACGCCTACGCACTCAACACCGATTCGCTTCAACAAATTGCCGGTCGTACTTCGGATGCCGAAACCGTTCGTCTCAATCCGGGTGATCGGGTTGACCTACCGAACGGTCTTGGCAGCGTAGAACTCGCGAGCATCCCACGCTTTGTCTCTCTCGATGTTCACCACGACCCTTCGCAACTTCCCGTGCTGATCTTCGCAATCTTGGTGGTCGCCGGGCTTGTGACGAGTCTCTTCGTGCCCCGTAGACGCATGTGGGTTTCTGCACGAACGGACAAGTCCGGAACGACGACAATCGAATACGCGGCGCTGGCGCGTGGCGATGACCCCAATCTTGAAACGGCGGTCTCGGAGTTTGCCGATAAGCATTCCCAGCAACTGACGGTTAGGGTGGATTCGTGACTGAGACCTTTGTGTCGTATTCCTTGATCGCTGTCTATTCTGCGATGGCGATTTATACGTTGGCGTTCGTGATGTTCGCTATAGATTTGGCGCGCCGTTCGGCCGAATCTAGTGACGCTGCCGCGGCAGCATCAACAGGGCTGAGCTCTGCATCAGTGCGTGCGACAACGGTAATGGCAGCTTCGGCTGCGCGTTCGTCGTCTGCTGGCACGACGACGCTTACCGCAGACGATGCTCCCCGTACGGCAACTGACGCTGTTCGAGCCACGTCGCCCAAGTATCTGAGACTAGCCATGGCTTTGACTGTCATCGCCTGGGTCTTGCACGTGAGTGCCGTTGTGTTCCGCGGAGTTGCGGCGAACCGGGTGCCCTGGGCGAACATGTTTGAGTTCACCCTCACCGCCACGGCGCTCATCGTCGGCGTATTTTTGGTCGTGCAGTTTTGGCAGGACCTTCGCTTCCTGGGCTCGTTCATTGTGGGCTTCGCGCTCCTTGCTCTCGGAGTCGGAACCTCAAGTTTCTATGTGGATGTCGTGCCACTGCCCCCTGCATTGCAGTCGGCCTGGTTGGTCATCCACGTGTTCGTGGCGAGCCTCAGCACGGGTTTCTTTGCCCTCGCCGCTGGCCTCTCGATTGTGCAGCTCATGCAGGCACGTCGTGAAGCTGGCAAAGCCGTGAAGCTTCGCTTCCTCGACACTCTTCCTCCGGCTGAGCGACTAGAGACTCTTGCTTACCGCTTGACCGTCGTTGGATTCGTGATGTGGACGTTCACTCTTATCGCCGGTGCCGTCTGGGCCGAACGTGCCTGGGGGCGCTATTGGGGTTGGGACACCAAAGAGGTCTGGACATTCATCATCTGGACCATCTTTGCTGGTTACATTCACGCTCGGGCAACTCGTGGTTGGCGTGGGTCGCGCTCTGCGTGGCTCGCAATCGTCGGCTTCGCAGCAATCGTCTTCAACTTCACCGTGGTCAACCTCTTCTTCAAGGGGCTACACGCCTACTCCGGACTCTAGACACTCACTTCGTCCGGCCCTAGTGGCGTTGGCTATTTTGCCGCGTCAAGGAGCGCGTGGCAGCGCTCTAACCGCTCTAGCCACCACTGGGTGCGCTCAGCGTTTGCGGCCCAGCGGGTCAACAGGGCTTCGTCGGCTTCGACGCGGCGAACCTCAATTCGTCCTCCGCGTGCGCGCAAGGGAGATGACGTGACATCTGCGGCGAGTAAGGATGCCGTCGCCAGTCCGCAATCAAAGTCAAGAGTCTCGACAGCCGCAGCCAAGTGAGCTCCCATCGCGAGGCCCACTGACGTCTCAAGAGCACTCGAGACAACCACAGGAAGCCCGGCATCATTCACGATGCTCAGCGCGCGTGAGATCCCTCCCATCGGCTGAGCCTTAATGACGAGAAGGTCAGCGGAACCAGCGCGCGCAACAGCGAGAGGATCCACGCCCTTACGCACGCTCTCGTCTGCAGCAACGGGAATGCCCATGTAGGCGATACGACCGCGCAGATCGCCAAGTTCTTCGGCAGTAGCGCAGGGCTGCTCAACGTACTCGAGGTCGAACTCTGCGAGAGCATGAACAGCACGCTCCGCCTCATCGACCGTCCACGCGCCATTAGCGTCAACGCGAATGCGGCCGGCTGGCCCCATGACGCGACGCACTTCTGCAACCCTGGCGACATCATCCGCAAGAGTGTGGCCGGGCTCAGCCACCTTGACCTTTGCGGTGCGGCACCCGTCAAAGCGTTCGAGTACAGCTTCCACCAGATCAGCATCGACCGCGGGAACCGTCGCATTCACATAAATATGATCCCGCTTCAGCGGAGGAGTCTCATTCCACGCATAGTCGATCGCCGCCATCAGCCACGTACTTGCCTCTTCGTCGCCGTATTCGACGAACGGTGAGAACTCACTCCACCCTTGCGGGCCGCGAAAGAGCAACGCTTCACGCTGATCGATGCCACGAAAACGCGAGGTCATGGGAAGAGACACCACTCGGGCGGTGTCGAGAAGATCGCTTACTGAAGGGAACATGTCTCTAGTCTGACAAGTTCCACCGTCAGTTAGGGTGATTGCGTGACTAATCCGGGTGATATCGAGCGTGTCGCGACCAAAGTCGTGCCGTACTACGTCGTTGGCGTTGTTGACGACCAGACAGAGGTTCCGACGGAATCGCGCGAGCCCGACTTTGTCGAAGAGGAAAAACCAACTCGGCGACCCCGCCCCACCTGGCTCGGATTCATCGCTGCAGCGCTCGGTGTCGCTACCCTCGTGCTCTTTCTCGTGGCCATGCTTGTTGCCACAGGAGGAGATTTTCCCGCCGGAACGATACTCAGCTACGTCACCGTCTCCGTATCGATCACAGCCGTGATCACAGCGGTCATTTGCCTCATTCTCGGGTATCAGCGCCGGTGGGCAGCCTTCGGGCTTGCTCTCTCAATTCTGGCTAACCCCATCGTTCTCGTCGCTGTCTTCCGGTTCTTCGGAGGCTAACTAGAGCACAGCATCCACGGTTCGGTATCAGCCAGCCAGACGCCCCGATGGTTAGGGTGGAGCTATGGCGCTGGTTTCAGAACTTTTTGACGAAAAATTGTGGCGATCAGTCGCCGGATTCGATGACCTCACGGATGTCACCTATCACCAAGACGTGACAGGCACGGTTGCACGCATTGCGTTCAATCGCCCCGAAGTTCGCAACGCATTCCGACCGCACACGGTCGACGAGTTGTACCAAACACTCGACGACGCCCGCCAAAATCCCCGCATCGGCGTTGTACTGCTCACAGGCAATGGGCCAAGCGAGAAAGACGGCGGCTGGGCGTTCTGCTCAGGAGGCGACCAACGCATCCGAGGCCGCGCCGGCTACGAATATGAGGGCCAGCCGGGCGCAACTAACCCCACAGCGTCGACTGTGGGTGCCGCGGCAACCGCCACGGATACTGCCGCCGCCGATACTGCTCGCGACGTCGGAGCGCGCCGGGCCGCCGCAGGGCGCCTTCACATCCTCGAAGTCCAGCGCCTCATCCGCTTCATGCCAAAAGTCGTCATTGCCGTCGTGCCCGGCTGGGCGGCCGGGGGAGGACACTCCCTGCATGTCGTTTGCGATCTCACAATCGCCAGCGCAGAACACGCGCGTTTCAAACAGACGGATGTCGACGTCGGCTCATTCGATGCCGGCTACGGCAGCGCATACTTCGCCCGTCAAGTCGGCCAAAAGTTTGCCCGTGAAGTGTTCTTCCTGGCCCGCGAGTACGACGCCAAACGCGCCCTCGACGCGGGAGCGATCAACGCTTCCGTGCCGCATGCCGAGCTGGAAGCCACCGCCTACGAGTGGGCCCAAACCATCATGACCAAATCTCCCACCGCCATCCGAATGGTCAAGTTCGCGCTCAATGCGGTTGACGACGGCCTCGTCGGTCAGCAAGTATTTGCGGGAGAAGCAACCCGATTGGCCTACGGAACAGACGAGGCAGTCGAAGGCCGCGATTCATTCCTTGAGAAGCGCGCGCCAGACTGGTCGCCATTCCCTTGGCAGTATTAGGCAACGGAGCCACAACAATGACACGAGAACTCTGGTCAGTCGACGCCCGCGACCCTCGCAAAGTGTGGACGGCGCTGAAGCCAGCACTCGACGGAACGGGAGCCGCGATTCTGCCGCACCCTGCCTCCCCCTCCGGGCTGCCAGAGACCGTCCCCGAGAACATTGCGGTCGTCGTCGAGACAAGCGGATCGACCGGCCGACCCAAGCGTGTGATGCTCAGTGCTGCCGCGTTGAAGGCGAGTGCTGCAGCATCCGACGAGCTGTTGGGTGGTGCGGGGCAATGGCTGCTCGCGGTACCCGCGCACTACATCGCCGGAATAAATGTGCTCGCGCGTTCATATTTCGCGGGCACCGAGCCCGTCATGATGAAGCCGACCGGATTCTCCGCAGACACTTTTGTCTCAGCAGTTGCCGAACTCACGTCAGAACGCCGCTTCACTTCTCTCGTACCTGTGCAGCTTGCACGCCTGCTCGAATCGGAGGAAGCTGTCGCAGCGCTGGCAACATTCACACGGATTCTGGTCGGCGGCCAGTCGACCCCGATTGCTGTTCTAGCGGCAGCACGCGCACGCGGCCTCGCTGTCAGTACAACCTACGGCTCAAGCGAAACCAGTGGTGGCTGTGTGTGGGACGGCAAGCCCCTACCAACCGCCAACATGCGGCTTGTGGATGATCGCATTGAACTAGCAGGTCCGATGCTCGCTGAGGGCTACCTTGAAGACCCGCGCCGCAGCGCATTCTCGTTCCGTGTTCACGAAGGAGTTCGCTGGTATCGCACTGACGACGTCGGCGAAATCGTTGACGGAGTACTCAGGGTTCGCGGCCGCGCCGACGACATGATCATCTCGGGAGGGGTGAAAGTGTCATTGGCAGAAGTCGAGAATGCTGTGCGCGCACTCCCCGGTCAGGGTGCAGCAGTAGTGGTTGCGGCACCGCATCCAGAATGGGGCGAAACGCCCGTAGTGATTACGACCTCCGCAATAGACCTCGACGCACTGCGGCAGTCCGTTGCGGCCCAGCTTTCCGCGGCCGCAGCCCCAGCGCGCGTGCTGCTGATCGACGAAATTCCACTTCTCTCGAGTGGAAAGCCTGACCGCCTCGCCCTCGCGTCAGTCGTGCTTAAGTAGAATCCCACCGTGGCCTCTCCTAAACAGCAACGAATCGACCCCACGACCGTCGCGCCGAAATCTAACAACAACTCGGCGAAGAATAAGAGCGGTCGCCCCGGTGGTCGCTCGCCGAAGGCCCCGAAGATTGCGAAAGCGACCGCGCGCGACTGGATTAGCGGCGCGCGTATTCAGACTCTTCCGCTCGCGTTTGCTCCCGTAGCTCTGGGAACGGCAGCCGCGTACATCCTGCCCCACGAAGAAGACGGGGCCGGCTGGCACTGGTTGCGGGCCCTCCTGTGTCTCGTCGTTGCCGTCTCGCTTCAGATCGGCGTGAACTTCGCGAACGACTACTCCGACGGAGTGCGCGGAACAGACAAGAATCGTGTCGGTCCTCGCCGCCTCACCGCATCCGGAGCAGTGCGACCACGCACTGTGATTACTGTCGCGTTCGTGTGGTTCGGTATCGCCGCGATCGCTGGACTCATCATTGTGATCCGCAGTGGACACTGGTGGATGCTCGCCGTCGGTGCCCTGGCAATTCTGGCCGCGTACTTCTACACCGGAGGCAAGCGGCCATACGGTTACCTCGGCCTCGGCGAAGTATTTGTGTTCATATTTTTCGGCCTCGTCGCCACGGCGGGCACCACCTACGTGCTGGCTGACACCGTCAACCTTGAGTCGTGGCTGGCGGCCGTTGCCGTTGGACTGTTCGCTGTTGCGACGCTTATGGTCAACAACATCCGCGACATCCAGCAAGACAAGATTGCTGGCAAGCGCACGCTCGCCGTACTGATCGGCAACCTGCCCTCACGCATCTTCTACGTTGTGGCGATGCTCGCACCATTCGGCATTCTTGGCGTGTACACGCTGCTGTTCTTCAACGCCTACCTTGTGTACTTCGTGCTCTTGGTTGCGCTGCCAGCATGCGTGATCGTCTTGACGGCCAGGACACCCGCGGAGCTCATCTTGGCGTTGCGTCTGACCGGGCTCACCGCACTCTTGTTCGGTGTCGGCTTAGCGCTAGCGATCGCCTTCTAAGCCCTTTTCTGCTGCCGCGTCTTCGGCATCGCGGTCAGGATCGTGGCTAGGGCCAGCGCGTCTCGTTGCGATGTCGAGGGCAACCGCATCCCGAAGCTTGCCGAAGAAGATATACGAAATCGCGAATCCGACAACGGCAGCAATGACAGCCGAAAGCAGCCAATCAAGCTGCGTGACCATCAGTAGTGCAAACACCGCCGCAAAGATTCCGAGCCGCAACAGTGAGTAGAGGATCCAAGGTTTCACGCCAACAGTCTAGGCTCGCATCCCGCACGCAGTCTGCGAGCGTAGAATGGGTATATGCCTCGGTTACTGGTAGTTCTCGCTTTCGCGCTTGTCGCGGTAGACGTGTTCGCCATTGTGGACGTGATTTTGACCGATCGCAGCAGAGTGCGAGCACTACCCAAGGTCTTGTGGATACTGGTGATCGTGCTCCTTCCTGTTGTCGGAGTCGTACTGTGGTTCATGCTCGGCAAGGCGCGCAGCGTCAGCGCTGGTCGTACACGCACAATTGCCCCTGACGACGACCCGGACTTCCTGCGCAACATGCGCGTCAAAGAAGAACAAGATGAACGCATCCGCCGCCTTGAACAGGAACTAGCAGATCTCGACGATGACGATAAGACCAACTAGCTCTCCGGCAACCAACTACTCGGTAGCCCTTCTCGAAGAGTTCGTTCGTCTCGGCGTTCGAGACATCGTAGTCAGCCCCGGATCGCGCTCGCAGGCTCTCGCTCTTGCCGCAGCCGAGTTCGAGAAACAGGGCCTTCTGCGACTACGGGTGCGCATCGACGAGCGCGTTGGTGCTTTTCTTGCGCTCGGCCTCGCCGTCGAGACCGGTACGCCAGTGCTGGTCGTTACGACATCGGGAACTGCCGTCGCAAACCTGCACCCTGCCGTACTAGAGGC
The DNA here is from genome assembly GCA_000153145.1 of marine actinobacterium PHSC20C1. Lineage (GTDB taxonomy): Bacteria > Actinomycetota > Actinomycetes > Actinomycetales > Microbacteriaceae > Rhodoglobus. The sequence continues at coordinate 2,316,221 of CH672415.1, forward strand.
ACACCATTCTGCTGTGCCCCTGATCATTATTAGCGCTGACCGCCCAGACTCCCTTCGCGGTATTGGCTCTAACCAGACAACCCAACAGCCGGGTATTTTTGGCACAGCCGTTCAGCAGACATGGGATGTCGAAGCGCCAACCGGTGCTGCAGGCGAGACGGATGCCGCAGCGCAACTAGCTCGCGAAGCCGTTGCGGCAGCCAGTGGCCCTGTGCACCTCAACCTTTCCTTCGCTGAACCGCTGTCTGCACCATTCACGTGGCAGCCAGCTGACAGTGCCGCCAGCCCCAAACCGGCCGCTAGCGAGCCCGCTTACCCTGACCTCTTCAGCGACCTCGACCCGAGCGCAGAGAATGCGGCCCCGCGGTCACCAGACGCACCAACACAGCTCGCGCTCACCCCGGAGCCAGCCACCGTTGTTATTGCGGGCACCGGTGCAGGACCACGGGCAGAGCAAGTCGCTCGTGAACTCGGCGCACCACTCATCGCTGAGGTTGCCAGTGGAGCCCACTTCGGGCCCAACCTCGTTGTCGCCTACCGCGAGCTACTCAGTACAGCGAACTTTGGCGACCGAGTCGCCCGCGTGATCGTATTCGGGCATCCGACCTTGAGTCGCGAAATTCCGGCCCTCATTCAACGTCGCGGAGTTCAGACGATTGTGGTGCGGCATCCCTCTGCCGACGATTACAACCCCGGCCGATGCGTTGAACGATTCGTCGACGAAGTTTTGGTCTCAGGCGAAGCAACTGACCGCGCATGGTTGGGGCGCTGGGTTACCTCCAGTCGTCAGCTTCTCGAGACCGAAAGCATCGCGCCAGATATCGAAGCGGATGCTCGCACGCACGCTAAATCAGAACTTGCCATCGTGCGCACTCCGGTCGACCGCCGCATGTTGGCTGAGGCCGTATGGCGGGCTACCTGGCCGCATGACCGGCTCGTCCTTGGAGCTTCGCGACTGATTCGCGAAGTTGATCGAGTTGTGCCCGGCAAGAAGATCTCGGTGCACGCCAACCGCGGGCTCGCTGGCATTGATGGCACGATCTCAACAGGTTTGGGGATTGCGCTCGCCAGCCAGGCGGTCGAAGGCAACGAGGGCGTTACCCGAGTTCTCCTCGGTGACCTTGCGATCTTCCACGACGTTGGCGCGCTGATGTTCGGTGCAGGGGAGCCTCGTCCGCGCATCCAAGTCATTGTCGGTAATGACGGTGGCGGCACTATCTTCGACGCCCTTGAGGTGGCTAGCCAAGCCGGCGACAGCTTCGACCGTGTACTGCTCACGCAGCAGAATGCCTCAATCGAGGCGCTCGCGGTTGCCTATGGTTGGCGTTATGTGTTTGCGTCGACTCGCGGTGAACTCGATCAGGCGCTATCGGCTCATCCCGAGCCAACCATCATTGAGGTTCCGCTCGGTCGCTGATACCGACAGAGTGCCGGCGAGTAGCCTTGACCGTATGAGCACACTCACGCCAGTCTCTGCTGATTTCGAACTTGCCAGCATCGACCCATCGTCGACACCGGGTTTCTCGGGTGACAAGAAAGACGCAGAGAAGGCGCTCGCCAAGAACGCTAAACGACTTGCCGAGCTGCAAGAGCGGCTATTCGCCGAGAGCAAGTTTGGTGGGAAGCGCCGCGTTCTCTTGGTGTTGCAGGCTATGGATACGGCGGGCAAAGGCGGCATCCTTCGGCACGTTATCGGCGGTGTAGACCCGCAGGGCGTGCAGATTCATGCGTTCAAAGCACCGACCGACGAGGAGAAGGAGCACGACTTCTTGTGGCGCATTCGCAAGGAGCTTCCCGATGCCGGGGCGATCGGAGTCTTCGATCGTTCGCACTACGAAGATGTACTGATCCACCGAGTGCGAGGTTTCTCGACCCCCGAAACTGTTGAACAGCGCTACGGCATCATCGAAGACTTCGAAAAGGAACTCGTTGCTGAGGGAACGATCCTCATCAAGGTCATGCTGCACATCAGCGCCGATGAACAGAAGGAGCGACTGCAGGAGCGACTCGATAGGTCAGAGAAACACTGGAAGTACAACCCCGGTGACGTCGACGAGCGGATGCTGTGGTCGGAATACCAGCGGGCGTACGAGATCGCGTTGCAGCGTACGACTACAGCTGCCGCGCCCTGGTTCGTAGTTCCTGCTAATCACAAGTGGTACGCGCGGTGGGCTGTTCAGCAGCTGCTGTTGGAGGCACTGGAAGGGCTCGATCCGCAATGGCCGAGTGCCGACTATGACGTCGAGGCGGAAAAAGTGCGACTGGCGGCGAGCTAGGCGAATGCTTCGACGATGGGGCGGAATTTTAGCTCTGTCTCAGCAAGTTCGTGTTTCGGGTTCGAGCCAGCAACAATTCCGGCTCCGGCGTAGGCCGTGATGAGCGATCCTGCCACTTGGGCGCAACGCAAGGCGACCGCCCATTCACCGTTTCCGTGGGCATCGACCCAACCAACAGGTCCGGCATAGCGGCCACGGTCGAAGCCTTCAAGTTCGTCGATGATACGAATCGCTGCTGGTGTCGGCGTTCCAGCGACTGCGGCGGTGGGGTGCAGAACGCGGAGCAGATCGAGCGCACTCGAGTGGTGGCTTAACTGCCCTTCAATGTCGGTTGCAAGGTGCCAGAGGTTGGGCAACTGCAGTGCGAACGGTGAGGATGCCGCAGACAGTTCACTACTGAGCGGTGCGAGAGCATCCATGACGCTGGCAAGCGCGAGCGCATGTTCCTTCTGGTCCTTAGCCGATGCCGCAAGGGTCACAGCGGCCCTCCCATCGGAGATTCGGTCGTCGCCGCGCGCGGCACTCCCGGCAAGGACGCGGGCACTGACGGTGCCGTTGTGAACGCGAACAAGGGTTTCAGGGCTGGAGCCGATTAGCCCGTCAACCGCAAACGTGAAGGTGTCTGGATAGCGGCGTGCGAGCGCCTCGAGCGGCAACCGCAAGTCAGTGTTCGCCGGAAGGGTCGCATGTTGATCGCGGGCTATTACGAGCTTGGCGGCGTTTCCGTGGGAGATTTCGCGCAACGCTGCTTTCACGGTGGTGGTGAAATCTTTGGGGCCCATCTCGCCGGGAGTGAAAACGATGTGGACGGGTTCACCGTGGGGTTGATGCGGAGTGGTCGGCAGGGCATCCGCGGTTCCTGGCAGGCCGCCCGCTTCGCCGAGAGTTATTGAGGTTAGCCACTGAATTCCGTCGCGGCTACCGACGATGAGGCGGGGCACTAGCAGCACGCTCACGGCATCCGAAGAATCAGCGAAGGCGAAGCTGCCGAGCGCGACCAGACCAGTGCCTGCTCTCTTGACGCTGTCGTGTACAACCGCTGTGCGCGAAATCTCGCCCCAAACTTCGGCAGCGCGGGTGAATCTGTTTGCACCCCGAAACTCAAGTCGAAGGAGCTCGCCAATACCGACAATGCCATCGCCGTCGCGAACGAAGGCGAGTGGATGTTCGGGGGAAACCCAATCCAGATTGTTGCCAACAGCGTCACTCGGGCGCGTAACGATGCTGAGCGGTTCACGAGTGTTAGTCATCGCAATCGCCCAGTTCGCTGCCGGGGACGAGCTGTTCTTGAGCCCAATTGTGCCTCACAAGTATCAGAGTACCTGTCAGTTGCGGCGCGGAAAGTGAGCATCGGCTCCAAGCGCCCTAGACTAATGGGGTGGGTAAGGCTGACATGAACAAGCGACCGGATGACGTGGCCGGAATGTTTGATGGTGTCGCAAAACACTACGACCGCACAAACACCGTTTTGTCGGCTGGTAACGCAGTACTTTGGCGGGCTGCTACGGTTCGCGCCGTTGCCCCTGAGCCAGGTGAGCGCATTCTCGACATCGCTGCTGGCACGGGAACAAGTTCTGCCGCCCTGCACCGCAATGGCGCCAGAGTTGTTGGACTCGACTTTTCCACAGGCATGGTCGAGCAGGCGCGCAAACGCCACAAGAAGATCGAATTTATCCAAGGCAACGCTGAGCAGTTGCCGTTTGGTGATAACGAATTCGATGCCGTGACCATCAGTTTCGGATTGCGCAACATTAACGATCCTCGCGCGGCACTCTCTGAAATGTTCCGGGTGCTCAAGCCCGGCGGTCGTCTTGTCATCACCGAATTCTCCAAGCCGCCTGTCGCCATTGTGCGCGCGGGCTACTTCACCTACTTGAACCGCGTTATGCCAATTATCGCTGACCGCACGAGTTCCAACCCCGAGGCGTACACCTACTTGGCTGAGTCGATTCGCGAATGGCCAGATCAGGGCGAGTTGAGCCAGTGGATTCGCGCTGCGGGATTCACTAGGGTTGCCTACCGAAACCTCACTGCGGGCATTGTTGCGATGCATCGCGGTCATAAGCCGGTGGATGAAACGGTGCTCGCGTCTGTTGCCAAGCGCAAAGACAACGCGACTCGCCCGATCAAGACCATCAAAGTCGCCAAACCGAAGCCCTAGCGCTTCGCAAAAGAAATCGGTTGATAGTGAACCCGAGCGTTCCGCCTGCTCGCCGCAGCAACACCCTTAGTTCGTCGTTGGGTCTCGGAGAGAAACTCTTTGCTTCGAGCGATGAACGTCGTTTTGCTGCCGCGATCGAGGAAGGTCTTGAGCAGGTAGAAGCTGGACTTCTTTCGCACATGACTTTTGCAGACGAAATCGCGGATGCCACAAGCCGCTATTTGCTCGAAGCTGGCGGCAAGCGCGTGCGCCCCGTATTGACGTTGCTCACAGCACAATTGGGCAGCGGCAACAACGCCAATGTGGTCACGGCGGCTCAAGCGGTAGAGATCACTCACCTTGCTTCGCTCTATCACGATGATGTGATGGATGAGGCACAGTTGCGTCGCGGAGTTCCCAGCGCTCAAAGCGTGTGGGGCAACTCTGTCGCGATTCTCACAGGGGACTTGCTGTTCGCGCGGGCGAGCAAGCTCATCGCCGGGTTGGGCGAGCGGGCGCTCATCCTGCAGTCGAACACGTTCGAACGCTTGTGCCTAGGACAATTGCACGAAACGCTCGGGCCGAAGCCTGGCGAAAACCCCGTCACGCACTACCTTCAGGTTTTGGCCGATAAGACAGGCTCTCTCATCGCTACTGCGGCTGAAGTCGGCGTGATGTTCTCCGACGCTCCCGACGAGTACACGGTGCCTGTACGTGACTTCGGCGAGAAAATTGGCGTCGCATTCCAACTCATCGATGACGTCATTGATCTTTCGGACGAGACAGGTAAAACCGGCAAGAAGGCCGGAACTGATTTGCGAAGCGGTGTCGCAACACTGCCGCTGTTGTACTTGCGCGAACTCGCCGTGACCGACAGCGAAGCGGCAGAGTTGCTCACTCGCATTGAGCGAGACGTCAACGCCAATTTCTATGGTGAAGGCAACGAAGAGGCACTAGATTCTGCCGTGACCGAACTGCGAGAGCACTCGGTTACGAAGAAGACTCTAGAAGAAGCTCGTCGTTGGGGCCGCGAAGCTGTTGAGTCACTCGCACCCCTTCCCGATGGCCCCGTCAAGAAAGCTCTGACACGTTTTGCAGACAGTATCGTCGAACGCTCCAACTAGCACTCCACCCTCGCCCGCGCTCGGGCGCATCGAGATGAACGGAAACTACAGCCGATGAGCAAGCTCAGACTCGCCATTGTTGGCGCAGGCCCCGCCGGAATCTATGCCGCAGACATCCTGCTGAAGGCCGAACGACAGTTCGAAGTTTCCATTGACCTCTTCGAGCAACTGCCGGCGCCGTATGGTCTTGTGCGCTACGGAGTCGCCCCCGATCATCCGCGAATCAAGGGAATCGTCAACGCCCTGCGTGATGTGCTCGACACCGGCAACATCCGTCTCTTCGGCAACGTCACTTATGGGCGCGACATCACCCTCGAAGATCTCAAGAAGCACTACAACGCGGTCATCTTCTCGACGGGTGCGGTGCAGGATGCTCCGCTCGCGATCCCCGGAATTGACTTGCCAGGCAGCTACGGTGCCGCCGACTTCGTTAGCTGGTACGACGGACACCCTGATGTCTCGCGCGAATGGACCCTTGACGCCGCAGAAGTTGCAGTTGTCGGCAACGGAAACGTTGCACTCGACGTCGCCAGAATGCTCGCTAAGCACGCGGACGACCTCCTGCCGACCGAGATTCCCGCCAACGTCTACGACGGCCTCACAGCGAGCCCCGTAACCGACGTGCACGTGTTTGGGCGCCGTGGACCGATGCAAGTGAAGTTCACCCCGCTCGAATTGCGGGAACTAGGTGAGCTCAATGACGTCGACATGGTCGTATACGAAGAAGACTTCGACTACGACGCTGCCTCCAAAGCGGCCATCGAATCCAACAAGCAGATCATGGTGCTCGACCGCATCTTCACAAAGTGGCGTGGCCAAGAAAAGGGCACAGCCTCACGTCGCCTTCACTTGCACTTCTATGCTGGCCCCGTCGAGGTGCTCGGCACTGATCACGTTGAGGGCTTCCGTTACGAGCGCACCAAGCCAGACGGCCAGGGCGGAGTTGTTGGCACCGGCGAATTCCGTGAGATTGCGGTTCAAAGCCTGTATCGCGCTGTTGGCTACTTCGGATCACCGCTTGACGGCATCCCGTTCGACACCCACCGTGGTGTTATCCCCAACCGTGAGGGTCAGGTTATCGATGACAATCACGAGCCAGTGCACGGCGTCTACGCCACCGGGTGGATCAAACGTGGACCGGTCGGTCTCATCGGACACACCAAATCTGACGCGATGGAAACCATCAAGAACGTCATGAACGATCAGGCAAATTGGTGGAGCCCCGAGCACCCAGACGAGCAGTCGGTTGTCGACCTCCTAAAGAGCCGCAACGTTGACTACACGAACCTTCAGGGTTGGCAGTTGCTGGATGCCCATGAAATCGCTCTCGGAGAACCAGAGGGCCGTGCGCGCATCAAGCTCGTCGATCGCGACGAAATGATCGCGGCATCAAAGGATTCCGCCAGCAACTAGCGCGGTGCGACGCTACTGAACTGCCGCGGTGAGGCGCGCGATGTTGTCGAGCACCTTGGAACTCCTCGGGCGCTTCATCCATTCGTCTAGCGTGAGCTCTCGGCTGACACTGCGGTATTGGGCTTCAAGCTCGCGCATGTCTTTGATGAACTCGGTGCCTCGCACCATGACAGAGATCTCAAGATTGAGGCTGAACGAGCGCATGTCCATGTTGCTTGAACCAATCACTGCAACATGATCATCGATTGTGAAGTGCTTAGCGTGAAGCACCGTCGGAGATGGGAACAACCAGATCTTCACCCCGGCGCGCAGGAGGGTCTCGTAGTAGCTGCGCTGCGCGTGATAAACCATTGCTTGGTCGCCGACCTCAGAGACAAACAGTTGCACGTCGAGGCCACTCTGGGCGGCCGTCGTGATGGCGTAGAGCATTGAGTCATCTGGCACGAAGTACGGACTGGTGATGATGACACGATGTTGGGCGGCATAGAGCAGCGAGTTGAACAACCGGAGGTTGTTTTCTCCTTCAAAGCCCGGGCCGCTTGGCACAACCTGCGCATCAAGCGTTGCTTGGTCCTCTGCGGGAGGAAGGTCAACACTTTCGCGCAAAAGAAGCTCGTCAGTTTCGCTGTACCAGTCGGTGACAAACAGCGAATTAATCCCGGCGACAATGGGCCCCTCGAAGCGCACCATGAGGTCTTTCCACTCAAGGCCCCGCTTTCTGTTCGACCGCTTGTTGTAGGTGGGGTCGACCATGTTTTGTGAGCCGGTGAACGCCACTGTGCCATCAATGATGAGGATCTTGCGGTGGTTGCGAAGATCGGGGCGCTGGAACTTCCATTTCAGCGGCTGAACGGGCAACATTACATGCCACTCAACGCCCATTTGTTTCAAACGCCGGATGGTCGTGAAGTACCCTGGCGCACGCAATGACGCAATGTGATCGAGAAGCACTCGCACTTTGACTCCGCGCTTGCGGGCGTCTTCGAGGGCAGTGAAGAAGGGTGCCGTTGTGCTGTCGAGGCTCAGGATGTAGAACTCGACGTGAACGTATTTTTGTGCGCTCGCGACTTCGGCGACCATGGCGTCGAGCGACTCTTGGTATTCGGAGTGGAGGGAGGCTGAGTTGCCTCCAACGAGCGGCATTGCACCGAGCGTGCGGTTGAGTTCAACAACGGGCTCTAGCCATGGTGGCCAGGGCTGATCGCGGCGAACTTTGTCCATGCCGTCAGTGGTCTCCAGAATGAACTTATTGATCTCGATCTGCTTATCGCGTCGCCCTTTGGGGAGCTTTCGGCTACCCAGCATCAGGAAGAGCAGGATGCCAACGTAGGGGATGAAGAAAATCGCCAGCAGCCACGCCATAGCGGTTTGCGGTCTCCGGTTGCGAGGCACGTAGATGATCGAGAGCACGCGAACCATGAAGTCGATAAAGATGAGCGCACCGGCGATGATTGCCGTGAAACTTAGAGTGATCCCGCCGTCGTCCATGGCTCGAAGTCTAGCCAGTCTCGGAGGTCAATCAGGGTTTCGTGGCCGAGCTGCCGTTCTCAATTGGCGGGCCCTGCCAGGCCGGGGTCTCGTCGGGTTCGCTGAATGAGCGGGCAACGATCACATCAGTTGATGAGTGGGCGATGATCGACAGTGCGATGGTTAGCGCGACGAGATGGAAGATCAAGTCGCCCTCAGGGATGCCCGCGGTGACGACCAGAAGCACGTAGACCACTGATGCGAAGCCTTTTGGTCCAAACCACATCGCGGCGAGCTGTTCTCGCATCGAGAGGCCTGAGCCGAGGAACGATACGAAGAGCGCGATAGGCCGTGCGGCAACGAGGGCAAGAATGGCGAACACCCATCCGGTCCACGCGATCTCGCCGAGGAACTTGAACGAGAGCAACGCACCAAAAATCATGAGGGCGAGCAACTTCAGGAGCTCGGAAATGATCTCTCCGAACTCCTCGAACTCTTCCCGCTCTTTTTGGCCGAAGGTGGCAACGGTCACTCCTGCCGCGAAGGCCGCGAGGAAAAGGTTGGCGTGCAACGTGGTTGAGAGCGCGAACACGAGCAGCCCAATGGCGATGGGAACTAGGGGTTCGAAGACTCCGGTTGCCGCAAAGAGTCGAGTGTGGAGTGCCTTGATGATCAGCCACGGCACCGCAATGCCGATCACCGTGCCGATGAGAAGTTCGAGCCCAAGTTCGCCAAGATGCAAATCTTCGGAGCCCGAACTGACCGCGAGAAACACGATCACGAACGGAAGCGCGAGCCCGTCGTTCACTCCAGACTCTACGTTCAGCAGTTGCCGCAACCTCTGCGGCACGCGCTTATCTCCCACGAGCGCCGCAGCGAATACGGGGTCGGTTGGGGCCAGAATTGCGCCAATCAGCAGTGCGGCAGGCCAGTCGAGGCCCACTAGGTAATGCGCGAGCACCGCGGTGATTCCAAGGGTGAGTGGCAGTCCCCACCCGAGAGCGCGGCCGGGAAGCCGCCATGCCCTGCGAAGGTCGGTCCAGCCCATCTTCATGCCATCGGTGAAGAGCACAACGAACAGTGCAATCTCGGCGATTGTCGAGACTTCTTCTGATGTCGAACTGAAGTTCACAATGCCCGTAGTCTCCGAGCCGATAACGAAGCCAACGACAAGAAACAGCACAGCAGCAGAGAGCACGGTGCGCCCCGCGAGCGCGGAGAACAGCACAGCGACCAGCAGGGTGGCCGCAAAGATCAGCAGGAAAATGTCCACGCTGGTGGGGGAGTTTCTAGCGGAAGTTCACGAACTGGAGGGCGACTTCGAGATCTTTGCCCTTGAGCAACGCCATTGTGGCCTGAAGATCGTCACGACTCTTGGACTGCACACGCAGTTCCTCGCCCTGAATCTGCGACTTCACGGTTTTGGGCGCTTCATCGCGAATGATTTTCGAAATCTTCTTTGCGTCTTCAGAGGAGATGCCGTTCTTCAGGCTGATCTCGATGCGGTACTCCTTGCCGCTGGGGAAAGGTTCACCGGCGTCCAAGCTGCGCAGTGAAATCCCGCGCTTGATGAACTTGGCCTCGAGCACCTCAAGCACCGCCTTTACGCGCTCTTCGGCACTTGCCTTCAGGAGGAGGCTCTCACCAGTCCACTCGACCGAGGCGCCAACGCCCTTGAAGTCGTAGCGCTGAGCTAGCTCTTTCTGTGCTTGGTTGACGGCGTTTTCCGCCTCCATTTGGTCAACTTTGCTCACAATGTCAAACGAGGAATCAGCCATGCGCCCATGCTACCCGCGCTGCGCACAGAACACTCACTGTCGAGTTTTGGCAATGTGGTCACAAACGGCCTCCGTTACCTTGTATCCTTGTTCAGCGCGTTCGGTCAGATGAATACATGTGGCCGGAGGCGTCTTGGCGAGTTACCCAAGTGGCCAAAGGGATCTGACTGTAAATCAGACTGCATCGCATTCGGGGGTTCGAATCCCTCACTCGCCACCACTTAAGACATCACCGGCTGCAAGCATCGAGCCGCCCATCGCGGAGCGGCGGCATCACGCAGCGCTCTAGGCTTGAGCAATGCCTCACGCTGAACTTCTTGACCTTGCCCGCGCCGCAGCAACACAGGCTGCCGAGCTCGCGGGTCGCCGCCGTAGCGAGGGGGTCGCTGTTGCTGATCGCAAGACCTCTTCGGTGGATGTTGTCACCCATGCTGACCGCGAAAGCGAAGAGCTCATCCGAAGCGTGTTGGCTCAAGCTCGCCCCGATGATGGGTTCTACGGAGAAGAAGGATCAGCGACTACCGGCTCGAGCGGGCTGACCTGGGTCGTTGATCCGATTGATGGAACCGTGAACTATCTCTATGGCATCCCGCACTATGCGGTAAGTGTCGCTGTCGTTGAGGGCGACCCCGACCCTGCCACCTGGCGTGCACTTGCCGGAGCGGTCGTCAATCTGGGGGCGAACGAAACGTACACGGGCACGGCCGGGGGAGGCTCACATCTCAACGGCGAACGACTGCAAGTAGCCGAAGCGGTAGACCTCTCGGAAGCCCTCGTTGCAACAGGATTCTCCTACCTTCAGGAGCTGCGCATCGAGCAGGGTCGCGTGATCGCGGGGTTGTTGCCCCAGGTGCGCGACATCCGCAGAATGGGAACGGCATCCTTAGACCTCTGCATGGTCGCGTCGGGGCGTGTGAATGCGTACTTCGAGCGAAGCCTGAATCCTTGGGATCACGCGGCAGGCGCCCTCATCGCGCGCGAGGCCGGAGCGACTGTAAAAGGGCGTGGTTCATTGGCCGAAGGCAAGGACTTCATCCTCGCTGCGGAACCAGCAGTTGCCCAGCAACTTGAGGCATCATTGGTGCTATTGAACGCGTGAGTTAGACCACTTGAAGTGGGGCTGGTGACTAGACCACTTGCGCGCTAACCTTTATGAATCTGTTACCTGCGTGCAACCCGTACGTGCGTAGGCAAATACCCGAATTATGCATTCACACCTAGCAAGTGAATCGCGTGAAGGAGAAGAATGTCACTGACGAGCGTGTGCGCCGCAGTGGCATTCTCCTCCCGCAAAATGAGGTTCGTGAAGTGAGCCTCGACACTGCGCTCCCACAGCAAACAGGAATGGGGGATGGCATCCCCCTGACGCGCAGACAATTGCGAGAGCGCGAACGAACAGCCCAGCACGGCACGAAGAAACCGGTGGAGGCGCCGCAAATACCCGTACTTGCTGAACTGTTTACACCGCACTCTGTGGCGCCGACCGCGATTGACTCGAGGGCCATTGCGACGACCTCTCAGGAGTCGCGTGCGGATACTCACCCCGCAACCGTCGAAATCGATGTTGTTCTCCCGAGCCGTCGCTCGCTCCGAGCGCAACTGGCAGCCGCGAGCGAACTCGCTGCCGTCACTGCTGAAGAACAAGTCACTGAGGCTTCACCCGTTGTAACGGCAAGGGATAAGCCGGCACAGCGTTCGAAGCGCGTCGCAAAGGCGGCCAAGACGCGACGTCCGCGTGCCGAACGCGGCTCCGTAGTTAAGTCACAGCGAGTGCGGGTCTCTTCCGCGGCGCTCGCTCCGAGCGGCCCGCCCCGTCGCCGCCCTAAAGCTGTTGCATCCAAGGTTTTTTCTATGGCGGCTATGCTGTTTGCTGGCGCAATAGTGGTTGGCGTTTCGGTTCCGTCGAACGTGTTCGCTGATGGCCGCACTATGGCCGCTGCGGTAAATGCCGAATCCCAGGCAGTGGCGCTCGACGCTGATGCGCGGCCCACCCAGTCGCTCGCGGTCTCCGGCGAGGTCATCAACGATGGGGGACGGCAAGACAGCGTGAAGGTCATCTCCTACGCCGAGGTGCTTGCGCTGAAGTTTGCGGGTGTTGAGTATGAATACAACGCCACTTCCGGCGCGATTCGCTGGCCCTTCCCCTACGAGGTTCCTCTCACTGATAGATTCGGCGACCGCGAAGGAGGGTTCCACAAGGGAACCGACTTCGCTGCCCCCGCGGGAACACCCATCTACGCAATCGCTGACGGTGTTGTTTCCTACATACAGGCCGACTATTCCGGCTATGGCTATCACGCAGTTATAGATCACGTGGTCGATGGCCAGCAGGTGCAGAGTCTCTACGCTCACATGACATCCGACTCCAGCCCCTTCGTCGTAGGCGACAAGGTCAAGGTTGGCGACTTCGTCGGACTCGTTGGTGACACTGGGCGTTCGTACGGCGCCCATCTACACCTCGAAATTCATCTCGATGAGGTTCCGGTTGACCCGTACGAATGGCTTACTTCGAACGCTGTTTAAGTAATCCCAACCCCGAGCCAGTTTTGCCCCAAAAACGTACTTAGCAGTGCTCGGCGGATGCTAGTCTCTTACGGTGCCAATTGCGCATTATGCGTTTTTGTGTGCCCCCTTAGCTCATTGGTAGAGCACTTCCTTGGTAAGGAAGAGGTAATGGGTCCGATTCCCATAGGGGGCTCGCTTGTCCAATAATTGGATGATGCGGCTGAGTAGCTCAGTTGGTGAGAGCGCACGACTCATAATCGTGAGGTCGCGGGTTCGAATCCCGCCTCAGCTACAACCTGCATGAAGCACAATTCACACTCCGCCCTCCGATACGGAGGGTGAGTGCGAACTCTGTGATCATTCCGTCGCAGCGGCACTTCCGTGTTGCCTCTCGCAACAGCGTGCCACCACTGGTCCAGTGGTTTTGGATGCTTCTCATACCTAATTCATAGAAACTTGTGGTGTCGTCTATACATGGATTCGACTGAAACAACGCTCTCCACCGCGCTATCGTGGTGCAGGGGAGTGAATTAGCCGATGCGATTTGCCCAGCGTCCACGCTTTGCTCGGGGTCCATCAATTGATCAAGCGATCACCGCTCCGGTTCTTGAGACCGAGCGGCTAACGCTGCGCCCACATCGCATTGACGACGCCGCGCGGTGGTATGAAATTCAGTCATCTCCAGACGTATACGCATACACTTCGTGGCCAAAACGCACTGAGGCTCAGTCGCGAATTCACCTCAAACACCGCATTAAACACATTGTGCTCAAACAGGCTGATGATTTCTTAGCGTTAGCGATCGAGCACGAGGGTGAACTCATCGGGGACGTCTCGCTGCACTTACGTTCGGTGGCCCCGTCGAGCCGTGCAGCCGAAATTAGCTGGATCTTGCATCCAGATCACTACGGCCACGGATTTGCCGCTGAAGCCGCTGCAGCAATGATGAATTTCGCTTTCGACCGCGTGAACGTGCAGTGGCTGGTCGCTGTCGTTGATGCCAAAAATGTGGCATCAGTCAAGCTCGCAAAGCGATTGGGGTTTAGGCAAATTTCTCAAGACGGCGACTCAATGTCGTTCGTTGCAGGCACCTTTCGGCCATAACGCTGCACGTAGTTCAGACGCAAGCGGTTTGATCGCCTACCCTGAAGCTAATGGACCACACCCTGCTCAAACAGTTCGTTGCCGCTGGGCGACAACTTCATTTCGCGCACGCCGCCCGCACGCTTGGCGTTCCGCGCTCGAGCGTTATCGCCGCAGTGAGGTCTCTTGAGGCTCAGCTGGGCTACGCGCTGTTCGATTCGACCGCCACCTCAACCCAACTCACCCCTGCAGGCGAGTTATTTCTTGTTGATGCGGAACGGCAACTCGATAAGTCGGCGAAGTCAGCCGCAGCGTCCGTCGCAAAACCTGGTGGCAAAGCGAAGGCGTCAAAGGGCAAGGGGCGAGCTCCAGCGGTAAAAGGCCAATCGAAGCCAGGCCGTCGACGCCAATCGAGGTAGCGATAGAGCGCGAGTACCGCCGGAGCGCGAGCTACCGTTCGGGCCGGTAGTCCAGGTCAGTTACACGCGAACGATCGCCTTGCCGACATTTGCACCATTCATAAGACCGGTGAAAGCTGCGAAGGCGTTATCAATACCGTCGGTGATGGTCTCGTCATAAACGATCTTGCCGTCGCCGAGCCATCCACGCATTGCGTCAGCGAACTGTGGTGCAAGGTGGAAGTAGCTGCCCATCGTGAAGCCCTTGATGGTCAAACCACGAGTCACGATGTTTGCACTGTTCTTGATGCCGGTGTCGCCCTTGGCATTGATCAGCGACATGACACCGCAGATTGCTGCGCGGCCACCGTCGTTGAATGCTCCGAGTGCGGCGGAGAGATGGTCGCCACCCACGTTGTCGAAGTAAACATCGATTCCGTCGGGCGCTGCTTCAGCGAGCTGGCCAGCGATATCCCCATCCTTGTAGTTGAAGGCGGCGTCGTAGCCGTACTTGCTCGTGAGCAACTCAACCTTTTCCGCTGTTCCGGCACTTCCAACAACGCGCGAAGCCCCGAGTAGGCGGGCGATCTGACCGACCATGGTGCCAACGCCGCCGGCGGCACCGGAGACAAAGACGGTGTCGCCTTCCTTGATCTCAGCGATCTGGGTGAGGCCAGTCCAGGCCGTAATTCCGGTAAGGCCGAGAACACTCAAGAAGAGCGAGGGCGATACGCCGGGGACGTTGGGGAGCGCCGTGAACTGTGCAGCGGGAGCCTGCGTGATGTCGCGCCATCCGAGCTGATGCTGCACGAGAGTGCCGACGGGCAGAACCTCAACGGTCGATTCGATTACTTCACCAACAGCGGCGCCGGTCATGGTCTCGCCAAGGCTGTACGGCGCAACATACGAGCGACCCTCGTTCATGCGGCCGCGCATGTAGGGGTCGACAGAGAGGAACGTGTTGCGAACACGAACGTCGCCCTCAGCGAGTTCCGCGAGGTCGATCTCAACCTTGACAACGTTCTCGGACGTTGGCTCACCGGTGGGGCGAGAGGCTAGCTGCCATTGTGTGCTTATTGACGTGCTCATGTACTGCTCCTTGAATTGCTAAGTAGATGAAAATGAAAGTGTGTGAGCCGTTAGGACTTGTCAGCGACGATGCGCTCGGCAACCTCAACGGATGACGCGGGATTCTGCCCTGTGTACAGCTCACCGTCGACAACCACATAGGAAGCGAAGGGTTCAGCAGCCTTGGAGTACTCCGCGCCAAGCTCCACGAGGCGGGTTTCCACGAGCCACTGTGCTTTGTCTGCGAGGCCAGCAAGCTCTTCTTCCGTATTGGCGAAGCCAGTCATTTTGCGACCCCTGAGCACCCAGTCGCCAGTCGCCTTGTCGTTGGCTGCGAGTAGTGCAGCAGGGGCGTGGCAAAGTACTCCGAGTGTCGTGTTCGACTTCACGGCTGCGACGATGAGTTGTCCGGAGTCATCGTCGACGGCGAGGTCTTCCATGGGACCGTGGCCGCCAGGGTAGAAAATTACGTCGAAGTCACCGGCATTGACGGCATCCAATCGAAGGGGATTCTGGAGAATGTTCTGAAGGCCAGCAATGCGTGCCTTGAAGTCGGCGACGCGCTCGGCTGAACCGACGCTGCCCTCACTGAGGCTGACCGCGTCGAAGGTTGGGGCTTTGCCTGCGGGGCTCGCGACCTGAATCTTCCAGCCGGCTTCGGTGAAGATGCGGTACGGCTCGAGGAATTCTTCTGCCCAGACGCCGGTGGGGTGTTGTGTGCCGTCGGCGAGGGTCCAGTGTGATGCTGCGGACAGAACCATTAGTACGTTTGTCATGCAAACTCCTTAAGAAACTGATTGGCTGCTTACCAAACCAATTGGTTCGACACTATGGCGACGTGTAGGCTAAGTCAAACCAACCGGTTCGATTTGGAGGTGTTTGGTGGTTTCGACAGAAATGCCGCGTGATCAGCTCCGTGGCCGCGAAACAAAACAGCGCGTTCTCGAGGCAGCCGCGGCCGAATTCGCTGAGTATGGCGTTGCGGGCGCCCGCATCAATCGGATCGCGGAGACTGCGAAAGCAAGCAAGGAACGCATCTACGCGTGGTTCGGTGACAAAGACACCCTCTTCGACCATGTGATGCAAACCGGCCTCGACAAGCTCGCTCACGCTGTGCCAATCGATGCAGACCTCGTTGAGTACACGGTGCGACTACACAACTACTTCGTGAACGATCAGAGCGCCCAGCGCGTCTCAATGTGGGCGTGGCTTCACGACGCAGAAACTCTCGGCTCATTCTCCGAAGGTCGAGTTGAGGGATACCGTCACAAACTCGAAGTCATTCGCGAAGCCCAAGAACGCGGCGTCGTCGACCCCTCGTGGAAACCAGAAGAACTACTCGCGCTACTGCTCGCCGTTGCCAGCAACTGGGAGCGTGCGCCCGCCGAATTGCGCTCCCTCGGATGCCGCGAATTCGCCGGCGACGACGTGGCCCGTTGTGCTTCAGTGCGGGAAGCTGCGCGCCGCCTCGTCGAACCGCGGGACTAGCGCGCGGCTGAATTGCGGGCGACTAGGCCGCGGCGGTACGACTATTCTGGCGGCCGTGCCGTGCTTGAGCGCACGAGCAGGTCGTACCCGAGCGGAATATTGGCTGGCACCTCGGCATGCTTGCCCGGGCTGAGTTCATTCATCAAAATGTCGACAGCGTGCTCGCCCTGAGCGCGCGGGTATTGCGCGATCGTGGTGAGTCCGAAGAACTCCGAGAGTTCGTGGCCGTCAATTCCGATGATGGAGACATCGCGGGGCACGACTAATCCCAGATCGCGCGCGGCGAGGATGCAGCCGATCGCCATCTCATCCGCGGCGGCAAAGATGGCAGTTGGCCGGTCGTGCGGGCTTCCGAGAAGTTGCTTTGCAGCGTGATACCCGCCCTCGATGGTGAAGTCGGCACTCGTAAACAGCTCGGGCTGCGGCTCGATTCCGGCGTCGCGCAGTGCGAGCTCGTAACCGACGCGACGATTTGTGGGGATATGAAAGTCGAGATCGTAAGTTTCTGCACCCGCCATATGGGCAATGCGCTTGTGTCCCAGCGCCAGCAAATGTTCGGTCGCGAGTCGCGAAATTGCGATGTCATCCAGTGTGAGCGTGCGTACACCCTCGATCGGACCACCGACACCTACGACAGGTTTGCCAAGCGCATGAAGACGCTCAACTTCGGCCTGTGAGAGCTCAAGCGAGATTGCGATGATGCCGTCAATGCGCTGCCGTTGCAAAAACACATCGAACACGCTGTCTCGCTCATCACCACCCCCGGAGAGGTTGTACAAGGTGACGTCGTAGCCGTGCCGCATCAATGCCTGCTGAGCGCCCTCGACTGCAGCGGTGAAGAACCATCGTGCCAAATACGGGACGATGAGTCCTACGTTCTTGGTGCGACCTGAAGCGAGGCTCGATGCGCTCGCCGAGACAACGTATCCGAGCGCCGATGCGGCATCCGCAACCTTCTCGCGGGCCTTGGCCGAAACCGGACCATTGCCGCTCAACGCACGCGAGACCGTGGCCGTCGAGACTCCAGCGCGCTGGGCAACATCTTCAATGCTCACCATCAGTTGCCCTCCATTGGATGCTGACGAGTGTGGATGCCGATGTGAAGCGAACGCGCCTGTGCGATTCTATCGACCGGTATCCATTCACGGGTATGTGGTCGAGCACAGGTCTAGGCGCGCAACCACACAGTCGTGTCTGCGGGCAGTTCACCATCGCCGAGCGGACCGCTTGAGAGTAGCGCCTCGCCGGCAGGGAGAGTCACGGCGGTGTCGCCTGTGTTGGCGTATACAAGCACGTCGCCATTGCGTAAACCGAGTACTGTTTCTGCGCCCGTCTCAAGCCATTCAAGCTCGCCCGTTCCCAGTTCATGGGCGCGGCGGAGCGCGAGAGCGTGTCGGTACAGCGAGAGCGTTGACGTGCTGTCATTGCCCTGCGCATCCCGGGCGAGCGGGGCCCAATCCGCTGGCTGTGGCAACCAAGAGGCATTTGAAGGGCCGAAGCCGTACGCGGGGGAGTTGGCTTCCCAAGGGATAGGAACGCGACATCCGTCACGGCCATAACGCTCCCCATTCGTGCGGAACCAAGTGGGGTCTTGCCGGGCTTCATCTGGCAGAGAGATTACTTCGGGCAAGCCGAGTTCTTCACCCTGGTAAATGTAGGCACTTCCGGGCAACGAAAGCATGAGTGCGGTTGCGGCGCGAGCGCGACGCAGGCCCAGCTCGGGGATGGGTAGCCCTGCGGACTTTGGCCCGATGCCGTGTCCCTGAGGGTTTTCTGCTGTGAGCGCGAGTCGCGACGCGTGTCGGACAACGTCGTGGTTTGAAAGTACCCACGTGCTCGGCGCTTCTACTGCCGAAAACGCACTGATCGACGCGTCGATCACGGCGCGGAGTTGCTGCGCAGCCCACGGAGTTTCGAGGTACGGAAAGTTAAAGGCCTGGTGCATCTCATCGGGGCGCACCCACTTGGCCATGTCGGTGAGCGGGTCGACCCAAGCTTCGGCCGCCAAGATTCGTTCGCCGTCGTAGCTGTTGAGAATCTCGCGCCACTCGCGGTAGATCTCGTGAACGCCATCCTGAGCCCAGAATGGTGCTCGGGATGCCGCGAGCTCAGCTGCCGCCCCGCCCATGCTGCCGCCCGCGACGGGAGCTGTCCAGTCGGGTAGGCCGTTGGCTTTGATCATGCCGTGGGCGACATCTACCCGGAATCCGTCAACGCCACGGTCGAGCCAGAAGCGAAGTATGTCTTCGAACTGGCGGCGAACCCATGGGTTGCTCCAGTCGAAATCGGGCTGGGTGGTATCGAAAAGGTGCAAGTACCACTGGCCGGGGGTTCCGTCGGCGTTGGTGACGCGCGTCCACGCACGGCCACCGAAGACGGACTCCCAGTTGTTGGGGGGCAGTTCGCCACTTTCGCCGCGACCGTCGCGGAACATGTAACGCGCACGCTCGTTGCTTCCTGGCGCTGCGGCGAGTGCTTCTTGGAACCAGCGGTGGTCGCTAGAAGAGTGGTTGGGTACGAGGTCGACGATCACGCGTAGGCCGAGTTCGTGGGCTCGCGCCGTCATCGAATCGAAGTCGTCAAGCGTGCCGAATAGCGGGTCGACATCGCAATAATCGGCAACGTCGTAGCCGGCGTCCCTCTGGGGGGACGTGTAGAACGGCGAAAGCCAGATCGCGTCCACACCGAGTTCCGTGAGAGAAGTCAGGCGGTCGCGGATGCCTAGCAGATCACCCATTCCATCGCCGTTGGAGTCGGCGAAAGACCGCGGGTAGATCTGGTAAATCACTGCGGAGCGCCACCATTCGGTGCGCGGAAGAACAGATGTCATAGCCGACACACTATCGGCTTCCCCCTCAAAAGCTAAGCGCTTGCACATGCTTCGTTCTCATTTCTCCTTGGAAACATCTGTTAGTTATGCAATAGATGCTTGCTGAACCACTCCAGTAAGAGGTATACATGGAAGCGCTTGCAGTTTGCAATGCTTTCACTGACGAAAGGCACCACCAATGAGGGTGAACAAAAAAGGACTGTGGGCCGCAGGCGCACTCACAGTCACTGCATCGCTAGCGCTGACCGGATGCGCAGCAGGATCCGACACAGCAAACAACGGAGCTGGAAACGGTGGCTCGCTCACTGTGTGGGTCGACGCTGACCGTGCCAGCGTACTCAAGGACGCAGCAGCAGACTTCACCGCTGAAACCGGTGTCGAGGTGAAGCTGGTTCAAAAAGAATTCGGCGACATTCGCGACCAGTTCATCGCACAGGCGCCCACAGGCAAGGGACCGGACATTGTGATCGGTGCCCACGACTGGCTAGGAACCTTCGTGACCAACGGTGTCGTTGCTCCCGTCGAGCTCGGTGACAAGGCTGACGCCTTCCAAGACGTAGCAATCACAGCAATGAGCTACGAAGGACAGGTCTACGGGGTTCCGTACTCGATCGAAAACATCGCCCTCGTGCGCAACACTGCACTCGCGCCAAGTACGCCGGCGACCTTCGATGAGATGGTCACCATGGGCAAGGCTGCGGGAACCGAGTACCCGTTCCTTGTCGGACTCGACCCCGAAGCTGCTGACCCCTACCACCTGTACCCCTTCCAGACCTCGTTCGGCGCCCCCGTCTTTGGCACTGCCGCTGACGGAAGCTACGACGCTGAAGCACTCGAAATCGGCAATGCCGGTGGCGAAGACTTCGCGGCTTGGCTAGCCAAGCAGGGTGCCGCAGGAGTTCTCAACACGAACATCACTGGCGACCTCGCCAAGGAGAAGTTCATCGCGGGCGAAGCACCCTTCTACCTGACCGGACCGTGGAACGTACCTGCAGCTGTTGAAGCAGGAATCGACGTCGCGATTGACCCGATCCCCTCCGCTGGTGGAGAAGACGCACAACCATTCGTCGGTGTGCAGGGCTTCTTCGTCAGTTCCAAGAGCGAGAACGCCCTTGCGGCGAACGAGTTCATCGTGAACTACATGGGTAGTGAAGACGTGCAGACCGCACTGTTCGAGGTTGGCGGACGCGCACCAGCGCTGACAGCTTCCTTCGAGGCTGCAAGTGCAGACCCGATCGTTGCCGGCTTCGGTGCCGTCGGCGAAAACGCCGTACCCATGCCCTCGATTCCCGCAATGGGAGCCGTCTGGGAGTTCTGGGGCGTAACCGAGGCAGCCATCATCAACGGTGGTGACGCCACCACGCTCTGGCAGAAGATGTCAGGCGACATTCAGACCGCTATCGCTGGATAGCGCACGGTGGCCGCCCGTCTGCAAGCGGGCGGCCACTTCCTTGCCCGCATACTTTTCGCCACCCCGCGCGCCTTCAATGGAGAATCCCCGTGACGACAACCCCCGAGACTGATCCTGGCCCCATCCGGCAGTCTGCCCGCGCCAAGCGCGCGACCAGAATTGCGGATGCCGCAGCCGGCGGCTGGAAACTGGTCGCCGTAAAGATCCTGGCTTTGGGAGTCGTCGACGCGATCGCGATCTTCGCTCTGTTCGTGCTGGTGCGCGGCGAGGACTGGCTGATTGCCGGACTCGTCGTAGCCGTCACGCTACTGGTGAACTGGATCTACTTTTCACGCGGCAAGCTTCCGGCGAAATATCTCGCCCCCGGGCTGATCTTCTTGGCCATCTTCCAAATCTTTGTGCTGCTCTACTCGGGCTACATCGCATTCACGAACTACGGCACAGGACACAACTCCACCAAGGCAGATGCAGTCAATTCACTGCTGCTGTCTTCACAGAACCGGGTTGCGGACTCACCGAACTACCGACTCACCGTGCTCGAACAACTCGGGGAGCTTTCCTTTCTCGTCACAGAACCTGACGGCAGCGTGAGCATCGGTGGCGAAGAACGTCCGCTCAAGGATGTAAACAACGCGCAGCTTGAGGGTGGCGTCGCGGTCGGTCTCGATGGCTACACGACCCTTGGCTTTCAAGACATCCTGGGCCGCCAAAGTGCAATTGCCTCAATCAGCGTTCCTCTCACCGACGACCCCAACGATGGAATGCTGCGCACCCCAGACGGGTCGAGCGCCTTCCTCTACACGTCGTCACTCGACTACAACGAAGATGCTGGCACGATGCGGGACAAGAACACGGGCATCACGTACTCCGATATCGGCACTGGCGCCTTCACCTCCGACAACGGCCAAGAGTTGCTGCCGGGATGGAAAATTGAGGTCGGGCTCGACAACTTCGTTCGTGCGTTCACTGAGGAGTCCATCCGTGGCCCGCTGATTAGCGTGACCGTCTGGACTTTCGCATTCGCGTTCCTTTCGGTGTTCACGACCTTCGCGCTCGGGCTTTTCCTCGCGATCGTTTTCAACGACAAGCGGATGAAGAGCCGCAAGTATTACCGAATCATCATGATCTTGCCCTATGCCTTCCCCGGGTTCTTGTCTGCGCTCGTGTGGGCCGGAATGATGAACCAGGAGTTTGGTTTCATCAACACCGTGCTGTTGGGTGGGGCCGAAGTTCCCTGGCTTACGAACGAATGGCTAGCTAAGGGCTCGGTGCTGTTCGTGAACCTGTGGCTGGGCTTTCCCTACATGTTCTTAGTCACGACCGGTGCACTGCAGGCGATCCCTGAAGAGCTCACCGAAGCCGCGACCGTGGACGGCGCGAAACCCTGGGCGATCTTCCGTTTCGTGAAGCTGCCCCTGCTGTTGGTCTCCGTCGCTCCGCTGCTAATCTCGTCGTTCGCATTCAACTTCAACAACTTCAATCTGATCTACATGCTCACCAATGGTGGGCCGCGCGATGTCTCCGCAGGGGTGAATGTTGGCGCAACGGACATCCTGATTTCGATGGTCTACAAGGTTGCCTTCGTGGGAGCCAACCGCGACTACGGGCTCGCGAGCGCCTTCGCGATCATCATCTTCATTCTGGTCGCGGGCATCGCGATCATCAGTTTCCGTCGCACGAAGTCGCTTGAGGAGTTGAACTGAGATGACCACAACAACTCAGAAGCACGATCCAGTTGTCGTCGTCGGTCACCCGCGGCGCTCCTTCAAACGGTGGGCTCGAGAAACAGGTTGGCGCCACATCATCGGGGTCATCATGTCGATCTTTGCGGCGTTCCCGTTGCTGTATGTCTTTAGCGCGTCGCTCAACCCTGGCGGCACATTAGTCACGGCCAATTCGCTCTTTTCGAGCTTCAACTTTGGCAGCTACGTTGACCTCTTCAACCGGCCGCAGCAGCCATACGCGGCCTGGTTCGGCAACACTCTTTTGATCGGCGGGATCTCGTCGCTCGGGACCGTCTTCTTGGGGGCCCTCGCGGCATATGCGTTCTCGCGCATGCGCTTTATTGGCCGACGCGTAGGTTTGCTTACGCTGCTCCTCGTGCAGATGTTTCCGCAGCTGCTCGCAGTCGTCGCGATCTTCCTGCTGCTTTCCGGCATCTCCGAAATCTTCCCTGCGATCGGACTCAACAGCCAGATCGGCCTCATCATGGTCTACCTCGGTGGCGCGCTCGGAGTGAATACCTACCTGATGTACGGGTTCTTCAACACGGTGCCATCCTCCATTGATGAAGCGGCAAAGATCGATGGCGCGGGTCATGCGCGCATCTTCTTCACGATCATCCTGCGCCTCGTCGCGCCGATCTTGGCGGTCGTCGGTCTGCTGTCGTTTGTGGGCACCACAAGTGAGTTCGTGATCGCCAGCATCGTACTGATCGATCCAGACAAGCAGACCCTTGCGGTTGGCCTCTACCAGTTCGTGTCTCAAGAGTTCTCGCGCAACTGGAGCATCTTTGCTGCCGGTGCCGTGCTCGCTGCGATCCCGGTGATGACACTGTTCTTGTTCCTGCAGAAATACATTGTCGGCGGCCTGACCGCAGGAAGCGTGAAGTAATGGATGCCCTGCTCCCGCACCACGATGGCTCAGCGCTGCACGTCTCTACCCAGACGCCCGCGCTCGGCGACATCGTCACGCTGCGTCTTCGCGTGCCGGTCGGCTACGGCCCTCTAAAGGCTGTGCGGGTGCGCGAGAATCCCGACCACGAACCACGCTGGACGGATGCTCGCCTCACTGGAACTGCCGCGGGCTGGGACTGGTGGCAGGCCGAAATTGTGGTTGATAATCCTCGCCATGGTTATCGCTGGTTGCTTGTTCATGATGGCCCCGGCGCGGTCGCGGGTGCCCACGCGGTTGATGCTGCTCAGGCTCGAAGCCAGGGCAACGCTGGCCGCATCGAGTGGCTCAATCAGGCTGGGCTGCAGTCCATCGAGTCTCTCGACTCCGAAGACTTTGCGCTGCTTGCCACTCCGGCAGCCCCCGAGTGGCTGGCCGAGACCGTCATGTATCAGGTGTTCCCGGATCGCTTCGCACGGTCATCCGCTGCCGACGCGCACGCGAAGCCCGAGTGGGCGATCGCTGCCCGGTGGGATGAGCCAGTTGACCCAGTACTGCCTGGCCGGTCGCAACAGTTCTACGGGGGAGACCTCGACGGAATCACCGAGCACCTCGATCATTTGTTGTCGCTCGGTGTGACGATGCTCTATCTCACACCCGTCTTTCCGGCACGCTCAAACCATCGCTATGACGCGTCGAGCTTCGTGGATGTCGATGACCTGTTGGGCGGGCGCGAAGCGCTGATCCGGTTGGTGGGGGAGGCCCACGCTCGCGGCCTCAAGGTCATTGGCGATCTGACGACGAATCACTCGGGCGATGCGCACGAATGGTTCCAAGCTGCTCTCGGAATGCCCGATGCCGCTGAGGGCGACTTTTACTACTTCACGAACAACGAGCACACCGAATACGTGGGCTGGCTGGGCACTCCAACTCTCCCGAAGTTCAACTGGAATTCGCAGGAGTTGCGTCGCCGTTTCATCGAGGGCGACGACTCGGTGGTCGCGCACTGGCTGAAGGCGCCGTACAACTTCGACGGTTGGCGCGTGGATGTCGCAAACATGACTGGACGGATGGGGGCCGAAGACCTCAACGAGGAGGTGCGACAGATCATCCGTCGCACCATGGAAGACGTGAACCCTGACACTGTGCTGCTCGCCGAGTCGACCAATGACGCCGCAAGTGACCTGCAGGGTGATGGCTGGCACGGGGCGATGACGTACCCGTCATTCACGCGACCGGTGTGGGGTTGGCTGACGGAGCCGGGGGACACTTCGCACGTGACGGCAGACGGCTCGATCGACCCGGAAGCATGGTTCTTTGGACAGCCGATCGGCGGAATCCCCAACTACAGCGCGCGAGATTTTGCCGAGATGACGGTGCGGTTCACGGCCAGCATCCCGTGGCGCATTCGCGTCGGC
The DNA here is from genome assembly GCA_000153145.1 of marine actinobacterium PHSC20C1. GTDB lineage: Bacteria > Actinomycetota > Actinomycetes > Actinomycetales > Microbacteriaceae > Rhodoglobus. Next base: position 2,341,233 of record CH672415.1, read on the forward strand.
AACATGAACCCTCTCGACACTCACGACACGGCCCGGTTTCGCACCCACGCCCCGGCCGAGAATGTGCCGCTCGCGCTTGCCCTGTCGGTGACGCTGCCGGGCGTTCCCGTGGTCTTTGCCGGTGACGAATTTGGCCTCTCTGGCGACGACGGCGAAATGTCGCGCACGCCCATCCCCTGGGGAACCGAATCCAGCCCCGAGGTCGCCCCAACGCTTGAGTTCTATCGCCAGTTGATCGCGCTGCGTACCCAGCTGCCCACACTTTCGCACGGTGGTTTGCGTTGGCTGCATGTCGCCGATGACGCTCTTGTGTTCGTTCGTGAAGACGCTGCCGCAACAGTGCTCGTGGTTGTCGCGCGTTCGCCGCTTTCCGTGACGCTACCGCCGGGCGCAATCGCCGCCGAAGGGCTTGTAGCGGATGGTGCGAGCCCTGCGTTCCTCACCGGGGACGCGACTCTGGCATCCACTGCCGCTGGACTCACGCTCTCGGCGGCCGCTCACACGTGCGCGATCTGGACTCTGCCCGGCGTCGAGCACCCCGCCTCTTAGTCAAGCGTCGAGCCCTAATCCGCCTGTGTGAAGTGGACGTTTTTGGCGATTAAGCGCGTCGTCTGCGAGAAGATGAGGGGATGAAAATCGGTGAGCTTGCGGCGTTAACCGGGGTGAGCGTTCGTTCGCTCCGCTACTACGAGCAACAAGGCTTGATCGAGCCTCAACGATCCTCGACGGGCCACCGTCTCTATTCGGCCACGCATGAAACTGCTGTCGCGCACATCCGGGAGCTTCTTCGCGCTGGTTTTTGCAGTTCGGTAATCCGTATCCTTCTTCCGGCGCTCACGGAACCTGAGGGAGGCGGTGGGCTACTGCGCAGTTCTTTCGCTGCGGCGGAGGCTCGGCTCGAGAGCGAAATTGCGTCCGTTGAAACAGAATTGAGTGCACTCCGAGGACTTCGGGATCGCCTTCAGCTTGCACCTGACACCCACGTCATGCCTAAAGATGAAGGGCATGACCCTCTCCCAACCTCCAAAGCAACTGCGTTTGATCATCGAGACCGACGACTTCGATGAGGCCGTTCGGTTTTATCGTGACGTGCTCGGCATGTCAGAGCAGCCAGCTTTCGCGACCGACGGCGATGACCGCGTCTCGATCCTGCATGCAGGAATAGCGACGATCGAACTCGCAACTCCGACCCATGTGCGCAATATCGACGCAATCGAGCATGCTCCGTCGGCCCCGGGGCCGACATTGAGGATTGCGCTCGAAGTTGACGACACAGAGCACGCGTTCACTTGCGCTAGGGAGCACGGCGCGGAAACGTTGGCATCACCTACGCGAACGCCGTTTCGGACGATCAACGCTCGAGTGCAGGGGCCTGCAGGCTGGCAGGTTACCTTCTTTCAAGAGCTTGAGACTTTAGAGGATCGCGCGAACCGCGAGGGTTTTACTACAGATGACGAGCGTTCCAGGTAAGAGCTCACGGCAGAGTGCGTCGAGCACCCCGCGTTGTTCACTCGTTGCAGTGGCTCGGCAACGATTGAGTCGCTAGCTGCCCGCGTCAGGATGTCGCCGGTGTTAGATTCTGCTGAGAACTTGTGTACCGAAATCGTCGATCTTCGCGCCGAGTAGTCCTCTGTCGAGAGAGTGAGTTGAATGCGTTTCCCGCCAGTCGCAACTCGTGCTCGCGGGCGCATTGGGTATTTCCTTGCGGTCGAGGTTTTGTGGCTGCTTGGCGCACTAGGCGTTGTGCTGCTCGTGGTCACTTACCTTGCGGGACCAACGGGTCGTGACGAGCTGATGTTCCTCGATGGCGATTCCATGGTTGTGCCGCTCTTCTCACGGTCAATTCTTGAGGGGACCGCCACTAACTGGGCGATGTCTGCGGTGCTGTTTGTGCCGGAGATCATTGTGTTCCTTGGACTCTCTTTGACAGGTCTCGGTATCCAAGAAGTGCAGTTTGTGGCCGCCGTCCTCAACTTTTTGGGCCTTTACCTCGTCTTTCGGGTGGCCGCAGTGTCCATCATCCGAGGTAACCGGGCTGCGCTCGCGGCCAGTGCTGGCTTCGTGGCAGTCTGCCTTCTCGCACTGACGGAGAGCGGTGGTGATGGGGACAGCCTGCAGCTCGCCTCCCTGATGGCTACGACTACTTACTACGCTGCGACCGTCCTCGGAGCTCTGGTCTCAGTCGGCATTACTCGCCGCATCGTTGGCAAAGCTTCGCCTAGCGCGGCCCTTGCAGTGCTGTTGTTTATCGTTGCGTCTGTTTCGGTGTTTTCCAACCCGCTCTACCTTGCGTGGGCGACGGCCCCGCTCGTCATCATCGTGCTCGTTGTGTGCGCTGGTGCTGGCTGGGGGCGGTCGCGGACCTGGGCACTCGCTGCCCTTGTTGCAGGCTCCGTGCTCGGCTACCTGCTGAGGATTCCGATTGCGCCGTGGATCGTCGCAGATCCCGATAACTACTTTCAACCGGGACGATCACGCAACTCTTTCGCGTACTACTGTTCTCTACTCCTCGAGCGACTCTCGAGCCCGGGCGGTGTTCTCGCAGTCGCGGTGGTGTTGGCACTTTCCATTCTCGGCGTCTGGCTTACTGTTCGCTCGCTGCGTCAGGGCGCAGTCGCATCCGCAGTCGTCGCGGCCTATTCGTGGTTTGCCCCATTGGCAACAACGGTCGGATTCATCCTCATGGGCACCGAAGCTGCCCGGTACCTGCAATTGTGGGCTTTCGCCCCAGCACTTTCGTTGGTTGTGTGGATCACGGATGCTCCGCTCACGAGTCGCGCTGAGACACCGTGGCGACGCCTCACGGCTGTGGCCGCAATCCCGGCGCTTGTTGGTGGTGTCGTGTTTGCCGCCGCGCTTCCGGCAGCAATTCAGCGGGCGACTATTCAGGATCCGTCTCTAACCTGTGCTGTGTCGTGGGTGAATGAGTCAGGGGCCGTCGGCGCGGGACAATTCTGGACTGTGCGGGCTGTCAAGACTCACATTGAAGACCCAACCAAGCTCATCCAGACCGACTTCGCGCTTCGTGATTACGCCTGGCTGGTCGATAGGGCAGATTTTGCGCAGCCAGTGGTGTCATTTCTGATCGTTGACGAACAGAGTTCACCCTTCACACTTCCGCCCGCCGCAGAGTACCTGCCGTCGACCACCATCGATTGTGGTCGCTTCCAGATTCTCGACTACAGCCCGATGAGCATCACTCGGCCGTAACGTCGATGAGCACCTTGCCCACCGCTCCGCTCTCGACCAGAGCATGGGCATCCGCAGTTTGGGCAAGATCGAAACGGTGCAGGGGCAAACCATTTTCTTCACCCACCCCCAAGGCGCCATCGGCGAGGGCAGCGTTGATTCCCTCGGCTGCAGCGCGGATGACGTCGAAACCCACCGTGTAGAGCAGCACGAATTGGTAGCGCACATTGAGCGCGAAGTGTCGACGCACGTCGAGAGTCACCTGGTCACCACCGTTGTTGGCGTAGACGGCGATTGACCCACGATTGCGGATGACAGCGAGGTCGAGCTCAGCGTTCTGGGCGGGAGCAACTTCGACGATCAGGTCGACGCCTTCTGGCACAACCGCGCGGATGTGGTCGACGATATCGGGATCGGAGTATGTCAGCACGTGTTGCGCGCCGGCAGCCGACGCGAGCGCAGCCTTCGTAGGCCCGCTCACGGTCGTTACTACCGTTGCTCCGGCCCAACGGGCAAGCTGGATCGCCGCGTGACCGACCGCCCCAGCTCCACCAGCCACGAGGACGACCTTGCCCGCGAGGGCGGTTGGATGCAATTGGACTGGTCCGTCTTCGGCAACAGTCAGCGCGCGGTACGCGGTGATTGCGGGAACGCCGAGGCTTGCGCCCTGGTCAAAGCTAGCGTTGACGGGGAGGGCAAAGACGCGCTCGGCGGGAAGCACGGCATGTTCTTGGCTCGTGCCGCTGCTGGCTCGTTGATACGCGGAGAGAGCCAGCCACACCCGGTCGCCGACGCTCACATGCTGCACGCCGGTGCCGATCGCCTCAACGATTCCGGCACCATCTTGGCCGGGCACGACCTCGTCGAAGGGCAAAGTCTGGCCCGGTGCAGCGCCCCGGCGTGACTTCCAATCGGTCGGATTTACTCCACTCACCACGATTCGTACGCTCACCTCGTCGGGTCCGGGTTCGGTGAGAGGCCGGTCCACGAGCTGAAGTACGGAGGGGTCACCGGTCTGGCTGTAGACAATTGCTCTCATGTTCAGAGTAAACACCTCAGTGAGGTCGAAAGATTCCCGACTGCCGCGGCGCGAGATTCTCAGCCTCGATCGTTCGCTAGGCGGAAATCGACTCCCGCGCGGCGACAAACGCCGCTACGCACCGCGTGATGTCGTCGGTAGAGTGCCCGGCCGAGACTTGAACTCGAATACGAGCCTTGCCGAGCGGCACGACAGGGAACGAGAAGGCAATCACGTAGACGCCGTGCTCGAGCAGAGCATCTGCCATAGCGACAGCTTCATGCTCGTCGGCGAACATGACCGGAATGATCGGATGCTCGCCCGGGAGCAACGTGAACCCGGCCTCAGCCATCCCGCTGCGGAACTGTTCAGCATTCGCCTTGAGCTTCGCGCGGCTCTCAGCCCCTTCGGCCACAAGGTTGAGCGCTTCGATCGAGCCGGCTACCACGGCGGGCGCGACGGCGTTCGAGAAGAGGTAGGGGCGGGCGCGCTGGCGTAGCAGCTCGACGATTTCGGCGTGGGCGCTGATGTAGCCACCGGATGCTCCGCCGAGGGCTTTACCTAGCGTGCCCGAGATGATGTCGACGCGGTCAGAAACACCGCAGTGCTCTGGTGTTCCGGCACCGGTGTCGCCAACGAAGCCGACGGCGTGCGAGTCATCGACCATCACCATCGCGTCGTACTGTTCTGCGAGATCGCAAATCGCTTCGAGCGGTGCAAGGTAGCCGTCCATCGAGAAGACACCGTCGGTGACGATGAGGCGGCGGCGAGCATCTTTCGCAGCAATCAACTGCGCTTCGAGGCCGGCCATGTCGCGGTTCTTGTACCGGTAACGGGCCGCCTTCGAGAGGCGAACGCCGTCGATAATCGAGGCGTGGTTGAGCTCATCTGAAATTACTGCGTCCTCTGCGCTCAACAGCACCTCAAAGATGCCACCGTTTGCATCGAAGCATGACGGGAACAGGATGGTCGCCTCCATGCTCAGCAGGGCCGAAAGCCGGTTCTCGAGCTCAACGTGCTGGGTTTGGGTGCCACAAATGAAGCGGACGCTCGCCATGCCGAACCCCCAATCGTCGAGGGCGTTCTTGGCTGCTGCGACTAGGCGTGGGTGGTTGGCAAGGCCGAGGTAGTTGTTAGCGCAGAAGTTGAGCACGGGCTTGCCCGCTGACTCAACGTGGGCAGACTGCGCGGTGTCGAGCTGGCGCTCGGTCTTGTAGAGACCGGCAGAGCGGATCTCGCTCAGGGTCTCGTTGAGCTGTTCGCGAACTGTTCCGTACATGTTGTTCTCCTCAAGTTGTGGGTGACCGTGCGGGGCGAGCGTGCAGGGTCACGTGATGTGTGGGGCGCTAGCTCCAGTCGATGATCACTTTGCCGCTGTTGCCCTTGCGGGCGGTCGCGAACGCTTCTTCCCAGCGGTCGGCGGGAAAGCGGTCGGTGATGACAGCGGAGACATCCAAGCCGGTGTGCACCATGGCATTCATGGCGTACCAGGTTTCAAACATTTCACGGCCATAGATGCCCTTGATGGTGATCATGTGGGTTACGACAGTGGCCCAATCGATACTGATTGGCTCAGCGGGAAGCCCGAGCATCGCGATGCGACCGCCCTGATTCATGTTGTCGATCATCTCGGGCAGGGCCGTGGCGTGCCCGCTCATCTCGAGACCGATGTCGAAGCCCTCAACCATGCCGAGTTCGGCCTGGGCTTCAGCGATGCGCATCTTCGAAACGTTAATCGCCAAGCTCACACCCATATCGCGGGCGAGCTGCAGTCGTTCTTCGTTCACGTCAGTCATCACGATGTGACGTGCACCAATGTGACGTGCGACCTTTGCTGCCATAAGGCCAATAGGACCAGCGCCGGTAATGATTACGTCCTCGCCAACCATCGGAAACGACAGCGCGGTGTGGACAGCGTTGCCGAGCGGATCAAAAATGGCAGCGAGCTCGGGGTCGATGTCTGTGGGATGAGCCCACACGTTTTGTTCGGGAATCACAACAAACTCGGCGAACGCTCCATCGCGATTCACGCCAATGCTGGAGGTGAACTTGCAGAGGTGACGACGGCCAGCACGACAGTTGCGACAGTGACCACAAACGACATGGCCTTCGCCGGAGACGAGGGCGCCGACGGCAACGGAAGTTACCCCTTCGCCCAACTCCACGATGTGACCTGAGAACTCGTGGCCGGGAATCAGGGGAGCGTTGATAGCACCGGCGGCCCACGCATCCCACGATTCAATGTGAAGATCGGTGCCGCAAATTCCTGTGCGGGCGACACGGATTTTGACTTCGCCACGCCCAGGGGTTGGCTCTGGCCGTTCGGTCAATATGAGGCCGGGTCCGGCCTTGTCCTTGTAGAGGGCTTTCATCGTTGATTGCTCCTAGCTGCGCGACACCGGCGATTGCTGCGAACTTGTGGCGCGCAGCTTTCGACGTGTCCGCTGATGTGTCTCAGTGTGAAGTCACCGTGTACCGGCTCCACTCGTGCGCGGGCGTCATAGGCATCATAAGTTGAATAGGTGCGCTGTGACGTAAAAGCTCGTGCAGCCCAACTAGAGCGTGCTCGCCAGCAGCCTGCTTGTCAGACCCGCGTCTGGGTCATACCCCGGTGAACGGCCCGTATAATGAGTCGGTGATGGGAACTGCACGGATAGCGATGATTGGCGTGCTCGCGATCGCGATCGTCGCCAATATGGTCCAGTTTCTCGGAATCGATGAAATCGCGCCAGACAATTACGAAGCTATTAGTCGTAAGCCAAGCTCCGACATCGTCGAAATCGCGGAACGAAACGGCGCGGTAAACAGGGCCTATGGGCTCTACTGGATGATCTCAGAGCAGCAGCCTGATGCTGACGTTCAGGTATCTGCCGATGATTCAGACGCATTCGTCGTTTTGCGGTTCCTGGTGCTCGGCTTTGCCAAGGCTGATTCAGCATCCCTCGGCTCCCATGTGCTCGCTGATGCTACAAACCTCGATGACTTGCTTGCACACCCGGGTATCGCGTCGATAGAGACTGGGCTCTCTGATGGCCACTCGCACCGCGGTGAAAACTGGTACTACATCCGCGGTGAATGTTCAGACGACGACTCACCGTCACTCGTTCTCGGACATTTGCCAGAAGAATCAACTCAAGCACTCGTTGTCGTAGACAGCTGCTTGTTGGCAGACAGCGGGTTTAACGAATGATCATCGAAATAGTTCTTCTTCTCTCAATGGTTTTGGGCGGATCCGCTCTCATTCAAGCCGCTGGCGCTCGCGGGCTCGGCGTTCCCATTCTTGGCTCAGTAACAGGACTTGCTCTCTACCTCTGCATCGGCGCTATTCAGGTGTTGACGCCGATCACGAGTTCGCCGGTGTTGACCATCGTCCTTACCGTCGCACTTCCGGGTGGGTTGTGGCTCTGGCTTCGACTCCGGGGAGCACAACTTCCTCTTCGCCCGCTATGGGCCGGGATTATTGTGGCCGGTGTCACCGCAGCAGTCGCGTTCTTCCGCGCGGTTCCTCAGGTTGGCTGGTCGAATGACAGTCTGCAATACCTGCTCAACGGCTCACTGATCGCAAGCAACAACATTACGATCGCGTCCACATCGCTTCTACCTAAGCGATTGATCGGAGTGCCAGAGTTGCACGCCGCAGCCAATCTCGGTGGCGAGTACTACGTGCAGGCGATCACGCCGCTCATCGCGGGTCTCGTGCTCGCACTCTTGTCTTGGATGCTGTGGGAGTCGCTTGCGCCTCGCCTCAGTAAGCGCGCACTGATTTTCATCGTCCTTGGCGGAGTGCTCTTTCTCGCCTCGATGAACCGATTCGTATTTCACGCCTTCTACCTCAACGGCCACCTGCTCTTCGCCCTGTTCATGCTTGTTGTAGTCGGTGGTGGGTGGATGCTCGTCTCGACCACCTCTGTGAATAAGACTGCGCTGATCACAGCGATGAGCCTGTCGGTGGGGGCGCTCATCTTCCTTCGAGCAGAGTCATCGATTCTCGTGGTTTTGGTGCTGCTGCCGATCATTGTCGATGGTTCGGTGAGCAGAGTTCATAAGTCGATTCTTTTGGCTATTCTCGGCGCATCCACTATTGCCTGGCAGTCATTCATGGCGGCCGTCTACCTCGCTCAAGGTCTCCCGGTGGCCTTCGAAATTTGGGGCCTTCTGGGCTTCGGAGTAGCAATTCTCGCTCTGATCCCGTTGCTCCGGTGGAGCATTTTTGTACAACGCGGCCGCATCATTCTGGTGCTCGCAGAGGCTGTTTTGTGGCTGAGCCTGATCGTGCTCTTCATCCGTGAACCGCAAATCCTCATCGAGAGTGTTTCTGCTACCTATGAGAATGTGGTGACTGGTGCGGGGTCGTGGGGACTCTCACTCATCCTGATGGTTGCATTGCTAGTGCTTGCGACGTTCATTGCTGTGCCCAACCGAGTCAATCTCCGTTTCCCTCTCACGAGCTTCATCCCGTTGGGATTCCTGCTCGCGTATCTACGCGATATCGCGTACCGCGTCGGCGACGGAGATTCGCTCAACCGGATGTGGATTCAACTCATCCCCATCGCACTGTTTTATGTGCTCATTGCGCTTGGGTTTGGCGAATGGCGTCGTCGCTCAGCAGCCCCAGTCTCGACTCACGTCTCGGCGCCCGCGGATTCACAACAGTTATAGTTGCTGTGGCGTTGACGTGCCTGCGCTCAGCTGAGCAGGCTCGGCGCCTTTTGACGTTCTGGAGTGCGGAGAGAATTTGCTGAAGAAACTCAAGACAATCGCTACGAATCTTTTGGCGATTACGTGGATTCGAAAGTGCTACGAGTTTGTCAACCGCGTGTTTCTGGAGACGTTCGGTTCGAGCCGCATCCTGGCTCACCTCTTTTACACAATCGCGTTCCTTGCCTTCAACCGCGAACAAGTCGGTGTCCTTCGGGGACGCCGCAATTACTACCGGAATAAGAACCAAGATCGAACCTCTCGCGTAGAGCTACGTCGAAACATTCACCGGCTAGAGAAGGGCATCATCATGATGCCGCGGCGCGACATTTTTGCTCGCGACTACATCACTGAGACCGTCGAGTTTTATGAGTTGGCTGCACGTCAATGTGCCACTGACCCGAATTCTCTTGAGACAAGCGAAGTCGAATGGGCTCACAATGTTCTCTCCGAATACTTCCGGGTAAGCACCGGAAAAGATCCCGTCGTTGATGCTGCCCGCGAGCGCTTCGCTCAGCTTAGCTACACCCCGCAAGACACAGACAAGGTTCCCTACGTAAAAAAGAACCTGTCGAGCATCAGCTACGAACAACTTCACGAGCTCGCTATGCAGCGCCGCTCGGTTCGATGGTTTGACCAGAAGCCCGTGCCGCGCGAGTTGGTTGATAAAGCGCTGGTCATTGGCCGTCAGTCTCCGACCGCGTGCAACCGCCTGCCCTTCGAGTTCCGCATCTTTGACGACCCAGAAATGGTGAGCAAGGTCGCAGGGCTACCCTTCGGTGCCGCTGGCTATGCTCAGAACATCCCGACAATCGTCGTAGTTGTTGGCAAGCTGGATAGCTACTTCAGCCCACGAGACCGGCACGCGATCTATATCGACTCCTCGCTTGCAGCGATGTCTTTCATGTTCGGCCTAGAAACTTTGGGACTCAGCTCGAGCGTCATCAATTGGCCAGACTTCGAACCGCTTGAAGCAAAAATGCAGAAGACGCTCGGCCTTGACGTTACGGACAGAGTCATCATGTTGATTGCGGTCGGTTACGCGCACCCAGAGGGTCTCGTTCCCTTCTCCCAGAAGAAGGAACTCGACACCTTCCGGTCATACAACCAATTGCGATGACCTCACCATCAACCTCGGGCGTACCGAAACGGCTACTGCGCTACGCACTCACCGCAGTCGTTCTTGCGCTTGTCGCGGTCTTGTTCTGGCGCGCTCTCTCTGAGAACTGGACCGAGGTTCAGGCACAGAAACTCCAGTTCAACTGGCTGATGGTTGCTGCGGTCGTGCTCTTCTCCGTTGCAGTTCCCGTCTCCGGGCTGCTGTGGGGTGCAATAGTCAACCGGCTTAGCCCATCGTCGAGAGTGACTCCCCGCGAGGCAATGGCTGTCCATTCAGCATCGTGGCTGCTCAAGTACGTTCCCGGCCAGGTTGGTTCCCTGCTCAATAAGGTGATTTGGGGCAAGAAACGCGGCATTAGCCGCAGCATCATGGTGATCTCGTTCATCTATGAGAATGTGTTCCTCCAAGTCTCATCGATCGTTCCGAGCGCGGCAATCCTGCTCGTGAGCGTCGGTCTCGTCATTTTCCAAGACAACCCCGTTACGCTGCTGCTCCCGATCTTGGCCCTCATCCCCCTGCTTGCGGTTCTCGACCGCAGACTCTTTCATCCCGTTCTCAACTTCGGCGCGCGTCGTGTGCTGAAGCAAGAGTTACCTCGGGAGTACTTCCTTCCACCGTTGGCGGTAGGCGGCTACCTCGTCGCGTTTATCGCGCCTCGAGTGATCAACGGAGTTGGCTTCGTTTTTGTCGCATCCTCCTTTCTCAACCTTGCACCGTCGGCATGGCTCCCACTTGCGGCGACCTACGTTCTTGCCGGTGCCATCGGCATCCTGGCGGTGTTTGTCCCTAGTGGACTCGGCGTTCGCGAAGCAGTGATTTTCCTTTTTGCCCTTCAGTACATGACGCCGGCACAGGCCGTAATCCTTGCCCTGCTTGCACGCCTACTCAGCACAGTTGCCGATGCCTTGGTTGCGCTGTTTTATGGAGTACTGACTCTGTCTTTGCGGCGTCTACCGCCTAAGCTCATTCAGGGTCCTTAATGTTCCCCGCCGACTTTGTTCGTTTGCCACCACAATCTAGGGTTCACACTGTGGCCCTTTCGCACTTGGAGCTGATTTTCTCGTGAAAGTTTTCGTTCAAATCCCTTGCTTGAATGAAGAGCTCACCCTGCCACTCGTCCTCGAGTCGATTCCGAGACAGATTCCTGGGGTAGACGAGCTGCACATTTTGGTGATCGATGACGGCTCAACCGACCGGACTATCGAGGTCGCTGAAGAGCATGGCGTCACTCACTTTGTGCGCCACTCCGGAAACCGGGGCTTGGCCCGCTCGTTCTCCGATGGCGTCAGTTATGCCCTCGCTCACGGCGCAGACATCGTTGTGAACACGGACGGCGACAACCAGTACCCCCAGGACCGAATTCCAGACCTCATCGCTCCGCTGATGAACGGAACCGCCGACATCGCGATTGGTGACCGCCAGACGGCCACCATCGCCCACTTTTCGCCATTCAAGCGACTCCTTCAGCGTTTCGGTAGTCGAGTGGTCAATATGGCTGCCGGCACCGACGTACCGGATGCCGCGAGTGGCTTTCGGGCATACTCGCGAGAGTCCCTGCTTCGGCTCAACGTTGTCACCGAGTTCAGCTACTGCATGGAAACGATCATCCAGGCCGGTCACAAGCGGATGCGTCTTGCGAGTGTCCCGATTGAGACGAACGCGAAGACACGGGAGTCTCGACTGTTCTCGTCGATGTGGCAGCACGTGGGTGAGTCCGCGCGTGCGATCATCCGCAGCTATCTCATGTTCCGCCCGCTGGCTTTCTTCCTGCCGCTCGGTTCGGTGCTCACCGTCGCTTCCCTCGTCCCGTTCGTCCGGTACCTGATCTTGTGGCTGTCTGGCACATCGGGCGACCACATTCAGTCGCTCATCCTTGGTGCTGCGCTCCTCGTTGGCGGGCTGCTGAGCTTTGCGTTGGGGCTGCTCGCAGACCTGATGCGGATCAATCGCATTCTGCTAGAAGACTCGATGGAGCGAACGAAGCGTATTGAATTCGGCCGCGGTTACACCGCCACCAAGCTCAACCGAAAGGTCGGATAGTGGTTGCTCCTCACGTCACCATTATTGGATCCGCCTTGGCCGGCAACAAGGGCGCTTCGGCGATGCTGGAAAGCGCGATCCAGACTTTGACCCCGCGTGTTCCCGGTGTGAGCTTTACCCTGCTGAGCATGTATCCCGAAGAGGATCGTGCCCAGAACGTGTACGACAATCTCGACATTGTGGCTGCGCAGCCACGTCAACTTGGCGTAACGATTAACTCGCTCGCGCTGCTGTACCGCGTACTTCCGCCGTTGCGCCCACTCATTCGCAAGAACTCGAAGGCAATCGCGGCACTAGCGAAGTCTCAAGTTCTGCTCGATCAGGGCGGAATTACTTTCACCGACGGTCGCGAGAAGTTTCTTCTCTACAACGTGGCATCCATTCTGCCGGCGATGTTCGTGAAGACCCCTGTCTTCAAGTGCGCTCAAGCGATCGGCCCGTTCAAGAATTCGATTAACCACCGTGCGGCGCGCATCTTTCTGCCCAAAGTGCACACCATTGTGACGCGAGGCGCAAAGACTCATGAGTTCGCTGAGGGGCTCGGTTTGTCGAACCTCTTCGCCGGTGCGGACTACGCATTCTCGCTGCAGCTAGACGGCACCGAGAGCGCCGCCGTCTCGAAAGAATTCGATATGACATTCTTCGATTCCGGCACCGTCGTTGGCGTCTCGCCGAGCGTCGTGCTGCAAAAGAAGGTTGATGCTCGCGATGGTGACTACATCGGGCAGACAGCTGATTTTATCAAGCACCTCCTGGCCTCGGGTCGCAAAGTGGCGCTCGTGCCCCACAGCGCTCGTGAGCAGTCGACGAAAACACACAACAATGACTTGCCGCTGTGCCGTGAAATCTTCGATCGCGTAGGGGAAAACGCAAACCTCTTGTTTATCGATAAAGAACTGCCATCTCAGCAGCTTCGGTACATTATTGGCGAGTGCGACCTCTTCGTCGCGAGCCGCTTTCACGCCATGGTTTCGGCGTTGGCAATGGCGGTACCGACTCTCGTAATTGGCTGGAGCCACAAGTACCAAGAGGTGCTTGAGATGTTTGGTGCGGAACAGTGGGCAATGCCGCACAGCGAAGCGGAGTTGGGTTCGCTCATCGAGCGGTTCGAACAGCTTGCTGAGTCCCGCACGGAGGTTGCGGCTTCTTTGCAGCACCACTTGCCTGCGGTCAAAGAACGTTCACTGGCTCAAGCAGATCTCATTGCGGCGATTGTGACCAACCGCTCAGCATAGGTCCTCGATGCCGACCGCCTAGTGGTGGTGGACGTGCTCGCTGGTGATGTTGCTTTCCGGTTCGATCTGGAACGTCGAGTGCTCGATGCTTAACTCAAAGTGCTCAGCAACGCACTGCTGAAGGGCGGGCAACATTTCGGCGGCGTGACCGTCACGGAAGCAAGAGTCGTCAACGATGACGTGCGCCGTGAGCACGGGCAGGTCAGACGAAATGCGAGTGATGTGCAAATCGTGCACGTCAGTCACATGTTCCATTTCCATGATGTGGGCGCGCACCGATTCTGGGTCGATGCCCTTGGGCGTTGACTCCAGAAGCACGCCAAGGCTCGCCTTGAGCAGGATGATCGTGCGTGGCACGATCAGCACGGCAATCAGGATGCCGACCACGGCATCCGCTTGATACCAGCCGAACAGTGCAATCACGATAGCGCTGATGATGACGCCGACGGAACCAAGCGCGTCATTGACGACTTCGAGGAACGCGGCCTTCATGTTGAGGTTGGAGTTGCGGCCGCCGGTCAGAACAATCATCGCCGCTATGTTGGCGACCAGGCCGATGATGCCGAAAATGAGAAGGCTGCTTGCCTGAATCTCCGGTGGTTCGAAGAGTCGGCGGACTCCCTCGATTAGCGCGTAAATGCCGACGGCGAAGAGCAGGGTTGACTGAGCCATTGCGCTCAACACTTCGGTACGACGCAAACCCCACGAGTGTTTATTGGTGGCTGGGCGCTGCATGAGCCCAGCAGCGAGGAGTGCCATGAGGAGGCCGACCGAGTCGGTGAGCATGTGGGCAGTATCAACGAGCAGCGCGAGGCTGCCCGTGACGATGGCACCAATTGCTTGAGCCACGACGACACCGACGGTAATGATGAAGGCGACCAGTAACCGGGTTCTGTTGTTATTTCCCGCTGCGTGGTTGTGCCCGGCGCCCATCAGCTCACCTCAGCGACGTGGAGACTACTTTTGGCTTGGTTAGAGCTGGGCCGACTGAGTTGGCGAGCGTCTGCCTGGCGCACAGTCATAGTTCGGCTCATGGCCCGATTCTAATTGCCACACTGGCGCATCCCTATCGCGTGATTCGCGAGGACCGCACGTTGCCTAGATAGTGGGCCGCTGCGCCAGCGAGTTCGAGTGGAACTGCCGCTGGTGGCGAGCCTTCGCTTCGTCAAGTGTCGTGCAGGTGCCAAGCGGGTGTGCGCGGTTGTCGGTGATGAAGTATTCACCGCTGGAATTTCGCTCGATCATGCCAGCGAATTCACCGGCTGCGTTCCCCACCCAGAGACCCGCCTGAATGCTCGTCCATGCCACTGTCGGGCGTGCTCTGTCGGCTGGACCTTCAGTCGGCCGGGGCGTGGCAATCGTCATAGTTTTCTACTCCTTCGAGTTCACACTATTGAGGACCTCGGACACTGCGGTCGTGCAGCCCGCTGCTGTGCGGTTATCTGCATCTACGATTCAACCCCTCTGTGGACGGTCTGTCGACCCCTCATCCGAGCATTTTCGATGTTTGTTACATTCGGCGCTCAGGTGCGCGCTGATCGCACCTCTTCGCCTGCCTCCTCGCGCGCTTTCCTGCGGCCGATCGCAAACCACGCGATGGCACCGAGGCCGGGAGCGAGAACGGTGATGGCAACCCAGACGGCAAGTTCTGTGCCTGTCAATAGGTGCCGGTGGCGGGAGATCGAGACGATCCCGGTAATGACAAGGATGAGTGCGGCAACGTTGATCAGGAGCGCCAGCGCGAAGAAAGATGAAAAGAGGATGTCGAACCACGCCGGCATAAACGGATTCACCGCGTCAGCGGTCACTGCAAAAATGCTCATGTTTCGAGGGTAGCCGGTGCTGACGGCGCAACATAGCTCTCACAGGGGGTCGCCGCGTTGCGTTTCGCGCAAAAAAGCTGCGCTGGTTGGCAGGCGCGAGCGCGCGGCTTTCCCGCACCGCCGCCGCAAGTTATCATCGGAGTAAGTGGCTCGGAGCAGTGCTGATCGTTGCCGAACACTCGACGATTGCGCTTTCTGCGGTGGCGAGATCGTCAGCAGTACTAGGTGGCTCAAGGCCCTACGGTGCAACGATTGGCATCACGTACTCTTCGCTACAGAAAGCTGCCATGACCTCGACCGATTCCCTCCTGCGTGGCTACTTGAGTGACAACGCTGCAGGCGCTTCGCCTCAGATTCTGGATGCTGTTGTCGCGGCATCCGCTGGCCCGGCGGCTCCGTACGGAAATGATCCGATCACTGCCCGGATGCGCGCAAAGATGGCGGAAGTGTTCGAGTGCGAGCTCGATGTTTTTGCGGTCGGCACGGGATCGGCGGCAAACGGCATCGGCCTTGCGGCGCTCACGCGACCGTGGGGCAGCATCCTTGCTCACGCTGACAGCCACATTCAGAACGATGAAGCCGGTGCCCCCGAGTTCTTCACAGACGGCTCAAAGATTGTGTTGCTCGGCGGCGAGCACTCCAAAATTGATCCCGAAGAGTTGCGTGCGGCAGTGCTGGTTGGTCGCGGCGATGTGCATAGCGTTCAGGCGTCCGTGCTCAGCATCACGCAGGTCACGGAGACCGGCAGTGTGTACACAATCGACGAATTGCGCGAACTGACAACGATCGCGCGTGACGCTGGACTGCGCATCCACATGGATGGCGCTCGTTTCACGAATGCTTTGGTCACGCTCGATGTGAGCCCAGCAGAAATGACGTGGAAGCTCGGCGTCGACATGCTCTCGTTCGGCGCCACCAAAAATGGTGCTCTCACGGCGGACGCCATTGTCTGCTTCGACCCGAGCCTTGCGACTGAGCTGTCGTTTCGTCACAAGCGCGGTGGGCAGCTGACCTCCAAGATGCGGTTCCAAGCCGCTCAGATCGATGCCTACCTCACCAACGATTTGTGGCTCGACAATGCGCGCCAAGCCAACGCGATGGCCGCTCGACTGCGAACGGGAATCGAGGATGTCGCGGGCGTGACGGTCACGAGTGAACCGGGCAGCAACATCCTGTTCGCTATTTTCTCTGACGAACTCACTGATGCACTCCACGATCGCGGCTTTGGTTTTTACGCCAATCGTTGGGAGCCAGGGGTCGTGCGCATCGTGGTGTCGTTCGCGCACCAGGCTGCTGACATTGACGCCTTCGTGGCTGCCATTCGCGAACTCGCCTAGGCTGCCTGCGCACCGTGCGATGCGCGGATGGTGCGCTGGCGGTCACAGGAGTAGCGTCGAGTTATGACTGCTCCTACAACCACGAGCGCTGCGACGGTTGATTCCGTTCTGGCCGAGTTGGCTGCGCTCGAGGACCCGCAGGTCCGTGCCGTTAACGAGCGCCACGGTGACGATCACGGGGTGAACCTCAGCAAGTTGCGGGCGGTCGCGAAACGACTAAAGACGCAGCATCCGCTCGCCGTCGAATTGTGGGCAACCGACGAGACCCCAGCGCAACTTGTCGCGCTGCTGATTTGTCGTCCTAAAGAGTTCACCCGCGACGAGTTGGATGCCATGGTGCGCCAAGCACGAGCGTCAAAGGTTCGCGACTGGTTGATCAACTATGTTGTGAAGAAGAGCTCCCACTTCGAGGAGTTGCGCGTGGCGTGGTCGGCCGATGCAGACGCTGGCGTCAGGAGTGCCGGTTGGGCATTGACCGCCGAGCGGGTGAAGAAGAACGCTGACGGTCTCGATTTGCCGGGCTTGCTCGATGTTGTCGAAGCAGGCATGAAGGACGCCCCAGACCGGCTGCAATGGGAGATGAACAACACCCTTGCGTTTATCGGAATTGAGCACGCTGAATTTCGCGCGCGTGCGTTGGAGATCGGCGAACGGCTCGAAGTTCTGAAGGACTATCCGACGCCGCCCGGCTGCACTTCGCCGTATGCGCCGCTGTGGATTGCGGAGATGGTTCGCCGCCAAGAAGCACGGTAGCGTCGAAGTATGGTCGAGTCGACGAGCACGAGAATCAGCACGGACACACGTGGCCAGGCCGCGCTCACGGCGGGCATGCCATCCGAAGTGGAAGCTACGTTCAACGACTGGGATGAGCCGATGCGCGGTGAGCTGTTGCTGCTCCGCGACCTTATTCTCGCCACTGCAGCGGAAACGGATGGCGTTGGAGCGATCACCGAGACTCTGAAGTGGGGCGAACCCGCCTATTTGACCAGTGAGACTCGCAGCGGCAGTACGATTCGGCTCGCGCCGACCAACGCGAAATCAACACACGACTACGCGATGTTCTTCATCTGCAGCACTAACTTGGTTAGCGACTTTCGAGCCCAGTTTGGCGACACCTTTACGTATGAGGGGGATCGCGCGGTGTTGTTCACCGTCGGAGACACTCTCCCCATCAATGAGTTGCGAGAGTGCGTGCGAATGGCGCTGACCTACCACCAGCGCTCGGCAGGCGGGCGATGAGCGAGTCGGAGCTACCGCGTTAGCGGCAACTGCTCAGCACCGAGTGCGTGTCGTCGATTACGATCGATGTGATTGCAATGTGCGGGGGTGATGGGCGTGACTGAGCAGGCGGTGAACGTCGTTCGAACGGTCCGTGCTGCCCTCGTTCTGATCGCTGCGCTGCTCGCCGTCATGGCGCTAGTGATGATGCACGCGGCGGTTGTCGACGCCAGCGCAACTCCTGGGGCACTCACTCCATCAAGTGCGGTGCATGTCGGCGGCATCGCCGATGCACAGCCTTCAGGTATCGAGCATGCGGCGGTTCACTCTGACGTCATCCCGCACGGCTCCGACTTCCCCAACGTCGAGTTGTGTCCTTGCCCCGGCGATTCCGGTTCGTCGATGACGACGGCCGAGTGCACCCCGGTCGCCGCACTTACCGGTCTGGTGGTGATTGCATCGCTCCGCGCGGAGTGTGTCGGTTTCGAGCCGACCGAGCCGGTCGCGTTACCGCACGCTGGCACTCTCGTTCATGCACAGACGCCGTCTCTTCACGTTCTTTCGATAAGTCGCACCTGATCGGGTTGATGTCGGCTCCGCCGAGATCTTTTGGGCATCCGTTGTGATGCTGCCGATATGTGTACGAAAAATGTGAAGGAACCTAGTGAAGAACAGAATCAAGAAGAAAGCCGTTGCGCTCGCAGCAGGAGCAACGTTGGCTGCGGTCGCATTGGCGGGATGCACTTCCGCGTCGCCGACCCCGGGCTCCGAGTCTGCCCCCTCAGCGGCGAGCGTGTTTGAGCACGTGCACGGCCTAGGTATTGACTCCAGCGAGAACGTGCTGGTTGCAAGCCATTCCGGAATCTATCGAGTGGATGCCGCGGGCGAACTGAGCGGTCCCCTTGGCGGCGAGCCCTTTGATGCAATGGGATTCACGTCAGCCGGGGACGAGTATTTCGTCTCGGGACATCCCAGCGCTGGCTCCACTTCTTTCGCCGGCCCAAATTTGGGACTGCTTTCTAGCGCGGATGCTGGCGAGTCATGGAAGAGTGTCTCGCTTGCTGGCGCGACAGACTTTCATGCGCTCACGGTGAACCAGAATGATGCAACTCGCCTTTACGGGCTGTCTTCGGATGGGGCGCCGTTGCTGGCAAGCGCCGACGGTGGGGCAACGTGGAGCGAAGGCGCGAGCATCCAGGCGTATGCGCTCGTTGCTGACCCGAACACCCCTGACCGGCTGTTTGCAACGACTCCTGAGGGAGTGGTGGTCAGCGATGATGCTGGGCAGTCCTTTAATGCTTTGGCGGATGCGCCGCTGCTGTATCTGCTCGCTGCGGCCCCGAATGTTCCTGATGCGCTCGTTGGGGTGGATGTCGAGGGCGCGGTGTGGGTGCGCGACGCTGAGGCTGGTACCTGGTCTGATCGTGGCCTCGTTGAGGGCACTGCGTATGCGCTTGCGGTAGGCGATGACGGTCAGCGTATTGCGTTGATTGATGATCGTGGCTTGGTGGAGTCGTTCGATGGTGGTCAATCGTGGACGGTCCTTATCGCGGTCTAGGAACCATCGATCGAGGGCACGGGCACGGGTTCGTGGATGCTCGCGCCGGACATAATGGCTATTGACAATAGCTAATTGGCTAACTATATTAGCCACATGACTAATCAACACTCGGGCGATGCAGCCACCCAGTACCTCGCGGTACCGGGTGGCAGCATCGCCTTCGAAGAGCGCGGCACCGGCCCCCTTGTTCTCCTGGTCCCCGGGATGGGCGACCTCCGCTCGACGTACCGCTTTCTCGCTCCCGCGCTCGCGGCAGCGGGATACCGCGTCGTCTCCACTGACCTTCGTGGTCACGGCGATAGCGACGCCGGTTTTCTCTCCTATGGCGACATCGCGACCGCATCCGACATCTCGGCACTGCTGCGGCATCTGGATGCTCCGGCCATCGTCGTCGGCAACTCGATGGGTGCTGGCGCTGCGGTCATCTCCGCGGCAGAAACGCCCGAACTCGTTGCGGGTCTCGTGCTTGTCGGCCCATTCGTGCGGGAGCCAGCATCCGCGAACCCCCTCACGAAACTCTTTATGCGCGTTCTAATGGCACGGCCTTGGGCTGCCGGGGTGTGGAAGGCATACCTGCCGAAGCTCTATGCGGGTGCCAAGCCCAGCGACTTCACTGTGTATCGGGATGCGGTGGCCGCAGCAATCAAGCGCCCGGGGTATGCGCGCGCCTTTAGCGAGACCACTCGCACCGACCACGTGCGAGCGGGCGAAAGCCTGACGTCGATCTCGACTCCTACGCTTGTCGTTATGGGCGATAAAGATCCAGACTTTCCTGACCCGAAGGCAGAAGCCGACTGGATCAGCTCAGCGCTCGGCGGAACAACCGTGATGATCGAAGACGCCGGCCATTATCCTCAATCGCAACAGCCCGAGCAGACGGCCACCGCGATCCTCGACTTCCTCAGTGCCGCAGGACACACTGCCACAGGTCACCGTGCCTAGGGCTGGGCTGAGCACCGCAGCGGTTGTCGAGCGGGCGGCACAACTTCTTGATGAGCAGGGTTCTGAGAGCGTAAGTCTGGCGGATCTCGCGGCGAGCTTCGGAGTCAAGATCCCTTCGCTCTACAAACATGTCGATGGCGTCCGGGGGCTCCAGCGGGGCATCATGCTCAGCGCAAAATCTGACCTCACCGCAGTCATGGAGCAGGCAGCGGTGGGGCGCGCGCGCGACGACGCAATTCGCGGGATGGCTGTTGCCTACCGAAACTGGGCGTTGCGGCATCCGGGACAGTACCCGCTGACTGTGCGGGCGCCAGTTCAGGATGATGCGGATGACGTGGCCGTCTCGACAGCGATTGTCGCGGTGGTCTTTACCGTGCTCTCCGGTTACGGCCTGCGTGACGACGACGCGGTGGATGCCACTCGTTTTCTCCGCTCAGCGTTGCACGGCTTCGTATCTCTCGAGACGGGCGGAGCGTTCGAGCTCCCCGTGGATCGCGAACGCAGTTTCAGCAAGCTCGTCGAGAGTGTGGTGACGGCGCTCGCCGCGTGGCGAAACGACTAGTAGTTACTCTCAGGCTCGTTAGCGGCCGAGGCTGTCTTCAGCGCGCGACACGTGTCCGCGCCACTGGCCAGATTCAAAACCGTTCGACTCGATGAGTCGCTTGAATTCTGAGAGGTCCTTAGCAATCTGCAGGTCGTCGATCTGGAGAATCTCACCAGCCTTCTCGACGAATCCCTCAGGCTTCCAATCCATTTGGAGAGTCACTCGCGTGCTGCCTTCGCTCAAACGGTGGAATGTGACGACGCCCGCGTGCATCTTCTCACCCGTGCTGGTCCAGGAGATTCGTTCGTCCGGGTGTTGCTCAACGATTTCTGCATCGAATTCACGGTCTACGCCGCCGACGGACACTTCCCAGTGCATCTTGCGGTCATCGATTTGAGTGATTGACTTCACGCCAGACATGAAGGCGGGAAATTGCTCAAACTGTGTCCACTGGTTGTAGGCGACGCTAACTGGAACGTCTACGTCGATTTCTTTCGTTACTGTTCCCATGTCAAATCCTCCGATCGAATTGGAAAAGCTGTGCGCCTACTTTAGGAATCAAACCATCAAAAGAAACTGAGTTTTCAGGGATCGCTCAGGTCTCATTCGAAGGATTCCCAGAGTCGCGCGACGGCGCTAAGATCGTGCCACTCGCGCTGCGCTCACGGTGAACACCGCGCTAGGGAAGGGCCTTGATCGTGACTGAAGCACCAGAAGCCGCCGCATCCGCTGACGCGTGGTTGCCCGCAGGGTGGCAGCACCCGACCCGCGTCGCCCTGCCCACCGGCCATCACCTTCGGCCGATCCGGGCATCCGATACTGAACTCGATATGGATGCCGTGATGGGATCGCGCGAGCGACTGTGGTCTATTTATGGCGAGGCCTGGGGGTGGCCACCGGCGACCATGACCGCAGAGCAGGATCGGGAGGATCTCCAGCGGCATGCCGACGAAATGGAGACCCACGAGTCATTCAACTTCGCGCTCTTTGATGAGAACGAGACCGAGCTCATCGGCTGCGTCTATATTGACCCCGCCGACGGGCCAGAAGCGGATGCCGAGATCTCGTGGTGGGTGCGCGACGAGTACGTTGGCTCTGAAGTGGAAGCGGTCCTGGATGAGTTCGTTCCCGCGTGGATTGCACGTGACTGGCCGCTCGCGGCCCCGCGCTACAACCAGTTCTAGGCAAAGTCGGTGGCGACCGCGTTGCGGTGGTACTCAAAAATCATGCTCGTGTTTGTCGACGCGACGCTGTGTCTGGCTGACAAGTGGTCGACGACGAAGAGTCGCACTTGTGACGAATTTTCGACCGCGATGTGAACCAAAAAGTCATCGTTGCCGCCCACGAAAAACAACTGGATCACGTCGGGCAGCCGGCGAACCTCGTCGGTGAAAGCTTGAATGTTCTCCTGGCGGGCTCCTGGGCGCAGCGATACTCCGATGATGGCTTGCAGGCCCCGGCCGAGCTTCGCTTGGTTGAGTGCTGCGTGAAATCCGGTGACGAGGCCACGGTCGAATAGCGACTTGATGCGAGTGTGAGCGGTGGAGGCTGCAATGCCCACCGCACTCGCGATAGCCGCATTACTCGTCCGGGCATCGCGCGAGAGCAGGGCGAGGATCTTCGAGTCGATCGGGTCAAGGTCATCAAGCATGCGAAGATCCTTCGGTTCAGATGAGCGTTAGGCGCAATTTTTGCATGATTTCGCCTTTCAGCGGACAAATTTCCGATTAATATTCTGACTTTTCTCCAAAAGGCAGAATATCTGACAGGCTAATGGCACTACTGCGAAAGGTAAGTCGATGCATATTTCTGTGCCTGCTGAAATCAAGAACAATGAAAACCGTGTCGCGATCACTCCTGCGGGTGTCGACACCTTGGTAGCAGGCGGGCATACCGTCACCCTGCAGGCTGGGGCGGGCGTCGGTAGCGGCTTCTCCGATGAGGATTACGCTGCAGCGGGCGCACGCATCGTCGTTGCGGCTGACGAGGTATGGGCATCCGCCGACCTCGTGGTTAAAGTAAAAGAGCCGATTGCTTCGGAGTACGGCTACTTTCGCAAAGATCTCCTTCTTTTCACCTACCTGCACCTCGCTGCAGACCGCGCGCTGACGGAAGCTCTTGTAGCTTCTGGAACCACCGCGATTGCCTACGAAACTGTTCAGGGTGACGACCGTTCGCTTCCTCTTCTTGCACCGATGAGCGAGGTTGCTGGTCGACTGTCAATCGTCGCTGGTGCTCACGCTCTGCTCAAGGCTGAGGGCGGCGGTGGCCAACTTCTCGGAGGAGTTGCCGGCACGCCAAAAGCAAAGGTTGTCGTCATCGGCGGCGGCGTCGCCGGTGAGCACGCTGCGGCCAACGCTCTTGGTTTGGGCGCCGACGTCACGATCATCGACATCTCCCTGCCTCGTCTTCGTGCGCTGGAAGTGCGTTTCAACGGCGAAGTTCAGACTCGCGTTTCGACGCGCTACGAAATCGCCGAGCAGCTTCTCGAAGCCGATCTCGTCATCGGTTCGGTGCTGATCCCCGGCGCAGCAGCCCCCAAGCTCGTCACAGACGAAATGGTGGCCTCGATGAAGCCCGGTTCGGTACTCGTCGACATCGCGATCGATCAGGGCGGATGCTTCGAAGGCTCTCACGCCACGACCTACGACGACCCCACGTTCGCGGTGCACAACTCGCTCTACTACTGCGTCGCCAACATGCCCGGCGCTGTTCCGCGCACCTCGACGCGTGCGCTGAGCAATGCCACACTGCCGTTCGTTGTTGCTATCGCGAATCTAGGTTGGGATGCTGCTGCTGCCGCATCACCGGCTCTCGCTCGCGGACTGAACGTAGCCGGTGGCGAAATCGTCAACGAGGGTGTTCGCGCCGCGATGGCGCACTAGCGGGCGTCTTTGCCTACCGCTCGCGTGACGAGCGTGCGAATCTCGGCCTCAACGTCATCTGTCCACTCCACTAGGGCATAGGCGG
Source organism: marine actinobacterium PHSC20C1 (assembly GCA_000153145.1). Lineage (GTDB taxonomy): Bacteria > Actinomycetota > Actinomycetes > Actinomycetales > Microbacteriaceae > Rhodoglobus. The sequence goes on from CH672415.1 coordinate 2,364,928, forward strand.
CTGGCCACATCGCACCGTCATCGAGCGCGGCTTCGTCGCTGAATCCAATCGTTGCGTAGCGTGATTTGAACTTTAGGGCGGCTTGGAAGAAGCACACAATCTTGCCGTCTTTGGCGTATGCGGGCATCCCGTACCACGTCTTCGGCGTGAGGTTGGGAGCGGCGGCGAGCACAGTGGCGTGCACATGTTTGGCCAGCGTGCGGTCGTCGTCCGGCATCTCGGCAATCTTGCTCAGTACATCGTCGAGATCTTCCGCAGCGGATGCTTCACGCTTCGCTTCTCTAGCGCGCTCCTTCATCGCCGCACGTTCTTCTGCGCTGAAGCTCTCTTTCGCCATGATCTGCTCGCTTTCTGGCCGAGTTTTCTTGTGCCGAGAGACTACTCCCGCACTAGGAGATTGTCGTTAACGTGCAATCGGTCGTTACCTCTTGACGGCGAGTTGCGCGCTAACGCGCACCCACCCGACTCCGAGTGGCTTGTTGTAGCCGGGCGGGAGAAGGTGGGCGCCCCCGCTGTGGCCACCACCGCCAACCGAGACGATCGCTCCATTCGTTGCAAAGACCGCTGGGGGTACGCAACTGGCGGAGGCGCTCCAGTCGTCGCCGTTCCCTTCCGGACTTGGTGAAAGAACAGCGATAACACACCAGTCGTTATCGTCGTCGCGACTGGCATAGGCGGTCAATTCACCTTCCTCACCGAGGAGGGTGAGGTCGATTGAGGGGAGCTCGCTGCTGTCGCCTATCCACTCCGGAAATTCGGCGTCCTCGACTGAACCGTCTAGTTGCAACTCCGGCGAGGCCACGCACCCCGCGAGGGCTAAGGTGGCGCCGATGGCAAGGATGACGCCGATCGGTCTCTGCATGAATCCAGAGTCGCAGCCTGGGCATTCGATCGCAAGGATGCGTCATTTCTCTCGTCAACCAACTCCTGCAGCCGAAAGGCTTCCTCGGCCTGGCGTGTGCCTTTGGCCAGAGCTAACCGGCGAGAGCCGTGTGACGTTCGTGAAACTCGCGTGCTTTAGAGGTGAGCCAGCCGAAGAGCACATCGCGGTCGCGTTCGTCCGACTTGCCGTCCTCTGGATGCCACTGCACCGCAATAAGCGGTGCCGCTGGGTCGGTGCTTTCCAACGCTTCAACCACGCCGTCAGCCGCGAGGCCGGTGGCGGTAAGGCCAGCGCCAACAACATCCACTGCTTGGTGGTGCCCCGATCGGATCGTCATCGTGCCGTCGCCGTAGAGCTCGGCAAGTTGCGAGGCGGGCTCAAGCGTAACCTCGTGGTCGACCATGGCATCGACGCCCTTGCCACTATGCACAACGCTGCTCGGTTCGAGGTGTTGGATCAACGTTCCGGCGCGTGCAACGTTCACGATGTGCATCCCGCGGCAGATTGCAAGAATCGGCAGCTGACGTGCCGTTGCCTGGTTCACGAGTTCAATATCGACGCGGTCGGTGGTGCGGTCGATGTTGTAGAGCTTCGGATGCCGCTCGGCCGCGCCATACTCGTCGGGGTCAACGTCTCCGCCGCCGAGCAACACGACACCGTCTGCCTGGCTGAGTGCAGCATCCACATCGGCGGCGGTGAATCCGTTGACACTGATGACGCGGGCACCGGTCGCTTCAATGGCCGATTTCATAGATGCCTCGAGGCCATGAATCAGCGCCGTCAACTCGGGCTTCTCCTGGTCTCCACCCGAAGAGGCCTTCGATAACACAACGGTGGGAACGTACTCAGGGGTGGTTGTCATCGACGGAATCCTCTTGCCAGCATTCGGTCGCACGGACCGCTGGGATCAGCTTAAGTGATGCGTGGTTTGGGCGCCCGTGGCGGACCCCGCGACATTCGCCGATAAGCTGAGTGAGAAAACTTCAGTCTGATGGGGGCGTCATGGCAGTGGAATCGGTAGTGGCAAAACCAGATGCAGCGAAGCCAATCGCCGTAATCGCCGGGGCGAGCGGATTCGTCGGGCCAGCAATCGCGCAAGCCTTTCGAGATGACGGCTACGAGGTTCGCTTCATCGGACGCTCAGCCGAAATCACCTGGAGTGATCCTGCTGGTATCGCCCAACTCATCGATGGCTCAGCGATCGTCGTGAACCTCGCCGGCAAGTCCGTGAACTGCCGCTACAACGACAAGAACCGCAACGAGATTTTGCGCTCGCGAGTCGAGACAACCCGGGCATTGCGAGAGGCGATCGCCACAGCATCCGCTCCGCCTGCCATCTGGATGAACGCCTCAACGGCCACGATCTACCGCCACTCAACCGACCGGCCCAACAGTGATGACAACGGCGAACTCGGCAAGGGTTTCTCGGTGGATGTTGCCCGCAACTGGGAGAACGAATTCTTCGAGAGCGACCTGCCGCAGACCCGCCGCGTTGCCCTCCGTATGGCGATCGTGCTGGGTGATGGCCCGGCCACGAACCTGTTGCTCCGGCTCGCGCGGATCGGCCTCGGCGGTCCCCACATCGACGGCTGGTGGTTCGGCCACAACCGTTACCGAGGCATCGGACCAACGCCAACCGGCAGTGGTCGCGCTGAAGGCCACAAGACGGGTGGGCGCCAAAAGTTCAGCTGGGTTCACCTCGACGATGTCGTTCGAGTCATCCGTTTCGTGCGCGACACCGACACCATCGCCGGGGCCATAAACGTCGCGAGTCCCAATCCCTCAGACAACCGCACGCTCATGGGCATCCTCCGCCGCGCGGCCGGAATGCCATTCGGTTTACCAGCCTGGCGATGGATGCTCGAGCCCGCCATGATGGTGCTGCGAACAGAACCCGAACTCATCCTCAAAAGCCGCTGGGTTGTGCCAGGCACGCTCACCGAGGCGGGCTTCACGTTCGAGCATCCTGATCTCGCGGATGCGATCGCGGAGATCACGGGGCGCTAGTTCGAAGCGCCTGCTCTAGTTGTCGAGTACGACTGCTCGCACTGGCGCGCCATCTGCGTCGATCGGGAGCGGGAAGAAGCCGACCCGCACGCGCTCAGGCAAATTTTCGAGACCGGTGATGTTTTCGATGATTAGCCCGTCGCTTCCCAGTACAACTTCATGCACGGGGAAGTCGGTCGAACCCTCGCCGGTGGGGTCTGGGCTGAGAGTATCGACGGCGAGTAGGTGCATGCCTCGGCGCATGAGTTCTGCCGCGGCATCCGGGTGAATCGCAGGATGGTTTAGCACCTCGTTGGAATCGAAATGTTGGGACCAACCGGTGTTCATGATGACGATGGCGGGCACCGTCGGCGGCAGTTCGCCGAGGGCGCGGGTAATCTCGTCGAGGCCATAAACGGCGTGGGCAGGCTGGGGAGAAAGGTGCACGACGAGAGCGTCACCGACAAGCTCGTCGAGAGCAATCGCCGCTGTCGTGCGCCCGCCAACAACGGTGTGGGATGGTGCATCGAGATGGGTTCCCGTGTGTGATCCCAGGTGGAGCAGGCTGACATCTACGCCATCCTGCTCCACGCTGAGGGCACTCTCGACTGAGACCACAGGGTCGCCAGGGTAGACCTGCATCCCACTGCTAATCCGGTGGCTCAGTTCGCGCATCATTTCCCTACATTCTCCGTTGTGACAATCGGGCGAGGTTAGGCTGCGGGCGTCGCTACGACATCCGCGTCAGCTTCTTCTGCTAGGTGCTGGCTGCGAACAGCCTGGTGACGGCCTCGCTCGGGAAGCATCACCGCAAGGTAAAGCACGAATGTGAGAACGAACGCGGGAATGGTGGCACCGATCGGGAGCGGCCACACATACGCCCAGACATAGGACATGCTCGCTCCGATGATCCAGATTGCGACGGCGAACCAGTTGACTCCGGCTTTGTACCAGTAGCGGCCACCGCGAGCGGCGAGGATGTCCTTCGTGTAGGCGCGGCGTTTCACGATGTAGTAGTCGACGATCATGATCGCGAACACGGGAACGAAGAACGCACCGATCACGACAAGGAAGTCGGTGAACTGGTTCAGCAGTTGCAACCAGGTCGAGCCGATAATCGAGATAGCGCCGAGTATGAGGGCAGTCGGCAGGAACTTCAACTTGCTTCCGACCTTGGCATTGACCACAGAGGTCACCATTCCATAGACGACCATTGTGTTGGTGGCCATCACCGAGAGGAAGATGATGATCGCGAGTGGTGCACCGAAAGCGGCGACGATCGTCGTCGGGTCGAAGGCCGCAGCCTCGTCACCGGAGAGCAATACGTAGACGAAGGCGGTGAGGCCGAGCGTCATAGCGGTAACTGTTGAAACGGTGTAGCCGATACCGGAACCGATAACGCCAGCCTTGGTGGTGCGGGCAAAGCGGTTGAAGTCGGCGGAAAGCACAGTCCAGGAGATTGCGGTGGCGATCACAATGTCGAGAACGATGATCGGGCTGTAACCCAGGCTGGCATCGGGAGCGACCGACTGGAAGTCACCGAGGTTGAACGCGGTGAACGCCGTGATGAAGACCCAGGCGATGATCGCGAGGATGAGCACTGCGAGCCACGGCTCGATCTTCGAGATGCCCTCATGGCCAAGAATCGCGAGAATCACGACGATGCTCTGGCAGATCACCGAGAACAGGATCGGGTTCGAGTATCCCGTCGCGCTCTCCACCAAGAAGTTGACGGTTACGCCGGCGAGCATGGCCTGCACCCAGCTCCATCCCATGAGCACGATCACGTTCGCGGCGACCGGCAGGAGGCTTCCGCGCGTACCGAAGGCACCGCGGGTGATTGCCATCGTTGGCAATCCGGTCCGGGTTCCGATTGCACCGATCGCGGTGAGTACGACAGCGCCGGCGAGGGTTCCGACGATGATCATCAGGAATGCGGTGGCGAAGTCGACTCCAGGAACGAACAGCGTTCCCGTGAGCAGTGTCGTGACGACGAGGTTGGCTGCGAGCCAGATCATGCCGATTCTGAGGAGCGAATACGTTCCATTGACGGGTTTTCCGCCATCCGATTGAGCTTGAGTGTGGGCATTAAGACGGGAATAGAGCGACATTGCTTCTGTCTCCTGAGTAGGGGGCGATAGGGATTGAGTTGTTACGGGGCGGGGTCAGGAACTGGCGAGAGGTGTTCGTGCACGGCGAGCAGTTCGTCGCTGTCGAGACGGAACACGATGGTTTCGCGTTCGCGGTAGGAGTCTTCACCGTCGCCGGTGTCGACGCGCGTGAAGACGTTGTGGCTAAAGACAGCGCCACCGGGGAACGACTGAACTGAGGCATCCGATGATTTGCAGTCGAGCACCTTCCACCCGCTGTCGACCCAGCCGGCCCACAAGGTTTCGTACGCTGCTCGGTTGTCTAGGCGAGCCGGTTCGGTGTGAAAGATGAAGGTCGCTTCGGGCGCGAAGCCGCGGAAGTAACGATCGCCGTCTGTGGCCTTGAAGGCATCGACGATGGCGGATGCTGCGTTCAGCACGTCATCCTCGTTGGGTGTTTTGCTGCTCATCGTGCGCTCCTCTTAGCTCTTAGGTGTTTCGGTTGCTTGATGGGTGTCGGCTAGGACCATGGCGTTGATTAGCTCAGTGCGTATCGGAGAGGACGCCTACGATTGCACTGTCGGCGTGCTCGACGTTGTCGAGGCGGGGAAGGCGAGCAAATGTGGCGATACCGGAAAAGCGAGAGACAATACTTGCATCGACCGGGCCCACAAATGGTTTCGTCATAGTAAACTTTCGATAATCAGCAGTAAACGTGAACTCACAGTAAACCCAGAGGTCCTCCTCGTCAACCCCGTTTAGTGATGGAGTAGAGCCATGAGACCGTTGTCGCCGTCCCCCAGCGCCGAAGCGCTCGCCATCGGTGCGCGCATCCGCAGTGCCCGCAAGGCTCAGGGTTTTACGCTCGAGCAAGTCGCTGTATCCGCCGGGCTTACAAAAGGTTTCCTTAGCCGGTTAGAGCGAGACGAAACCTCGCCAAGCGTCGCCACGCTCGTGCAACTCTGCCAAGTGCTGTCGCTCGAGATCGGGTCGCTCTTTGCCGAACCAGAAGCGGTGAAGATCTCGCTGGCCAACGCGCCGCACATTAACCTCGGCGGTCAAGGAGTGGATGAACGGCTCATCTCGCCGCGCAATGAGTCGCGAGTACAAGTAATCCGCACGAAGATGGAGCCGGCAGCAAATGGTGGCGACGCTTTCTACACGATCAGCTGCGAAGTTGAAGTGCTGCACGTAATATCGGGCGCGCTTACCGTGCGATTCGTGGACCGCGAGATTTCCCTCGAGGCCGGCGACTCGCTAACGTTCCCAGGTAGAGAACCGCACAATTGGGAGGCCGACGCTGACCGCGGCGCCGAAGTTGTGTGGACGATCGTTCCGGCCACCTGGCGCGGCGAGTAACACCGGAGTTCCAACCGGCCCTAGTTCGGCAGGGCTAACCAACGATAGGCGACCATCGCATCGCTATCGTCGCGCCCCAGCGACACAACTTCGCTCTCAACTGAGCTGTCTAGCCCTAGCAATGGGGGGCGGTGGATGTTCGGTTTAGCCCCTATCAGGCGCACGTCTCTTCTAGTGTGGGCGAGACGGTACGTGAGCGAATGAGCCAGTTCCGCCGAACCCGATATTGCATGAACCCGAAATTGCACCATCCCGAAACTGCACCATCCCGAGATAACTAACTTCTTTGCCAGCCTTACCCGACCGGCAGCCCCGCATTGATGGCGGATCCTCGGGTTTCGACGGCAGTACGCGAGAAATCCATTGATGCTAACCCGAAACGTCCAGTCCCGAGCACGCACACATGCTGAGGGTCGCGCGCGCCCGTTGAGAAAGTCGATCTCAGCGGCGACGGCCCTGTTGGTCTTGGCGGCGACGCTTATTCCGGCAACGGCTGCCGCCGCTTTTGAGCCTGCAGCCGTTCGCAACGTTAAGTCGGCGAATGCGACAGACGTCGGTCCCGGTGACACTTTCAACTGGATGATCGAAGTCGGCTGCTCAGTACTAACCGACGAGTGTGTCGATGCAGTTCTCAAGGATGAGATTCCGGCGGAGTTCATCCTTCCTGCTCCGGGAGACATCCTCTTGACCCCGGCGCTGAACGCTTCGGAGCGCACCATCACTGTGAGCGGGCAAACCGTCACAGTGGCATTTCACCAAGATCTGACGACTCCAGCCGGCAAAAAGGGTCTCACGAATGGCACCGTGACGGTCACTATTCCGGTGACGGTGCGATCCGATCTCGATTACACGCCTACCCCACGCACGGTAGTGAACACCTCGGAGATGGTCGCGGAAAACGCCCCGATGCGCTCCAGCACCGCATCTGTTCAGCTCACGGTTCCCCTAGAGCTTGCCACTCAGCCTACGAAGTCGTTCTCGCCAGCCACAAATATTGCGGTCGCGGGTATCGGAACGAAGCTGACCTTGGGCGGAGCGAACACATCGAACGCTGCAGTTTCGTCTCTCACGATCCAAGATCCAGTGAACCCTGCCGCTGCAGGAAACATCTTTCGTACGGCACTCAAGCTGAAAACACTTGACTCGGCTACGTGGCCCGCGGGGGCAACATCGGCCGTCGTCTCACTGTGGGATTCGTCCCTCACAACGCCAGCGTGGGTGGATGCTCCCGCCGTGAGTGTTGGCGGTACTCTCGCCTTCCCGGCGAGCGTCGACCCCGCGAACGCCGGTGGTGTGCGCATTGCGTTCTCGTCGGGTACATCTGCAGCGATCCCGCGTGCGGCCAGCACGAGCTTCGTCTTGGACCTGGAGAATCGCGCAGGCATCACTCCTGCTACCTACTCGAACACTTCCCAATCGGTCGTCGCACGCGACACGCTTTCTGCCAACAAGCCGGTAACGGCCACGTATGTCGTGACCGCGGCGACGAGCTCGGTCTCTGCCGGAAAGTCGATCACTCCGAATCGGATGTCGACGGTCGTCTTCGGCTCGAAAGACCTCACCAAGGGCACGGTTACTCTCACGGGCGGCAACTCAGGTTCTATTTCGCTCGCCTCGCTCACCATCTCGGAGCCGTCTGATCCAACTCTGCTCGATGGAACGAACCCTCTCGCCCCAGCCCACACGGGCGGTGGACTGATCTTCAGTGGCTTCACCAATGGAGTCGTGTGGCCAGCAGGGGCAACAGCAGCCAATATCACCTACTACTTTGCAGACGGAACCAGCTCAGCGCTTCCCGCGACCTCCCCAGGGTTGCCGGCGTCAGGATCGATGAAGCGGGTCACCGGATTCAGCGTGACATTCACCGGAACGATGGCACAGGGCGTTTCCGCGACGGTGCCATTTAGCATTTCGTCGAATCCGCTCCAGGTTTCACCCAACCTGAGCGTGCTCTACACAAACCAGATATCAGTCACCGCAGTTGACAAATACAGCCAGAATGTCGGGCCCAAGTACGCCTCTGACACGGTGACGGTACTTGCCGAACAGGTCAATCTCGAAACGTCGAAGTCACTGTCCCGTGGGTCTGTGAGGGCCTCCTCCGGGCAGTCCACCACGGCGACGCTCACGACGCACGTGCTCGACTACCCGAACTCCACCCGAGCGCTCGACCACATCGAGATGACTGACCCGTCCGCAGGCACTGGCCTCACGGACTGGTACACCTACTTCAACGCTACGAGGCTCGTGGTTACGCCCGTACCTGGCGACGCGACCCTCACGATTTCGTACCGTGATTCGGCCGGAACCTACACGCCTCTCACCGTTCTCGGCCCCGGAATTCAGAACTACGACATTCCTTCCGCGATCCGTGGCAATATTTACGGCCTCAAACTCGACTGGGATAGCACGACGGGATTCCAGCCAGACCAGACTCTTGTCGCGAACGTCGAATACGCGCTTCGCTCGACGCTGAGAGACACGGCAACTCCGCTCCCGAATGCCGCGGCCGAGCTGGAGAACTGCAGCGCATCCAGCGGAACAAGCGGTGGAGGGGCGGCAGCTCTTTCTTCAAACAACGCTGTCTCCGATCCCTGCCCGAAGGTCACTCTGGTCCCGTACGACAGCTCGGGAAGCGGCGGTTCAGCAAACTTGCTGGACAAGAAGTTCATTAACACGAATAACACCAACAACCAAGACGTCATGAACACTCGCAACGGCGAGAGCACGCGGGCACGACTTTCGTGGTCGACAGACGGTTATACCGGCGTGAACCAGATGGTGGTCTACGACGGAGCCGTCGATTCCTCTGGGAACCCCGACCCGGCGGCGTGGACCAAGGGCATGTACGACGCTTACAACCTGACTCAGATCCCCAGGATCAGCTCGATTGATGCCCTCGTGAAGTACGACAAAGTCGCCATCGAGTTCTTCAGCACGTCGAGCTCCACGTGGACCACGATCAGCGGATATTGCACGCTCGCAGCACCCTGCGACGGCGGCACTGCAGCCACCCGTACTCTCACGACCGCGCAACAGGCTGACTTTGTCGCAGTCAGGTTCACCTTCACTGAGGGTGCGAACCGTCCGGGGCTCGCCCCCGCCCCCGGCAGCGGGGTTGCTGACTCAATCGGCAACAGTCGAAACATCGACCTTGTGTTCCAGATGCGAGACTCCCTGCGCAGCAATGCCGCATCGCCGGTAGTTGACGGTTATCGCTACAACGCTGATGTCACGACGGCGACTCCGCCGGCAATCGCCCACAGCGTTGTCCGAAACGACGCGTGGTCGCAGGCAACCCTCACCGAGGGTGGTCCACTGACGGACCGGGCATCTGACACCCTCGAGCTTCGTGATCCACCGCTTGCAGTTTCGGCGAACAAGACGTGGACGGGTGGGCCGATCCCGATCCCTGATTCCTCAGTGACAGCGCAACCCTCGAGTCGGGTCACGCTCACAGCTATCAACCAAACAGCCGCGAAAGTGGACTCCCTGACGGTCAGTGAACCGAACACGTCAGTTGCGACTCCCAACGATTCACCCTTCGAAGATTGGGACCTTACGCGGTTCCAATCAGTAACTCACCCGTCTGGCGCTACTGGCCTTACGGTCACCATCATCCGGTCGACCGGTGGGAATTTGACAGCTAGTGGATCGAATTTGGTCACCGTCACTTCCACGATCACCGGGTGGTCTGCAGCCCAACTCGCCAACACAACGGCCTTCACGTTCGCGTATACCGGCCAGATCAAGGCCAGCAACGGCACAGCGACAATTGTGTTCGACTTGGGTCTACGAGCCGATAAGCGAAGCGGTGGAGCAATCGTCGCCGGCACGGATTACAACTCAACAGAGGCGACAGTTGCCGACACCCGGTGGGACAGCGCGAGCCCGGTAACTAACCCCACCTTTCAGAACGCGACTCTTTCTGCGCGCAAGGGTGCAAACATCGCCCTCGTCGCTTCCACCATTGGAGTCTCGACAACGAAAACCTTCGGTAAGACCTCCGAAACTGAACCCGATCGCAGCATATTTCCTCTCACCCTCGACGCGACGCCCAGCGGTAGCGAGAGGGTGCAGTCTCTGACCATCACTGACGACCGCGCAACGTTCTGGAACGCATTCAATTTCACGGGAGTCGCCGCAGGCACGCCGGTACTCCCCGTATTTAGCCCCACCTCCTCCGGAAGCGCGACCGTCATCCAAGTCGAGGCCTGTATAAGCGGAACGTGGACGGCATCCAACGTTGCGGGCACTCCAAGCTCCGGCTGTGTGGAGCGCGGTGGTTCTTGGACGGGCGCGGGAACATGGAAGACAGCAGCGCAAGCTCAGGCGAACTTCTTGCCCTCCGGTGTCACTGCAAACCAGGTAGAGGGGCTCCGGATTACGGTCAAGCGTCTCGACGACTCGCAATGGGAGAACCCACAGGCGCCAAAGGTGAGCATCCCGATTCTCGTACAGCGTCGTGTTGACCTGCGCACGGGAGATCCCGTTCGCACCGACCTACCAGTGAATTCAGCTTCACCGGGCGAAGCTTCTCCCGGTGTCACCACGAACTCGCTTCGTGCCGAGGTGCTCGGAATCTGGGGCAAGACAGCGACCGCGAACAACTCGGCGACCTACGTGTTCACGCACGCGACCACGGGCGTGCAGGTGCAGAAGCGCCCGACAGGGGTGAAAGCGCCCGGTCGCGTTTTCGACTACACACTCTCGGTCACCAATACCGGGAACTGGCCGATCTTGAACCCGGTAATTACCGACTATCTGCCCAGTGATAGCACTGGCGCGCAGCTCATCTTTGATCCTGACAAGCCATGGACCTACAAGTACGCGCTGACAGGCTCAGCACCAGCGTCGCCCAACGGGACCGCTCTGCCTTCGGGCACGAGTGGCCCGACGGCCGACGCCACGTCGGATGCCTATGGCCCGACTCAGATTAAATTCACATTCCCCGTCGGCTCGGTATTGGAAGTCGGACAGAACTATGTGATCACCGTCCCGATGATGTTCCGCCCTGGACTCATCAATGACACCCTTGTCACCAACCGATTCGGCATCCGTGGCGATCGTGCATTCGATACGTGCACGGCCCCCGCGGGATTCAGCGCGAGCTACGACGTGCCGTCCGGCGAGTGCTCGACCAGCACGACGGTGCGCCCGTCTGAACAGGCGGCACTTCGCGCGCTCATGACGGTGAAGGCAAACCTTGACACGGACTTTCCCAATGATCAGGGCTTCATCGGCGGAACGAACGCGGACTGCACCGCGGCGAAGAGCAGCGCTGGGTTCTCTCGCCTTCCCTGTATCCCAGTGACGCTTCCTGGTCAGTCGGAAACTTGGCGCCTCACCGCGCAAAACACGGGAACGACCAACATGCCACGATTGGTGCTTTCGACGCGGCTCCCGGATGTCAGTGACAAGACTATTCTCGACGGCTTCCTGCGCGAATCGCGCTGGACTGCGGGGTTCGCAGACGAGATCACCGCGAACATTGGCATCCCCGGCGCCGTAATCACGACGTACTACACGACGGCAGCCTCGCCCTGTAAGGCGGTCCTCCAGACCCCGTCGAACGCGAGTGCCTGCGGTAGCGACCCGGCAACAGGATGGGCTGTATGGATCGCCGGCGCGCTCGCGGACCCGACAGTTGTCACCGGGCTCCAGTTCGTAATCGACTTCCCTAGCGCAAGCCTGTTCAAGCCGGCAGACGTCGTCACGATTGATATCGTGACGCGAACCGCAGCGCTGTCGGCAACGCCTGGCGCGAATACGACGGCAAAGAACTCGCTGTCAGCATCCGCAATCACGAGGACTGGCGCGACGGACACCCCGGTGACTGCGCTGGACTACTCGGTCGTTGCGGTTGCGCTGGCCACCGGTGGCCTACGCCTAGAAAAGGACGTCACGGGACCCGCAGCATCGTTCATCCCCAACGGTCAGACTTTCACGGGCAAGCTCGTCTGTACGTCGTTGACGGAGACAATCGAGCGCGACTACACCATGACGATTGACACCACAACCGTGCCTGCAACGGTTCCGGTTGTCACGTTCAATGATCTGCCAGGCGGAGCCGAGTGCACAGTCACGGAGACAGGGGCTAGCGGCCAGTCGAGTTATACCGCGACAACGGTCACTATCGATCCGCGGATCACCGATCCCGCACGCTACCCGATGGTCACTTTGACAAATGACTACCAGCTGGCTGGCCTCACGGTGTCGAAGACTGTCACCACTACGGCCACCGTGATCCCGACAGGGTTCGCGTTCACCGTGAGCTGCACGTTCCTTGGCGTCGCGGTGCCCCTTGCGGCGGAGGATGCTTCCTTCACGTTGGATGACACTGAGTCGCGCAGCATTACCGGCATCCCGGTCAATTCGCGATGCGTCGTCACAGAAACCGACGCGAAGGGTGCGGACACGACGATCATGACGGCGAGTACGGACTCGACTCACTCTGGATCGAGTGTCGCCGTTGACAACACTGCTCGCACGACAACGTTCACGCGGTTGAGCCCGAACAATACCGATGACGACATCACCAACACGACTACAGCCGACAACAGGTTCGACGCTCCAGCCGCGCTCGTTGTCACCAAGAAATTGCTCGGTGACGGCTCAGCGCAATTTGGCGAAGATAAGACATTTAGTGTTGCTGTGTTGTGCACGTTCGGAGCGACAACTCAGTACGACGACTCGGTGTTGCTGAACGCCGGCAACGCATGGCAGGTCGTTCTCGAGAACATCATTGCCGACTCGGATTGCACGTTCACCGAGTCAAGCCTTCAGGGCGCTGATGCTGTGGTCATCACTCCGAACGACGGTAGGGATACGACCGTGGGTAAGCTCACAGTTCCTGCGCCGACAGTCGCTGTGCCATCTCCTGTCGTCAATATCGACGTTACTAACTGGTACTTGACGGGCTCAATTGAGGTCACGAAGACCTTCGCAGGCGACACTGGCGCGATTGATAAGTTTGCCCGCAACCCCGTACCTGCGATCGAGTTCGAGTTCAGCTTGAGTTGTGTCCGAGACGGAGAACAGGTTGTCATTCCTGGTGGGGCAACCCGCACGGTAACGGCGGCATCGCCGGTAGCGGACTACTCCGGTCTTGCCTCGGGCGCCGAATGTCTCCTCTCGGAGACTCGCAACGGGGGCGCAAGCATCACGAGAGTCCTGGATGAGCGCTCCGCAGAGGTAGTCGATGGAGCATTCACTATCGCTGTCGACAACACAGTGTTGTCTGTCGATGATCAGGTTCAGCCGGACCTCTCGGTTGAGAACACCTATCGTTTCGCTGAAGTTGCTGCGACTAAGCAAGTTATTAACGCCGCGGATGCCGGATCTCGTGCCACTGGTCCTTTTGAACTCACACTCGAGTGCACTCTCGACGGTAGGAGCATCACCGCTGCGGAGGCTGCTGCGCAGGCAATCTCAAATGGTGATGTAGTGACGTGGACTGAACTCGCCGAGGGAGCGAACTGCACGATCGTAGAGACGAAAACGGGCGGCGCGACGCAGACGACGACGACAATGACCACGGCTGATCGCAGTACTGGACCCTCAATCGCCGGGACCTCGGTGACGCTTCTTCCGCTGCGGTGGACCGGCGCAGATGCACCAAACGCGATCACCTTTACGAACTCGTTCCGCCTCGCCTACACCGGCTCGGATTCGGGCCTAGCATCTCGTGTACTGCTGCCGCTAGGACTGATCCTGGTTGGCGGACTGTTTCTTGGCTTTGTCGCTGCCAAGCGTCGTGGTCGCCGGGAGACAACCTCGATTCACTAGCGTCAGCGCTACAGATCGCTTCGTGCCTGCGAGGTGCGGGGCGATCTGTAGCCAGGCAGATTCCGATGACTTCCTTGGGAATGTCAGTGGTTGCGATTACGTTTTAAAGAAAGTACGGCGACACGCCGAGACACTACATCTTGTGTAATGACATGGGTGTCATTCCCCGTATATAGTGATAACTCCAACAACCCGTTGGTAAACTTCGAGAAGACTTTAAGGAGGATCGATATGGACAACGACAACGACAACGTTGGCGGATACGCAATTCCCGTCGACCCAATGGATCTTCTGCAGTGCGACAGCTGCCAGTAAACACTTACTGAGCTCGCACCTCACAGGATTCCTGAAGCCCCGGCAGACCACTGGTCACCGGGGCTTCACCCGTTAACTGACTCGTTGCGCTAAGCGCGCACAACATCCGCGACCCCCGCGCCCTCAACATTGCCTAAGCTGGTAACCGTGCCAGTGAATCCAGAACTACAAGGCCGGGTCTTCCCGCCAACAACCCCCTACCTTGTCGGGCGTGAAAAAGTGCGCGAGTTCGCTCGCGCCGTCTTTGCTAAAAGCCCCCACAACCACGATCCCGAAGCGGCCAGAGCTGCCGGGTACGCCGACGTTGTGGCCCCGCCCACCTTCGCCGTCGTCATCCAAGAAGCAGGTCTCGCCCTCCTCCTTGCCGCGCCAGATACTGGAATCGACTTCTCGCGCATCGTGCACGGAGAACAAAAGTTCAGCTACACGCGACCCATCGTCGCTGGAGACGAACTCACCGCCATCCTCACAGTCACGAGCATCAAATCACTCGGTGGCAACGACATGATCACCGCCGAAACCTCCATCACTGACAGCAACGGCGACCACGTCGTTACCGCAACCTCCGTACTCGTCATGAGAGGCACCGAATGAGCGACCTCGTCGTCGGTCAAGAACTAATCACCGGCAATGTCACCCTCACCCGCTTCTCCCTCGTGCGCTACGCGGGAGCATCCGGAGACTTCAACCCCATTCACTACCGGGATGACGTCGCAGCATCCGTTGGGCTTCCCGGCGTTCTCGCTCACGGAATGCTCACCATGGGCCTCGCCGTACAGCCCGTCATCGACTGGATGGACGGCCGCGGCGAAGTCGTCGAATACGGCGTTCGGTTCACTCGCCCCGTCGTCGTAGACGGCAATGGCGGAATCACCGTTAATGTCACCGCAAAAGTTGGCGCCATCGAAGAAGACGTGACTCGAATCGATCTCACCGTCAGCGCCGCCAATCAGACCGTCCTCGGCAAAGCGCAAGTAAGGGTCAAGCTCCACCAATGACCGCCAGCGCCCCCAGCGACACACCAGTGCCTGCCGACAGCACAACGCCTGCTGAAAGCACGCTTCTCGCCGACCTCACCACAATTCGAGTCGGCGGGCCAGCACACACTCTGGTGCACCCCACCACTGAGGAAGAACTTCTCGAGAACGTGCGTGCGGTCTGGAAGCGCGGTGATGATTGGCTGCTCATCGGGGGCGGCTCAAACATGGTGATCAGCGATGACGGCTACGACGGCACCGTCATCCACATCGCCACCCGCGGCATCCAAGTTGTCTCTCAAGACGAAACCTCACTCAGCATCCGCGTACAAGCAGGCGAATCGTGGGATGGACTCGTCGCCCGCCTTGTCGCCCGCGGCTGGGCTGGAATCGAAGCACTCAGCGGCATCCCCGGCTCCGTTGGGGCGGCCCCCATCCAAAACATTGGTGCCTACGGTCAAGAAATCGCCAGCGCCCTCGACGGAATCGACTTCCTCGACTATTCGAGCGGTGAACTCGTACATCTCAGCACAGCAGAACTCGAACTCGGCTATCGCAGCTCCGTCATCAAGAGCGGTCGCGCCGGGCTCGTCATCGCTGTGCATCTCACACTCACCGCATCACCGACGAGCAGCGTTCAGTACCAACAACTTGCTACAGCACTCGGCGTCAATGTCGGCGACGAGGTGCCCGTGCAACAAGTGCGCGACACTGTGCTCGCACTCCGCGCATCCAAAGCAATGGTGCTCGACCCCAACGAACCAGACTCCGCCAGCTGCGGCTCGTTCTTCACCAACCCGATCGTGCCAGAACACATCGCCAGAGCACTCCCAGCGGATGCTCCACGCTGGGTCATCGACGAAGAACCCGCCATCGACGTTGCGGTTCCCCTCGGAGAGACACCCGCACTGCCTCCAGCGCCGAAATCGCACAAAGTGAAGTTGAGCGCGGCCTGGCTCATAGAGAACTCCGGGGTCAAGAAAGGCTTCCGGCTGCCTGGGTCACGAGCAGCAGTGTCGTCGAAGCACAGCCTCGCAATTGTGAATCGCACCGGAGCGAGTGCTGCCGAAGTGTCAGAACTTGCCCGCTACATTGGTGCACGTGTGCTGGGGGAGTACGGCATCCACTTGCAGCCAGAACCCGTCGGCGTTGGCGTTGAACTGAGCTAGCGCGGTGCGAGCTAGTTGCGGTCCGCTAGCAACCCCAACTCCATAGCCTTCGTGACTGCTCGTGTGCGGTCCTTCACGTCAAGCTTCTCGAAGACATGGATGAGGTGCGTTTTCACGGTCGCCTCACTCACGAACAGGGCGGCGGCAATCGCACGGTTACTGTTGCCCTCGGCCACGAGAGCGAGCACTTGAGTTTCGCGTTCGCTCAGCGCAACCCGGGCAGGTTCGCGCATGCGTTTCACCAGCAGTGCAGCGATCGAGGGAGCCAGAGCGACCTCGCCACGCGCCACCGAACGTAGTCCAGCCAGGATCTCATCCTGCGGTGCCGCCTTCAACAGGTAGCCGCTTGCGCCGGCCTCAATTGCGGTCAAGATGTTCTCATCTGACTCATACGTGGTCAGAATGAGGACGCGAACGTCGGGGCGGGCCGCGACAATTTGCGCGGTGGCTTGTGCGCCATCGACACCGGGCATGCGCAAATCCATCAACACAACGTCGGGGGAGAGCCGGGTGGCGATGGCAACCGCCTCAGCACCATCACCGGCCTCTCCAACGACATCGATGTCATCCGCCGAACTCAGCAGCCCAACTATCCCGCTGCGCACGACGGGGTGATCGTCGGCAACAACAACACGAATCATGAGGATGCTCCTAGCGGGATCGTGGCGCGCACTGTCGTGCCCGCGGGGGAACTGTCGACGTCGAGCCGACCATGTGCGAGCGCTAACCGTTCGCTCATGCCGTCAAGTCCAAAGCCGGTGCGAGCCTGCGCAGTATCAAAGCCACTGCCGTCATCTGCCACTGACAGGGTCACGACTCCGTTGACCGATGTCACCTCAATTGTTGCGTGGGAAGCGTTTGCGTGTTTGCGAACGTTCGCGAGTGCCTCTTGAGCGCACCGCAACATCACCACTTCTGCCTCGCGTGCAATAGTGGGCAGCTGCGAAGCATTCACAGTCACATGAACTTGGGTTTCTCGGCTGTAACGTTCGGCCAGCCGTTCCAGGGCGGCAGAAATGCCATCACTTGTGAGACCGACAGGGGCGGATGACGCGACAAGCGCCCGAGCCTCCGCTAGCGCTGTGCGAGCGCTCTCCTCAATCAGCTCAAGCTGGTCGGCAGCGGTGGCAGCGTTGTTGGTTTCGAGTTCGCGCCGTGCACGCTGTGCGATGAGCACCAACCCCGTGAGGTCTTGGGCGATGGTGTCGTGGATTTCGCGGGCCAGCCGTTCGCGCTCGCTTGCGACGCCGGCATCCCTGCTCACTGTTGCTAGCTCATCTCGAGTGGCACGGAGCTCATTGACGAGGTTCTGCCGTTGCTCACTGAGGCGAGAAATTTGGGTGATCCAGAGGCCGAGAGCGAGGCTGAAGAGCAGCGAGAGGCCAACAATGGCAACAGTTTCGGCGATGGCGTCAGAGCCTGTGCCGAGGAAGACGATGAACCCAATTCCCACTGCCAGTGCTACAGCAATGTTGCCGATGATGGCGTTGCGGGTGCGGCGAATGATGGTCCAGACGAGTGGGTAGGCGATTGCCTGCAGGGTTGCCATGCTGGGCAGGAAGGCGACGCCAACACCCAGGGTGACAACGAGCGCGCCGATAAAGATCGCTGCGGCTGCGGTGTTGCCGAAGGCACGAATTCCCACGGTGAACCAGGCCACGAGGAAGAAGCCCAGGGCGGCACCTGCGCCCAGTTGGTTTGCGGGGGCGGCACCTGAGGCTACGACGAGCACTGCCATGACCGCCGTGGTGACAATGACGGCGATACTCATCCAACGGACGTAGAACATTTAGCTATCCTTGCGGATCCAGCGGAAGGTGATGCGCGTCACGATGAGTCCGACTACGAGCCAGAGTCCGGTCGCAATGGCAACACCGGGAAGGTTCCAGCTCTCTGATTGCTCGAGTACTTCGAAGCTGGCAGGCAGGAACACTTCGCGCATTCCCTGCGCCATCCACTTGAGGGGGAAGGCGCTGGCGAAGTTCTGCAACCACGTCGGAAGCATTGAGAAGCCGAGGTAGACACCGGAAATGAACTGCAGCACGAGGGCGATGGGAATCACGACGGCGGTTGCACTCTTTCCGGAGCGGGGGAGGGCGCTCAACGCTATTCCCAGCACGGCGGATGTCGTAACACCGAGCACGAAGACCCAAGCGAAGGTCAGCCACTTGCTTGGTTCGCTTGGTAGCTCAACACCGAACGCGACGCCCGCAACGAGTAGCACGAGGGTTGCTTGCAGTACGCCGGTCACGAACACCTGACCAATTTTGCCGATGAAGTAGCTCATCACCGGAAGCGGGGTGCCGGCGAATCGTTTGAGGGTGCCGTCGCTGCGTTCCATAGCGATATCAATGGCCATGTTCTGGAGGCCACTGAGAAGGAGTCCGGCGGCGAGCATGCCTGGCAGGTAGAAGGCTGCTGCGGTCAGCGGTTCTGCTTCGGTGCCAAAGTTTTGTTCGCTGAAGGCGACCGCGAAGATCGTGAGCATGACAACGGGAAAGAGGAAGGTGAAGAACACCGAGTCGCCCTGGCGGAAGTAGGCGCGCACTTCATATTTGGTGCGGCTGAGGCCGAGCGTCAGATTGCGGCCCAAGCGTGAACCGACACTGCTTTTCGTGATCGGGGCAAGCGCCGCTGTGGGGGTTGATGTTGTGGTGCTCATCGTGCGTTCTCCACTTCGCGTGCTGTTGCGTGATCGGCAACCAACTGTAGGTAAATATCTTCCAGACTGGGGCGGATAATCTCGAGCCCGGAAGGTTCGGCACCGTCGGCCATGAGTGAGGCCACGAGGGCACCAGGCGTGTGGGTACGTTCTTCATGACGCACGCCGCCTTCGCGCCAGCGCACAATCGGTACCCGCGCTTCTGCGCCACCTAACTCATCAATTGCGCCGATATCGATCATCTTGCCGCCAGCAATAACGCCAGCTCGGTCGCCCAGCTGGGCAGCCTCGTCGAGGTAGTGGGTGGTGAGGAGGATGGTGGTCCCGTCCGACTTGAGTGAGCGAATGAGTTGCCAAAACTGTTGACGTGCCTCGGGGTCGAAGCCGGTAGTTGGTTCGTCGAGGAAAAGCATCTCGGGGTTGCCGATGATGCCGAGAGCGACATCCACTCGTCGGCGTTGACCGCCAGAGAGTTTGCGAATGAGCGTGCCCGCCTTCTCATCAAGGCCGACAGCGTTGATGACTTCGTCAACGTTGCGGGGGTTCGGATAGTAACCGGCAAAGTGGGCGAGTTGTTCGCGCACGGTGACGTTGCCGCTCTCGCCGGTGGACTGCAGCACAATCCCGAGGCGGGCCTTCCAGTCGAGGCCACCCTTGCCAGGGTCAACGCCGAGCACAGTCGCGTGGCCGCTCGTTCGATCGCGGTAGCCCTCAAGAATTTCGATGGTGGTCGACTTGCCAGCACCGTTTGGTCCAAGCAGGGCAAAGGTTTCGCCGCGCTGAATCTCAAAACTGACAGAGTCAACGGCGGCAAACGAGCCGTAGGTCTTGCGCAGATTTTCGACCTGCACGACGGGAGCGGTGGTGTTCATGCATCTATCGTCGCTTGTCTGGCGCGCCCGCAACAGGTACGCCCGGTTAGAGCTCTATCAACCGATCGGTTGATGTGTGGATAGTCGCCCGCATTCAGGCGATCCCGCTAACGTCGAAGAATGAACTCCGCCCGTAAAGTCCGCGCAAGAGTCGTCACGTCGCTTGCCGTCGCTCTGATGCTTTCTCTGGCCGGATGCTCGCCCTCCAGTACCTCGAACAGCACGTCTGAACTCAGCACAACTCCGCCAGCCAACTCAAGCTCTGACCCGGCCACGTTTTTCCCCGATGTGGAGCACGTGGAGGTCACTGCCTCTGGCACCAATTCGTTCGACTTCGCGGTGACGATCAGTTCTGCCTATGACACTCCTGAGCAGTACGCCGACGGATGGCGCGTGCAGGCCCCAGAGGGCACGGTGCTTGGCGAGCACACCCTCGCTCACGATCACGCGAGTGAGCAGCCGTTTACGCGTACCCAATCGGGCGTAGAAATTCCTGAAGGCATCACCGAAGTGACGGTTGAGGGCCGCGATCAGGCCAACGGCTACGGCGGAACCACCGTCACTGTCGGGTTGCCTGGTCGCTAACGCAACTGCCCGGCCGCTGGCGCGAGACCGGACTCGCGCGTTAGCTGAAGAGCTTCTGTAGGCGCTGCACGCCTTCAAGGAGGGCGTCGTCGCCAAGCGCGTACGAGAGGCGCAGGTAGCCGCTTGGGCCAAACGCTTCGCCAGGGATGACAGCGACTTCCGCTTTTTCCAGAATAAGGTCGGCGAGTTCGAGGCTCGTGGTTGGAGTGACTCCGGCCCATTCGCGGTTCAGTAGGCCAGAAACATCCGGGTACACGTAGAACGCACCCTGAGGTGTCGGGCAGTTGAGGCCTTCGATCTTGTTGAGTTCGGTCACCATGAGTTTGCGGCGACGATCGAAAGCTAGGCGCATTTCTTCAACGGCATCCTGAGGGCCGGTAAGAGCTTCGATTGCTGCGCGTTGCGAGATGTTGGAGACGTTGCTTGTGAGGTGCGACTGCAGGTTCGCAGCCCCCTTCATGGCGTCGACGGGGCCGACCATCCATCCGAGGCGCCATCCGGTCATCGAGTAGCTCTTGGCGACACCGTTCACGAGGATGGTGGTGTCGGCGAGCGCAGGAACGGCTTCAACGATGGAGACGGCACGAATTCCGTCGTAAACGAGGTTCTGGTAGATGTCGTCGCTGATGACCCAGATGCCGTGCTCAAGAGCCCATTCGCCGATGGCCTTAGTTTGCTCGGGAGAGTAGACAGCGCCGGTGGGGTTCGATGGTGAAACAAACAGCAACACCTTGGTCTTGTCGGTGCGAGCGGCTTCTAGCTGCTCAACGGTCACGAGGTAACCCTGGTCGGCACCGGCGAAAACTTCGACCATGTTGCCACCCGCGAGCTTGATGGCTTCGGGGTAGGTGGTCCAATACGGGGTGGGAACGATGACGTCGTCACCCTTGTCGACGAGGGTCGCGAATGCCTGGTAGACGGCCTGCTTGCCGCCGTTGGTCACCACAACCTGATTGATTCCGACCTCGAGGCCGCTGTCGCGCAAGGTCTTTGCGGCGATTGCTTCACGCAGTTCTGGCAAGCCGGCTGCTGGCGTGTAGCGGTGGTTCTTGGGATCGAGCACTGCAGCGGATGCCGCTTCCACAATGTTCGCTGGTGTCGCGAAATCGGGTTCACCTGCCGCGTAGCTGATGATTGGCCGGCCTGCCGCGAGAAGCGACTTGGCTTTCGCGTCCACCTTGAGGGTGGCGGACTCGGCGATAGCGGAAATTCTGGCAGAGAGGCGAGGTGAGGTCACCCCTCAAGTCTAAGCCTTGAAACGTGAGCGTGCCCAGAGAGATCAGGGGTTGTAGAGGAGCGTTTGCGGTGAAAACATGCTCATCCCGTGCACATGCAGTGCAGGCATGAAGAAGCGGCCGGAGCTGTGATCCTGGGGGGACGATCAGCTCCGGCCGCTGTGGGTTAGCTACGCAGTCCTAGAGCTAGGACTTGGGGTGTGTACGTAGATAACCCTGACGCGCGAAGTAGGCACCCGCTGCCAACAACGCGACGATGAGGGCGATGAGCGTCGCAACACCGGCACCGGTGTATGCGAGCTGCCCACCGAGGGCAAGAGTCGGAAGCTCGGGGAACTCCGGATCTCCGGGAAGGCAGATTCCGACACAGGGGTCGGGGTCACCGGGGCCACAGTTTTCCGTGCATCCGGGGTCTACGACTGTCTGAACGTTGGGTCCGACCACTGCTCTGGCGACGTTGACGGTGGCTGCACCGGTGCCCGCAGTGACTCGAACAGCCGTTTCGCTGAACATTTCACCCTGGACAGCGCCCGTGGAAGTCCACTGCTCTTGCACGTTGACTGTGATCGAGACGAGGCCCTGCAGCACCGTCGCGACGCTTGAGTCACCAAGGAGACCGGTGACGGCCGGGTTTACAAGACCAGAATTCAGGCGGTTGACCACCGAGGCCACGATTCCGTCGTTCGAGAACAGCGAGTCGTCGAGGCTGGTTCCGAGACTTCCGACCAGTGAATTCACGTTGAGTCCGGTCTTCACTGTTCCGCCGAGAAGGGAAATGTTCGCCGTGGCCTTCGCTGCGGCTCCGTCAATCAAGTCGTCGACGGTGCCGACGATACTCACATCAACGGTGCTACGAAGGTCCGGAAGGGTGGTGGCAACCAGTTCACAAACCGTCTCCGTTGTGTAGCCGACGATGCCTTGAGTTGCGCCCTGAGTGACTCCGCCGAGTAGTCCCCCGAGGAGGCCACCTCCCGAAGAACCGCCAGTGAGGATGTCGCCGATTATGGGCACTTGGATGTCGCGGCACACCGTGTTCTGCCCTGAATCTTGTGCCGTGAGCAGATTGAGGTTTGCTGTTACTTCGACGCGAGCATCGCGCAGTGACAGTTCAACACGGTCGACGATGTCGTCGGCGAGAGTGGCCACGGTTTCTGTTATGCCGGTGAGGATCTGGTTGACCACCGCAGCTGTCAACAGTTCGGTGTTCGGCGGCAGGTCGTTCAGTTCACCGCCCATGAGGGTTTCGAGATCAACCATGACGGCGCCGGTCTCGAGGTTGAAACTCACGGCTCCATTGCCGTAGCTGCCCTGCAAAAGTGAGTTCACGGCGTTCTGCACGTCGGCATCGATAACTACCGTGACGTTTGCCGAGGAACCCACGACTCCGAGAACGGGGTCAAGGATGCGGTCAATCGAATTTCCGAGAGCACCGTTGTCGCCGCCCAAGCTCACTAGCTGGCCATTGACGCCGTTCAGTGCGGTCGTAACCTTGCTGGTCAGTTTGCTTATCGCCGGGCTTGAGAAGCTCAAAGTCGCATCGGCGAGGGTGTAGTCGCCTGAGGCAGTGGTCAGTGACCCGTCTGCGCGAGCAGCGACTGCATCCAGGTCGAGCGTGAGGTCGGTAAGCACAGAAGCGAACTCGTTATCGAGGAGGCGCTCGAGGTCGAGGGTGAGGTCTCCTGCCGGTCCGGCCGCAGTGTCGCCGACGCCTATTCCGCCGTCATTCTGGATAGCGCCGGTCGCGGCTACAGACTTGCCGTCGTTGTTGGCTTCGGCGTATTGGTGGATGACTCCGGCATCCACAACGTCGAGCATGGGCAGCTGAACGCCGCCGGGCTGATCGATCACGCTTGCACCGAGCGCATTGACGCTGAGCGGGTCTCGGCTGATCTGGCGCGATTGGGACCCGTCATTTGACGCAACCGCCTGGCCAAGACCGGCAACGGTGCTCAACTCGGCACCTAGGAGGTTCCCCGAAAGAAACTCGGCATAGGCGTACGACGCCCCATTTGTGTTGTTTGCGCTTGCGGCAACGGGGGCAATGAGCGTGACGCTCGATACGAGAGCGATCGTTCCCAGAGCCGCCCCGAAGCGAATTGCTGGTGTGTTCTTTCTGTTCCCGACTGGCTTCCCAGTGCGCGGGATGTGTTGTGTAAACACGACTGGTACCTTCCTGATCCTGTTCGGAAAAGGAAGCTGATTCGACAATGACGCCAACGCGAGGGTTGTGCCACGAACTACTGCCTGATCTCAGCTTCGCTTGCCCATGTAGTGGTTGTGCTGGTGAGTTGTGTAACGAGATGGTTAGTTCTCGCCTTGTTGTGCAGGTTGTTCCCGAAACAAGTGGGGTTGGTTTGCCCCGCTTGTATAGAGAGACTGAGGACTGCTCTGGTTATGACGCGGCTTCTCAGAATTTCTTCAGAAAACTTTTCTGGTGATTTTTCGCAGTGTTCTGGCGCTCTGCCGTGCGCTGAGGCTGGCGCGCATTTGGGGAAGCGTCTTGATGACGTACACTGGAACTAGTAGTTGATTACTGCCATACTTTCGCGCGCCTACTCCTCAATTGAGAATGTGGATGTGTGAGAGTGTGTGCGCAAGAGATTTAGGTCCCTTGCAGAGGGTGGTGGCTCAATTGGTAGAGCAGCGGTCTCCAAAACCGCAGGTTGCAGGTTCGAGTCCTGTCCGCCCTGCAGGTCCCAATCCGTGTTTCACGGGGTGGGCCGAGCAAGCCGAAGTATCGGAAGGTATTAAGAGTGGCAAAAAATGTCGTAGACGAGTCCAACGAGGACGTCGTCGCCAAGGCGAAGAAGGACAGCGAGCAACGTCGTGGACCCTTCGGGCGCATGGCACTCTTCATCCGTCAAGTAATCGGTGAACTCAAAAAGGTAGTTACGCCGACGAGGCGTGAACTTGTCAGCTTCACTGTTGTCGTTCTCGTTTTCGTCGTCATCATGATGGGTATCGTTTCGGGACTCGATTTCGGGTTTAGCGCGTTGGTGAACTTCTTGTTCGGCAACCCCGAATTGGCGATCTAGGCCCCTCACTAACCGCAGCGGCTACGGCCGGACTGCAGAGCAACGAAAAGAGATTTAGTGTCTGAGAACCACCGCGAAGACTCCGAGCTCGCTACGGCGGCAGAGCAGTCCTCCGAGGAGGATGAGGCGCAGACGGGTAACACCCTGGCTGAGGCAGAGCTTTCCGAAGACTCCGCCGAGCACCAGGCGATGCACGTTGAAGACGGCTCGACTGATGTCGACGCCGACCTCGCTGGCCTCCTCGAGGCTCTGGATGCCGCAGTCGACCCCGAAGCTGATGCTGCGGTTGACGGCGCTCTCGACGTTCACAACTCGACAGATGCTGATGCATCAGTTGCAGCAACCGACGACGAAGCATCTGACGACGCCGAGGCCGAGGGTGCTGAGGTTGATCCGTACGCTGAGTTCCGCATGGATCTGCGTCTCCAGCCGGGCAAGTGGTACGTCATTCACTCGTACGCTGGTTTCGAAAAGCGCGTCAAGCACAACATTGAGAACCGCAAGGTTTCCATGGCCATGGAAGATTACGTCTTCCAAGTCGAGGTTCCGATGGAAGATGTTGTCGAGATCAAGAACGGTCAGCGCAAGCTCGTGAACCGTGTTCGCATCCCTGGCTACGTTCTGGTTCGTATGGACCTCAACGAAGACAGCTGGTCGGTTGTTCGCCACACTCCCGGTGTTACTGGCTTCGTCGGCAACGCCCACAACCCGGTTCCGCTGCGCTTTGAAGAAGCATTCAACATGCTCAAGAGCCTTGTTGAAATCGTCGAAGCTCCCGCAACTAAGGGCTCGTCCGCTAAGGGCAAGACCGCTGCGCGCTCCATCCCCGCTGAGATCGACTTCGAAATCGGCGAGACCATCACGATCAAGGAAGGTTCGTTCGCGGGCCTGCCTGGTTCGATCAGCGAGATCAAGGCGGAGAGCGGAAAGCTCATCGTTCTGGTTTCCCTCTTCGAGCGCGAGACTCCGGTCGAGCTCAGCTTCGATCAGGTCACCAAGCTTTAAGGGCTAACGCCCCTAAAAAACCACCGCGCCCCGTTGGGGTGCGGGAGAGCCGGCCACACGGGTCAGTTCGTACAGTAAAGGAAACATAATGGCACCGAAAAAGAAGGTTACAGGTCTGATTAAGCTTCAGATCCAAGCCGGCGCCGCCAACCCCGCACCGCCCATCGGGCCTGCGCTGGGTCAGCACGGCGTTAACATCATGGAGTTCTGCAAGGCGTACAACGCCGCAACCGAGGCACAGCGTGGAAACGTTATCCCGGTTGAGATCACCGTGTACGAGGACCGTTCGTTCACGTTCATCCTCAAGACCCCGCCGGCCGCAGAGCTCATCAAGAAGGCTGCTGGAGTTCCCAAGGGATCGGGCACGCCGCACACCGTCAAGGTTGCACAGCTCACTAAAGACCAGGTTCGTACGATCGCCGAGCAGAAGATGGCTGACCTCAACGCCAACGACATCGACGGCGCAATGAAGATCATCGCGGGCACTGCTCGTTCGATGGGAATCACGGTGGAGGCATAATGTCCAAGAATTCCAAGGCATACAAGGCCGCCGCTGACAAGCTCGAAGAGGGCAAGTTCTACACGCCCACAGAGGCTGTCACGGTTGCTCGCGAGACGAGCTCGAAGAAGTTCGACTCCACCATTGAGGTTGCTCTTCGCTTGGGTGTAGACCCTCGCAAGGCAGACCAGATGGTTCGCGGCACCGTAATCCTGCCTCACGGCACGGGTAAGACTGCTCGCGTTATCGTTTTCGCAACGGGCCCAGCTGCTGAGGCAGCACTCGCTGCTGGCGCTGACGAGGTTGGTGGATCCGAGCTCATCGAGAAGGTGGCCGCTGGTTACACCAACTTCGATGCAGCCGTATCGACTCCCGAGCTCATGGGCCAGGTTGGTCGTTTGGGTAAGGTTCTTGGTCCGCGTGGCCTCATGCCAAACCCGAAGACCGGAACCGTCACCCCAGACACAGCCAAGGCTGTTTCTGAGATCAAGGGCGGAAAGATTGAATTCCGTGTCGACAAGCACTCCAACGTGCACTTCATTGTTGGCAAGGCCGGATTCACCGTTGAGCAGCTCGACGAGAACATCAAGGCCGCGCTCGAAGAAGTTGTTCGCGCCAAGCCAAGTTCCTCAAAGGGTCGCTACATCACGAAGGCTACGGTTTCCACGACCTTCGGTCCTGGTATCCCGGTCGACGTCAACTCGATCTAATACTGTTTGAGTTAACGGGGGTCGGCTTGTGCCGGCCCCCGTTTTCGCATCCCTGAAGAAATACCCGTGAGGAGTTCGCTGTGACCACTACCGTGCGCCGCGCGCTCAGCGCAGATGCTGAGCTACTGCACGAGCTCGCACGTCAGACGTTCGCGCTTGCATGTCCTCCCGGCACGACTCCCGAAGCGATCGCGGAGTTCATCGCCCAGCACCTTTCCATTGAGTCGTTTCGCAGCTATCTCAACGATCCTGAGCGAGAGATTCTGATTGGCGAGGTCGATGGCCGGCCAGCAGGCTATGTGTTGTTCCACAGCGCCGAACCGAGTGATCCGGATGTCGCTTCTGCGCTTTCCGCGCGACCGACCGTCGAGCTGAGCAAGTGCTACGTTCTCGGCGACTTCCATGGTGCTGGGGTAGCACCGGCACTAGTCACTGCCGGTGTCGATCGGGCCCGAGAGCAGGGTTACGCTTCGGTCTGGCTTGGTGTTAATCAAGAGAACGATCGCGCTAATCATTTCTACGAAAAAATGGGGTTCCGTCTTGCGGGTAAGAAAAAATTTCTTGTCGGCGAGCGTTGGGAAGACGACTACGTTCGTGAACTCATTTTCGACGACAGCGTCTAGAGCGCACGCGACCGGAATGCTCTAGAATTCAGCGATGCTCGCGTTCCCCAACTTTCCCACGAAGACGATTCAGCAATGACGGTAGTCGCGCCCCAGCGAGTATCGCTGGATGCTCTTGAGGGCTTCGCCGCCATTGTGGGCAGCGTTGCAGTTGGAGTCGCACTCGTGCTCATTTGGATGTCGAGGCTTGCTGTGCCGCGGGAGCTCTACGTCAGCGAACTCGGCGCAGAAGGTGAGCCAACCGCTGTCGCGTTTGAAATTGCCCTGCTTCTCATTGTCTGCGGTGGTTCGGCTGTCGCCTGGGCTGCGCGCCGCGTCCAAGCCTGGCCACCGATTCTTGCGATCGGCTCCCCAGCATTGTCGCTGTGGATCGGTTGCGGCTTCTTCTTGCTCGCCTCGCAAGTAACCTGCACTTCGGGGTGCCCGTTGCCCTATGGGCCCAGCTTCACGTGGCAGGACTTCACGCACACTCTGGCGGCCGTCATCGCTTTCGCCGCCGCCTGTTGGGCAATGATCCAAACCTCGTTCGCGCGAGAACATCGCGTGCTGGCCCGCATGTCACTCATCACGGCCGTTGCGGTTGCAGCCATCGCCGGAACCGGCGGGCTTTTCTCACTCTTCCGCTTCCAAGTTGTTCTCGGCAGCCGGCTGGAGTTTCTGGCGACGACGATCGCTATTGGGTGGCTCATGATGCTCGGCACCGTGATCGCTGCACGCAAATTTGGGCGTACGCCGGTCCGCTAGTTGGGGCGGCGCATCAGATCGAGAAGTCGATCGGCTAGACCGACGAGCGCATGAATTTGGTCTTCATCTCGTTCGACCCAAAGACACTTTGGTTCAGCATCCACCGGAACAAAGTCGTTGTGCTGTTCCCACACGACAAGTGTTCGATCAGCGCCTAAGACGTACTGCTGCCACCACACTTGACGAAGGTAGGACCGCGGGATGCTGCGCCACGCTTTGTGAGTTGTCTTGATTTCCGACAACACGACTGCACCATCGATGACTGAAACGCCGTCGGGGGTAGCCAGATGTAAAGGCTGGTCGTGAGCGTGATAGAGCGCGGAGCTTGATTGGATCCCGTGCTGCGCAAGTACCCAGCGCGCGATCTCAGGTTCTCGCAGCCGACCGTGATCAGTGAACGCGTTTCCGCTGAAGCCGGAGCCGAGAAGTTTGCTCTCGACAACTCCACGCAGCGAGCCCTCTGTTGCGAGTCGGGCAGCATCTGTCGCCGTAACGCCACGACTTCGCGCGCGGAGCCAAGCAACCCGATCCTCAGCGTGGGCGACAACTCGATCGCGGTGATTGGGCGCGACCGGCTCCCACAAATCGAGTTCTGGTTGCATGGTCACCCCACCATTGTCTCGCGGGTCTGCTCCGTTGGTGCACCTACCGCGCACAAACCCGGATTCACAGCATGCAACTGCCGGTCGGTTACGCGTCATGACATCAGATGTGGGCAGGTACTGGCAGACTAGGCCAATGCGAGCTGGCCAAACCAATACGATTGCACCCCCGATTCTCCGTCGCCGGTGGTCCATTGTTGCGGCAGCGGCTCTGGTCGCGATGGTGACAATTGTTCCAGCGGCAGGTGCCGCAGCATCCGTCGGTTCGATTCCGCCAGACATTACTGAGTTTGCTAACGCCGATGACGGACTGCTCACCGAACTCGAAGAGTACTTTGGTGTCGATGCGCGTGGCGATGGTCTCGACTTCTCAAATGGTCTCGAGCTTGGTGAGATTGACCGAATTTTCTTGTGGTCTGAGGCCTATCGTGCTGGCGAGTCAACAGAGACGCCTGTTCAGTATGTGAACCGGTGGAAAGTGCCAGTACTAATTGGCGAAGAACCTGTCGGTGTGGCGATGATCGGCATCGACCCTGCGACAGTTGAACCAGAAATGATTGACTTCATTCATAGCGCTGGAACCGCCCTCGCGCTCGATGATGTCGATAAAGACGCAACTCTCGTGCACGAGCCAGAAACCAAGGCGTGGTTCAGCCTCACGGACGGACTAATTGTTCCTCTTGTTCGTGGCACCAGTGGTCTGGAAGCTGAAATCACGCTTGCTGGATACCAGACGCTCCTCACGGACCGCGGTCTAGAGATTGTCGATCCTGCTCCCCAGCCAGACCGGGGTTCCGTGCAGTCGGTCGTTCTCATTGTCGCTGCCGCAGTCGTGCTGCTCCTGGCGTTGCTGATCCCCACGCTCAGAGGGCAGTTACGCGAACGACGCGAACGTCGCGGCAATGCTGCAGACGCCGAGAATGACACGGATACTCCCACGAACACTGCCGCGACGTCTTCGGCCGCGGTAGACGATGCGCCGGTTTCTGATGACACGGTTCGTGATGATGATGATGATGATGCGGATGCCGCTACCGTGAATGCTCCCGTTGAAGAAGCCTCGATTGCACCAGCGAAGAAGCCAGCAGTAAAGAAACCTGCGACAAGCGCTGCGGCGAAAAAGCCAGCCACGACGAAGCCCGCTACGAGTGCTGCAGCAAAAAAACCAGCGACTACGAAGACCGCAACGAAAAACCCCGCAACGAAAAAGTCGGCACCGAAGACGACCGCCGCAAAAGCATCAGCGGCCAAGAAGCCGACGCCGGCTACCAGCAAGCCCGCTACCAAGAAATCAGCTGCGAATAAGCCGGCTGCGAATAAGCCAGTCGCAAAGAAGCCAGTCGCAAAGAAACCGGCCGCCAAGAAGCCGACCGCGTCAGAGCCTTCGGCAGACTAGCCAGCAGTGAGTGTGCTTCGTTCGCCCCTGGATCGAGATATCCGGCGGTTGGCAGTACCTGCCCTGGGCGCGCTCGTTGCCGAACCGGTTTTTCTACTCACCGATACCGCGCTAGTCGGTCATCTGGGTAGCGCCCAACTGGGCGGACTCAGCGTCGCCAGCGCCGTGTTGCAAACCGCGGTCGGCCTTCTGATCTTTCTTGCGTACTCAACGACCCCCGCAGTCGCGCGGTGGTTGGGAGTCGGCAACCGAGCTCGAGCAGTAGCGGCAGGTGTCGACGGAGTCTGGTTGGCCATCGTCTTAGGTGTTCTTTTGGTAGTCGTAGGTGTGCCAGCAACGCCATGGCTGATCAGCCTGTTCTCGCCATCAGCGAGCATCGTTGACTACGCCAACCAGTATTTGGCGATCTCCATTCTCGGCCTGCCAGCGATGCTCATAACTTTCGCGGCATCCGGACTTCTTCGTGGTCTTCAAGACACTCGCACCCCACTGATCGTCGCCGTCGCTGGCTTCATCGCCAACGCCCTTCTCAACGTGCTGTTCATCTACGGGTTCGGTTGGGGCGTCGCTGGCTCTGCGATCGGCACTGTCGTGGCAAGTTGGGCGATGGCTATTGCCTACATTGTGATGCTTGTGGTGATTGCTCGTCGCGAGGGTGCAGCGGTGCGACCCCACCTTCGCGGGATGCTCGTGGCCAGTCATGCGGGAGCGTGGCTGCTGTTGCGCACGGCGTCACTGCGCGCCGCGATGCTTGCGACGATCGTAGTGGCAACAGGCTTTGGCGTTCCCGAGCTTGCGACGGTACAGATCGCTCTCACCATCTTTGCCACCCTCGCCTTTGTTCTCGATGCGCTCGCTATAGCGGGACAGGCGATGATCGGAAAGGAACTCGGCGCCAGCGAGATTCCGCGAGCACGGGCGATCACTCGCAGGCTTATCGAATTGGGCGTTGGCAGTGGAGTGCTTTTGGGCATCCTGGTCGCTATCTCCTCTCCGTGGGTGGGTTACGTTTTCAGTTCCGAGCCAGAAGTCCGTCTGGGACTAGCTGCACTACTGCCAGTGCTGGCGCTCGGCATCCCAGTCGCCGGGTTCGTCTTCGTGCTCGACGGGGTACTGATCGGTGCAGGGGATGCGCGTTATTTGGCGCTCACCGGAGTCGTCAACCTTGCTGTCTATTTGCCATTGCTGATGTGGGTTGAATCGGCCGACCTCACAGCGGTGCCCGCTCTCGTGTCACTCTGGTTTGCCTTCGGATTGGGATACATCGGGGCCCGAGCTGTCACGCTGGGATTACGCGCTCGGAGTGACCGTTGGCTCATTCCCGGGGCGACGCGATAACTTTTACTCCACCCCCCCCGCTAGCGCTGAGCCGTGTTTCGCCGCGCTGTGCCGTGCTCCTTCTTCTCAGAGACAGCTCCGTGCTTGAGGTGCAGTCGTCGTTCAGCCCGTTTCGCCACCGCTGAGTCGTGCGTAACGATGATCAGGGTGAGTCCTTGATCGCGCCACAGTCCTTCAAGCAGATCCATGATCTCGTCCCGAGTTTGCTCGTCGAGGTTGCCCGTCGGCTCATCAGCGAGCAACACGGACGGTTCTTTTACGAGTGCACGTGCGATTGCCACACGCTGTTGCTGCCCGCCCGAGAGCTCTGCGGGATGATGCGCGAGCCGCTCGCTGAGTCCGACAGTGTCGAGAGCTTCGGTGGCCCGGCGCCTGCGCTCGGTTCGCGATAGGCCAAGTGGAGCTAGAGCCG
Organism: marine actinobacterium PHSC20C1; assembly: GCA_000153145.1. Taxonomy (GTDB): domain Bacteria; phylum Actinomycetota; class Actinomycetes; order Actinomycetales; family Microbacteriaceae; genus Rhodoglobus. The sequence continues at coordinate 2,397,213 of CH672415.1, forward strand.
TCTCCACATTCTCTTGCGCCGTCAGAGTCGGAATGAGATTGAAACCCTGAAACACGAAGCCAATGGTTCGGGCGCGGATATCTGCGAGCCGAGCATCCGGCATCCCAGATAACAGATTCTCGCTCAATGCTACTGTGCCGCTTGTGGGTCGTTCCAAGGCGCCGAGCATCTGCAGAAGGGTGGATTTTCCGCCACCGGTTGGGCCCTGAATTGCAACCATTTGCCCAGTCGGGATGCTGAGGCTGACGTTATTTAGCGCACTGACGGTACCGCGTTTGGTCTCATAGGTTTTAGTGAGATTGGTGAGTTCATACATGGTGATTCTCCTTGGGGTCGAGAAAGAACAGCGAGGTTAGTTGACACTGCGGAGAGCTTCAGCAGGCCGCAATTTGGCCGCCCGCCAACCACCGAAGGCGCCCGCTATGAGCCCACCGAGAACAGCAAGCGCGACAGCGATTCCAATGATCCCGAGGGTTACAGGGATCTGCAGTGCGATGTCCGTCGTCGCCGCTACCGCGGTCGTAGCGTCTCCAAATCGACCACCGCCGGGGCCGCCACCGGCGCCGGGCCCGGAAACCGCCGTTGCAGTGGCACTTGCGCTCAGCACTGGGGCGGCAAGGTTGATCGCGAGAGTGCCAAGCAGGCCAACCACGACGCCGCCGACGCCACCGATTGCACCCTGCACGAGCGACTCACCCGCGACCTGACGCACGACAGCGCCGTTGCTCCAGCCAATCGCTTTCAGCGTGCCGAACTCTCGAGTGCGGCGGGCAACACCTGACGTAGTGAGAAGCACTGAGATCAGGAAGGCCGCGGCAAGCACGACGACCGATAACCAGGTACCAAGTTTGCCAACCAGATCCGATGCGGTGGAGAGCGAACCTGACACGCTTGACGCGAGATCTTCTTGAGTCTTGACTGAGGCATCCGGGAGTGCGTTCTGCAGCGAAGCCTGCACCGACGCAATCTCGGTCGATGACCCCGCCTGAACGTAAACCGTCGAGATCTGCCCGTCGAGTCCTGACACGCGCTGGGCGGTATTGAGAGGGATGTACGTGTTGGATGCCGTCGTCGCCTCTGAAGAGGTAGAAGTGACGGTTCCGATGATCTCGAACTCTTCGCCACCGACCTCAAGGGTGTCGCCGACGCTGAGCGAGCTAGTGGCGGCATACCCGGCGTCGAGGATCACGACGGTACTGTCGGCATCGCTCGTTTCGAACGCGCGACCGTCAACGAGCTCAACAGACGTGAGGGGGCCAATGCTTTCACCGACAACATCGATTCCGGTGACTGTGAAGGTTTCGACGCTGAACGAGCTGCCGCCCGCACCGTCGGGACCGCCGGGCGCGGCCTGTCCCGAGCCTGGTTCAACTCCCGCTTCCGTGCCCTGCGCGGACGCGGCATCCCTAGTGGGGATCTCACCCGTGAAGCTCACGTTGTTGAGTGTGAGGGTTGCGGTGGCCGCCGCTACGTTATCGAGACCGACTGCTGTCGTTAGAGCATCCGCATCAAAGGTTGTGCTGCCAGCACCGCTGGTGAGGCGAGATTGGCTGAGCTCAGTGGTGCCGTCTGCTGTGGCTCCGTCGTTGGCTCCAAACTGGAACCGAGGTTGTTGCTGGCCCTGTTCTCCCTCGGCGGGCTGAACTGGTTCTTGAGTAACAGTGATGTCGGTTCCGACACCGTAAATCGATGCGAGCACGCTCGCTTGGGCGTCGCGAACACCAGCAGCGACGCCGCTTACGATCATCACTAGGGCGATGGCGAGTGCCATTCCCGCGGCGATGATCGTGGTTTGTTTGCGACGGTTGCTGAGTTCTCGATACAGGTACGTTCCGAACATGGGTCTCCTCGAGTGATGCGGGTGGTCGAGGTAAAGGTAGAAGTCGCGTCTATCAGCTCGCTATGGTGAACCTGAGAGTGAGCTTTGAGAGCGCGGGAGGTGCATCGATCGACTGATGGACCTCGCACACAGACGATTCATAGAAAGCTCCGAATAACTAGAGGGCATGAATCAGTCACACCACCTCCCTGCGGTTCAAGCGCAACCACGCTTGAGTCGCGCCGATGGCACCGCCATCCGTGCGGTGGTCGTCGACGACGAAGATTCGCTCACCGACCTGCTCTCCATGGCGCTTCGCTATGAGGGCTGGGATGTGCGGCTCGCCTCTGATGGGCCTCAAGCGTTAGCTACTATCCGTGAGTTTCGTCCAGACGTTGTTGTGCTCGACATCATGATGCCGGGACTCGACGGGCTTGCAGTGCTCACTCGGTTGCGCGCCGACGGCATCCAAACTCCCATTCTCTTTCTCACCGCCAAGGACTCTGTGGATGATCGCATTGCCGGTCTCACTGTTGGCGGTGACGACTATGTAACAAAGCCGTTCAGTCTCGAAGAGCTCGTGGCCAGGCTTCGCGCACTACTGCGCCGCTCATCCATCACGATTGCGGGGGACTCAAATCCCGTGATTGAAGTTGGCGACCTCACTCTCGACGAAAGTACATACGAAGTCGCACGAGGGGGTACTCGAGTGGAACTTACGGCTACCGAGTTCGAACTGCTGCGCTATCTGATGCGCAACCCGCGACGAGTGCTCAGCCGCGCACAAATTCTTGACCGCGTGTGGAGCTACGACTTTGGTGGACGAGCAAGCGTCGTCGAGATCTATATTTCGTACCTGCGCAAGAAGATCGACGTATTGGGCCCGCCCATGATTCATACCGTTCGCGGCGTCGGCTACATGCTGAAGGTCGCCGAATGACACGACCACGCGAAGTGCGCGCTCCCGGTACAGGGCGCAGACACAGCTTGCGCACGCGCCTCGTCATCGGAAGCGCGGCACTCATTGCCCTCGCCGCTGTGCTGATCGGGGTTGTCAGCGTGCTTGCGCTCCAAGGCTTTCTCACGGAACGGCTTGATGCGCAGTTGACCGCGGCTTCTAGCCGTTCGCAGGGAGCGCTGGATGGTCACTCCAGAGGATTCGGGCAGCAGCCACCCCCCACCGGCGACTTTCTCGCATTGCCAGGGCAACGCGAGGGAACCATAGCCGGCCTTGTGTCATCGACAGGAACGATCACTGCTGGCGTCTTGGGAAACCGAGGGGCGTCCGCGCCGCTCACTGAACAGCAAATTGCAGTCCTAGCCACGCTCGACAAGTTAGACAGTCCGGTCACTGTAGACCTCGGGGGGAGTCTAGGAGAGTACCGCGTAATCGTCTCGAGCACTCCCGTCGCTGGAGAATCGCTTATCGTCGCACTGCCCCTCGCCGACGTCCGTGACACTGTATTGCAGCTCACTCTTCTGGTCGTCGGAATTGGACTCCTTGCCGTAACAATTGCCGCCCTCGCAGGTGCCGTTGCCGTTCGCATTGCCCTTCGGCCCCTGGAACGCGTCGCCGCCACGGCGACGCGGGTCACGGAACTCCAGCTAGATCGTGGAGCAGTCGCGCTCGCCGAGCGGGTTTCACTCGATGACGCCGACCCGCGCACAGAGGTTGGGCAAGTGGGTGCAGCTCTCAACCGGATGCTTGAGCACGTTGCATCCGCCCTCAGCGCACGACAAACGAGCGAGAACAAAGTACGAGCGTTCGTGGCTGATGCCAGCCACGAACTGCGCACGCCGCTCGCTTCCATTCGCGGATATGCCGAAGTTACGCGACGAGGCGGACATGACATTCCGGCTGACGTTGCCCACGCGGTAGGCCGCATTGAGGCAGAGTCCGTGAGGATGACGGCGCTAGTGGAGAGCCTTCTACTCTTGGCGAGACTCGACGAAACTGCACAGGTCGAGCTCGAATCAGTCGACCTCACTCGGCTAATCATCGACGCTGTCGGGGATGCTCACGCTGCAAGCCCCGATCATGTCTGGGAACTAGAGCTTGCAGATCACGCCATAGCCGTCAGCGGTGACCGGGCGCGAATCCACCAAGTGATTGCCAACCTGCTCGCCAACGCTCGGCTTCACACTCCAGTAGGCACAGTAGTTACAACGTGCCTGATGAGGGAGGGTGATTCCGCGATAATCGAGATCAGGGATACTGGGCCCGGTATCCCTGCGGCGCTCCAGCCCACGGTGTTCGAACGGTTTGTCCGCGGCGATAGTTCACGATCCCGTGCGTCAGGCAGCACAGGTTTAGGGCTCGCGATTGTCGCCGCAGTTGTTGGCGCTCACGGTGGAACAGCATCAGTCAGCAGCGAACCAGGCAACACAGTCTTTCGTGTTGAACTGCCAGGTGGAGCCGTTCTCTAGTCGACGACGTCGAGCTAGGCGTCACAATTTGCGGCGGGGGCCGGTATCCCGTAGTCTTGCCGAAGCCAAAGACCGCCGGTCGTTTGCATGCGCGAAAGTGCGTGCGATCGAAGTTCGTGAAAACGAAGGCCAGCGCAGGTGTATGAAGTAGGTTTTCGACCAAATCTGGTCGCAATCAGCTCCGTGCCTCTGCGTTAGCGCAGTAGGGCCGGAGCTTTTTTAGTTCCAGCCACTCTTTACACTTCCGTTCGGTTCTGAGGCAGACACACATCAACCAGTAGGGAGCACCATGGCGAACAAGGAAGCATCGGTCGCCGAGATGACGGATCTATTCCGTAACTCGACCGCCGTTCTGCTAACCGAGTATCGCGGACTCACTGTTGCCCAGCTCAAGGAGCTGCGCAAGTCAATCAGTGAGCACGCAACATACGCCGTGGTGAAGAACACGCTGACAAAGATTGCAGCAAATGCCGCAGGCATCTCGTCGTTCGACGAGGAGCTCGTTGGTCCTTCTGCAATCGCATTCGTACACGGTGACCCAGTCGCTGTTGCGAAGGCTATGCGTGACTTTGCCAAGGCAAATCCTCTTCTCGTAGTGAAGGGTGGTTACTTTGACGGTAACGCGCTCACTGCAGTTGAGGTCAAGAAGCTGGCCGATCTGGAAAGCCGGGAGGTGCTCCTTGCGAAGTTTGCTGGAGCAGCCAAGGCTTCACTGTTCGGTGCCGCGTATCTGTTCAACGCACCGCTCGCTCAGGCCGTTCGCACGGTCGACGCGCTGCGCGAGAAGCAGGATTCCGCGCAGTAACGCGCGGGTTAATTAGCTTAAGAAATATAGGAGAAAATCATGGCGAAAATGTCAAGCGACGACCTCATCGAGGCCTTCAAGGAACTGACCCTCATCGAACTCAGCGACTTCGTTAAGAAGTTCGAAGAGGTCTTCGAAGTTACTGCTGCTGCTCCCGTTGCTGCTGCTGCAGCTGGCGCACCTGCTGCCGCTGAAGAAGTTGAAGAGAAGGACTCATTCGACGTCGTTCTCGAATCAGCTGGCGAGAAGAAGATCCAGGTTATCAAGGAGGTGCGCAGCCTCACGAGCCTCGGTCTCGGCGAAGCAAAGGCAGTCGTTGATGGCGCTCCCAGTGTTGTACTCGAGGGTGCAAACAAGGAAGCTGCCGAGAAGGCAAAGGCTGCTCTTGAAGAAGCCGGCGCAACTGTAACCCTTAAGTAGTCGAACCCTTTAACTAGGATCGAGCCTCTCTAGAGGCATGCTTAGCCAGGAAGGCGTCACCCCTCGGGGTGGCGCCTTTCTGTGTTAACTAGCGTTGCGGCCTATCAACACGCCTCGAAGATGAGCCCCGAACCGGAGCGACGAAGAGACCTCGGGGGAGGGAGGGGGTGGGGCGCCTGGTAACCAGCCGAGCGCCCCACCAACGTGTCGCATCCGTTGACACCAGGGATCAGGTTCCGGAGGCGGAAGTGCGACACGAGATCCGCTGGGTGCGTAAGAATACGGCGCCAGCGGAAGTGGTCTACACAACGTATCGAGTTGAATCGAGTGCGGCAACTACGTCGAGGGTGATAGGCGGGTTAGTCGCGGGTGATCTCGACTTGGAGTCCGAGTTCACGCGATTTATGGATCGCTTCTGCTCGCGATGTAACGCCGAGCTTCCGATAGATGTTCTTGAGGTGCGACTTGACGGTGTTTACCGAAATGTAGAGCGACTCTGCAATCTGAGCCGAGCTGCTCCCGCGCACCAGCTCGCGCGCAATCGCTCGCTCTCGATCGCTCAACGCGAACGAATCCTGCGGACGAAGATTCACTGTCATGCCATCGAGTCGCTTAATGAGCGCACCCACCTCCAACGGCTGGCTGCGGGCTGACGCACGCGTGAGCATCGATTGCACTGCATCGCTTGGCACGAGCCGGAATGGACTGTGCATGCGATTGCGCGCTGCGAGGCGCAAGGCTCGGTCGAAGGCGACATCCGACTTCTCCTCGCCACCGAGGGCCAAACTTGCAGCCGCTTTGAGAAGATAGACGTCAGCGAAAGTGCGGCTGGAGTGGGCGTCGCCAAGGGCCTCGCAGTCGCGAAGCGCCTCGAGCGTGCCGCGAAAGTCGCCGGTGACTAGTCGCAGGTGTGCCACGAGTCTGCTGGGGCAAACGGTGTGATGCTGGGTGGGCGTCAGCTGTGCGAGCACATCCCAAGCGGCCCCGGGATCGCTAAGTTGCAAGAAAGCTGCCGCCCGTAATCCGGTAATTTCTGAATAGACGAAACTTGCCGGCTGCCACTCGTCGAGAGAGTGCAGTGCTGATCGGAGCTGGTCGAGACCTTCATGGGGGCTACCGGAGAAAAGTTCGAAGTAGGCCTGGGCATAGATGCCTAGTGGTTCCCAATCACTGTCTGCAATGGCCGACTGCACCCGGGGAATTAGATTCTCGGCGACATCTGCTCCGCGCTGATTAATCGTGATCAGCAACTCAGTGACGAGAGCAGGGGCATTAAAGCGACTAGTGCGAAGAGCGGGACTTGCACCAGTCGACTCCGCTCGAGCAACATAACTCAGCGCATGATCGAAATCACCGAGCAGGTATTGAATGAGTGCCAAGCCGCCGAATACCTCAAGTTGGTCGGCGGCGCTCAAATTGGTTTCCGCTAGCGAGCCGGCAAGCCGGTAATCAGTTTTGGCTCGGTCAAAATCGCCGCTATGAAGAAGAATTGCTCCGCGTTGGAGTGCAATCTCGGCAGTAATCGGAATGCGTTTGGCGAGGGGGATAAGATCGTCGCCTTCAGCGATCGAACTAGCGATCGTGATCGCCTCAAAAGCATCGTTGAGGCGTCCGAGAGAGCGCAAGGCTGCAGCGTGATGCACGTGGTGAGTTGCCCGTACGAACGCGGGAGTCGTAGGAACCAACAGTGCCCGAGCGGCCTCAAAGTAAGGAAGTGCAGCAACTAGGCTTGTCGATTCTGCCGAACGGAAGCTTGCCGCGTAGCAAGTAACAAGCCAAGGATCGCTGTGCCAAAGCTCGTGAGGCGCGGAATCGAGCATTAAGCGGATGCGTGAACCAGGGATTCCCGCGAGCTGGGGCCACACTGTGCTGAGCTCATTGAGCGCAAGCGCAAAGGTCTCATCAGTATTCGCAGCCGAAAAAGCGCGCTCTAGAGTGCTCGTATCGGCTATCGCCATCTTCTACCCCCTCTTCGAGAGTTGTGTCTCGATGAGTTCGTCGTTCTCGCCTATTCGGGTGGGTGACGCGAGATTCATAGACTACCGTCCAGCGCGTCGGCTTGCGCTCGCCTTACAGCACCCCCCATAATAGGCACGTCGCATTCTTGACCCCCGAACGTGTGACACCACCCGATAGAGCTACCCGGAATTCCCCGCCGGTCTGACGCGCCCCCCAGCGTTTCAGGTTCGAATACGTTCCGTGTCGCTCGCTACCCGAGAGCGAAACCTGAAGTGAATAACTTTTTGGTGCGTTGGCGCGCCGCAAATCGAACCCCCCGATTCGATAAGTCCACTGGTCAACCTCGTAAGCGAGGACTACTTCGAGACACTCGCGGCATTGCTGCGGTAGTTGCCCTAGCCCTTGTGGTGGGATCCGGCTTGGCTGTCGTCTCCGTTTCCTCGGCAGCTGAGGCACACACTCCGAGTATCAAGGTCACCTGTGAAGGCGTCACCGTTACGGGCCTTTACTACGAGGCAAGTGGATCGGGTGAGGGACAGCAGAACCTCATCAAGTTCCAGCTTCAGGGTGGCGAGCAGCAGGTAGTTCCGTTCAGCAAGAACGCGACACAGTACTTCGCTTTTCCCAACTCCACTCAGGCTCACACGTTCACCGCTTCGGTGACTGCGTGGAACAACCCGACGCACACAAGTTGGAACCGCACGTGGACCAAGACTTCCACGCCGTGTGTTTCACAGAGCATCATTGATGTCACCGCACCTCGCTGTGACGTTCCCGGTGGTTCGACTGACATCACGGCAACGTTCAAGGACCTTGTCGCTGAGCGAAGCTACGAAGTCACTCTCGCTGGCGGCGCCGGTGGAACGAAGACCGCAACATACACGCCCAAGCAGACCACGGGTAGCTACACGTGGGCGGGAACGGCCGCTGGCCCTACCTACACGGTCACGATTACCGACAAGACAAACCGAGACCTCACGGCAAGCAAGACCGTTCAGTCGGTAGCTTGCCCTGAGCTCTCAGGAATTGCCATTGTCCCCACCGAGTGCACGGTTCCTGGTGAAAGTGCCGCGATCAAAGTCAATGTCAGTGATCTCGTTATCGGCCGTGAATACCGCATTGACGTAGTCAACGCCGGCTCAGACGCCATCGTAGACAGCCACACCTTTATCGCCAACGCGACCACGGGTGCGTACAATTCCGCTGCAACGCCGTCGGCGAGCTACTACGTAACTGTCGTCGACACGAGCGAGTCGAACGCAACGCCTCTGAAGAGCAGCGTTCATGCGTTCCTGCCGTGTCCCGAAGCTATTACAAAGCCCACGGTGACGGCTACACAGTGCGACGTAGTGTCGACGGATGCCCAGGGTGAGGTCACTGTCGCTGTTGAGGGACTTGTTCCCGGTCGCACCTACAACATCGTGGTAACTGATGGCGCAAAGAATGCAGTCTTCACAAACAGCGGTTTTGTTGCGACAACCGATCGTTTCGATGTGGAACTTTCGGAACTCGCTGAAGGCACCTACACGGTTACCGTGACCGACGCTCTCGTTCCGAGCTACACGGCGAGTACCTCTGCGACGATCGTGCCGTGTGCTACCAACGACACGACAATCGAACTGGCCGCTGAGCAGTGCACCGTTCCCGGCGGCGCGGCTGCGATCACCGCTACCGTTTCTAACTTTGCCGTTGGTCGTGACTACACGGTGACGTTGATGCTCAACAACGTTGCAGTAGGTGCAGCGCAGAAGCTCGACTCAAGCACCGGCGATGCGCAAAAGTTCACTTTCGCTGGCCTTGAGCCAGCCAACACCTACCGTGTGATCGTGACCGATACTAAGTCGAGCCCGACGGTTACGGCTGCAGCAGACACCTACTTGGCTGCCTGCCCCGGCAACCCGGTCGTGATGGTCACTCAGGCTGAGTGCAACGTCCTCGGTGCTTCCACCATCTCAATCTCTGCCAAGGACCTCGTTGTTGGCCAGACCTACACGGTCACTGTAGTTACGAAGTCGACGGGCGACGCTGTTGCGGGAGTTGCTCCGATCACGTTCGAAGCAGACAAGCCGACTCGTACGCTAGATGTCACCAATGTGCCGAACGGTGAAACCTACACGGTTTCAATTGTGAATGCAGACAAGACATTGAGTGCTGAAGGCGACATCACTCTGGAGGTATGCGACCTGCCCACCTTCCCCCTCCCGCCAGAAGAGCCACCGGCGACTATTGAACTGCCAACTCTGGCATTCACAGGCTCGAGCACAATCGCTCCGACACTCGCTGGACTCGGGTTCCTGCAGCTCGGATTGGTGCTCGTAGGGTTCAGCATTGCGCGACGACGTTCGGTAGTTCGCAAAGGTTGATCCCGACGGTTCGGCGGGTGGCCCTGGTCGCCCGCCGAACTTCATTTAGCGGTTTCTCGCACAGCGCACTCATGCGCTGTGCGATTGGCCTTTAACGGTGTGGTCGCGAACTAGTCTCGAACTATGAGCACAGTAGGTGGCGCCCACCGTGGCGGTCGGATGAGCGGTGGCGACTATTCTGCCCAGAAGGCTGCGAACGCGGCCGCTCCCAAAGTCCCGAATCTCTTGCGGCGGATCGCCCACCTCTTCGAGCCCCACCGCTCGGCCCTAGTACTCACTATCACTCTCGTACTGATCGGGGCGGCAATCAGTGTCCTGCCCCCTCTGCTAACCAAGCAGGCGTTCGACGAGGGACTGTTCCCTTCGGGCGGCCCCAACATTCCGGTGCTCATGCAGCTCGTCAGCATCATGGTCGGGCTTTGGATTGCATCCGCTGCTCTTGGCGTCTGGCAGACTTTCCTCACGGCGACCGTCGGCAACAAAGTTATGGGCGCACTCAGAGTGCGCCTCTTTGATCAGCTCCAGCGCATGGAGCTAGCGTTCTTCACTCGAACCAAGACCGGAGTCATCCAATCGCGACTTCAAAATGACGTCGGCGGCGTAGCTGGAGTTCTCAATAACACTGTCTCAAGCGTTATTGGCAACACCGTGACGGTCATAGCTGCGTTCATCAGCATGCTCGTACTCAGTTGGCAGCTCACCATCGTGGCGGTGATCGTACTGCCCGGCATCGTCATCGCTCAGCGCCGTGTGGGCCAAATTCGTGCCCGAATCGCCACCAAAACTCAAGAGTCACTGAGCAACATGACCGCGATTACTCAAGAGTCACTGAGTGTCTCGGGCATCCTGCTGTCAAAGAGCTTCAATCAGCAAGAGGTCGAGACCGAGCGCTATTCCGACGAAAACAAGCAGCAAATCGATCTGCAGGTGCGTCAGCAAATGAGTGGGCAGTGGTTCTTCGCCACCGTCAACATCTTCTTATCGATCATCCCCGCGATCGTCTACGTCGTCGCCGCGTACCTCATAACCGGCGGCGTTGACGTCACCGCCGGCACGATCGTTGCCTTCACCACCGTCCAGGCCCGACTCATGTTCCCCCTGCTCGGGCTCATGCGCGTTGCGCTCGACCTTCAAACCTCCTCAGCGCTGTTTGCGCGAATCTTCGAATATCTTGACCTCACGCCAGCGATCACCGATAAGACTGACGCCCACGGGGTGCGCGGTAACGCGCTAGGAGCTGTCGCCTTCGACAACGTGACTTTTAGGTACCCGGATGCCGACGCATCCACAAAGGCGACGCTCGACTCAGTTTCATTCTCAATCGAGCCCGGACAGTACGCCGCATTCGTGGGGCCGTCCGGCGCAGGAAAGACCACGGTTTCATACCTTATTCCGCGTCTACACGAGGCTAGCGACGGTCGCGTACTCTTCGCTGGAGACGACGTTCGCGACCTCACTCAAGACTCGCTGATCCGCAATATCGGTATCGTCAGCCAAGAGACCTACCTCTTTCACGCGAGTATCGCTGAGAACCTTTCGTACGCGAGACCAGACGCCACTACCGAGCAAGTTGAGGCTGCGGCGCGCGCGGCGAACATCCACGAAACGATCATGTCGTTCCCTGAGGGCTATGAGACAGTCGTGGGGGAGCGTGGCTACCGTCTTTCTGGCGGAGAGAAGCAACGCATTGCGATCGCGCGCGTACTCCTCAAGGATCCGAGCGTGCTGATCCTTGACGAGGCAACCAGTGCGCTGGACTCGATTTCGGAACGAACCGTGCAAGCCGCACTCGACACGGCGGCGCGGGGACGAACGACTATTGCCGTCGCGCATCGACTGTCAACGGTCCGTTCAGCCGACGTAATCTTTGTCGTTGATGCCGGATCGATCGTGGAACGTGGGACACATCCTGAGCTCATCGCACTCGGTGGCGTGTATTCGCGGTTGTACGCGGAGCAAAACCGCACCGACTAAGCACAGAGCCCGCAGATTATGGTTCGCATCCCAGCGTCGTGGCTGATGTTCAAGCGGGCATAGGCTAGGTAAGCCCTCGGGGTTGCGGGCGCTCTATATTCGCCGCGCCCCTCAGGGCATCTTCTTAGCAAGGACTCATGTGACTACCGTCGTTCATCCCGGTGACTCGCTGTCGGCACGCCAACGACTCGTTTACGTTCTCGTGCTGGGTGCACTGACTGCACTGGGGCCGTTCACCGTCGATCTCTACCTTCCGGCATTCCCCCTCATCGAGGCGGATCTGCACACGACGGCCGCTATTGTTCAGCTCACTCTCACCGCGACGACTCTCGGCTTCGCCCTAGGACAGTTGATTGTTGGACCGCTCAGCGACCGCTTGGGCCGCCGCCTTCCCCTAATCGTGGCCACGAGCGTGCACCTGTTGGCAAGTCTGGGAGTCGCGGTCGCAGGAAATATTGAACTCCTCTTTGTCTTCCGGCTCGTGCAGGGCATGGGTGCTGCTGCGGGGGCGGTAGTCGCGATGGCTGTCGTCCGTGATCTTTTCGGTGGGCTGCCGCTAGTGCGGATGCTTTCACGGCTGGCGCTCGTTCAAGGACTGGCACCGATCCTTGCGCCGCTCATTGGATCGCAACTGCTGCTTATTACTCCGTGGCGCGGAATGTTCGTGTTCTTAGCAATCTACGGCGCCCTCGTACTGCTCGCCGCCTGGTTCTTCATCGTGGAGACGCTGCCCCCGGCGCGACGCCGCGATCTTGGCCACGCCACAGCGAGACAACGCTACAAGGCGCTCTTTACTGACCGCGTATTCGTGGGCACTGCGATCATTGCCGGCATGACGTTCTCTGGGCTCTTCGCCTATCTCGCATCGTCACCATTCCTACTGCAAAATGTCTACGGTCTCGACCCGCAAGCCTTCGGAATTGTCTTCGCGGTGAACTCGATTGGTGTCGTAATCGGTGTTCAAACGAGCGCCTTCCTCATGCGATTCATCGGCCCACAGTGGATTCTCGCGGGTTCAGGAGTTCTGCTCTTACTTGCGGCATCCACGATCGTGTTCTTGGATGTTGTCAACGGCGACCTGATCACCGTTCTAATTCCTCTTTTCTTCTTCGTAATGGCGTGCGGTTTCTCATTTCCCTGCACGCAGGTACTCGCGCTCGCGAACCACGGGGGAGAGGCCGCCACGGCAGCATCCGTTCTGGGGGCGGTGAACTTCGGACTTGCAGGGCTCACGTCACCCATCGTCGGAGCGTTCGGCATCACCAACGCAATCCCAATGGGAGTCGTGATGGGCTGCACAGCGATTGTCTCGATTGTTGTGATGTGGACGGTCGTTCGGCCGCGTTCGGTACCCGCCCTTTCACGCTGACCCGTTAGTTCTGTACGGCGTCCGCGGGTGCACCGCGCTTCTCGGGGACCGCTGAGGGTTAGCCGGTAGCGTGAGCGTGTGAACTCTCAGCTCTCACCCGCCGACGCTCGCCGCATCACATCGCACTGGCCGCTGATCAGCGGCGTAGGGGCCGTGATTCTGGCTGTCGTGCTTGGCGTACTCATTGCCACGCGAAACAGTCCGCTGAGTCTCGATCAGCTCGTGCTTGATGACTTCGTCAATATTCGCGTGAACTTTCTCACTGTGCCCGCGCTTGCCTTGAATTTCATCGGCGGTGGATGGTTCGGTGTCTTTGTTGTACCGCTTGGCGGAGCTCTTGCGTTCGTACTAGCTCGGCGACGATGGTCGGCGGTGTACTTCTTGGCGGCATCTGCCGCGAGCGCCGGAGTTGTTCAACTGCTCAAGACTACTTTCGGTCGCGCGCGGCCTGATGCGATTCTGGTGACGGCGGACCTCGGCTCTTTCCCGTCCGGGCACGTAGCAAATGCTGCCACGCTCGCTGTCGTGCTGATCATTCTCTTGCAGCGCCGTTGGGTGTGGATCGCCGGCATCGTTTACACGATCCTGATGATCTTGAGCCGCACGTATCTTGGCGCGCACTGGCTGAGCGACACTATCGGCGGCGCACTGGTGGGGATCGGGATCGCGGTGATTCTGTGGGCACCGTTCGCGCGAAGAATATCTGCTGAAACTTAGGCCGTGGCGCGTCGTTGTGGAGGACGCTAACGTCTGATCATGAGAATCCTTGTGGTTGGGGCCGGCGGAGTCGGCAACGCGATTGCAAAAATTGCGGCACGACGTGACTTCTTCGAGCTCATGGTCGTCAGTGACGTCGACTCTGTGCGGGCGCACGACACAATTGAGTGGATCGCAGCCAAGCATCCGGAGGCCGCAGGACGATTCCTTGCCGCTCAAGTCGACGCCGCAAACCCAGACAAAATCGCTGTGCTGGCACGAGATCATGAAATTACGCACGTGATCAATGCTGTCGAGCCCAAGTTTGTTCCGACGATATTCACGGGGGCGCTCGACGCGGGTGCTGACTATCTCGACATGGCAATGAGTCTCTCGGAGCCGCATCCCAGCGACCCACATTCAAAGACCGGTGTGAAACTCGGCGATGACCAGTTTGCCCAATCGCCGGATTGGGAGAAGGCCGGGCGATTGGCTCTCGTAGGTATGGGTGTTGAGCCTGGCCTCAGCGACGTGTTTGCGCGCTACGCCTCAGATGAACTCTTTAGCGAGATTGACGAGATTGGTACGCGAATCGGCGCGAACCTTGTCGTGCGCGATGAAGCGGGTAATGAGATTTTCGCGCCGACTTTCAGTATCTGGACAACGATCGAGGAGTGTCTCAATCCTCCCGTCGTGTGGGAGGACGGGGCCGGTTGGTTCACGACCCCGCCACTGAGCGAGCCAGAGGTTTTCATGTTTCCCGTGGGCATCGGGCCGCTCGAATGCGTCAGCGTCGAGCACGAAGAAGTGATGCTGATGCCGCGCTGGCTCAATGCCAAGCGCGTCACGTTTAAGTACGGGCTCGGTAGTGAGTTCATCGGTATCCTCAAGACGCTCAATCGACTCGGGCTCGACAAAACGACCCCGGTGCAGGTGCGCTCGGCAGACGGGCCTGTTCTTGTATCACCGCGTGACGTTGTTGCTGCTGGGCTGCCAGACCCCTCGACGCTTGGCGCATACACGACGGGCAAGACCTGTGCCGGGGTTTGGGTTACCGGCACTGGTGTTGACGGCAAACCGCGAGAGCTGTATTTGTACCATGTCAGTGACAACGAGTGGACGATGGCTGAGTACGAGTCACAGTGTGTTGCTTGGCAAAAGGCGCTGAACCCAGTCATAGCGCTCGAGCTTCTGGCAACCAAGCAGTGGGTTGGTTCAGGGGTGCTTGGGCCGGAGGCCTTCGATGCTGGCCGCTTCCTTGAACTCATGGCTCGGCCGGTTGACGAGGGCGGCTACGGGCAGTCGTGGCGAATTGACGAACGCAAGGCGACCCCAATTCCGTAGGCTAGAAGAATGACGGATGCCGCAGCGCAAGTAGAAGCAGCCAAAAAGGCCCTCGCAGAAGCTGAGGCCGCGCTCGCGGCTGCCGAAGCCGCGACTGTGGCGAAGTCCGAGGCCGAGGCGGAGAAGCCGGCCGCTCAGAAGCCCGTGTCACGGTCCAACTCAGCCGCTGGTCCCCTCACCGAAGCGGAAGTCAGTGCTATTCAGGATGGCTACGCCTTTGAGGGTGAGGTGCTCGAGATGGGTGCGCTCGTCAATGGTGACGCGCTCGCCGATGTTCCCGTGCGGATCCCCATCGCGATGCTCAACCGTCACGGCTTGGTCGCTGGGGCAACAGGAACCGGAAAAACGAAGACGCTGCAAGTGCTCGCGGAACAGCTCTCCGCGGCTGGCGTGCCTGTTTTTGCAGCCGACATCAAGGGTGATCTTTCGGGAATCGCTACCGCGGGCACGTCGAGCGAGAAACTTTTAGAGCGAACCGAGTCGATTGGTCAAGACTGGCAGCCCGCGGCATCCCCAACCGAGTACTTCACCCTGGGTGGCATGGGTACTGGCGTGCCGATTCGCGCGACGGTATCGAGTTTCGGGCCTCTGCTGCTGTCAAAGGTGCTTGGCCTCAACGACACTCAAGAGTCGAGCTTGGGCCTGATTTTCCACTACGCTGACAAGGCCGGATTACCGCTCGTCGATCTCAGCGACCTACGCGCGGTTGTGCAGTGGCTAGTGAGTGACGACGGCAAGGCCGAGTTGAAGGAACTTGGCGGCTTGTCTTCGGCAACGGCCGGTGTCATCCTTCGCGAGCTGATTGGTTTTGCGAACGAAGGTGCCGATGCATTCTTTGGCGAACCCGAAATTGATACTTCCCTGTTCTTGCGGACTAACGCTGAGGGCAAGGGGATCGTGAGCTTGCTCGAGATTCCGGGCGTAAGCGACAAGCCCGCACTGTTCTCGACGTTCCTCATGTGGCTACTCGCTGACCTCTTCAACGACCTTCCTGAGGTGGGCGACATCGACAAGCCCAAGCTTGTGTTCTTCTTCGACGAGGCCCACTTGCTGTTCAACGATGCATCTAAAGACTTCATCGACTCAATCACCCAGACCGTTCGCCTCATCCGCTCCAAGGGTGTTGGAATCGTTTTCGTGACGCAGACACCCAAGGATGTGCCAACGGATGTCCTCGCGCAGATTGGTTCGCGCTTCCAGCACCAATTGAGGGCACATACTCCTGATTCGGCGAAGGCGCTCAAGGCGACAGTGTCGACTTACCCGACGTCGGGGTATGACCTGGGCGAGGTGCTGACGAGCTTGGCAACCGGTGAGGCAATCATCACTGTGATGAATGAGAAGGGTGCCCCGACTCCTGTTGCGTGGACTCGATTGCGAGCTCCGCGCGGATCAATGTCTCCGACGGATGCGGCGGTGATGGCGGCGGCGGTCACAGCATCCCCGCTTATGGCCACGTACGGCACCGCGGTGGATCGTGAATCGGCAAGAGAAATCTTGGCGGTTAAGATGAATGCTGCGTCCGAAGCGGATGCCGCAGCTGAGGCCGCGGAGCAGGCTGAGCAGCTCGCGAAAGAGACAGCCAAGGAGCAAGCGAAAGCGCAAGCGGAGTACGATCGTGCCCTCAAAGATATGAGCAAGAAGTCGACTCCCACGGGCACAAAACGAACCACTACCCGCACTTCCACACGCAAGCAGCCGAACGTCTTAGAAGACGTCTTGGGTTCACGAACTGGACAGACCGTCGTACGTGAGGTGTTGCGCGGAATTTTTTCGACGCTCAAACGCCGTTAGAAATAGTCAGCCGCGAGACTTGTTTTTGCGGCGGTGAATCGGCCTAAATGCCCTCCAATTCCCCACGTTTTCGGGGATTTTGGCAGGCAGTGCGCGGCAGCTAGATGGGCCGCTATCTCTTGAGCTGCCCGCTGTTGCCAAATCGTAACCATGCAATTGTGCGATTAATTGGTGCGTTCACTTGTCAAACCCAAGGGTGACGCAGTTTACTGGGCATGGTCCGATTCACTTCTTGAACGGAACAGCACTCACTTTCCAATGGAGGAACACAGAATGCGCAAGCCACTTTCCATTATCGCTGGGGCGGTGGCCTTAGGCCTCGTTCTCGCGGGCTGCTCGAGCAACACGGGATCTGATCCCGACAACGCTAACCAGGTTGAGGTATTCACCTGGTGGGCATCAGGATCCGAAAAGGTCGGTCTCGACGCTCTCGTC
The DNA here is from genome assembly GCA_000153145.1 of marine actinobacterium PHSC20C1. GTDB lineage: Bacteria > Actinomycetota > Actinomycetes > Actinomycetales > Microbacteriaceae > Rhodoglobus. The sequence continues at coordinate 2,414,618 of CH672415.1, forward strand.
AAGGTATTTGAAGAGCAGAACCCCGATGCCGAGTTCATCAATGCTTCGGTTGCTGGCGGTGCCGGCTCCAACGCAAAGGCCGCCCTTGCTTCACGTCTTGAAGCCAACAACCCGCCGGACACGTTCCAGGCTCACGCCGGAGCAGAGCTCACGGACTACATCAACGCCGGTCAGCTTCAGGACCTCAGCTCGTTCTACCAAGAGAACGGACTCACTGATGTCTTCCCCGCGAGCCTCGTAGAGCGCCTCACGGTAGACGGTGCCATCTACTCGGTACCTAGCAACATCCACCGTGCAAACGTCGTTTGGGCCAACACTCAGGTGCTGACCGACGCCGGCATCGACCCGATGGCAGCACCCGCTGACCTCGACGCGTGGATTGTTGACCTGAAGAAGCTCAAGGCTGCTGGCGTCGAGACTCCTCTCGCTCTCGGCACCGAGTGGACCCAGATGCAGCTCTTCGAAAACGTTCTGATCGCCGACCTCGGCGCTGACGGATACTCGGGACTGTGGACCGGCGACACCGCGTGGGACAGCGCTGGCGTAGAGACCGCGATCGCTCACTATGGCGAGCTTCTCGAATACACCAACAGCGACTTTGCCGGACTTGACTGGGATGCTGCAACGCAGATCGTTCTCGATGGCAACGCCGCATACAACGTCATGGGCGACTGGGCCGAGTCTGCGTTCCAGCAGGCTGGCTGGACGTACGACAACGAGTACACCACCTGGGCTACCCCCGGCACCGATGGAGTCTTCGACTTCTTGGCTGACTCCTTCACCCTTTCCGTTGGCGCACCGCACGAAGCGGCTGCAATCGACTGGTTGAAGACCATCAGCTCCGCCGAGGGCCAGAAGGCATTCAACCTCGCCAAGGGTTCGATCCCGGCACGCACCGACACCGTTGCTGCCGACTACCCCGCGTACCAGCAGACAGCGATCACCTCATTTGGTGAGGACACCGTTGTGAGCTCGCTCGCACACGGTGCAGCAGCGAGCATCGCATGGTCGGGGGATATCTCCTCGGCTATCGGTAAGTTCGGTGCAGACCGCGACGCCGCTTCGTTCCTTTCCGGACTCGTCGCAGCTTCTGACAAGGCTCAGGGCTAACTAGCACTA
>CH672415.1:2415791-2533206 GCA_000153145.1 marine actinobacterium PHSC20C1
ACCCACTACCGTCAAACCGAGGAGCTCGCGCGTGAAAAAAGGGTACAAAAACTGGGGGCCACCGCTCCTTTTAGTTTCCCCGACGATCATTGTCATCGGGATATTTGTTTATGGCTTGATCGGCGCTAACGTCGCAGTCTCGCTCAGCAACCGGCACAGCCTTGTGCCAGCAACCGAGTTCGTCGGACTCGAAAACTACTTCGCTCTCTTTGCAGAAGAGCGCTTCATTCATTCGCTGCAGAACCTCGGTGTCTTCACCGTCTTCTTTATCGCCGGAACAATGATCTTCGGGTTCTTATGGGCATGGATGCTCGACAAGGGCGTCACCGCCGAGGGCGTCTTCCGCTCGGTGTTCCTGTTCCCGATGGCAATTTCATTCGTGGCATCTGGTGTCGTGTGGCGCTGGTTGCTCAACAGCGCTGAGGGTGATCGGGCATCCGGATTGAACCGGATCTTCGAGAACCTCGGGCTCGACTTTCTGCAAAACGCCTGGTGGAACGAGCCCGGTTGGGGCATGGCGGCAATCGCTTTGCCCGCGATCTGGCAGCTGGCGGGCTATGTGATGGCGCTGTTCCTCTCCGGATTCCGTGGCATACCTGAAGAGCTGCGAGAGGCAGCTCGCATGGATGGCGCAACAGAGTGGAAGCTCTACCGCTACGTGATCTTCCCCCAGCTCAGCCCCGTCGCACTCTCCGCCCTCATCATCGTTGGGCATATGTCGCTGAAAGTATTTGACCTCATTATGGCGATCACGAAATCGATCTACCAGACCGAGGTTCCCGCCACCTACCTGTGGGTCGCCCTCACCTCAAATGACTACGCAAAGTCAGCAACAATCGCGACAATTCTGTTGCTCTTCGTTGCCGTACTGATCGTGCCCTATCTGGTCTACACGGCCCGCGCAGAGAGGAAGCAGCGATGAGTCTCGCCACTGAACTCGAAAAGAAGCAGGCCGCGTCTCGCAAGTCGGAGATGCCAGGGCAATCAGCCCTGCGCACCCGCAAGGGACTGAGCCGCACCGTGAAGTACACGTTGCTCGTGTTCTTCCTGATCATCGTGCTTATGCCCGTGTACGTACTCATTGTCACGAGCCTCAAGCCGCCGCAGGACGTCAACCCCGCAACTTCGTGGGGCTTGCCAGTGCGCTGGCCATGGGAACCCGCCCTCGAGGGTGGACCCACAGGTTTCGACAACTGGGCGCTTGCGTGGAACGCGCTCTCAGCATCCATCGGCCGCACCTTCTTATTGGCCATTCCAGCAGCACTGATCTCGTCGTTCTTGGGAGCGATGAATGGTTTCGTGCTTGCACGCTGGCGCTTCCGTTACGCGGACATCGTGTTTACGGTCATCCTGTTCGGAATGTTCATTCCCTACCAGGCGATCATGACGCCACTTGTACAGATGAAGACATCGCTTGGATTACCGAGTGACATCTCTACGCTGCTGATTGTGCACGTGATCTACGGTCTCCCGATTTGTACGCTGATTTTCCGCAACTACTACGCGGGCATTCCGCACGAGCTGATGGAAGCCTCACGAATGGACGGGGCAGGGATGCTTCGCACGTTCGGCAGCATTGTGTTGCCGCTGTCGCTTCCCGGGTTTGTTGTCACGATCATTTGGCAGTTCACTTCGGCCTGGAACGACTTCTTGTTCGCCCTGTTCCTGTCGAATCAAAATGACGGACCGGTGTCTCTCGCACTCAACAACCTCGCTCAAGGCGCGCAGCTAGCTAACTATGGCTCCGCCATGGCTGGTGCCCTGCTCGCTTCGCTGCCCACGTTGATTGTGTACATCGTGCTCGGCAAGTACTTCATTGGCGGACTCATGAGTGGCTCGGTCAAGAGCTAAGTTCTCCTACGGCAGAGTGCCGCGGAATCGACAATCGCTTCGGCGATTGCGGTACTGCGGCATTCGTCGTTTAAGCAGTGATGCTCTTGATAAGACTGAGAACCAGTATGAGGACTCCGGCAGTCGCGGCAGTACCTCCAACGGCAACCAACGCGACCAGCAATGGGCGACGCTCGAGCACGTACAGGGCGTGCGGGTAGTCGCTGCGTAGCTCACCCATCGAAACTGCTTCGGGCATGATCGTCACTGGAACGCCAATTGCCGAGACGACACTATCCATGTGTGCACGACTCCAGTACTGCCCGCGCATGCGGAGCAGCCTACGGTTGTCAGCCGAGAGCACGACAAGTTGTGGCCGCGATTCTGAGCCATCGCTCGTGTACACCTCAGCGCGAAGAATGGATGCCGCATCCGCTTTGTTGAACGTGGTGAGGCGCCCAAAGAATCCGCGTTCGGTCACGAAGGGGGAGTCGGGGCTGATCCAGATGGCGCTACGAAAGTAGGCGATGGATGCCACGACGGCAAGCAGCGTCGCAATCGCCTGAGTGATGACGACGGCGAGCCAAGGGCCGTCGGGCAATACGAGCACGTAGAGCACACCGAAGACGGGGCCGATGAAAGCGAGTGCAGCGATCAGCCCGCGGCGAAAGAGCGATCGGGGTTGGCGGAGTCGCGGCCGAGAATCGCTGCGAAGAGGCTTACGGTTGGCACCGGCTTGTGGCAACGACAGTCCCTTCGTTGATTCGCAAGCGATTCGTGCCTGTAGGAGCGGAGAATGGGGGATTCGAACCCCCGAGGGCTTTCACCCAACACGCTTTCCAAGCGTGCGCCATAGGCCACTAGGCGAATTCTCCTGGCCAGCCGAACGCGCCTCAGCGCAAACAGCCTCAAGTGATCATAACGGGGCGGGCCGTTCAGCGGTAATCGGTGAAGCAGTTCTTGGGGAATGTCTGGCCCAGAGGGGGAGCGCGAGGCCTCTAAGTTTTGGGTAGACTGATTTCGGCTCCTCGCGTGGCGCCATCCAGGCCAACTCCCCCAGGACGGAAACGTAGCAAGGGTAACCGGGCTCTGGCGGGTGCGCGAGGGGTCTTTTATGTTTCGCGGCGTAGGCTGAGCGCGTGGCGCAGAACATCTACATCACTTCCATCGAGGGCCACGCTGGCAAGTCCACTGTCGCCCTCGGTCTGCTCGATACGCTCAGTCGCGAAGCAAAACGCCTTGGAGTGTTTAGGCCGGTCGCGCGCACCAGTAATGAACGCGATTATGTGCTGGAAATGTTGCTCGCCCATGACGCCGTCAATCTCAACTACGACGATGCTGTCGGTGTCGGTTATGACGATGTGCACGCTGACCCTGAGGCGGCACTGAGTCGCATCGTCGAGCGGTTTAAGGCTGTCGAAGCGCAGTGCGATGTCGTCGTGATTGTCGGCTCGGACTACACGGATGTCGGCAGCCCCACCGAGCTCTCTTATAACGCGCGGGTCGCTGCGAACCTTGGCGCCCCGGTTCTCCTTGTTTTGGGCGGACAGTCTGAGGATGGCGAGAGCCGCAGCCCTGACGCCCTCGCTCAGGTCTATGCGATCGCGCATCAGGAGTTGGATGCCGCTCATGCCCAACTCGTCGGTGTGATTGTGAACCGGTCTGACCCCGATCATCTTGCCGATGTAATTGCAGGAGTGAGTGCTGCGGTCGGCGGCGATACGCCGGTGTGGGCAATTCCTGAGGACCCGTTCCTGATTGCGCCAAGCTTGGCGGCGCTGCTTGCGGCAGTTGAAGGTGAGCTACTCAAGGGCGATAGTGACCTTCTCCTTCGTGAAGCTCTCGGGGTAGTTGTTGCCGGAATGACAATGGAGAACGTGCTGACTCGGCTGATCGAAGGATCGGTTGTTGTGGTCGCCGGTGACCGATCAGATGTGCTGTTGGCGACACTGATGGCCCACGCATCGGAGACGTTCCCGTCACTCGCGGGCATCATCCTCAATGGTGGTTTTGAGTTGTTGCCTCAGATCGAGCGGCTCATCGATGGTCTCGATCTCTCGCTGCCGGTCATCCGCACCTCATTGGGTACGTATGACACTGCGCGCATTATTACGAAGACTCGTGGTCGGTTGGCGGCCGATTCGCCCCGCAAATTCGATACTGCGCTCGCACTCTTTGAACAGAATGTGGATGCCGAGGTGCTGTTACAGCGTCTCGAACTTAACCCACCAACGGTGGTTACGCCCCTCATGTTTGAGTACGGCTTGCTTGACCGTGCTCGCAAGAATCCACAGCACATTGTCCTGCCGGAGGGCGGCGACGACCGTATCTTGCGCGCGTCAAGCACACTGTTGCGTCGAGGCGTTGCGAAGTTGACGATTCTGGGCGATGAGGGCGAAGTGCGAGGTCGTGCCGCAGAGTTAGGTCTCGACATTTCGGCGGCGCACGTCGTGAGCCCTTTCGACGAAAACTTCCGCTCGCAATTCGCCACCGAATATGTTCGGCTGCGGGCGCATAAGGGAATGACTATGGAGACTGCCAGAGATACTGTCACTGATGTTTCGTATTTCGGAACCATGATGGTGCACTTGGGTCTGGCTGACGGCATGGTCTCTGGGGCCGCGCATACGACAGCTCACACCATCCGGCCTAGCTTCGAAATCATCAAAACCAAGCCTGATGTTTCCATTGTGTCGAGTGTCTTTCTGATGTGTCTCGAAGATCGGGTGCTCGTCTACGGTGACTGTGCGGTGAACCCAGACCCTGATGCGGCACAGCTCGCCGATATTGCAATCTCGTCGGCAGCGACGGCCGAACAGTTCGGCATTGAGCAGCGCATCGCCATGCTGTCGTATTCGACAGGAACTTCAGGCAGCGGAGCGGATGTCGACAAGGTTCGATTAGCAACCACTCTTGTCAGTGAACGCCGCCCCGATCTTGCCGTCGACGGCCCTATTCAATATGACGCCGCGGTGGATGCTGCGGTCGGCAAATCCAAGATGCCCGGATCTGAGGTGGCCGGCCGCGCCACCGTGTTCGTGTTTCCCGATCTCAATACGGGAAACAACACCTACAAGGCAGTTCAGCGCAGTGCAGGTGCTGTAGCCATTGGTCCTGTGTTGCAGGGGCTACGCAAGCCGATCAACGATCTTTCGCGGGGTGCCCTGGTTCAAGACATTGTGAATACTGTCGCCATCACTGCCATTCAGGCACAGTCGGTAGCGGCCGAAGCTGCCGCAACTGCGGCGACCATTGTTACGGCGTCGGCGCCGCACCATGCTGCTCCTTCTCACGGAAAACACTCATGACCACAGTTTTTGTTGTGAACTCTGGCTCATCATCCATTAAGTGGGAGCTGTTGGATGCCGAGTCCGGTTCTGTCTATTCCGGTGGCATCGTAGAACGCATCGGCGAAGAGGGCGGTGGCGCTGCGGACCACGATGACGGCATGCGACAGATTCTTACGGAGCTTGGCAACGAGCATCCGGCAGTCGTGGGGCACCGCGTTGTTCACGGGGGAGCGGAGTTCACCGCTGCCACGGTAATCACCGATGAGGTCGAGCAGAGACTCGAAGAGATCTCGGTGCTCGCGCCGCTTCACAATCCGGCAAACCTTAAAGGCATTCGTGCCGCGAGAGCGACGTTCTCTACAGTGCCGCACGTTGCCATCTTCGATACGGCGTTTCACGGCACTTTGCCGCCGGAGGCCTACACCTATGCGATCAACACAGAGCTTGCGCGCGACCATGGCATCCGCCGATACGGCTTTCATGGCACTTCCTACCGGTATGTTGCGGCGAAGTCGGCAGAGCTTCTCGGTAAAGACCTCGCCGATCTCAAACTGATCGTATTTCATCTCGGCAACGGCGCATCGGTTTGTGCCATCGATGGCGGACGCAGCATTGACACGTCGATGGGGATGACTCCGCTTGAGGGGCTCGTCATGGGTACCCGCTCAGGCGACATCGACCCCGGTGCACTCTTCCACTTAGGGCGGGCCGGTCTGGATTTGCCGCAACTTGACCAACTGCTCAATCGCGAGAGCGGCCTTCTCGGCATGACCGGAACGGGCGACATGCGCGATGTGCAAGCGGCTGCCGATGGCGGGGATGCTCGATCTCAGGCGGCGCTCGCGGTCTACTATCACCGTCTTCGCCACTACCTCGGTGCGTACTTGGTGGCGCTCGGTGGTGCCGATGCGATCGTCTTCACTGCGGGAGTTGGTGAGAACAACGGGGCTACCCGCCTGGCGACGGTCGAAGGTCTAGAGTCGTTCGGAATTGTGTTGGATGTCGCGGCAAACGCTGAAGCGCGACGGGACGAACGTGTCGTGTCGGCATCCGATTCGCTCGTTAAGGTTCTCGTGATTCCTACGAATGAGGAGCTGCAGATAGCTCGCGAATCGGTCGCCGCGACCACTCTCTAGGGTCAGGCCTGAGCCCTCTGGCAGGGTGCACGGCAGAAATAGAAAGCTACAGAACCAACTGATAGTCTGCCGTGGGCACGGGGACTCCGGCCGGATCAGGGGCACCGTGTCACAAGTTCACAGCAACAAGACGTCTGCACGTCACGCGTCATGGTTCCGTGGCGACATTAACGGGCTCCGGGTCCTTGCGATCGGGCCCGTCGTAGCCTTCCACGCTGGATTCCCTGGATTCAGCGGAGGCTTCATCGGCGTTGACGTTTTCTATGTGATCTCCGGGTTCCTGATCACGACAAACTTGCTGCGTGAGGTCGAGGCGACCGGGAGAGTAGACGTCGGGCAATTCTGGGCGAAACGAGTCAGAAGGCTCGTTCCTGCATCGGTGCTCATGATTCTCGTAACCCTGCCCCTAGCGCTGTGGATACTCTCGCCACTGCAATGGTCGACGCTGGGCAGAGACGCTGGCTCGGCTTTGCTTTACGTCTCCAACTTTGTTTTTTCCCAGCAAGCTACTGACTATTTCGCGGTTGACCTAGGCGATCCCAGCCCATTCCTGCACACCTGGTCGCTGGGTGTCGAAGAGCAGTTCTATGTACTGTGGCCGCTTCTCATCATTGCGGCTGGCGTCATCGCCCGCCGTCGCGGAGTTTCAATCCCTCGCGTATTGCTCATCGCGTTCTCCGTGACGATTCTCGTATCGTTTGTGTTGGCGCTCATCTGGACGCGAACTGCCCCATCGGCCGCGTTCTACCTGCTCCCCTCACGTGCTTGGGAATTTGCGGCAGCGGGCCTACTTGCGCTTCTCCCTGTCAGATTCCTAGGGCCCAAATTCTTACGTGCATCGATGGTCATCGTTGGTGCAGTCGTGCTCCTCGGCACCGTGGTATTGCTCCCGGAGGCCACGCCCTTCCCCGGCTTCGCGGCGCTGCTGCCGGTAGGTGCGACCATGCTCATCATTCTCGGTGGTCGTCGCGGCAGCAACGAGACACCAGCATGGCCATCACGTGCGCTCGCGATCGCGCCGATGCAATGGGTCGGAACGCTGTCGTACTCGTGGTACCTCTGGCACTGGCCGTTCATCGTGCTCGCGGGTGTCGCTTTCTCGACAGAAAGTACGCGCGTGTTGTCCCTGGCCGCGATTGCTTCGTTTGGTGCTGCGATCGTGACTTACTACTTGGTCGAGAACCCGATCCGGTTCAGTCCGGCTCTGACCCACTCACTAAAGCGAACATTCATTTCGGCAGGAGCGGTCACTGTTGTCGGGCTATTGGTTGCCGGTGGTGCCGTTGTGCAGGGGAGTATTACCGACGAGCGATATGCAGTGTTCCAGCAAGTGCGTGGTGATATCTCGGGTCGCGATTGCGACCGTGAGACCACCGTTGTCCTCGGCACGAACCTGTGTGAAATGGGTGACGTGGACAGTCCGATCACTGTCGTCTTGGTCGGTGACTCGCATGCTGGTCAGTGGAAAGACGCGTTAGCGGAGGCTGCCAAACAGGAGAATATTCGAGTAGTCGTTCGCTGGCTCACGGCCTGCGCAGCGATCGGTGTGGATACGGTGAGCACGCGAGGTGACTTCACTGAAGGCTGTCCGCCGTTCGTGGAAAAAACTAGGGCGATCATCAAAGAGCTTGAACCCGACGCCATCCTGATATCTCAAGCCGAAGCCTACGACGGGCGAATCGTTGATCCGCAAGGTGGAGAACTCGATCTTCCAGCACAGCTTGACCTCTGGAGAACTTCGTATGACAGCACGCTTACGATGTTCGAGGAATGGTCGCCCCGGGTAGGTGTGATCCAAGATAACCCTCGTCTCGACTACGACCCCAGTACGTGTTTGGTCGAACCGAATGCAACCGCCGAAAGCTGCGCGTCACCGAGGGAAGAGGCGTTGGACGCAACGGCGGTCCTGCAAAAGGTTGCCAAGGAAGCAATAGCGGGCCACGATCTCGCGGTGTTCTATACGACCAACGACACCCTCTGCGACGATGTGTGCAAGGTCATGGACGGAGATGTGCCTGTCTATCGTGACTTCAACCATCTCTCTCGGCAGTGGACAATGACTCAGGTTCCGGATCTGCGAAAGATGCTTGTTTCGCTTGTTGGGTAGAGTCACCTCTTCGAGTGGGCCCTTCGCATTGCTGGTGACTTCTCGACGCCGGGCTCCGGGGATCCCTCTGTGAATGAGAGTGGCAGCGCACTGGAGCGCTGCCACTCATCGTCTCGCTTCGAGGGCCAGACGCGTGTCGGATTCCTCTCCCCTGGGGAGCCCTGCACGTTCAATTCGGACGTGCGTGCCGCGGATCAGGTGCGGCGTTGGTCGGTAACCAGCCGACTACAAGATGATTCGGAGCCGTCAACGAACCGGTTTGCCCTGTTCCCCAAAAACTATGACGAGCCCATATTCGCTTGGGGCACGTTGGGATCGTCAGCGGGCACGACTACGCTAGGGGCGTGGTTGCTGCCCTATATCGCCGATACCGGCCTGAGACATTTGCTGAACTCATCGGCCAGTCTCAAGTGACCGATCCGCTGCGTACAGCGTTGCGCACCGATCGTGTCAATCATGCCTATTTGTTTAGTGGACCCCGCGGTTGCGGAAAGACGACATCCGCTCGAATCCTTGCTCGCTGCCTCAACTGTGCCGAGGGCCCAACCGATACTCCGTGTGGTGTGTGTGCGTCGTGCGTTGAGCTTTCGCGAGACGGCGGCGGTTCTCTCGACGTTGTCGAAATCGACGCTGCAAGCCACAACGGTGTTGATGATGCCCGTGATCTGCGTGAGCGTGCCGTGTTTGCGCCAGCCCGCGATCGTTTCAAAATTTTCATCCTCGATGAAGCCCACATGGTTACTCCGCAAGGCTTCAACGCGATGCTCAAGATCGTTGAAGAACCACCAGAGCATGTGAAGTTTATTTTTGCGACGACAGAACCAGACAAGGTGATCGGCACGATTCGTTCGCGCACTCACCACTACCCGTTCCGCTTGGTGCCGCCGGCGCAGATGCTCGACTACGTTCAACAACTGTGCGAGAGCGAAAAGGTTGAAGTTGAGCCGGGAGTACTGCCGCTGGTTGTTAGGGCCGGTGGTGGGTCTGTGCGTGACACCCTCTCGCTCCTCGACCAACTGATTGCGGGCTCCGATACCCAAAAGGTTGGGTACGAGCGCGCGGTAGCACTGCTGGGATATACCCACGCTGAGCTGCTCGATGAAGTTATTGATGCCCTGGGCTCCAGTGATGCCGCTGCAGCGTTCTCATCAGTCGACCGGGTCATTCAAACCGGTCAAGATCCACGGCGATTTGTAGAAGACCTGCTCGAACGGATGCGCGACCTCATAGTTGTGGCGGCAACCGCAGACAAGGCGGCCTCCGTCTTGCGCGGCATACCCCAAGACCAGCTAGAACGCATGGCGCAGCAGGCACACACGCTTGGCGCAGCGGAATTATCGCGAGCGGCTGACGTTATCAACGCCGCACTCTCAGAGATGACCGGGGCAACATCTCCCCGGTTGCACCTTGAGCTCATGATCGCTCGCATCCTCGTTCCTGCTAGCGACAACACTCAACGTGGGGCGCTCGCCCGTGTCGAAAGACTAGAGCGACGCATCGGAATCGAGGGCGAGGGATCGCTGTCGGTGGCCTCGGTGGCCTCCGTCCCCTCCGCAGCGCCCACGTCATCGGCGCCTCCAGCGGCACCTGCCGCCGCGGCCCCAACAGTTCGCGAAGCCACCGCTCCCCAAGCGGCGCCTGCCGCATCCGGTTCGGTGCTGTCGAGCCCGGCAGCAGCTCCGCGCACGACTCCGGTTTCAATTCAGCAGGTGAGAGACTCCTGGCCTGAGATTCTCGATGTGGTTCAAAAGCTCAAGCGCACTGCCTGGATGGTTGTTTTCACCGCGAAGCCACTTGAACTTCGAGACGACAGAATCCTGGTTCTGTCATTCCCGAGCCAAAGAGATGTGGACGCACTTAAGGAGCGAAGCGCTCCCGGAGAAGGTGTTGGCGATTACCTCAAGAGAGCGTTCATTCACGTGCTCGGTTTTGCGCCAGCGCTAATGGCGAGAGTAGAAGGCACTTCTGCACCTGCACCTGCACCTGCTCCAGCTCCAGCACCTGCTCCGGCATCCTCGCCAGTACAGGAAGCATCTCGCCCGCACACTTCCTCTCCATCGTCGTCGCGATCCTCAACCCCGAGCGTTCCCGCAGTCGACGAGGGCCCTGAACCTGAGGAGCCTGCACCGGCCGAAGATCGTGAGCCTGGTGGATGGGCAGTAGCAGCAATCCCCGAATCGGAGCCAGAACCAGAGTCTGATCCCTCGATGGCGCGCAGCGGTGCCGCCGCAGCGTTAGCGAAGCAGTCCGAAGCCCCCACAGCGAAACCAGCCTCCACAACCGGTGCAGCGGCATCCGCTTCACCACAAGCGAAAGCGCCGACGCCAACAGCTGCACTCGACACTCGGCCATCGATTTCGGCGGCGGCGGCAAACATGGACCGTTCCCGTTATGGAGAGTCAGTGGTTCGTGAGCTACTAAATGCGACCTTCATTGAAGAAGAGCAGGTTGCTCCGCGAGTAACACCCCAGCCAAGAGACGAGTAAGCCGTGTACGACGGAATTGTTCAAGAACTGATCGACGAGCTCGGTCGTCTTCCGGGCATCGGCCCTAAGTCTGCCCAGCGCATTGCGTTCCACATCTTGCAGACCGAAAGTTTCGACGTTCGTCGGCTGGCTGAACTGCTGAATGACATTCGTGACAAAGTCCACTTCTGCGCGATCTGCGGCAACGTAACAGAACACGAGACGTGTTCGATTTGCCGTGACCCGCGTCGCTCTCCAGCATCCATTTGTGTTGTTGAAGAAGCCAAAGATGTCGTCGCCATCGAGCGCACTCGTGAATTTTCTGGCCTGTATCATGTACTTGGTGGAGCTATCAGCCCCATCGACGGAATCGGTCCAGACCAGCTGCGCATCAAGCAACTATTGGGCCGGTTGGCTGACGGTGTCGTCACAGAAGTCATCATCGCGACCGACCCCAATCTCGAAGGTGAAGCAACCGCTACCTATCTGACGCGGCTTCTGGTTCAGCCCAACCTTCGAATTTCGCGCCTCGCATCGGGTCTTCCGGTCGGCGGAGATTTGGAATACGCCGACGAAGTCACACTGGGGCGGGCCTTCGAAGGCCGCCGAACAGTTGACCACTAGACCTTCCCGTAACGAACCAGCCGGGTACTGTACGCACCGTTAGACTCGCATTTTGGGCAGCACGTGCCCGCTAAACCCCGCTTCAGGAGAACAATGAGCCTCATCGTTCAGAAGTTCGGTGGCTCATCCGTTGCCGACGCTGAGAGTGTCAAGCGTGTCGCAAAGCGCATCGTCGAGACCCGCAAAGCCGGACACGACGTCGTTGTAGTGGTGTCTGCCATGGGCGATACCACTGATGAACTTCTCGACCTCGCCGAACAAGTCGTGCCCGTACCGACCGGCCGCGAGCTCGACATGCTGCTTACGGCAGGCGAGCGAATCTCTATGGCGCTCCTCGCAATGGCCATTAAAAGCTTGGGTGTTGACGCCCGCAGCTACACCGGAAGCCAAGCCGGCATGGTTACGGATGCCCAGCATGGTGCCGCGCGCATTGTTGAAGTTTCTCCCCGCCGGGTTCAAGAAGCTCTCGATGATGGTGCCGTCGCGATTGTTGCCGGATTCCAAGGCTTTAACCGCGGAACGGGGGATATTACAACTCTCGGCCGCGGAGGCTCCGACACGACCGCTGTTGCCCTCGCTGCTGCGCTCGGCGCTGAGACGTGTGAAATCTACACCGACGTCGACGGTGTTTTCACGGCCGACCCGCGAATTGTTTCTTCTGCCCGCAAGGTCAACGTTGTGACATGTGAAGAGATGCTCGAGCTTGCTGCTGCAGGCGCAAAAGTACTTGATGTTCGTGCGGTGGAATATGCGCGCCGGCACGGGGTAACGATTCATGTGCGCTCGTCGTTCAATAACAACACGGGCACATTAGTGGTCAATCCGAAGGATGGAGAGAGCGTGGAAGAAGCAATCATCACAGGTGTTGCCTCCGATCTGAGCGAAGCAAAGATCACGGTGGTCGGAGTTCCCGACGTACCGGGTAAAGCTGCCCAGATCTTCACGATCGTGGCGTCGGCAAATGCCAACATCGACATGATCGTTCAGAACGTTTCGCTGGCATCCACGGGTCGCACTGATATTTCGTTCACTCTGAAGAAGTCGGATGCCGAAGATGTGCTCCGAGCGCTGACTTTCCATCAGGACGAGGTCGGTTTCGAGTCGCTGCAGCACGATGACCAGATCGGCAAGCTCTCGGTTGTTGGCGGCGGCATGCGAACAAATGCGGGAGTGTCTGCACGACTCTTCACGGCTCTGTTCGAGGCTGGAATCAACATGGAGATGATTTCTACCAGTGAGATTCGTATCTCAGTGGTTACTCGAGCCGATACGGTTGCAGAAGCAGTGCGGGTTGTTCACACCGCGTTCGGGCTTGATGGCGAAGAAGACGCAATCGTTCACGCAGGTACCGGCCGCTAATCGGCCAATCTTTGTTCACGGTTCGCCGCGATTGCGGCGAACACTGAGTTGTAGGTAGAGGTTTTCATGGTTAACGCAGGCATCCGGATTGGTGTTGTTGGTGCAACTGGGCAGGTTGGCGCTGTTGTGCGTCGTCTGCTGGAAGAGCGCGACTTTCCGGTAGCGGAGATTCGCTATTTCGCGTCTTCGCGCAGTGCGGGCACGACGTTGCCGTTCAAGGGTGAGCAGATCACTGTGGAAGACGCGTCGACTGCTGATCCCACTGGTCTCGATGTCGCCATCTTCTCTGCTGGCGCTACGACCTCGAAGGCTCAAGCGCCCCGTTTTGCGGCCGCTGGTGTCACGGTCATTGATAACTCCTCGGGCTGGCGTATGGACCCTGACGTTCCGCTGGTAGTCAGTGAGGTCAACCCTCACGCGATCGATCAGGCTGTCAAGGGAATCATCGCAAACCCGAACTGCACCACGATGGCGGCAATGCCGGTGCTGAAGGTCTTGGATGCCGAAGCTGGCCTCGAGAGATTGATCGTGAGCACCTACCAGGCTGTGTCTGGGGCGGGGCTTGCTGGTGGCGAAGAGTTGCTCGAGCAGGCTGCTGCCGCAGTCGCCCAAAACACTATGGGACTCGTTGAAGACGGTGCTGCTGTCACGATGCCTGCCCCCAACAAGTTCCCCAAGAACATTGCGTTTAATGTTGTTCCGCTCGCGGGCAGCATTGTCGATGACGGTCTCAATGAGACCGACGAAGAGAAGAAGTTGCGCAACGAGAGCCGCAAAATCCTCGAGCTTCCGGGCCTGCTCGTGAGCGGTACGTGCGTGCGCGTTCCAGTATTCACGGGGCACTCACTTTCGATCAACGTCGAATTCGCCCGGCCCTTGAGCCCTGCGCGGGCAACCGAACTGCTCGCTACCGCTCCAGGTGTCAGTCTTAGCGACATTCCGACTCCGCTCGATGCCGCCGGTGCCGATCCCAGTTTTGTTGGCCGGATCCGCGCGGATGAAGGCGTGCCGGATGGCCGTGGGCTGGCGTTGTTTATTAGCAACGACAACCTGCGCAAGGGTGCCGCTCTCAACGCGGTCCAGATCGCAGAGCTGGTTGCAGCGAAAATCACGGCGAAGGTTTCGGCGTAGCAGGAGCGATCTCCTGCCACTGCCGTAAAGAACTCGCTAGATGAGGTTCGACGCTTTCGCTCGCACCATCGTGGCTTCTGTGGTGGTCGCGGCTACGCTCGGACTCGCAGCGTGCTCAAGCATCGCCGTTTCGGAAGAGCCGCTCTTTGTTGCGGCCGCTGAATCTGATGGTCCACGAGTCGCTTTCTATGGCGATTCCTATACCCGCGGAACCGGGGCTTCGAGCCAGGCTTCGCGGTGGTCGACCGTTCTGAGTACCGAGAATGGCTGGAGCGAATTCAATCCGAGCGTCAGCGGCTTGGGTTTTATGAGAAATCGCACGCTATTTGGTCAAGGTGATCTTCCCAGTCTCATCATCGCCGACCATC
The DNA here is from genome assembly GCA_000153145.1 of marine actinobacterium PHSC20C1. Classification (GTDB taxonomy): domain Bacteria; phylum Actinomycetota; class Actinomycetes; order Actinomycetales; family Microbacteriaceae; genus Rhodoglobus. The sequence continues at coordinate 2,430,102 of CH672415.1, forward strand.
CGGACGTGGTCATCGTGACAATGGGGCTCAACGACAACTTCACTTTTGACGCCTTCGCAGACGAACTTCCCGGTCAAATCTTGAGCGATCTCTCTCGACTTTCGACAGAGCTACCGAATGCCCGGCTCGTTGTCGTAGAGCCGTTTTGGTATAAGTCGGAACGCCCGGCTTCCGTCGAGGCGATCATCTCTTGGGTGCGTAGTGCAGCGCTAGAAGTCGATGCCGATTACGTTCCCGCCGCCTCCTATTGGTTGGCAGGGCATCCTGAATGGATGTCCAGCGACAACCTTCATCCGAATGATGCTGGTTATGCAGCGATTGCCGCAGAGATGGATCAGGCCCTCCGCGCTTTGGGCCTCTGACGGCCACTGTGTGCAGTCGCAAGGCAACTAAGGCAATCGTTCGGAACGCCCGCACCGAACTCCTGACATGAAATTCGATTCCGTAGCGCGCATCATTGCAGCGACCGTTGTAGTCGCGGCATCGTTCAGTCTCTCCGCTTGCAGTGCGGTAGAGCCTGCGGATGACCGTGATCCTGATGCGGTGCGCGTTGCGTTTTACGGCGACTCTTATACGCTCGGCACCGGCGCCTCCGCGGTGGAAAACCGCTGGTCGACAGTGATCAGCGAGCAACGCTCGTGGAGCGAATTCAATCCAAGTGTCAACGGGCTGGGCTTTATCAATAACCGCAGCTCTTTCGCCGATAATGACCTGCCAGGGCTGATCATTGCGGATAAGCCAGACATCGTAATTGTGACCATGGGTCTCAATGACAATTTCAGTTTCGATTCACGGGCCGACGACATCCGTGCGCAGATCGCTGACGACTTTGGGCGGCTGACTGCGGCGCTTCCGGATGCCCGATTCATTGTGGTTGAGCCGTTTTGGTACACGGATGAGCGACCAGCCTCCGTCGGCAAGATCATTTCGTGGGTGAAGGATGCTGCCGATGCAATCGACGCCGATTACATTCCCGATGCCTCACACTGGATCGAGGGACACCCGGAGTGGATGGCTAGCGACGGACTGCACCCGAATGACCTCGGCTACGACGCGATCGCAACTCAGATGGATCAGGCTCTTCGCACTTTGGGCCTCTAGCAGCCCACTAAAGTGGAGTTGTGAATAAAACCGTCGACGTCGCGCTTATCGGCGGCGGAATCATGAGTGCCACGCTGGGAACGCTGCTGAAGAAGTTGCAGCCGGACTGGGATATCCAGATTTTCGAGCGTTTGGGCGATCTAGCTCAAGAGAGCTCGAACCCCTGGAACAACGCTGGTACCGGGCATTCCGCGCTGTGCGAACTCAATTACACTCCGCAGAATAGCGATGGCTCGATCGAGATTTCGAGCGCAGTCAAGGTTAACGAGCAATTCCAGGTGTCGCGCCAGTTCTGGTCTCACCTCGTGAGCGAAGGCGCACTGCCCGAGCCGAGTTCGTTCATTAACCCCACCCCGCACATGAGCTTTGTGTGGGGCGAGACGAACGTCGAGTACCTGCGCAAACGTTTCGAAGCGTTGAAAGATCACCCCCTTTTTGCCGGCATGGAATACAGTGAGGACCCCGCGGTTATTCATGGCTGGGCTCCGCTCATGATGCCGGGCCGGCTCAAGGCTGAGGCGGTTGCAGCCACCTATATTCCTTCAGGTACCGACGTCGATTTCGGTGCGCTTTCCCATTTCATGGTCGACACTCTGGTCGAGTCAGGTGCACAGCTCAACACGGGCATCCGCGTTGCGAACCTCAAGCGTCACGGTGACGGCTCGTGGAAGCTAAAGCTTCGCCACGATATCGGTGAGACGCCGGTGGAGCCGGTCACCGCCCGCTTCGTATTCGTTGGCGCCGGCGGCTATGCGCTCAACCTGTTGCAGAAGTCCGGCATCAAGGAGATCCGCGGTTTTGGCGGATTCCCCGTTAGCGGCGAATTCTTGCGCACCGATAACCCTGAGGTTGTTGCGGCGCACAGTGCAAAGGTTTATGGAAAGGCGGCAGTAGGTTCGCCTCCCATGTCTGTTCCCCACCTCGACCTTCGTGTTGTCGAAGGCCAGGGCAGTCTAATGTTTGGCCCGTATGCGGGATTCAGCCCCAAGTTCTTAAAGACGGGTTCCGTCTTAGACTTGTTCGCCTCGATTCGTTGGCACAACTTGCTCCCCATGGTTGCTGCGGGCCTCAGCAATCTGTCGCTCGTGAAGTATCTGATCGGGCAGTTGATGGCGAGCCCTGAAACGAAGTTTGCTGAGCTCAAGAACTTTGTTCCCAACGCGAAGCCCGAAGACTGGTACCGCATTACTGCTGGACAGCGGGTTCAGGTCATGAAGAAGCATCCGAAGAAGATCGGTGTGTTGCAGTTCGGCACAGAGGTCGTATCGTCCGCTGACGGCAGTATCGCTGGTCTCTTAGGGGCGTCGCCTGGGGCTTCTACCGCGGTTCCGATCATGCTCGGACTAGTAGAGAAGTGCTTCCCAGACCGCATGGATGACTGGCGCCCGAAGATCAAAGAGATGATCCCGAGCTTCGGGCAGCAGCTTTCAGATTCGCCGAAGTTAGCTAAAGAGACGTTGAAGCGCACTGCGAAGACGTTGAAGATCCACCCCTAAGAGGGCGTTCAAGCGTCGCACTATTGCGCCAGCTACACGTACCCCGATAATGGGGTACGTGACGTACCCCGATTACTGTCATACTGTATGGACTGCAGCACAACGGTGAAGGGGGAGCGCGCATGTCTATTGGCTTGCCCGCCCACCTGCGCAAAGAGAGCGTAAGCCGGGCGTTTGCGCGCGCAATTAATACTGTTGCGCTTGTGTGTTTTACTTTGGCGCTGGCGAGTGTGCTGAGTCTGGATGCCGGCGATAGCAGTATCGCGTTGTGGCCTGCGGCTCTCGCGATTGTTCCGATGCTCATCACGGTAGGGCTTGTCCACCGCTATCGCACGACGTTCTTTACGGTGGCTCACATTGTGATCGGCGGTCCAGCGATTTATTGGTTCTCGCTTACCGTGCTTTCAGAGATACAGCCGCTAGGAGCGGCTGGGCAATATCTCATTACGCTGACCACAATCGCACTCATGCTCATCGGCGGTTCGGGCAAGACCATGGTGTGGAGCATAGTGTGGTGCACAATCGGGCTCATCGTCGCCGAAGGGGCAGTTTCCTTGGCGGCGTGGCAATTGGTTGGCCACTCGGTTGTTCCTCGAAGTGTGTTCGCTATTTATGCTGTCGTGATCCTTGTTCTTCTGACTCTGAGACTGAGCCAGCGAGGAGTGCGTCGAGTGCAGTCGAGCCTGCATCGTGCGGCTAGAGACGACGAGCTTGCCAACCTCCGTTACGGGATCGAGGCAACCTCTGCAGCGGTCATGCACGACACAGTGCTCGGTCACCTCGCGGCGATTGCTCATGCGCCCTATGGTGCTATGAGCGCTCAGCTTCAGCGTGAAATACAGCGCGACCTTGAAGTAATCGTGGGGGAGGAGTGGCTGTCTGAGTCTGTGAGCATCAGCAAAGAGAGCTCACAGGGCGATTGGCAAACGAGCGCTCTCATGGTGGCAATCACTGAAGCTCGAGCGAAGGATCTTGTCGTTGAAGTGACCGGTGATTTGTCGGCGCTTTCTCGGCTGGATGCCACAGGCGCGGCCGCACTCGGACCCGCGGTAAAGCAATGTCTTGTGAATGTGATCAAGCACTCAGGAACTATGCGGGCGGAGGTCGCAATATTTGCGTCGGCGGACGAAGTAAGCGTGCTCGTTGTTGATGCAGGAAAAGGTTTCGACGAGGCAGAGACGGGAGCCGACCGACTTGGTCTTCGGCAGTCGGTTCGTCGCCGGATTGAACTTGTCGCTGGCACGGTGCAGGTGTGGTCTACCCCAGGGCTTGGCACTTCAGTGATGATTCGTGTTCCCGCCAATGCGCCAGAACCTGCCGTGTCGACGGGTGGGAGCGAATGAGCACTGTAACGGAGCCACTGACGATTCAACAGCTCGATCCGCTGGGAACTCTTGACGGTCGTCTGGTCAGCGTCGCGTCTGCTGTCGGCGTTTTTGTGATCAGCACAATCATGACGTGGCTGAATCTCGACGCAATCGCTCACCCTCAGCTCGCCAGCGCATCGTTGTTGCTAGTCGCTTTTGCGTCAACAACGCTGATTGTGACAACGAGCCCGTTGCGTTCGCCATTCAGCGCAGGGATGCATGCCCTGGTGATTGGGGTGCTTGTCATCGCGTACGCGCTCAGCTCGGCCTCGCTTGGAAGCGCAGGCTCATTGGTTGCCGACTATTGGAGCCCGCTCGTCATCGGAATTGCGTGCATGGCTCTCGCGCCATATCGCCCGGTCGTAGAGCTCGTCGCTGTCGGGATAGCGGCATCCATCTTCACTGGTTTTATTGCCCTTGTTGGGGCATCAGTTGTGGGTTCTGACGCGCCACCGATCATCGTGGTGTTCCTTGCGATGACTCCGGTGCTCACGATGTCGCTCGGCGGCAGCGCTTTCATCTATTCCCTCACTCAGACGCATGTGCGCTGGGAGTCGCGCGCACGTCGTGCCGCTCGCCGTCAGTTGGAGCGGCAACAAGTAAGTGTTGCTCGGTCCGTTCAGCAAGACCGTGTGACGATTCTCAATCGCGACGTTGTCCCACTTTTTGTTGAGCTAGCGAAGCGTGGAATTATCACTCCCGAGGATCGTGCGCGGGCAGCACAGTATTCGGAGTCGATTCGCGAACTTATGGTAACCGAAGTGAATCGAAGCTGGCTTGAGTCGGTCGTCGCACACTCTTTCGGCGCCCTTGACGATGGCTTCAGGGTGCGCGACCCACACCGGCTCGCCCCGGCAATGACGGCGCCACAGCGAACCGCCCTGAGGGCGGCTGTCCACGCTGTCGCCGTCGGCGATGAACTTTCCCGCGAGAGCGTGCGTTTGGTGATTGAGAAGACTGACTCAGGGGCAGTCATCATCGTCTTTGCAACGGTGACATCATCCGAGTCGTCTTGGCGTTCCTCCCTCGCCCCTTACTTTGCTGTACTCCGCGTAGTTTTCACCGGACTTCGCATTTCCTATCGTTCGCCCTCACTGATTGTTAGGTTCACTTATGACACCCCCTGAATCCCGCCTCAGCGCACACCTTGGGGATCGCGCGCCAATCCGGCTCGCCATCTTGGACGACCACGAGGTCTTGCTTGACAGCCTCAACAGCTGGATCACCAACAACGCTCCAGACTTCGATGTCGTACTCACCGCGAGCACATGGTTGCAACTCGTGCATAGCGACCGCTTTCCAACGGAACTCGTCTTCTTAGACTTCCAGCTAAAAGAGCCGGTATCTATTGAGGCTCGGGTGCGCACGTGTCGTGCTGCGGGAGCAAAAGTGATCGTTCTCTCGAGCCTCGACAGCCGGGAAGCGCGTGAGCGCGCACTCTCGGCCGGTGCCGCGACCTTCCTTTCAAAGTCACTTCCGATGCACGATGTGATGGAAGCCGCCCGTCAAGTGATGGGAGTCAACAGTGAGGGTGCGGCACAGCTCGACTGGCGCCCGCTGCCCTCGGGGTCCGCAGACCAATCCAAGCCCAAGCTCAGTGCGGGTGAGGCGGATGCTCTAACGTTGTACGCTTCTGGACTAAGCACGCCTCAGGTTGCCGAACGAATGAATGTGCAATATGAGACAGCGAAGACGTATCTTCGTAGGGTGCGAGAAAAGTACGCAAAGGCCAACCGGCCGGCAAGCAAGAAGGCCGATCTGATCCGTCGTGCCGCTGAGGATGGATTTCTACGCTGATGAGCAAACTGTATTTCCGCTACGGAGCCATGAACAGCGGCAAGAGCACCGCGCTGCTGCAAGCTGCCTACAACTATGAGGAGCGCGATCAGCAGGTCCTGCTGGCCAAGCCTCACATCGACACCAAGGGCGACAACGCCATCATTTCTCGACTTGGTGTAACGCGCCAGGTCGACTTCATCATTGCGCCGAGTGACGATGTCTACGAGCTCTTCGCCCGCGAGCGGGCCAGGGTCTTCGAAAAGACAGGATTGCCCGTGAGCTGCCTGCTCGTTGACGAGGCTCAGTTCTTTAGCGAAGCCCAAGTGGATGACCTATTGCGCATCGCCATTGTTGAACGTGTTCCCGTGCTGGCTTACGGCATCCGAACTGATTTTCAGACGGTGGCTTTTCCTGGCAGCAGGCGTTTGTTGGAAATCGCACACTCGCTCGAGGAGCTCAAGACGATTTGCCGCTGTGGCCGCAAGGCTGTTTTCAACGCTCGCACTGTCGGAGACGAGTTCGTCTTCGACGGTGATCAGGTTGCGATCGATGGCGTGGATGTCGGCTATCAGTCCCTGTGCGGAGCCTGCTACCTCGAGGAGAGCGGCGGCGTTCTCAACAGCGGATGGCGGCCCAAGATCGACTTCAGCTATGGCAGTGCACCAGACCCCGACTTCGCCTAGGTCGAGACGACCGAATAGCCCGCTTCTTCGATCGCTGCTGCAAATAGTTCCGCGCCTACGGGAGCTTGGCTCGTTACCGTGACTTGGCCTGAGGCGACATCCACCTGGACGTCTGAGACACCGGGTAGTTTGACGAGTTCTGCCGTAACCGAACTGGCGCAATGTGCGCATGTCATTCCAGCGACCTGGTACGACGCTGTTTCGCCTGTAGTTGCTTGGATGGCCGTTTCACTAGGCACCTTCGCGTCCGTTGAGCAGCAGGCGCACGCGTTCTCGGTTGCCGCCATAAGGTTCTTGTTGGATTCGATCATCGTGTGCTGCCCTCTCAATTGACGATTGCCCTGGATTTCGGGATCAGGGGTGCATACCCCACCCGGGTAATCTACCCCTAAAGAGCGATCAGGGTGGGTATGACCACCTGCTGCCTGGAGCCCTGTCCCCAGAAACCACAAAACGCCCTCCCGAAGGAGGGCGAAATGTGAATCATGTCGCGAAACATGACAGTTGTCGGGGTAGCGGGATTTGAACCCACGACCTCTTCGTCCCGAACGAAGCGCGCTACCAAGCTGCGCCACACCCCGATCATCAATCACCTACGTGATCAACAGATCAAGAATAGCCGATATCTCCGGCGGTGAGAGTCACCACTACTGCTTCGGGTCGGCAAGCGAAGCGAACCGGCGCATAAATGGATGTTCCCAGACCCGCGCTCACGTTCAGGAACGCCGCGCGACGCAAGTGGTGCCAGATGCTGAGACCGCTTGCTTGCTCGCGCGGGATGTCGCAATTAGTGACGAGCGCAGGCATTCCAGGAATGCGTACCTGCCCTCCATGGGTGTGACCAGCGAAGATCGCGTCAGCACCGTTCGTGACCAGCGCGTCGAGCACGCGACGGTACGGGGCATGCGTTACCCCCAGTGCTACGGTTTCGGGGCCGTGGCGGTCATCGGCCCAGCCCACATTTTCGCGCATCTCTTCCACGTTCGCGGGAAGGCGATCAAGCCGCTCCCAGCCGCGGTGCGCGTCTGCGGTACCAAAGAGCTCGAGTCGCGAACCACGGAGCTCAATTGCGCGAGCATGATTGTTGAGCGATAGCCACCCGAGCTGGTCTTCAAAGTAGGTGTTCAGAGCATCCGTGTCTAGGTGCTCGACGGGACTGTGGCTCGATGTAGGCGCCGTGAAATAGGTAAAAGGATTCTTGAACTGGGGGCCGTAATAGTCGTTCGAGCCGTGCACGAAGACCCCAGGGGTGCCCTCAAACGGCTCAAAGGCGCGCTTGATTCCGAGAATTCCATCGGTGTGGCCGAGATTGTCGCCCGTGTTGATTACGAGGTCCGGTTCGTAGACGGTAAGCCCGCGCACCCAGTCTTGCTTGAGGCGCTGCCACGGCGCCATGTGCAGATCAGAAATGTGCAACACAGTGATGTCGCGCGCGCCGGGGTCGAGGATGGGCAGAGTTTCGTGGCGCACAGTGAAGCGATTGCGCTCAACTAGCGAACCCCAGGCGAACGCTGCCACCCCTACGGCGGCTACCGCACCAAGTGCGCTAGCCGCCGGCGAGAGACGTCGGGTCATGAACAGGGCGTAATCTGCGCCACCACTAGTGTCACGGTGGTGCTCGTCTTCGCAAACGTTCCTGGCGACGGGCTAGAAGACGTCACCATGCCATCTCGCGGATCACCTGGCGGTACGACTTCACAGCCTTGATTCACATTCGAGAATCCTGCGCTGTTCAATATTCCTTCACCCGTACTGAAGTCGTTCGACTTACCGTCGCCGACCGCATCCGGGATTTTAATCTTGTTCCCCTTACTCACGTAGACCGTGACAGTCGCACCCGCAGCAGATTGTGTTCCTGCTGATGGATCCGTTCGCACCACCTGACCTGCAGGCAACTCGGAATCAACTTCACCGCCATCGCGGAAGTTGAAGCCGAGACTGAGCAGAACAGATTTAGCCTGCTCGAGGGTCTGCAGTCGCAGGTCGGGAACTTCAGTTCCCGAACCGGTGAGCAGCTTGGGGTCTGGATCGCCGAAAGCCTTACCGGGGTACTTAATGTTCAGTGCGGCATCGGTTGCTCTAGTGATGTAGTGGCGCAGTCGATAACCCTGAACGCCCTCATAGGAAACAAGGCTCATGTCCTGGCCGCCGATGCTGTTGCCCACCCACGTTGCGGTGCCGTAGCGGGTAGTTCCGGTCGCCATCCACGTTTGCTTCGCGCCGTCGGTTGTTCCCGTCTTGCCAAAGATGGGGATTCCATCGTTCGGGTCGGCGAAGGCGGCGTTTCCGCGATTGAGAACTTCTTGCAACACGTACGCGGTTGTTGCGGCTACCTCTGGGGAGATTGCTTGACGGCAGTTCTTTTCCTGACCACCAAGATCGTTATTCTGCGCGTCGATTGCCTTGTCAATGATTATGGGTTCACACCACAGCCCGCCGGCGCCGATTGCGGCATAAGCCGACGCCAGACTGAGCGGAGTTACTTCGTTGGTGCCGATGATAGAAGCAGGGTTGGTCTGCAATTCTTTTCCGTCCGCCCGCTCAACACCAAGACTTGCTGCGACGTTTCGGATGTTGCAGAGGTCGAGCTGGAGGCCCATTGAGAAGAAGATACCGTTGATCGACTCAGCGGTGCCCTCGGCGACGCTGTAGATTCCGCGCTCGCCAGCGTTGTTTCCGAACTCAACCGTGCCGCCCCACGTGCCATTACAGCTGTCGAGGAATTCTGCGGCCGGGATGTTCCTCGCGGTACCCTCTAGCCGTTCATTGATGCCCTTGCCCTGGTTGAGCCACTCGATCAAAGTGAAGACCTTGTAGGTCGATCCTGGCTGGAAGCCCGTTGACCCGCCGTACTCGAACCCGGTGTTGTAGTTCACGGCGGAGGTATCCGCTCCACCACCGTCGGCAGTGTCGTTGAATTTCTTGTTCTCTGCCATCACGAGCACGCGGCCGGTACCAGCTTCGACAGTCGAAGTTGCGCTACCGAGCGCGTAAGACGTTTCGGACGGCGGAGCGTAGGCCCACGTGGCTTTTTGCGACGGGATCTGAGCATCAAGGTCTAGGGTCGTGTAGACCTTGTAGCCGCCCTTTTTCCAGTTCTCTGTTCGTTCCTCAGCGGTGTCTCCGAGGAACTCGAAGTCGGGCACACTCTTGACTACGTAGTCACAGAACCACTTGGCGTACTTGTACGCAGCGGTGCAGCCGTTCTTGGGCGCCGAGGGTACGACAGTTTCTTCGTCGACGGGGATGGCGACAGCCTCGTCGTACTGAGCGCGAGTGATCGATTCGGTGGCGAGCATGGCGCTCAAAATAACGTCGCGTCGATCTTGATTATCGGCAAAGTACTCGGGGTCTGAGAGATTACGAACGCTCGGCTCTTGCACGATCGCGATCAAACTTGCCGCTTGCTCGAGACTGAGGTCGATTGCATCGACGCTGTAGTAGCGCTGCGCAGCTGCTTGGATTCCGTAAGTGGCGTTACCGAAGTTGGCGATGTTGAGGTACGCGGTCAGGATCTCTTTCTTTGTGTACCGCTTCTCAAGTCCAATCGCGAGCTTCATCTCTTTTAGCTTGCGATCGAAAGACTGGCTGACTGCTGCCTCGTACGCCGCGGTGCGCTCATCTTCATTGGGCAACGACTCTGCTTTAGAAATGTAGGTGTTCTTGACGAGCTGCATTGTGAGCGTCGAAGCACCGCCCTGAATTCCGGAAGCAACAACGTTTCCGACAGCAGCGCGCACAATCGACGTGAGGTCGACTCCGCTGTGTTCAAAGAATCGACGGTCTTCACCGGAGACCGTGGCATCAAGCGCGTACTGCGAGATTTGGTCGTAACCAACCTCTTGACGGTTTTGGTCGTAGATCGAGGCGATCGGGTAATAGCCGTCGACGTTGCCCTTGCCGGTGTACTTGGCATAGACGGTGTTGCGCTCTGGCTGCTGCCCGATTTCGAGGTAATCGGGGAGTCCATCGAAGATACCGATGGTGCTAGAAGCAGTGATGCCGGTTACGGCGAGCGCGGGGGCGACCATGGCTGTGACGAGGACGCCAGAGATAGCGCTAAAGCCGATCAGTCCGGCAAGAGCCGAGACCATGCCACGACGCGGAGTTTTTTGGGCAGACATATGATCAACAGTAAGGGATCATTGATAACGCCATGCTGAACGGGAGCCGATAATATGCCCACTTGGGAGTACCTGACTACACCACTGATGGTGCACAATTCCACCGCAATCCTCAATAACTGGGGTTCTGAGGGCTGGGAACTTGTGCAGGTCGGTACCGGCCCTGAAGGGGGACCGGTCGCTTATTTCAAACGTATCAAGGAAGAGAACAACTAATGTCGCAGCTTGATGAGCGCCTTGCTGAGCTAAATCTCACGGTTCCTGAGTCGTCCAAGCCTCTCGCGGCGTACTTGCCAGCGGTAGTTTCTGGAAACCTTGTTTTCACGTCGGGCCAGCTGCCCTTGGTCGCCGGAGCGTTGCCTGCAACAGGCAAAGTCGGTGCAGAAGTGGACGCCGATGCGGCCTATGAGTACGCCAAGACGTGCGTTCTCAACGGTCTTGCGGCCGCGAGAAGCGCGATCGGATCGCTCGACCGCATCACACGAGTTGTCAAGGTTGTTGGCTTCGTAGCCTCCGACCCCGGATTCACCGGTCAGCCCGGTGTCATCAATGGTGCTTCTGAGCTGTTGGGCCAGATCTTCGGCGAAGCGGGCACTCACGCGCGCAGTGCCGTCGGCGTTGCGGTCCTCCCGCTCGACGCACCCGTTGAAATCGAGTTCGTTTTCGAGTTCGCGTGATCGAAGTGTGGTACCCCGGTCAGGCCGGGGAGAATGCGCCGCTACGCCCTCTCGAGTTAGGGCAATGGGATTCTGCGCACAGCGGTGTGACACTTCAGGCTCGCCGTCTTGTGCAAGACAGCCGCGAAGTTGGAACGGATGACGTATTCGTCGCCATCGGAACGAGTGCGTCGTCGGCGTTGCCATACATTGATGCGGCGCTAGCGCAGGGTGCTGTTGCGGTGCTCGTCGACGCGAAGGCGGCCGAGGGCGTTGAACTCGATAAACAAGTGTTCGCGATTGCGAATCTCCACGAAGTGATCGGGAGGATGGCGGATGCCTTTGTTGGGCATCCGTCTGCATCGATGTCGATGATTGGAATCACCGGCACGAACGGCAAAACTTCGACCGCGCACTTGTTGACGCAGGCGTGGCAGCAGTTGGGTATGACTTCGGCCACTATCGGCACTCTTGGCGCCGGCATCACTGGCGAGCGCCGCATCAACATGGGGATGACGACGCCGCAAGTCACCGCTGTTCATCAGTTCTTGGACGACTTTTACCGCGCTGGCGTCAGGAATGTTGCCATGGAGGTAAGTTCTCACGCTCTTGAGCAGCGCAGGGTTGACGGTGTTGCGTTCAACATTGTGGCGTTCACGAACTTCACGCGCGACCACCTCGACTATCACGGGACCATGGAAGAGTATGCGGCGCAGAAGGCGAAGATTTTTACGCTTCCCGGCGTGACCACAGCGCTGCTCAATCTCGACGACGCAGCCGCAGAAAACCACTTCCACAACACCCTGCCAGAGGGCATGCGTGGCATCGGCATGACATCGCGTGGCCACAGTGAAGCCTCTGTTCGCGCCGACCACGTGCAGCTCACAACCGAAGGTCTTGAATTCGATCTCGTGATCGAGGGCGAAAGCCACCATGTTGTCAGCGGGCTCATTGGTCGCTTCAATGTTGACAACCTCCTCACGTGCGCGACGGTCCTCTGGGCTCAAGGCATCGAGCCGCAGGCCATCGCCGAGGCTCTGGCTCCACTCGAGCCGGTTCTTGGGCGAATGACGCGCATCCGGGAAAACGACAAATTGCCCTTAGTTGTAGTCGATGCCGGTCACACCCCAGATGCAGTTCGCCAGGCGGTCACCGCTCTGCGCGAGTCTGGCCACACGCGCATAGTGACCGTGTTCGGGGCGACGGGCGACCGTGACCCTGGCAAGCGCCCCGAGATGGCCCGCATCGTTGAAGAGGGCTCTGACCTGATCGTCGTCACTGACGACGACGTCCATAACGAAGATGGCGACCAGATCGTGGCGCACATTCGGGCGGGCTTCGAACACCCTGAACGCGTCATCGAGATTCGGGATCGAGCCAGCGCAATCGCCTACGCGATTGACGCAGCCAACCCGGATGACGTGGTGCTCTTGCAGGGCAAGGGACACGAACCGTACCAAATCATTGGCAATGAGCGTGTGCCGTTCAGCGACCTTGACACTGCGATTCGTTTGCTCAAGGAGCGCGCGAAGTAGCAGAGATTCAACGAAGGCCGGGCAGCGATTGCGACCCGGCCTTCGTTGTGTTCCGAAGAACTATTTGAGCTTGTCGGAGATGATCTGCATCACAGTGGTGTCGGCGAGCGTGGTGGTGTCACCAATCTCGCGACCCTCCGCGACATCCTGAAGCAGTCGGCGCATGATCTTGCCTGAGCGAGTCTTGGGCAGTTCGGCGACAATGAAAATCTCCCGCGGACGTGCGATGGCACCAATCTCTTTTGCCACGTGCTGACGAAGCAGTGCACTCGCTTCGGCGGCGGTCTGTGCGTGCTCCTGGTTCGACTTGAGGATGACGAACGCGACAACGGCCTGACCTGTCGCTTCGTCGGCAGCGCCGACCACGGCAGCTTCCGCCACGATCGGGTTGGAGACGAGCGCGGACTCAATTTCGGTCGTTGACAGGCGGTGACCGGAGACATTCATGACGTCATCGACCCGCCCCAGTAGCCAGATATCCCCGTCTTCGTCAACGTGGGCGCCGTCACCAGCAAAGTACTTGGGGGCATCCAGAGTGGGGAACTTCGACCAGTAGGTCTCCTTGAAGCGCTCGGGATCGCCCCAAATGCCGCGCAGCATTGACGGCCAAGGCTCGGAGACCACGAGGAGTCCACCATTGGGCGGGTCGACGCGGGTGCCGTCTTCGCCGAGAATATCGATCTTGATTCCCGGAATCGGAACCTGCGCCGAGCCCGGCTTGAGCGTCGTGAGCCCGGGCAAAGCCGACACCATGATTGCGCCGGTCTCGGTCTGCCACCACGTGTCAACGATGGGAGCGGAGCCACCACCGATCACATCCCGGTACCAAATCCAGGCTTCGGGGTTGATGGGTTCACCGACAGAACCGAGGACGCGAATCGAACTGAGATCGAACTGTTCAGGAATCTGACGCCCGGCCTTCATGAACGAGCGGATCGCGGTCGGCGCCGTGTAGAAAATGCTCACCCCATACTTTTGGATGATCTCCCACCAGCGGCCCTGGTTTGGGGTGTCCGGGGTTCCTTCGTAAAGCACTTGCGTTGCGCCATTGGCGAGCGGACCGTAGGTGACGTAGGTGTGGCCGGTGATCCAGCCGACATCGGCGGTGCACCAGTAGACGTCAGTTTCGGGCTTCAGATCGAACACGTTCTTGTGGGTAAAGGCCGCCTGAGTCAGGTAGCCACCGCTCGTGTGCAGGATGCCCTTCGGCTTGCCCGTTGTACCCGAGGTGTAGAGCACAAAAAGTGGGTTTTCGGCGGGGAACGCCTGTGCCTCGTGCTCGGGCTCCGCAGCCTCAATCTGATCGTGCCACCACAGGTCGCGACCCTCGGTCCACTCCACTTCGTTGTCGCCGCGCTTAACGACCAACACATTGGTGACGCTTGATTCGCCATTAGCGAGAGCGGCATCCACTGCGGCTTTGAGGGGGAAGACTTTGCCTTTTCGCCAGCCGCCATCTGCAGTGACAACAAGCTTGGCGCTCGCATCGTCGATACGGCTGCGGAGGCTCTCGGCGCTGAACCCACCGAAGACAACGGAGTGCGCTGCGCCAAGGCGAACCGTAGCGAGCATCGCGATGACGGCTTCAGGAACAAGGGGCATGTAGATGGCGACGACGTCACCCTGGGTGACGCCGAGGGCTGCCATTGCGTTGGCGGCACGCTTTACCTCTGCGGTGAGCTCTGCGTAGGTGATGCTTCGGCTGTCGCCGGGCTCGCCCTCCCAGTGGATTGCGATTCGGTCACCGTTGCCGGCGAGAACGTGGCGGTCGAGGCAGTTGTAGGCCACGTTGAGCTCGCCGTCGGCGAACCACTTCGCGAAGGGTGGTGTAGACCAATCGAGCGTTTCTGTGAATGGCTTGTGCCAGTGCACGTACTCGCGTGCTTTGTCTGCCCAGAACTCAAGGCGGTCTTCTTTGGCTGACGTGTAGAGCTCGCTGCTTGCCTCAGAGGCTGAAGAAAAGGCCTCTGACGGGGCAAAACGGCGAGATTCGTGCAGAAGACTGTCGATTGAATTACTGGTCATTTGATCCTCTTCGATCGGGTGATTGCTGTTCTCGATCACGTGCTTTCTGAAAGTATTCCACCGATTCTAGAACCTCCATTGCGGCCGCTAACCATTGCGTTACACTGAAAGACGCCGAATGCAAGTTCGGCACGCGGCAATTTTGATTCCCCCCAATCAATTGCCGCGGTGGCGGTGCCTATTCCCCCCAATGGGCGCCGCCCCTCTCTCGTTAAAGCGTCGCTGTGTGACGGCGGGCCAGCGGCTACTGGTTACGCGTCGTCGTCGACACGAATGCTCTCGTCCCCAACATTCTGTTGGGTGCTCTCGAGGCCGCAGGATCCCTGTCAGGGGCTCCCCGCGGTGATTACGGCTCATTACTGTTGCGGCGTGAGCGACACCAATAACACCCCTGACATTGTTCCTTTTGTCGCGCGTCGGCTGCTCACCGCAGACCAGCAGCGTACGGCGGTAGCGGTAGCGGCACCGGTTGGGGCACCCAGCAGCGCTTCGCCCACTTCACTGGGTGTCGATCCTGGGTCGCAACAATTGACCGCGCAGATTCTGCACGAGTTCGGTCCTCTCGCGCCCTACGTTGGGCGCCCCACCATCACGGACGTGTTCGTAAATGGCGCTCAGCAGGTGTGGGTTGATCGGGGTGGAGGCTTAGAGCCAGTGAACGACTTAGGGCTCACCGAGCCAGAGTTGCGCGCACTTGCGGTTCGCCTCATCAGCCTCGGTGGGCGGCACATCGACGAAGCGACGCCGTGCGTCGACGTGCGTCTAGCGGGTGGGGTGCGCGTGCACGCCGTGCTGCCACCCATCTCCGCCACCGGCACCCTGCTGTCCATAAGGATTCCCAGTCGTGAACCTTTCGGGCTCGCGGAACTCGACTTGGCAGGCTTCTTCACCGAAGTGCCCATGCAGCGAGTGAAAGGCCTCGTCGACGCGCGGGAGAACCTACTCATCTCAGGGGCATCTGGCGCGGGGAAGACTACCTTTCTCGGCGCGCTGTTGGGGGCGGCATCCGAAACCGAGCGGATCGTGGCGATTGAAGATGTTGCGGAGCTGCGAGTCGAACATGCTCACTTTGTCTCCCTCGAAGCGCGGCAGGCAAACCTTGAGGGGACAGGCAGCTATGGGCTGCCGGCTTTAGTGAGGGAGGCGCTTCGGATGCGGCCCGATCGACTTGTGCTCGGGGAGTGCCGTGGCGCGGAAATCCGCGAACTATTGAGTGCACTCAACACCGGGCACGACGGTGGGGCAGGCACGCTGCACGCGAATTCATTGCGCGATGTGCCGAGCCGATTGGAAGCACTAGGAGCGCTCGCGGGCTTGGACGCGTCGGCTATCGCCCGGCAGGCCGTGAGTGCGATCGGTGCGGTGCTTCACCTCGATCGGGTTGGCGGCAGGCGCAGACTTACGCAGGTGGGGCGGCTCATTCTTGACGAGAATGAACGCTTGGCGATCGCCGACGACGAATGAAGCGCGCCCGCTCACAACTTCCCGAAGTGGCGAGCGTCACCCAGCGACTGGCGGTGCTGTTGAACGCCGGCCTGACTCCGTCGTCGGCGTGGTTCCATGTTGCTCGCGGTCGGTCGGCGGATGGCGTGGCGGCGCTCGTTGCGCTGGCGGGAGAAGAGCCGGGTGGTGCTGCCGAGCGGATTGTACGAGCAGCCGAGGGCCTGGCTCCGCTCGATCGGCAGGCATGGAACTCGCTGGCAGCGGCGTGGTTTGTTGCTGGGCAGGTAGGGGCGCCTCTGGCGGCTGCGCTTCGAACCCATGCGCGTGCCTTGCGGATGCTCGTGCACGTGCAGCGCGAAGTTGCCACTGCACTTGCGGCCCCGGTTGCAACAGCGCGCATGGTCTTGGCGCTGCCGGCAATTGGGCTCGTGTTTGGCGCCCTACTGGGATTCGACACCATTGGCGTGCTTGTTTCTACTCCGATCGGGTGGGGCTGTCTCGTTGTCGGAGGAGCACTGATTGCGGCTGCGGTCCGCTGGAACCGGCGGCTCGTGCGATCGGCAACACCAACGCAGGCCGCACCAGGGTTGGAGTGCGAGCTCATGGCAATCGCGGTTTCTGGTGGTGGCTCTCTCGTGAACGCACGGGTTGTCGTTGCCGGTGCTCTCGAGCGATTCGGCCTGATGGGCGATGGTGATCATCTTGAGGGAGTGCTGAGGCTTTCCCACGAGGCCGGTGTCCCCGCCGCCGAGTTGCTGCGTGCCGAAGCCGATGAGTTGCGTCTCGCTGCGGACGCGGATGCGCGTGCTGGGGCCGCCGCGCTCTCCGTGCGGCTCATGCTCCCCCTCGGGTTGTGCGTGCTGCCCGCGTTCATGGTGCTCGGGGTGCTGCCGCTCATGGTCGCGGTCATCTCATCCACGGTCGCCGGGTTGTGACGACGTTCCACACTTTCGACGCTCAATAACCGCAGCGGGATCACGCTTGGCAGGCTAGAAGTACTCGGCCGCAGACTGCGCGACAGCGCACGAAGGAGTACCTCATGAACGATCCGCATCTAGTACCGTTTCCTGACCTCGAACCGGGGCGTTGCGCTCGGGCCCGGTTGACGGTCCGTCCGGCGGTGCTTACACCTCCGCACCCCGGCACAATCACCGTTCTCCGCGCCCGACTGAGTTCCGACCGTGGCGCAGCCACCGCCGAATATGCCATCACGACTCTGGCAGCGGTCGGATTCGCTGGGCTGCTTGTTGTTGTGCTGCGCTCGGGCGAAGTGCGCAGCATGCTCACCGACATTGTTCGCAGTGCACTTTCCATTCCCTCGTAACGGAGAGAGGCATGGCGACAACGGTCGAGCAATCTGCCGTGATCAGGGCAGCGTCACCGCGGAGTTTGCGTTGGCAATGCCCGCCGTCGCCCTCGTGCTTGTGTGCTGCCTCAGCGGGGTGCAGCTCGCCGGATTGCAGGTACGTCTACAGGATGCTGCGGCCGCGACTGCTCGCAGTCTTGCGCGCGACGACAGCTCCAGCAGCGTCGCGGCCACCGCCTCCGCCCTCGTCGCCTCCGCCCGCGTCACGTCTCAGCAGCGTGGCGACCTCGTGTGCGCCACAGTGAGCGCCCCCGCGCGCAACGCACTGCTCGGATTGCTGCCGATCACGCTCAGTGCCAGCAGTTGCGCGCTCGCAGGAGGCAAATAGTGGGGGAGGTGGGGAAGGCGCGAGAGCGGATGCGCGGCCAACGCGGCGCTGGAACCACCCTCATGATCGGCCTCGTCGCGACCGTAGTCGCGCTCACCGCCCTCGTGATTCCCCTCTATTGGGCGCTGAGTGTTCGGCACGCGCTCGCCGGAGCAACAGACGCTGCCGCGCTCGCCGCCGCTGACACCGCCAGCGGCCTAGTCGCGGGCTACCCGTGCGGCAACGCAGAACGACTCGCGGCCGTAAATGACGCCCATATAGAGGAGTGCGCAGTCGATGGGCGTATCGTGACGGTTACCGCAAGTCGCCGCATCCTCGGCATACTGGTCACAACGAGCGCAACAGCAGGCCCACCCCCAACCGGGACGGATTAGGCAACTGAGCGGTCGGTGTGTGTATTGTGTCGCTGACAGTGGCGCTGCCACCGGTCACATGCGTCATCACCCAAGGAGTCCCGTGTCTGGCACCAAAAAACTTGTCATTGTCGAGTCGCCCACCAAGGCCAAGACGATCGCCAAGTACCTCGGTGACGACTACGACGTGCTCTCTTCTGTCGGCCACATCCGCGACCTCGTCGAGCCCCGCAACCTGCCACCAGAGCTCAAAAAGGGCTCACTCGGCAAATTCTCCGTCGACGTAGAAAACGACTTCGAACCCTATTACGTCGTCTCCGACGCCAAAAAGAAGACCGTCGCCGAACTTAAAAAGGCGCTCAGTGGAGCAAACGAGCTCTACCTCGCAACTGATGAGGACCGCGAAGGAGAAGCCATCGCTTGGCACCTCCTGCAAGTGTTGAAGCCCAAAGTTCCCGTCAAACGCATGGTGTTCCACGAAATCACCGAAGACGCCATCGAAGCGGCCATCAACAACACCCGCGACGTCGACACCGCGCTAGTCGATGCTCAAGAAACCCGCCGCATCCTCGACCGCCTTTATGGCTACGAAATTTCGCCAGTGCTCTGGCGCAAAGTCGGCCCGGGCCTCTCCGCCGGCCGGGTACAGTCCGCAGCAACCCGCCTTGTTGTTGAGCGCGAGCGTGAACGCCTCGCCTTCATCACCGCAAACTACTGGGACCTCATCGCCCAGCTTTCACCCGACAGCGAAACCAATGGCTTCGAATCCAAGCTCGTGCGCCTCGACGGCAAGCGCGTCGCCGCTGGTCGCGATTTCGATGACCGCGGAAACCTCAAAGGCGACGCCGTAGCCCTCGACGAAAAAGCTGCCCAAACGCTTGCAGATGCACTGCGGATGCCGAGCACCACCATCACGGTGAAGTCGGTAGAAACCAAGCCATACACTCGTCGCCCCGCAGCGCCATTCACCACCTCAACGCTGCAGCAGGAGGCCGGCCGCAAGCTGCGCTACTCCGCACGCCAAACCATGAGCGTCGCCCAATCGCTCTACGAAAACGGTTACATCACCTATATGCGAACCGACTCGTCGTCGCTGTCGCAACAGGCTATTACTGCCGCCCGCACACAAGCAGTCGCGCTCTACGGTGCCGACGCCGTGCCAGACAAGCCTCGCGTCTACGTGAGCAAAAGCAAGAACGCTCAAGAAGCCCACGAAGCGATCCGTCCCTCTGGCGACACCTTCCGCACGCCGAACGAGTTGCAGTCCACGCTGCGCGGCAACGACTTCAAACTCTATGAGCTGATCTGGAAGCGCACCGTCGCCTCTCAGATGGCTGACGCCAAGGGTTCGACAGCATCCATCACGATAACCGCCGGTGAAGCTCCTGTCGCCGAATTCTCGGCGAGCGGAACGATCATCACCTTCCGCGGCTTCATGCAGGCCTACGAAGAAGGCCAAGACGAAGAACGCAACGCGACCGCCGAGCCTAAAGAAGCGAAACTGCCTCCGCTCAAGGAAGGTCAGACGCTCACACTGCTCGACATCGAGGCTAAAGGTCACGAGACCAGCCCGCCGCCGCGCTACACCGAAGCAAGCCTCGTCAAGAAGCTTGAAGAGTTGGGTATTGGCCGTCCGTCGACCTACGCCTCGATCATCTCGACGATCATTGACCGTGGCTACATCACCCCGCGTGGCCAAGCACTTGTGCCCAACTGGATTGCATTTTCAGTGATTCGTCTGCTCGAAGAATACTTCGGCGACCTTGTGCAATACGACTTCACCGCAGGCATGGAGGATGACCTCGACCGTATTGCCGGCGGAAGCCAAAATCGTGTCGAATGGCTCAAATCGTTCTACTTCGGAGACGACAAGTACCGCGGGCTGCGCACCGTCATCGACAACCTCGGCGAAATTGACGCCAAGGAAATCAACTCCATGCGTCTCTCGGATGCCGTAACACTGCGCATCGGAAAGTACGGCCCGTACCTCGAGACCCCCAGCGACGATCCCGAAAAGCCGCGCCGCGTCAACATCCCCGAAGCGCTCGCACCCGACGAGCTCACCCTCGCTAAAGCGCAGGAACTCATCGACGCTCCCATTATTGGGGACCGAGTAATCGGCGTGAATCCCGAAACTGGCAAAGAGATTGTGGCGAAAGACGGCCGCTTCGGCCCCTACGTGACCGAACTTGAGCCAGAACCTGAGCCCGTTCCCGAACCCGTCGAAGAGATTGACCCCAAGACGGGCGAAGTGAAAAAGGCGAAGAAGCCTAAAAAGGTCGCCGTCGTCAAGCCGCGTACAGCATCCATTTTCAAAACCATGGAGCTCGACGCAATCGACCTTGACACTGCGCTCAAGCTGCTCAGCCTTCCCCGTGTTGTCGGACTCGACCCCGAAACTGGCGCTGAAATCACCGCCCAGAATGGTCGCTACGGTCCGTACTTGAAGAAGGGCGTCGAAACTCGATCGCTCACGAGTGAAGACCTGATCTTCGAGATCGATGTTGCGGGAGCCGTCGAACTGTACGCGCAACCCAAGTACGGCAACCGTGCAGCATCCAGTGCTCTCAAAGAGTTTGACGCTGACCCCGTGAGCGAAAAGCCCATCAAGATCAAGGACGGCCGCTTCGGCGCCTACGTGACTGACGGCACTACCAACGCCACCATCCCGCGTGGCGAAACGGTAGAAGACGTCGACTTCGAGCGCGCCGTGCAACTGCTTGCCGACAAGCGCGCCAAGGGGCCGGTCAAGCGCAAGACGGCCGCGAAGAAGCCAGCAGCCAAGAAGCCTGCAGCGAAGAAGCCTGCCGCCAAGAAGCCAGCCGCCAAGAAGCCAGCCGCAAAAACAACGGCGGCAAAAAAGCCGGCAGCTAAGGCAGCATCCGCGAAACCTGCCGCACCGTCGGCCGACGAAACCAAGTAGCGTGCCCGGACTCTTCATCACCCTTGAGGGCGGCGATGGTGCGGGAAAAACCACACAATCAAAGCTCCTCGTGCACTGGCTCGAAGAAGCAGGACACACCGTTGTCGTGACCCGCGAACCTGGCGGCACCGATCTCGGCGTTGAGCTTCGCGAGATCGTGTTGCACCGTCGCGGAGACATGGATCCCCGCGCCGAAGCACTCATCTACGCCGCAGATCGTGCCCACCACATCGCGACAGTCGTGCGACCGGCACTCGAACGCGGTGACATTGTGGTTCAGGACCGCTATATCGACTCGTCCGAGGCCTATCAGGGCGCGGGGCGAGTGCTCGGCGCAGAAGAAGTCCGCGACCTTTCGCTCTGGGCAACTCAGTCGCTGCTTCCCGATGTGACGGTACTGCTCGACCTCGATCCGACCGACGGGCGCAAACGGCTCGATAGTGCGCGAACACGCTACGACAGGCTCGAAGCAGAGAAGCAAGAGTTCCATACTCGGGTGCGCGACGCGTTCCTGGAGCGCGCGGCCAAAGAGCCCGACCGCATCCTTGTTGTCGACGCTGCCCGTGACGTCGCTGAGATTGCTGCGGCGATCCGTGAGCGCATCCAGAATCACCTCACTCAACCCGCTTAGACTGAGCGCATGTCGTTGTGGGAGGGCCTAACGGGTCAAGCTGAGGCGATTGCCGTTCTCGAATCTGCCGCGTCATCATCCGCGTTGGGCAGCACAGAAGTGTCGTCGATGACGCACTCGTGGCTCATCACCGGACCGCCCGGTTCAGGCCGGTCAAACATGGCTTACGCATTTGCTGCGACGCTGCTCGGAACCCGCGGTGACGAAACCGAACAGTCGGTACTCAAGCAGGTCATGGCGCGCACCCACCCCGATCTCGGCGTGCTCAGCACTGAACGAGTCATCATCTCCATTGACGAAGTGCGCAAGCTGGTCGCGACTTCGCAATTTTCGCCCTCCGTTGGGCACTACCGCGTGATGATTATCGAAGACGCCGATCGCATGACCGAACGCACCTCAAACGTGCTCCTCAAGGCACTAGAAGAGCCGCCGCCGCGAACAGTGTGGATACTGTGTGCGCCCAGTGAAGCGGATCTGATTCCCACCATCCGCTCTCGCGTGCGCAGCGTACGACTCCGCACCCCTGCCATCGAGGATGTCGCCCAACTTCTGCAGGAACGCGATGGCGTTGCTCCAGACATTGCTCTGCGTGCCGCCCGAGAAGCGCAAAGCCACATCGGCATGGCTCATCGCCTCGCGACCAATGCGGAGGCACGTGAACGACGCGAGCGAGCGCTAACGACAGCTTTGGGCATCCGTACCGTGTCTGATGCGGTCATTGCGGCGGGCACACTGTTGGAGCTTTCTCAAGGGGATGCCACAGCCCTGACCGAAGATCGTGACACCCAGGAGCGCGAATCCGTACTTCGCTCGCTCGGAGTGGAGCCCGGTGGCACCATTCCGCCAGGACTGCGCGTTCAGATTAAGAACCTCGAAGAGGACCAGAAGCGTCGCGCCAAGCGCAGTCTGCGTGACGGTGTTGATCGAATCATGGTCGATTTGCTCTCGCTCTACCGGGACATCTTGTTGACTCAGATCGGCGCCACATCAGAGCTCATCAATCTGAGCCTCCTCAACAACATCACGACTGTCGCCGCGCGCACAACACCGGTGGCAACACTGGCGATCATGGACGGCATTGCAGAAGCCCGTCGCCGCATCGAGAGCAATATTCCGCCGACGTTGGCGCTCGAGGCAATGCTCGTTAAGGTCGCAGTTTCGGGGCGCGGCGCATGAGCCGCCGCTCCCGGTTTCTCGGAGTTTGTGCTGCCGCAATTGTAGTTTCGCTGGCGTTGAGCGGGTGTGTTTCGTGGTTCATGCCACCGGAATCAAGCATGACATCGACTCCCACTGAGGAGGCTGTCGAGCCCGGACTTGAGCCTTTCTACAAGCAAGTCTTGGAATGGTCGAACTGTGGCGATGCCCTTCAGTGTGCCACCGCGATCGCACCAGTCGATTGGCAAAATCCTGAGGGCGACACCGTCGAGCTTGCACTGGTCCGTCAGACTGCGCGCGGCGATGACCGCATCGGCTCCCTGCTTGTCAATCCGGGTGGGCCTGGCGGTTCCGGTTTCGATTTCGTAAGCGACAGTGTGGATTATGCAACCAGCGAGGCGCTTCAGTCCCAGTTCGATGTGGTCGGCTTTGACCCTCGAGGGGTCAACCGTTCCACGCGGGTAACCTGCTATTCGCAACCGGAAGAGCTCGACGAGTACATTTACGGGATCACGCCGGGGGAGAAGGGCAGCGACGACTGGATCGCAGCATCCACTGAAGCATCCGCGCAATTCGCTCAGCAGTGCAGCGAACAGACCGGGCCGCTCTTGGGCTTTGTTGATACCCCGAGTGCTGCCCGTGACCTCGACATGTTGCGAGCTGCGCTCGGCGACACAACGCTGAACTTCTTGGGTTACTCCTACGGAACGCTTCTGGGCCAGGTCTATGCCGAGATTTTCCCTGAGAAGACGGGAAGACTTGTGCTTGACGGTGCGGTTGACCCCGCAGCATCCGAATTTGAGGCGACGAAGGCACAAGCGCAGGGCTTTGAGCGGGCGCTCAATGCCTTCCTCGTTGACTGTGCGGGCGCAAAAGATTGCCCATTCACTGGGACGACCGATCAGTCGTTGGCCAGCATCCGCACGCTTCTTGATCGCCTCGACGCGAGCCCGCTTGCCGATACTGACGGCCGCAAGCTGGGCAGCGCAACGATGTTCACGGCGATCATCTTGCCGCTCTATAGCCAAGACAATTGGGCCTACTTGCGTCAGTTGTTCACTACTGTGATGCAGGGTGATGCGAGTATCGCGTTTGATCTCGCTGACAGTTATAACGGTCGCGGCGCAGATGGCACGTATGCGGAAAACCAGACTGAAGCGTTCATCGCCATCAATTGTTTGGATGCCAGGGAGCCTGCCAGTAACGACCGCATGCGTGAGCAGGCTGCTGAGCTAGCACTCGCGGCTCCCGTGTTTGGTCCGCAAATGTCGTACGGTGACCCTGGGTGTGCGAACTGGCCGGTGGAGGCGAAGCGTGATCGGGTGGCGATTTCCGCTCCCGGCGCTGCAGACATGCTGGTGATTGGTACAACGAATGACCCGGCTACACCGTACGAGTGGGCAAAGACTGTGGCGGGCAACCTCGATAGTGGACACCTTGTTACCTACGACGGCGAGGGCCACACCGCATACAACAAATCGAACGACTGTGTGAATACCACCGTCGACGACTTTCTGCTGAAGGGCGTGGTGCCAAGCACCGACCCCAACTGCTAGGCGCTAGGCTCGGGCCGTGAACTCGACAGACGCTGCCCCAGCATCCTGCGCTCGCAGGCTTGCCTTTGCGGTGCCCGCTGTTGCGCTCACCCTGCTGCTGAGCGGTTGTGTAAACATTCTGGGGCTGTTGGGAGATCGCTCTGAGCCGACCGGTGAATCGGTGTCGGCTGAACTAGCGCCGTACTACGAGCAAGTGCTCACGTGGGTTGACTGTGGTGAGGGCGCACAGTGTGCTGAGGCGACTGCGCCGATGGACTGGTCAAACCCGTCGGAGGAGACTGACATCACGCTAGCGCTGGCTCGCCATGCGGCGACCGGTGAGAGCTTAGGGTCGCTGTTTGTGAATCCGGGTGGGCCGGGCGCTTCGGGATACGACCTCATCCACGACGATGTCGATTTTGCTGTGAGTGCGACCTTGCGCGAAAACTACGACGTGATTGGGTGGGACCCCCGCGGGGTCGGCCGTTCGACTCCGGTCACGTGTCTTGACGATGCCGGCCTCGATGAGTTCATTTTCGGGATCCCAGAGGCACCGGTCGGCACCGATGAGTGGCTCGCCGAAAGCGAAGAGGCTGCCATCAATTTCGGACAGTCGTGTTTCAACAACACGGGCCCGATCCTGCAGTTCATTGATACCCAGAGCACGGTTCACGACCTCGATATGATGCGCGCCATTGTTGGTGACGAGAAGTTGCAGTACCTCGGCTATTCCTACGGCAGCGATATTGGTTCGTACTACCTTGAGAACTTCCCGCAAAACGTCGGCCGAATTGTGCTTGATGGTGCTACGGACTCGTCCATTTCAGTGTTTGAGGTTGGGCGGGTGCAGACGGCGGGCTTCCAGCGTGCCCTCGAAAACTACTTGGCGGCGTGCCCAACTTCCTTTGATGACTGCCCGTTCACTGCTGGAGTGGATGCCGCGCTCGCGACGATTCGCGAACTCTACGATCGCTATGACGCCACACCAGTAGCGGCCTCCGATGGTCGACTGATGGATGCTGGTGTCATCGACATCGCGATGAGCACTGCCCTCTATTCTCAGGATTCGTGGCCGTTCCTCAACGACCTTTTCTCAGAGGCGGCGCGTGGAGAGACGGATACCGCGTTTTTCCTCGCGGACTTCTATTACAGCCGTGACGTCGACGGCAGCTACACCGACAACTCCCTCGAAGCGTTCATCGCTATCTACTGTGTGGATTACCCAGTGGAGACTGACCCTGCCGTGTTGATCGAGCAACAAAAGCTGATGCAGGCTGCGTCGCCAACGACGTACCGCGACTTTCCTCCGACTGCAGACCTCACGTGCCTCAACTGGCCGTACCAGTACATTGGCCCTGGCATCACTGAGTTGACCGGTGATGGTGCGCCGCCAGTGTTGATCATCTCGACAACGGGTGACCCTGCAACACCGTACGAGTGGGGTGTTGCGCTGAGCGAGCAGTTGCGGAGCGCTCAGCTCATTACGTACAACGGTGAGGGCCACACCGCCTACAACGGTGGAGTTGCTTGCATCGACGATGCTGTCGACAACTATTTTGTCAGCGGTGTAGTGCCGGATGCCGATCCTGATTGTGGTGCGTAACCGCAACTTCACGGTGACGGCTATAGACCTCTAAATCTTCGGCTAAGCTATCTTGCTGTGCCTCATGAAAATGAGGCCGGCCGCCTTAGCTCAGTTGGTAGAGCATCTCACTCGTAATGAGAAGGTCGTCAGTTCGATTCTGACAGGCGGCTCCGTTCTCTCAGGCCGTTCTCTTAAACTGGGATCATGAAGTACCGTAACGAGCCGATCTACACCGCAGCGATTGGTGCCGGTCGCGCCATGTTTGGTGCGCTCCGTGTGCGCCGCAGTGTTATTGGAGCGCACAATCTGCCGGACTCGGGTGGAGCCGTCATCGCTATGACCCATTTTGGGTATTTGGAGTTCGCCCTCGTCGAGTGGGCGACCTGGCTGCATAACCGCCGCCGCATCCGTTTCATGGCGAAGAAGAGTGTTTTTGACAAGCGCGTGGTTGGCTCATTCATGCGCAACATGAAGCACATCCCCGTCGATATGAAGGCGGGAGCCAGCGCCTACGCTGCGGCCGTGACTGCCCTGAAGTCGGGCGAGCTGATTGGGGTATTCCCTGAAGCCGGCGTGAGTGCGTCATTTACGATTCGCGATTTCAAGACCGGTGCGGTGCGTTTGGCGGCAGAGGCTGGTGTGCCGCTCATTCCGCTTGCGGTCTGGGGCGGACAACGCCTCATGACTAAGAATCGAAAGATCACGGTACGCGAGCGTCTAGATGTGCCCATTGTGATGGTGGTCGGCGAGCCGATTGCGGTGACAATGGGAGAGGATGCTGCGGCAGCAACCGCTCGGCTGAAGTCGACCATGGCGAACCTTCTTGAGGCCGCGCAGCAGGCGTATCCGATCGATGGCGATGGCCAGTGGTGGCAACCGCGACACCGTGGGGGCACCGCCCCTACCCCGGCAGAAGCGGCAGCGGCTGACGCTGAGCGCGAGGTGCGACGGTCGCGGGTTCCTCGAAAGCGTCGGTGACGCTGCGCCGTAAACCGTCAGCATGAAGACGAGGGCCAAGTCGACCAACGCAGCCAGGTTGTGACGGCAAGTGCGTCGCAGAATTATCCCGAACTGGGGCCGCTAACTCTGCAAGCGTTTACGGCCGAACTGCTTACGATTGAAGTGGTCAATGACGTGGGCTCCGGCTCGCGTGTGACAACGGTGGGCACGCCCATTCACTGAAACGGCAAACCGGATGTGAGCCGGCGACACAACGACACGGGACTCAGCAGTGGGTGCCCGAGTTACCAAACTGAAAAACCAACTAGTTTTCATGGGCAAAGATTCCCCCACTGGCGTGGGTACTCTACGGAGACATCTTTCTGGTGCAGTCCTGCGCGCGGGGGTGGCAGCAGGGGAGAGGCGTGTCCGTGACGTTCCTCGCCCGTCAGACCATCCGAGCGGGCATGCGCGCGGTCCGAATAGCCAACGTCTGCTCCTCGTTGGGTCTGGTCCCGCCGTTGGCTGGGGAGTCACTAGCCATGAGCTTGGACTACCGGGCGCCCTGGCCCGGGCACTTTCGGCGCTCACCGGTTTCGGGTACACGATAGATGTCATCGCCGATCCAAACATGAACGCTGCCGACGCACTGAGCGTTTTGGAATCAGTTCCCCCCGATCGGTACGACGCCGTCATCGTTACTGTTGGCGTCAACGACGCCCTGACGCTGACACCGCTCACCGAGTGGACCACACGGTTGCGTGAGCTGATGGCCGGCTTTACGGCCCACTTTTCGCCGACGTCTACGCTTTTTGTTGTCGGCGTTCAGCCGATCCAGTCCATCCCTGCCTTTAGCTCTCGGGTCAGCGGCGCGGCCGAGGTTCACGCCCGCAGCCTCAATCAGGTGACGCTGGACCTGACCAGCCGTGCTCTCCGAATCGTATATTTGCCCCTTGGTGCCCCTTCAGAACAAGTGGGTCTGCACGACAATGACCGCTATCGCACTGCGCGCGAGTACGTGAGCTGGGCGTCACAACTTGCTTGTCAGATGGTGCCTCACCTTATTGGCCGCCCACAGGATGCACGAGCTCACGGCACGCAGTCCTGGGGAGACGAGGAGAAGCGCCAGCGCGACGTTGAACTTATCGCGCACGTCGCGCTCAATCAGGATCTTGGCGTCAGCCTTGGCCGGATTACCGCCTTAGCTAACAGGGCATTTCGTACAGAAACTGCGCTCATTACAGTTCTTGGTGCTGATGTTCAGTGGAGCCTCGCCCAATCGGGGCGGGAAACCTCCGATCTGCCGCGCGAGATGTCCTTGTGCAATCTCACTATCCAGCATGGTGACGTGCTTATAGTCCCGGACACCCTCGCTGACCGGCGGTTTCGCGATAGTCCGTTGGTCACGGCGGGCCCACGGATCCGTTTCTATGCAGGATTTCCCATCGAGGCGCCTTCGGGCGAGCGGATCGGCGCGCTCTGTGTCGTAGATAGTCAACCGCGCTGTGGGGCCAGCGGCATAAATGAGCCGTTCATTCGAGAGCTGGCGCTAATGGCCCAACGCGAAATCTGGCAGCACGTGCGTGACTACGAAGCATCGTCTTCAGCTCTGATTACGTAGTCAAAAGACGATCACATGCGCCAAGCGGCCAAGCGCCATTTTGGGCCACGATGGTGTCCCCCAAAGGGAGGATAGAAGCGTCACCCAGACCCCCCTTTGGCGGGTAATTCCTTATGTTTCCGGGGTTTTTTGCTTGCAAACTAGAGATTTCGCGCCTAGCTTTGGGCTTAGGACGCAGGGGGAACTGCGTCCGATTATTCGTCTGGGGGACGATTTTCATGGGGAGAGTACCGTTTTTAACTGCGGCATTTACTGTCGTATTAGTTGGCGTAGTTCCGTTCGCCGGGGGAGGCGGACCAGGACTAACTGACATCGCAACCGCTAGCTCTGCTGCGCGCTCGCCGCTGTTCGCGTCCACGGCCACAGGCCCGATCGAACAAGCACCGCAGGTCGTCGCGATTGCGAGTATCGAGCGAGTCACCGATGCGTCGCTAGCGGCGCAGGCTAAGGCAGAGTCCAAGGCGCTCACGGTCGATTCCGAGCACCTGGCACAAAAAGCAGTGCCCAAGCCGAAGCCGATCGTTGTAGCTAATACCGGTTCCGCATCCGTCGAACAAATTCGTGCAGCGTACGCCGCTGCAGGTCGGTCGTGCCCCGGTAATGTCGGCGGCGGTGTGCCCGGTGCTCCGAGCCGCAGCTCGTCACAGGGCGTTCCGGGAACCACTTCGGGTGACCTCTCATCGTTCGCTTACGCCTACAACTCGATTCGTGTTGCCAACTGCCTGCAGCCAATTCCGTTGTCAAACTTCCGCTACGACTCCTGCATGGAAGAGCGACTGTTCTGGATGGCAGAATCACCCAGCTCGAACCCGCTCGACGGTTGGGGCCACAACGGTACCAAGCGCTCAGACGGTGTGCCTGCTCGTGGTTGTGATGGAAACCTCGCCGGCGGTTCGGGCAACAGCGGTGCAACCGTCGCATCCAAGTGGTGGGCGTCATATTCTCACCGCGCATCGCTCTACCGCCCGGGTGCCAGCACTGGCGGAGCGTGCATTGCTTTCGCGATGACTCACGGTGGAATCGATGAGCCCTATAGCTTCACCCGCGCCGCAGCCCGTTGGACGTGGTGCTAGTCCATCTCACAGATGCTGAGCTCGGTCACCCGGGTACTATAACCGGGTGACTGAATCAGCTAGCAGTGAACCGAAAGCGCCAGGAGGAATACAAGCGCTCATCGCAAAACACCCCACCGGCTTTACGGTGGTGGTGGCGGTCGTAGTTTTTGTACTGCTTGCAGTTGGAGCAGTATTTGCCGGAATTTCGGTTGGCTCCGCCAACTCGGCAGCTGATGTCACCCCAGACGAAGTCAGCGCTGAGCAGCGGAGCCAACCGGATGTTACACCCGCCGGGGTCGCTGTGCGCACATGTTCGGTGGAATCGTTAGCAACTGCCGCAACATTCCCATCGTTGGTCGGTGTCGTTATTGATGCCTCGTCAGGCGATGTCCTGTGGAGTCGATCAGGCGGAAAGGCAGCAAGCCCTGCCCATATCGGTACCGCGCTGACGGCAGCTGCCGCACTTCAAACGCTCGGTGCTGATACTCGAATCAGCACCCAGGTGATCGACGGCTCGACTGCGGGCAAGATCGTGTTGGTGGGTGGTGGCGATCCGACGCTCGCGACGACGAACGCGTCGTACTATCGGGACGCTCCCCAGATCGCTGATCTCGCGTCTGAGGCAATAACTCGTTATGAAGACCTGCATCCCGGAGTGCCCATAACCGAGATAGTTCTCGACTCCACCCTGTGGAATACAAGTGACGCCTGGGATTCGAACTGGCCCGAACGCGAACGCACCGGCGGCTACCACTCGTACGTCACCGCCTTGATGGTCAACGGGGATCGTGCCGATCCCACGATTGCGATAAGCCCACGCGGCACTGATCCCGTTAAATCTGCTGGCCAGGCGTTTGCGCAAGCAGCCGGGCTGCCCGCCGTCACGTTCTCGACCGGCGCAGCTGTGGGAAGCACGGTGCTGGCCGAAGTGAAGTCCCAACCGGTAAGCATCTTGGTCGAACAAATGCTGCTTGGCGGCGACGATTCGATCGCAGAGTCACTTGCTCGCCTGGTCTCTAAGAAGCAGGGACTCAACGGCTCGGCGAGTTCTCTTGCCCAAGCAATTCCGAGCGCGCTGACGGATGCTGGCCTCTCGGGAACCGAAAATATCACGATCACCGACGGCTCGGGTCTCAGCCCCAAGAACAAGGTTTCGCCGTTGTTCGTTGCCCAGTTCATGGCCGCTGGAGCATCCGGAGCCGGGGCGATTGGCTCAACCTTTGCGATGCTTCCAATCGGCGGCAAGAGCGGGGACCTGTATGACCGTTTCACCGGTGACGCGGCTGCGGCATCCGGTACGGTTGCGGCTAAATCGGGGTGGACAAACCAAGAGCATTCCCTCGGCGGCGTAGTGAATGCTAAAGATGGCACTGAACTTGCCTTCGCGTTTTACGCCATCGGTGAGGGCATTTCGCGTGATGCCCGTGCCGCGATCGACAACGTGGTGGCGGGTGTCTTTGAGTGTGGTGACAATCTCTCCAACTACTAGTCAGACAGACTTACACTTGAACAGTGGTTGCTGCACTATTCATAATTGACGTACAGAACGATTTCACTGAGGGTGGCGCTCTCGGTGTCAATGGTGGAGCCGCAGTCGCAGCCGACATCACCACTTTCCTCTGGGCAAACGCAGACCACTACTGCGTAGTGGTTGCCTCCCGCGACTGGCACGATGCCAACAGCGATAACGGCGGGCATTTTGCTATGGATGCCGAACCCAATTTTGTCGATACCTGGCCGCCTCACTGCGTGGCTGGCACGTACGGGGCAGAGTATGACCCCGCACTCAACACTGGGCAGATCACCATGCACGTGCGTAAGGGGCAGGGTGTTCCCGCCTATTCAATCTTTGAGGGGATCACCGACGACGGTGAGTCGATTCCGGCGATGCTTGATCGCCTCGAGATTGAGCGGATCGACATCGTCGGTATCGCGACCGACTACTGCGTATTGGCGTCAGCATTGGATGCGGTGGCTACCGGCCGCTCGGTGCGAGTGCTTACACGGTTGGTCGCCGGCGTTGCGCCTGAGTCAAGTGTCGCGGCGCTCGCCACGATGCAGGAAGCAGGCATCACGCTTGTGTCCGAGCATGACTGAAGTTGATGAGCTAAGGCTCCCCGGCTTCGTTGCGGAATCCGAAGTGTTGCCCCCGAGTAAGGGCTTAGGGCTCCGCCTCCTTGCTGTGCTGATTGGTTTAGGGCTGCTGATCGGAGCCTCGATCGCCGGAGGTGCTGTCGTGCTCACCACGATCTGGCCGGAGCGTGCGGGAATGTGTGACGCCTCTGCGGGTTCATGCAGCGATCTAACGATCGTGCAGATTGCGTCATTCTCCGACATTGCGCTGACAGCGACAGCGGAGATCGAGAGTGCCCAGTATGGGCGCGTCGATAACACGGGCTTGCTGTACGCGACGATCGTGCTGGCCGACGGTGATGCTGATCCACTCCGCGGCGGCGCCTACCGTGTGTCACCGGCGTTGCCGTGGGCGTCAGAGGTCGATGACCTTGGTCTCACCAACGTTGTGCTCTACGAGGGCGTGGAGTCTGGCTATGAAGCGGCGAGTGGGCAGCGTGCCGATGGCCGCACCGTGATCCTTATCCGTGTTGCCCGGACGATCTAGCGTGCCCGTTATCCCCGTAACAGAGCTCAGTGATTCTCGGCTCGCTGACTACTCGCATCAAACGGATGTCGCGTTGCGCAAAGCTCAGGGCACCGAGCACGGACTATATCTTGCCGAGTCTGCCCTCGTGCTGCAGCGCGCCCTGCGGTCCGGTCACCGCGTGCGTTCAGTGCTGGCTCTTGGCACCTCCGTCGACGAGATTGTTGAGCTCGTCGGCGAAGACGTGCCCATCTTCACGGGCGACGGGTCGCTGCTCGCCGAACTCACCGGCTATGTGCTGCACCGCGGCGTTATCGCGTCGATGCAACGCCCACCGCTGCCGACTCCGACCGAGCTGCTGACGGATGCCCGCCGCATCGTGATTCTCGAAAACGTCGTTGACCCCACCAACGTTGGCGCCATCTTCCGCTCTGTCGCCGGTATCGGGGCGGATGCGGTGCTCGTCACCGAGCAGTGTTCAGACCCGTTCTACCGCCGCGCGATCCGTGTCTCGATGGGGACCGTGCTGCAGGTGCCGTGGACCCGCATCGGAAACTGGGCTGACACTCGCGTGCTGCTCACGGCATCCGGCTTTCAGATCGCGGCGTTAGCGCTCGAAGACGGTGCGGTGTCGCTGCGGGACTATGCCGCGGATGCTCCCGAGAAGGTTGCGCTCGTGCTCGGCACCGAGGGCCACGGTCTCACCCGCGAGGCCATTGATGCCGCCGATACGATCGTGCAAATTCCGATGCGTCACGGCATCGACTCGTTGAACGTTGCTGCGACGGCTGCGGTAGCGATGTTCGCGCTCGCGGTCGAGTAGCGCGAAACCGAAACAGCGCGCACTCGCCGCGAATCGCTACACGAGTAGCTGGTGCTTCGCGAGGTCCTTGTAGAGCGGAGTCGACTTCACGAGTTCGGAGTGGGTTCCGACGCCAACGACCTTGCCCTTGTCGAGCACGACGATTTGATCCGAGTCGACGACTGTTGATAGCCGGTGTGCGATCACGATGAGGGTGCGGTTCTCGGCAACAGCGTCGATGGCTTCGCGGAGCATTTGCTCGTTGAGGCCGTCCAGGCTGGAGGTCGATTCGTCGAGCAGCAGAATCGGGGGAGCCGCGAGCAGCGTGCGGGCGATTGCGAGTCGCTGACGCTCTCCACCGGACAGCATCACTCCGTCTTCGCCGACGGCGGCATCCAAACCGGCAGGGTTGCGGTCGAGGACTGCGGTGAGGTTCACGGCGGCGATGACGTTGACGCATTCTTCGTCGGTGGCGTTGGGCGCACCGATCAGAAGGTTTTGGCGGATGGTGCCCGCGAGCACGGGAGCGTCCTGCTCAACGTAGCCAATCTGCGCGCGCAGCTCTTCACGGTTGAGACCGCGAAGATCATCGCCGCCCAGACGCACAACTCCAGCAGTTGGGTCGTAGAAGCGCTCGATGAGGGCCAAGATGGTGCTCTTGCCTGCACCAGATGGGCCAACAATGGCGGTACGTTCGCCGCGATTCACCGCGAAGCTGACTCCGCGCAGAACGGTGAGGTCGATTTCTTCTGCTGCAGGTTCCGTGCCGGCGTGCTTGAGTTCGGCCAGTTCCGTTTCTGCTTGAACGAGTACCGAATCGCGGGGGTACGCGAATTCGACGTTGTCGAAAGTGATCGCGGCATCCGATTCGACGCTAGCGACAGCAACAACGTTGGCATCTGACTCGAGCTCGCTGGGCAGCTTGATGATCTCTTGAATGCGACCAAGCGCACCAAGAGCCTGGTTCACTGCGGTGATGGCGCCGAAGGCTTGACCGAGCGGCATGATCATGAGGAAGAGAAACAGGATGAACGCCACCAGGTTCGCGACCGTGATGGCGCCGCTGGCAACGCGGTAGCCGCCGACGCCGAGCACAACCAGGAACGAGACCTGCAGAGCGATACCGGCAATGGGAACAACGAGGGCCGAGATCTTCGCAACGCTGATGCCCATCTTCCAGGCACCGAGCGCATCCTCGTTAACGGCCTCAATTTCACGTTCGGTGGCGTTGGATGCTCGCAGCGTGCGAACCGCAGAGATGGCGCGTTCCACGGCAGCCGCCAGGTCGCCAACCTTGCGCTGGGCCTTCTGGCTCGCAATCCGGATGCGCTTCGACAGCGTTGTGACGGTCACGACGGCGATGGCAACGACTAACACGGTGAGGCCGAGCAGCACGGGGTCGATGATGAGCATCGCGATGAGCGCACCGACGAAGGTGATGGAGCCACCGATTGCCTCGACGAGTCCCTGGGTGAGAACGGCGCGCAGCAGGGTCGTATCGCTGCCGACGCGCGAGACGAGGTCACCGGTGCGGCGACGGTCGAACTCTGAGATGGGGAGGTTGAGCATCCGACTCACCAGGCGACGACGGCTGGAGAGCACAACACCTTCACCGGTGCGCTGGAGGAGGTAGTGCTGGTAGCCGCTGATGAGGCCCGAGATGACGACCAGACCGACGAGCAACCAGACGAGAGTGCCGAGTGATTTGCCTGCCTCGACGATGGTAATTACCTGGCTGACGAGGAGCGGCTGGGCGAGCGAAGCACCGGCGCCGAGCACGCTCAGGATGATCACAAAGATCAGAACTTTGCGATGCTCCAAAAGGTAGGGAAACAGTTCGCTGAACTTGGCGCGGGGGCCATCGTCTGGGTTGTCTCGAGACGGTGAACGGCCGCGGCGAGGAGCAGTGGTGTGTGAAGTCGAGCTCATGAGATTTCTCGTTGTCCCAAAAATGTAGGGCGAAGACGTCACGGAAAATCAGCGACATCGGCATCAGCAATCAGCCTCTAAAACACTAAGCCTTTCGGCTGTGCCGTGCGTACAACATCCGGTGTATCTGTGGCTCTGGTGATTACACCCAGGAGACCGCTATTCCCCGCGAAGCTGCCGCAACAACACTGCGGTCGCGATGGCAGCGTTGGCGGCTTCTTCACCCTTGTCCTCTTTTGAGCCCTCAAGCCCGGCACGGTCGAGGCCCTGCTGTTCGTCATCGAGCGTGAGCACGCCAAAGCCCACCGGTTTGCCGGTCAGGATCGATACCTGCGTGAGACCGCTGGTTGCAGCATCCGACACGTATTCAAAGTGGGGTGTGCCACCACGGATGATGACACCGAGAGCAACAACGGCATCCGCCCCAGCATCGAGGGCTGCTTTGCTCGCGACGGGCAACTCGAAGCTGCCGGGAACCCGCACCTCGGTCACCTCCGCATTTGCTGCGGCGAGGGCGCGGTGGGCGCCAGCGAGTAGCCCATTGGTGATGACTTCATGCCACTGGCCAGCGATGATCGTGACTTTGAGTCCGGTTGCATCGGTAACAATTTCGGGGGATCCTGCGCCGCTCATTAGAGGCCTTTCTGGGTAAGTCGTGCTTCATCGAGCACGGCAGTTGAGGGGAGTGCATGACCCATGCGGTCACGCTTAGTTTCGAGGTAACCCTCATTGCTGGCGCTCACACCGACCACGAGGGGCACAAGCTCGGTCACTTCAACGCCACGCTCTTCAAGCTGACGCTTCTTCTCCGGGTTGTTGCTGAGCAACCGCACCGACGAAATGCCGAGATCTTTGAGGATGCCGACAGCGGCCCCATAGTCGCGGGAATCAGCAGGCAGGCCTAGAGCGAGGTTCGCATCGAGAGTGTCGAGTCCGTCTTCTTGCAGGCGGTAGGCGCGAAGCTTGTTGATGAGTCCAATGCCGCGACCCTCGTGCCCGCGAAGGTAAACCACGGCGCCACCGTCACGGTGAACGGTCTCGAGCGCGGCATCCAATTGGGGACCGCACTCGCACTTGAGCGAACCGAACGCTTCACCGGTGAGGCATTCGGAGTGCACGCGCACGAGAGTGGGCGCGTCGCCAATGTGGTCAAGGGTGCCCGGTGCAATAAAGGCGACGTGATCGGCACCGGTCGAGTTGTCGCGGTATGCACGAACCGTGAACGAGCCGTGAGCGGTTGGGATCGTGGTTTCGACCTCGAAGTTCACCCGACTCATCTCGGGGATGGGCTCGATCGGGGCCGGGATGGTGTCGCAGCGGTTCTCTTCGAGCCACCGCATGAGCTCCAAGATTGTGATGACAAGCACACCTTCGCGGGCGCCAAACTCAATCAACTCGGGCAGCCGCATCATCTCGCCCGAATCGTGCACGATCTCAGAGATCGCCGCGACCGGACGAAGACCGGCGAGCTTCATGAGGTCGACGGATGCCTCAGTGTGACCGTCACGCTCGCGCACGCCACCATCGACAGCGCGCAGCGGCATGATGTGGCCCGGCCGGTGCAGGCTTGACGGCATCGAGAGAGGGTCGGCGAGCACGCGCAGGGTGTGGGCGCGGTCGGAGGCGCTGATGCCGGTGCTGAGACGCGCAGCAGCATCTACGGACACTGTGTAGGCGGTGCCGCGGGGGTCTTCGTTCACGGCAACCATCGGCGGAAGTGCCAAAGCGTCGGCGATTTCGTTGGTCATCGGGGCGCAAATGAAGCCAGAGGAGTGGCGAACCATCCACGCGATCCACTCTTGGCTGGCGAGTTCGGCCGAAATGATGACATCGCCTTCGTTCTCGCGGCCCTCATCGTCAGCAACGATCACGGGGCGACCGGCGCGGATCGCCTCGATGGCATCGGGGATTGTGGCGAGACTCATGACTCGGTCCTTTCGTGACGCGAAGGTGCGTCGGTGAACTCGGCCATCCGGGCTACATGGCGCGCCAGAATGTCGGTTTCGATGTTGACGGAGTCGCCCACAGCGAGCGCTCCCAACGTTGTTGCGGTGAGGGTTTCGGGAATCAGCGAAACCTCAAACCAGTCTCGGCCAACAGCGCTCACCGTGAGCGAGACGCCGTGCACGGCGATCGACCCCTTGCGGGCGACGAGCGGCGCGAGTTCGTCAGTGAGGCTGAAGCGCAGGATGTTCCAGCTGCCCTCATCGGTGACGCTCAGCACGGTGCTCGTGCCATCGATATGACCCTGCACGATGTGGCCGCCGAGGCGATCGCCAACCTGCATCGCGCGTTCGATATTCACGCGAGAACCGGCAGCGAGCGAACCGAGGGTGCTCATGTCGAGAGTGACGCCCATGACATCGGCCGTGAACCAGTCCGGCCCCTGATCGACAACGGTGAGGCACACGCCACTGACGCTGATCGAGTCACCGTGACCGGCATCCGACACCGCCTGTGGGGCACGAACAGTCAGGCGCACGCCGTCGTTGGTCGCGGCAAGGTCAACAACCTCGCCGAGCTCTTCGATGATTCCGGTAAACACGGTTATGCTCCTGTCTCCGTCGCCGGACGGGCGACAATCAGTACATCGTTGCCCAGAGGGCGAAGTTCAGTGATGCTGAGGTCTTTCGCCTCAGCCATGGTCGCTACCCCGAGCTCGCCGAGCGCCACCTTGGGGCCGCCCAACAGTTTCGGAGCCAGGTAGATGAGCAGTTCATCCGCCAGCCCAGCAGCGATGAAGGCGCTCGCGATTGTGGGGCCACCTTCAACGAAGACGCGTCGGATGCCCGCCTCAAACAATGCCGAAAGTGCGGCGTTAAGGTCTCCACCGTCGAATTGACGCAACTGCTTGGGGTGGTGGCGCAGTTGTGCAGCTGCCGGAATCTCACGTCGACCGAGCACCACCGGCTGCGGTTGCCACTCGAGCAGCTCGCCGGCGTCTCCCCGCGCGGTCAGGCTCGGGTCATCGGCGAGCACCGTGCCAGTGCCCACAACGATCGCATCGGCGCGCGCCCGCTGCTCGTGCACGTGCTGGCGGGCGGCGGTGCCGGTGATCCACTGGCTTGTGCCATCGGCGGCGGCAGCGCGACCGTCGAGCGTTGACGCCCACTTCACTGTCACGTGGGGGCGTTGCAGGCGCGTAGCGGTGAGCCAACTGTGCAAAAACTCTTCGGCGTCCGCCTGGCTGGCGCCGCCAATTACCTCAACGCCGGCGTCGCGAAGACGCTGACTGCCGCCACCGGAACGTACACCGGGGTCTGAGACCGCATACACAACTCGGCTTACGCCTGCGTCGATGAGCGCCTCCGAACACGGCCCGGTACGGCCATGATGGTTGCAGGGTTCGAGGGTGACGACAGCAGTGAGCCCGGCGGCATTGCCACCAAGTTTGGTGAGGGCATCCACTTCGGCGTGGGGAGTGCCCGCGCCATGATGCCAGCCTTCAGCGACGATCTCGCCAGCGTCGTTGACTAAGACGCATCCGACTTGAGGATTGCCGCCGGTGATGGGGCCACGACTGGCAAGCGACAGCCCGTGAAGCATGAGCTTCTCAAGTTGTGCGTGCTGCTCTGGTGTGGTCATCCGGGCTCTCGTCTCGTGGGACGCGCTCCGGGAATGTGGGTTCGATAAACCTCGCCGATTCAGCCGCAGCGCCCACAATTTGGGCACCACAGATGATTCGGCTCGTGCTTCCTCTTATCCGGACTGAGAAATCTTGCGATCTCATTACCGTCGGTCCCGGAGTTTCACCAGGTCAACCGTTCCAAAGTTTTCACTTCGTTGCGGGTCGCGGACTATAACCGCCGGTTCGGAATCTCACCGAGCCCCGGAGCACGTTGTACTGCGCTTAGTGTACTCAACGCGGCTGGGCAGAAAGTATTCCCGCGAAATGTGACAACGACTGCTGCTGCCGCAGCGGTTTCAGTCGAGCAGGTTCGCTAGTTCGTCAAGCGAGTGGATGATGTGAACGCCAGCCGTGCGAGCTTCTTCCAATTGTTCGGTGGTTGCGCTGCGCTCGCGATCAAGCCATACCCCGGTGAGCCCGGCATTGGCGGCTCCCAGCGCATCTGTCGCGAAGCGGTCTCCGACGTACAGCGCCTCGGTCGGTGAGACTCCAAAGAGCTCGTACGCGTGGTGGAAGATGCGGGGGTCGGGCTTCGCATAGCCGAAATCACCGCTGGCAATGAGATGTTCTATACGGTTTGTCAGGCCTACAGCGCTGACTTTTGCGGTTTGGAAGTCGAGCTCGCCATTTGTAATGATCCCGATGCGAATGGCGGGGGAGTGGGCATCCAGCGAATCGAGGCAGGCCAGGGCATCATCGTGCAGATGCCAGGCGGCGCGGTAGGCCTCGAAGTAGGTGTTGAACCAGTGTGTGGCTTCGGCGTCGGTCAGCGTCACGTTGTACGGTTCGAGGAAGCCGCGGGCGCGTGCCTGCCTTTGGCCTTCGAAGTCGAGCTCACCGCTCAAATAGCGGTGATAGTGCAGTTCTTCTAGTGCCGTCCAGCGGGCGCTCTCGGTGGTGTCGTCGGAGGCTTCGGCGATAGCTTGGCCGAGGGTGCGGCGGTAGCCACGAATGCCGAGATCAACGGCGGCTCGGTGCGCAAAAAGGGTGTCGTCGAGGTCAAACAGCGCGACGCGGATGCTCATACTGCCAACTTGCTCGGTGCTAGACGGGCCAAGGTTGACCGGATTCGACCTCATAGGTGGGGTTTTCATCCGGTGCGGTGAGCGTTGCCCACCACGATGGCGGATGCGTGCCGCCGCGGTATTCGCTCGAGGCGGGCTCGATGCCGGTGTAGATGAAGCCGAGGCTTTTCGCGATGGCGGCGGAGGCTTTGTTGCCCACGAGGGCTTCCCACCGCACTTCGGGGCGACCGGTGGAGAACACCCAGCGGCAGACCTCGGCGACAGCTTCTTTCATGAAGCCTTTACCGCGGTGGGGTTCACCCATCCAGTAGCCGATGGTGTCGTTGTAGAGGCGAAAGCTGATGACGCCGAGCAGTTCAGGCTTGCCAGTTTCGCGGATTGCCCAGGTGTATTCGTCGTCGTCTTCCCACCACTGCGGCACCAGGTTGTTGATGAAGAATTCGGCATCCGACTTCGCGTACGGCCACGGGATCGTGAGGGTGTGCTCAAAGATCGGGTCTTGGCAGTATGCGGTCATGAGCTCAGCATCGTAACCGGTGAGGGCATCGAGAGTGAGGCGTTCGCTTGTGAGAGTAAAAGTTTGCATTAGCGCACCCGCGGCAGGAAGCCGATTCGGTCGTAGACGCGGTCAAGCGTCTTTTGGGCCATTTCGTTGGCACGTTCAGCGTTTTTGCTGAGCATGCGGTCGAGTTCGGCAGGGTCATCCAACAACTCAAGGCTGCGCTCGCGCACGGGGGCGAATTCAGCTGTCACCACCTCGGCAACTTCCTTTTTGAGGTCGCCGTAACCTTTGCCCTCAAATTGCGCTTCCAAGTCGGCAACGGATGTCCCGCTAAACGTGGAGTGCAGAGTGAGCAGATTCGAGACGCCCGGCTTTGCCCCGCGGTCGAACCGAATCTCGCGGTCCGCATCCGTCACCGCAGATTTGATTTTCTTGGCCGTCTTGGATGGCTCATCAAGCAACCACAGCACTCCAGCATCCGTCGTGGCTGACTTGCTCATCTTCGACTCGGGGTTCTGCAGGTCGTAAATCTTGGCGGTGGCCTTCTGAATCTGCGGTTCTGGCATTACGAAGGTGTCGCCGAACCGCGAATTGAAGCGGGTGGCAAGGTCGCGGGTGAGCTCAATGTGCTGACGCTGATCTTCGCCAACCGGCACAATGGCGGTGTCGTAGAGCAGAATGTCGGCGGCCATCAGCACGGGGTAGGTGAAGAGGCCAACGGAGGCGGCATCCGACCCTTGTTTGGCTGACTTGTCTTTGAACTGGGTCATGCGTGATGCCTCACCGAAACCGGTGATGGTGTTGAGCACCCAGGCGAGCTCGGCGTGGGCCGGAACCTGCGACTGCACGAACAGCACCGAATGCTCGGGGTTGATGCCACCAGCAATGTATTGCGCTGCGGTGCGCCGGGTTTGAGCGCGCAATAGTTCGGGCTCTTGCGGAACGGTGATGGCGTGCATGTCGACGACACAGAAGACTGCGTCGTAGTTTTGCTGCATCTCACGCCACTGCATCAGCGCGCCAATGTAGTTGCCCACGTGGAGCGAATCGGCAGACGGCTGCATGCCTGAAAACAGGCGAGGTGTGGTGCTCATGAGCTAATTCTTTCAGATGGAATAGTCAACAACGACGGGAGCGTGATCGCTCCAGCGCTCATCCCAGGCGCCGGCCTTATCGATGCGGTAATCCGCAACGGAGGCCGCAAGCGCGGGGGTGGCGACGTGGTAGTCGATACGCCAACCAGTGTCGGTGTCGAAAGCTTGGCCGCGTTGCGACCACCAGGTGTACGGGCCGTCGATTTCGCCAGCGAACTGCCGCCCGACGTCAACCCAGCCGAGCCCGGGACCAGTCGTGCCGTCAACGCACTCGACGGTCTCGCCGTTAGCCCCAAAGATGCGGTCGAAGTAGGCGCGCTCTTCGAGCAGGAAGCCGGCCTTCTTGCGGTTTCCGCGCCAGTTCTTGATATCGAGCTCGCGGTGGCCAACGTTGAGGTCGCCGACGATGAGGGCGTGGTCGCTGTGAGCGGCAAGTTCGGGCAGGCGCACGAGCATGGCCTCGAGGAATTTGTACTTCTCGACCTGCTTAGGGGTATCAACAACCCCAGAGTGAACGTAGGTGCTCACAACGGTGACGGTCTTGCCATCCACGTCGAAGTCGGCTTTGAGCCAACGCCCGGCGCTATCAAAATCGTCAGCACCGAGCGCAACGCGGTGAGCAACGGGAGCGGATGCCGCAGATCCCTTGCGCGAGGCCAGCGCGACCCCTGCGCGGCCCTTTGCCGTCGCAGCATCGTGCAGGATGTTCCAGCCATCGCCGAGCAGCCCTTCGATGTCGGCGTCGGCGGCACGAACCTCTTGCAGAGCCAGAATGTCGATGTCACGGGCATCCAACCAGTCGCCCATGCCCTTGCGGTAAGCGGCGCGAACACCATTGACGTTGACGGATGCGATGCGAAGACGTGTTGCCATGCCTCAAGACTATCGAGCGCCACTGACCGTGCGGTGACCGAACTTACCGATTAGTGAGCCCTACTTCTTGCTGTTGCGTTTCATCATCCGCTTGAACGTGCGTTTGAATCTATTCTCGTTCGCTTGCTCGCGCTCGCGCTCGCGCGTGGCTGTGGCAGCCTCCTCGGCAGCGTGCGTCTCGTCCGTTGTCTTCGTCGCCTTCACTGCTCGCGGTGCATCCGGGTGGCGCTTCTCTCCGCTGATGTCGAGCTCGGCGTCGTCGGCGCCGACGGCGATCCAGGCCGAACCGATGAGAATGATTTGGCAGATCAGGTTGAACCAGATCAGCAGACCGATGATCACGGCAAACGACGCGAGTAGCGGGTTTCGGGTCGCACCCTCGAGCAGGAAGCTTCCACTGAATTTGAGGGCGCCAAGCAGGAGCGCGGCAATGATCGTGCCCTGGGCGAGCATCCGGAAAGGAATCTTGATGCCCGACACGACACGGTAAAAGACGCCGAGAGTCGCGGTGTCGAGAATCAATACGATAACGAATGCCACTATCTGGGTGGCGACGCGTGCCGCCGCGGAATCTTCATTAATGGAGACCAGATCGAGAATCCAACTCAGCGCGGCCGTACTTGCGACTGACAGCACCGCAGAAATCAGGACGGCGAGACCGAACCCGATCGCGAGCCCAACGTCCCGCAGCTTCAGGAGCAAAAAGTTGGTTTCGGCGGCTTCAAGTCCGAACATTGACCGCACAGCATCGCGGCCGGAAGCAATCCAGCCCAGGGCGGTGAAGAAAAGCCCGAAGGCCGCGATAACACCTGTAATACCGAGCACACTGGAATCTGCAAGTGTCTCTCGCGTGATGGCACCGTTGCCGCTTCCGTCGCCAATGAGTCCGGGGATGTTGGCAGAGATGAAGTTGTAGACGGCATTGAGGAGCACTGGGTTTCCCTGCACAATCACCCCAGCAACGGCGAAGCCAACCCAGATTGCGGCGAAAACCGCGAAAATTCCTTGGTACGAGAGTCCCGCAGAAAGCAAGGGACCGAGGTTTTCCGCGTAATGCCGAAACACCCGAACCACCCGCAGTTCGAGCACCCAGGCGATCGCTGGCTTCAGTCGTTGTGCAAGCTTCATGCCATAACGATAGCTAGGCTATGTGTGCGTAATGCATACGAAGGGGTACATCACATGGAGCTTCAGGGTGTTGGAGTCGGACGATCGGTTGCCATTGGAAAGGTCGTGCGTATGCCCGACCCGCTTCCGGAGCCGAAGGATGCACGCCACTCGGGCGATGCCGCACCAGAGAAAGCCGCCGCAGCTTCAGCGCTAACCTTTGTTGCCGCTGACCTGCGCGAGCGAGCCGCGAAAGCGGATGCTGAAGCTAACGAAGTGCTCACTGCTACAGCGCTCATGGCTGAAGACCCCTCCATTCTCGATAGCGTCAACGAGATTATTGATGGCGGCAAAACCGCTGAACGCGCCGTGTTCGAAGCGTTCGGCCAGTTCCGCGAAATGCTGATTTCGCTTGGCGGCATGATGGCTGAGCGTGCAACAGACCTCAGCGATGTTAGCCAACGTGTTGTTGCTCGCCTTCGTGGTGTCGAAGCACCCGGTGTTCCGCAGCGCGAGGAGCCGTTCGTTCTGGTCGCTGATGATCTCGCTCCGGCAGACACCGCCCTCCTCGAACTCGACAAGGTGCTCGCCCTCGTCACTCGCCAGGGTGGCCCAACAAGCCACACCGCGATTCTTGCCCGCTCAAAGGCGATTCCCGCAATCATGGGCGTTGCAGAAGCGTTGGATCTTGCTGAGGGCACACTCGTTATTGTGGATGCCGGTGCCGGCACCATTACGACAGAGCCGACCGAAGCCCAGCAATCCGCCGCAGAAGCTCGCCTTGAGGAACTCGCCGCCGCGGCGAATGCTCCCATTACCGATGGTGAACTTGCCGATGGCACACTCGTGCCGTTGCTCGCCAACCTCGGCACGCCATCCGAAGCAGCCCAGGCGGTAAAGCTGGGAGCTGAAGGCGTTGGGCTCTTTCGCACCGAGCTGATGTTCCTTGATGCAAAGACGGCGCCGACTGTTGAAGAGCAAACCATTGAGTACACCGAAATGCTTTCGCACTTTCCCGGTAAGAAAGTTGTCGTTCGCACCCTCGATGCTGGCGCAGACAAACCGCTGAGCTTTATGGACATGGGCGAAGAGGTAAATCCTGCGCTCGGTCAGCGCGGGCTTCGCGCACTGCGTGTCAATGAGGACATCCTCCGTACCCAGCTCATCGCCCTCGTCAACGCTCAGAATGCGACGGATGCAGACCTCTGGGTGATGGCACCCATGGTGACGGATGCCGAAGAGACCGAATACTTCGTCGCCCTTGGTCGCGAACTCGGCCTCAACACCGTCGGAGTCATGGCAGAGGTACCCTCACTCGCTGTGCTCGCCGACCAGATCGCCGAACGCAGTGACTTCGTCTCCATCGGCTCCAACGACCTCACCCAGTACACTCTGGCTGCGGATCGGATGCTCGGCTCGTTGGCGCAGTTCCAGGACCCGTGGCATCCAGCAGTTCTTCGACTCGTGAAGATGTTG
Organism: marine actinobacterium PHSC20C1; assembly: GCA_000153145.1. GTDB lineage: Bacteria > Actinomycetota > Actinomycetes > Actinomycetales > Microbacteriaceae > Rhodoglobus. The sequence goes on from CH672415.1 coordinate 2,474,837, forward strand.
TGCGACGCGGGTGCTGCCGCCGGAAAGCCCGTCGGGGTGTGCGGCGAAGCTGCTGCCGACCCGCAGCTGGCCGTTGTGCTTGTTGGCTTGGGGGTTACGAGTCTCTCAATGACACCTCAAGCGCTTGCGGATGTTCGTGCAGAGCTGCGGACGGTAACGCTCGAGCAGGCTCAGACCCGCGCCGCTGCGGCCATTAACGCAACGACCGGTCCAACGGCCCGCGAGGCTGCCGCACACGCTGGCTAGCAGGATTCAGGGTTCGACTCCGAATCTGAATTCTTCGCCGTAGAACACCTATTGGCTTTTATCATTCGTCTGGCCCTCGTGGGATCGAGCCGTTCGCAGACTTTTGTGACTCTGACGACCGGTCGCTAAGCCAAATTGGTCCAGCAAAAGTGAGGATATTTGCTCTTTTCAGGATGGTCTTGAGTTCGGGCGAAGCGCCCTCGTTCCCTCTCTGCTCCCGCAGCGCCGGTAGACGCCTAGAGCGATTGTGTGGTCTACCGCGCGGCTGACTTCCGCGGAAACACCAGCATTTTACCCGACTCGGCGGCTTCGCTCGATGAGCTAGTCGGTTCGGCTGAGCTCGGGGGAGCGCATGAGTGTCGTGCTGATCGAGAGCCCTGTGAGTGTCTTCATGTGGTCTAGATAGCGCCCCAGTGCTGAGCGTAAGCAGATAACGTGAGAATTACTAATTGTTGGGAACATTAGGGACAGAACGATCCGTTCCCCCCAATTGGGGGCACAAGACTGAAATAGTTTTGGATAGTCTGCGTCATAACAATCGAGTTTCCTTGTCTCTCTGAATATGAAGGTTGTTTTGGTTACATCCTTCATTCCAAGGGAAACAGAGAGGCCCGGGAAATGGATCAGGGGGATGGGCGGAATCGTGGCTTCGAAGCTAACCACTTCGGACGAGCAGTTGCTGGCACAAGCGCGTACGGGGGTACAAAACGCTTTCGCCGAGCTCTGGAGTCGCCACTACCGCTCGGGTATATGTGTTGCCCGTCAGTACACGTCGATAGACGCGGACGATCTCGTGTCTGAGGCATTCGCGCGCATTTACCAGCGTGTGCTGGCGGGCGGCGGCCCCCAAGGAGCCTTTCGCCCCTACCTGTACACGACCATCCGCAACCTCGCTTCAACGTGGGGCGCTGCCTCGCGTGAGGTGCAAGTGGATGAGATCGCGGACTTTGAAGACCCGAGCACGATCGACGACCCTGTTGCGGTCGCGCTCGATCGCACTCTCACCGCTCAAGCTTTTCGTGAATTGCCCGAACGCTGGCAGTCAGTTCTTTGGTACACCGAAGTTGAAGGGATGGATCCTCACGAGGTCGCACCCATCCTCGGGATGAGCGCTAACAGCGTTGCGGCACTGTCGTATCGTGCGCGTGAAGGCTTACGCAAAGCGTGGCTTCAGGCTCATATCAACGACGCCACGGCATCCGGAGAGTGCCAATGGGCGATGTCAAAGGTTGGCGACCACGCACGCCGGAGTCTCAGCGAACGAGACTCTCGACGCATTGAGGCGCACCTCGAATCATGCACTCGCTGCGCGATCGTGTGTGAAGAAGTCGATGAAGTTGGTTCACGCCTAGCGCTCGTGATGATCCCGCTGCTGTTGGGTGGAGCTGCTGGTGGTAGCTTCCTGAGCGCGTTCGCCCAGAATGGTGCGGCCTCGCTCACGGCAGCCGCCGCACCGGCAATGCCGGCCGCGGTGATGGGTGGGGTGCAGTTTGCCGGTGCCGGTGCCGGTGCCGGTGCTGGTGCCGGTGCTGGTGCTGGGGTGGCGGCCGGTACTGCCGGAGCCGGAGCGTTGCCTGTCGTGATTGCGGGATCCCTCGCGGCGGTCGTTGCGCTGAGCGGTTCGCTGGTCGCTCTTGGCCCCCACGCGTCGCCCTCAGGGGGCGCTACGACAGCGAGCGAGTCTCAGAATGGGCAGTCAACAACAAGCGATGTTGAGCCTGGCGTCGACGACAACCTCGGTGGCGGAAGGTCGGATGCTTCGAACATTTCTATTCCCACCGTTCCGGGTGCTGATCTGGCAGATTCTGGGGATGCCGACGCTGGTCTGAGTGGTGGGGCTGTTGGTGGCTTGGTCGATTCGCTCGTCGGGACCATTACAGGGGGAGCGCCACCCGAGGGGCATACGGCACCAGGCGGTGTCGTCGGCGCAGACGTCGACCTAAACCTCGTGGGAACGGCAACCCCCGGTGCCCATCTCTCACTGCAGGGCGCTGGCCTCGTCTACGCCACAACGACCGTCTCGAGCGATGGCACGTTTGTTCTCAACGTCACCGGGGTTCCGGGAGGACTATCATCACTCGATCTTGTGCAAACAATTGACCGTGACTACCTCGCTGGGCTCGTAGACAGCGGTGGCCTCCTTGGCGGTCTACTCGGCGCTCTAGACGGCCTCATTAACGACCTCATCCAGCCGCTCTCTCTGTCGAGCGGAACCAATCAGGGCATTAACATCCGCTTGCTGAACTAAGCGACCAAAATCGGCCCTGTCGCTACCGAGGTAGTGACAGGGCCGATCTAATCAGCTGGGAAGTAGCTGCTACGGCTTTCCCTTGAGGATTGCCTGCTTGACTTCGGCAATTGCCTGCGTGACCTGGATGCCGCGGGGGCAGGCATCGGTGCAGTTGAAGGTGGTGCGGCAACGCCACACACCCTCTTTGTCGTTGAGGATGTCGAGGCGAACCTGCGACCCCTCATCGCGCGAATCGAAAATGAAGCGGTGCGCGTTCACGATGGCGGCAGGACCGAAGTACTGACCGTCAGTCCAGAACACGGGGCAGCTCGATGTGCACGCGGCACACAGAATGCACTTGGTGGTGTCGTCGAAACGTGCGCGCTCCACGGGGCTCTGCTTACGCTCTTTGCCGCCCTTAGTGGCGCCAGCCATCAGGAACGGGTTGATCTCCTTGTAAGAGTCGAAGAACGGCTCCATGTCGACGATCAGGTCCTTCTCCAGCGGGAGACCCTTGATGGCCTCAACATAGATCGGCTTCGTGATGTCGAGATCCTTGATCAGGGTTTTGCAGGCGAGGCGGTTGCGGCCGTTGATGCGCATCGCATCTGAACCACAAATACCGTGCGCGCACGAACGACGGAAGGTCAACGACCCGTCCATCTCCCACTTGATTTTGTGCAGGGCGTCGAGAACACGGTCGGTCTCGTACAGCTCTACATCGAAGTCTTCCCAACGCGGCTCGTCATCAACATCCGGGTCGAAACGACGGATGATGAGCGTGGCAGTAAAGGTCGGGATGACCTCTGGTGCGGCAGGCTTCTTGTCAGCGATGGCAGTGCTCATTAGTACTTTCTCTCCATCGGCGGGTAATTCGTGATCACTACCGGCTTCCAATCGAGTCGGATGTGGTCACCCGCCTCTTCTGATTCTGGGTCGCCCGTGAGGTACGCCATTGTGTGCACGAGGAAGTTCTCGTCATCACGATTGGGGTAGTCCTCACGCATGTGGCCGCCACGGCTCTCCTTGCGAGATCGTGCCGAGAAGACGAGCACTTCGGCAAGGTCGAGCAGGAATCCAAGTTCGACGGCCTCGAGCAGGTCGGTGTTGAACCGCTTGCCCTTGTCGTGAAGTTGAATGTTCCGGTAGCGCGCGCGGAGGCTTTGGATGAGATTGGTGACCTCTTCGAGGCTCTCGTCCGTACGGAAAATCTGTGCGTTGCGGTCCATCGAGACCTGCAGCTCTTTGCGGATGGCAGCAATACGCTCGGTGCCATCGCCAGCACGAACCATGTCGAGAATGTTCTTGACACCGCCAGCAGGGTTCTCAGGAAGCGGCACAAACTCAGCCGTCTTCACGTACTCGACGGCAGCCTTTCCTGCCCGCTTTCCAAACACGTTGATGTCGAGGAGCGAGTTCGTGCCCAAACGGTTGGAGCCGTGAACAGAAACACACGCGCACTCTCCAGCGGCGTAGAGGCCCTTGACGACATCCGTGTTGTTGCGCAGCACTTCGGCTTGAACGTTGGTCGGGATGCCGCCCATCGCGTAGTGCGCGGTTGGCAGCACGGGAACAGGCTCGGTGTATGGCTCAACGCCCAAGTAGGTGCGAGCGAACTCGGTGATGTCTGGCAGCTTCTCGTCAATAACGGCAGGCTCGAGGTGGGTGATATCGAGGAACAGGTAATCCTTGTCCGGACCAGCTCCACGGCCTTCACGAATCTCGGTCGCCATCGAACGCGCAACAATGTCACGCGGTGCGAGGTCTTTGAGCGTCGGAGTGTAGCGCTCCATGAACCGCTCGCCCTCGGCGTTACGCAGGATCGCGCCTTCGCCTCGAGCCGCTTCAGAGAGCAGGATGCCGAGGCCAGCCAATCCGGTGGGATGGAACTGGAAGAACTCCATGTCCTCCAACGGGAGGCCCTTGCGCCAGATGATTCCCACGCCGTCACCGGTGAGGGTGTGGGCGTTTGATGTCGTCTTGAAGATCTTGCCAAATCCGCCAGTCGCGAAGATTGTGGCCTTCGACTGGAACACGTGGAGGTCACCGGTAGAGAGCTCGTAGGCAACAACACCGGCGGGCTCTTCAATGCCATCGACCTCGGTCATGATGAGGTCGAGCACGTAGAACTCGTTGAAGAAGTTGATGCCGAGTCGTACACAGTTTTGGTACAGGGTCTGAAGAATCATGTGACCGGTGCGGTCAGCTGCGTAGCAGGCACGGCGAACCGGAGCCTTGCCGTGCTCGCGAGTGTGCCCACCGAAGCGACGCTGATCGATCTTGCCGTCTTCAGTTCGGTTGAAGGGGAGACCCATGTTCTCGAGGTCTACCACCGCATCGATGGCCTCCTTGGCGAGGATCTCTGCCGCATCCTGGTCAACGAGGTAGTCGCCACCCTTGACGGTGTCGTACGTGTGCCACTCCCAGTTGTCGTCTTCAACGTTGGCCAACGCTGCGGCCATGCCGCCCTGCGCTGCTCCGGTGTGAGACCGCGTGGGGTACAGCTTGGAGATCACCGCAGTCTTGGCGTGTGGGCCAGCTTCGATAGCCGCACGCATGCCGGCGCCGCCGGCGCCAACGATAACAATGTCGAACTGGTGGTAGTGGACTCCATCGATGATGGTTCCGTCGGCGATATCGCCGGTATTAATCGTTGCCAATTAGAGCGCCTCACAGAAGCTGGGGAGCAGAGCTGGGTTAGCTCCGGCCGGGCAGGGGTCGAATGTGGTGATCACGAGGGTTCCCAAGATGATCAGGATTGCCGTGGACGCGGCGATCCCAATCAACAGGACCTTGCGCACCTTCGGGTTGATTGCGTAGTCGTTGACGAGAGTGCGCATTCCGTTGGCACCGTGAAGTAGCGCGAGCCACAACATGAGGCCATCCCAGACGATCCAGAACGGATCAGCGAGCTTTCCGCCGACGAAAGCGAAGTCGATGGCCTTCACGCCTTCACCGGCAACGAGGTTGACGAAGAGGTGACCAAAAATGAGAACGATGAGCACGACGCCGGAGGCGCGCATGTAAATCCATCCCCACTTTTCCCAGTTGATTCCGCCAGTGCGGCGGCCACGGGTAGGGGTGCGAGGGGCTTCGATGAGACTCATGCTCAACCTCCGAAGACGTGCATTAGCTGACGGGGGATGAATCCGGCGAGCAGAACAAGCCAGATTGCAATGACAATCCAGAACAGCACACGCTGGTGCTTGGCGCCGAATGCCCAAAAGTCGATCAAAATGATGCGCAGTCCGTTGAGCGCGTGGAATCCAATCGCGGCAACCAGTGCAATCTCACCAAGCCCCATGATGGGTGTTTTGTACGTGTCGATCACTGCGTTGTACGCCTCGGGGCTGACGCGCACGAGGGCCGTATCGAGGATGTGCACCAGGAGGAAGAAGTAGATGGCGACACCCGTAATACGGTGAAGCACCCACGACCACATGCCCTCGTTGCCCCGGTACAGGGTGCCAGCAGGTCTTCTGGGTGAGCGAATCTTGGGGGGAGACAGCGGCTCCGCCACTAGGTTGCTCGCCGACTTCTCTGGCACGAGGGACCCTCCTTGCGGTGTGGGGTCGCGACCACCGCGACCGATGAATGTCCGCACAGGCGGACCCACCCAGTCTATTCCTGTGCAGAGGGCCTCGGTTCCCACTGGACGCTAAATAGCGAGATTTACGGGATGTTTTCGTGAATATCGCAAAAGTTAATGGGCAGATGTTGTCTCGAGTGCGGAATCTTTCGACACCGCGATGCTCAGCCCTGAAGGATCCTGGTCGCGCCGGAGTTCTCACCGTGTTTAGCTGCCACAGAATTAATCGTGGCTTCGTAGTGCCCGAGCAATTGTGCACACACTCCATCCCAAGACTTTCCCAGCACCGCTCGCCGCCCGGCTTCGCCCATGCGCGCCCGAAGTTCGGGGTCGAGTGCGAGTGCTTCAACGAACGCACGGAGTTGGCTCTCGTTGTCAGCGTCAAAAAGGTAGCCATTTGTGCCGTGATCCACCAGATCGATCGGCCCACCTGAACGAGGAGCAATCACAGGAACCCCGGAAGAGTGCGCCTCCTGCAGGGTTTGCCCGAACGTCTCCTCCGTGCCAGTGTGCACAAAGACATCGAAGGCGGCATACGCGGTAGCCAACTCCTCACCGCCCAACTTGCCTAGCCAAGTGACCGGGATGCCGGAAAGCTCCCTCCTAACAAAAGGAACAGATGGGCCATCACCCACGATTGCCACTCGCACCCCGGTGAGGCCCCTCAGCGCTCGCAGACGCTCTACCTGCTTCTCGGGAGCAATTCGACCGACATAGCCAACCACCACCTCTCCGGCAGGGGCAAGTCGCTTTCGCAGCGTCGACGTCGCGGGACTCAGCTTCTTTCCTGGGTGGTACATCGTGAGGTCAACGCCGCGACCCCACCGCTCGAGCCGAGCAAGACCAACACTCTTCAGATCCGTCATCGATGCGCTTGACGGCACGAGCGTTAGCTGAGCGCCGTCGTGGATCCAGCGCACGATGCGCCAAGCCAGTTTCGTCGCCGGACCCAAGCGATTGCGCCGGGCATAGCCGGCGACATCCGTTTGAAAGATTGCAACGGTAGCGATACCGAGACGGTTGGCGGATGCGATAGCTTGCGCCCCTAAGAGGAAGGGAGCGGCAGCATGCACAACATCCGGCCTAAAGTCTGAAATCAGTTTGTGGACCTGAGGGTTCGGCAGCCCAACCGGAAACTGACGGTACGCCAGCGCTGGCACTGAATGAACAGCGAAACCTGCGTAGCTTGTTGGTGCACCAGCTGACGGGCAGATCACGATTGCTTCATGGCCCTGGATGCTCAAATAGTCGAGCACTTTTCGCACACTATTAGTGACGCCATTGACAGTGGGGAGGAAGCTCTCGCTAACAATGGCGACCCGCACAATAAGCACCTCAATCGGTTGTCGTGCGGCTCACGCTAGGAGGTGCGGATAACGGGGGAGTTAACGGGCGCTGAAGTCTAAGGTGGAGGCATGAGCCAACTTCAGGCGCCCTTTGACCATTTCTATAGCGTGATCCCTGCTGGCGGTATCGGGTCACGACTGTGGCCACTATCGCGCGCCGATGCGCCCAAGTTTCTGCATGACCTCACCGGCTCAGGGCAAACCCTTCTTCGTGACACGTGGGACCGCCTTGTGCCTCTCTCTGGTGCTGATCGAATAATGGTCGTCACCGGGCGCGCTCACCGTGCTGCCGTCGAAAAACAACTTCCGGAACTCAGCGACCCGAACGTTGTTCTCGAGAGCGAGCCGAAAGACTCGTCGGCCGCCATCGGACTTGCTGCCGCAATCCTGCTCAAGCGCGAGCCCGACGTAGTGATCGGGTCGTTTGCGGCTGACCATGTGATTCGCGACATCCGAGGATTCCGACGCAGCGTGCGCGAATCGATCGCAGTTGCCAATGCTGGCTACATCGCTGCAATAGGGATAACGCCGTCAGAGCCCGCAATCGGCTTCGGCTACATTCACTGCCGCGGGGCGATCGAGATTGACGGGGCACCCAGCGCCGTTGCCGTGGAGTCCTTCGTAGAGAAGCCGAACTTTGAGACAGCTCAGAAATACGTCGAGAGCGGTGACTACCTCTGGAACGGTGGCATGTTCATTTCGCGCGCCGATGTACTGCTCGAACAATTGGGCAAGGCTGAGCCAGAATTGCTCGCCGGTCTGACCGAACTTGCTGAAGCGTGGGACACCCCCGCCCGTGGTGCCGTCGTCGACCGTGTTTGGCCGCATCTCACCAAAATCGCGATCGACTACACCGTGGCAGAGCCTGCCGCAGCCGAAGGGCGACTCGTTGTTGTCCCCGGTGACTTCGATTGGGATGACGTAGGAGACTTCGCCTCAATCGCCAAATTACACTCTGGCGGCCGCAAATCAGACCTAGCGATTTTGGGTGAGAATGCTCGAGTTTTGGCTGATAAATCGACCGGAGTAGTGATTAGCCAGACCAATCGCCTTATTTCTTTGATCGGCGTCAATGACATCGTTGTAGTCGACACACCAGACGCTTTGCTGGTTACGACAACTGCAAACGCTCAGCGCGTGAAATCTGTAGTGGATGCTCTAAAAATCTCTGGCCGAAACGATGTCTTGTGACCTTGTGATTTCGCGTTTGTAACCTTTCGGCTTCGGCGCTCATATTCGCACAATCATTTTCTTGATTCTTCGGTAGCGTAGGTGCATTACTTTCGACAAATTCTGTCGAACAGCATCTTGGAGGACACCTTGAGAATCAGCACTCACGGCCGCACACTCAGCGGCATGGCGCTCGTGGCAACGAGCGCACTCGTACTCGCCGGTTGCGCAGCAGCACCGGAAGAGTCCGGAGCGGGCTCGGGCGAAACGCTCGACTTCCTACCTTGCATGGTTTCCGACTCGGGCGGGTTCGACGACAAGTCGTTCAACCAGCTCGGTTACGAAGGACTCGAGACTGCATCGAACGACCTCGGTGTTGAATTCAAGACCGTTCAGTCGGCTAGCGAGGCAGACTACGCTCCGAACATCGAGAGCCTCATCGCAGAAGGTTGCGACCTCATCATCACCGTTGGATTCGCACTCTCGGCCGCAACGGTTGAGTTCGCTACCGCCAACCCAGATGTAAACTTCGCGATCGTTGACGACGCTGCTGACACCGACTTCGATGGTGTTACAGACGCTGACAACATCAAGCCGATTCTCTTCGACACCGCCGGTGCTGCATTCCTCGCAGGCTATGCCGCAGCAAGCTACTCGAAGTCAGGCGTTGTCGGAACCTATGGCGGAATGAACTTCCCCACCGTTTCGATCTTCATGGATGGCGCAGCTCAGGGTGTTGACTACTACAACTCCGAAAAGGGTGCGTCAGTCAAGGTTCGCGGTTGGGACCAGGCAGCACAGGACGGAACGTTCATCGGTAGCTTCGCTCCCGGAACCGACTCACGTGCAGCAGCACAGAACCTGATCGACCAGGGTGCAGATGTACTCCTGCCCGTCGGTGGCCCGATCTTCCAGAGCGCGGTTGAGGCAATCCGCGACTCCGGCAAGGACATCGCCATGATCGGTGTTGACGCTGACCTGACCGAGACCGAGACCGCAGCAGCGGACTTGTTCCTCACGTCGATCCTCAAGCAGATCAGTGTTGCTGTTGAAGACGTTGTCAACGAGGCATCGAGCGGATCGCTCGACACCACCCCATACGTGGGAACTCTCGAAAACGGTGGAGTCGGTATTGCACCGTTCCACGAGTTCGAGTCGAAGGTAGACGGCAGCCTCGAGGCTGAGCTCGTCGCTGTAAAGGACGGCATCATCTCCGGCGACATCGCCGTGAAGTCGTACCTCAACTAGTTAGTCAGAACTGAGGGGGGTTGGCCTGAGGGTCAGCCCCCTTCGTTTTGGGATTAGTCTTCTGAGGCTATTCTTTTGAAACCACACGACGGCGACGACGCCGTTACAGCACTGAGGAGAGATTGTGAAGCTTGAGCTGCGAGGTATTACCAAGCGCTTCGGTGACCTAATCGCGAATGACCATATTGATCTCACGATCGAAGAGGGCGAAATCCACTGCCTCCTCGGTGAGAACGGCGCGGGCAAGTCAACGTTGATGAATGTGCTCTACGGCCTGTATCAGGCAGAAGAGGGCGACATCCTCATCGATGACGAAGTTCGTCATTTCGCGGGCCCCGGAGACGCAATGCGTTCCGGCATCGGCATGGTCCACCAACATTTCATGCTCATCCCCGTGTTTACGGTGGCTGAAAACGTGGCTCTCGGTCACGAAGAGGTTTATGGTCCTGGCCTCCTCAATTTGGATGCCGCACGCACCCTAGTGCGCGACATCTCTGCCCGATTCGGGTTCGACCTCGACCCTGACGCGATCATCGAAGATCTGCCTGTTGGTATTCAGCAGCGCGTTGAGATTGTCAAGGCACTCTCACGCGAGGCAAAGGTTCTCGTGTTCGACGAGCCAACTGCGGTACTCACTCCTCAAGAGACTGACGAGTTCATGGCCATCATGCGCCAGCTCAAGTCGGAGGGCACATCCATTGTTTTCATTACGCACAAATTGCGTGAGGTTCGCGAAGTTGCGGACCGCATCACGGTCATCCGTCTCGGCAAGGTCGTGGCCGAGGCCGACCCCAATGCCGAAAAGTCGGAACTTGCCTCTCTCATGGTTGGACGCGCTGTCGACTTGACGATCGACAAGGCCCCCGCTCAACTCACAGACAAATCGTTCGTCATTGACAAGCTGTCGATTGCAGACGAGTTCGGTCACCGTTCGGTTAAGGATCTCAGCCTCACCGTGCAGGGTGGCGAGATCCTTGCGATCGCCGGCGTGCAAGGGAACGGGCAGACTGAGCTCGCTGAGGCGCTGCTAGGGCTGCAACTACGGGCCTCCGGCTCAATTACCCTGAACGGAACAGAGCTGCTTGGGCTCAACGCTCGTCAGATTCTCGATGAGGGCGTCGGCTACGTTCCGGAAGACCGCACAGTTGACGGACTTGTTGGCGGATTCAGCATCGCTGAAAACCTCATGCTTGACCGCAGCGATGGAGCTCCGTTCGTTCGGTACGGGACGCTCCAGACGAACGAGCTCAACGACTTCGCTACCGAAAACCTTGAGGCATACGACATTCGCGCTCAGGGCATTCATGAGAGCGTCTCTACGCTCTCTGGCGGCAACCAGCAGAAAGTCGTGTTGGCCCGTGAGCTCAGTCGTGAACTGGCGCTCCTAATCGTTTCACAGCCCACGCGTGGACTCGACGTCGGTTCGATTGAGTTTGTTCACGAGCAAATCGTTGGCGTACGCGACCGCGGGGTTCCCGTGATCGTCGTATCTACCGAACTCGATGAAGTTGTATCCCTCGCAGACCGTATCGCGGTCATGTACAAGGGTCAGATTGTTGGAATCGTTCCTGCGGATACCCCGCGCGAACAGCTCGGTCTCATGATGGCCGGCGAACGCATTACGGAGGAGGCAGCATGAGCGAGCCAACACCCCAGAAGTCCGAGGAGGCAGCCCTGACCGAGGGCGCCGAGAACTCGGAAAACAACCAAGACACGTCGCGGTGGACAAATGCGTTCCGCGAAATCACGACTGGCAATGCGTTGCTTTCCCTGCTCGCAATTGTTCTGGCTATCCTGATCGGTGGTGTGCTTATTGCGCTAACCGACTCTGATGTTCAGGATGCGGCCGGATACTTCTTTGCCCGCCCCGGCGACTTGTTTGCCGCCATCGGTAGCGCGGTCGGCGGAGCATACTTGGCGCTGTTCCAAGGTTCGGTCTACGACTTCCGTCGTGACGACTTCCTGTCGGCGATCAAGCCACTGACGCAAACTCTCGTCTTTGCTACACCACTGATTGCTGCCGGCCTCGGCGTCGCGATTGCGTTCCGCGTTGGACTGTTCAACATCGGTGGCCGCGGCCAGATCATCGTTGGTGCTGCGTTTGCTGGCTACGCCAGCTTCGCGTGGGATCTTCCGATCGTGCTTCACGTCATTGTCGCCGTCATCATGGGCATCATCGGTGGTGCACTGTGGGGCGCAATCGCGGGACTTCTCAAGGCTCGTACTGGCGCCCACGAGGTGATCGTGACGATCATGCTCAACTATGTTGCCTACTACCTGATCAGCTTCCTGCTTCGCACTGATCTACTCAAGAACCCTGGCTCAAACAATCCCAAGACTCCGCCAGCCGCTGACACCGCAGTATTGCCTCCTATTTTCGGTGACGGCTTCAAACTGCACTGGGGATTCGTCGTTGTGATCGGCGCAACCGTTCTCGCCTGGTGGCTAATTAACCGCTCAAGTCTCGGCTTCAAATTCCGCGCTGTTGGGCTCAACCCACACGCAGCACGCGTTGCCGGAATCAAGGTCGAGCGTCTCTACGTTTACGTCATGTTGATTGCCGGTGGCTATGCAGGTCTCGCTGCCAGCACAGAGGTTCTCGGTACGACCACTTCCGGGTTCACATCCGGTGTGGATGCCGGCATCGGCTTTGATGCCATCACTGTTGCGCTACTTGGCCGCTCGACCCCGTGGGGTACTTTCGCCGCCGGACTCTTGTTCGGTGCATTCAAGGCGGGCGGCTTCACGATGCAGGCATCGCAGGGCATCCCGATTGACATCGTCCTTGTTGTGCAATCCCTCATCGTTCTGTTTATCGCTGCGCCGCCACTAGTGCGCGCCGTATTCCGTCTGCCGCAACCCGGCGCTCGTGCAAAGAAGGTGGTTGGCTAATGACTTTCACCAAAATCTCTGAAGGACTGGGGCGGTCAGGCTCGAAGATCGACCGTCGCAGTTGGAAGCTGCCGATCGCGTTCGCGTTCGTGTCGCTTATTTCGGGTGTGCTGTTTATCGGTTTCGCCGAGGATGCGCCGACTGGCTTCGACCTCTCAACAGGTACGGACCTATTCCAGCTGCCAGAAGTCAGTCTTCCGGCGCTAGCAACTGGCGTTGTCGTTACAATCCTGACGGCGCTAATTGCGGTCGGCTCAGCGTTCATGATTTCGCAGGATCGCGCTGTGCCAAAATGGATTCCGATCATCGGTGCCGTGTTCGCCCTCGTTGGGTTCCTCACCTGGGCTGCCGCAGACGAGACGCTGCGCGTTCCCGAGCTCTTTGCGGGTGCGCTCGTATTGGCCGTACCCCTCGTATTTGGTGCTCTTGGCGGCGTCATCTCTGAGCGAGTTGGTGTCGTCAACATCGCGATCGAGGCACAGCTGCTTGCAGGTGCCTTCGTGTCTGCAGTGGTCGGTACCATTACGGCGTCGCCGTTCGCGGGACTCTTCGCTGCGGCCGTCGCCGGAATGCTCGTCTCGTTCCTGCTTTCGGTATTCGCAATCAAGTACCTTGTGAACCAGATCATCGTTGGTGTCGTTATAAACGTGCTGGTCTCTGGCCTTACCGGGTTCCTCTACTCTCAGTGGCTGGTCGCAAGCCCCGAGAAGTTGAACAACCCCGAAGGCTTCTCAGAGGTGCCGATTCCGTTCTTGAGCGGCATCCCGATTATCGGGCCAGTGCTGTTCAAGCAGACGCTTATCGTCTACCTGCTCTACATCATCGTTGCGGCTGTGGCATTCGCCATGTACCGCACCCGCTGGGGTCTGCGCCTGCGAGCCGTAGGCGAGCACCCCAAGGCCGCTGACACTGTAGGCATCAACGTAACGCGCACGCGCTTCTGGAACGTCGCTCTCGCCGGTGCTATTGCCGGACTCGGTGGCGCATTCATCACACTGAGCCAGACAGGGCAGTTCGGTAAGGACGTTACCGCCGGTGCCGGATTTATTGCTCTCGCCGCCGTAATTTTCGGTCGTTGGGACCCAATCAAGGCAACTCTTGCCGCGCTGCTCTTCGGTTTCGCCAGCAACCTGCAGAACGCGCTCAGCGTTGTGGGCTCTCCGGTGCCAAGCGAGTTCATGCTCATGCTGCCCTACGTCGTAACGATCATTGCCGTAGCGGGACTGGTCGGAAAATCCCGGCCGCCTGCAGCATCCGGAACACCATACATAAAGGGGTAACGCCATGACGATCGAGCCGCAATCAATCGACTGGGATGCGCTGAGGCTCGTCGCCACGGAAGCCCTGAGCCACGCGTATGTTCCCTATTCGAAGTTCCCGGTTGGAGTCGCTGCACTAGTCGATGACGGCCGGGTAATTTCGGGAGCAAACGTCGAGAACGCCTCGTACGGTCTCACGCTGTGCGCCGAATGCACCATGGTTTCTGCGCTGCACATGACCGGCGGGGGAAAACTCGTCGCATTCACTTGCGTGGATGGCAAAGGCAACGCCCTGATGCCGTGTGGGCGCTGCCGCCAGCTGCTGTTTGAGCACTCCGCCGAAGGAATGCTGCTTGAAACAGTGTCAGGTATCAAAACGATTGACGAAGTGATCCCCGACGCATTCGGGCCACGCACCCTTGAGGAGTACCACAGTGAGTAACAGCGCAGAATCCACGCACGTCGAACGTTTTGACGTTGTCGACCTGATCCACACCAAGCGCGATAAGGGTGTTCTCAACACTGACCAGATCAACTGGCTCGTTGATGCTTACACTCGCGGCTATGTTGGTGATGAGCAGATGGCTGCCATGACAATGGCGATTTTCATCAATGGAATGGAGCGCGAAGAAATTCGCGACCTCACCCTCGCAATGATCGCCAGTGGCGAGACTCTGAGCTTTGAGGGACTCGGCAAGCCGACTACCGATAAGCACTCGACGGGTGGCGTTGGCGACAAGATCACCCTTCCTCTGGCACCCCTTGTTGCTTCGTTCGGCGTTGCTGTTCCCCAACTCTCGGGTCGAGGACTCGGCCACACTGGCGGTACCCTCGACAAACTCGAAAGCATCCCCGGCTGGCGTGCGGATCTCACCAACGAGGAGTTCTATGCGCAGCTGCGTGGCGTCGGTGGCGTAATTTGTGCCGCCGGTTCCGGACTCGCTCCCGCCGACAAAAAGCTGTACGCGCTGCGCGACATCACGGGCACGGTTGAGGCCATTCCGCTGATCGCCTCCTCGATTATGAGCAAGAAGATTGCTGAAGGCACTTCCGCCCTCGTCCTCGACGTGAAGTTTGGTTCAGGTGCGTTCATGAAGGACGCCGCTCGCAGTCGTGAGCTCGCTGAGACCATGGTTCGCCTCGGTAAGGATGCCGGGGTAAAGACGGTCGCGCTACTAACGAACATGAACGTTCCGCTCGGCCTTGCAATCGGAAACGCCAACGAAGTGCGTGAATCGGTCGAAGTGCTCGCCGGTGGTGGCCCGGCAGATGTGCGCGAGCTCACGATCGCTTTGGCGCGCGAAATGCTCGCTCAAGTTGGTCATGAGAACGCAGACGTTGAAGCAGCGCTTGATAACGGTCAGGCGATGGATGCTTGGCGCGGCATGATTCAGGCTCAGGGCGGAGACCCGGATGCCGAACTGCCGCAACCCAAAGAGAGTCACGTTGTCACGGCCGACCGCGACGGCATTCTTGTTGAGCAAGCAGCCTTGCCGTTCGGTGTTGCCGCGTGGCGTTTGGGTGCCGGTCGTGCCCGCAAGCAGGATCCTGTTCAGCACGCCGCAGGAATCGATCTGCACGCGAAGCCTGGCGACACTGTGCGCAAAGGTGAACCACTATTCACGATGCACGCAGACGAACCGGCACGATTCGAACGTGCGCTTGAGTCGCTCGAGGGCGCGTATCGCATTGGCAATGAGGGCGACGCTGTCAACGATGGCGGCCCGTTGATCGCTGGGCGAATCGACTAGCGCTGAGAGCCAGAAGACCGAATGGTGGGTCTCATCCGCTGACGTACAGTTAACAAAATGACTACAGCGGAAGAGACCGCTGCAGGTGCACCTGCAGCGCTGAGTGACAAAGATAAGTGGCGTGCGTTTTGGGTGTGCGTCGTGGTTGCGGCAATCACCATTCTCGATTTGTCGAAGGTCAACGTCGCTTTGCCGTCGATTGAGGATGCGCTCGGAGCGAGTTCGACACAACTGCAGCTGATCGTCTCAGGTTATGTGCTGACCTTCGGACTGATCTTGGTGCCCGCCGGCCGCCTTGGCGATCAGCGATCGCGCAAAGCCCTCTTCTTGACGGGTCTCACGCTCTTTACGCTGGCCAGCATCGCCTGCGCGCTTGCCCCGACGGCGGAGACGCTTTTGATCGCGAGGCTGCTGCAGGGTGTTGCGGCTGGCATCCAGATGCCACAGGTAATTGGGCTAATCCAGCAGCTGTTTCGTGGCCCTGAGCGAGGTCGCGCCTTTGGTTTGTTTGGCGCGATGATCGGAATTGCGACCGCCTTTGGCCCGACACTTGGCGGTCTCATGATCGCGATCGGTGGGGCAGAAGACGGATGGCGCTACATCTTCTGGATGAACGTTCCGCTCGGCATCGTCGCTCTCGTGCTCGCGTGGCGGATTCTGCCAGCAACCGCAAAGTCGGCCTATGGGCGCCTCGACCTCGATCCGGTCGGCATCGCCATTTTTGGCGTCACCGTGCTCGCGCTCATGTGGCCGTTTTTGTTCACGACTGGTGCCCCGACGGACGATCCCAACCGTTGGTGGTTGCTCGTACTGTTCGTCGTGGCTGCTGCCATCTTCGTCCTGTGGGAGCGCCGGTATTCGGCCGGCGGCCGTGCGCCACTTGTCCCCCTCGCGTTGTTCCGAATCAGCTCGTTCCGCAACGGTACTTTGCTCGCCACCGTCTACTTCGCCGCAATGCCCGCCATGTTCCTCATGACAACGCTGTACCTCCAGCTGGGCCTCGGGCTTGCTCCTGTCTTCGCCGGAATGGTCACCATCGGATTCGCATTGACGAGCGCGCTGTCATCCTGGCGAGGCGGCATCCTCGTTGAACGTTATGGTCGCTCGCTCGTTGTTGTCGGCCTCGCGATTCTGATGGTCGGCCTCGGTGTGCTCCTGGCTGCCGCGATTCTGACCCCTCCCGAGTTGACTCCCTACGTGATGGCTGCCGCGCTTCTCATCGGCGGCACCGGCGGTGGTCTCGTTATCTCGCCCAACCAGACGTTGACGCTGCACGACATCCCGCCGCTGCAGGGCGGACTTGCCGGCTCCGTTGGTCAACTGGGGCAACGCATCGGCACCGCAATCGGAACGGCGGTTGCCCTGTCGCTGTTCTACTCCACCCTGTACAACGAGCGGAACAGTGGCGAAAGCACTGTTGAGCTCTATCACCACGCGTATGGCACAGGGATGCTCGCGACAACACTGTTCTTCTCGATCGCCCTGTTCATTGGCGTCGTCGATCTGGGTGCGCGCAAACGCCGCGCGCGAATTCTCGCAGACGCTTAGAGCTGAGGATCCCCGATGCGCTCGAGTGCATCAACGACCATTCCCCAAAACTTTGGGTGGTCGAGGTTGCGGGCGACCTGCGTCGTGCAGTCGGCGGGAGCCGGTGCGCGAAAGTCGGCCACGGTCATTCCGAGTGTGAGAGTTCCGGTGAGTTCAACATCCAGCGGCACCTTGATCACCTGCATGACCGTCGGGTCGATGACAAACGCAACCGCGCACGGGTCGTGTACCGGTGGGTGGTCGAAGCCCTGCGCGTCTCGGTAGGTTTCGCCAAAGAATTCGAGAAGCTCGCCGACAAAGCGGGCGGGCCCGGTGCCGACTGCAGCAATGGATGCCGCGACTTCGTCGGTCGCGAGGGCCTCGTGGGTGAGGTCGAGCCCCACCATTGTGAGCGGCCAGCACTCGTTGAAGACGATGTGAGCGGCCTCGGGGTCAATGACAATGTTGAATTCGCTCGTCGCGCTCCAGTTGCCAACATTGACGCCGCCGCCCATAAGGACAACCTGCTTGACGCGTTCAGCGATGCGGGGCTCTTTGCGCACGGCGAGGGCGATGTTGGTGAGCGCCCCGGTCGGTACGAGAGTGACCGTGCCGGGGTCGTGTGCCATGACAGTGTCGATGATGAAGTCGACTGCGTGCCGCGCATCCAGCTCAATTGCTGGTTCGGGGAGCACTGGCCCATCGAGGCCGGATTCGCCGTGGATAGATTCGGCAACTTCTACCTGCCTCACGAGTGGGCGGTGGGCACCACGCGCAAAGGGAACGTCGGTGATGCCGGCGACGCGGGCGATGGCGAGAGCGTTGCGGGTCACCTTTTCAATCGTCTGGTTACCCATGACCGTGGTGACCCCAAGGAGGTCAATCTGGGGACTTCCGTGTGCGAGCAATAGGGCAATTGCGTCATCGTGTCCCGGGTCACAATCGAGGATTATCTTCTCAGCCATACCTAGAACCATATATGAAATCAACATTCATATATGTAGAGTGGCGTCATGAATAGTGAACTAGTCGCTAGCGCTGCAGCCCGCCTTGAGTGGATCAGATCCAGGATGACCCTCCTGGCCGAAGTGCGCGAACAATTCACCATTTCGCGACCATTCGCGGGACATCGCATCGGTATGTCCCTTCACTTGGAACCGAAGACCGCAGTGCTGCTCGAAACCCTTGCTGCCGGGGGAGCGGAGATCGTTGCGACCGGCAATCACGGATCAACTCAAGACGACATCGTGGCATTTCTCCGAGAACAAGGGATGACCATTTTCGGCACCCGCGACGACACTCAGCAACAGCATCACGAGAATCTGTTGAGCGTCGTCGCTGCGCAGCCAGACATTCTGCTCGACAACGGAGCCGATCTCGTTGCGATGATCGCGGAGTCGGGCCAATCGAGTCACATTATTGGCGGCACCGAAGAAACTAGCTCAGGAGGTTACCGACTACGGGCGGAATTGGCCGACTACGTTGCCTTCCCGGTGATCGTAATCAACGACAGCCCACTCACCGAGATGGGAGATAGGCACTCCGTCGGTCAGTCTGTCGTGGAGAGCTTTATGCGCATCACAAATCTCATGGTGCCAGGGCGTCGATTCGTTGTGGCAGGGTACGGCTGGTGTGGTCGCGGAATCGCCCAATACCTCCGGGCGTTGGGCGGCAAAGTCGCTGTAGTAGAAGTCGACGAAATCAAGGCTTTTGAAGCCGCGCTCGACGGATACCGCGTGGCAAACGTGCTCGATCTGGCTGAGTGGGGCGAAGTCTTCATCACGGCCACCGGGCACCCCCAAGTCTTGGGGACAGATTTCTTCGAGGTCGTCGCTGACGGTGCGATGCTCGTCAACTGTGGCCACTTTTCATGGGAAATTGATGTACTCGCACTGCGCGATCTCGCGACCGATAGCACGGTGATTGACACGGCGATCGAACGCATTGATCTCCCCGGCGACCGCCACATCACGCTCCTAGCTGATGGACGCATGGTCAATCTCGCGGGACGTGAAGCAAAAGGCAATTCCATTGAGTCGATGGACCTCGGATTCTTGCTCCAAGTGTTATCACTAGCGCGAATCGCCACGGCCGCAGAGACCCTAGAATCAGGCGCCCAGCCCGTTCCCGACACCATCAATCGAGAAATCGCTAGACGGATGCTCGCCACGATGGGAGCCGACCGCTAATGTCAACGACTCCCGAGTATGCGGCTCCCGCCCTCGATAAGGGACTCGACATTTTGGAGTTACTTGCCTCGACTTCTACGGCACTGAGCCAGTCAGAAATTGCGGATGCTACCGGTAGAAGCACCGGCCAGATCTTTCGAGTGCTATCGACTCTCGAGCGCCGCGGTTATGTCTTTCGAGACAGGCAATCGGGAAGCTATGTGCTCGCGATGAAGCTGTTCGAACTTGCGCACCTTCACCTGCCGCTCCGCGGACTGGTACGGGTAGCTCTGCCCATCATGCAAGTCCTTGCTGAACAATCGAGCCAATCGTGCAACCTCGCGGTGCGTGACGGCAGACAAGTGCGCGTGATCGCTCAAGTAGAGTCACCAGCTGACTTCGGCTTCCGAGTTCGAGTCGGCGCCGCTTTTGATATCGCAACCACCGCGACCGGCTCAGTTCTTTCTTCAGACAATCCTGAGGCTCTCGCGCGCGCGGGCACCGTTCAACCCGGCATCACGGATGTGGTCGCTCCCGTGCAGAGTGCGAGCGGAACGATCGCCGCGTTAACCGTTCCGTACGTTGCTACCACGTTCAGCGAAGTAGATGTCGAAAGGGTTCTTCAGCTCACAACGGCCGCCGCGCACGAGCTCTCTGGATTACTCCGCGGGGAAGCTTTCACAGGATCGTAACGTCATCCAGCAAAGCCACAGGGGGCTTTCAGAGATTGGCACGGTAGATTTGTAGACATGAACGCCGCTGTTGAGAATTTCCTGTTGCCCGGAGGCGGCGCTGACATAACTGCGCTACCTAAAGTCTCTTTGCACGATCACCTCGACGGCGGTTTGCGGCCTCAAACTATTGTGGAACTCGCCGACGAGATCGGCTATGAAGTTCCCGAGCGAGACCCGGTAAAACTCACCTCCTGGTTCGCCGACCACGCTGACTCTGGTTCCCTTGTCGACTACCTCAAAACTTTTGATGTCACGATTGCGGTCATGCAGACCACAGAAGGTCTCACAAGAGTCGCGCGCGAGTTCGTGCACGACCTCGCCGACGATGGTGTCATCTACGGTGAGATCCGTTGGGCACCGGAACAGCACCTCCAACGCGGACTAGACCTCGATCAGGTTGTGAGCGCCGTTCAAGAGGGTCTCGAGGAGGGCGTCGATTCGGTACGCGCGAGCGGCCGCAGCATTCGCGTTGGCCAACTGTTGAGCTCGATGCGCCAAACTGATCGCAGCAAAGACATCGCTGAACTCGCGATTCGCCACCGCGATCGCGGCGTGCTCGGTTTCGATAGCGCCGGTCCAGAGGCCGGGTTCCCCGCCAGCAACTCCCGCGAAGCCTACGACCTGCTCGCACGCAGCTTCCTCCCTGCCACCGTGCACGCGGGCGAAGCTGACGGCCTCGACAGCATCCGCAGCGCTCTCTTTGATGGTCGAGCGCTTCGACTCGGCCATGGTGTGCGCCTCGCCGAAGACATCTCAATTGCGCGCGAAGACGACGAAAACACGTATGTCTCGCTTGGGGACCTTTCCCAATGGGTAAAGGACCGCGAGATCGCCCTTGAGCTGAGTCCGTCATCGAACCTGCAGACGGGCGCGATCGAGCAGTGGGGTGACGAAATGGTCGACCATCCCTTCGACCTGCTCTACCAGCTCGGATTCCGCGTCACCGTCAACACTGATAATCGGCTTATGAGTGCGACGACGCTCAGTCGCGAACTCTTCTTGCTCAGTGAAGCCTTCGGATACGACCTCACCGATCTCGAGGTTTTCCAGATCAATGCTGCCTCCGCGGCGTTCCTGCCGATTGAGGAGCGCGAAGATCTTTCTGAGACCATTAGCGCAGGATTCGAGAGCGCCTAGCGATGTCGCTCCCTCCGCTTCCTGAATCAGCAATTGATATCGGCGCCTTTGCTGCTGATTGGCGTTCCGCTGTCGCTCTGTCCGGAGCTGCTCTCACGCGATCCGGTGCCGCGAAACCTGGTTATTCCGATGAAATGATTCGGATGATCGAAAACCATGGTCCCTATGTCGTGATCGCTCCGGGGCTTGCGCTGGCGCATGCTCGCCCGGGGCCGCAGGTCATCACAAACGGGCTATCGATTGTGACGCTTTCGGAGCCTGTGCGATTTGGCCACGCCCACAATGATCCTGTTCGAGTTGTGCTCGGGCTCGCGATCGCTGAGGGCGGTGCGCACCTCGCTGCAGTCGCCGCCGTAGCCAATATTTTCAACGACTCTTCGGCAATCGACCGGCTTGCTGACGCAACTTCGGCAGCAGAAGTTCAGCAGATTATGGGGGTTACTCCGTCGTGAAAATTGTGACAATTTGCGGTGCTGGAATCGGTAGTTCTGGCGTGCTTAAAGTAAACGCAGAACGTGCACTTCGAGCGCTCGACCTCGAGGCAACCGTTGTTGCTGCCGATGTAAGCACCGTGCGAACTGTTGCCGCGGATGCTCAGATCATTCTCACTACTCAGGAGTTTGTTGAGGCGATCGGCAAGACGAACGCCGACGTGATTGTGATTGTGAACCTCTTCGACACCTCAGAACTCAAGCGCAAGCTTGAGGACGCCCTCGGTTAGGCCAAGAGCTCCTTCATCCCTGTTTCAAGCCGAGTCGCGACTGCTTCTGCGGCAGCCTGCCGTTCAGCACCTTCGCCGGTAGTGCTTGATGCATCGACATAGAACTTGAGCTTGGGCTCGGTTCCGCTTGGACGAACGATAATGCGCGCACCGTCTTCAAAATCCATGCGCAGGATGTCGTTCGGGGCGAAGCCATCGACTCCGTTCTCAAAATCGGTGAACACAGCGACGCGGTAGCCTCCGACTTCGCTCGGTGCGGTCGAACGTAGCCGAGCCATCATCTCGCCAATTTCGGAAATCTTGTCAAATCGCATCGACACCTGCCGTGAGGCGAAAGCACCGAAGCGGGCAGTGAACTCGTCTAGTCGGTCAAGAACCGTTTTTCCTTCGGCCTTCAGTTCGGCGGCGAGAGAGAGGAAATCTACTGATGCCGAGATGCCGTCTTTGTCGCGCACCTTGTCTGGATCAACGAGGTAGCCGAGCGCCTCTTCGTAACCGAACGTGAGTCCTTCGATTCGAGAAATCCATTTGAAGCCCGTAAGGGTGTCCTGGTAGTTCATGCCGTAGTCGGCAGCAATCGTTCGTAGGGCAGGCGAGGAGACGATGGATGCCGCGAGCACTCCCACTCCGTTGGCTCGCTCCGCAGCGCGCCAGCCGAGTAGCGTTCCGACTTCGTTTCCGCTGAGTCTCCGCCATTCGCCATTGCGATCAGCGACAGCAACCGCGAGACGGTCGGCATCAGGATCGTGAGCGATCGCGACATCAGCTGTCACTTCGCGAGCCTTCGCAAAGCTGAGATCCATGGCTCCCGGCTCTTCGGGGTTAGGGAAGGCGACGGTTGGGAATGCCGCATTGGGATGAGCTTGCTCTTCGATCAGTACCGGGTCAGCGAACCCAGCTTTCGCATAAACCGCTCGACTGGTTTCCCACCCAACGCCGTGCATTGCAGTGTAGGTGTAAACGAGGTCTGTCGTGGGGCTCGCAAGCGCTGCCGTGCGCGCAATGTATTCGTCAACAACGCCATCGTCGGTTGTCACAAAGTCGGTTGAGCGGGGCAGATCCTCGATCGAGCTCTTCGCTACTAGGTCAATCGCGTGAGCAATTTCTGCGTCAGCGGGAGGAACAATCTGAGAACCGTGGTTGTCTCCGCCCAGATAAACCTTGTAGCCGTTGTCGTTGGCTGGATTGTGGCTTGCGGTAACCATTACGCCAGCGCTCACATCGAGGTGGCGCACGGCGAAGGCAAGCACCGGGGTCGGAAGCATTCGAGGTAACAGTGTCGCGCGCACTCCAGCACCCGCCATGATCAAGGCAGTGTCGCGGGCGAAGACCTCAGAGTTCACTCGTCCGTCGTAGCCGATGACGATGCTGGGGCTTGGCTCATGAGCAAGCAGGTAGGCGGCGAGTCCCGCAGCCGCCTGAGTGACCAAAACGCGGTTCATACGGTTGGGGCCGGCACCCAATTCGCCGCGCAACCCGGCAGTCCCGAAGGCGAGCCGCGAATCGAAGCGGTGATGGAGACCAGCGATCGCGGCTTCGTCGCCGTTCACGGCATCCGCAATCAGGGCTTCGAGCTCGGTGTGCGTGACCGCGTCCGGGTCTTGCTCGAGCCAGGCATTGGCTGCCTCGATCAGTGCTTCGGTGCTCATAGTGCAGTCACAATCTTTGCGAGCAGGCTGCTGATCTGTACTTCAGCGTCTTTACCTGCCTGAATGACTTCTTCATGGCTGAGGGGAGTGGTCTGGATGCCGGCAGCAAGATTGGTAATGAGCGACATTCCCAAGATTTCCATGCCTGCTTGGCGCGCGGCAATCGCTTCGAGGGCAGTGGACATTCCCACGATGTGGCCGCCCATTGTCTTCGCCATCTGTACTTCGGCAGGAGTCTCGTAGTGCGGTCCACGGAACTGCGTGTACACACCCTCGTCGAGGCTTGAATCGATGGACTTGGCGATCTCGCGCAGGCGCTTGCTGTAGAGATCGGTGAGGTCAATGAAGGTTGCGCCCTCGAGAGGTGAATCTGCGGTGAGGTTGAGGTGGTCGCTGATGAGCACGGGGGTTCCGGGCTTCCAGGTCTCTTTGATGCCACCGGCACCGTTGGTGAGAATCATCGTCTTCGCGCCGGTAGCGGCGGCGGTGCGTACCGAATGGACTACGCGACGGACGCCGTGGTTTTCGTAATAGTGGGTGCGGGCGCCGATGACGAGGGCGCGTTTGCCGCTGGGAAGGAGAACTGAGCGAAGCGTTCCGACGTGGCCTTCTAGTGCAGGTTTTGAGAATCCGGGGATGTCGGATGCCGGGATGGTCGCTGTGGTCTCACCGATGAGGTCAGCGGCTTTGCCCCAGCCGCTGCCGAGCGTGAGGGCGATGTCGTGTTTTTCGACTCCGGTCGCGGCTGCGATTGCTGCTGCGGCTTCTTGTGCGACCTCGAACGGGTCAGCAGTGGGGTCGTCTAGAGGGTTAGTTGTGGGGGACTGTGACATGGCATCCACTCTAAACGGTGAGGAACGCAACTCACCTTTGTGTTGGGCGCGAATCCGAGCAGTGCAGGTGTGTGCGAATGGGTTTGTTGCTAGCGCCGAACCGCGAGACAATTGCTGCATGGCCTATGAGTTCGAGCGCACGCAACGTATTGCAGTACTCGGTGGTGGCCCCGGTGGCTACGAAGCAGCGTTGGCGGGAGCGCAACTGGGGGCAGAAGTAACCCTTGTTGAGCGCGCAGGCGTTGGCGGGTCGGCCGTACTCACCGATGTGGTTCCGTCGAAGACCCTCATCGCGACCGCGGAGGCGACGAACGCTATTCGGGATGCCGCCGATCTCGGTGTGCAGTTTTACTCGCGTGGTGATTCTGGCCGTGTGGTTCGCCCTGACATCACGGTAAATCTCGCCGCCGTCAACTCACGACTTCTGCGCTTGGCCCAGCAGCAGTCAGATGACATGAAGTCGCAGCTCATTAAGGCTGGCGTACGCATCATTGAAGGCGAGGGTCGTCTGGATGGACCCCAGCGTCTCGTGGTCTCCACGGGTAAAGGCAAGGCGGGAACCGACTTCGACGAAGTCGACGCCGACACCGTGATTGTGTCTGTTGGTGCGCGGCCACGACTGCTCGACACCGCGATGCCCGATGGCAAGCGCATCCTCACCTGGACGCAGCTCTACACAATTGACGAAACACCCGAGCACCTCATCGTGGTTGGCTCCGGTGTTACCGGTGCCGAATTCGCCTCGGCCTATAGCGCCCTCGGCGCCAAGGTCACGCTGATCTCTTCGCGAGATCGTGTTCTGCCTGGCGAAGACGAAGATGCCGCCCGCGTTATTGAAGACGTCTTCAAGCGAAACGGCATGACTGTGCTTTCGAAGTCGCGCGCAGAATCCGTGAAAGCTACCAAAGACGGCGTTGTCGCAACTTTGCAAGACGGCACGACAGTCGAAGGCAGCCACTGCCTGATGGCCGTTGGTTCACTGCCCAATACTGAAAATTTGGGGTTGGAAGAGGCCGGTGTACAGCTGACCGAGTCCGGCCACATTCGAGTAAACCGTGTCGCCCGCACCTCGATGCCGTCGATCTATGCCGCGGGTGACTGTTCAGATTTCTTCCCTCTTGCATCGGTTGCGGCGATGCAGGGGCGCACCGCCGTTTTTCACGCCATGGGCGACGGTGTTACGCCGATTGAATTGCGCAACGTGGCGTCAAACATTTTCACTCAGCCCGAAATCGCTACCGTCGGGTGGTCGCAAAAGCAGATCGAAGATGGGCTCGCCCAAGGCACCATCTACAAGCTGCCGCTCGCATCAAACCCGCGCGCCAAAATGATGGGCATCAAGGACGGTTTCGTCAAACTCTTTGCCCGAACCGGCTCAGGAACTGTAATCGGCGGCGTTATTGTCGCACCCAATGCTTCTGAACTTGTCATGTCTGTTGCGCTCGCAGTAGAACATCGCCTCACTGTCGACCAGATCGCTCGCGCATTCTCGGTGTACCCGTCGCTGACAGGAAGCATTACGGATGCTGCTCGCGCGATGCACATCGTCAACTAGCGCCGTCAACTAGCGCCGTCGCGTAGCGAGCCTAAGCATCGCGACTTGCCTCACCGTGCTGCGCCGACTGTAGAGCGATCTCCTTCGTGGAGGCGGCATCGTCTTTGAGCTCCATCACGTGTTCGACGAGCTTTGTCGCGGTCTGTTCGTCGATAACAAGGTCAGTAATAACACCCGCGCGAAGGGCCGCGAGCAGCGGAATCACTTTGTTGTCTCCGGCGACTCCGCAGATGCGGCGGGGGATTGAGCGCAGTTCTGCGGGGGTCGGGCCCGTTGCACGTGCGTTCATGGAGAGGTCTTCGTAGGTGCCGTCTTCGCGGAGAAAAATCGTGCACACGTCGCCCACAATCCCTTCGCTGTCGAGAGTCTCGATGTCGCCGGCTTCGAGGTATCCGGCCGAATAAACGTGGCTGGGAACTTCTCCGGCGATTGCGCCAATCGAGAAGAGGGCGATGTCAGCGCGGCGTTGGTATTCGAGCACGCGCACGATGGATCGCTCGGACCACATTGCGTTACGGGTCTCTGCATAATCGAAGAAGGCGGGGACTGGGAAAAGGTGCACCTGGGCATCGAAGGCCTCACCAAAATTGGCGATGAGGTTGCCGGCGTATTCGACGCCTGAGGTGCGGACGTTTGCCGCTCCGTTGAGCTGCACGATTGCGCTACCGCGGGTCGGTTTCTTGCCCAAATGGCGTGAAATCGCGGCCAAAGTGGTACCCCAAGCGACGCCCATAATCATGTCGGAATCGAACCACCCAGTGACGATGCGCGCGGTCGCCTTTGCGACCTGCTCAAGTCGTTCCGCCTCGTCAGCAAGGTCGGCAACTGGCACAACATGAGTCTCAATTCCAAAGCAGGTTTCGATCTTCTTTGCCAAGCCAGGGCCCCGCGTCGGGGTGGGGCGAAGGGTGATCTCGACGAGACCACTTTCGCGGGCATCCCGCAGCAATCGAGACACGCTTGACCTGGACATATGTAGGTGGTTCGCAATGGTGTCCATCTTGATGTCTTGCAAGTAGTACATCGACGATGCCGACAGCATTGCTTCTTCGCGTTCCATGTAGACCATCCTTGCACGTTCGTGCAGATGTGCTGCTCAGTTTGTCATTGGGCACTCCTAGCGTAATACGCTGCTCAGCAGTGGATCATCTCAGAAGATTCACAGCCGCCTCAGCGGAAGCCACCACCAGAAAGAAACACAGCTTTCATGACTGATCAGTCCCTCACACGAGTAACCCGCGACAGCGCTATTCAGCGTCTCGCCGAGAGCACCCAGCCGGGCCGTGAGCTGGACGTACTCGTAATCGGTGGCGGAATCACCGGTGCCGGAATCGCATTGGATGCAGCAACTCGTGGACTCGACACCGTTGTTGTCGAAGCCCAAGACTGGGCTGCCGGCTCCTCCAGCCGTGCCAGCAAGCTGATTCACGGCGGGCTTCGCTACTTGCAGATGCTCGACTTCAAGCTCGTGCACGAAGCACTCACCGAGCGTGATCTGCTGCTCAACACAGTGGCGCCGCACCTCGTTCGCTCGCTGCCCTTCCTGTACCCGCTGCGCCATCACGTGTGGGAGCGCGCCTTCGTCGGCGCAGGAATCGCCCTCTACGACTTTCTTGCTACCGTCAGCACAGGCAAAGCCAAAGGCAAGCGCAGTGTTCCGTGGCACCGCCACCTATCCCGAAAGCAGCTTGCAGCTCGCTTCCCTGGACTCGCGCACGACGCTGCCGTCGGCGCGATCGAATACTGGGATGCCAACGTTGACGACGCACGCTACGTCGTGAGCGTCGTGCGCACCGCCCACGCTCACGGAGCGCACGCCGCGAGTCGCACGCAAGTTGTTGAGATCACAAAGAACGACAGCGGAGAAGTCAACGGGGCCGTACTCGTCGACCTTGAGACCGGCACCACGTTCCCCGTGCGCGCCAAGGCCGTCATCAACTCCACCGGCGTCTGGACAGGCGAGACCCAAGCGCTCGCCCATGAAAGCGGCGGACTCAAAGTTCTCGCATCAAAGGGCATCCACATCGTGGTTCCACGGGAACGCATTTCGGGCGAAGCCGGCCTGATCCTGCAAACATCCAAGAGCGTGCTCTTTGTTATTCCGTGGTCGCGCTACTGGGTCATCGGAACGACAGACACTCCGTGGAAAGAGAACCTGCTAAATCCTGCAGCCACCGCTGACGACATCGACTACGTGCTCGCCGAAGCCAACGCTGTGCTCGCGAACCCCATCGACCGCTCCGACGTGGTTGGCACGTGGGCGGGACTTCGACCCCTGCTCCAGCCTGGCACTATGGAGGGCACCAACTCCGCCAAGGTTTCTCGCGAGCACACGGTCGCTTCGCCCATTCCTGGTCTCACCGTCATCGCCGGTGGAAAATTCACCACCTACCGCGTCATGGCGAAAGACGCGGTCGACTTCGCTCTCGGAAAGTCCGCAGCACAGGCGAACCCGTCGAAGACGGCATCCGTTGCTCTACTGGGAGCAGAAGGCCTCGATGACGCTCGCGACAACACTCGCGCCCTGAGCGAACGCTTCGGCTGGAGTGAGCAGATGATTGACCACCTGCTCCACCGCTATGGCGGAAAGATCTCAGAGATCGCCGCAATAGCTGACGCCGATCCCGCGATGTCGCAACCGCTCGTGCACGCATCGGCGTACCTGCGGGCAGAGATCGCCTACGCCATCACTCACGAGGGCGCACTGCACCTAGAAGACCTGATGGTTCGTCGAACTCGCATGAACTACGAGTACCTCAATGAGGGCCTCGCAGCGGTTCCCGAGGTAGCCGAGATCGCCGCGACACTGCTTGGGTGGGACGAACAGGTCACCGCGCACGAAGTTGCTGTCTACCACCAGATGGCAGATGCCGTAGTTGCCGCGTCGCTCACTCGCGATGACGAAAGTGCCTCCGACGTTCGCGAAGCAGCGCCTCAGATCGTGCCCCTCGCATCACCAGCCACTCACGAGACCACCTAGACCGACCCGTACCGACTAGAAAAACACGACTAAACGCCCTAAAACGATCAGCACAACACCTGATCAGCACAACAGACGATCAATGGAGATACGCCGCAGATGACAAAATACATTCTGTCAATTGACCAAGGAACGACGAGCTCGCGCTCGATCATCTTTGATCATGACGCGCGTATCGTCTCGCGCGGACAACTCGAGCACGAGCAGATCTTTCCCCGTGCCGGATGGGTCGAACACGACCCGATGGAAATTTGGAACAACGTTCGAGAGACGGTAGGTCTCGCGCTCGCTCGCGCCAATCTCACGTATCAAGATATCGCCGCGGTCGGAATTACGAATCAGCGTGAAACGACCGTCGTTTGGGATAAGAACACGGGCGTTCCGGTGACGAACGCGATCGTCTGGCAAGACACTCGTACGCAGAACATTGTGAACGAGCTGGCTGGAGCCGAGGGCCTCGAGAAGTACAAGGCAGTAACCGGTCTGCCGCTCGCGCCCTACTTCGCTGGCCCCAAGGTCACTTGGATCCTGCGCTATATCGATGGCGCTCAAGAGGCCGCCGACCGGGGCGAACTACTCTTCGGCACGATTGACACTTGGCTGTTGTGGAACCTCACCGGAGGCATCGACGGGGGAGTGCACGCGACCGACGTGACCAACGCATCCCGCACGATGCTGATGGATCTCGACACCCTCCATTGGCGCGAGGACATCGCAGCCGACATGGGTATCCCGATGTCGATGCTTCCCGAGATTCGATCCTCGAGTGAGATTTTTGGGCACTGCCGCGATCACGGTTCGCTTCCCGGTGTGCCGATTGCGGGCATCCTTGGCGATCAACAGGCCGCCACTTTTGGACAGGCTTGCTTCAGCGAAGGCATGGCGAAAAACACCTATGGCACCGGAAACTTCCTGCTCCTCAACACAGGAAACAAGCGCGTGCACAGCAACAATGGGTTGCTCACCACCGTCTGCTACAAGATTGGCGACGCAGCAGCCGTGTACGCGCTCGAAGGATCGATCGCAGTCACCGGCTCTCTGATCCAGTGGCTACGCGACAACCTCGGCATGTTCTCTGATGCGCCCGACGTTGAGCGTCTCGCCCTCGAAGTCGAAGACAATGGCGGCGCCTACTTCGTGCCGGCCTTCTCTGGACTCTTTGCCCCGTACTGGCGACCGGATGCTCGGGGAGCCCTGCTCGGACTCACTCGCTACGTCACCAAAAATCACATCGCTCGCGCAGCTCTTGAAGCCACCGCATACCAAACGCGCGAAGTCATGGATGCCATGAACGCCGATGCCGGAGTCGACCTCGCTGAACTGCGGGTTGATGGCGGCATGGTGGCCAATGAACTACTTATGCAGTTTCAGGCAGACCAGTTGGGTGTGGATGTTATCCGCCCCCGCATCACAGAAACCACTGCTCTCGGCGCAGCCTTTGCTGCCGGAATTGCGGTGGAGTTCTGGGACAGCGAACGCGACGTTATCGCGACCTGGAACGAAGACAAAAGGTGGAAGCCGCAGATGGCTCGCCTTGAGAGAGATCAGCTTTACCGCAACTGGAAGAAAGCGGTGACAAAGACCATGGGATGGGTTGAT
This sequence comes from marine actinobacterium PHSC20C1, assembly GCA_000153145.1. Classification (GTDB taxonomy): domain Bacteria; phylum Actinomycetota; class Actinomycetes; order Actinomycetales; family Microbacteriaceae; genus Rhodoglobus. Next base: position 2,505,471 of record CH672415.1, read on the forward strand.
GAGGACGTGGAGACCTGATCTGCCTTCCAAAACCCATGATGAGCGCGCCGTCAGTCGCGTTCGAAACCACACAGTAATCGATACCCACGAAGGGGTAGGGAATCAATGAAAACCTCACTAGTAAAGAGGAACAGCTTCTGGCTCGTTCTCTCGTTAGTCATGATGTTGGTCGCATCGATCGGTGCGTCTATCGTTCAAACCGGTGCCGGCTCCATCTCCGTTAAGGACATGCGCTGGGAGACCTCATCTGGTCAAATGATGAGCGCATTGCTCTTCAAGCCAGACACGGCCACCGAAGAGAACAAGGTTCCCGCAATCGTGGTTAGCCACGGCTGGTGGAACAACCGTGAGATGCAAGACGCCAACTACGTTGAGCTTGCTCGTCGCGGCTACGTTGTTGTGTCGATCGACATGTACGGTCACGGAAACTCGTCGCCGCTACGCACAGACAACGTGACCTTGGGCGGAACGGGAATGTACGACGCTGTAAAGCTCGTCGCTGACTTCCCCTATGTCGACACCGACAAGATCGGCGTTAGCGGGCACTCGAACGGTGCGCGTGCAGCCAACTTCTCGATGGCCTACGACAACGCTGCCGACGAGCAGCTCATTGCTGCAGTCCTCCTCGTCGACAACGACGCTGTCTACACGGATGCCGAGAACGAGAACGCGTACTTCAACCTTTATGGCGCACGCGATGTAGGAATCGTCGCTGACCAGTACGACGAGTTCTTCTTCCGTAGCTACAGCCCAGAGGGTGCAGTTCTCACCCCGCCCCGTGACTACATCGGCACACCGAACGCTCAGTCGTTCTTGCACTTCGGTGCTGCGCCGGATGAAATCTCAGACACCCGTGAAGCCAGCGAGTTCTACACCGACACCGTTGACGGCGAACAGGCTCTGCGCGTTGTTTACACGCCGGCAGAAAACCACCCTTGGGGAACGATCTCCAAGACGACGGTTGGTAGCCAGATCGAGTTCTTCCAAGAAGCATTCGGCGCCCCCAATGAAATCGCATCCGGTTCGCAGGTGTGGCAGGTCAAGGAGACTTTCACGCTCTTCGGTCTGATCGGCTTCGGAATCTTCCTGCTCGCCTTCACCCGCGCAATGCTCACCACTCGCGCTTTTGCGGGACTGCGCGCGCCGGCTGCTGTCATTGCTCCGACGACCCGCAAGGGACTCGCCTGGTTCTGGGGCGGTCTCGTTGTTTCGGCGATCATCTCCGGTTGGAGCTGGTTGATCCTGGCCAACACTCCGTGGGTTGGAGCAGTCGCGTTCAACATCATGCCGTTCTTCATGCCGCAGGGTGCTGTGTTCTTCGTAGCCTTCTGGGCCGCGATCAACGCAATTGCTGCGATCATCATCATGACGATCTCGTACCTCGTCTTCGGACGCAAGAACGGTCTCGACCTTCGCGCATCCGGAGTTCTGCCAGGTTGGAAGAAGTTCTTCCACGGAATCGGTCTCGCGCTCGTCGTCGTAGTTTCCGCCTACGCGATCGTCTTCGTGCTCGACTACTTCTTCAAGACCGACTTCCGTTGGTGGATCGTAGCTGTCAAGGCATTCACGCCTGACAAGGTTGGCATTGCGTTGATGTACCTGCCGCTGTTCGCGATCTACTTTGTCGCAAACTCGGTTGCAGTCAACGCTTTCAACCGCTTCTCCATTCGTGGCAAGGAGTGGATCAACACGGCACTGCTCGCGTTCTTCAACGCTCTGGCCCCGATCGTTCTCGTCGTCGCTCAGTACACCAACTTCTTTACAACGGGGTACACGATCGACGGCTTCGGCGGAATCTTCAGCATCTGGCTGTACCCGGTCATCCTCATTCTGGCCGTGACCGCAGTCATCTCGCGCAAGATTTACCGTGAGACGAACAACCCGTACATTGCTGGCTTCATCAACGCGGCAATCGTTACCCTCATCTCGGTATCGAACACGCTCACCGCAGCGTAAGTACACCCTCTCCGATCAACTGATCGGCTCCAGCAGCGCCCCGGTCGACACCTTGACCGGGGCGCTGTTGTGTGCGGATGGTTGGCGCAACCTCCGCACACCGCCAATTGGCGGGTGCCTGCTTCGCAATCGCGGAATAGCGGATGCGCGACTACGGTTTTCGCTAGAGACGCGATCGGCGTCTTAGCGAAAGGGAACTCGTGGAGCAGCAGGTTCAGTTCGGACTCGGCACATTTGGCGACGTCACAGTAGACGAGAGTGGCACACTACTAAGTCAGGCGCAGGTCATCCGCAATGTTGTTGCTGAAGGTGTACTCGCTGACAAGCTCGGCATCGACTACTTCGGTGTTGGCGAGCACCACCGTGATGACTTCGCGATCACCGCTCCCGAGACGGTTCTTGCGGCGCTCGCGGTCGCCACCGAAAGAATTCACCTGGGTTCGGCGGTCACTGTCTTGAGTTCCGATGACCCCGTGCGCGTGTATGAACGTTTCGCAACAGTCGATGCGCTCTCGAACGGTCGCGCTGAAATCATCCTCGGGCGTGGATCGTTCACCGAATCGTTCCCGCTGTTTGGTTACAACCTGAACGACTACGAAACGCTGTTTTCCGAAAAACTCGACCTCTTCTCGGAACTCATCAAAGAGGAACCGGTTACGTGGAAGGGTACGCTTCGCGCCTCGCTCAGCGATCAAGAGGTCTTCCCGCGCACGGAGTCGGGCAAGCTCAACACGTGGATCGGTGTTGGCGGAAGCCCAGAGTCCGTCGTTCGTGCCGCCCGTTACGGGATGCCGCTAGTGCTTGCCATCATTGGTGGCCAGCCTGAACGATTTGCGCCCTATGCCGAACTCTTCCGTCGCGCGCTAGCAGAATTAGAGCAGCCCGACCTCCCCATCGCCGTGCACTCGCCCGGCTACATCACCGACTCTGACGATGACGTGGCTGACGAACTGTGGCCGCACTACCGCGTGATGCGCGACCGCATCGGTCGCGAGCGCGGGTGGCCGGCATCCACTGTTGAGGAATTCATCGGTGAAGTGCAGCACGGTTCCATGTACGCCGGATCGCCGGAGACCGTAGCGCAGAAGATGGCGAAAACCATTTCTGCGCTCGGCATCCAGCGATTCGACATGAAGTACAGCGCTGGAACGCTGCCTCACGAGCGCATGATGCGCAGTATTGAGTTGTACGGCACCCAGGTCATCCCACGAGTGCGGGAGTTGCTGGCCGAAGGCCCCTAGTCTGCCTTGGGCGTTTGGTCTGTCTTGGGCGTCTGATCCACCTTCGACTCCTGGGGAGCCTTGGTAACGACTACTGTCGTGGCGGCGCGACGCGAGCGGAGCTTTGCTCGCACGATGAACAGGATGATGCCGGCGACAATTGCGGCAAGGATGAGCCACGGTACGAGCACGCCTAGTGCGACAAGTAGCCCGGCAAAGAATGCCACCAAGCTGTTCCAACCCGTCACAATACCGTCGAAGAAGTTGCCAGGTTCGATGCTGGGGGCGTCGGCAACGGAGACCAGATTGAGGGTGAGCGTCGACATTGCAACCTGATCGTCAAAATAACGCTTTTGCGACTTCAGGCTTTCGAGTTCGCCCTGACGATCTGAAATCGCCGTTTCCAATTGGATAAGCGTGTCAGTGTCTTCTGCCTTAGTGAGCAGAGCAAGCAAGCGATCGACGGAGGCACCGAGTGCGGTAATGCGCGCTTCGAGATCACGCGATTGCATGGTGACATCAACCGCATTGATCGATACCTCTTGCAGCGTTCCAAGATCTTTGAACTTGTCGAGCGTCGCGGTTAGTTCGGATGCCGGAATGCGCAGCGTCAGCGTGGAGCTTCCACGGTTGCCGTCGTGCGGCGCATATTCGCTCCGTCCGTCTACACGGCCCCCGACTGATTCGGTGATGCGAATGGCATCCTGGGTTGCATCGTCTGGACTTTTCACGGTCACCGACATGTAGCCGGTAGTGATGACTTCCCGACCGACATCCGAGATCGCGGACTCTGCCGATGTTTGGCTGTCGAGTGAGGGGCCGCCTTCGGCCACGCCGTCGGCGGCGGAGCGACCCGCGGTCGATTCCTCGACAAGGTAGTCAGTCGACGAGTCACCGGGAGCTAACTCGGTAACCCCTGCCGAACATCCGGCAAGAGTGAGTGCTGAAAGTGCCAGTGCTGTGGTGATTAATAGTGTGCGCCTCATGGTTTCAATTTAGATCTCTGAGGCAGGGAAAAACTACCCAACGTTTTGCACTTTTCGGGCGTCACCTGAGACACCGCGGGCCGTGTGCTTAAGATTTTCTGAGAACGACCTTGGGGTTCCATGCGAAACCCGAGGGGTGTTTGTCTGCGTGGGTATCGTGAAGCAGTGTCCGAACATTGGGCAAAGTGCAGCACACGGATTACCAACTATGAGGAGGAATCATGGGTCTCATCGACAACGCAAAAGATGCAGGCGAAGCCACCGCTAAGAAGGTTGGTGAGTTCGTCGACGATACGAAAGAACGAGTGAGCGACGCGGCCGATCAGGCCAAGGCAGATGCCGAGGTGACAAAGGCCGAGGCCGAACTCGAGCGTGCGAAAGCCGAGAGCGAAGCCACGAAGGCAAAGAACGAGTACAAAGAAGATCTTCGCTAACTCAGTGCTCTAGTCCGGTATCCGGCCAGCTAAGGCTGGGATACTAGGGCTATGGGCTTCTGGCGCACTCTTCGACGTTGGATAGGTCCGTCGAGGGCGCCCGTTCTGAACATCGTCGCGGATGAAGGCGATGGACCCGTCATCATATTTGTACACGGGATCGCCTCATCCTCGGCGACCTTCGCTCGTGTGATCCCGCAGCTCTCTGATCGTTATCGCTGCATTTCGTTTGACCTCTTGGGGTTCGGTGAGTCCCCGAGTCCGGCGGATGCGACATTCACGATCGAAGAACACGTCGATTCGATCAGAGCAACGATTCATTCCCTTAAGCTCGATGCGCCATTCATCCTTGTCGGGCACTCTCTCGGCAGCTTGCTTGCTGCACGGTATGCAGCGATGCATCCGAGCAAGGTGAGTCGTCTAGTGCTCGTGAGCCCTCCGATTTACGTGCCGCCGCGCCAAATTGGTGACCCGTTGGTACGCGCCCGAGTTGGTGCTTACATGCGCGCCTATGAGTTCTTGCGTACTAACAAAGACTTCACGATGGCTACGGCAGACACTCTTCGCAGGCTTTTCCAGCTCGATGAAGTCTTGGATGTGTCTGAGCACAATTGGCGTGCGTTCGTTTTGAGCTTGAAGAATTGCATCGAGACGCAGACCACCGTGAGTGATATCGCATCGGTTCGCGTACCAATTGATGTCGTCTATGGCTCTCTTGACCAGTTCATCGCCCCCGGCACGATGCGCATCATTGAGCAGATGAGGCACGTCACCATGCACCGTGTTGAGGCGAACGATCATCTTGTCCGCAAGCGGTTGGCTCGGCGATTGGTCGAAGTGATCACCGCTGGCCGAACAGTTGCTGAGAAAGATGCGTAGCGCGGAATAACGGTTGGTGGCGGTGGTTGAAGCCCTCATGACCAAACTAATGATTGTTGTTGGAAGCGTTCGCCCCGGCCGTGTAGGCCTCCCCATCGCCAAGTGGGTTGAAGAGATTGCGCGGGCAAACAGCGAATTCGAGATCGACTTTGCTGACCTCGCTGAGATCAATTTGCCCTTCATGGATGAGCCTGGCCACCCCGCGGCTCGCCAATACACAAAGCCGCACACCATCGCCTGGAGCGAGCGAGTGGATGCCGCAGATGCCTTCATCTTCGTCACCCCCGAGTACAACCACAGCTTCTCGCCAGCGCTCAAGAACGCTATGGACTTCCTCAAGCAAGAGTGGGACAACAAGCCCATCGGCTTCGTCAGCTATGGTGCATCCGCAGCTGGCACGCGCGGCGTTGCCGCCCTCGACTCAGTGCTTGGTTTCATGGGCATGCGCAAGGTTGGCCCCAGTGTTGACATCAGCGCCGTCTGGACCCGCGTCGCCGACGACAAGTTCCTTGCAGAAGAGCGCGAAGTGGAAACGCTCAATGCTCAGCTCGCTCAGCTCAAGTCTTACTCGGAGCTGTTCGCGAGCGTTCGCTAACCCGCTCCACAGCACTCTTCGCTCCGGGCGGCACCCACGGATAGCTCGAGTGGTGCCGCCTGTTGCTTTCCGGCTAGCGCGCGAGTGCACGCCGAGGAGTACCGTGGGTGGCAACAACGGAGGGAACCCCATGGCCGCGCAGCTCACCGCAACCGTCTGTATCGCTGGTGGTGGTCCTGCCGGAATTGTGGCCGGCCTCATTCTGGCCCGCGCGGGAGTCGACGTTGTCGTGCTCGAAAAGCACGCTGATTTCCTTCGTGACTTTCGTGGCGACACCGTTCATCCGTCAACGCTGAACCTGCTCGATCAGTTAGGTCTTGGCGAAAAAGCAAATGCCATCGACCACACTGAGCTTTCGGTGTTGGACGCGGTCATCGACGGCATCAGGGTTCACGCTGTTGACTTCACGACTCTTCCAGAGCCGCATCCCTACATCACGCTGATGCCGCAGTGGGATTTGCTCACGATGTTGGTTGACGAAGCCCGCAAGCAGCCGACGTTCCGCCTGGTGTTGGAGGCGAACGCTGATTCGGTAATTCAGGAAAATGGTCGCGCGGTCGGCGTAGACGCGACAACGCCTGATGGTCCGCTACGTGTGCGTGCGGCGTTGACAGTGGCGGCTGACGGCCGCGCTTCAGCTGTGCGCGACTCTCTCGGCCTCGTTCCCACTGACTACGGTGTGCCCATTGATGTCTTGTGGTTCCGAGTGCCGCGACCGACAAAACTAGTGAGGGACACTCTGGCGAATCTCAGGGACGGATCTGCGCTTGTGACGATTCCGCGCCCCGGCTACTTGCAGTGTGGGCTCCTCATCCGCAAAGGCACTTTTCCTGAGTTTCAGAACGCAGGCATCCAAGCGTTCCGCGACAAGATCGCAAGCACAGCACCCCGCCTTGCCGAAGTCACGGACGAAATTGGCAGCTTCGATGACGTGAAACTGTTGTCGGTTCAGATCAACAGGCTCCACGATTGGTCGGTGCCTGGCGCACTCTGCATTGGTGACGCCGCCCACGCGATGTCACCAGCTTTTGGCGTCGGAATCAACTACGCCATCCAAGACGCTGTGGCACTCGCAAACACGCTGGTTCCGGTACTCCGGCGGCGTGGGGCGGGTGCCGCGGCTATCGATGCAGCGTCGATTGCTGTTCAGCGTCGACGGGCTCTCCCCACCGCGCTCATGCAGCGCATGCAACGAGTTGCGCACCGACTGATTGATAGTGCGACGAGTCGCGTTGTCATCCATAATCCGCCGACGCCGCGGGAACGGTTTGTCATCGCAGTCGTGCTGCCGCGCATCCGCCCCATTTTGGCTCGGATTGTTGGCTACGGCTTTTGGCCCGAGCGCATCGCGCGAGGAATCGTGAAGCTACCCCGCTAATAGGTCTCGAGCACCGTCGTCACGGCCCATACGACGCTGGCGCCGATGAGGGCGCTGAACAGCAGGAGCCACACGACTGACGGGATTCCGGTGCGCTTGAACAGCAAGTAGGCATCGGAAGTGCTCAACTGGTCACGTCGCCGGGTGTGCACACTGACAACAGTGGCAAGGCCGCGCACGCTACCCACAAGAAGCGCGATGGCGATGACCAGCAGCACGTAGCTTTGCTGCTCTGGGGTCGCCCAGAGCCAGAGGGCCGCGCTCGCCGCCGCTGAGACCGCGACAACAAGAAATCCGAACAGGTTGCGGATTACCAGCAGCGTGAACACGAGAATGGCGCCGCCGACAAAGAGCGCAATTGCCGTGTAACCCTGGGTTACGCACCACAACTGAATGGCGCCAACTATGGCGGGGGCTGGGTATCCGAGAGAGCCGCTGATGGCTGAACCGAGCTTGCCGCGCCCGCTGCTGACCGCTTCGCCCGAGTGATTCATTCGAATCTTCATACCGTGCACAAAGCGGCCGGTCAGAATCGCGCCAATCGCGTGCCCCAGTTCATGCACAAGAGTCGTGAAGAGCCCGAACCATTTCCAGATCGGCTGCGGGATGCTCAGCAACGCTGCCACAGCCACAATCACTATTAGAAGTGTCGGCGAGATCTCGACAGGCGTAGTGCGGGCAAGAGAGTCGAGAAAGTCTTCCATCTCCGAATTCTCTCACTGCTGGCAAGGCGTAGCGTTGACCCATGAATATTCGCACTCTCGGCCGCACGGGTCGCTCTGTTTCTGCAATTGGTCTTGGCACCTGGCAGCTTGGTGCCGATTGGGGTGACGTAAGCGAAGCGGATGCTCGTGGCGTGCTCGACACTGCGGTAGATGGGGGAGTCACCTTCTTCGATACTGCTGATGTCTACGGGGATGGCCGCAGTGAGTCGCTCATCGGTCGATATCTCGCGGACCGTGCGGAACTCGACATCACTGTCGCTACCAAAATGGGACGTCGCGAAGCTCAAGATCCCAGCAACTTCACGCTCGCGAACTTCCGCGAATGGACCGACCGGTCGCGTCACAATCTTGGCGTCGACACCCTCGATCTCGTGCAGTTGCACTGCCCGCCGACCGCCGTGTTCGCAATGGATTCAGTGTTCGACGACCTCGATCAACTTGTTACTGACGGCGCGATTGCCGCCTACGGCGTGAGCGTTGAGACAGCGGATGAGGCGCTCGCCGCAATTGCGCGACCGAACGTCGCGAGCGTACAGATTATCCTCAACGCATTCCGCCTTAAGCCCCTTGACGCGGTATTGCCAGCCGCTCTCGACGCCGGCGTTGGTATCATTGCTCGCGTTCCGCTGGCATCCGGGCTCCTCAGCGGCAAGTACCGTGCCGACACGACGTTTGCCGAGAATGACCACCGAACCTATAACCGAAACGGTGAGGCTTTCGACGTTGGGGAGACGTTCTCTGGCGTTGATTTTGAGGTTGGCGTTGCTGCTGCTCAAGAGTTCGCTGCACTACTCGCGGCCGAGCCTGCCGTTTCTGAATTTTCGACACCGCAGGTTGCTCTGGCCTGGGTAGCTCAGCAGCCCGGTGTGAGCGCGGTGATTCCAGGCGCACGTAACATCGCCCAAGCGCAGTCCAACGCTGCCGCTGGTGATGTTCCGACGTTGAGCGAGGGCTTTATGATCGGTGTTCGCAACATTTACGACCGTCACTTTCGTGCGGCTGTTCATCCTCGCTGGTAAATACTGCAGGCTGTCCGCTGGCGGCGGCGGCCGCCTGGCTATTGCCGAAGAGTACTAATCGGTTCAGTGTCGGGCATCGGGCTCGGGTCTTTTCCGCGAAGGTCGGGGTGCCAACCGCGCAACAGGGTCGGTACGATCACGCCAAGGGCGGCAATCACGGTTGCGGCCCAGAATCCACCAATCGGGCCATGTGCGTCGATGAGGAATCCGGCAACGGCACTGCCGAGGGCTGCCCCAATCAGTTGACCGGTTCCGACCCAGCCGTAGGCCTCAGCGGTATCGCTGAACTTGACGCTTGCAGACACGATCGCGAAGATGACGGCGAATGCCGGCGCGATGCCGATTCCGGCAATGAGCAGCATGATGGCGAGCCACCAGAAGTTGAGGCTAAACATCGCCAAAGCCATGCCGACGAACACGATAAGCATGCGTCGGGCGAGAGCCCAGGGCCCGATCGGGAGGTGGCCGAGAAATAAGCCACCGAAGAGTGAACCGATCGCCCAGATGCCGAGAACGAATCCAGCTTGCGGACCATCGTGACCAAATACTGAAACGACGGATGCTTCGACCGCGGCGGCAGCGCCCACCAGCAGGAAGCCGGTGATTGTGGCGAGCATGACGGGAGGGCGGCGCAGCACGGTTCCGAATGAGCGCTTGCTGCGCGGGATGCGCACCTGGCCAACCTCGGGGCTTGAAATGAACCAGGCGCCACCGACAAGGAGGAATGCCCCGGCAACGAGAATTGCCATCGTTGTGGAAATTTGAACGGCGAGGAAGGTAGCGGCCACTGGTCCCGCGACCCAGATGATCTCTTGCGCGGACGCGTCTAGAGAGAACAGCGGGGTCAACTGTTTTGAGTTGACCATCTTGGGATAGATGGTGCGAACCGCAGGCTGGACCGGTGGAGTGCTGAGGCCAGAAATGAGACCGACGACCATGAACATTCCGACGCTGAGCGGCGCGAGCGCGATGGTGAAGATTGCGGTCGCCGAAACGATGAGGGTGAGAATGAGCACTTTGCGCATTCCCCACACGCCCATCCAGCGACTTGTGAGTGGACCGGCGACGGCCTGACCAACACTGGTTGCTGCGAGCACGAGTCCGGCAGCGCCATAAGAATTGTGGATCTGTTCGACGTGCAGCAGGATCGCCAAAGAGAGCATGCCGCCGGGGAGCCGGGCGGTGAGTTGCGCGGCAATAATTCTGGCGATGCCCGGAGTTTTCAACAGGTCAATGTATGCGTTCACGAGAACTCCAGCTTAGCGGCCAGAAAGCGCCCATTTTCCGCGGCTTTTTGGGTGTCAGAGGTGCCGAATAGGCTGTGGAAAACTCGGTGAAGTTATCCACACCTGTGGATGACACGCCCACTACATCTAGCGTTGGCGGCAACGGTCACCCACGATATATAGTGGTGGAACCGCTTGGCCGGGGGTCGCGGATTGAACAGTTTTCGGGGATTTTGAGGGAGTTTTTGTGGCAATCACAGTCGTTAAGCGCAACGGTACGCGAGAGCCGTATGACGCCAACAAGATCAACCTCGCAATTGAAGACGCAGCGACTGGCCTTGATGACAACATCACGTGGGTTACCCAGATCGCATCCGAGCTCGAACTGACGCTATTTGATGGCATTACAACGCAGCAGCTCGACGAAGCCGTCATCCAGGTTGCGCTCCAAAACGTCAAAGACGATCCCGCCTTCGACACTGTTGCGGCACGACTGCTGCTCAAGACCATCTACAAGCGCGTGCTCGGTGACTACACCGATGCTGCAGACCTCAAGAAGCTCCACAAGGAGCACTTCGGTCCCAACGTCATCCGTGGTGTTGAAGAAGGTCTACTCGACCCTCGTCTCACCGAAATGTTCGATCTGGATGCTCTCGCCGAGCACCTTGAGCCAGCTCACGACGAACTGCTCAAATACATCGGCGTAGTTACACTCAACAACCGCTACGGCATCAAGGGCCGCAACGGTGATGCGCTTGAGGTTCCTCAGTACTTCTGGATGCGCATTGCAATGGGTCTCTCGCTCAACGAAGCGAACCCGAACGAGGCTGCACTCAAGTTCTACGAGAAGATGTCCAGCCTCGAATACTTGGCTGCCGGCTCGACTCTCGTCAACGCGGGAACGATCTACCCGCAGCTAGCGAACTGCTTCGTCATGGAAATGCAAGACGACATGGAGCACATCGCCAAGACGACACGCGATGTCATGTGGCTAACCAAGGGCACCGGCGGAATTGGCCTTTCGGTCACCAAGCTGCGCGCTCAGGGTTCGCCCATCCGCTCGAACAACACCACTTCAACCGGTCCCATCCCGTTCATGCACACGATCGATTCGATCCTGCGTGCGGTCAGCCGTGGTGGCAAGAAGTTTGGCGCACTGTGCTTCTACATGGAGAACTGGCACATGGACTTCCCGGAGTTCCTCGAACTCCGCAGCAACTCGGGTGATCCCTACCGCCGCACCCGCACCGCCAACACGGCAGTGTGGATCAGCGACGAGTTCATGAAGCGCGTGCAGAACGACGACTCGTGGTACCTCTTTGACCCGCTCGAAGTCACCGACCTCAATGAGCTCTACGGAAAGGCATTCTCGAAGCGTTACAACGAATATGTCGCGATGGCGGATGCCGGCGAAATGCACATGTTCAAGAAGATCGGTGCTCGCGAGCAGTTCAAGTCGATCCTCATCTCTTTGCAGACCTCAAGCCACCCGTGGTTGACCTGGAAAGACACGATCAACAACCGTGCGCTCAACAACAACACGGGAACGATCCACCTCTCCAACCTGTGCACCGAGATCACGCTCCCGCAAGACGAAGACAACGTTTCCGTCTGCAACTTGGCATCGATCAACCTCTCGCGTCACCTCCTGCCTGAAGGCGGAGTTGACTTCGCGAAGATTGAAGAGAGTGCCCGACTGGCCGTCCGTCAGCTCGACAACCTCATCGACATCACGCGCTCCAGTGTGAAAGAGGCGGACTTCTCGAACGAGCAAAACCGTGCGGTTGGCCTCGGCGTCATGGGCTTCACCGACATCATCGAGAAGCTTGGCTTCAGCTATGAGAGCGAAGAGGCCTACGACCTCATCGACGAAATCATGGAGCACGTCTCCTACGCTGCCATTGACGCGAGCACTGAGCTCGCCAAAGAGCGCGGGGCCTACACAAACTTCGAAGGCAGCCGTTGGTCCGAAGGTCTCGTGCCTCTCGACTCCATCGCGCTCACCGAAGAAGACCGAGGCATGGAAATCAAGGTCAACCGCAAGACGCGACTTGACTGGGATGCCATGCGCGAAAAGGTCAAGGGCGGAATGCGTAACGCAACGCTCATGGCGATCGCACCTACCGCATCCATTGGACTCGTTGCTGGTACGACTCCCGGCCTTGACCCGCAGTTCTCGCAGATCTTCAGCCGCTCAACCTCGAACGGCAAGTTCCTCGAAGTGAACCGCAACCTCGTGGAGACGCTTCAGCAGCACGGACTGTGGGAGAAGAACCGCGAAGCGATTCTGCGTAGCCAGGGCGACATCCAGAACGTTGAGGGAATCCCCGACGACATCAAGGCTGTCTTCAAGACGAGCTTCCAGCTCTCGCCCTATGCGTTCCTTGAGGTTGCTGCTCGTGCCCAGAAGTGGATCGACCAGGCCATCAGCCGCAACATGTACCTCGAAACGCGTGACCTCGGCGACATGATGGACATCTACTTTGATGCCTGGTCTCGTGGCGTCAAGACCACCTACTACCTACACATGAAGCCCCGCCACCAGGCAGAGCAGTCCACCGTGAAGGTAAACAAGTCAGAAGAAATTTCATCAACTAAGGCAGCAACTGCCTCGGCAAGTTCATCAACTGCAGGCTCAACTCCTGCACGCCGAGGCTTTGGCGGATTCGCAAAGAAAGCAGATTCATAATGAACCGCGAAAACACCATCGAGGACTACTACGTACCCGTCGATCCCATGGACGACCTCCAGTGCGATAGCTGCCAGTAATGGGAATTCTAGGAACGGGCCTGCAAGACGGCCTCCTTCTCAAGCCAATCAAGTACCAGTGGGCGATGGACCTGTACGACCAGGCCGTGGCAAACACTTGGTTCCCTAACGAGATCCAGCTGGGCGAAGATATCGCCGACTTCAAGAAGATGACTGATGAAGAGCGTCACGCTGTGACCTTCCTCATGAGCTACTTCAATCCCAATGAATTGCTCGTTAACAAGGCTCTTGCCTTTGGTGTCTACCCTTACGTTTCTGCTGCAGAGTGCTCGCTGTACTTGGCAAAGCAGATGTGGGAAGAAGCCAACCACTGCATGAGCTTCGAGTACGTTCTCGAGACCTTCCCGATCGACAGGGAGGCTGCCTATAACTCGCACATTGATATCCCTTCGATGGCGCGCAAAGAAGAGTTCGAACTCAAGTACATCCGTCGCATGACGGAGCAGACTCTCGACATCAACACCATCGAGGGCAAGCAAGACTTCATCCGCAACCTCGTTGCCTACAACGTCGTTCTCGAAGGCATCTGGTTCTACTCGGGATTCATGGTTGCTTTGTCGTTCCGCCAGCGCAACCTGCTGCGCAACTTTGGTTCACTCATGGACTGGGTTGTTCGCGACGAGAGCCTGCACCTCAAGTTCGGCATCAACCTGATCCTCACGGTGCTCGAAGAGAACCCTGAGATTCAGACCGAAGAGTTCGCCGACGAGATTCGCCAGATGATCTTGGATGCTGTGGAAATGGAAGAGGCGTACAACCACGACCTCCTTCCCGGCGGCATCCTCGGTCTCAACGCCAACTACATCAACCAGTACGTCAAGTACTTGGCGGATCGTCGTCTTGAAGAGCTCGGTTTCGAGCCCCACTACAAGGTCACGAACCCAGCGAAGTGGATGGCGACAGCTAACGACACGCTTGAGCTCGTGAACTTCTTCGAGTCAACGAATACCTCGTATGAGGCAAACGCTTCGGCCACCACCAAAGCCAAGACGGAGTGAGCCTGACCGTCGCGTGGGTCGACTGGCTCGACCCACGAGCGGTTGAGCAGCGTGCCGCGATGGATGTTGAGACGACGGCGATGTACGCGGATCGCCAGGCTGAACTCAGCGAGGAAGGTCGCGCAGCGGTAAGTGCAGCGTTGACGATTGCGCCGACTGACATCACTCATACGGCGTTGGTGCTCGAGGGCGATGTTGTCATCGGCCATGCAGCCCTTCGACCGTTTGGGCCGTCGCTCGAAGTGAAGAAAGTATTCGTGGGGTACGAGCATCGGGGCAAAGGTGCGGCGCGGTTCCTCATGAATGAGCTAGAGGGTGTCGCACGCGCGGCTAAAGCGCACTCCTTGGTGCTGCAAACCGGACATGTTCAGGTGCCTGCGATGGCGCTCTATGAGAGCCTCGGCTACCAGCGCATCGACGCTTTCGGCTACTACGCGGCGATACCTTTCGGCGTCTGTTACGAGAAGACTTTGTAGTCCGTTCAGGTACGCAGCCTAAGCTGCACCAGACGGGGGATATCCCTTCACCATCAAAACCGGAACAATTGCACTGTGAGACTATTTCGGCGGCGCCCGCGCCTTAATCTGGGCAAATTTAGGGCGCCCGAGCCGATCGAGCCGGCTCCCATTGAGCGGATCGTAGAAGAGGGTGTGCTGATCGCGCGGAATGCCGTGCGCATGGCGGTGAAGAATCGAATCATTGTGGATGCTGCTCGCGATCATTTGGACTTCGACGACGGCGCGCTCGCTGGCCTCGTTCACGTCGAATTTGATCAGCTAGCCGAACAAGCGGAACGACTGCTCAAGGTGTCACACACTGAACGCAATCGTGAGGTGCAAGTGGGGCTTGCTGAGGGCTTGCGCCAAGCATCGATGGATGGCGAACTGATCTCGACCATCATCGATGAAGCGCGAGAATTGGCGTGGAGCGAGATCGGCACCGCCATTGTTGCAAAATTGCGCGAAGCCTATTCGCCGATGGAAGATCCCAAGTATCAGGCACAGCGTGCTCGGCGACTCCGCGAGTTTCGCAGCATCAATTTTGCCGAGCTCGAAGCTTCGTCACACGGGGAGTACTAGAGCGGGCTAGCGTCACGAATTAGGGTGCAATCGCTCGATCCGAGCGTCCCTAACAAGCATTTGCCACATTGGTGAATTTTTGACAGTCAATCGTCGTTCCTGAGCAGAACATTGCGCGCGCACGGAGGTAGGCTGCCATGGCTGGCGTTTCAACGAGGTGCGTCTCCATCAGAGTTTGGCCTCGAACCGGCGATTGCAATCACCAGAACAAATGAAGGTTGGACCATGAGAATCAAATTCGCGATGCCGGCAATATTGGCGGCCACAGCACTCGTGCTCACCGGCTGTGTTGACAACAGCACCGGTACATCGACTGGTGGCGAGGGCCCCGTAGTCGGAACAGACGCCGCGGCGATCGCCCTCCTGCCCGACGACATCAAGGCAGCTGGCGTACTAGTGATCGGTATTGACCCGACATACGCCCCCAACGAATACAAAGACGATGCTGGCAACCCGATCGGATGGGAAGTCGACCTCGGCAACGCCATGGCGGCCAAGCTCGGGCTTGAGACACAGTACGAGCCATCCAGCTTCGACAAGATTATTCCGAGTGTTACCGGCGGCAGCTACAACATCGGGCTTTCCTCCTTCACCGACAATGAAGAGCGCGAGAAGGTTGTCGACTTCGTCAACTACTACGAGGCCGGCATCCAGTGGGCCCAGCAGATCGGCGTCGACGTCGACCCCGCCAATGCGTGTGGCATGACTGTTACCGTGCAAACGGGAACATATGAAGAGACCGATGAGCTGCCAGCGAAGTCGCAGGAATGCACAGATGCTGGCAAGGACCCCATCGATATCCTCAAGTTCGACACCCAGGACGAAGCCACTAACGCTCTTGCTCTTGGCCGTGCCGACGCCATGAGCGCTGACTCACCCATCACCCAGTACGCAGTGAGCAAGGTTGCTGACAAGATCGAACTCGCTGGCGAGTCGTTCGACACCGCACCGTATGGCATTGTCGTTCAGAAGGATTCTGAGCTCTCCGCCGCACTCCAGGCGGCACTGCAGTCGTTGATTGATGACGGCACGTACAAGGCGATCCTCGAAGACTGGGGTGTCTTCAACGGCGCTGTCTCGGAGATCACCATCAACGCGGCAACAACTAGCTAGGTAGTGACTGTGTCAGATTCTGGCCGTTCGGCGACACCTGTAAGCGTGTCGCCGAACGGCGCTGACCAAGCAGAGGCGATCAAAGCGATTCGTCTTCGCCACCCGTGGCGCAATGTGGTCGCCGTCATTTTGGTTGCCATGCTCGTTCTCTTCGTCGTCGACGCGTCTCAGCGCGAGGCATACGGTTGGGAAAACTTCGGCAAGTTCATCTTCGATAAGCGCATCTCACAGGCTGCCGGCTACACGCTGCTGCTGACGGTGTACTCGATGATCATCGCCATCATTCTCGGTGTGACTCTCGCAGTAATGCGCCTTTCTGATAACCCTGTAGTCAAGGGCATTGCGTGGCTGTACCTCTGGGTCTTCCGCGGAACGCCCGTGTATGTGCAGCTTGTGTTCTGGGGTCTCTTCGCCACGATTTATTCAACGATCGACATTGGCGTCCCCTTCACGGAGCCGTGGCTCTCCGTTGAAACTAACGATCTGATCAACGTCTTCTGGCTTGCCGTGATTGGTCTGGCGCTGAATGAGTCTGCCTACATGGCGGAGATCGTGCGAGCTGGAATTCTTTCGGTGGATAAGGGACAAGACGAGGCTGCCACTGCCCTCGGTATGTCATGGCTGCAGACGATGACTCGTGTTGTCATTCCGCAAGCAATGCGCATTATTATCCCGCCAACAGGCAACGAAGTTATTTCAATGCTGAAGACCACTTCGCTAGTCACTGCTATTCCTTTCAGCCTGGAACTCTACGGTCGCTCTCGAGATATCTCCGTGGTGATCTTTGACCCAATCCCGCTACTGCTCGTGGCTTCCGCTTGGTACCTGCTATTCACATCAATTCTGATGGTGGGCCAGTACTTCCTTGAGAAGCGCTTCTCCCGAGGAGTTGGTCAAGCTCGTCCCGAGAAGACGGGAACCGAGACTGGAGTGATCACGCTGAAGACGGGTGCCATCCAGACACCCGATGCAGCATCCGGCACTGACGACCCCAGTACCGATCCGACAGGAAAGGAGCACCAGTGACGAACGCAGCTGTAAGCGACGTACCTATGGTGCACGCCGACCGTGTGTCGAAGAGTTTCGGCTCAAACGAGGTGCTCAAGAGCATTTCGTTGACAGTGACCCAGGGCGAAGTGATGTGCCTTGTTGGGCCAAGCGGTTCAGGCAAGTCAACCTTCCTGCGCTGCATCAATCATCTTGAGCGCGTAGATGCCGGCCGACTCAGCGTTGACGGCATTCTGGTGGGCTACGAAGAGCGAGGCGACAAGCTTTATGAGCTCAAGCCACGCGAGGCTGCCCGCCAGCGTCGCGACATCGGTATGGTGTTTCAGCGCTTCAACCTGTTCCCCCACATGACGGCTCTCGAGAACATTATCGAGGCGCCCATCCGGGTCAACAAGCTGAAGAAGGAGGCTGCAATCGCGCACGGCAAGGAATTGCTCGCTCGCGTGGGCCTCGCGGACAAAGAGGATGCCTACCCGGCCCACCTTTCCGGCGGCCAGCAGCAGCGAGTGGCCATCGCTCGTGCGCTCGCCATGGAACCGAAGCTCATGTTGTTCGATGAGCCGACTTCCGCGCTCGACCCCGAACTGGTCGGCGAAGTTCTCGACGTCATGAAGGGTCTCGCCGATTCAGGCATGACCATGATTGTTGTTACTCACGAGATGGGCTTCGCTCGCGAAGTCGCCGATCAACTCGTGTTCATGGACGGCGGTGTCGTAGTCGAGTCTGGTGACCCAGATGAAGTGCTCGGCAACCCGCAGCACCAGCGCACGAAGGCGTTCCTCTCGAAGGTTCTTTAGCCTCGGGCCCGTTTCGGTGCGGTCCGGATGTAGCAGTGCCACGCGACGGGAATCCCCGTCACGCTAGCGCGGCTGCATCCGGATCGCGCCATCGAGACGAATCACTTCGCCGTTGAGCATCGGGTTTTCGACGATGTGCTTCACGAGCGCCGCGTACTCATCCGGCCGGCCAAGTCGAGACGGATGTGGCACTTGCGCGCCGAGCGAATCCTGCGCCTCTTGAGGCAGCCCCGCCATCATCGGGGTCTCGAAAATGCCCGGCGCGATCGTCATGACGCGCACTTGCGCTGAAGCAAACTCGCGCGCTAGCGGCAACGTCATTCCCGCAACGCCCGCCTTGGAGGCGGCGTACGCGGGCTGCCCGATCTGACCATCAAACGCAGCGACGGATGCCGTATTCACGATCACGCCGCGTTCGCCATCAATAGGCTCGGTTTCGACCATCGCGGCGGCCGCCAAACGGATCACATTGAAAGTGCCCGTGAGGTTGATCCCAATTACCATTTCGAACGTCTCGAGCGGCAGCACACCCTTGCGGCCGAGCGTCTTTCCTGGGGTAGCGACGCCGGCACAATTCACGACAATGCGCAGCGGGCCAGTCGAGGTAGCGAGGGCGACGGCAGCCTGAACATCGGCCTCCGAGCGGACGTCGGTTGGCGCGAACTGGAACCCGTGTTCTGCGGCGATCTCGGCTCCGCGGGAGCTGGGAAGGTCGGCGATGGTCACCTTTGCGCCCTGCGCGGCGAGAGCGCGAGCGGTGGCCAGTCCGAGCCCGCTTGCACCACCCGTGATGAGTGCTGCGGCATCCTGAATTATCATGCAAGCCTTTCAATGAGTGTTGCGTTTGCCATACCGCCGCCTTCGCACATGACTTGGAGACCGTAACGGCCGCCGGTGGCGTCGAGTTGATTGACGAGAGTGGTGAGCAGTCGTG
The DNA here is from genome assembly GCA_000153145.1 of marine actinobacterium PHSC20C1. Classification (GTDB taxonomy): domain Bacteria; phylum Actinomycetota; class Actinomycetes; order Actinomycetales; family Microbacteriaceae; genus Rhodoglobus. The sequence continues at coordinate 2,524,587 of CH672415.1, forward strand.
TTCCGGATGAGCCGAGAGCATGACCGAGAGCGATCGCCCCTCCACGTGGGTTAACAATCGTGGGGTCGACAGGGAACTCCTGCATCCAGGCCAGTGGGACTGAAGCGAACGCCTCGTTAACTTCGATGCTGTCGAGTTGATCGAAATTGATCCCGCTGCGCTCCAAGATTCGATGCGTCGCCGGAATGATCCCGGTCAACATTTCAATCGGATCGGAGCCCACCACCGCAAAGGAATGGAAGCGGGCGCGAGGTGAGAGCCCAAATGCTGCGGCACGTTCTTCGCTCATGATCAGCACGGCGGAAGCGCCATCGGTAAGTGGAGACGAATTTCCTGCCGTCACGCGCCACTGAATCTCAGGAAAACGTGCTGCTATCTCTTCGTTGTAGAACGCGGGAGAGAGGCCAGCGAGTCCATCGACAGTAGTGCCGGCACGGATCGTCTCGTCTCGGGTCACTTCACCGATGGGCAAGATCTCGGAGCTGAAGTCGGCGACCGAAGCTCGCGCATGCGAAATCGAGGAATACACATCCAATTCGTTGCGGCTGAGACCCCAACGGGCGGCAATAAGTTCGGCAGAAATACCCTGATTGATGAGGCCATCGGGATACCGCTCTCGCAGCAGGGGACTCAGGGTGTCTCGGCCGAGAGTGGCCTGACCGATAGGGTGCGAGCTCATCAGTTCAACACCGCAGGCAATCACGACGTCATTAACGCCGGCCATCACCGATTGCGCAGCGAAGTGCGCAGCCTGCTGGCTTGAGCCGCACTGACGATCAATCGTTGTGGCCGGTACCGTCTCGGGCATCCCCGCCGCTAACACTGCATTTCGGGCAATGTTCACCGCTTGGTGACCGGATTGCGTGACACAGCCAGCAATCACATCATCAATGGTTGAGGGGTCGAGGTCGTGTCGATCGAGTAGAGCCCGCAATACGGTAGCGAGCAGATCGACCGGATGCTCGCCGGAAAGCGCTCCGCCCGGTTTTCCCCGACCAGAAGGCGTACGAATCGCATCAACGATGACTGCCGTTGTCATGGCTCAACCCTAACTGCGCGGGTTGGCGCGGGGAAGAGCGTCGCCAGCAACGAGCCTTAAGCAGGTTCGACGCCGAAGGCGCGAGCGAGCTTGTCGATCTTCTGGGCGCGACCGAGGCGGGGCAGGTCACTGCCGTCGCGAATGACGCGGCCACGAGCCTCGAAGTCATCCAAGAATTCGCGAGCCCACGCAACATCCGAACGAGTGGGGCTAATCACTTCGTTGATCAGCGGCAGCTGTTCGAGGTCGAGACACAGCTTGCCTGTCATACCGAGCGACACTGCCATGCTGCCCTGTTCGCGCAGAACAGGGTGACTCGTGCCGACTGTCGGGCCGTCGATGGGACCAGGCAGGTTGCCGACCCGGCTGGCAATAACTAGGCGGGAGCGGGGATAGGCCATTGCGAGATCGTCAGCGCTGGTGCCGGTGTCGCGACGGTAGTCGCCGCTGCCGAAAGCGAGTCGATACGTTCCACGGGCGCGAGCGATCGATACAGCTTCCTCGATACCGAGGGCAGACTCGACAAGAGCGATCACTGGCGTGATTCCCTTGAGGCGGTCGAAAGTCTCGGAGACGTGCGCTGCGGCTTCTGCCTTCGCGAGCATGACACCGCGCAGGCCAGGGAGCCCGGCGAGAGCATCCACATCATCTGACCAGAAATCAGAGGTGCGATCGTTTATGCGAACCCAGCCACTGCCACCATTGCTCAACCACGAGACAACGGCAGCACGCGCGGTCGACTTGAGGCGCGGGTCGACAGCGTCTTCAACGTCAAGGATGATCTGGTCGGCACGCGACCGTTCTGCGGCATCAAAATCTTCGGGGCGAGTCGCCGCAACCAGTAGCCACGAACGTGCAATCTCGGCCGAGACGTCATGGGTGGTCGGGTGGTCGGTGTTGCTTTCGGACACGCGTTAGCTGCTTTCTTTCAGAAGAGGGGCGACATTCTCGTGCCACTCGCAGCCTCAAGAGTAACGGGTGCGAGCACAGAGTGTCTGAAAGTGGGTGGCTCAGGACGAGAGCACTTTGGCGATGCGCTGCACGCTCACCGACTCCGCGGTACCCAAGTGTTGGGCGAAGAGGCTCAAGCGCAGTTCTTCGAGCATCCATCTGGCGCGCGCTAGTTGCGGCTGAGGGTGCTGCTCGAGAGGAAGGGTGCCACCAGAATCCTTGTACCGGCGGGTTGCGAGTTCAACCTCAGACATCCACACTCGGTCTTTTCCGGGGTTTTCGGTAAGTTTCGTCACCCGATGGGCGATGCCGGTGAGATAGACGGGGAGGCGACGCAATTGAGTGAGCCCTGTTGCCGAAACGAACCCCGGAAATACGAGTGAATCGAGCTGCTCTCTGGCATCACCGAGCGGGGCGATTAGATGCATGCTTGTTGCGGCACGTATCGCCTTGTCGGCCAGGCGTGCACCAGAAACTATGGATGCCACGAGCGAGACCGTCGCGAAAAGTGAGTCGACAAGGCCAGCGGAGATTTCGTTCCGCAGCGAATCGAACTCGCTCTGGCTGAAGATTTCGCGATCGCCCATCACGGAATCAACACACGCATGCAAGCAGTCGTCGAAGAGCGCATTAGTCGAGCGGTACGGGCTTTGCGCGAGTACGAGCTTCTCTGTGCCGGTGAGGTGTTGATTGATATAGCCGAGCGGTGATGGAATCGCCAGTAGCAGCAGTCGACGCACACCGTTCTGGTGGGCGATGGTCTGATCATGCGGGGTCGACATGAGGCGGATCGAGACTGAGTCACCGTCATCGACCAGCGCTGGATACGCGCGGATAGTGTTTCCGCCGTGTTGGGTATCGCGGGAGCGGTCAAGTTTGCCGAAGTCCCAGGCGGTGATGCCGGAGCGTTCGAGAATCTCGGTCGGGCGCTCGACCGCGCGCGCAACGCTTTCCCTGGCAACAGGCTTGAGGCTGGCCTGCAGGCTGCGAAGTGATTTGCTTGCGCCGACCCTCTTGCCTCGTTCGTCGATCACGGCGAAGGTGACTCTCAAGTGGGCAGGTACGCGGTCGAGCTCGAAGTCGGATGTCGTCACTGTGACATACGTGAGCCGTGCGATCTCTTTTGCCAGGTATTCGGTCAGCGAGGGGCCGCCATCGAATGCAGCGGTCGCAGGATCATCGGAGGTGGCTTCGAGCAGTCGTCGCGCCCAGTCTGCGGCCGGAACGACATTGCGACGAATTGGTTTCGGCAACGACTTGATCAGTGCGGTGACGAGTTCGTCGCGGAGTCCCGGAACTTGCCAGTCGAATCCTTCCGGGCGTAATCCGGCGAGGAGCGGCAACGGAACAGCAACAGTTACGCCGTCATCGTCTGTGCCCGGTTCGAAGCGATAAGTGAGGCTCAGCGTTTGGTCGCCGCGGACCCATGTCGTCGGAAATTTGGTGTCATCGACCTCGGCGTCATCCGCGTTTTCGATGAGGTCAGTGGTGGTGAGAGTGAGCAGGTCGGGGGAGTCGTGGCGGGCTTTCTTCCACCAGCCCTCGAAGTCGCGCACGGAGGCGACGGTGGCTGGCACGCGTTTGTCATAGAACTCGAAAATGGTTTCATCGTCGTGCAGGATGTCGCGGCGCCGGCTGCGTTCTTCGAGTTGCTCGAGGTCGCGGCGCAGGGCACGATTGGCGGCGTCGAATCCCCACACTCGTTTGTCGCGCTTGGTGAGGTCGTCTTCTCCCTCGACGAGCGCGTGGCGAATGAACAGTTCGCGCGCGGCGGGCAAGTCAACGCGGGAGAATTGAATGCGTCGGCGTGCGGCAAGCGTAACTCCGTAGAGCGTCACCCTCTCGAAGGCGACGGCGGCACCCTGCTTCTTCTCCCAGTGTGGTTCTGAGTAACTGCGCTTTACGAGATCCCCGGCAAGCTTTTCGGCCCAGATGGGGTCGATCGACGCATTCATGCGTGCGAAGAGTCGGCTAGTTTCGACGAGCTCAGCGCTCATGATCGCATTGGGTTGCTTCTTGGCGAGAGCCGAGCCGGGAAAGATGACGAACCGGGTTTGACGCGCCCCAATGTAGTCGCGCTTGGCGACATCCTTGAGTCCGATGTGGCTGAGCAGCCCGGCGAGCAGCGATCGGTGGATGCCGTCGGGATTCGAGTGAGCATCGCCGATGACTAGGCCGAGCGGTTTGGCCATGCGGCTCAACTGGCGGTAGACGTCGTGCCATTCGCGCACGCGCAAATAGTTGAGATATTCGCTTTTGCACATACGTCGGAACTGGTTGCCCGAAAGTTCTTTTTGTTTCTCTTCGAGGTAGTTCCAGAGGTTCAGCAGAGTGAGAAAGTCGCTCGTGGGGTCGACGAAGCGCGCATGCTGTTGGTCGGCTTGCGGGCGCTTATCGAGAGGCCGTTCACGCGGGTCCTGAATACTGAGCCCCGCGACGACTGCCATGACTTCGCGGGTGGTGCTGTGCTGTTTCGATTCGAGAACCATGCGCGCAAGTCGCGGATCAATCGGCAGTTGGCTCAGTTGCTTGCCGATGCGGGTAATTCGAGGGGCGACGTCTTTTGCGCCCTTGCGAACCACCGCATTCTCGACGGCACCGAGTTCGGTGAGCAGGTCGAGACCGTCTTTGATGCCGCGCGAGTCTGGCGGTTGCAGGAACGGGAATTCGGCGATGTTGCCAAGCCCGAGCGAAATCATCTGGAGGATGACTGCGGCAAGGTTGGTGCGCAGGATTTCCGGTTCCATGAACTCGGGGCGTGCGGTGAAGTCTTCTTCGGAGTAGAGGCGGATAGCGATTCCGTCACTCGTTCGGCCAGAGCGGCCAGAGCGCTGGTTAGCGCTGGCCTGGCTAATCGCTTCGATCGGCAGTCGCTGAATTTTGGCACGCGTACTGTAGCGACTGATGCGTGCGGTTCCAGCATCGATCACATAGCGGATGCCCGGCACCGTCAGACTGGTCTCTGCAACGTTGGTCGCGAGCACGATTCGGCGTCGCGTGCCGGGCGTTCGGCGTGACTCGAAGACCCGGTGTTGTTCGGCAGAACTCAAGCGACCGTAGAGGGGGAGCACCTCGGTGCCCTCGTGCAGACCGCCAGAGTTGATGCGGCCCTTGATCGCTTCTTCGGCATCCCGAATTTCTGTTTCACCGGAGAGAAACACGAGTACGTCCCCGTCACTTTCGCGGGCAAGCTCGTCGAGGGCGTCGTTGATGCCTTCGAGGTAGTCGCGGTCGGCGCGGTTGGCGGCTTCTTCTTCAGCATCCTCGGCTTCAAGGTCTTCTGATACGAGGGGGCGATAGCGAATCTCGACAGGGAACGTTCGACCAGACACCTCGATAATGGGCGCGTTGTCGAAGTGTTTCGAAAAACTTTCGGGGTCGATCGTGGCACTCGTGATGATGATGCTGAGATCGGGGCGGCGGGATCGCAGTTGCTTCAGGTAGCCGAGTAGAAAGTCGACCGTGAGGCTGCGTTCGTGGGCCTCATCGATGATGATCGCGTCGTACTTGTTGAGGTCGCGATCACGGTGGATTTCGTTCAGCAGGATTCCGTCGGTCATGAGCTTGACGCGCGTGTTCTTGCCTACGCGATCGGTGAACCGCACCTGGTAGCCGACGAGGTCGCCCAACTCGGTGTTGAGCTCTTCGGCAATGCGCTCAGCGACCGTGCGGGCGGCGATCCTTCGTGGCTGAGTGTGCCCGATGGATTTCTTGCCCAGTTCCAGCAGAATCTTGGGCAGCTGGGTGGTCTTTCCGCTGCCGGTTGCGCCAGCAATGATGACGACCTGGTTTTCGCGGATGGCCTTCGCAATGTCATCCTTGCGCTGGCTTACTGGCAGCTCAGGCGGAAACGAGATCACCGCACCGGCAGGCAGCGGTGCTGCGATGCTTGCGGAGTGAACCTCGGATGCGGACATAGCCCTTCAGCTTACGCGCTGTGGTGGGTTTCTTACTTCGTCGGCGACAGCCAGGGCCGCAGCAGCCGGGTGACGCCGGGAAGCATCACGTAGGTCATGATCGGTGTGAGGCACAGCGTGGTGATCAGAACATGCACGATGATCGGTAAAGCCTCCCAACCTGGCACAAGCAATGTCACGAGCAGGGTGAAAAGAAGGTTGAGCGGAAAGAAGCCGAGCCAGATGGCCACGGCTTGTTTCCAGCGCGGTGGCACGTCGGCGACCACCCCGGCATGCTCGACAGTGATCTCGGTTGGTTCGTCGAACCATCCCTCGATTCCTGTGCGCCGCTCCGTGGTGCGTTCGTGAACGAAGCTGCTGCCGCTCTGCAGCCACCACGCGCGTTCAGGCGACTGTTCCCAATGAAGGAGTGCCGCGTCATCCGCAAATCTGTACAACATGTGCCAAGTGGTGCTGTAGGTTCCAGCGCGAACCCACCCAGAACCGAGAAAGCCGGGGTAGTTGGATGCGAGGTTGATTCCGGTCTGCATCCAGGCTGTGGCTTCAAAGATGCGAGCGGGGTCGACGGTGCGTTCAATGGAGACAGTGATGGGCGTGTTGTCCATGCGGTGGATGCAGTCCCTTCCTCGTGCCGACCGGCGCAGCAGTGTTGACCGGTGTGGGTTTAGCGAGGGCTTAACCCTAGAGGGAATGCGGGCCTCGCAGCCTGATTGGGAGCTTCATGAAGGCTGGATGCTGCTTGTATCTCACCCTTCGCTCATCCGAGCATCAACTCTTGTGGGTTAACAGCAATTAACTGACGCAGGAATGTGTCGTTCTTGTTGCGAATTGTGCGAATCCTCAGTTTCTATTGCCTCAACGTTCAGGTTTGCGGTGTAATGGCGGCCATGGGATTGGTCAACGCCAACCCTTCGGCCACCTTTCTACTGGAGGAAAGATGAAGAACAAGCGCGTCGCAGCTGCCATAGCTGTCCTCGCGGCTGGAGCACTCGCCCTAACCGGGTGTACTCCGCCGTATGAGTCCGAAGTTATTCCCGACACCGAGATCACGGTGGCGTGGAATGACCTGATTGACAACTTCAATCAAAACAGCGCAGCTGGTAACAACACTGCTAACGCGGTCGTGCTGTACATGATGAACTCCTCGTTCCTGTACTACAACGACAAGCCTGAACTTGTGCGCAACACCGACTTCGGATCGTTTGAAAAGACGAGTGACGACCCGCTGACAGTCAAGTACACGCTGAATGACAACGTCACGTGGTCAGATGGAACGCCCATCGATTCCGCCGACCTGCTGCTGGCATGGACGACGATCTTTGCCGGTGTTGAAGATTCCGAGGGTGAACCGCTGTTCACTCACGCAAATCCCCGCGGCGACCTTGCGTCGACCATGCCGGAGATTGACGACAAGAGCATCACCATCGTCTACGACAAGGCCTACGTTGACTGGGAGATCCAGTTTGACCTCGGTGTCGCGGCTCACGGTGTCGTCTCGCTTGCCTACCCGGAGATCACTGATCCCGAGGAAGCCAAGTCGATGTTCGTCGAGGCAGTGCAGAACGACGACGTTGAATGGCTCACCCCGGTAGCTAAGGCGTGGAACGACGCCTACCAAGCACCGAGCACGCCAGACAACGATCTCGTTGCTCTCTCGAGTGGCGCCTACGTTCTCGACGAGCTCGTTGAAAACGAGTACGTTGCGCTCAAGGCCAACCCGCTCTACACCTGGGGCCCTTCGCCCAAGTACGAGCGCATCATCGTTCGCCAGATCGAGGACTCGACCGCTCAGGTTCAGGCCATCGAGAACGGTGACGTTCAGATCGCAGCCGGCCAGCCGACCCCTGACGTGCTTGAGCTCGTCAAGGGACTCAGCAACGCTGACTACGTCACCTCAGATGAGGCAACCTACGAGCACGTTGACCTCACGTTCAACAACGGTGGCCCCTTCGACCCCGCAACATACGGTGGAGACGAAGACAAGGCAAAGTCTGTCCGTCAGGCATTCCTGAAGGTCATTCCTCGTGCGGAAATCCTCGAGAAGCTGATCAGCCCGCTCAACCCTGAGGCTGGACTCCGCGACTCTGTTCTGCAGATCCCCGGCGCTCCCGGCTATGACGAAATCGCGTCGACCAACGGTTCGGCAGACTACGCCGAGGTTGACATCGAAGGTGCTAAGAAGCTGCTCGCTGACGCCGGAGTAACAACTCCGGTCGAGGTCAAGTTCTGGTACCCCGAGGGCAACGTACGTCGTGCCACCGAGTTCGAATTCATCCAGCAGTCGGCAGCACTCGCCGGCTTCACGGTTGTTGACGACTCCGAACCCACCTGGGCATTCACCGACAAGGAAGCACTGCCGATCAACCCGCACGACGCGGTTATTTTCGCATGGCAGTCGACGAGCCTCGCGCTCACTGGTTCCGACCAGTACCTTGGATCGGGTCAGCCAAGCAACTTCGGTGGTTACTCCAACACCAAGGTTGACGGTCTCCTGAAGGACCTCGAAACCGAACTGGACCCTGCGGTTCAGAACGAAATTCAAGTCGAGGTGGAGAAAGAAGTATGGGGCGACGGCTACGGCGTCACCATCTTCCAGTTCCCCGGAATCACCGTCTGGAACAACTCAGTAACAAACGTCAGCCCGAGTCCGCTGTCGCCGACCTACTTCTGGAACTTCTGGGAGTGGGCACCGGTCGACTCCGAGTAACTCGGT
>CH672415.1:2533644-2588218 GCA_000153145.1 marine actinobacterium PHSC20C1
GGCAGTCGAGACCCCAACGCTCAAGACAAGATCGCGTATTTGAGTGGGATCCTCAACCTCGATCAACCGCCGGTTGTGCGCTACTTCTCGTGGCTCGGTGGTGTCGGTGCCTGTTTCATCGGCCGATGTGATCTTGGCATTTCGGTTGCTCGCGGCGAACAGCCCGTAATCGATGCCATCGGTGGTGCCCTCGGCTCCACTCTTCAACTTGTTCTCGCTGCCACGATCCTCGCGATCGTGATCGGCGTTGCTATCGGAATGACCACCGCGCTTCGCCAGTACAGCGGTTACGACTACGTCGTTACATTCCTCACGTTTGTCTTCTATTCGCTCCCCATCTTCTGGGTAGCTGTGCTTCTCAAAGAGTTCGGCGCTATTCGCTTCAACGAGTTCTTGGGTGATCCCGTCATCCCGTGGTGGTCGATCCTTGCGATCGCCCTTGTGATGGGCTTCATAGCGTCGTCGGTTGTCGGTGGCGAGCTGCGAACTCGGGTTATTTCCTTCTCAAGCGTCGCTGTCGGTATTGGCGGGTTGATTTTCCTGCTCGATGTCACTCGGTGGTTCGTGCAGCCATCGATCGGAATTATCGGTGTAGCGCTGCTGACCTTCGCTACGGCCGCAATCGTCGTCTTCACTTCCACAGGATTCCAGCACCGTCGGGCGCTCATCGCCGTCGGTATTGTCGTCGCCCTGACCCTGGGGCTCTGGTACCCGTTCCAGTTCCTGTTCTTCTATCTCAACTCGGCGTGGACAGTGCTACTGGTCACCGTACTAATGGGCGCGATCGGCGTCATCGTCGGACTACTCGTTGGCGGCGATGGAAAGGCTGTTGTTGCGCGAACCGCTGGAATTGTTGGTGGACTCACCGTCATCCCGCTCGTGCTCGACCAAATGTTCTTGCGCTGGGACGAATACGTCGCACGCATCCCCCTCAGCAATGGCGTGATTGCGACGATCGGTGCATCGACGCCCGCCATTCGACGAGTGGATGACACGTGGTTGAACATGCTCGACTCGATGACCCATATGTTGCTTCCGACAATTGCGCTCATGATCATCTCGCTAGCGGCCTACACGCGGTACGCTCGCGCCAGCCTGCTCGACGTAATGAACCAGGACTACGTTCGCACCGCACGTGCCAAGGGTCTCGGTGAACGAACCGTCGTCATGCGCCACGCGTTCCGTAACGCCATGATCCCGATCGCAACCATCATTGCGCTCGACTTCGGGGCGGTGATCGGTGGTGCCGTGATTACGGAAAGAGTCTTCGCCTGGCAAGCAATGGGCTCGCTCTTCAACGAGGGACTCAATCGAACAGACGTGAACCTCGTGATGGGCTTCTTCCTCGTCACCGGAATTCTTGCTGTTCTCTTCAACGTGTTCGCCGATCTTCTCTATTCGGCACTTGACCCCAGAATTCGGGTGAGCTGATCATGAGTGACAAGAATCCTGTAGCCGACGATCAGTCGGTCGGTCAAGAACTCAGCATTGAGCAGCGTGCAACGGTTGGCTTGAGCCAGGGCACAATCGTGCGCCGGCGCTTCCTTGCTCACCGTGGTGCCGTTGCATCGGTTTTCGTCTTGATCTTTCTGGTACTGCTGGCCTTTACTTCGGTTGGTACCGTCATCGGCGGCACGGGAAAGCTCGTGCCAGACGCAGACTCGACGCGGCTCATTATTGACGGTTTCCGTGTTCCCGGCTGGTGGACTTCCACCTGGTGGGAACGCTACGACATCGTTCTCCCCGGCGGCGCGCCCACCTTCACGCTGTGGCCCTTCAGCTTCGGGGACCATCCGTTCGGGCAAGACAACACCGGAAAAGACGTGTTTGCCCGTGTGATGCGCGGAATGCAGCAGTCGCTCAACGTCGTATTTATCGTCGGAATCATCTCGACGGTTATTGGTGTTGTTCTCGGTGCGCTCGCCGGTTACTACCGCGGCTGGATCGACCAGCTCATCATGCGCATCACTGACGTCATCATCATCATCCCGCTGCTCGTACTCGGTGCCGTTCTTGGCCGTACGATCGGTGGCGACGCGCTCCTGCTGGCCATCATGCTTGGCCTCATCGCCTGGACCGGTATGGCTCGACTAGTGCGAGCCGAGTTCCTGAGCTTGCGCGAACGAGAGTTCGTGGATGCCGCACGGGTAGCTGGCGCGAGCGACTTCCGAATAATCTTCCGCCACATCCTGCCCAACACTGTCGGCGTGATTGTTGTCAGTGCGACCCTGCTCATGAGCGCTGTGATTCTGCTTGAAACCTCGCTGAGCTTCCTCGGCTTTGGCATCACAGATCCTGATATTTCGCTCGGTCAGATCATCAGCCAATACAACGAAGCTTTCAAAACGCGCCCGTGGTTGTTCTGGTGGCCAGGACTCTTCATCGTCATCATCGCGCTGTGCATCAACTTCATCGGAGACGGCCTTCGCGACGCTTTTGATCCCCGCCAGAAGCGGGTGCCTTCGCAAAATGGCATGGGCACGCAGGTCATCAACTTCTTCAAGAGTTACGTTCCCGGTGCACGCCCCGGTGACGGGACTTCCAACAAATGAGGGCGATGACGGCAGCGTCGACACGGCAGCCGGTTGAGAAGCGCGACCTAGCTGATGGTGGTGAGCAGTATCGCGATGATCAGCGCGGCGACAGCTGCGATTGTGCGAAAGTGCCACGTGACGCGCAGCTTCGTGAACTCACTCGTAGCGGCATCCAAGTGCCCCTCGTCGCGCAATTGTTCCCAGTGACGGCGGATGATGTACGCGGCTTGACCGGAATCGGATGTGATCAGGTCGCCGGGTCGAACCGTGCCAGCAAGGTAGCTCGATTCGGGCAGGTTCGCACCGTCCTGTCGCACCGCAGAGAAAACCGAGTGACGACCGGGGGCGGGAGCCGCCCATGCTGTGACCGTGCCATGGGCAGTCTCGAGGGTGAGCGCGTATTTTGTGTCGATGCGACGGATCTCGGGCCATGCGATTTCAATCGTGCGAGTCACATTGCGCAGGGTCACGCCAGCGGAAGTCACGCGTACCTCGGGGCGCCAGAACATGGCCCACGTGAGCAGCGCTACAAGTCCGAAGACGGGTGCCACTTGCAGGACATCCAGCCATCGTCCTTGAATCGCCGTGATGACGAGCGCGGCGACGCAACCGGCAATGACAATGAGAGAAAGTACGCGCCCGAATCGCGAGTGCAGGGTGAAGTTTGGCGACACAGCACTATGTTCCCACGGGCGCACCGCATCCAGGGCGAAAGGCGAGACTCCTGATGACTGAGACAGCTATGACTGAGACAGCAACGAAGGCCCCCGCGATTGAGGTCACGAACCTCGGCGTCGAGTTTTGGGTCGAAGGTGAGTGGGTAACGGCCGCCAAGGATGTCAGCTACACGCTGCAGGGTGGCGAGGTGCTTGCGATTGTGGGCGAGTCCGGTTCGGGCAAAAGCACGAGCGCGATGGGGTTGCTTGGTTTGCTCCCCGAAAATGGGCGAATTTCGGGCAGCGTGAAGCTTGCTGGCGAAGAATTGGTTGGCGCATCGTTGCACCGACTGCGCCAATTGCGCGGTGCCGGTATCGCTGTGATCTTCCAAGAGCCGATGACTGCGCTCAACCCGGTCTACACGATTGGATTCCAAATCATTGAGGCGGTGCAAGTGCACCACCCGGGCATGCTGCGGGTGGATGCGCGCAAGCGAGCCCTCGAACTGCTCGCAATGGTCGAACTTCCTGACCCGCAAAAAGCTTTCGACTCGTACCCGCACCAGTTGTCTGGCGGCCAGCGCCAGCGCGCCATGATCGCTCAGTCAATTTCGTGTGACCCGCGGGTACTGATCGCCGATGAGCCGACGACCGCGCTCGATGTGACCGTTCAGGCAGAAATTCTTGAGCTGTTGCACCACTTGCGCTCCAAGCTCGACAGCGCGATCATCCTGATTACCCACGACATGGGTGTGGTTGCTGACCTCGCCGATCGTGTCATGGTGATGAAAGATGGCGAAGTCGTCGAGACCGGTACAACGGAGTCTCTGTTCGAGAAGGCAACGCATCCTTACACTCAGGCGCTCCTCGCTGCTGTTCCCCACTTGGGCTCGGCAGGGGAGGCATCTGCTTCGAAGGACAACCGCGAAGTAGTGCTCACGATGACGGGCGTCGCTATTGAATACCCCAAGCGGGGCAGGGTTCCGGCGTTCCGCGCCGCCGAAGACGTCAATCTCACGATTCGCCAGGGTGAGGTCTTAGGCCTAGTTGGGGAGTCTGGTTCAGGCAAGACCACCATCGGGCGTGCGGTCGTCGGATTGTTGCCCGCCGTCGAGGGGACCCTCGACATTGTCGGCACCAACATGGTTGGCATCAATAAGAACGATCTGCGTGCAGTTCGTCGTGACATCGGCATTGTGTTCCAAGATCCGGGCTCATCGCTGAATCCTCGGATGCCGATTGGCGAGAGCATCGGAGAGCCGCTTCGACTAGTTGGCGGTTTCAGCCGCAAAGATGAAGAAGCTCGAGTGAGTCTCCTGCTTGATCGGGTGCAACTTTCGGCCCACATGCGCAACCGTTACCCGCACGAATTGTCTGGCGGGCAGCGTCAGCGCGTTGGCATTGCTCGCGCTCTCGCTCTTAGCCCTAAGTTGCTTGTTGCTGATGAACCGACCTCGGCACTCGATGTGTCTGTTCAGGCGAAGGTTCTTGAGCTCTTTCAAGAGCTCCAGCGGGAGCTCGGATTTGCGTGCCTTTTCGTTTCGCACGACCTTGCTGTGATCGACGTTTTGGCTGATCGCATCGCTGTGATGCACCGGGGCAGAATCGTTGAGCAGGGCACACGCGATCAGGTGTTGCGCAGCCCGAAGGATCCTTACACTCAGCGACTCATCGCCGCTGTTCCCCTTCCTGACCCTGAGGAACAGCGCCGACGTCGCGCCGAACGCGAAGAGCTGGGTGCTTAGCGCAGGCTAGGGCGCGCTGAGGGTTTCAGGTTGTTCGGTAATTGCTGGCACCTTCGCCTGTGGTGCCGGCGGTGATTCTGCCAGCGCCTTGATCTCGGTTGTGGTTAGCGGAATCCATGGTGTGCCGTCGGGATCTGAGGAGAACGCGGCAGGACTGTCACCTTGATTCCACCATTTGGCTTCGTAGGGCACTCCGCTAAACAGCACGCGGTCGCCCTCGTCGTAGACGGTAGTGCCATCCCAACTCGGGTAGGTTCCGCTTGGCAGTGTTGGTACCTTGACGGGGGTTTCGCCCTCAAGCACGGGGCCGACTAGCGTCCACGGGGTTTCCCACGAGTTGAGCACGGGGTTGTCTGGCAGTTCACCGCGCGTCCACCACTTTGCCTGATAGACGTTGCGGTGCCACACAATCTTTGTTCCCGCGAGATAGCTGGCGTCCTCTTGCCAGATTGCGTATGGACTCGTTTTGGGGTCGTCTACGAAGTCGGCAGGGTCAGATGGTTCTTCGGTTGTGATTGTCTTCGCCGAGCTGGCGACGTGTCCTTCGAAACCGTCAGCGAGAACATCAGCAAAGAAAAGGTCGCCCTGGGCAACTCCGCTGCACGCATCAGATACCCGCTTGGTGTCGGCGTAGTTTGGCCCGCAGGTTGTGTCGCGATTGAGCGACCACATCGACATACGTCCCGTGCCCTTTTCTAGTGCGAACGCGTTGAGCTTTGCAGCATCCTTCATCGTGAAGGTTTCAGCTTCGATGTCGTTCTGGCCGATCATCGGAGTTGCGCCGAGTTTGGTCCAAATGGTGGCGCTCGTGAGTTCGATCCCTGCTGTGTCGTACAGGATTCCCAGTTGACGGTGAGTTTCTTGCAGTGAACGAATGGATGCCGCACCGCTAGTTTCTCCATCAGCCAGACTCTGGCCGAAGTTCATCGTCATGATATTGACGCCAGCGAGGTCGACGCCTGCATCAAGCATCTGCGTGACAGCGGTGGTTCCGTCTTCGGTGAGGCCAAAGGTTGCGGCAGGAAGGGTGAGCCACACGGCGAGGTCTTCTCCCGCATCGCGACGCTGCTGCTGCAATTGTGCGACCGCAGCGGCACGTCGTTCTCCGGCATCGGTATCGGTGAGGTTCTCGCCCTCGATATCGAGATCGATCGTGGTGGAGGCATAGCGATCCAGCACCGAATTGTAGGCCTCGACTAGTTGGTCGTTGTCGGTGCAGACCGTGGCAAGTTCGTCATTAAGGAGGCCGCCAAACGAGACCGCGACATCGCCACCCTGCTGTTGCAGTCGCGCAATGCGACGGTCGAGATCGAGGGAGATCGCTGCCTCATCCATTGTGTATGCGGTTCCCCACGTGGGAGTGCAGTTTTCATCTTTCGCGGCCACGATGAACGACAGCATGATCTCTTTGCCACTGTCTTTTGTGGCGGATTCGAATTCGTAGCTGGGTGTGGCGGTGACATCCACGTAGGCGGCGAACCACGGGTCGGGAGCGGGAGCTGCTTGAGTGGATGCCCATGCTTGGTACGCGACGAGTCCGCCGGCGGCCACAGCAATGGCTACTACCGCAGCCATCACTAGCCGCCAGAAGGAGAGTCTGTGGGTTGTGGAGCTCATGATCGAACCTCGCTTGCAGTTTCGGCTGGCTGCAGCATTTCAGCAAAGACAATCGAGTCCCGGACTTTGGCGTGCACGCCGCTGTCATCGCCGTAGTAGAGGATCGCCCGCCAGTCGAGGTCGGTCGGTTCGGGAGTGGTGTCCGCTTTCTTCTTTTTTGGTTTGCGCTCGATGAAGAGCGGGCGGGTTACGCCCAACCAAATGTCGACAATGGTGTTCCAAATGCCGATGTAGGAGACGAGCGCGAGCCCAGCGAGGACCAGGTTGAACGCGGCGAACGCTGCGTTGCCCCAGTTGCTTGCGTTGAGGTCTCGCCAGAATGTGAACCCCGAGAAGGCGATAATCACGAGCGGTGCGAGGACGTACAACAATGGGGTTGAGGTGCGGTTTCGCACCTTGGGGGTGCGGGCGAATGGGATCTTCTTGCTCGTAATGGCCTGTTCGATCGACTTGAGCACTCCGGCAAGGTTCACCGGGAGCAGAATCAAGTTGAAACCGTAGATGCGGAAGATGTCAGTGAACTTGTAACCGCTGTAGCGAAGATCGCTGCCCATGGCCAAGAAGTACGGTACCGCAGCGAGCAAAACTACGGGGCTGAGCAGCCTACTGTCGTAGGGGTAAGCCAGCAGGAATACGAGACCGAAGCTCGCCCACGTGATGGATGTCATGTAGTTGACGCGAAGGAAGAATTCGGTCCACGGTACTGTCTCGCCGCGGGCCCGTCGTTCTCGCATTTGGCGCATCAGCTTTGGCATGATCAGCAGCCCACCATTGGCCCACCGGCGACGCTGTACAACAAGCGAACCAAAGTCGGGCGGGGTCGCGCTGTAGCTCAAACGCTCGGGATAGTTGACCAGGGTCCAACCGTGGGCACCCAAGTCGATGCTCGACTCGGTGTCTTCGATTACGGTGCGGTCTTGAACGTACCGCTTGACGGTGAAGCCGCCCTCGGTTTCTGTCTCGACAATGTCGTCTAGGGCAGCTTTGCGGATGACCGCGTTGGCGCCAACCCAGAACGTCGCACCGTAGTACGACTTGCCCTGATGCAGGATGTGCTGGAGGTCGGTCGTGGCACCCGCGAGCCGTTCAATGCGAGTGCTCGCCCCGCGGAACGAGGAGTAGGGCGTCTGGGTGACGGCAACGCGTGAGTTATCGGCTTGCTCGAGGAGGTACACAAGTCGAAGGCAGTAGTCGCGCAATAGTAGTGAGTCGGCGTCGAGAGTCAGCAGGTAGCGCGAATCCGGGATAGCAAGATCTCCGGGCTCCGCGTGACTCACGGGGCGAAGCACCGTGCCGTACGGCGTCTCTTCTGGACGGTAGTTGCCGCCCATGAGGCCGATGTAGGCATTGAGGTTCATGGCCTTGTTCGCTTCGTGCGACACCGAGGCGTAGAGCTTGCGCTCGAAGGTGGAGAGATCAGCGGTGAAGGTCCACGCTAGGCGGCGGTACAGTTCTCGCATTCGAGCCGTTGGGGGAACCATGTGCTCGTCGAAGGCGGCACCGAGGGCATCAGCGGTGAGCTGCAGTTCTCCCGCGAGACCCTGCACTACCTGAGTTACGAAAAATTCATCAACGTGGTCGACGCGTTTCTCGCCGGCAGCCATGTTCTCAAGCCACGTGGCTGCCCACTGGTAGTGCTCTGTCAGCTCCTCGAGCTCGAACAAGCCAACCGTGCGGTCGAGCTGCACGCGGCGCTCAAAGTCCGCAAGAGAGTGAGTGAAGCGTTCGCGAGGCGCAGCAAGATCACTCTGGATCTGCTCAGCGAGCATCCGAGACTCTGCGAGTTGAGCCGCAGCATCCGGGTCGGTGGGAAACGGCGGGTCGTCAAGCAAGAGCACGACACGCAAGGTCGGGTATTCCTGAAGGCAGGCCGACCACAGGGTGGCGCGTACGACATCCGGCTCTTCGCTGTAGCTGGGAACCAAGACGGTGATCTCGCCCTGGTTCTCGGCAAAGTGACGGTCGAGTTCTGCGCGCGGCACACGAGCGTGGGCACGGAACCGTTGATAGGCCCCGTGTCTCGCGATCAAGTACATGAGCGCAGAGAACGTCAAGAAAGTCACGACGATCAGATACGAGATGGCTTCAGTCGTGAATCGAAAACTCTCAGTGCCGTTATTGATGAACTGACGCATGATCGTATAGATCACATAGGTCAGCCAAAAAACAATCGTCGCAACGATCGCAAGGCGTGCGAGCGCGATCGTACGGTCACTAGGAGCAGGATGAACTGTGGGTAATGGTGTGAGGCGTGTTTCTGAGCCCCACTGGCGACGCCGGGCAGGCGCAACCGTAGAAATTTTGGGCATGTTGGTTGGGTCCCCTTGTGCAAGATCCGGCATCTTTCGGGTAGACGCCGGCGGGTGATCTTGCACCGCCCAGTATTTACACTGGGGGTTTCTTTAGCAAGAAAACACTACTACCCCAAGAATTGGTCTACCTGACAAATCAGGTCTAGTAGGCTGCGGAAACGCCTTGAATAATGTTGTTCGCGCGGAGGAGAATCGGATGCCGCACACCATCGCCATTATTGGTGCTGGCCCGTCTGGACTCGCTGCGGCGCGCGCTCTCGATAAGGCGGGCATCCGCTATGTCGGTTTTGAATCGGCTGACGATGTTGGCGGCCTCTGGAACATCGACAATCCTCGCAGCACGATGTATGAATCGGCCCACTTGATCTCGTCGCGAACGACGACTCAGTTTCGTGAATTGCCGATGAACACCACCGCCGATTATCCAGGCCACCGCGAACTCAAACGGTATTTTCGTGCGTTCAGCGATCGCTTCGATCTCGGCCAAAAGTTTCGGTTCAACACCACCGTTGAACGGCTTGAGCCGGCGGAGACCGGTGGCTGGACCGTGACGAGCCGCGCGAGCAGCAGCGTAAAAACCCACAGCGCAGATTCGGATTCCGATGGCGGCATGAATGGTGAGGTGACTCCCGTCACAGAACACTTCGACAGCGTAATTCTGGCAAACGGAACGCTCGCGCACCCCAGCATCCCGACTTTCGCAGGCACGTTCTCTGGCGAGATCATCCACTCGAGTCAATACAAGAAGGCGAGCTCCTTCGCGGGCAAGCGGGTGCTTGTCGTTGGTGCAGGCAACAGCGGCTGCGATATTGCCGTGGATGCCGTCCATCACGCCGACAGTATCGACTTGAGCGTGCGTCGCGGCTACTACTTTGTTCCTCGCTACCTGTTTGGCAAGCCTGCGGATACTCTCAATCAGGGACGCCCGCTTCCCGCTCGCCTCAAGCAGTTCGTCGACGCGCGCGTTCTGAAGGCGTTTACGGGAGACCCGGTGAAGTTCGGGTTCCCTCGCCCTGATTACCGAATCTATGAGTCGCATCCGATTGTGAATACTCTCGTGCTCGGTCACCTCGGGCAGGGAGATCTGCGGGTCGTCCCAGCACCTGAGCGTTTCGACGGCAACACGGTGTACTTCACCGATGGCGCTGAAGCCGACTACGACCTGATTGTGTTGGCGACCGGTTACACGCTCGATTATCCATTCGTCGATCGCGAACACTTGAACTGGTCAGGGATGGCGCCTGACCTTTACCTCAATATTTTTCCACCGAGCTTCAATGGCCTCTACGTCATGGGCATGATTGAGGCCAGCGGAATCGGCTGGCAGGGGCGGTACGAGCAGGCGGAACTCCTAGCTTCGTATATATCCGCTCAAGAGAATGCTCCTCGCGCTGCCGCGCACTTTAGAGCGACTGCTGAGCAGCCATGGCCAGACCTCACCGGAGGTTACAAATATCTGGCGTTGGAACGGATGTCGTATTACGTCAATAAGGATGCTTACCGTCGCGCGATGCGCCGTGTCCGTGAGTCTCTCACTCGAAAGGCCAACTCATGACAATCGACGATGCCATCCTCAATTTCAGCCCAGGCTCGCTGATCGCGCTCAGTGTGGTGCTTGGCCTCATCATGTTTGGGATCGCTCTCGATACCAGTATTGAAGATTTTCGGGCAGTGTTGAAGGCACCTCGGGCATTCGCGATTGCGCTTGTTGCACAGCTGGTTCTTCTGCCAGCAGTGACATTTGGGCTGACCCTTCTTCTGCAGGTTGGGCCGTCAATCGCACTCGGGATGATCTTGGTAGCGTGCTGCCCTCCCGGCAACATTTCGCAAGTGCTCACGTACCGAGCTCGCGGCAACGTTGCTTTGTCGGTTTCGATGACGGCAGTAACCAATGTGGTCTACATCGTCATGTTGCCAGTCAACCTGTCGTTGTGGGGCGGTTGGCACCCCACGGCGTCGACGATTCTCGAGAGTGTGAGTCTCAACGGCTGGCAGATGTTGTTGGAGATCGTGTTGATCATTGGTCTGCCGTTTGCGGTGGGATTCGCGATCAAAAATCGCTGGCCAAGGTTTGCCAAAAAGGTACAGCCAACGGTCAAATGGGTGAGCCTGTTGGCACTGCTCGGGTTCATCATTGCGGCGCTCGCTGGCAACTTCCAGTTCTTTATCGCCTATGTCGGCGTCGTACTGCTGGCGGTCTTCCTTCATGATGCGGTTGCGCTCGGTCTCGGCTACGCGAGCGCGCGATTGGGTGGGCTCGCCCTCTATGAGGCAAAAGCGGTGACCTTCGAGGTTGGTATTCGCAATGCGGGCCTCGGGTTGGGGCTTGTCTTTGCCTTCTTCGGCGGCCTCGGCGGCATGGCTGTTGTTGCTGGCTGGTGGGGCATCTGGGACATTATTGCGGGACTTGCACTGGCAACTTGGTGGGGCCGCCGTAAGGCTCGGGACGCCAAGAGCGGTTCGGGGTCAGATTCCGGTGTGCCCGAGAATGATGCGGAGGCCGTCGCATGACTCGAGTTCTCGTGACGGGTGGCAGCGGATTCTTGGGTACCTCTGTGGTTGCTGGGTTGGCTGCATCCGATTCGATTGACCTTGTTGTGAGTGCCGATATTCGTACGCCCGGCCCCGGGGTACGGCTGCCCGGTGTGCTTTATGAGCGACTGGATGTGACGGATGCCGCGGGGTTGCCCGATCTTCTTCGCCGCCACGGCATCGACACTGTCGTGCATTTGGCGTCGATTGTTAATCCGGGTGTGAAGACCACCGTGGCTCAGGAATTCGCCGTGGATGTTGAGGGCTCCCGCGCTGTGTTCGCAGCCTGTGTCGAGGCTGAGGTTTCGCGAGTTGTGGTCTCGTCGAGTGGGGCGGCCTACGGCTACCATCCTGAGAATGCGGAATGGATTAGCGAGAGTGATTCTTTGCGGGGCAACGATGACTTTCCGTACGCGCGCCACAAGCGCATTGTTGAGGAGATGCTTACCGAACTGCGTATGACTGCCCCTCAACTGAGTCAAACGATTTTTCGAATTGGCACGATCTTGGGGCCAGCGGTAGACAACCAGATCACGGCGCTGTGGGAGTCGCGGCGGGTGTTGAAGCTTGCCGGCGCAGAGAGTCCCTTTGTCTTTGTGTGGGTGGATGACGTCGTCGAAGTGATGGTGCGTGCCGCGAGCGGTGGGCCGGCCGGCATTTACAACGTGGCTGGCGATGGCAAGCTTCCCGTGAGTGAGATAGCTCATGCTCTTGGCAAGAAGCTTCTTGTGTTGCCGCCGTGGTTGTTTGCTGCGGCGCTGGGGGTGGGGCATGCATTGCGGCTGACTCCGCACAAGCCTGCTCAGGTCAATTTTTTGCGTTACCGCCCGGTGCTCGACAACACCGCTCTGAAGGAGTCTTTTGGCTTCACGCCAAGCAAGTCGAGCCGTGAGGCGTTCACCGCGTATCTTGAGGCGCGCGCTCTGCGTTAGGGGTTTCGTCGGTTATTGAGCGCTCGGCGATGTGCTTGGCGTCCAGAGGTATGGCGTTGTGGTCGTGATTTCCACAAATCCGCGACGAAGCAGGATGGGGCTGCTCTCGTCAGACGCATCCACCTGAAGGTATGGCACACCGCGGTCGTGGGCGCGCTGGGCCCGGGCGGCTGCGATTGCGCCGTAAATGCCTTTGCCTTCCCACTCCGGTGCAGTTGATCCGCCCCAGAGTCCGGCGAAGTCGCTGCCTGGCGTGAACTCGATGCGCGCTGCCGAGACGATGCGCCCTTGGGCTTCGGCGACGAAGAGGACTGTCTGGTCTGGCGCGGTGTCGAGCTGGGCTTCGAGATCGTCGACGAGCCAAGTGAAGTCGCCGCCCCACACTTCGGAGAGCATCGCGGCCATCCCGGCGATATCTTCGTGGTTTCGAGTTTCGCGGATCTCGATTCCTGGCGGTAGCGGACGCGCCGCGAGGAGTGTTGTGGTGTGCCCGACGAGTACGGCTTCGCGTTCTTGGGCGACGAAGCCGGCATGTTCGAGATGCTGCGGGATGCTGGAGGGCACGTCATGAGCTCGCGTTTTCCATTCCAGCGGTTCGCCTCGCGCTGCAAAGAAGTCACGATGTGTGGCAATGAGTGCGTCCAGCTCGGAGTCGCTGAGGTCGAGGTGCTGTGCGGTCTCGACGAAGCCTTCGGCTCGCCCCGTCACGCGCATCACTCCGTTTAACAGTTCGAAGGTGATGCCGGCGGGAGGATGCTCGGGCACGATCAGCCGTTGCTGTGCGTCGTACAGTGCCAGAAGTTCCGAGGGAGAGGTCATGGCTACACGATAGAGCGGCGCGAGTGCTGGAGCTACTGATGCGACTTGCGCGCCGAATCTGTATACAGTTCACTCAGAATTTGGCTTGATTTCTCCTGAATCGAGCCTATACTGAAGATCTTGTATACAAAGCACGATGTCAGCAACCTTGGGAGGTGCGCTTGGCAACACCAATAAGGGCTAGCGAACGCGCGTACCTAGCACTGCGCGACGACATCGTCGAATGGCGTCTCGCCCCCGGCACCATTTTGGGTGAAGTTGAGCAGGCCGCACGACTCGGGGTGTCCCGCACCCCGCTGCGAGAAGCTCTCTCCCGACTGATGGCGGATGGGCTGGTGGCAAGCCAATCCGGTCGGGGACTTGTTGTCACTGATGTGTCGGTCGACAACATCCGCGAACTTTTTGATGTGCGCAAGGCGCTCGAAGTGAAGGCAGTTCGTCTGGCTGCTGAGCACCACACCGGAACCACCTTTGCTGATCTCGAGCGCGAATTTGAGGCCGTACCTCAGCTTCTTGCGCTCGACGACCGAGACCGCAGCGCCTACTTCGATCTTGTGCGTCGTTTCGATGCTGCTGTCGATGCCGCCGTCAATAACGACTACCTCACTGTCGCCCTCAACTCGCTGCGCACGCACCTTGTTCGTGTGCGTCGCCTCGCAAAAGACAACCCCGAGCGACTGGCGGCTGCCGCTCGCGAACACCTTCTTGTTGTGCAGGCCATCGTCGCTCGCGACGCTGAGCTTGCCGCGCACGCTACCCACGTTCATCTCCACCACGCGCTTTCGAGCGCACTAGCCATGGCCGCAGATTCTCCGCTGCGCGCCGCCAATTGAAAGGCTCCACTGTGAAAGACCACGCCCTCCGCGTTTACCGCAGCGACGAAAACCTCGCTCGCGAAGACCAGCTCGCCCACAAGATTGCGGCGATCGCTGCCGAACAGCTTGAACCGACGGATGCCGTGACCGACATGGTCATCAACCGTGTGATTGACAATGCTGCTGTTGCGACCGCATCCCTCACGCGTGCGCCGGTGGTTGCTGCTCGCGCGCAGGCTGAGCGCCACCCGTATACGCCAGGAGCCACCGTGTTTGGATCCGGCGAGCGCGTCAGCCCGGAGTGGGCGGCCTGGGCTAATGGTGTTGCTGTTCGCGAGCTCGACTATCACGACACGTTCTTGGCTGCTGACTATTCGCACCCCGGCGATAACATCCCGCCGATCTTGGCTGTTGCTCAGCACACGGGTCGCACGGGCGCCGACCTGCTTCGCGGTATCGTCACGGGCTACGAAATTCAGATCGACCTCGTGAAGGCTATTTGCTTGCACAAGCACAAGATTGACCACGTTGCCCACCTCGGCCCGAGCGCTGCCGCTGGCATCGGAACTCTCCTCGGTCTCGACACTGAAACAATCTTCCAGGCTGTCGGCCAGGCACTCCACACGACTACCGCAACACGCCAGTCGCGCAAGGGTGAGATCTCCACGTGGAAGGCACACGCTCCCGCTTTCGCCGGCAAGATGGCCGTTGAAGCTGTTGACCGTGCGATGCGCGGCCAGACCAGCCCCACCCCGATTTACGAGGGCGAAGACGGCGTGATCGCGTGGATGCTCGACGGTCCAGACGCGCACTACGAGGTTCCGCTACCCGAGCTGGGGGAGCCGCGCACCGCGATCCTCGACTCGTACACGAAGGAGCACTCGGCCGAGTATCAGGCGCAGGCGTGGATCGACCTTGCCCGCAAGCTTGGGCGCGAGCATCCAGAACTTGTTGAAGAGAACATCAACCGCGTCGTGCTGCACACGAGCCACCACACTCACTACGTGATCGGCTCCGGCGCTAACGACCCGCAAAAGTATGACCCCAACGCGAGCCGCGAGACGCTCGATCACTCTATTCCGTACATCTTTACTGTTGCTCTGCAAGATCAGGAATGGCACCACGTCAACAGCTATGCGCCCGAGCGCGCCAACCGCGCAGACACGGTTGCGCTGTGGAAGCGCGTTACGACTCAAGAAGATGCCGAGTGGACGCGTCGCTACCACTCGATCGACCCCGCCGAGAAAGCTTTCGGTGGTCGCGTCGAGATCGAAATGACCGACGGCAGCCGCATCGTGGAAGAGATCGCGGTTGCTGATGCGCATCCGCTCGGCGCTCGACCCTTCGCCCGCGCGCAGTACATCACCAAGTTCCGTACCCTCGCGGATGGCGTGCTTGCGAGCGACGAAATCGAACGCTTCTTGGCCGCAGCCGAACGACTGCCCGAACTGTCGGCATCCGAACTGTCAGAGCTGACCGTTCGCGGCAACTTCCCCGCCACCACCGCTAAAGGAATCTTCTAATGCTGTATGCCCAAACAGATCCAGCGACAAAGCGCGCCCAGTTCCGGGAGCGCCTCGCGAGCGGAGAACTGCTGCGCGTGCCCGGTGCTTTCAACCCACTGAGCGCTCGCCTCATTCAAGACAAGGGCTTCGACGGCGTCTACATTTCGGGTGCTGTCATCAGCGCCGACCTCGGCCTGCCCGACATTGGCCTGACGACCCTCACCGAAGTTGCCGGTCGTTCGCAACAGATTTCGCGGATGACCGACCTGCCCAGTCTCGTCGACGCCGACACCGGTTTTGGCGAGCCCATGAATGTCGCTCGCACCGTGCAGACTCTCGAAGATGCTGGCGTCTCTGGCCTCCACATCGAGGATCAGGTCAACCCGAAGCGCTGCGGACATCTCGACGGCAAAGCTGTTGTCGACACGGATACCGCTCTCAAGCGCATCCGGGCTGCTGCTGACGCGCGTCGCGACCCGAACCTGCTGATCATGGCTCGCACCGACATCCGTGCCGTTGATGGTTTGGATGCCGCCATGGATCGCGCTAAGCAGCTTGTCGATGCGGGTGCTGACGCGATTTTCCCTGAAGCAATGAAGGATCTCGGCGAGTTCGAAGCGATGCGCAACGCGGTGGATGTTCCAATCCTCGCAAACATGACAGAGTTTGGTAAAAGCGAACTTTTCACGACAACGCAATTGAGCAATATCGGCGTAAACATTGTTATTTACCCCGTAACCCTGTTGCGTAGTGCAATGGGTGCTGCAGAGCGCACCCTCGATGCAATCAACGCCGACGGCACCCAGCAGTCTGTTGTGGGCGAAATGCAGACGAGGGCACGCCTGTATGAACTGCTTGACTATGAGAGCTACAACTCTTTTGATTCTTCCGTTTTCAACTTCACCCTCGATAGCCACTACTAACTTCACACCCCCCCATGTACCACCACCTCTCACAACTTTGACTCGATACCACTACCGAGGAGCACCATGACTGACCTAACAGGAACCCCTGAAACTGAGATTCGTAAGGGTTTGGCTGGCGTTGTCGCCGACACGACCGCGATTTCGAAGGTGAACCCCGAGACCAACTCGCTGCTGTACCGCGGCTACCCCGTGCAAGAACTGGCCGAAAAGTGCACCTTCGAAGAGGTCGCTTATCTGCTGTGGCACGGCGAGTTGCCGACAGATGAGCAGCTAGAGGAGTTCCAGAATGTCGAGCGTGCGCAGCGCCACCTCGACGCACACACAAAGCGCGTCATTGACGAGTTGCCACTCTCCGCGCATCCGATGGATGTCGTTCGTACCGCTGTCAGCGTGATCGGCGCCTTGGATGACACCCTCACTGACCCCGCGAGCATGATTGACGAAGAGCTCAACCTTCGCCGCTCGCTTACCCTGTTCGCCAAGCTGCCGGCGATCATCGCCTACGACCAGCGTCGTCGTCGCGACCAGGCTCTTGTCGAGCCACGGGACGACCTCAGCTATTCGGCGAACTTCTTACACATGACGTTCGGCGAGGTTCCTGACTTCGTTGTTGTCAACGCTTTTGATGTGTCGATGATTTTGTACGCCGAGCATTCCTTCAATGCCTCGACGTTTACGGGTCGCGTGGTTACGAGCACGCTCAGCGATCTCTACAGCGCCGTCACTGCAGCAATCGGAGCCCTCAAGGGCCAACTGCACGGTGGTGCAAACGAAGCCGTCATGCACGTTTTCGATGAGGTCGGCTCTGCAGAAAAGGCGGAAGCGTGGCTTGAGAATGCCCTTGCTGGGAAGCGCAAAATCATGGGCTTCGGTCACCGTGTCTATAAGAACGGTGACTCGCGAGTGCCCACCATGAAGGCTGCGCTCGAAACCCTCGTTGCCGAATTTGATCGCCCCGACATGCTTGCCATGTACGACGCTCTCGAAACGGCAATGACGAGCCGTAAGAGCATCAAACCAAACCTCGACTTCCCGAGCGGCCCCGCCTACAACCTCATTGGGTTCGACACCGACATGTTCACGCCGCTATTCGTTGCTGCGCGAATCACCGGCTGGACCGCTCACATCATGGAGCAGGCGGCATCGAATGCGCTCATCCGCCCGCTTGCAGCGTACTCGGGAGTGGACGAGCGGCACGTTCGCTAGGAGCTTTACGAGCTGGGGTGGAATCGTCAGCGGCGAGTGGCAAGATGGGGAAATGACTGTTCCCCTGATTGAACTCAACGACGGCAATTCCATCCCGCAGCTCGGGTTCGGAGTCTTCAAAGTTGACCCCGACGAAACCGAGCGCATCGTCACGGACGCGCTTGAGGTCGGCTACCGCCACCTCGACACCGCCATGATTTACGGCAACGAACAGGGCGTCGGCAACGCCATTAAAGCGTCGGGCATCCCGCGTGAAGAACTCTTCATCACGACGAAGCTGTGGAACAGTGATCAGGGCACAGACTCTGCCCGCGACGCCATGGATCTCAGCCTCGAGAAGCTGGGCCTCGACTATGTGGATCTGTACCTCATCCACTGGCCCCGCCCCGATCTTGACCGTTACCTTGAGACGTGGCTCACCATGGAAGAGATCAAGGCTGCAGGCAAGACGCGTTCGATTGGTGTGAGTAACTTCCACCGCCCCCACCTCGACAAGATTCTTGCCGGAAGCGAAACGGTTCCCGCCGTGAACCAGATCGAACTCCACCCCGCGTTCGCCCAGCGCGACCTGCGGGCGTATGGTGCTGAGCTTGGCATGCACATCGAAGCTTGGGGTCCGCTCGGGCAGGGCAAGTACGACCTGTTTGGCGAAACCGCACTTCAGGCTGCTGCCGCGGCACACGATGTTTCACCCGCCCAGGTTGCTATCCGTTGGCACCTGCAGAACGGCATCATCGTGTTCCCGAAGTCGAACTCGCGCGAGCGTATGGCGCAAAACTTCGACGTCTTCGGATTTGAGCTTTCCGCTGACGAGATGGCGTCAATCGACGCTATCGACCGCGACCAGCGCGTGGGCACGAACCCCGAAGAAGCGACCTTCTAAGTAGAGTAGCTCGCACGAAGAGAACCGGTATCTCCTCCCACTTAGGTGGAAGGGGATATCGGTTCCTGCATTGGTGGCTAGTAGCAACGAAGGCGAGATAGCGTGGGCAATCTAGGTGTCTACTCCAACCCCACCGAAGGATGGGCCTTTGTCCCTTTTCTCGGTATCGTTCTGGCTTTTGTGGTCATTGTCGTTGCTGTTCTTTACTGGATGGCGGGCCCACGCTTAAGGATCACAGCCACAGTGTTCACAATCGCGGCACTGGCAATTAGCGCGGGCAGCGTTCTTGGACTGGCTGCTGCTGCGACCTCGTTTGCGCAGCGGGATACCGCCTCATTTGTGAAGTACTCAATCGATATTCAGGTTTGGGCCGATCGCGAGTATGACGTCACGCTCACTCGCGACGACGTTGCGGACCTCGTCGATGGTCGTTCGGTGTCTGTGAAATCTAGGGGAGTCGCCGTGGACGTTCGTCTTCGCCCTGTTCCGAACAGCTCCAGCGTTTATTTTGTCCACCTCGGAGGCGCACCACTTCAATAGCGGTGACGACGCTGAATTCCATCGCCTCGAGATTGGTGGGTACTAGCCGCCCACCGGGGAGTGCTCAACGCTAACAGCGACGCCTGGCGGCGTATCCACGAGCAACCCCGTCCCCGCGAACGCAGCTTCGAGATCGGCACGGGTTTCGGTGAAGTGCTCCCACCCCTCGGTGTGGAGGCCGACCACATGGTCGACGCCCAAGATTCTGGCGGCTTCTGCGGCATCCGCTGATGTCAAGGTGAGAGGGCCGTTGACCGCGGAGATGCGGGCAGCACCCGCGAAGAGCACCGCAATGCTGGTGTCGGGGAAGCGGTCGGCGATTTGCTGCACCAGCGGCAGGGAGGCGTTGTCGCCGCTGACGTAGATGGTGGGTTCGCCCTCGGCTTGCAGCACGAAACCGGTGACCGGGCCAACAAGGGCTTCAGCACCGGGAGGGCCGTGCAGTGCGGGTACTGCTGTGACGGTGACAGCGCCGACCTCACGAGATTCCCAAGAGTCGAGACCGACAACACCTCCGCCGAAGAGGTCAGAGCCCGCCTTCATGGTGCTGATCGTCAGCACGCCGGTGGCCAAAAGTTCGAGTCCCTCATAGTCGAGGTTGTCTTCGTGTTCGTGGTGCGACAACAACACGAGGTCGACAGCGCCAACATCCGCCCGTCTCAACGCCGGACCCACCGTCTTGGTGAGCGGCACACCGCCCTCGTCGGGGTAAAGCTGCGGCGCATCAAAAGTGGGGTCAGTTACGATGCGCAATCCCGCATATTCGAGCAACGCAGTAGGGCCGCCAATGTAGGTCACGGTCAACTTCGACATACTCTGAGACTATGCCCAATCGTCTGGAAACTGCTGCGAGCCCATACCTGAGATCACACGCCACCAACCCGGTGAACTGGTGGGAGTGGTCTGCCGAAGCTTTTGCCGAAGCGGAACGCCGAGATGTTCCCGTTCTGGTCTCCATCGGCTACTCCACGTGCCACTGGTGTCATGTGATGGCGCGCGAATCCTTCAGCGACCCCGTGCTGGCCGCCTACCTCAACGAGAACTTTGTGGCGATCAAAGTAGACCGTGAAGAACACGCCGAAGTGGACTCCACCTATCTGGCGGCGGCATCCGCCTTCACTCCCAACCTAGGCTGGCCGCTCAACGTGTTCGTCACGCCCGCGGGGCGAGCCTTCTTTGCCGGCACCTACTGGCCACCGACCGCGGTGGGGCAGCATCCGGCATTTCGGCAAGTGCTCGAATCAGTGACGGATGCGTGGCTCACCCGCCGCGAACAGGTCGAGACCAGCGGCAGCGCGATAGCTGAAGCGCTTGCCAGGAGCCGTGCCGTCGAGAGCGAACTCGTCACCGACTTTGCTGACGTGATCGATGCGCTCGCTGCCGCCGAAGACCTCGAGCATGGCGGATTCGGCGACGCCCCCAAATTTCCGGTGACGCCGGTGCTGCGGTTCCTTCTCGATCGCGGGGCTCGCACCGCGGAACACTCGCCAGAGGCAGCAGGCCTCGCCGATCGCACGCTGAAGGCGATGGCGGCATCCGCCCTGCGCGACCCGGTCGATGGCGGCTTCTTCCGCTACTCCACCCAGGCCGACTGGACTGACCCGCACTACGAACGCATGCTCTACGACAACGCCCAACTGCTTGCCGCGTATGCGCTCGCCGACTCGGCGGAGATCGCCACCGGCGTCGCCGACTTCTTGCGCGACAAACTGCTGCTGCCTTCAGGAGCATTCGCATCAGGTCTCGACTCCGAAAGCACCGTCGACGGCAAACGTGTCGAAGGCTTCTACTATTCGCTGGATGCCGCCAGCCGCGCCCGCGTCGAAGCCCCGCCCCGCGACGACAAGATCCTCACCGGCTGGAATGGTCTCGCCATCGAAGCTCTCGCTTTGGCTGGCGCCCGTCATGGCAACCCCGAGTGGATCGCGCTGGCCCGCGGTGCCGCTGACTTCCTGCTCGCCGAGCACGTGGGTGCCGGGAACTCGGCCGGCGACCCTGCGGGGGAGCGGCTCGTGCGCACCTCCATCGACGGCATCCTCTCCGACGCGGCAGCAACCCTCGAAGATAGTGGGATGCTCGCCCAGGGCCTGCTCGAACTCTCCATTGCCACCGGTGAAGTGCGCTACGCCCTCGCTGCCCGCAACCTCATCGACGGCGCGCTCGCAGCCGGAGCTGCGGGTTCGGCAAGCTCACCCTTCGGCCTCCCCGGCGGCACCGACTCCGTACTCGCCGCCCAAGGCCTCTCGACCGAAGCCGACATCAGCGACGGAGCCCACCCCAGCGGCCTCAGTGCCATGGCCGCCGCCGCCCACACCCTCTTCGCTCTCACCGGCGACGCCCAATACCGGGATGCCGCCGAGACTTCCATGAAACTGGTCGGCCAGCTCGCAGCCCAGCAACCGATCTCGTTCGGAACCGCCCTCACCCTCATGTCGGAGCTCGGTGCACCCCTGCGCCAGCTCGTCGTTGTGACGGCGGATGAGGCGGGTGGCGGGGCTGCCGGCGGCCACGAGCTCACGAGTCTGGCCCGCAAGCTGCACCGCGCTGGAGGCATTGGTGTCGCAGTGTCGCAGGCTCAGGCGGACGCTTTTGCGGCATCCGGTTTCGAACTGTTTGCCGCTCGCGCCGCCACCGACGGCGCACCGACGGCGTACCTGTGCGAAGAGTTCGTGTGTCGACTGCCGCTCACCGATGCGGCCGCGCTGACAGCGTTGCTTGCCTCAGCGTGAGGAAGGAGCCGCCGACGCCAGAGCAGCGACTACCTGGAGAAGCTTTTCGGCGCTGAACTCTTCGGGGCGACGCACAACATCGATCGCGGCTCCCTGAATGAGAGCGATGAGTGTCGATCGGAACGCATCGGGGGCAAGGCCGTGCTCGTGAGCGAATCGGTTTGTGATCGGCTCCATGGTGTCGGCGTAGCGGCTCAGGCCGGTGTTGAGTTCGTCACGAAACTCCGTGCTCTGGCGGAAGAAGTAGAACTGAAAAAGAAGATCGACGTCGTCGCGCTGAGTGTGCAGACCTTCCAGCTCAGTGGCCACCATATGAAACAGGGCGACGTCTGCTGGCAATTCGCTGCCGAAACCATTTTCGGGGCCGTCGAGAGTCGTCGAGAGTAGTCGCGCAAGCAGAGCGTGCAGGAGTCCGTCTTTGGATTCAAAGTAGAAGTAGATGAGGCCGTTCGAGAGGTCGGCTTCTGCGGCAACCGTGCGAGCCGAGACAGTTTCTAGCCCGCTACGGATTGCCACGGTTTTTGCGGCGGCGAGAATGTCGTCGCGCCGCTCGATCTCTGGTTTCTTTACTCCGACCACGCTTCAAGCTTAGCTATTGCAATCTATTGACCAAACGGTCAATATTGGTATTGCGGGTCCGCACTGCTGTTGAAGGAGAAGAAGAGTGACTCATCCTCTGAAGAATCAAACCGTTTTGATCACCGGCGGCGGAAGCGGCATCGGGCGACTTCTGGCCCTCGGCGCTGCGGAACGCGGAGCCAGGGTCGTGGTGTGGGATTTGTCGGCGGCCGCGGCCGAGAGCGTGTGTGAGGAGATCCTTGGCGCGGGACATCACGCCGAGGCGTTCACCGTCGATGTGTCTGACCGGAATGCGGTCAACGCGGCCGCGAAGAAAACGGGGCAAGTGGATGTTCTGATCAACAATGCGGGAATCGTCACAGGCAAGAACCTTCTTGATGCATCCGACGAGGCCATTGAGCGCACGATTCGGGTGAATACGCTTGCCCTGTTCTGGGTTACTCGCGCGTTCTTGGGCAATATGATCGCGAACCGCCGCGGCACCGTAGTCACCATCTCCAGCGCCGCCGGACTTGTCGGAGTAGCTAAACAAACCGACTATTCCGCGAGCAAGTTTGCTGCTCTCGGGTTCGCCGAATCGCTCCGGGTAGAGCTATCGAAAGAAAACACCGGCGTCAACTCGCTGGTCGTGTGCCCGTACTTCGTCAGCACCGGAATGTTTGAGGGTGTGCAAACCAAATACCCTCTGCTGTTGCCCATCCTGACTCCCGAGTATGTAGTTCAGAAAACGCTGACAGCGATCGAGAAGGGCCGACACCAGTTGATCATGCCCCGGTTCGTAAATCTCTTATCGCCCGCCCGGGTGCTTCCGGTCCGCTGGTTCGACAAACTCATGAATCAGCTCGGTGTGAACAACACCATGGACCATTTCGTCGGGCGCTAGGGGTCGATCTGACGCAGCGCCGAATGAGAATTGGCGAGCCCAACTGTTGTTGAAAACAACAGCAGAGCTCGCCGCATCCCGTAGATGAATCAATCGGGGTGAATCAACCCTCGCGAAGCAGTGCGGCGATCTCCACCGCGTCGCCCTCCGGAATTGTTGAATTACGTCCCGGCCGAGCGATCATCATGTAGATGCCGCCGGTGGCCAGCACAAGCGCGAGCCCTACCAGCACTATCCAGTCGGCGAGAAAGTCGCCGCTCGTGCCAGGCGTCGCCAGCAGGATCATCGCGATCACTCCATACGCGAGTGCCACAATGTTCACCAGCATTCCCCAAGCGCCAAGGCTGAACGGGCCCGCAGGCTTCCAGCCTTTGAGCCGCGCTAGCAGCGACGCGAAGACTACGGACTGGAACGCGAAGTAGATACCAAGAACCGCGAACGCCGTGATCTGGTTGAGCAACCCATCCTGCCCGACGTAGATCAGCACACAGATCAGGATCGGCACGATGCAGGCAACCAGAAGCGCGTTGCGCGGAACCTTCTTGGTGGATAGTTCTGAAAGCCACCGGTGACCGGGCATCATCTTGTCGCGGCCGAACGAGTACAGCAGGCGACTGCCGGCCGCCTGAAGGCTGAGCACACAGGAGAGGAACGCCGTGAGCGCAACGACGAGGAAGATCTTCGCTCCGACAGTGCCGAGGGATGCTTCCAAGATGCCGGCGATCGGGTCGGCATCTTCTCCGCTTACGATGCTCGCCAGATCTGGTGCCGCGAGGATGTAGCCAAGGAACGCGATCAGGCCCGAGAGACCACCGACGAGGATCGTCATGATCATCGCGCGGGGGATAGCTTTGGCCGGGTTGGATACCTCTTCTGCTACTTCGCCACAGGCCTCAAAGCCGTAAAAGAGAAATAGCCCGGTCAGCGCCGCTCCGACGAACACCGGAAGGTAGCTGCCGTCGCCCTGGGTTCCGAACGTGTCGAACAACACCGAGAAATCGTTCTTGCGCTCAAACAGGATCAGGAAGAGCCCTACCCCGATAACACCGATGAGCTCGGCAGCGAGACCGATCTTGGCAACCCGAGCTAGAGCTTTCGTGCCGCTCAGGTTAACAACGAGCGCGACGACGAGGAACGCGATTGCGAGGAAAAGGGTGAGCTCTTTTGTGGGCTGGAGACCGAGCAGACTGGCAAGGAAGCTAGTGCCGTACTCAGCAACCGCAGTCACCGTGACGATGATGGCCCAGATGTACACCCATGCCGCAATCCACGCAAAGCGTGCGCTTGAGAGGCGCCGCACCCACGGATAAATACCGCCAGAGATTGGATACTGTGACACGACCTCGCCAAAGACCAGGGCCACCAAGAGTTGCCCGGTGCCGACGATTACGAGCCAGAAGATCGAAGGCGGTCCGCCAAGCGAAATCCCGTAGGCGAAAAGAGAGTAAACGCCGACGAGCGGTGACAGGTAAGTAAAGCCGAGAGCGAAGGTGCCCCACAGAGACAGGGACCGGTTGAAGTTGCCGTCGTAGCCGAGCTTTTTCAGATGAGCATCGTCGTCGGATGAGGTGTTGCGCGGAGCGGAATCTGTAGTCATGGCGACCTTTCAGGGTAGATTCTCCGTGCCCGCGGGAGGCCCTGAGCATCCTGAATTAGGCTGCCGTACCCCTCCGTTGGGGCGCGATACGGCAATCTTATGGAGATAGATGTATCCCTGTCACGCGTTTTCTCAAAATTTATCGAGGAGTGCCTTTTTTGCGCATGGCAACGCTGAACGGCCCCTCTGTGCATGCGACCGTGTTCCACTCGCGTTCCTTGGCTGTTTCGCTCAGGACCGAGCCCACCGGGAGGCTGGGATCTGTGGAGACTACGACGCGACCAGACTCGTTCAGCACTGCGGCATCCGCGGGGATGGCCAGCAGGGAAGGCATGACGGCTCGCTCGAAACTACGAACAAACACGTCAGCTCCCACTACCCCAAACATTTCCTCCACCCCGGTCTTGTCGGCGTCGACGAACACGGGCGCGGTGATCGTCAGGATGTAATCGCAGGTGCAGAGGTAGTCGACGTACGGCCCTGTCACGTGCGTCTGCTTCATCGATTGTGGCATCCGGTACCACTCAAGAGCGGAGAAGTCGCTGACATAGTCGGCGTACCTTCGCTCCGTGACATCCAGTCTCGTAGATTGTGTAGTTTCAGCCAGCAACGGGTTCGCATCGATCGGACCGATCCACCATGCGAAGTGGAGGCTTCGACCAGAATCATCCCCAGCATCGCCGATGAACCCAGCGCCGATCAGGACGGAATCGGGCCGCTCGAGTGCGGGGATGGCGAACGCAGCAACCGCCTCATCGAGTTCGGCCCCGTGGAGTCGTCCATCAACAGACTGGACACGTGACTGCCATTGGTCCAATTGCGTGAACACGTCTGCGAAGAACTCAGAAACAACCCCTGCGCACGCGGTTAGCTGCGCGGATGCGGTTGTCTCAGTTCTCAAGGGGATCACCTCGATCGACTGCAGCCTTTGCCTCAAGAAGCTGGGCGAGGTGGTTAGAGAAGTGGTATTCAACCGCAGTCCTAGACCCGCGGGGATCTCGCGCCGTGAGCGCATCGACCACGCTCAGCTGATAGTTCGAGCACGTCGCGGTGGCAGTGTTCGGCTCGGCACTGTGAGCTGCCGCACCGCCTCCCGGCCCTCCTGCAATCGTGATGTCTGAGGCGTACCAGAGCAGCGGCCCGAATTCCGCCTGAAGCCGAATTTGATCCCGTACTAATCGCGCGGATTGGCTGAGCACCGCCAGTTGTATATGAAACGCGCCCTCTGCTCTTCCCACTGCCTGACCCGATTCCGGGAGTTCCGGGCCGACCAAGCGGCGAAGGTTGTCGATGTCCGAATCCAGGATTCTGTCCGCAGCGTGCGCCGCGGCAGCAGCGGTGATCACCGAAAGGTACAGACCCATGTCTTGAAGATCCACGCGGGAGAGGCCGGCGAGACGGGCACGCAGGACTGCACCGTGCCGGGTATGCGGTGGCGTGACGAAGCTGCCGCCTTCGCGGCCTCTGCGGGTCTCAATGAGACCGTTCTCGCGCAGGATGCTGAGCCCTTCGCGGGCGGTCACAAGTGCGACTCCAAAGCGTTTGGCGAGCTGGGATTCGCTCGGAAGGCGCTCGCCTGGCACGAGCACCCCGAGCACGATGGCATCTGTCAGTCGTTGCACAACCTGCTCGACTCGGCCGCTGGCCGAGATTTGCGAGAACACCGCGGTACGAGCGGAGGGTGGGGCGCTTGATGACTTCGACACCACGGCCCTCTCCCGTCGCCTGCAGGACTGTTCATGCAGCTAACCTGATCTGTAACTTTACCGTGTGGAGTCGGTGAACCCTTTTGCGGCTGACCGATTCTGTGCCGCTCAGCGTTCAGCTGGAGATTACCGCCCGCCTCAACCAAGTCGTGCCGCGAGCAATTAGTTCGGGCGCAGATCGAGACCCTAAACCAGGCCCAGCGCCTGCCGTACGTGTACATATTGCGTGAGGAAGGCGCGCTCGTCGAGTCGTTTGCGGCGCATCCACGAGGTCACTTCGCTGTTGCTTTTGCTCGCATTGCAGGAGCCGCAGGCGGGCACAACGTTGCCGACGGTGTAGCTGCCGCCGCGAGAGATCGGCTGAACGCAGTCCTTCTGCAACACAGTGTCGGTGGCGGTGCAATACGCACAACCACCCCATTCGCGTTTGAGCTCTTTCCACTGCTCGGCAGTGAGATCGTTGTCGGCGGCATCAACGCGACGTTTGCGGCGGCGTGCGGCGCGAGCGCGTCGAGTCTGAGCCACAGCCATACCGCTAAGTTAGTGCACCGCTGGTGCGCTGCGGCAGCGACTGGCGTGGGTTGGGCATCGATCGCTCGCTAGCGCCCAGCCCGACGCGACGAAATAACCCCGGTGTCGAAGCCCATCAGGTTGAGCCCGCCATTGAAGCGCGCGTGCTCGACCTTGAGACAGCGGTCCATGACAACGGTGAGCCCCTGCGATTCGGCTGAGACGGCGGCTTCTTCGTTCCAGATGCCGAGCTGCACCCAGACTGTCTTCGCGCCGATCGCAAGCACGTCTTCAATCACGGCGGGGATGTCGCTGGCCTTGCGGAAGACATCCACAATGTCGGGAACTTCGGGGAGTGACGCAAGGTCGGGATAGGCCTTCTGGCCCAGAATTGTGTCGGCGTTGGGGTTTACAAAGTACACGCGGTAGTCGGTCGACTGCAGCAAGTAGGTGCCCACGAAGTAGCTCGAGCGCGACGGGTTGGGAGAGGCCCCGACGATCGCGATTGACTTCGACTTGCGCAGGATCGCGGCACGCTTTTTGGCGTCTGGTCCCACCCAGGTGCGCTGCGATTTCAGCAGTTTGGCGAGCGGCGAGCTGGCGGGCAGATCGCACGTTAGCCCGTTGTTAAGCTGCGTGGTCTGCACTTCTTCGGTCGACATCCTTAGCCCTTCACAGCGGCGGTCAACGCCTGGTCGAGGTCATCGATGATGTCCTCAGGGTCCTCGATGCCGACGCTGATGCGCACGACACCGGGCAGCACGCCGGCATCAATGAGCTGCTGCTCGGTGAGCTGAGCGTGAGTCGTCGACGCCGGATGAATAACCAACGTCTTCGCGTCACCAATGTTCGCGAGGTGGCTGGCCAACTCGACGCTCTCGATGAACTTCTGGCCGACAGGGCGACCGCCCTTGACCTCGAAGGAGAACACCGATCCGGCACCCTTGGGCAAATACTTCTGGGCCCGTTCGAAGTGCGGATGCCCGGGAAGCCCGGCCCAGTACACGGTCTCGATGCGCGGGTCGGCCTCAAGCCACTCCGCGACGATGCGTGCGTTGTCGACGTGGGCTTGCATCCGGAAGGGAAGCGTCTCGACGCCGGTTGCCAGCAACCAGGCCGAGTGCGGCGAAAGCGCTGGACCGATGTCGCGCAGCTGCTCTGCGCGCAGACGAGTGAGGAAGGCATACTCGCCAAAATTTCCGCTCCAGTTGAGGCCGCCGTAGCTTGGCACCGCCTCGTCGAAGAGCGGGAAGCGATCGGTGGCCCAGTCGAATCGACCGCTCTCCACGACAACACCGCCGAGGGTTGTGCCGGCACCGCCCAGAAACTTCGTTGCCGAGTGCGTGACGATATCCGCGCCCCACTCGATGGGCCGATTCAAGTACGGGGTTGCGACCGTCGAGTCGATGATGAGCGGCAGATTGTGGGCGTGGGCAACCTCGGCTAAACCCTCGATGTCGGCAATCTCGCCGGAGGGGTTCGCGATGGTTTCCGCAAAGATCAGCTTGGTCTTGTCCGTGATCGCGGCCGCATAGTCTGCAGGGTCGGAAGAGCGCACAAACGTGGTCTCGACGCCAAAACGGCGCAGCGTGACATCCAACTGAGTAATAGAGCCGCCATAAAGATTGGCGCTCGAGACAATGTGATCGCCAGCACCCGCAAGAGACGCGAAGGTGATGAACTGCGCGCTCAGTCCGCTGCCGGTAGCAACAGCGCCGAGACCACCCTCAAGAGACGCGACTCGTTCCTCAAAGCTGGCCACCGTCGGGTTAGCAAGCCGGGAATAGATGTTGCCGTATTTTTGCAGAGCGAAGCGGGCTGCGGCATCCGCCGTGTCATCAAAGACGTAGGCACTTGTTTGGTAAATCGGCAGGGCGCGAGAACCTGTTGCCGCATCAGGGATGTTTCCCGCGTGAATTGCGCGCGTGCGAAAACCATAGTTTCGGTCGGAACTGCCCTGATCAGTCATTACCTCAGGCTACAGAAGCGGATGCCGGGTGAAGATTCATGACGTAACAGAACGCCACGAAAGGGCACCGCTAGACCTGCTAGACCCAGGTTGGCAACCACCAGCGCAACCGCAGCAGGTCGTAGTCGATGGTTTGGCCGGTCCACAGCGGCCAGAAAAATACACTGACCGCGATGGCGACAGCCACAAAGACTGCCACGACTCCGAGGCCGCTCGTGCGCCGATAGCGGTCGTCGTCTGCCCTTCCGGCGATCACCCCGAGCGCGGCCACGAGAGCCAAAATCAGGTACGGCTCGAACACGATCGAGTAGAACTGGAATACCGTGCGGTTCAAGTAGAGCAGCCACGGCAAGTAGCCGGCGGCGACGCCCATCAGGATGAAACCGGTCTGCCAGTGGCGATAGCGGACCAAGCGGTACACGAGGTAGAGCACCGCCGCGGTTGCAGCCCACCAAATAATCGGGTTGGCGATTCCTGAGATGGAGGCGCCACAGGCATCCGCGAGGCAGCCGCCGTCACCGCGGGCATAGCTTTCGTAGAACATGCTCGTCGGGCGGATCAGTAGCAGCCAGGTCAGTGGGTTCGCTTGATAGGGGTGGGGTCGACTTTCGCCCACGTGGTAGCTGTACACGCTTGACTGAAAATGCCACAGGCTCTGGATGTCGAGCGGCACCCAACTGAAGACGTCCGTCCAGGCGTTACTGTCGGTTTCGGCCCACGAACGGTCGTAACCGTTATCGCTGAGGAACCAGCCGGCCCACGATGCTAAATACACGAGCAGGGCAATCGGCACGGTCAGCAAGAAGCTCACCGGGGCCTGCTTGAAGAGGGTGCCGGAGCCCCAGAAGGCCACGCCGGCGCGACGGCGAGCGAGGGCATCCACCACCAGGCTGTAGACAGCGAACGCGGCCAAGAAGTAGAGACCGTTCCACTTGACGGCGGCGGCAGCGCCGAAGGCCA
The DNA here is from genome assembly GCA_000153145.1 of marine actinobacterium PHSC20C1. GTDB lineage: Bacteria > Actinomycetota > Actinomycetes > Actinomycetales > Microbacteriaceae > Rhodoglobus. The sequence goes on from CH672415.1 coordinate 2,563,600, forward strand.
CGGCGGCGAGCATGAGCCACGGTCGCCACCACAGTGCAGGACCCCATTCGGTTGCTGCGCCGCGCGCGCCGCGGCGGTTGATCCACAGCGCTAACCGGGTGGCAGAATGCTCGCGATCAAGCAGCATCGCGCCCACCCCGAGCAGAGCGAACATCATCACAAAGTTGTCAAGCAACGCAACACGACTCATGACAATCGCATTGCCGTCGATTGCGAGCAGCAGGCCTGCCAGCGTCGCCAGCAGTGTGGAGCCGAACAGTTTCTTCGCGATCAGCATGAGCACAACAACAGCGAGAATGCCGACGATGGCCGTCGCGATGCGCCACCCGAAGGGATCTTCGCCTCCGCCGGGCAACATGCCCAACCCGATCAACCACTTGCCGAGCGGCGGATGCACCACAAAAGAGGGATCGTTCAAGAATATGTTGACGTGCCCACCGTTGAATAACGCATCCGCTTCGGCTGGCCACTGCGCCTCGTAGCCACGATTCACGAGCGTCCAGGAATCCTTCACATAGAAGGTCTCGTCAAAAACGAGCGATGCCGGATGCCCGAGGCCAACCAGCCTCGTGAATGCTGCGATCAGCACCACGATCGCCGGCCCAGCCCAGCCGAGCCATCGCTGGGTCAGCGAGCTGCGCGAGGCCCACCATCGGTCGAGGCGCGAGCCGTCATGGCTATCGAGCGAGGTGGGGTAGTAGCCGGAGCCAGTGTCGTCGGTGGGGTAGGAATCAGCCGGGTCGTTCGACAGCAATTCGTCGAAGTCGCGGGGATTCGTCTGGCTCACCCCGTAATGCTACTGAGCGCAGCAGTTTCTTGCCGACCGGGGCGCAGTGAAATCCTGGGAGGGGTCAGCTATCGGGCGTTGTCTTGCTCGCCCCAGCGGCCGCTTGGGGTGCCAAACGACTGCCAAATCCATGCCACCGCAGTTTCGGCTGACGGTCGCGGATCCATGGCAAGCCAGGCTTCGATGATTCCGAAAGTTGCTCCGGTGATGCTTGCGCTCGCGATCTCAAGCGAAAGGCCCTCGAATGGTTGTGTGCCGTGGCTGACGATTCCATCGCGCACGATTAGGTTGAGCCGGGCCCGCAATCGTGACGCCACCAGTGCTGAGCCGCGAGGTCCAAGCGCGCTCGCATACACGGCCGCATTGGCGTCGATGTGGCTGAGGTAGCTCATGATGGCGGGTGGTGGCTCGGCGCTCGCCGGGTCGAGGTCGGCTAGCTGAACTCCCGCTTCGTCTGCGGCGGCCTCAATGGCGAACGCCAGCAAAGTTTCTTTGTCGGCATAGTGCTGGTAGAAACTGCTGCGATTCACTCCGGCGCGCTCAACAATGTCGCCGACGGTCACTTCGTCGAAGGGTCGTTCTTGAGTGAGAGCGAAGAGTGCCTGTTGCAGGCTTCGCCTAGTTCGTTCGACTCGAGCATCCATTCGATGATTCTGGCAGACGGATGCCGAGAAGTTGTGAGTTTTCCGACAAGTGTTGGAAAACGGGCATTCTCCGATTACGATTGGCGCAGGCCCGACGGAGTGCTCTTTTTCTTTTCCCTATGAGAGGTTTTCTTCGGCATGGCTGAACTTCTGTACCGACTTGGCCGACTGTCGGCTCGCCGCGCCTGGCTCTTCATCGTGAGCTGGATCGCCGTTCTCGGCCTCGCGGTCGGCGGATTCGCCCTCTTCGGCGGCACCCTCTCCTCAACAATGTCGATCCCGGGAACCGAGACTGAGCGCGTCGCGTCCGAACTCACCGACCGCCTCGGCGACGTTGGTGGCATCTCCGCAACCGTCGTCTTCGCCTCAGAAAATGGCGACGCCCTCACCGCAGCCCAACAGAGTGACATTACGGATGCCCTCGCTGAGCTCACCGCCAACGACGACGTCAGCGAAGTCATCGACCCCTTCGAGACTGACGCCCAGCGCGAAGAACAAGCGCAACAGATCGTGGACGGTCGCGAACAGATCGACGCCGGCAAGCAACAGCTCACCGACGGTCAAACGCAATTGGATGTCGGCGCGCAAGAACTCGAAGCCGGTCAGGCCCAACTGGATGCCGCGATTGCTCAGGCGAAAGAGGGCGGCTACTACGAAGCATCCGCCGCTCAGTTTGACGCACAGCAGGCCCAGCTCGATGCCGGTAAGGCCGAACTCGCCGCTCAGCAGACTGCTCTCGACGAAAATGCGGCACAACTCGACGATCAAGAACAGCAACTGGGCTTCGGCGAGCGCCTTATGGATGCCGCCACCGACATCAGCTTCGTCTCCGACGATGGAGCGACAGCTCTGGGACTCATCACCTTCGACAGCGAACTACTGGATCTCTCGGGAGAGACGAAGAGTGCGATTGCGACGCAACTCGACGGCATCCAGATTGACGGAGTGACGGTCGACTACTCGTCTGCCATCACGACCTCAACGGACGGCCTGCTGGGCATTGGCGAGATTATCGGTGTGCTCTTGGCCGGTGTTGTCTTGCTCGTACTCTTCCGTTCGTTCTTGCCAGCTGTATTGCCGATCGTCTCGTCGATCATCGGCGTTGGTGTGGGAGTCGCAGGCTCGCTCGCCTTCTCCGGTGTTGTCGACATGACCTCCGTCACGCCGATTCTGGGTGTGATGCTCGGCCTTGCGGTCGGAATCGACTACACGCTCTTCATCGTGCAGCGTCACCGCCGCCAACTCGCGGCAGGCATGGAGCTCCACGAATCGATCGGTCTCGCCAATGGCACCTCGGGCAACGCCGTGCTGTTCGCCGGGTCGACGGTTCTCGTAGCCCTTCTCGCTCTCAACGTCAGCGGAATCCCATTCTTGGGTGTCATGGGCACCGTGGCGGCAGTCTGCGTCCTTGTCTCCGTACTGATCGCCGTAAGTCTCACTCCCGCCCTGCTGGCATTGCTCGGTAAACGAGTGCTTTCTCGCAAGGCGCGAGCCAACATCGGTCACGAATCGCACACCCTCCCACCCGCCCGTGCCATGCGCACGAGCCGCGCAATCGTCATGCTGATTGTGGCGACGCTCGGTCTGCTGATCGTTGCGATCCCAGCGCTCTCAATGCGCTTGGGCCTGCCGGATGGTTCGTCAGAGCCCGCCGATTCGACGCAATACCGTTCGTACACGACTATCGCTGAAGAGTTCGGGGCGGGCCAGAACGGCGCGCTTCTTGTGACCGCGACCCTGCCCACCGCGGTGTCGGAAGACAGGGAACTCGAAACCCAGGCCGACCTTGCCGACCAGCTTCTCGCGGTCGATGGCGTAGTCGCTGTCGCTCCCATTGGTGTCTCGGACGACTCGGACTACTTCGCGTTCCAAGTCATCCCCGTCGATGGGCCGTCGAGTGAATCAACCGAAGCGCTTGTTCACGAACTGCGCGATAGCTCACCGTTAGCTGGTGGTATCGAGCTCGGCGTCGCTGGCTCGGCCAGTGGAAACATCGACATCTCCGAGAAACTGGCCGGAGTGCTGCCGCTCTACCTCGCGGTTGTCGTTGGCCTGTCGCTGATCATCCTGATTCTGGTGTTCCGTTCGCTGCTCGTACCCGTGATCGCCACCGCGGGTTACGTGCTTTCGTTGCTCGCCGCGTTCGGTGCCATGGTTGCCGTGTACCAGTGGGGCTGGCTAGGGGCCCTCTTCGGCGTCACTGACCCAGGTCCGCTGCTGAACTTCGCCCCAATCATCATCATGGGCGTGCTGTTCGGCCTTGCGATGGACTACCAACTGTTCCTCGTCTCGGGAATGCGGGAAGCTTTCATTCACGGAGTTCCAGCCAAGGCTGCCGTTGTGAGCGGACTCCGCAGCGGTCGCGCTGTCGTCACCGCCGCTGCCATCATCATGATTGCCGTCTTCGGAGGCTTCATCTTCTCGCACCTCGCCATCGTTCGCCCGCTCGGTTTCGGCCTCGCCGTTGGTGTGCTCTTTGACGCCTTTGTCGTACGGATGATGTTGGTACCGTCGCTGATGCACCTGTTCGGCACGTCGGTGTGGTGGTTGCCTCGCTGGCTCGACCGCATCCTGCCCAGCGTGGACGTTGAAGGAGCCGCGCTCGAGCGCAGCCACCCGATGCACGCGGCAGAGGCGAAGCAGAACAAAGAAAACTAGAGCGGAGTTTCTTCTGGCAATAGTGCGTTAGGCCCAGCCCCCGGTGCGCCAGGGATGCGGGATGCCGCCCGCACCGCGCCGATTGAGGCCACGATCACCAGGGCAATTCCGACACCCTGCACGAGGGTGATGCTTTGGCCGAGCACAAAGAATCCGGCACCGGTTGCAATGGCGGGCGCCAACGCCATGAGCACCGAGAATGCGGCAGCCGAGATGCGACGCAGCGCAATAAGTTCGAGGGCGTAGGGGATTGCCGACGAGCAGATCGCTACGGCTAGTCCGCGCACCAGAATCGACGGCTCGAGCAACGTGCTTCCCGCCTGAGCAATGCCGAACGGGAGGCTGATGATTGCGCCAATCGCCATAGCGATGGCGAGGCCATCCAATCCGGCAAAGACCTGCCCGGTCTTGCGTGAGGCCAAAATGTAGCCGGCCCACGAGACAGCCGCGGCGAGAGCGAAAGCGACACCGATGGGGTCGAGTACGCCGACGCTGCCAAGTCCAAGCAGCGCAACACCCGCGAATGCTAGAACGGCCCACAGCCAGGCGCTTGCCCTCCGCGCAACGATGACCGAGAGCACGAGGGGGCCGAGCACCTCGATAGTGACGGCCGCGCCGAGGTCAACGCGCGAGATTGCCCCATAGAAGAGCATGTTCATTCCGCCGAGAGAGATTCCGAAGACCAACGCCATGAACCACGCACGTTTTGAGATGGCGCGAAGGTTCGGGCGGGCAATCGCGAGCAGAATGGCGGCTGAGAACACGAGTCGCAGCGACACCATTCCGGCGGGCCCGACTTCGGGAAACAAGAGAATTGCGACAGAGGCGCCGACGTCTTGAAAGATGAGCCCCAACACCACGAGCATGACAGCACCGAGTGGTGTTCCCCTCAAGGGCGGCGGAGTCGACATAGTGCAACACTACGACCTAACTCGGTGGGAGAATGGCCGCGTGATCATTCTCGCGGCGACCCCCATCGGCAACCTTGGCGATGCCTCCAAGCGACTCATCGAGGCGCTCACTAACGCCGAGGTAATCGCGAGTGAAGACACCAGAACCACCGTGCACCTCATGCGTGCCCTCGGCATCGAGAACCGACCGCGACTGATCCCACTGCACGAGCACAACGAGTCAGAGAAGGCGGCCGAGATCGTAGAACTCGCCCGCGACGCCGACGTATTAGTGCTGAGCGACGCCGGGATGCCCGCCATCAGTGACCCCGGATTTCCTCTCGTTTCGGCGGCCGCCGCCGCAGGGGTCACGGTTACTGCTCTGCCAGGGCCGAGCGCTGTTCTCACCGCGCTCGCCGTCTCAGGTCTTCCCACTGACCGTTTCAGTTTCGAGGGTTTCCTGCCTCGCAAGGGACGTGTCGCCTACTTCCGCACTCTCGCTCGTGAAGAACGCACCATGGTTTTCTTCGAAAGCCCCAATCGTCTACCGGCAGCACTTGCCGACCTCGCGACGGCGCTCGGTGATGACCGCCGCGCTGTCGTCTGTCGCGAACTCACCAAGATGTATGAAGAAGTTGCCCGCGGAACCGCAGCCGAACTTGCCGCAAAGTTCAAGGACGGAGCTCGGGGTGAGATTTGTCTCGTCGTCGAGGGTGCTCCGCCCGCAACATCCGACCTTCCGACGGCCGTGAACTATGTACTTGCGCTTGTTGCCGATGGTGCGAGACTCAAGGAAGCGTCAACCGAGGTTGCCGAGCAGACTGGTCTGAGCAAGCGTGAACTCTATGAGGCAGCGCTGCGCTCGAAGTAGCACAGCGAATCTTTGTCGCTTAGCGTGCGGTGGTTTCGCAGAGAACCTTCAGATCGTGGTGATCCTGAGTGAGTGCCTTCTTCATCACGCCGCGGAACAGCAAGGCCACAACGCTCATGAGTCTCGCTCCCAACGTCAGTGGAGTCCCCGTGAAGTTGTAGTCAACACGAGTGCCACCGTGACTGGGAGTGAACCTGTAGACGCTGCGGTAGTGAGTGCCGTTTGATTCCGCGTCGACGCTATAGGAAGCATCCTGTTCGTACGACGTCACCCACATCACTTCGGTGGCTTCCTTGCCAGCGAAAACGCGCGTTTCGCGCCACTTCGTACCGAGGCCCAGCTGTCCAGACCCCTCGAGCACTTCAAGTTTGAGGATGCCGCTGAGATTCTCAGCGGCGTTGTCGAGATCGCAAAACACCCTAAACACTCGCTCGACTGGCGCTTCAATATGAATAGCTTCGGTGATCTTCATTTCTTCTCCCGCTTCGGCGCGTAATGGCAAGCTAGCACGGCCTTTCGCGCTCGCAAACGACGATCGCCCGATCCGCAGCCCGGTCCAGCAGTCGAGCTGCGAGAGGGGTGCGGATCGGGCGACTATGCCAGCCAGTGGTGGAGGCTTCCGCGGAGCCTGCTGCTTAGGCTGCGACCGGAACCTTCGCGGACTCCGGAACAACAGCACCATTGCCGCGCACGGTGAAGCGCTTGAGCGCAACCACGATTAGCGCAGTGACAACAGTTCCGGCAAGGATTGCCAGCAGGAACATCGGGAACGGGTTGATCGCGAAGAACACGAAGATGCCGCCGTGAGGAGCTTGAGACGTGACGCCAGCCGCCATGATGATTCCACCAGTAACCGCGCTACCAATTGCGCTGGCAGGGATCACACGCAGCGGGTCGGCGGCAGCAAACGGAATGGCACCTTCAGAGATAAACGAAGCGCCGAGGAGCCACGCTGCCTTGCCGTTTTCCTTCTCGACGGGCGAGAACAGGCGACGAGCCAGAACCGTTGAGGCCAGGGCCATCGCGAGTGGTGCAACCATTCCCGAAGCCATAACGGCGGCCATGATCATCCATGGTCCCTGATTGTCGATCGCACCGGCACCGAGGCCAGCAACCGCAAACGAGTAGGCAACCTTGTTGACGGGCCCACCCAGATCGAAGCCCATCATGGCTCCCAAGATCAGACCAAGAACGACAGCGGATGCCCCGTTCAAGCCATTGAGGAAGTCGTTCAGTGCAACGGTGAGCGAAGCAATCGGTCCACCGAGGATCAGCACCATGAGGCCCGAAGCGAAGATCGACGCCAGCAGCGGGATCACAACAACGGGCATGAGGCCACGGAACCAGCTCGGTGTGCTGAGCGATCCCAACCAGTGAGCGGCGACACCGGCAAGAAGCCCACCGACGATACCGCCAAGGAACCCTGCACCCATGAGGCCGGCAACAGCACCGGCTGTGAAACCGGGGGCAATACCGGGGCGGTCAGCAATCGCATAGGCGATGTAACCGGCCAAGGCAGGAACGAGGAAGCCCATCGATGCTGCACCGATTTTGAACGCAGCCGCGCCGAGGTAAGCAGCGACGCCACCATCAGGCAGGTTCCAGAGGCTGTTCTGAACGATGATGTCGCTTGCCGTATCGGTGATGAGGTATCCACCGAGCAAGAAACCAAGAGCGATGAGCAAACCGCCACCGGCAACGAACGGGATCATGTAGCTGACACCGGTGAGCAGTGCGCGCTTCACAGTCTGGCCCAAGTGCTCGTTCGAGGTGTCAACGCTTTCGCCGCTCGCACCAGCAGAAACACGGGCAGCATTAGGATCGTTCGCTGCGGCGAGTGCTTCGGCGATCATCTCGTCTGGAGCGTCGATTCCACGCTTCACCGGCGACTGAACGAGTGGCTTTCCCGCGAAACGGCCCTTGTCTCGAACATCCACATCAACAGCAAAGATGACAGCGGCTGCTGCAGCAATCACTGCAGGATCGAGCGGCTTAGCACCAGACGAACCTTGCGTCTCAACGTGGATGTCGACGCCAGCACGGTCAGCAGCGGCAACAAGTGAATCGGCCGCCATGTAGGTGTGAGCGATACCGGTGGGGCAGGCGGTGACAGCAACGATGCTCGGACGGGCGGCACCACCAGCGTGCTTGGGGTGGCCTGATGCGCTAGCGGTAGCGGGTGCGGCCTCCTCTTCTGGAGCGATCGCCTGCTCGACAAGAGCAACGATCTCTTCTCGGCTTCCTGCGGCACGAAGATCGGCAACGAATTCGGGCCGAACAAGCGAGCGGGCAAGAGCAGAGAGCAACGTGAGGTGCTCCTGGTTTGCACCAGCGGGCGCAGCGATCAAAAAGATGAGGTCGGCTGGAGCATCGGTGGCACCGAAGTCGACGGCGGGCGCGAGGCGAGCCATCACCAGAGTGGCTTCGGTAACCGCCTCAGAGCGGCAGTGAGGAATAGCGATACCGCCAGGAACTCCGGTATCGGTCTTCTGCTCGCGAGCCCAGGCGTCATCGAAGAGCGCCTCTGCATCGGTGGCGCGTCCCTGGGCGGCGACGAGATTCGCCAACGCTCGGATGACACCTGCGCGGTCGGTGCCGAGATCGGCATCCAACAACACGAGGTCGGGGGTTATGAGTTGCGACATTGCTTTCTCCTTGTGTTCAGCAGTGGTGGTGCTGAGGTTTAGTGACTACCCGGTCGGCTGAGCACGTGCACCTCAGCTGAGTCGGGGTCGGTCTGGTCAGTGGTCGGCATAGTGCTTCCGGGCAAAGATGCGGCGGCAGTGCCGTGGGCAACCGCCTGCGCAAGGCGTCGCTCAGGTGCTGCGCCGCGTTGGTCAGCCAGCAGGTAGCCCGCGAGTGAAGCATCACCGGCGCCGACCGTACTTTTGGCTGTGACGGGTGGCATTGTCGCGCGCCACGTTTCGTCGGCAGTCACGAGGAGGGCTCCTCGGGATCCGAGAGTGGCTAACACTGCCCGGCATCCCTTCGAGATGAGAGAGAGCGCAGCGGCGGCGGCAGCATCCGGATCATCTTCAAAAGTGTCTGGTAGTTCAGTGAGCTCGGCGAGTTCTTCAGCATTGGGCTTTATAAGGTCGACCCCAACACCAGATTGAATGAGCGCCTGCATCGGTGCACCAGAGGAGTCGACGGCAATCCGAGGTAGTGAACTATCACTTGCGGCGCGAATGGCCTGAACAACCCGAACGTAGAAATCATCGCTCAACCCTGGAGGCAAAGAACCGGCTAGGACGACCCACTCGGCTCGACGCGCATGCGACACCACGAGTGCGATGAGGGCCGCGTCATCGTCAGCGCTGAGCTGAGGGCCAGGCTCATTGATTTTGGTTGTTGTGCCATCTGGCTCGGTGATCGTGACGTTTGAACGCACCCGCCCCGAAATGGGAAGGCCAGCAGTGGGAGTGTGTTCGGCCCGCAACGCAACAAGCATTGGGTCGGAAGCATCACCAGGAAGCACGGCGATGGTGTCCAAGCCGGAGGCAATCAGCGCCCGCGACACATTTACGCCCTTGCCGCCCGGCTGCTCACTGCTGGAAACGGAACGCTGAACTTCGCCGCGGTCGAGTGCGGCATCGAGTTCGATAGTGCGATCGAGGCTCGGGTTGGCGGTAACTGTGACGATCATGCGATCACCGTTTCGACATCCGCGCGTTCGAGGGCGAGCGTGAGCTCAGTGTCGGGGGACTGGTCAGTGATAAGGGTGTCGACGTCAGAGAGCGATGCAAAACTCATGAGAGTTTCGATGCCAAGTTTTGAGTGATCAACAAGCGCGATTGCTCGGCGTGAGCCTCGAGTCAGCGCACTCTTGACGGCGGCTTCGTCGGAGTCTGGAGTGCTGAAGCCGAAGTCGGCGTGAACGCCATTGGCACCGAGAAAAGAGATATCGGGGCGGATGCCGGACAGTTGGTCGAGGGTCGTCGCACCAACGGCGGCACCTGTTAGCCCGCGCAGCCGCCCGCCAATGATTTGAACGTCGATGTGAGGGTTTTCGCTCACGATTGACGCGATCGAGATTGAATGTGTAATCACTGTCAGTGTGCCGTCGGATGCTTCGGGCTTCCATTCGAGCAGGTGCTGAGCAAATCGGCTGGTCGTGGTGCCAGAGTCGATGCTGATTGCGCCTGTGAAGTTGGACGGAATGAGCGCCATCGCGGCTCGCGCAATGCGTTCCTTAGCATCCGAGTTTCGATCGGTGCGTTGGGCGACGCTTTCTTCAATGCGGCTAATGCGTGCTGCCGAGACCGCACCTCCGTGAACACGGCGCAGCACCCCCCGGGCTTCGAGCTGGTCGAGGTCTCGGCGCACGGTTTCGCTTGACACATCAAACGTGCGGGCGAGTTCGATTACGGCGACGCGGCCGGCTTCAGCAAGTTGTCCCTCAATGTGCTGTTGCCGTTCCTCTGCGTACATTCCGTAATCTCCTTTGATTTCGTTCCCGCACTGAATCTGCGTGTCTGTGAGAGTACGCCGGTAGAAGCAAATATGCAACACAAATAAAGAAAAAACCACAAACTCCCACATCGTGGGGGCGCGGCATCCAGCCCCGCATCGTCGGCAGCGGGCTCTGGCGTATCCGCTCGGCGTAATAGGGAGACACAGACGAATACAATGAAGGCATGTCTGCCGGCGACTCCTTCTACATTGCGACGCCCATCTTCTATGTGAACGACGTTCCCCACATCGGGCATGCGTACACCGAGGTGGCCGCCGACGTTCTTGCACGCTGGCACCGGCAGCGGGGTGAAGATGCCTGGCTGCTCACGGGAACCGACGAGCACGGCCAGAAGATTCTGCGCACCGCCGTCGCCAACAACACCACTCCCCAAGAATGGGCCGACCGACTCGTCGCCGACTCCTGGCAGCCGTTGCTCGAAACCATCGACATCGCCAACGACGACTTCATTCGCACGACCGATGAGCGTCACGAAAAAGCCGTAGCCACGTTCTTGCAGCGCCTCTACGACGACGGCCACATCTACGCCGGCGAGTACGAGGGTTACTACTGCGTTGGTTGCGAAGAGTACAAGCAGCTCGATGATCTTGTCACTGCCCCGGATGGCGAATACAAGGGACAACTCGTCTGCGCGATCCACTCGCGCCCCGTCGAGGTTCTCAAAGAGAAGAACTACTTCTTCCGCATGAGCGACTTTGGTCAGAAACTGCTCGACCTCTACGAAAGCCAGCCCGACTTCGTGCAGCCAGCGAGCGTGCGCAACGAGATCGTGCAGTTCGTCAAGCAGGGCCTAGACGACCTCTCCATTTCACGCTCGAGCTTCGACTGGGGCGTCAAGGTTCCGTGGGATGAAACCCACGTCGTGTACGTCTGGTTCGACGCTCTGCTCAACTACGTCAGCGCCATCGGGTACGGCGTCGACGAGGAGCAGTTCGCCAAGCGCTGGCCTGCCGTGCAACTCGTCGGAAAAGACATCGCCCGCTTCCACGCCGTTATCTGGCCCGCAATGCTCATGGCCGCGGGCCTCCCCGTTCCGCGTGCAGTATTCGGGCACGGCTGGTTGCTCGTCGGCGGTGAAAAGATGTCGAAATCGAAGCTGACCGGTATCGCGCCAAGCCAGATCACTGACACCTTCGGTTCCGACGCATTCCGCTACTACTTCATGAGCGCCATCACCTTCGGTCAAGACGGATCGTTTAGCTGGGAAGACCTGAGCGCGCGCTACCAGTCAGAACTGGCCAACGGCTTCGGCAACCTGGCCTCCCGCGTTATCGCGATGGTGAATAAGTACTTCGATGGTGAGATCCCGACGCTCGGTGAGCTGACGGCATCCGACGAAGCGATCATTGCTACCCAGAAGCGTGCGACCGAGGATTCGAACGCGTTCATCGACACGTTTGCGATCAACGAAGCGCTGGCATCGGTGTGGCAACTCGTCGACGAACTCAACGGGTACATCACCGAGCAAGAGCCGTGGGCGCTGTCGAAAGACCCCGCCAACCGCGAACGCCTCGGCACCGTGCTGGCCACGACCGTCAACGGTTTGGGTACGCTCGCCATCCTGCTGTCGCCCGTGCTACCCAAAGCAACCGAGCGCCTCTGGAGCGCGATCGGTGGCGTTGGGGTGCTTCGAGAGCAGCGTATTGACGACGCGCAGACTTGGCAGAGCACTGGTCGCGTGACGGCGCTCGAAGCTTCCCTATTCCCTCGCATCGAAGTGGATGCCGAGAGCGGCACGGCGTGACCGAACCGTTCATCAGACAGCGTCACCGCAGCGCCGAAGAGAAAGCCTCCGAAAAGCTGCAGTATCCACCGCTGCCCGAACCCCTTGAGGGTGTTGTCTACGACAATCACACGCACCTCGAGATTGCCGACGGCGGGCCAGATAACCAACTCGACTATCACGAACACTTGGCGCGGGCAGCCTCGGTCGGCGTTCGAGGTGTCGTGCAGGTCGGCACGGATGTCGCTACAAGTCGTTGGTCGGCACAGCTTGCCGCCACGAATCCGCGCGTTCTCGCCGCGGTAGCAATTCACCCCAACGATGCGCCAGAACTCGAAGCGGCAGGGCAGTTGGATGCGGCGCTCGCCGCTATCGACGAACTCGCCGCGCTTCCTCGAGTGCGCGCGGTCGGCGAAACCGGTCTCGACTTTTTCCGCACCGATGACGAGGGTCGCCCGGCGCAGTTCCGTTCCTTTGAAGAGCACATTGCGATTGCCAAGCGGCACGGCCTTGCGCTGCAGATTCACGATCGCGATGCCCACGACGACGTCATCGAGACCCTCCTGCGGGTCGGGGCGCCTGAACGCACCGTCTTCCACTGCTTCTCGGGCGACGCGGCAATGGCCCGCATTGCTGCCGATCACGGCTGGTATTTGTCGTTCGCTGGCACGGTCACCTTCAAGAATGCGGCCACCCTGCGCGAGGCTCTTTCGGTGATCGATCGCGACCACATTTTGGTCGAAACCGATGCGCCCTACCTCACGCCTCATCCGCTGCGGGGCCGCCCGAATGCTCCCTACCTGATGCCGCACACGGTGCGGGCAATGGCGGCGCATCTTGAAATCAGCGAACTCGAACTTTCGACGCAGCTCGCCGCCACCACCGAGGCCGTGTATGGCTCGTGGGACACCGAACTTCCAGAGAACGCAGGCACTCGATGAGCACACTGCTTGGCCCCGCTGAGATCCGCGATCTCGCTGATCTGCTCGGAATCCAGCCCACAAAGAAGCTGGGCCAAAACTTTGTCATTGATCCAAACACGGTGCGCCGCATTGTGAAGGCCGCGCACGTTGTTTCTGGCGAAACGGTGGTCGAGGTTGGGCCAGGGCTGGGATCGCTCACGCTGGGGTTGCTCGAGACCGGGGCATCCGTTGTCGCGGTTGAGATCGACAAGCGGCTCGCAGCTCAATTGCCGCTCACTGTCAGTCAGATGCAGCCGGATGCTCAGCTCACGGTCATCACTGACGACGCGTTGCGCGTCACCGAGCTTCCTGACGACCCTCGTGTGTTCGTTGCGAATCTGCCCTACAACGTGTCGGTTCCGGTTCTGTTGCACTTCTTGGAACACTTCGATTCGCTCGACCGCGGTCTCGTTATGGTGCAGGCCGAAGTGGGCAATCGTGTCGCTGCGGGACCCGGCAGCAAGGTTTATGGCTCGCCAAGCATCAAGGCGGCGTGGTACGGCGAGTTCTCGACTGCTGGCCTCGTGAGTCGACAGGTATTCTGGCCAGTTCCCAACGTCGACTCGGTGCTTGTGCGTTTTGAACGCCGAGAGCAGCCCGGCACGGTCGAAGAACGCAAGGCGACATTTGCACTCGTGGATGCCGCGTTCCAGCAGCGTCGCAAAATGTTGCGCCAGTCACTCTCGAGTGTGCTTGGCAACTCAACGGCCGCATCCGAACGGCTCATTGCGGCGGGTGTCGCACCGACGGCCCGTGGCGAGGAGCTCACGGTGCACGATTTCCTTGCAATTGCACGCGCTGCTTAGCTAAAATCCTGACACCGTGCTGCGTTCACACGCAGCGTGCGGATTGTTCAGAAGTGGGGCCTTGGGCCCGAAGGGAGGGGAAAGCAATGACTGTTCTTGTCGAGTCTTCATTCGACCCCTCACTCATTGAGGTCGCTGCGTAATACATCTGTGGTGGCCTCCGTTCTGGAGAATCACTTATGTCACTCAGTGACGATGTTTTTTCGCAGTCTGTTTTATCGTTTTCGTCGGCGACTCCCGGCGAAGATCAGCGTTGGTCTACTTGGCCGTCGATCATTCCGTCCCTGAGGGGGCCGCGGCCTTGGCCATCGTGGATGGTCACTTCGGCTGGCGCGATCGATACTGAGTTGGGCGTACTCAAATCGGGTAAAGAGGCTGATGTCTTTCTGATCGAGCGCGCGGTTCCGGGTGCCGAGTCCGTGCGGTTGGCGGCAAAGCGCTATCGCGGCACTGAAACGAGTGACTTTCATCGTTCGTCGCAATACACCGAGGGCCGACGCACCCGTCGCTCGAGAGACAGCCGGGCGCTTCAGAAGAAGTCTGCCTACGGCCGCGCACTGTCGGCGGGCCTGTGGGCGTCTGCTGAATTCAGTGCGTTGAGTGAGCTTCATACGCTTGGTGCACCGGTGCCTTATCCGGTGCAGGTCGATAACACCGAGCTGGTGATGGAGTTCATCGGCGACGGCCGAGAAGCGGCTCCTCGCCTTGCAAGCATTCGCGCTGATGCTGCTGAGCTTGCTGATCTGTGGCACCAGGTGGTCGCCCTGATGCGTATCTTCGCTCGTGCCGGATATACGCATGGCGATCTATCGCCATACAACTTGCTCGTACATCATGGCCGCGTGGTGGTAATCGACGTGCCTCAAATTGTGGATATCGTCAGCAACCCGAGCGGTGTCGAGTTGGTTGAACGTGACTGCCTCAACGTGTGTTCGTGGTTTCAGCGGCACGGCGTTGAATGTGATCCTCAGGAGCTTGTGGGGGAGCTGATCGCCGAAGCGTTCGGAAGCTAACAATCTCGCCCGGGTGCTGTGTAGCGAGAGCTCCCGGGGGTAGGTTGTCTACATGTCGGAAGCCAAGAACAGCACTCCCAGTGACCGTGACGTCCTTGACGGCACCGGCCGTCATCCCGACGAATGGTTTGCTTTCTTGGATATTGCGGGGGCATCGAAGTGGCAACATCCGCAAATTGTGGGTTGGTTTGCCACCAACGCAGATCACTTGAGTAACGATTGGGCGGAGTCTCTCGCCGTGCGTTATGAGGCGGCACGCGGAATGACGGTTTCCGAGTAGCGTTCGCTCGGCTTTCCGGCCGACAACATCGCTCAGCGGCGAGGGATTTCGGCTGGTACGCGCACAGACAGGTACGCCGCACAAGGTAAGTTTGGTTCATGACTACCGTCTCGGCAGCCTCCTCAATGGTTCACACTCGTGCCCCGGGCAAAATCAATGTCTTCCTCAAAGTGGGCTCGCTGCTTGACGATGGTTACCACGACGTTGCGATCGCCTATCAGGCGGTCTCGTTGTATGAAGACGTGCGCGCATTTCATGCCGACGACTTCTCGGTCTCTGTTTCAGGAACGGTCAATCTCTCTCGAGTGCCCACTGACGCGTCAAATATTGCGATCAAGGCTGCCCGCTTGCTTGCGCGTCGCACCGGCTACCGCGGTGGCGTTCGACTCGAGATTGAGAAGCACGTTCCGGTCACCGGCGGAATGGGTGGCGGATCAGCGGATGCCGCAGCAACACTTCTTGCCTGTGACGCCTTGTGGGGCACAGCGATCTCTCGCGAAGAAATGATCAACCTAGCTGCGGAACTTGGCGCCGACGTGCCGTTCTCTCTCACCGGGGGAACAGCAATCGGAACAGGTCGTGGCGACCAGCTCAGCCCAGCTCTTGCCAAGGGCCAGTTTCAGTGGGTGTTGGCGCTCTCAGACTCCGGGCTTTCAACCCCGGAGGTCTACGAAGAACTCGACCTTCACCGCCAGCGTCACTCTCAGGACATATTCCCGGCACAGGTAGCACCGATGGTTGATGCGGATGTCTTGCAGGCATTGCGTGCAGGCGATCCCCACATGCTTGCCGAAAGCCTCCACAATGACCTTCAAGCTCCTGCCCTCCACATGGAACCGTCGCTGGCCGCAGTCATCGAACTTGGTGAGAAAAATGGTGCGCTCGCGGGCATTGTTTCGGGCTCTGGCCCAACGGTTGCCTTCCTTGCAGCAGACCTCGACTCGGCCCTAGAACTGCAAATTGCGCTGAGCGCGGCCCAAATGAATGTGGTGCGGGCAACAGGCCCGGTGCACGGAGCGCGAATCATCACCGACTAACCCGGCTAGGCTTGCGAGAATGGCACACCTTCTTGGCGCTGAGTCCCTCCACCTCGAATTTCCGACCCGTGTAATCTTCGACAAGGTCACGATCGGTCTTGACGAGGGCGACCGCATTGGAATTGTCGGTCGCAACGGTGACGGTAAGACGACTCTCATGCGCATGCTCTCCGGCAGGCTCGACCCCGACGAGGGGCGAGTGACGCGACGCAATGGCGTGACCCTCGGAATGCTCGATCAGGCCGATGAGCTTGACGGCACCAAGACGGTGCATGAGACGGTCATCGGCGATATCGATGAGCATGTGTGGGCCGGCGACCCCAAGGTTCGCGACGTTATTGCTGGTCTCGCCGCAGACATCCCGTGGGAGGCCAAAGTCGGCGACCTTTCGGGTGGTCAACGTCGCCGTGTTGCACTTGCGACTCTGTTGATTGGTGACTGGGACGTCATCTTCTTGGATGAACCAACTAACCACCTCGACGTCGAAGGTATCTCTTGGCTTGCCGGTCACCTCAAGCGCCGTTGGGCCACCAACTCGGGCGGATTGCTCGTCGTCACTCACGACCGGTGGTTCCTTGACGAAATTTGTACCGCCACGTGGGAGGTGCACGATCGACTGATCGAGCCATTCGAGGGTGGCTATGCTGCCTACATTCTGCAGCGAGTCGAGCGTGACCGCATGGCGGCCGCGTCAGAGTCGAAGCGTCAAAACTTGATGCGCAAAGAGCTCGCATGGTTGCGCCGCGGTGCTCCTGCGCGAACGACTAAGCCGAAGTTCCGCATTGATGCGGCTAACGATTTGATCGAGAACGAGCCGCCAGCGCGTGACAGCGTGTCGCTGTCATCGATGGCGATGCAACGCCTAGGCAAGGATGTTGTTGACCTCGAGGGTGTCACCGTCACCTATCCCGTGATTGATCCGGCTACCGGTGTGGCCGGCGAGAAGACCGTGCTGAATGACATCACGTGGCGCATCGCGCCCGGCGAACGAACAGGCATCCTGGGCGTTAACGGCGCGGGAAAATCGACGCTGTTGTCGCTTGTTGCCGGCAGCCTGAACCCCACTAGTGGTCGGGTGAAGCGCGGAAAAACGATCAAGGTTGCCACACTTACACAGCAGCTTGCTGAGCTTGAAGACATCTGGAACGAGCGCGTCAGCACTGTCATCGG
Source organism: marine actinobacterium PHSC20C1 (assembly GCA_000153145.1). GTDB lineage: Bacteria > Actinomycetota > Actinomycetes > Actinomycetales > Microbacteriaceae > Rhodoglobus. The sequence goes on from CH672415.1 coordinate 2,580,915, forward strand.
TCGCCATAAGAGCACCTATGTCACTGGCGGCAAGGAGATGACTCCGACGCAGATGCTCGAACGCGTTGGGTTTACGAGCGCGCAGCTCTCGACTCCGGTGAAGGACCTTTCGGGTGGACAGAAACGTCGACTCCAGCTATTGCTTATTTTGCTCTCAGAACCCAACGTCTTGATTCTGGATGAGCCAACTAACGACCTCGATACCGACATGCTCGCGGCGATAGAGGACCTGCTAGACACGTTCCCCGGCACGCTATTGGTAGTGAGTCACGATAGGTACCTCATCGAGCGCGTGACTGACCAGCAGTACGCAGTCATGGAAGGCGGCTTCCGCCACCTACCTCGCGGTGTTGACCAGTATCTTGAGCTGCGGATGAAGCAACTCAAGGGGTCTTCGGGCAATTCGGCTGGTGCCGCTGCTGGCGCGCCCGACGCCACCACGGCAAAGCCAAAGCCGTCGTCATCTTTGACCGGTGCTGAACTGCGAACTTCGCAAAAGGAGCACGCGGCCGCTGGGCGAAAGATTGCCAAACTGCAGGGCCAGATCGCCGAACTACACCAGCGAATGGCTACCCACGACCAGTCAGATTTTGCTGGACTCGGCGCTCTCGTCGGCGAACAGCAAGCGGTACAAGAGGCGCTCGACACCGTCGAGACGCGCTGGCTCGAACTCGACGAACTACTGGCGTAGTAGCGCAGAGTAGCAACTAGAGCAGGCCAGAGCTGGCGCTGTTCGCTGGGGGAATTGCGTCTTAGCCGAGCGCAGCGACGCCAGCCGCGCGGGCAATCTCGACGGCGCCGAGGGACAACAGCGCGATCGCGGCCCACGAAATAAGGGCAACCGCGAGCGAGCGACCACCGGTGCGAACGAGGTTGCCCAATCGAATGGACGCGCCAAGTCCGAAGAGTGCCATGCCCAGTACGAGCTCTTGGGCATATCCGGCGATATCAAGAAAGCCGACGGGCAGCGGCACAAAAGTTCGAACCAGCACAGCAACGAGGAATCCGACGACAAAGAGGGGCAAGAGAGCGGGACGCTGTGCAGCACCGCGGTCTGCGATGAGTGAACCGGCATCCGCGGTATCCGCAGCATCCGCAGCCGCCGTGGACTTGCGGTCGCTGTGGGCAACAACGACCCCGGCAAGGGCGACCATGGGGGCAAGCATCGCTACTCGAGTGAGCTTCACCACAACGGCAATTGCTAGAGCGGTTGCTCCCGCGATCTGGGCCGTCGCGACCACCTGGCCGACATCGTGCACACTCGCACCCACCCACATCCCGAACTCTGCAGTGTCGAGACCGAGGATCGGACGCAGGGCAGGCAAAAGGGCGATTGCAAGAGTTCCGCACAGGGTAACGAGAGCGATTGGTGTTGCGGTGTCAGAGTCCTTAGCGCGAGTGACACCTGCCATCGCGCCGATGGCTGAAGCACCACAGATTGAAAATCCTGCAGCGATCAGCAACGGCTGCTGCCCGGGCAGCCGCATCAGGCGTCCGAGGCCCCACGTGAGAAAGAAGGTGATGACGACAATCACCACGATCATTCCGAGCACTAGCCAGCCGAGTTCGGCGATGTTTACCAGGCTCAACTTGAAGCCCAACAAGACAACACCGATCCGCAACAGACGGCGGGAGGCAATCGCGAGCCCCGGCTTCACTGAGGCGCGCAGTGAGTCGCGCAATGGAAGGGCCGAAAATAGGATGCCCAACACAACGCACGCCGTCAGCGTGGGAATCGCGGGCACCACAAAACTAATCAGAATCGCAAGACCAAAAGCTCCGAGCGCGAGAGCCAAGCCGGGGGAGTTGCGTCGCAGGGCAGCGCTGGCGTCTGCCCTATTCACCGTCGAGGCTCAATTTTCTGAGCAGCGAGCTCAGTCGTTCTTGTTCGCTCGCCGACATCCGGGCCAACAACTTGGTCTCAGCGTGCACGAGCGAAGTAATTGCACCATCGACGCCTTCGCGACCTGTCGCCGTCATCACAACGATTACGCCGCGCCCATCGTTAGGGTCGGTGCGACGCTCCACAAGATGACGAGACACCATCCGGTCGATGCGATTAGTCATCGTGCCACTCGACACCATCGTCTGCTGAACGAGAGCAGTCGGACTCAGCTGATACGGAGCTCCAGCCTTGCGCAGGGCCGAGAGCACATCGAATTCCCACGGCTCCAGACCAGAAACCGCGAAGGCCACCTTGCGGGCGCGTTCCAAATGTTTAGCCAAACGGCCGACACGACTAAGAACATGCAGTGGCGCAAAGTCGAGATCGGGCCGCTCACGCGACCACGCTTCGACAATTCGGTCGACTTCGTCGCGTTGGGGCATCCGGTTATTATCTCAGTTTCGACAGCCCAATGTGCGCGCTTACGGGCTCCAGACGCCAGCAAAATCGTGTGTGAAAGCTCCGAATCAGGCTAGTTGGACGACACAGCCCCAATGATCTGGCAGAATTGATGAGTGCCTTCGGGTGCGGTCCGCTTTGGTGTAATGGCAGCACGGCAGCCTTTGGAGCTGTCCAGTCTAGGTTCGAATCCTAGAGGCGGAGCTTTTCCCCAGTCTCAGCGACTTCTCATGCTGCGTATTGGGCGTCTCTCATTCAGGGCACAATAGCTTTATGACCGAACACAAACTCGCCGTCATTGTTCTCGCTGCGGGCCAAGGCACACGCATGAAGTCTGCCAAGCCCAAAGTTTTGCACCGCCTAGCCGGTCGCGAACTTATAGGGCACGTCGTGGCTGTTGCGCGCGAACTGAACCCTGACCACGTGATCGCTGTAGTGCGACACCAGCGGGACGAAGTTGTGGCAACGCTTTCTGAGCTCATGCCCGACATCCTTATTGTTGACCAGGATGACATTCCCGGCACCGGTCGTGCCGTAGAAGTTGCGGTTGATTCGCTTCCCGCCGACTTCGACGGGGATGTCGTGGTCGTCAGCGGTGATGTTCCGCTTCTTGACTCCGCAACGCTCGCATCGCTACTCGCACAGCACCGCGCTCAGTCAGCTGCCGCCACTGTGCTCTCCGCGATCCTCGATGACGCCACAGGTTACGGCCGAGTGGTACGCGGAGCCGACGGTGGGCTCGACCGTATCGTCGAGCAAAAAGATGCAACAGCCGAAGAAATTGCGATCACTGAAATCAACTCGGGCACCTACGTATTCCGAGTTGGACCGCTTCGTGAGCAGCTCGTTCGCATCACCACAGACAATGCACAGGCAGAAAAATACATCACGGATGTCGTTGGACTACTGCGGGGAGTCGGAGCCATCGTTTCTGCGATGCCCGTCACCGCCGGATGGATGGTCGCCGGCGTCAACGACCGCGTGCAGCTTGCAGAAGCAGCTCGCCGCATGAACGAACTCATCGTGCAGAAATGGCAGCGCGCCGGCGTCACAATCGAAGACCCGGCAACCACGTGGATCGACGCAGACGTCACCCTCAACCCCGATGTTGAGATCCTGCCCGGCACCCAACTTAAGGGTGCGACACTCGTGGAATCCGGCGCAATCATTGGGCCAGACACCACTCTTGTCGATTGCGAAGTCGGCGCTGGCGCAATCGTTAAACGCACTGACGCAACACTCAGTGTGATCGGTGCCGGGGCATCCGTCGGACCGTTTGCGTACCTGCGTCCCAATACCAAGCTGGGTGCCGATGGCAAGATTGGTGCCTTCGTGGAAACCAAAAACTCCACCATCGGCGTGGGCAGTAAAGTGCCGCACTTGAGCTACGTTGGCGACACCGAAGTTGGTGAACATTCCAACATCGGCGCTGGCACCATCACAGCAAATTACGACGGAGTGAACAAGAACCGAACGGTAGTTGGCTCGCACGTGCGCACCGGGTCACACAACGTGTTCGTCGCTCCGGTTAGAATTGCTGACGGAGCGTATACCGGAGCCGGGTCGGTCATCCGAAAAGATGTACCGGCGGGCGCTTTGGGCATAAATGTTGCTCCGCAGCGCAACATCAGTGGCTGGGTTGAAACCAATCGAGCGGGAACTGCAGCGGCTCAGGCAGCCGAAGCAGCAACTGACGATTCTCAAGCCTGACCGAGGAACGCCGTAACCGCGGCAGAGAGCGAGTCCCCCACGTGGCCAGCATCAAGATTTCCGGTCAGAAGCGACTCGTGCTTGTCTCCGGGCGGGCACACCCCCAGCTTGCGATCGACATTGCGAACGAACTCGAAAGCGACCTCGTCCCCACCGACGCGCGCACGTTCGCGAATGGTGAAATCTATGCCCGCTACGACGAGAGTGTTCGAGGATGCGACGCCTTCGTCATCCAATCGCACACTGAGCCCATCAACGAATGGCTCATGGAGCAACTGATCATGGTGGATGCCCTCAAGCGGGCCTCTGCGAAGCGCATCACTGTTGTCTCGCCTTTCTATCCTTACGCCCGTCAAGACAAGAAGGGTCGTGGCCGCGAACCAATTAGCGCCCGCCTTATTGCTGACCTATACAAGGCTGCCGGTGCCGACCGCATCATGAGCGTCGACCTCCACGCCGCCCAAATTCAGGGCTTCTTCGACGGCCCCGTCGACCATCTCTTCGCAATGCCCGTCTTGCTCGAGCACTTCCGCAAGCAGCTTGACCCGTCAACCCTCACCGTTGTGAGCCCAGACATGGGTCGTGTACGCGTTGCCGATATTTGGAGCGACAAGCTCGGCGCCCCGCTTGCGATCATTCACAAGCGTCGCGACCCTCTCGTGCCCAACCAGGTCACCGTTCACGACATTGTTGGTGACGTCGATGGCCGCGTCTGCTTGATCGTCGATGACATGATCGACACCGGCGGAACCATCGTCAAGGCAGCGGAAGCGCTCAAGCGTGCCGGTGCGCTCAAGGTTGTTGTGGCTGCGACTCACGCGATCTTCTCAGATCCAGCACCCACGATCTTGCAGAGCGACTTCATCGATTCCGTTGTTGTCACTGACACCCTGCCGATTCCCGAGCACAAGCGTTTTCCGACGCTCACGATTCTGCCAATCGCGCCGCTTCTGGCTCGCGCAATCCACGAAGTGTTCGACGACGGTTCGGTTACATCGATGTTCGACGGTGCGGCCTAAGCCCTCACACTGTCGATTCTGTGCGCTCGGTTTTTGAGCGCGCGACACAGGCATACAGTTAAGGCATGACTGTGTTGTCCGATCGCCCCTGGCTCGCAAACTACGCCGACGGCGTACCTGACGAGATCCCGTTGCCCGAAGGATCGCTCTACGATCTGGTTGCGGCATCCATCGCTGAATACCCGCGCAGCGTAGCGCTTGAGTTCTTTGGCAGAGAGACCACGTACGCCGAACTCGGGGAGCAGATTGATCGTGCGGCCGAGGGGCTTCGCCTCCTCGGAGTGCAAAAGGGCGACAGGGTCGCGCTCGTGCTTCCCAACTGCCCGCAGCACATTGTCGCGTTCTATGCGGTGTTGCGTTTGGGCGCGATTGTCGTTGAACACAATCCGCTCTACACACCGCGTGAGCTTCGTCACCAGTTTGAGGACCATGCGGCACGCGTCGTTATCGCTTGGAATAACGTCGTCGCTACACTGCAAGATTTTCCTGCGGATGTTGCGGTGGAGACCATCATCTCTGTCGATGTCACCCGGTCCATGCCTGTTGTCACGCGGGCGCTGTTGAGATTGCCGATCGCAAAGGCCCGCGAGTCCCGCACGGCACTCACCACGAACGTGCGCGGCACGATCATCTGGGAAGACTTGCTGAAGTCCGCACCGATTGATGCCCACATCGTGAAACCCGAGGCGAAAGATCTCGCGCTTATTCAGTACACGAGCGGCACTACGGGCAGCCCCAAGGGCGCGATGCTCTCGCACCTTAACCTCTCGACTAACGCAGCGCAGGCCCGCGCGTGGGTGCCGACGGTACCGCGCGGTACCGCCGTCGTCTATGCGGTACTTCCGATGTTCCATGCCTACGGACTTACGCTGTGTCTGACGTTCGCGATGAGCATGGGGGCCAGACTCGTCCTGTTCCCCAAGTTTGACCCTGATCTCGTTCTTGCCGTGATCAAGAAGCGCCCCGCAACGTTCTTGCCAGCGGTGCCGCCAATCTATGAGCGGCTCACCGTCTCCGCGGATGCTGCGGGTGTTTCATTGAAGGGCATTGAGATCGCCATTTCCGGAGCGATGCCACTCTCGGCCACTGTTGTCGAGCCGTGGGAGGAACGCACCGGAGGAACCCTCGTTGAGGGCTACGGCCTGTCAGAAACGAGCCCTGTTCTCATAGCCAACCCTGTTGGGCCATCGCGCCGAGCAGGAACCGTCGGACTGCCGCTACCCAATACAGAGATCCGGGTCGTCGACCCCGAGAACCCGTCAGTGGATCGCGAACCTGGCGAGGAAGGGGAGCTCATCGTGCGCGGCCCCCAAGTATTCTCCGGATACTGGGGTAAGCCAGAAGAGACCGCCGAGGTCTTTGTGCCGACTGCGGATGACGGCAACGACTGGTTCCGTACCGGTGACATCGTCTCGGTCGACGTTGACGGTTTTGTCAGCGTTGTTGACCGCATCAAGGAACTCATCATTACTGGCGGCTTCAACGTTGCGCCGAGTGAGGTCGAGGAAGCCCTGCGGCAGCATGCCTCCATTGCGGATGCTGCCGTCGTTGGGCTACCAGACGATCACAGTGGCGAGATTGTTGTCGCTGCAGTCGTGCTTGCGGAGGGCGCAACTCTCGACGAAACAACCGTCCGAGACTTTGTACGCGCGAACCTTGCGGCCTACAAGGTGCCGAAGAGCGTTGTCAGCGTAGACGAGTTGCCCAAGTCGCTCATCGGTAAAGTACTGCGTCGACAGGTGCGAGAACAGCTGATCGCGGAGCGCTAGGCTGCGCCGAAGCTATCTAGGTGTTGTCTGCCGGGCTTGTCGGGATAACCGCGGGCCCGGGGATGAGCCCCAGCGAGCGCAATAGGGTCTCGTTGCCGTTGAATGCGATGGCGTAGCATTTCCAGCCAGGTTCGCCCTGCCCGAAAAGCTCAAAACGGATGTCGAATGACACCGCCTGAGGCGCGAGATACTCGGTGTAGATGCTGCAGGTGCGAGTAGCGGTGCTGTTTGCGGTGCCTGCGGCAGACACGATGCCGGGAACGACGAGGCCAATAAGCCCGAGTACGACAACTACGCGCATCACCCAGACGAAAGTTCGTGAGCGCAACGGACGTTCCCCGTGGGGCTCATAGCCAGAAAGTTCTGGGTTGTCTTCGTATTCACTCATCGTGCCCCCATTGTGTCACTGCACGATGTGGGCGTGGGCGTGGGGTTGCTCAGGGAAAATCTATGGCGGTGGAC
>CH672415.1:2588318-2716213 GCA_000153145.1 marine actinobacterium PHSC20C1
ACCGCCATCAGAATTAGTGCGAGTCAGTTGCTTCGATCTCGCTGCGGTCTCCAGACCACAGAGTGTGGAAGGTGCCATCCATATCGACTCGCTTGTAGGTGTGAGCGCCGAAGAAGTCGCGCTGACCCTGCACAAGAGCCGCAGGCAGTCGTGGTGCGCGCAGGCTGTCGTAGTAGGCGAGCGATGACGAGAATGCGGGAGTCGGGATGCCGGCAGCAGCCGCCCCAGCAACAACACGTCGCCAGGAGTCTTGAGTGCCCGCCATCGCCTCGGTGAAGTACGGGGCGGCAACGAGGGCCACGAGACCGGGGTTCTCGGCGTACGCCTCGGTGATGCGGTTCAAGAAGCGTGCCCGAATGATGCAACCACCGCGCCAGATTTTGGCAATCTCGCCCTTCTTGATGTCCCAGTTGTACTCTTCAGCTCCCGCAACAATGGCATCGAAACCCTGGCTATACGCGATGATTTTGGAGGCGTAGAGAGCCTGACGGACATCCTCAATGAATGCAGCCTTGTCGGCGACAACGGGGATCTCGGTTGGGCCGGGCAGGGCACTGGATGCTGCTCGCTGAGCAGGTTTCGAGGAAACGGCGCGAGCGAAGACGGCTTCGGCGATGCCCGAAACGGGAACTCCAAGGTTGAGCGAGGTTTGCACGGTCCACACGCCGGTGCCCTTGGATCCGGCCTGGTCGAGAATGATGTCGACAAGTGGCTTGTCGGTCTTGGCATCAACTTGGCGAAGCACTTCGGCGGTGATCTCGATGAGGTAGCTCTCGAGTTCGCCCTTGTTCCACTCGGCGAAGATGTCGGCGATTTCGGCTGGTGTCGCGCCGGTGCCCTGGCGGATGAGGTCGTAGGCCTCAGCGATGAGCTGCATGTCGGCGTACTCAATGCCGTTGTGGATCATCTTGACGAAGTGGCCAGCGCCGTCGGTTCCGACGTGGGTAACGCAGGGCTCGCCTTCGGCGATTGCGGCGATCGACTTGAGGATCGGGCCAAGGGTCTCCCACGCTTCAGCGGAGCCACCGGGCATGATCGATGGCCCGAGGAGTGCGCCCTCTTCGCCCCCGGAGATTCCGGCGCCGACGAAGTTGATGCCCGTTTCACGTACGGCCTTTTCGCGACGGATGGTGTCAGTGAAGAGTGCGTTTCCGCCATCGACGATAATGTCGCCGGGTTCGAAAGCCTCAGTGAGGGCGTCGATTACGGCATCCGTTCCCTTTCCAGCCTGCACCATGATGATGGCGGTGCGGGGTGTCGACAGCGACGCGGCAAATTCTGCATAGGTGGATGCCGGAACGAAGCCCGCCTCGGGATGTTCCTCAAGCAGCGTCTCGGTCTTCGAGTAGGAGCGGTTGTAGATCGCTACGGTGTTGCCTTCGCGGCTCGCGAGGTTTCGCGCGAGGTTTGAGCCCATAACTGCGAGCCCTACTACGCCAATGTTTGCGGTTGCCTGCTCAGCAGCGGTCATATCGTTCACTCCTTGACTCTGGGACAAAGTGGTGGGCCCAAATTTCACGAGTGGTTGGCCCAATGATCAAGCCTAGGGCACCCGGCGGGAGCCACTTGTAGCATCCGTTCAGCTACTGCTCGACGTCCGGACTGTGGTCGGAATTGGGGGAGTACCGTGGGTGCATGAGTCAGCCCGTGATCGTAACTGCCGTTTTCCACTTTCGTCCAGCGAGCCGTGATGCTGTCCTCGCTGCACTTCGCCCGGCAGTCAGTGCTGTACATGAGGAGCTCGGGTGTGAGCTCTACGCCCTCCACGAGGCTGTCGATGGTTCGTTTGTGCTGATCGAGAAGTGGGAGTCGGTGGAGTTGCTGGATGCACACGGCTCGAGTCCCGCCGTTGAAACCCTGGTTGGCGCTATCGGTGAGCACTTGACCGCGCCAGTTGACGTGACGCGACTCACCGGCATTCCGATGGGTACCGACGCTCAGGGAGCGCTCTAACTTGCGCCCTGCTGTGGTGACGCTGCGTCGTTAGTACCGTTCGGGCTCAGGTGCAAGGCGGAACCGACGTCCGCTGACCTCGGTAGGAGTTATTTCGACCCAGACGTATTTGAGAGTTGGAATGAGCGGTTTGAGGGGCAGTTGGTCGGCCTCGAAAATTTCCTTCTGAGAATCAATAACTCTCGCAGTCCCTTTCACTACAACGCTCCAGGCGATGTGCGTCCCCACCGAGTCAGTCTCGAGTGCGACTTTGTCGTTGATGGTGAGCTTCAGCAGCTTGGTGCCCTGCGAAGTGCGCAGCAGTAGGCGGTCTCCGACGGCAATGAAGTTGACGGGCGATATTTCGGGCTCACCTTGAAAGCTGACTGCAATCCGGCCCAAGCTGGAGCCGCGCAGCAACTCCCAACAGGTTTCCAGCGTTAATTCTTCCACCGGATCGTTCAGATTCTCGCTCATGGAGTCATCCTTCCCTGCTGCAATCTTCCCACTGCGCTGGCCCTGAAGCGAGCTTTTGAGTGGATCCGGGAGGGGGCTCAACGCTAGAACTGCCGAGAACTCTCCTCCACCTTCGGAGATATTTCCTCAATGACTTTGCATTAAGTCTGCTTTAAGGCACACTAGTGAAATTGATATCAGACGTAACGATGCGTCGATTGTTAGGAAAAGTGTGGCGTCACAATTTCCACCCCTCATCGTGATGGGTGTCTCTGGATCCGGTAAGTCGACCGTTGGCGCTGCCCTTGGCGAAGCGCTCGGCATGCAGTTCATTGATGGCGATGACCTTCACCCTCGCGCCAACAAAGTAAAGATGGCAGCCGGGCACGCGCTCAACGACGAAGACCGAGCACCCTGGCTAGAGATCATCGCCGACCGCATCGGGGCCGAACTGGCCGAAGGTAATCCCATCATCGTTGCGTGCTCGTCGCTCAAGCGTTCGTACCGCAGTCTTCTCACGGCATATGCGCCCTCGACGGTTTTCGTGCACCTTCAAGGGGACCGCGCAGTTATCGCTGAACGCCAATCGCACCGTCACCACGAGTACATGCCAAACAGCCTGCTCGACTCCCAGTTCGACACGCTCGAACCCCTCCAGAACGACGAGCGCGGAGTGCTCGTTGATCTCACTCAAACTCCGGACAACATCGTCCGGTCAGTCAAAAAAGATCTCACCGACAACTTCGTCGACTGAGCTGCACAACACAAGTTAGGACAATGATGACCGACCTTACATTGCTGTGGGAGTTGCCCACGTGGGGCCTACTCCTTCTGGCCGCAGGTGCGATTGCGCTCTTGCTGCTGTTGATCATCGTGGGCCGCGTTCACGCGTTCCTCTCGCTGATCATCGTGAGCCTCGTGACCGCGATCGCCGCGGGTATCCCCACGAACCAAATAATCCCGACCCTCACGTCGGGCTTCGGTGGCACTCTCGCTAGCGTCGCCTTGCTGGTTGGTCTTGGTGCGATGCTGGGCCGGATGCTCGAAATGAGTGGGGGAGCTCAAGTGCTCGCCGACACCCTCATCCGACGCTTCGGAGAAAAGCGAGCACCGTTGGCCTTGGCCGTAGCCTCGCTCATGATGGGTTTCCCCATCTTCTTCGATGCCGGACTTGTCGTAATGCTGCCCATCATCTTCACGGTTGCCCGTCGCCTGGGTGGATCGCTTCTGCTCTACGCCTTCCCCGCAGCCGTCGCATTCTCGGTCATGCACATCTTCGTTCCGCCGCACCCCGGCCCGGTCGCTGCAACGGGTCTCCTCGGCGCCGACGTTGGTCTCGTGCTGATCTTCGGACTCATCGTCGCCATCCCCACCTGGTACGTCGTTGGCTACAAGTTCGGCACCTGGACCGGTAAGCGATTCGATATTGCTATCCCCGACATTCTGTTCGGGAGCCAAGATGACGAGAAGGCAGCAGAGTTCAAGTCGAACCCCAAGCTCGGCACGATCCTCTTCCTGCTGCTTCTTCCCCTCGGCCTAATCTTCATGAACACCGGACTCAACGCCCTCGCGACCGCCGGAGCGGTTGACCTCCAGAATCCCGTAGTTCAAGTTCTACGCCTACTCGGCGAAACACCGATTGCTCTGCTCATCACCGTCGTCTTCGGCATGTGGTTGCTCGGATGGAAGCGCAACAAGAAGCGCACGCTCATCGAGACAATCGTCGATAGCGCACTCGGCCCGGTTAGCTCGATCATCCTCATCACCGGTGCCGGTGGAATGTTCGGTGGCGTACTGCGCGCCAGCGGAATCGGCCAGAGCATTGCATCCTCGCTTGAGTCAATAGGTATGCCGCTCATCGTTGCCGGCTTCGTGATCGCTGCGATCATCCGGGTAGCTCAAGGTTCAGCAACCGTTGCCCTCACCACTGCGGCAGCGCTCATTCAGCCCGTTGTTCTCGCCGATGCCAGCCTCAACCCGGTAGAGCTCGCAGCCATTGTGCTCGCGCTCGCTGCCGGATCGGTGTTTGCTGGTCACGTAAACGACTCAGGCTTCTGGCTGGTCAGCCGCTTCTTCGGCATGGACACCCAGACCACCCTGCGCACGTGGACCGTTGGCCAAGCACTCATCGGTGTCATGGGCTTCGCGATCGCGTTCGTCATCTTTATCGTCGCCGGAATGTTCTAGGAGATAGCCGTGGCATCCACCCTGTTTGACCTCAGCGGGCGCATCGCGCTCGTCACCGGATCCAGCCGAGGAATCGGGCGCGTAATTGCGCAAGCCCTCGCCGAAGCCGGTGCAACGATCGTGCTGAACGGTCGCGATGAGGAGCGCCTTGCCGCCACTCACGCCGACTTCAGCTCCGAGTTTGGGGCCCAACGCGTCTACGCTCGCGCGTTTGACGTAGCGGATGCCACGGCTGTCGCCACCGCGATTGCCGAGATTGAGGCATCCATCGGTGCGATCGGGGTGCTCGTGAACAACGCGGGCATCCAGCATCGCGAACCGATGCTCGATCTCAAGGTGGAGGACTGGAACCGAGTCATCTCCACCAACCTCACCAGCGCGTTCCTCGTCGGCCGTGAAGCTGCGCGCCACATGTTGGCACGTGGTGCGGGCAAGATAATCAACATTGCTTCGGTGCAGGCCGATCTGGCGCGACCGACTATCGGGCCGTACACGGTCTCGAAGGGCGGCATCCGCAACCTGACGCGTGCCATGACCGCGGAGTGGGCGGGCGGCGGGTTGCAGATCAATGCGATCGCGCCCGGCTACATCCACACCGAAATGACTCAGGCACTCGTTGACGACGACACCTTTAACAACTGGATTCTGGGCCGCACGCCTGCCGGTCGTTGGGGAACTCCCGCCGACCTTGGTGGGCCAGCGGTCTGGCTTGCCTCGAGCGGTTCTGATTATGTGAACGGCCAGGTCATCTTTATTGATGGCGGCATGACCGTCGTCGTCTAGGACTGGACATCATGACTTATGCAATTCCCGCCGAAACTCTCGCCGTAACGATTCACGCGCAAGATGATTTGCGCGTCGAGATAATTCCGCTTGCTACACCCGCCGCTGATGAGGCCGTCGTGCAGGTCGCATTTGGTGGCGTGTGTGGTTCCGATTTGCACTACTGGTCGCACGGTGCCGCAGGGGAGTCGATCCTCAAAGCGCCCATGATTCTGGGCCACGAGGTCGTCGGTACGGTTGTTCAGCAGGCTGCCGATGGCAGTGGTCCTGCGGCCGGCGCGACAGTCGCAGTTCATCCGGCAACTCCCGGTGGCACTGAGCCGCGGTGGCCAGAAGACAGCCCGAACCTGTCTCCGGGGTGTACCTACCTTGGGAGTGCAGCGCGATTCCCGCACACAGAAGGCGCTTTTGCGGAGTTTGTGACCCTACCCAGCCGGATGCTGCGAGCACTCCCGAGCTCGCTTGAACTACGAGATGCCGCTCTCGTCGAACCTGCGAGCGTCGCTTGGCATGCGGTATCCCGTGCCGGTGATGTGCGCGGAAAGCGTGCTCTCGTCATCGGTGCCGGCCCGATCGGTGCCCTCATCGTCGCCGTTCTCGCCCGCGCAGGTGCACGCGAGATTGTGGCCGTCGATATGTTCGAGGGTCCGCTTGCGACCGCCAGCGCAGTCGGTGCCACCACCACAATTCCAGCCACCGATGAGGATGCTGTTGCCGCGGTTGACGCCGACATCGTTTTCGAGTCGTCCGGCAGCTATCGCGGCCTGGCATCCGCAATACGGGGAGCAACCCGTGGTGGCCGCGTTGTCATGGTTGGACTATTGCCTTCGGGTCAGCAGCCGGCTCTGATCTCACTCGCGATCACTCGCGAACTGGAGTTGGTCGGTTCGTTCCGTTTCAACGACGAGATCGACGAAGTGATTGCGGCGCTCGCCGACGGTTCTCTGTTTGTGGCGCCGATTGTCACCCACGAGTTTGCCGCCGCCGATGCTCACGAAGCCTTCGCCGTTGCTACAGACTCGGCGAACAGCGGCAAAGTGCTCCTGCGTTTCTAGGGTGATTGTTGTTCGCGCTCTAATCGAGGAAGATGCGCGGTTCGCCAGCCCAGATCGGTTCTACCTCATCAATAGTGCGGCTCATGATGCGCTCCATTGATGTGTAGGCATCCTCGGGGCGTTTGCCTTGAATCGCGTCAGCGACATCCACGTGCAGCTGAAGGGCTTCTTCGTGTGGTTGTGATGGCATAAGCCCGCGATGGGTGCGGCCCGTGAGCACTTCGGCGATCACACGGTCGAGGCGCGCGAACATTTCGTTTCCGCTGGCGGCAAGCACAAGCGAGTGAAAACGGATGTCGAGTTCGAGAAAAAGTTCAAGGTCGCCAGAACGCCCGACTGATCGCATTCGCGCTGCCAGCGCGAGTAGTTCACCGCTCGTCTCTTCTGAAGCGTACGTTGCGGCAAGCTGTGCAGCCTGAGGTTCGATTGCCGTGCGCAACTCAGTGAGCGACCGCAATTGTTTGCCATTTTCGGTCTGCTCGAGTCGCCAGCGAATCACGAGCGGATCGTAAAGACTCCACAGTGACATTGGCTGAACGCGCATCCCGACTCGCTTGACCGAGGCAACCATGCCCAGCGACTGCAGTACGCGCACAGCCTCACGCACGACCGAGCGGGAGACACCGTATCGCTCTTCGAGTTGCTCGGCGAGGATGGTGGATTCGGGGGAGATCTCGCCCGAGACGATGCTGAGCCCTAGATCATTGAGCACGCGTGCGTGAAGACCTCCGGACATGCTCCTACAGTAGCGGTTTGCCTCAGCGGTTCTGGGCCAGCGAGAGCGTGTACACTGAGTCGTTGAACTTCGGCGAGGGAACCTTTGGGTTCCGTTATCGACGCGGCGGGCAAGTCACAGGGCTTTTCCTCACGTGGCAGACATCTGATCTGCCGGCGTTCGAGTTGAACTACAGACAATGATCTGGGCACTGCGCCCACCACGGACCTCTGGTCCACTAGGAGATAACAATGGCTAAGAAAGCCGTAAACCACGTCGTCACGGATGCCCGTGATTCCTTCGGCAAGGGTGCTGCCCGCAAGCTTCGCGCTCTCGGCAAGATCCCGGCCGTAATCTACGGTCACGGCACCGACCCCATTCACGTTGCCCTTCCCGGCCACGAGATCGGCCTGATCCTGCGTAAGTCGAACCAGATTCTGGACCTCGACATCAACGGCAAGAGCCAGCTTGCTCTCGTCAAGGATGTGCAGAAGGACCCCGTTCGTCAGATCATCGAGCACATCGACCTCGTGGTTATCCGCAAGGGCGAGAAGGTCATCGTTGATGTACCGATCCACCTCGTTGGTGAGTCGGCTCCCGGTACCATCGCCAACCTTGATGCACCGACCGTTTCGGTTGAGGCAGAAGCAACTCACATTCCTGAGTACTTCACCGTCGACATTGAGGGCCGCGAAGAGGGCGATCACATTTACGCCAAGGACGTCACGCTCGTCGAGGGCTCAGAGCTTCTCTCCGACCCCGAGCTTCTCGTTGTCGGCGTCAGCACACCGCGCTCGTCGGTTGAAGCTGAAGCTGCTGAAGAAGAGGCTGCCGAAGTTGCTGCCGACGCTGCTGCGAATGCAGAGGCTGCAGAATAATCCGATTTTTTCGCAAGCGAGAAATCGTGGATGACCAATGGTTAGTAGTCGGGCTCGGTAATCCCGGGCCCGGCTACGCCGGTAATCGCCACAACGTGGGCCACATGGTGTTGGCCCATTTAGCAGACGAAACGTCTGCGACTTTCAAGAATCACAAAGCCAACGCAGCAGTTGCTGAAGGCCGCAGCTTTGGCGACGGGCCGAAGCTCATTCTGGCCAAACCCAATTCGTTTATGAATCTTTCGGGTGGCCCAGTAAGCGCTCTCATGCGCTTCTACAAGATTCCCGTCGAGCGGCTCATCGTTGTTCACGATGAGCTCGACATTGATTTCGACACCGTGAAGCTCAAGACCGGTGGCGGGCACGGAGGCCATAACGGCATTCGCGATATTGCCGCCGCTGTTGGGTCGCCAGACTTCATGCGGGTTCGTGTCGGCATTGGGCGGCCACCAGGGCGACAGCCCGCCGCTGACTTCGTGTTGCGCGATTTCTCGGGCGAGGAACGCAGCGTGCTGCCCAATTTGCTCACCGACGCTTCAGATGCAGTTGTCTTGCTGGCAAGCGAAGGTCTCGAAGCTGCGCAACAGCGCTTCCACAGCCCTCGCTAGCTCCGTGCGGTTCTTCAGCCGCGCCACCAAACTGAGACTGCGATTCGTGGTGTTCCCGCTGCGCTGTGGGTGAACTCGCACCGTGCTGTCGGTCGCCGCGAGTAGACTCCACCGGTGACTCTCGACGGACTTATCTCAGCGCTTTCGCGCGCCCAAACTGTGGAGAACGCACTGCGCTTCTCCCAGCAGAGCGCAGACTTCTCACTCGTCGAAGGGTTACGAGCACCGCTATTAGGCGCGCTGCTGACGAAGTCTGACGCACCGCGCTCGCTGCTCGCCATCACCGCCACTGGCCGTGAATCCGAATCACTGCGTCGCTCGCTGAGCAGTTACCTGCCCGAGGCTCAGATCGTCGAATTTCCAGCGTGGGAAACACTTCCGCATGAGCGGCTGAGCCCCAGCGCAGAAACTGTTGGAAAGCGGATGCAGGCCCTCCGCGATTTTGCGCGGTGGCAAGAGAACCCCGTCGGACAGTTTGTTCTCGTGGCATCCGTTCGCGCTGCCCTGCAGCCGATCGCAGACAACCTCACTGCAATAGAACCCATTGCGTTGACAGCTGGCGGTCGCAACTACGACCTATCGGCACTGTCAGAGCGATTGATTGCGCTGGCATATTCCCGCGTCGACATGGTCACGCGGCGCGGCGAGTTCGCGGTGCGTGGCGGAATCCTTGACGTGTTCGCTCCCAACCACGAGCATCCACTTCGATTGGAATTCTTTGGCGATGAACTGGAGCAGCTGCGTGAATTCTCGGTAGCCGACCAGCGATCAATCGACGGCGATGTCGTGTTCGCCGAGCTCGTACCCAGCCGCGAAGTGCTCTTGAGCGAGTCTGTGCGGCAGCGCGCCCGCGAGATGCAGCACGAGTTCCCCAGCCTGTCGACGATGCTTGCCAAGATCGCCGAGGGCATTCCCGTTGATGGCATGGAATCCCTAGCGCCCGCTCTCGTTGACAGATTGGTGCCACTCACTCACTACCTACCCGCGGATGCCGCCATTGCGGTGCTCTCGCCCGAGAAGGTCTCGTCGCGGGCGATCAACCTCGCGGAAACTAACCGCGAATTTTTGAGAGCCGCCTGGAACGCGGCAACGGCCGGAGCAGAAGCCCCCATCGATTTGGATGCCGGCGACTTCGTCACCCTCAATTCTCTGCGAGAGTCTGCAGGGTCTCGCCCCTGGTGGACCCTCAGCACTTTTGACTCTGGCGAAGCGGATGCCGCCACCCTGCTCGACACTGCAGAAGAAGCCTCCGAATATGTTCGCCTCGCTGCCGCACCCATGCCCTCGTTTGCGGGAACGGTTGATGGCGCTCTCGATCACGTGGCTCAACTGCTCACGGATGGCTGGACTGTCGGAATCATCGCCGAGGGCTCCGGGCTGGTCGAGCGCACTGCCGACCTCCTCGCCGAGCGGGAACTCTCGGGACGTGCCGTTGAGTCGTTCCCGACCGAAACGGAACCCGGTGTTGCGTACCTGCTGCGGGCATCCGTCGATCACGGTTTTGCTATGGACGACATCAAACTTGCCGTGCTCAGCGAGGGCGAGTTCTTTGGTCGCTCGGTCGGCTATGCCTCGCGCCCGGCACGCAAATTGGCAACTCGACGCAAGAACGTTGTCGACCCGCTGCAACTGACGAGTGGTGACTTTGTTGTGCATCACACTCACGGCATCGGAAAATTCCTTGAGCTGGTTACTCGCCAAGTAAGCACAGGTGGCCGCAACGCCGTCAAGACTCAGCGCGAATTTTTGGTACTCGAATATGCGCCAAACAAGCGCGGCTACCCCGGCGACAAGCTCTATGTGCCCACAGACCAACTCGACTTGCTGTCGCGCTATGTCGGTGGCGAGGCGCCAACACTTAACAAGATGGGCGGTAGCGACTGGTCGGCGGCAAAGACCAAAGCGCGCAAGGCTGTTCGCGATATCGCTGTTGAGCTCGTCAAGCTCTATAGCGCGCGCATGGCGAGCCGCGGCCACGCTTTTTCCCCAGACACTCCCTGGCAGCGCGAGCTCGAAGAAGCATTCGCTTTTGCGGAGACGCCTGATCAGTTGACCACCATCGATGAGGTCAAGGCCGACATGCAGAGCCCAGTCCCCATGGATCGCTTGCTGAGTGGTGACGTGGGCTACGGAAAAACTGAGGTTGCTGTTCGTGCAGCCTTCAAGGCCGTGCAAGACGGCAAACAGGTCGCGATGATTGTGCCGACGACGCTGCTCGTGCGCCAGCACATGGAGACTTTCGCTGACCGGTTCGCCGGATTCCCGGTGCATTTGCGGGCACTCAGTCGCTTCCAAACCGACAGAGAAGCCCGCGAGACTCTCGCCGGTCTTACGGACGGAACCGTGGATGTCGTGATCGGCACCCACAGACTGCTGTCGAAAAACATCGCCTTCAAAGATCTCGGACTCGTCATCATCGACGAAGAGCAACGCTTTGGCGTTGAGCACAAAGACGCCCTCAAGAAGCTCAAAACCAATGTCGATATTTTGGCGATGACGGCGACCCCTATTCCTCGAACCCTCGAGATGGCGGTCACGGGCATCCGTGAGATGTCGACCTTGGCAACACCGCCTGAAGACCGGCACCCCATTTTGAGCTTTGTCGGACCATATTCTGAGCGCCAAGTTTCGGCGGCTATTCGCCGTGAGTTGCTTCGCGAAGGCCAAATCTTTTATGTGCACAACCGGGTTAGTTCGATCAACCGGGTCGCAGCGAAACTGGCCGAATTAGTTCCGGATGCTCGCATCGCGGTTGCCCACGGGCAGCTGCCCGAGGCTGTGCTCGAGCAAGTCATGGTCGACTTCTGGGAGCGCAAGTTCGATGTGCTTGTCTCGACCACCATTATCGAAACCGGGCTCGACATTGCTAACGCCAATACCCTGATTATCGACCGCGCAGACAAGTACGGGCTCAGCCAACTTCACCAGTTGCGTGGACGCGTCGGCCGCGGCCGTGAACGTGCCTACGCGTACTTCCTTTACGACGAAGAAAAGCCGCTGAGTGAGACCGCCCACGAACGCCTCGACACTATCGCCGCAAACAACGAGCTCGGTGCCGGAATGCAGATCGCCCTCAAGGACCTCGAAATTCGTGGCGCAGGAAACCTGCTCGGTGGCGAACAATCTGGCCACATAGCTGGAGTTGGCTTCGACCTGTATCTGCGGATGATCGGCGAAGCCGTCTCGACTTTCCGCGGTGACGTCGCCGAGGGCCAGACGGAGCTCCGCCTTGAGCTGCCGGTCGATGCCAACATTCCCGAAGACTATGTTGAAAGCGAGCGACTTCGCCTTGAGGCGTACCAGAAGCTTTCGACGGCCAGCGCGCCCGCGGCATCCGCCGACAGTATCGACCGTGTGCTGGAAGAGTTGAGCGACCGCTATGGTGAGCCGCCCGAGCAAGTGCAGCACCTCATTGCCGTCTCACGGCTGCGCCGTATGGCACAGAAAGCGAGCCTCAGCGAGGTTGTCGTCATGGGCGACAAGCTTCGCGTCGCCCCAGCAGATTTGCTTGATTCGAAGCAAGTGCGGTTGCAGCGCATGTATCCCGGTTCGAAATATCACTCTGCAGCAGCAGCAGCGATCATCCCGCTACCGACGGGCGCGGGCGACGGTCAGCTCATCGAGTGGACCAACAATCTGCTGATCTCGATCTTTGGCGCGAAAGACACCACAACCGAACTCGCCGAGCTCGCAGAGGCAGAGAAAGCAACCGAGCAGGGCTAGTTCTGGCTGGTTTCGGTAGCCGTTTCGCTCGGCGCTACTGGTGCAGCTGGCGCTACTGGTGCCACGTCTGGGGCGTGCTTCGGAGTGAACGCCAGGGGGTTCAGGCGGCCGTCGATGAGGTGCACCCGGCTTACCGCCATCGGGATTACTACTAGCGACCGCAAATCCAAAACCATGTGCGCAATGATCGCGACGACAATGCTGCCGCTCAGAATGTAGAGCGCCATGAAGATTGCACCAATGATCGTAGTGACGACGATGCCGGTAACCCCCTGGTAGGAGTGCATGATTCCAAACAGAAGCAGGCTACCGACGATCGCGACAATCGCATTGCCTGTCGTAGCAAACAACAGGGCGGGTAGCGCGAGTCGAAAGAGTAGTTCTTCGACGACGCCTGCGTTAATGGAGAGCAACGCTCCGAGCCCCAACTCTTGCCGGTTGCGTGGAAGAATCGACTGAATGTCGCCGACGCTCATTATGTCGTCGCCCTCTTTGCGTACGGCGATGACTCCGATAATGGTGAGCGCCACGATGCCGACTATCAGGCCGATGATCACGCCACTCGTGATGGCGGGTTGCGCGCCGAGCGCGGCGAGCAACCACGAAACCCAGGGCCATGACTGCACCTCGGCAAGGAGGGGAGCGGCAGAACGGCCGCTGGCCAGAAGAACCACCACAGCCATCCCACCAAACAGCACGAACGAGATCACGAGCCACCGTCGAAGCATGAGCTGGCGACGTTTCGTGGTGCGGAACCGCTTAAATCGGCGATATTCGCGCTGGTCCCGCCGGAACGTGCGCAGGG
The DNA here is from genome assembly GCA_000153145.1 of marine actinobacterium PHSC20C1. Taxonomy (GTDB): domain Bacteria; phylum Actinomycetota; class Actinomycetes; order Actinomycetales; family Microbacteriaceae; genus Rhodoglobus. The sequence continues at coordinate 2,601,461 of CH672415.1, forward strand.
CGAGTGCGATCAGTACCCCGGCGAGGGTGAGCCACAAAAGCGCAAGCATGAGGGGATTGGTGGGGTCCAGCATTCCCCAATCGTGCCACGCGCTGGCTGTGAATTTCTGGAACCCATTCCAGAATCGTTGACCAGAGCTGAAATCCGCAATAGTCTGCCCGATGGTGGGAACGGTGAATGCTGATGCTGCCTCACTAGCCATTGGATGCTGCGGTCGTGTAGAGCGCGCAAGAGAGCAGGTACTGTGACAAGCGAGCCAGGAAACGCGACCAAACTTGCGGGAATGAAAGATGTTGCCGATCGCGCCGGCGTCGCCATGTCGTCAGTATCACGCGTTTTGTCCGACCACCCTGACGTGAGCGATCGGATGCGCGAGAAGGTGCTCGCCGCTGTCGAAGAATTGGGCTACGAGCCGGATGTGCTCGCGCAGAGCTTGCGAACCGGAGCAACCCGCACCATTGGGGTAGTCGTAGCCGACATCTCAAACCAGCTTTTTGCGGAAATCTCGCACGGTGCCGAAACGGTATTACGGGCTCAGGGGTATTCGACTTTTGTCGCAAACTCCCTCAACGATCCTGAGATCGCGGTGAAGCAGTTGCGGATGTTGATCAAGCGCCGTGTAGACGGGCTGCTGGTATCGGTTGGCGAGGAAGACGGTGGACCGATTGTCGACGCAATAGCTAATTCTGGGCTGCCGACAGTTCTGATCGACCGGCATCTCGGAACAGCCGGTGCCTCTCGAGTTCTGAGCGACCACCGCGCGGGAATGAGCGCTGTAGTCGAGAAGCTAATTGATCTTGGTCACACTCGGATCGCGTTGATCAATGGTCTCCCCAACGTCTTGCCCGCGATGGAGAGGGCAGCAGCCGCGAAGGCGGCAGCGGCATCGCATCCTGGAGTAACCATCGAAGTGCTTTCGGGCGCGTTCTCGTCGCAACACGGTGAGGAAGCAACGCGAGCCCTCGTGGCGCGGGCGGAGCGTCCGACCGCGATTGTTGCTGGAAGCAACCAGATCCTTGTTGGCGTTTACACGGCGCTGCGAGAGGCTGGCCTCAGCGCTCCTCATGATCTCAGCTTGGTCACGTGTGACCCTGTGCCCCTTGCAGAGTTCATGACGCCAGCGCTCGACACGATCTGGCGCGATCGTCAAGAGCTGGGGGCGATGGCAGCAACGCTCATGTTGGAGAGCTTGCGTGGCGGAGAGCCGCGGGAAGTCGTGCTGCCAACGGAGTATCGGGCCGGCGGCTGTATCGGCCCGGCGCCACGGACCCGGTAGCTGCAGGCAGACCGGTTTGTCTGCTGTTTCCTGCCAAGGGACGACCTTCATTACTGTAATGAGACCAATAATAGGAGTTTCCGGAATCCTTTCCAGAATCGTTGACGGAATCGGTTCTAGGTGGTTAGGATCGCCACAGTGCAACGCGGCCGACCTGGCCGCTTCGTGCAGGGCCGGGTCACCGACGGCTCGTCGCCGGTAACAGAATTGGTCAGTCCACAGATCAATCAATCGGCTCAGCAATTCTCAACGAAGAGATGGGAAATCACAGTGGTACAGAACCGAATCGGGCGAGCAGTACTCGCCGCGGCTGCAGCTGTTGCAGTCAGCATTGCGATGGTGGGCTGCGCGCCAGCATCCGAATCCGAACAGGGCGAAGTTGAACTTCGATTCTCGTGGTGGGGCACGGACTCGCGTCACGAGCTCACCAACGAGGCGCTAGACCTATTCGAGGAGAAAAACCCCGGAATCACAGTCGTACGCGACTTTGGCGGATTCGACGGCTACATCGACAAGCTGCTCACTCAAGCCGCCGGCAACAACTCGCCCGACGTCTTCCAGCTTTACGAAGAAGTGCTTCGTGAGTTCGCTTCGCGAGGCCAGCTCTACGACCTCAACGAAGCAACCAGCCAGGGCCTCAGCCTTGACGGGTGGGACCAAGGCCTGCTCGACACAAGCACGATCGATGGCTCACTCTCAGCGCTTCAGTTTGGACTAACCACCCAGGCGTTCATCTTCAACACTGAGCTATTCGACCAAGCGGGCGTCTCGATCCCCACAGAGGGGTGGAGCTGGGACGACCTCGCTACGGCAGCGAAGAAGGTTAGCGACGGAACCGATTCCGGTACCTTCGGTGTGACCGACTTGTCGACCGGCTACCAGGTCTTCGAAGTGTGGGCCAACCAAAACGGCGAGTCCTACCTGACAGATGACGGCCTCGGCTTCTCGGCTGGAACCCTCGAGGACTTCTGGAATTACTGGGCAGACCTTCGCGCATCAGGCGCTGCGACTCCCGGTTCGCTGACCTCGGAGTACCCCACTCCGTTTGACGCGATCATCGCCAGCAAGGCAGCATCCGGCTTTATTTTCGCGAACCAGATGGCAGCGGTCCAGTCGAGCATCGAGGCTGAAATCGCTGTCGACCGGATGCCCGGAGAATCCCCTGAGGCCGGCTCCTACCTGCGCACCGCAATGAACATTGCGATCGGTTCCAAAACCGAGCACCCCAAGGAAGCTGCAATGCTCGTCGACTTCCTTCTCAATGATCCTGAGGCTTACGCCATCCTGGGCATTGACCGCGGAGTTCCCGCCAACCCTGCAGTGGGCGACGCGGCAACAGCCAACGTTGACGACATCACCGCCAAGGGACTCACTGTCATCGATGGTGTTCGTGAAGATGGTGCAGCACCGCCCGTACCGCCGAAGCCCGGCGCCGGTAACGTGAATGCGCTCTTTGCAGAGCTCGCCCAAGAAGTTCAGTTCGACCGCATGAGCATCAAGGATGCTGTTGCAAGCTTCATCGAACGTGCCGAACAGGAACTGAGTTAACACACCATGACACTGCCTCAGACCTCTAACGACGTGTCAGCTCCGGCCGACACGCGCGGACGGTCCGAGTCGCGTCCGGGCCGGGGAGCTGCACAAGCTCCCCGGTCTCGGGGTACGCGCTCGTTGCGTCGCAGAATGATGCTCGACCGCGCAGCCCCGTACCTTTTTCTCGCCCCCTGGTTGATCGGCTTCGTCGTCATCACCTTCGGGCCCATGCTCGTTTCGCTGTACCTGTCGTTTACCGACTACAGCCTGCTGAGCCCGCCCGAGTGGGTTGGTCTCGAAAACTACGAACGCATGTTTACCGCTGACCCCAAGTACCTTGAGTCGGTACGAGTCACCGCAATCTACGTCTTTGTCTCGGTGCCCCTGCAACTAGCGTTCGCACTCATTGTTGCCATGGCGCTTAACCGCGGCATCAAGGGACTGCCGATCTACCGCTCGATCTATTACATTCCGTCACTGATCGGCGGCAGTGTTGCCATCGCAATCTTGTGGCGTCAGATGTTTGGTCAGTCCGGTCTCATTAACCAGGTGCTCGCGCTCGTCGGAATCGAAGGACAGTCCTGGATCGGGCATCCGGACACCGCACTGGGAACGCTGATTGTCTTGAACGTGTGGACTTTCGGATCGCCCATGGTCATCTTCTTGGCCGCACTTCGCCAGATTCCCGTCTACCTCTACGAGGCGGCTGCCGTCGATGGAGTCACCGCCTGGGGGCGCTTTCGCCACATCACCTTTCCGATGCTCACCCCGATCGTGCTCTTCAACATGATCCTGCAACTCATCGGTGCCATGCAGGCGTTCACACCGGCCTATGTGGTTTCGGGCGGAACGGGTGGCCCAGCAAACTCCACGCTGTTCTACACCCTGTATTTGTACCAACGAGGGTTCACCGGCCTAGAAATGGGCTACGCCAGCGCGATGGCATGGGCACTGCTGCTCGTCATCGCCGCGATCACCGGAATCAACTTCTGGCTTTCAAAGTATTGGGTGCACTATGACGACTAACATGACCGGAATTGTCGGCGCGAAGAAGAGCAAGACGCGCAAGGCACTCGCGCACTTTCTCATCATCGGGTTCGGCATGCTCATGCTGTACCCAGTGCTGTGGATGATAGGAAGCTCCTTCAAAGACACGGCCCAGATCTTCAGCGAAGTTTCGTTGATCCCCAACCCGGTAGTCACCGACAACTACGAGCGCGGGTGGGAAGGCGCTGGCATCGGGTTCTCGACCTATTTCTTGAACTCCACCATCGTGGCGGCGCTCGCCGTTATCGGAAACCTCATTGCGTGCTCACTAGCCGCGTACGCGTTCGCGCGGTTGGACTTCCGGCTGCGTCGAGTGCTCTTCGGGGCGATGCTAGCCACGATCATGCTTCCCTATCACGTGGTGATTGTGCCGCAGTATATTTTGTTTGCTCAGCTCGACTGGGTGAACACCTTTCTGCCCCTCATCGCGCCGAAGTTCTTAGCGGTTGACTCGTTCTTCATCTTCCTGATGGTGCAGTTCATGCGCGGGCTGCCGGTTGAACTCGACCAAGCGGCACGAGTGGATGGTGCTGGACCATTCCAGATCTACTGGAGAATCATCCTTCCGCTGACCATTCCTGCGCTAGCGACAACCGCGATCTTCACGTTTATCTGGACCTGGAATGACTTCTTCACTCCGATGATCTATCTGAGCGACCCCCGTCTCTACACGGTGCCGTTGGGACTGAACTCGTTCCTCGACTCCACTGGAGAATCCTCGTGGGGACCCATGTTCGCGATGGCCGTACTCTCACTCGGCCCACTGTTCGGATTCTTCCTCGCAGGTCAGAAGTACCTGACGAGCGGTATTGCCACAACAGGTTTGAAGGGATAGCCCAGTTTTATGAAGAAAGCACGCATAGCGGTTGTTGGTGCAGGCGGCATTGGTGCCGCAGCCCATCTCCCCGCGATTACGGCCCTTGCCGAGCAAGCGGAACTTGTCGGCATCGTCGACCTTGATGAGGCACGACGCGCAGAAGCCGGCGAGCGATTCGGAACAGACAAGCTCTACAGCGATCTCGCGGTGATGATGGAAGAACAGCATCCGGATATCGTCGTGTTGGCGACGCCGCCGCACACTCACGAGCCCCTCGCCATCCAGGTGATGCGCGCCGGAGCGTGGGTGTTCTGCGAAAAACCGATGACTGGGTCACTGGCATCGGTCGATCGAATCGCCGCGGTTGAAGCCGAGACAGGTCAAGCCTGCATCACGGTCTCGCAGTTCCGTTACTCAGGTGGCGCACGTCAGGTGCGCGACAAGCTTCGCAGCGGAGAGTGGGGCACCGTACTCACCGGGTACGCCAACACATCGTGGTATCGAGGTCCCGAATATTGGGAGACGAGCTGGCGCGGTAAGTTCGCGACAGAGTTCGCCGGCGCCACCACAACTCAAGCGCACCATGCGATTGACCTGCTGCTGTGGTTGATGGGTGACTGGTCAAGCGTTGCCGGATTCGCCGACACCCTCGATAGGCCCATCGAGGTCGAGGATGCCAGCACTGCCGTAGTGCGCTTCGCTGGCGGTGGCATGGCAACGCTGCTCTCGCAAGTGCTCAGTCACCAACAAGAGACCCGCATCCAAGTCACGGCACAAAAGGCGACCATCGATTTGGAGACGCTCTATATGCCGTTGATGGATGAGTGGACCGTTCGCCAAATCGATGACGAAGGTCAGTCACAAGTCGTGAGCGACTGGGCCGAACCCGAGGGCGAAAAGCAGGCGCACCGCGAACAATTGGCCAACATTCTGGGACACTGGCGCGCAGGGGAGCGCCCCGAATTGCTTGTAGCGGAAGCCCGCGCAACGATCGAGTTCCTCACTGCTCTCTACAAATCGGCTGCCACCGGAACACTCGTCAAGCGAGGCGAGATTGTGGCGGGGGATCCGTTCTATGAAGCAATCGATGCTGGCGGGCCGGCACGAGCGGAGGCCAAGAAATAGCATGCGTATTTCTGATCACAGCGACGGACTTGATGTCGTCGCAGACAACGCCACTATCGCCGAATACCGTCTCGGGGCAAACATTGACGCCGTCAATACGCCCAAGCCACATTTTCATCCGCTTCGCACTCTCAGCGGGGCACAAATCACTGACTTTGCTCCCGAGGATCATCCTTGGCATCAAGGCTTGCAGTTTGCCTTTCCGCGCGTGGGAGACCACAACCTGTGGGGCGGAGGCACCTACTTCGGGCCCGAAGACGGCTACAAGATTGTTGCCGACCAGGGGCGCATCAGCCACGAACGGTGGCAACACCGCGATAACGATGGCGACCAGGTCGGCTGGGTCGAACAGCTCAACTGGCTGGGGCACGAAGAGCAACCACTGCTGAGTGAGCAACGGACCATCGGCTTGTCGCCCACAACAGAATCAGCGGTCGGCTGGATGCTCGACCACAACTCTCGGCTCAGCAATGTCACCGACGCTGAACTAACCCTCGCCACTCCCGCACAGCGCGGCCGCCCCGATGGTGGCTATGGCGGCCTCTTCTTGAGGCTTGCTGAAGGGTTTACCCCGAGCTCCCTCCGGGGCGACTCCGGGGAGATCACGGCGTCAGGCGCGCGCTCACGCACCCTCGTTGTGTCCGGAACCACCGGAGCGGGAGACACCGTAACGCTGGGGCTCGCGTTCACCGACACGGCTCCAACGGGGGACCAAGCGTGGCTTTACCGCTTCGAGGACTTTCCGGCGATCGGCTGGGCCGGGGCCTACGAGAACCCCTTCACCGTGCCGCCGGGAGGCTCGCTCGAGTTGAGTCACCGCCTCGCGATCTATGACGGCACGATCGATGCAGCTGCGGTGCGCCACGAGCTCCTGAAGTAGCAGGCAGCGGTAGCGGGCAGCGGCAGCGGCTCTAGAGCGAGCTGCCGTTGGCGGCCATGATCGCGCGCACCTGGGAGCCAGCGATGTCGCGGTAGCCGCGATCTGACTCGAGTGACAGTATCGTCGCAACCGCGGCAGCGTGGCCCAACTCAAAGCACTGCGCCGTGACCCGGGCAGAAGCAAGGGCTTCATGTTCAGCGCTCAAACATCGGCCAGCAACAATAATGTTTTCGCCAACGGCGGGAACAAGCGTGTTGTACGGAATCTCGTAGTAGTCATCGAGCAACCAGTGCAGCTTCGGTCGATTGCCGCTGTGGAGTTCGATGGGCCACGGTGATCGCACAATTCCGTGCTCGCTCTTGCGGCATTCCAGCACGTGATCGTTGCTGAGCGTCTCGACTCCAACGATGCTGCGGGTCTGACGGATGCCCGCCTCAACGCCCGTGTCAACTACATACGCGTTACGGCATCCGTCGACCCCAGAAGCAAAGAACTCTGCGTAGGCACGCACTTGCTTGCGCCCCAGCATCTCAGCGATCGTGAAATCTTCGGGATCAATCACGTTGAGCATCCGCCCATCGCTGTCACTAAGCCGGGTGGCATTCACCAGCAACTCTCCGGGACGTGTTGACCGGAACACCCAGATTTTCTCTCGCGGAAGGTCAGCTCCCTTCTCGCGGCGACTCACAATCGCCTCGGTAATGGCAGGCGGGGAGATAGTGTCTGCACCCCACTGCGCCCAAAAAGCGTCGGTGTCTATCCCGCCGAGTCGAAAGAACATTGTCGGGTTCTGGATGCGACCCTCGTCGCCAAAGAAGTACTTCCCTCCGCCGCGGGCAACCGCCGCAGCATCACCCGATGCATCGATGACCCGGCGGGCGTGAATGGCACTCATTCCCGCTTTGGAATGCACGATGATTCCGGTGTACTTGTCGGCATCCATAATGACGCCGGTGAGTTGGGTGTGGAACATCACGCGCACTCCAGCGTTAAAAAGCAGCGCGTCTGCGACCTCACGCCAGACCAGCGGATCGTGGGCAACGGTATACGTGAGTCCGTAGCGTTGAGGGGGTGTGACGCCTCCGCGCGCGGCCAGTGCCGCGCGAAAGCGTTCGGTGAATCCGTGGACTACCTGCTCAGGCTCACGCTCCGTCTCTGACGCCAGGTAAAGCCCGCAGATCGTTGCGGATAGTCCGGCTACCGCAGACCCGCCGGCGAAACCGTAGCCTTCGACGATGAGCACGGAGAGTCCGGATTCTGCTGCGACCGTTGCGGCTGCTACCCCGGCGGGACCGGCACCGACGACGACAACGTCGACTTCGGCTAACACGGGAAAGTCATGATCAGGGCTGTGCGCGTTCGAGATTCGCCAGTGGGAAAACTCGGTCTCGACGGGAATGCTTGCCATGGGGTGACCTCTCTGTCGTGGGTGTCCTAGCGGCCCGAAAATTGTGGTGCCCGTTTTTCGACAAATGCTGCAACTCCCTCAACACCATCTGCTGTCGCAAAGAGCGTCAGCAGCTCCTGCGTTTCGGTCGGGGTGCCGATGGTCGAGGAAGTTGCTGCATGGATCGATCGCTTGGCTGCGCGAACGCCGAGGGGAGCGCGTTCAGTTATCTGCTGCGCCAATTCGAGCGCTGCAGCATCCACTTCGCCAGCAGCGGTGAGGTGATTGATGAGACCCCACGCGTGTGCGACTTCGGCGCCGATGGGGGCACCGCTGAAGATAAGTTCCTTCGCTCGGCGAACGCCAATGGCTTCGGTAAGGCTGGCTGTGCCGCCCCACCCGGGTATGAGCCCGATGCGCGTTTCTGGCAGACCCAACGATGCGCGGTCGCTCGCCAGGATGAAGTCGGCGGCGAGGGCCAGTTCTAGTCCGCCACCGAGCGCCATTCCGTCGATGCTCGCGATAACCGGCACCGGGGTCGAGCGAACGAGGTTGACGAGGGTGAGTGCTCGGTTCGTGAACTCGTCGAGGGCTTCTGCTGATGCTTGGTGGTATCCGCCGATATCGGCTCCGGCGCAGAACGCTCCAGGGCTTCCGGCGAGTACGACGGCGCTGACACTGTCGGTTCCCTCTGCGCCGCTGGCCAGGGCGGCGAAGATGTCGATGAGCGCCTCAATCATTGAGCGATTCAGGCTATTTCTTTTTGCCGGCCGGTTGAGCCGAATGATCAGGACTCGGTCGCGGCGTTCAAGCGTGATGAGTTCGTCGTCGCCCGCAGGCTCGGGGCCCGATGCCGGTGCCGCTGTGCCACTCACAGAAATGCCTTGCTCTCAGTGAGCTTTCGGATCGCCTCAGCGGAGTAGCCAGCTTCGGTCAGAACCTCTGCCGTGTGCCCCCCGAGCTCGGGTGGGGCCGTGCGAATCCCCGGTCGGTTGCCGCCATAGCTCACTGGATGGCGAAGCACGCGAATCTCACCAGCAGTCTCGTGCTCAAAGGAGTCGAAGCTGTTGTTGTGATTCACCTGGGGATCGGCGATCACCTGCTGGTAGTTCTGCACGGGTGCTGACCAGATGCGGTGTTCGTCAAAGATCTCGAACCACTCATCGGTAGTGCGGGTCAGGATGTAGCCGGCGATGCGCGAGTTGATCTCATCGCGATGGTCGAATGAGTTGTCTTCGCCGATGGCGGCAAACCACTCGTCGTCGAAGAGCGCCGTAAGAGTCGCCAAACTTGTCAATGAAATACACAGATGTCCATCGGATGCCGCAAACACCCCATAGGGAGCTTTGTAGTACGACGAAGAGACTCCCGCTGCCGATCGCGTGTCATCCCATCCATTGAGTGCGTAGTTGAGCGGCTCAATTTGCAGGTCAAGCGCTGCGTTGAGGAGGTTGCTTTCTACCCGCGTGCCTTCGCCCGACCGCTCGCGCCCGTGCAAGGCTGCGAGGATTCCCATGGCGCCGAGCACAGCGGCGTGCTGATCGACAATGCACGCGCCGACGGGTGTTGGGTCGTGGTCTGCGCGCCCAGTTGCGGCAGCAAGCCCCGACATGGCTTGAACCAGCACGTCTTGGCCGGGGCGATCTATATAGGGTCCGTCAGATCCGTAGCCCGATAGTGAACAGTAGATGAGTCGCGGGTTGATCTCTTTCAGTGCGTCGTAGCCGAGACCGAGGCGATCGAGGGCGCCGGGGCGAAAGCTTTCAATGAGCACGTCGCTGGATCGAACTAGTTCGAGCAGCGGCTCGAGCGCATCCGGATTCTTCAGATCGACGGCAAGGCTTCGCACATTGCGATTCGCCAGTGTGAAGAACGGGCTGACACCGTTGATCATTCGACCTGGGCCTGTCCAGGAGCGCTCGAAAGCACCGGATGGGGGTTCAACCTTGATCACGTCGGCGCCGAGGTCTGCCAAGATTTGGCTCGCTGAGGGACCTTGCAAGAAGTGGGTGAAACTGAGAACTCGAATGCCGGAAAGCATGGTGTAGCCAATCGTGTTGACGGTGGAGGTTTAGAAGACGCCGGTGCGCACTTGGAACTTGCTCGGCTTGCCATACGTTTCGCCACCGTTACGAACCCAGTGGGCAACCCACCGCACCATGACGTTGACGGGAATGATGGGGTTGCCGAGTTCTTGAGCGGCTCGGTCGCAGTTCACCGTGAGGCTGGATTCGCTCTCGGTGCCAACAAAGATTGGCTTGATGCCAAATTCGCGACCGAAGGCCTCAGCGAGGTAACGAACGCTTACCGTTTCGGGGCCTCCGATATTGATCGGTGTTGACGGTGTCTCGCAGCGGGTGAGGAGGCGCGCGAAGTGGTTGATCGCATCTCCCTGCCACATCACATTCACGTTGCCGGTGTCGAGGGGGATCGGCACTTCGTTGAAAACCCAATCTGCTATTTCTTGAAAGACTCCGTACCGCATGTCGATGGCGTAGACAAAGCGCACCAACCGTCCCGGTGTCTCATTGATTTCGGAGAAGTATTGGAACATCCGTTCGCGGCCAACTACGGAGTTGGCGTATTCGCCGGGGCGGGCCAAGGGCAGGCTCTCTTCGGTGACACCGCCTCGGCGCGAATCGCTCCACGGGTACACGTGGATGGTCGAGAGTGCCACGATTCGCGAGTCGCGGTAATGCTGCGCCACTAGCGAGGGAACGTAGGTGTTCATCGCCCACAGGAATCCTTCACGACCCCGGAAATCAAATTTGAGGCCAGCCATATAGATAACGTTGGGCACTAGGGGAAGTGCGGCGATGGCATCCGGATCCAGCAGGTCGCAAACGATGGTGTCGATGCCGAAGCTAGTGAGGTGCGCTTGGGAACCCTCCTCACTGAACCGGGCAACCCCGATCACGCGTTTAGTTGGCGCGGCTCGCTTGATCATGCGCGCCAGCGTGACGCCCATTTTTCCGGCAACCCCCAAGATCACGATGTCGCCGTCGAGCGTGGCGAGCTCGTCGATTGTGGCCTGGGTGGGCAACGACATGAATTCTTCGAGGTGCGCCGCATCGTTAAAGTGACTGGGAAGTTCTGCAGCATCAAGGGTGGACGCGACGGTGCGTTCAGGCATAGTGATGTTCCTCATTGGGTGGTGGTCTGGGGCGAAGTGGGGAGCGCTCCGAGCCAGCGCGGGAGGTTGTCGCGCACGAAGGCGTCGTCGTTCATTTGGGGATGTTCTGCATAGACGCGGTTGATTTCCTCCAGCTGGCCGGGGGAGAGCGTTTCGTTTTCGTCAAGGCACCAGACGCCTTCAAACAGTCCCTGTTTGCGCAAGATCTCGTGGCAGCCGGGGATGCAACCGGCAAAGTTGTTGGCGGCGTCATAGATGGCGCTGTTGCAATCAGTTACAACGGAGTCGAGTGCGAGGAGATGGTGCGGTGTGCTTGTGCGTTCTTTCGTGACTTCAGCGAACTGTTGGACTGCCGAATGAGTCCAGACGCTCCAGTGTCCGAGTAGCCCACCACGGATACGCACGGTGACCGTTGTGCCATCGCGAGGGATAGCGAATGGCTGGAGCAGGTCGAGAATGATGTGATCGTCGTTGCCCGTATAGAGGGTGACGCGGTCTTCAGCTTTAGCAGCAACCACTGCGCGCACGATATCGAGGGTGCGGTAGCGATTGAATGGCGCCATTTTGATCGCGATGACGTTGTCGATTTCGGCGAACTGGCGCCAGAAGTCGAACGAGAGGTGGAAGCCGCCGACTTCTGGAAGCAAAGCAAATCCGATTAGCGGGATTTCATCGGCGATGGCGCGACAGTGCTTCAGCAGTCGATCTTCACCCCAGGACTTGAGTGCGGCCAGATTGAGTAGGCCAGCATGGTATCCGAGCTGCGTGGCGGTCTGTGCTTCTGAGCGAGCCTGTGCGGTGTCTCCGATGAGGCCGGCAACAAGCGCAATGGGCCGGGAGGTCCACGTTCGCGATTCTTCTGCCGCGATTGCGAGTACGCGCTCGAACATTCCGCGCTCGCGGATTGCGAACTGGGTGGTGTGAACGCCGACGGCGAGCCCGCCGACTCCCGCGTCAAGGTAGTAGCGGCTGAGAGCGCGCTGTCGCTGTTCGTCGAGAGTTCGAGTTGCAGTGAGTGCGAGCAAGTGCGCCGGAATGACGGTACCTGCGTGCAGCAGATCATAGGCAGCATTCTTAGAATCGATTCCAGCTAAGGACTCCATCGTCACCTCCGTGTGTCGATCACGATCAAACCACACAAGTCCTCGGTTTCGCAATCGTTTCCAGAAACGAATGCAGAAATCGGTAGACCACGTGAGATGGACTGCCAGCGATGGAGCGGAAGTGCGGGACTACCGACTAGACCGCCGCGCGGTCGACGTGGGCCGCCATCCGTTCGCGGGCGAGCGCTGTGTCGCCACTCTGAAGCGCCTCCACGATTGCCCAGTGCTCTGTCAACAGTGTGTGTCGATCACCGGGTGCCCGGCCGCAACCGCCCCACGTCTCGATCCACAGTTCGTGAGTGGTGCGCTGAAACTCGATGAGAAGCCGGTTACCAGTGAGGCGCGCGAGCAAGGCTTCGAATCGAACGTCGAGGCTCCCCGAGGGGGCAGCGTCCGCAATCTCACTCTCCACTTGCGTGAGGTGTGCGTGTACCGCGCTGTAGTCGCGGGCTTCGTCCCCTGCGAGCAAGACCACTCGGTCCTCAAGGGCAGCCCGAACGGCAACAAGCTGATTGAGCGAGGTCTCTCCTCCTGGTACAACACGGCGAAGGTAGTCCGTCATCGGGTTCGAGTGAGGTTCCCGCACGAAGCTGCCAGAGTTGCGGCGAATCTCGATGCGCCCCATGCTCTCGAGTGAACGCAAGGCTTCTCGAAGCGAGACTCGGCTCACCGAGAACCTTTCCGACAGCGTCCGCTCAGCGGGCAAGCGATCGCCCGGTTCTAAGCCCTCGATATAAGTGAGAAGCTGCTGCATCACAAGACTGTATACAGCGCCATTGGGGAGAGGGAGGACTGTGAATCTCCCGCGCTTTGCTCCGGGGTCAGCCACGTGCAATTCTCCGCGCTGATTCGATGGTGAGGGGCTCAAGTGTGCTTACGTCGAGTTCGAAGGCCGTACCAAAAGGGGCGTCCAGGATGCTGTCAAGCAACACTTCACCGTCGGTGATGACTAAGCGCGCTGGTCCGTCGTCGACGCGAGCGAACGAGTCTGGGTGAGCACTTTCCAGCAGCTCATCAACGATCGGGGACAACGGTGCTGGGGCGCCCCAATAGTGGTGTCCGTTGCGTTCGATATGCGTCAGTCCCATCGCAGCCGCAACGACGAGATCCTGATTGATGGTGAGAGGGGCAACGGTCGACAAGTCCTCCGCTGTAAGTATTGTTGCCACTGCTGCTGCAGAATTTGGCGCAGCGCGGGACTTTATGAGCGCCGCATTCGCAAGTCCACGAATAACGCCTTTGCAGCCCTTGTAGGTGCCGCCGGCGTACCCGAGGTCCATCGCCCTACGTACGGTGTCGAGTGCGTCATCCGACTCATCAATGATCACAAGAAAGCGTTTACTGACGTGTTGCAGGTCGGCGCGACTCGACTCATCGAGCGCGTGAGAGCGGTGGATGGGTTGTTCGATCGCGATCAGCTTCTCGCGCAGCAGTTCATCAACTTCGGAGTCGGCGGTGAGGGCTTCGAGCCACTCACGAAGGTCAGCAGCAGTGGTCATCGACTCGTTGCCGTCAATTGTCCACTCTGGGGAGATGCCCGCCTCTCGGCAGACTAGGTCGATGTGCTTGAGGCGCGGGATGTCGTTACTAGCGTTTCCGGCCGTTTTTATCTTGAGGTACTTGGCCCCGTAGCGAGCGAGAACTGCAGCCAAGCTAACAGGAAGTCCATCGTGAGGATCATCTCTCACTTCGTCGTCTGTTAGGGGGTCGGAAAGTCCAACAGTGTGTCGAATCGCAATCGTGGATGCGCAACGTTCCGGGGCGAAGTCAGCGAGCGAATGTCCCTCTAATTCAGGATGAATCCGGCCGAGCTCTATCCCAAAAGTGTCGGTGTGGATCGCGCGCACGAACGGCGTGGCGATAAGGCGGCAGGTGGCATCGATGAGTGCTCGCTCAATGAGGCTGGTGCCGAGTCCGGCGACAAGTCCGGGAACATCGTGGCTAGTCGCCCACTGAGCATGTCGTTCCTGGAGCGACCACCAAAGCTCAAACAGCGAGGCCGCCTCGCTGTCGCTCGCGAGCTCAGCGGCACTTTCGATCGCGACCACGAGGTCTTCGACGTCATCTACGAAGAGCGAATCTGGGTCTTTAGTAAACCATTTCGGCGGCAGATGTTCAGAAGCGAAACCGCGCGCAGTTGTCGAGCCTTCGCTAACGATAATCTCCACAACGACGTGTGGGGCTGCCGTCATTTCTGCGATCCCATACCGGAAGGGGAGCCTCGTGTGGATGGCTGTTACGTGCAGGTTGATTGCGTCGATGCGAATCACAATTACTCTTCCTGTTGGGCTGTGGTCAGTCCAATCTAGCGCCGAACTGGGATGCTAGCAGGCACCCCACATACCCAGTTGCGCGGAATGCGCCGCATCTTCAGCGTCGCGCAGCTCAGGCCAATACTGGTCGTTGAGACCAACCTTGATTGCTTCGGCGGCTCCTAGCTCGATCATTGCGAGGTTCACGAAAGTTCCGTCGTCGAGGTACACGTAGAGCAGTGAACGCCCGAACCTGTCCTCTGGTTCCCTGTCTTCGAGCGCCCACACCTGGGTGCCCTCGGGGAGGAAATCTCTCAAAAGCGCGCGAGCTTCTGCTCCGTAACACTCTTCGGCATCCGGGCGCTGCTGGCCGGCAAGTTCCGGGGTGTCGATTCCGATCAGTCGAACTTTGAGTTCTTCGCGGCCGGTGTCGAGGTAAAGCGTGTCACCGTCATGCACATAATTGACGGTCGCCGAGAAGGCGCCAGGAGGGATAGCGCTAGCGTTGGAAGCTTCGGAACGCGGCGACGAGTTCACGGAGCACCCGGCAATGGCCAATGCCAAGACCATTAAAATCGTGAGTGCAGAGCCGCTACTGCGGGGGAGTTTGTGCTGAATTGACACTCGACGATTCTCGCACGAGAGCTAACTGGCGGAAGTTCCAGTCCTCAGAGCACGCGCCGTTGCCGCGCCGAGTTGTTTTCCCCAGTGCGAGTGAACTGCTCGCCAGTTAAACGCATCCTCAATGAACATGCCAGCAGTTGCGAGACTCGGGAACGAAGAATAGGTCACCCCCGGGTGTGCCGAAGCAACAGCCGCTGATGCCCTATTGAGTCGTTGAATCTGCAACGCGAGAATGCGCTGCACGAACTTGGGCATCGCGCGAAAGCGGTGCATGGGAGGGATCGCGGCCACAATCACGGGGCACTCTGGGGTGGCGCTCTGCCGTACAGCCGTGACAATGCGTTCTAGGCTCTTAGTCCACTCATATTGAGTAGTACCAAGCAGAACATCGGGTACGCCAACGATTACGATGACGGCGTCCGCTTTCAACTCCATCGTATGCACAGCGTTGGCGGCGCGACTCATGGTCATTTCCGTTTCTGAAATCGTTGTCCAGGAGCACCCAATGTTGTGCTCGCGGGCGACGTAACGGGAGGTTTGGGACGCGACTCCAAGGCCGTGATTGAGCACGTTGTAACTGGATGCTGCAATGTCTCCCACGAAAAGTATCCGTGCAGGATGGCGGCCAGCTACTTCGCCCTCCGGCGGGCCGTCTGGAAAGAGTGCATTCGCTATTTCTACGCGGTACCCCAGCAAGCTGACTTTGAGTAGCGGGCGAAAGAGGCGAATGATTTCGCCCGTGATTTTGAAGCCCGCTTTGCGGCGAGGAATACGTGATGTGGCTGGGGGGAGATTGCTTGCTTGTTTTTGCCACGAGACCAATAGTGACGCTGCGATAAGCGCTACGCGGGCAAGACATGCCTACAACCGGTAGGTGATCTTCGCTTACTTTTGGAAGTGGAAGAATGGGGCAATGACCGAGCCTGCAGCAGTGCACCCTGAACTCGACAAACTGATTGGCACCCTCGAGAAACTGCGCGCACCTGGCGGTTGCGCTTGGGATCGCGAGCAAACTCACGAGTCGCTCGTGCAATACCTCGTCGAAGAGACCTACGAGCTGATTGAGGCGATCGAGGCTGGGGACGCTCACGACATGGTCGAGGAACTTGGTGACGTGCTCTATCAGGTGCTATTTCACTCCGACATCGCAGCTGAGGCGGGGCGATTCACTCTCGAGGACGTTGCAGCAAACATGACCGCGAAGATGATCGGTCGGCATCCTCACGTTTTTGCGGACACCACGGCAGAGACAGCTGATGCTGTCATAGCGGTATGGGACGAGGTCAAAAAGACCGAGAAACCACACCGCACGAGCGTGCTCGACGGCATCCCTCAAGCAATGCCAGCACTCGCGCTCGCGGACAAGTTGCTTGGCCGCGCCCACAAGGTGGGACTTCTGGATGCCACAACGCCGGGTGCGATCAACGTCACGGAAGAAGACGAACTCGGTCCGCTATTGCTCGCGATCGTGGCCTCCGCAAAAGCGAATGGACTGGATTCGGAGAGAGCGCTACGTGCGGCGTTACGTCAACTGGGAGACGAGATTCAGGCGCACGAGGCTGAGTCCGTGCAGAAGCCGGCGAGCGAAATCTAAAGGGTGGTGCCCTCCCTAACCCGAATAGAGAGGGCACCGGCGCAATACCCGTAGATGAGACATGTGATCGCACGTCGATCATCTATTTATGGCATCGCGCGCTGACGGATCGGTGGGATTACCCGGCCGACCGATCCAGCGTTTGAGAAGCCCCGGGTGAGGGGGATTCAAGCTGTTGTGGTGCCGCTAGCAGACTGTTGGCACAAGGAGAAATCATAACCGTTGCCTACCTGATAAGCAAACAACCGTTATGTTAATGCTTATGGCTCGCAAACCCGACCCGACCCGCAAGCCAGCGCTTATCCAGCAAGCACTCGAATTCCTTGTTGATAGGCCGCTGTCTAGCCTCACTTTCCGCTCACTAGCGAAAGCCCTCGACGTGAGCACCTTCACGCTCGTTTACCACTTCGGCACTCGCGCGGAGCTAATCCGCGAAATCGTGCGGGCCAACGCCCGAGGGGTCACCCCGGAAGAAGCGTCAACGCTGCCCGCCAGCACCGTTGACGACTACTTTTCAAGCCTCAACCTGTCTTGGCAGTGGACTCAGCTGCCCGAAAACCTGCACCGACAGCGTCTCGAGTTTGAAGCGGGACTCCTCGAAGCAGTCGAACGAAGCGAGCTCACGATCACTCGCAGCTATTTTGAGCAATGGGTTGGTCTTGGCGCCCGGGCGCTCGTCGCGCTCGGTGTTGAGAAGGCGCAGGCAGAAGTCGAGTCGCGGCTTCTCATGAATACCTTTCACGGGATTCAATTCGATCTCGTGCTCAATCAAAACCTTGAGGCATCGTCTGCTGTCTTTGACACTGCTGTGCGCCACCATCGCAGTCGCGTCGAAGCCCTGATCGTTCAAGCCTCCCAGTAGCCGCGAAACTCTGCTGCGTGCGAGAGAATGGAAGTTATGGCGTCAACTGTTAATCCTCCGCGTGGAATGCGCGACTTTCTTCCCGCAGAGAAGGCGCGCCGTGAGCGCGTCCTCGGTGTGATTCGGGGCAGCTACCGCGCCCACGGTTTCGACGAGATCGAGACTCCGGTCATGGAAGACAGCTCCCGACTGCATGCGGGTTTGGGCGGCGACAACGAAAAGCTCGCCTTCGCTGTGATGAAGCGGGGGCTTACCGCTGACAAGCTACAAGCGGCATCCGAAGCTTTAGATCTTGCTGACCTCGGATTGCGTTTCGACCTCACAGTTCCCCTCGCACGGTTTTATGCCACACACCGCGCTGAACTGCCGAAGGTATTCCGTGCGATTCAGATTGCACCCGTGTGGCGTGCGGAGCGCCCGCAGAAGGGCCGTTACCGCCAATTCGTTCAGTGCGACATCGACATCATGGGGGAGGCGGGCCCCAGCGCTGAGATTGAACTGATCACGGCAACAGCTGCCACGCTTGATGCTCTCGGGATCGACGGCTGCACGATTCGCGTCAACGACCGCCGATTGCTGTCGAGTGCGCTCACTATTCTCGGCTTCCCCCTCAAGGAGCACGACGCCGTGCTCATCACGGTCGATAAGCTCGACAAGCTCGGCGCTGAGGGTGTTATCGCTGAGCTTCGCGAACGTGCTTTCCCCAACGCTCCGGTCGCCGCGCTCGCAGAATTTTTGAGCCGACCCCAGCCCGAAATCAAGACAGAGTTCACGGCGGACGCGATCCGTGCAGCACTGCCTGCAGGCGTGAACGAAACAGTCATTTCCGAGCTAGCAGCAATTGGACACGCGGTCGAAGCAGGTCGCGGCACCTCAGGCGCTCTCATCGAGTTCGACCCGTGGCTGGTGCGCGGTATGGGTTACTACACCGGCGCGATCTTTGAGGTCGCTCATCCCTCCCTCGGATACTCGCTCGGCGGTGGTGGCCGCTACGACGGCATGATTGGCCGATTCTTGGGTAGTGACGTCCCCGCTGTGGGTTTCTCGCTTGGATTCGAGCGACTGGTTGACCTGGTCGAGTTGGATGAAGCTTCCGAGGACGACCAGCTCGCTCTCATCTATGACGCAGACGTGAACCCGACAGTGTTGGTTCGCCTTCAAGCTGAGTTGATTCGCTCTGGCAAGCGCGTGCGCCTCGAATCTCGCCCACGCAAGCTGCCCCAGTTGCTCGACCAGCTGCGTGACGCAGGCTTCACCAGCTTCGCAATTGTGCGCACAGACGCTGGCGACGTTGCTAGCCTTGATTTCAAGGTTTTCGACGAGCAGTAACCCGATCTCAAGGAGTGCCGGTGTCACGCAAATTTGTTCCGATTGTCGTGTTTCTGGCGCTCAGTTTTGGGTTGTCGTGGCTATTCGCCCTTCCACTGTGGTTGAGCGATGGACTGGCGAGTCCATTTTTCCTCGTCGTTGCGATCGCAGTCATGGCCACTCCGGCAATCGCGGCACTCGTGGTGGTGTTTTTCGTCGAGAAGCACCCGGCCAAGGGAGCGCGGCGTCGCGCGCTCGGCCTCGGCTCGGTTCGCCCAGTGGGCCGATTCATCGGCTATCTCGGCTTGGCGATGTTTGTGCCGCCGGCGCTCATCTTGGCGGCGCTGCTGGTGGGCACAGCGTTCGGCCTGTACCCGGCAGACTTCGTGAACTTCTCCGGATTTCAAGAGACCATAGATGCTCAACTGGAGGCGGTAGGCCAAGCAACCCTCCCTATCCCCATCGGCCTGTTGGTCGCGCTGCAATTCGTGAACGTGCTGATCGGGTCGATCATCAATATCATCCCTGCGCTCGGTGAAGAACTTGGCTGGCGCGGTTGGCTATTGCCCAAACTTTTGCCGCTCGGGCTTGTGCCGGCACTCCTGATCTCGGGAGTCATTTGGGGCTTGTGGCACGCACCCCTTATCTTGCTTGGCTACAACTACGGCAACGTTCCTGGATGGTTGGCGCTTGCTGCAATGGTGGGAATGACCACGGTTATCGGTGCGGTGTTCTCGTGGCTGCGCATCCGGTCTGAGTCGGTCTGGCCGGCAGCTCTGGCGCATGGTTCGTTTAATGCTGCGGCAGGGTTTTCCCTCGTCTTCGTGATGGCTGGAGAGTCTTTCGATCCCCTGCAGGCGACGATCCTCGGATGGTCGGGGTGGCTTGTTCCGCTCGGTCTCGTAATCGCGCTTTTCGCAACGGGCCAGTTTCGTGTGCCCGTAACTGAGTCGGCATCTGTCACTGACGCGGAGTAGGCTTTCCCCCGGACATCCACCACTAACAGTCCAAACAATCTTTCTTGAAGGAGATCCCCTGTGGCCTTGATCGAAGCAGTTGGCGCCCGCGAAATTCTTGACTCTCGGGGCAACCCGACCGTTGAGGTCGAAGTTTTGCTCGACGACGGTGTGGTTTCTCGCGCCGCTGTTCCCTCTGGAGCATCCACCGGTGCGTTTGAGGCTTATGAGCTTCGCGACGGTGACAAGAACCGCTACCTCGGCAAGGGTGTACAGAAGGCCGTTGACGCAGTCATCGACGACCTTGGCCCCGCAATCGAGGGACTGGATGCCTCAGACCAGCGTCTCGTGGATGCCGAGCTCATTGCTGTTGACGGCACCGAAAACAAAAAGAACTTGGGCGCAAACGCGATCCTCGGTGTTTCGCTCGCGGTAGCTAAAGCCGCCGCGGATTCCGCAGACCTTCCCCTCTTCCGCTACCTCGGCGGACCAAACGCTCACGTGCTGCCCGTACCGATGATGAACGTCATCAATGGTGGCTCGCACGCCGACAGCAATGTCGACATTCAAGAGTTCATGATTCTCCCGCACGGCGCAGACACCTTCAGCGAAGGCCTCCGCTGGGGTGTCGAGACGTACCACGTACTCAAGGACCTGCTCAAGAGCAAGGGCCTCAGCACTGGCCTTGGCGACGAGGGTGGATTCGCCCCCGATCTCTCCAGCAACCGCGCTGCCCTTGACCTGCTCATGGAAGCAATCGAGAAGGCCGGCTTCACGCCGGGCAAGGACATCGCTGTTGGGCTCGACGTGGCAGCAACCGAGTTCTACAAAGACGGTTCGTACACATTCGAGGGCACGTCGAAGTCAGCCGGAGAGATGAGCGCGTACTACGCCGAACTCGTTGCGGCCTACCCGCTCGTATCGATCGAAGACCCCCTAGACGAGGACGACTGGGAGGGCTGGGCTCAGCTCACGACCGAGATCGGCAGCAAGACTCAGATCGTCGGAGACGACCTTTTTGTGACCAACCCAAAGCGTCTCGCCAAGGGAATCACCGCGGGAACCGCGAACTCGATCCTCGTCAAGGTCAACCAAATTGGTTCGCTCACTGAGACTCTCGATGCAGTTTCTCTTGCTCAGCGCAGCGGCTACACAGCCGTCATGTCACACCGTTCAGGTGAGACCGAAGACACCACGATCGCTGACCTCGCCGTAGCGCTCAACACTGGCCAGATCAAGACAGGTGCACCAGCTCGCTCGGAGCGCGTAGCCAAGTACAACCAACTGCTGCGTATCGAAGAAGAGCTTGGCGATGCCGCAGTTTATGCCGGTCGTTCCGCCTTCCCGCGGTTCGTCGGCTAGCGCTCATCAGCGTCGTCTAGCATCGAACGCATGGCTAGGCGAGTGCGAGCAAAAAAGGTAGCGGTATCGCTGCCCGAGGAGAGCGCGCCCGATCACTGGTTGCGCACGATCCGCTTCTCGGGCTTCACCGTGCTCATGCTTGGTTTGCTCATACTCGCCGTCATCGTTCTTGCCCCCAATCTGCGCATCCTGATTGAGCAACAGCAGACCATCGCGCGTTTGCAAACTCAAGTGGATGAAGCTCAAGAATCGGTCGACGCTCTCAATGAGAACGTCGCACGCTGGGACGACCGGGCGTACATCGAGTCTCAAGCTCGCGACCGGCTGTACTACGTGTATCCGGGCGAAGTCAGTTACCTAGTCACCGGTGAGGCTTCTGAAGTAACCACCAACGATGGGGTGCCCGTGAGCACGAGCATCCAGACCACAAAGATTGATTGGGTGCAGACTCTCGTGTCGTCGATCTACACTGCTGGTCTCACCGAAGACGCGCCCGATGAGCTGACTATCCCCGCAATTGAAGGACCAAAGCAATGACCACTCCACCGTTTGACGCCGTCAGCGATGAAGATGTGCGCATTGTGTCGCTTCAATTGGGTCGCCCCGCTCGTGACGTAATCGGTATCGCCGCGCGCTGCGTGTGCGGTGCACCGACAGTTGTCTCGACAAAGCCGCGCCTGAGCGACGGAACGCCGTTCCCCACTATTTATTACCTGTGCCACCCGGCTGCGACGGCATCCGTCTCGACTCTCGAGGCTGAAGGCCACATGCCAGAGCTTGCAGCGATGCTGGTTGGCGACATTGCAGAGCAGTATCGGGCCGCTCATGACGCGTACATTTCTGACCGGGACGGTATCGAAATTGTTCCTGAGCTTGCAGGCGTTTCTGCCGGCGGTATGCCTACTCGCGTTAAGTGCCTTCATGCGCTCGTCGGCCACACGCTTGCGGCGGGCCCCGGAGTAAACCCCATTGGTGATATCGCGCTTGAGCGTGCGACGTGGAGCCCGACCGTGTGCCAGTGCCCAGACTATTCGGATGCTGCGGCGACCGAGACAGTGGAGAGCTCGCCGTGACGCGAGAGCGGCCTCTGAAGCGCTGGGCGGCTGGTCTCGTTTTGATGGCGAGTCTGGCATCCGTGCTGGTGGCGACACCCGCGCACGCTGACGCTGTACGGGATCAGGAATATTGGCTTCAGGAGTACGGCATTGAGGCCGCGTGGAAGACAACGAAAGGCGCCGGAGTCACGATTGCGGTGATTGATACCGGTGTCGATGGCACTGTGAAAGAGCTTGTTGGCGCGGTGACCGGCGGCACTGACTTCTCTGGAAAAGGTTCGCCGAACGGTCAGACGCCTGTCGGAGATGAGAATCCTGCTCACGGAACGCTGGTCGCCTCGTTGGCTGCTGGTCGCGGTACGGGGGCTGGCGCCGGCGTGATTGGTGCAGCACCTGAAGCCAATATTTTGGCGATTTCGATTGGCTTCACGGGTGGTCCAATCAGTTCGGATGATCAGATTGCTCAGGCCGTTCGCTATGCCGTCGATCAGGGCGCAGACGTAATCAACCTGTCGCTGACACGAGAGACTTTGGATTGGCCACTCAGCTGGGATAGTGCATTTCTCTATGCCATGGACAACGACGCCGTAGTGGTGGCGGCGGCAGGAAACCGCGGAAGCGGAACAACTTCGGTTGGTGCGCCCGCGACGATGCCGGGTGTGCTGACGGTTGCCGGCGTTGATGTGAACGGGGTGGCGAGTTTCAACGCGTCCACTCAGGGCATCACGATCGGTGTTTCGGCGCCAAGCGAAGACCTTGTGGGCGTTGCTCCTGGCGGTTCCCATGTGCTCTGGAACGGAACCAGTGGGGCAACCCCGATTGTGGCCGGCATCGTTGCGCTAGTGCGTGCCGCGCATCCGGAGCTTGATGCTGACAACGTGATTAACCGCATTGTGTCGACAGCCCATGACACGGGCGCACCGGGAACCGATGCGATTTATGGTTTTGGGCTCATCGACGCCGAGGCCGCAGTTAACGATCAGGTACCGCTTGTCTCGGCCAACCCGATGGGCAGTCTTGCTGAGTGGATCACGATTTACCGTCGTGCCGCGTCGACGCCGACCCCCGTTCCCTCGTTCAGTCCTCCGCCTGTTCCTGAGGCTGTACCGGATGTTGCTGGCCCGGTCAGCCCACTGGGCACCCTCTTGCCAACGGTGAGCATGCTTCGCAATGTCGGTGTCCCGCTCGCTGTTTATGGCATTTTCTTAGTGATTCTCGCTGGCTGGGGCGTGCTGGCTTGGCGTCGGTTTAGGAGTCTGCGCGAGACAGAGTAGATTTGGTGACGAACTTCCCCCTTTAGGAGACTTTTACTCGTGCCAAAAATCTTGATCGTCGGCGGCGGTTACGCCGGTTTCTACACTGCTCGCAAGCTTGAAAAGTGGCTGCGTCGGGGTGAAGCAGAGGTCACCATGGTTGACCCTCTTCCCTACATGACGTACCAGCCGTTCTTGCCTGAGGTTGCTGCGGGCTCGATCGAGCCACGCCACGCGGTTGTTCCCCACCGTCGCCACTTGAAGACCACCAAGGTCATCACAGCGAAGGTCACAGGAATCAACCACGCAGCGAAAACTGCAACAATCCAGCCCGAGGTTGGTGATTCATGGGAGATCGATTACGACCTCGTTGTGGTCACTGCCGGTGCTGTGTCGCGCACCTTCCCGATTCCGGGAGTTGCCGATGAAGCGATCGGCATGAAGACGATCGAAGAAGCCATCGAGGTTCGCGATCGCCTGCTCACCAACTTTGACAAGGCAGCAAACCTGCCGGCCGGTCCCGAGCGCGATCGTCTGCTGACGTTCGTAGTCGTCGGTGGCGGTTTCGCGGGTATCGAAGCGTTCGGTGAGATGCGCAGCTTTGCATCATCGTTGTTGCCGCTCTACCCGAACCTCAAGTTCGAAGACACGCACTTCCACCTCATCGAGGCTATGGGTCGCATCATGCCCGAGGTTTCGCTCGAGACGAGCAAGTGGGTTATCAAGAACTTGGCTGAACGTGGTGCCCAGATTCACCTCGACACCCAGCTGAAATCAGCTGTGGATGGCGTCGTTGAGCTGTCGACCGGCGAAAGCTTCCAGTCAGACACCATTGTGTGGACTGCAGGAGTTATGGCGAACCCCGTCGTACGCAGCACCGACCTCCCCGTTGAAGAGCGTGGACGGATCCGTGTGCAGGCTGACCTACGGGTCATCAACGACGACGGTGTTGTCGAAGGTGCTTGGGGTGCGGGCGACGTCTGCGCCGTTCCTGACCTCACCGGTGGTGGCGTTGGCGGTTTCTGTGTTCCGAACGCCCAGCACGCTGTTCGCCAAGCAAAGCTCATGGCGAAGAACATTGTTGCGTCGCTTCGTGGCGAAGGCACCCAGGACTACTTCCACAAGAACCAGGGTGCGGTCGCCGGTCTCGGTCTGTACCACGGTGTCTTCCAGTCCGGCAAGGTCGCGATCAAGGGCTTCCCGGCCTGGATCATGCACCGCGGCTACCACGGCATGGCAATGCCGATGTTCGAGCGCAAGGCTCGCATCTTCGGTAACTGGATCATCAACTTCTTCTGGGGACGCGACACGATCTCGATCGACGCGCGCGTAGAACCGCGCCGCGCATTCGAAGAGTTCGCCTCACGCCCCAAGTAGAGTTTGTTGTGCCCCACGCACTGCGTGGGGCGTGCCCCGGTAGCCCAATTGGCAGAGGCAGATGACTTAAAATCATCCAAGTCAGGGTTCGAGTCCCTGTCGGGGCACAGTTAAGAGAATTGGTTGCCTAAGCTCGGCTTAGGGGCGGATCGCCTCAATAAAGGTGGAAGCTTCTAGGAGCGCTTTCGCGAAGACCTCACGCTGTGTATGGATGTCGAGAGCACGTGTGTAGGCAGCGAAGTGCATTCTCGATTTCCTGTGCAACTGATCCTAAGAATCGACGATCTGGACCTCGTCGACAGGGCGGGCCGCATCGCGCGCTGAGCCTTGCTCTGAAACAAGCACTCCTCAAATACACTCTACGCAGGCACTAGATCGAGTGCGCACGGAATGAGGAGAGATCAACGCATGCTGCTAGATAGGATCCAGATTTTCGGGTATCGGCGCATGGTCGATGCCTCAGCGTACGTCGGGCGGAAGACAGTTGCGCTGGTCGGCCCCAACGAAGCTGGCAAGAGTTCAGTTTTATCTGCTCTCAGGCTATTTGGGGATGACAGCCCGGTACCTCCGCTCTCGTTCTCCCGCGCCACCCGCGGGCAAGCTCGCGACGCAACTGATGACGTCGTAATTTTGTCGCTAGCGCTGACTGCGGAACAGCTGTCCATACTCAAGGGCATGCCGTTGAGCGTCCTCCCAACGCACTACACCTTGCACAAGCAGATCGACGGCACGCGGAGATACTCGTTTCTTCCCTTTCCGGAGGTGGATCCAGCGATCAGGAAGAAGGCCGCGGACGGCTGGCCCAAGCTCGCCGCGGTGCTTGAGGTGGGGATCGATTCTGGCGCCGATGATGCGGATGCGCAGACCGCGGACTTGGACTCAGTCGGGCGTCATTTCTTGCCGGGAGTTTATGAAGAAGAGGTCTTCAAGCGTGTTCACGGCCGTATCGTCGGAATGCCGTTCGATAAGCAAGCCAAGAAGGTGCAGAGTGCAATCGCGGCGTTTGAAGAGTATTTTCGCATCGGTCGCCCCGATCTGAACTTGCGATCTCTAATACGAGCCGAGTTGAAAATCACGGATCCAGTATTCGCTATGTTCGGGGATCGCGAGCGCGACATTGAAGCGGAATATGAGATCGCTGGGGCTGATACTGAATCGAGCGTTGCGTTGGCCAATCTTTTGGCCCTCGCAGGTTTGAGCCTGACTAGCATTCGCCAGAATTTGCCCGACGCAGGGTATCTCGAGCAACTTGTCAACGACGCCAACGACCGTTTGAGTGAGTATTTTGCGTCGAAGTGGAGTCAAGAGAGCGTTGCAGTCGGCCTAAAAGTTGACGGTGACGTGCTGCGGGTATTTGTGAAAGACGTGCGCCCAGGCTCGGTGGGGTGGATCAACATAACCGAGCGGAGCGACGGGCTACGGATGTTCGTCGCTCTAGCAACTTTCCTAGCGCGTCAGGAGTTCGCGACTCCGCCGATTCTTCTGATTGATGAAGCGGAGCAGCACCTCCACCTGAACGCTCAGGGAGATTTGGTCAGAATGCTCCAAGAATTAGAGCAAATTCAACAGGTGCTCTACACAACACACTCGCCGGGCTGCCTACCCGCGGATTTGGGTAACGGGGTGCGGTTTGTAGAACCTCTCGATGGAGGCAGATCGCGTATCCGCCATGACTTCTGGTCGCTGCGCGGTGATGACCACGTTGGTTTTAATCCGTTGTTGATGCTCATGGGTGCGGGAGCCGCCGCATTCTCCGGGTTGCGGAACGCTCTCGTAGTGGAGGGTGCGTCGGACATGCTTCTTTTGCCCACTTTCATCAAGATTGCGACCGGTCAGCGCGAGTTGTCGTACCAGGTTGCGCCTGGCATCTCGGTTGCTAGCAAGGGTGATCTCGCACGGATGGATCTTGTCGCTAGCCGCGTCGCGTACTTGGTCGATGGCGACCCAGCAGGGAACGTGTGGAGAGGCCAATTGGAGCTTGCGGGCGTGGCTGCTGCGAGAATTCGTCAGCTTGCTGCGGGGAGCGCCATCGAAGACCTGCTGGATTTGCAGTTCTATGTCGATACAGTGAACGACTTCTTGACTACTCAGATCGTATCCGCCGAGGAATTGGATGGAGTAGGGGCTGTCAAGGGGCAATTAGATCGATGGTCTGCTGCCCGAAACGTCACCTTGCCGGGGCCGATAGTAGTTGCGGAGCAGATGCTCGGCAATCATGAAACTGGCCGACGACGAATAACCCTGAACCCGTCGAAAAAGCAGTCGTTGAAAGCTCTTCACGCTTGGGCGGTAGATACCTTCGCGGCGGCAAGATAGTCTACGAAACGTAGGACGAGCGTCGATATCGTTCGCGCACTCGGGTGAATTTGAGTCGAGCTCGCTGGGTCCGAACGCCGGATAGGATTTAATGTGGCCTGCGCTAAAGACATCCTTGTCGCGTGCATGCACCCGCTGCGCCCCTCGTCTTCGGCTAAGTGGCGTTCAGAGTTAGACGTAGCTTGCGAAACGAAAGCCAGTGGACGCTCGAACAGCTGGGGTTCGTGAGCAGGCGACACCGCTGGCGGCAAGTGAGTTCTCCTGCGTCTTGTGGCTTGAACGCGCCCTACCTGCTCGTGCACGCGGGTTCGAGTCCCTGTCAGGGCACAGTTACGCGGGAAGGATCTCCGCCAGCAGCTTCTGGATGCGCGCCTTGATGTCGTCGCGGATCGGGCGCATTTCATCGAGGCCCTTGCCCTTCGGGTCGACGAGCTCCCAGTCTTCGTAGCGCTTGCCGGGGAAAATCGGGCAGACGTCGCCGCAGCCCATGGTGATGACGACATCCGAGGCTTGCACTTGGTCGGTCGTCATGAGCTGCGGCACGGCCTGCGAGATGTCGATGCCCTCTTCAGCCATGGCCAGAATTGCGGTGGGGTTGATCTCGTTGCCGGGCTCAGAACCGCCCGAGCGCACCTCTACCGCGCCATTCGACAGGGCGGTCATGTAGCCGGCTGCCATCTGGGAGCGTCCGGCGTTGTGGATGCAGACGAAAAGGACAACAGGCTTCTGAGTGGTCATGTTTCCAGAATACGTGAGCTGTATGACGCGGCAGGCGTTGCCTGTGCAGAGTTCATGAAGCGTTCACCATCGTGTCAGCAGTGCGCGAGGAAGTGTGTTCACTCTCAGTTGTAGGCGACTAGGTATGATCGCCGAATGACCGCGCCCCGCAGCCTCGCCCTTGCCCGCAGCTTGACCGCAGAATTCGTGGGCAGCGCCGGCCTTGCCGCCGTGGTGATCGGCTCCGGCATTGCGGCGCAGGAGCTGTCGCCAAGCGACACTGGCCTGCAACTTCTCGAGAATGCCCTCGCCACTGCGTTCGGCCTTGGCGTGCTCATCCTTGTCTTCATGACGGTCAGCGGTGCGCACTTCAACCCCGTTGTCTCGATCGTCGATTCGCTGAGCGGGCTTCGGTCGTGGCGCGACACCGCTTTCTACATTCCGACACAGATCGTCGGATGCATCGTTGGCGCGATTCTCGCCAACCTCATGTTTGCGCAGGCCGCCGTCACCTTCAGCACCACTGTGCGACTCACCCCTGGCCACTTTCTCAGCGAGGTCGTGGCAACCGCGGGACTCATCGTCGTGATCTTCGCCCTCGTGCGCACCGGCCGCGCAAACCTCGCGCCCATCGCCGTCGGCGCGTACATCGGCGGTGCCTACTTCTTTACGAGCTCCACGAGTTTCGCGAATCCCGCGATAACCATCGGTCGGATGTTCAGCGATACTTTCGCGGGGATCGCCCCCACTTCAGCTCCCGGATTCATCGCGGCTCAACTGCTCGGCGCGGCTATCGGGTTCGTGCTTGTGCGGTGGCTCTTCCCCGAGCGTCGCATGGCGTAGTTACGGCTGCGGGAGTAGCCTCGGGGCAAAGCCAGCGTCAGGGTTTCTCCAAGGAGGAAACAACATGGTCGATTTCACAGGATTGCAGATTGTCATCGTGCTGGGCGTGATCGCGTTTTTCATCGTAACGATCTGGGCGATCGTCCTCACGGTTCGTGATGAAACAGTCTTACCCATCATGACGGCGCTGTGGGTTGCGGCGCTCATCTTGTTTCCCGGAATAGGGCTGCTCGCCTGGATAATCTGGCGAATAATGCGAAAGAGTGGCAACCTTCCCGGCTTCACACTACCGACCAACCGAAGGCACTAGCTCGCGCGACCGAAACCTCCACGGCCGCATTCCGGCTGGTTCTTGGATCGCTGATGTGATCTGTGTGACTCCTCGCCTAGTCTAGAAGAGACAGATACTCACAAATCGGGCGGGGCCGATCAGCATGCTAGAAAACCTAGGGATAGTGCACATTCTGCTGGTCGTGGCAGCAATCTTGCCGTTCGCTCTCAACGTGTGGGCGATCGTCGTGACAGCCCGCGATCGCAGCGTTTCTCCCACCACGATCGTGCTGTGGGTCATTGCGCTCTTCGCGTTCCCCGTCATCGGCGTGACCATCTGGGCGCTCTGGTGGAACCGAAAGAGAAACAGCCGGGTCGCCTGAGTAACGTTCCACGCTGGCCTGCACCCCGCGCAAGCCTGCTAGTTGCGCAGCGGTGACCCGACAACTTCGAACCGGTTGCCACCCATCTCGCCGCTGAGCAGAGGCATCGCCTCCTTGATGGCGGACTGAACACTCGCGAGTTGAAGCGACGACTGATGGGCTTCGGCCGAAACCCAGAGTTCAGAAACGAACACAGTGTCGGGATGCTCGTCGCTGACGCCGACCTCATAGCTGAGACATCCGGCCCCATCGAGGTCGGTGCTGCGCCGGGTGAGAATGGCCACAACCTCATCGCGGTGGCCGGGCTTCACTCCAAGGGTGCCTACGTTTGCGAAAGTCATGATTCCACTTAACGGCAGCAACGCTGGCTGGTCAAGCAGCCAAGGTACCCCGTTGTGTTGCGCGCATCGTTCTGGGAAAGTTGAGCAACCAAGGCGCTGAAGTTTCTCCCGGCCTCATCAGCGTTTCGACGCTCACCGCCGTGCACCCGAAGGAAATTTGTGAAGCTGCTCAGTACCCCCGCAAGCCCCTGGCACGCTCCCGAGCAGTACTGGCAACAACTCAGCGAAGCCACTGCAGCCCTCGACACTCCCTACGGGGTGCTTTCGCTCGATGCGCTCTCGCACAATGCCGCCGATCTCGTGAGGCGGGCATCCGGTCTTCCCATTCGGGTTGCGAGCAAGTCAATTCGGGTTCGCGAAGTAATGGATGCAGTACTCGCCCTCGATGACTACCGCGGTGTTCTCGCCTACACCCTTGCTGAGGCGCTCTGGCTTGCTGGCTCGATTGATGATGTGGTGGTCGGCTATCCCTCAGTGGACCGCGCTGCGATTGCCGCGCTCGGAACTAGCCCGGGGCTCGCCGAACGGGTCACGATCATGATCGATTCGGTTGAGCATCTCGACTTTGTCGATTCGGTGCTTTCGCCTCAGCATCGCGAAACGATCCGGGTGTGTATCGATGTGGATGCGTCGTGGCATTCGCCCCTGCTCGGGCATGTTGGTGCGCACCGTTCGCCGGTGCACTCGGCGGCGCAAGCGCGCACGTTGGCCAGCACGGTCGTTGATCGTGATGGCTTCACTCTTGTGGGTGTCATGGCCTATGAGGCGCAGATTGCGGGGGTCGGCAATCGTCCGCCGGGTAAGCCTCTTTACGGGCGAGTGCTCGACGTCGTGCACAGTGCGTCGGCGAAAGAACTGCAGGAGCGCCGCGGCGAAATTGTTGCCTCGGTGCGCGAGATCGTCGAGCTCGAATTCGTGAATGGTGGCGGCACAGGTTCGCTCGAATCTACTGCCGCTGACGCATCCGTCACCGAAGTGGCGGCAGGCAGCGGGCTATTCGGCCCGCACCTCTTCGACCAGTACAGCCACTTCACTCCAGCCCCGGCTGCCGCCTTCGCGCTCTCGGTCGACCGCAAATTCTCACCTCAGATCGCCACCGTTCATGGTGGCGGCTGGATCGCATCCGGTGATCCAACTCCTGACCGGATGCCTCAGCCCACCTGGCCCGCAGGTCTCAAATACCTGCCACGTGAGGGCGCGGGCGAAGTGCAGTCTCCGCTCACGGGCCCGGCTGCTGAATCGTTGGAGATCGGCGACCGCGTGTGGTTCCGTCATACTAAAGCGGGCGAGCTTTCGGAGCATCTCAACGAGTTTGCAGTGGTCGCTGATGGCCGCATTATCGAAACCGTGCCGACGTATCGTGGCGAAGGCAAGGCGTTCCTGTGACCGCGCAAACCTCGGTACCGACAAGCATTCGGCCGGGTGCCCAGTGGCGCAACTGGGGTCGTTCAGAGAGAACGCGTCCCGAGTTTGTGGCACAACCGACCAGCGTTGATGAGGTCGTAGAGACCATTAACTTCGCTCGCGATCATGGGCTCACCGTCAAGGCGTGGGGTGCTGGGCACAGCTTCACCTCAATCGCCGTGACCGATGGGGTACATCTCGACGTTGGCGCGCTCGACGGCGTGCTCGCAGTTGATGACACCCACGTCACTCTCGGTGCTGGCACGAATCTGCACCAACTGCCCGCGTTGCTCGAACCACTCGGCCTCGCCCTCGCCAACATGGGTGACATCGATCGCCAGACCATTTCCGGCGCAATCTCTACCGGAACTCACGGCACGGGTGCACGGTTCGGCGGCATCGCCACCCAAGTGCGCGGTGTCACCCTCGTCACGGCAGCGGGCGCGGTGTTGCGCATCAACGCGACCGAAAATCCTGAACTGCTCCCCGCCGCAGCCCTCGGTCTCGGCGCGCTCGGAATCCTCGTCGACGTCACGATCGAATGCGTGCCCACCTTTCTGCTGCACGCGGTGGAGCGACCAGAACCCGCTGACACCGTCCTGAATGAGTGGTTGCAGCGCAGTGCCGAGACCGATCACTTTGAGTTCTACGTTTGGCCGCACACCACGACGGCCCTCACCAAGAGCAACACGCGCCTTCCGGGCGATGAGCCGCGGCATCCGCTCACCAAGTTCTCGAGTTGGTTCGATGATGAGTTCATGGCGAACGGGGTGTATCGCGCCATCGTCGCTGCGGGCAAACACGTGCCCGCGGTCATCCCGCCCATCAATCGTCTTGCGGTGAAGCTCTCGGGCAACCGCGAGTTCACCGATGTCTCGAGCAGGGTCTTCGTCACTAACCGCACTGTGCGATTTCGCGAACTGGAATACGCTCTCCCCATCGACGCGGTTCCGGATGCCGTGCGCGCGATCCAGAAACTGATCACTGACCGCAAATGGAAAGTTTCATTCCCGATCGAGGTGCGTTCGGCGGCTGCTGACTCTTTGCTGCTGTCAACCGCGTCAGGGCGAGCTACCGGATATGTCGCGGTGCACCGGTATTGGCGCGAAGACCCTACCGAGTATTTTCGTGAGGTTGAAGCGATCATGATGGCGCATGACGGTCGACCTCACTGGGGAAAACTGCATAATCGGCATGCCGAGTCGCTCTCAGGCATGTATCCGGGTTTCAATGAGTTCTTGGCAGTACGAGAGCTCCTTGATCCCGGGCGGGTATTCACGAACGATTATCTCCGCCAGGTTTTAGGGAAGTAGTCGCCAATCTTGGCGGCATCGGAAGGGCAAGATTATTAAAGCCATTGTGTGTGGAGCAGGAATTTCGGGACTCACGGTCGCCGGTCAATTGGCGAGCAATGGCTGGGAGGTCACCCTTCTTGAGGCTGCACCTGAACGGCGCACCCAGGGTTACATGATCGACTTCTTCGGCCCGGGCTTTGACGCTGCAGAGAAAATTGGTCTCCTCGACAGGCTTCGCAAGTTGCACTATCCGATTAGTGAGGCACGATTCATTCGACCCAATGGTCGTTCCCGGTCCGTGGGGTACGGCATTGTGGCGGCGAATGAGGGCGGCAAGCTCTTGAGTCTCATGCGTCAAGATCTTGAACTTGCCCTGTTCGAGTTGCTTCCTGACAACGTCGATCTTCGTTTTTCTAGTGCAGTGGTCGCGGTTGAGGATCGCACAGACTACGTCACCGCGGTTTTGGCAGATGGCTCACGTATTTCTGGAGATGTCGTGGTGGCTGCTGACGGCATCCATTCGGCGGTGCGACACAGTGTGTTTGGGGATCAGCAGTCGTTCGAAAGACAGCTGGGTATGCACACCTGCGCATATACCTTTGATTCGCCGCGACTGCATGCCATGTTGGGTGACGCACTCGTGTCGACCGACGTACGAGATCGCATGGTTGGACTGTATGCGTTGCGCGATGGGAGCGTCGCACTGTTTGCAGCCCACCGTGTTGACGATCCCGCACTGCCAGCCGACTCGCGTGAGGCGATTCGCGAGGCCTATGCGGGTCTCGGTGCCGATATCGACGAGGCGCTAGCGAAGTGCCCCGATCCTGAGAAGCTGTACTACGACCAGGTCGCACAGATTGAGTTGCCGGTCTGGAGCCGCGGTCGGGTTGTCTTTGCTGGCGATGCGTGCCAAGCGGTTTCGTTGCTCGCAGGCCAGGGGGCCTCGCTTGCCATCGCAGGGGGAGTGCTCTTGGCAGAGAAACTGGTGAGCGACAGTGAGCCGAGTGCCGCCTTTGCGGAATACGAGGAAGAGTGGATGCCGGTAGTCGCCGAGAAGCAGCTAGCCGGGCGTCGTGCCGCAAACGGTTTTCTGCCGCACACGGCGTTCCAGTTGTGGATGCGTCGCGCGGCGCTTGCTGTGATCCACACTCCTGTGTTGGGAAAATTTGTCACGTCGTCGATTACCGGAACGAAAGCGTTGAAGTAAACGGCGTCATCCTCGACATTCCACCCGTGGTTGGGGGCCAGCGAACGTATGGTTTCTCGGTGGAGGCACAGCAGTACGTTCTATAGTTGACGTATGGAATTCCTGATCGTACTTGGCGTCATCGTTCTGCTCGTCGTCATCGTTGGTATCTACCTGTGGACGACCTACAACTCGCTCGTGACTCTCAACGTTCGCGTTGATGAGGCGTGGAGCGACATTACGGTGCAACTCAAGCGCCGTGCCGACCTTTTGCCGAACCTCATCGAGGCGGTCAAGGGCTATGCGGCTCACGAGAAGGGCGTCTTCGAAGCGGTCACTAAGGCTCGCGCCGAGACGTTGAACGCTCAGGGCCCTGTGGATGCTGCTGCCGCTGAGAACCACATGCAGACGGCTTTGAAGAGCATCTTCGCTGTCGCGGAGGCGTACCCCCAGCTGCAGGCCAGCCAGAACTTTCTTCAGCTTCAGGGCGAACTGGTTGACACTGAAGACAAGATTCAGGCCAGCCGCCGTTTCTACAACGGTGGTGTGCGCGAGCTCAACACCAAGATCAAGGTCTTCCCCAACACACTGTTCGTGCGCAGCCTTGGCTTCACCGAGCGTGATTTCTTCGAGGTTGCGGATGCGGCATCCATCGCAGAGCCCCCTCGCGTGCAGTTCTAGTTCCCTGTCTTACTGAGAGCATGACCAGGAAGTTTAGATGTATCGCGCCATAGCGAAAAACAAGCGCAACACTGTCTTGATCATCATTCTGTTTGTCATCCTCATTGGGTTCCTTGGCTTTGCGCTGAGCTTCCTGATGGGTGGCGATCCGCTGACGGTCACTATCGGCACAATCATTGGTGCGGGTGCGTTCACGGTGATTCAGTACTTTGCGGCGTCAAAGCAGGCGTTGGCGATGAGTGGCGCGATCGAGATTCAAAAATCGGACAATCCACGGTTGTACCGCATCGTCGAAAACCTGTCGATTACGACGGGTACGCCGATGCCAAAGGTGTACATCGTCAATGACCCGGCGCCTAACGCGTTTGCTACCGGGCGCGACCCGGAGCATGCTGCTGTTGCGGCGACGACCGGCATTCTGGAATTGCTTGACGATTCAGAGCTTGAGGGCGTGATGGCTCACGAGATGGGTCACGTGCAGAACTACGACATCCGTGTTTCGATGATCGTTTTCGGCCTCGTTGTGGCTGTCGGTTTCATCTCAGACATTGCGTTGCGCTTCACTCTGTTTGGCGGTCGCGGAAATAACAACAACTCGAACCCGATCATGATCGTGGTTGGTTTGGCCGCCCTCGTGATTTCGCCCCTCGTTGCTGCGGCAGTGCAGGCGTCTATTTCGCGCCAGCGCGAATACCTTGCCGACGCGACCGGCGCACTCACGACACGGCACCCGGATGCTCTAGCTAGCGCCCTGCAGAAGTTGTCGGATTACAGCCGTCCGATGAAGAAGCAGAACTCGACGATGGCCCACATGTGGATTTCTGACCCGACAAAGCCGGGCATCATGGACCGTCTGTTCAGCACACATCCGCCTCTTGCGGAACGAGTCGCACGTCTCAGCAAGATCGGCGGCGGCTTCTAACTAGCGCTGCAATTCTGCCTCGATTGCGGGGGAGAGGGTGCCGCGCCCGGTTACCGCGATCTCGCCCATGCCTTGCCAGAGTGCGATCTCGCGCAGGGTGGGCACGATGCGTTCTGCTAGAGCCCCGGTGCCTCCGGGCAGTGCGTCGAGACCATCTTCGTGCCAGGCGGATTGCACGCGCAGCACGCCCGACTGCCGGTCGGTCTTGAGGTCGATGCGGCCAACGAGGGCGTCATCCACGAGCACGGGCAGTGAGTAGTAGCCGAATGTGCGTTGAGGCTCGGGGAGATAAATCTCAATGCGGTAGTGGAAGCCAAACATGCGCTCGGCGCGCTTGCGATCCCACACGACGGGGTCGAAGGGCGAAAGCAGGGCGACGTGGTCGATGCGTCGGGGGATGCGTGCATCTCGATGCAACCAGGCAGGCTGATTCCAGCCGCGCACGGTCACGGGAACGAGCTCGCCGGAATCTGTGAGTTCCTCAATTGCCGGTCGCACGTCCACACTCTTCAGCCGGAAGTAGTCAGCGAGGTCGGATGCCGTGCCGACTCCCAGCGCCCGTGCTGACTCAGCGACCAGGGCTCGATGCGCGTCGGCGCGGTTGACTTCGCGTTCACGTAGTTCGGCGGGAACGATCTGCTCGGTCAGCGCGTAGGTGCGTTCGAAGCGGGTGCGGCCAGCGCTGACGACTTCGCCCCAACGGAACAGCATCTCAAGACCCTGCTTGACGTCTGACCAGCCCCACCAGGGACCGGTGCGACGGTTGGCGTCGTGCTCGATGTCTCGGGCGGTGACGGGGCCGGTGGCGGCGAGTTCTTCGCGCAACCACTGCAGCATGGGCTGGTTGTTGCGCACCCATTCGTAGCGTTCGGAATCGCGTTCGCGCAGGGCATCCATTTTCCAGCGCCACAGTGGCCACGACTCGAGCGGAATGAGCGCGGCTTCGTGCGCCCAGTATTCGACGTAGCGACCAGGGCTGCGCGGTGTCGGCTTGCGGAACGTCAGCGCATCGAGAGCGGCCTTGTCATAGTGGCCGAGACGAGCAAATACCGGCTGGTAGTGACTGCGCTCAAAGACGTTGACTGAGTCGAGCTGCAACAGCCGGATGCGGTCAAACAGCAGGTTGAGCTGTCGCGTTCCCGCGGGGCTGTCCGCACTCGCGGTGCCGCGTCCAAAGCCCTGGGCAGCGAGCAGCACTCGGCGCGCTTGCGCTGCAGAGAGGGAATCGAGCACGGAACAGACTCTACCGAGCGGCGGCGACATCCACCGGGCTCACGTCGTTGTTCAACAAGCAATTGTGTTTGTGTCGTTCATGGATCGTTTACCGCGATGACAGCCAGCGACGCTTCCTGCTGCGTACCGTCAACTCCGGATCGTTTCGGTACCCTCTGCCCGCTCACAGCGCGGGCGGCCGTGACGGTCGTTGGAGGAAGTCTTGTTCACTAAGCGCACCCTCGCCGCTGTTGCACTCGTTGCAGCATCGGCGATCTCACTCAGTGGTTGCAGCACCACCGAGGCAGCAGCGGGCGATGTTGACGCATCTACCGCAACCACCGTTGAAGACTTCGGCGGAATGGACGCTCTTATCGCAGCCGCGCAGGCTGAGGGCGAACTCAACGTCATCGCGTTGCCCGACAACTGGGCAAACTACGGCGAAATCAAGGCTCTTTTTGAAGAGAAGTACGACATCATCGTCAACTCCGCTGACCCCGACGTGTCTAGCGCCGAAGAAATCGCCGCGGCGGACAACCTCAAGGGCCAAGACACCGCGCCTGACGTCTTCGACCTCGGTACCGCTGTCACGCTCGACAGCCTCGACTACTTCGCTCCCTACATGGTTGCCAACTGGGATGAAATCCCTGCGGACAACAAGGAAGCTACTGGCCTCTGGGTCAACGACTACACCGGCAGCATGTCGATCGGTTATGACTCCAACTCGGTTCCCGAGCCCACGAGCCTCGACGACCTGCTCAAGCCGGAGTACCGCGGCGCTGTTGCGCTGAACGGTGACCCCACGCAGGCAGGAGCCGCATTCGCTGCTCTCGGTCTCGCCACGGTTCACGAGGGCGGAACGCTTGACGATTTCACCCCCGGTATCGAGTTCTTCGAGAAGCTCAACGACGCGGGTAACTTCATCCCGGTCAACGTCACGGGAGCAACCATCGCTGCCGGCGAGACCAAGGTTGCCTTCGACTGGAGCTACAACAACCTCGCTGCAGCAGCAACAGTTGATGGCTGGAAGGTCACCACTCTTCCTGGCGCCGTCTACACGAGCTTCTACAACCAGGCCGTCAGCAAGGATGCCCCGCACCCGGCCGCTGCTCGCCTCTGGCAAGAGTTCCTTTACAGCCCTGAAGCGCAAAACCTCTTCATCGTCGGTGGCGCGTACCCCGTCACGATTCAGGCTCTACAGGATGCCGGAACCGTTGACACCGCAGCCCTCGACGCCCTCGGCGCTCTGGAAGGTGAACTCGTCACACCCACTCCCGAGCAGGCTGAGAAGAATGCAGGAATCTTGGCTGAGAAGTGGACTGCGGCAATCAGCTAAGGCTGATTCCCTCACGTACCGTCAGCTGAATACATCGTGTCGCTAGCCACCGCGCCAGCGCCCGAACAGGATGGTGTCGAGCTCACCGCTCGGCACCATCCTCGGGTGGCCCTGGTCAAGCCGTCGAACCGGCGTCGTCGCCTCGCTTATGCGGGGCTTACGCCGTTTGCGGCCTACGTTCTCATCTTCCTCGCCCTGCCTACAGTGCTTGCCGTGGTGACGGGCTTCTTCTCCGACGACGGTTCGCTGACGTTCGAGAACATTACGGGGTTGTTTACCCCGACCATCCTCGCCACCTTCGGTAGTTCGTTTTGGCTCTCGGGCGTCACCGCAGTGATCGGTGCTGTCGTCGGTGTCCTCATTTGCTACGCCATGCTCGGCACCAAGGTTGGCGGGCTGCTGCGCACCATCATCGAATCGGCAGCAAGCGTACTCGCCCAGTTCGGCGGTGTGATGCTCGCCTTCGCGTTCATCGCGACGATCGGGGTGCAGGGGCTCGTCACGGTCATCCTGCGCGACACCTTCGGCGTCGACATTTTTGCAGATGGCGTGTGGCTCTATCAGGTGCCCGGCCTCATCCTTCCCTACGTCTACTTTCAGGTTCCCCTCATGGTGATCACCTTCTTGCCCGCCCTCACCGCGCTGCGCCCGCAATGGGCGGAAGCCAGTGCAACGCTCGGCGGCACTCGCTTCGCGTACTGGCGCTACATCGCCGCCCCCGTGCTCGCCCCGGCATTCCTCGGCTCGCTGCTGCTGCTCTTCGCCAACGCCTTCTCGTCGTTCGCCACGGCCGCCGCGCTCATCAGCCAGGGCTCGCAAATCGTGCCCCTCCAAATTCGTGCCGCCCTTGTCAGCGAAACCGTGCTTGGCCGCGAAAATATGGCGGGTGCGCTCGCGCTCGGGATGATCGTGGTCATGGTCGTCGTCATGTGGGCGTACTCGGTGCTGCAGGCTCGCACCTCGCGGTGGCAAAAGTGAGCGCCAACCAGGCCGTGCGCATCGGGGCGGAACCGAGCACGCTTGCGCGCCGCCTCATCCTGGGCATCATCGGCGGAATCTTCCTGATCCCCGTAATCGCGATGATCGAGTTCACTTTCCGCAACGGACTCGCGGGCGACTACACGACGAGCCACTGGACGGGCCTGTTCAGCGAAGACAGCGCCCGCACCTATCGCGGTCTCTACCAAGCGATCGAGAACTCGCTCGTGCTTGCCGCCGTGACCGTCGGCATCGTGCTCGTGTTGTTGCTGCCAACGATGGTGCTCGTGCACATGCAGTTCCCGCGCCTTAAGCGCACCCTCGAATTCATCTGCATCATCCCCATCACGGTGCCCGCCATCGTGCTCGTTGTTGGGCTCGCGCCCGTGTACTCGGTGGTGGTTCACGTACTCGGCGGTTCCACCTGGACTCTCGCCTTCGCCTACGGCATCACCGTGCTGCCGTATGCCTACCGCGCCATTCAGAGCAACCTCGACGCGATCCCCGTGAAGACTCTCAGCGAGGCTGCCAGTACGCTCGGCGCGGGGTGGATGACCGTGCTCTGGAAGATTTTGCTGCCGAACCTTCGCCGGGGAGTGCTCGCCGCATCCTTCATCTCGATTGCTGTCGTGCTTGGCGAGTTCACCATCGCGAGCCTGCTCAACCGCCGCAACCTGCAAACCGCGCTGCTTCAGGTTTCGCAATCTGACCCCTGGGTCGCCGTGATCTTCGCGCTAGCAGCCCTCGCCCTCGCTTTCATCCTGCTGCTGATCATTGGCCGCCTCGGATCAGCAACGCCCTCTAGGAGAAAATCATGACCGCAACGTTCAACCTGACGGGACCGACGCCTACCGCCAGCCCCGCCCCGCCCACGGGAGCAACGGTTCAGCTCAGCGCCGTCGTGAAAGCGTTCGCTGGCCATACCGCCCTCAACAGCATCGACCTCGACGTCGCACCCGGCGAACTCGTCGCGCTGCTCGGACCCTCGGGCTGCGGCAAAACCACAGCCCTGCGCAGCATTTCGGGGCTCGAGAGCATCGACAGTGGCCGCATCTTGATTGATGGTGCGGATGTCGCTGACACTCCCACGAACAAGCGCGACATTGGAATGGTCTTTCAGGCCTATTCGCTGTTCCCGCACATGACCGTGCTCGAGAACGTGGAGTTCGGCCTCAAGATGCGCAAAGTCGCTGCCGCTCGTCGCCGGGAACGCGCCCTCGAAACCTTGGACATGGTCGGCCTCACGAAGCACAGAGACAGGTTCGCCCACCAACTTTCAGGCGGCCAGCAGCAACGCGTTGCTCTCGCCCGTGCGCTCGTTACGCGGCCGCGCGTGCTCCTACTCGACGAGCCGCTCAGCGCTCTCGACGCCAAAGTGCGCGTGCAGTTACGCGAAGAGATCCGTCGCCTCCAAACCGAGCTCGGCATCACAACAGTCTTCGTCACCCACGATCAAGAAGAGGCGCTCGCCGTCGCCGACCGCGTTGCCGTCATGCGTGACGGTCGCATCGAACAAATCGGTACCCCTGAAGAGCTCTACGCGACGCCAGCCAACGCCTTCGTTGCCGACTTCGTTGGCCTCAGCAACCGGATGCCCGCCGAACTCCTCGACGGCCAGGTGCACCTCCACGGCTGCACTCTCAACCTCCTCGGTGACCCCATGCCCGATGGCCCGGTCATCGCGCTTGTTCGCCCGGAGGACATTGCCCTCGCCGCTGACGGAATCGCCGGCACCGTCATCTCGTCGAGCTTCTTGGGCTCCCTGCGCCGCACGCGGGTGAGACTCGACGACGGCACGGTCGTTGCGATCCAGCATGAGGTGGAATTGCATCCGTTGCCAGGAGCGTCTGTGTCGGTGCGCTTGAAGGGCACGCCGGTAAGTGCCTTGCCACCAAAGCCGAAGAAGTAGGCGGCCAGTGGGGTGGGTTACGGAGCGCAGCAGGAGCACACGCCAGCACAACTAGGATAGGCACGTGGTATTCGGACGACGTACAAAACCAGCCAGTCGGGCAGAGTCACGCGCCAACAGTGCAGAGCCGACGGCCGTGCCCGCAGCGCTATCTGTTGCTGCTGCGTTCTCGTGGCGGCTGCTCGTAATTTTGGGCCTGATTGCGGTCCTCATCTATCTGATCATCACGCTCAAATACATTGTGATCCCGTTCCTTGTCGCGGTTCTCATTGGTGCGCTTCTTGTGCCGCTCGTTCAGTTTCTTGAACGTCACCGTTGGCCCAAGTGGCTTGCCGTCACGGCAACGCTGATCGGGTTCTTTGCGGTGGTTTCGGGCCTCGTCGTCGTCGTAGTCAGCCAAGTTCGTTTAGGGCTGCCGTCGTTGCAGCAGCAGTCGATTGCCGCGTTCGAAACCTTCCGAACCTTCTTGAGCGACTCGCCGTTGCAGGTAACCGATGAAGATATCGACAGTCTTCTCGCCCAGATTACCGGCGTGATTCAGCGCGACAGCCAAGCACTCGTTTCGGGAGTGCTTTCTGTCGGATCCACCGCAGGCCATGTGTTGGCGGGAACGCTGCTCACGCTCTTTGCCACGATTTTTGTTCTCATCGATGGCAAACGCATTTGGGCGTGGACCGTGCGCCTCTTTCCGCGTCGGGCCCGTTCGGCCGTGGACGGATCGGGGCAAGCCGGTTGGATCACGCTCACGACGTTCGTTAAAGTACAGATCTTTGTTGCGGCCGTGGATGCTGTTGGCATTGGCCTCGGCGCGTGGATTCTCGGTTTGTTCTATGGCGGGTTCCCGCTCGTCATCCCCATCGCTGTTGCCGTGTTCTTGGGTTCGTTTATCCCGGTCGTCGGTGCGCTCATTACCGGAGTGCTGGCGATCTTTATTGCTCTCGTGTTCCTGGGGCCGATCCCGGCAGTAATCATGCTTGGAATCGTGTTGCTCGTGCAACAACTTGAGGGCCACATTCTTCAGCCGCTCATCATGGGCACCGCAGTAAAGGTTCACCCGCTCGCTGTCGTGTTTGCGGTCGCAGCAGGTTCATTCATCGCGGGCATCGCAGGCGCACTCTTTGCGGTGCCGCTCGTGGCTGTAGTTAATGTGATGACTAGGTACATCGCCAGCGGCGATTGGCGCAGCAATGTTCGCCCAACGATCAGCGATGTTCTCGGCGATGGTAAATAATCGGGTGCCCGGCCCCACGCTCGCTGACTATCAGAAAGCGCGTGAACGGGTCGCAGAAGTTGCTGACGTTACTCCTATGCAGACGTCCCGCTTTCTCGCGGAGATCCTGGGCTCGCCAGTCTTCCTCAAGTGTGAAAACTTGCAGCGCACGGGCTCATTCAAGATCCGTGGCGCCTACAACCGGCTCGCTGGGCTCACTGATGAAGAGAAAGCTCGGGGAGTCGTTGCTGCTTCGGCAGGCAATCACGCTCAGGGCGTTGCCTTCGCTGCTCGTGAGTTGGGCATCAAGTCGACCATTTTCATGCCCGTCGGTGTTCCGCTGCCCAAACTGCAGGCCACCCGCGACTACGGCGCAGAAGTAATCCTTCGCGGGCACACGGTGGATGAGCCACTGCGCGCCGCGGCTCGGTTTGCTGAAGACACCGGTGCCGTCCTCATCCATCCATTCGACCACTTTGATGTTGTTGCCGGTCAGGGCACTCTAGCTCTCGAAGTCTTCGATCAGGTTCCTCAGATCGACACGGTAATCGTGCCTATCGGCGGTGGCGGCTTGATCTCGGGGGTTGCTGGAGCGCTCAAGCAGCGCGCCCGCGAAGACGGCAGAAACGTGCGCGTGATTGGTGTGCAAGCGGCAAATGCTGCTGCCTACCCTCCTTCGCTAGAAAAGGGCGAGATCGTTGAGATCAGGTCCACTCCGACAATCGCTGACGGCATCGCTGTAAGCAAGCCGGGCGAAATCAACTTCCCCATGGTGCGTGATCTGGTGGATGAGGTAATCACCGTCAGCGACGACCAAACCGCGTACGCACTGCTCGTTCTATTGGAGCGCGCGAAGCTCGTCGTGGAGCCAGCCGGTGCTGTCGGCGTCGCGGCGATCCTTGCGGGCAAGATTGCCCCGAGCGGCAACACGGTTGTGCTGCTGAGTGGTGGAAACATC
Organism: marine actinobacterium PHSC20C1; assembly: GCA_000153145.1. Taxonomy (GTDB): domain Bacteria; phylum Actinomycetota; class Actinomycetes; order Actinomycetales; family Microbacteriaceae; genus Rhodoglobus. The sequence goes on from CH672415.1 coordinate 2,644,366, forward strand.
GACCCCATGATGATGGAACGCATTATCAGTCATGGACTTTCGGCATCCGAACGGTATTTGAGGTTGCGCATTCCGCTGCCTGACCGTCCAGGCCAGCTCGCACGCATTTCAGGAATTGTCGCTGAGGCGAGCGCGAACGTTGTCGAGGTGCTGCACAGCAGGCACAACAACAAAGTGCAGTTCAGCCAAGTTCAACTCGAACTGCACATTGAGACCCGCGGCCCTGAGCACGCGGAGTCAGTGCTCGCGCGGCTCAGGGACGAAGGATTTGACCCGCAGGTCGATTTCTAAGCGCTACGGCCGAAGCTGGGCGCTACTGGGCCCATTAGCCCGAGTAGGTTGCGACCTTCAGGATCTCAACCGTGATGTCTTTTCCATTAGGCGCGGTGTACGTGGCCGATGAGCCAACCTTGAGGCCATTGATAGCAAGCCCGAGTGGGCTCTTCTCGCTGTAGACATCGAGGTCGCTTCCATCGGCGACGATCTCGCGGCTGCCGAGCAGGAACACGCTTTCTTCGCCCATGATCTTGGCCGTTACGAGAATGCCGGGCTCAACGAGACCATCAGCATCTTGCACGTCGCCTACAACGGCGTGACGCAAGAGTTCAGTGAGAACGCGGATGCGGGCCTCAATTTTGCCCTGCTCTTCCTTGGCGGCGTGATAGCCACCGTTCTCCTTGAGGTCGCCCTCTTCGCGAGCGGCCTCAATCTTCTTGGCGATGTCGTACCGTGCTTCGCCTGTGAGTTGTTCCAGTTCGGCGGTGCGACGATCGAACGCCTCCTGGGTCAACCACGTGACGTTATCTTGTGCAGCCACTGTGCTTCTCCCTATACAAAAGAGAAACCGGCCGCAATCGGCCGGTTTCGAGATGATTTGCTACAGCCTAGGTGAGCCAGCACCGGTAGATCAAGCCTGACACTGCTTGTTCTGTCGTGCGGATAGTTTCGCTGAGAGCTCGGTTGCGGCGATCGCTCGCTGGAACGTCAACAACTTTCCAACCCACGATGGCAAAAGTCGAGTTGAGAGCTTGAACTGCGCAACGGGCATCCGTGTCTTCTGGCACGTTGAAGCTCCAGCGAACAGTGACAGTGGAATCGTCGATTAGCTCAAAACCAGTGTTCTTGGCTTCGAACTGGGCCGGCGCCTCGAGCAGGCCGCCCCACACAAGCCACGCGGTAAAGACGGCGACGAATCCGATTGCCACGGTCACGATAATCACGCGATTGTTGCGTGTTGCTTTCGGGCTTCGACCATAGCGTTCATCGTGGTTGGCGCCAGTGTTGGAGGCACTTGCCGCGGTTGGGTGAGTGCCAGTGTTGCTACTGGATGCTTCAGGCACGCGTGGCTCCTCTTCGCGACGGTATTCTGGTGTGTACAAGGCTATTCGCAAACTCGCATGATGAAATCATCGGGTAGACATTCCAGAGGACAAAAGTTGATTTCTTTCACTTCGCTCGCTACCAGCGCGATTCTCTGGATGGCGACTCCGAGCCCGGAGCCGACTATTTATCCGGAGTTTGAGGGTGACCCCAATTCGGTGACACCCGGCGTTATCGGTTTTGCGGCCACGCTGTTTATTGCGCTTGCCACGCTGCTCATCATCACTGACATGAACCGTCGAGTTCGTCGGGTGCGCTATCGCGAACTGGCTCAAGAAGCGATCCGTGAAGAGCAGGCTTTGGCTGCCGAGCAGGCGCTGACCGGCGCTGGAGCGGCGGCAACCGCAACCGACGTTGCCGAGCCTGATGCCGCGGCAGCCAACACGGATGCCGCTGACGGAAGCAACGATGACGTTCCTCCTACACAACGGGCGGATTAGTCGCAACGAGGAAGATGCCGACCCAGTGGCAGAGGAACGCCAGTAGCGTCAGCGTGTGAAATATCTCGTGGAACCCGAAGACACCGGGAACGGGATTCGGACGCTTGAGACCGTAAATAACGGCGCCGACGGTGTAGAAGAGACCGCCAACCATGATCAGAGTCATCATGATCCAGTTAGCTTGGAAGAAGTCGACGATGAACATCATCGCGCCCCAGCCCAAAAGCACATAGAGCGGAACGTAGAGCCACCGCGGCGCGCCAACCCAGAAGATGCGGAAGCCAATGCCGAGAGCGGCACCGCTCCACACAATCCAGAGCAAGAGTGTTGCCTTCTCGGGCGGCAGAGCGAGAACCGTGATGGGCGTATACGAGCCGGCGATCAGCAAGAAAATGTTGGAGTGATCAAAGCGCTTCAGCAGCATCCGCGTCTTGTCGCTCCAATTGAAGCGGTGATAGAGCGCGGAGATTCCGAACAGCATGAGCGACGAAGCGACGAAGACAGCCGAACTGACTTTGGCAGGCACGCCGTCGGCCAATACGAGCAGGATGATACCCAAGACAATTGCCACCGGGAACGTGCCCGCATGAATCCAGCCCCGCCACGTTGGCTTCTTGTCGACCGCATCAAAAGCGATTGCATCATCAACTAGTGGAAGCTGGGGGAGGCCTGAAGCATCCTCCGAGTCGACAGCCTCAACTGCGGCTGATTCTGGGGAGTCGTGAGTCATGCGCACAGTTTACGCCCGCGTTGGATTGACTCACTGTGTGCCGGATTGGTCTAACGTAGTCCCGTGAGTCAGCGACAGTTTCCACTCGGTCGCGGTTTTCTCTACGGTCTTTACCAGAAGAAACTGCGGCGCCAATTAGAGGGCCAGCAATTGCCGCGCCACGTAGCCATGATCATTGATGGCAACAGGCGCTGGGCAAAGCTGAAAGACCTTGAGACCGCCGCGCATGGCCACCGTGCGGGTGCGGCGAAGTATCGCGAATTTCTGGTCTGGTGTGACGATCTCGACATTTCGGTTGCCACGCTCTACCTGCTCTCGACAGACAACCTCACGGGGCGTTCGCCCGAAGAACTCGGCGAACTTTTCACAATCATCGGTGACCTTGCCGAAGACCTCTCGCACTTCCGCGACTGGCGAGTACAGCACGTTGGGTCGGATGCTGGCCTCCCCGATCAGCTCAAGGCACAACTCACTGGCGCCCGCGATCGCACGGCAAGCAATACCGGTCTCCACGTCAATCTTGCGATCGGATACGGCGGACGCCACGAGATCGCTGAAGCAATGCGACGCATTGTGCGCAATCACAGCGAAGAGGGGCACAGCCTCGACGCGCTGGCAGAATTGCTGACTCCAGAACTAATCGGCGAGCACCTCTACACGACGGGGCAACCTGATCCTGACCTGGTCATCCGCACTTCGGGTGAGCAGCGCATCAGCGACTTCATGCTCTGGCAGACCGCTCACAGCGAGCTGTATTTCGTTGAAGCGCTTGGCCCTGACCTGCGTGAAGTCGACTTTTTACGGGCACTTCGAGACTTCTCTCGGCGCAACCGACGTTACGGGCACTAGGCAAACTTTGCCCCCAGTTTGTGGCGCAATAGTGTCTTGTGGCGTGTCGTTGCCTTCAGATTGCGCGACAGGATTAGCGTTCAAACATCAGGTATGGCGCCTGATCGAGACGGCCACGTAAGTTCGTTTTCGTAAAGTACTGGCCGTCTTCGCAGACTGGATCCGAGTGCTCGCGCACTCGGGGATGGAGTGCACGTTGGCCGACTTAGCTACCCCCAAGACCACGATCACCACGTCGAAGGCGGGAGGCCGGGCTAAGCGACAAGCCGAGCGCACCTACGTTCTCGACACCTCCGTTTTGCTCTCCGACCCGAGCTCGATACTTCGGTTCGCAGAACACAACGTTGTACTGCCAGTCGTGGTAATCACCGAACTCGAAGCTAAACGGAACGACCCCGAGATCGGGTATTTCGCGCGCCAAGCGTTGCGTAATCTCGATGAGATGCGGGTCAAGCACGAGCGACTCGACTTTCCCATCTCTGTTGGCGACAACGGGGGAACTTTGCGCGTCGAGCTCAACCACTCCAACATGTCGGTACTGCCCTCCGGACTGCAGCTCGGCGATAACGACTCGCGAATTCTCGCGGTGGCGCTCAACCTCTCCAACGACGGCTTGGATGTCACGGTCGTCTCCAAGGATCTTCCCCTGCGGGTGAAGGCGGCATCCATCGGTCTCGCAGCGGAGGAATACCGCGCTGAACTTGCCGTTGACTCGGGGTGGACTGGTCAGGCCGAAATTGAGCTCAGCGGCGATCAAGTTTCTGAACTCTATGACAAAGAGGAACTTCACTCTCGCGCGGTCGGAGATCTGCCGATCAACACGGGACTCGTTGTTCACTCTGAGCGCGGATCGGCCCTTGCTCGGGTAACGGCGCGAGGCAAAATGTCGCTCGTTCGAGGAGACCGCGACATTTTCGGACTCCATGGTCGCAGTGCAGAACAGCGTCTGGCAATTGAGATGCTGCTTGATCCCGAGTTGGGGATCGTCTCGCTTGGCGGTCGGGCGGGAACTGGCAAGTCGGCGCTCGCTCTCTGCGCCGGACTTGAAGCGGTCTTGGAGAAGCAACAGCACCGCAAGATCATGGTGTTCCGTCCGCTCTACGCCGTTGGCGGCCAAGAACTGGGCTACCTGCCAGGTGACGCCTCCGAAAAGATGAACCCGTGGGCGCAAGCAGTGTTCGACACTCTGGGTTCCGTTGTCTCCGAGAATGTTCTCGAAGAGGTGCTCGATCGGGGGCTCCTCGAAGTCCTGCCTCTTACTCACATTCGTGGTCGTTCGCTCCACGATGCGTTTGTGATTGTGGATGAGGCACAATCGCTTGAGCGCAATGTCCTCTTGACAGTGTTGAGTCGCATCGGTCAGAACTCCCGTGTTGTACTCACTCACGATGTGGCACAGCGGGATAACCTCCGAGTCGGACGACACGACGGAGTCGCGTCAGTAATTGAAACTCTGAAGGGCCACTCCCTGTTCGGGCACATCACTTTGACCCGATCCGAGCGTTCAGCAATCGCAGCGCTGGTTACCGAACTCTTGGAGTCAAATGAACTTGCCTAACAATTGACTCTCGAAGTCTGAGCGTGCCGTGCGAGTGTCAGCAAGGCACGCTCAGACAACGTAAGGTTTTCTCGTGGGATGGGTCTGGTGGTTTCTTGCTGTTCCCCTCGGGGTAGCCGCTCTGTGGGCACTTTTTGCACCCCGAAATCAGTGGCGCAGCCTATTTGCATGGTCGGTCTCAAACGCCCACAGTTCAGAACCGGGCGGAGCGGCTTTCGCCTATCGCCAAATAATTGCCGCACTTGCTCTCGGTCTCGCGCTGCTCGCCATAATTTTGGCCGCAGTCGGATCCGCGGCGCGGGAGCCGGCCAAGTCACACCACGCAAGTGAGATTGAAGAGACGTGGGGTAGCCCTGAGCCGCTCCTCGTCTACCGAACTTTTCAAGCGAGCACCACGCCTGACGCAACGCTAGTCAATGTGCCGATTGTCAGCTACCTGCCGGTCAATGACGACGAGCGAGCTCCGCTGTACTTGCTCGAACTTGAAGCGTTCTCTCGGCTTGGCACCACAAACATCCCCGGCTATATCGGTACCCACCCCGCTGAAACCGATTCCACAATCGGGCGAGCTGATGTGGTCGTCAAGGTGAATGGCCCGCTGCTGTGCATTCCGCGCCGCGTTGTCGTAATCGAAACCCCCGAGACCGTTCAACTCGCGGTCTTCTACGGATTGCCAACGCCCATAGACGGCTCAGAACCCGACAATGCGGCGGCATGCCCGCTGGGCGACGATGTTGCCGGCTCGGTACTAATCCCGATCTCTCTCAACGACGTAATAGGAGAACGCACCGTCGAAAGTCTCGACGGTGCGCCCCTCACGCTGGTGGATCTCGAAGACTAGCCAGGCGTCGTCATCGACAGAACGTCGAGTGCGGCATCCAATTGCTCGATGGTTACTTCGCCTCGCTCGACAAAGCCGAGGTCGATAACTGCTTCGCGCACGGTCATCGATTCCGCGACGGAGTGCTTGGCGATCTTGGCGGCAGCCTCGTAGCCAATGATCTTGTTGAGCGGCGTCACGATTGACGGCGATGACTCGGCAAGAGCGAGCGCGCGCGGCAGGTTTGCCTCAAGTCCGTCAATGGTCTTGTCCGCAAGTGCGCGCAGCGAGTTGGAGAGCAGTCGGCTCGACTCGAGGAGCGAGGTTCCCATTACGGGAATCGCAACGTTGAGTTCGAAGGCTCCGGATGCTCCGCCCCACGCGATCGTCGCATCGTTGCCGATAACGCGAGCACAGACCATAAGCACGGCCTCTGGGATGACCGGGTTGACCTTGCCAGGCATGATCGATGAACCCGGCTGAAGGTCAGGGATGCGCAACTCGCCAAGACCAGTGTTCGGACCGGAGCCCATCCACCGAAGGTCGTTGCAGATTTTCGTAACGGAGACGGCGATTACCCGCAGGGCTCCGGATGCCTCAACAAGAGCATCGCGTGCGCCCTGAGCCTCGAAGTGATCCTCGGCTTCGGTAATGGGCAGGCCAGAGTCTTCAGCAAGAATCGCAATCACGCGCTGTGGGAAGCCAAGCGGGGTGTTGATTCCGGTGCCGACGGCGGTACCGCCGAGGGGAACTTCAGCAACGCGCGGGATGCTCGACTGCACGCGAGCGACGCCGAGACGAATCTGGCGAGCGTAGCCGGCGAACTCTTGGCCGAGAGTGACCGGAGTGGCATCCATGAGGTGCGTGCGGCCAGCCTTGACGGCACCCTTCCACAGTTCGGCCTTCACATCGAGGGCGGCTGCGAGGTGCTCGAGCGAGGGGATCAGATCGCCAAGAAGAGCGCCGGTCACGGCGAGGTGCACCGAAGTGGGGAACACGTCGTTTGATGACTGGGAGGCGTTGACGTGGTCGTTGGGGTGAACGGCACTGCCGAGCGAATCGGTGGCGAGTCGGGCAAGAACCTCGTTCATGTTCATGTTCGACGAGGTGCCGCTACCGGTCTGGTAGGTGTCTACCGGGAAGTGGCTGTGGTGCTGACCGCCGATGATTTGGTCTGCAGCGCCGACAATGGCATCGGCAATGTCCGAATCGAGCTTGCCGAGTTCGCTGTTGGCCATCGCCGCGGCGCGCTTGACGCGGGCCAGGGCGACAATCTGGGCTGGTTCTAGCCCTGTGCCTGAGATGGGAAAATTCTCTACGGCGCGCTGCGTCTGAGCGCCGTAGAGGGCATCCTTGGGCACGCGTACCTCGCCCATGGTGTCGTGTTCGATGCGGTATTCGGTGGAACTCGTCACAGCGTTCTAGTCCTTTGTTTGCGAGCGAATTGGTGTGAGAACGTGGTGGAGAGCGCTAGACCGTACCGATAACAACGTCGGGGACGGCTCTACCTTCAAGCAAGCGGTAATTCGCGCCCACTACTGCAAGCGTACCTGCGGCGATTGAATCGCTGATGAGTTCAGAGGAGCTCACCAGCTCGGCGATCGTTTCGCGAAGGTGTTCGCGACCAACATCTGTCGAGCTGATCGTCTCGACATCAATGGCGCCAGACTCCTTACCGGCTACGCGGCGCACCGCAGGAACAATTTTCGATATCAACGATTGGATGTGCGGAGGCAGAGTCGGAGCATCCGCGGCTTGCGACTCGATGGCAGCAGCAACCGCACCACACTCGTCGTGACCCAGCACGAGAATCAACGGCACGTTGAGCACTCCGACGGCATATTCAAGAGAACCGATCACCGAGTCAGAGATGATCTGGCCAGCGTTTCGCACGACAAAGAGGTCTCCGAGACCCTTGTCGAAGATGATCTCTGCGGCAAGACGCGAATCACTGCAACCAAAAAGCGCGGCGTGCGGCGCTTGAGCCATAGCTAACTCGGTGCGTCGTTCAACGTCTTGACGAGGATGGTTCGGTGCACCAGCAACGAATCGTTCGTTGCCCCGCGCCATTTCATTCCAGACCTGTGCCGGTGTTCTGGTGGGATTTGTCATTGTGCCTTTGCCTCGGCAGCGATCGCCGCCGCCAGTAGTTCGAACTCGTCATCGGTGGCTGTTCCGTGCAACACAACAGTGCTCCCCGCAATCTGCGCCGACATTGAGTATGCGTAGTTTCCGGCGTCGGTGGAAGAGCGTCGGTCATAAATAACCCAGCCGACTTCATCGATCGTCTTTAAACCGGTGGCTGGAGCGCCGTCAATGACGATCGATAGCCACGTCTCGTTCGCGTCGATTCCCTGCTCGAGGGCAATAAATTGAGGGGAGGGTGATGGTGGGGTCACAAAGCCCACGTACCACGTCTGAACGGACGAGGTCGTGCCGAGGCGTGCTGAGTTCGCGTACCAGCCGGCGGGCAGCGTTGGTGCTAAGAGGGGTTCGCTGGCACCTGACTGAGCATCGGCGGCAATCGTCTGATAGTCGGCAGTGACCGGTTCAGTATCAGTGGGCCGAACCACAACTAAGACGAGAAACAGCACGATGCCGAGCGAGGCAACTGTCGCGATTACTAGATTGAACAGCGTCTGATTCGCACGATGCTTTCGCGAATTCTCCGCCTTGCGGGCGAACGTCTCATCGGGAGTCTCGGGACGCCCCAGTTCTGCGACAACTCGCGGTTCGGTGCTCTTGGCCATTACTACTCAGCGCCCGCGCTCGTCGCAGACCCTGAACCGTCAGTGGTCGTGCCATCGAGGGGACTCGCACCTCGCGCCGCATCGAGTCGCGCGCGCGCGCCGATCAGCCACTCTTCACACCGCTGGGCAAGCGCTTCACCGCGCTCCCAGAGGGCGAGTGATTGCTCGAGAGTCGCTGAACCCTGCTCAAGCTCACTAACGACGGCGATGAGCTCATCCCGAGCCTGTTCATAACTGAGGTCACTGACTGAAGTCTCGTTGGGGGTAGCCACGATGTAATTCTACTGTTCTCTAGGTGTCTGCCGGCTGGCCGGTGACAGTGGTGGAAATCTTGCCATCAGCGACAGTGAGCATGAGCTCAGTACCGTCGGGAGCATCGGACGTCGAACGAACTGCGGTGCCGTCAGGCAACTGTGCAATTGCATAGCCGCGCTGCAGAGTGCGCTGCGGGGAGAGAGCGCGCAACTGACCGGTGAGCTCAGTCGCTCCGGCATGAGCCTTCTCAATCGCGCGCTCGACAAGTTCAATACTTCGCGAAACGTAGCGTGACAGTTCATCGGCGTGAGAATCAATAAGCGAAACCGGGTTCGCAAGCACCGGCCGAGTGCGCAACGACTCCAGACGGTCGCCCTCATTGCCCAAACGTTGGGTGATCCGCAAGCGCATACCTGCGCGCGCCTGCTGCACGCGACTCAACTCTTCTGCAACATCGGGAACAACCCGCTTTGCGGCATCAGTGGGGGTGGATGCCCGCAAGTCGGCAACCTCGTCGAGCAGCGGTCGATCGTTCTCATGCCCGATCGCGGAGACCAGGGGAGTGACGCACTCGGCGGCAGCGCGAACGAGCGACTCATCGCTGAACACGAGCAGATTCTGAAAGTCTCCGCCGCCTCTCGCGACGATGATGACATCAACTTCGGGGTCGGCATCCAGAAGCCTGATTGCCTTCGTAACTTCGCTGACGGCGCGCTCACCTTGAACGGCAGCATGCTCGGTGCGGAACTTCACGGCTGGCCAACGCAATTGGGCGTTGCGCAGCACATCTTTCTCGGCGTCGCTGTCTTTGCCCGTGACGAGTCCGATGCAATTGGGCAAGAACGGTAGCGGCTTCTTGTGCTCGAAGAGGCCTTCGGCTCGCAATTTTTGGCGCAGCAACTCGAGCTTCTCGAGAAGGTCACCAAGCCCGACGTGGCGCATCTCCAGCACCTGCATTGTGAGCGTTCCGCCCTTGACCCAGTAGTTGGGTTTGACGAGGGCAACAACGCGATCGCCCTGCTTGAGATCGTTGGGCAGCTTGGTGCGAACAGACGACCAAATCGTGAACGAAATGGTGGCGTCAACTTCAAGGTCTTTGAGCTTGCCGTAAATGTTTCCGCCCGAACTACCCCACTGAGTGATCTCACCTTCGACCCATGCGTTACCGAGCCGTTCAATCCAGCCGCGAATCTTTTGCGACAGCACAGACACCGGCCACGGAGTGTCAACGGTGGGCGGGCCCTCTGTAAACGTCACCTAGCCTCCTCAAGCTTGTGTTATCAGGGTAGAGGATGCCACTGATGCTGCCGTGCGCACGGTGTTCGTGCAGCAGTCTTCGGTAGAATCTTTTCTGTGAGCACCATTTCGAACGGAAGCGCCCAAGCGCTGGCGATGCCCCCGATGCCCGCACGCCGTGAAAGGCTGAAAGATCTGCCGGTTGCGGGCCACAAACGCGTCGTTTTGGCGGCCCCTCGCGGCTATTGTGCTGGCGTTGACCGGGCAGTGATCGCCGTCGAGAAAGCTCTCACGAACTACGGTGCTCCTGTCTACGTTCGCAAACAGATCGTGCACAACATTCATGTAGTCACGACGCTTGAAGCTCAGGGCGCAATTTTTGTGGATGACGTCGACGAAATCCCCGAAGGATCAACCGTCGTATTCTCGGCCCACGGAGTCTCGCCAGCCGTCGTTCAAGGCGCTGCGGATCGCGAACTTCACGCGATCGACGCAACCTGCCCTCTCGTCACAAAGGTTCACCGCGAAGCGACTCGCTTCGCCCGCGACAACTATCAGATCCTGCTCATTGGCCACGAAGGCCACGAAGAAGTAGAAGGCACGATGGGGCACGCTCCTGAGCGCACCATCCTCGTCAATAGTCCAGCCGACGTGCCAAACATTCACGTCGAAAACACCGACAATCTTGTCTGGCTCTCGCAAACCACGCTCAGTGTTGACGAGACCATGGAGACCGTTCGCCTTCTGCGCGAACGCTTCCCCACCCTGCAAGATCCGCCGAGCGACGACATTTGTTACGCCACTCAGAATCGTCAAGTTGCGATCAAGAAGGTGGCAGAAGACGCGGAGCTCGTGATCGTCGTTGGTAGCGCGAACAGCTCAAACACGGTGCGCCTTGTGGATGTCGCTCTCGAGTACGGAGCCAAGGCCGCCTACCGCGTTGACTACGCGAGCGAAATCAAGCAAGAGTGGCTCGACGGAATTTCGACCGTCGGTGTCACGAGCGGAGCATCCGTTCCTGAAGTACTTGTTCAAGAAGTGCTCGCTGACCTCGCTGAGGCAGGTTACGGTGATGTCTCGAGTGTCGTGACCGCTGAGGAAGATCTCATGTTCTCGCTGCCCAAAGAACTGCGCACCGATGCCGCAGGCAACCCCGATGAGCGCGGCCTAGGTGGGCGCAATCGCAAACTCGATTGGCAACAAGGCTGATGACTGACCCGCGTCCGCGACCCAAGTACGGCGAATATGCTCCCGTGTCTCCAGCGACACCGGAGCCCCCGACGACACCGCCGAATGCAGACCCGTCGCTAATCGCGCACCAACCCGCTTCGACCCAGCCCCACTTTGCGAACGCCGCGAGCGACGCCGTAGTGCCTGAGCGCAAACGGCGACTGTGGGATGTCCTGCTCACCTCCACACTGCTGCTCTTTGGCGTTGTAGATGTGATGGGAACGATCCCCGTGCTGACCGACATGGGCCCGTTTTTGCGGGAGGCGCTCGCAGGCCAGGGAGCAACATTCACTTCAGATGCGGTTGCTGCAGAAGCTGGGGGAGCGGCGAACATCGCACGCGTTGTTGTGCTAGTTCTCACGATTGTGTTTGCCCTCATCCAGATTCAGCGCAAGCGTCTTGCGTTTTGGATTCCGGTCGTTGGCGCCCTGATCGCAGGTATCGCGCTGATGGTTGCAGTCTTCGTTGCCGTTCTGACCGATCCTGGATTCATGGCCTACGTCGAGAGCTTGCAGTAGGAGTTCACAGCATTGGCTTTTCTCGGCAGCGCTGTGTGATTCAAGCGGGGCTGAACGAAAAACGGGGCTGAACGACAACGGTGCATTAACGACAAATGGGGGCCGACCCGAAGGCCGACCCTCACGTGTGGAGTGCGTTACTTGCCGGAGTGTCCAGCGGAACCCAACTGCTGAGTCGCCTCAACAACGCGCTTCGCAACAGCGGATTCGGCGATCTTGCCCCAGGCGCGGGGGTCGTAAACCTTCTTGTTTCCGACTTCGCCGTCAATCTTGAGGAAGCCGTCGTAGTTGCGCAGAACAGTGTCCGCAATTGAGCGGCTGTACGCGTACTGGGTGTCGGTGTCAATGTTCATCTTGATGACGCCGTTGGCCACTGCGGTTGCGATTTCTGCATCCGTCGAACCTGATCCGCCGTGGAACACGAGGTCGAGGGGGTTCGCGCCTGTGCCGTACTTGGCGGCGATGCCAGCCTGAATTTCGCCGAGCAGTTCGGGGCGGAGCTTCACGTTGCCTGGCTTGTAAACCCCGTGCACGTTTCCGAAGGTGAGGGCTGCGATGTACCGGCCCTGGTCGCCGAGGCCGAGCGCTTCGACTGTAGCGATAACGTCTTCAAGCGTCGTGTAAAGGCTGTCGTTGATGTCGTGGCTTACGCCATCTTCTTCTCCACCAACAACGCCGATCTCTACTTCGAGAATCGAATTGATTGCCTTCATGCGGGGCAGGATCTCACGGGCAATGGCGAGGTTTTCGTCGAGGGGAACCGCAGAACCATCCCACATGTGCGACTGGAAGATCGGGTTGCGGCCGGCCTTCACTTCAGCTTCGGATGCCGCGATGAGCGGGTAAACGAAGTCATCGAGGGCATTCTTGGGGCAGTGGTCGGTGTGCAGTGCAACAGTGACCGGATAGTTCTTGGCGACCTCGGTAGCGAACGCGGCAAAGGCGAGAGCTCCGGATGCGCGGGCCTTGACTGACTGGCCAGCGAAGTAGTCAGCGCCACCAGTGGTGACCTGGATGATGCCGTCAGAGCCAGCATCACTGAGTCCCTGCAGAACGGCGTTGATCGTCGATGACGATGACACGTTGATGGCAGGGTAGGCAAAAGAGTTCTTCTTTGCCTTGTCGAGCATTTCTGCGTACTGATCTGGGGTTGCGACGGGCATGTTGTCTCTCCTCGTACGGTACCGATTACCGCTCTGGTCCGGCTCGGGTCGATTCTATCCACCACCTCTGTGTGGGCGCGAACTGTTGCACGCGTGCTGGCGGGTGCAGGGAGCGCTCGATCTCACCGATCATTGTGACGAATTTCTTCTGACCATGAGAGCCTCTGACCCGAGTGCATGGGCGATGGCGATGGTCACGCGCCAACGAAATCAGCAGCAACGGCGTTGGGCTGTAGACGTGCTTAACGTGCAGTTTAAAGGCGAACTTGCGCAGCTCGACCATTACGCTTATCGTTGTGCTATGCATAACGATAAACGTAATACTAGTGAATCGCCTCGGGTTCGACGATCACCGCTCAACGCCATCATCGCTACCTTTGTCGTGCTAGCGGGACTGCTGGTCGCAGCCGTGCGAACACTGTGGCATTTCGACATGATTGAGGAGATTGCGTCAGGAACAGTTACGGCAAGTATTCCGATACAGCCCGTCACGGCGGAGAACGCCGTCGCGAGTTGGACTGCGGTCGACGCAGTACCTTCGTCGACGAGTTTCATCGATGCAACCGTCACGGGACTCCCGGCAACTGTGCTCGACTCGTTCATCACGGCGGAGTGGGCCGCTTTCTTCGTGACGATGCTGGCGGTGCTGCCGATCGTCGCCGCGGGCATCGGCGTTCTCACCGCACGACTCCGCTGGTCGCTATTCGCAATTCTCATCGGAGTTGCTGGGCTGGTCATAACGATCGGATCGCTGGTAACGGGGCAGCTCGACTATGACGCTGCGGTCCGTGCTGCCGCCGCAGTTTATGCCGACGAGAAGTATTGGCTCGAACCCGGATTTCTTGCAGGCATCGATGCGCTTCCGGTCGTTTCCGGCATGCTGGTGATCTTTACTGCGCTAGCGCTAGCTCGACTAAGCCGCTTTGCAACCGATGCGGATGGAGTCGTCTGATGGCAGGAGCCATGATCACGATCACTCTGGACCACCAACTCGCAGCCCGAGAGATGACCCTCACGGAACTCTCTCGACGCACGGGGATCTCAACCGTGAACCTTTCACTCCTCAAAAACAACCATGCCAAAGCGATTCGATTCACTACGTTGAACGCAATTTGTGATGCGTTGAATTGCGCGCCAGGCGACATCATCACTCGTACCTCAGGTATCTGACGGGCGGCAGGAACCTAGCTCCTCTCACTCCGGTAGGCTGGGTATCGCGCTGACCACCACCGGCGCGTCCCCAGTCGACCGCTCTCAACGAAGGATGCCTCAGGTGAATACAGAAACCGGCACGCTATTCCTCCACCCCGATCGCAACCTCGCTCTCGAGCTTGTGCGGGCAACTGAAGCGGCTGCGATTCGCGCCGTTCCCTTCATTGGCAAGGGCGACAAGCTCGGTGCCGATGGCGCGGCGGTTGATGCGATGCGCAAGTTCTTGGGCACCGTCGACTTTGATGGTCTCGTTGTTATTGGTGAGGGTGAAAAAGACAACGCTCCGATGCTGTTCAACGGTGAGAGTGTTGGCACCGGCCGCGGTCCCGCCTGCGACATCGCTGTAGACCCGATCGACGGTACGTCGCTCACCGCCGCAGGGCGTCAGAACGCCATCTCCATGATTGCCGTTTCTGACCGGGGCACGATGCTTGACGCCTCAACCGTGTTCTACATGGACAAAATTGTGACTGGTGCTGAAGGTATTGGTGTCATTGACATCCATAAGCCCATCGGCGAGAACATCCGTGCTTTGGCGAAGGCGAAGAATAAGCTCCCCGAAGACATCGTTGTTGCTGTTCTTGACCGTCCGCGTCACGCCCAACTGATTGATGACATCCGCGAAGCTGGTGCGGGAACCCGACTCATGCTCGACGGTGATGTCGCTGGTGGAATCAACGCCGCACTTTATGGAACTCGCATTGATATGTGTGTCGGTATCGGCGGAAGCCCCGAGGGCGTTGCCACGGCGTGTGCGATCAAGGCGCTCGGCGGAGAGATTCAGACAATCCTGTACCCGCAAACTGATGACGAACGTCAGCGCGGAATAGATGCCGGACTCAAGTTCGATCACGTCTATACGGCAGACGAGATGGTTGCCAGCGACAACACCTTTTTCGTGGCGACCGGCGTAACTGACGGGGGACTGGTGAAGGGTGTGCGTCGCTACGGCCCCATCATTCGTACCGAATCAATTGTCTTGCGTTCTCACTCGGGCACGATCCGTCGTATTACGGCAGATCACCTCGCCGAGAAATGGCTCGACCACTAACTGCTCTACCACCACACACGATCGATCGTGTGTGAGCGGGATGTTGCCGCTGCTTCGAGGAGGCAGCGCACCGGTCATCGAAAGGACGCCGTCATGCTCCGAAGTGTCGTTGCAGGATTCGGGGTTGCCGTAGTTGTACACCTGATCGCGCTTCGAGGGTTCCTTGTCGGGGTGGGCGTGTTTGGTGCGTCAGGGGACGCTGCAGCAAGCGACGTCTCCATCTATGTGGTGGCTGGACTGCTTTCGGCGACGTGGGGGTTCTCCGCGTCGGTTCTCCGATCGCTGCGCAGCAAAGTCGCGATGTTGAGCTACGTCGTTGCCTGGGCCGCCATCGGTCTTTTTACGTTCTCACTAAACCTGTGGTTGGCCCTCAGCGTTTCAACCGTCATCGTCGGAGGACTGTTGGGAATGTTGCTCGCGTCGTTGATGCAGAAACGCAAAGATGCCCGAACCGGAAGTGTCGCTGACGCCTAATATTCTGCCCGCGGGCTCAGCGCGACTCCGCTGTTAATTAGTCGTCGTTTTGGGGCAGTTCGAGATCCATTTCGGCTGCCGTGATGTGTTTTGGTGTGCCCTCGACGGTGTTCGTCGCGCCGATTACTTTCGATTCGTCGAGAGCATTGAGCTTGCGGGCGGTCACGAGCACGCGAGTCTCAAGTGAATTGGCAAACTGGTTGTAGCTGTTCACGGTGGTGTCGATTGAGCGACGTAGTTTGTCGGCATGCTCGGCGAGCGTGGCGAGACGCTGGTACAGCTCCTTGCTGAGATCGAACAGCGTTTTGGCTTGGTCGGTGAGCACATCTTGCTGCCAAGAGAACGCAACGGTCTTGAGCACTGACCACAGCGTAACGGGGGAGGCGAGGGCTACCCGTTTGCCGAACGCATAATCCATGATCGAAGGGTCAGCTTCCATCGCCGAAGACACGAGTGATTCGCTGGGGATGAAGGCGATGACCAGCTCGGGAGAGGCGTCGAGTCCAGCCCAGTACGCCTTGCTCGCAAGGGTGTCGATGTGGCCACGCATGACCTTGACGTGTTGCTTGATGAGCGCTTCTCGTCGGGCGCCCTCCTCGCCGGTCGCGGTAACCGAGATTTGGCTTGCCTCCAAGAAAGCACTGAAGGGAACCTTGGCGTCTACGGCGATGTTCTTGCCGCCGGGAAGGTGAACGACCATGTCGGGGCGGCCGGCACCGGCATCCGAATTGATGCTTGATTGAACATCGAAGTCGACGCGTTCAATGAGTCCGGCAGCCTGCACAACATTGCGCAACTGGGTTTCTCCCCACACGCCACGGGTCGAATTGTTGCGCAGGGCAGACGCTAGAGATTCTGCGGTGCTGCGCAAACGTTCCTCGGATTCTGTGGCCGACTTCAGCTGCTGGCTTAGCTCACCGTGCTGAAGGCTGCGCTGCGACTCCAACTCGGTGACCTTGTTCTGCATCGTGCGCAGAGTCTCCTGCACCGGAGTGAGCGCCTGCAGAACCTTCGACTCGCGGCGCTCTCGCTCGGCCAAAGCCTGAGCTTCATCACGCTGGCGATCGATGGTCTCTTTGTACTGCTGCTGAAGGGATGCCACTTGCTCGCCGAGTGCTCCAGCGCGGGCAGTAATGGATGCCAACTCTGCCGACAGCTGAGACTGTTGTTCGCGCTCCTGCGCTGTCACTTGCGCAATCGCGGCCTGGTGGCGAGCCTCAAGCACCTCGGGGTCCACGCGGTCGGTGGGCGCAGTGGCACGCACGCGGGCAACGAGCAGCCCAATAACGACGCCAAGAATGGCGCCGACGAGAAGACCGATGATGAGAGCGAGGATGGGATCCATCCCGCCAGTGTGCCAGCACGAGCAGACATTTAGGGGAGCAATGCGGGCGGGTGTCCCGTTCTCGGCCGTAGGGTTAGTGAATGGCCAGCGACTCCGTGCATCCGCTCGATGTGAGCACCGACGATTTGCGCTACCTCATCGCTGTTGCGCGGGCCGGTCGGATGGTCTCGGCGGCGACTCTGCTCGGTGTCGACCACACCACTGTGCGACGCCGCATTGACCGCCTCGAAGTCGCACTGGGTGTGCGCCTCCTTGACCGCGGGGCAGACGGCTGGGAACTCACCGCGATCGGCCGCGAAGTCGCCACTCGCGCCGCCGGTCTCGAAAACATTGTCGAAAACGTGGTCGGGGCGGCAAGCGGCAGCGCCGACGAGGTGCGGGGAACCGTGCGAATCGTGGCGCCCGATGGGTTCGGAGCCACCTTCGTCACCGCAGCGCTCACGGCGGTGCAGGCGGAGCATCCGGCAATCACGGTTGAGCTGGTTACCTCCACGCGCCCGCTTAGTCTGCGGGGTGCAGGCTTCGACCTCGCGATCACGATCGGTTCGGCTGCCACCTCGCGGCTGGCATCTGAACCCCTCGCCGCATACGCTCTGCGGCTGTATGCCTCGCCAGACTATGTTGCCGCGCATCCGCCCATCCGTTCGCTCGCGGACCTCGATAGCCACGCGCTAGTTTTCTATGTGGATGCTCTGCTCACCGTTCGCGAACTCGACCTTGCCCCGGTGCTCGGCGGCATGCGTGTCGGCTTCGGTTCCACGAGTGTGTTTGCTCAGCTCGAGGCCACGAGAAGAGGAGCCGGCGTTGGGCTGCTGCACGCGTTCATGGCCGAGCATGATCCTGGCCTAGTTGCGGTGCTGCCCAACGAGGTCGACTTTCGTCTGGAGTTTGCGCTCTCGGTGCGCAAGGAGGCTGCTGACATTGAGGCGGTGCAGCTTGTGCGGGCGGCGTTGCATCGGGAAGTCGCTCGGCGCACCTCGGAGTTGTTGCCACCGCTCTAGCAGGTGCGTCACCACATCCGCGACAACGAAACTTGTGTGCGTTTTTGCAGATTGCCCGTGCGTTAATAGGTCTTGATCGCAGATCGTGGCGGGCGCAGACTGGGCGCACCTCCGAACGAAAGTAGGCCCATGTACTCCACGATTCCCCACTGGATCAATGGCTCAGCGACCGAGGGCGACTCGCCCAACCGTGGCGATGTCTTCAACCCCGCAACCGGCGCTGTCGCTCGCACCGTTCCTCTCGCATCCGTCGCTGACGTCAACGCTGGTGTTGCCGCTGCTAAGGCCGCGTTCCCCGCCTGGGGCAACACTTCGATCGCGAAGCGCACCGCAGTGATGTTTGCTTTCCGCGAGTTGTTCAATGCTCGCAAGGATGAGCTTGCCGCGATCATCACGGCTGAGCACGGCAAGGTGCTGTCGGATGCCGCCGGCGAGATCGCTCGTGGCCTCGAAGTTCTTGACTACGCCTGTGGCATCGCGCAGCTCAGCAAGGGCGAGTACAGCGAAAACGTGTCGACGGGTGTTGACGTGTATTCATTGCAGCAGCCGATCGGAGTAACTGCCATCATCAGTCCGTTCAACTTCCCGGCCATGGTGCCGATGTGGTTCTTCCCGATGGCTGTAGCCGCGGGTAACACTGTTGTGTTGAAGCCCAGCGAGAAGGACCCGTCGTCGTCGCTGTGGATGGCTGAACTGTTCACCGAAGCTGGCCTGCCGGATGGTGTGTTCAACGTTGTGCACGGTGACAAGGTTGCCGTCGATACCCTGCTCGAGCATCCTGATGTTGCCAGCATTTCGTTTGTTGGCTCCACCCCGATCGCTAAGTACATCTACGAAACTGCCGCTCACCACGGCAAGCGTGTTCAAGCTCTCGGTGGCGCCAAGAACCACATGCTCGTGCTTCCCGACGCTGACCTGGACCTCGTTGCAGACTCTGCAGTCAACGCTGGTTTCGGTTCTGCTGGCGAGCGCTGTATGGCGATCTCGGTCATCGTTGCCGTCGAGCCCGTTACTGACGAGCTCATTGCGAAGATCAGCGAGCGGATGGCCGGCCTCACTGTTGGCGACGGAACCCGCAATTGCGACATGGGTCCGCTCATCACGCAGCAGCACCGCGACAAGGTCGCGAGTTACATCGACCTAGCGGAGACTGACGGCGCCACAATCGCTGTTGACGGTCGCGGCATCGAGATCGATGGTGACGCGAACGGTTTCTGGCTTGGCCCGACCCTGATCGACAACGTTTCGACAGATTCTGATGTCTACAAAGACGAGATCTTCGGCCCGGTTCTCAGCGTGATTCGCGTTGCGAGCTACGAAGAAGGTCTCGAACTGATCAATGCGTCGCAGTACGGAAACGGCACCGCGATCTTCACGAACGATGGGGGAGCGGCTCGCCGTTTCCAGCGTGAAGTTGAGGTCGGCATGGTCGGCATCAACGTGCCGATCCCCGTTCCTGTTGCCTACTTCTCCTTCGGTGGTTGGAAGAACTCGGCATTTGGTGACACCAAGGCTTACGGCCCTGACGCGATCCGTTTCTTCACCCGCCAGAAGGCTGTAACGAGCCGGTGGCTTGACCCCAGCCACGGTGGAATCAACCTGGGCTTCCCGCAAAACAACGGCTAGCATCTGGCTGGCTTTCTCCGCAGTGATAGCGGTCCCGTTTCTCGGGGCCGCTATCGCCGGTAGGATTGGCTTCTGTGGCTCTCACTATTGCAATCGTTGGACTCCCGAATGTCGGCAAGTCCACCCTCTTTAACGCCCTGACCAAGAATTCGGTGCTCGCCGCGAACTATCCGTTCGCGACCATCGAACCTAACGTGGGCATCGTCAACCTGCCCGACCCGCGCCTGAAGGTGCTGGCCGGAATCTTCAACAGTGAGCGCATTCTGCCTGCTCCTGTTTCCTTCGTTGATATCGCCGGCATTGTGCAGGGCGCCAGCGAGGGCGAAGGTCTGGGCAACAAGTTCTTGGCGAACATCCGCGAGGCTGACGCTATTGCTCAGGTCGTGCGCGGCTTTAGCGACCCCGATGTTATTCACGTTGACGGCAAAGTTGATGCGGCATCCGACATGGAGACCATCAACACCGAGCTGATCCTTGCTGACTTGCAGACGCTGGAAAAGGCTGTCGCTCGTTACGAGAAAGAGCTGAAGACCAAGCGCGTAGCGCCCGCAGTTCTTGAGGCCGCCCTTGCCGCCCAGGCTTTCCTCAACGAGGGCAAGCCGTTGTCGGCGGCGACCAAGATTGAACTTGAACTGATCAGTGAACTGGGTCTGCTCACCTCTAAGCCATTCATTTACGTTTTTAACGTGGATGAAGCGGTGCTCGGCAGCACGGAGAAGCTCGCCGAATTGGCTGCTCTGGTTGCCCCCGCGAAGGCGATCTTCCTCGACGCAAAGTTGGAGGCAGAACTCATCGACCTCGACGAGGAGGATGCCGCAGAGCTTCTCGCGAGCACTGGTCAGGAAGAGAGCGGTCTCGACCAGCTCGCCCGCATCGGATTCGACACTCTCGGCCTGCAGACGTATCTCACGGCTGGTCCGAAAGAGACTCGCGCCTGGACGATCCCGAAGGGTGCCAAGGCTCCTCAGGCTGCCGGCGTCATCCATACTGACTTCGAAAAGGGCTTCATCAAGGCTGAGGTAATCGGCTTCGACGACCTCGTCGAGACGGGCTCCATCGCGGAGGCTCGCGCCAAGGGCAAGGCCCGCGTTGAGGGCAAGGAATACGTCATGAGCGACGGCGACGTCGTGGAGTTCCGCTTCAACAACTAGAGCCCGCAAGTCTGCTTCGCAGGCTGCGCCGACTGACCGGAAGTAGCCCATGCCTGACGCCCCACCCCTCTGCCCGAACTGCTCGAGCGATCTCGCCTACGAGATGGGCGCGCTGCTGGTGTGCCCAATGTGTGCGCACGAATGGTCGCCGAGCGAAGCGGATGCCGCAGCCGAAGCAGAGCAGGGAGCTGCGGTCATCAAGGATGCGTTCGGCGCGCCGCTCGCCGACGGCGACACGGTGAGCATCATCAAGGACCTCAAGGTCAAGGGCAGCCCCACGTCGATCAAGGTCGGAACGAAGGTGCGCAACATCCGCCTCGTTGACGGCGTTGGCGACCATGACATCGACTGCAAGGTTGATGGTTTCGGCCAGATGCAGCTCAAGTCGAGCGTCGTCAAGAAGGCCTAGGCGAGATTGGTTTTAGCTTCAGCTCTGCATCGCCTCGTTCTATTTTTATGGACCACTCTCTATTTTTATAGACTGTTGTCTATTATTATGTAAGGGCTGCCGCGTTTAGCTCGAGCCGAGGGAGGCGATATGCGACTGCAGAACCCATTCTCAGCAATAAGCACAACAGGGATCGACTCCCAAGTGCTCACCGTGCTCGTGCGTAGCGAGCAGTACCTCACGATTCGTGAGATTCATCAACTGTTGCCGGAGCAAGGCTCTCACCAAGGGGTGCGGCTCTCTGCCGGTCGGCTAGTCGAACAAGGCATGCTGCTGCAAAGACTCACCGGCAGGGGTTATGCCTTTGCGTTTAATGGAGATCATCTTTTGGCCGCCGCCGTTCGGCAGATTGCTCATGCGAAGAGCGAGTTGATCTCTCGGATGTCTCACGCCATTTCCGAGTGGCAGATTCAGCCAATTGCTGCGACCCTATTTGGTTCCGCAGCGCGAAATGAGATGAGCACCGATAGCGATATTGATGTGTTGATAGTTGTCCCTGATGGCGTGACGGATGACGTTGTGGAAGAACTCGTCAGCGACTTTGCCGCTCACGTTACTTTGTGGACCGGCAATGATCTGCGCCCCTTGATCTATCGCGACTCGGATGTGCGGCCGGCCCCGATTTTCGAATCCATCATCGCTGATGGCATTGCGATAACTGGGGACCACTCGTGGCTGCGGAAACGACTTCGCAAAGGTTAGGCAACGCACATGAACCCGAAGGCTGACAAGGCCAAAACTGTCCCAGCCGATAAAGCTGTCGAACAGGGGCGGCGGTCAAAAGCCACGCAGTTCTTGCGCGTCGCTGACGATATCCGTGAGCTTTCGGACGAAGACGACGTGCGAGACGCGGTGGTCACGCTTTACGTTCACGCAGGAATTGCCGCAGCAGACGCAATCTGTTCCGCTGCGCTCGCAAAACACGCACAAGGTCACAGTCACCATGACGCAGTCGTATTGCTCGCATCCGTCGACAAGCAAGCGTCTAAATCGCTCTTCACGTTGCTCGGGATGAAAACCCGAGCAGGCTACGGCCACGACCCGATCAGCAAGTCACAGCTCGCACGGGCGGAGAAAGCTGCGCGCACGCTGGTCGATAAAGCGTCGCTGTGATTGTCGCGTAGCCTCGAAGCTGCCGTTCACGCTGAGGAGAACCCATGACCCGTGTCGCCGCCATCGATTGTGGAACCAACTCGATCCGCCTGCTCATCGCCGACCTTGACGGCCGCGGCGGCCTCACCGATGTGGTGCGCACCCTCGAAGTTGTGCGTTTGGGGGAGGGCGTCGACCGCACCGGTCGGTTCAGCCAGGCCGCCCTCGATCGCACTCTCGCTGCCATCCACGCCTACGCCGACCTGTGCCGCGAGCACGGCGCCGAGCGCATCCGTTTCGTGGCGACCTCTGCAACGCGGGATGCCGCCAACCGAGCCGAATTCATCGACACGGTTTACGCGATTCTTGGCGTGGCGGTCGAAGTGATTCCGGGAACCGAAGAGGCCGAGTTGTCGTTCCGCGGCGCTCTCACGGCGCTCGCCGCACCTGCGCCCGCACCCGCACCCAACTCCGACGGCATCGCACCCGCACCGGTGCACCTCGTCGTGGATCTCGGTGGCGGGTCCACTGAACTCGTCCTCGGTGGCAACATCCCCGAGTCGGCATATTCAATGGATGTCGGCTGTGTTCGCCTGGCCGAACGCAACATTGTCAGTGACCCACCCTCCGATTCTGAGCTCGCCGCCATCCGCAACGACGTCTCCGCAGCGCTCGACGTAGCTACCGCCACCGTCGACCTCTCGCGAGCCACGGAAGTCATCGGCGTTGCTGGCACTGTCACTACGATCACAGCCCACGCTCTCGGGCTCACGAGTTACGACCCTGTCGCGATCAGCGGCAGCCGTCTGCCCTTGGGGGAGGTTCTTCGCTCGTGCGAAGCCCTCACCCGTATGCCTCGCGCCGAACGCGCAGCCCTGCCCTACATGCACCCCGGCCGAGTCGATGTCATTGCCTCGGGCGCCGTGATCTGGGCCACCGTGCTGCAACGAGTGGCGGATGCCGCGGCCGCAGCCGGTCATCCCCTCGAGTGGATCACGACGAGCGAGCACGACATCCTCGACGGTGTCGCTCTGTCTCTCGCGCCTCCAGTCGTCTCACCCTGAAGCAACACTGCTCGCCAAGCTAAGCGACCTCGGCTACTTGACCTGCGGCTTCGCCCCAGCCGAACCACCGGAGCACACGCAACGCCCGCAGAGTGTTCCAACGACTTGGCTGTCCGTCGCCGTCGTCCATTTCGAAGTGCACACTGCCGGGGTGGGTGTTTTCGAGAAGCCAACGCCCATCGGCACCACGTTTGCTTTCGACTAGGGCAAGTGCCTCGTCCATGCGGTCGTCATAGCTGACTCCGGATGCCCGAAAGTAGTCGAGCGCCCGCAAAACGTCATAGTGCCAACGTGGTGGGAACGAGAACTTCACCCAGTCGTCGTTAATCACTTCGCCAGTGCTGAGTTGTCGCAGGAGAGCTCGGTCGAGCAGATATTCATGACCGCGCGTGCGGGCAATCGCCACTGCGTCATTATGGTCAACGGCGTTCTCGTACTCGCGCAACCCATCGAGCACCGCAATTGTGCTGTGAAATGAGCTGCGCACTGACCCATTTTCGGCTTCGCAGTTCCAGCCACCGTCCTCGAGCTGTTCGCCAAGCAGTCGCGTGACGACACCATCGACGCGTTCACCAAAGTAGGCGCCAACGCTCACCGTCAGACCGTTGATGCAGGGCTCGACTTCTCCATCAAAGAAACGAGAACCGTCATACTCCCAACGGCTGTTTTCCCGCACTTTCGCGAGAGCGGTCCGCACGCGCGAGCTTGCCGGGCTTACGCCAAGTTCACGCAATAGCTGCAAGCTGAACGCGGTTGCCGTCCACGGCTGCCCAGGTTGATCGTCATGTTCGGGAAAATAGGTGCCGCTAGCCCACTGGCCATCAACGCCCTGCAGGTCGAGAAGTTTTGCTCCCCAACCGGTAGTTGCGACCCGCGAACGTTCGGCGGTGACCTCATCTGCTGGCGCATCGGCCAAATCGCGTAACACCTGCCACCGTATGGCCGGATCGGAGTCCAAAAGCCAGTTCATGACATCCATGGCGACACAGTACTCCTCCGTGTGCAGCAGGCACAGAGGTGCTCCCGCGATAATGGAATGATGACGCCCCAAGAACTTTCTGTGCTTGCCGACGAAACCTACGTTTCGCTCACCACTTTCAGAAAGTCGGGGGATGCGGTACGAACCGCAGTCTGGATTGTGGCAGACGGTGACCGACTCCTCGTCACTACCGCACCCACTTCGGGCAAGGTGAAGCGCCTCGGTCACACCACCCGTGTCGAATTGACTCCGTGCGATATGCGCGGCACTCTCACCGAGGGTGCGGCCACGGTGAGCGCCACGGCGACAGTGCTGAGCGATGATGAGACTCTGGCTGCTATGGATGCTGCGCTCACGAGGAAATATGGCGCCAAGTACACCGCAATCCGCCTCGCTCAGAAGGTGCGCGGTACTGCGGGGCAGTCGGTAGCGGTTGAGGTACGCGGCTAGCATTCAGCACATACGAGTGCTCTTTCGACTGCAAAAATCTTGCATGATGGTCCAATAACCGGCGTCTGACCTGCTGGTTTGCCGTTTATCGACGGAAAACTGAGAATTTTCTGTGGACAACCGTTTCGTTGAAGCGAAATTGTGTCACTATTGTGCGTTACCCCCGAAGGGGGGTAAACCCTTGGTTCCCCCGAAGCCGAGTCTCACCCGAGATCGATGGAGCTCCCCGTGTCCCGACCCCGCCACCGTTCCAAGACCGTTAAATCGCGGCTGATTCGCATCAGCACGCCCGCACTCGCCACCCTCCTAACCCTCTCGCTTGCCGGTGGCGGTGCGCTTGTTGCCCTCGCCGCGCAAAACAAGCTTGACGACTTTGTTGCGCAGACGTTCGGATGCCCGAATGCGACTGAACTCGTCGTCGTTGCCGACCCCACTATTTCTTCAACAGTTCAGACTGTCGCCAACGCATACAACACCGAGCACATCGGCCAATGCCTGTCAGTGAAGATCGTCACTCAAAGTTCGGCAGATACAGCAGCGCTGCTGGCGTCGGGAACGTCCACCGGCGCAGACGCGTGGATCCCCGATTCGCCCGTGTGGCTGAGCCGCCTAGAAAGCACTGCGACGGCACTAGGGCGCGAGATTCCAGTCACGCAGGAGTGGGATTCGATCGCATCAAGCCCGCTCGTGCTCGCGACCCCTGCCGTCAAGGTTGCCGAGTTTGAGGCTTCGGAAGTCGGCTGGGGTGCGATTCTCGCCGGCCGGTACCGAACGCTGTTGCCCGATCCTGAATCGTCCGCGGCGAGCATGATCGCTCTCTCGACAATCAGCGAACTTGCTGGTGATTCCGACCCCGAAGGTTTCAACCGCGCTGTGATGAACCTTGGCCGCTCGATTCCTGATTCGACGAGGGCCGCTTTCGCCGAGCTTGAGATCTCAGACTCCCGCGTAGTGGCTCTAGCAACGGAACGCGAGATCGTTGCCCACAACGCATCGAACCCCGACGAACCGCTCGTAGCGCTCTATCCTTCCGAGGGTACGACGGCGCTCACCTACCCCTTCATCCTTGTTGCAAACTCCTCAATCTCAGCGCGTGACGAATCGCGCCTGACAGATGAGGAGCGGACTGCGCTGGTTGAAACCGAGACGAGTCGCGCCTCGATGCTTGAAGAGTTTGCCGATCTGATCCGCGGCTCAGAGCAAGTGCTCAATGCCGAAGGATTCCGCGACAACGTCGGTGGGGGAGAGATCCTTGCCTCCGGAGTCATCGCAGCCCCGACCGCGACAAAGAACGTCGGTGACACCGCTGAGTTGACGTCGATCTTGCGCAACTGGAATGCCCTTAACCTGCGGTCGCGCATCCTAACCGTTGTAGACGTTTCTGGTTCAATGCTCGAACGCGCCTGGGACGGCCAGCGCCGCATCGAGATGTTTCAAAACTCGGCCGAAGACGCTTTCAGTACTCTCTCTGAAGATGATGAACTCGGAATGTGGCTCTTTTCAAAGGAGAGAGTCGGCACAGAAGACTGGGAAGACGTCGCGGGCATCCGCTCGATGAATGACCCGGATCACGTCAAGAACCTGCAGGCGATCATCGACTCTCTGCCGTCACGTATCAACGGATACACGGGACTCAACGACACCGTGCTTGCAGCAGTCACTCACGTGCGGGAAGACTACAACAGCGAAAAAGTGAACTCAGTGATGCTCATCACCGACGGCCGCAACGAAGATGACAACGGAATCTCGTTGCAGAAGCTCCTCGACAAACTCACCGAGATGATTCAAAAAGACACCGACGAGCCTGTCCCTGTAGTGCTCGTCGGTATCGGCCCAGACACCGACGTTGAAGCGATGCGAAAGATCGCTCAAGCAACCGGTGGCACTGCCTACCAAGCCAACAACCCCACCGAGCTCAGCAATGTGATGCTCGAGGCGTTGTCACAGCGCGACTGCCGCCCGAACTGCAGTTAGCGAAAGCCCAGCGCACCGCCTCGCCCTAGCGTCGCGGTGCGCTGTGGTGATTGGCAGAGTCGGAGGAAGACGACATTGACCCATCCTCGGTATCAGCCTCTATACTCATTGCGTGGTCGACTTTGTCGTCGCGGGGCTAAGCGCCAACTCCGTGCCGTATTTGACGGCCCTTGACCAGCAGCGTGCTCTGCACGCCGCTGTCGTCTCGGGTCAGCGCACCGATACTCTCATTCTGCTGGAGCACCCCTCGGTGTACACAGCAGGCAAACGCACCGAGCCGAGCGAACGCCCGGACGACGGTACCCCTGTCATCGACAGCGACCGCGGGGGCAAAATCACCTGGCACGGTCCCGGGCAGTTGATCGGCTACCCGATCCTGCGGCTTCCTGATCCTGTTGACGTCGTCGCCTACGTACGTCACCTCGAGGAATTCCTGATCGATGTGCTTGCTGACCTCGGTGTTACCGGGCATCAAGTGGAACACCGTTCCGGTGTTTGGGTGACCGCCAACGGACGCGACGACAAAATTGCTGCTATCGGCATCCGCGTCGCCGACGGAGTGACAATGCACGGCTTTGCTCTGAACTGTTCAAACGAGTTCGATGCCTATGAGCACATCGTGGCGTGCGGCATCCGCGATGTCGGCGTCACCTCGATCACCCAAGAGTTGGGGCGCACGATACGTCCGGAGGATGTCATTCAATTGGTTCAATCAAAGTTTTCCGCAATGTGGGATCTGGTTCACGCGTGAGCGCCGAACCGCAGGGCCGCAAAATGCTGCGCCTAGAGATCCGAAATGCAGAGACTCCGATTGAGCGCAAGCCGGAATGGATCAAGACCACTGCCAGGATGGGCCCGGAGTACCGCAAGCTGCAAGAGCTCGTGAAGACCGAGAACTTGCATACTGTGTGTCAAGAAGCCGCGTGTCCCAATATTTTCGAATGTTGGGAAGACCGAGAAGCCACCTTCTTGATCGGAGGCGCGCAGTGCACTCGACGGTGCGACTTTTGCCAGATTGACACCGGAAAACCCGAAGCCTACGACACGGATGAACCGCGCCGTGTTGCCGAATCTGTCGTCGAAATGAAGCTCCGCTACGCGACCGTCACCGGTGTCGCTAGGGATGACCTTCCTGATGAAGGCGCTTGGCTGCACGCCGAGACGGTTCGCCAAATCCATGCTCGGGCACCGGGCACCGGCGTGGAAATTCTCGCTACCGACTTCTCCGGTAATCCTGACTATCTCGGTGAGATCTTTTCTGCCGCCCCGGAAGTGTTTGCCCACAACGTGGAAACTGTTCCACGGATCTTCAAGCGCATACGCCCCGCCTTTCGCTACGACAGGTCGCTGGACGTGCTCACTCAGGCTCGCAATGCGGGAATGATCACCAAATCGAATCTCATTTTAGGAATGGGTGAAGAACGAGCGGAGATCAGCCAAGCTCTGCAAGACCTCCATGATGCGGGCACCGATATCATCACCGTCACCCAATATTTACGGCCCAGCCCGCGCCATCTGCCCGTAGCCCGCTGGGTGCGCCCCGAGGAATTTTTGGAGATTAAAGAGGAAGCCGAAGAGATTGGATTCCTTGGGGTGCTCGCCGGGCCGCTTGTTCGGTCTTCATACCGTGCTGGGCGACTGTGGGCACAGTCGATGCAGGCAAAGGGACGCGAGATTCCCGAGAATCTGCGGCCCCTAGCCGATGCAACACTCGGCTTCAAACAAGCGGTTTCGTAACCGTCGGCGATAGAGAACTAAGCGCCAGCAGTCGGGGCGGCTTCGGCAGTGCCTGCGGCGGGAACGCCAGCAGCAACATCCGCAGCCATTCGTGAACGTCGGTCCAAATGGATGCCCGCCACCATGCAGCGCACCGAGCCACCGGCCAACTCGATCGTCGGGATGTCCAGCGGCACGATCTGACAGCTCGCCTCAATAACTGCGCGTTGGGCAGCGGTAAGACTCTTGAGCGCCCGAGTCGAGAGGGCCAAGATGCGGCCGTTCGAGCCTTTGAGCTCTAGAGCATTCCCGGCGAAGTTGGCGATTTGGTCGGCAGTGAGGTCGATCAAAGTTCGCCCCGGTTCCGTCAGCCGTTCTGCCATCTCCATGCGCCGATCCCCGGAGGCAATGAGATCAAGCCCGATCATCGCAAAATCAGTAGCGATGCACATCATCACATTGGTGTGATAAATCGGCACCCCGTGGCTGTCTCGAGCCTCAAACATCATTGGCTCATAGCCGAACGATGCACAGAAACGTTCAAGCGCGAGCGGGTTTGCGCGGTGTGATTCGGCCGCGTAGGCCACCCGGTTGGTGTGGTCGATCACCATGGCGCCGGTGCCCTCAAGGTAGATGCCGTCGTGCTCGAGCCCTGAGTAGTCGACAACATCTTGTACCCGGAAGTCGTGCTTGAGCATCTCAATCACGTCGGTGCGACGTTCGGTGCGACGGTTCGGCGCATACATCGGGTACACCGCAACTCGTCCTCCACTGTGGGTAGAGAACCAGTTGTTGGGGAACACACTGTCTGGGCGAGTGCTTTCGGTGTCCTCAAACACGTGGATGTTCACACCAGCGTCGCGCAACGTTTCGGCCACTTGCGTGGACTCGGCATACGCGGCGCGAGCAATCTCATCCGGTGTTCGCGTGGGGTCAGTGGACTGAAAAGCGTTGTCGCCTGCGGTCTGGCTGTTCGGTGTGAACAGGTGCGGGCGAATCAGTACTGCGGCCGACGGGGCCTGTACGCTCACCGATGACCTACGCGGTGAGCGCGGGAGTACGCGACACGAGCGAGAACAGGTCCTTGGGATCGGCAGGATCGGCGATCAGGTCAAGGTCTGTCGCGTAGTCGGTGCCGCGAACAGCATCGAATACGTAGCGCAGCGCCGAGAAGTCTTCGATCGCAAATCCGACAGAGTCGAAGAGGGTAACTTCGGTGTCAGAGGTACGACCGTCGCGGCGCCCAGCGAGAACTTCCCACAGTTCGGTAATGGGGGAGTCTGCCTCAAGCTGCTGAATTTCGCCTTCGATGCGAGTCTGCTCGGGGAACTCAACAAACACGGTCGAGCTGCGAACAATCGCAGCCTCAAGCTCAGTCTTGCCTGGGCAGTCGCCGCCAATGGCGTTGAGGTGCATGCCGGGCTCGATCATGTCGGCCGTCAGAATCGTCGCGTTTGTCTTGTCTGCGGTGCAGGTGGTCACGATGTCGGCGCCAGCTACCGCATCCGCTGCAGACGTGGCACGAACGACCTCGAAGCCGAGAGGTTCAACGTTGCGGATGAACTTGTCGAGGGCAGCCGGGTCGGTGTCCCACGCGCGAAGCTTGGTGATGCCGAGGCCGGCGCGGAAGCCGAGGGCCTGAAATTCTGACTGTGTTCCCGTTCCGATGAGGGCGAGAACGCTGGAGTCAGTGCGTGCGAGCGCCCGGGCTGCCAATACCGAGGTTGCGGCTGTGCGCAGTGCCGTCAGTAGCGTCATTTCTGAGAAGAATGTGGGATAGCCGTTGTCGACGCGCGCCAGCATGCCGAGCGCGGTGACAGTCTGAAAGCCATTGCTGGGGTTTGACGGGTGCCCGTTAACGTACTTGAAGGCGTACGTTTCTCCGTCACTCGTTGGCATCAATTCAATGACGCCTTCGGCGGAGTGTGCAGCAACTCGAGGGCTCTTGTCGAACTGAGGCCACTTGGCGAAATCCTGCTCAAGGTAGCTCACGATACCCATGATGATGGGCTCGATTCCGGTGTCGGCGATCCAGCGCCCCATGTTCTTGACGTCTACGTAGTTGACCACGGTCACTCCTTTCATTGCAGTATTGCTAGTTCCCACGTTACGAATGAGCACTATGCAGCCACAACACCCATTAGACGCGATTATCTGCTAGTGAATGAGCATAATTGACGGCGCAGTTATACACTTTGTGCATGCCTCAACTGGATGATCTTGATCGCCGCCTACTTGCCGCGCTTCGAGCCGATGGGCGCGAGTCAATCGCAAGTCTTGCTCGCCGCCTCGACGTCACGCGCGCGACGGTAAACAGCCGAATCGATCGCTTAGTTAGCGAAGGAACGGTGCTCGGTTTTTCCGTTCGAATTCGTGAAGATCGCGACCCTTCCTTCATCAGAGCAATCTCGTTTATCGAAGTAGAAGGGCGCTCTACGGATGCTGTCATTGCCAAGCTGCGCGGGCTGCCCGAGATTCACGAACTCCACACCACCAACGGCGCGTGGGATCTCGTCGCCGACATCCGCACCGACAGCCTCAGCAACTTCGACCGGGTGCTGGCCCGCATGCGAAATGTCGACGGCGTTGTTAACAGTGAGACGAGTTTGTTGCTCAGTTCCGCGCTGCTCTGACTCTCTCCGCCAAAGTCAGGGGCACGAGCATCCACCCGACATTGCTATGCTGAGCTAACAACTGAACATCGGGCCGCAACACGATGCGGGAGAGCCGGGCATACGGCGTTTTTCAACCCTGGTTGATCACACGCTCGCACGGCACCGAAGGAGCAAGCCTCCCCGCCAATCTCTCAGGTTCATGTACCGCATCGCACTGGCCACTCTGGAAAGAGAATCTCGCATCACCATGAGGTTCCGCCGACGGTGAAAGCGCACTAGTTTTGCAGTGCGTGAAGCTCTCAGGCTCATCACAGAGGGGGAGTTCTAACCACCAGCCACGCGCCAGGAGAACTCCGTGACCGATGTACCAACTTCAGCAGACTCACCCGCCGGATCGTCACCCGCCGCGGTGAAGTATTCGCCGCTGCACAGCATCCACGAGCAGCTTGGTGCTGCCTTTACCGATTTTGCTGGCTGGATGATGCCAGTGCGGTACAGCTCCGACCTCGCCGAGCATCACGCAGTGCGCGCGGCGGCAGGAATTTTCGACATCTCGCACATGGCAGAAATTCACGTGCGCGGTGCCGACGCTGGCGCATTCCTCGACTACGCGCTCGCAGGCAAGCTTTCGGGGATTGCCCTCGCGCAGGCCAAGTACAGCCTTCTGCTGAACGAGGCTGGCGGAATCATCGACGACCTCGTAACTTATCGCCTTGCTGACGACCACTTCTTGGTTGTCGCGAATGCGGGCAACCGTTACGCCGCAGCAAGTGCGCTCATGGAGCGGGCTTCCGGGTTCGATGTCGCCGTTACCGATGAGAGCGACGACTACGCCCTCATCGCAGTGCAGGGCCCGGTGTCGCGTGCGATCCTTGAAACCACTGCAGGCCTCACTGACTTTGCGACGCCGCTTGACGAACTCAAGTACTACCGCGAAACCGCCGCGACATTCAGCGGCCACGACCTCATCATCGGTCGCACCGGCTACACCGGCGAAGACGGCTTCGAGCTCTACATTCATGTGGATGCCGCGACCGAACTGTGGGCGGCACTCACCGTCGCCGGCGAACCGCTCGGTCTCGTTCCCGCCGGGCTCGCGTGCCGCGACACTCTCCGCCTCGAGGCAGGGATGCCGCTGTACGGTCACGAACTGAATCTCACCACTTTCCCGGTGCAGGCTGGCCTCGGCCGGGTTGTTGCGCTCAGCAAAGAGGGTGACTTCGTCGGCCGCAGCGCGATCGAAGCTGGCCCGGATGCTGGCGCTCGCGTTCTTGTCGGTCTCGCCGCCGAGGGCCGCCGTGCCGGTCGTGCCGACTACACGCTCTTCAGTGGTGACGCTGAGGTGGGAGTCATTACCTCCGGTGCGCTTTCGCCCACCCTCGGTCACCCCATCGCCATGGCCTACGTCGACCCTGACGTGAGTGAAATCGGCACCGAGCTTCACATTGATGTGCGGGGCAGTCGCATTGCTGCATCCGTTGTTTCCCTACCCTTCTATAAGAGAGAGGCCTGATCATGGCTGAGAAGAGCGAACTGAAGTACACCGCCGAGCACGAGTGGGTACTCGTTGACGGAAACGTTGCAACGATCGGAATCACCGACTACGCGGCAGACAAGCTTGGCGACATCGTTTTTGTTGAACTTCCGAAGGTTGGCGCCACCGTCGCCGAGGGCAAGATTGTCGGCGAGATCGAGTCCACTAAGTCGGTCGGCGAGATTTTTGCTCCCGTCTCCGGAACTGTCGTTGAAGCAAACGACGCCGTCTCGGGTAGCCCTGAACTCGTCAACAGCGACCCCTTCGGTGAGGGCTGGCTCGTCAAGATCGAATTTTCCGAACTTCCGTCGATGCTCAGCCTCGACGAATACACAGCACTGACAGGCGAATAATGCCCAACCCTTACATCAGCGGTACCTTTGCCGACCGCCACATCGGCACGGATGCTGCCGCTCAGGCGAGCATGCTCGCCGCCGTCGGCTACGACAGTCTCGAATCACTCGTGGATGCCGCAGTTCCACCCGCGATTCACCAGACTCCGGTCGTCAACTCGACGATCCCGGCTCCCGCTTCGGAGCGGGAGGCGCTCGCCGAACTGCGCGCCCTCGGCAACGCGAACAAGGTTCGCCGCAGCATGATTGGTCTCGGCTACTACGACACCATCACGCCAGCCGTCATCAAGCGCAACGTGCTCGAGAACCCGAGCTGGTACACGGCCTACACGCCGTACCAGCCTGAAATCTCGCAGGGTCGTCTTGAAGCATTGATCAACTTCCAGACCATGGTTGCTGACCTTGCTGGCATGACGACGACGAACGCATCGATGCTCGATGAGGGCACTTCTGCCGTCGAGGGCATGCTGCTCGCTCGTCGTGCCGCCCGCGTCGAATCGAACGTGTTCATCGTTGACGCCGACACCCTTCCTCAGACCAAAGCTCTGCTGGAGAACCGTGCGGAGGCTGTCGGGATCGAGCTTGTCGAGCTCGACCTGGCGGCGTTGGGTGCGAACCCTGAGTTGCCGGAATGCTTCGGCGCGCTCATCCAGTACCCGGGTGCTAGTGGTCGCGTCTGGGATTCCAGCGAGGTCATTGCCGCCGTCAAGGCTCACGGCGGACTTGCTGTTGTCGCTGCCGACCTTCTTGCGCTCACGATTCTGAAGTCACCGGGTGAACTCGGTGCCGATGTCGCTGTGGGAACCACTCAGCGTTTCGGTGTCCCCATGGGCTTTGGCGGCCCGCATGCTGGTTATATGTCAGTGCGCAAGGGTCTCGAGCGTCAGCTTCCTGGCCGTCTTGTCGGTGTCTCTGAGGATGCCGCAGGGCAGCCCGCTTACCGACTATCACTGCAAGCTCGTGAGCAGCACATTCGCCGCGAGAAGGCGACCTCCAACATCTGTACCGCTCAAGTTCTGCTTGCCGTTATGGCGTCGATGTATGCCGTGTACCACGGGCCGCAGGGGCTCAAACGGATCGCTCAGCGCATCCACCACGACACCGCCAAGTTCGCAGCACGCTTGACCGCTGCTGGTTACACCGTCGAGAACGACACCTTCTTCGACACCCTCTCGGTGACGAAGACGGGACAAGCTCAGGCGATTGCCGCCAAAGCTCTCGAGAGCGACATCCTCCTCTATGTAGTGGATGCCGATACCGTTCGTTTGAGCTTCGACGAAGTGTCGACTCAGCCCTACGAGGGAATCTTCGCTTCGCAGAAAAACGACCTCGCTAAGGCATTCGGTCTCGATGACGGTTCCACTGCAGTCCTCGAGGATGGCAGCATTCCCGCGGCGCTCGAACGCACGAGCGAGTACCTCACTCACCCGGTATTCAACACGCACCGCTCGGAGACGAGCATGATGCGCTACCTCAAGTACTTGGCCGACAAGGACTACGCGCTTGATCGCGGCATGATCCCGCTGGGATCGTGCACGATGAAGCTCAACGCTGCGACCGAGATGGAAGCGGTGAGCTGGCCAGAATTTGCGGGCATCCACCCCTTCGCTCCTGCCGATGACGTTGCTGGCTATATGGTCATGATTTCGCACCTAGAGTCGTGGCTTGCTGAAGTTACCGGTTACGACACAGCGTCGCTGCAGCCCAACGCTGGTAGCCAGGGTGAACTTGCGGGGCTTCTCGCGATTCGTGGATACCACCGTGCTAACGGCGACATCGATCGCACTATCTGCCTCATCCCATCGAGCGCTCACGGCACAAATGCTGCCAGTGCGGTACTTGCTGGAATGCGCGTCGTAGTCGTCGCTTGCGACGAGCTCGGAAACGTCGATCTGGGTGACTTGCGCGCCAAGATTGCGGAGCATTCCAGCGAGATCGCGGCCTTGATGATCACGTACCCGTCGACGCACGGTGTGTACGAGCACGAAGTACGCGAAATCACGCAGGCAGTGCATGACGCCGGTGGACAGGTTTACGTTGACGGTGCCAACCTCAACGCCCTGCTCGGCTATGCGCGCTTCGGTGATTTTGGCGGCGATGTCAGCCACCTTAATCTGCACAAGACCTTCTGCATCCCTCACGGTGGTGGCGGGCCAGGAGTTGGGCCGGTTGTCGCGAAAGCGCACCTTGCCTCATTCTTGCCAGGACACCCCATGGCACAGAGCCAGCAGCATCCCGCGTTTGACATGCAGACCGGCGAGGCTGGCCCTTACGTTCATGCGGGGGGAGCAATCAGCGCGGCGCCGTACGGCAGCCCGAGCATCTTGCCGATCACGTGGGCTTACGTCCGCATGATGGGTTCAGCCGGTCTCAAGGCCGCAACGGGTGCCGCAGTACTTTCGGCCAATTACATCGCTGTTCGACTGCGCGAGCACTTCCCTGTGCTCTACGCGGGCGACAACGGGTTGGTGGCTCACGAGTGCATTCTCGATCTGCGTCCGCTCAAAGAGGCGACCGGCATCGACAATAACGACGTCGCGAAGCGCCTCATTGATTACGGTTTCCACGCCCCGACGATGTCGTTCCCTGTTTCGGGCACGCTCATGGTCGAGCCGACGGAGAGCGAAGACCTTGCTGAGCTTGATCGTTTCATCAACGCGATGATCGCGATCAAGGATGAAGCGGATGCGGTAGCAGCAGGAACCTGGCCAGCAGACGATAATCCCCTCGTCAACGCCCCGCACACGGCGCAGTCGGTGGTCTCGAGTGATTGGCAGCACGCCTACTCTCGCGAGCAGGCCGTCTACCCGCTGCGTTCACTTGTCTCTGGCAAGTACTGGCCGCCTGTGCGACGCGTGGACAATGCGTTTGGTGACCGCAATCTTGTGTGTTCGTGCCCGCCGATTGAGGCGTTCGCGCACTAGGGGATTAGCGCAGCAGCGAAGCTGCACACCGCGTGCGGGCGCAACTGTGCCTGCACGCGGTGACGACACGGCGCGTGCGGAATCGGTCCAGTCTGATTCTGTACGCGCGGTCAAACACTGCTGACGATCCCGGCTGCCCGTCAGCTGGTTTCGTTGTCGTCGCTGATGCTGACCATCCAGGTCACGGAGTAGCGGTCGACAACCATTCCGAAGATTCCGCCCCACACGGGCGCTTCAAGCGGCATGATCACCTGGCCGCCGTCGGCCAGTTTGTTCCAATATCCTTCAAGCTCGCCCTTTTCCTTAAGGAAGCCACTCAGGGATATCGACATTGATCCTCCCGGCGAATACTCCATACTTTTGGGAGTGTCAGCCATCATGAGAACGAGTCCGCTCGGGGCCTCCAATTGGCCGTGCATGACCCAGTTCTTTTCTTCTGGGTCTTCGCTGGCGTTGAAATCTTCGAACGTGTTTATAGCGGTGGTGCCACCGAACACTGACTGGTAAAAGTCGAGCGCTTCGCGGGCATTGTCTCGAAAACTCAAATATGGGTTGGACTTCATTGTCTTTCCTTTCTTGGGGGGAGTTCAGCGTTAGCTTCTCGCGAGAACAACCGGCATTTCAATAGTAGTGAGTAGCTGATCTTCGGCCACTTCATCTGGACTGTTGAGGTAGATCTCGCGAGGCGCGCCAGCGTAGGTGTGTCCGTGCTCAGAGAACCAGTCAAAAAGTTGGTTGTACGTCGCTTTGAGTCCGTCGTATGAACCGACGTGAGTGATGGTCGCGACGAGGCCACCCACCAACTCATGGGAGCGGAGCGTTGGATGCCCGGTAAATGGTTTCGTAATGGGGAGACACACTTCGCACTTCCACGGGCGATCGGGGTGCATCGCTTCGGCGTAGACCGCCATCAGCGGGCCGGCAGCGGTGATATCGGCAGCAGCAATTTGCTCTACGAGACTGTGGATGGCATCCGTCATGTCAACGGGCAATGTGGCCATAGTGGTGGAGAAATCTAGCCCCGCAACCAATCGCGTTGGCGCGGTTTCTGCAGTGATTTCCGACGACATGCGGCACACTCTACGCTTCCCGGGTGGAGAACGGCACAGGGTTTCCTGTGTAAAGAACGCTCTGCTGCTGCTGGCGGTTTAGTTGCCAGAGTTGCTGGGGCCGAATAGCGCGGGGAAGGCACCGGTGGCCCATCCGTAGCCCACAAAGATTGCCGCGTCGATTAGTGAGTGAGCGATCACGAGCGGGAGCACCCGCCGATATCGCGTGTAGAGCCAGCCGAACAGCACTCCCATTGCGATGTTTCCGATGAAAGCGCCGATGCCTTGGTACAGGTGATAAGTGCCACGGAGTAGCGAAGTCGAGACGATGATTTGCCACCGCCCCCAGCCGAGATCGCCCAGGCGGGCGTAAAGGTAGCCGATGACGATGACTTCTTCAGTGATACCTGCGCGGAGGGCAGAGAGAAGCAGAACCGGCACTGTCCACCAGTATTGGTCGAGCGCTGCGGGGACCACATTCACGGTGACGCCAAGGCTGCGCCCCAGTAGGTAGATCGCGATTCCGGGAATACCGATGGCGAAGGCAAGCCCAACACCGCTCACAGTGTCGCGAACTGGCCGTGTGAAGTCGATTCCCAAACGGGCGAGGCGCGGTCTCGTTGCGCTCCACAGCAGGAACGCCACTAGCGCGACCGGCGCAAGATCGAACGTTATCCCCAGTAACTGATAGATCAGATCGAATGTCGGCCGAGGGCTGAGCGATGAGTTGAGCGTCGCAGTCTGTTGAGACAGAGGTTCAACTCGCGTCAGCCGATTGGTAATTGACACGACGGAATAAATAGCGGATGCGCCGAGCGAGAGCGCAAGCACGATCGAAATTTCTGCCCACAGTTTGCCCCGCGACTGAGCGAGTGGGGGTGACGCGGTCACTCGGGGCTGCGCATTGCGCACGCGGGAGTTCCGCCAGGAAGGCGATGACGGTAGCGCGCGATGAAGCGATACGCGAGCGCGCTAATTGTGCTGAATGGCTCGGTCGCAATGAGGTGCCCGAGAAAGCGCCATCCGATGCCCGGTTGTGTTCTCAGGATGGCCGAGAGGGCGAGGTGGCCGGCGAATTGTCGAGTCGGTGTCACTAACCAAGCGGCTTTTTCAACATCCTCTTGAGTGAGTGCATAGTCGTCGAGATTGGCCCACTGCCACGGAACGCTCGCGGGAAAATCGGGAAGGATGCCACGGAGTCGATCGACCCAGAGGGTGCAGAACGCGCAGTCTCCATCGAAAATTAACACCCGATTCTCAGGGGGCACAGTTGAGCTTGTTGCAGCCATACATCGATGTTAACTCACGATGCTGTGCGCCTGAGGCAGGGAGTTTGCGCAGTAATTCACAGGAATCGGCGCTTTGTGCGCGAAAAAACTGCAACCTCCGCACATAATCTTCACGAGCGTTACTGGTGTGTAACGTTTGGCTCTACAGTTTTGAATGGGGCATCCCCCCGTTTAGGGTGTGAACTATCAAGCGCGGTGCGGCGTCAAAAATTCCGTGCCGTTTGCAAAATTCTGCACAGGAGGAAACTTTGAAAAGATCACGCATAGGCGTCAGCGCCGTTGCGCTGCTGTCAGCTTCAGCGCTCGTGCTTGCGGGCTGCGCGGCTGGCGAAGAGCCTGCCACAGGCGACAGCGCTGCGATCATCACCACCAACGGCAGTGAGCCGCAGCAGTTGCTCATTCCGACAAACACCACCGAAACCGGTGGCGGCAAGGTTGTTACTTCGATCTTCGCTGGACTCGTCTCCTACACGTCTGACGGCGATGTAGAGAACGAAGTCGCCAAGTCGATCGAGTCCGAAGATGGACAAAAGTGGACTGTAACGCTCAACGATGGTTGGACTTTCACCAACGACGAGCCCGTCACCTCTGACTCCTTCGTCAAGGCGTGGCAGTACGGCGCCCTGCTCAGCAACGCGCAGAGCTCTTCGTACTTCTTCGACAACATCGAGGGCTTCAGCTACGACGAAGACTCCGAACTGACCGGTCTTGAGGTCGTAAGCGACACCGAGTTCACGGTCAACTTGATCAACCCTGAGGCAGACTTCCCGCTGCGTCTCGGCTACTCGGCATTCATGCCGTTGCCTGAGTCCGCTTGGGATGACCTTGACGCTTACGGTGAAAACCCCGTAGGTAACGGTCCGTACATGCTCGATGGCGACAGCGCGTGGCAGCACGACGTCAAGATCGACCTCGTAACGAACCCTGACTATGACGGAGTTCGCAAGGCTGTCAACGGTGGCGTGTCGATCATCTTCTACACGAGCCAAGACGCTGCCTATGCTGACGCTCTCGGTGGCAACCTCGATATTCTCGACGCTGTCCCGGACTCGGCATTCGAAACCTACGAGTCGGACTTCCCTGGTCGTTCGGTTAACCAGCCTGCTGCGATCTTCCAGGCATTCAACATGCCTTACTACCTCGAGCACTGGTCTGGCGATGAGGGCAAGCTGCGTCGTGCAGCGATCTCAATGTCGATCGACCGCAAGGAAATCACGGATGTCATCTTCCAGGGCACTCGCACTCCTGCGACCGACTTCACCTCGCCGGTAATCGCTGGTCACTCCGACAACCTCGCAGGCGCTGAAGTTCTTGACTTCAACCCGGATGAGGCCAAGAAGCTGTGGGCTGAAGCCGACGCTATTGCACCTTATGGAGACACTGTCTTCGACCTCGCGTACAACGCAGATGGTGGACACCAGGCATGGGTTGACGCTGTTGCAAACAGCATCAGCAACACGCTCGGTATCGAGGCTGTAGGCAAGGCATACCCCACCTTCAAGGACGCGCTAAACGACCGTGACGCTAACAAGCTCACCGGTGCAACGCGTGCTGGATGGCAGGCTGACTACCCGTCGCTGTACAACTTCCTCGGCCCGCTCTATGTTGATGGCGCTGGCTCGAACAAGGAAGGCTACTCGAGCCCCGAGTTCGAGAAGATCCTCGCTGAGGGTGCTAGCGCATCGTCGGTAGAAGAAGCGACCGCGAAGTACCAGGAAGCTCAGGAAATCCTCCTGGTCGACCTTCCTTCGGTTCCGCTGTGGTACTCGAACGTCACTGGTGTCTACTCTGACTCCGTTGACAACGTTGTATTCGGTTGGGACTCTGTCCCGCTGTACAACGAGGTAACCAAGGGCTAATTAGCTCTTAGTTTTACCCAGTTTCCACTCTCAATGTGTAATGCCCGGGGCTAATACGGTCCCGGGCATTACACTGAGTACCCTCATTCAGCGATTGTGATTCCTATGACTATCCGTTCCATCGAGGGAACAATCTGATGCTTTGGTACGCAGGTAAGCGTTTCCTCCAGATGATCCCCGTGTTTTTCGGCGCGACTTTCTTGATTTACTTCATGGTCTTTGCAGTTCCCGGCGATCCGATCGCCGCACTCTACGGAGACCGCCCGCCAGCTCCTGGCGTTATCGAGCTGCTCAGAGCTGAGTACAACCTCGACAAGCCATTCATCGTTCAGTACTTGTTGTACATCGGTGGGCTGTTCCAGGGTGACTTCGGCACAACCTTCTCCGGTCGACCCGTCGCCGACGTAATGGCTCAGGCATTCCCCATCACTGCCCGTCTTGCGATGCTCGCCCTCGCGATTGAGGCCTTCTTCGGCATCATCGTTGGCCTCATTGCCGGTCTCCGCAAGGGAAAGCTGTTCGACGCTTCGGCGCTCGTCATTAGCCTGCTGCTCATTTCGGTACCGACGTTCGTCGTGGGTTTCGTACTGCAATTGGTGTTCGGTATCCAACTCGGTTGGGCTAGAACCACAGTGAGCGGCGACGCGCCCTGGAATGAACTGATCATGCCCGCCATCGTGCTGGCATCGGTTTCCTTCGCGTACATCGTGCGGCTCACCCGCGCGAGTGTCGCAGACAATCTCGGTGCCGATTTTGTT
The DNA here is from genome assembly GCA_000153145.1 of marine actinobacterium PHSC20C1. Classification (GTDB taxonomy): domain Bacteria; phylum Actinomycetota; class Actinomycetes; order Actinomycetales; family Microbacteriaceae; genus Rhodoglobus. Next base: position 2,685,259 of record CH672415.1, read on the forward strand.
CGCACGGCGACAGCAAAGGGACTATCTCGACGTCGAGTGGTTACCGTGCACGTGCTGCGCAACTCCCTCGTTCCGGTTGTTACTTATCTGGGTGTCGATATCGGCTCGCTCATGGTTGGTGCGATCGTCACAGAGGGAATCTTCAACATCAACGGTGTCGGTGGAACTGTCTATCGAGCAATTACGTTGGGAGAAGGCCCAACGGTCGTCTCATTTGTCGCGGTGATGGTCATCATCTTCGTGCTCGCCAACTTGCTCGTCGACTTGCTCTACGCCGCGCTCGACCCAAGGATTCGATATGCCAAGTAACAACACTGGCCGTCAACGGCCCGGCCAAGATCATTTCATCGCCTCACTTGCGGAAACGCCTGTCGCCGAAATCGATCAACTCGATGAAACCGGTAAGGCACGCAGCACCTGGACCGACGCGTGGGAGTCAATGCGCCGTCGTCCAATGTTCTGGATATCCGCGGTACTCATCTTCATCATCGTGCTCGTCGCAGCATTTCCGGGACTCTTTGCGACCTACAGTCCCACCGAGTGCTACTTGAAGTTCAGCAACGGAAACCCTGAAGCCGGGCATCCGCTTGGCTTCACGCGACAGGGCTGTGACGTCTACTCCCGAATCATCTTCGGAACGCAGGCATCAGTCACAATCGGACTGCTCACAACGATCATGGTGACTCTCTTCGGCGGAATCATCGGAGCCCTAGCCGGCTTCTATGGCGGACTCCTCGACTCGTTTGTCTCTCGAATCGGCGATGTCTTCTTCGCAATCCCCACCGTTCTCGGCGCAATCGTTGTTATCTCGGTTATCCCCGTTCGGGATGCAGTGAGTGTCTCGTTCGTTCTCGCACTATTCGCCTGGCCTCAAATCGCGCGAATCATGCGAGGGTCGGTACTTTCGGCTCGAAACTCCGATTACGTGACGGCGTCAGCTGCACTCGGCGTTTCGCGCTTCAAGACGCTCGTGCGTCACGTCATCCCCAACGCCATCGCACCGGTCATCGTTATTGCAACGGTCTCGCTCGGTATCTTCATCGTGGCTGAGGCAACTCTCGGGTTCCTCGGAATCGGTTTGCCATCCACGGTTATGTCGTGGGGTAACGACATCAATCAGGCTCGAGTTTCGGTTCGTACGCACCCGCAAACGCTCTTGCTGCCTTCGGCCGCACTATCGATAACGGTGTTGGCATTCCTCATGTTCGGCGACGTTGTTCGCGATGCCCTTGACCCGGAAGCGAGAGCACGCCGATGACCAATCCAGAAACAGTTCCCGTGACATCACAATCGTCAACCGAGGAGATTCCGCTACTCAAAATTCGCGGACTCGAAGTCGGATTCGAAACCCAGCGCGGCGTAGTACCAGCCGTTCGGGGAATCGACCTGACGCTTTATCAGGGCCAGTCCCTCGCAATTGTGGGCGAATCCGGTTCAGGAAAGTCCACAACAGCGCAAGCCGTAATTGGGCTTCTGCCTGGTACCGGCAAGGTGCTTGGTGGCTCAATTGAGTTTGAGGGCAACGACCTGACGAAATTCTCGGATGCTCAGTTCGCTGAAGTCCGCGGAAGCCAGATCGGCTACGTACCTCAAGACCCGATGTCGAACTTGAACCCGGTGTGGAGCATCGGATTCCAGGTTGAGGAAGCCATCAAGGCCAACGGTATTGCGCAGGGCAAAGAAGCACGCCAGCGCACAATTGAGGTTCTGAATGAGGCTGGGCTCAGCGACGCTAGCGAGCGGCTCAAGCAGTTCCCGCACCAGTTTTCTGGTGGAATGCGCCAACGTGTGCTCATCGGTATCGGCCTTTCGGCTCGTCCGAAGCTGCTGATCGCCGACGAGCCCACTTCGGCGCTCGACGTGACGGTGCAGCGTCAGATCCTTGATCACTTGCAAACACTCACGCGTGACTACGGCACCTCGGTGCTGTTCATCACGCACGATCTCGGCCTTGCCGCGGAACGTGCGGAGCAACTTGTCGTGATGTACAAGGGCAAGGTCGTCGAGTCAGGTCCGTCACGCACGATCCTTGAAGACCCGCAGCACCCGTACACGCAGCGATTGGTAGCTGCGGCACCGAGCCTTGCCTCGCGCCGCATCCAGTCGATCAAGTCGCATAAGAGCTCGGACAATGACATCCATATCTTTGGTCAGGGTTCGCTAGATGACGCGCTCATCGCGCGTGCTGCGAGTCGTGAGTCCGGGGCCTCAAAGGACCTGATTACGGTGAACAACATCACCAAGGTCTACGAGATCCGCAAGCAGGGATTCCGCAAGGACAAGCTGCTCGCAGTCAACGACATTTCGTTCGGAGTCAAGAAGGGCACGACCACCGCTCTCGTAGGGGAGTCTGGGTCGGGTAAATCGACGGTCGCCAAGCTGATCTTGCAGTTGGAGTCGCTCACGAGTGGAACCATCGAGTTCGATGGCGTCGACCTTGCGGGTATCAAGGGCGAGGAACTCTTGAAGTTCCGTCGTCGAGTTCAGCCAGTGTTCCAAGATCCCTACGGTTCGCTAGACCCGCAGTACAGCGTCGGTAATACGATCGCTGAACCGCTGCTGGCCCATCGATTGGGTACCGCCAAAGAGCGCTTTAACCGGGTAAGCGAATTGCTTGACCAGGTGTCGCTGCCACAGGCAACTCGCCACCGCTATCCCGGTGAGCTTTCCGGTGGACAACGACAGCGAGTAGCTATTGCCCGCGCGCTCGCCCTCAAGCCCGAAGTGCTCATTCTCGATGAAGCAGTCTCGGCGCTCGATGTGCTCGTTCAGGGTCAAGTATTGAACTTACTCACCGAACTGCAGAGCGAGCTCGACCTCACCTATCTGTTCATCACTCACGACCTCGCGGTCGTGCGGTTGGTGGCAGACAACGTATGCGTCATGCAGGGTGGCCGCATTGTTGAAGCGGCTACGACCGATGAGGTCTTCGAAAACTCGAGCAACCCGTATACGCGGGAACTGCTCGACGCGATTCCCGGCGCCAACATCAAACTAGGCTCCTAGATTCTCGAGAGAGAAGGGCCGTTCCACGAGGGGCGGCCCTTCTCGCTTAGAATCGTTGCAAGCGTGCCACCGTGCACTGCGTGACTGTGTGCAGGAGGGTTCAGTGAGCGCCACGAGAATCATGGCGACCATTGCGGTTGCTGCGAGTGCTGGATTAGTGCTCGCCGGCTGTGTACCCCAGCAATCCACAACGATTGACGGCTCGACGCTCAGCGTCGCTGTCACTCAGCCCTATACCTCCGGAAACCCCGACACCACCTTCGGGGCCAGTGAAACTAACTCGCACATCGCCTACGCGACAGGCACCGGGTTCAACTATTTCAACGACAAGTCCGAACTGGTGCGCGACGAGTCATTCGGCCACTACGAGAAAGTGTCAGACGACCCCCTCGCCGTGAGCTACACCGTCTCAGACGGAGTGCGCTGGTCTGACGGAACCGCCGTCGACGCCGTGGACCTCCTCTTGGAGTGGGCTGCAACATCCGCAGCTCTCAACACGCCAGACGAAGACCCGGCAAGCACTGTCAATCCCGAGAGTGGCGCCCCGCTTGACCGTGCCGATCCTCGCGTTCTCTTTGATTCCAGTTCGCGAGGCGACACCGGAATTGCGCTCGTCACCGAGATGCCGCAAATCAGCGACGATCGCATGTCGTTGACTCTGGTGTTCGACGAGCCATTCGCCGATTGGCCAACCGCCTTTTTCGGCGCTGGTTCCTCAGCGAAACCCGCACACGTAGTTGGCATGATGGCCTTCGGCAGCGACGATGCTCTCACGGCAAAAGAGCGCGTATTCGCTGCCATCACCAAAAAGAACGACACCGATCTGGCGTCGATCGCGCGAACCTGGAACACAGTTTTCAACTTCCAGGGAATGCCAGCAAACACGAGCCTCGTAGTCTCGAACGGTCCGTACGTCATCTCAGCGTTCGTTGCGAACCAATACGTGACTCTACGAGCGAACGAAAACTACAGCGGAAAACGGCAGCCGACGTTTCAAGAGATTACGGTTCGCTTCCTGAGTGACCCGCTCGCCCAAGCTCAGGCCCTTCTCGTTGGTGCTGTGCAGATTGCAATGCCCGAAATAGATAGCGACGTACGGGATGCCCTTGAAACCATGGATGCGACGATCATCGATGGCAACACCGACAGCTTCGAACACCTCGATTTGCAGTTCGGCGAATCAAAAAATGGCACCTTCGATGACCCGCTAGTGCGTGAGGCATTCCTCAAGACCGTTCCCCGCCACGAGGTGGTCGCTGCAGCGCTCGCCGACCTCTATCCTCGGGCGACGCCTCGTGAATCGTTCCTGTTCGCGCCTGGCGACCCCGGCTACCGGAATGCGCGCTCGAACAATGGCTCAGAGGCTTTCGCCGGCGTTGACATCGCGGGCGCCAAAGAATTGCTGGCTGAAGCAGGCGTAAGCAAACCAGCGGTGTGCGTGCTCTACGCGGCTGATGATCCGATGCGCGTAACCGAGTTCGAACTGATCAAAGAGTCCGCGGCATCCGCTGGCTTCGTTGTGAGTGACTGCTCTACCGAGGACTGGCGAGCAACACTCGGCACCCCTGAAGCGTACGACGCAGCCATCTTTAGCTGGCAAGCCGCGCGCCCCGGAGTCGGACTAGCATCAGCGATTTTCGGCACTGACGGCTACGCGAACCTCAACTACTTCTCTGATTCCACCGTCGATTCGCTACTCAGCGACGCCAATTCGCCCGCAACGAATGCAGAGAAACGAAGCGAATCGCTGGCGAATGCGGACGCTGCGCTCTGGAAGAATGCCTACGGAATGCCGCTATTTCAGCATCCAACGACCGTAGCGTTCGACCAGGACCGGGTCTCTAAACTGTCGCTTTCATCGCTAAGCCCCGGCATTTGGTGGAACGTCTGGGACTGGCAACCATAGCCATTCGGATGCGCTAGAAGCGAAGTCGGGGATAATTCTTGCCAAACAGGGTAAACTGGTTGAGCAGGATACTCTGAATGATCTTCTGCGCCCTCCCATGATCTTTACCCGGTGGCATCAGGCCGCCGATTTGCTGCCGATAATTTCTGCGCAGCGTCTGCGGTGAGAGACCGCACAGCCTCCAATCAAGTTAAGGAATATTGCTATGGCTTTGGCCACTCGCTCTGATTTGCGCAACGTAGCAATCGTTGCCCACGTTGACCACGGAAAGACCACACTCGTTGACGCGATGCTTCGCCAGACGAACTCCTTCGAGGCGCACGCGCACTTAGAAGAGCGCGCCATGGACTCCAACGAGCTCGAGCGCGAAAAGGGCATCACGATTCTCGCGAAGAACACCGCGATCTCCTACAACGGCAAGTTCGCCACCGACAGCCCCATCACCATCAACGTGATCGACACCCCCGGCCACGCCGACTTCGGTGGCGAAGTTGAGCGTGGACTCAGCATGGTCGACGGCGTAGTTCTGCTCGTTGACGCCAGCGAGGGCCCGTTGCCGCAGACACGCTTCGTGCTTCGTAAGGCACTTGAGGCAAAGCTTCCGGTGATCCTGCTGGTTAACAAGACTGACCGTCCGGATGCTCGCATTGACGAAGTTGTTGCCGAAAGCCAGGACCTGCTTTTGGGCCTCGCGAGCGACATGGCAGATGACGTTCCCGATCTCGACTTGGACGCGATCCTTGACGTTCCCATCGTTTACGCTTCGGGCCGCGCTGGCGCTGCGAGCTGGAACAAGCCCGAGAACGGAACGTTGCCAGACAACGACGACCTCGAGCCCCTGTTCGACGCAATCCTTAAGCACGTTCCTGCACCGTCGTACGACGACGAGCACCCCCTTCAGGCTTGGGTTACCAACCTTGACTCCTCGCCGTTCCTCGGTCGCCTCGCTTTGCTTCGCGTCTTCAACGGCACAATCAAAAAGGGCCAGACGGTCGCTTGGGTCAAGCACGACGGAAGCGTCGCCAACGTGCGCGTAACAGAGCTGATGATCACTAAGGCTCTTGACCGTTACCCCGCCGAAAGCGCTGGCCCCGGTGACATCGTTGCTGTTGCCGGCTTCGAAGACATCTTCATCGGTGAAACCCTGTGTGACCCCAACGATGTGCGCCCGTTGCCGACCATCACGGTTGACGAGCCTGCAATCTCGATGACCATCGGTACCAACACGTCGCCGGTAATCGGCAAAGTTAAGGGCCACAAGCTCACGGCTCGCATGGTCAAGGACCGTCTTGACCGCGAGCTCGTCGGTAACGTTTCGCTGAAGCTAGTCGACATCGGTCGCCCCGATGCGTGGGAAGTTCAGGGCCGTGGAGAGCTTGCTCTCGCCATCCTCGTGGAGCAGATGCGTCGTGAGGGCTTCGAGCTGACTGTCGGCAAGCCACAGGTAGTTATCAAGAAGATCGACGGCAAGGTTCACGAGCCTTTCGAGCACCTGACGATCGATGCACCCGAGGAATACCTTGGCGCGATCACTCAGCTTCTTGCTGCCCGCAAGGGTCGCATGGAAGGCATGAGCAACCACGGCACCGGCTGGGTTCGCATGGAATTCATTGTTCCTTCGCGGGGACTCATCGGATTCCGCACTGAGTTCTTGACCATCACGCGTGGTGCCGGAATCGCAAACGCTGTATCGCACGGCTACGAGCAGTGGGCTGGCGAGATCCTCACCCGCGTCAACGGATCAATCGTCGCCGACCGCGCCGGTGCAGCAACTCCATTCGCAATGGTTGCTCTCCAGGAGCGCATGTCGTTCTTCGTTGAGCCCACTCAAGAGGTCTACGAAGGAATGGTCGTTGGCGAGAACTCACGCGCCGATGACATGGACGTCAACATTACGAAGGAAAAGCAGCTCACCAACATGCGCCAGTCGACCTCGGATTCGTTCGAGCGTATGACGCCGTCGCGCAAACTGACGTTGGAAGAGTGCCTCGAATTCGCTCGCGAAGACGAGTGTGTCGAAGTTACTCCCGAGTTCGTACGGATTCGCAAGGTCGAGCTCGACTCGAACGCGCGCGCCCGTCAGACGTCGCGCCTCAAGAAGCAAAACGCGTAACTAAACCACTTAAGGATCCAGCGAGTATTCGTTCGGTTTCCGAGAGTACGATGCAGCTACGGTCATTGAGACTGTGGCTGCATCGTTCGTTAACGAGAGCGATGGCCGAGTCTCAAGAAAATCAGGAGAGTAGTCATGATTAGCCCGAAACGACGCCTCAGTGCATTCATCGCTCTAGTTTTAGCCTTGGGTATCACGCCAGCACTCTCTGGTTGCTTCGGCAACCCGATTGAGAATCTTGTTGAGCAGGCAACCGGTGGTCAGGTTGATTTGGGCGGTCAGGAGATCCCTGAAGGCTTCCCGAGCGAGGTGCCTGTTGTCTCTGGTGACGTGGTCTTTGGAATTTCGGCCGGCGATGGCGAAAGCCGCGGCTACAACGTCACGATTTCCGCTGGAGCTGAATCCCCGCTCGACGGCATTGAGACGCAGTTTGCGGATTCGGGCTTTGAGTCACAAGTTCAGGCGAGCGGCGCTGAGGGTGCAGGAACGGTCATTTTCTCAGACGATAGTTGGAACGTTGTTGTCGTCGTAGCGAAGACGGATGACGGCTACACCGCGAACTACACGGTTACTCCCGCAGGCAACTAGGAGCTAACAGCTAGGCCAGGTCGAAGAGGCCTGCGCCGACGAAACTGGACGAACTAGCCCCTGGCGGTACGGCGAAGAGAGCCGATCCGACGTATCGCACATATTCGTTCATGAGGTCGTTGCGCGAAAGCGCGAGTTGAATCGGAACAAACTGGGTGCCAGGGTCCCGCTGATAGCTGATGAAGAAAAGCCCAGCGTTGAGTCGCCCGAGATCGTCATTGCCGTCAACGAAGTTGTAACCACGGCGCAGAATCTGCGCGCCATTGTGGTTGTCAGGGTGCGCGAGCTTTACGTGGGAGTTTTCGTCAATCAGAGGCGCTTCATCTCGGCCCGTCTGATTAAAATCAGGGTCCGTGAACTCGCTGCCGCCGCTGAGCGGTGCGCCCTCGCCCTTGGTGCGGCCGAAAATGGTCTCTTGTTCGCGCAGCGAGGTACGGTCCCAGGTCTCGACGGTCATGCGTATCTTGCGGCTCACGAGGTATGAGCCCCCGGCCATCCACGCTGCTCCGTCGCCTGAAGCAGCCCAGACGTGTTCGTTTACCCCTGCGGTGTCTTCTGCTCGAAGATTTGCGGTGCCGTCCTTGAATCCGAACAGGTTGCGGGGAGTTTTCTGGGCTTGAGTCGTCGATGAAGTTCGACCAAATCCGAGTTGCGACCAGCGCAGCGTAGCCCGGCCGAAGGCGATTCGAGACAGATTGCGAATGGCGTGGACGGCTACCTGTGGGTCGTCGCTGCACGCTTGGATGCAGAGGTCGCCGCCGACGAGCTCTGGCTGCAGGGCGTCGCTGGGAAACTTGGGAAGGTCGATGAGTGCGGCTGGTCGCTTGCCGGCGAGTCCGAACCGCTCATCAAACAATTGGGGGCCGAAGCCGAACGTGATCGTCAGGCCGCCGGGCGGCAGATCGAGTGCTTCGCCCGTGTCGTCTGGGGGAGCGTCGTAGGGGCCGCTTGCAGGGCCGTAGTCGCCGGCAGCGGCGCCCGTTGTCATCCGCGCGGAAGCGTAGCTCCAGTCCCGAAGGAGTTCGATCAATTCGTCACGCGAAATGTCATTCACATCAAACGCGGCGAAGTGCAGTCGATCCTGAGCGGGAGTAATGATTCCAGACTGGTGCTCGCCGTAGAACGGGTACGTCGATGCGACATCGTTGCCAGTGGCTGCCGAACCACCACCAGCGCCGAGCGCAAACGCGCCGCCAACACCGAGACCCGCGCCAACGACTCCGGCCCCGGCGAGCCCAAGGAGGCCGCGACGGGAGAGTCCGCTGGTTTCATCTGTCGACATAGTGATTCTTTCGGATGGCGAGGCGAGCGAGCGCTGTAGCGGCGTGCTTAGAGCACCAAGACCGCGGTGAGGCGGGAAAGCGGCTCAGCTAGTGCGTTCACTTGGTCGGAGAACGCGCGAATCTCAGACGTCGACAACTCAGTGTAGAGACGGAATCCGTCGCCAACCTTTTGAGCATCGAGCAATGACTGAAGTTGCTCAAACTCAGCATCGAGTGTTGCTGCTAGTTCCGCATCCTTCTCTACGAGGATGTCGCGAACGCCCTCGTACAGCACGCGGGCGCCATCAATGTTGGCTTGGAAATCCCAGAGGTCGGTGTGCGACCAGAATTCCTCTTCGCCGGTGACTTTGCCGCTGGCGACTTCGTCGAGGAGCCCGATTGCGCCGTTAGTTTGCTGGTCAAGCGTGAACTCTAATTCTTGAACGTTGCTGTACAGCGTGTTCGTGTCCGCCACTAGCTGCGAGGCGAGCGATTCACGCGTGGACTGGTCGTACGCAGCGAAACCAGCTTCGGCATCCGCTGGCCAGAGGTCTTTCTCGATGGCGTGCCAGCCGGTCCATTCTTGACCATCTTCGAGGTCCGCTTCGCGCAAATCCATGCGAGGGTCTAGGTCACCAAACGATTCGGCGACAGTCTCAACGCGTTCCCAGAAAACTCGAGTGGGAGCGTAGAGTGCGCGGGCGGCGTTGTCATCGCCAGCAATATAGGCGGCGGCGAAGTCTTCAGTGCCGACGACTAGATTCTCGATCTGGTCTTTTACATAGCTCTTGTAGTTGGCATTCGCGGCCTCAACCTGAGCCTCAATATCGCCACTGAATGAGAGGTCCGCGCCCGAATCGGTAACGGTGAATGCTGTCTTACCTACGCCCTCTCCAATCATTCCGGGCTTGCAAATGGTGAAGTAGTCGCCCGGCTGCACGATTACAACGAGATCGCGAGTGATGCCGGGGCCGATGTTCTCGACCTCTCCCACAATGCGCAGACCGTCATCCGCGAGGAGATAGAACTCGGTGACCTGGTCGCCGGAGTTAGTGACCGAGAAGACGAGGTTTCCGCTGGGTGCTTCATTGGCGCTGACGGCGCAATCATTCGCACTGCTGTCGACCGTTATGGTCTTGTCCGCGGTCTCAGCGGGGTTGTTGGCAACGCAGCCGGTGAGCGCGAGCGCGGCGATGGTAGCCGCTGCGGTGAGGCCGAAGCGGGCGGAGAGGGTGGTCATCAGGCTCCTTGTGTGCTGAGGTGTGCTGCGGGGGCGATCGGCTCATCTGAGCGATTGTGCCCGCGAACGGTGCGAATGAAGATGGTCATGACGGTGCCGACGTACGCGAGCCAGACACCGGCTTCGAGCCAGGTTGTCGCGGGGGAAAAGTTGAGCGTTCCCTTGAGCAAGGTGCCATACCAGCTGTCCGGCGGGATGGCCGCACTCACGTCGAAGGCGAGAGCGTGGAGTCCAGGCAGAACGCCAGCCTCTTGCAGATCGTGCACCCCGTAGGCGAGCACCCCAGCCGCGACGATGATGAGAATCGCGCCAGTCCACGTGAAGAACCGTGTGAGGTTGATACTGACGACGCCGCGGTAAATGAGGTAACCGAGCGCGATTGATGCGGCGATTCCCAGCGCTGCGCCGGTAAGAGGGAGGGCCGTCGAGCCGCTTGCCTGCACCGCTGCCCAAATGAAGAGTGCGGTTTCGATGCCTTCGCGGCCGACTGCGAGAAATGCGACGAGTACGAGACCCCAGCCGGCACCGGTGAGGTGCGAATCAACTTCGTTGCGCAATTCTCGACCGAGGCCTTGGGCTGCGCGCAGCATCCAGAAGATCATCCATGTGACGAAAGCGGTGGCAATAATCGAGAGGATGCCGCCGATGAGCTCTTGAGCTTGGAAGGAGAGCCCGTAGGCGCCAAAGGTGAGGCTCGCGCCGAGGCCGAGCGAGATTACGATGGCGAACGCAACTCCGAGCCAGATGCGGGGGAGTACATCGTGTCGATCGATCTTGCGAACGTAGGCGATCAGAATGCCTACGACTAGTGCGGCTTCGAGGCCTTCACGCAGACCGATGAGGAAATTGGCGAGCACTGGACTCTCTCGTTGTGTAGCTAGATGGGAACATTGGTAAGCCTAACCTAAGCAAGCGATATCTGCCTACGTGTGCTTATTCTGTCTACTGAAGAACAAGTGGTGGAGGAACAGCCATGAAAGATCGCGCACAACGGGTGGTGGTCATCGCCGCACGTCCCGACGATGAAGCCAAAGTCTTCGGCGCCACGATAGCCTCGCTCGCTCAACGGGGGACTGAGCTTATTGTGCTCAGTTGCAGCGATTCCGTCACTCCTAGGAGGAATCCACATCCCGAGGGCGAGGCCGATCTCGAGACTGAGGCCGAGCCTGTCGCCAGCGTGGACGAGCGGGTGCGTGAGATTCTCGGCATAACGACGCACCTTGTCTTGCGCCATGACGGCGGGCAACAGTTCACTACGCTTTCTGCGCGTGACCTCGCTGCCGACCTTGCAGCAGCAATTACTTCGCTGAAGCCTGATGTTGTCGTAACTTACGCCTCGACTGGAAGCGGCAGTTACCGTGAAACTGAAGCGCAGCTTGTGCACGAGGCAACCGCCCACGCCACGCAGCTCGCAGGTGTGCCGCTATACACGGCGTCGTCGATTCGGGTTGACCGCGGGGTTGAAGTGCTTTCGGCTACCGCCATCGCGTGCAAGCGCCGCGCTCTAGAGATTTACCGCAATGAAGTTCCCGTCGGCGAAAGCGCAACCACCCCCGTCGAATATTTGCGTCGGCTTCGCCGCCGCGAACTAGTAATCGGTGAACGTAGCCGCCTCGAGCGAGTCGTGCTCGCGCTGGTATCGATTATCATCGGCGCACTTGTCGGGTTGGTGCTGACTGCCGTTCACCAATCGACGCTCACGATCGCCGGCGTGCGAGTGCCGTGGGGCATCATTGCATCGGTCGCGTTGACGACGGCGCTGATTCTAGGCTTGCGCCTTATCTACGACTCACGAGTTGCTCCCGGCTTCGCCTCCCTGGGAGTGCTGCTGATGTCGGCACTGCTCGCAAATACTGCGCCTGGCGGCACCGTGCTCATTCCGGGAAATGTGACCGGCTACATCTGGACGTTTGCCCCCGTGCTGATCGTATTGTTGGTTGTTGGGTGGCCCCGGGTGAATCGTCAGGCTTCATCGTCGAGCCGCGATAACATTGAGGTGAACTCTCCCGTGAAAGGTTCGGATATCTCTTGACGTATGTCATCGCCCAGCCGTGTGTTGATCTGAAGGATCGCGCCTGCATCGACGAATGTCCCGTTGATTGCATCTACGAGGGTGACCGCATGCTCTACATTCACCCGGATGAGTGCGTCGATTGCGGTGCCTGTGAGCCAGTGTGTCCCGTAGAAGCCATCTACTACGAAGACGATCTGCCCGATAAGTGGGCGGACTACTACAAAGCGAATGTTGAGTTCTTCGACCTCCTAGAGGTCAGCTCGCCCGGTGGTGCGGCAAAGGTGGGGGTAATCCACAAGGATCACGCGCTCATCGTTGCGCTTCCCGAGGGTGGCGGATCCTCAGACTGATGGCTCGCACGCCGCTGAATCTGCCTGACTTTCCGTGGGACGCTCTTGTTCCCTACGGCCAGATTGCGCGGACGCATCCCGACGGTTTCGTTGATCTGTCAGTGGGTTCTCCCGTAGATCCGACTCCGGAGATAATCCGAGAGACGCTGGCGGCAGCAACAGATTCCCACGCTTATCCCACGACGACCGGCACCGTGCAATTGCGCGAAGCGATCGTTGAGTGGTTTGCACGTCGTCGAGGAGTCACGGGCCTCACTATCGACCACGTGTTACCGACGATTGGCTCAAAAGAGCTCGTGGCATTGCTGCCGATGCTGCTCGGGTTGGGCAAAGGCGATGTGGTTGTGCATCCGTCGGTGGCGTACCCGACGTATGCCATTGGTGCCGCGCTCGTCGGCGCGACTTCAATCGCTGCTGACGATCCCGCGGAGTGGCCCGAAAACACTGCTCTCGTGTGGCTCAATAGCCCAGGCAACCCCGATGGTCGCGTTGCCGATGTTGCTCAGTTGCGAGCCGCAGTCGCCCGTGCGCGGGAGCTCGGGGCGGTCATCGCCTCTGACGAGTGCTACGCCGAACTAAACTGGATCGGTCAGGACCCGGCCCCGTCAATTCTCGACGCCGAAGTGATCGGTGACGATCGATCATCCGTTCTCGCGGTGTATTCGCTCAGCAAGCAGTCGAACCTTGCCGGTTATCGGGCGGCATTCGTCGCTGGATGCTCGGCTCTCATCTCTGAACTGCTTGCAATTCGCAAGCACGCAGGCCTCATCGCTCCAGGGCCTGTGCAAGCTGCAATGGTCACGGCGCTGCACGATGACGCCCACGTTGCCGCGCAGCGGGAGTTGTATCGGGCCCGCCGAGCAAAGCTGCTGCCTGCGCTCGAGCGCGCTGGGTTCACTATCGATGACAGTGTCGCTGGCCTCTATCTTTGGGCAACAAAGAACGAAGACTCGTGGCAGACGGTCGGAGATTTGGCACACTCGGGCATCCTTGTTGTTCCTGGATCGTTTTATGGGGAAGATCCAGCGCGGCACGTGCGTATTGCCCTCACGGCGAGCGATGACACTATCGCCGATGCGGTGGCGCGGCTGGAGTTGCTGGCTTAAGTGCACTAACCCGGCCAGCCTTTGTCTTTGACCTCTAAAAACGGCTTGGCTTGGTTGGCTGGTGTGACAGTGGTCATTCAACCCTTGTAGGCTGTAGCGGTGAATGATGCCCGTCAAGACCCAGAGATGGCCACCCTCCACTTTCCTGGTGGTGCTGCCGAGTTCCCGATAATTCGTGGGGTCGATGGTCACAACAGCATCGACATCTCGACCTTCATGAAGCAGACCGGCTACACGGCGCTTGATCAGGGTTTCGTAAACACCGCGTCAACCCGCAGCGCGATCACCTATATCGACGGTGATCGTGGAATCTTGCGTTACCGCGGCTATGCAATTGAAGATGTCGCCGCCAACTCCACGTATCTAGAGGTAGCCTGGCTGCTCATTTATGGGGAGCTGCCCAGCGCCTCAGAGCTAGAAGAATTCGACGAGAAGATTCGTCGCCACACTCTCCTCCATGAAGACTTGCGTCGCTTCTTTGACGCACTTCCCCACAGCGCACACCCGATGTCGGTGCTCTCGAGTGCTGTCTCGGCTCTCTCGACCTACTACGAAGATTCTCACGACGTGCGCGACCCTGAGCAGGTCGAACTTTCGACCATCCGCTTGCTGGCTAAGTTGCCGGTAATCGCCGCCTACGCCCACAAGAAGTCGCTGGGTCAAGCGCTGCTCTATCCAGACAACTCACTGAGCTTTGTCGATAACTTCTTGAAGCTCAACTTCGGAAACATGGCTGAGGATTACCACGTTAATCCAGTGCTGAGCAAGGCTCTCGACCGCCTACTCATCTTGCACGAAGACCACGAGCAGAACGCGTCAACTTCGACTGTGCGGCTCGTTGGCTCAACCCAGTCCAATATCTTTGCGTCGATTTCGGCCGGGATTAATGCCCTCTACGGACCCCTTCACGGCGGTGCCAATGAGGCCGTACTCAAGATGCTCGGCGAAATTCAGGATTCAGGCGAAGGCGTTCAGAAGTTTGTTGAACGCGTCAAGCGAAAAGAAGACGGCGTTCGGCTGATGGGCTTCGGCCACCGCGTCTACAAGAGCTTCGATCCCCGGGCTCGGCTGGTGAAAGAGAGCGCAGATGAGGTACTCGCCGACCTCGGCGTCAGCGACCCGCTGCTCGATATTGCCCGCGAGCTCGAAGAAGTGGCCCTCGCGGATAGCTACTTCGTTGATCGCAAGCTGTACCCCAATGTCGATTTCTACACGGGTGTTATCTACAAGGCGATGGGATTCCCGCCGCGAATGTTCACCGTGCTCTTCGCCATTGGCCGACTTCCTGGCTGGATCGCGAACTGGCGTGAAATGAACGAGGACCCCCACACCAAGATCGGCCGCCCGCAGCAGCTTTACACGGGCCCCGAGACGCGCGCCTGGCCTCAGCGCTAACGCGTCGGCAGACTAACGAAGAAAGGCCGGCATCCCCGAGGGGATGCCGGCCTTTTCACATTCAGCGCCCGATTAGGCGTGCAGCGCGGTATTGAGTTCCACTCCGGTGCCACTGCGCGGAAGTACTTCGACGGCGCCGGTGAGCGAATTGCGGCGGAACAGCAGTCCGCTGACTCCGCTCAACTCGACGGCCTTGACGGTGCGGGGTGTTGCCGAACCATCAATGATGGTGACCTTGGTGCCGGCGGTGACATACAGTCCAGCTTCAACGACTGAGTCATCTCCGATGGCGATTCCTATTCCTGAGTTGGCTCCGAGCAGGGCGCGGGCGCCAATCGAAACGCGTTCGGTGCCGCCACCGCTCAGGGTGCCCATGATGGATGCGCCACCGCCAATGTCTGCGCCATCACCGACCACGACGCCCTGAGAAATACGGCCCTCAACCATGGAGCTTCCTAGCGTTCCCGCATTGAAATTGACGAATCCCTCGTGCATCACCGTGGTTCCGGGAGAGAGGTAGGCGCCCAGGCGCACCCGCGAAGCATCGGCGATGCGGACTCGTTCTGGCATGACGTAGTCGAGCATGCGCGGGAACTTGTCGATTCCGGTCACCGCGATTCCCGCACGCTGCAGCGATACACGAAGCTCACGGAAGTCATCGGGGTGAACCGCGCCAGCGTTCGTCCATACAACAATGGGCAGCGCACCGAAGAGTCCGTCGAGGTTGATGGTGTTTGGCTGCACGAGCAAGTGACTGAGCAGGTGCAATCTCAAGTAGGCGTCCGCCGTATTCTGCGGGGCGGCATCCAAATCGATCTCGACGGTCACGAATTCTGTACGAACTCTGCGGCGATCATCGGCGCCTAGGTGCTCTTCAAGATCGGCAGGCGCGTAGTGCGGGTCAGTGCCTTCAGGGATCGATCCCAGATGCGGGGTAGGGAACCACACGTCAAGTGTTGTTCCGTCGCCGGCGATTGTTGCGAGTCCGTATCCCCATGCAGTGCGCGAAGTCATGCATCAAGATTACTTACACTGGGTGCATGCCAGTGACCGATCCTTCCGTTCCCGTGCTCGATCTGGGCGCCTCGAGCCCCGACCTCACTCGTCAGTTGTGCGATATCGAGTCGGTTTCGGGCAACGAAAGGCAGATTGCTGATGCGATTGAGACGGCCCTGAGCGCGTTCGATCACCTCGAAGTGGTTCGGGATGCGGATGCCATCGTTGCCCGCACCAGCGGAGGCAAGGCTCAACGAGTGGTCGTTGCCGGTCACATCGACACAGTTCCCGTGAACGCGAACCTTCCCACGACGACCGAGCATATTGATGGCGAAGAGCACCTTGTCGGTCGCGGCACAGTCGATATGAAGGGTGGGGTCGCTATCGCACTCAAGTTGGCGGCAGAGCTTACTGATCCCTCTCTCGATGTCACGTGGATTTTTTATGACCACGAAGAGGTCGCAGCCGAACTCAATGGGCTCGGTCGTCTGGCTCGCAATCGTCCCGACCTTATGGCCGGCGATTTTGCGATTCTCGGGGAGCCTTCGAACTCGACGGTTGAGGGTGGCTGCAATGGCACCGCCCGCATCGATATCCACCTCTCCGGCCTGCGAGCCCACTCTGCGCGCTCGTGGATGGGGGAGAACGCGATTCACGCTGCTGCACCTGTGCTCGCGATCTTGGCAGCGTATGAGCCGGAGCAGCGTGAAGTCGATGGCCTCGTGTACCGCGAAGGACTCAACGCTGTTGGTGTTTCGGGCGGTGTTGCGGGGAACGTTATTCCTGATCGCGCTACCGTCAGTGTGAACTTCCGTTTTGCCCCCGACCGCAGCACCGAGCAAGCGATCCAACACCTGCGGGAAGTGTTCGTGGGTTTCGACTTTGACATCACCGACCTTGCTGGCGGAGCGCGCCCAGGTTTGGATGCGCCCATTGCGCAGAATTTTGTCGCTGCGGTCGGCGGCACGCCCGCCCCCAAATATGGTTGGACCGACGTCGCCCGTTTTTCAGAACTTGGCATCCCCGCGGTGAACTATGGCCCCGGCAACCCGCTACGAGCCCACGCCGATGACGAACGCGTTGCGACGAGTGAGATTGTGGCGTGTGAACAGGGGCTGAGGGCGTGGCTGACGGCTCGCTAACCTCTGTCGTGCGCCGCGCAATGGCTGCGGTGCTGGCCCCCGAGCGTTGGTGGTTGGCGGTTATCGGCATTTTCGCCGCGTCTCGAGTGGTCACGACGTCGATTCTGTTGGCCTACGCATCTGTTCAGCCGCCGAACAGCTGGACCGGAGCAAATCCCGACTATTTTTCGTTCGCCAAGATTTGGGATGGTCACTGGTATTACATCATCGCGCTCGCGGGGTATCCCAGTGAGTTGCCGTTGGATGACGCGGGCCACGTAGCTGAAAACGCGTGGGCATTCATGCCCGGCTACCCCGCAGTCGTGCGCGTCGTCATGGAGATAACCCGTCTCGATTTCGCTGTCGCGGCGGTTATCGTGACGGTCGGTTTTGCCCTAGGGGCCGCGCTACTTTTTTACCGTGTGATGCACTTAGTTCTGCCTGAGCGAACCGCTCTGTTTGCCGTCACCATCTTTTCTTTCGCACCGCTGTCACCTATTTTGCAGGTTGCCTACGCGGAGTCGATGTACCTGTTCTTGCTGATCCTTGCGCTCTTCTGGCTAATGAAACGCCACTATTGGATGCTCATCCCTGTGATTGCAGTGATGTCGCTGACTCGACCGAGCGGCCTTGCCTTCGCGCTCGCGCTCGGCCTGCACGTTGTGCATCGATGGTGGATTCGTGAGCGGGAAGAGTTTCCTCTTCGAGAGCGTGTCGCGGCAATTTCAGTAACACTCTTCAGTCTCGTGATGGGTTTTGCCTGGTTGCTGATTACCGCCTTCGCAACGGGATCGATTTCTGCCTACACCGACACTGAGCTCGCCTGGCGAGCGCCCTATATTGGCCACGTTGAACTCATACCCTTTACGGCATGGTTCCAGGCAGCGGGTTTTTGGCAACTGTGGTGGAACATCCCACAGTGGATGCTGTCAGTCCTTTTGGTGATCGTTGTGGTCGCTTTCTTCGGCTTCCTTTTTACGCGACCGGCCCGTCGGCTCGGTGTGGATCTTCGGTTGTGGGTAGCGAGTTACGCCCTCTATCTTTTGGCCGTGTTCTTTCCCCAGTCGAGCACGTTCCGCCTGCTGATGCCGATGTTCCCTCTTGCGGGCGCATTGGCTCTGCCGCGGTCACCGAGCTACCGAGTTCTGCTTCTCATCGCTTGCATTGCGGGCCAATGGGCCTGGATCCATATTGCTTGGTGGGTCGACAACTACGACTGGTCACCGCCTTAAACTGACGAGTTCTCCAGAAATGATTCCACAGGGTTTCAGTATCAGCGGTTTTTGCGGGATAATGGAAGCAGTACCGATGAAAGGGGACTATCTATGGCAGCCATGAAGCCGAGGACCGGTGACGGGCCGATGGAGGCTGTCAAAGAGGGTCGACTCATTATTGTTCGAGTGCCTCTCGAAGGCGGCGGTCGTCTCGTTGTTTCTGTAAACGACGATGAAGCTAAAGAACTGCACGACGCGCTTGCGGGTGTTGTCGCTTCCGTCTAGGACGACTCCACTCAGCGTTGCTGAACTCGCGACCAGTCCGCGAATTCGCTCGCAGCATCAAGTTTCAGTGAAAGCGCCAACCGATCCGGTTGGCGCTTTCGCCGTTTCTTGGTATCGACTGTCGAATTGATCTATCTCGCGATCGAATCACTGTCTGCCATCCATGCCGCGAGATGCTTCCCCGTTGCGCCCTCTCCAGCGGCAATAGCGTGTGGAGTTCCCGTAGCAACCACGCGACCTCCGGTGTCTCCTCCGCCCGGGCCCAAATCGATGACCCAGTCACTAGCGGCAATCGCTGCTTGATCGTGTTCGACAAGAACTACGGTGTTCCCGGCATCAACGAGCTGCTGCAATTGCTCAAGCAATCTCCGTACATCTGCAGGGTGAAGCCCGGAAGTCGGTTCGTCGAGCAGATAGAGCGCGTGCCCGCGTTTTGCCCGCTGTAACTCGGTGGCCAATTTGATGCGCTGGGCTTCGCCACCGCTGAGCTCGGTCGCTGGCTGCCCTAAGCGGAGATAGCCAAGACCGACTTCCTGCAGGGTGTCGAGGCTTCGCGAAGCGGTAGGGATCTCGGCGAAAAACGTCGCCGCATCATCAACAGTCATTTTGAGAACATCGGCAATCGAGTTCTCCTGATACATAATTTCGAGCGTTTCCGCGTTATATCGCGCGCCGTGGCAGGTATGACACGGCGCATACGTCCCTGGCAAGAACATCAGTTCGACCGAGACGAAACCCTCGCCCAAGCATGTCTCGCAGCGTCCGCCCGCAACGTTAAAAGAGAAGCGGCCTGCGTTGTATCCGCGTGAGGAGGCGTCCGCAGTGGCCGCGAACAATTTGCGCACCGTGTCAAACATGCCTGTGTAGGTTGCGAGGTTGGAGCGTGGAGTTCGCCCGATCGGTCGTTGGTCAACAACGACGATTCGATCGAATGCATCCAGCCCGGCTGCGCGCCGAATGTCGACGTCAATTTCGGCATCATCCGTGTCAGCTGGAGCAGCACCGAGGTGTCGACGCACTACCTGTGCGAGCACTTGGGTGACCAAGGTCGATTTGCCTGAACCTGAGACTCCAGTGACGGCAGTCATGATTCCAATGGGCACGTCAACGGACGCGTCCTTGAGATTGTGCCGCGAGATTCCCCGCAATTGAAGCCAGTTCTCGGGAAGTCGCACTTCTCGGGGGAGCGCTCGTCCGGTCGGGAACAAATAGCGGGCAGTGACTGACTGTTCCACGCCCCGGAGTCTGTCAACTGGGCCAGAGTAGAGCAACTGACCGCCGCCTTCTCCTGCCGCTGGACCAATGTCGACAATCCAGTCTGCTCGGCGGATGACGTCAAGGTCGTGCTCGACAACGAACAGCGAGTTTCCTGAAGCTTTAAGTCGATCCAAGACGTCAAGCAAGGGCTTGGCGTCTGCAGGGTGGAGGCCAGCAGATGGCTCATCGAGAACATAGATGACTCCAAAAAGTCCCGACCGCAACTGAGTCGCAATCCGCAGTCTCTGCGCTTCGCCGGGAGAAAGGGTCGTGGAGCTTCGGCCAAGGCTCAAATATCCCAGACCTAGATCGAGTAGTACTTCGATGCGAGCAACCACGTCAGCGGCGATTCGATCAGCCGCTTCATTGCCCTCGCCAGCTTCCGCTTCAAGACTGGTAACGCCGCGTTCCAGCGCGTCCGCTAGTTCGGCGAGAGGCACCGAATTCAGTTCGGCGATCGTGAGTCCCGCGAAGGTAATTGCCAACGCCTCAGCACGGAGGCCGCTTCCCGCGCAGTCTGGGCACGACATGCTGCGGACAAAGCGCAGCGCACGCTCGCGCATCCGGTCACTCTGCGATTGGGCGAGCACATTCATTATGTGCTTGCGGGCGCTCCAGAATTTGCCTTTGTAGCCGTGATCGAGTCTTCCATCTTCAGGCTCAATCAGTACAGCTGGTTGTTCTTCCGTGTAGAGCAGCCACTCTTGAATTGCGCGGGGCAACTCGCGCCAACTGACGTCTATGTCGATGTCGAGCCCACGCACGATACTGCGAAGGTTTGCTCCCTGCCACGCGCCCGGCCATGCGGCGATTGCGCCATCACGAATGCTCAGCGCTGAGTCAGGCACCAGGAGCTCTTCAGTTACGTCGTGCACGACCCCGAGGCCGTGACAACGCGGGCACGCCCCTGCGGCAGTGTTTGGCGAGAATGCTTCGGCAGAGAGGTGACCGGCGTCAGCCGGGTAAGTTCCCGCGCGGGAATAGAGCATGCGGAGCAGGTTCGAGAGCGTGGTAATTGTGCCGACAGTCGAGCGTGAACTGGGTGCGCCGCGTCGCTGCTGCATCGCAACGGCCGGAGGAAGCCCGCTTATTTCGCCCACGTCTGGCGCACCAACTTGATTAAGAAGCCGCCGAGCGTATGGGGCGACGGACTCGAAGTACCGTCGCTGCGCTTCCGCATAGAGAGTGCCGAACGCAAGCGAAGACTTTCCCGATCCGGAAATGCCGGTGAATACTACGAAGCAATCTCGAGGGATATCGACGTCGATGTTCTTGAGGTTGTGCTCTCGGGCGCCGCGAACGCGCACCCAACCGTTCGTGTCGTCAATAGTCATCGATGCACCGCCCTCCCCGCCAAAGTGGGGGAGTACAACTCTACGCGCCGAACTCTGGGCGCGAGGTGGGCGTTGGGCGACCGAACTAGTCGCTGAGTTTTGTGAGCTGCAGTAGTCCGTCGCCCACAGGGATCAGCGAGCTGATTACGGCTTCAGATTGGGAGATCTCTTTTAGGAGTGATCGAAAGTTTGAGACCGTCGCATCCCGCTGCGTTGGGTCGGCAACCTTGTCTCGCCACAGTGCATGGGCAACCGCGACGACACCGCCGGGGCGAACGAGCCGGAGACCATGTTCCACATACTCGATTACCGAATGTGGGTCGGCATCAATGAAAACCAGATCGTAGCTGGACTCATTCATCCGAGGCAGCACTTCGGCAGCCTTGCCGCCGATCTGACGAACGCGGTTCGATGGAATATTCGCTTCGGCGAATACAGCGCGCGCCACTTGTTGGTGGTCGAGCTCGGAGTCGATTGTTGTGAGCAGCGCCGTTGGGCTTCCCGCGAGCATCCAGAGTCCGCTAATGCCGACACCGGTGCCAACTTCGATGATGCTTTTGGCGTTGGTCGCGGCTGCCAAGAGAGCGAGTTGCGCGCCAACAGCAGGCGAAACGGCTTCAATGCCGAGTTCACTCGAATGCACGCGCGCGGCCGCGATCTCTGGGCGCTCGACAACGAACTCCTCGGCGTACTTCCAGCTCAGCTGCTTGTCTGACACATTGCTCCTATCACTGCCTCAACTGTAGACGCAGAGTACGGCCCCGCCGGTAAGCTAAACGGGTGTCCTTCGGTCTCACTTTCGACAAGCTGCTCATCATTGGGCTCATTGCTGTCTTTTTGCTTGGCCCGGAACGCTTGCCGTACTACGCATCACAGCTCGCACGCCTCGTCCGATCTTTGCGAGATATGGCAAACGGTGCGAAAGATCGCATGCGCGAAGAGATGGGCCCAGACTTTGACGAGATCGACTGGAAGAAGCTCGACCCTCGCCAGTATGACCCTCGTCGCATCATCCGCGATGCTCTCCTAGAAGACGAATCGCCACCAGTCGTTGTTCGCCCGCCGCGCTCGGCCGCATTCGCAGAACGTAAGGCTGCGGTTGCGCAGCGGCAGAGCGAACTCTCCGACGGCGAGCCGGCCCCGTTCGACAACGAATCAACTTAGCGTCGGCGTAACGCCTTCAGCACGCCAAGCAGCGTGATCATGAGGCCTACCAACGCGGCGAACTCTGCGCCTGAGCGAGGCAACTGCAGGATGCCGTTCGACTGCGAGACAGTGCGGGATTGCACGAACCGAAGAATTCCCTCTGGTCCATTGCGTCGACCTAACCCAGAGTTCTTCATGCCGCCCATCGGGGCATCGACGCTGGAAAAGCTGGCACGGTACCCCTCATTGATGTTTACGCTGCCAGCATTAAGCCGGTCAGCGAGCCGGCGGGCGTGGAGAATCGATCCGCTGAAGATCGAAGCGTTCAAGCCGAACTCGCTGTCATTCGCTCGGTCGATTGCTTCGTCGTCGCTCGCAACTGTCGTGATGGCGACGACGGGCCCGAACGTTTCATTCGCGAAGCATTCCATGTCTGCCGTGACGTCAGTGAGCGCGGTTGGTGCGAAGAAAAATGGACCAAGGTCGGGGCGAGCCGTACCGCCAGCGAGCACTGTTGCTCCCTTGGCTACCGCATCGTCTACATGTGCCTGAATTCGCTCAAGCTGCGCCGCAGAGGTGAGCGATCCAACATCGCCGGAGTAGTCGAGGGCAGCTGTCTGAATGAGGGCGTCGACTCGCGCAGCGAACTCGCGCGTGAACTCGGCCGCGATCGACTCGTGCACGTAGATGCGTTCGATAGACACGCAAAGCTGGCCCATCGTCGAGAAGCAGGCGTAGACGGCATCCGCTGCGGCCTTAGCCGGATCGACGTCGCCAAGCACGATGAGTGGATTCTTGCCGCCGAGTTCGAGGGAGGCGCCAATGAGGCGGCTGGCGGCACGTTCGCCGACGCGTGTTCCGGTTGGAGTTGAACCTGTGAAGCAAACGTAGTCACAGCTATCGACGACGGCATTGCCAACTTCGCTTCCAGGACCAGCGACGATCGGCCACAGTTCGGCAGGAACTCCCGCGTCGATGTACGCCTCGCGGGTGGCAAGCATCGAAAGTGCACCCTGATTGTCGATCTTCTGAATCACCGCGCTGCCGGCGGCGAGCGCAGGAACGATATCCATTACACCAAGCGCGATCGGATAGTTCCAGGGCGTGACGACGCCGATGAGCTGTTTGGGGGAGTAGCTGACCCTGGTAGTCATCAGCACGGGGATGCCTGACCTTCGCCTTCTCGTGGCCAGAACGCGTTGCGCGGACACAGCGTAATAGCGGGAGACTGACGCGGCTTGGAAGATCTCCTCAAACGCTTGACCGCGTGTCTTGCCCGTTTCCGTTTGCAGCAGGTCGAGCAGTTCATCGCGGCGCTCGAGCAGCAGGTCGTGGGCGCGGAGCAGAACGGTGCGACGGTGCGCGAACCCCGCAGTTTGCCACGCGCGCTGTGCGAGGCGGGCGGATGCTGCGGCATCCTGAACATCACTGATCGAGCTCTGTGGCAACTCATGCAGGGGTTGCCCGCTGAAGGGTGCGATAACGGTGGCCGTGTCGGAGGTGGTGCAACTCAATTGCGCGACTAGTGAGTCGCGGCGGCGGGCTCCGATAAGTGTGGCAGCGGTGTGGGACGACATGTCCCAACACTACGACTGGAGACCACAATTTGAGCTGTATGTAGAGATAGGCTCACCAAGATGAACACCGCAGCGCCGCGAGCACTTACCCGATCTACAATTGCCACTTACGCCATAGGTTCTCTAGGCACGGGAGGCTTCGGTGCGCTGCCCGGTCTCGTCTTGGTTTACTTCCTCACGGACACTCTCGGGATCGCAGCACTCGCTGCCGGAATCTTGGTGACCGCAGCAAAAGTGTGGGACGTGCTGATCGATCCCGTGATCGGGGCACGAAGCGACCTCAGTCTTGCCCGCCGCGGAACGCGCCGTCCGGTGATGCTGCTGGGGGCGATCCTGTTGCCGATCCTGTTTGTGCTGACCTTTGCGGTTCCCGCAGGCATCGGTCCGCTCGCGTCTGGCATTTGGGTATTCGTGGCGTTCGTTGCCGCGGCTACCGCGTTCAGCATGTTTCAAGTGCCATATATCGCGTTGCCAGCCGAATTGACGCGAAGCTATGACGAACGCACAAGGCTCTTGGCTGTTCGGGTTGTTGTATTGACGATCGCGATTCTGCTGTTTGGTGCGGGAGCACCCGAAATTCGTGATGCTTTTGCGGATGAACGGCTCGGCTACCTCGTGATGGCACTGTGCGCGGCTGCCCTCATGGGCGTCACGCTCGTCATCTCATCGTTCGTTGCTCCCACCGGCTCTGTAGTTGCGGCCCCGTCAGTCTCAATTGCTGCAACGTATCGTGCGGGGATCGCCGCGCTCAAACGCAGCCAGCCGTTCCGCGCCCTGCTGCTGACATTTCTTCTTCAAGCGCTTGCGACCGGTGTCATGCTCGCTGGTGCGCAGTACGTAGCTACCTGGGTGCTCGGTGCCGGAGTCGCGATTATTTTTGTTTCTCTTATCGGCCCAGCGCTGCTGTTCGCCCCTGTCTGGGCTGCGGTCTCTCGACGGATTGGCAAAGAGCGAGCTTTCGTGGGGGCTTCGGTGATCTACGGCATCGCGGCGCTACTGATTGTGCTGCAGTTGTGGTGGCCCGGTGAGTGGATCTACTTGCCCGTCGCGCTCGCGGGGGCCGGCTACGCGGGAATGCAGGCGCTCCCCATGTCGATGCTTCCCGATGTCATCTCCCACGACTCTCGCCGCCACAAGATCGCATCTGCAGGCACCTTCGGGGGTGTGTGGACCGCGGGCGAAACGACAGGACTAGCACTGGGGGCAACCGTTCTTACGGTCGTACTGGCGACATCCGGCTATCTTGAATCAGTTGCGAACCAGGTCGTGACTCAACCGGATTCGGCAATTGCCGGGATCATCATCAGCTTCAGCATTGTGCCAGCAGTGCTCATTGGACTCTCGCTGGTGACCTTTGCCCGCTACCCGTTGCGCCGCCACGACATCGAACACGCTGACACCGAGCCCGTGGACCACAACGCCGCAGCAACCCATACTGATCGGGAGAACTAGTGAATTTCGACCACGAACCTGCTGACATCCTTGACCGTCTCAACCAGTTGCGACGGGCCGATGCGCCGACTCACGGCGGCCGGGTGCTCTCCTACGTGTACGATTCGGGGCTGGCAGAGCTAGACGAGCTTGCGGCGGGCGCCATCCGCGCGGTGCAACCAGTGAACGGGCTAGACCCGACCACGTTTACCTCTGTTGCTGTGATGGAACGCGAAGTTGTCGCGTTCGCCCGCGACCTGCTCGGCGGAGACTCGGATGTCGTCGGCACCGTGACGACGGGCGGCACCGAGAGCTGTCTGTTGGCAGTCAAGACGGCGCGTGACGTGTGGCGCGGCGCAGGGGCTTCGGCACGCACTGGCATGCCCCGCTTGCTTGCGCCTGTCACCGTGCACGCGGCATTCCAGAAAGCAGCTCACTACTTTGGTCTCGAACTTGACCTTGTTCCCGTCAACGGCGACGGAATAGTTTCGGCCAGCGACCTCATTGCGCGGTTCGGGGATGACGTTGCCTTGGTCGTTGTTTCGGCGCCGAGCTACGCTCATGCGGCAATGGACCCGGTGGTGGAGGTCGCCGCGGCAGCGGCCAAGCACGGTATCGCCTGTCACGTCGACGCCTGCATTGGTGGCTGGATTCTCCCTTTCTGGGAGGGCGTTTCGCCGTGGAACTTTTCGGTCGCTGGTGTCACTAGCATCAGCGCCGACCTTCACAAGTTTGGCTACTCGCCGAAGGGTGCTTCTGTGTTGCTGCAGCGCGGTCGTGACCGTCAGCGCGCCCAATACTTTGCGACAACTCAGTGGCCGGGCTACCCGATCGTGAATCCCACAATCCTTGGCTCAAAATCTGCCGGACCGCTTGCAGCAGCGTGGGCCATTACTCACGCGCTAGGAACGACCGGGCTCGCCGAGCTCGCTGAGTCCTGCTCCCGATCGACTCGCGCCCTGTGTGACCTCATCAACGGAATCGAGGGGCTTCGCGTTATCGGTAACCCGGTCGGCCCGCTGATGGCAGTCGCAGCCGATGAATCAGTGCCGACAAACCGTCGCGTTGACGCTCATCATTGGGCTGATCAAGTGCGAACGCATGGCTTTCTGCTTCAATTACAGCCGTCTCTCGTGCAGAGCGACGATACCGTTCTGCCAGCGACAACCCATCTGACAATCACTCCGGTGACCGAAAGCGTTCTTGACGAGCTGAGCGCAGCGCTGCTGGCCGCTGCCGAAGAAGTGCGCGGTGTCGCCCCCATCTCTGCTGCCGCGGCGCTCGCGACTCTGCCAGCTGAGGTTAGTGCGGCTCTCTCGGCTCCGGATGCTCCACCGCTGACTTCTGAGCAGGCTGCCGGGCTGCTGGCCGTGATTGGGCTTCAGGGGGCCAGCGATGGTTTGCCCGAGCGGATGGCGCCACTGCTCGCACTCATCGGAGCGCTACCGGCGCCGCTAACCGAGCGTTTGCTCACTGAGCTGATTGCGCGACTGGTCGAGCCGACCAATTAGACCTAGCGCGGGCGCGGGCGCGGGAGCGGCTGTGAGTGCCGCTCGGCCTGGGCTGGACCGGCGCCCAGAATTCGATGCCGGCGTTAGGCCGTGTGCTCGCGCTCGAAGCGGGTTGCTTCGTCGACGAGCGCCTTCACGACCGCGCGCACAGAGGGGCGTTCTGCTCGGTCTGGTCGCAGTAGAGCGGAAATGAGCCGTGATGATGGCACGCCCTTGAGCGGCCGCGTGATGAGACCGTTTTCGCGGTCCCGCGTGGTGAAGCGCGGAAGGATTGCGATGCCGTGCCCGGCGGCAACGACCGCCTCAACGATGCTGTTGTCCGTAAGTCGTTGGGCGACATTCGCTGGTGCACCGTTTGCCGCCTCGATGCGACGCAGGATGCGATCGAAGGGGAGCCCTGCAGGCACGCCGATCCAGGTCTCGTCTATGAGGTCCGCTGGCGTGAGCGCTGGCTTTCGACCGAGCGGATGATCTTCGGGCAGCGCAACGTCTAGCGACTCCTTCATGAGTGGAACAACGGCAAGGCCGCGTTCGGTCCATGCCGGGAGAACGTGCGGAGAGTCGGAGACGACGACGTCGTAGTCTGCGGTGAGGTTTGCAACATCCTCAAGAACAGAGTCCTGGTCGTTGCAATAGAGCTTGAGGCCCGCCAAACGATTGATGGAGTGGAAGAGTCCGGGCAAGAGCATCTCGCCACCCGTCGGAAAGATCGTCATTGTGACTTCACCGCGCGGGGACTCACGAAAGTCGTTCCATAAGGCTTCGGCTTTCTCGATCGCGGTAGCAACATCGGCGGCAGTGTGAGCAAGTGCACGACCCGCTGAAGTCAAAACGATGCCGCGGCCCACTCGCTCCGTGAGCGGAATTCCGGCCTCGCGCTCGAGGATTTTGAGCTGCTGCGAGACGGCGGATGGGGTGCGCATTGTGGCTTTGGCAACCGCTGTAATGCTGCCGCGGTCGGCCAGTTCGCGCAGTAGCTCCAGTCGGCGAATTTCCATGTAGTTAGCCTACAAGGTTAGATAAGAAAGATCATCTTGTTCTAAATAGTTATTCGCGATGAAATATAGACATGAACATCGAACTCCTCATCATCGGGACACTCTCCGCAGTGGGCATCATCGCCACCGTGCGTGCCGTCGCAATCGACGGATACCACCGCATTCCCACCCGCCGCTACAACACGATGCCGTAGCCACCGACTCATCGGTACACGCAACACCACAGCAACTACTGCTGTGGTGTTTTTGCGTTAACGGGTATGAATGCCCAGCTTGCGACCCGCGATGCTGCGCTTGTACGAAGTGAGAGTCGCCGCGAGGGCACGAATGGCCTGAGCAGCCGGATCCTCGGGAGCTGCGATCACCACGGGAACCCCGACATCGCCACCCTCCCGCAAAGCAATACTGAGCGGGATAGACGCCAACACCGTGACAGGTTCTTCTGGCGTCGAGAGCTTGGCTGCGGCATCCGCCCCGCCACCGGAACCAAAGAGCTCAAGCACGCTGCCATCGGGCTGAGGCAACCCGGCCATGTTCTCGATGACGCCGATGACGCGCTGCCCGGTCTGGCGCGCGACAATTCCGCTGCGTTCAGCAACATCTGCGGCCGCCGACTGTGGAGTCGTCACGACAACAACATCGGAGTGGGGAAGTAGCTGGCCGAGGGAGATCGCAACATCACCGGTGCCGGGCGGGAGGTCGATTAACAGCACATCGAGGTCGCCAAAGAACACATCGGTCAAGAACTGCTGAATCGTGCGGTGCAGCATCGGTCCACGCCACGAAACGGCGGTGTTGTCTTCGACGAACATGCCGATAGAGATCACCTTCACGTCATAGGCGACCGGCGGCAAAATCATCTCGCCAACTTGTGTCGGCTTTGCGCCATGCAGGCCAAGGAGTCCAGGGATTGAGAACCCAAAGACGTCCGCGTCGATCACGCCGACGCGAGCACCAGTTTGTGCGAGGGAGACCGCCAAGTTTGCCGTAAGCGTCGACTTACCCACTCCGCCCTTGCCACTCGTCACCGCCACAATCTGAGTCAGCGAATCAGGCCCAAACTGCATCGTCTTGGGGCGACCCTTACGGAGTTTTTCGGTGAGAGCGTCGCGTTCCGCGCGCGACATGATCGTCACCGTCACGGCAACATCGGTAACCCCGGCAACTCGCGCGGTAGCCTCGCGTACGTCGCGTTCGATAGTGTCGGCGGCCGGGCATCCAACAATCGTCAGTTTCAGCCCAACGGATGCTGCCCCGGCCTCATCGACGATGACATCAGAAATCATGTCGAGTTCCGTCACCGGGCGACGAATTTCGGGATCAATGACGGAGGCGAGAGAGTGCCGAACCGCCGCCTCGAGCTCAGCCGTCACGACGTTGCCGTGTCGTCGTCGACCTCGTCATCCTTCTCGAGTTCTTCGAGCAATGCGCGCAATTCGGAGCGGATGAAATCTTTGCTTGCGAGATCTGTCATTGCCAAGCGAAGGGCAACAACTTCTCGTGCGAGATATTCGGTGTCATTAAGGTTGCGTTCGGCACGCTGACGGTCTTGCTCAATCTGTACCCGGTCACGGTCATCCTGACGGTTCTGGGCGAGCAGGATCATCGGTGCTGCATAGGACGCCTGCAGCGACAGGATCAGTGTGAGGAGCGTGAAGTTAGTTGAGCGGGGGTCGAACTGGGCACCGATGGGCGCGCTGGTGTTGTAAATCAACCAGATGCCCACGAAGGCTGAGAGCCCGACGAGAAACCAGGGAGTGCCCATTCCGCGGGCGAAGGCCTCAGAGTACCGACCCATACGGTCGCGACTCTGGAACATGGGAAAACCACTTCGCAGGCCCTTGGGGGTGTCCAGGCGCATGTCGTTGCGCTGCGAACGGGGTGAACGCTTAGCTTGTGCCACGTGGTGCCCTCCCTGCGCGAATTGCTTTCTGCTGAACGATTGTTAGCGGTCTCGTAGAAGTGTCGTCGAAGCTCGCCGACTCGTCGGTGGTACTTCGCCAGTCATCGGGAAGCAGATGGTCAAGCACATCGTCAATGGTCACCACCCCGAGTAGTCGGTGATTGTCATCAACCACAGGAACTGAAACCAGGTCATAGCTGGCGAGGATGCGCGAAACTTCTGCCGCCGTTGTCGACGAGCGTACCGGCTCGAGAGATTGGTCAATCAATGCGCCCAATCGTTCATTGGGCGGGTAGCGAAGCATTCGCTGAAAGTGCACCATGCCGAGTAGGCGGCCGGTTGGTGGTTCATACGGCGGCAGGGTTACGCAGATCGCTGCACCCAATGCTGGGGCAAGTTCGTGGCGACGGATGAGGGCAAGGCCCTCAGCAACAGTTGCGTCGGCAGACACAATGATCGGCTCGGTCGTCATAAGACCACCTGCCGTATCGGAGTCATAGCTGAGTAGGAAGCGCACATCTTCGGCCTCTTCTGGCTCCATGAGGTCGAGAAGAGTCTCACCACGCTCATCAGTGAGGTGAGCGATGAGGTCTGCCGCGTCATCCGGCTGCATCTGGTCGAGCACGTCGGCGGCACGATCATCGTCGAGTTTGTTGAGAAGATCGACCTGCTCTTTCTCAGGCATTTCTTCGAGGACGTCAGCGAGACGGTCATCCGATAGCTCTTCGGCGACCTCCAGCATGCGCTGTTCTGGCAGCTCAAGCATCGCATTCGCGAGGTCAGCGGGGAGAAGGTCAGCGAAACTGGCAACAAGTTGGGTAGCTGACTGCGCTTCACCTGAGTGAATGTTGTGCTTGATCTCGTCCCACGCCGCAAAGTCGGTAGGACCCTTGGCGAATGGTGAGGCGGTGGTCTTGGGGCGACGCAGGAAGAGTTGGGAGATTTCCCATTCTCCGATGTCGACCTCTTCGATCGCTGCATCCTCAATTTGGGCTTCGCCTGAACCATCGCGCAGGCTAACTCGGCGGCCAAGCAGTTCTGCCATGACCCGGATTTCGCCACCGCGCTGCTCGAAACGCTTGAGATTCAGAGTCCCGTCGTAATAATCTGTCCAGAGCCAATGCTCGTTACGCGACCAATCGACAGAAATACGTGGCGTTTACCGGGAACTTCAGCAATCATCCCACAACGCGAGGGGCCGC
>CH672415.1:2716797-2772187 GCA_000153145.1 marine actinobacterium PHSC20C1
CGATCATTGGTGTCGCTTTACCTGATATTCAAAGAGATCTTGGCTTCACTCCAGAGTCTCTGTCGTGGGTGTTTAACGCTTACGTTGTCGCTTTCGGTGGCCTTCTCCTTTTGGGGGGCCGTCTTTCGGATGCCTTTGGCGCTCGCAAGATCTTTGTGTTGGGTTGGCTCGTGCTAATTGCGGGGTCATTGCTGGCGGGTGCCGCTAGCAATGTTGGACTCGAGATTGCCGGCCGCGCAATTCAGGGCGCTGGCTCTGCGATGATCGCGCCGGCGGCACTCACTTTGTTGATGATGCTCTTTGGTGGCACTCCAGACCTTCCGAAGGCTTTCGCTTTCTATGGTGCTGCTGCACCTATCGGCGGCACTGCTGGGGTCTTCCTTGGCGGAGTGCTCACGGAGTATGCGAGCTGGCCTTGGGTCTTCTATGCGACTATTCCGATTGCGGTCTTTGTGCTCGCTTTTACAGCGTCGACGCTTCCCCGTACGGTCCGCAATTCTTCTGGTTCGATTGATATCAGTGGAGCTCTCACTGTGACGATTGGGCTTGCGGCAATTGTTTATGCCGTTGTCAATGCTGCTGAGGCTGGTTGGCTTACGGTTCCGACTGTCAGCGGTCTGGTTGGGGGCCTTGTCCTTCTGGTGATTTTCTTCATCATCCAGGCTCGACGCCGTAATCCGTTGTTGCGTCTTGGCTTGCTCCGCGCACCTTTGCTTGGCGCCGCAAACGGCGCACAGTTGCTGTTGGGTGCGGCTTGGGTGTCGATGTGGTTCTTCTTGAACTTGTATCTTCAGCAGGTTCTTGGGGCGACTGCTTTCGCTGCTGGTGCTGCGCTTCTTCCGATGACTGGTCTTGTTGTTCTCGTCATGATCGCGTGGGCCCCTCGACTTCAGCAGCGGTTTGGCGCGAGGTCGATGATTGTCTCTGGTCTGCTTTTGCTTGCTGGTGGACTTGTTTGGCTTTCGTTCGTTCGCCCTGATGGTAGTTATGGCATCGATGTTTTGCCTGCTTCGCTCTTGGCTGCTCTTGGTATGTCTCTTGCGTTTATCCCTTCGCTTGGTACTGCTATCAATGCGGCACCGCCTGCTGAGGCTGGGGTTGCTTCGGGTCTGGTTAGCACTAGTTACCAGATTGGTTCCGCGCTTGGACTGGCGGTTCTCACGGCGATTGTGTACAGCATCTCTGGCACTGATCCGTCCCGCGTGGAGTTGACGGCGGGGTATTCCGCAGCCTTCTTAGGTGCAGGAATTATTGCTCTTGCTGGGGCTGCGATTACGGCTGTTGCGATGCGTGGGTCTCGGGTTTCGACGCCGGCGGCTGACGAGTCGGTTTCGGTTTAGGTGCTCGGGGAACCGTTTTTGGGTTCCTTGCTTGTGTTGTCGTTCGCTTTTTCTTCGGTTTTTTGAGGTGAGGGAGGTTTGAAATGTGCTCTATTCAGCCAGTTTTTGTCGACAATGGTTCATCTGACGCTCGGAGTGCTACGCAGTCCGTTGCGAGCTTGATGCCTGGTTCGATTGCGGTGTTGCTTTCTACTCGCTAACCGCAGCGGCTGTGCCGCTGTGATCTGCGGTGGTGCCGGATCTGTTTTGCAGGATGCAGGATGGGTCCGGCATTTGCGGCGTTATGGAGTTGGTGGGGTGTGTTCGCTGCCGGTGGTTGTTGTTTAGCAGCCAATGCCGGTGGGGTTGGTGTTGCAGTCTTGGTTGACGAGCACTGTGGTTGCGTGTCCTGCGGTTGCGGTGAGTGGTGGGGCTGCGATGTTGAGGGTCCCAATGACGTTTCGCCAGTTGGTGCCTGCGACGCGGTATTCGGCGGCGTAGGTAACGGTGAGGGTGATTGTGTAGGTGCCGGGTTCGTTGTAGCTGTGGCTGGTCGGCGTTGGGTCGAATTCGGCAATTTTTTGTTTCGCCCAGGTTGTGCCTGCGATGCTGAGGGTGGCGGTGGTGCCGTCGCCATAGTTCCAGTTGTAGGCGACTGGGGTGAACCGCACTTGGGCTGTGCCGCCGAACAGTGTTCCGTCGACGATGTGGGCGGATGCGTTGGCGTAGAAGTTGGTGGCGAGTCCGACGATCATCCACTGGTTGGGTTGCATGCTGGCGCTTGGCGATTGCGGGCGGAATGTTGCAATGTCGGAGATCGTAACAGGGCCAGTCTCGTCGCTTGCAGGCGGGGTCCACGGCACACACGGAAGTCGCTGAAGATCACACCAGCTCTCCCCCACAGAGTTGACTGGCTCTATCGGAGCTTCAAAGCTGACACCACCGGCAGAGTTGCCCTCTGGTGCGGTGCCGCCCGTCGCGGGCACCTCGGTTGATGCGCCGAGCTCGACGGCTTCTTCGCCGATCTCTGCGGTCGCGCACGATCCGTCAACCTGCGATTCAAAGCTACAGGCGAACGCAGGTGATGGGACGAACGCAGACCCAAGCACTATTAGCGCGCAAAGCAGAAAGATTGCCGACGTAAGCGCGGTTGGTCGGTTATGGGTCAACAAGTCTCGCTACTCCATAGGTCACGAGCGGAGACCAGCAACGACTTCGAATCTGGGTTGAAGTCGAATACCACTTGCATCGTTGTGGGAGGTATTGGCTCGTCGGGGGCAATCTTCTCGCCATCTCTGTAAATCGACAGTCCCGAGAGGTCATCACAAAGGTAGACCGCGATCATTTCGCTTGATGAACTGTCTCGCGAGTATCGCTGCAGAACAATTTGGTCGAAGGATTGTGTGCCAAGTAGGTATCGACCATCCGCGACTCGATCTTCGAACTCGGAGAGGAGTTCCATCAAATGGCCACCACTCGCCACGGTGTACAAAGCGGATGGATCTGATGCGTCCGGACGGTACGACTCACGCATGACTCGCACGTACTCCGCATAGGCCTCCTCGGCCGCGGCGAGAGCTTCCTCGTCGGTCGCGTAGGGCGCAACGAACGTGGAAGAGGGCTCGGGAGGGGTGCTCGCGTCGGAAGGCGCGCATCCGCTCAGCAAAGCCAAAAGGAGCGCGCCGCCCGCCGCATGTACGAGGTTCGGTAGCCGCATAGAACGACGCTAAGCATCTGCCAAGAAATGAGCGCTCAACTTTCCACAGCCAAAAGCAGAAACGCGACGCGCAACTAGTTAGGCTTGCGGAACAATGACAGTCACAGGATCTTGGGAACGCGCCGCCAACGGCGCCATGCTACTCGGCACCGATGGCCAGTTGAGCCAAACAATTTTCGCCGAAATGTCGGCACTTGCCGTCAGTACGGGCGCCATCAATTTAGGCCAAGGCTTCCCAGATGAAGACGGTCCCATCGAAGTGTTGGAGGCCGCCCGGAAAGCCATCAGCGACGGCGTCAACCAATACCCGCCCGGCAATGGTTTGCCTGTACTACGCAACGCCATCTCCGAGCACCAAGAGCGTTTCTACGGCATTGAGATTGATCCTGACACTGAAGTGCTCGCCACCGCCGGCGCAACTGAAGCGCTTGCCGCCACGATCCTCGCCCTCACCAACGAAGGCGATGAGGTGATCACGCTCGAACCCTTCTACGACGCCTACGGCGCAATGATCAACTACGCGCGCGCCACCCACGTGACCGTACCGTTGCGGGCCCCCGACTTTCAACCCAACCACGATGACATCCGGGCCGCATTCAGCGGGCGCACCCGACTCATCATCCTCAACAGCCCACACAATCCAACCGGCAGCGTGCTCGACCGCGAAACGCTCGAACTCGTCGTCGAACTAGCGCACAAATTTGATGCCCTCATTGTCACTGACGAAGTGTACGAACACATCACTTTCGGCCACGAACACATCCCCATCGCAAGCCTGCCTGGCGCATTCGATCGCACGATCAGCATTAGTAGTGGCGGCAAGACGTTCAACACCACCGGCTGGAAGATTGGCTGGATAACCGCACCTCAGCCGATCCTGCAAGCGATCATGGCCGTCAAGCAGTACCTCACCTACGTCAACGGCGCACCACTCCAACCCGCAATCGCAGTCGGCCTCGGGCTACCAGATGACTACTTCGAGGGACTCGCCAGCGGCCTTGCTCGCAAACGGGACACCCTCGGTGCTGGCCTGCGCAGTGCTGGCTTCGAAGTCACCACACCCCAAGCTGGCTACTTCATCATTGCGGATGCCGCACCCCTCGGAGTGACCGACGCCGCCGAATTTTGCCGAACACTTCCCGAACTTGCGGGAGTAGTTGGCATCCCCGTCACCGCCTTCGTGCACCCCGAAAACCACGGTGACTACAACACACTCATCCGCTTCGCCTTCTGCAAGCAGACCGACGTGCTCGACCGTGCTGCCGCCCAACTCTCCGGAATGAAACTGCGCCACTAAATCGTGCGAGCGCTAGCGCTCCTCACGCGGGTGAACGCCATAACGGCGCAACTCGAGCGCAGGGTTGATAGCCCGAACCTCATCAAGGCGTGAGTGCTCAATGTGGGCGACCGCGACATCCGTTCGTTCGCCAATCGTCACAAGCTCGACCCCCATAGGGTCGACAACCATACTGTGCCCGACCCCAATCGGCGGCGCATGATCTGCAGCCGCCACAAAGATCGTGTTCTCAATCGCGCGGGCCGTGAGTAGGGTGCGCCAATGGTATTCCTTCAACGGACCACGCACCCACTCGGCAGGCACCACAATGAGGTTGGCGCCGGCATCCACAAGTCGGCGTGACACCTCAGGAAAACGGATGTCGTAGCAAGTCTGCAAACCGACGGTGAAGCCCTCCCAAGTGAAGGTTTCCGGCGCACCAATCGAACCCGGAATCACCCAGTCAGATTCGCGCTGGCCAAAAGCGTCGTAGAGGTGCTGCTTGCGGTAGGTCGCCACCACAGCACCCGTCGGAGCGATCGCGACCAGGGTGTTTGAGAAGCGTTTCTCTTCGTCTGCAGATTCCAACATTCCCGCAGCGACATGAATCCGCAATCGTTGCGCCAACGATGTCAATGCTTGAACGAACGGGCCGTCGAGCGGTTCAGCCGCAGCCAACCAGTCGTCGCCCATTGTCGGTGTGAAGTAGGCCGAATATTCGGGAAACACCACAAAATTGGCGCCACGTTCTACCGCGCGCTCAGCGAGCTGAGTCACCGTGGCGATGTTCTCATCGCGATCGGCACCGGGAGCAAACTGGGCTACAGCGACAGTCGAAGCGGAAGTCATGACTCCAGCCTACGACCCACCCGCCAGAGCTAGCGGAAAACCAGCACAAATGCGATCAGTTGCCACCCTCAGCGATCTGCTTGCGATACGGCAGCAGTGCAGCTTTCATGCCAACACCAAGAACGCCGACAAGACGATCGTCGCGGTAGTAACCCACGGCAACCTGATCCGCAAGATCTCCCTCAAGGATGCGGATGTCGTCATCCGACACCAAACCCAACAGCCCATAAGCCTGCAGCTTGATCTCAAATTGATTCGACCAGAACGATGGCATCGGAGCGAACGGTTTCGCCACAACGTCGTCGAACGAACCGTCATCGGCCAAGTGCGCGGCCAGAACGGCCCCAGCACGTTTGCCGGTGTCAGTGGGAATGTTCCAATGCTCAATACGGCGCGGAACATCATCGAACATCGGGTTCGGGAAGCGAGCAATATCGCCGACCACGTAGACATCATCGCGGGCCCTACCATCGGCAGTCACCGCACGCATCGCGTTATCGGCGAGCACACCATCGCTCAGGTCGAGCCCTGAGCCCTCAAGCCACTCGATGTTGCAGTCCGAGCC
Source organism: marine actinobacterium PHSC20C1 (assembly GCA_000153145.1). Lineage (GTDB taxonomy): Bacteria > Actinomycetota > Actinomycetes > Actinomycetales > Microbacteriaceae > Rhodoglobus. The sequence goes on from CH672415.1 coordinate 2,722,524, forward strand.
AACCGACTCAATCACCACATCTGCCTCAATCACGCGGCCATCACTCAACTCAACAGACTCGACCGAAGCCCCGCCGTTGATGGCAGCAACAGTCACGCCAGAGAAAATTTCCACGCCCTCAGCGTTGAGACGTCGGCGCATTTCTTTAGCAACCAGATCACCCAACGGACGGATCATCGGCTCAACACTCGGAGTCACAATCGTGACCGAGCAACCAAGTTTGCTCGCCGTCGCACTCAGCTCGCAGCCCAAGAAGCCCGAACCGACAACAACAACCCGCGCACCCACAGTGAGCTCCGCGCGCAACGCCATCGCGTCATCCAGCGAACGAACAACGTGACGGCCAGCAATAGGCGCGAAGTCCAGGCGGCGCGCACGCAGACCCGTCGCGATAACGAGCGCACGCCACTCCTGCACGTTGCCGTCATCCGTCGTCAGTGTGCGAGCAGCAAGATCGACCGCGGATGCCCGCACCCCGAGCATCCACTCAACATCACCCATCTCGGCTCGCGACGGAAACGCCACAGCCTCGTGGGTCACGTCAGTGGCCAACACCTCCTTAGAGAGAGGCGGACGGTTATAGGGCGCATGGAGTTCGTCACCCACTACGCGGATAGCACCGGTGTAGCCCGAACGGCGAAGAGACTCCGCCGCCCGCAGCCCACCCATCGCCGCACCGACAATGACGACAGGTGCGGCGGGGTTGGCCTCAGACACTATTCGACGATTCGAATGGCCTGCATCGGGCACACGTCTACAGCGGCTTCAATGTTGTCGCGCTCAGAGTCTGGCGCTTCAGCCACATACTCAAGTTTGTCGTCGTCGTTGAGCTTGAAGTTGTCGGGTGCCTCGAACACGCACTGCCCATAGTGCTGGCACTGGTTCATGTCGACTTCGATTTTGATCATCGTTATTCCTCAACTCTCGACGGGTAGAGATCCTTAGAAGGAGTTCGAATACCTCGGAACTCCCAGTCGCCACCCATTGCGGTCGACATTACCTCTTCACTCTGGGTCGGCTGTGCACCCACGTCGGTGCGGATCGGAGTCGGCCCGGTAACAATGCGGTTTGTGAGCTTTCCGAGCCCCTCAACTTCGACCTCGACGACATCGCCAGGCTGCACCGGACGAGAGAACGCCGGCGTACCCGAGAACAGCATGTCGCCCGGGCTCAAGGTAATCGTTCGAGCGATATCGGCGACAAGGTAGTTCATGTCCCACTCCATGTTGTCGGTGTTGTCGTCTTGCTTGACCTCACCGTTCACAATGGTGCGCAACTGCTTGCCACGGAAATCCCAGTCAGTAACGAGACCGGGGCCGACGGGGGCGAGCGTGTCGCTGCCTTTGACGCGCAGCATTGATCCGGCATCCGTGTCTCGGAAATCGTGCAGCCCGTAGTCGTTTCCGATCGAATAGCCAGCAATGTAATCGCTAGCCTCCTCGGGAGAAACGTTGCGGCAGGTGCGGCCGATCACGATGACGATTTCGCCTTCGAAGTTCAACCACTTGCAGCCCTCGGGGCGCACAACATCACCCTTGTGGGTGTTGAGGGCGGTAACCGGCTTCTGAAAGTAAGTCGGAGCCGACGGCAGCTTGGTCATGAATTCTTCCGTGCGACTTGCGTAGTTCAAGTGCACGGCAATGATCTTGCTCGGTTCGGTCGGCGGCAAATGGATAGCGTCGTCGACACCAACCTCGCGGCCATCACCTGCGACGAGAGTGTCGCCGTGGCGAGTTACCTGCGTCGGGTATCCATCAAGAAGTACTCTGCGGAGTTCAGTCACGAGAGAGAACCACATCCTTTGCTGCCGGGAAGCCACCTTCTGGCTTCGGGAACCATACGTGCACCTGACCGGTGCCGATCGAATTTTCGTACTCGCTGTACATCACGCCAGGAGCGGTGCATTCGTCTTCACCAATTGCTCCAGCGGTCATCAGCCAGTGACCAAACATGGCCTCAGGGCGAACCTTGTGGAAGGCAGGCATCGTCTCCAACACCTTCGCGTGGTTGCCTTCCTTGAACCAGTCAAGGCGCTCGTAGTCTGCCTCTCGGGCAGCATCAGAGAAGATGTGCGCCGGGTCGGCCATCTCGTGCTTGCGAAGATCGCGAAGCTTGAAGAAGGTGTGCGACAACGCACCTGAAGCCAGCAGGATGACGCGGCGATCACTCTTGGCAATAGCTTCGCCAATCGCACGCCCCGCGCGCAAGAAATCTTCATCAGTGGCGGTCTGACAGATCGAGACGCTCACCCACTTCTTGCCTGGCAGGCCCTTACCGAGGTAGTCCCACAGGTTGATCGTGGCGTACATGATCGGCAAGTGTTCGTCATCGATCGGGGTGATCCAGGTGCCGTTCTTTTCGGCCTGCTCCCCCATGAGCTTCGCGAGCTCAGGGTCACCCTGGAAGTCGTACGGAACGCCGCTCATCCCCCGCGGCAGCTCCTCCGAGGTGAACTTGCCGTGGCGGCGCTCGTGCGCGGTAACGACGAATTCAACCGTGGTTGCCCAGTGGCTGTCGAGTACGACAACAGTGTCGTAATCGTCATTCTCGAAGTAGTCCTTGCGGAGTCGTTCGAGTCCATCTACGAGCGTTGAATCTTTGCCTTCGTTGAGTTCCATACGGATCTCTTTTGGCAACATGATCGTGGGCACGTGAGCGATTAGCCCAACACCAACAACTTCTCCCATGACTATTCCTTCCATCCGTTCGGCGAAACCACCGTGTTCTTTACATCTGCGTAGAAATCGAACGACCAGGTGCCGCCCTCGCGACCAACACCTGACTTCTTTGAGCCACCGAATGGTGCTCGCAAGTCGCGCACGAAGAAGCAGTTGACCCAAATTGTGCCGGCCACTAGTTGCTTAGCGATCGCATCAGCGTGGTCGCGGTTTCCAGATACGAGGATCGCGGCCAGACCGAATTCGGTGCCGTTTGCCATCGCGACGACTTCGTCGTCTGTGCTGAACGTTTGCATCGTCAGTACCGGTCCGAAAACTTCCTGGGTGACAATCTCGCTGCCGACCTCGGGGTCTTTCACGAGCGTGGGAGCAAAGTAGAGTCCGCCGAGTTCAGCGTTCGGTGATCCACCGACAACGATGTTCGCGCCGCCATCTTTTGCACGGTCAACAAACCCCTTGATGCGTTCGAAGTGAACACGGTGAACCTGCGGGCCAATATCAGTTTCGATATCTCGAGGGTCACCCTGACGCAGGGTCGCAACCTTCGCTTTGAATGCTTCGGCAAAGGCATCCGCAATGTTTTCGTGGACGAGGATGCGTGTGCCAGAGAGGCACACCTGCCCGGCGTTGTCGTACTGTTCGACCGCGAGAGTTGCTGCCAGCTCGAGGTCGGCGTCTTCCATAACGATGCATGGGCTCTTGCCGCCGAGCTCGAAGCTGCACGGGGTGAGGTTGTCTGCTGCTGCGCGGGCAATCGACTTGGCCGTTGGGACCGAGCCGGTAAACGAGATGCGGCTGAGATCGGGGTGGGCGACGAGTGAGGCGCCCGCTTCTTTGCCGTAGCCCTGAACAACATTGAACACACCGGCCGGAAGGCCAGCTTCGGCAGTGATGTCGGCGAGGAGCGACGCGGTGAGCGGCGTCCACTCGGCCGGCTTCAGCACGACGGTGTCGCCGGCGGCGAGCGCCGGGGCTATCTTCCAGGTGGCGAGCATGAGCGGCGCGTTCCAGGGGGTGATGAGGGCGGCGACGCCGGAGGGATCCCACGAGACGTGGTTGTTGTGGCCGCGAGTTTCAAAGTCCGGATGTCCGAGCTCGTTTACGAGGTAGTCGGCGAAGAATCGGAAGTTGTGGGCCACTCGCGGCATGACGCCGCGCAGGTGGCTGCGGAGGAGCGCACCGTTGTCCATCGTTTCGACGTTGGCGAGGTCGCTCACGCGTTCTTCGACGAGATCGGCGATCTTGTGCAGGATTGCGGCACGGTCCTGGGGGCTTGTGGCGGCCCATCCGGGGAAGGCCGCTCGAGCTGCGGCAACGGCGAGGTCGATCTCTCGTTGGCCACCGCGGGCGATTTCGCCAAGGTTGCTGCCATCGATGGGCGACGTGTTGGTGAAGGTCTCGTCGGAGGCTACGCGCTCTCCGTTGATGAAATGCCGGGTATCGACGGTTACCCCGGCTACTTGAACGTTGGTCATAGTGGTCCCGTCTCGAATCGCTCGCCGTTAAGTCATTCGGATGCTAATGACTTACTCTAGCGAGTGATTCCAGCCCAAACAAGCGTTAGCGGCAACCAACCACCGAAAAATGTGAAGGAACGCTAGTTTTTTGGCTCGACGCCAGCGGTGATCAAGCGCAGCATCTCTGCGAGTTCTTCGCGCTTCGAGGGGTCGACAGGCCCCGTGACAGCCTGCTCTTGGACGTTGAAGGCTGGAAAGAGTTCGACCATGAGTTCGCGGCCGTTGTCTGTCAGCTTCACAACAACAAGGCGACCATCGGTGTCGCTGCGTTCGCGAGTGAGCCAGCCGCGACGTTCGAGCGTCGACAGAACCCCGGTGAGAGTGGCTTTCGAAAATCCGCCTTCGAGCGCGATCTGACGTGTCTCGATGGGCTCCCAGATCCACGTAACCCAGAGAACAACAAACGCCGTCCACGAGAGATTGTGCTCAGACAACACCGTGCGCTCAAAGTGGTTGCGCACAGCATTGGCTGCACGGAACAGGTTGGAGGCTACAGCCATCGCAGAGTAATCGAGCGGCAGCCCGCCAACGCGTGCTTGTACTTGACGTTCAGTTTGAGTCAGTGTGTGTGGTCCGGCCACGGAGGGTCCCCTCGCTCGCGTTTAGCTGCGGTTACTCTATCCAACCCGAAGCGATCTGAAAGTTATTCTGCCTAAGCACTCGCAGAAACACCCCGATGTGGCATATTGTTTGTATCCAAACAACCCATCGGAGGATTGAGTTGACTTCAACGGCGAACGTCACCCTGGCAGACCTAGATCTTTTCGAGAACGGCACACCGTGGCACGTTTTCGACAAACTTCGAACAGATGCACCCGTGCACTGGTCAGAAGAGCCAGCCCCCAACCACGGCTTCTGGTCCCTCACTCGGTACCACGACATCGTGTCTGTACTGCGAGACACTGAGACGTTCTCGAGCGAGCGTGGCACAGTCAACCTCGAAGAACTCGACGCAGATCAAATCGAGGCACGCAAGTCGATGCTCGAAACCGACGGCGTGCGACACCGGGCGCTTCGCCGCCTCATGCAGGGTGAATTCACCCCCAAGGCCGTCGCCGGATATGAGACCTTCCTCCGTGGTCTCACCGCGAGCACCCTTGATGCGGCATTCGCGAACAAGGAGTTTGAATTCGTCGATCAGGTTGCGGCCGACTTCCCCATCCGTGTGCTCGCCAAGATGCTTGATGTCCCTGACACTGACATTTATAAGCTCATTGACTGGGGCAACCGGATGATCGGAAACGACGATCCCGAACACGCCGATGTTCTGGCGAGCTCCGCCGAGAGCGAAGAGTTTCGGCTCTTGCCCTTCCGCTCCCCCGCTGCCCGCGAAGTATTCGAATATGGCAACGACCTAGCGAACCAGCGTCGCGGCAAAGACGGCACTGACCTTGTGTCTCGCCTGGTCAATCAAACGCCGATGGATGGAGAGGCGCTCAGCGAGCGCGACTTCAACAGTTATTTCTTGCTGCTTGTCGTCGCCGGCAACGAAACGACCCGCCACACGATCACTCACTCCATGAACTACCTCATGGACAATCCAGACCAGATGGCTCTGTTGCAAGAAAAGCCTGAGCTAATCCCGTGGGCTGTTGAAGAGTTCCTGCGCATGGCAAGCCCCGTGTATCACTTCCGCCGCACTGCGACGAAAGACACCGAAATTAATGGTCAAGCGATCAAAGAAGGTCAGAAGGTTGTCACGTGGTTCGCCGCAGGCAACCGTGACCCCGAAGTCTTCGAAGACCCCTACAAGATGGATGTCACCCGCAACCCGAACGAGCACATGGCGTTCGGCCGCGGTGGCCCGCACATGTGTCTCGGAAACTCTCTTGCTCGCCTAGAGATCCGTATCATGTTCGAGAACCTGTTGCCCCGGATCTCCGGCATGACGAAGCTCAGTGAGCCAGATCGTCTGCGCAGCAATTTCGTCAACGGAATCAAACGACTCCCGGTACGCGTCGAATTAGCGAAGTAGCGAAGTAGGCACATGAGCGAGGTACGCCCCCAAGGTCGAGCCCATGCAGTGTGGGGCGATGAAACTGAAGTAGTACAACTCGCCCTCGACTGGACCGCGAAGCGGATGGTTCGCGAGACCGATCCGTTGTCAACAGCTCGGCCCGCCGCCGAGCTGAAGGCAGCGGTCGGCGAAGCAATCCGCCCGGAAGGAATCGGTGGCGCAGAAGCGCTCCGCATTTTTGACGAGGTGCTTGAGCCAGCAACGCGAGCCCAAGACGATCCGCTGAACTTGGCGTACATCGCCGCAGCGCCAACACGGGCTGCTGTCGCGTTCGATCTCGTAACGAGCGCTGCCAACATCTTTGGTGGGCTATGGGAATCGGGCGCTGGAGCGATCTTTGCCGAGAACCAGGCACTCCAGTGGATTATCGGGCTGCTCGATTGGCCAGACACCGCCGGTGGAGCCTTCGTCTCTGGGGGCACCTCTGGCAACCTCTCCGCTCTCATGACAGCGCGCGAAACCGCCAAGACACGTCGCGGCGGTCGCCCGGCCGGCGGCTGGCAGCTGGCCTGCACCACCAATGCGCACTCGTCGATCCAGTCGGCAGCGAAAGCGCTCGACGTTGACGTCGTCGATGTACCGATCGATGACCGCGGGCACATGACCGGCGCTGCCCTGCGAGCCATTCTTGAACAGTCACCCAACGTGTTCGCTGTCGTGGCATCCGCGGGAACGACCAATGAGGGGCTCGTGGACGATCTGGCGGACATTGCCGATGTCTGCGAAGAGTTTGGTGTGTGGATGCACGTCGATGGCGCCTACGGCGGTGCGGGGCTCGCGGCCCCGAGCATCCGCCACGTGTTTGATGGCATTGAACGTGCCGACAGCTTTATCGTCGACCCGCACAAGTGGCTGTTTGCCCCCTACGACTGCTGTGCGCTCGTGTATCGCGAGCCAGAACTTGCGCGAGCAGTTCATTCTCAGCACGCCAGCTACCTCGACGCCATTGATCGCAACGAGTGGAACCCGAGCGAACTCGCCTTGCACTTGTCCCGACGCGTGCGGGGACTGCCGCTGTGGTTCAGCCTTGCCACCCACGGCACCGACAAATATCGGGATGCGATCGAAAGTTCCGTCACGACGGCACGCGAAGTTGCCGAGAGAATTCGGTCTAGCGAATTCTTAGAACTCGTGCGCGAGCCAGAGCTCTCGGTGCTGTTGTTCGTGCGCACTGGCTGGACAGCAGAGCAGTACTCCGCGTGGTCTAAGCAAGCTGCTCACGACGGTGTGATCCTCTGTGTGCCGACAACTTGGCGCGGCCAGAGTGTGCTGCGTCTCGCCTTCGTCAACCCTGATACTGAATCGGCTGAGGTGATGACAGCAATCGAAACGCTGCGCTAGGCACGGTCTGCGGTAGCTTTGCCCCACGGCGCAGTGTGGCCGACCAGTGCACGAAAGGCGTGACGACATGAACGCGACAGTTTCTTTGACCGAATTAGCGGAAACAGAATTAGCGAGTGCTGTCGCGTCGAATAATGGACGCAGCGCCGTGACAGTACGTGGCGGGCGAGACTCGCAACTACGTCAGACCGTGATGGCCCTGCGTGCCGGCGAGGGCTTGGATGAGCACTCAAGCCCCGGCGAGGCGACCCTCCAGGTGCTCGTCGGGCGCGTCACACTTCGTTCGGGCGATCAATCGTGGGCCGGCGTTGCCGGAGATCTCCTCCCGATTCCAGATACCGTTCATGCCCTTGATGCGCTCGAAGACTCAGTAATCCTGCTTACGGTAGCGAAGGCGCACTAAGCGAGTTTTGCTACGCGGTCGAGGAATGCATCAACAAGATCGGCAGTGCGCTGACCGGCTACGCCCTCTTCTGCACGAGTCTGAGCAAGCATGACTTCGGCGCTCTGGCCATCGGCAACAACTTCATCAATGCCGCCCTGGTCGAGCCAGCCTGTCAAGATCGCGGTGTTTAGTTCAGGATGGAATTGCACGGCAAGACTGCGGCCATATACGAATGCTTGAGGCGCCACAGGGTTACGGGCAATCTCAACTGCACCCTCGGGCATCGTCCATTGGTCGTAGTGAAATTGGAACCATGGCCCATTCGAGACCAACGAAGTGTCATCGCTGTGGATTGCTGTCCAGCCGATCTCGGACTTTACGCCGCGAGCGACGGTGCCGCCGAGAGCTCTGGCGATCAACTGACCACCAAAACAAATACCGAGCACCGGGATGTCCGCTTCGATGGTTTTTCGAACCCACTCAAGTTCTGGAGCTAACCAACGGCCGATGCACGCGTCATCCCACGCACCCCACGGCGCACCCATCGGGATCACGAGGTCGTACTGGGAGGCATCCGGAAATTCGAAGTCGACATTGGGGGTCTCAAAATTTTCTTCGGTGACGACCATGATCTCGTCGATCTCGAAGCCCCGTTCGCGCAGGCGATCTCCCACTGGTCCACTCGCGGTGACGTGATCGTGCTGCACCAAAAGTGCTCTCATCTGTATACCTTTCAGGTAAATTCTCGCGAGGAGTGGACAGCTACACCGCTGTGTGGCTTAGTATCTCACTAATCGTTCAGTGCCGAACGATTTATTTTTCGGAGGAAGAATGACTCTCGACATAGCAGCGCTTCAAGCAGACTTGCAGGCAAAAGGGATCGATGTTCTGCGCCTGATTTTCCCGGATGTGCTGGGGATTACCCGCTCAAAAGATCTCCTCGTCAGCCAATTGCACCGAGCCAAGTCTCCGCTGTTTTGCCAAGGCGTTTGGGTGACAACCACTGGCGGCGATGTGCTTGACGGAAACGACATCATGTCCTCCGGCCTTCCCGACCTCCTCACCCAAATTGATCCCGACACCCTCACGATCATGCCGTGGGAACCCGGTGTGGCGCTCGTTATCGGTGACGCTTTCAACCCTGACCACAGCGTGAGCGAAATCGCGCCGCGGTCGGTACTGCAAAACGTGATCGCCGAATACGCCGCCCTCGGCCTCACACCGACAGTCGGCCCCGAACTCGAGTTCTACATCGCCAACTACGACGAAGAGAACGGTTGGAGCCGCAGCCTCAGCCGCACCGGCCGCGTTTACACGACCGGCGAGCATGTAGATCCGGGTGGGGAGTTCCTGAACCTCATGCGCATGCTCGACGGCATGGACATCGGCGTCTTCGCCGGAAACCACGAATTCAGCCCCTCACAGTACGAAATCAACCTGTGGCACAGCGAAGCACTGGATGCTGCCGACCGAACGTTCCTGTTTAAGACGGCCGTGCGCGACATCGTCGCACGTACAGGCAAGCACGCGCTCTTCGTCGGCAAGCCTTGGGATGACGAAGGCGGCAGCGGATTCCACCTCCACTTTTCGGTCGTCGACAAAGACGGAAACAACATCATGTCGGATGGCGGCTCTGGGCTCTCAGAGGTTGCCAACCACATGATCGGCGGAATCCTCGCCCACGCCGGCGCGCTGGCCGCACTCTCAAACCCAACCGTGAACGCCTACAAACGCCTCGGGCCCGACACTCTGGCTCCGTACCGCGCAAATTGGGGCCACGATAACCGCAGCGCGATGCTGCGGGTACCGCCCGAGCGCGGCGCGGGCACGCGATTGGAAGTCCGTCTCGGCGACCCAGCCGCCAACCCGTACCTTCTGATTGCATCCACGCTCGCCGCCGGACTCGATGGCATCAAGCGCAAGCTCACCGCGCCGGCAGCCGTCGAGGGTTGGGCCTACGAAGACGCGTCAGCCCCCATCCTTCCGATGACCCTCACCGCCGCTCTTGACGCCTTAGACGCCGACACAGCGATGCGAGAGACCATGGGCAGCACGGTCATCGACGTGTTTAGCGTGCTCAAGCGGGACGAAGTGAGACGCTACGAAGACTCAGTCGCAGACAACAACACTCGGGATATTAGCCAATGGGAGATCGACGAGTACTTCGCCGACTACTAAACACAATGTCAGCAGTCGAGGGCACACTGACTGCATGAGAAATGTCGCCTTGTTCCATTCAGTACTTGGCGCGCGGGCGGGTGTTCACGACGCCGCCGATCGTCTGCGCTCTGAGGGTCACGACGTCACCGTTGTCGATCAGTACGATGGTCGAATTTTCGACTCCTACGACGAAGCAATTGAGTTCGCTGAGGCCGTTGGCTATCCAGCACTCATGAGCATCGCCGCACAGGCGGTTGAACACCTGCCCGATGGTTTTATCGCGGGCGGGTTCTCGAACGGTGGTGGAATGGCCGAGTACGTGGCAACGCAAAGGGTTGTCTCGGGCGTACTCATGCTCTCCGGCGCGCTGGACTTGTCAATGCTCGGCGTCGAGACTTGGCCTGCTCAAGTCCCGGCCCAGATTCACTACGCGCTCGATGATCCTTTCCGGAGCCAGACCGAAATCGACGCGGTCGCGCAGCTGGTGCGCGCAGCTGGCGCAGTTGTCGAGGTGTTCGACTACCCGGGCGCGGGCCACCTGTTCACCGACAGCTCGCTGCCCGCGGAGTTCGACGCGGAATCCACTGAGTTGCTGTGGTCCCGCGTTCTCCCGTTCTGCGCTTCTCCCCCGGCCTAATCCGGCTAGATTGCTTGCGAGCGGTCTTCTACGAGGTCGCCACCGTTGAAGGTGACACCAATTTCGCGGTAGTAGCCACCGAGGATTTCTTCGACGGGCAGGATCGAGTGCAGCTCATCCCACTGCGAGTCGCCTAGGTGGAGCTCGGCGTCGCCCTTCCAGGTCTCGCCAATCTCGACATCGGTGCCGCCCATGGTGATGAGCTGGTCGAGTGACATGCCAGCATCCTTGCTGATGGACGGCATGAAACGGCTGTGCAGCATCTTGTGTCCGTTAACAAAACCGTTGCTCTCGGCAGGCTCGCGCAGTGTGACAACGGCGGAGGCGAGACGGTGGTCGTAGGCCGCGATGGTGGCACCAAGCTGGCCACCGTTCTCAAGCTTGGGAGTTGCCTTGCCTGCGTTGAACACACGCGTGACAGCAATGTTGCCGAGCTTCTTGGGGTACCCCTGGAACCAACCACGGCCAATCGCGAAGTCCTTGGTCACCCAGATGGCGACACAACGGCTGTACACGATGCCCTTGTGCGAGCAGCGCACGACCATGAAGGCCTCTAGGTACTGGGAGCGCACAGGATCGAGCAGTTCTAGGCCACCGGTGCTGCACGACTGCCAGTCGGCCCACACGATGGCGACGGCACCAGGCTGTTCAGGGGCGAGGTCAATATCGGGCGGAAGGATCGCACGTACGTTGGCTGGATCGGTCAGATACTCGACGGTGAGTAGCGTTCCCGAGTAGTACCAGGGCATCTCAGGCACGAGCGAACTCGACCCTTGGGGAGTGAGCGGAGGAAGGAATCCTTTGAGTTCGGTCATGCGCCAGAGTGTAGCCCAAAACGGTTCGTATCCAAATGAATTTACCTAATCACTTGACTAAGTCGTCCTGTCTTCGCCATTGTTTAACCCAACTCGTTCGGATACGGACGAATTGATATAGAACTCAACGAGGAGTTTCACCATGGCGCTTGACCAAAAATCCCAAGAAAGCCCAGATCGGACCCTGCGCAAAGGGCGACTCGGCGTAATCGGAATCGTATTCTTCGTCGTGGCCGCAGCTGCGCCTCTGGTCGGAATGACCGGTGCAGTTCCCGTCGCAATCGTGCTCGGTAACGGAGCAGCAGCCCCCGGCGCCTACCTATTCGCTGGCATCGTCCTTCTCCTCTTCAGCGTCGGCTACGCCGCAATGAGCCAGCGTGTGACCAATACTGGAGCGTTCTTCGCCTACATCGGTCGCGGACTCGGGCGCAATGCCGGAATCGCTGCCTCGTTCGTTTCGGTACTTGCGTACCTCACGATTCAGCTCGCTATCTACGGATTCTTCGGCGGCGTCATGGCCGGCCAAGTTGGCCTCCTCCCCTGGTGGGGCTGGACACTCCTCGCGTGGCTCGTCGTTACCGCGCTCTCACTGCTTCGCGTCGACATCGGAGCCAAGCTTCTCGGTGTTTTGATGCTCGCAGAACTCACCGTTCTCGTGATTGCGGCGGTTGCAATCCTCATCGACGGCGGCCCCGAGGGACTCAACTGGGGTGCTTCTTTCTCGCCCGACCTGATTCTGGCCGGTGGCCTTGCTGGTTCCGCCGGAATCGCGTTCGCTTTCGCATTCGCCTCGTTCATCGGATTCGAAGCAACAGCAATCTACGGCGAAGAAAGCAAAGACCCGAAGCGCGCCGTACCGCGCGCAACGTACCTTGCAGTCGGCCTGATCACGGTGCTTTTCGCGTTCACCGCATTCGCACTCGTCACCGGCATGGGTGCTTCAAACGTCATCGAAGAAACGCTTGAGCGCTCTGCGGGCCTTGAAGACCCAGCCGCGGTGCTCTTCTCTCTCGCCAGCCAATACGTTGGTCCGTGGCTCGCCACCATCATGAGCATCCTCGTACTCTCGAGCTTGTTCGCCGGACTGCTCGCATTCCAGAACGCTGCAAGCCGCTACCTCTTCGCCCTCGGCCGCGGTGGCGTGCTGGCGAGCTCAGTGGGAACCGTGAACGGTCGCGGAGCTCCCAGCCGCGCATCCATCATCGTGTCGATCATTACCGGCGCTGTTATGTTCCTGTTTGCCGTCTTCCAGCTCGACCCCATCAGCAACATGTTCTTCTGGTTCAGCGGTCTCGCGGTTGTCGCGATTGTGCTGATCGAAGCACTCGTGTGCATCGCGATCATCCGGTTCTTCCTGCAGAACAAGGGTACCGAAAACGTTTTCGTCACGATGATCGCGCCGATCCTGGCATTCATCGGCCTCGTACTCGCCGAGTACCTGTTGATGTCACGATTCGGATTGCTCGCCGGTGAGCTTACCCTCACTGCGGGAGTCGACCCCACCGTGACCGCGTTCGGACTCAACGCATTCGGTTGGTTCCTCGTGCTGTCACCATTCATCGTTCTGGTGATCGGCTACGTAGTTTCGCTGGTCCGTAAGAACGTCAACGAAGAACTACTGCAGGACGTAATTTCTTAAGACCTGCAAACGAGGGGCCCCGACACTGCAGTGTCGGGGTCTTTCGGCGTTAAGGGGTAGAACCGGTCGCTACTGGCCGCTCCGGCTGGTTAGCCCACGCCGACCACGATCCGGCAAACAAGGCAGGGCGGAAACCCGCGACCGTCAGCGCGAGAGCATCGTGGGCGGCTGTGATACCTGACCCACAGTAGACGCCAACCGCATGATCGACACTCACGCCGAGCGCCTCGTAGCGTTCGCGCAGCAGTTCGGCATCGAGAAACTGGCCAGCATCGTTGAGGTTGCCAGCGGTGGGCGCGCTGATTGCGCCGGGGATGTGACCGGCACGCGGATCGATAGGCTCCGTCTCGCCCCGGTAGCGTTCGCCCGCCCGCGCATCCAGCAGCACGCCCGTGTCGGCGAGCGCGGCAGCATCGTCGGCGCTCAGCACTGGCTCATGACCCACGCTGAGAGTGACTGTACCGGGCTGCACATTCGTGTTGTCCGTTGAACCCATAGCAAGTGGATGCCCCGCCGCCGTCCACGCAGACAACGCCCCGTCGAGCACTTGAACGTTCTCGACACCCATGTAGCGCAACAGCCACCAGGCACGGCACGCGGTGAGACTGTTCCAGTCGTCGTATACGACGACAGTGTCCCCTGCGTTGAGCCCCCAACGGCGAGCGGCGGCTTGCAAGTCCACAACAGTCGGCAATGGATGACGCCCCTCCTGCGGTTGCCCGTGACGGGCGAGTTCAGTCTCGAGATCCACATAGACAGCGCCAGGAATGTGACCAGCCTCGTACAGCGGCAACCCCGCTGGCCCGCCAAGACTCCACCGCACATCGAGTACACGTACGGGCATTCCGCCCTGTGACGCGACGTCGAGCAGCTCAACTAGTTCGTTCGCGGTTACGAGGGGGTGTGGCATCCGTGGCTCCGATCGTGGTGTGACTCCATGATCGCATTCGCGCAACGCGGGGTCGGCCTCGCGCCCTCCTTCAGTCCTGCCGAGCCGCACTCCCGCTCGCCAGCAATTCGGCTTACGCTGAAGGCATGCTCACCCCACCTGAAGCCGCGAAGGTTCCCACGGAACGCATCCAGCATGGCGACCACTACGTCGACAATTACGAATGGATGCGCGACAAAGAGAACCCCAACACTCTCGCGCACCTTCATGCCGAGAACGCCTTCACATCGGCACGCACAAGCCACCTCAGTGTTTTGCAAGAGCAAATCTTTGAAGAGATCAAGGCCCGCACTCAAGAAACCGATTTGAGCGTTCCTGTGCGGCGCGGCCACTGGTGGTACTTCAACCGCACCGAAGAGGGCAAGCAGTACTCGATTCACTGCCGCGCCCCCATCACGGATGCCGACGACTGGACTCCACCGACGATTGCCGTGCCGGACGCTGGCACTGCGGCTAGCTCTGCTGCCGCCCCAACGACGCTGCCAGGTGAGCAGATCCTCCTCGACGACAACGTCGAAGCTGAGGGTCACGACTTCTTCAGCCTTGGATCTTTCTCGCTCAGCGACGATGGCACCCTGCTGCTCTACGGCGTCGATGTTGAAGGCGATGAGCGTTACACCCTGCGCGTCCGCCAACTCGGCGGCTCCCCCGCTGCGAGCGCCGGCTCTGCCACGGCAACCAACATCGCGCGCTTCAGTTCTGCCGATGACCTGCCCGACGAGATTCCCGGTACCGCTGGCGGTGCGCTCCTGGACGCCACAGGTCACTACATTTTCTATACGACGGTGGATGACGCGTGGCGCCCCGATACCGTCTGGCGTTATGAGTTGGGTACTGCTGCGGCATCCGCGGTGCAAGTTTTTCATGAGCCAGATGAAAGCTTTTGGGTGGGCGTTGGCCGAACGCGCAGTGGCAAGTATTTAGCTATCGAGGCTGGTTCTCGTCTGACAAGTGAGACCCGCCTGCTCGACACGAGCGACCCCACGGGTGAGTTTGAGATCGTGTGGCCGCGCGAAGTTGGCGTCGAATATGACGTTGAACACGTGGTCGTTGGCACTCAAGATCGACTACTGATTGTTCACAACAAGAACGCGATCAACTTTGAGCTCGTGAGCGTCGCAGCGGCTGATGCCCGGGGTGAGCGCCGCGTCATCCTCCCGCACAACGAAGCTGTTCGCCTTGAGGGCGTGGATGCGTTCAAAGACTTCGTGGCGATCGAGTACCGCCGCGAGGGCCTTACCCGTGTGGCGATTGCGATCGTTCCGAAGCATGGCGGACGGTACGAAGACATTCCCCACGAGCTGAAGTTCGACGACGAACTCTTCACCGTTGGCCTTAGCTCCAACCCCGAATGGAACCAGCCGAGCATCCGCCTCAATTACGGCAGCTTCGTCACCCCCACAATCGTGTACGACTACCTTGTGGATGACAACGAGCTCGTCGTGCGCAAACAGCAGCCGGTGCTTGGCCGTTTCGACCCCGCGCTGTACACGCAACGTCGGGAATGGGCTACTGCCTCCGATGGCACTCGCGTGCCGATCTCACTCGTGTACCGCAACGACCTCGTCGCACCCGGCACCCCGGCGCCGACAGTGCTCCACGGTTACGGTTCCTACGAGATCAGTATCGACCCCAGCTTCGCTGTCGGCCGTCTGAGCCTGCTCGACCGCGGCATGGTGTTCGCCGTCGCTCACGTACGCGGTGGCGGGGAGCTAGGGCGCACCTGGTATGAGGGCGGCAAGATGCTCCACAAGCGCAACACGTTCACCGACTTCGTGGCGTGCGCTCGGCACCTCATCGATATCGATGTCACGTCTAGCGATCGCCTCGTTGCTGAGGGCGGAAGCGCCGGCGGCCTACTCATGGGTGCCGTCGCCAACCTGGCTCCGCAACTATTCTCGGGAATTCTCGCGGTCGTCCCCTTCGTTGACCCGCTCACGTCGATTCTCGACCCTTCGTTGCCGCTGACGGTCATCGAGTGGGATGAGTGGGGCGACCCCCTCCACAACGAGGAGGTCTACCACTACATGAAGTCGTACTCACCGCTCGAAAACGTGCACGATGTCCACTACCCGCGCATTCTCGCCGTGACCTCGCTCAACGACACCCGCGTGCTCTACGTCGAGCCAGCAAAATGGGTTGCGCGACTGCGTGAGGTGGGGGCGGATGCTCTGCTCAAGACCGAGATGGCGGCAGGCCACGGCGGCGTCTCCGGCCGCTATGACGCCTGGCGTGAGCGAGCCTTCAACTATGCGTGGATGGTGGATGTGACCCGCACCTCATCGCACTAATCGGGCTCGTTAGGGGCGTACTAGCGCGCTACTCGGTCCACCACTCGTCATACATCGACACCGGTACGGTGCGCTTGTGGCGGGAGTTCAGATACTTCGTCTCGATCTCGACGGCGACTTCGGCGGGCACATCGCGGCCCTCGAGGTAGTCATCGATGTGTTCGTAGGTGACGCCGAGGTTGTCTTCGTCGGCCTGGCCGGGCGTGTGGTCGAGCAGGTCAGCGGTCGGCACCTTTTCATAAAGGCGCTCGGGAGCATTGAGGTGCTTGAGCAGCTGCTTGCCCTGACGTTTGGTGAGCGCACTGAGCGGCAACACGTCAGCACCTCCATCACCGAACTTCGTAAAGAATCCCGTAACCGCTTCGGCCGCATGATCCGTACCGACTACGAGATAGCCGAGCTGCCCCGCAATCGCGTACTGCGCCACCATGCGCTCACGGGCTTTCACGTTGCCCTTGTTGAAGTCCGTGATTGGCTCGCCTAGGGCATCCGCAAATTCTGCGGCAATGCCATCGACTGCACGTTGGATGTTAAATGTCACTTCTCGGTCTGCTTCGATAAAATCGAGCGCCAATTGCGCATCGTC
This sequence comes from marine actinobacterium PHSC20C1, assembly GCA_000153145.1. Lineage (GTDB taxonomy): Bacteria > Actinomycetota > Actinomycetes > Actinomycetales > Microbacteriaceae > Rhodoglobus. The sequence goes on from CH672415.1 coordinate 2,739,539, forward strand.
CTCGTCGTGCTGCACCCCGTGCGGCAGCCTCACAGCGACAAATTGCACCTCGGTACCTTCCGCGCGCAGTTCAGCGACCGCCAGCTGGCAGAGACGACCAGCGAGCGAGGAGTCTTGCCCACCGCTGATGCCCAGTACGAGACCTTTGGCGTGCGACGTCTTCAGGTATTCCTTGAGAAAGTCGATGCGCATGCGAATCTGCTCGGCAGCGTCGATCGAGGGTTGGGTGTTCAAGTCGTAGATGATGCGCGCCTGCAACGGTGTCATGGCTTAAATCTAACCCCGGCAGACGTCAATAGGATTACTCAGCTTCCATAGCGCCCGGTACCGCGCTGGGATAGCCTGAAACTTTTACGCGCACGAAACACAGGAGCCCCGATGATCGACCAGCTACTTCGCCCCAAGATTGCCTTCTGGACCGGAGCCGCCCTTACGCTCGCCAGTTTCATTGTGTTCAATTTTTTACTTCCGGCCCTTTACCTCGCCGTACAGTCGATCTACTTCCCGATGACCCAGCAGTTCGTCGGGGCTCTCACCGCGGGCGTTGAATCTCTAGGCCAGCTTGCACGCCTTTTCGGCCCCGTTCTGGTGGTTGGCGCCCTCGTCCTCCTGAAGATCGAACGTGCGGCTGCGACAACGCCCCGCGACTAGACCCTGCGGCGCTGCTAAAACTCGCGCGCAAACTAGACGAGCTCCTGTGCGATCTCCCATGGCAGCCCCGACGGGTCGAGGAACAGCGCAGTTCGGCGACCCCACGGCCGATCGCCTGGACCGTTCACCAGCTCAACGCCACGCTCGCGCAATTCCGCGCACACCGCATCCACATCGGCGACGTTCACGGTGAGCATGACGGATGCCGCAGCACCTGCTTGCGCAACCGGAGCTGGAGTCATGAGGTCATCGGCCTCAGTGCGCGCCAGAAGGTTTACGACGAGCGATCCAACCTGAAACATGCACGACTCCTCTTCGTCGTACACGATGGTCGCCGCGAACACGGCGACATAGAACTCGCGGGAGGCCGCGACGTCGTCGGTAAACACGGTGATTGCTTCAACGTTATTAAGAGCCTCGATCACGAACACTCCCCTTTTCCACGAGAACCTCGTCAACCACGCACAACGCGAACTGATGTGTGCCCGAGAATAGCTTCCCTCGTCGACACCTGCTCCGGCAACCCCGTAATCGAAGCAGCCCGAGTTTCGGTCCGCCACTATCGGCGCACACCAGCCACGAATACACTGATCGCAATAGCCGCGGGGGTGGCCTTAGCGAGGGGGACACGAGTTGGCGCGACAGTGGGACTCTGAGCAGGATGAGTGGACTGTGTATGGCGGGCACGCGCCGCCCAACGACACCGAGAAGACTCGCTGGCGAGAAGCAGTCGACGGCGACACTCCCCCGGTACGACTCATCGCCAATTCCCCACTCTGGTTTTGGGGAACTATCGGCATCCTCTTCGCATTTTCCACCCGAAATCCGCTTGCCAACACCGCAATCGTCCTGGCCGTCGTCGTAGGGATTATCGTCCTCCTGAACGCAGCGTTTCGCGACCGTACGCTTCTTACAGAACGTGGCGCGGTTCCGGTTGCGTCACCACTGTGGATGCTTCTGAGTCCCGTTGCCTATCTCATCGCCCGCAAACGTGCGCTGAAGTCGATTCCCGGCAATCGCTACGGCTTCCTAGGCTGGTATCTCGTTGGCCTCGGCGCGGCCATCGGCTGCGTAATGTTCTTTGTCGCCGTGAGGGGCCTCATTGCCGCTGCGGGAGATGTAATTCCAGCCTCATAAGGTGGAACGGGTTCAGCAGAAAGCACGCCCTCGGGTTAACGCAAAAAATCCCGGCCTCAGAGGAGACCGGGATTTTTATACGTGGTTGCGGGGACAGGATTTGAACCTGCGACCTCTGGGTTATGAGCCCAGCGAGCTACCGAACTGCTCCACCCCGCGGCGTGTAATAAAGACTAACACAGGGTGAAGAGGGCGAAAACCGAACTCAGCGGGCTCACACTTTCGTGCAAGCCCGCCACGCTATCCGCTAGCCCTTGATGGCTGCGAGTGCCCGTTCGATCGCGGCAACCATGAGATCGTCCGCTTCAGCTGCGGCAACGAGATCGTTGGCTGCGTAGGCAGCCTGACGAGCAGCGAAAGCCGTCTTGTAGTCAGCAAGTGCCTTGTCCAATGCCGCGTTATCGCTCGGCGTTCCCGGGTCAACGGGAGCGTCCGGGTCAACGGGAGCATCCGGATCAACCGGCGTCTCAGGAGCGGTCGGATCAACATCTCCGTCACCAGCCTCAGCACCGGAGTCTCCACCGAACAGCGAGTCAAGCGCCTGATCGAGGGTGTCCTCGAAGGCGATCTCATCACCGAAGGAGACAAGCACCTTGCGCAGTAGTGGGTACTGGGTTCCGCTCGTCGACTGAACATAGACGGGCTGGACATACAGCAGTCCACCACCAACAGGCAGCGTCAGGAGGTTACCGAGCCTAACCTCGGTCTCACCTCGCTGAAGCAGGGCGAGCTGGTTGGCCACAATCGTGTCCGTGTTGAAGCTGTTCTGAACCTGGCCTGGGCCTGGAACCGTGTCTTTCTTGGGCAAGTTCAACAGGGTGAGCTTGCCGTAATCGGGCCCAGCATCCGAATTGGCGGTCAAATAACCCGTCAACACGCTTCGACTCGCATCGGCCGTTCCCTTAGGAATAAAGGTCGAGTAGATCGTGAACGCCGGATCATCAGTACCGGGTACCTGCATTGTCAGGTAGTACGGCGGCTGAAGTGAGCCAGTAGTCGATACCGGGTCTTCCGGGCTAACCCACTGGTCATCGCTTGAGTAGAACGAGCCAGCGTTAGTGATGTGGAACGAGCCCAGAATTTCGCGCTGCACCTTGAACAGGTCAGACGGGTAGCGCACGTGATCAAGCAGTTCAACGCTCATTTCGCTCTGCGAAAGCAACGTGTTGGGGAACACCTTGTTCCACGTCTCCAGAACTGGATCTTGGTCATCCCACGCGTACAGTTTCACCGAACCGTCATAAGCATCAACGGTTGCCTTCACCGAGTTGCGGATGTAGTTGATGTCATCAAGTGCAAACTGCGGCGCCGGCGTGTAGGTGTCTGCAATCGCGCTCGAAAGCTGCTCGACCTGCGAATACGGGTAGTTTGCCCCTGTTGTGTAACCGTCAACGATCCACACGATGCGGCCATCAACGATTGCGGGATAAACGTCGCTGTCGAGCGTGAGGTAAGGAGCGACCTTTTCGACGCGCTGGAGCGGCTCGCGGTCGTACAGGATTTGCGACTCATCTGTCACTGCAGACGAGAGGAAGATCTGTTCTGACTGGAACTTGATCGCGTAGACGAGCTTCTTGAAAATGTTGTCAAGCACCGGCCCACCATCGGCCTCGAAGGTCGTGGTCGCGTTCTGGTTGCTGTCTTCGCCGCCAGAGGGGAAGTCGAGCTCGAGGTCATCTGCACCACTGGGTGCTCCAACGATCGAGTACTCCGGCGACTTCTCACCGAAGTAAACGCGCGGCTCGAAGTCACCCAACTTTCCTGTGCTGGGGATACCTGATTGCAGGAACACGGGCTGACCATCAGCCGCGCGCTGGTTACCGAATGCCGCGACAATGCCATAACCGTGGGTGTAAACAACCGTGTTGTTGTACCACGACTGCGAATCGCCGAGACCGGACTGGTTCAACTCACGTACCGCAATAACGGTGTCCTGAGTCTCGCCGTCAATGTCATAGCGGTCAACGTCGAGGTGGCTGTCGAACTGGTAGTACTGCTTGAACTGTTCGAGCTGTGCGAACGCCTGCGGCGCAATTGCGGGGTCGAGGATGCGGATGTTGGCCGTGGTCGTCGCGTCTTCGCGCAGTGCTCCAGATTCGGCATCCGTTGTAGCGCTATACGGGATCTCTTCGACATCGTCGACGCCGTACGCATCACGAGTTGCGGCAATGCTTCGATCTATATATTCCGATTCGTAGGTACGCGCGTTCGGATCAACCTGGAACCGCTGAACGACCCACGGGTAAAGGTTTCCCACGACTAGACCGCTGACCAACAACAGCGCTGTACCGATCATGGGCAGACGCCAGCGGCCAATGATCGCCGTAACGATGAACAGAATGGCAACGATCGCTGCGATGCCCGCAAGGATGGCGCGGCCGGGGATCGTGGCATTTGCCTCGGTATAGCTGGCACCGGTCTGCAAGAAGCCCTGACTGGCTGAATACAGGGTCGTGAACTGGTCGAGCCAAATGCTGAGCGCCTGAAGAGCGAAGAACAGTCCAGCGGTGATTGCCAGCTGGATGCGAGCGGATCGCGAGATTCGAACTTCACGCCCGTGAACGCTGAGCGCTCCGTAGAGGTAGCTCGTTGCCAGTGCGCCGACAAACGAAACCAACAACACAGCCGACGCGAAGCCAACAATGCCGTGGTACATGGGGAGTTCGTAGAAGTAGAAACCAATGTCGAGCCCGAACTGCGGGTCCACCTGATTGAATGAGCTGCGGTTGAGCCACTGGAGGGCTACCGGCCAGCTACTGGATGCGGAAACACCACCGAAGACACCGAGGAGAACCGGAATACCCACCATTGCGAGCTTGCGCAGCGGTTCAACAACCTGCTGGTAACCCTCAAGCTGGGCGTTGAGCTTCGCGTAGATCGGGCGGGCACGGAACGCAACCAAAAGGCTGATTCCCACCGGAACAGCCATCGCAACAAATCCGATTGCGAACATTACGGCTGTGGCAATCCACTGAGTGGTAAGTACCTGCAGATAGCCGGCCTGGCTAAACCAGAGCACATCCGCATAGAGATTGGAGAACAAGAAGAAAGCTACGACGATGACGGCGAGAATGATCGCCGTGATCGTAAACGCTTTCCTCGTTTTGCTTGGGGGTGATTGGGTTTGGCTCGACACAGTACTTCGCTCCTGAAATTGGGGGCCTAGCGGTATCTTAAAGGTCTTTCGTGGGCGCGGGGCGGTTGATCGCTCTCAGCGTCAATCGAGAACAATCAACTAGTGACCCTCACCCGGCATTATTCAACTTGCACTACAAGACGGAAGTCCATTGCCACTCAGTCCGGCACGAATGCTGGCGAGCGCTACAAGAGCATCGTCAAGGTCATCAACGGCGTAAACGGTGAGGCCCTTGGGTATATTGCCTACGACCTCATCACAGTTCTCGATGGGCGCGAAGAAATAGCTGGCTCCAGAATCGCGAGCGCCATACATTTTCTGCTGGATTCCACCGATGGGTCCGACATCGCCGGTCGCGGTAATCGTGCCGGTGCCGGCGATCGCGTTCCCCCCGTTGATGGCGCCAGGGGTGAGCTTGTCGATAATTCCAAGCGCAAACATCATCCCAGCGCTTGGGCCACCGACGTTCTCCAACTGAATCTTGACGTCGACCGGGAAGTTGTACGCACTACCAACGACGACCCCGATAACCGCGATGGGTTCTTCGCCTTCGGTCAGCGTCGGTGTGATTTCAGCGGTCTGCTCTTCACCTTCACGTTCAAAAATGACCGTCGCGGCCGCGCTCGTGCCATTGGCGGCGATGGCATCGCGCAATCCTGGTACGTCAGCGAATGTTTCACCGTTGACACTGCGGATAATGTCGCCAGCCTGAAGCACGCCTTCTGACGGTCCGTCCTTAGTGGTCTCCGCAACTGTGAGCGTTGCATCGAACTCGTAACCAAGGTCGGAGAGAGCGGCCGCAATCGCTTCCTGCTGCGAACTTTCCATTTGGATGCGGCCAGCTTCGGTCGAATCTTCTATCGTCACGCCGGGTGGGTAGACGGCTTCAACCGGAACAATCGCCCGACTGCGGTCTAGGTACGCCGCACCGACTTCAAACCAGCTCAGTGGCGATTCGGGGTTTCCCTGCACGTTGACGGTGAGCATCGATAGCGCACCCTCGGTGGGATACGTCGTTTCGACCGGGATCTGGATGAGCGGCACGAGGTCACCGTCGATGTTGACGTCGCCCAAAGTGTCGTACACGGGGCCCGGTTGCTCGATGATGTACGGCGATGGAACAAGTGTTGCTAACAGTGTGCCCACGAGCGCAACACTGAGAATCAGCCACCCCAGCCAGCCGCTTTGGGCTCGACGCGATGAAGGTTCGGGACGATTATCAGTAAACAGGGCCACCTAGATCCTTACGGGGTGGAAGCGGTGTTCGCCACAGGCGCACGGTAAGAGTTACTAGCCTAGGTCAAAACTCAGCCGCGCACGGCATCGAGCGGCTAGCGTTAATCCATGGCTGACGATGCTGACAACAATTCCGAAGACGAGTTCCGCGACATGATGCGCGAGTTCCTCTCGGGCGATGGAGAAATCGACCCGGCGAAACTAGCTGCCGCAGCGGGATTGCCCAATGATCCTGCGATGATCCAGCAGCTGCTCAATCAGCTCCAAAACGCGCTCGGCAAGAGCGGCGATGGCATCAATTGGGATATCGCCCTCGAACAGGCGAAGAACATTGCTAGCCAAAGCACTGTTGTGTCTTTGCCCGCCGAGCGCACCAAGCTGGAGCAAGCACTCCACGTTGCCTCCTTGTGGCTCAATGAAGTGACCGACATCTCTGAGCTCACTGTCGAGCCCAAGCTGCTCAGCCGTAGCGAGTGGGTCACGATCACTATGCCGATTTGGACGCAGCTGGCCGAACCTGTTGCCACCTCTATTTCCAACTCGCTTACCGATGTTCTCAAGCAGAATGCTCCAGAAGAGATGTCCGAGATGCTCGACGGAGCGAGCAAAGTAATGCGCGACATTGGCGGCACGCTGTTCGCTATGCAGCTCGGTCAGGTAGTTGGCCAGCTCTCGAGCGAAGTCGTTTCGGGTGGCGATATTGGCATCCCGCTCTTTGATGAACAGCAGGCGGCGCTGGTTCCTCAAAGTGTCTTCGCGTTTGGCAACGGACTGGACCTCCCTGATGATGAGATTCATCTCTACTTGGCTGTTCGCGAACTTGCCCATGCCCGACTCTTCCGGCACGCACGCTGGTTGCGGCTGCAGCTGCTCACGTCAATCACGGCGTATGCCCACGACATCCACATTGATTCGGAGGCGATTGCCGAGCTTGCGAGCGGCTTCGACCCGAACAATCCTGAAGAGTTGCGCGACGCAATGACTAACGGATCACTTATTCCCCCGAAGAGCGAAGATCAGCGTGAAGCGCTCGAACGCCTCGAAACTGTGCTCGCCCTCGTCGAAGGCTGGGTTGATGTGGTTACCGCTGCGGCGACATCCAGACTCCCCTCGCGTGGTGCGATCGCTGAGACAGTGCGCCGACGCCGGGCTTCCGGCGGACCAGCCGAATCGGCTTTTGCGACCCTCGTGGGGCTAGAGCTTCGTCCACGCCGACTGCGTGAAGCCGCGGCGATGTGGCAGCACGTGAGTGATGAGCTGGGTGCTGAGCAGCGCGATGCGCTCTGGTCTCACCCCGATCTCATGCCGACAGCGGCCGACATCGATGATCCTGCCGCGCTGGTGGCTCGACTTCGCGATGGCGGGCAAACTCCCGACGACATCGATCAGGCGATTGACGCTCTGCTGAACGATGAATCTGGTGACCGCCCTCACGAGCGTGACAACAATTAGTCCACGCCTCGGAGCGGTCATCGTAAGTCGGTTTTTGGCTGTGGATTCTTCTTACTGACCAATCGGACAGTGTGCGCTAATAGGGCACATGATCCTGCGCGTTGACCCCCGACTCCCCCTCGTGTGGCGCTCTCCTACGAGCGCGCAATTCGGTATCGACCCGCCCGCCGTGGTGCTCCGCCACGTCACCGAGAATCAAGAGAAGATCCTCTCCGCGCTCGTTTCCGGCATCAGCCGCAGTGGTCTCGGAATGCTTTCGCGTTCGCACCCCGAGGAGTGCGATGATCTGCTCGACGCGCTTTCTCGAGTGCTCGTCGCCACACCGCCACAAGCCCCAAGCGCTCACGTTGCGGTGCTCGGCAGTGGCTCGCTCGCGGAATCGATTGCACGAACCCTCGCCGCGAGCGGAGCAAGTGTTAGCGTCGCCGAACACGCGGAAGAACTAGCCAACCCCGACCCTGACCTTGCGATCTTGGTCGGCCACTTCGTCATTGCACCCTCCGTGCACTCTCACTGGTTACGTCGTGACGTTCCGCATCTTTCCGTAGTGATCTCAGACTCCGGGGCTGAGATCGGCCCCGTCGTTACTCCAGGCATTACGGGATGCCTACTGTGCGTCGAGCTCCACCGTCGCGATGCCGATTCGGCGTGGCCCGCGATCGCGACTCAACTCATCGGCCGCTCCTCGCACGCTGAAACCCCGGTGTTAATCGCAGAGGCCGCTGCAGAAGCAAGTCGCATGGCGCTGCACCGCCTGGGTCGAGCTGGCTACACGGTCTATGACCAGACCCCGGCCGACGCAACGTCATCCGTTCGCATCGATTTTGCTACGGGTCGCCGAGACGAGAGCCTACGCTTTCGGCACCCCGAGTGCGGGTGCCAGCAGGTCGGCACCGTCGCTAGTGTTGGGTCCGATCGCGCACGTCTTCCAGAAAGCGACTGGGGGCACGACGCCCAGCCCGACCTGTTTGCGCGCTAGCCGACCACGACATCCCTAGCGATCGTCGAGCACGCGTGATGCCGACGTAAAGTAGTCGCCGCTCCTCATCGATGGCTTCGGGAGTGCGGGCATAGCTGATCGGCAACAGGCCTTCGTTGAGTCCGATGATGTGTACGCAGTCCCACTCCAAGCCCTTTGCCGAGTGCAGGGTGGCAAGGTTTACGGCCGAGCGCAATGGCTCATTGTTGCTGCTTTGACGGTCAACGAGGTCGGCAACGAACTCCCGCAACGTCATTTCGGCGGCGGCGTCTTCAGCGAGTCGCATGATGACGTTGAGGGATTCCCACCGATCGCGAACGGCACCAGCGCTCTCGGGGGGTTCCTGCGACCATCCGATCGATCTAAGTACGTCACTGACCGACTTGAATAGCGGTTCAACCGCAGTCGTGATGGATGCTCCGCGCAACAACATGATCGCCTCTTTGACCTCTCGCTGATCAAAGAATCGGGTTGCTCCCCTCACAAGAAAAGGCACGCCTGCTGCGGTCAACGCAGCTTCGATCGCTTGTGACTGAGCATTGATGCGATAGAGCACAGCAATCTCTTCTGGGCTTGCGCCCGCCGCAATTTGTCCGGCAACTGCTTCAGCCACTGCAGCGGCTTCAGCTTGGTCGTCGTCGAATCCGGTGACAGCGGGCGTCGCTGAGTGCTCGGAAGTGGCTGACCGAAGAGTGAGCGCTCCTGGCTGGTTGGCCATTAGCTTGTTTGCGGTGTGCACGATCTCGGGTGTTGAGCGGTAGTTGCGCTCCAACCGCAGCACTACCGCGTTGTCGTGATGGGACGCAAACCTCAGCAAGAAGTCCGGGCTGGCACCCGCGAAAGAGTAAATGGTTTGGCTGACATCGCCGACAACGCAGAGGTCATCCCGGTCACCGACCCACAGCCGTAATAGTTCGTGCTGAAGCGGCGAAACGTCCTGATATTCGTCGACGACGAAGAACCGGTATTGCTCTCGTACCTGCTGCGCGATCCGTGGTTCCGATTCGATCATCCCTGCCGCTGCTAGGAGCACATCCTCGAAGTCGATCTGTCGACGTGCGTCCTTAGTCGCCTCGTAGGCGGTGTGCAGTTCAACCATTCGATCGACCGTGAGTGCAGCCGGCTGCGTTCGCTCGGCGTTGCCGTATTGCTCGATCGACATTCGCGACGTTTTGCGCCACTCGATCTCGGCAGCGACATCCCGCAGCGTCGCAGTGTCTACCTTGAGTTTTAACGAATCGGCGGCATGCGCAATCATCCGCGCCTTGCCCTCCAACAGTCGTGGCATAGTGCCGCCAATGGTCTGCGGCCAAAACGCATTCAACTGCGAGAGTGCTGAGGCGTGGAATGTTCGAGCGGCAACACCCTCTGCCCCGAGGGTGCGGAGTCGCGTACGCAGCTCCCCCGCGGCTCGGTTGGTAAAGGTCAACGCCATCACACGGCCGGGCGGGTAGACACCGGTTGCAACGCCATAGGCGATCCTGTGGGTAATCGCTCGCGTCTTTCCTGTGCCGGCTCCTGCGAGCAAACAGACCGGGCCGAGAAGTGTTTCTGCAGCCTGGCGCTGGCCCTCATCGAGAGCGTCAAGAAGTTGGTTTGCGTCTAATGTCACGGTTGCTCGTCAATCGGCTGGCCGTACCAGTGCTCAATAATTGCGCGCGCAATAGAAGAGTGCCCTGGCAATCGAATGTCGTTCAAAGACTGTGAAAGTTCATCGCGGCTGAACCAGCGCAGGTCAAGAATCTCGGTGCCGTCTGGCGTTCCCGATCCTGAGAAGCCTGGCGCGACGGATGCCGTAAACCCGAGCATGAGCGACGCCGGAAATGGCCAAGGCTGGCTGCCCAAGTAAACGGGGTCAACTACCGGAACTCCCGATTCTTCAAGGATTTCGCGCTGAACCGCGGACTCCAGAGATTCCCCTGGCTCGACGAATCCGGCCAAGAGCGAATATCGGTTGGATTCCCATAGCGCGTTTGAGCCGAGAAGTAGTCGGTCGTCGTTATCGGTAACTCCGACGATGATTGCGGGGTCTGTGCGCGGAAAGACTTCCAGCTTGGATGCAACGTCTCGACGCACCCATCCGGCCTTCTCCACGACGGTCGGCTCCCCTGTACGCGGTGAAAACAGATGGGAGGAATGCCAGTTCAGAATGGCAAGTGCCTCAGTGAAGAGCCCGGCATCCCGGTCGCTCAACTGGGTAGCGATGGAGCGTAGGTTTCCCCAGTTCGCTTCCGCGAAGTGACCAGCGTCCTGCAACTCAACGGTGACGATGGGCGTACCAACAGGCTCGGGGCTAGTGGTCGACATTGACCGTCCGAGATACACGCTTGTGTGACCACGCTCGATAGCATCCGGCCGCAGCAATGCCAGCGATCCATCGGCGGCCAATAGTGCTGAGCCATCAAAAACCGGCAAAACCCTAGTTGTCGTATCGCGCCACAAGCGGTCAAGAAGACGAGGATCTTCCCTAGCAAGATGGTCACGATCTATTTCATATCGCGACAGTGGCAGTCGCGAAAGAAAAGTCTGTGACATGTATCGACCCCGTCCCAAGTGCGTGGCGTGCGGCAAATGCGCGTCAGAGCAACCTACCCTGAGTGTTATGGCCAGATCACATCTCACTCTAGCCGCGCTGGCGACCTCTGCAGTCGAGGGACTCGATGTTGCCGCAGCCGCACCGTTCGGCACCGGCAACGGCAATGACTTCGACGCCGCCCTCGTCACTGGGCGCGACGGGAAGCACTGGATTATCCGAGTGCCCCGCAACACTTCTGCAGAAAATGCACAGTCAGCTGACCTGGTCGCTCTCCGAGCGCTGAGCGCTGGGGTGCGCACCCGCCTGCCCTTCGCTGTCACTAGCTATGCCGGTCAGGTACCCGTCGGCCAAACTCGCGGAATCGTCTACGAATTTGTCTACGGCAGCAAGGTGCCAATGCGCTCCTACACAACCGGGGCCAGTTCTCTCTCCGCATCAATTGGTTCTGCCATTGCTGCGATCCATAGCTTGCCGACAAGCTTTGTGGCGGATGCTGGACTCCCCGTACAGACTGCTGGCGAATGCCTTCGAGCCTGCATCTCCATCATTGATCGTGCTGCAGCTACCAAGTTGGTCCCCGCAGCCCTCCTCGATCGCTGGCGCGAAGCATCCGCAGACTCAAAGCTCTGGCAGTTCCAGCCAACAGTTGTGAATGGTTCGCTCGTCTCTGATTCCTTCTTGAGCACGAATAATGTCGTCACCGGCGTACTGGGTTGGCAAGACATCAAAGTCGGCGACCCGGCAACTGATCTTCAGTGGCTCCTGGGCCCCCGCAATGACGCCATCATCGACTCCGCATTTGGTGCCTACGCGGATGCTCGGGGTGCTGGAGATCGCCAGCTCAAGCAGCGCGCCACCTTCTATGCCGAACTCTCGGTTGCTAAGTGGTTGCTGCACGGCACCGAAGTGCGCAGTACCGAAATTGTGGACGATGCGGTTGAAATGTTGACCACTCTTCTTGACGACATCCGCGATGATGTCATGAACCCCATCAGCGCCAACACAATGCCAACGATGGCCGTCGATGAGGTAGAGGCCATGCTGCGCAAGGACAACCGCGCAGGCTAGCCCCCTGAGTTGGACCGCTGCGTCTTCGAGATGTCGATGATCGTGATCGGCTCAGTGATTGTTCGCGAACGGTGATGAGGCACGATGGCAATCCAACGGCCGTTGCGTCGCGGAGCTACCTTGACGGTGAGTCGCCCTGATCGCGCCAAGACGATTGAAATCACGATTGCCACTACCGCGGGCACTCCACCAGCAATAACGAAAGCTATTTTTGCGCCCAGAAGTTCGGCGATTGTTCCCATCAGCGGTCCACCGATCGCTTGTCCTCCGAGAATCACCATGACCCAGAACGCCATGACTCGACCGCGGATGACGATGTTCGAAGACAACTGCACCATCGTTTCGGCGGCTGTCATCAACAGCAGCCGGCTGAGGCCAACCCCAATAAGTACGCCCAAGAACAGCCCATAAATCGGAACGATGCCGGCAAGCATCATCATTACGCCGTAGAGCACCGCACCAAAGATGATCGTGCGCAGTCGCAAACTCGATCGACGAGCAGATGCCAGGGCGCCGAGTAGTGCCCCGATCGCGGCTAGAGAGTTGTAGAGGCCATAACCACTAGCGCCGGTGTCGTACACGGTGTTAGCCATCGCGGCGAGCAGCGTGGGCATGGGCATCCCGAACACGGCGATTACGAAAACCATCACCATGGTCCAGAACAGAGTTGGCTTGTTGCGAATGTAGCGCGCGGCCTCGCGAATCTGGCCTTTTGATTCTGGCGCCCGCGGGGCGATCAGCAATTCGCTCTTTCGCATGGACGCCAAGATGATGACACCAATGACAACGGCGACGGCGTTGATACCGATAGCCCAACCGGAGCCAGCGGCGACGATGAGCGCACCGCTGAGCGCCGGACCGAGGAAGGCACCCGAGTGGAAGATCGACGCGTTGAGGCTGATTGCATTACGCAAGTGGCGCGGACCAACGAGTTCGTTCACAAAGACGGCACGAGCGGGATTATCGAAAACTTGAATGATGCCCATCAGCAAGACGAGCAGGTAGACGAGCCACAGCTGCGCTACTCCAGCAATCGTGACTATCGCGAGGGCAAGGCTTAGGACCCCAATGATTGATTGCGCAACCATGAGCGTCGCACGCTTGTCAAAGCGGTCGGCGATGACGCCTGCGTAGGCCCCGAGAACGATCGTGGGAGTGAACTGAATTGCAATCGTCAAGCCGACGAGCGCAACGTTGCCTGTCAACTCCAGCACAAGCCAGTCAACCGCGATGCGCTGAACCCAGGCAGCCGTGTACGCAATGAACTGAGCAATCACATAAAGACGGTAATTGTGAAGTCGTAGCGAGCTAAAAGTGTCACGCCAGAGTGGGCGTTGCATGACGGCCGAGATCGGCACAGTTGCCGGAGAAGTCTCAGATGTCATTGCCACACCCTCAACCGTATTGTCTCCGCGCTCATTCCGGTGCATAATCGAGCCTATAAATTCAATTACGTTTCGTAATGGAGAACTGTGTTCGACCCCGTGTTGCTGAAGTCGTTTGTCGCTCTAGCCGACACTCTTAGCTTCACGGATGCCGCTCGGACGCTCAGCTTGAGCCAGCCGACCATCAGCCAGCACATTCGCAAGCTCGAGACCGCCGCAGGCCGCACTCTCGTGGTGCGCGACACCCGCGCTGTGTCCCTGACGGACAACGGCGAAGCGATGCTGGGTTTCGCCCGCGCTATCCTCGCCGAAGTAGATCAGGCGATGAAGTATTTCACCGGCTCCGCAATGCGGGGTCGACTCCGGTTCGGTTCTGCCGATGACCTCGCGCTCAATGAGCTACCGGGAATTCTGCGAAATTTTCGCCAGCTTTACCCGCAAATCAATCTCGAGCTGACCGTGAGCCAAAGCGGCGCCCTCGTCCGTCGCCTTCAGGCTGGACAACTTGACCTGATTTTTGTCAAACAGGACACTGGCGTCGAGGGCGGACGACTCGTCCGCCGCGACCGGATGGTGTGGATGGGCCACAAGAGCACGGTTCTAGAGACGGCGGGGCCTGTTCCGCTGATTGCGTACCAAGCGCCCAGTCTGGGACGCACCTACGCAATGCGGGCCCTTGAAGCGAATGGCCGAACGTGGCGGATTACGTGCAATGTGAAAGAAGTGAACGGCGCTCTTGCTGCCGTTCGAGCGGGAATCGGAATTACTGTGTTTCCGCAGTCGCTAATCCCTGTGGACCTTGCTCAACTTCCTGCGACTTTTGAGTTGCCAGAACTTGGGGATGTCGACTTTGTTTTGCTCGACAACCCACTGGCGGCTAGAGAACCGATCGATGCGCTCAGCACCGCGATCTTGAGTCGCCCGGCGCTGCTGTAGTTAAGATCATCGCGCAACGCTCCCCCTGCTCCTCCGCTACTCCTTAAAGCGGGCTGCCGCCAAAGCTCGGCGCGGCACCGACCGAGCGTGCCCAGGCTTCACGCAGTTCAGTCTCGCTATAAATGTGTTCTGGGCGAATGACGGTGTCGTCTGCAACGAAATAGAAGGCTGCGTCAATCCTTTCTGGAGCGATGCCTTTCCACTGCGCATAGGCGAGGCGATAGAGCGCAAGCTGCAACTGCTTGGCTTCAAGGTCTGCTGCATCACGCGGCGCGCGGCCCGTTTTCCAGTCAACGATCTCGTACCGGTCGCCATCGGCATAGACGGCATCAATCTTGCAGATGATTACACGATCGCCGAAGGGGACGTGGATCTCGATCTCGACATCCACAGGTTTACGAGTCGCCCAGGCTGAGCGCTCGAACGTAGCTTGGAGCTGCGAAAGCTTCTCGGCATCGGCTGCGCCGTCGACATCCGCGCCATCGATCTCTAGGGACAGCGCGTCAAGAGTTTCGGCTGAAGCGGAGGTTCCGAAACGTGCCTCAACCCATTCGTGAAATTGGGTTCCCAGTCGCGTCGCACGGTAGGGCTTCTCCGGCATTGGCCTGCGCAGCGACAGTGCAACCGCTTCGGGGTCGGCAATGTAGTCCTTGAACCGCGAGGCAGGGATGCGCTGCGGCAACGGTGTGCGTTGCCCTTCGCTGGCCGCCCGGTTCCGTTCGGCTACCAGTAGCTCGATCTCGTGCGACCACAGCCCGTCGGCGCCAGGGTCGGCGGTCGTAACGAGCTGGGCGGCAGCTTCGACGGTCGCGCGGCGATTACCGAGCGGATCAAACGGCCACAGCGGGTCTACAACATCGTTGAGCGTGGGGTTCTCATCGTTGACGGGGTCGCTCGGCAGCTCGCCAATCAATTCGCGCTCTTCGAGTTCTTGCAGGAAGGTGCTCGGTGCTTGAGGTTTGCTTCGGCTCGACCAGAATGATCCGGTGAGCAGCAGATTGTCACGAGCACGAGTGATCGCAACGTACCCGAGTCGACGTTCTTCTGCTTGGTGGCGGTCAGCCAACGCTGCCTTGAACTCTTTAAGGGAACCGTCGAAGTCAGACTGGTACTGCGCGTTCTCCCATTCGAGTTCGGGCAATTCGGCAGCATCGCCGCGGAAGGCGAATGGCAGCTTGCCAAACGAGACCCACCCTTTGCCTTCTCGCGAGGCTGCCGGCACTTCGCCGTCGACAAGTCGCGGCACGGCAACGAGGTCCCATTCCAAACCCTTGGACGCATGGATGGTCAGTAACTGCACCGTACCCGCTTCGGCATCATCACTGCGGGGGCCCATCATGTCTTGCTGGGCGGCACGTCGTAGCCAAGAGAGGAAGCTGCTGAGATTCGCGTGATCATCACTCGCGAGGAACCCGGCGAGCTCGTCATGGAAGGCGTACAGGTTGGCCATGCCCTGCGCTTGAGGGCGACTCGCCACGACCTCGATGTCGAGAAGCAGCTCTTGTTCGAGAAGGCGCACAAGGTCGCCGAGTTCGAGCCCGGCGCGCGAACGGAAGAAGGCCATCTGCTTGGCGGCATCCTTGAGACGCGAAAGACCCTCGGGGCTGAAATTCTCCAGTTGCGAGTGGCTGACAGGCGCTTCACCAACAAAATCGAGCGCGTCGACGATGGATGCCGAATCGTCAACCGCGACGGAATCCTTCACACGCTGTTTCACTTCGTCACTCAACGCTTGCTGCGTGACGGAACGGCTCAGCAGCCACCGTGAAAGATCAGCGAGCGCGTGCAGGTCGCGCGTGCCAATCGACCAGCGTGCACCCGAGAGCAGCCGAATGAGTTCTGAGCCGGCCGAGGGATCGTGAATAACGGTGAGAGCGCTGACGAGGTCGACGATTTCGGGCGTCGACAGGAGGCCACCAATTCCGAGCACATGGTACGGAATCTCGTGGGCACCGAGCGCGGTTGCAAAGCGATCCATGTCGCTGCGGCGACGGAACAGGATGGCGGCGGTGGGAGGTTCGGGAGCTGCGGCATCCGGATCGGGGTTGTAGTGATTCCACGCTTGCGGAGCGAGGGCACGGGCGAACCACATGGCGACCCCGCGCGCTTCTTCGTCGATGTGTTCGTAGTAGTAGGCGTCGACGGCACCCGCGGGGGCTTCGGGGCGCGCTCCGAGCGACTCGACGCGCACGGGCGAGCGGGCACTGAGCGGTTGCACGATGACGTTAGCCGCGTCAAGCACGGAGGTTGCGTTACGCCAGCTTGTGGAGAGCGCAAAGTAGTGGGCATCGGCGGTTTCGGTGAAGTCACGGCTAAAGCGGGCTAGGTTCGCGGCGCTTGCTCCACGCCAACCATAAATCGACTGGTGTGGGTCGCCGACGGCCATCACCGGATGATTGCCGAAAAGGCGGGCGAGCAATCGCGTTTGCACGACGCTCGTGTCTTGATATTCATCAAGAAGTACGACGCGATAGCGATCTTGGTAGTGATCGACGACATCCTGTGACCGCTCGGCGACCTCGAGCGCAAGCGCCACCTGGTCGCTGAATTCGAGCAAGCCTTGGGCCCTCTTCTGCTGCGCATACTGCACGGCCAAATCAAGCAAAGGGGCGAGCGAGCCGATCTCGTTGACCGCATCGGTCACGGACGCGTAGGGCGTCTTCTTGCGCGCCGTGTCGGCATAGGGAAGCTCTGAAATCTGGGTGAAGCGCTTGGCGTAGGCGGCGACGTCATCCGCATGCGCGACGTTATCGCTCAGAGCATGGCTGAGGTCGAGCACGGCCTCGGTGAGCCCATTGATGGACTTTTCGAGCCCCACGAGCCGGTCATCCGTGCTCGCGACCACGAGCTTGCGGGCGAGCTGCCATGACGAAGGATCGTTGAGCAGCGTCGATTCGGGTTCGCGTCCAATGAGCAGCGCGTTCTCGCTAAACAGCGCACTCGCGAAGGAGTTATAGGTGGAGATCGTCGGTTGATCGAACTCGATCGAGGCTGTCTCCGGCGTTGCTTCGAACCGTTCAGGGTGCCGGTTCTGCACGTCGCGCAGAATCGCGATTCGCTCGCTCACACGCTTGCTGAGCGATCCCGCCGCTTTGCGCGTGAAAGTGAGGCCCAGAACTTGGTCGGGGCTCACAAAGTTGTTGGCGACGAGCCAAACCACACGACTGGCCATCGTGTCGGTCTTGCCGCTGCCTGCACCCGCGACAACGAGCGCGGGTGAGAGGGGTGCTTCGATCACGACTTGCTGCTGGGCGGTCGGAGCATGAATGCCCATGAGACCAGCAAGGTCAACGGAAGAGATCATCGGGCGCTCACCGCCGGAACAACGTGGATACGGCAATTGCCGAAGCTCCACGGGTCGGTGCAGTGACTGCTCACTCGCGCTACGAATACGCTGCCGGCCATCCCGCGGGCATCCTCGATCACGCGCTGTCGAAAAAGTTCGAGCTCCTCGTCGTTCATTGGTTGTTGCTTGGGGTCGACGTAGTCACGGGTCTTTGCCGAGGGCGAGAGCACGACGAGCTTGGCCCCACCGTTCTCGAGCCCCTCGGGCACTCCCTCGACCGCTCCCGACGCGAACGCAAGTTGGTAGGCCGCGAGTTGCGGATGATCGGCAACAGCCTTATCGGTCGATGGCTCGTTCTTGCCGGTCTTGAGGTCGACAATCACGGCGGTGGTTCCGCCATACATTTCGACGCGGTCAATCTTTCCGCTCAGTAGGGCCTGCTCGAGTGGCAGCGTGAATCCCATTTCGTTGCTAATGAGCTCTCCCCCATTTGCAGTGAAATCGCGCAGGTAGGTCGCGAGGTGTTGCGTGAGTTTCTTCGCTCGCAGCTTCTCGGCCTCCGACTGCCAACTGGCTTCAAAACTCATCTCGCTCCAGCGATCTTCGACAGCCTTGAAGAGAGCCTCGGCGTTGAAATCGGTAGCAGTCTCCGCGACACCGTGGATGAGCGTGCCGAGGTTCGATGCCGTGTTCGAAGTCGATCCTCCCAACTGGTCGATAGCCCAGTGCAGCGGACAACTCTCAAAAGACTCCATGCGCGATGGTGATACTCGCACTTTGGCATCTGGTTCGCTTAAATCAACCAACGGCGCAGTAGTGCTCGGCGAGCGCAATCCGTACCAGGAACTCGGGTCGGCACCCGGCACACCCTCCCGGGCTAAGCGCGCAAGAGATGACGCGGCAGCTCCCGGATTTGCCGACGTCGTCAGTTCACGTCGAAGCACACCGACGAGCCCGCGCAAACTGAGCGGTGGTCGAGCCCGCACCGGCTCATCGGGTGAGGGAATCAGAGTCAAGAATGGAGATGGCATGTTGTCATCGCCCTCGACTGCTGTGACCAACACTTCGCGAGTGGCGCGGGAAATCGCTTGGGCAAACATCCGAAGTTCATCGTGCAACACCTCGCGGCGCCGGTCGGCAACTGCAAGCTTTTCCCCTGCGAGAACGCGGGGCAGATCGTGCGCCCCCAGGAGGGAACCGCGCACGCGAAGATTCGGCCACACGTTCTCTTGCACTCCGGCAACAACAACAACATCGAACTCTTGGCCGATTACGGATGCTGGCGTTCCGACTGTCACAGAGTCAACGATGGAGCGCGCGGCGAGCGTGTCTTCTGCGACGTCAGCCGAGAGCCACTCGGTCAGGAAAACGTTGGCTGGGGCATCCGGTCGACGTTCGACAAATCGTTTTGCTGAGGAAAAAAGTGCAACAACGGCGTCGAGGTGGCGATTGGCTTCTTCGGCAACAACACCAGAGCCGAGCGCCTGCGTGAACCACCGATCGGCGAGCCCACTTCGCTGCCACGCTCCCCAGAGCAATTCTTCGATGGTGTCGCCAGCGGCACCCGCCGCAGCAGTTTCGTGCAAGTTTTTCGCTACCGCAGCTGCCTGACGTGAAACACGGGTTTCGATTGATGTGAAGCCAGCAGGAGCAGCGAGTGCTTGAGCGATCAGTTGATCGGCAGAGTCATAAATTTCTGCGCCGAGAGCTTCATGACGCAACGCCGCTTTCAGACGACGCAGCGACACCGCATCAAAACCGCCAACGGAACTCGACAGTAGCTCGACCGCTGACGCCGCATCCAACGTTCGGCGCTCCAACGCCAACTCAAGCAACACGATGAGGCCGTTCACACTGAACTCGTCGCGAACCGCACTGCGGGCACTCGACACACTCGTAACGACCTCGAGAGTACGCAGTTGCCGCGCGAGCGAAGGAATCAATGAGCCTGTGCGCACAATCACGGCCATTCGAGACCACGGCACCGATTCGAGCACGTGCTTTTCGCGCAAGTGTCGCGCAATGAAAGCGACCTCTTCGGCAGGGGTCGACAGCTGAAAACTGTGGATGCTCGACGGCTCCGTCGCAACCGACATCGACTTTCGTTGCTCGATGAGCCCAGAAACACCGACACGCTGGGTCACATCGATGACGGCTGAGCGCAGCGAAGCACTGTGGCGGTGAACGGAAGAAAGAAACAGCGTCTGGCAGTTCTCTAGCTCAAGTTGCTCCGCCCACCGCGAGAGGACGCCTGGCTGAGCACCACGGAATGAGCCGGTAGTGAGATCAGGGTCGCCGAAGCCAATGATCGTAATACCGCGAGTTGCCAGAGCGCGCAGCAGCGAGATAGTGGCCTCTGTGAGCTCGTGGGCATCATCCACGATCACCAGCCGCAGACGATCGACGGCAGCGTAGTGCCCCTCGGCAATGAGTGCCGCAGCTTCGGCAAGCAGCTCACTCGCATCAAAATGTCGATCACGGTAGCTGGCCTTGACGGCATCGTAAACAGAAATGAAGGCGGATGCGGCAACCCACTCCGGCCGATCGTTGCGTTCGCCCAACTGCGCGAGGTCGCGGGGCGTGACACCAAACTCGACACAGCGCATCATGAGATCTCGAAGCTCGGTGCGGAAGCCCCGCAACCGTCGAACCTCAGCATCGAGATGGGAAGGCCACGGCGCACCACTGCCGTCAGCGATTTCGCCAGCCAGCAGCTCAGCAATAATTTGGTCTTGCTCGGCGCCGGTGAGCAGGGTTGGTGCGCCATCCCCAGCAACAGCGGCTGCCTCGCGGATAACTTCGAACGCAAGAGAGTTTGCGGTTCTGGCCATCGGACCGAGCGTCGGAGCGTCAATACGGCTTGCGAGTCGATCTCTCAGCGCTGTCGCACTCTGGCGTGTGGCCGAGAGCACAACGATCTGTTCAGGCGACCAGCCACGAGAATGAACTCGTTCGGCAACAACCTCAACGAGAGTTTCGGTCTTGCCCGAGCCTGGCGCTCCGACAACAATTGCGCTGACTCCCTCGTCGAGTTCGACAACGACACGTTGCGAATCGTCGAGCGTATGCGGCTCGGGAGCCGCGACATCCGAACGCTCGGGGAGCAAATTGACCATGAATCAACGTTATCTGGATGCGCTGACAGAGAACGGGACATTCATCGTCTCTGGTTGTGTCGTAATCTGGGCTCGTGGACATAAGCATCGGTATCAACAACAGCCCCCGTGAAATCAACTTCGAGTCGGCACAGACGTCGAGCGAGGTTGAATCGATCATTGCCGAGGCATTGAACTCGGACGCCAAGTATGTGAGTCTTCGCGACGCCAAAGGCAAGCTTTACATCGTTCCGACCACGGCTGTTGCCTACGTCGAGCTTGGTGAAGAAGAGTCACGCCGCGTCGGATTTGTGGCCTAGCGTGGAACTTCTCTTCGTTACGGTCATCGGTGCGTCGATCGCCGCAATCTTGAGATACCTCTTGCCATCACGTGGCATGTACGGCAGCGCACTGCTGCCCGCAGTTGGTGCTGCAGTAACCGCAACGGTTTGGGTCGCCCTCGTCTGGGTCGGTCTCACCTTCGACGGAACTTGGATCTGGGTCGCAAGTCTCGTGGCCGGTGGTGGTGCAGCACTCGCGACAGCGCTACTGCTTCCTCGCTACCGTGAGGCTGCCGATGTGCGCGCCTTCGAAGAACTCTCGCGCCGCTAGGCGACTCTGACTAGGCCGTGAGGCCGAGGGCATCCATTCGACGCGTGTGCGCCGCAATAAGTTCGCCAAATACCGGTTCGACCTGTGCCTCGGTCGACCGTGTGTGATCGGGAAAAACGAGTGCAGAGCGTGCGGCGAGCATCATGTCGCCGACAAGCCGACGACCCCACATCGCCAGTCTCGAATCAAGTCGTGGGTTCGCGTCGATCGCGGCTTGCAAGAATTCGGCAAGCACCTTTTCGCCAGATTCTCCTCGGAAGATTGCAACCAAGCGAGTGTGGGATTCTGCCGGAAGGCCCTCTGCCAGTCGCGCATAGAAATCATCAAAGAAACCAGCACTGAGGTACGCCGTTATTAACGACTCATACCAGTCTGCACCGCGAGCAACGCGCTCAAACTCATCAAACGCATCGGTAAACGGGTCCATCACTTCGGCCGGCGATCCTCCCGCTTTCGTGATCTCCGCAACCAGCGCGCGGTGCTTGCCAAGCGAGAGTTCTGCCGCCTGACCGATCGCCGTCTTCGCAGCAGTCGTAGGCGCATTCGAAATGACTCGGGACAGCGTCTCAAAGATCATGAGCTGAACGTAAGCCGCCCGACCTAGGAAACCAAGGAGGTCTGGGGCGAACTCCGCAAGCGCCACTTTTTCGGTCGGCGAATCGTCGGAGCGAGACCGAAGGCGAGGCACCTCGATGCGTCCTGACTTGCGTGTAAACCACTTAACCACGCAGCTAGCTTAGAGCGTGTTTGTGGTAGGCGCGGCTGCGACGACTCGCCTCGCCGCCGCCCTTCACGGCTTCAGCCCAGTCCGATCCGCTAAACTTCGGGCATCCCCCCGAATCTGGAGGGGGTCCGGCGCCCCAGGTCAAAGAGGGCGCATCGCACCTAGACGGGCTTCATACGTGACTTTCTCAGAACTCAACATCGATCAGGACATGGTCGATGCTCTTGCAACCAAGGGCATCCTCGAACCGTTCCCGATTCAAACTCAAACTATCCCGATGGGCTTGGCTGGCCAGGACATCATCGGTCAGGCCAAGACTGGTACCGGTAAGACTCTCGGTTTTGGGCTCCCTGTGCTCCAGTCGCTCGGCATCAACCCTGAGCCTGGCGTTAAGGCGCTCATCGTTGTTCCTACCCGCGAACTGTGCGTTCAGGTTGCCGAAGACCTCGTGCTTGCGGCATCGAACCGTTCCACCAAGATCGCCGCGATCTATGGTGGCAAGGCATACGAGGGTCAGGTTGAGCAGATCAAGGATGGCGCTCAAGTCATCGTTGGCACGCCCGGCCGTTTGCTGGACCTCGCAAGCCAGCGCATGCTGTCGCTGAAAGACATCAAGGTCATGGTCTTGGATGAGGCAGACAAGATGCTCGACCTCGGCTTCCTTGCCGACATCGAGAAGCTGTTTGCGCAGACTCCGCCTACTCGCCACACGATGCTGTTCTCCGCAACGATGCCGGGCCCGATTGTTGCCCTCGCTCGTCGCTTCATGAACAAGCCGATTCACATCCGCGCCACTGACCCCGATGAGGGCTTGACGCAGAAAAACATCAAGCACGTTGTGTACCGCGCCCATAACCTCGACAAAGACGAGGTCATTGCGCGCATCCTGCAGTCAGAGGGTCGCGGCAAGACAGTTGTCTTCACGCGAACCAAGCGTGCCGCCGCCAAGTTGGTCGAAGAGCTCAACGACCGTGGCTTCAACGCCGCGGCTGTGCACGGTGACCTCAATCAAGAGCAGCGCGAACGCGCCATGGCAGCATTCAAGGCTGGCAAGAAGGACATTCTGATCGCGACGGATGTTGCGGCTCGCGGTATCGACGTCAACGACGTTACGCACGTGATCAACCACACCATTCCCGACGACCATGACACGTACCTGCACCGCGCTGGCCGTACCGGTCGTGCAGGAAAGACGGGTGTTGCCGTAACGTTCGTCGACTGGGCGGACATGCTCAAGTGGACGCACATCAACAAGGCTCTCGACATGGGTATCCCCGAGCCAACCGAAACTTACTCGTCAAGCCCCCACCTCTACTCGGAGCTCGATATTCCCGAGGGAACGAAGGGCCGCCTTCCCGGTTCCCACGCCCCTGCTGTGCGCGCGGCAGCTCCGGCTAGCGCTGGTGCTCGTGGTGGTTCAGGTGGTGGCCGCGGCCGTGACTCGCAACGCTCAGGCGACTCTTCATCGCGACCGCCGCGCAATCGCTCGCGCTCAACTGGATCTGATTCGGGTTCAAGCAGCGATTCAGCTTCTGTCACGAGCGCTCGCGCTTCCGATGAGAATGTTCGCCCCGAGGGTGGCGGAACGCACGATGGTGGCGCTCCTGCACGTCGCAAGCGCACTCGCCGTCGTCGCGGCGGAAACGAAGGCGCACCTACTGCGCCTCCCACTTCGTAACTCGCGCTAGATCAACTTCTCAAGAAAGCCCCACCCTGTGTGGGGCTTTCTGCGTGTGAGGGCCGCCCTCAGCCGCCCTCAGCTGCGCTCGGCGGGCTCGACGGCTGGCGCTGACACCGCATTGCCGATGTACTGCTTCGAAAGGAGTCGATACGACTTTGTGGAGAACGCCCCAATGGCCACTACGACCATTGCCAAACCCGCCACGAGGAAGACCAGCGCAATTCCTCGGGCCGCTCCTTCGCCGAGCAACCAGCCGAAGGTGTCTTTCCCGGCCCGCGAATCCATAAACGGGATGATGAGAAATTGGGCGATTGGTGCGATTGCGAAAGCAGTGATCGGGGCGGCTGCGGCTTCGAATGCTTGGGCGAATCCGAACACGCGGCCCTGCGTTCGAAACGGCACGATCTTTTGAATGACGGTCTGCTCAGCGGCTTCGACTGCTGGCACAAGCGTCATGTAGAGGAGGATTCCGCCAGCATAAAGCCACCACCAGTCGCGAATCGTGAACATTGCACCAAGGATTCCCATCAGCCCAACGAGAAACAGCATCGTTCGAATCGGATTGCGGCCAAGGCCGAATTTCGCCACCAGAAGCCCACCGATAATGAATCCGCTCGATGAAACACCGAGCACGATTCCCCAGAGTTCAACCGGAAAGAGTTCGAGGCCGTAGGGATCCATCAGTGCTAAGTAGACGCCGCCGATCAGGTTGTTGAACGTCGAGAAAATGATGAGCGCGAATAGCCCTGTCGCGGCCCGAACAGCACGAATACTTCCTCGTAGGTCAACGAGGGGCGACGCTCCGCCGAGTTCCGGCTCTGGTTTGTCTTCCGGGATGCGCAACATCGTCAGGTGCACGAGAGCGGCGGCCGACAGGACGATCGAAATCACCAAGGTCCAGCCCATCCCGAGCAGTCCGATCGAGAGTCCGCTGAACACACTCGTGACCAAAAAGGAGAGGCCTTGGACTGTGCCGACCATGCCGTTTGCATTTGCGTGCCGCTCCTGAGGTACCAGCAGCGTCACTGTCGTTGACAGCGCGATGTTTCGCATATTCTCAATGACCGCGCCGAACAGTATGATTCCCGCGAAGATCCAATACATGGGCCCGCCGAGGTCGAGCAAGACAGACTCAGGGAACATCGCGTAGAGCAATCCCGCGATGCCGAATGCGACGAGCGTGACCATTCCCGCGAAAAGCATGACGACGTGTTTGCGGTGCCGGTCAACAATGGTGCCAAACACCATCGAGAAAATGGCGACCAGAAGCATATAGGCGCCGCCAATAATGCCGGTCGCAAGCACTGACCTAGTCTCGAGGTAGACCCAGAACGTTAGCGCGAACCACAGGTAGCTCGTCGTCACATTCGCCACTGCAGTATTGACAAGAATTTGCAGGAACGTGCTCATACCTCCGGGAACCTGACCTCGCGCGGGGGTCGTGGCGGATGAGGTTTCATTGAACTCAACCATTCGCTGATTTTACACATCTCGCCGTGTTTTGCCGCGGCAAATTGGGGCACTGGTTTTATCGGAATATCAGGCGCACAATAGAAAAGTGTTCCTCAGCGCACGGTAGCTAAGGAGGAGAACAATGCCGGTGCACCAGAAGAGCGCTTCACCAGACTTCATTCCCGTTCTCTCCGCAGGGCGTCATCGAAACCCACGCCGGGGTGGATGTTTCATGGAGTTCGCCTCGTACCTTGCCGGAGAAAAGTGGAGCGACCATCCCCCTTGCACTCACCCAGCGCTCGCCCTTTTAGCGCGAATGGTCAACGACTGCACCTCTGACCGAGGCCGGTCGGAACTGGTTGAACTCATCCCTTCGGTGATCGGCGTGACCAGTGCGGACCCTCGTGTAGAACTCCGCATCGCGCTACGCGCTGCAATAATGGCGCTACCTGTCGCCAGCGAGGGGCGTCAACGGGCACTGGCCGTTGGAATCATCTCAACGCAGGCTCGGTTGGCCGAGCTCGAACCCTTCGTCGGGGCTACGCTGGCCAGCGATGTTGCTTCCGCTTTCGCGCAAGCGCCAGCAGCCGAACAGTGGGCGAAGAAGTTCAGCGCTCAGTACCGCGTCGAGGGGCACGGTCCCGCCGTTACGCGCATGACCGGCTCCATCATCCGCACGGCTGTGCTTGGCATCGCGGATGGCTGCACGCCTCGAGCAGACCAGCGAATGCGGGAACTGCTCCGGAGCGCAATTGAGGATTGCCGGGTCATCGCCGATGGCAACACCTATTGTCGTAGCGAGTCGGCTACGCGTCGGAGAGCGGTCGCTGACTCGGTCAGCAGCCGTTGGCTTACGCAGACTTCACGAAGCTCTTGACGCGCGCGCAAGACTCACCGTTCTGAAGCGAGAGCTTCCCGCGGTTGTGGCGCGACTGATGTCACTTCCTGATACCTCCGCATATGCGTCGCTCTGCTCGCCCACCTCAGCCCGTGGTCTGTACAGTGTGAGACGGCGTGGAACATCCAGTGTTAAGGACGCCGCGCGGACGATGCGTGTGCCAGAGCGGACTCGCTGCGGCATCCGACGATCGCTGGCGCTTGCCGAATGAGAGCATCATTGGTGATTGCCTCCACCATGAAGAGGGCGAAATCGGTGCGGCGAGTGAGGTTACTCTCCAAGATCGGTGAGCCGACAGCGGAACTCCAGACCGGAAGCCCTTCACTCTCACCCTCTTCGAGATCGCTCCCCCGCACGAGCGTCCAACGGGTGTCACTCGCGAAGATGCGTTCGGCTGCACGAGACTGGTCGGCGATGTCGACTGCGCGCGCGGCCCTCGCGAGCCAGGATGCGATGGCCACCGTCGCGAGGAAGCGTCGCGAGTAAACATCGGCAGCACTCGCCCGCACGTGCCACCCACACGAGAAGATCAGCCGCGCCCCGGCCGGTGCGAACTCTATGACGGCTTGCGCGGTGCGTGAAGAATAATCCCGCACTCCCCAGGGCGCGAGAACTGTCAATACTGCGGTGCAGCCCTCGACGGCACGCTCGATCACGCTGCGGTCGGAAGTCTCTCCCGGGATCACCGTGATGCGATCGCCGAAGTGGTCGAGTTTCGCCACGCTCTTCGGGCGGCAGACACCAACCACCTCGTAACCATGCTCGAGAGCATGGGCGGCCAAGTACTGGCCGAGCTTGCCGGAGATGCCGACGATGCACACGCGCTGACGTGGTGTCTCGTGGGCGGGGCGAATGTTTGCGGGGTTGGTCATGACTTCCTCTCGAATGAACCTTACGGTGTAAGATAACCTTACGCAGTAAGATAGTCAATACCCCGACCCAGAGGAGCAGGCGAGTGGCACAGACTGATCGAGCCCGACCTCCAAAAAAGCGCGCGCCGATCACTCGCGAGGCAGTCCTCGCCGCCGCCCTCGAACTCGCTGATGCGGAAGGCTCGGCCGCTCTCACGATGCGCAAACTCGCCGATCGCATCGGGGTGGAAGCCATGTCGATCTACTACCACGTGCCCAACAAGGAGGCGATTCTCACGGGCCTTGTCGACCTCGTGTTCGCCGAGATCGAGCTACCCACCACAGCACTCGATTGGCGACGCGCCATGCACAAGCGCGCGATCTCCACCCGCAGCGCGCTCGTGCGCCACCGCTGGGCCATTGGCCTCATGGATTCCCGCCGAGACCCCGGGCTCGCAACTCTGCGCCACCACGACGCCGTCATTGGCGTGCTCCGCTCTGGAGGGTTCTCGATCGCCGGTGCCGCCCACGCTTTCTCAGCACTCGACAGCTACATTTATGGCTTTGTTCTTCAAGAGCTCAGCCTGCCGTTCGAAACTTCAGAAGAGCTCACCGAGGTTGCCGAGGAAATCGTCACCGAAATGCCCGTGGGCGAGTTTCCCCATCTCACCGAAATGGCCGTCGGCCATGCACTGCTACCCGGCTACAGCTATGCGAACGAATTCGAGATCGGTCTCGATCTCATCCTCGACTCTCTCGAACAGCGCCTGCCTCTCCCCGACTGGGGCGAAGCAGGCTAGAGCCGCTAGGCCGTCAGCGCCGCAGCAAGCTTCCTGATGATGCGCTCCAGGATGGGACGCGACGTAGCCAGGTTCATGCGGATGTGGCCAGCACCGACAGCACCATAACCGACACCGCCATTGACTCGGATGCCCGCCTTCTCGGCCAGCATTTGGGCAAGTTCTGGCTCATCCGAATACGCACGCAAGTCGAGCCACGCCAGGTATGTGCCCTGCATCGGAGCCATGCGTGCCTCAGGCAGGAGTTCGGCGAGCGCCGCCCGCGCGTACTCGATGTTGCCTTCAATGTATTCACGAACTTCACCCAACCAAGGCTCTCCACCGCGGTAGGCGGCCGTGTTGAGCCGCATGCCAGGAGTGCTGGCACCGTGGGATGCCATCCAACCGATTGTTTCCCAGAGAGTACGGTCGGCGTCGTTGCTCAAGATGATTTGTGCGCACTTGAGGCCGGGGAGATTGAACGCCTTTGAGGTGCTCGTCGCGGTAATCGCAACGCGTGCACCGGCATCCGAGACGCTGGCCAACGGCACGTGCTTCGTGCCGAACAGGGTGAGCGGCGAATGAATTTCGTCGCTGAAGACTCGGGCCCCGTGAGCGTCAGCGACATCGGCGAGCGCCGACAATTCATCAGCCGCAAAAACCTTGCCGGTGGGGTTGCCGGGGTTGGCGAGAACAAAAAGGTTCGCGCCCGCAGCGAAGTGGCGAGCGACGTCATCGAGGTCGATTGAGAAACTGCCGTCTTCGCCGCGCAGCATGGGCGACTCAATGAGCTCTCGGCCGAACATTTTCGGCAGCATGAGGAATGGCATGTACGCGGGCGTCGGCACGATCACCGGCGCACCAGGCTTACTGAACTCGAGGATGGCAAGCTCTAGCCCTTTGATAACGTCAGCGAGCGGGTGAACATCTGCGGCATCCACGTTCCAGCCGTACTGTTCCTTGTGCCATTTCGCTGTTGCCTCGTTCATTTCGAGCGCTACGGACTCATTCGGGTACCCAAATTCGAGTCGCTCAGCGATCGCCGCCCACTCAGCCAGTACGGCTGGTGCGGTGCCAAAGTCCATCTCGGCAACGCCAGCGCACAATAGGTCGCCTTCTGGTGCGGTCCATTTGTTGCTACCGCGACTGCGCAAAAGTTCTGGCGTGAGGGCATTCCACTGTTCAGCGTTCGTTGCCATGGGTTCTCCTACTCGGCGGGGGGAATTTGTGGGGTTTAGGCTGCGGCGAAGAACGGTTTCGAACCCGTCGCCCGTGCAATGATCTTGTCGAGCACTTCTGGCTCGGTCGTGTTCTCGGCGAGCTGGTTGGGTTTTCCGACTCCGTGATAGTCGCTCGCGCCTGTGGCTTCGAGACCATATTTTGCGCACAACTCGAGCAGAAATTCTCTGCCCTCTGGAGAGTTGTCGCGATGGTTTACTTCGAGCCCAAATAGTCCCTCATCGGCGAGCGACTTGATCACGGATCCGGTCAATTGCCGGTATTTTCCGTGAGCTGCCGGATGCGCGAGCACAGGCACTCCGCCGGCGGCGACGATCATCTTCACTCCCTCGAGCGGGCTTGGCGCGTAATACTTTTCGTAGTAGCCACCTTGCCAGTGCAGGATGCTCTCGAACGCTGCACTGCGATTGACGACGTGCCCTTTGCGTACAAGCGCGTCAGCGATGTGGGGACGTCCGAGGGTCGTGCCGTCTGAGGACTCAGCAAGTACGTCATCCCAGGTCAGGTCGTAGTCCTGGGATATCTTCTCAACGATGCGCTCGGCCCGACGAAGTCGCCCATCTCGAATTCGCGCAGTCTCGGTGACGATCGTGCGATTGAGCGGATCGAAGAGGTACGCCAATACGTGCACGCTTGCCGGTCCGTAGTTTGTGCTCAATTCCATGCCCGGAATCACATTGATCCCCGAGACGGATGCTGCAGCGATAGCTTCTTGCCACCCCGCCGTCGAGTCGTGGTCAGTGATGGCCACAGTTCCGAGTCCAGCTCGTGCTGCGGACCGAATCAACTGCGTTGGCGTTTCGGTGCCGTCAGAGACCGCACTATGAGTGTGCAGGTCAATCGGTGTGTTGGGCATTGTGCAAGCCTATTGCTCTATGCTCAGGTCGCTATGTTTCAACGCATCCTATCCGCGACCTTTATCGTCGCCATCGCCGTCGCCCTCGTCATTGCTGCGTGGCCTCAGTTGTTTTCGCTTGAGCAGACTGCAGGTGTCGCTCAAGTGGTTTCGCTGCGCGGTCTCGCTGCGGCCGTCGCTCTTGTCGCCGTGTTGGGCCTGACGCTGATTTCTCTACTTTCGGTACGGATGCACCGCTTCACTGCATCGTTAGCCGTCGTTGCGCTTGTCTTTAGCGCTCTCACGGTGGCGGTGCTCGCGACTCGGGGTTTCGGTAGTCCTGGCTTCGAGACCAAGGCAGATAGCGATGTCACTGTGCTCTCGTGGAACACACTTGGCGAAGCCCCTGGGGCAACCGCGGTCGCCGATTTGGCGCTTGTCAATGAAGCGGATGTCGTGACTCTGCCCGAAACTACCCGCGAGTTCGGTTTCGAGGTTGCCCAATTGCTGTCAGCGGCGGGCAGACCGATGTGGGTGCACACGCTCGCGTACGACGAAATCTCTAAATCTCGCTCGACAACGGTGCTCATCAGCGTCGATCTTGGCGAGTATGACGTCGATACGTCGACTCGCACCACTTCGACGCTTCCAAGTCTCGTGGCGACTCCTCAGGACGGCGTTGGCCCCACGATTGTCGCAGTGCACGCCGTTGCGCCGATCACTGGCGAGATGTCTAACTGGCGTAGCGACCTCGAATGGCTTGCCGAACAGTGCCGGTCGACAAATGTGATCATGGCTGGCGACTTCAATTCAACGATCGACCACTATGCCTCATTGACTGATGGGAGTGAGTACGCGTTGGGGAGTTGCCGGGATGCCGCATCCGTTTCGGATAATGCCGCTGTCGGTACGTGGCCTACACAATTGCCATCGCTTCTTGGTGCCCCCATTGACCACGTGATGGCGTCGAGCGAGTGGACCGTTACTGGAATGCGGGTTATTGAGTCACACGATGGTTTCGGCAGCGATCACCGCCCCATTCTGGCCACTCTCTCACCTACTCAATAGTGCGTTTTCGTCGCTCCCGAGGGACACTAGAGGTATGGCAGATTCTCCGGCTCCGAGCCCCCGTGCAACCTCTAACCGTTCTACGACTCCGCAGTCTTCGGGCTTCAGCGATTACATCTCTTCTGGATGGGCTGAACGTGTCGACGCTGAGGTAGTTCCTCGCGAGCAGTCTGCTTTTGCGGCAGACCGTCGTGAGCGCATTTCGCAGCTTCACGCCGGTAAGCGCCTCATTGTTCCTGCCGGTGCTTCCAAAGTTCGTTCGAACGATACTGACTACCCGTTCCGCGCTCATTCCACGTTCGCTCACCTCACAGGGTGGGGTTCTGATGTTGTTCCTGGCAGTGTGCTCGTCATGGAGCCGACAATCTCAGGTCACGTGGCCACGCTCTACTTCCGTCCAGCTGCTGGCCGTGACACCAATGAGTTCTACGCCAACCCGGATGTTGGTGAATTTTGGACCGGACCGCGTCCGTCCCTCGACAATGTGGCAACCGATCTCGGCCTCGCGACTCTGCCGCTTGCAGAGTTCGAAGCCGTGCTTGATCTCGTCGATGCGAGCACTCTGATCGTTCGCGATGCTGACCGCGACGTGACTGATCAGGTCGATGGCCGCCGCCTCTTGACCGCTGACTCTGAGGCTCTCGAACACGATGGTGACGACGAGCTGAGCCGTGATTTGAGCGAGTTGCGTCTTGTTAAGGATGCCTATGAGGTTGCCGAGATGCGTGCGGCTGTAGACGCAACGCAGCAGGGTTTCAATGATGTCATTGCCGACCTGCCGAACATCGTTGAGCACGCTCGAGGTGAGCGTCTTGTTGAGGGCACGTTCAACCGTCGCGCTCGTGCTGAAGGAAACACTGTCGGTTACGACACGATCTCCGCTTCTGGACCGCATGCATGTGTATTGCACTGGACCCGCAATGACGGCCCGGTGAAACCTGGCGACCTGATCCTGATTGATGCCGGCATCGAACTCGACAGCTACTACACGGCTGACATCACTCGCACGCTTCCGATCAGTGGAACTTTCAGCGAAGTACAGCGTCGCGTCTACAACGCCGTGCTGGAAGCTGCAGACGCCGCATTTGCGATCGTGCGCCCCGGAATCAAGTTCCGCGACGTGCACGCCGAGGCAATGCGCGTGATCGCGGAGAAGACCGCCGAGTGGGGCCTGTTGCCTGTCTCTGCCGAGGAGTCCCTCAAGCCAGACAACCAGTTCCACCGCCGCTACATGGTGCACGGAACGTCCCACCACCTCGGGATCGACGTCCACGACTGTGCTGCGGCACGTCGCGAGATGTACCTCGACGGCGTACTTGAGCCCGGTATGGTCTTCACGATCGAACCAGGCCTCTACTTCCAGCCAGATGACCTCACCGTGCCCGAGGAATACCGTGGCATCGGTGTGCGAATCGAAGACGACATTGTCGTTACCGAAGATGGTGCTGAAAACATGTCGGTCAACATCCCACGTACTGCGGATGCCGTCGAAGCGTGGCTCGCACGCGCCTAACGTCTAGGGCGCCACTCTGGCGTTGGTGGCGCGCGTCAGCTAAAGCTCGGCGCGCGCCAGCATCGCCGGAGTGGGGCGGATGAGGTAAGGCGCGTGCGAG